>NZ_KI519399.1:2251511-3675196 GCF_000482425.1 Bradyrhizobium sp. 22
CATGACGGCATCAATGAGCCGCAGGGCCGATTGCTACGACAACGCCCCGATGGAAAGCTTCTTCCATACCCTGAAGACCGAGCTCGTCCATCATCGCAACTACAAGACCCGCACTGAGGCCCAGCGCGATATCTTCAGCTTCATCGAAGGATTCTATAACCGGACAAGGCTCCATTCCGCACTCGGATATATCCCCCCGATCGAGATGGAGCTAAAAGCCGCTTAACCCGTCCACTTTATCGGGGGAAGATCACCTCACCTACCCCCGTCTCACGCTCGCTCCGCCGTCCACTGGCAGGGTCACGCCGGTGATGAAGTTCGCCTCGTCGGAGGCCAGAAACAGTGCGGCGTTGGCGACGTCCCACGCCGTTCCCATCTTTCTGCGCAGCGGCACCTTGCTGTCGCGGTCGGCTTCGACCTCGGCCCGGGTCTTGTGCCATTCGCGGGCGCGGGTATCGACGGCCATCGGCGTGTTCATCAGGCCGGGCAGGATGACGTTGGCGCGGATGCCGTAGTCGGCGTTCTGGTAGGCAAGCTGTTCGGTGAAGGCGATCATCGCCGACTTCGTCGCCTTGTAGGCGACGTAGGGGTAGGTCGTGATCGCGGCCATCGAGGAGATGTTGATGATGGCGCCGCTCTTCTGCGCGCGCATGATCGGGATCACTTCCTTGGCGGCGAGAATGCAGCTCTTCAGGTTGATGGCGACGACGCGGTCGAACGCTTCCTCTGTCAATTGCAGCAGCTCGGCGTCCCCGCCGGAGAGGCTGACGCCGACATTGTTGTGCAGCACGTCGATCCGGCCCCAGCGCGACTGCGCGTCCTCAACCATCGCCTTGATCTCGGCCGACCTGGTCACGTCGGCCTTGAACGCCGCGGCGGTGCCGCCCTTCGCGGCGATCATCGCAACGGTCTCCTGCGCGGATTCCAGATGATGGTCGACGCACAGGACCTTCGCGCCCTCGCGCGCGAAGGTCAGCGCGGTGGCGCGGCCGTTGCCTATGCCTTCGCCGGGGCTTTGTCCGGCTCCGACCACGATGGCGACCTTGTCGTTCAGGCGCATGACGCTTTCTCCCCGCTTTTTCATCACGATAGCACGGACGATGCGAGGCAGAAGACAGATCGTGCCGGTCATGGTCGCGCCCGGCGCACGCGGTCCCGCCGGGCATGCATGGCGCATCTGAATGCGAACATGGCGCCGATGGACCAGATCATGCGGATGCAGTGACGAGACCCGCCCCAAAAAAGAAGAGCCGCTTGCGATGACAAGCGGCCCAAGTCTAGGGAGGAAACGCCCAAGCAAAGACAATCCGATGAGGATCGTCCGCCAAGGAAACGCTCGCGCAAGCGCTTGCGTACGCATACAAATGCAGCAAGTCCCGGCCTGGTTCAATTCCGGATCAATACGGAGCCGGACTACTACTCACGGCTGCGTGAAGCGCTTTGCTCACTTCGGGCGGCGGCAATTATAAGCCTTGCGAAAGCCGGCCGCCTGGGCGTCGTCCTCCGAGCAGAACCAGCGGTCCGGCCTGGTGGTCGCCGGATAGCTCGGGCAGCCCCGCAAATGATAGATGCCGATATTGCCGGTGACGCGCGCGCGCACCGCAAGCTTGCCCTTGATGCTGCAGCTCGGGGGCATCGTCAGCTCCTCGGGGAACAGCACGGCGCGAATCTCCTTGTCGCGATCCGGGCGGCAGGCCGAGCCCAGGAGTGCGCCGTCCTTCTTGCCGGCGCGGAAGTCCTGCGGTGCAACAAAGCAGCCCTTCCAGATTCCGGCCGACGCCGTCTTGGCTTCGCTGGCCGCCGGCTTGACGTTCGCCTTGATCGGCTCCCGCGCGACGGCAAAGCCGAGCCTGATCAGCTGCTCGTTCAGGCTGACCTTGTCGCCCTCGGCCGTGCAGATTGCCCGGTGCCGCTTGCCGAAGCTCTTCTCCGGCCCGACATCGTCGCAGCGCACGGAGCGCTTGTTGATCAGCTTGGCCAGCTGGTCGCGCGCCTCGATACCGCAGGTCCAGGGATCGGCGTGATCGTCGATGCAGACCTGGTCCAGCTCGGGCGCATCGACGCCGTCGAGCCGGTAGGTGACGTCGCCGAGCTGGATGGAATTGCCGTCGCGGGCCGTCGCGGCGGCGGTCAGCGCCGCGGCCGGCTGGGCAGACGCCAGGAAGCCGGGCAAGGCGCAGAACCAAACGAGCGCGAAGGCGCGGGCGGCGGCAAAGACATTTCGGAAGGACATGCGGTCTCGCTATCGATTGCCAGTCTGCCCGTTCCTAGCATCCGGATATGGCGATACCAATGGTCTGCACCCCACGAAGTGCGTCATTCCGGCCTCGCGGCTTTACTCCCCCGCCGCTCTGATCCTATCGTTCGCGGGACTTGCGAACCGTGCAGGCCGAATCGCCCGGAAAGCGGCGAGGGCGGGAGGAAAAGGTTGCGATGAAAGACCCCGTGGACGTCCTGATCATCGGCGCCGGCGCTTCGGGCGCCGCGGTGGCGTGGTCGCTGGCCGAGACCAAGATGCACATTCTCTGCCTGGAGCAGGGCGGCTGGATGAACCCGGCGGAATATCCGAGCACCAGCCGGGACTGGGAGGCCAAATTCTACGGCGAGTGGTCGTCGAGCCCGAACGTGCGCGGCCGGCCCGAGGACTATCCCGTTAACGACGACAATTCGCCGATCAAGGTCGTCAACTACAATGCGGTCGGTGGCTCGACGGTGATGTACACCGCGCATTGGCCGCGGCTGCATCCCTCCGATTTCAAGGTGAAGACGCTGGACGGGGTCGCCGACGACTGGCCGATCGACTACGACGCGCTGACCCCGTTCTTCGAGGAGAACGACCGCATGATGGGCACGTCGGGCCTCTCAGGCGATCCGCTCTCGCCGCTGACCCATCCGCCGATGCCGCAGCAGCCGCTCGGCCTGTCCGGCGCCATCATCGGCAAGGCCATGAACGAGCTCGGCTGGCACTGGTGGCCGTCGGACACCACGGTCGCGACCATGGACTATGAGGGCCGGGCGCGCTGCATCAATCTCGGCCATTGCACCCCGGCCTGTGCGCAAGGCGCGAAGTCCTCCACCGACATCACCTATTGGCCGCATGCGATCCGCGCCGGCGTTGAGCTGCGCACCCATTGCCGGGTGCGCGAGATCACCACCGACGAGAACGGCATGGCCTCGGGCGTGGTCTACTACGACAAGGACGGCGTCGAGCAGTTTCAGCCCGCGCATGTCGTCATCATCGCCTGCAACGGCGTCGGCACGCCGCGGCTGCTCTTGAATTCTGCCTCCAGCCGCTTCCCGAATGGGCTCGCCAATTCGTCCGGTCTCGTCGGCAAGAATTTGATGTTCCATCCCTATGCGCAGATCTACGGCTATGTGACGGAGCCGACCGACAGCAACCGTGCGCCGCCGACCTGCCTGTGGAGCAAGCAGTGGTATGACACGGATCTGTCGCGCGGCTTCGTGCGCGGCTACGGCGTGCAGTTCGTGCGGGGCGCGGGCCCGGTGTTCGAGGCCGTCGTCAGCGAGCAGAAGGGCATCTTGCCCTGGGGTAAGGATCATCACCGTATCTTCCGCAAGCTCAATGGCCATCGCCTGGGTTTCTCCGCGATCTGCGAGGATCTGCCGGAGGAGCACAACCGGGTCACGCTCGATCCCGTGCTGAGGGATAGCCACGGCATTCCCGCGCCGAAGGTCGACTACACGATCAGCGAGAACAGCCGGAAGATGATGGAGCATGCACTCGCCCGCGGCCGGGAGATTCTGGAGACGGCAGGCGCGACCGACATCTGCATCAACTCACCGATCCCCTGGGGCGGCTGGCATCTGCTCGGCACCGCGCGGATGGGCACCGATCCGGAGCGCTCCGTCGTCAACGAATGGGGCCGCACCCACGACGTCAAGAACCTCTTCATCGTCGACGGCAGCATCTTCGTCACCTCGGGCGGCGTGAACCCGACCTCGACCATCCAGGCCCTCGCGCTCTACATCGCCGACCAGATGAAGCAGCGCCTCGCCAATTTGTTCGATTGATCATGATGTGGATCCAAGCAAGCGACGGCCTCGGTGCACCTCTCCCGCTTGCGGGAGAGGTCGGCACGAAGTGCCGGGTGAGGGTTCTCTCCTCTGGGGGAGCCCCTCTGTGGAAAGACCCTCACCCCAACCCTCCCCCGCAAGCGGGGGAGGGAGCGCACCTTCACTGCGGCTGCAAGGTTTCCACGAGAGGACGACATGCCTGAACAGCTCACGCTCACGCCGCGGCAGCGCCAGGATCTCCGCACGATCGCCGCCATGATCATTCCTCCGAGCGAGGAATATCGCGTCCCGGGCGCGGATGACGACATCATCCAGGCCGACATCCTTGCGACGCTCGGCCGCGACGCCAAGCCGGTGGCAGCGGCGCTGGACCATCTGGCGAGGCTTGCGGGGATGCCGCTCGCCGATATCGCCCCCGATGCGCGCGAAGTCGTCGCGCAGGAGTTCCGCAGGGACGGCGGCGCGGCCGCCGCAACACTCGTCCGCGTGGTCCTGCAATGCTACTACCGCGACGACCGCGTGCTGCGCTCGCTCGGGCTCGAGCTGCGCGCGCCGTTCCCCAAGGGCCACGTGCTGCCGGACGGCGACTGGTCGCTGCTCGATCCGGTCAAGGCGAGGGGCGGCTCGCTGAGGCGGGCGCCCTAGCCATCTGGGCAGTCCGGCCCTGCGGTCCTTGCGCGGTAGGGAACAAGCCACCATCTGTGTGAGCCTTCAAGGACTCTTGCCATGCTGGATTTCACCTCAGATGTCGTCGATGACACACCGTCATCGCGAACGGCGGCGGCTGCCCCGGTCGATGACCGGGCGTTGCTGGACGCCTATTCCAATGCCGTGATCGACGTCACCGACCGGGTCGGCCCCGCGGTCGTGCGGGTCGAGACCGGACCAAAAGTGCCTGATAGACGCGAACGCGGCGGGCTCGGCTCGGGCATCGTGATCTCGCCGGACGGGCTCGTGCTCACCAACAGCCACGTGGTCGGCACGTCGAAGGAGATCCGGCTGCGCGATGTCGAGGGTCATGTCGGCGACGCCCAGGTGCTCGGTGTCGATCCCGATACCGACCTCGCCTTGCTGCGCGCCAACGGCGTGCGCCATTTGCCCTATGCCGCGCTCGGCAATTCCAAGACGTTGCGTCGCGGCCAGCTCGTGATCGCCATCGGCAATCCGCTCGGCTTCGAATCGACCGTCACGGCCGGCGTGGTCTCGGCGCTCGGCCGCTCGATCCGCTCGGTGAGCGGGCGCACCATCGAAGACGTGATCCAGACCGATGCCGCGCTCAACCCTGGGAATTCCGGCGGACCGCTGCTGTCGTCGCATGCCGAGGTGATCGGCATCAACACCGCCATCATCAACGGTGCGCAGGGCATCTGCTTCGCGGTCGCCAGCAACACCGCGCAATTCGTGCTGTCGGAGATCATCCGCCACGGCTATGTCCGCCGCGCCTATATCGGCGTCGCCGGGCAGACCGCGCCGGTGCCACGGCGGCACGCGGTGCTGGCCGGCGTCGAGAACAAGATGGGCGCGCTGCTCGCGCAGATCGAGCCGGACGGCCCTGCGGCGAAAGCAGGTCTGCTGCCCGGCGACGTCGTGATCAGGCTGGATGGCGTCGAGATCAACGGCGTCGACGATTTGATCCGCGTGCTCGATCGCGACCGCATCGGCCGGCGGCTCGCCATGGACGTGCTCCGGCTCGGCCGCCTGCGGGCAATCGACATCGACCCGATCGAGCGCAAGCCGCAACGCTAGCTGCAGGCTCAGGGGCGAGGTATGACAATGTCATGCCCCGTCCCAGGAACAATGCCGCATGATGCCGGCGCATGCGACCTACGACGTCATCGTCGTCGGTGCCGGCGCCGGCGGCATGACGGCGGCCGCCGTGGCGGCGGCCGAAGGCCTGCGCGTGCTGATGATCGAGAAGACCGCGTTCGTCGGCGGCACCACGGCCTGGTCCGGCGGCATGGTCTGGATCCCTGCCAATGCGAAAATGAAGGAGGCCGGGCTCTCCGACAGTGTCGCGGATGCCGTCCAATATCTGTCGAGCACGGTGCCCGAGCCCGCCGATGCCGGCCTGCGTGCCGCCTTCCTCGCGCGCGGGCCCGAGGCGATCGCCTATCTCGAAGCCAACACCGAGGTTCGTCTGCAGTCGGTTAAGGCCTATCCGGATTATTATCCGGAACGACTGGGTGCGACTTCGGGCGGCCGCGTGCTGGCGCCGGTTGCTTTCGACGGCAGGCGGCTGGGTGAGGCCTTTGCGCGCCTGCGGCCACCGCTGCCGGAGTCCACGCTGTTCGGCGGGATGATGGTCGATCGTCTCGACATTCCGCATCTGCGCAGAGTTGGAAATTCCCTGCGCTCGACCATGCGCGTGGCAAGGCTGGTTTCGGCCTATGCGTTGCAGCGGCTGCGAAGCCCGCGTGGCACGACGCTGCATCTCGGCAATGCGCTTGCCGCGCGGCTGTACGTCTCGCTGCTGGCGCGGCAGGTCGAATTTCTCTTCAGCGCCGATGTCGAAGATCTCTCGATGCAGGGCGATCGCGTCAGCGGCGTGGTGATCCGCCATGGCTCCCGTGACCGGTCGATCGCAGCGCGCCGCGGCGTGGTGCTGGCGACCGGCGGCTTTTCGCACGATGTCGTGTTGCGCAAGCGTCTTTTTCCGGCGGCGGCCGGATTGGTCTCGGCGGCCAACACCTCCAGCACCGGCGACGGGCTGCGGCTCGCCGCAGCGACAGGCGCCGCGCTCAACACGGACGCGACCAGCCCGGCCTATTGGGTGCCGGCCTCGTTGTTCCCCAGGGCCGACGGCAGCCGCGGCGTATTTCCGCACATGGTGACCGACCGCGCCAAGCCGGGCGTGATCGCCGTCAATGCCGCGGGCCGGCGCTTCGTCAACGAAGCGCTGTCCTGCCACGAATTCGTGCTCGCCATGCTGCGCGACGGCACCGGCGAGCCGGACCGGCCGTTCCATTTGATCTGCGACCGCCGCTTCCTATGGGCTTACGGACTCGGCCGCATCAGGCCGTTCACGCGCCGCTATCGGCGTTATGTGGCGAGTGGCGAGCTGATCGAGGCGGCCGATATCGCGCAGCTCGCCACCAGGATCGGTGTCAAGCCGTCCACCCTCACGGCGACGATCGTGAACTACAATGCCGACGCCGAGGAGGGCCGCGACCCCGAGTTCGGCCGCGGCAGCACCCTCTATCAGCGCCATCTCGGCGATGTCAGCCACAAGCCCAACCCATGCGTGGCCCCGATCACGCGGGCGCCGTTCTTCGCGATGCGCATTCATCCGGCCGATCTCGGCACCGCGATCGGCATGAAGGTCGACGCGCAGGCCCGTGTGCTGCGCGCGGACGGCAGCCCGATTGCTGGCCTCTATGCCTGCGGCAACGACATGGGCTCGATCATGAACGGGAATTGTCCGGGGTCGGGTATCACGCTGGGACCGGCGCTGACGTTCGGGTATATCGCGGGGCGGCATTTGGCGGAGGGGGTGGCAGTGGCGCCGACCGCCGCGAAGAAGGTCGTCTGATTGTAACTCGCTCTATCCCCCGTCATTGCGAGCGAAGCGAAGCAATCCAGAGATGTTTCCGCGGAAGCAATCTGGATTGCTTCGTCGCATCAGCGCAAATTGCTGCGCAATTTTGTCGCGAGCTCCTCGCAATGACGTGGAGAGAGCTGGTCCCAGTCCTTATTCCGCCGCTGCCGCAAAGCGGCTGTTCTCGAGTTCCGCTTCAAGCCGCGCCGTCTCGGTTGCCGCGAGCTTGATGTTGGCTTCCTTGACGTGGCCGAAGCCGCGGATCGTCTCCGGCACGCGCGCGAGCCGCGTCAGCAGCGGGATCTGCTCCGGCTTCAGGTTGGCGATCCGCTGGTCGATCATCGCCAGATAATCTGCGACCAGCTTGCGCTCGGTCCGGCGCTCCTCGGTCCGGCCGAACGGATCGAACGCACTGCCGCGCAGGAATTTCAGCCTGGCGAGCACGCGGAAGGCATGGAGCATCCAGCCGCCGAACTCCTGCTTCTGGAGCCGGCCCGTCACCTTGTCGCGCTTGGCGAAGATCGGCGGCGCGAGGTGATATTTCAACGTGAAGTCGCCGTCGAATTTCTCCGACACTTTCTTCGCAAAGCTGCCATCGGTATAGAGCCGCGCGACCTCGTACTCATCCTTGTAGGACATCAGCTTGAACAGGTTCTTCGCGACGGCCTCGGTCAGCTCCGTTGACGCGGGTGAGACGGCGCTCTCCGCCTTGCGTACCTTGGCGACGGCCGCGAGATAGCGGTCGGCGTAGGCCTTGTCCTGATAGAAGGTCAGGAATTCGGCGCGGGTCGCGATGATGTCGTCGAGTGACTTCGCGGGCGCGGACGCACGGCTCTTGAACTGCAGCACGCTGCGCACCCGCGACATGTCGTGGGCGGCGAGGCGGCCCCAGGTGAAGGCGAGCTTGTTCATCTCGATCGCGGCGCCGTTGATCTCGATGGCGCGGAGCAAAGCCTCCAGCGACAGCGGGATCGCGCCCTTCTGAAAGGCGAAGCCGAGCATGAAGGGATTGGTCGCGATGGAATCGCCCATCAGCGCCGCTGCAATGCCGGTGGCGTCGATGATGTCGAGGTTGTTATCGCCGATCGCGTCGCGCAGCACGGTCTGCATCGTGCCCATCTCGAAGTCGAGATCCGGATTTTGCACGAAGCTCGCGGTCGGCTGCAGATCGGCGTTGATATAGGCCTTCGTCACGCCGCGCTCGGCACGGCTGAGGGCGGCGGGGCCGGCCGAGACGATCATGTCGCAGCCGAGAATGACGTCGGCGCCCCCGGTGGTGATGCGGACGGCGGAGATGTCCTCCGGCTTCGGAGCGATGCGGACGTGGCTCATCACCGCACCGTTCTTCTGCGACAGGCCGGTGAAATCCAGCGCCGAGCAGCCGCGGCCGTCGACATGGGCGGCCATGCCGAGCAGCGCGCCGATGGTGATGACGCCGGTGCCGCCGATGCCGGTGACGAGGATGTTGTAGGGGCCGTCCAGCTCACGCGCCGGCGGCAGCGGCAGGTCGGCGAACAGCTGGCCGGAATCGACCGCCGAAGTCTTCATGCGCTTCAGCGTGCCGCCGTGCACGGTGACGAAGCTTGGGCAGAACCCTTCGACGCAGGAAAAATCCTTGTTGCAATTGGACTGGTCGATCTGCCGCTTGCGGCCGAACTCGGTCTCCAGCGGCTGCACCGAGACGCAGTTCGAGGCCTGCGAGCAATCGCCGCAGCCTTCGCAGACCAGCTCATTGATGAAGGCGCGCTTGGCGGGATCAGGATAGAGCCCGCGCTTGCGGCGGCGGCGTTTCTCGGCGGCGCAGGTCTGGTCGTAGATGATGACGGTGAGGCCCTTGATATCGCGCAGCTCGCGCTGCACGGCATCGAGCTCGCGGCGGTGGTGGATGGTCGCGCCTTGCGGGAAGTAGTTGCCTTGCGGGTATTTGCTCGGATCGTCCGAGACGATCGCGAGCCGCTTGACGCCCTCGGCCCAGACCTGATGGGCGATCTGGGCGACGTTGAAGGCACCTTCGGCTGGCTGGCCGCCGGTCATGGCGACGGCATCGTTGTAGAGGATCTTGTAGGTGATGTTGATGCCGGCGGCCGATGCTGCGCGCAGGGCCAGAAGCCCGGAATGCGTATAGGTGCCGTCACCGAGATTCTGGAAAATGTGCTTCTCGCTCGTGAAGGGCGACTGGCCGATCCAGTTCACGCCCTCGGCGCCCATATGCGAGATCAGATCGGTGCGGCGGGTCGGCATGCTCAGCGCCATGCCGTGGCAGCCGATGCCGGCCATGGCGCGGCTGCCCTCGGGCACGCGCGTCGAGGTGTTGTGCGGGCAGCCCGAGCAGAAGAACGGCGTGCGGGCGAGCTTGATCTGCGTGCTCGTGGTGACGGGATGGTCGAACGCCTCGAGCCGGGCGAGGCGCTGCTCCAGCACCGGGCTGTGGTGGCCGAGCTTGCGCAGCCGCGCCACCAGGGCGCCTGCAACGATGGTCGGCGTCAGCTCGCCCTCGCTCGGCAGCAGCGGCGCGCCGCTTTCGTCGCGCTTGCCGGTGACGGTCGGGCGCTTCGAGGCATCGACGTTGTAGAGGATGCGCATCAGCTGGTCTTCGATGAAGCCGCGCTTCTCCTCGACCACGAGCACGTCCTGGAGACCTTCGGCGAAACGCTTGGCGCCGCTTTCCTCCAGCGGCCAGGTCAGCGCGACCTTGTAGATGCGCAAGCCAAGGTCCTGCGCGTCCTTGTCGGTGATGCCCAAATCCGCCAGCGCCTGCCGCAGGTCGAGATAGGCCTTGCCGGTCGCGACGATGCCGAGCCGCGCCGGCTTGGAATCGAGCACGATGCGGTCGAGCCGGTTGGCACGGGCAAAGGCCTGCACCGCGGCCATCTTCGGCCCGAACAGGCGTTTCTCGGCTTCCAGCGGCGGATCGGGCCAGCGGATGTTGAGGCCGCCCGGCGGCATCTCGAAATCCTCGGGGAGCACGATCTTGATGCGCTCAGGGTCGCTGTCAATCGAGGCCGAGCTCTCGACGGTCTCGCTGATCGCCTTGAAGCCGACCCAGCAGCCGGAGAAACGCGACAGCGCGAAACCGTAGAGGCCGAGATCGAGATAGTCCTGCAGCGTGGCGGGATTGATCACGGGGATCAGCGCGGCCGCGAACACCTGCTCGCTCTGATGCGCCAGGGTCGAGGACTGGCAGCCATGGTCGTCGCCGGCGAGCGCCAGCACGCCGCCATTGCGCGACGTGCCGGCCGCATTGGCGTGCTTGAGCGCGTCGACCGAGCGATCGACGCCCGGGCCCTTGCCGTACCAGATGCCGAACACGCCATCGACCTTGGCGCCGGGAAACAGGCCGACTTGCTGGCTGCCCCACACGGCGGTTGCCGCGAGGTCTTCGTTCAGTCCGGGAACGAAGGCGATGTCGTGCTGCTGGAGGTGCGACTTCGCCCGCCACAACGCGTGGTCGTACATGCCGAGCGGAGAGCCGCGATAGCCGGAGATGAAGCCGCCGGTATTGAGTCCCTGAAGCCGGTCGCGTTCGCGCTGCAGCATGGGTAAGCGGACCAGGGCCTGTGTGCCGGACAGGAAGATCCGCTTCGATTCGAGCCGGTATTTATCGTCCAGCTCGACCTGCAACAGCGTCATGTGGTGGAGTCCTTATTGTTCTGGCCCGGCGAGGATTTTGCACCGCGGGAGGATTGCGGCTTGCGAAGCGGAGGATCCCAGTCAAGAGCATGGGCCGGCGAAGTCAATACGGCTGGCCGCATCCGTGGCGCTCCTGCTAGTCATGGCTTGCGAGCGGAGGACATCATGGCTGCAAAAGCATTCGACACCGAAATCACCGAGACGACCGAGACCCTGATCGGGCCGTGGCGCCAGCCGCGTCAGATGCTACAGGCGCAAACCTACGACGCGCATGCCTCGATCCATGACGACGCCACCGCGCAGAAGCTCGGCTTCAAGGGCGGCACAATCGAAGGCCCGACGCATTTCAGTCAGTTCGCCCCGCTCGGCGCGCGATTGTGGGGACAGGCCTGGTTCGAGACCGGATGCCTGTCCGCGCATTATCGCAGCGTCTGCTACGAGGGCGAAGAGGTGCAGGCGATCCTGTCGAAGCCATTGCCCGGCACCAGCCAGTGCCAGATCCAGATGGTCAAGCGCGACGGCACCGAGGTGCTGCGCGGTACGGCTTCGGTCGGCGAACCGCACGCGGCGACGGCGCTGGAGACCCGCCTTGCCGAGCTCAAGCCGCTCGCCGATCCCGTGATCCTGCGCGATGTGAAGGTCGCTCAGACCGGCAAGCGCCAGACGGTGCGGATGGCGTTCGACCAGATCATGGGTGACCTCTACCCGTTCTCCCTCAGGCAGAAGCTCGCCGTCATCACCGAGAGCTCGCCTTACTACTCGACTGCCGACAATCCCTGGCGCAGGCCGATCATCCCGATGGAGATGCTGAGCGTGCTGTTCCAGTACCGCTCCAAGGACGATCCGCTGCCGGCCAGGGGCCCGGCCGTCGGCCTGTTCGCGGACCAAGAGATCCGGCTGGTGAAGGGCCCGCTGTTCGTCGACGAGGACTACGAGGTCGAGCGCGAGGTGGTCGCGCTCTCCGGCAGCCGCCGCACCGAAAGCGCCTGGGTGAAGACGCGCGTGTTCGACAAGGCGGGCGCGGTGGTGGCGACCATGCTGCTCAACATGGCGACACTGAAGGACTCGTATGCGCCGTATGAGGAGGAGTATCGGCGGCTGTATGGGGCCAAGTAGCCGCCATTCTCTCGGTCGTCATTCCGGCCGCGACGAAGTCGCGAGCCCGGAATCCATACTCACGATCGTGGTTATGGATTCCGGGCTCGCCGCTTCGCGTCGCCCCGGAATGACGGCGGACGGAGCTTCAGCACTCGCCCATCCTTTATGCAAATGCACGTCGCAAAGCCGTCGCACAGCGAATGAGCAGGCGCCGAACGCTCGCCTAACCTTCTGAGCCCACAGCAAATTCTTTCGCAGCCTGGGCGCCATCGCAATTGTACACAATGGCACGCCGCTTGCAGAACTCCTCGCGCAGTTCTCGCGAGGGGCGGGCGTCATGCTGGACTTGAGCAAGCCGACATTGGGCGTCATCAACGCCGAGCCCGAGCCGGTCAGATTGGACTGGTCCGCCACCGCGCTTCTCATCATCGACATGCAGCGCGACTTCATGGAGCCCGGTGGCTTCGGTGAGACGCTCGGCAACGACGTCAGCCAGCTTGCGCACGCGGTGAAGCCGATCGGCGCGGTGCTGAAAGCGGCGCGTGACACCGGCATGCTGGTGATCCACACCCGCGAGGGCCATCTGCCCGATCTCTCCGACGCGCCCCCGGCGAAGATCGAGCGCGGCGCGCCGTCCTTGCGCATCGGCGATCCCGGCCCGATGGGTCGCATCCTCATTCGCGGCGAGGCCGGCCACGACATCATCCCCGAGCTCTATCCGCTCGACAGCGAGGTCGTGATCGACAAGCCCGGCAAGGGGGCGTTCTACGCCACCGAGCTCAATGACGTGCTGGAGAGATACGGCATCGAAAACCTGCTGGTCTGCGGCGTCACCACCGAAGTTTGCGTCAACACCACGGTGCGCGAGGCCAATGATCGCGGCTATCGCTGCGTCGTCATCTCCGACGGCTGCGCATCCTACTTCCCCGAATTTCACGAGATGGGCCTGAAGATGATCAAGGCCCAGGGCGGCATCTTCGGCTGGGTCGCGGATTCAGCCGCAGTTCTGGAGGCAATGAAGGTTTCGACCACATAGGGGTACTATCATGAGCACATTGACGGGGGCGGCCGGCAGTTCTGATCTGAACAAGTCCGAGTTCAAGCCGGCGCTATGGACATCGGGCGACTGGAATGCGTTTTTCGGCTTCGGTACCAACATCCTCGTCAACATGCTGGTGCTGACGGGCCTGTTGCGCTTCGTCCTGAAGATGCCGGACAGTCTGGTGTTTGGCCGCATCCTGCCCGCGCTCGGGCTGATGATGTGCCTGTCGACCTTCTACTACGCCTACCTTGCCTATCGTCTGGCGCAGAAGACCGGCCGCAGCGACGTCTGTGCGCTGCCCTCGGGCGTCAGCGTGCCCCACATGTTCATCGTCACCTTCGTGATCATGCTGCCGATCACCCTGAAGACCGGTGATCCGCTCAAGGGCTGGTCCGCGGGCCTGGTCTGGGTGTTCTTCCAGAGCTTCATTCTCATGATCGGCGGCTTCATCGCGCCGTTCATCCGCAAGATCACGCCGCGCGCGGCGCTGCTCGGCACGCTTGCCGGCGTCTCCGTCACCTTCATCTCGATGCGGCCGGCGCTCGAAATGTACATGACGCCGCAGATCGGTCTGGTCTGCTTCGCCATCATCCTGGTGAGCTGGTTCGGCGGAGTGAAGTATTGGCGCGGCATTCCCGCCGGCCTCGTCGCCATCGCCGTCGGCATGGTCATCGCCTGGGGCTCCAATCTGTTCGGGCTCGGCACCGGCGGCTTGAGCCTCGCCGGCGTCGGCGCAGCATTTGCCAATTTCGGCTTCTCGGTGCCGATCCCGGCAATAGGCTATGTCTTCTCCGGCTTCGAATTCCTCGGCATCATCCTGGTCACTGCCATTCCGTTCGGCATCTACGATCTGGTCGAAGCCATGGACAATGTCGAGAGCGCGGAGGCTGCCGGCGACGAATATCCGACCACGCGCGTGCTCACGGCTGACGGCGTCGTCAGCCTGATCGGCTGCCTGATGGGCAATCCCTTCATCAACGCCGTCTATATCGGCCATCCCGGCTGGAAGGCGATGGGCGACCGGATCGGCTATTCCGCTGCGACCGGCATCATGGTGATCGTGCTGTCTTGGTTCGGCATCATTTCGGTGCTGCTGGCCCTCGTGCCCGTCGTCGCGATCTCGCCGATCCTGCTCTATATCGGCATGCTGATCGGTGCGCAGGCGTTCCAGACCACGCCGGTCAAGCACGCGCCCGCGATCGTGCTGGCGCTGACGCCGCATCTGGCCGCCTGGGCCAAGCTCCAGATCGACACGATGCTGGGCTCGACCATGAATGCGGCGGCAACCGTCGGCGGCTTGGCGGCCGACAAGGCCGACGCCGTCAAGGCGGCCGCGATCGCCGCGCTGCCGCAGCAGGGCGTGTTCTATCATGGGCTCGAGGTGATGGGCGGCGGCTCCATCCTCGGCGGCCTCATCCTCGGCGCGATCGGCGTCTTCATCATCGAGCGGGATTTCGAGAAGGCCTCGGCCTTTGCTCTGGTCGGTGCCGTGCTCACCTATTTCGGCTTCATGCATGGCGAGGCCGTCGGCATCGGTGGCGGCTTTGGCGTGACGCCCGCGGTCGCGCTGGCCTACGCCGTGATGGCGGCCGGCCTGTTCGCCGCCGGCAAGCTCGGCGTCAGCGAACATTATGCCGCGCATCCGGAGATGTCGGCGGCGCCGGCGGAGTAGGCAACGCGCGAACGCGTTCGAAGCGGCCGGCAAATGCCGGCCGGTTCCTTTCAAGGACGCACCGCCGGCGTCTCCATCGGCAGGCCACGCGCCCGCGACATCAGATAGAGCTCGAGCGCGACCAGCTCGGGCGAGCCGTAGTCATACGCTTGGGCCCGGACGCCCGTCATGCAGCTCCGCAGCCGCCGCTCGAGCGATCCCAGCGTCTGCCATTCCAGGCGGTAGAGCGGATAGCCGGTCGGCTGCGCTTGCGTGATCGGCGCGCCCGCAAGGCGCTTGTCGAAATTGTCGTCATGGCAATTGGTGCAGGCAAGGTTGAGCTGGCCCTCGCGCTGCATGAAGAGCTCGCGGCCCTGCTCCACGAAGGGTTTTGCCTGCGGATCGTCGCCGGCGGTGATCGCGACACCGCGCGATTGATGGGCGACGAACGCGGAGAGCGCCAGGAGGTCGCGGCTCTCGTAGGGCAGCGGCGTTGCCCGCTGGTGATCGGCGCGGCAGAGATTGATGCGCTGGTCGAGCGTGACGGGACGGCGACGCGCCTTGTCGATGGCGGGATAGCGCGCCGCGACGCCCTTCATGCTGGCGCGCGCCTCCCCATGGCAATCCGCACAGGCCTTCTCCGCGCTGCCGGTCTTCTTCGCCCACAGCGCCTCGCCGTCGAGCACGAACAGCATGGCCGGATTGGAGGTGTCGTCGTCCTGCATCGCCCGGGTATCCGGCCCCATGAACGAATAGCCGGATCGGCGCGCATCGGGCGGGATTTCGCCGGCAATCAAGGCAGGGGCCGTGGCGAACAAGGCCGCCGCCGCTATCGCGCGCCAAACGCTCATTCGACCGTGATCGATGCCGATGCGGTTGTCGAATAGCCGTTGTCGCCGATCCATTCGAACTCGAATCTGCCGCTGTCCTTGGCGACGGTGAAGAACGACAGATACGGATTGGCCGCGATCGCCGGAAAGAGATCGGCGCGAAAGATCTCGGCGCCATTGTAGCGGCAGGAGAAGCTCGTGATGATGTCGCGCGGCACCAGCTTGCCGTCCACGGTGTGGCGAAATCCGGTCTCCATGATGTGCGAGGTCAGCGCGCGGATCTCGATGACGTCGCCGCGCCTGGCCTTTGGGGGAACGTTGATGAGCGCGGCCATCAGTTCATCTCCTCGGTGCAGGCGGCCAGAGTCACGACCACGTCGGCGGCGACCTGCCAGAACGTGTCGTCGGACAGGCGCGCGATCGCCACCACTTTCTGGGTGTCGGCGAGCCTGATCCGGGTCGAGACCTGGGCCCGGCCGGAGGAGGGGCCGAGATAGAAATTGCCGATGTTCGGCTGCGGGTTCTTCTCGTTGAAGACGTGGATGCTCTTGACGTGGTCGTCTGCCGTCATCGGGCTTGCGACGCTCACCGTCATCGGCACCACGTTGCCGTTCTCGACCAGCGGCGGAATGTCGAGCTTCATCCTGCCGGTGCGGATCGGGGCTTCGCCGACGATATTGCGGATCGCGTGATCGAGCATCGCGGGCGTTGCTTGCAGCGGACGCAGGGTGACGACCGGGATCGTCCCGGCGGCCGTGACGCCTCCGGCGAGGCTCAGGAATTGTCGTCGCGTGGTTGGCATGACGGTCCTAGTCGCGAAGCGTTGCAAGAAAGGCCACGATGTCCTCGATCTCGGCAGCCGACAAGATCGGCTTGCCGGCGAAATTGCGCCCGACCCGCACGAGGCCGTCGGTGCGATAATAGGACGGCATGATGGTCTCGGCGTTGAATCGTGACGCATCGACCAGTCGAAGCCGCAACTGGCTCACCGTCCATCGGTTCCCGGCGCCGGCAAGGTCGGGCGCGAGATCTCCCTGGAACCGCGTTTCCGGGAACGGGCCGGAATGACAGAGGATGCAGGTCGTGGTGCGCGCGAGCACGAGCGCGCGTCCGCGCTCGGCATCGCCGGGCGAGCCGGTGAGCGATTGCGGGATGCCGTCGCCGACGATGTTGTAGGGGATGAGGTCTTCGGCTCTAGCGTTGATGGCAAGCGTAAAGCCTATCGTGATCACCGCGGCGGCAATCGATCGAATGTAAGAGGAGAGGTCGAGCCGCGGGCTCCTCTTACCTCTCCCGCTTGCGGGAGAGGTCGTCGCGCAGCGGCGGGTGAGGGCTCTCTCCTCTTGGGGGTTCTCGCGAGCGGAGAAACCCTCTCCCCAACCCTTCCCCGCAGGCGGCGGAGGGAGCGCACCGTGATGGTTCCGGCAGCTTCTTCCCATCATTGCTCTAGCCAAAGGTGTCCGCCGTGATGGCTTCAAACCAGCGCTCCGCTTCAGCGGCCTCGCGCACCCGCAATTCGCGCGGGGCATCGACTGGGCTGGTCGCGCCGCCCTCGACCTCGGCGAAGATGTCGCCTCTTGGCTGGTAGTTGCCGGCAAGGGAGAAGCCGTAGCCGGGAGCGACGGTGCTGTAGCAGATGCCGGCCAGCCGCGGCGTTTGCGGCGCTCGGCCGGCGAGGAGATCGGTGATGGCCGCGGCGCAGGCCTTGCCTTGCCAGCTTGCGGCCGACGCCGATTTGGGAATGCCGCCGCCGAGGCAGGCATCGCCGATGACATGGATGTTCGGGACGAGTTTCGACTCGAAGCCGACGGGATCGATCGGACACCAGCCGGTCGCATCCGCAGCGCCCGCGATCTCGGCGATGCGTCCTGCACGTTGCGGCGGGATGACGTTGGCGACATCGGGCGTGTAATTGCCGAATTCGGTGACGATGGTCATGGTTGCCGAATCGACCGAGATGACGCGGCCGCCTTGCGACAGCGCGATGCGCTCGATCATGCCGCCGTAGAGCTCCTTCCAAGCCTTCTCGAACAGCCGCTGCTGGGAGAAATTGTCCTTGGCATCGAGGATCAGCACCTTGGAGCGGGGCTTGTTCGTCTTCAGGTAATGCGCGATCAGGCTGGCGCGCTCGTAAGGCGCGGGCGGACAGCGCGAGGGATTGGCGGGAATGGCAATGGCGACCGTGCCGCCGTCGTCCATCGCTTCCAGCTGCTTGCGCAGAAGCAGCGTCTGCGCGCCTGCCTTCCAGGCATGGGGCATTATTTCCGATGCCGCATCGTCGTAGCCGGGCAGGGCTTCGACATGGAAGTCGATGCCGGGCGAGAGCACGAGACGATCATAGGGCAGCACCGTGCCATCGGCCGTCGTGACGTGTCGCTGCTGCGGCTCGATCTTCGCGGCGGCCTGGCTGATCACGGTGACGTCCGCAGCAGCGAGCTTGTCGTAGCCGAAATGTTGCGTCTCCATCTTGCGCAGGCCGGCGATCACCTCGTTACTGAACGGGCAGGAGGCGAAGATCTTGTTCGGCTCGATCAAGGTGACCTGCAGGTTCGCGCCGGCGCGCTTGAGCGCACGCGCGCAGGCCGCGCCGCCGAAGCCGCCGCCGACCACGACGATGCGGCCTGCCGATTGCGCGCGCAGGATCGAAGGTATGGCGAGCGATGCGGCCGCGGCGGTGATGCCGAGGACGGCATTCCGCCGTGTCACCGGCACATTCATGGGACTTGTCCGGAAAAGCGTGCGGCGGCGGCCGTCGTGGCCGCCGCCGCGTGTCTCAGGCAAAGGTGATGTTCTGGTCGCGCAGCGGCACCGAGCGGATGCGTTTGCCGGTCGCTGCGAAATACGCGTTGAGCACCGCCGGCGCCGCGACGCCGATGGTGGGTTCGCCGACGCCGCCCCAGAACCCGCCGCTCGGCACCATCACCGATTCCACCTTCGGCATCTCGCCGATGCGCATCGAATTGTAGGTGTCGAAGTTGGTTTGCTCGATCTTGCCGTCCTTGACGGTGCAGCCGCCGTAGAACAGCGCGGAGAGGCCATAGACGAAGGAGCCTGCGATCTGCCGCTCCACCTGCGCCGGATTGACGACGTAGCCGGGATCGGTGGAGGCGACGATGCGATGCACCTTGATCTTGCTGCCGTCGGTCACCGAGATCTCGGCGGCGGCGGCGACATAGCTGCCATAGCCCATCACTTGCGCGATGCCGCGATAGACGCCCTGCGGCGCCGGTGTGTCCCAGCCGATCTTCTCGGCGACCGCATTGAGCACCGCGAGGTGCTTGGGGTGATTGCCCATCAGCTTGCGGCGGAATTCGAGCGGGTCCTGGCCTGCGGCCTGGGCCAGCTCGTCCATGAAACATTCCATGTAGATCGCGTTGTGATTGACGTTGACGCCGCGCCAGAAGCCGGGCGGGACGTGCGGGTTGCGCATCGCGTGCTCGACCAACAGATTCGGCACCGAATAGCCGAACGCGGCCTCGCCGGATTGGGCGACGCCCTGGAAGGCCGCCGGATCCATGCCGTTCTGCAGCGCTTCGGGGCGCAGCGAGAACAGGATCGATTGCCCGGACAGACGGTAGTGCAGCGCGATCAGATTGTTGTTGGCGTCGAACGCGCCGGTCATCTTGCACTGGGTGATCGGGTGATACCTGCCGTGCGCCATGTCCTCTTCGCGCGACCACAGCAGCTTGACCGGGGTGCCCGGCATCTGCTTGGCGATCATCACGGCCTGACGGACATAATCGGTCTGGCCGCGCCGGCCGAAGCCGCCTCCAAGCATCACCTTGTGGACGTCGCACTTCTCCGCCGGCAGGCCGGAGGCCTCCAGCACCGCTGCGAAGGCCGCCTCGCCGTTCTGCGTGCCGCACCACACCTCGCATTTGTCCGCGGTGTAGAGCGCGGTGGCGTTCATCGGCTCCATGGTGGCGTGGTTCTGGTAGGGATAGGAGTAGACGGCCTCGACCTTCCTGGCTGCGCTGGCGATGGCGGCCTTGGCGTCGCCGTTCTTGTTGCCGACATAGGCCGGCTGGTCGTCCTTGAGCCCCTCGGCCAGCCATTTTGCAATCGACTCGCTCGAGACCTTGGCGTTGTCGCCTTCGTCCCAGACGATCGGCAGCGCCTCCAGCGCGGTCTTGGCGTGCCACCAGGTGTCGGCGACCACGGCAACCGCGGTATCGCCGACCTTGACGACCTTCCTGACGCCTTTCATGGCGGCGATCTTGGCTTCGTCAAAACTCTTCAGCTTGCCGCCGAACACCGGGCAGTCCTTGATCGCGGCGTTCAGCATGCCCGGCAGCTTGACGTCGGCGCCGTAGATCATGGCGCCGGTGGTCTTGTCGAGGGTGTCGAGCCGCTTCACGCCCTTGCCGATCAGCTTCCAGTCCTTCGGATCCTTCAACTTGACCTCGGCCGGCGGCGTCAGCTTCGCGGCGGCTTCGGCGACCTTGCCGTAGGTCGTGGTTCGGCCCGAGGGCTTATGGGTGATGACGCTGTTTTCGGCCGTGCATTCCGAGGCCGGCACTTTCCATCCGTCGGCGGCGGCCTGGATCAGCATCACGCGCGCGGTGGCGCCGCCCTTGCGGACATAATCCTGCGAGGAGCGGATGCCGCGGCTGCCGCCGGTGGAGAAATCGCCCCAGACGCGCTTGCGGGCGACGCTCGTGCCGGGGGTCGGGTATTCGGTCGTGACCTTGGTCCAGTCGCATTCGAGCTCCTCGGCCACGAGCTGGGCGAGGCCAGTGAGCGAGCCCTGGCCCATCTCGGAGCGGGCGATGCGGATCACGACAGTGTCATCGGGCCTGATCACGACCCAGGCGCCGATCTCGGGCGAGCCGTCCGCGGCGCGGACCACGGCGGGGCCGCCGAAGGGGATGTCGAGGCCGATGGCGAGGCCGGCGCCCAGCGTGGCGCTGCCGATGACGAAGGCACGGCGGTTCATCCTGGGAGAAACATGCTTGTTCATGAGGCGGCTCCTTACGCGCTGGCGATCGTGTGGATCGCTTCACGCACCTGTTGGAAAGTGCCGCAGCGGCAGATGTTGGTGATGGCCTCGTCGATGTCGGCGTCGGTCGGTTTCGGCTTCTCGTTCAGCAGCGCGGCCACGGCCATGATCATGCCGCTCTGGCAATAGCCGCATTGCGGCACGTCCTGGGCGATCCAGGCCTCCTGCACCTTGTGCAGCGTGTCGCCCGAGGCGAGCCCTTCGATCGTGGTGATCTTCTTGCCTTCGGCCTCGCTGACCGAAACCCCGCAGGAGCGGGTGGCGACGCCTTCGATGTGAACCGTGCAGGCGCCGCATTGTGCAATGCCGCAACCGTATTTCGTGCCGGTCAGGCCCGCATTCTCGCGAATCGCCCACAGCAGGGGCGTATCCGGCTCGACGTCGAGGGTGAAGGTTTTTCCGTTGATTGTTAGGTTTGCCATCGCAGTCCCCTGATTGGCCCAATCCACCGGATTGAACTCAGGCGCGCAATGTGTCCGGCAAACTGGAACGGTTCAAATCAACAGTCCGAGGGGTCGCTGCCGAAGAATCTGGCTATCGCGGGCCGCAAGATCTCTCTTCAGGCGCCGGCTGCCGGGCTTGAGGCGACGTCTGCGGTTCCAGCGCATGTGGCCGAGCGACAGTTTGTCCTTTTTGCCGGGATGCAAGACGACCGCGCTTTGCTACACTGCGCCGACGCAAAAGGAGTTCCATTGACGTGCCAAGCCCCTGCAACGTGTTGATGCTCTATCCGCTGTTCACGGCGGAATCGTTCTGGAGCTTTGGCGAATCCTGCAAGCTGATGGGGGTGCGGCGTCCCGCGGCTCCGCTCGGTTTGATCACCGTCGCCGCGATGCTGCCCGAGAGCTGGACGGTCCGGCTGATCGACTGCAACACGCAGGAGTTCGATGACGACGAGCTCGCCTGGGCCGACGTCGTCTTCACCGGCGGCATGTTGCCGCAGCAGGCGGATACGCTGCGCCTGATCGATATGTGCCGCGCGGCGGGCAAGCCGGTTGTCGTCGGCGGTCCCGATCCCACCTCCAGTCCGCACATCTATGAGAAGGCCGACTTCCGGGTGCTCGGCGAGGCCGAGAGCGTCATCGACGACTTCATCGCGGCCTGGGAGAGCGGGGCCCGCTCCGGCACCTTCACCGCGCCGAAGTTCCAGGCCGACGTCACCAAGACGCCGGTGCCGCGCTTCGACCTCCTGAAGTTCGAGGACTATCTCTATCTCGGCGTGCAATATTCCCGCGGCTGCCCGTTCACCTGCGAGTTCTGCGACATCATCGAGCTCTACGGCCGCGTGCCAAGGACCAAGACGGTCGAGCAGATGTTCGTCGAGCTCGAGACGCTCTACAAGATGGGCTACCGCGGCCATCTCGACTTCGTCGACGACAACTTCATCGGCAACAAGAAGTCGCTGCGCCAGTTCCTGCCGCAGCTCGCCGAATGGCAGCGCGCCCATGGTTACCCCTTCGAGCTATCGACCGAGGCGTCGGTCAATCTCGCCGACGATCCTGAACTCCTGGAGCTGATGGGCGCGGCCAACTTCTTCGCCATCTTCGTGGGCATCGAGAGTCCCGACCCTGCGACCCTGGTCGCGATGCGCAAGAAGCAGAACACAAGGCGCAACATCGCCGAGAGCATCCACAAGATCTATGCCGCCGGCATGCTGGTCACCGCCGGCTTCATCGTCGGCTTCGACAACGAGAAGGTCTCGATGGCCGATGCGATGATCGATTTCATCGAGGAGGCCGCGATTCCCGTCGCCATGGTCGGCCTGCTCTACGCGTTGCCGAACACGCAGCTGACGCGGCGGCTGGAGCGCGAAGGGCGGCTGCATCCGGGCCACGACGTGGCGCCGACCATCGGTGCCGATCAATGCACGGCCGGCATCAACTTCGATCCGGTCCGCCCGCTGCGCGAAATTCTGACGGACTACAAGCGGGTGCTGGAGCACATCTACAGCCCCGCAGCCTATGCGGGACGCATCGAACGCCTGATGACGTTGCTCGATCGATCCAGGCAGCGCTCCGAGCTGACCGAAGGGGATATCCGCTCCAAGCTGGGGGCGATGGAAACGGTGCACAAGGTGGTCACCGCCCTTCCCGAGGCGCGGGGGCCGCTGTGGCAGGCCTTCATGAACTGCGCCAAGCGCGATACGTCATCTGCACGCATCGCGGTGCAGATGATCGCCGCCTACGCCCACCTCGGACCGTACTCGCGCAAGGTCATCGCGGCCATCGACACGCGCCTTGCCGCGATCGAGGACGAGACGGTCGTTCCGGCGGCGACGTCCGGCATGACGGCCGCCCGGCATCTGGCCTAAGGGGGCCTTACTTCACCGCCAGCCGCAGGAAGCTCATCACGCTGCCGAGGGCGGCAAAGCCGGCGCCGAGCGCCAGCGCCAGCGTTGCGCCCTCGTGGCCGGCGAGCGCAAAGCAGGCGGCGGCAAGCGCGGCGCCTGTCGTCTGTCCCGTCAGGCGCGCGGTGGCGACGATGCCCGAGGCGCTGCCGCTGCGATGCGGCGGCGCGCTCGACATCACCGCCTTCATGTTCGGCGCCTGAAAGAAGCCGAACCCCATGCCGCAGATCACCATCCGCCAGATGATGTCGGCAATGGCGGGGTTGGCGGGAAGCGTCGCGAGCAGTGCCATGCCGAGGCCGAGCAGCACGAGGCCGATGCCGCCGAGCAGGCCGACGGCATGGCGGTCGGACAGGCGTCCGGCGATCGGCGCCATGATGCCGACCACCAGCGGCCACGGCGTCATGAAGAAGCCGGTCTCGACCTGCGAGCGGCCGAGCACGTCCTCGAAATAGAACGGCAGCGCGACGAAGGCGAGGCCCTGGACCGCGAAGGAGCACACGGCCGTTGCCGCCGACAGCGCGAACATGGGCCGGGCGAACAGGTCGATCGGCAGCATCGGCGCGGGATGGTCGGCGTGCCGGCGCGTCAGGATCAAACCGAGCGCGAGCGCGGCGACCAGCTCGATGCCCACGAGCACCGGCGACAGACTATGCGCGGCACTGCCGATGCCGGTGATGAACAGGCCGAGGCAGGCCGACGCCAGGATCGCACCGAGCAGGTCGAAGCCGTGATCGGCGCGCGGCGTCTTCGGCAGCATCGCGAAGCCGATGCCGATCGCGACGAGGCCGAACGGGATGTTGACGGCAAACAGCCAGGGCCACGGGCCGAATGCGAGGATGGCGGAGGCGATCGATGGCCCGAACGTGAAGGCCGTCGCCACCACCAATGCGTTGTGGCCGAAGCCGCGGCCGAGCATCCGTCCGGGGTAGACGAAGCGCACCAGCGCGGTGTTGACGCTCATGATGCCGCTGGCGCCGAGGCCCTGCAGCGTGCGCGCGAGCAGCAGGCTGTCCAGCGACCACGCCACCGCGCAGAACAACGAGGCGATGGTGAACAGGATCAGGCCGCCGAGATAGATGCGCTGGTGCCCGACGATCTCGCCGAGCGCGCCGAGCGGCAGCAGCGTTGCCACGAGCGCGATCTGGTAGACGTTGACGACCCAGACCGACTGCTCCGGGCTGACGTGCAGATCCGCGGCAATGGCGGGCAGGGCGATGTTGGCGATCGCGGTGTCGAGCGAGGCCATCGCCAGCGCGGTGAAGATCGCGGCGATCGCCCATCGGCGCTGGGCTGCCGGGAGACCATCGGCGACGGGGCGGTCGGGCTCGCGCGCAGCGGCGGGTAACGTGGCTGTCATTGCGTTGGCGCGGCGCTCCGGCGCGTGGCTGCAAGGTCCAATTGGCATGTACTACGGTGGGACCGCCTTCCACAGCCATCCGCTTGCATGCTGTCTATGCGCGAAAAGGTGCGGCGGCGGTGCCCCGGGGCTCAAGACAAAAATCGAAAAACAACCCCATGCACAGTAGAATGCCCCTTGAAAGATAAGGGATTTTCGAAACGCCGCGTCGGCGGTTGCGATCACGTTGACGCATCGGCCAAACCCCTGCGGATGCAAACCGCGGACGCATACGGTGAAGCCCGCAGCGCGCATCTGTCGGCCGACGTCGAGCCGGATCAACACTCCCGCAGCAGGCTCGCGGAGCTTTCCTGGAGGGCATCGATGGAAGGGGCCGCCGACATGCAGATCCTGCTCAGGGAAATCCGGAATACTCCTTTGCTGTGCGGCAACTCATCTGCCGGCGAGGCTGATTCGTTCTCGCGGGTAGGCCCAGTCACTGCAGGTGCGAGCCGGTAACATTCGTTGCTCTGCCCTTCTACGGGCCAACCTTGACCTGGTCCTCCCAGTCCTCCCACGCGACGTTATTGATCTCCAGATAGCTCGAAACGGCTGAGCCGATGGTCGGAAAGAACTGGGCTTCGCCAAGCTGAGCATACAAGCCAAAACGCTTCAGCTTGTCCTTCACGGGATCCTTGAGCTCGGCAAAGCAGAGTTCAATGCCCCTGGCCTTGAGCGCCTCGTCCAGTTCGGCAACAGTATCGCAGGCAGTAACGTCCACGCTCGTGACCGGTTCGGCGGCGACGACCAGCCAGCGCACAGGCGTTGGCGATGTCTCGATCGCGGCCAGAATTCGCTCCTTGAAGAACTCGGCGTTGGCGAAGAACAGCGGCGCATCCCATCGGAACAGCACCAGTCCGGGGATCAAACGGGCATCGGGATATCTCGTGATGTCGTGATAGCCCTTGACGCCGTACGCGCGCCCGAGAATGGCGGAGTGCGGACGCCAGCCGTCCCACAGGAATTCCGCGATCGCCACCGCAACGGCGAGGCCGATTCCCGGAATTGGGCCGAACACGGCGACGCCCACGAAGCACAGCACGGTCAACCAGAACTCCCACCGCTGGATCCGGTAGATCCGCTTGAGATCGTTGATCTCGATCAGGCCGATCGCGGCTGCGATCACCACTGCCGCCAATGCGGCGTTCGGCAGGTGCTGCAACAAATTGGGCGCAAGCAGTAGAAGGAACGCGATCGCGAGTGCGCCGACGACATTCGCCAGCTGGGTGCGCGCGCCGGCGGTTTCGGCGACCGGCGTACGCGACGAGCTGCTGCTTATCGGAAAACCCTGAAAGAAGCCGGTCGCCAGGTTGGCTGCGCCAAGACCCACCATTTCCTGGTTGGGATCGACCTTGTCACCCAAACGCGCAGCATAGGTTCGCGACAACACGCTGGTGTCGGCGAACGAGACCAGGGCGATGGCGAATCCGCCGGCCAGCACGGGGACCAGATCGCTGTATCCGATCCTGGGAATCGCGAAAGCCGGCAGACCTTGCGGAAGTGGCCCCAGGACCTTCACACCATGACCGGTTGCCAGATCAAGCAGTGCCACGGCAAGGGTCGCTGCGACGACGGCAATCAGGACTCCCGGAAGTCGTTTGCTGCCCTTGAGCAGCAGGATGACGATCAGCGTGCCAAGCCCGACGGCGAATGCGGCCCAATTCATCTTGCCTTCGTGGATCCCGGTGGCGATCGCCCAAAGATCTTTCAGCGGGCCCTCGCTCTCGATCGAGAAGCCGAGCAGCTTTGGCAGCTGGCTGATCAAGACGGTCAGCGCGATGCCGTTCATGTAGCCATAACGTATCGGCTTGGACAGAAGCTCGGTCACAAATCCCAATCGCGCGATGCCCGCCACAATGAGCACCGTTCCTGAAACGAGCGCCATCATCGCGGCAAGCATTGCCGCGCGCACCGGATCACCGCCAGACAAGGGGGCAATCACGCCGAGGATGACGGCAGCCAGCGCCGAGTCGGGGCCAAGCACGACGATCCGACTCGGACCGAACATCGCGTAGACAAGAAGAGGGACGATGGTGGCGTAGAGCCCGTGGATGCCCGGCAGGCCGGACGCCGCGGCATAAGCGATTCCGACCGGAACGAGCATGGCCGCCAGCACGAGACCTGCGAACACATCCTGCCGAAGCCAATCAGCTTCGTAGTGGCGAAGCGTATGGATTCCGGGGGCCCAACGTGTCCAATCGTTCACGGAGTTCACTCCAATGGCCGGCCGCCCTGCGGGCTATGGCCCATACCGGCGGCAGGCTGGTGTCGGCTCGCCGATCGCGCGCAAAGATCTGGCAGCGTCTCGAACGTTCCCTTGACGCAAATCAGCGTTGTCGACGCCTCGACGCTGCTGCGGCGTAGCAACGTTCAGGACGTGGAGCAAGAACCTGCATTTCCGTAATTGATACCGTCGCTCCCCATCCCCGGGGGCAGATCGCATTTGGCGCGCTGCGCGAACTGAGCGCGTCTCGAAGCAGGGCCGCAAGCTTGCAGCGGTAGGGCCGTCGTCTCACCCGTCGATTGTCTCCCGGTTCACGGCAGAAGCGTCATGAACTCATAGATGACGACGGCGGCGCCAAGACAGCGCCGCCAGGGATTCACGCCGCGAACGATCTCGTCGATGCCCCAGATGACGAGTCCGCCTTTCAACACGATCGTCAAGCCGACGCTGGCTTTGCCTGCGGAAGGCCAGATCCAAAGCAGAACACCCGCAACGATCACGGTCCACAGAAGGAGATTGGGCCACTGCGCGACGGTGATGGCACCGGTCTCGCGGTTCTGGAAGAACCACTGAAGGAATCGCCGCACGATGAACTCGCCGATCAGAGCTCGATCTCACCCTCGTCTCGCCCCTTCCAATAAGCAATGCGGCTCGCCTTGACCTTGATCAGGACGATGCCCGGCGTATCGATGCCGTTGTCGAACCATTTGTCGAGATCGCTGGTCCAGTGTTGTTGGAAGGCCGCCTTGTCGCGGATCAGCTCGGCGGTCCCTTCGACGGCGACGTAGATGCCCTTCGAGAACAGGCCCGCTTCCGACGAAAATCCCAGCGCCACTTTCGGGTTTCGCTGGATGTCCGCTACGGTACGAGTCCGCTCATAGGCAAAGTAGTAAGACGTGCCGTCGTAGGCGACATCGCCGTTGTTGCTCATGGGACGATTGGCGATTTCGCCGTTCTCGGTATGGGTCGACAGGATGGCGATGTCGATTCCGGCCATTTCCTTCGCGATCTCGGCGAGCGGTGTCTTGGGCATGGACTTTCCTCCAGTGAGGCCGGAGCAACGGCGCGATGCGCTGCATGTTCCGCGCGCTGGCATTGCCCAAACAAAAACCGCCCCCGGTTTCGACCGGAGGCGGTTTTGAACTGGATCGGCTCAGTGTCCAGTGCCGGGCTTGGTGGTCTTCGGCGGCTTGCCGTCTTCCATGCGGCCCTCGTTGCGAAGATCGCGTCCCTCCTGAGCCTTGCGCTGGCTCTCGGGGTCCTTGCCGTGCTCGTTCATCTCTTCCTTAATGTAACCGGCACCTTCCTTGATCTTGCCTTCAACGCTCATGATGGTCTCCTTCTATATAGGAGACAACGCGGTTGCGGACTGACCGTTCCGGCATCACCAGGCAGTGATGTTGCGCGGAACCAGCGCGTAGGATGGGTGGAGCACTTGCGAAACCCATCATGCTGCGGCCTGGCTTGGATCGATGGGTTCGCTGCGTTCTACCCATCCTACGGGATCGGTCTTGTCTAAAACTGATACCGCCGCAATCCGCCGTCCACCGGGATCACCGTGCCCGTGATGTAACGCGCCACCGGCGAGGCCAGGAACACTGCGAGCGCCGCCAGATCCTCCGGCTCGCCCCAATAGCCGACCGGAATTTCCTCTTCCGCAAAGCGCTCGCGATAATCGGGTGCGTAGTTGCGGCGGATCTGCTCGCTCATGATGCGGCCGGGCGGGATGCAATTGATGGTGATGCCGTGCTCGCCGATCTCGCGCGACAGGCCCTTGGCCCAGGCGTGCACCGCGGCCTTGGCGGCGAAGGCGGCGTTGAGGCCTTCGGGCTCGGACTTGCCGGTGATGTTGACGATGCGGCCCCATTTGCGTTCGATCATCTGCGGCAGCAGCGCATGCGCGATGCGGCGGTAGCTGGTGAAATTCAGCGCGATCGCCTCGTCCCATTTGCTGTCGGGCGCATCGACCGGCAGCGGCCGGCTGCCGCCGGCATTGTTGACGAGGATGTCGACATGACCGAGCGCCTTCAACGCGAAGGCCGTGATCCGCTCCGCCGCGTCCTTGGCCATGACGTCCTGCTCGAACGGCGTGATCAGCCCGCCTCCGACTTCCTTCACGAGCTCTGCGAGCAAGTCGCCGCGCCGCGCCACGCCGACGACGCGCACGCCTTCGGCCGCGAGGCCCTTGGCAATGGCGCGTCCGATGCCGATGCTCGCGCCGGTGACAACAGCGGTTTTCGATTTGAGCCCGAGGTCCATGGTTACACGCTCTCTTGATTGTCTTCTTGCTTGTTGCTGATCGCTTCCTGTCCCATCCCGCCGGCCTTGCGAATTGCCTGAGCGGGACGAGCAGTGGTAACCAAGAGCGGCGTTGAAGGAAACACGAAAAAGAAAAAGGCGTTGAGCGATGGTCTGGGATCCGCAGCAATATCTGAAATTCTCCGGCCATCGGCTCCGGCCCGCCGTCGACCTCTTGATGCGGATTCCGGATTTTGGCCCGCGCGAGATTGTCGATCTCGGCGCGGGCGCCGGCAACGTCACCAAACTGATTAGGGAGCGCTGGCCGGAGGCGAGCGTGACTGGCGTCGAAGGTTCGGCCGAGATGGTCGCCGCCGGCCGCATGGCGGCACCGGATGTGGAATGGTCACATGAAGATCTCGGCCATTGGCATCCGGCCAGGCAGTACGATCTGATCTATTCCAATGCCGCACTGCACTGGCTGCCCAATCATGCGGCACTGTTTCCGTCGGTGATGGAGAGGGTGAAGCCTGGCGGCATGCTTGCGGTGCAGATGCCGCGCAACTTCCTGGCGCCGTCGCATGTGTTGATCGGCGAGACCGCGCTCGATGGTCCCTGGCGATCCAAGGTCGAGCATCTCGTCACGCCGCCGCCGGTCGAGGGGCCGGCCTACTACCATGACCTTCTCGCGCCGATGTCGGCCAATATCGACATCTGGGAGACCGAATATCTGCAAGTGCTCGAAGGCGACAACCCGGTCAAGGAATGGACCAAGGGGACCTGGCTGACGCGCTATCTCGACGTGCTCGCGGGGGACGAGAAGATGGCGTTCGAAGCCGCCTATGGCGCGCGCGTTGCGAAAGCCTACCCGAAGAATGCGGCGGGGCAGACCCTGTTCCCGTTCCGCCGTCTCTTCATGGTCGCCCAGCGCAAGGGCTGATGCATTGCCGCAATGCGATATAAGCGCTCGTTCCTACGAACGGGCGCGCGAGCCGGGTTGCGCAGACAGCGTCCGTCAAGATAGCTTGAGTGCGGCAGATTGGGCTTAGGTCTGGTTGTTCGGCTCGCGGATTGCTGCCAATACTGACCGCAAAACAAAAGAACCCGGTTTCGAGGTTGTTGGGGAGGTCTTCATGCGCAAATTGCTTCTCGCTGTCGCGGCGGTCGCATTCGGTCTGGCGCCCGCCTCTGCGCCGGCACAAGCTCCGATCGTCATCAAGTTCAGCCACGTTGTCGCCAACGACACCCCGAAAGGGAAGGGCTCGCTGAAATTCAAGGAGCTGGCCGAGAAATACACCGACGGCAAGGTCAAGGTCGAAGTCTACCCGAACTCCACCCTCTACAAGGACAAGGAGGAAATCGAGGCGCTGCAGCTCGGCTCGGTGCAGATGCTCGCGCCCTCCACCGCGAAATTCGCGCCGCTCGGCGTCAAGGAGTTCGAAGCGCTGGATCTGCCCTGGCTGTTCAAGGACGATGCGGTCTATGCCAACGCGATGAAGGGCACGATCGGCAAATGGCTGTTCCAGAAGCTCGAGGCCAAGGGCATCACCGGTCTCGCCTATTGGGACAACGGCTTCCACATGCTCTCCGCCAACCGCGCCTTGCTGAAGCCGACGGATTTCCAGGGTCTCAAATTCCGCATCTCCGGATCGAAGATCGCCGACCAATATCTCCGCATCATGGGCTCGATCCCTCAGATCATGGCGTTCTCGGAGGTGTACCAGGCCTTGCAGACCGGCGTGGTCGACGGCTGCGAGAACACCGCGTCGAACTACCTGACGCAGAAGTTCTACGAGGTGCAGAAGGACATCACCGTATCCTATCATGCCCATCTGCAATATGCCGTGATCGTCAATTCCAAGTTCTGGTCGGGCCTGCCGCCCGACATCCGCGCCCAGCTCGACAAGGCGATGGCGGAGGCGACCGACTACACCAACTCGATCGCGCGCCAGGAGAACGAGGACGCGCTGGCCGCGATCAAGAAGACGGGCAAGACCAATCTGCACTATCTCACCGACGCCGACCGCAAGGCCTGGCAAGAGGCGATGCAGCCGACGTATAAATGGGCAAAGGGGCGGGTCGGGCAGGAGGTGCTCGATCTCCTTGCCAAGGAACTCGACGTCAAGATGAACTGACGGCCACGGCCCAATAAGAACAACGCCGACGGTCGGGGGTGATCGCACTCCCGGCCGTTTCGCTCTTGAATGGACGAACCGAAGCTGGGGGGACCAAGTTGCTGCGAGTGCTGAATCGTTTTCTCGATCATCTCGAGGAATGGCTGATCGCGACGATGATCGCGGCTGCGACGTCGCTGATCTTCGTCGCCGTGCTGCACCGCTACGGCGCCGGGCTGTCGATCGACATCGCCAAATGGGCGGAAGCCCGTAACCTGGCTTTCCTGGCCGTCCCGATGCGCGCGGTGTTCGCCTGGCTTGCCGCGATCGACCTGTCCTGGGCGCAGGAACTCTGCATCTACATGTTCATCTGGATGGCCAAGTTCGGCGCCGCTTACGGCGTACGGACCGGCATCCATGTCGGCGTCGACGTGCTGGTCAACATTCTCCCCGGTGGGTCGCGCCGGCGCGTGATCACCTTCGGCCTGCTGTGCGGCGCTCTTTTCACCGCCATCATCGGCTATTTCGGCGCCGCCTTCGTCGGCCACATGTGGCACAGCGGCCAGCAGTCCAACGATCTCGAAGCGCCGATGTGGATAGTCTATCTCACCATCCCGGTCGGCTCCGGGCTGATGTGCTTCCGCTTCCTGCAGGTCGCCTGGTCGTTCTACCGCACCGGCGAGCTGCCGCACCACGACGTGGCGGGCGTCGAAGGCGTCGAGGTGGATCCCGTGCATCCGGCCCCGGTCACGCCTACGCAGGTGGTTCGGGACGAGCTCAGCCCGCTCGGCTGGATCTTGATGCTGCTGCCGGTCCTGATCGTCGCCGTGTGTATCGCGCATGCGGCCCACATCATCGCGCTGCCGCAGGGCCTGCGCGTCTTCATCGTGTTCGCGCTGCTGCTGTCCTTGATGCTGACGGGCATGCCGATCTCGATCGCGCTGGGTCTCACCGTGCTCAGCTTCATGTTCACGCTGACCGACGTGCGAACCGAATCGGTGGCGCTGAAGCTGTTCACCGGCATCGAGAATTTCGAGATCATGGCGATCCCGTTCTTCATCCTCGCCGGCAACTTCCTGACCCATGGCGGGGTGGCGCGGCGGATGATCACCTTCGCAACTTCGCTGGTCGGCCATTGGTACGGCGGTCTCGCCCTGTCGGGCGTGGTGGCCTGCGCGCTGTTCGCCGCGATCTCCGGCTCGTCGCCGGCGACCGTGGTGGCGATCGGCTCGGTGATCCTGCCGGCGATGGTCGCGCAAGGCTTCCCGAAGCGGTTCGGCGCCGGTGTGATCACGACCTCGGGTTCGCTCGGCATCCTGATTCCGCCCTCGATCCCGATGGTGCTCTACGCCGTCTCCACCAACAGCTCGGTCGGCAAGCTCTTCATCGCCGGCATCGTGCCGGGATTGGTGCTGGCCTCCCTGCTGGGCGCCACGACGTTCTATCGGGCCTGGCGCAACGATTATCCGCGGATGCCGAAGGCCACCTTCCTCGAGCGTCTCGACGCCTTCCGCAAGTCGATCTGGGGCATCCTGCTGATCGTGATCGTGATCGGCGGCATCTACAGCGGCCTGTTCACGCCGACCGAAGCCGCCGCCGTCAGCGCGGTCTACGCCTTCATCGTCGCGGTGTTCATCTACAAGGATCTGAAGCTGCGCGACGTGCCGCGGGTGCTGCTGTCATCGGCGAACCTCTCGGCGATGCTGCTCTACATCATCACCAACGCCGTGCTGTTCTCGTTCCTGATGACTTACGAGAACGTGCCGCAGGCGCTGGCGCAGTGGATGATCGACCAGGGCCTGGGGTGGATCGGGTTCCTGCTGCTCGTCAACCTGCTGCTGCTGATCGCAGGCAACGTGATGGAGCCGTCCTCCATCATCCTGATCATGGCGCCGATCCTGTTTCCGGTCGCGATCAAGCTCGGCATCGATCCCATTCATTTCGGCATCCTGATGACGGTCAACATGGAGGTGGGCCTGTGCCATCCGCCTGTCGGCCTCAATCTCTACGTCGCCTCAGGCATCGCCAAGATGGGGATCACCGAGCTCACGGTCGCGGTGTGGCCATGGCTGCTCACCATGCTGGGCTTCCTCGTGGTGGTGACGTATTGGCCCGGTCTGTCGCTGTGGCTGCCGAGGCTGCTCGGAATGTAGCGGGAAGGTCACTTCGTAGCCTGGATGAAGCGCGAGCGTAATCCGGGCCTTTCTCCCAGCGCGTCGACTTTCCCGGATTGCGCTTCGCTCCACCCGGGCTACGTATCCTTCCGTTGCCGATGGCAAACGTCCGCCAGATGCGGTTAGATGCCGCGCGACAGGCCGGGAGGACACACGCATGACGGACATCGCGAACGAGCCGAAGGACGCAACGCCCTCCGTCGTCGCGCAGCAAGCGGCGATGCTGAACGCGCTGCCGTTTTCCGACACGCAGGATTTCGACGATGCCGCGCGCGGCTTCCTCGGCAGCATCGAGAACGCGGAGATCACGAGCCCGCAGGGGCGGACGGTCTGGAGTCTTCGGCCATATGGTTTCCTGTCCGCCGAAGAGGCGCCGCCCACGGTCAATCCCAGCCTGTGGCGGCAGTCGCGTCTCAACATGCAGCACGGCCTGTTCGAGGTCGTGCCCGGCGTCTACCAGGTGCGCGGGCTCGACATTGCCAACATGACGCTGATCGAGGGCGACAGCGGCGTCATCGTCGTGGACACCCTGACCTCGATCGAAGGCGCCCGCGCCGCGCTCGATCTCTATTTCAGGCATCGCGGCGTGAAGCCGGTCTCGGCCGTCATCTTCACGCACACCCACACCGACCATTGGGGCGGTGCCCGCGGCGTGGTGGAGGAGGATGCGCTCGCCAGCGGCCGCGTGCCCCTCATCGCGCCGAACCTGTTCATGGAGCACGCCGTCTCCGAGAACATCATTGCGGGACCGGCGATGCTGCGCCGCGCGCAGTACCAGTTCGGGCCGCTGCTCGCCAAGGGGGCGCGGGGACAGGTCGATTGCGGTCTCGGCAAGTCGATGGCGGCGGGATCGGTTGCGCTGTTGCGCCCGACCGACCTGATCATGGCGACCGGCGACACGCGCTTGATCGACGGCGTCGCGTTCGAATTCCAGATGGCGCCGAACAGCGAAGCGCCGGCGGAGATGCACTTCTTCGTCCCGCGCTACAAGCTGCTGAACCTCGCCGAGAACTGCACGCACAATTTCCACAACCTGCTGCCGTTCCGCGGCGCCGACGTGCGTGACGCGCTGGCCTGGTCGAAATATCTGGGCGAGGCTTTGCAGCTCTGGGACGGCAAGGCGGAGGCGATGTGCGGCCAGCATCACTGGCCGGTGTGGGGACGCGAGCGCATCGGCACGATGATCCGGCAGCAGCGCGACCTCTACAAATTCGCGCATGATCAGACCATCCGCCTGATGAATCACGGCCTAACGGCTGCCGAGATCGCCGAGACGATCAAGCTGCCGAAGAGCCTGGAGGGCGCCTGGCACGGCCGCGGCTATTACGGCCACATCCGCCACAACGTGAAGGCGATCTACCAGAAATATCTCGGCTGGTACGACGCCAATCCGGTCAATCTCGATCCGCTGCCCCCGGTCGAGTCCGGCAGGAAGTATGTCGAGTACATGGGCGGGGCGGACGCGATCCTGGCGCGGGCGCGCACCGATTTCGACAAGGGTGAATTCCGCTTCGTCGCGCAAGTGCTCGGCCATCTCGTCTTCGCCGAGCCTGACAATACGGCGGCCCGCGGTCTCTTGGCCGATACGCTGGAGCAGCTCGGTTATGCCGCCGAAAGCGCGACCTGGCGCAACGCCTATCTGTTCGGCGCCCAGGAATTGCGCCAGGGCATGCCGAAGGTGCCGGCCCGCCCGCCGATGCCGCGCGAGACGCTGGCCGCGCTGCGCACCTCTCAGCTCTGGGATGTGCTGGGTATTCGCCTCAACGGTCCGAAGGCGGAAGGCAAGCACATCGTCCTGAACTGGAGCTTTTCCGACACCGGCGAGACCTTCGTGCTCAATCTGGAGAACTGCGCTCTGACCTATGCCGAGGGCGCGCAGGCGGAGAGCGCCGATGCTGGCTTTACGCTGGAGCGATCCACACTCGACGAGGTGATCGCCAAGCTGACGAGCTTTCCGGAGGCGGTTGCGGCCGGCAAGGTCAAGCTATCAGGCAACCCGATGAAACTCGCCGAGCTGATGGGCCTGATGGACGAATTCCCGCGGATGTTCGAGATCGTCGAGCCGAAGCGGGCCGTAGTGGTGTAGGGGATCGTGCTTGCCATATACTCCGTCATTGCGAGCGCAGCGAAGCAATCCAGAATCCCTCCGCGGACAGGATCCTGGATTGCTTCGCTGCGCTCGCAATGACGAGTCGATAGATCTGGGCAAACAATTATGGCCGGGACAAGCCCGGCCATAACGCCTGTGGCGAGATGTGGCCTCGCTACTCCGCGCTGCTCACCAGCTTGATCCGCGGCGCCTTTTCTTCGGCGAGGCTGCGGTAGGCGGCGAGATAGTCCAGCGCCATGCGCCGCGCCGTGAAGCGCGTCTCGAATTGCCTGCGGATCGCGGCGCGGTCGAGTTGCGGAAGACGGTTCACCACGCCCGCCGCGCTGATCTCGTCCTCGACGATGAAGCCGGTCAGCCCCTCGTCGATGATCTCGGGCACCGAGCCGCGGTTGAAGGCGACCACCGGCGTTCCACAGGCCATGGCCTCGATCATCACGAGGCCGAACGGCTCCGGCCAGTCGATCGGCAGCAGCAGCCCGAGCGCGCCGCTGAGAAAATCGGACTTCTCGTGATCGCTGATCTCGCCGATGAACTCCACCAGCGGATTGTTCTCGATCATCGGCCGGATCAACTCGTCGTAATAATCCTGGTCGGCACGATCGACCTTGGCCGCGATCTTCAGCGGAATGCCGCAATGCGTCGCGATCTTGATGGCGCGGTCGACGCCCTTCTCGGGCGCGATGCGGCCGAGCACGGCGAGGTATTCCTGTCGCGTGGATTTCGGCGTCAGCAGGTTCTCCGGAAGACCGTGATGGATCGTCGTCACCCAATTGGCCTGCGGCACCGGCCGCCGCTGCGCGTTGGAGATCGAGATGACGGGCATCTTGGAGAAGGTGTTGAAGACCGGCTGATGCTCCGGCAGGTCGAGCCGACCGTGCAGCGTGGTCAGGAACGGCGTCGGCTGCCGGTGAAACAGCGACCAGGGATAATAATCGAGATGGAAGTGGAGGAAGTCGAATTCCTCGTCGTCACATTTCTGCCGCACCTGCTCCAGCAGCACCATGTGCAGCGCATTGGGATCGCGCACGGAACCGTCGAGGCGGAGCGCCTTCGGCCACAAGGCATCGAGCTTGGCAGAGGTCTGCGAGTCGCCGCTGGCGAAAAGCGTCACGTCGTGTCCAAGGGCCACCAGCTCTTCCGTCAACCAATGCACCACCCGCTCGGTGCCGCCATACAGCTTGGGTGGAACAGCCTCCGTCAACGGAGCTACCTGCGCGATGCGCATCTCACCATCTCCTCTGCGATCATGATTGTCGAAACCCCCGCCAGTACGGCACCGGCTATGCCAGACGGGGGAACGTTCCCGCACCTGCGAAGTTCCTTCTCCCAAACGTTACTTATTCGACACGTCCGGGGAGCGTCGCGATGCTGCCACCACATCTTCGCAGATCGTCCGCATCCGCATGTAGTGATGGCGTCGCCGGGGAACCGAGCGGAAGCGGTCGATGTTCACTCGACCAGTAACGAAACGAACAACAGAACAACGGGGCGACAGCCATATGGATCATCTTTCTGGATACGCGCGCAGGCCATTTGCCTTTGTCTTGCGCTATCTTCGGATGCGAATGGCGTCGCATCTGGTGATCCTCACCGCGGTAGTCGGAGCGGTTGCCTGCTCCGTAGGCACCCAGTACGGCGTCAAATCTCTCGTCGACGCCTTGTCGGCGGGACCATCGCAGGGCGGTGGCGTATGGCTGGCATTCATTCTGCTCATGTCGCTGATCGCCGCCGACAACTTCCTGTGGCGGATCGCAAGCTGGACGGCGAGCTTCACCTTCGTCCGGGTCACGGGCGATTTACGGCGTGACATATTTCGTCATCTGACCGGACACGCACCCAGCTATTTCTCCGACCGGATGCCGGGGATGCTGACGAGCCGGATCACGGCGACCTCGAACGCGGTGTTCACGGTCGAGAACATGTTCGTCTGGAACGTGTTGCCGCCCTGCATCGCCACAATTGCGGCGATCGCGCTGATCGGAACCGTCAGTCCTTATATGGCGCTCGGCCTCATCCTGATCGCCGGCGGCATGGTTGTCACCATGTTTCACCTCGCCGCCGCCGGCAAGCCGCTGCACGACGATTTCGCGGACAAGGCGGCCGCGGTCGACGGAGAGATGATCGACGTCATCAGCAACATGCCGCTGGTACGGGCCTTCTGCGGCATCGGCCACGAGCATGAGCGGTTCGACGCGACGGTGAACCGTGAGCTGACTGCGCGAAGCCGCAGCCTGCGCTATCTGGAAAAGCTGCGGTTGCTGCATGCCGCCGTGACCGTGCTCTTGACGATCGCGTTGATGGCCTGGGCCATCACGCTCTGGCAGAGGGGCCATGCGACCACCGGCGACGTCGTGCTGGTCTGTACGCTAGGCATCTCCATCCTGAGCGCGACGCGCGATCTTGCGGTGGCGCTGGTCGACGTCACCCAGCACGTCGCCCGCCTGACCGAGGCGATCGCCACGTTGCTGGTGCCGCACGAACTGCGCGATCACCCCGAGGCCGAGCCGCTGGTCAAGAGCGGCGCGGCGATCGCGTTCAACAACGTCACCTTCGGCTATCCCGGCGGGGAGAAGATCTTCGAGCGGTTCAGCCTTCGCTTGCAGCCCGGCCAGCGCGTCGGCCTGGTCGGCCAGTCTGGCGGCGGCAAGTCGACGCTGTTCACGCTGCTGCAGCGCTTCTACGACGTCGACGAGGGTAACGTCACCATCGACGGGCAGGACATCTCGAAGGTGACGCAACTGAGCCTGCGCGAGGCGATCTCCGTCGTGCCGCAGGACATTTCATTGTTTCATCGCTCCATTCGCGAGAACATACGCTATGGCCGCCCGAACGCGACCGACGACGAGGTGCTGCGCGCGGCGATCGCGGCGCGCTGCGACTTCATCGACGGCCTCCCCGAAGGTCTCGACACCATGGTCGGCGACCGCGGCGTTAAGATGTCCGGCGGCCAGCGCCAGCGCATCGCGATCGCGCGCGCCTTCCTGAAGGACGCGCCGATCCTGCTGCTGGACGAGGCCACCGCCGCGCTCGACAGCGAATCCGAGGAGGCGATCCGCGAGGCGCTGTCGCGCCTGATGCGCGGTCGCACCGTGATCGCGATTGCGCATCGGCTGGCAACGCTGCGCAATTTCGACCGCGTGGTGGTGCTGAGACATGGTAAGATCATCGAAGACGGATCGCCCGAGCGCCTCATGCAGGGGCACGGACCCTATCGTGAGCTGGTCACGCAGGAAATTAGTAGGCTGGCGCAAGCCGCCGCGTAAGCCAACAGTCGCGTTCTCGAGTCGGTCGCGTTTCAAAACAAGCGCAGGGGAGCTGCTCATGTCGGCCGAAGCCGTAACCCAACTCGTCTCCGTGACGCGGACCTCCGCACAGGTCGCGGAGCAACCTTTCTACATTCCGATGACCGGGCCCTCGGCGCGGCCGCGGCGGTCGCTCAAGCACGACGACATGTTCATCGTGCTCGACAGCCATGGCGACATCGGCGCATCGGCAGGCGGGCCGGATGGCCTGTTCCATCACGATACGCGCTACCTCGCACGGCTCGAGCTCGTGCTCGACGATCTCCAGCCGCTGCTGCTCGGCTCCAACCTGCGCGACGACAATTCGGCGCTGACCGTCGACCTGACCAATCCGGACATCTACCGGCAGGACAGCCTCGTCCTGCAGAAGGATCTGCTGCACATCGTGCGCACGATCTTCCTCTGGCGCGGCACCGCCTACCAGCGCATCGGCGTGCAGAACCATGGCGAGCGGAGCACCAGCTTCGAGCTGACGCTGCTGTTCGATAACGATTTCGCCGACCTGTTCGAGGTTCGCGGCGAGCGCCGCCCGCATCGCGGGACCGGCACGAGCAGATTGCTCGGGCCGACCGACGTGCTGTTCGAATATCGCGGTCTCGACGACACCGAGCGCACCACGGCGCTGCATCTCGACCCGCGTCCGACGCGGCTGTCGGTCAACGCGGCGACCTGGCAGCTCGAGCTGGACCCGCACGAATCGACCTCGCTTTTCGTGGCCGTGTCCTGCAACCGGCCGATCGCGGAGAAGCCGGCGCGGTTCTTCCGGGGACTGCTTGCTCACCGCCGCGAGATGCGCCATTCCACCATGGGCGCCGCCAGCATCGAGACCTCCAACAACATCTTCAACGAGGTGCTGTGCCAGGCCATGGCCGACCTCAACATGCTGATGACGGAGACGCCGCAGGGGCGTTATCCCTATGCCGGCATTCCCTGGTACTCGACGACGTTCGGCCGCGACGGCCTGATCACCGCGCTCCAGATGCTGTGGGTCGACCCGCGCATCGCCAAGGGCGTTCTGCGCCGGCTCGCGCATTTCCAGGCGAAGACGGTCGACCCGCTCGCGGACGCGGCCCCCGGAAAGATCCTGCACGAGATGCGCGGTGGCGAGATGGCGGCGCTCGGCGAGGTGCCGTTCGCGCATTATTACGGCAGCGTCGATTCGACTGCGCTGTTCGTGCTGCTCGCGGGAAGCTATTTCGAGCGCACCGGCGACGAGGCCACGTTGATCGAGCTGTGGCCGGCGATCGAGGCGGGGCTGGCCTGGATCGACGGCCCCGGCGACCCCGACCAGGACGGCTTTGTCGAATACCAGCGCGCGACCGAGAAGGGATTGGCCAACCAGGGCTGGAAGGATTCCTACGACGCGATCTTCCACGCCGACGGAAAGCTCGCGGAAGGCAATATCGCCCTCGCCGAGGTCCAGGGCTACGTCTTTGCCGCCAAGCAGCTCGCCGCGCGTTGCGCTTTGCGGCTCGGCAAGCTGGACCGTGCGCGCAAGCTCGACGCCGATTCCAGGGCGCTGGCCGAACGCTTCGAGCAGGCGTTCTGGTGCGAGGAGCTCGGCACCTATGCGCTCGCCCTCGACGGCAGGAAGCGGCCGTGCAAGGTGCGAACCTCGAACGCCGGTCAGGTGCTGTTCAGCGGCATGATCCGCGAGGATCGCGCCCGCCTCGTCGCTGCTGATCTGATGCGGCCGCATTTCTTCTCGGGCTGGGGCATCCGAACCGTCGCGCAGGGCGAAGTGCGCTACAATCCGATGTCCTACCATGACGGGTCGATCTGGCCGCACGACAACGCGCTGATCGCGCTCGGGCTCGCGCGCTACGGCCTCAAGCACTCGGTGGCGCATGTCTTCAAGGGGCTGTTCGACGCGGCGACCTACATGGACCTGCGCCGGCTGCCCGAATTGTTCTGCGGCTTCCGGCGCGAGAAGCGGCGAGGCCCGACGCTCTATCCGGTCGCCTGCGCGCCGCAGGCCTGGGCCAGCGCGACGCCGTTCACGCTGTTGGAGGCGGCGCTCGGACTCGAATTCGACGTCGCGCGCGGCGAAATTCGCCTGCGCAACCCGCATCTGCCGGCGTTCCTCAACGAGGTGATCCTGCGCGATCTGCGGCTGGGCGATTCCAGCGTCGATCTGCGCGTCAGCCGCCACGGCGACGACGTGGCGCTGGAGGTGATGCGCACGCGCGGCCAGATCCAGGTCTCGATCGTGCTGGCGCGCTAGCAGCGCGCAAGGAGGGCGTCATGCGTGCGAATGGAGCATTGATCCTTGGTATAGCCATCGTTGCGAGCCTGGCGGTCGCCACCTCGCATGCTGCGGACGAGCCGCCGACAGGCCCGCGCGAGGCCAATGCGCCGGCGACCCAGCCGCCGGCCTCGACCGTTCCGGTGACACCCAAGGACGCCGCCCCGCCGCCGTCGGTGACCATCATCGGCGCGAGCGAGGCCCACGGCGTGCTCGGCCGCGACGTGCGCAGTGCGGCCGGCGAGGACATGGGCCGGATCGTCGACGTCATTGTCGATCGCACCGGCCACGTGCGCGCTGCCGCGATCGATTTCGGCGGGTTTCTCGGCGTCGGCAGCCGCAAGATCGTGGTGGAATGGAACGCGCTGCGCTTCGGCAAAATCGCCAACAAGAAGGACAGCATCACGCTGGAATTGACCAAGGCGCAGGTTGCGGCCGCGCCGGAATACAAGGAGGACACGCCGATCGTCGTGCTCGGCGCGTCTGGCAGCCTTCAACCGCTGCAAGCGATCCAGTGAGGTGCGGGGAGGGCCCACCGCCTGTGCTGTTGTCGAGGAAGCCGAGCCATGCAGATCGGGAGGGCCGCGTTGAGCAGGACAACGTGGCCGCGCCATCGGTTGCCGGCGTCCCGGCGCCGTCGCGCCAGAGCCTGCGCGGCCTCGACTGGTTCATCTTCTTCCTCGCCGACGTGCAGACCGGATTCGGTCCTTTCATCGCGGTCTATCTGACCACCCAGAAATGGACCCAGGTCGAGATCGGCCTCGTGCTGTCGATCGGCGGCATCGTCGCGTTGATCGGGCAGATGCCGGGCGGGGCGATCATCGATGCCGCGAAATCGGAGCGTCTCGTCGCCGCCCTCGCGATCGCGACCATCGGCGCCTGCGCGCTCGCCTATGCCGCGATGCCGATCTTCGCGGTCGTGGTGACCGCCGCCACCCTGCATGCGATGGCGAGCTGCGTGCTGGGCCCGGCGATCGCCGCGATCAGCCTCGGTCTCGTCGGCCCGCTCGCGATCGGCGAGCGGCTCGGCCGCAACGCGCGCTTTGCCTCGCTCGGCAACGGCGTCGCGGCGGCAGTGATGGGCACGGCGGGCTATCTGCTGTCGAGCCGCTCGGTCTTCCTGGTCACCTTCCTGCTCGTGATTCCGACCCTGATCGCACTCTCGCGCATCCGCGAGAATGAGGTCGATATCAGGCGGTGTCACGGCGAGATGCCGCCCGAAGCCGCCGACCGTGCCGACACCAATATCTGGCACCTGATCCGGCAGCGTCCGCTGATCATCTTTGCCTTGAGCGTTCTGCTGCTGCAACTGGCGAACGCCTCGATGATGCCGCTGATGGCAAGTGCGGTGACGGCGCGGTCCGCCCAATGGGCGACGGTGCTCGTCGCCTTTTGCATCGTCGTCCCCCAAGCGATCGTGGCGCTGCTGTCGCCGACGGTCGGGCGCAAGGCGCAGGCGTGGGGTCGGCGACCCCTGTTGCTGATCGGGTTCGGCGCGCTGGCGATTCGCGGCCTGTTGTTTGCGACCGTGCGCGATCCCTATCTGCTGGTCGCCGTGCAGGTGTTCGACGGCATTACCGCCGCCGTATTCGCGGTGATGATTCCGCTGATCGTCGCCGACGTCGCCTTCGGCAGCGGCCATTTCAATCTGGCACAGGGAATCGTCGGCACCGCAACGGGCATCGGCGCGTCGCTGAGCACCGTGCTCGGCGGCTATGTCAGCGACAAGTTCGGCAACGCGACCGCCTTCATCGGGCTGTCCGGCGTTGCCGCGACCGGACTCTTGCTGATTCTCCTTGCGATGCCGGAGACGCGTCGTACGGCATGACCGGCCGGCCAAGAAAGAAAATGGCCGGTCGAAACGAGTTCGGCCGGCCAAGTTGGTAGGGAGGAGGAGGATCAGGCGAAGCTCAGGCGTCGAGATGTTGCAGACGCTGACGGTTGCGCAACACGATCTGGCGGGCGCCGGAGAAGCCGAGGATACCCTGGGTGTGAAGCTGGGACAGCGCGCGCGACACGGTTTCAAGGGTGAGGCCGAGATAGTCGCCGATGTCGCGGCGGCACATCGGCAGCGCCATCATGCCGGCGACGGCGAGGCGGCGGTCCATTTCGAGCAGGAAGGTCGCGACGCGCTCCATCGCGGTCTTGCGGCCCAGCAGCAGCATGTGGTCTTCGGCATGGCGCAGCTCGGAGGCGGTCATCGCCCAAAGCTTGCGTGCAACCTGGACGTCGGTGCCGGCGGCCTTCTCGAGGCTCGCGCGCTTCACGAGGCGCACGGTGGTGTCGATGATGGCTTCGGCGGCCAGGCGATGAACCGGGCCGGACTCGAGGCCGAACACGTCGCCGGGAAGATGGAAAGCGCCGATCTGGCGACGGCCGTCGGAAAGCAGCTTGTAGCTGCTCACTGCGCCTGAAACAACCTGATAGACGTATTCGGCCGGCTCGTCCTCGCCATAGATTTCCTCGTCCTTCCGGTAGGAGAATTCCGTGGCAACCAGACCCACATGGCCGGTGATGGCGCCGAACTGGTCGGTGACGGGATGGGGGGGAGCAGCCTTGCCGAGAAGCTGGGTATTGATCGCGGGGGTGTTGATCGTCTGCGTCAGCATTTGCGCCATCTCCGTTGTGATGGCGCCTTGGTACGCGGTATCGGGGGCTGCGAAAATTTCGATCGATATCTTAAGGGGGACGCCTTACGTAGAATCCCGTAGGTCAGGCGACGGGGCGGTCCTGGATGGCGTGGCGGATGCAGTTGACCAGGTTTTCCTCGAGAAGCGGCTTCAAAACCACCTCCTTGATGCCCGCCGTCGCAGCCCGGGCCGAGATGTTCTCGTCGGGATAGCCGGTGATCAGGATCACAGGCACGTTGCGGTCGGACTTGCGCAAGCGGCCGGCCAGGTCGATGCCGTTGATGTCCGGCATCTTGTAGTCGATGACGTAACAGTCCGGTCCAGCCGCGCTGCCGATGTTGAGCAGCGCCGTGCCGCTCCTGAAGGTACGCACGGCAAAGCCGTCGGTCTCCAGCAGGAACCGCAGAGATCCCAGGACGGCGGCGTCATCGTCGACCACGAAGACGGTGGGTCGGGCAGGGAATGACGACCGCGCAGGATGTGAGCTAGCCTCGATCATGTTATCTGGCTAGCACGGCGCCGGGAAGGCACCTTGACCTGCCTCAATCGTTTAGCATGCCGGCGCGCATCGCCAGCCGGACCAGTTCCGAGAGGCTGTTGGCCTGCATCTTGGTCATGACGTTGGCCCGGTAGACCTCGATGGTGCGCGGGCTGATGTCGTATTCGCGGGCGATCAGCTTGTTGGAGAGGCCCGCAATCAGCCCTTCCATGACCTGGCGCTCCCTGGGACTCAAGGACGCGACGCGGGCGGCGATGTCCTGCGCGACGACCTCGTTCTTGGCGGCGGGCTCGGCCTGGCGGATCGCCGACTCGATCATGGCGGTAAGGCGGTCGTCGTCGAACGGTTTTTCCAGGAAGTCGACCGCCCCGAGCTTCATCGCCTCGACCGCGAGCGGCACGTCGCCATGACCGGTCATGATCAGGATCGGGAACGGGCTCTGCTGCGCCTTCATCCGCTTGAGCAACTCGATCCCGTCGAGGCCGGGCATGCGCACGTCGGAGACGACGCAGCCGAAGCCGAGGCCTGGCAGGGCTTCGAGAAAAGCGAGGGCGTCGTCGAACAGCGTGACGTCGAAGCCGGCGGAATCCAGCAGGAAGTTCAACGAATCGCGCATCGCTGCGTCGTCGTCGATGACATAGACACGTCCCTTGGTCGTCATGGTCAGCTTTCGTCAGTTGCCGGTAAGGTGAAGCGGAATGTCGCTCCGCCCGCTGCGTTGCTCTCGGCCCACATGCGGCCGCCGTGGGCCTCGATGATCGAGCGGCTGATGGAGAGCCCGACGCCCATACCGGTGTCTTTGGTGGTGAAGAAGGTCTGGAAGAGATTTGGAATAACGTCGTCCCGGAAGCCGGCGCCGGTGTCGGAGACCTCCACCTCGATCATGTCGTCGGCGACGCGGGTGTTGGCAACGACGAGCTCGCGGCGCGGCGACTGCGCCATGGCCTCCAGTGCGTTGCGGAACAGATTGACCAGCACCTGCTGGATCTGCACCCGGTCGGCGAGCACGAGATCAGCGTCGGGATTGAGGCTGAAGCGGAGCTGCACGTTCTGCTCGCGCGCGCCGGCAAGCCCGAGCGCGCCGGCCTCCTCGATCAGCTTGGACAGGCTTTCGACCCGCTTCTCCGACTCGCCGCGGGAGACGAAGTCGCGCAGGCGCCGAATGATCTGGCCGGCGCGCAGGGCCTGCTCCGCCGCGCGATCCAGCGCGTTTTCGACCTTCGGCGTGTTGGGGTCGCTGCTGCCGGCGAGAAGGCGCCGCGACCCCTTCATGTAATTGCTGATCGCCGCCAGCGGTTGGTTGAGCTCGTGGGCAAGCGCCGAGGCCATCTCACCCATCGCGGTCAGCCGCGAGACGTGGACCAGCTCGGACTGCAATTCCTGGAGCCGGGCCTGGGTCTGCTGGTGCTCTGTGAGGTCGCGGACGAAGCCGGTGAAATAGGGCTCGCCGGCGCGCTGGGTCTGCCCGACGGACAGGTGCATCGGGAAAGTCGTGCCGTCGCGCCGCTTTCCCGTCACGATGCGGCCGATGCCGATGATGTGCGGATCATTCGTCCTGAGATAGCGCACGAGATAGCTGTCGTGACGCGACTGATCGGGCTCCGGCATCAGGATGCTGACGTTCCGGCCGATGGCTTCCTGCCGGCTGTAGCCGAACAGCCGCTCCGCAGCGCTGCTGAACAGCTGCATGATGCCGCGGGAATCGATGACGATCATGGCGTCCGGCACGGTCTCGAGAATCGAGCGAAGATGATTCTCCTGGGAGCGCAGGGCGTCCTCGAGTTGCTTTTCCTCGTTGATATCGAGGAAGATTCCGCTGAGGTGACGTGGCGTTCCTGAATCGTCGCGGATCACGCCGGCCCTGGCCCGGATCCATTGACCAGTCCCGGCGGCGCCGCCCAGCCTGAAGGACAGGTCAAGTCCTCCGCCGCCTTCCGAGGCGCGTCCGATCGCCTTCAGAAGGTGGTCCCGATCCCCGGGTTCCAGCAAGGAAAGAAAGAGATCGTAGCTGACGGTCTGGTCCCGCTCGAGGCCAAACAGCCGCCTGGCCATGTCCGACCATTTGAGTTCGTGGGTCTTTAGATCGAGGTCCCAGGTGCCCACCCCGAATTCCTCGATGCGAACCGGGAAATGCTCGCCCCGACCATCGTTTGCCGGTTGGGTCTCGCGGGTCGGCGCCAAACTCTGCTCCTCATCTCGGCCCGGTCGGCAGGACGCCGTTACCGCTGACGCAATTTCGCCCAAGGCGCGCTCCGAGGCAAGCGCGGACGTTGAATTCACTGGCGGATTCCATTGGGAAGGACAAGGGAGCCGGAAGCGCTCATTTTGATCTATCTCATCCTGCTGCATGGCAGCGGGCTTAGGCTCCAACAAGACCCGGTGATGTGGAGATACTCGATGACATACGCGACGGTGATGGTCAGCCTGGCGCTCGATCAGTCCAACGAGGCGCGTCTTCAGGTGGCCGGTGAGCTCGCCGAACGATTCGAGGCGGCCATCGTCGGGGTCGCCGCGGCACAGTTTGCGCCGCCGCTCTATTTCACCGACGGCGCCGAGGCACAAGCGCTGGTCGACGAGGGCGAGGCTTCGGTCAAGCGGCGGCTGGCCGGCCTCGAGGCTCAATTCCGGGCGGCGACCAGGAATCGCGGCGGTCATGCGGAGTGGCGCAGCGCGATGGACTTTCCGGCACGATTCGTCCTGGCGCAGGCGCGCTGCGCCGACATCATCGTCAGCGGCGGGCAGAGCCCGGCCTTCTCCGACGCGTTTGCGCTCGCAAGCCCCAAGGACCTGGTGATGCAGGCCGGCCGCCCGCTTCTCGTCGTCCCCGATCGGGTCACCTGGCTCGACCTGCGCAGCGTGCTGGTGGCGTGGAAGGACACGCCGGAGGCGCGGCGGGCAGTGGCCGATGCGCTGCCGATGCTGCGCAAAGCGAGGGACGTCACCATCGCGACAATTCCCGAGCGCGACGACGACCGTTCGGTCGTGATGGCCGGCGTCACCGACGTCGCCGCCTGGCTCGCCCGCCATGGCGTCACGGCGACGGCGCGCCTGTGCGAAGGCGCCCGGAACGGAAACGCCTCGGCGCAATTGGAAAAAGTCGCAGGGGACGTCGATGCCAGCCTGATCGTCGCGGGCGCCTATGGTCATTCGAGGTTTCGTGAACTGATCCTGGGAGGCGTCACCCAGTATCTGGTCACGCAGACCGCCCGCTGCGTGCTGCTGTCGCACTGACGGCCGGCCGGAATCGAATCGAGGAGGACGCGCCGTGTACAGATTTCTTGAACAGACCGTCGACGGTTACATGACGCGCAACGTCAAGACGGTGCAGCGCGACCGTGACTTGTTCGAGCTCAGCGAGATGTTCGAGACCGACGATTTCAACTCCTATCCGGTCGAGGACGACGGGCAGGTGGTCGGCATCATCACCAAGTTCGACATCCTGAAGTGCTTCGCCTTCACGCCGAGCCAGATGATGCCGCGCTATCACGACCTGATGAGCCGCAGGGTCGGCGACGTCATGACGCCGGAGTTCATCTATGTCAGCCCCGATACGCGGCTGACGCGGGTGCTCCAGATCATGGTCGAGCACCGCATCCGGAGCATCATCGTGCTCAACAGCGCGCAGAAGCTGGTCGGGATCATCGCTCGCGAGGACGTCATCGCGGCGCTCAAGGCGACGACGCGCGACTGACGCACCATCCCTGACCGGCAATCTCATTGTCGCCTCCGTTATTATACGGAGGCTGCTCCCGTATGCGCGCCACGCCGGACCAGTTCCGGCGGGAAACACGTCCGCTGCGGCCAGCCCACATATAATTGAGCTTGCCGCACGGTCCTTGTCTTCACGAAGGGTGGCTGCGGAGAACTTAAGTGCCGCCCTTGATTTCAATCAATTCCCGGTGAGGATGAATGTGGTTTCTGGCGGTGTGTTCTTTCAGAGAGAATCCGCATGAGCCAGCCCTCCATTTCCAAATCCATGACCATCGGTGAAAGCGGCTTGGCTGTCGTGTTCGCAGTCACCGCCTTCCTGTGCGTGGTCGCTTCGGCCAAGGCGCTCGATGCGCCCTTCGCCTTCCATGCCGCGCTCAGCGCGGCGGCGAGCCTCGCGGCGCTGTTCGTCATCGTCAACCGCTACCTCGATCGCCCGGCGGCGCTGCCGCCGGCGGAGATCAATGGACGCCCCAACTACAATATGGGCCCGATCAAGTTCTCGGCGTTCATGGCGATGTTCTGGGGTATCGCCGGCTTCCTGGTCGGCCTCATCATCGCCTCGCAGCTGGCCTGGCCCGCGCTGAACTTCGATCTGCCCTGGACCAGCTTCGGCCGCCTGCGGCCGCTGCACACCTCCGCCGTGATCTTCGCCTTCGGCGGCAACGTGCTGATCGCGACCTCCTTCTACGTGGTGCAGAAATCCTGCCACGTCCGCCTCGCCGGCGACCTTGCACCGTGGTTCGTCGTCCTGGGCTACAATTTCTTCATTCTGATCGCCGGCACCGGCTATCTGCTCGGCGTCACTCAGTCGAAGGAATATGCCGAGCCGGAATGGTATGCCGATTTGTGGCTGACCATTGTCTGGGTCGTCTATCTGCTGGTCTTCCTTGTCACGATCATCAAGCGCAAGGAGCCGCACATCTTCGTCGCGAACTGGTTCTATCTCGCCTTCATCGTGACGATCGCGGTGCTGCATCTCGGCAACAACCCGGCACTTCCCGTCTCGGTGTTCGGCTCGAAGTCCTACGTTGCCTGGGGTGGCATCCAGGACGCCATGTTCCAGTGGTGGTACGGCCACAACGCGGTCGGCTTCTTCCTGACCGCCGGCTTCCTCGCCATCATGTACTACTTCATCCCCAAGCGCGCCGAACGGCCGATCTATTCCTACCGGCTGTCGATCATCCACTTCTGGGCGCTGATCTTCCTCTACATCTGGGCCGGTCCCCACCATCTGCACTACACGGCGCTGCCCGACTGGACCCAGACGCTGGGCATGACCTTCTCGATCATGCTGTGGATGCCCTCCTGGGGCGGCATGATCAACGGCCTGATGACGCTGTCGGGCGCCTGGGACAAGCTGCGCACCGACCCCGTGCTGCGCATGCTCGTGGTCTCCGTCGCCTTCTACGGCATGTCGACCTTCGAAGGCCCGATGATGTCGATCAAGGTGGTCAACTCGCTCAGCCACTACACCGACTGGACCATCGGCCACGTCCATTCCGGCGCGCTCGGCTGGGTCGGCTTCGTCTCCTTCGGAGCGCTCTACTGCCTGGTGCCGTGGGCCTGGAATCGCAAGGGTCTCTACAGCCTGAAGCTCGTCAACTGGCACTTCTGGGTCGCCACCCTCGGCATCGTTCTCTACATCTCGGCGATGTGGGTCTCCGGCATCCTGCAGGGCCTGATGTGGCGCGCCTACACCTCGCTCGGCTTCCTCGAATATTCCTTCATCGAGACCGTCGAGGCGATGCATCCCTTCTACATCATCCGCGCCGCTGGCGGCGGCCTGTTCCTGATCGGCGCGCTGATCATGGCCTACAATCTCTGGATGACCGTTCGCGTCGGCGAGCAGGAAGTCCAGATGCCCGTCGCTCTCCAGCCGGCGGAATGAGGAGCTAAAGCAATGTCGTTCTGGACACGCCACCAAGTCTTCGAAAAGAACTCGATCATCCTGGTCGTCGGCATCCTGCTGGTGGTCGCGATCGGCGGTCTCGTCGAGATCACCCCGTTGTTCTATCTCAAGAGCACGATCGAGAAGGTCGACGGGGTCAGGCCCTACACGCCGCTGGAGCTGGCGGGCCGCAACGTCTACGTCCGCGAGGGCTGCTATCTCTGCCACTCGCAGATGGTCCGTCCGCTGCGTGACGAGGTCGAGCGCTACGGCCACTTCTCGCTCGCGGCCGAGAGCATGTACGACCACCCGTTCCAGTGGGGCTCCAAGCGCACCGGCCCGGATCTCGCCCGCGTCGGCGCCAAGTACTCCGACGACTGGCACGTCACCCATCTGACCAACCCGCGCGCGATCGTGCCGCAGTCGGTGATGCCCGGCTATCCGTTCCTCAGCAAGGCCGAGGTCGACCCGGATGCGATCGCGGGCGACATGCGCGCGCTCAGGACGGTCGGCGTCCCCTATAGCGACGAGCAGATCGCCAATGCCGCCGCCGACATGAAAGCCCAGGCCGATCCGGAGAATGCCGGGACCGACGCCTTCACCAAGCGCTACGCCAAGGCCGTCGTGCGGAACTTTGACGGCAAGGTCGGCACGCCGACCGAGATGGACGCGCTCGTCGCGTACCTGCAGATGCTCGGCACGCTGGTCGACTTCAAGATCTACAACGAGAAAGCCAATCTTCGCTGAGAAGGCATGAACGATGAAAGCCATCCTTACAGTCCACAATCTTGCGTCAGATCTCGTGACGACGATCTGGACACCGGTGTTCGTCGCGATCTTTCTCGCGATCATCGCCTACGCATTCTGGCCCCGTAACAAGGCTGTGTTCGACAAGGCAGCGCACCTGCCCTTGCGGGAGGAGTAGAGAACCATGACCGATCATTCTAGCGACATCGATTCCGTCTCCGGCAAGTCCACGACCGGCCACCAATGGGACGGCATCAAGGAGCTGAACACGCCGCTGCCGCGCTGGTGGGTGATCACCTTCTACCTCACCATCATCTGGTCGATCGGCTACTGGATCGTCTATCCGGCCTGGCCGCTGATCCAAAGCAATACCACCGGCATGTTCGGCTACTCCTCGCGCGCCGACGTCGCGGTCGAGCTCGCGAACCTCGAGAAGATCCGCGGTGACAAGATGGCGGCGCTGGGCACTGCCTCGCTGGTCGACATCGAGAAGGACCCGGCCTTGCTGGCGCTCGCCCGCGCCAAGGGCAAGACCGTGTTCGGCGACAATTGCGCGCCGTGCCATGGCTCCGGCGGTGCCGGCGCCAAGGGTTATCCGAACCTGAACGACGACGACTGGCTGTGGGGCGGCACGCTCGACCAGATCATGCAGACCATCCAGTTCGGCGCCCGGTCCGGTCATGCCAAGGCGCATGAAGGCCAGATGCTCGCCTTCGGCAAGGATGGCGTGCTGAAGCCGGACGAGATCGTCACGGTCGCCAATTACGTGCGCTCGCTGTCGGGCCTGTCGACCCGAAACGGATATGACGCCGCCAAGGGCCAGAAGATCTTCGCGGAAAACTGCGTCGCCTGCCACGGCGACAACGGCAAGGGCAACCTGGAGGTGGGCGCCCCGAACCTGACCGACAAGATCTCGCTTTACGGCACCGACGAAGCGAGCCTGATCGAGACCATCAGCCAGGGCCGTGCCGGCGTGATGCCGGCCTGGGAAGGGCGGCTCGATCCCGCCACCATCAAGGCGATGGCGGTCTACGTCCACTCGCTCGGCGGCGGAAAATAACGGATCCGCGGCACTAAGGCTCAAACGGGGGTGAACAAAAGTGCCCCCGTTTGAGCTGGATCAACTGACGCGGCGGTGTCGGGTCTAGGTTTAATCGCACCTCTTTTAGAAGTCCAAGCGATGAACAAGACCGTCAATCCGAACGAGCTCAAGCCTGTGGACGACGTCGGGCCGCTCTATGCGCCCCGCCAGAAGGTTTACCCCCAGAGCGTCTCCGGCACGTTCCGCCGGATCAAGTGGGGCCTGATGGCGATCTGCCTCGGCATCTACTATTTCCTGCCGTTCGTGCGCTGGAACCGCGGCCTCGGCGCCCCCAGCCAGGCGGTGCTGATCGATCTGCCCAACAGCCGCTTCTACTTCTTCTTCATCGAGCTGTGGCCCCAGGAGGTCTACTACTTCACCGGCCTGCTGATCGTGGCCGCGGTGGCGCTGTTCCTGATGAACTCGGTCGGCGGCCGCATCTGGTGCGGCTATCTCTGTCCGCAGACGGTGTGGACCGATCTGTTCTACGCGGTCGAACGCCTGATCGAGGGTGACCGGCGCGAGCGGATGAAGAAGGCCAAATCGTCCGATCCCTTGAAGCTGGAGCGCGTCTCCGAGATCGTGCTCAAGCATTCGATCTGGCTGATGATCGCCTGGTGGACCGGCGGCGCCTGGGTGCTCTACTTCAACGACGCGCCGACCCTGGTGAAGGAGCTCGTCACCTTCCAGGGGCCGATGCTCGCCTATATCTGGATCGGCATTCTCACCGCGACGACCTATATCCTCGCCGGCTACATGCGCGAGCAGGTCTGCACCTATATGTGCCCGTGGCCGCGCATCCAGGCCGCGCTCACCGACGAATGGGCGCTCAATGTCACCTATCGCTACGACCGCGGCGAGAAGCGCACCTCGGTTAAGAAGGCCGCCGAGCTGCGCGCGCTCGGCCAGCAGGTCGGCGATTGCGTCGATTGCTACCAATGCGTCGCGGTCTGTCCGACCGGCATCGACATCCGCAACGGACCGCAGATGGAATGCATCCAGTGCGGCCTCTGCATCGATGCCTGCGACAACGTGATGGCCAAGATCGGCCGGCCGAAACGGCTGATCGGCTACGACAACGACATCAACATCCATCGCCGCCAGGAAGGCAAGGCGCCGATCTACCGGATCGTCCGGGCCCGCACCATCGTCTACAGCGCGATCATCGCGGCGGTCGGCGGCTTCATGGTCTATACGCTGGCGACCCGTAGCTTGCTCGACGTCAACGTGCTGCACGACCGCAATCCGGTCGCGGTCAAGCTCAGCGACGGCTCGATCCGCAACGCCTACACGGTGCGGCTGCTCAACAAGAGCGGCTACGATCGCGCCATCGCCATCGACGTGGAGGGGCCGATCAATCCCACGATGCATGTCGTCGGCGTCGATTCGGTGACGCCGGATCGGCCGATCATCGTGATCCCGCGCGACTCCACCAGCGAGCTGCGGTTGCTCGTCACCGCGCCGGCTGAGAACAATCCAGAGAAGTCGATTCCGGTCCGCTTCCACGTCATGGATATCGGATTGGGCGTGGCCGCGAGCGCCACCGACAATTTCGTTGCGCCGTAAGTCGAGGAGACCATCATGTCATCCAAGCCGCTGACCGGAACCAAGGTGTTCCTGATGCTGGTCGCTTTCTTCGCCCTCGTGATCGGCGTCAACGCCACCATGATGAAGCTGGCGATCGCGACTCTGCCGGGAACCGAAGTCGACAGCGCCTATGCCGCAGGCCTGACCTACGACCGCGAGATCTCGGCGGCGCAGGACCAGGCGCTGCGCAAATGGAAGGTCAACGCCCATATCGAGCGCCGCAACGACGGCGGTGCCTTGGTGCAGGTCGAGGCGCGCGATGCCGGCGGCCAGCCGCTCTCGGGGCTGAAATTCGGCGGACGCCTGGAGCGGCCGACCGACAAGCGCGCCGATCTCGCCGTCGAGCTCACCGAATCCGGCATCGGCCTCTATCGCGGCGATGCCGCTTCCGTCGCGCCGGGCCAGTGGGACCTGGTGATCGAGGGCGAGGCGCGGGGGACGCGCGTGTTCCTGTCGCGCAACCGCGTGATCCTGAACTGAAGGATTTTGTCATGCACGTCACGCGGGATTTCTCGCACTACGTCCGGGCCGCGGGCGAGGGCGTCCAGCACATCGATCTCGCGGTCGAAGGCGTTCATTGCGCCGGCTGCATGGCCAAGATCGAGCGCGGCCTGTCCGCCATCCCCGACGTCACGCTGGCGCGTGTCAACCTGACCGACCGCCGCGTCGCGCTGGAATGGAAGGCGGGCACGCTCGACCCTGGCCGCTTCATCGATAGGCTCGAGGAGCTCGGCTATAAGGCCTATCCGTTCGAGACCGAGAGCGCGGAGGCGGCGGAGGTCGCCGAATCGCGTCTTCTACTGCGCTGCCTCGGCGTTGCCGCCTTCGCGACCATGAACGTGATGATGCTGTCGATCCCGGTGTGGTCGGGCAACGTCTCGGACATGCTGCCCGAGCAGCGCGACTTCTTCCACTGGCTCTCGGCGCTGATCGCATTGCCGGCGGCGGCCTATGCCGGCCAGCCGTTCTTCCGCTCGGCCTGGCGCGCGCTGTCGGCGAAGACGACCAACATGGACGTGCCGATCTCGATCGGCGTGATCCTCGCGCTTGGCATGTCCGTGGTCGAGACCATCCATCACGCCGAGCACGCTTATTTCGACGCGGCGATCATGCTGCTGACCTTCCTCCTGGTCGGCCGCTTCCTCGACCAGAACATGCGGCGGCGGACCCGCGCGGTCGCCGGCAATCTCGCCGCGCTCAAGGCGGAGACGGCCGCCAAGTTCGTCGGCCCCGACGAGATCTCGCAGGTGCCGGTGGCGGCCATCAATCCCGGCGACATCGTGCTGCTGAGGCCCGGCGAGCGCTGCGCGGTCGACGGCACCGTGATCGAGGGGCGTTCTGAGATCGACCAGAGCCTGATCACCGGCGAGACGCTCTATGTCACGGCCGAGCAGGGCACGCCCGTCTATGCGGGATCGATGAACATCTCCGGCACGCTGCGGGTGCGGGTCTCGGCCGCCTCCGAGGCGACGCTGCTGGCCGAGATCACGCGGCTGCTCGACAACGCGCTGCAGGCCCGTTCGCGCTACATGCGGCTCGCCGACCGCGCCTCGCGGCTGTACGCGCCCGTGGTGCATGCGACCGCGCTTCTGACCATCCTCGGCTGGGTCATGGCCGGTGCGTCCTGGCATGATGCGATCGTGACCGGCGTCGCGGTGCTGATCATTACCTGTCCCTGTGCGCTGGGGCTGGCCATTCCGACCGTGCAGACCATCGCCTCCGGCGCGATGTTCAAGTCCGGCGTGCTGCTGAATTCCGGCGACGCGATCGAGCGGCTGGCTGAGGCCGACCACGTCATCTTCGACAAGACCGGCACGCTGACGCTGCCCGATCTCGAAGTGATCAATGCCGCCGACATCCCCGCCGATATCTTCGAGCTCGCCGGCCGGCTCGCGCTGTCGAGCCATCATCCGGTCGCGGCCGCCGTCGCGCAGGCCGCCGGTGCCAAATCGCCTGTCGTCGGTGCGGTCGAAGAGGCCGGGCAGGGCGTCTGCGCAACCGTGGACGGCGTCGAGCTTCGCCTCGGTCGCCCCTCTTTCTGCGGCGCCGAGGCGCTGGTCGGCAGCGTCGATCCCGAAGCCTCCATCGTCGCATTCAGCAAAGGCAGCGAGAAATTCGTCCTCTCGGTCCGCCAGGGCCTGCGTCCGGATGCGAAGGCGGTGATCGCGGCGCTCAAGGCGCGCAAGATCGGCATCGAGATTCTCTCCGGCGATCGCGAGGCGGCCGTGAAGTCGGCGGCCAACGCGCTCGACATTCCCGAATGGCGCGCCGGCGTCACGCCGGCCGACAAGATCGCGCGGATCGAGGAACTGAAGCAGCGCGGCGCCAAGGTGCTGATGGTTGGCGACGGCATGAACGACGCGCCCTCGCTGGCGGCGGCTCATGTCTCGATGTCGCCGATCTCGGCCGCGCATCTGAGCCAGGCCACGGCCGATCTGGTTTTCCTCGGCCGGCCGCTGGCGCCGGTGGTTGCCGCCATCGACGCCTCGCGCAAGGCGCTGCATTTGATGCGGCAGAACCTCTGGCTCGCGATCGGCTACAACGTCCTCGCCGTGCCGGTCGCCATCAGCGGCGTCGTGACGCCCCTGATCGCGGCAGCTGCCATGAGCGGATCGTCGATCCTGGTCATGCTCAATTCGCTGCGCGCGCGTAGCGCCTCGCGGGAGATCGTGTGATGGAGATCCTGGTCATCCTGGTCCCGCTGGCGCTGATGCTCGGCGGTGCCGGTCTCGTCGCCTTCCTGTGGTCGCTGAAGAGCGGCCAGTATGATGATCTCGACGGTGCCGCCTGGCGCGCCATCGCCGACGAGGAGCCGGCGCCTGAAGCTCCCACCAAGCGCTAGCGTTTCAAGGCGAAGGTGAGCAGGCCTGCGGCCGCAAGGGCCGCGCCGACGCCGAGCACGCAGGCGGGCCATCCGAAAGTGTCGAACAGGCGCCCGAGCACGGCCGTACCGACCAGCCCGCCGCCAAAATAGCATGCAAGATAGGTCCCGCTGGCAATGCCGCGGTTGGCAGCAGCGACCTGTCCGACGAAGGCGGTGGCGGCGGCCTGCGCGAAGAATGTGCCGACGCCGACCAGAACCATGCCGGTGAGGACTTCGCTCAGATGTGGCCTCAGCATCAACGGCAGGCCGAGCCCGGCGATGGCGAGCGCGACCCAGATCGTCGGACGCGTTCCGAGCTTTGATGCCACCCTGCCGGCCAGAACCGTCGTGACGACCGACGGCAGGAAGACGAAATAGACGAGGCCGAGGTCCATCATGCCGAGCGACAGCGGCGGCCGGACCAGCACGAAATTGACGAAGGTGAAGGTGCCGATGAAGGCGAACAGGATGCAGAAGCCGATGCCGTAGGCGGCCCGGAGCGACGGATTGCGCCAGTGCGCGATCGCGGCGATCAGCGGCGATGTCGCAGGCATGGTCGTATGCATCGGCGGTACACGCTTGATCGTGAAGAAGACCAGGATCGCTCCGGCCAGATTGAGTGCGGCGAAGACGTAGAAATTCCAGGCAAGGCCAAGGCCGTCGGCGAGCGCTGCCGAGAATAGGCGCCCAACGAGGTTGCTGGCGACGTTTCCGGTGATGTAGGCGGCAAAAGCGCCGCCGGCATCGATCGTGCTGCATTGCTCGCCGAGATAAGCGAGCGTCAAGGCAAAGGCAGAGGCCATGCAAAGGCCCTGCGCGACCCGCAAGACCGTGAAGACGGCAAGGTTCGGCGCGCTCGCCAGCAGGCTCGTCGGGATGGCGAGGAGCGCAAGGCTGATGAGGATGCCGGTCCGCCTGTTGATGCGTGGGCTGAAGAGGCCGACCACCAGACCTGCGACGGCCATGCCGAAGGTGCTGGCATTGACGGCGAAGCCCATCGCCGCGGGCGAGACGCCGTAATGGCGCGTCAGTGCCGGCAGGATTGCCTGCGTTGCGAACAGGTCGACGACCGTCAGGAATGCGGTCAGCCCGATCACGACCGAGCGAAGCACGAGACCGGACAAATGCGCGTCCATCGCCATTGCGGACGGCTTGAGCGGCGTGGAGAGGTCGGTCATGGCGTGATTGTCCGCGTATCGTGGATAGTCATTCCGGGATGGCGCGGCAGCGCCAGGCCCGGAATGGTGGGGATGCAAGCCCCGAGGCGGCCTCACATGTGATGGTCGTTGGGATCCTTGCGAACGTCGCCGACGTAGAGAATGACGGTCTCCCTGCCGAGATTCTTCCACCAAGGCGAGGTGCCGTGGACCTCGGGACGGATGTCGCCGGCCTTGTGCACGATCGGATCGACGCAGTTGGAGGCGTATTCGACGATCTTGCCCTGCTGCACGAAGATCAGCGCGGGACGGTCGTCATGGCTGTGCCACGGCACGATGCCGCCGGGCGCGATGGTCAGCTTGCGGAAGCGCAGCTCGCGGCCCTCGATACGGGCGGGTTGCTTGCCGAGGTCGATGGCGCCCAGCGTCACGTCGGTGACGCCGACCGGCTTGTAGTCGACCATCTTTTGCGCGTTCGGCTTGACCTTGTCGGCCGGGCATTCGCCCGCGACGGCAGGCTGCGACGCGAATGTCAGCGCGCCGACGACGGCGAGGCCGGACCAGACCAGGCGCGACAATGTGGGATGCTTGGACACGGGCTTGGACATGGGAAGTCTCCTATGTTGGCCGCAACCTCGCTGGTCGCCGGCTATGACGGGAGCTTGGTCGAGATCGCGTCGATCCTGAAATGCCGGCTTGCTCTCGATGCGATAGCGATGCGCTATGTTGATGCGCGGCGGCTATCGATCCGATTGGGCAACGGCATTTCCGCTTTCGTACCATTCGGCGTCCGATGACAGGGCGCCCGATTGGCGCCCGGTATCGCGCCCCTTGCGGCCGGCCGAACCAGGAAACTAATATTCACCGAATGCAATGCCGGAGCAGAAGATGACATCTCTCTCGCCAGCCGATGCCGAGCAGCTCAGGCTTGCCTTCCAGCGTTGCCGCGACATGGACGGTACGCTGAACGAGCAGCTCCGCGCCTATGCCGATGCCAGCCGTGCGGTCTTTCCGGCCTATGGCGAGGCAGTCGATCGCCTGGTCGCGAGATTGGGCGGGAACGGCGGCGGCGAGACCGCGCCGCGTCCCGGCGATCTGATGCCGCCATTCATGCTGCCGGACGAGGGCGGGCGTCTGGTCACACTGCCTGCGCTGCTGGAGCGCGGTCCGCTTGCCGTGATGTTCTTCCGCGGCCATTGGTGTCCCTATTGCCGGCTCAATGTCCGCGCCGTGGTCCAGGCGCTCGGTCATATCGAGGCCATGGGGGCGCAGGTCGTCGCAATCATGCCGGAGACGCAGGAATATACAGGGCAACTGAAGGTCGAATCCGCTGCGCCGTTTCCGATCCTCACCGATCTCGACAACGGCTATGCGCTCTCGCTCAATCTCGCGATCTGGCTCGGCGCCGAGATCCAGCATCTGCTGTCGTATCAGGACATGGCGAAATTCCACGGCAATGACGGCTGGATGCTGCCGATCCCGGCCGTGTTCGTGGTCGGCCGCGACGGAATGGTGAAAGCGCGGTTCGTCGATCCCGATTTCCGCAAGCGCATGGAGATCGACGATCTGCTCGCGGCGCTGGAGAGCGCGAGCCGGGAGAACTGAGCTTTTCTTCCCTTCTTCCCTTGCGGGAGAAGGCGGCGCGGAGCGCCGGATGAGGGGTCTCTAGCCCCATATACTGATGTGCGTGGAGATATACCCCTCACCCAAGCGAGTCCGGGTCTGCCAGCGTGGCTGCCCTCTCCCACCAGGGGCGAGGGCACAGCAATGCGCCTCTGGCCTGGGGCGGAGCGCTCGCTCTGCTAGCCAGCAATCTCCCGCCAGTCGGCGCCGCGCAGCATGCGCATCACGGCGTTGGCGACTGCCGTGCGCTGGCGGCCGGCCACGCCGTAGAGGCTGACGGTGCGGCGTGCGTCCAGTCCGGCGACGGTGGCGCGGCTCAGCGTTTCCGGCAGAGGCGAGGTGTGCGGCACCATGGCGACGCCGATGTCGGCTTCGACCAGCTCGATCAGGTCGCGCTCGCTCGAAATCTCGTGGCCATGCTCGATGCCGTGCTCGCGCAGGCTCGCGGAAATGCGGCGCGAATGCTCGCAGAAGGTCCGGCTCAGCAATTGCTCCGAGCGCAAATCGTCCAGCTCGATGCTGCTGCGGCCGGCCAACCGATGTCCGTCGCCAACGACGAGCTCGAAGCTCTCGGTGAACAGCGGCCAGGTGTCGAGCCGGTCCCAGGCCTCGTCGATCTCGGCGGCGATGCCGAGCTCGGCTTCTCCCTTCTTGAGGAAATCGGCGACCTCGCGGCTCGTCCCGCGCAGGAAGCGCAGCTCGAGCCGGTTGAACTGCCGCCTGATCTCGTTGAGGTGCGGGATCAGCAATGCCAGATCGATCGAATGCGTCAGCGCGATGCGCAGCGCGCCGACTTCACCGCTCCTGAACGAGGAGGCGAGCGAGCGCGCGCCGACCGCGGCATCATAGCACTGCTTCAGGAGCGGATGCATGCGCTGGCCGAGCTCGGTCAGTTGCGCCGCCGGTCGCTCGCGGCGAAACAGGTCGCCGCCGAGCTCGGCCTCGAGCTGCTTGATCGCGCGCGTCAGCGAAGGCTGCGTGACGTTGCACTCCTCCGCCGCGCGCGTGAAATTGAGCAGTCGCGCCACCGCGAGGAAATAGCGGACCTGGTGCATTTCCATGGATCGGCTCCCAGCAAGATTGGCTGGAAACCTAGCCGATCGAAGCGGGAAATGACATCCCGCCCGCGATAGCGCGGACGTATGGAGTCGGAAGCCAGCCGGTATTTCCGTTCGGGCCGGCGATCCTCCAGGGTCTTGCGAAGGCTTGAAGTCCAGTCATCGCCAACGGAGACCGTGCCATGAACATACCGCTGAAGTCGCAGACATCGCAGCCTGCCCGCGCGCTGGCCGGCAAGGTTGCGCTCGTCACGGGCTCGACCAGCGGCATCGGTCTCGGCATCGCACGTGCCCTGGCGGCGGCCGGCGCCGATGTCGTCCTGAACGGCCTCGGCGTCGCCAGTGAGATCGGCCGGACGCGCGAGCAGATCGCCGCCGAGTTCGGCGTCAAGGCGAGCTACTCGCCGGCCGACATGACGAGGCCAAAGTCGATCGCCGAGATGATCGCGGCGACCATCGCCGAGTCCGGCCGGCTCGACATCCTCGTCAACAACGCCGGCATCCAGCATGTGGCGCCGCTCGAGCAATTTCCCGTCGAGAAATGGGACCAGATCCTCGCGATCAACCTGACCTCGGCCTTCCACACGACGCGGCTCGCGCTGCCGGCGATGCGCCAGAACGGGTTCGGCCGGATCATCAACATCGCCTCCGCGCATGGCCTGGTCGGCTCGCCGTTCAAGGCCGCCTATGTCGCCGCCAAGCACGGCATCGTCGGTCTGACGAAGGTGACGGCGCTGGAGACAGCGGAGGAAGGCATCACCTGCAACGCCGTGTGCCCGGGCTACGTCTACACGCCGCTGGTCGAAGCGCAAATCGACGGGCAGGCCAAGGCGCACGGCATCTCCCGCGACCAGGTCATCCGCGACGTGCTGCTGGCGCAGCAGCCGAACAAGCGCTTTGCCACGGTCGAGGAGCTCGGCGCACTGACGGTGTTCCTGTCGACGGATGCGGCGGCTTCGATCACCGGCATCGCGCTTCCGGTCGACGGCGGCTGGACTGCGCATTGAGATGGGCCGGCGCAACAAGCCGCAACGGCATGTGAATATTCGATCGGTGCAAGCTCACCAGGAGCGAGACATAAACGGCATGCAGGACAACACGCAGAGCAAGGGCGCGGATCTGCCCGGCCAGGTCGTGCTCGTGCTCCAGGGCGGCGGTGCGCTCGGGTCCTACCAGGCCGGCGTGTATCAGGCGCTGCATGAGGCCGGCATCGAGCCGGACTGGATCATCGGCACCTCGATCGGCGCCATCAATGCCAGCCTGATCGCGGGCAATGCACCCGGCCAACGGCTGGCGCATCTGAAGGAATTCTGGAAGCGGATGGAGCAGAATCCGATCTGGAATCTGCGCACCGCGTTTCCCGGCTTCAACGAGAAGCTCACCTATTGGTCGACCGTCACCAACGGCATTCCCGGATTCTTTCGCCCCAATCCGCTGGCACATGCCGGTGATTCCTATCCGCTTGGAGCGGATCACGCCGGCTTCTATTCGACCGAACCATTGGAGAGGACGCTGCTCGAGCTGGTCGATTTCAGCCTGGTCAACAGCTGCTCGCCGCGGCTGACGGTCGGCGCGGCCCATGTCCGCAGCAGCCAGATGCGCTATTTCGACAGCCGCGACGGCGAGCTGACCGTGAAGCACGTGATGGCCTCCGGCGCGCTGCCGCCGGCGTTTCCGGCGGTGCGCATCGACGGCGAGCTCTATTGGGACGGCGGCATCCTGTCCAACACCCCGACCGAAGCCGTGTTCGACGACAATCCGCGCAGGAATTCGCTGATCTTCGCCGTGCATCTGTGGAATCCGATCGGCGCTGAGCCGACGACGATGGCGGAGGTGCTGAACCGGCACAAGGACGTGCAATATTCGAGCCGTATCGCGAGCCAGATCGCCCGCCAGCAGCAGGCCCACCGCCTGCGCCACGTCATCAATCAGCTCGCCGCGCGCCTCTCCGAGAGCGAGCGCCGCGACTCTGCGGTGCGGGAGTTGATCAGCTACGGCTGTCCGACCCGGATGCATGTGGTGCGACTGCTGGCGCCGCAGCTCGATCGTGAGACCCATACCAAGGATATCGACTTCAGCCCGTCCGGCATCATGCGGCGCTGGGACGCCGGCTATGCGCATACGCGGTCCGTGCTCGAACGAAAGCCGTGGATCGGCGAATTCGATCCGCTCGCCGGCGTGGTGCTGCACGAGCATATGGACGTGCTGCCGATGGCGGCGGAGTAGAACTGCTCTTGTATCATCGAATTGCCACAGGCCTTGCGGATCGTCGGTCACCTTGCAGCCGAAGGCCGCGCAGATGGTATCCGCGAACGATCTCGAGGCAACGCTCGATCAGGTCCGTGCCAATGCGGCGGGAGCGGTGGCCGGCGTGTTCGGTCCTGACACGCTGACCTGGCGGATCGATCGCGAGGCCGTCATCTTCCTCGGCGCCGGCCGCGCGCTATTGCTGCAGCTGGCCCATCCCTGGGTTGCCGCGGCCATCGCCGAGCATTCCAAAACCTTTGCCGATCCGATCGGGCGCTTCCATCGCACCTTCGACATCGTGTTTGCCATGGTGTTCGGCTCGCTGGAGCGGGCGTTGCTGTCGTCGCGCCAGCTGCACCGGCGTCACAGCATGATCGTCGGAGAGATGCCCGAGACGACCGGCCCGTTCGCGGCAGGCTCGCGCTACCACGCCAACGACGTCGCATCGCTCCGCTGGGTTCATGCGACGCTGGTGGAGTCGGCGCTGATGGCGCATGACCTTGTCCTGCCGGCTCTCACGGCGGAAGAGCGCGAGCGCTACTGGAGCGAGAGTCGGCTGTTCGGGGCCTTGTTCGGGTTGACCGCGGACGATTTACCGGCGGACTGGTCCGGCTTTGCCGCCTACACCGCGGCGATGGCGCAGTCGGAGACGCTGACCGTGAGCCCGGCGGCGCGCGAGATCGCGGCGCAGATCTTTGCCGGCGCCCGCCCGTGGTTGCGGCCGCCGCGCTGGTACCGCGCGCTGACGGCGCGGATGTTGCCGGAACGGCTGCGCGCCGGGTTCGCCCTTGCGCTCGACGCGAACAACGACAGGTCGGTCGACAATGCGCTGCGCTGGATCAGGCGCGTCTATCCGAAACTGCCTGACAGGCTGCGCTATGTCGGCCCCTACCAGGAAGCACAGGCGCGCCTGCGCGGCGAGCCGCAGCCGGACTGGATGACGCGCTGTCTTAACCGCGCGTGGATCGGACGGCCGCAGATGGACGTGCGCCGCAAGGGGTGAGGGCCCGATCTCTCGTGTCCCGGACAAGCCACAACGCGCAACGCGCGTTGCGGCGCAGTGCCGGGACCCAGAGGCCGCGAACTGCGACGCGCGATGGGCCCCGGCTCGGCAGCGCATCGTCGAAGAGACGCTGCGCTGCGTCCGGGGCACGAGAGGGCGAGGCGCTCGCAATGACCTGAGTTTGTGGGAGCGCCGAAGCACCTCACACCGACGCCAGCTTCCGGTACAGCGCGCTATAGCTGCCGGCCGAGATGCTCCAGGAGAACGATCGGCCCATGGCGCTGCGGCGCATGGTGTCGAGCTGGTCCTGGGCCATGAAGGCCGAGAAGGCCCGGCGGACGCCGCCGAGGAAGGAATCGCGCGAGGGTTTCGAGAACAGGAATCCGGTCTCGCCGTCGGTGATGGTCTCGGCGAGGCCGCCGGTCTGGTGCCCGATCGGCAGCGAGCCGAAGCGCTGGGCATACATCTGGCTGAGGCCGCACGGCTCGAAGCGCGACGGCATCAGGGTGAAGTCGCTGCCGGCAAAGATGCGGCGTGCCTGGGCATCGTTGAAGCCGATCACGACGCCGATGGCGTCAGGGCGGCGGCGATGCGCGTCGATCAAGGCCTGCTCGAGCGCCGGCTCGCCAGAGCCGGTGACCACGATCTGCCCGCCGGCATCGACGATCTCGTCGGCCGCCGACAGCACGAGGTCGATACCCTTCTGGTGCACGAGGCGCGCGACGATGCCGAACATCGGGCCGCGCGAGACCGCTAAGCCGAACTGCTTGCGGACGTAATCCGCATTGGCCCTCTTGCCGGCCCAGTCGCCGGCGCCGAACTGCTGGGCGAGTTGGGCGCAGGAGCGCGGATCCCAGCTCTCGTCGATGCCGTTGAGGATGCCGGTCAGCTCGGCGGCGTCCGAGCGCAGCCGGAGCAGTCCCTCCAGGCCGCAGCCAAACTCGGCCGTAGTGATCTCGCGCGCATAGGTGCCGCTGACGGTGGTGAGGTGCGAGGCGTAGACGAGGCCGGCCTTGAGGAAGGAGACCTGATCATAGAACTCGACGCCGTCGATGTGGAAGGAGCTCTCCGGTGCCCCGATCCGGCGCAGAGCGTCCTTCGGGAAAAGACCCTGATAGGCGAGGTTGTGGATGGTCAGGATCGACGGCAGCTTGGCGCCGTGCCAGGCAAGGTAGGCCGGCACGAGCGAGGCCTGCCAGTCATTGGCATGGATCAGGTCTGCTGCCCAATTCTTGTCCAGCTTGCCCATGGCCAGCTCAGCGGCGGCGGAGGCAAATCGGGCGAAGCGAATGTCGTTGTCGGGCCAGTCGCGCCCGGACTCGTCGCCATAGGGATTGCCGGGCCGGTCGTAGAGTTGCGAGCAGAGCAGCACGTAGACCGGCAGGCCGTCCTTGGTCGCGGCTCGGCCGAGCGAGCATGCCGGCATTTCCGCGAACGCCGGGCAGCGGCCAACGATCTGAATATGCGTGAGTTGTTCGATGATGTCGCGATAGCCGGGCAGCATGACCCGGATATCGGCAAAGGGGCGAAGCGCGCGGGGGAGAGCTGCGGACACGGCGCCAAGGCCGCCGACGCGGACGAAGTCGTCCATCTCAGTCGTGACGAACAAGACCCTCAAGAACAGCTGCCCTCTTCCGATCCCGTTTGCTGCTATGCAAGAACGGGTCCAGTTGCCCACGAATCTCAAAGCCCGCCCACGCGGCACGTCCGTTCGGTAAAGACTTTCCTACTCAGCCGCCGCCCTCTAGGGTCGCCGCATCAACAAGAGAGAACATTGAAGGTTCCAAGGGGCTTCGGGGATGCAGCTAGCAGATAAGCATGAGGGGACAACGACAAAGGCCTTCGCCGGCCTCCGGGTGCTGGATTTTTCGACCACCATCGCCGGTCCTCACTGCGCGCGGATGCTTGCCGACATGGGCGCCGAGGTCATCAAGATCGAGACCGAGGGCGGCGAGACGATGCGGACCCGGCCGCCGCTGCGCAACGGCTGCAGCACCACGTTCGGCCAGCTCAATGTCGGCAAGAAGAGCGTGGTGCTCGACCTCAAATCGGAGGACGGCAGGGAGGCGGTCCGCCGGCTGGTCGCGACGTCGGACATCCTGGTCGAGAACTTCCGCCCCGGCGTGATGCACCGGCTGCGGCTCGACTATGACAGGCTGCGCGCCGTCAATCCGAGGTTGATCTATTGCTCGATCTCCGGCTACGGCCAGAGCGGCCCTTCGGCCGAGCTGCCGGCCTATGCGCCGGTAATCCATGCCGCCTCCGGCTACGACATGGCGCATCTGGCCTACCAGCCCGGCCGCAACCGTCCCGATTATTGCGGCATCTATCACGCCGACGTCGTCACCGGCACCTATGGCTTCGGCGCGATCGCCTCCGCGCTCTATCAGCGGACCGTGACCGGGCTCGGCCAGCATATCGACGTGTCCATGCTGGAATCGATGCTGTCGCTGACGCTGACCGAGCTGCAGGGCGCGCAATTCGCCGTGAAGCCGCCGCCGCGCCCGATGTTCGGACCGACCGAGACGGCAGACGGCTACGTCATGATCACGGTCGCCAGCGAAAAGACGTTCCAGGGATTGATGGGCGTGATCGGCCACGGCGAATGGATCACCGACCCGCGCTTCTCGACCTATGCCCCGCGTCGCGAGAATTGGGCCGAGGTGATGGACGGGGTCGAGGCCTGGTCGCGGCAGCTCACGACCGATGCGTGTCTTGCTGCGCTCGGCGCGGCCGGCGTGCCGGCTTCGGCCTATCGCACCGTGGCCGAGGCGCTGGCCGATCCGCAGCTCGCGCACCGGCAGGCGCTCACGTCCGTGCAGGACGAGGGCGGCTCCTTCAAAGTGCTCAACCTGCCGTTCCGGATGTCGGGCGCCGACACCGTGCCCGCCACGACGATGGCCGGGCTCGGCGAACATACCGATGCGCTGCGCGAGGAGATCGGCCTCGCCGACGATGCGCCAATTCCGACAGGCAAAACAGCCGCGACACGCTGAGCAACGTTGCGCCGCACTGCGGCGTGTGATCTTCCACGCGTTCCTCTTGCGGTGGCGCGCTTTTGCCGCCACTCTCGCCTCCAGTCATTCAGCGATCCGAAACATCGGACGAGGGATCCGGGGAGGAACCATGACGAAGATTGCTGCTGCGGCGCGCAAGCACGCGCCGATATTCCTTGTTGCGGCATTTGCCCTCCTTCCACTGACTGGGCCTGCGCAGGCGCAGAAGTCCGGCGGCAGCATCACCGTCGGCCAGGAGCTGGAGATTGCAGGCTTCGATCCCCTGAAAGTCGGCGTCTACGACACCTCGACCTTCACGGCTGCCGCCGCCATCTTCGACACGCTCACAACGCTTGACGAGAAGGGACAGGCCGCGCCGAAGCTCGCGGTGTCCTGGACTCATTCCGACGACTACATGACGTGGACCTTCAAGCTGCGCGAGGGAGTGAAATTCCACGACGGCACGCCGTTCAATGCGCAGGCCTTCAAGGAGAATTTCGACCGGCAGAAGGATCCCGCCAACAAGTGCCGCTGCGCGTTCTACATCACCAACATCAAGGAAGTGCTGGCGCCGGACGAATACACCCTGGTCTACAAGCTCACCGACCCTTCGGTGAATCTGCCGGCGGTAATCACGATCCAGAGCCAGAACAACGCGGTGCATTCGCCGACGGCGTGGAAGACCAAGGGCGACGACTACAATCGCAATCCCGTCGGCACCGGTCCCTACATCCTGAAGTCATGGACCGCCGGCGACCGCATGGTGCTGGAGAAGAATCCAAACTACTGGGACAAGGGCCGGCCCTATCTCGACCGCATCATCCTGAAGCCGCTGCCCGACGCGCAGTCGCGCTTCGCCTCGCTGCAATCGGGAGAGGCCGACATCATCTGGGACGACGAGAACGACGCCGACAACATCATGAAGGCGCAGAAGGATCCCAAGCTCACGGTGCACACCTACAAGGGCTCGGGCGCGGCGGTCTACGCCTTCAACACCAAGGTCGCGCCGTTCGACGATGTCCGCGTGCGCCAGGCGCTGGTGATGGCGATCGACCGCCCGAAGATGTCGCAGGCGATCACCAACGGTCTGAGCCGGCCCGCGAGCAATCCTTACGGTGACGGCTCCTGGGTCAAATGCAAGGACGACGGCGCGCTGCCGTTCGACGTCGAGAAGGCCAAGGCTCTGATCAAGGATTACGGCAAGCCGGTCGAGTTCAAGATGCTGGTGACCGCGACGCCGCGCGGCCGCATGGTCGGACAGGTGCTGCAGCAGTTCTGGAAGCGCGTCGGCGCCAACATGGAGATCGAGCAGGTCGACCAGGCCACCATTCCCTCGCGCGCCTTCACCCGCCAGTTCCAGATGACGCCGTGGCGCATCGTCGATCTCGCCGATCCCGATCCGCAGATGTACGCGAATTTCCGCAGCGGCAGCCCGCTGGCGCTCGCCGGATACTCAAACCCCGAGCTCGACAAACTGCTGGACCATGCGCGCGTCACGGCCGATCTCGGCCAGCGCAGCGAGGATTACTGCGCCATCAGCCGCCTGATCAACAAGGAGGCGATCTGGTTCTGGACCTTCCAGAACACCTATTACGCGCTGTCGAGCGCCAAGCTGAAGGGCTTCCCGAAGATGTACAACGGCGTGATCGACGTCTCGAGGACCTGGCTGGAATGATCGCGCGATGCTGAACTTCGTTGTTCGGCGGCTGCTTGCCATGCTGCCGGTGCTGCTCGCTGTCTCGCTGCTGACGTTCCTGATTGCCTCGCTGCTGCCGGGCGACCTCGCTCTCGTCATCCTCGGCGATCAGGCGACGCCGGAGAACGTGGCGGCGCTCCGCCGCGACATGGGGCTCGACCAGCCGCTGTGGTGGCGCTATCTCAGCTGGCTCGGCCAGGTCCTGCAGGGCGATCTCGGCCGCTCGTTCCGCACCGGGCAGACGGTGTTGCAGGCGGTCGCCGAGCGCATTCCGGTCTCGCTGCAATTGATGCTGATGGCCGAGTTCCTCGGCCTCCTGATCGGCGTTCCCGTCGCGATCGCCTGTGCCGCGCGCGCCGGCGGCGCGTTCGACCGCTTCATGACCGGCAGCGCGTTCGCGATGCTGTCGATGCCGTCCTTCCTGGTGGCGATCCTGCTGATCTATCTGTTCGCGGTCGAGCTGCACTGGCTGCCGGCGACCGGCTATGTGCCGTTCACCGAGGCGCCGCTCAGCAATCTGCGCTTCTTCGTGCTGCCGGCGCTGACGCTCGCCCTCGCCGAATGGCCTGGAATCATGCGGGTGCTGCGTTCCGACATGATCGCGACCCTGCAGGAGGACTATATCGCGCTCGCCAAGGCAAAAGGCCTCAAGCCCGCGCGCATCCTGTTCGTCCATGCGCTGAAGCCGTCGTCGCTGACCCTGGTGACGGTGACCGGCATCAATATCGGCCGTCTGCTCGGCGGCACGCTGATCGTGGAATCGATCTTCGCGCTGCCCGGCATCGGCCGCCTCCTGGTCGGGGCGATCTATACCCGCGACCTCGTCATCCTCCAGGGCGTGGTGCTGCTGGTCGCCTGCGGCTTCGTCATCGTGAATTTCATCGTCGACATGCTCTACGCCGTGCTCGACCCCAGGATCCGCCATGGCCACGCTTGAGCTCTCGCTGCAGGACGAGGCGGCGCCCGTGCCGGTCGGCCGCAAGCGCAAGCTCGGCCTGCTGTTCTGGATCGCGAGCAGCTGGCTTGCGATCATCCTCGCGCTCGCGATCCTCGCGCCCGTGCTGCCGCTGCAGAATCCCATCGACATGGACATGCTGGAGCGCCGCGCCGCGTTCTCTTCCGAGCACTGGCTGGGGACCGACGGGCTCGGCCGCGACGAGCTCGCCCGCCTGATCTTCGGCGCGCGGACCTCGCTGACGGTCGGGCTGATCGCGCCGATGATCGGTCTTGCCATCGGCGGCGCGCTCGGCCTGCTCGCCGGCTATTTCCGCGGCCGGTTCGAGACCATCGTGGTCGGCAGCATGGACGTGCTGCTGGCCTTTCCGCCGCTGATCTTCGCGCTTGCCGTGACCGCCTATCTCGGCCAGTCCGTCCCCAATCTCACCGTGATCCTCGGCGTGCTCGGCATTCCCGCCTTCATGCGCGTGGCGCGGGCGGCCACGCTGACGCTGGCGCGGCGGGAATTCGTGATCGCGGCCGAGGCGCTCGGCGCCAGCCATGCGCGCATCCTGCTGCGCGAGCTGCTGCCGAACGTGATCCTGCCGCTGCTCGCCTTCTTCCTGCTCGGCGTCGCCGTCACCATCGTGGTCGAGGGGGCGCTGTCCTTCCTCGGCCTCGGCGTGCCGCCGCCGATGGCGAGCTGGGGCAGCATGATCGGGGAAGGGCGCGACAGCCTCGACGTCGCGCCGCGGCTGGCGTTCCTGCCGGCGACCGGACTTTTCGTGACCGTGCTGGCCTTCAATCTGGTCGGCGACACCTTGCGGGCGCTGACCGACCCGCGCCAGGGGGCGCTGTGAGCGCCCCGCTATTGACCATCGCGGACGTCACCGTCGAGCTGCCGACGCCGCGCGGCAATTTGCGCGCGGTGGATCATGTCGATCTGTCGCTGCAGGCGGGCCGCACGCTCGGCATCGTCGGCGAATCCGGCTGCGGCAAGACCATGCTGTCGCGCGCCGTGCTGCAGCTGCTGCCGAAGAAAGCAAAGCTCACGGGCCGCGTGATGTTCGACGGCCAGGATCTGGTGCAGCTCGCGCCGGAAAGCCTGCGGCGGCTGCGCGGCCGCGATCTCGCGGTCGTGTTCCAGGATCCCATGACCTCGCTCAATCCGGTGCTCACGATCGGCACGCAGTTGATGGAGACGATCCAGGAGCATCTCGAACTCGATGCTCCGGCGGCGAAGGCGCGCAGCATCGAACTCTTGGCCGCCGTTGGCATTCCCGCGCCGGAGCAGCGGCTCGCGCAATACCCGCATCAATGTTCCGGCGGCATGCGCCAGCGCATCGCGATCGCGATCGCGCTGTCCTGCGAGCCGAAGCTCTTGATCGCGGACGAGCCGACGACCGCGCTCGACGTCACCATCCAGGCGCAGATCCTCGATCTGCTCGCGCGCGAGCAGCGCCGCCGTCATATGGCGATGATCATCATCACCCACGATCTCGGCGTCGTCGCCGGCCGTGCCGACGAGGTTGCGGTGATGTATGCGGGCAGGGTGGTGGAGCGCGCTCCGACCTCGGCGTTGTTCAAGCGCATGCACATGCCCTACACCGAGGCGTTGCTGGCAGCGATCCCCAAGCTGGATGCCGCGCCGCATACGCCGCTGCCGGCCATCTCCGGCCGTCCGCCCGATCCGACGCGGCCGCTGCGTGGCTGCTCCTTCGCGCCGCGCTGCCGTTATGCCACCGGCCGCTGTCGTGAGGCCAAGCCGGCGCTGGCAAGCGCCGAAATGCCTGATCATCTTTACGCGTGCTTCCACCCGATCCAGATGGCGGAAGGAGTTGGCGCATGATGCAGCTTGCCGTGCGCGCCGAGCCGCTTCTGAACGTCGACAATCTCGTCGTCGAGTATGGCCTCGGCAACAAGATTGTGCATGCCGTCTCGGGAGTCAGCTTTCAGGTCGCGCGCGGCGAGACGCTGGGGCTGGTCGGCGAATCCGGCTGCGGCAAGTCGACGCTGGGGCGTGCGGTGCTGCAATTGCGCCGCGCCAGATCCGGCCGCGTGCTGTTCGACGGCGAGGACCTCACCGCGATGGAGGGCGAGGCGCTGCGCAGGATGCGCCGCCGCGTGCAGCTGATCTTCCAGGACCCGATCGCCTCGCTTAACCCGCGCCGCCGGATCGGCGACATCGTGGCCGAGCCGCTGATCATCGCCGGCGTCAAGGATGCGGCCGAGCGCAGGCGGCGCGTCCACGAGGTGCTGTCGGCGGTCGGGCTCGATCCTGAGCTCGTCGCTGGGCGCCTGCCGCACGAGTTCTCCGGCGGCCAGTGCCAACGCATCTGCATCGCGCGGTCACTCGTGCTCAATCCCGAGTTCATCGTCTGCGACGAGCCGGTCTCGGCGCTCGACGTCTCGATCCGCGCGCAGATCCTCAACCTGCTGGAGGAGATGAAGGCGCGCTTCGGCCTGACGCTGCTGTTCATCGCGCATGATCTTGCTGTGGTCAAAGCGGTCAGCGACCGCGTCGCGGTGATGTATCTCGGCCGGCTTTGCGAGGTCGGCCCTGCCGAGCAATTGTTCGCGAGGCCGGCACATCCCTATACGGAGCTGTTGCTGCAGGCGATCCCGGTGCCCGATCCGGACGTTCGTCCCGCCGAGAGCGTAGCGGGCGGCGAGCCGCCATCGCCGATTGCGCCGCCGTCCGGGTGCCGCTTCCGCACCCGCTGCCCGCGGGCCGATCAGCGATGCAGCGCGGAGATACCGGAGTTGCGTGAAGTCGCATCCGGCCAGTTCGCGGCTTGCCATCATCCGCTGGCCTGAACTAAGACCGGTTTGTCTCGCCTTGCCGGCCATGGCATGGTGGCGCGGCGACAAGAAGCATGCGGGAGGACGTCGATGAAGAGTTACAAGGTTGCCGATTTCAAGGCGCCGCTGCAGGAGTTCGACGAAGCGACGCCGCAGCCGTCGGGCACGCAGGTGCTGATCAAGGTGAAGGCCGCCGGCGTCTGCCACAGCGATCTCCACATCTGGGAAGGCGGTTACGATCTCGGCCACGGCCGCAAGCCGCTGTCGCTGAAGGACCGCGGCATCAGCCTGCCGCTGACCATGGGCCACGAGACCGTCGGTGAAATCCTGGCGTTCGGCCCCGACGTGAAGCCGACCGACCAGGGCGAGCTGAAGATCGGCGACGTCGGGCTGGTCTATCCCTGGATCGGCTGCGGCAAGTGCGCCACCTGCCTTGCCGGTGACGAGAACATGTGCCTGACGCCGCGCTCGCTCGGCGTCTATTGCGACGGCGGCTATTCCGATCACATGCTGGTGCCGCATCCGCGCTATCTGCTCAATCTGCGAGGGCTCGATCCGGCGACGACCGCGCCCTATGCCTGCTCGGGCGTCACCACCTACAGCGCGCTGAAGAAGGTCGAGCAGCATTTCGACACGCCGATCGTGATGTTCGGCGCGGGCGGTCTTGGCCTGATGGCGCTGTCGCTGTTGAAGGCGATGGGCGGCAAAGGCGCGATCATGGTCGATATCGACGCCAGGAAGCGCGAGGCGGCGGAGAAGGCCGGCGCGCTCGCCACCGTCGATCCCAAGGCACCGGATGCGCTGGAGCAGCTTGCCAGGAAAGCGGGCGGGCCGATCCGGGCCGTGATCGACCTCGTGGGCAATGCAGCGACGACGCAGCTCGGTTTCGACTGCCTCACCAAGGGCGGCAAGCTCGTCATCGTTGGCCTGTTCGGCGGCGGTGCGACCTGGGCACTGCCGCTGATTCCGATCAAGGCGATCACGATCCAGGGCAGCTATGTCGGCAACTTGCGCGAAACGCAGGAGCTGCTTGATCTCGTGCGGACCAAGAAGGTGCCGCCGATCCCCGTCACGACGGCCCCGCTCGCCAAGGCCAACGACGCGCTGCTGCAATTGCAGCAGGGCGCGGTGGTCGGGCGCACGGTGCTGACGCCGTAATCCATCTGTCATTCCGGGGCGGTCCGTAAGGACCGAACTACGGTGCGCAATTGCGCACCTGAGAATCTCGAGATCCCGGGTTCGGCTCTTCGAGCCGCCCCGGGATGACGCGTCCTACAGGAACTCCCATGTCCGCAAATAACGCCTTCCACATTGCCGTGCTCGCCGGGGACGGCATCGGTCCCGAAGTCATGGCGCCCGCACTCGAGGTGCTGCGCAAGGTCGGCGAGAAATCGGGCCTCGGCTTCCGTTTCACCGAGGCACCGGCCGGGGCGACCAATTATCGGGCGACCGGCAAGTCGATGCCGGATTCGACGATCAAGCTGTGCGAGGAGGCGGATGCGATCCTGCTCGGGGCCTGTGGCCTGCCGTCGGTGCGCTATCCCGACAATACCGAGATCGCGCCGCAGATCGAGCTGCGCTTCATCTTCGATCTCTATGCCGGCGTGCGACCCGCGCGCCTCATTCCCGGTGTGCCGAGCCCGATCGTCGGTGCCGACCAGCGCGGCATCGATCTCGTCGTGATCCGCGAATCCACGGAAGGGCTGTTCGCTTCGATGGGAAAGGGCGTCGTCACCCACGAGGACGCGCGTGAAACCATGGTGATCACGCGCCGGACCTCCGAGCGCCTGTTCGAGTTTTCGTTTCGCCTGGCCGAGCGGCGCAAGGCGCGCGGCAAGCCGGGGATGCTCACCTGCGTCGACAAGGCGAATGTGTTCAAGGCGTTTGCATTCTTCCGCGGCATCTTCGATGAGATCGCGAAGAAGCATCCTGACGTGAAGACCGACCGGCTCTATGTCGATGCCTGCTCGGCGATGCTGGTGAAGCGCCCCTGGGATTTCGACGTGATGGTGATGGAGAACATGTTCGGCGACATCGTCTCCGACATCACAGCCAGCCTGATCGGCGGCCTCGGCATGGCGCCGTCAGCCGATATCGGCGACAAATACGCGGTTTTCCAGCCCTGTCATGGCACCGCGCCCGATATCATGGGGCAGGGCAAGGCCAATCCCACCGGCATGATCCTGTCGGCGGCGATGATGCTGGACTGGCTCGCCGACAAGCACGGCGTCGAGAGCGCCGCGGACGCGGGCGAGACGATCGAGCGGGCGGTGGATCAGGTCTATGCCGGCGGCATCAAGCCGATGGAATTCGGCGGCAGCAACGGCACGGCGGATATTGCGAAGGCCGTGCTGGAGGCGCTGTAATTAAAGAAAAAGGGCCCGCGGGCCCCTTGGTTCACCAGCGCCGCCAGTGATGGTGATGACGCCAGCCCCACGGACGCGGGCCGTAGAAGCGCGGGCCGCCGTAATAGCCGTAGGCGCGGTAGTAATTCGGGCGCCACCAGCAACGGCCCCAGGGGTTACAGACCCAACGCACCTGATCGACGTCGGCGGCCGGGCCCTTTGCAAGCTGGTTCGCCTGCGGAATGCCGTTCGGCATGGCCGCGAGGGCCGGTCCCGAAGCGAGCGCCACACCGCCGATGGCAGCCAGACCGAGCACAGCAAGTTTGAATGTCATCGCAACCTCCCTCAATGATGGCGGGAGAACTATGGCGCGATCAACTGGTTGCTGCCGCAGCAAGCTGCACGAGGAATTTAATCTTCCTGAATAGAGGTTCAGCTACCTGCCCTGGAACCGCGGTTTGCGCTTCTCCATGAAGGCCTGCCGGCCCTCGCGGAAATCCGCGCTGTCCATGCAGGCATGGCCGATCGCCTTGATGGCGTCCATGTCGCGCTGGCCTTCGTCCTTCAGCACCTGAGCGATCGTGATCTTCGCGGCCTTGATCGCGAGCGGCGCGTTCTCGGAGATGGCATGCGCGATCGCCATCGTCTCACCCCACAGCTCATCGATCGGGAACAGGCGCTCGACGAGGCCGATCCGCAGCGCCTCCGCGGACTCGATGCGCATGCCCGTGTACATCAGCAGCCGGGCCCAGGACGGGCCGACCAACGATACCAGATGCTTCAGGCCGTCATAACCATAGGCGATGCCGAGCCTGGCCGCGGGAATGCCGAACTGGCTGCCATGAGCGGCGAGACGGATATCGGCGAGCATCGCGACCTGCATGCCGCCGCCGAGACAGAAGCCCTCGATGCAGGCGATCGTCGGCTTGGGAAAGTCGGCGAGCAATGCGCGCTGGGCCGCGCTGCGCTTGGCGTATTGCTCGGACGCCGCCGCATTATGGCGGGTCTTCTCGAACTGGCTGATGTCGGCCCCGGAGACGAAGGCCTTGCCGCCGGCGCCGCGCAGGATCACGACGCGCACCGTCTCGTCGTCGCGCAGGGCCGTCAGTGCCTCGCCAAATCCCTCCCACATCTCCAGCGACATCGCGTTGCGCTTGTCGGGATTGTTGAAGGTGATCACGCCGACGCCGTCAATGACGCGCTTGAGGATCTTGCCGTCGGCGTAGGATTTCTCATCGGAAGTGTCGGGCATCGCGCGCTCGCTTGTCATTGACAAGGTGCAATGTGCTGCGAGGGCATCGCCGCGGTCAACGGTAACAGGCGAGGCAACTTGCATCCGCCTGTGCCGCCATTGCATGGCGGCGGTGCCGCCGCGCCGGCAAGACAGGACGAGCGACACGGAATCTGATAACAAAAGAAGCGGTCAGACCGCCCGGGAAGCGAAGGCCGCGCGCGGAAAGCGCGCGGGCCAAGACGGACGCAAGGACATGCGATCCGGGTCCCGTTCAATCCGGCCGCGCCCCGTGACGCGGCGGATTGAAGATCGGCCGTAAAGGCCGATCGTCGGTCGATCTCAGCTTTCGTTCGCCGCGATCGATTCCATCAGCGAGACCAGCTGACGCTGCACCGTCTGGTCCTTGATCTTGCTGTAGGCACGCAGCAGGCGCAGGCTGAAGGCCGAATCGAGGAAGAGCAGGCTCTCGACTTCGCGCGCCTTGTTGTCGCCGTCGTAGAAGAAGGTCACCGGCACGTCGAGCGCGGAGGCGATCTGCTGAAGGCGAGCTGCGCCCACGCGATTGACGCCCTTCTCGTACTTCTGGACCTGCTGGAAGCTGACGCCGAGCTTCTCGCCGAGCTCGGCCTGCGAGATCTTCATCTCGACGCGCCGCAGGCGGATCCGCTTGCCAAGCTCGATGTCCGGCTTGCCGGCACTACGCTGCTTCATTCTCTTTGCCGCTGCTTTCATCTTCGTTCTCACCTTTGTTCTTCGGTTGAAAATCCCCCGAAGAGCTGGGTCAGGGGTTCGCCCATGTACGAGTCCTTGAATTCATGCGGGTGCACGAACTCTTCCTTAAACCACGGGAAACGAGCTGGACTGAACGCTTCGATCAGCCAGTCGATCATGTGCCGCACGCGCGGAATACGGCCGCTACCGGGATGGTAGGACAGCCAGATATCCAGCGGCCGGTTCAGCTCGACCTCCAGTGGAATCAATTTCCCGCCAAGCGCAATGGCGTAGCTGGGGAAGACGCCGATGCCGGCGCCATTCGCGACCGCCCAATAGTTGGCGCTCGAGACATTGGTCTTCATGACCAGAAGGTCCCGTTCCGAAACGCCCGGGAAGAAGCTTTCGAAGGATTCCTTGGCGGCGAGCTGGTCGGCGAATTGCAGCACCAGGCGATGCTTGATCAGTTCCGCCGCCGAACGCGGCGCGCCGTGTTTTGCGATGTACTTCTCCGAGGCCCAGAACATCAGGTGCATGCGGCCGAGCCGAACCAGCTTGATGTCGAGGGCCGAGGGACGGGACAGATGGATGGCGACGTCGGCCTCGTGGCGCGAGACATCGGCCGAGCGCATCGCGCAATGCAGGTCGACCAGGATCTTGGGATAGGCCTGCTGGAATTCGACCAGGCGCGGCGCAAGCCAGAACGTGCCGAGCCCCTCGGTGACGGCGACCCGGACCTCGCCGGACAGCGCGTTGGCCATCGAATCGCTGGCCCGCAGCACGTCGAAGGTGGCAGCCTCCATGCGCTCGACGGCGGACACCACCAGCGCGCCTTCATCGGTCAGATGGGTGCCGTGGACGTCGCGGGTGAACAGCGTGGTGCCGGTCTGGCGTTCGAAATCGTCGATCCGCCGGCGCACCGCGTTGATCGACAGCGACAGGCGTTCGGCCGCCGACCGGAAACTTCCGCATCGGACGACTTCAAGAAATATGCGGGCCGCATCCCAATCCGAGAGGCCGCTGAGATTTGTCTTTGGGCGTTCCGCCAGAGGAACGCCCCTTTCCGCCAAGGAGTGCATACAAGTCCCTTCGGACAGCTAAACTGGCAGAATCTGGCGCAAACCACAACCACTGCGGGTTGGGGGATGATGAGTTTTGAACTGTCATCCTTACCATCTAGGGTGAGTGGTATTTAGGTGCTGCCATGGGCTGGGAATCGGGTGAATTTGTCGCCTGTGCGAGGGGTGTGGCGTGGGTTCCGTTGCGAGCCGTGAAATGGCTGCGGGATTGCAGGCGCTGTCCGCGATGACCGTCTTTGTGCGCAAGCCTGCGCCGTCTCGGTCGATGGATCAATTGCAGCACGCCAAGCGTTTCCTTTTCAATCGCTTCGAACGGCGCGAACAGCGCGGCGCGGCCACGTTGGCCGGAATCGCAGTTCCACGGCGGAAACCAACTGAAATCAGGTTCAGAGGGGCAGCGGCCTCATGCTATCCTGGGAATTCCAGGGGCGCCGAGGGGATCGTCACAATCACGTCTCGCAGGCCGAATTAACGGAAAGAACGCCGGTGTCGCATTCAGACGAACAATTGCAGTCGGTGCTGGAAACACTCGAGGGATGCCGCAAGGTTCTCAATGCGTGCAACAGCCGGGAATCGGCCGATCTGCTCTCCATCGTCATCCTCGACGTCAGGATGAAGCTCAAAGGAATAGACAGTGCCGATCTCAAGGCATTGTGCGATGAAATGCTGCGGAGCGCTGCGAGCGCGCCGCCGACCCCTTCCAAGCAGACGCAGGACCAGCCCCGGCGTCCGCTGCTCCGCGTGGTGAAGTAGCCGCGCCGCCGAACCTCGCTTTTTGGCGAGGTTTGTGCGCGTCTCGATGCCGCACCTGTGATCGCAGACGGCATCGGGCGGAGCCCTGGTTTCGTGCGCCTCTGTTGCGCATTCTCCGGCATCGGCTACACCAGAGCCGGTTCGCTCCGGCCGGGCGCATTCCCCGCGCGCCGTACCGGTACCTGAGATGGCTCAGACGGCATCATGCAAAATGTTTCGATCCCGGCGGCTCTGATTGCCGGCCTCGTCAGTTTCCTTTCGCCTTGCGTCCTGCCGCTGGTCCCGCCCTATCTGGTCTACCTCACGGGCGCCACGATCGAGCATGTCGAGAGCGACGAGCCAGTGGAGGCCTCCAAGCGCGCCATCCTGTTGTCGGCGCTGCTGTTCGTGCTGGGATTCTCCACGATATTCGTCGCGCTCGGCGCCAGCGCCTCGCTGATCGGCGGGCTGATCCGGGCCTGGTCGGCGGAGCTGTCGATCCTCGCCGGCATCGTCATCATGGTCATGGGCCTGCACTTCCTCGGGCTGACGCGCATCGGCCTGCTGATGCGCGAGGGACGGCTGCCGATCCCGAAGCCGGTCGGCCTCTGGGGCGCCTATATCATGGGCCTCGCCTTCGCCTTCGGCTGGACGCCCTGTATCGGCCCGATCCTCGCCGCGATCCTGTCGATCGCCGCGGCTGAAACCACGGTGATGAAGGGCGCGGGTCTGCTCGCGGTCTATTCCGCGGGCCTCGGTATTCCCTTCCTGATCGCCGCCCTGATGATCGAGCAGTTCTCGGCACTGTTCGCGCGCATGAAGGGCCACCTTGTCAATGTCGAACGCGCCATGGGCGTCCTGATGGTGATCACCGGCATCGGCTTTCTCACCGGCGCAGTCTCGAATGTGAGCATCTGGCTGCTGGAGACCTTTCCAGCGCTGCAGACGATCGGCTAGCTGCCCCACGGGAACCGGGTTTTCACGGATAAAAGCCGCAAGGAACCGTTGAGAACCGTCAGGCATGCTACCTGAGAGCAGGTCTCCAACCTTTCCGATCCCGAGGCGTTGGAGCACGGACAATTGCATGATGGGAGATCTCGTGACCAAGACAGTGCGCCTAGAGCCCTTGTCGGGCAACGTGGCCCTGGTGGCCTGGCAATTCGTCGGACAGCCCTTGCAGGAGTGGCCAAGCTGGGTTCAGTCGAGTTGCTCGCTTCAGAAGGATGACGAGGGAAAATTCGAGCTTCGGCACGAGCGGCGTAACGGCACCCAGATCGTCTATCTCGGCGAGTGGCTGGTGCGAGATCTCGATGGCGGCGTCGATTTCTACACCGACGCCGAGATCTGGACGCGGTTCGCTGCGAAACGCTGAAGCGCGACGCGATCGCCGCGGATCGTGCGTCACGCCTTAGTCTTTCTTGCTTGAGCTCCGAGCGGTCAAAAGCCCGTGTCGTCAGTGGGGCAAAAAGCCTCGCCGGTAGGACACACCTGCATATGCAATCTGTGGTAATATCTCATCTTACTGCACCCTGAGGGGCAATTTTCAAAGACCTATACTGAAACGGGAATTTCAGCCCAATCGACAACTTCGTCGCCCCTCTCCACACAGCATTTTAAGCAGGAGCAAGCGATGGGAACCGACGTCAACCTTCATCCCGGTCATGGCAAGGCCGGACGTCAGCCGACGCGCCAATTTCTCGATACGCTTTCTGGACACGAAGATCCGGGCATGTTTGGGCGGATGTTTCCGACCCTGGAGCCGCTGGCTGTCGACGATGGCCCGCTCCATGAACTCGCCGATGCAATGAAGGACCCCAATCCCGGCGATCCCGCAGGAAACAATGCCAACGTACCCGCCGGCTTCACCTATCTTGGACAATTCGTCGACCACGACATCACGCTCGACCTGACCTCCTTCGGCGAGAAGGAAGCTGATCCGATGGCGGTGACGAATTTTCGCACGCCCGCCCTCGATCTCGACAGCATCTATGGTCTTGGTCCGGACGGAAGCCGCCACCTGTACGCGCGCAATTCGGCGAGCGACAGCGGCAAGACTCCGGGTCCCAAGCTCCTGATCGGCAAGACCGTCAACGTCGATGACATTACCGGGGACCATCGCAACGACCTGCCGCGCAATCCCGAGGGGTTTGCCCTGATCGGCGATCACCGTAACGACGAGAATCTGCTCGTCGCGCAAACCCACCTTGCGATGCTGAAGTTCCACAACAAGGTCTGCGATCAGCTCGCGGCGTCGGGCAAGCCGGCGGGCGAGATCTTCGAGGAGGCGCGCCGGATCGTGACCTGGCACTATCAATGGATGGTCCTGCACGATTTCGTCGAGCGGATCACCGAGAAGGGGATCGTGGCGAAGATTCTCGAGCAGGGGCGGCGCTTCTACCGCTTCAAGAAGACGCCCTACATGCCCGTCGAGTTTTCAGGCGCCGTCTATCGGCTCGGCCACAGCATGGTTCGTCAAGCCTACAGCCACAACAGGATCTTCACATTCGGACCAGGCAACATCCCGGCGACCCTCGACCTGCTGTTCAGGTTCACCGGGCTGTCGGGAGGGATCATTGGAGATCTCGCGCCCAATCCGATCCAGCCGCCGCTCCCGCTTCCGGTGCTTTCGAGCAACTGGATCATCGACTGGCGGCGCTACTTTCAGGTCCTGCCCAACAATCCTCCGGGCGTGGGGTTCAATCCGTCGCGCAAGATCGATCCGTTCGTCGTGCCGCAGCTCCACACCTTGCCGGGCGACGGCGGCAGCCTGCCGTTCCGCAATCTCAAACGCGGCGTGTTGCTGGGACTGCCGTCCGGACAGGACGTCGCCAAGGCCATGAAGATCAAGAATCCACTGTCCCCGGAAGAAATCTCGAAGGGGAGCGACGGTGCTGTGGCGAAGAAGCATGGTCTGCACCAGCACACCCCGCTCTGGTACTACATCCTCAAGGAGGCCGAGCAGCGGGGCGGCGGTGAACGGCTCGGGCCGGTCGGTGCGACGCTGCTCGCCGAGGTCTTCGTCGGCCTCGTCCATGGCGACCACCAGTCGTATCTTTGGGTCAAGGGCAAGAGCTGGAAACCGACGCTTCCATCGCAAGTGCCGGGCGAATTCACGATGGCCGATCTCTTGCGTTTCGTCGGCGATATCAGCCCGATCGACGGCATCTCGACCGTCTAGTCCTGGTCCCCGCCGGCGTTGCAGGCGATGGGGTAGACCGGCGCGCACGGCGCGCCGGTCTGGACGGTTGCAACAAGGCTCACGGCTTGAACACGTAGCCCGGCTTGATCGCTGCCGTCTCCGGGATCGGCGGCAGATCGGCGAACAGCTCGGGACGATCCTTCATGACCTTGAGAATGTGCTTCGGCTCGATATGCGCGTTGACGTCGAAGGTCGATTTGAGGATGCCGAGACGGGCGAGCCGGTCCTCGGCGCTCCACAGCGCGCGGTAATTGTTCGCCGACAGCCGGCGATCCGCTTGCTGGATGTTGAACTGCATCGCGGTCTCGGCGACCTCCTGCTTCAGTCCCGGTATCCAGCGCGTGGCAACTTGCGCCGCCAGCTTCGGGTTCTTGCGCATCCATTGGTCTGCCTCGGAGACGGCCGCGAGGAATTTCTCGATGGTCTCGCCGTTGGCCTGCACCCACGGGCGAAGCGCCACATTGAAGCCGATATAGGAGATCACGTCGCCGCCCCTGATGATCTCGACGGCGCCCGGCACGTCCTTGCCGGCGACGATCGGCCAGGGATCCCAGCCCGAGAACGCATCGATACCTTTGGCGAGCAGGGCGACCGTCATGTCCGGGGGCGGCGTGTTGACCAATGTCACGTCGTCGGGTTTCAGCCCGGCCTTCTCCAGCGTCGCCAGGATATAGAGATGGTTGATCGTGCCGAAGGATGCCGCGATCTTCTTGCCCTTCAGCGTCGACAGGTCGCCCTTGACGATGCCCGAGCCTTCGCGCGCGATGATCGCCATGGTCGCGTCGGACCCGGCCTTGGTGGCGTTGCCGCTGTAATTGCCGAGCGCGACGAGGTCCATGCCGCGCAGCACGGCACCGATCATGGGCACGCCGACCTGCACGATCTCGCTCTCGCCCGCCTGCAGCGCGTTCAGCGCGTCGACGCCGGTGGCATAGGGACGAGCGATCGTGACGTCGAGCCCGTACTTTTCGAAGAAGCCGCGCTCGAGCGCGATCGGCAGGCCGATCTGGTCGATGCCGGTGACCATGCCGGCCTTCAGTTTCGTCAGGTTCTGGGCGCTCGCCGGCACCATGCCGGCGAGAAGCGCTAGTCCAAGCAGCACGAGTCGTTTCATAGTCTCAGCCTCCCTCTTTTATCGGCCCCACCGCCGTCACCCAGTAGGGCCGGGCGACGGCATTGAGGTCCGTTCTTTTGACGCCACGCAATTCGATCGAATGCTCGTCCGTGCCCGACACGCGTCCGTATTGCTGGAACGCGAGCACATGGAATCTCTCCGGCGTGAACGGCAGCTCGATCTGGACATTCACTTTTTCCGACGTGCCTTTCAGCTCCGGCGCGATCTTGCCCGGGGCCGCGATCGTCAGCCAGAGCTGAAACAGCGCCCAGGCCGCGACGGCGCCGAGCACGACGCGTGCCTTGGTCGAGCGCAAGACGTCGGAGGCGATGCTCATGCCGCGCGCACCATCTGCAGCACCCGCGCGGACAGCTGCTTGAACCGGTCGTCCTTGACGAGGTCGTCCCAGACGCGCGGACGAGGAAGGTCGACCGCGATCTGGTCGAGCACGCGTCCCTTCGACAGCACGACCACGCGGTTGGCGAGAAACACCGCTTCAGCCACGTCATGGGTGATGAAGATCACCGTCGGTCTGCGCTCCTGCCAGATCCGGGTCAGCTCCTCCTGGAGCGTCATGCGCGTCTGCGCGTCGACGCTGGCGAACGGCTCGTCCATCAGCAGGACGTCGGGGTTGTTGGCGAGTGCGCGCACCACGCCGACGCGTTGCTGCATGCCGCCGGAGAGCTCGTTGGGATAGCGATGCGCCGCGTGCGACAGCCCGGCCAGCGCGAGATATTCGCGCGCGATGCGGTCGCGCTCGGCCTTCGGCACGCCACGCATCTTCGGGCCGAAGCCGACATTGTCGAGCACCGTCTTCCAGGGAAACAGCGCGAACGACTGGAACACGACGCCGCGCTCGGGGCCGGGCCCGTGCACCGGCTTGCCGTCGAGCAGGATGTCGCCCTTCGAATAGGGAATGAAGCCGGCGATCATGTTCAGGATCGTCGTCTTGCCGCAGCCGGAGGGGCCGACCACCGAGATGAACTCGCCGGGCTCGACGTCGAGCGAGACGTCGTGGACGGCGGTGACGTGTGCGCCCGCATAGGGGTCGAAATAGGTCTTGCCGAGATTGCGCAGCGAGAGCGTCTTCATGATGTCACCAATCCCCAACGCTGGCCGGTCGCGCGCTCGAGCGGCGCGAGGATCCAGGCGTCCACGATGTACCAGAGCAATCCGAGAATGATCATGCCGAGGATGATCTCGACGGTGGAGCCGGCGCGGCGGGCGTCGAACATCATGAAGCCGATGCCGGAGGTGCCGACGATCATCTCGACGGCGATCAGTGCGCGCCAGCCATAGCCGAGCCCGTTGCGCAGGCCGGTGATGATGTTCGGCAGCGCGCCCGGCAGCGTCACCTCCCACAGCACGCGCGCCCGCGAGGCCCCGAGGCTCAAGGCGGCACGCGCGAGGTCCCGCGGCACGGATTCGACGCCGAGCACGGTGTTGAGCACCACTGGGAACAACACGGTGTAGACGATGACGAAGGTCATCGTCGTCAATCCGAAGCCGAACCAGATCAGGAGGATCGGCAGCCAGGCGATGTCGCCGATGGCCTGGAAGAACAGCAGCACCGGCCAGCAGATGCGGTGCGCCCAGCGGCTGGTGCCGATCAGGATGCCCAGGGGAATGCCGAGCGCCATGCCGGCCGCGGCGCCGGTCGCGAGCCGGATCAGGCTGTCCTGGAGATAATCGGGCAGGATGCCCTTGTAGGTCAGCGTGAAGAACGCGCGCATGACGTCGGCCGGTCCGGGAAAGAACGCGCGCGGAAACAGACCGGCCTCGCTCACCGCGGTCCACAGCGCCAGCACCGGGATGAACGGAATGATCGCGGCGAGCCCCGGCCAGCGCTGGGTCAGGCGGGTATAGCCCGCCCAGATTTGCAGCATCAGATTCATGCGCGCCTCACCATGCCCCAGCGCTCGATGGTCGCGCGCTCGAGCGGGACCAGCAGCAGACGATCGATCAGAAGCCAGAGAACGCCGATCACGATCATGCCGAACACGATCACCTCGGTGCGGTAGAAGTCGCGGGCGACGAACAGCATGTAGCCGAGCCCGACATTGGTCGCGATCATCTCGGCCGCGATCAGGCCGCGCCAGGCAAAGCCAAGGCCCGTGCGGATGCCGGTGACGATGTTGGGGAGCGCGCCCGGCAGCAGCACCTCGGTCAGCAGCGCCCAGCGGCCGGCGCCGAGCGAGGCGGCAGCGTTGCGCAGCGTGTGCGGAATGGTCCTGACGCCGAGCAGGGTGTTGTAGGCGACGACAAAGAACACGGCATTGAAGATTACGAAGACGATCGCGCCAAAACCGTAGCCGAACCACAGCGTCGCGATCGGAATCCAGGCAATGCCGGCGAGCACCGAGAAGAAGCGGAACAGCGGCGTCAGGAAGGACGCGACCGCAGGGCTCACACCCATGGCGATGCCGAGCGGCACGGCGGTGGCGATGCCGATCAGCGTGCCCAAGGCGACGCGCAGGAGGCTTGCGCCGACATGGGCGAACAACGTGCCGTCGCGGATCGAATCCAGCGCGGCGGTGCCGACCGCACCGACGGAGGGAAACACGCGCGGATTGACGTTGAAGAGCGGGACGACGGCGGCCCAGATCGCGACCAGGGCCAGCAGCGGCGCGACGAACATCGCGATTCCCGCCAGCGAATTGACGCTGCGGATCAGCCGCGACGATCGACCTTTCAGACTGCCCGTCACTTGCATCTGGCCTCCCTCGCGTTCAGCAATGCCTGTGCCGGCATTTCGCGCTGATTACTCCACGGTCCTGCAACAGATCCCGGGCGAAGCAAGGCTGTGGCCCGAGCCCTCGTGTTACGGGTCATGACGTCTTCTCTTGCGCTTGAGGGGCGACGTCCTGGTCACGCGCACGTCCGATCCGCCCGCTCTGCGTGTCGCCGCAGCGATGACTGTCTTGCGGTTCGACAGCTTCAATCGGGTGTAGCCCAGCAGCCGTTCCATCGCGGCACGCGCCTTTTCCGGGTTGCCGCTCTCGATGGCCCGCGCCGCCGCCGCGTGGTTCGGCAGATTGTCCTTGAACCAGCCGCCGGGGCCCCCGACGGCGACGGTGAATACGGTGCTCAGAATGGTATCGATCGCGCCGCGAAAGCCCTGAAGCACCGGATTGTGGGTCGCGTCCAGGATGGCAAGATGGAAAGCCTTGTCGGCTGCGAGAGCGCTGGCCTGGTCTCTTGCCGTCTGCATCGCAGCCAGGGCCGTGTCGATCCGCCAGCGGTCGTTCCTCGTGGCACGTTCGGCGGCGAGCGCTGCGGCGGCCGGCTCGATGATCGAGCGCACCTCCTGGATTGCCAGCAGAAGGTCGCGATCAGGCTCGTCCTGGCCGACGAGCCAGCTCAGCACGTCGCGGTCGAGCAGGCTCCATTCGTGGCGCGGCAGCACGTGCGTGCCGTGGCGCGGCCGCACGCTGACGAGACCCTTCGCAGCGAGCGTCTTGATGGCCTCGCGTACCACGCCGCGTCCGACGCCGAACCGGGTTTCGAGCTCAGGCTCGGGCGGCAGAGTCGTCCCCACGGGAATGAGATCCTGGGCGATCTCGCGGCCGAGCGTTGTCAGCACGGCGCGAATGCGGCCGGGCTTGATCGGCTTGTCGACGGGGCTCGGGCGCGCTCTTGCCACTCTTATGTTCTCCCGCCCCGGCCGGTCCCAGCCGGTTCATTTATTTTTGGCTGCCACGCCCGGCAGCGGCACAATCATCCGATGTTTAACATCGGATGATTGGGCGAAGGCAAGCTGAATTGTCGCAGGGATCGCTGTGTTGCGCTGCGATATGCAAAGGGGGGCGACGTCCAGCGTGCAGATGAGCGGTGGCAGATGTCGTTGTCCGTCGTCGCCATTGAAAACAGCTGGCGGCCGGATCTATCGGCCAGCAGCAGGATGCTGGCATCCCCGCGGCGCTGCGCCACTGCACAAACGTCATGGGCCAGAGATGAAAGCTGCAGTGCAATAGACGGCGTGTCGGCCGTTCCTGCGTCGAACTGTATCAGCGGCAAGCTTGTCAGCGTCCGGCCGGGCATCCGAATTGGGCTTCCGTGCCGCCATGGATTTTCATACCCTCTCTGCACGCAAGCCGCATACCGGCTGCACTCACGGCCCGGCGACAGGGTCGGAGCATCAAAGGGAGGGGAGACGATGAAGCGAAGGTCATTTCTCGCTGGTATCGGCGCGACCACTGCGGCAGCTACGATCGGCATGCCGTCGATCCTGCGGGCGCAAGCGCCGGTCACGCTGAACGGCGCGGTCCAGTTCAACGACGACCATGCCTTCAACCGGGCTCTGCTCCGGTTCGAGGAGCTGGTGAAGAAGTATTACGGCAAGCCCGTCAATTTCACCCTGCACAGGAACTCTTCGCTCGGCCTCGAGAAGCAGTATTTCGAGTACATGTCGCAAGGCAAGGCGGTCGATTACGGCATCGTCTCGCCGGCGCATATGTCCACCTTCGCCAAGGCGGCCCCCTTCATCGACGCGCCTTTCGTGTTCAAGGGCATCGAGCACATGAACAAGGTGGTCGAGGCCAACATCCTGGCGCCGGTCGCCGACGAGGTTGCTGCCAAGGCCGAGGTCGTTCTCATCGGTTACGCCGGCGGCGGCATCCGCAACATCTTCGCCAACAAGCCGCTCAAGAACCTCGCCGATCTCAAGGGGCTCAAGGTCCGCGTGCAGGGTGCGCCGATCTGGTCGAAGACCTTCGCGGCGGTCGGCATGAGCCCGACCGTCATTGCCTATAACGAGGTCTACAACGCGATTCAGAACGGCGTGATCTCGGCCGGCGAGAACGAAGCGGCCGGCGTCGAGGCGATGAAATTCTACGAAGTCGCGCCGCATCTCAACCTGACCCAGCACGCGGTGTCGATCCGGCCGATCTGCTTCTCCGTGAAGACGCTGAAGACCTTGCCGAAGGATCTGCAGGACGCGATCATGAAGGCCGGCAAGGAGGCCGGCGATTACGGGCGTAAGCTCGAGTCGAGCGAGGAGGTCGTCAAGCTCGACACGCTCGAAAAGGCCGGCAAGCTCAAGCGCGTCCCCTTCGAGGAGCGGGACGCCATGAAGAAGCTCGCCGATCCCGTGATGGCTACCTACGCCAAGGAGATCGGCGCGGAAGGCATTTTCGAGAAGATCAACGCCGTCTGAGATCCTTGCGTCCGCCGAGAGCACATCCGGGCAGGCCCCGCTTCCTGCCCGGAGTTGGCGGATGTTTCGCCGCTGGGAGTTCCAATGACTGAAATGCCCGTCCCGTCCACACCGTCGCTGTGGCGCCGCGTTACGGCGGCCTATGCCAAGTTGTTGGAATTCCTGCTGGCGGCCTGCGTCGGCATCCTCGTTGTTCCGGTCACGCTGCAGATCATCTCACGCTACACGCCGTTCATTCCTTCCTACATCTGGACGGAGGAAATGGCGCGCTTCATGTTCATCTGGACGATCATGATCGGTGCCATGGTCGGCGTGCGCGAAGCGCAGCATTTCGAGGTCGACGTGTGGCCCGACCTGTCGCGGCGCTCGGAAGCCGCAGTGCGGATACTGGCGCGTCTCGGCATATTGGCGCTGGCGCTGGTGTTCGTAACGGCGGGCCTCGAGTTCACCCGCTTTGCCTGGAACAGAACGTCGGAGCTGGCCGATCTGCCGCTTTGGCTGATCCACGTCGCCTGGCCGGTTGCCGGGGTAACGTGGATCGTGTTCGCGGGCGAGCAGATTCTCGATGAAGTGCGCGTTGTGGTCGGGGCAAGGCGATGAGCGGCAATGTACTCTCCGCCGGACAGGCCGCGATGGTGCTGTTCGGGGTCTTCGTCGGCCTGCTCATCGTGCGCGTGCCGGTCGCCTTCGCGCTCGGCCTTGCCTGCGTGCCGATCCTGCTGATCGAGCCGCGCCTGTCGCTAATGACGCTCGCGCAGGAAACCTTCAATGCCTACAATTCCTTCATCCTGCTGGCGGTGCCGTTCTTCCTGCTGACGGCCAACCTGATGAGCATCGGCGGCATCACCGATCGATTGGTGTCGCTGTCGCGCTCCATGGTCGGGCATTGGCCGGGCTCGCTCGCGCAGATCAACGTCGTGCTGTCGGTGTTCTTTGCCGGGATATCGGGCTCCTCGACGGCCGATGCGGCGAGCCAGTCCAAGATCTTCATCGATGCGCAGACCAAGGAGGGTTACGATCTCTCGTTCTCCATCGCCATCACGGCGGCCTCCGCGGTTCTTGCGGTCGTCATTCCGCCCTCGATCCTGATGATCGTCTGGGGTGGGCTGATCTCGACCTCAATCGCTGCGATGTATCTGGCCGGAATCGTGCCCGGCCTGCTGATCGCGGGCGCGCAGATGGCGACGGTGCACGTCTATGCAGTGCGCCGCGGCTATCCGACCTATCCGAAGTCGAGCTGGGTCGACATGCGATGCGCCATCTGGCGTTCGATACCGGCGCTGATGACGCCGTTCATAATCGTCGGCGGCATCCTGCTCGGTTGGTTCACCGCGACCGAGTCCGCCTGCGTCGCCGTGCTCTATTCCGTGGTGCTCTCGGCGTTCTTCTACCGCGAGACGGGGATCCGGGAATTGTACAGGGCCTTGCTCGATACCGGCCGCCTCGCCGGCGTGGCGCTGTTCTGCGTCGGTACCGCCAGTGCGTTCGGCTGGCTGCTGGCCTATTACAAGATCCCGCAGGAGCTGCTGGCCAACGTCTCGACGTGGGGCATGGGCGCTGTTGCGGCCGGGTTCTTCATCGCCTTCTGCTTCCTGGTGGTGGGCTGCTTCCTCGACGCCATCCCGGCCATCATCATCGTCGGCACCGTGCTGGAGCCGCTGGCCAAGTCCGTCGATCTTCATCCCGTCCAGTTCGCGATCATTTCCATCGTCTCGCTGGCCTTCGGACTGGTGACGCCACCTTATGGCCTGTGCCTGATGATCGCCTGTTCGATTGCGGGCGTACGGCTGCGCTATGCGCTGAAGGACACGGTGATCATGCTGATCCCGATGCTGCTGGTGCTGGCGGCCGTCATCATCTGGCCCAGCGTGTCGCTGTTCCTGCCGCGCCTGATCGTGCCGGAGATGCTGAAATGAACGCGATCCCGCGGCCGGCGGCCGCGGGCTCCGTTCGGCTGGCTACAGGTTGCTCTCGGTGATGGCCGCGTACACCATGCTGCGCAGCTCGCGCCGGATCGGATACGCGCTCGACGGCAGCACCTGCGTCATGAAGATCGTGATCAGCTCTTCAGCCGGATCGATCCAGAACGAGGTTGTCGCCGCGCCGCCCCAATTATATTCGCCGGGGCTGCCGGCGATCAGCGTTTCGGCGGGACGCATCGTCACGGCAAAGCCGAGGCCGAAGCCGATGCCATTATAGGTTGCTTCGGAGAACAACGAGCGGGATACCTCCGGCAGCGCGCGGCCGCCCGGAATGTGGTTGCTTGTCATCAGCGCCAGTGTCTTGGGTCCGATCAGCCTGACACCGCCGAGCTCGCCGCCGTTGAGCAGGGCGCGGCAGAAGGTGAGATAGTCGGCAACCGTCGAGCACAGCCCGCCGCCGCCGGAGATAAAGGAGGGCGGAGACAGAAAAGAGCTCGTCGCCGGATCGTCCTGCAGCGTCAAACCTTCGCGGCGCTGGCCGGCATGGAAGGTCATGCCGCCACCGGGATCGGCGGAATAGCAGGCGGCAAAGCGATGCGCCTTCGAGGCCGGCACGTGGAAATCGGTGTCTGTCATGCCGAGCGGATCGAGGATGCGTGATTTAAGGAATTGCTCGAAAGGCACGCCGGAGATCTTGCCGACGAGATAGCCGAGCACGTCGGTCGAGACTGAATAATTCCAGGCGTCCCCCGGCGAGAACTCCAGCGGGATCTTGGCCAGGCCCTCGATCATGGTCTGGAGCGTGCCCGACTTCTCGACCTCGCCGATCTTCTCGCTGCGGTAGGCGGCGTCGACATTGGAGCGCTGCTGGAAGCCGTAGGTGAGGCCGGAGGTGTGGCGCAGCAGGTCGACGATCAGCATCGGCCGGGACGGCGGCCGGGTCAGGAACGCCGGATAGGTGCCGGCGACGAAGACGCCGAGGTCCTTCCATTCCGGAATGTATTTGGCGACGGGCTCGTCGATCGCGACGAGGCCTTGCTCGACCAGCATCATGAAGGCGACGCTGGTGAGCGGCTTGGTCATGGAATAGATGCGGTAGATGGTGTCGTCCTTCACCGGCAGCTTGCGCTCGACATCGGCAAGGCCCTGGACCGAGCTGTGCGCGACCTTGCCGCGGCGGTAGACCAGAAGATGCGTGCCCGGGAATCGGCCGGCATCGATGTACCGGCTCTTCAGATGCGCATCGACGCGGTCGAGCGCGGCCTTGGACATGCCGACGGATTCGGGCGAGGCGGGGGTGGGCGCGAGCATCAGTTTCCTCCGGGCAGTTCTGTCTGTTCGTTGATAGCGAAATGACGGCCTCATTCCAAGCCGCTCGCGCTTAACGCAGGGGGCCCGGCTGGTGTAGGCTGTCCCCTGGAACGCCTCCAGGCGGCCCCCGGGGGCGAACGAGAAAAACACAGGGCAAACCATCATGACCCAGTTCAACGAGACCGATCTTACCGAAGCCGTCATCAGGAGCTTCGACAGCACCCCCGATCCCCGCGCGAAATTCCTGCTCCAGGAATTGGTGAGGTCGCTGCACGATTACGTGAGCAAGACCGGTCTCACCTTCGAGGAGTGGGACTACGCGATCGATTTCTTGACCCGCACCGGGCAGAAATGCACCGATACGCGCCAGGAGTTCATTCTCCTGTCCGATGTGCTCGGCGTGTCCATGCTGGTCGACGCGGTCAACCATCGCGACCGCGAGGGCGCGACACAGACCACCGTACTGGGCCCGTTCTATGTCGGCGAGCACAAGGTGACCGCGCACGGCACCGACATCTCGCCGCACAATCTCACCGGCGAGAAGATGTTCGTGCAGAGCCGCGTCACGGATCTGAAGGGCAAGCCGCTCGCGGGCGTCCCCGTCGACGTCTGGCATGCCGATGACGACGGCTTCTACGATTCACAGAAGCCGAACTACGACGAGGTCGGCGCCTCGGCGCGGGCGCGCTTCATCACCGACGATGACGGCCGTTTCTTCTTCCGTACCATCCTGCCTTGCAGCTACCCGATTCCGACCGACGGCCCGGTGGGCGAGATGATCGTGCAGACGGGCCGCCATCCGATGCGCCCCGCGCATGTGCACTTCCTGGTCAATGCCAAGGGCTATGAGCCGCTGATCACCCACGTCTTCATGGACGGTGACAAATATCTGGATTCAGACGTGGTGTTCGGCGTCAAGGACGACCTCATCGCCAAGGTCGAGCCGCGCACCGAGCCCACGATGCCCGACGGCACCAAGGCAAGCGGGCAATGGCACCTGATGACTTACGAGTTCCACCTCAAGCCCGGTGGCGGCGTGGCGCCGAAACCGCTGGGGGTGAAGGCGACCGAGTCGGCGTGAGGCGGCGTGCCTACCGCGCGTGCAGCAAAGCCAGCAGCACGACGACCGCGCAGGCGAGCACCGCCGTTGTCAGCTTCCAGAACATCAGCGGGCTGCGCTCGAGCAGCGGCGTGATCCGGGTGTCGAGATAGGCCGGGTTGGGCGTACGCAGCTCGAAGATGAACTCCGAGAGATCCTCGTGCCGTTTGTAGGGATCGGGATGGAGCGCGCGCCGGAGCGCGCCGTCGATCCATGCGGGCACATTGCGGTCATCGTCGGCCGGGCGATATTTGAGCTTTCGCACGTCCGCCTTGCGGCGGATCCTGGCGATCTGGGCGCCGTAGGGCAGCTTTCCCGTCAGCATCTGGTAGCAGATCACGGCCAGCGAAAACATGTCGGAGCGCGGCGAGCCGCCTTGCCCGAGAAAATATTCCGGGGCGGTGTACTGCATCGTTCCCAGGATTTCGTCGGCCTCGTCCGGCGGTGCGGCCTCGGCGACGCCGGCGACCCTGACCGATCCGAAGTCGATGATCTTCGCGGTGCCGGTCTTGTCGATCAGGATGTTGTCGGGCCTGAGGTCCTGATGCAGCATCTCCATGCGATGGAAGGCGCGCAGGCCCGCGGCGATCTGCTCGATGATGCCACGCACGGTTTCGAGATCGGGCCGCGGATTGTCGGTCATCCACTGCTTCAATGTCTGCCCCTCGACGAATTCCGTGGCGACGTAGAGATAGCCGCGCCGCCGCGACTGCGACAGCGGCTTGAGCACATGCGGGCTGTCGATCCGCCGCGCGATCCACTCCTCCATCAGGAAGCGCTTGAGATAGGCGGCGTTGTCGCGCAGGTCGACCGAGGGCAGCTTGAGTGCGACCGGCTGCTCGGTCTCGGTGTCGACGGCGAGGTAGATATGGCTGCGGCTGCTGCCGTGGATCTCCCGGACGATCCGGTAGCCGTCGAACATCGCCCGCGGCTCCGGTAGCGAAGGCAGCGGCAATTCCGAGCTCTGATTGAAGATGCCGGCCGGCTCGCGCTGCGGCACCGCGTCGATGCGCAGGATCTGGACGGTGATGTTGTCGTCGCTGCCGCGCCGGTAGGCTTCCTCGACGATGGCCTTGGCCGCCGCGTCGAGGTCGGCATGTTCGTTGATCGCGCTCGTGATGTAACGCGCATCGACGAACTCATAGGCGCCGTCGGTGGCCAGCAGGAAGGTGTCACCGGCCTCGACCTCGAACGCCTGGTAGTCGATCTCGAGCTGCGGATTGATGCCGAGCGCGCGGCCGAGATAGGTCTGCTCGGACGAGACGATGATGCGGTGATCGTCGGTCAGTTGCTCCAGCGCCTTGCCGGCGACGCGGTAGATGCGGCAGTCGCCGACATGGAACATGTGCGCGGTGGTCGCCTTGATGACCATGGCGCTGAGGGTGCAGACATAGCCCTTGTCGCGGTCATAGGCATATTGGCTCTTGCGCGTCTGCGCATGCAGCCAGGAATTGGTCGCCTCCAGCACGCGGCGGGCGGAGGTCTTCACCGTCCAGGATTCCGACGTGCAGTAATAGTCCATCAGGAAGCTCTTGACCGCCGACTCGCTGGCGATCTGGCTCACGCTGCTGCTCGAGATGCCGTCGGCGAGGACCGCGGCGATGCCCTTCAGGCTGAGCAGCGGCTCCTCCGGAATCAGCACGCCGTGGAAATCCTGGTTGACGGGCTTGCGGCCCTTGTCGGAATGCTGGCCGACCGAAATCAGGAGTCCGCGGGTCATCGTCATCACCGGGAGAGGGGAGCCTCACCCTGCTCGGGCAAGGCTCCCCTGTCGAGACGGATTCGATCAGGCCGCGACGCGGGGCTTGGCCGCCCTGTCGATTTGGCGCTTCGGCAGGGTCATCACGTGCGTGGCGTAGAGGGTCATGCCGGTGAAGGCGAGGCCGCCGACGAGGTTGCCGAGCACGGTCGGGATCTCGTTCCAGATCAGATAATCCATGATCGAGAACTTGGCGCCGAGCAGCAGGCCCGACGGGAACAGGAACATGTTCACGACGGAATGCTCGAACACCATGTAGAAGAACACCAGGATCGGCATCCACATCGCAATGACCTTGCCGGGCACCGAGGTCGAGATCATGGCGCCGACGACGCCGGTCGAGACCATCCAGTTGCAGAGCATGCCACGCAGGAACAGCGTCGCCATGCCCGCCGCGCCGTGCGCGGCGTAGCCGAGCGTCCGGCCCTCGCCGATATGGCCGATAGCCGCGCCGACCTTGTCGGGGGCTTGGGTGAAACCAAACGTCGTCACGAAGGCCATCATGAAGGCCACGGTGAAGGCGCCGGCGAAGTTGCCGACGAAGACGAGACCCCAATTGCGCAGCACGCCGCCAAGTGTCACGCCCGGACGTTTGTCGATCAGGGCGAGCGGCGAGAGCACGAACACGCCGGTCAGGAGGTCGAAGCCCAGGAGGTAGAGCATGACGAAGCCGACCGGAAACAGCAGCGCGCCGACCAGCGGCTGCCCGGTGTTGACGTTGATGGTGACGGCGAACCACGCCGCCAACGCCAGGATGGCGCCGGCCATATAGGCGCGGATGATGGTATCCCGGGTGGACATGAAGATCTTGGACTCGCCGGCATCCACCATCTTGGTGACGAATTCCGAAGGCGCGAGATACGACATTCAATGGTTCCTTTGCTTCGTAAGTGAGATCGACGCGCCCTCCACGAGAGCGCGGCTGAACGTCCTGGGTCGTGCGGGCGGCCGGCCGCGCACGGGGCTATGGAAGGTTTGGAAGCCGTGGGAATCGCGTCACGAGGATTGCGCCGGCGAGGGCCGCGAAGCAGGTGAGCTTCCGGATGCAGCCGCCAGAGGCTGCAACAATGCGGCAAGCCGCAGTCTTCGTTGACGCCAATGGAAATGCAAGTTGTGTGCCGCATGAGTGCGCTTGAAAGATGTAGCAAAATCAATGAGATGTCCTTTTGGGCAGGTGTCCTCCCACGCTTCCCTTGGCCTCTTGCACGAGCTTCTGCACAAGGTTTGTGCGTCGCACAAGAATCAAGCAGCCCGCAAATTTCACGAGCGGAACCGGCCTGCGGCAGGCTGGCGCAGTGTCATTAAAATATTGATTTTCAAACATTTTTTGCAATGTCGGCCTTGGCACGAAGCTTGAATGGTTCCAGCCGACGCCATTGAAGCCGTCCCGCGAGACTTCTCATCCGATTTGCCGACGCCACCAAGGCGGGGGTCTCCCCCGTCGCGCGTTCGCATGCGCCAAAGATGGCGCCGCCGGACGGACGGGCTGCTCGTGTGCACAGACGCCACTCAATTCTGCAACGACGCAAAGGACGACACTGCCTATGACCAAGCGCACCCGCCGGCCCGCGGAGACGGGCCTTAGCCGCCGTCAATTGTTGAAAGCCACCGGCTCCACCGCCGCACTTCTCGCCGCAGCAAAGCTGAATTTCCCCGCCGGCGCCTTCGCGCAGGACGCAGGCCCCGAGGTCAAGGGCGCCAAGCTCGGCTTCATCGCGCTCTCCGATGCCGGACCGCTCTTTGTCGCCAAGGACAAGGGCCTGTTCGCCAAATACGGCATGCCCGACACCGACGTGCAGAAGCAGGCCTCATGGGGCACCACGCGCGACAATCTCGTGCTCGGATCCGAAGGCAACGGCATCGACGGCGCGCATATCCTCACGCCGATGCCGTATCTGATCTCGGCCGGCAAGGTGACGCAGAACAACCAGCCGACGCCGATGTACATCCTGGCGCGGCTCAATCTCGACAGCCAGTGCATCTCGGTCGCCAATGAATATGCCGACCTCAAGCTCGGCGTCGATGCATCGCCCTTCAAGGCGGCGCTGGAGAAGAAGAAGGCCTCCGGCAAGGCGGTGAAAGCCGCGATGACTTTCCCCGGCGGCACGCACGATCTCTGGATCCGCTACTGGCTCGCCGCCGGCGGGATCGACCCCGACAAGGACATCGAGACCATCGTGGTGCCGCCGCCGCAAATGGTGGCCAACATGAAGGTCGGCACCATGGATTGCTTCTGCGTCGGCGAGCCCTGGAACCTGCAGCTGATCCATCAGAAGATCGGCTACACCGCTGTCAACACGGGCGAACTCTGGAACAAGCATCCGGAAAAATCCTTCGGCATGCGCGCCGCCTTCGTCGACAAGTACCCCAAGGCCGCCAAGGCGCTGCTGATGGCGGTGATGGAAGCCCAGCAATGGGCCGACAAGTCCGAGAACAAGGCTGAGCTTGCCGCCATCATGGGCAAGCGGCAGTGGATGAACTGCCCGGTCGAGGACGTGCTCGACCGCAGTGCGGGCAAGTTCGACTACGGCATCCCCGGGAAGGTGGTCGAGAACTCGCCGCATATCATGAAGTACTGGCGCGACCATGCCTCCTATCCCTTCCAGAGCCACGATCTCTGGTTCCTCACCGAGGACATCCGCTGGGGCAAGTACGAGGCTGGCTTCGACACCAAGGCGCTGATCGCCAAGGTCAATCGCGAGGACATGTGGCGCGATGCGGCCAAGACCCTCGGCGTCGCGGCTGCCGACATTCCGGCTTCGACCTCGCGCGGCAAGGAGACTTTCTTCGACGGCAAGGTGTTCGATCCGGAAAATCCGGCTGCCTATCTGAAGTCGCTCGCGATCAAGCGCGTCGAAGTCTGATGGAGCCCTGCGGCCGCCCGCGGGGCGGCCGCATCGTCCCCGCCAAAGCCGGAGAGAGATAGCGATGAACATGCCTGCCACGAAGATCGAGCTTGAGACCGCGACGCCTGCCGCAGCCGCTGCACCGGTCGTCGCGATGACGCCGAAGCGGCCGCCGCGCGCCGAGACCTACGCGCGCATGGCACGGGAGACCGCAGTGCGCGTGATCCCGCCTCTGGTCGTGATTGCGCTACTGACGCTGGTGTGGGAGCTGATCTGCCGCCGCGCCGGCTCGGCGCTGCCGCCGCCCTCAAAAGTGTTTGCGGATACCAAGGAGCTGATCCTCGATCCGTTCTTCGACCATGGCGGCATCGACAAGGGGCTGTTCTGGCATTTGTCCGCCAGCCTGCAGCGCGTCGCCTTCGGCTATTCGCTCTCGGCCATCGCCGGCATCGCGCTCGGCGTGCTGGTCGGCCAGTCGGTCTGGGCGATGCGCGGGCTGGATCCGCTGTTTCAGGTGCTGCGCACGATTCCGCCGCTGGCCTGGCTGCCGCTGTCGCTCGCCGCGTTCCGCGACGGTCAGCCCTCGGCGATCTTCGTCATCTTCATCACCTCGATCTGGCCGATCATCATCAACACGGCGGTCGGCATCCGCAACATCCCTCAGGACTATCGCAACGTCGCGGCGGTGGTGCAGCTCAATCCGCTCGAATTCTTCTCCAAGATCATGATCCCGGCGGCGGCGCCCTACATCTTCACGGGCCTGCGCATCGGCATCGGCCTGTCGTGGCTTGCGATCGTCGCGGCAGAAATGCTGATCGGCGGCGTCGGCATCGGCTTCTTCATCTGGGACGCCTGGAACTCCTCGCACATCAGCGAGATCGTCCTGGCACTGTTCTATGTCGGCATCATCGGCTTCGTGCTGGACCGCCTGATCGCGGGTCTCGGCAAGATCGTCACCCGCGGCACCGCGCAGAACTGAGAGGAGGGGACACATGACCGCCTATCTGAAGCTCGACCACATCGACAAGGTCTTTACCCGCGGCGCCGCCACCACGGAGGTCTTGAAGGACATCAACCTCACGATCGAGAAGGGCGAATACGTCTCGATCATCGGCCATTCCGGCTGCGGCAAGTCGACCCTGCTCAACATCATCGCAGGGCTGACCGGCGCCACCACGGGTGGCGTGCTGCTGGAGAATCGCGAGGTCAACTCGCCGGGGCCCGACCGCGCCGTGGTGTTCCAGAACCACAGCCTGTTGCCGTGGCTCACGGTCTACGAGAACGTCAGGCTCGGGGTCGACAAGGTCTTCGCCAAGACCAAGTCCCGCGCCGAGCGCGACGCCTGGGTGATGCACAATCTCAACCTGGTGCAGATGGTCCACGCCCGCGACAAGCGCCCGTCCGAGATCTCCGGCGGCATGAAGCAGCGCGTCGGCATCGCCCGGGCGCTGGCGATGGAGCCGAAGGTGCTGCTGCTGGACGAGCCGTTCGGCGCGCTCGACGCACTGACCCGCGCGCATCTGCAGGACTCCGTGATGGCGCTGCATCAGAAGCTCGGCAACACCATCCTGATGATCACGCACGACGTCGACGAGGCCGTGCTGTTGTCCGACCGCATCGTGATGATGACGAACGGGCCGAGCGCGCGCATCGGCGAGGTGCTGGACGTGCCGCTGGCACGGCCGCGCAAGCGGCTCGAGCTTGCTACCAATGCGACCTATTTGAAGTGCCGCCAGCGCGTGCTCGAATTCCTCTACGAGCGTCATCGCTTCGTCGAGGCCGCGTAAGCAGAGTTAACGTGAACCACGCGCACGCCCAATTAATCGACAGCAAGCTCAATCCTTGTGCGCCGCACAAGGATTGAGCGAATCGCAAATTTGCCGTGCGAACAAGCCCTGCGAAAAATTCGGGCAACGCGAATAACGTTCTGAAATCCCTGTCTTTCCCGCGTGCGCGCAACTGGCACGGAAATTGAAATGTATTTGCGCGACGCCAACGACGACGTCCCTCAACATCATCAATCAGCATCGTGAACTCGCCACCGGGGTGAAGCCTCGGAGCGCGCCTCCGTGGCCGGAGGCTGAGCCTGCAACGACGCAGCGGTGAGCCTGGAAGGGATACTCAATGACGAAGAATCCAACCTGGATTTCAGATTGGCGCCCCGAAGACGAGGCGTTCTGGAATGCGACCGGCAAGACCATCGCGCGACGCAACCTGATCTGGTCGATCGTGGCCGAGCATATCGGCTTCTCGGTCTGGCTGATCTGGAGCATCGTCACCACCAAGCTGCCGCAGGCCGGCTTCCACTACACCACCGACCAGCTGTTCCAGCTCGTCGCGGTGCCGGGGCTGATCGGCGCATTGATGCGCTTTCCCTACACCTTCGCAGTGACGACGTTCGGCGGCCGCAACTGGACCATCTTCAGTGCGGCGATCCTGTTCATTCCGACGTTGTCGCTTGCCTATTTCGTCAGCCAGCCCGACACGCCGTTCTGGCTGATGCTGCTGGTGGCCTCGGCCGCGGGTCTTGGCGGCGGAAATTTCGCCTCCAGCATGACCAATATCTCCTTCTTCTTCCCCGACCGGATGAAGGGGTGGGCGCTCGGCCTGAATGCGGCCGGCGGCAATATCGGCGTCTCCAGCGTGCAGCTCCTGACCCCGATCCTGATGGCGCTGGCCGTCTTCAATCTGTATCAGGCGACGCCCGTCGACGGCATCTACCTCCAGAATGCCGGCCTGATGTGGGTGCTGCCGATCGCCATCGCAGTGCTCGGCGCGGTGTTCTTCATGAACAATCTCACCACCGCGAAATCGTCGGTGAAGAACCAGCTCGCGATCGTCAAGCGCAAGCACACCTGGATCATGGCGTACCTCTATATCGGCACGTTCGGCTCCTTCATCGGCTATTCCGCGGCATTTCCGCTGCTGATCAAGACGCAATTCCCGGCCATCTCGATCTCGATCGCGTTCCTGGGGCCGCTGGTCGGCTCGCTGTCGCGTCCCTTCGGCGGCTGGCTCGCCGACAAGGTCGGGGGCTCCATCATCACCTTCTGGAACTTCATCCTGATGGCGGCGGCCACCGTCGGCGTGCTGTACTTCGTCGGTCACAAGGATTTCACCGGCTTCCTGTCGATGTTCCTGATCCTGTTCGTGACGACGGGCATCGGCAACGGCTCGACCTACCGCATGATCCCTTCGATCTTCCGCGAGCAGAACCTGTTCAAGGTGCGCGGCAAGGGCGATGCGGAGCGCGCGGCCGCCATGAAGACGGCGAGCATCGAAAGCGGCGCGGCGGTCGGCTTCATCGGGGCGGTCGGTGCGGTCGGCGGCTACCTGATCCCCAGCGGCTTCGGCAAGTCGATCGCCTTGACCGGCGGCCCGCAGCTCGCGCTTGCGATCTATCTAGGCTTCTACGCCTCCTGCCTCGCTCTGACCTGGTGGTTCTACCTGCGTCGCAGCCCGCAAAGCGAAGGCGCGCCAAGCCTCGCTGAGGCTCGCGTGTAGCACTTGGTACAAATCTCGCTTCTCCCCGTACGCGGGGAGAAGTCCCTCTGATGACGTTTGATCCATGAACTTTTTCCGCAACGGCGCGGACGAAGGCAGACCGAAGCAGACAGGAGAACATCATGACGCCAGAACAGATCGCCCTCATCCAGCAGAGCTTTTCCAAGGTCGCGCCGATTTCGGAGCAGGCCGCGGTGCTGTTCTACGATCGTCTGTTCGAGGTGGCGCCGTCCGTGCGCGCGATGTTTCCCGAGGACATGACCGAGCAGCGCAAGAAGCTGATGGGCATGCTCGCCGCCGTCGTCGGTGGCCTGTCGAACCTGGACTCGATTCTTCCCGCGGCCTCCGCGCTCGCCAAGCGCCACGTCGCCTACGGCGCGGCGCCCGAGCACTATCCCGTGGTCGGCGCGACGCTGCTGTGGACCCTGGAGAAGGGCCTTGGCGAAGCCTGGACGCCCGAGCTGGCAAAGGCCTGGACCGACGCCTACGGCGTGCTGTCCGGCTACATGATGTCCGAGGCCTACGGCGCACAGCCGCAGGCCGCCGAATAGGAGATGTCTCGTGAGTGAACCGCTGGTCATCGTCGGTAACGGTATGGCGGCCGCGCGTCTGGTCGACGAGCTCGCCAAGTCCGCGCTCGGTCGCTACGCGGTCGCCGTTATCGGCGAGGAGCCGCGGCTCGCCTACAACCGCGTGCTGCTCTCATCCGTGCTGGCCGGCGAGACCGGCTCGCACGAGATCGAGCTGCGGCCGGCGGACTGGTGGCGCCATCGCGGCGTCACCGTGCGCTACGGCTATCGCGTCACCGAAATCGATGTCGGCCGCCGCGAGCTCAAGATCGAGGGCGAGGAGAGCATGGACTATTCCAAGCTCGTGCTCGCCACCGGCTCGACGCCGCTGCGCCTCAATTTGCCGGGCGCCGACCTCGCCGGCGTGCACACCTTTCGCGATACGCGCGACGTCGACCTCTTGCTGACGCTGGCCGCGGCCAGGAAGCGCGTCGTTGTCGTCGGAGGCGGCCTGCTCGGACTTGAAGCTGCCTACGGCCTCGCCAAGGCGGGGGCGCCGGTGACGCTGCTGCATCTGATGGACCGGCTGATGGAGCGCCAGCTCGACGGGCCGGCGGCAGCTCTGCTCAAGACGCTGGTCGAGCGCAAGGGCATCCGCATCCTGCTCAACGCCTCGACCGCCCGCATCCATGGCGATGGACATGTCGAGGCCGTCGAGCTTGCCGATGGTAGCCGTATCGAGGCCGACGCCGTGATCTTCGCTGCCGGCATCAGGCCGAACGTCGCGCTGGCGAAAGAGGCGGGGATCGCTGTCAATCGCGGCGTCGTCGTCAACGACGTGATGCAGACGTCCTCGTCCGACATTTTCGCGCTCGGCGAGTGTGCCGAGCATCGCGGCACCTGCTATGGCCTGGTCGAGCCCGCCTATGAGCAGGCGCGGGTGCTGGCGCGGCACCTGGCCGGCCGGCCCGCCGCCTATCAGGGCAGCGTCGTCTCGACCAATCTGAAGGTGTCCGGCGTCAGCGTGTTCTCCGCCGGCGATTTCATGGGCGGGGAGGGCAGCGAAAGCCTGGTGCTGACCGACCGCAGACGCGGCACCTACAAGAAGCTCGTGATCGCAGACGGCCGGCTCACCGGTGCGGTGCTGATCGGCGATAACGCCGATGCGCTCTGGTATCTCGAGTTGATCCGCAATGGCGACAAGGTGACGGCGATCCGCACCGACATGATGTTCGGCCGCGCGCTCGCGCGTCCTCCCAGGGCGGCGTGACCGACAAGCTTGACAAGGCAGTTCGACATGACGGCAATCGATCCCTCGCTCCGCGCCACCAAGACGACCTGTCCCTATTGCGGCGTCGGTTGCGGCGTGCTGGCGACGCCCGACGGCAAGGGTGGCGCGGCGATCGCGGGTGATCCTGATCATCCCGCCAATTTCGGCCGGCTCTGCTCCAAGGGCTCGGCGCTCGGCGAGACCGTCGGACTGGAAAACCGGCTGCTCTATCCGATGATCCGCTGCAAGGGCGTGCTGGAACGCGTCGCCTGGAGCGATGCGCTCGATCACGTCGCCCATCGCATGCAGCACATCGTGGCCCGCGACGGTGCCGACGCGGTCGCGTTCTATCTCTCCGGCCAGCTCCTCACCGAGGACTATTACGTCGCCAACAAGCTGATGAAGGGTTTTGTCGGCACGGCCAACGTCGACACCAATTCGCGACTCTGCATGTCGTCCTCCGTCGCCGGTCATCGCCGGGCCTTCGGCGCCGACACCGTGCCCGGCTGCTACGAGGATCTCGACCAGGCCGATCTGCTCGTCTTCGTCGGCTCGAATGCGGCCTGGTGCCATCCGGTGCTGTTCCAGCGCATGCTGAAGAACCGGCAGGAGCGCGGCGCACGGATGATCGTGATCGATCCGCGCCGTACCGACACCGCCGAAGACGTCGACCTGTTTCTCGGCCTCAAGCCGGGCACCGATACCGCGCTCTTCTCCGGGCTGTTCGTCGATCTCGTCGACAACGGCGCGTTGGACACGGATTACGTCGCGAACCACACATCGGGCTTCGAGGACGCGCTGGCGCGCGCGCGGAGCATCGCCGGCAGCGTCCGCGCGACGGCGCTTGCCACGGGCCTGTCCGAGCAGGACGTCGCCACCTTCTTCAGGATGTTTCGCGAGACGCCGCGCGTGGTCACGCTCTATTCGCAAGGCGTCAACCAGTCGGCGCAGGGCACCGATAAGGTCAACGCGATCCTGAACTGCCATCTGGCGACGGGGCGGATCGGCAAGCCGGGCGCCTCGCCGTTCTCGCTCACCGGTCAGCCCAATGCGATGGGCGGCCGCGAGGTCGGCGGCCTCGCCAATATGCTGGCCGCTCACATGGGCTTCACGCCGCCGGACATCGATCGTGTCAGGCGGTTCTGGAAGGCGCCGCGCATCGCCACCCATGAGGGCCTGAAGGCGGTGCAATTGTTCGAGGCCATCAACCGCGGTGAGGTCAAGGCGCTCTGGGTGATGGGCACCAATCCCGCGGTGTCGCTGCCGGATGCGGACTTCGTGCGCGAGGCGTTGAAGAAGCTTGAGCTGTTCGTGATCTCCGAGAATGTGCTGTCCAACGACACCGTCGAGGCGGGTCCGCATGTGCTGCTGCCGGCGCTGGCCTGGGGCGAGAAGTCGGGCACGGTGACCAATTCCGAACGCCGCATCTCGCGCCAGCGCTCGTTCCTGCCGGCGCCGGGCGAGGCGCGCCCCGATTGGTGGATCCTGAGCGAGACCGCAAAGCGTCTCGGCTTCGGCGACAGTTTCAACTACAAATCCGCCGCCGAGATTTTCCGCGAGCACGCCGCGCTCTCGGCATTCGAGAATGATGGCAGCCGCGATTTCGACATCGGTGCGCTGACTTCGCTGTCCGACGAGGGCTTCGACGCCCTGAAGCCGGTGCAATGGCCCGTGCGCGACGGTGGCGCGCCCGGCGAGCGTTTCTTCGCGAGCGGCGGCTTCTTCACCAATGACGGCAGAGGCCGCTTCGTCGCGCCGGAGGTGCCGTTACTGCGCAGCGAGACCGGTCCCTCGCGCCCCCTCAGGCTCAACACCGGACGCATCCGCGATCAGTGGCACACCATGACGCGCACCGGCCTCAGTCAGCGGCTCGGCGCGCATCTGCCCGAGCCGTTCGTCGAGATCCACCCCGATGACTCCAGCAAATATGGCATCGTCCATGACGGCTATGCCCGCCTCACCACCGACTACGGACAATGCATCCTGAAAGCTGTTGTGAGCGATCGCCAGCAGCGCGGCGCGCTGTTCGTGCCGATCCACTGGAGCGCGATGAATGCCTCGCACGGCCGCGTCGGGGCGCTGGTGCAGTCGTTCACCGATCCGTTCTCCGGACAGCCGGAATCGAAGGCGACGCCGGCCGCGATCGCGCCGTATGAATTCGTCTTCCGCGGCTTTGCGCTGTCGCGGCAGCAGCTCGATCTTCCATCAAACGTGTTGTGGACCCGCGTCACGGTCGCCGGCGGCTTCGGCTATCTGTTCGCCGACAACGCGGATCTGTCGCGCTGGCCGGCTTGGCTCGACGGCATCGCCGGCGAGGACGTCGCCGAATATCGCGATTTTGGCGGCGGTATCTATCGCGCCGCCTCCTTCGCCGGTGATCGCATCGAGGCCTGCCTGTTCGTCGGCCCCGGGCATGACGCCGGCGATTGGGAGGTGGTCAAGACTGCCTTTGCGGCCGATCACGTCAGCGACGAGCAGCGCCGTATGCTGCTCTCGGGCAAGTCGACCGAGGGGGCGGCCTCGACCGGGCCGATCGTCTGCGCCTGCTTCGGCGTCGGTCGCGGCACCATCTGCGACACCATCGCCGCCGGCGCGCGCACGGCGGCCGAGATCGGTGCCGAGCTCAAGGCCGGCACCAATTGCGGCTCCTGCATCCCCGAGCTGAAGCGGCTGATTGCGGCGACGGATGTGCCGGTGAAAGAAGCCAAGCTCGCCGGCGCGGCGGGTTAGGCCTCGTAGGGTGGGTTAGCGCAGCGTAACCCACCCCTTCTGCTGCCGCGGAGATGAAAGAGGTGGGTTACGCCTTCGGCCAACCCACCCTACGCAGCGCTCGCGCCGCTGCCATGTCTCCACCCAATCGACGCGCCCTCGATAGTGCCCTATGCTGCCGCGCGCTCTCCCTCAACAATCACAACAACAAATGATGTACCTGGAAACGCCGCCGCGGCCGATCGAAACCACGCTGTTCTCCGCCATGCCTGACAAGTTCCGCCGCAAGGGGGTGCGGAGCGATTGGGCCGATGCCAACCGGCCACATGTGCCGACTGACAGTTTCATCGAAGGGCCATCCTTCGACACGGACGGCAACCTCTACATCGTCGACATTCCCTTCGGCCGCATCTTTCGCGTCGCGCCCGACGGGGAATGGTCGCTGGTGATCGAGTACGAGGGATGGCCGAACGGGCTGAAGATCGCCGCCGACGGCCGCATTCTGGTTGCCGATTACATGCACGGCATCATGGAGCTCGATGCCAGAGCAGGCCGCATCAAGCCGGTCGTGACCGCGCGCAATTCGGAATCGTTTCGCGGCTGCAACGATCTGCATCTGGCCTCCAACGGCGATATCTTTTTCACTGATCAGGGCCAGACCGGCCTGCATGACCCGAGCGGCCGGGTCTATCGGCTGGCATCGAACGGCCGGCTCGATTGCCTGATCGATACCGGCATCAGTCCCAACGGCCTGGTGCTCGACCCGACCGAAACCGTGCTGTTCGTGGCAATGACGCGCGACAATGCGGTGTGGCGGCTGCCGTTCATGAAGGATGGCAGCGTGTCCAAGGTCGGCCGCTTCTGCTCGCTGTTCGGCACCAGCGGTCCCGACGGCATGACGATGGATGCGAAGGGCCGCTTGTTCGTCGGCCACGCCTCGCTCGGCCACGTTTTCGTGTTCGCCCCCAACGGCGAACTGATCGCGCGGATCAAGTCGTGCGCGGGGCCGAACTGCACCAACGTCGCGATCGGTGGCGCCGGGAAAGACAGGCTCTATATCACGGAATCATCGACCGGCAGCATTCTGGTCGCCGACATCAGCGGATTGAACCCGTGAGCTTGGTAGCGGTTGGCTGAGCTGAAGAACCACAGCGGAGCGAACATGAACGCAAAACCCTTCGGCCGAACCGGCGCCGACGTTTCCGTCATCGGGCAGGGCACCTGGTATCTCGACCACGGCGACCGCGAGCGCGCGATCGCCGCGCTTCAGCGCGGGCTCGATCTCGGCATGACGCATATCGACACCGCCGAGATGTACGGCGATGCGGAGCTCGTCATTGCCGATGCCATTGCGGGACGTCGCGACGAGGTGTTCCTGGTCTCCAAGGTGCTGCCGAGCAACGCCTCGCGCCGCGGAACCATCACTGCCTGCGAGCGCTCGCTGAAGCGGCTCAAGACCGATCGCCTCGACTGCTACCTCCTGCATTGGCGCGGTTCCTATCCGCTGCAGGATACCGTGGCCGCGTTCGAGGAGCTGGTGCAGGCAGGCAAGATCAAGTCCTGGGGCGTTTCCAATTTCGACGCCGACGATCTCGACGAGATCCTCGAAGTCTCCGGGGAAGGCCGGATCGCCTGCAATCAGGTGCTCTATCATCTGAAGGAACGCGCGATCGAGCATGCGGTGATCCCCTGGTGCGAGAGGCATGGCGTCGCGGTGGTCGCCTATTCCCCCTTCGGCCACGATGATTTCCCGGATGCGCGCAGCAAGGGCGGCGCCGTGCTGGCGCGCATCGCAGAGGCGCGTCGCGCGACGCCGCGTCAGGTCGCGCTGAGCTTCCTCACCCGTGCGACTACGGTGTTCGCGATTCCGAAGGCGTCATCGGCGGAACATGCCGGCGAGAATGCGGCGGCCGGCGACCTCGTGCTGACGAGGGACGAGATTGCGGCACTCGATGCGGCGTTTCCGCGCGGGGCGAAGCCGCGCAGCCTGCCCATGCTGTAGTGCACAAACACCCATTATTAACGGAGCATTGACGCGCGCGGCGGCCCGCGCATATCGGCATCCTGTTTTCGGAAGTTGTGAACACGGCGCATTTGGCGTTTTTTACAACCGTTCCTCGATTCGCATTTGCCCGGGTTCCTGCCGTGACACCGCCGCCCGCCGCAGCCGCAAGGCTCGACACTATTCCCATGCCCGTGCCGGAGAAGAAGCAGAAGGCCCGCCGCGCGCCTGCGCGCGTCGATCATCCCTTCAAGGGCATCGCGCTGGTGTTGCTCTCCACGATCTTCCTGGGCTGCTCCGACGTCACCGCGAAATATCTGTCGACCAGCCTGCCCTCGATCGAGATCACCTGGATCCGCTTCGTTACGTTCGCGCTGCTGTTCACGCCGGTGATGCTGCCGGGCTCGCCGCTCCACGCGATGCGCACCGAGCGGCTGGGCCTGCAGCTGATGCGCGGCGCCGCACTGCTCGGCTCCTCGCTGTTCTTCATTACCGGTCTTGCATTTCTGCCCATCGCCGAAGCCTCCGCCACCGGCTTCGTCTCGCCGCTGTTCGTCACCGCGCTGTCGATCATTTTCCTCAGCGAGAAGGTCGGCATGCGCCGCTGGATCGCGACCGCGATCGGCCTGACGGGCGTCTTGATCATCCTGCGGCCGGGCACCAGCGCGTTTCATGCCGCCGCATTCTTCCCGATCATCTCGGCATTCTGCTGGGCCGCCGCGCTGATCCTGACACGGATGATGAGCGGCCGCGAAGCGGTGCTCACCACCATGGCCTATTCCGCGCTGACTGGCGTTGCGATCCTCAGCGTCATGGTGCCATTCGTCTGGGTCACGCCGAGCTGGACGGCAATCGGCCTCGGCATCGTGATCGGCATTGCCTCGACCGTCGGCCAATGGATCATCGTGCTGGCCTATCGCTACGGCGATGCCTCGGTGCTGGCGCCGTTCTCCTACACGCAGCTGCTCTGGGTCAGCATTTTGGGCTTCTTCATTTTCGGCGAGGTCCCTGACGTCTGGACCGTCGTCGGCGCCGCCTTCATCGTCGCCAGCGGCCTCTACATCGCCCATCGCGAGCGCGTCCGGCGGGCCCAGCTGCTGGTCTTGGAGGAGCGTTCCCCGAACCCCTGACGCAAGTTCGCGCGTCCCGCTTCGTGCTATCAATGGCGCCAACGAAAAGGGGGGAGCCGGATGCGCGCGGCGATTTTCAGGAACGGTGAGATTGTCGTTGGGGAGATGGCCGAGCCCAGGCCCGGCGCCGGCCAGGTGCTGGTCAAGACGCTCGCCTGCGGCATCTGCGGCTCCGACCTGCACGCGCGCCAGCACGCCCATCGCCTGGCGGAGATGGCGCAAAAGACCGGCCGTAAGCCGATGGACCTCTCCCGCGACGTCGTGTTCGGCCACGAGTTCTGCTGTGAGATCGTCGACTACGGAGCCGGCACCGCGCGCAAGCTGAAGCCGGGCACGCGCGTCTGCTCGCTGCCGGCGCTGGTGACGCCTGGGGGGATCGAGGGCATCGGCTATTCCAACGACAATATCGGCGGCTACGCCGAGGCGATGTTGCTCAGCGAAGCGCTGCTGCTCGAAGTGCCCAATGGTCTGGCGCCGGAACATGCCGCGCTAACCGAGCCGCTTGCCGTCGGCGTCCACGCCGTGGCGAAAGCCAATATCCGTGGCGGCGAGGTGCCGCTGGTGATCGGGTGCGGCCCGGTCGGGCTTGCGGTGATCGCCGCGCTGAAGCTGAGGGGACTGCACCCTATCGTCGCCGCCGATTATTCGCCGGCGCGGCGCGCGCTCGCAGCCAGGCTCGGCGCCGATGTCGTCGTCGATCCCAGAGCGTCGCAGCCCTATGCGGCCTGGGCCGAGCACGCGCAAATGTCCGACGCGGAGAAGGCGGCACGGCCGCCGTTCCAGGCGATGCTGCCGGCGCTGAAGCCCGCGATCATCTTCGAATGTGTCGGCGTGCCCGGCCTTCTCCAGCAGGTGTTCGAGGGCGCGCCGCGCGATGCCAGGATCGTCGTGGTCGGCGTCTGCATGGAGAGCGACAGAAACGAGCCGATGCTCGGCATCATGAAGGAGCTGAACGTCCAATACGTGCTCGGCTACACGCCGGAGGAGTTCGCAAGCTCACTGCGCCTGATCGCCGAAGGGCAGGTGGACGCCGCCGCCATGGTGACGGCCGAGGTCGGCCTCGATGGTGTCGCAAAGGCGTTCGCCGACCTCGCCAATCCCGAAGCGCACACCAAGATCATCGTGCAGCCGTGGCGGTAGTGGTCTCAATATTTCGCGGGCACGTACATTTCCGGCGGGACCGGCCCGCGCTGATAATCGGGGTTGCGCACGCGCGGGGGCAGCGTCACCGGAGCTCGCACGACCTCCTGGTACGGGATCTGAGTCAATAGATGTGCGATGCAGTTGAGCCGGGCGCGCTTCTTGTCCACGGCATCGACGATCCACCACGGGCTGTCCGGCAGATGCGTGTGCTCCAGCATGGTCTCCTTGGCCTTGGTGTACGCCTCCCAGCGACTGCGGGATTCGACGTCCATCGGGCTCAGCTTCCACTGCTTCAGGGGATCCTTGATGCGCATGGTAAAGCGGAACTGCTGCTCGTCGTCGGTGATCGAGAACCAGTACTTGACCAGGATGATGCCGGAGCGGATCAGCATGCGCTCGAACTCCGGCACTGTCTTGAAGAACTCCTGATATTCGTCCTCCGAGCAGAAGCCCATTACGCGCTCGACGCCGGCGCGGTTGTACCAGCTACGATCGAACAGCACGATCTCGCCGCCGGCCGGCAGGTGCGCGACGTAGCGCTGGAAATACCATTGCGTGCGCTCGCGCTCGTTCGGCGCCGGAAGCGCCGCGACGCGGCAGATGCGGGGATTGAGACGCTGGGTGATGCGCTTGATGACGCCGCCCTTGCCGGCGGCATCACGGCCCTCGAACAGCACCACGACCTTCTTCTTCTCGCTCTGCACCCAGTCCTGAAGCTTGATCAGCTCGCCCTGGAGGCGGAGCAGCTCCCGGAAATAGAGCCTGCGATCGATCGTCGGACACGGCATGCCCGTCTCGTCCAGAAGCTCGTCGAACCTCGTGTCATCGAGCTCCATCTCCAGCTCTTCGTCGAGATCGTCGGCCATTTCCTGGATGATGCGCTCGCGCTTGGAGGTCTGGGATTTGCGGTCGGATGCGGTCATGGGTCCCTCTCTCGGCTCGGATAACAGCCACAACGACCATCGGCGGCGTTTGTTGCGACCATGTGACAACGTGCAGCCCCGCTGACGCAGCTCACACCGGCAGCGCGATCGAATACTTCACCTGGCTCAGCGCAAAGCTCGATTCGATCGAGGCGATGCCGTCGAGACGGGTCAGCTTGGTCTTCAGGAACGTCTCGTAGGAGGCGAGGTCGGCGGCGACGACGCGCAGGAGATAGTCGCGATTGCCGGTCATCAGATAGCATTCCAGCACCTCGTCCCATTTCGAGATCGCGCGGGCGAAGCGGTTGAGGTCCTCCTCCTTCTGCCGCGCCAGCTTGATCGAGATGAAGACGCTGACATGCAGGCCGAGCGCCTTCTGGTCCACGGTCGCGATGTAACGGCTGATGACGCCGCGTTCCTCCAGCAGCTTGACCCGGCGATGGCAGGGCGAGACCGACAGGCCGACCTTGTCGGCGAGCTCCTGCATGGTCATGCGGCTGTCGGCCTGCAGCAGGGCGAGAATCTTGCGGTCGATGGTGTCGAGGTCGGGCATTGGGATGAAACCTGCATTTCTGGCGATATTGTGGGAAACTATCCCAATTTATTCAGATGTACCGCAAGAAATTGAGATATTTGGCGACCCCCGCAGAGGTATGATCGGCGGATCAGATTCCGGAGCATCGCCATGCCCGTCGATTCCGCCCGTCTGGACACATTGACCGCCCTCAGCCGCAAGGCGCTGTGGTTGTCGTCCTGGACCATCCACCATGCCAACCACATCCGCGCCAATGCGGATGGACTCAAGGTCGGCGGTCACCAGGCTTCCTCGGCCTCGCTCGCGACCATCATGTCGGCACTGTACTTCCACGTGCTGCGCCCGGAGGATCGCGTCGCGGTGAAGCCGCATGCGAGCCCGGTGTTCCACGCCATCCAGTACCTGTTCGGCCGGCAGAGCCGCGACAAGCTGGAGAACTTTCGCGGCTTCAAGGGCGCGCAGTCCTATCCATCGCGCACCAAGGACGTCGACGACGTCGATTTCTCCACCGGCTCGGTCGGCCTCGGCGTCGCGCAGACGCTGTTCTCTTCGCTGGTGCAGGACTACGTCAAGGCGCACGGCTGGATGAAGGATCGCCGCGAAGGTCGCATGATTGCCCTGGTTGGCGATGCCGAGATGGACGAGGGCAACATCTTCGAGGCGTTGGCCGAAGGCTGGAAGCACGGCCTGCGCAACACCTGGTGGGTGGTCGACTACAACCGCCAGTCGCTCGATGCCGTCGTGCGCGAGGGGCTGTGGGAAAAGTTCGAGACCATGTTCCGCAATTTCGGATGGGACGTGGTGATCGTGAAATACGGCCGCCTGATGCGCGAGGCCTTTGCCGAGCCCGGCGGCGAAGCCTTGAAGCGCTGGATCGACAATTGCCCGAACGCGCTCTATGCGGCGTTGTGCTTCCAGGGCGGCGCGGCCTTCCGCAAGCATCTGCATGACGAGATCGGCGACCAGGGCCCGATTACAAAACTGATCGACAAGCGCAGCGACGACGAACTGCTGGCACTGATGTCGAATCTCGGCGGCCACGACATGGCGAGCATGCTCGAGGCATTCGACTCCATCGATCACGATCGCCCGGTCTGCTTCATCGCCTACACCATCAAGGGCGTCGGCCTGCCGTTCCAGGGCCACAAGGACAACCACGCCGGCCTGATGACTGTTACGCAGATGGAGAAATATCGCGACAGCCAGAACATCCGGCCCGGGCACGAATGGGACAAGTACGAGGGCCTGTCGCAATCCGCCGCCGAGCTTGACGCATTCCTCGCACGCGTGCCGTTCAACCAGGACGGCCGGCGCCTCAGCGCACCTGTGATCGAGGTGCCCGCCCAGCTCGCGTTCAAGCCGTCGCCGCAGATGTCGACCCAGCAGGGCTTTGGGCTCGTGCTCAACGAGATCGCGCGCAGCGACAGCGAGCTGGCAAAGCGCATCGTCACGACCTCGCCCGACGTCACCGTCTCGACCAATCTCGGCCCGTGGGTCAACCGCCGCGGCCTGTTCGCGCGCGCCGAGAAGGCGGATTTATTCCGCAGCGAGAAAATACCCTCGACCTACAACTGGGACGCCTCGCCCAAGGGCCAGCATCTGGAGCTCGGCATTGCCGAGATGAACCTGTTCATCATGCTCTCCGCGCTCGGCCTGTCGCACCAGATCAATGGCGAGCGGCTCTTGCCAGTCGGCACGCTCTACGATCCCTTCATCGAGCGCGGCCTCGATGCGCTGAACTATGCCTGCTACCAGGATGCCCGCTTCATGGTGGCGGCGACGCCGTCGGGCATCACGCTCGCGCCGGAGGGCGGCGCGCACCAGTCGATCGCGACACCGCTGATCGGCATGGCACAGGACGGCCTCGCCTCGTTCGAGCCGGCCTTCGTCGACGAGCTCGCCGTGATCATGGGTTGGGGTTTCCAGCATATGCAACGCGAGCCGGGCGAGGGTGGCTCGGTCTATTTGCGCCTCTCGACCCGCAGCATCGAGCAGGCGCAGCGGATCATGACACCGGAGCTGCAGCAGGGCATCACCGACGGCGCTTACTGGCTGCGCAAGCCGGGCCCGAATGCCGAGGTCGTGATCGCCTATACCGGTGCGGTCGCGCCGGAGGCGATCGAGGCCACCGGCTTCATCGGCGAAAGTCGCCGCGATATCGGCCTGCTCGCGATCACCTCGGCCGATCGCCTGCATGCGGGCTGGACCGCCGCACGGAAATTGCGGCGCGATCGCCGCGGCGTGCAGCATCTCAGCCACATCGAAAAACTGCTGGCGCCGCTGCCGCGCGACTGCGGCATCGTGACCGTGATCGATGGCCATCCCGCCGCGCTCGGCTGGCTCGGCGGCGTCCGCGGCCACCGCGTCGAGGCGCTCGGCGTCGAGCAGTTCGGCCAGACCGGCAGCATTGCGGACCTCTATCGGCACTACGGCATCGACGCCAACGCCATCATCGATGCGGCCGAAAGCCTCACCACCGGGGCACCGGTGCTGCACCGGAAGATGGCGGTGTAGCTACGTTGTCATTCCGGGGCGCGCGTTAGCGCGAACCCGGAATCCATCGTGCCTCAGTCCAGGTGGTGAAATGGATTCCGGGCTCGCGGCGTCGCCGCGCCCCGGAATGACTGCGGGGCCATCTTGCCACGTTCCCGCCATCGGCTCATATAACCTCCGTCCGCCGCAACGCTGGCCCGCATATGGCGGGTTCAATTGCCGGCGCTTTCGTGCAAGGATGCCGGCCGAAACGCCCCCACCATGCCCCCAAGAAGAGGTTAACGATGGTCAATCGCATGCAATTCTACATCGACGGCGCCTGGGTCGATCCGGTCGTCAAGAAGTCCACCGCCGTGGTCAATCCCGCCACGGAAGAGGCGATGTACGAGGTTGCGCTGGGCTCCAAGGCCGACGTGGACAAGGCGGTTGCCGCCGCCAAGCGCGCCTTCGCGACCTTCTCCCAGACCAGCCGCGATGAGCGCGTCGCGCTGCTCAGCAAGGTCATCGAGGTCTACAAGGGCCGCCTCAAGGAGATCGGCGCCGCCGTCTCCGACGAGATGGGCGCACCGCTGCCGATGGCGGAAAAGCTCCAGGCCGGTGCCGGCCTTGGCCATCTCATGACCACGCTCGACGTGCTCAAGAACTATCATTTCGAGGAGCCGGTGGGCACCGCCATGGTGCTGCGCGAGCCGATCGGCGTGGTCGGCATGATCACGCCCTGGAACTGGCCGCTGAACCAGATCGCCTGCAAGGTCGCGCCGGCGCTCGCCGCCGGCTGCACCATGATCCTGAAGCCCAGCGAGTTCACGCCGACCTCGGCGCTGATCTTCGCGGAAATCCTGCATGAAGCCGGCGTGCCGAAGGGCGTGTTCAATCTCGTCAACGGCCTCGGTCCCGAGGTCGGTGCCGCCATGAGCGAGCATCCCGACATCGACATGATCTCCTTCACCGGCTCGACCCGCGCCGGCATCGACGTGGCCAAGCGCGCCGCGCCCACCGTGAAGCGCGTCAGCCAGGAGCTCGGCGGCAAGTCGCCGAACGTCATCCTCGAAGGCGCCGACCTTACCAAGGCGGTGACCGGCGGCGTGATGCACATGTTCAACAATTCCGGCCAGTCCTGCAACGCGCCCTCGCGCATGATCGTGCCGCTGTCGAAGATGAAGGAAGTCGCCGCGATCGCGAAGGCCGTCGCCGACAAGACCAAGGCGGGCGATCCCCGCGCCGAAGGCACCACCATCGGTCCGGTCGTCAACCGCGGCCAGTGGGACAAGATCCAGGGCCTGATCAAGAAGGGCATCGATGAGGGCGCAACGCTCGTCGCCGGCGGCCCGGGTCTGCCCGAAGGCGTCAACAAGGGTTTCTATGTCCGTCCGACCATCTTCGCCGACGTCACGCCCGACATGACGATCGCGCGCGAAGAGATCTTCGGACCGGTGCTGACCATCATCGGCGCCAAGGACGAAGCCGACGCTGTCAAGATCGCCAACGACACGCCCTATGGCCTCGCCGGCTACGTCTACGGTCCATCGGTCGAGGACGCCAAGCGAGTCGGGCGCCAGATCCGCGCCGGCAACGTCAACCTGCAGGGCGTGCCCAACGACCGCACCGCGCCGTTCGGCGGCTACAAGCAGTCCGGCAACGGTCGCGAGTGGGGCAAGTTCGGCCTCGAGGACTTCCTCGAAGTGAAGGCCGTCGCCGGCTTCAACGCGGCGTAGTTCATACGGCGCTTGCACTACAGGGAATGCCGGCTTCCAGGGAAGCCGGCATTCTTTGCTCGGAGACCGGCCGCTTCACTGCGACAACAGCCCGTCAAATCAAGAAAAGCAAAGGGACGGAACGTGAGGAAATTGATCATCGCATTCGTTGCGCTGGTGCCGCTCTCAGGCGCTGCGCAGGCCCAGACGGTGAAGGATCTGCTCAACACCCTCCGGACGAAATGGAACGAACCGACCGAGCCATTCAAGATCATCGACAATGTCTACTATGTCGGCACCAACGGACTCGCGTCCTACCTGATCACATCGCCCCAAGGGCATATTTTGGTCGATACCGTGATGCCGGAATCGACGTCGCAGATCAGGACGAGCATCGAGAAGCTTGGCTTCAAAATCAGCGACATCAAGTATCTCGTCAACACCCACGCCCATATCGACCACACCGGCGGCTTTGCCGAGTTGAAGCAGGCGAGCGGCGCGCAGATGGTCGCGGGCGATGCCGACAAGCCGTTGCTCGAAGGCGGCTACTATCCTGGTGCGCAGGAGGAGAAGGCGCTCGACTTTCCGCCGGTGAAAGTGGACCGAACGGTGCGTGAGGGCGACACCCTTGCGGTCGGCAGCGTTGTGCTGACGGCGCGCGAGACGCCCGGCCATTCGCCGGGCTGCACCAGCTGGGCCTTCTCGGTGAAGGACGGCGATGCAACACGCTCGGTCCTCATCTTCTGCAGCGGCACGGTCGCGCTGAACCGGCTTGTCGGCAACCCGACCTATTCCGGCATCGTTGACGACTATCGCAAGACCTTTGCGCGCGCCAAGGACATGAAGGTCGACATCCTGCTGGCTCCTCATCCCGAGATGTACAAGATGGCTGAGAAGCGCGCCAAGCTCGCCGTCGGCGGACCCAATCCGTTCGTCGATCCCGGCGAGTTCAAGGTCTATGCGGCATCGCTGGAGAAGGCCTTCGAGGAGGCGCTCGTCAAGCAGACCGCAGCGGCTCAGGAGAAGAAGGGGTAGGCGTGGTAGGTCGTGGACGTGCTGTGGAGCCTATCCTCCCACCGCGCCCTGCGTATTCACATACAGCGCATAGATCGACTGGCTCGCGGCCATGAACAGGCGGTTGCGCTTGAGGCCGCCGAAGCAGAGGTTGGCGCAGCGCTCGGGCAGGGCGATGCGGCCGATCATGACGCCGTCGGGCGCGAACACCACGACGCCGTCGAGCTCGGGATCGCCCATGCCCCAGCCGCACCAGAGATTGCCGTCGATGTCGACGCGGAATCCGTCCGGCGTGCCGGGACCGGCATCGATGTGGACGCGCTTGTTGGAAAGCTTGGTCCCGTCAGGCGAGACGTCATAAGCGAGAATTTTGCGGTTCGGCACCCCGCGCGATTCCACGACGTAGAGGATCTTCTCGTCCGGCGAGAAGGCGAGCCCGTTCGGCCCGAGCACGCCTTCGGCGACGACGGTTGCCTTGCCGGTCGCGGGATCGAGCCGATAGACGTTCGGCTCGATCTCGGGCTCGGCCTTGTAACCCTCGTAATTGCCGAGCAGGCCGAAGGTCGGATCGGTGAACCAGATCGAGCCGTCCGATTTGACGATGACATCGTTCGGCGAGTTCAGCCGCTTGCCGTTGAATTGATCCATCAGCACCGTGATGCTGCCGTCATATTCGGTGCGGGTCACGCGGCGCCCGCCATGCTCGCAGGTGACGAGCCGGCCCTGGCGATCGCGCGTGTTGCCGTTGGCGAAATTGGAGGGTTTGCGGAACACGCTGACGGCGCCGGTCTCCTCCTCCCATTTGATGATGCGCTGGTTCGGGATGTCGCTGCACAGCAGATAGCGCCCGTCGCCGAACCACACCGGACCCTCGGCCCAGCGCAGGCCGGTCGCGAGCCGCTCCACCGCCGACAGTTTCAGCCAGTATTTTTCGAAGCGGGGATCGAGCGCGTGGATGGCCGGATCGGGATAGTAGCTCGCCGGCCGCCAGCCCGGCCGTTCCTGAGTTTGGGACGATGCCTCATTCATGTCGGTTCTCTCGTTTCGTTCCCTCTGGACAATCCTGCTATCATTGGGGACACCTAACCGCAATTCGGACACCACGGGCGAGGAAGACATGCCGCGTATTTTGATGACGGGAGCTTCAGGCGGAATCGGCACCAGCCTGCGAAAGCTGCTGCCGCCGATCTATCCGGATCTGCTGCTCTCCGACATCAAGCCGCCCGCCAATCTCGGGGCGAACGAAAAGTTCAAGGCGGCGGACCTCGCCGATCTCGCGCAATGCGAGGCGATCTGCGAGGGGATCGACGGCATCCTCCATTTCGGCGGCTATTCGGTCGAAGGCAGCTGGGACCAGATCCTCCAGGCCAACATCATCGGCGGCTACAATCTGTTCGAGGCCGCCTACCGTAAGGGCGTCAAGCGCGTGGTGTTCGCCTCGTCGAACCACGCCGTGGGCTTCTATCCGCGCCACCACAGGATCGGCACCGACGTCACTGCGCGGCCGGACAGCCGCTACGGCGTCAGCAAGGTGTTCGGCGAGGCCGTCGGCGCGCTCTATGCCGACAAGCACGGTATGAAGGTGACCTGCCTGCGCATCGGCAATTTCGGCGAGATGCCGCTCGACCAGCGCCGGCTCTCGATCTGGCTCAAGCCCGACGACCTCGTGCAGCTCTGCCGCATCGGGCTCGAGCATCCCGACATCCATTTCGAAATCTTCTACGGCGCTTCTTTCAACGAGCGCGCCTGGTGGGACAACCACCGCGCCTACGAATTCGGCTATCGCCCCACCGGACGCGCCGAGGATTTCCGCGAGCACGCCATGGCCGAGCAGGCCAAGCTGAAGCCGGATCCTGTCGGCGATTATTTCCAGGGCGGCACGTTCTGCAGCATGGAGTTCGACGCCGACCCGGATCGTGTGATCGACTGGAATAAGCGGTAGAGATCGTTCACCGGCCGAGCGTCAACAGCGGCTTGCCGGTCTCGACAATGTAGGTCGCAAGCTCCGCGGCGTTGCCGCTGCCGACATTCTTCACGGCGTGATGCACTCCGTGAGGAATGAGCAGCACGTCCCCGGCTTTCAGGATGACGGGCGGCCTGCCGTCGAGCCGATATTCCAGCTCGCCTTCGATCAGATAGACGAGCTCTTCGCCCGGGTGACTGTGCCTGACGGCAACGACGCCCGGAGGAAAATCGACGCGAACCTGGACGACCTCGCGCCCGGGCGCACTCAGTGCTTCCTTCATGAGATGTGTGCGCTTGATGTCTCCCAGTCGTGGCTCCTCGGATCGTGCCGAGAGCGAAGCCAGGCTGGTTGCGGCGATCAGCCCCGCCGCAACCATGATTCCACGTTTCGTCATGTGAATGTCCTTTCGAGTTGTGCAGGATGTTGTGAGGGGCGCATCAGGCGGCGGCAGCCGCCGGCGTTGCGCGAAAGCTGATGGCCATGCGGTTGTAGGCGTTCATCAGGCTGATCGCGATAGTGAGGTCCACGAGCTCACGCTCCTCGAACACGGCGCGTGCGGCTTGGTATGCCTCGTCGGGCACGCCGGTCTCGGCAATCCGTGTCACCGTCTCCGCCCAGGCGAGCGCAGCCTGCTCGCGTTCCTCGAAGAGATTGCCGGCCTCGCGCCATGCCTGCAGCAGCGCGATCTTCTCGACCTTTTCTCCCTTCTTGAGCAGGTCGCGGGTGTGCATGTCCAGGCAGTAGGCGCAATTGTTGATCTGGGAGATCCGCAGATAGACCAGCTCGATCAGCGTGGCGGAATGCCGACTCTGCAGGACGTAACCGTAGACGCCGCCGAGCGCCTTGATGCCTGCCGGCGCGATCTGGTTGTAGTCGAGACGCTTACTCATGTTTTTCTCCTTGGGGGTGATTCTGCTGGATGGCGGTGGTCAGATCCTTCTCACTGCTGTCGACGACGAACACTGCGAGCAGGCTTGCGGGCCTGGATCGGCTCGCATTGCGGCTGACGGGATGACGGGAGCCTGGCGGCTCGTAGAAGCTCTCACCGGTGCGGTAGACCCGTCTGGGCCCATCGTTCACCTGAGATTCGATTGCGCCTGACAGCACGTAACCGAAGATGAAGGCCGACTTGGCGTGGATGTGCGAAGGCGACGCTCCGCCAGGTGCATAGTTCACGACCAGGGCGACGACAGACTTGCCCGGGATGTTTGGAATCGATTGCTCGAAGTGCGGCGTGACCGTTTCGCCGATGCCGTGGGCGGCGCTGGGCGCCGCACCCGCAATGGCGATGGCAGCGAAAGCTGCACCGAAGATGGATGGCACTTTCATGGAGGGTCTCCTGTTTTCGGGTCCGTTGCGCTGTGGTGTGAGCTCTCACCTGCGGATGACGGCCTTCAGCGAGTCCGTGAACACCCAGAAGGAAGCGGCGAGCAGGCCGACGTCCTTCAGCAGGAACTGACCCGGAGCGACCGTGATCGCGGGGACCCCGAGCTCCGGCACGACGACGCCGGGCGTCGAGATCATGAAGCTCAGCGTGGTGACGAACAGCCCGGCCGACAACAGGCCGCCGGCTGCGGAGTAGATCGGGCTGGACAGGCGGAGCGCGATCAGGAGCCCGATGCCGAGTTCGACGAAGCCGAGAAAGGTCGAGAAGCCGCGCACCGAGAACAGCGTGTAGAACCATCGCAGCAGCGGGCTGTTCTCGACCAGGGGCACGAGTCCCTGCGCCTCGTAATCGGTGAATTTCATTCCGCCGAACCAGGCGTAAATGATTGCGAGCGACGCGTAGAGACCGATCCGGCTGATCGGTTCGGCGTAAGCGAGCAGGCGTTCAGACTGTTCGCGCCAACTGATCGTGCGGCGCAGGGCGATGGATAAGGTGGACGATTGGCTGATGATGCGTGACATGGTGATCTCCGTTTGATGCCGGTTGTTCGCTCACGCACTCACGTGCGTGTGCAGGTTGTAGCGAGGGGCGGGAATGGCGCTCGAGAGCTTGTTCGTCATGGCAAGCCGCGCGCTCTCGTGGCGATCCCACTCCGACTTGTCGGCGAGCGCAGGGATCGTCACGACTTCGCCGAGGTCGAGACCGGCGAGGGCCGCGTCGACCATGTCGCCGGCCGACATGACGATCTCTACCGGCAGCTGGTGAACCGGCGTGCCCGCGATGTCCCAAAAATCCGTCGCAGTGGCGCCCGGCAGCACGGCCTGAATGCGGATGCCCTTCCCGGCGAGCTCGTGAACGAGTGACTGGGTGAATGCGAGCACGAAAGCTTTCGAGCCGCCGTAGACGCCGTTGAGCAGCTCCGGCGCGATCGCGACGATGGAAGCGATGTTGATGATCGTGCCGTGGCCGCGGGCGATGAATCCGGGCACCGCTGCGTAGGTCAGACGCGTCAGTGCACCGACGTTGAGACGGATCATGTCCTCCATCTTGTCGATGTCGGAATCGATCAGCGGGGCCGAGGCGCCGACGCCGGCGTTGTTGACCAGCACCGAAATGTCGCCGTTGGTTCTGATGAGTTGCTCGACGCGGCGGAGGTCGGCAGGGGATGTGAGATCGGCTTCCACCGTTTCCACCTTGCGGCCAGTTTCGTTGCCGAGCCTGCGCGCGAGCGATGCGAGCCGCTGCCTGTTGCGCGCAACGAGGATGAGGTCGTGGCCGCGCTTCGCCAGGCGATCGGCGTAGATCGCGCCGATTCCGGTCGAAGCTCCGGTGATGAGGGCAGTGCCTGTTCTGGTCTGGGTCATTTTCGTCTCTCCTTCGGTTTGGGTGCGGAGAGGAATAGGCACTTCCGGAAATGGTGGGTATCTGGCAAAATCGGGATCTTTCCTTCCAGAATATGGAAGAGTCCCATGGATCGTCTCGAAAGCATGTCGGTGGTCTTGGCGGTGGCGGAGGCGGGCAGCCTGTCTGCTGCCGCGCGCCGTCAGAAAATGCCGTTGGCAACGGTGAGCCGGAAGGTTTCGGAGCTCGAGGAGCACCTCCAGACCAAGCTGTTTCATCGCTCGAGCCGCGCGCTCGTCCCAACGGACGCCGGTCGCTCCTACATCGCTGCGGCCAAGCGAATTCTCGCCGATCTCACCGAAGCCGAGCGCGTTGCCTCCGGCGAATACACCACGCCGCGTGGCGATCTCAGCATCACGACGCTGGTCGCGCTCGGTCGGCTATGCCTGCAGCCGATCCTGGCCGAGTTCCTTGCGGCATTTCCGGAAGTGGATGTTCAGCTCATCTTGCAGGACCGGACGCTCAACCTTCTGGACGAGAACATTGACGTCGCGCTTCGTGTCGGCAATCTCGCCGACAGCGGCCTGATCGCCGTGCGCGTGGGGGAAATTCACCGCGTCGCCTGCGCCAGCCCGTCCTATCTGAAGCTGCGGGGAACGCCGAAGGCTCCCGATGATGTCTCCGCCCACGACTGCATCAGCTATCCTCCGCTTCAATCGCCGGGCACGTGGAGATTCAAACGAGGGCAGACCGAGTATGCAGTGCCGGTTCGGTCGCGCTTCATTGCAAGCAATCTGGAATCGGCCATCGATGCCGCGCGCGCAGGCATCGGGATCACCGTCGTGTTCTCTTACCTGGCGTCAGATGCGCTGAGGTCTGGAGAGCTCGTTGCGCTCCTGCAGGACTTTCAACCGCCGCCGCAGCCGGTCAGCTTCGTCTACTCGCCCAACCGCTTCATGCCGGCGAAGCTGCGCGCGTTTCTCGATTTCGCAGTGCCGCGCCTGAGGGCGCGCCTGGCCGACATGCCCGGAAACGTTGCGCCGCGGAGGCCGCGGACGTAACTGCGGGTGCGCACGTCAGAAGTGCAGGTTGATCCTCAACAGCGCCTGGTGCCGCTCGAACTGATCCAGGTTGAGGCTGCGATTGTCGCCGATCGCCTTGCCGGCAACCTGCATCTGCCAGGTGCCGGAGATGCCGACCTCCTTCGAGATGTTGTAGGAGAAGGTCGGGCCAGCAAAGACGGCATCTCCCAAAAAGCGGTCGAGGCCGGCGCCGTCATAGGCCCGTGCGTAGCGTACGCCGAGGCCGAGCACGAGGTCGGGCTGCAGTGCGTACGAGATCGCGGTCTGCAACTGCATCTCGGAATCGTGTCGCCAGAGATTGGTCGAGATCTCGCGCGTTCCGCCGGTCCCGTACCAGACGTTGAAGGCCGCAAACAGCCTGTCCTTGATCAGCTCGCGATCGAACAGCGCGGCAAACTCCGCGCCATATTGTGCGATATGCATGCCGCTGCCGTCGTCGATCCGGCTCCAGCCGGGCTGCGCGTGGAGGGTCAGCCCGAACGGCGCGACGGTGCGGTCGACCAGCTTGTAGCGCAGCTCGAGCGCTCCCCCGCTGAAAGCGATGTCCCGATGATCGGCAAGTCCCGGCACGCCCTTGATGTGCTGCCCGCTCAGCGAAAATCCGGGTGCGATCCGGAAGTTATCCGACACCGTGTATTTGACCTGATTGAGATTGGCCCAGGCTGCGTAAGTGCCTGAACGTTTTCCGAACGCGCCGACATTCTCGAACTCGATCTCGATATCGCCGGTCTTGCCGATATCGGAGCCCATGCTGAAGCCGAAGATGTGCTCGGTGTCGATCTCCGCGTGGGCCGACGGCAACCCGCCCGTCAGCTTGTTGGCGCCGAGGCCAGGCGCGGAGCCGGGCCACGGAGCCGCATATGCGAGGCCGCGTGCGCCCTCATCAGCGGAGGCGGAGACACAACTCGCCAGATGACCGACGATGGTCGCCGCCGCCAATGCGCCCGGGAAGCTCGATCTTCTCACCACGACAATCCACCAACCTACGCAAACCAAGGGACCGATCGACGCAGGGCTCTGGGTTCGCTCGCAAGCCCCTGCGATTGCAAGTCATTCGCAAAAGGATCCCATAGATCAACTAGGAATGCAACTACTTGCTAATCGTTCTTAGTTGCGTTCGAGGCCAGACCCGCGTCGAGGGCGCGGTTCGGTGGAACTCCAGCGCGACGCAGCCGGACCTCGTGGACCTACCAGCACCCGTGCGCCACACCAGACTTCCTTGCTCTTCAGGCGCCGGGAAGCTGGAAACCTGGCAGCACTCCGCGCTGGTTGGGGGGCATCGAGATCGACAAACCCGATGCAGGATCACCTTGCAGTTGGAACGGCGACGGTCCGTGAGATGCTCGCCTGCTGGAGGGCGCCGGCCACCAGCTCTCAGGCCTGCAACCCGGCTTATTGACAATCGGGGAGCCGGCCTTACCACGACTTCAAAGCTGAAGGAGCGACCTGATGACGAGTGGCTTGCGCAAGGGTTTGACGAGCTATGGCGACGCCGGCTTCTCGCTGTTCCTGCGCAAGGCGTTCATCAAGGCTATGGGATATTCCGACGACGCGCTGGAGCGCCCGATCGTCGGCATCACCAACACCTATAGCGACTACAATCCCTGCCACGGCAACGTTCCGCAGATCATCGAAGCCGCCAAGCGCGGCGTGATGCTGTCCGGTGCGATGCCGTTCGTGTTTCCGACGATCTCGATCGCCGAGAGCTTTGCGCATCCGACCTCGATGTATCTGCGCAACCTGATGGCGATGGACACGGAAGAAATGATCCGCGCCCAGCCGATGGATTCGGTGATCGTGATCGGCGGCTGCGACAAGACGCTGCCGGCGCAGGTGATGGCGGCGATCAGCGCCGACTTGCCGACCGTGGTGATTCCGGTCGGCCCCATGGTGGTCGGCCATCACAGGGGCGAGGTGCTGGGCGCCTGCACCGATTGCCGCCGTCTCTGGGCGAAATATCGTGCCGGCGAGATGGACGATTCCGAGATCGAGGCGGTGAACGGGCGTCTGGCGCCGTCGGTCGGCACCTGCATGGTGATGGGCACGGCCTCGACCATGGCCTGCATGATCGAAGCCATGGGCCTGTCGCTGCCGATGAGCGCGACGATTCCGGCGCCGCATGCCGAGCGCTTCCGTCTCGCCGAGGCGAGCGGGCGGGTTGCCGCCGAGATGGCTAAGACCAAGGGCCCGAAGCCGAGCGAGCTGCTGACGCCGGCCTCGTTCAGGAATGCGCAGGTGGTGCTGCAGGCGATCGGCGGCTCGACCAACGGCCTGATCCATCTGACGGCGATGGCGCATCGTTCGCCGCACCGGCTCGACCTCGAGGTCTTCGACCAGATCGGCCGCGAGGTGCCTGTGCTGGTCGATCTCAAGCCGTCCGGCGAGCACTATATGGAGCATTTCCATCACGCCGGCGGCGTGCCGAAGCTGCTGGCGCAGCTCGGCGACCTCGTCGATCTCGATGCCAGGACGATCTCCGGCCAGACGCTGCGCGATGTCGTGGCCGATGCGGAGGACGTGCCCGGCCAGGACGCGATCCGCTCGCGCGACAATCCGATCAAGAAGGAGGGCGGCCTCGCGGTGCTGCACGGCAATCTCGCGCCGCGCGGCGCGGTGATCAAGCAATCGGCGGCGAGCCCGAAGCTGCTCAAGCATACCGGGCGCGCGGTGGTGTTCGAATCCGTCGAGGACATGACCTTGCGGGTCGACGATCCCGATCTCGATGTCACCGCCGACGACGTGCTGGTGCTGCGCAATGCCGGCCCGAAGGGCGCGCCCGGCATGCCCGAGGCCGGCTATCTGCCGATCCCGAAGAAACTCGCGCGCGGCGGCACCAAGGACATGGTGCGCATTTCCGATGCGCGGATGAGCGGCACCGCGTTCGGCACCATCGTGCTGCACATCACCCCGGAATCGGCCGTCGGCGGGCCGCTGGCGCTGGTGAAGAACGGCGACATGATCAGCCTGGACGTCGCCAAGCGCAGCATCGAGCTCTTGGTCGATGCGGCCGAGCTCGAGCGCCGCCGCGCCGCCTTGAAGCCGATTGCTGCGCCGGAGGAAGCACGCCGCGGCTACGCCTGGCTGTTCAACGAGACCATCATGCAGGCCGACGAGGGCTGCGATTTCGACTTCATGCAGAGGGCCGGCCCCGTGAAGGGTTGAGCGAGCGCGGCGCTACTTGCCCTTGCTGGTGAACTTCTTCACGGCGGTGCGGAACGGTTCCGTGTTCATCGCCATGATGATCCTGTGCTCCTCGGCATCGAGCTGCTGCTTCACCGGCGTGGTCGCGGCCTGATAGACCAGCTGCTTGGTGCCTGCGATGGCAGCCGGCGGGTTCTGCGCCAGACGCTCGGCGAGCTGTCGCGTCGCCGCCTTCAGCTCCGCGGCGGCAACGACCTTGGCGACCAGGCCCCATTCATGGGCCTGCTGCGCGGTGAAATTGTCCTCGGACAGGAAGATCTGCAGCGCCCGGCGCGAGCCGACCGTGCCGACGATGCCGACCGTGGAGCCGCCGTCCGGCGACACGCCGATCTTGGCATAGGCTGGCGTGAACTTGGCATCGTCGGCGGCGATGCAGAGATCGGTGACGAAGGCGAGGCCCATGCCGGCACCGGCGGCCGAGCCGTGAACGCTCGACAGCGAGATCTTCGGCATGCGCCTGACCATCTCGATGAAGGCATGATAGTGCTTCAAGAGCTCGCCAACGACCGGCGTCACGGTGCCGGCCTCGGCGGCCGCCCCGATCGTCTGCAGATCGCCGCCGGCCGAGAAGGCGCGGCCTTCGCCTTCGATCACCAGGACCCTGATGGCGTCGTCGCCCTCGATATAGGCCGCGAGCTGCTCGAGCTTCTGCGCAATCGCAAGGTTGATCGAATTGTATGCGGTTGGGCGGTTGAGCGTGATCGTCGCGATCGGGCCGTCGACCTTGAGCAGGGCGGGATCGTCGGGCTTTGAAACGGGAGCTGGCATTCTTGAAATCCCCGGCACGAGGTGATTGCTGCAACTAAATCGCAGAAGCCGGGGGGTGACAATCCCCGCCTGCTGCTCTTGCACTGGGCCAAACGATAGGCTCAAATGGGCAGGCCTTTTCCAAGGGACGGACACGAGCGCCGGCTCCTCGTAAGGTCAGCAACCAGAATCAGCGAGAGGAAATGGCATGGGTCGCGCTCGTGTCTTCGGGAAATGGGCTGTCCAATGAGCGACGGTCCGGTGATCATCGTCGGTGCCGGCCATGGCGGCTACCAGGTCGCGGCATCGCTGCGCCAGGCCGGCTTTTCCGGCCGCGTCTGCCTGATCAACGACGAGGCGCATCTGCCCTATCAGCGACCGCCGCTGTCCAAGGCTTACATCAAGGGCTCGGCCGGTCCCGAGAGCCTGATGTTCCGCCCCGAGAAGTTCTACCACGACCAGAACATCGAGCTGATCGCCGGCCGCGCGGCCTCGATCGATCGCGCGGGGCACAAAGTGCAGCTCGCCTCCGGCGAAACGCTTGGCTACGGCCATCTCGTGCTGGCGACCGGCGCGCGCAACCGCCTGCTGGATCTGCCCAACGCCAACCTGCCCGACGTGAAATATTTGCGCATCCTCGACGAGAGCGAGGCGCTGCGGGCGATCATGCCCTCGAAGACGCGCGCCGTGATCATCGGCGCCGGCTTCATCGGCCTCGAATTCGCCGCGACCGCGCGGATCAAGGGCCTCGAGGTCGACGTGCTCGAGCTCGCCCCGCGCGTGATGGCGCGGGCGGTGACGGCGGAGGTGTCGGAGTATTTCCAAGAGCGCCATCGCGAGGCCGGCATTCGCATCCACCTCGGCGTGCAGGCGACCTCGATCGAGGCGGAGGGCGGCAAGGTCACCGGCGTCTCCCTGAGCGACGGACGGCATCTGCCCGCCGACCTCGTCGTGGTGGGCGTCGGCGTGCTGCCGAACATCGAGCTCGCGGCGGAGGCGGGGCTTCCGGTCGCGGCCGGCATCATCGTCGACGAATATCTTGCGACGGCCGATCCAGACATCTCCGCGATCGGCGATTGCGCGCTGTTCGCAAGCCCGCGCTTCGGCGGATCGCTGCGGCTGGAATCGGTGCAGAACGCGACCGACCACGCCCGCTGTCTCGCGGCGCGGCTGACCGGCGACAAGAAGCCTTATGACGGCCATCCCTGGTTCTGGAGCGACCAGGGCGACGACAAGCTCCAGATCGCGGGGCTGACCACCGGCTATGACCGCGTCGTGCTGCGCGGCAACCCCGCGAACAAGGCGTTCTCGGCCTTCTGCTACAAGGGCGACAGGCTGCTCGGCATCGAATCGATCAACCGCGCCGGCGATCACATGTTCGGCCGCCGCCTGCAGGCCATGGACCGCTCGATCACGCCGGAGCAGGCCGCGGACGAAAGCTTCGACCTGAAGAGCGCGCTGGCGTAACTAAGAGGCACCGAGAACAGCCTTCACCTCCGCGGCCGTCGGCATCGATGGCCCCGCGCCCATCCGCTGCACGCTGATCGAGGCGGCGGCATTGGCGAAGGTGAGGGCGGCGCGCAAAGGCACGTCGTCGGCAAGTTGCGCGGCGAGCGCGCCGACAAAGCAGTCGCCGGCGCCGGTGGTGTCGATCGCCTTCACGGCGCGCCCCGGCACGGTGATCTCCTCGCGTCCGGCAAGCGCAAGCACGCCGCGCTTGCCGAGCGTGACGCAGATGGTCTGATCCTGACGCGCCTGAAGTTTTCGCGCGACGTCGAAAATCCTTGCGGCCTCATCGTCGTCCGACAGCTCGCTGCCCCCGAGGAAGCCGAGCTCGGTCTCGTTCAGCACGAGGATGTCGACCAGCGCCAGCAGTTCGCCCGGCATCTTCTGCGCCGGCGCAGGGTTCAAGACAGTCACGGCGCCGGCCTCACGCGCGCGCCCGAAGAATGCAGCGATTGTCGGCAGCGGAATCTCGAACTGGCTGACCGCGACGTCGCCCTTCAGCAGCGGCACCACCTCGACGTCCTCAGCGCCGACCAGCCCGTTCGCCCCGGGAACGACGACGATGGTGTTATCGGCCTCCGCCACCGTGATGATCGCGGTCCCGGTGTGCGCCTCGGCCGTCTCCACGACATAGCCGAGATCGATGCCCTGCTCCTCGAGGAAGGCTTTCAGCTCGGCTCCGAACGAATCCCTGCCCAGGCGCCCGATCAACGTCGTCCCGGCGCCGAGCCGTGACGCCGCCACGGCCTGGTTCGCGCCCTTGCCGCCTGGAAAGTACAGCACCTGCCGGCCCGCGACGGTCTCGCCGACCTTCGGATGGCGATCGGCCGTCGCCACCACATCCATGTTGATGCTGCCCGCGACGAAGACGCGCCCCATCTGGATCTAGACCCTGACCTCGAACTCGTGCCTGACCTTGGCGATATCGACCAGCGTCGGCAGGCCGGCCTCGTTGCCGAGGCGCTGGATCTTGAAGGTCGAGGCGGCCCTCGCGAAATCGAAATGCTCGCGCCAGCTTTTGCCGGGATGGGCGAGGTAGGAATAGACATAGGCGCCGTGGAAGACGTCGCCAGCGCCGTTGGTGTCGATCACGCGCTCGCGCGGGATCGGCATCGCCGGCATCACCTGCACCGTTCCGGTCTCGTCGTACCAGAACAGGCCCTTCTCGCCCATGGTGACGCCGCCGATCTTGCAGCCGCGGCTCTTGAGGTAGTCGAGCATCTTCTCGGGCGTCAGGTCCATCTGCTCGCACAGGCGCTCGGCGACGATCGCGACGTCGATGAATTCCAGCAGCTCGTGGGTGTTGGTGCGCAGGCCGCCGCCGTCGAGCGAGGTCAGGATGCCGGCCTCGCGGCAGACCTTGGCGTAGTGGAGCGCGGCGTCCGGCTGATGGCCGTCGACGTGCAGCGCGCGGCAGCCGCCGAGATTGAGCATCGGAAAGGGGTGGATGTGCTCGTCGTCGCGGCAGCGGACGATGGCGCGCTTGCCGTCCTTGGGCATGATGAAGGAGAGCGAGGACTGGTTGACCTTCCGCCCGTGCAGCGAGATCGCGTATTTCGCGCACATGTCCTGGAACATGCGTCCCAGCCAGTCATTGGCCACGGTTGCGATGAGATCCGGCACGATGCCGAGCTTGGCGCAGCAGAACGCCGCCGTCACGGCGTTGCCGCCGAAGGAGACGGCGTAGTCCGAGGCGACGTGCTTTTCGTCGCCGCTCGGCATGTGGTCGGTGATGAAGACGACGTCGATATAGGTCTGTCCGATGAAGAGAGCCTGCATTGCCTGTCCGTCATGCGCTTGTGGTCCCGGCCGGTGCGCTTACTGTAGCACCGGTTCCGCTCCGGCGGGACGCTGAAATTATTCGCAAAACTGCCGCCCGAAGCGCTTGAGGTCAGCATGGTCAGGGAATACGACCATCACCGGGCAATGCCAAGCCCGGACAAACGCCGTGTTTCGGCCCATGGGTTCCAGGGCCATGAAAGGGGCGATCAGAGGGAGAAGAAATGATCACCGGCCTCGATCACGTCGTCGTTCTGGTGAGGGACATCGGGGCGGCCAAGGCGGCCTACCAGACGCTGCTCGCCCGCGCGCCGGCCTGGCAGAACTCGGGCGAGGGCGCCGATCGCGTGCTGTTCACCCTTGCAAACATGACGATCGAGTTGATGGCGCCGAGCGGCTTCAGCGTGACGGCGGATCGCATGCGGGCACTGCTCGATGACCAGGAGGGCATGCTCGCCAGCCTGTGCTTCCGTGTCGCGGACATGAGCCGGATGCACCGCCGGCTGGAGCGGGTGGCCTTGAACCCGGATCCGGTCACCGAGGTCGAGAGCAGCGACACCGAAACAGGCAACGTCCTGCACTGGAAGCGCACACGCGCCGCCACGGAGCTCACGCGCGGCGTGCGTATGTTCTTCCTCGAGCTGGCTGACGAGCGTCCGCTTTCCCCGGCGACCGACATCGCGCCGATCGACGCGCTCGACCACGTCGTGGTCACCACCGAGGATTCCGAGCGGGCCGCCGCACTTTACGGCGCGCGGCTCGGCCTCGATCTGGCGCTCGACCGCTCGCACCAGGATTGGGGCCAGCTGATGTTCTTCCGCTGCGGCGACCTCATCGTCGAGGTGGTCCGCCGGCCGGTCGCCGGCAGCGACCTCGCGCATGACCGTCTGTGGGGCCTGAGCTGGCGCGTCGCCGACATCGACGCCACCCGTGCCCGCCTGATCGCGGCCGGCCTCGACCTCAGCGAAGTGCGCAACGGCCGCAAGCCGGGCACGCGGATCATGACGGTGCGGAGCGGCACCTGCGGCGTGCAGACCGTGCTGCTGGAGCGCTCGCCAAAGCCGGTGGAGTGACGGAGCGTACGATATCGTGTCCCGGACGCGCTGCAACGCTCTTGCGTTGCTGCGCAGAGCCGGGACCTGGAAGGCGGCGACCTCCCCCTTGGAGACATGGGCACCGCTGAAGAAGCGCTGCGCTGCGTCCGGGGCACGAGATCGTTCTCAAAGGCCCGTGTGCGTGTTACACGCCATATCCAGACCACCCCAGCGAGCACCGGTTTGGCGAAGGCAAAGCGAACTCTGAAATGGCAGCGCGACCCCGAGGGGATGCGGCTGCGCATTCTCGAAGCCGCCAAGCAGGAGTTTTCCGCCCATGGTCTCGCCGGCGCGCGGGTCGACCGCATCGCGGCCAAGGCCGGTGCCAACAAGCGCATGCTGTACTACCACGTCGGCAACAAGGACGAGCTCTACCTGGCGGTGCTCGAAGGCGCCTATGACAAGATCCGCAGCGAGGAGCGGGGGCTCGATCTCGAGCATCTCGATCCGCCCGAGGCGATCAGGCGGCTGATCGAGTTCACCTGGAATTACTTCCTGCGCAATCCCGAATTTCTGTCCTTGCTCCAGACTGAGAACCTCGCGCGCGCAAAACACCTGAAGAAATCGACGAAGGTCAAGTCGATGCACTCGCCCTTCGTCGAGATGATCCGCACCGTGGTGCGGCGCGGCGTCGAGTCCGGCGACTTCCAGGTCGCGGTCGACCCGGTGCAGCTCTACATCTCGATCGCGGCGCTCAGCTTCTTCTATCTCTCCAACTCGGCGACGCTCAGCGTGATCTTCGGCCGCGATCTCCTGGACAAGAAGGCCAAGGACGAACGGCTGGCGCACATGGTCGGCCTCGTGCTGGCTGCACTGACGGGACAGTCGGTGGCGCTGTTCGAGGTCGCGAAGGCGCCGAAGTCGCGCGCCGTGGTGGCGCAGACGGTTTAGTCCTCCATTCTCTCTGCTGTCATTCCGGGGCGGTCCGTAGGGCCGAACCCGGAATCTCGGGATCCTCAAAAGGTGCGCAAGGGCGCACCGTAGTTCGATGCTTCGCATCGCCCCGGAATGACGACGTTGGTGTACCGGAACCCCCGCACAAAACGTCACAGGGAAAGCTCTGGACAGTATTTATCCAACGGGTTAATTTCTCGGCACAACGAAGAAGACTACCGGGAGTGAAAATTGGCCGAGCCGAAGCCGCAAAACGCTGTTTCCAAGCTGCTGAATGCCGTCTGGGTTCGGCCGTTCTTGTTCCTGGTCTTCATCGTCGTCGCCTGGGATCTCGCCATCCGGCTGTTCGGGATCCCCGCCTACCAGATCCCGTCGCCGCTCGACGTCGTTGCCGTGCTGCGGACCGAGTGGCCGGAACTGCTGCGCCAGTCCTGGCCGACCACCTATGCGACCGTGTGCGGCTTCCTGCTGTCGGCGCTGTTCGGCATTCCCGTGGCGATGCTGATCGCCGGCTCGAAGACGGTGGAGAGCTACGTCTATCCGCTACTGGTGTTCTCCCAATCCGTGCCGAAGATCGCGATCGCGCCGCTGTTCGTGGTCTGGTTCGGCTTCGGCATCATTCCGAAGGTGATCTCGGCGTTCCTGCTCGGCTTCTTTCCCGTGGTCGTCTCTGCCGTGCAGGGCTTCAAATCGGTCGATCCCGACATGGTCGATCTCGCCCGCGCCATGCAGGGCAGCCGTTTCCAGGTGTTCCGCGCGGTGAACCTGCCGCATGCGCTGCCGGCGATTTTCTCCGGCCTCAAGGTCTCGGTGACGCTCGCCGTGGTCGGTGCTGTCGTCGGCGAGTTCGTCGGCTCCAATTCCGGCATCGGCTACGTCATGCAGCGCTCGATCGGCACGTTCGACCTGCCGACGATGTTCGCGGCGCTCGTGATCCTGGCGCTGCTCGGCGTGGTCCTGTTCTGGATCGTGGACCGGATCGAGAAGCTGGTCATTCCCTGGCATGTCAGCCAGCGCGAGGACGTGATCTTTGCATCTTGAGGGCATGATCCGGAAAAGTGTGCAGCGGTTTTCCGATCCGATCATGCTCAAACAAAAAACCAGCAACGAACGGCCACCAACGGCCGACGTAACCAACGGCAAGGGAGAGAAACGATGAAGCGGTTGATTGGGGTTGTCTCGGCGGTGCTGATGGTTCTTGCGGCCATGCCGGCGCAGGCGGCCGACAAGGTCGTGCTGATGCTGAACTGGTATGTCTATGGCGAGCACGCACCGTTCTATTACGGCAAGGCCAAGGGCATCTATGCGGCCGAGGGCATCGACCTCGAGATCCAGGAAGGCCGGGGGTCGGCTGCCACCACCCAGGCCGTCGCGGCCAAGACCGCCGATTTCGGCTATGTCGACGTCCCCACCATGATGCGCGCCGCCATCAAGGGTGCGCCCGTGGTGGCGGCCGGCGTGCTGCTGCAGACTTCGCCGATGTCCGCCATGGGCTTCGCCGACAAGAACATCAGGAAGCCCGAGGACATCAAGGGCAAGACGGTGGCGATCACGCCCGCGGATTCCATGACCCAGATCTGGCCGCTGTTCCTGAAGAAGACCGGCTTGAAGGAGAGCGACTTCAAAACCGTTGCCGGCGACGGCCAGACCAAGCTCAACGCCGTCATCAACGGCCAGGCTGACCTCTTGCTCGGCTACGTCATGGACCAGTCGATGAAGATCAAGGACGCCACCGGCAAGGACGTCTATCCGATCAAGTTCGCCGACTACGGCATCAACATGGTTTCATCAGGCATCATCGCCAACACCGATTACGTGAAGGCCAATGCCGACCTCGTCCGCCGCTTCATGTCGGCGACCACGAAAGCGGTCGAAGCCGCCGAGAAGGAGCCGAAGGCGGCGGCGCAATCGATCCTCGATGCCAACCCCAAGGGCGGCAAGATCGACACGCTGACGCAAGGTTTCGAGCTGACCATTCCGCTCTATCGGACCGCGGAGACCAAGGGCAAGCGTCCGTTCCAGGTCACCGACCAGAACATGACGGATTCAGTCAATCTGATGGTCGAATATGGCGGTCTCGACGCCAAGGCCAAGGACAACCCGAAGGCGTTCTACACCAACGATTATCTGCCGAAGAGCGGCACGTGAAACCTGCGACTGTCATGAGTGAAACCGCGCAGTCGGCCGCACATCTGAGACTGGTGAGCGACCGGGCTGCCGGCGATGCGTCGGGCATCAAGCTGTCGGGCGTGTCGAAGACCTACCGGACGCGCGACGGTGACGTGCCGTCGCTGCGGCCGCTCGACTTCCACATCAATGACGGCGAGTTCTTCGTCGTGGTAGGCCCATCCGGCTGCGGCAAGTCCACGCTGCTCAAGCTGATCTCGGGCCTGCTGGCGCCGACCACGGGCGATATCCTGGTCGAGGGCCAGAAGGTGACGACGCCGCACGGCAACGTCGGCATCGTCTTCCAGAACGCGCTGCTCTTGCCCTGGCGCAACATTCTCGGCAACGTGATGCTGCCGATCGACATGAAGCGGCTGCCGCGGCAGCAATATCTCGACCGCGCCAAGTCGCTCCTCAAGCTGGTCGGCCTCGAAGGCTTCGAGAAGAAGCTGCCCTGGCAGCTCTCCGGCGGCATGCAGCAGCGCGCTTCGATCTGCCGCGCGCTGGTGCACGATCCCAGGATCATGCTGATGGACGAGCCGTTCGGCGCGCTCGACGCGCTGACGCGCGAACGCATGAATCTCGAATTGATGCGGATCCAGCGCGAGACGAAGAAGACGGTGCTGCTGATCACGCATTCGATTCCGGAGGCCGTGTTCCTCGCCGACCGCGTGCTTGTGATGACCGAGCGCCCTGGTGCGATCGCGGCCATCTACGACGTACCGCTGCCGCGCCCGCGCTCGCTCGACGCGATGGCTGATCCGGTTTTCACCGAGCTCGTGCAGCGCATCCGCAAGCACTTCTTCTCGCAAGGCGCGTTGGATTAGCGTGATGGCAGTAGCTCTAGCTTTCAGAGCGTCATGGCCGGGCTTGACCCGGCCATCCACGTCTTGCTCCGTGCGACAAAGAACGTGGATGCCCGGGACAAGCCCGGGCATGACGACCTTCATAGGACTATGTCGGTGCGCCTGAAGCTGCGAGACATCGCTTTCTTCGAACGTCCCGTGCAATTCGCGCGGCCGTTCCGCTTTGGCGCGATCACGATCAACGCGACGCCGCAGCTGTTCGTGCGGGCCGAGATCGAGGTCGAGGGCAAGACTACAAACAAGGGCGTTGCAGTCGGCGCCAGTGCCGAGCTGCTGGTGCCGAAATGGTTCGACAAGCGGCCGGAGCTGTCGCCGGCGCAGACGGTCGACGGGCTGCGACGGTCGCTCGAGATCGCGCGCGGGCTCTATCTGGCGAGCACCGGATACCAGACCGCGTTCGATCTCCATGCCTCCTGCATCGGTGCCCAGGTCGCAACCTGCGCGAAGAAGAACATTCCGTCGCTTGCTGCGGCCTACGGCCCGGCGGAGATCGACAAGGCGATCCTCGATGCGCTGCTGCGCGGCGTTGAGACCAGCTTTTTCGACGGGATGGCTGCGAACATCGCCGGCATCGATGCCCGGCTTGCTCCCGACCTGAGCGAGAGGGACATCAGGACGTTTCTCTCCGGCCGGGTGCCGCTGCAGCGTGTTGCCATCAGGCATACGGTCGGGCTTGACGATGTCGTTGAAGGCGAGGGCGGCGTTGCCGATCGGCGCGAGAACGTTGGTGCACGCTACTTCAAGCTCAAGCTGTCGGGCGATCCCGCTGCCGACGCGGCGCGGCTCGCACGGATTGGCAAGGAGCTCGATACGCTTGGGCGGGACTCCAAGGTGACGCTCGACGCCAACGAGCAGTATGCCGACCTTGCGGCGTTGCAAGCGCTGATCGACCGGCTCGATCACGACGACGCGCTGCGCCCGATCGCCTCGCGCCTGCTCTATATCGAGCAGCCGATGCCGCGCGACATCACCCGGCAATCGCCGCTCGGCGCGCTCCGCGCCCGTGATTTCATCATCGACGAAGCGGACGATTCCTACGATGCGTTCCCGGCAGCGCGGGCGCTCGGCTATCGCGGCATCTCCTCGAAGTCCTGCAAGGGTCTCTACAAATCCATCGTCAACGCGACGCGCGCCGCGAAATGGAGCGTGGACGGGGAAGCGTTCTTCGTCACCGGCGAGGACCTCACCTGCCAGGCGGGCCTCGCTGTTCAGCAGGATCTCGCCCTCGGCGCCCTTATCGGCGTCACCCATGCCGAGCGCAACGGCCATCACTATGTCGACGGCTTTGGCGAGACGCCCGCCGCTGAGGCGCAAGCTTTCGCCCATGCGCATCCCGATCTCTATGCCGACGCCGGGCAGGGCATCCGGCTCTGTATTCACGACGGCGATCTCCTGACGGGATCGCTTCATGCTGCGGGCTTTGCGACGTCGGTCCATCCGGACTGGTCGGCGGTCCGCCCGCTCGAACAGCCGACATCACTGCAGGAGTATCCGGCATGACCACCCAACGCCTCGGCCTCATCATGAACGGCGTCACCGGCCGCATGGGGCTCAACCAGCATCTGATCCGCTCAGTCGTCGCGATCCGCGACCAGGGCGGCGTCCGCCTGAAGAACGGCGACCGCGTCATGCCCGACCCGATCCTGGTCGGCCGCAGTGCCGACAAGGTCGAGGCGCTCGCCAGGCGCTTCAACATCACGCGCTGGACCACCGATCTTGATGCCGCGCTCGCCGACAAGAACGACACCATGTTCTTCGACGCCGCCACCACGCAGGCGCGGCCCGGCCTGCTGACCCAGGCCATCGATGCCGGCAAGCACGTCTATTGCGAGAAGCCGATCGCGACGAATTTCGAAGAGGCGCTCGAGGTCGTCAAGCTTGCCAATGCCAAGGGCGTCAAGCATGGCACGGTGCAGGACAAGCTGTTCCTGCCGGGTTTGAAGAAGATCGCCTTCCTGCGCGATTCCGGTTTCTTCGGCCGCATCCTCTCGGTGCGCGGCGAGTTCGGTTATTGGGTGTTCGAAGGCGGCTGGCAGGAGGCGCAGCGGCCGTCCTGGAACTATCGCAGCGAGGACGGCGGCGGCATCATCCTCGACATGGTCTGCCACTGGCGCTACGTGCTCGACAACCTCTTCGGCAACGTCCAGAGCGTCAGCTGCATCGGCAACACCGACATCCCCGAGCGTTTCGACGAGCAGGGCAAGAAGTACAAGGCGACCGCGGACGATTCCGCCTACGCCACGTTCCAGCTCGAAGGCGGCATCATCGCCCACATCAACATGTCCTGGGTGACGCGCGTCTATCGCGACGACCTCGTCACCTTCCAGGTCGACGGCACGCTCGGCTCCGCCGTCGCGGGCCTCACCGACTGCATGATCCAGGCGCGGCAGGCGACGCCTCGGCCGGTGTGGAATCCCGACGAGAAGCGGCTGCACGATTTCTACGGCGATTGGCAGAGGGTGCCCGACAATGTCAGCTACGACAACGGCTTTAGAGAGCAATGGGAGATGTTCATCCGCCACGTCTACGAGGATGCGCCCTACAAGTTCACGCTGCTCGAAGGCGCCAAGGGCGTGCAGCTCGCCGAATGCGCGCTGAAAAGCTGGAAGGAGCGGCGCTGGATCGACGTCGCCCCGATCAAGGCGTGAGGTCTATTAGGTAAGCCCCGATGTCTACCAAGCCGTCATTGCGAGCGAAGCGAAGCAATCCAGGATCTTTCCGCCGAGGCAGTCCGGATTGCTTCGTCGCCAGCGCAAATTGCTTCGCAATTTGCCGCGGGCTCCTCGCAATGACGTGGAGAGGTGTGAACCATGAATAAGCCCGTCCAACCCATGTCCTCCTTGTCGCTCAAGCTGCCGAAGGCCGATCGCTCGATCGAGACTTACCGGTTAGCTGCCTCGCGCACATTTCCTGCGAAGCTGGAGGGACCGCTGAATCGCATCGCCTTCTCGGCCGTGCACACGGTGGCCGATCCCTTCGCGGACAACGATCCCTGGCTCTCGGCCGCCGTCGACTGGGACAAGACCATCGCATTCCGCGAGCACGTCTGGGACCTCGGCCTCGGCGTCGCCGAAGCCATGGACACCGCCCAGCGCGGCATGGGGCTGGACTGGCCGACCTCGCTGGAGCTGATCACGCGCTCGGTCGCCGCCGCCAAACGCCGCAACGCGCTGGTGTTCTCGGGGGCCGGCACCGACCATCTCGCCGTGGAAGATGCCGGAACGATCGACGACGTGATCCGCGCCTACGAGGAGCAGGTCTCGGCGATCGAGAAGGTCGGCGGCCGCATCATCCTGATGGCGTCGCGCGCGCTGGCCAAGCTCGGCCGCAACGCCGATGACTATGCGAAGGTCTATGATCGCGTGCTCTCGCAGGTTCGCGAGCCCGTCATCATCCACTGGCTCGGCGACATGTTCGATCCCGCGTTGACCGGCTATTGGGGCACCAAAGACCTCGACAAGGCGATGGATACGGCTGTGGCCATCATCAACGGCAATGCCGCCAAGGTCGACGGGGTGAAGGTCTCGCTGCTCGACAAGCAGCGCGAGATCGACATGCGCAGGCGCCTCGACAAGCGCATCAGGATGTATACCGGGGACGACTTCAACTACGCGGAGTTGATCGCCGGCGACGAACAGGGTTTCTCGCATGCGCTGCTCGGTATCTTCGATGCGATCGCGCCCGCGGCGTCCTATGCGTTGTCGCGGCTGGCGGCGGGTGACGGGGCCGGCTTCCATGACGTGCTGGGTCCGACCGTGCCGCTGTCGCGTCATATCTTCAAGGCGCCGACGCGCTTCTACAAGACCGGCGTCGTGTTCATGGCCTATCTCAACGGCCACCAGGATCATTTCACCATGGTCGGGGGACAGGAGAGCACGCGCTCCACGCTGCATCTGGCAGAGCTGTTTCGTCTCGCCGATAAGGCCGGCCTGCTCGCCGATCCTGAACTCGCGACGCAGCGGATGAAGTCCGTGCTCGCCACCCGCGGTATCGAATCCTGATGCGCGATTTTTCGTCTGACCATCGCTGGCTGTCGCTGAACACGGCAACCGTCCGCAAGCAGGGTGATCTCGTCGCCATCATCGAGGCCTGTGCGAAGCACGGCATCCGCGCCATCGATCCCTGGCGCGACCAGGTCGCAAGCGTCGGCCTCGAGCGCGCCGTGCGGGCGGTGCGCGATGCCGGCCTCGATCTCTCAGGCTATTGCCGCGGCGGCATGTTCACCTCGGACGCCTCGCGCCGCGGCGAGGTGCGGGACGACAACAGGCGCTGCGTCGATGAAGCCAAGGCGCTAGGCGCGCCCTGCATCGTCCTTGTCGTCGGCGGCCTGCCGCAATATTCGCGGCCGGGCAGCGAAGCCTCGAAGGACATCGCGGCGGCGCGCGGGCAGGTCGAGGACGCGATCGCGGAGATGCTTGAGTACGCCCGGCAGGCCAAGCTGCCGCTGGCGATCGAGCCCTTGCATCCGGCTTATGCGGCCGATCGCGCCTGCGTGAACACGACCAAGCAGGCGCTCGATATCTGCGACCAGCTTGACCCCGGGCGCACCGGCATGCTCGGCGTCGCGCTCGACGTCTATCACGTCTGGTGGGATCCGGAGCTGATGGACCAGATCGCGCGCGCCGGCCAGGATCGCCTGCTCGCCTTCCACGTCTGCGACTGGCTGGTGCCGACCAGGGACATCCTCAACGACCGGGGCATGATGGGGGACGGCGTCATCGACATCAAATCGGTGCGTCAAGCCGTCGAAGCGCAGGGCTTTGCCGGCTATTCCGAGATCGAGATTTTCTCCAACGATTGGTGGAGCAAGCCGACGGACGAGGTGCTGCGCACCTGCATCGCGCGGCACAGGACGGCGGTTTAACGGTATTATAAGACCGTTTCCAGTGCCATTTTCCGTGCCGAATGTCCAAGTACATCAAGCACTTGGCTACTGTGCATGGGGTTGTTTTCGCGGATTTTGTATCGAGGCTTCAGCCGATCGTACACGGCACGCTCAAAAAGCCGCGAAACCGCACCCGTCCGCCCCGCACCGGCTTGCCGCTCATGGCATAGTTCGGGAAGCGCGCCAGGAAGCGTGAGATCGCGATCGCCCCTTCCAGCCGTGCCAGCGCCATGCCGGCGCATTGATGCGCGCCGGTGGCGAAGGCGAGATGCCGGTTCGGCGCGCGCGCGATGTCGAAGCGTTCGGGGTCGGGAAACTGCGCGGGATCGCGGTTGGCCGCGCCGATGCACAGCGTCACCGACGTGCCGGCCTCGAGCATGATACCGCCCAGCTCGACGCGCTCGGTGGTCATGCGGTTGCCGAGCTGGTTCGAGCTCTCGTAGCGCAGCATTTCCTCGACCGCGGTCTTGATCATGTCGGGATTGTCGATCAGCCGCTGCTTCTGGTCCGGATGCTGGTCCAGCGCGACGAGGCCGTTGCCGATCAGGTTGGTGGTGGTCTCGTGGCCGGCATTGAGCAGGAAGATGCAATTGTGCAGCAGTTCCTTCTCGGTCAGCCGCTCGCCGTTCTCCTCTCCCTGGATCAGGCGCGTCAGCACATCGCGCTCGGGATTGCCGGGCCTGGCGCGCCGGCGCTCCACCAGCGTTTCCAGATAAGCGAGGAAATCCGTCACCGCCTTGTTGCCGCGCGCAGCCGCGTCAGGCGACACCACGGGTTCGAGCGCGCCGAGGATCGCCAGCGACCAGTCGCGCAGCGGCCCGCGCTCGTCATGGGGCACGTCGAGCAGATTGCCGATCACCTCGATCGGGATGGACGCGGCGAAATCCTCGATCAGCTCGCATCGTCCCTTGGCCGCGATGGCGTCGAGCAGGCCGTCGACGAGCTTGATGAGATCGCCCTCCATGCCGGCGATCGCCCGCGGCGACAGCGCGCCCATGATCAGGCGGCGCACGCGCGTATGCGACGGCGGATCGTTGAAGACGAGGCTGGTGGTGTGATGCTCGTAGAGCGGGGTGTCGCCGTATTTCGGCAAGAACTCGCGCTTCTTGTCCGAGCTGAACGATTTGGTGTTCTTGTAGGTGGTGACGAGATCGTCATAGCGGGTCAGGAACACGGTGCCGCTGCGCAGGCGCTTGACCGGTTCGTTCTCCCGCAGTGCACGATAGGTCGGATAGGGGTTGTCGTAGAACTCGGGCGTCAGCTTCTCGAGGTCGAAGCTTGCCGCCAGCTCCTTCGCATCTGCGTTCATCCCGTTATACTCGCCGGTTAAAGCCGTTATGCCGTTTTTGTTGTTCTGATCGGCGCATGCATGCGTCTACAGTCCTTGCAGCTTAGTCTTGGCACCTTGCTAGCCGACCGGACAGGAAAATGCACGCCCACGCCGATGCTGCCGACACGGCCCCGAACTGGCCCGACGATATTTTCGCGGCCTTGCAACGCTTCGACGTCCGGCAGGTGCCTTACGTGCCCGATGCAGGCCATGCGAAGCTGATCAACCGCGTGCTGGCCTCGTCCACGATGCGCGGCATTCCCCTGACCACGGAGGAGGAGGGCGTGGCGCTGCTTGCGGGCGCCTGGGCCGGCGGACAGCGCGGCGTCTTGCTGATGCAGTCGAGCGGCGTCGGCAATTGCATCAACATGCTGTCGCTGATCCCGATCCTGCGCTTTCCCTTCCTGACGCTGGTGACCATGCGCGGCGAGTGGGGCGAGTTCAATCCCTGGCAGGTGCCGATGGGATCGACGACCCAGGGCGTGTTCGAGCTCTCGGGCGTCCAGGTGCTGCGCGCCTCGAACCCAGCCGAGGTGCCGGCCGTGCTGGAGGCCGCTGCATCGCAGGCCTACAACGCGCTGACGCCGACCGCCGTCCTTCTGTCGCAGCGCCTGATCGGCGCCAAGGTTTTCACCAAATGAGCAAGGCCAATCTTCTCGACCGCCGTCAGGTGGTCTCCACGCTGCTGGCGAACCGCAAGGACGTCGTCGCGATCGGTGGCCTCGGTGCCTCCACCAACGACATGTGCGCGGCCGGCGACCACGCCCGCAACTTTTACCTCTGGGGCGGCATGGGCGGCGCGGCGATGATCGGCCTCGGCCTCGCATTGGCGCAGCCGAAACTGCCGGTATTGGTCATCACCGGCGACGGCGAGATGCTGATGGGCATGGGCAGCCTTGCCACGATCGGCCTGCAGAAGCCCTCCAACCTCTCGATCGCGGTGCTCGACAACGAGGCCTATGGCGAGACCGGCGGCCAGACCAGCCACACCTCGGCCGCGGCCGATCTGGTCGGCATCGCCCGCGCCTGCGGCATCAACGACAGCCGGGCTGTCACGACCATGGCCGAGGTCGAGGCCTTCGCCAAAGCCGTCCATGACGTCTCGGCCGGGCCGCGCTTTGCCAACGTGAAGATCGACAGCGCCGGCCTGGAGCGGATCTTGCCGACCCGCGACGGGACTTTCATCGTCAACCGGCTGCGCGGCGACCTCGGCTTCCAGCCGATTTGAGGCGGGGCTGCTCGTTTCCTGCGGCGTCCAGGTCCTGCACACGGCCCGTGCAGACGGTCAATTTGCACTGAAGTTACAACGCACTTGGGTTGCGATGCAACATAGTGCTTGACTTCCGCGTGGGTGAGTGCTTACTCACCAAAATGAGCTCATTGCGTATGACGGGCGACCTGAGGCGTCAATTGATCCTCGGCGCCGCGAAACGTTGCTTTTCCCGACACGGTTATAACGGCACCACGACGAAGAGCGTGGCGGCCGCCGCTGCCATTTCCGAGGCGCTGCTGTTCAAGCATTTCCCCTCCAAGGCGGCGCTGTACGCTGAAATCCTCAGCGACGAATGCGAGGCAGACCCGGCGCTCACCGAGCTGCTCGAACGGGAGCCTTCGACCGCCACGCTGGTCGAGGTGATCCGCAGCATGGTCCAGCATTTCCTCCACATCGCCGATGGTCCCGATCGGGAGGAGGCGCAGCGCCTGCGACTGATGGCCACGAGCCATTTGGACGATGGCGAATTCGCTCGTTTGCTGTATGCCAAGATCGAGACGCTGATCGGAGCGACCTTCGCCGCCTCGTTCGAACGTGCCGTTGTCGCCGGGGACGCGCGGCCATGCAGCGGCGAGCCGTTCAACCTGTTCTGGTTTGCGCATCACACGGTGATGACGGCCGCGCTGACCAGGCTGTCCGCCACTCCTTGCCTCGTCTACGGCAGGGCGGACGACCTCGAGCGGCAGCTGTGCGAGTTTCTCCTGAGAGGCATCGGACTTAACGACGCCGCAATTGCTTCGCATCTGGGCCACGATCAGGCCGCGGACGCCGGCAAGACGGCGATTGCAGAAAGTGCATGACATGAACATCGTAACCGAGCACAAGATTTCGGGCGAACCGATCGACAACAAGGCTCCCAAGCGTCCGGTACGGCCGGTGCTGTGGTTCATCATCGTCGGCACGCTGCTCGCCGCGCTCGTCGGTGGCCTCGTCTGGTTCAACTATTTCCGCGGCCAGATGATCAAGCAGTTCTTCGCCAACAACAAGCCGCCGCCGACGGCCGTCAGCGCGGCGGAGGCGAAGTCCGAGGTGGTGCCGAACCTGCTCACCGCGGTGGGCAGCCTCGTCGCCGTGCACCAGGTCGACGTCAGTGCCGACGTCAACGGCCGCGTCACCGAGATCAAGTTCCAGCCGGGCACGCGTGTCGAGGCCGGCACGCCCCTCGTGCAGCTGTTCGATGCGCCGGAGCAGGGCGACCTCGCCAATTACAAGGCCCAGGCGACCGTCGCGCAGCTGTCGCTCGACCGTGCCAAGCAGCTGGCCGCGCGCCAGTTCGGCCCGCAGGCAACCGTCGATTCCGCGCAGGCTGCCTACGACCAGGCGCAAGCGGGCATCGCCAAGACGGAAGCCTTGATCTCGCAAAAGCTGGTCCGCGCACCGTTCGCCGGCGATCTCGGCGTCCGCAAGGTCGAGGTCGGTCAATACCTGACGGCAGGTACGGCGATCGTATCGCTGACCGATCTGTCGGAGCTGTGGGCCAACTTCACGGTGACCGAAAAGGATTCCGGCAGCCTCAAGGTCGGCCAGCCTGTTCGGCTCAAGGTCGACGCCTATCCGGGCCGCACCTTCGAAGGCAAGATCACCACGATCGAGCCGCAGATCTCGACCGACACCCGCAACATCCGCGTGCAGGCGACGATCGCTAATCCGGAGAAGATCCTCAAGCCCGGCATGTTCGTGACGACCACGGTGGTGCTGCCGGACAAGCCGGCCGTCATCACCGTTCCCGAGACGGCGGTCGACTACACGCTGTACGGCGACTCGGTGTTCGTGATCACCGAGAAGAAGGAAGAAGACGGCAAGACCAGCCTCTCCGCAGTGCGCACCTTCGTGCAGACCGGCAACCGGGTCGAAGGTCGCGTCGAAATCCTCAAGGGCGTGAAGCCGGGCGACAAGGTCGTCGCCGTCGGCCAGCTCAAGCTGCAATCGGGCGCGGCGGTGTCGATTTCGACCGACCCGGCTCCGCAGATTCCGGCGCAGCCGCCGCGCTATTGATCCATGACGCTCGAGTGATCCGGCCTGGCCGGATCACTTCTCTTGAGACAAAGAAATCGAGATCGCCGCGATGGCCCTTACCGATATTTTCATCAAGCGCCCGGTTCTGTCGGTCGTCGTCAGCCTGCTGATCCTGCTGATCGGCCTGCGCGCGGCGATGGTGCTGCCGATCCGGCAGTATCCCAAGCTGTCGAACACGGTCATCAACATCACGACCGTCTATCCCGGCGCGTCGGCGGACCTGATCCAGGGCTTCATCACGACGCCAATCGAGCAGGCGGTCGCCTCGGCCGAGGGCGTCGATTACATCACCTCGTCCTCGGTGCTCGGCACCTCGACGATCCAGGTCTACATCAAGCTGAATTTCGACCCGAACCAGGCGCTCACCGAGGTTCTGGCGAAGACGAACTCGGTCAAATATCTGATCCCGAAGGAATCCAACGACCCGATCGTTACCAAGACCACCGGGCAGACCACGGCCGTGATGTATCTCGGCTTCTCGTCCGAGGAGCTGTCGGGCTCGGCGATCTCGGATTATCTGACGCGTGTGGTGCAGCCGGTGCTGTCGACCGTCGATGGCGTCGCGTCGGCTGACATTCTCGGCGGGCAAACCTTCGCGATGCGGCTCTGGCTCGATCCTGTGAAGATGGCCGGCCGCAACGTTTCGGCGACCGACGTTGCCGCTGCGATCCAGGCCAACAACTTCCAATCCGCGGCAGGCCAGACCAAGGGCTATCTGATCGTCTCCAACGTCTCGACGAACACCGATCTGACCAATGTCGATCAGTTCAAGAAGATGATCGTGAAGGCCAAGGACGGCGGCTTCGTGCGGATGGAGGACATCGCCACCGTCGAGCTTGCCGCCCAGAGCACGAACGCCAGCGTCGCCTTCAACGGCGAGCACGCGATCTTCATCGGTGTGCAGGCGACGCCGCAAGGCAATCCGCTGACGCTGGTCAAGGGTGTCCGCGCGCTGTTCCCCGAGCTCGAACGCAACCTGCCGCCGTCGATGAAGATGAAGGTCGCCTACGACTCGACCAAGTTCATCCAGTCTTCGATCGACGAGGTGGAGAAGACACTGGGCGAAGCCGTGATCATCGTGATCGTGGTCATCTTTTTGTTCCTGGCCTCGCTCCGATCGGTCATCATTCCCGTCGTCACGATTCCCCTGTCGATGATCGGCGTCTGCACCCTGATGCTGGCGCTGGGCTTCAGCTTCAACCTGTTGACGCTGCTTGCGATGGTGCTGGCGATCGGCCTTGTGGTCGACGACGCCATCGTGGTGGTGGAGAACATCCACCGCCATTTGGAGGAGGGCAAGACGCCGGTCCAGGCGTCGTTGCAGGGTGCGCGTGAGATCGTGGGTCCTGTGATCTCGATGACCATCACGCTCGCCGCGGTGTACGCGCCGATCGGTTTCCTCGGTGGCCTCACCGGTTCGTTGTTCCGCGAATTTGCCTTCACACTGGCGGGCTCGGTGATCGTGTCCGGCGTGATTGCGTTGACCTTGTCGCCGATGATGTGCTCGGTGCTGCTGAAGAACACCGAAGAGGGCCGCTTCGCCAAGTTCGTGAACCGGGTGTTCGGCGCGATGACGCGCTGGTACGGCCGCAGGCTCGACCGCTCGCTCGATTACAAGGCGATCACCGGCCTGTTCGCGGTGACCATCCTCGGGCTTGTCGGCTTCCTCTACATGCACACGTCGAAGGAGCTGGCACCGGAGGAAGACCAGGGCATCGTCTTCGCGGTGACCAAGGCACCGAAATACGCCAACATTGATTATGTCGATTTTTACGGCGAGAAACTCGACAAGGAATTCCAGAAATTCCCCGAGACCGATCTTCGCTTCGTGCTGAACGGCATCAACGGTCCGCAGGGCGGCATCGCCGGCATGCTGCTCAAGCCCTGGGACGAGCGCAAGCGCTCGTCGATCGCTTTGAAGCCGCTGGTGCAGGCCGAGCTCTCCAAGATCGAGGGCGTGCAGGCCTTCGCGTTCAACCTGCCGCCGCTGCCGGGCGGACCCGGCGGCCTGCCGGTGCAGATGGTGATCAACTCCACGGCCAGCTTCCAGACGGTCTATGAACAAATGGAAAAGCTGAAGGACGCGGCGCGCAAGAGCGGCATGTTCATCGTCTCCGACAGCGACCTTGCCTATAGCCAGCCGAACGTCGAAGTCACGATCGATCGTACCAAGGCGCAGGATCTGGGCGTCAACATGCAGAATCTCGGCTCGACGCTCGCGGTCTTGCTCGGCGGCAACTACATCAACCGCTTCAATCTCGAGGGCCGCTCGTACCAGGTCATTCCGCAGGTGCCGCGCATCAACCGGCTCTCGCCGGAATCGCTCGGCGGCTATTATGTGACCACGAACACCGGCCAGCAGCTTCCGCTGTCGACCGTGGTCTCGATCAGGACCAAGACCGACCCGAACTCGCTGACGCACTACAACCAGCTCAATTCGGCGACGTTCTCGGCGGTGCCGATGCCGGGCGTGACCATCGGCGCGGCGGTCGACTTCCTCGAAAGCGAGGCCAAGAATCTGCCGCAGGGCTTCAGCCACGACTATCTGGCGGACTCCAGGCAATACGTTCAGGAAGGCAACCAGCTCGCGATCACATTCGGCTTCGCGCTGATCATCATCTTCCTGGTGCTGGCAGCGCAATTCGAGAGTTTGCGCGATCCGCTGGTGATCATGATCTCGGTGCCTATGGCGATCGTCGGTGCGCTGATCCCGCTGTTCTTCGGCGTTGCGACCATGAACATCTACACCCAGGTCGGCCTGCTGACCCTGGTCGGCCTGATCACCAAGCACGGCATCCTGATGGTGGAATTCGCTAACGAGCTCCAGGTCAACGAGCGGCTCGACCGCCGCTCGGCCATCGAAATGTCGGCCCGCATCCGCCTGCGGCCGATCCTGATGACGACGGCCGCGATGGTCACCGGCCTGATCCCGCTCCTGACGGCGACCGGCGCGGGCGCGGCCAGCCGCTTCTCGATCGGTCTGGTCGTCGTGGCCGGCATGTCGATCGGCACGCTGTTCACCCTGTTCGTGCTGCCGGCGGTGTACGTGGTGCTGGCGACCGACCACCGCGCGGCGGCCGATTCCGAGCGGAACAAGCAGGTCAACGAGCTCGATCTCGGCGGCAAGGCCTTGCGGCCGACCTGAGACGGCTCGCACGCGAACCGGAGGGCGGCAGCGGCCAGACCGTTGCCGCCCTTTTTTCGTTGTGCCACGGCATCTGCAATTTCGGCGCCGCAGCCGCAGCGGACCTCCGGCCTGCGGCGATCGCTCGACGCATGATATCGTCGTGAAGCAGCACGGCGGCGCCATCGACGTGGATACCGAACCCGGTGTATTACCGAATTCACCATCACCCTGCCGCGCACGGCGGCAGGCGGCATGTCCGGAGGCAAGTGGTGAACGCTTACATCCTGGTCGTTGACGACGAGCCCGACGTCGAGGCGCTGTTCCGGCAGCAGTTCCGACGCGAGCTGCGCGCCGGCCGCTTTCAGATGGAGTTCGCCACCTCCGCGCCCGATGCGCTCAAGCGTGCCGCCGAGGTCCGCACCCCCTCGCTGATCCTGTCCGACATAAACATGCCAGGCATGAGCGGGCTGGACATGCTGCCGAAGGTGCGTGCCGCGCACCCGGACGTTCCCGTCATCATGATCACGGCCTATGGCGATGCCGAGACGCGGCGGAAGGCGATCGAGCGCGGCGCCGTCGGGCTGCTCACCAAGCCGATCGACTTCGCCTTGCTGCGACAGGAGATCGACACGAGGCTCGAGCAGGCCGCATGAGCACCACCATCCTCTTCGTCGACGACGAGCCGGATCTCGAGGCGCTGGTCCTGCAAAAGTTCCGCAGGCAGATCCGCGACGGAGAGGTGACCATCATGTTCGCCCGCGACGGTCTCGAGGCGCTGGCCTCGCTCGAGCAGAACCCGCAGGTCGACATGGTGGTTTCCGACATCAACATGCCCCGGATGGACGGGCTGTCGCTGCTGGCGAAGCTCCAGGAGGCCGAGGAGAAGAAATCAACCATCATCGTCTCCGCCTATGGCGACATGAGCAACATTCGAACCGCCATGAACCGCGGGGCGTTCGACTTCCTGACCAAGCCGATCGACTTCGCCGATCTGGAAGCCACGATCGGCAAGACCATCCGCCACGTCGAGATGCTGCACGAGGTGCGCCGGCGCCAGATGGAAGCCGAGCGCGCCCATGCCGCGCTGTCGCGTCATTTCTCGCCCGAGCTGGCCAAACGTCTGGCCGCCAGCGGCGAAGGCGAGGGGATCGAAGTGAAGTGGCGAGATGTCGCCACCATCTTCACCGACATTACGGGCTTCACCTCGCTGGTCGAGACCGCCCCGCCCGAGGCATTGGGCAAGCTGCTCAACGAGTATGTCGGCGGCATGACCGAGATCGTGTTCGCGCATGAAGGGACGGTCGCAAAGATCATTGGCGATGCGATCCAGGTGCTCTTCAACGCGCCCGGAGATCAGCCGGACTATGCCACGCGCGCGGTCGCCTGTGCCCACGCGCTCGATACCTGGGCGGAGGAGTTCCGAGGCCGGCAACATGCGATGGGCATCACCTTTGGTGCGACCCGCATCGGCATTCACGCCGGGCCGGCGCTGGTCGGCAATTTCGGCGGCAACCGTTACTTCGACTACACCGCGTATGGGGATTCGATCAACATCGCGGCGCGGCTGGAGGCCGCCAACAAGCATCTGGGGACGCGCATCTGCGTCAGCGCCAGCGTTGCCGAGGCGGCTGAGAATTTTCAAGGGCGCCCCGTGGGTGAGCTGATGCTGCGCGGACGCAGCGAGCCGTTGCGCGCGTTCGAGCCGTTGCCGCCGACGAAATACGCGGCGCCGGAAACCGCGCTGTATGCGGAGGCTTTCGCCAGGATGGCGGCCGGCGACGCCGCGGCCATGCCTGCCTTTGCTGCGCTGGTCGGCGCGCATGCCGACGATTCCCTGGCCGGTTTTCACCTGAAGCGCCTTCTCAACGGCGCCAAGGGCATTCGCATGCAGCTTGAATAGGAGTTCGTCATGATCCGTGATTTCCCCTCCGGCAACTATCGCTTCATCCCGTCCGTGTTTCAATATTCAGCGGGAGCAGCCGCGGATGACGGTTGCGAGATCGAACGCGTCCGCTTCGATCGTCTGGTCCCATTGGCCGAAGGCTTTGCGCTCGCGGCGAAGTTCATCCAGGAAGCGGGGCGTCCGCTGACGGCGTTCTGCGCCTGCGAGTTGCGTTCGCCGGCGGCCTTCAGCGAGGAGGGCTTTCGCGCGTTCAACCTGCACTATGTCAAGACGCTGTCGGAATGGGGCATCTTCGATGGTACCACCAATCCGGTGGCGCGCAGCAATGTCTGTCCCGAGATCGATCCGCCCTCCGAGCCGTCGTTCTATGCCTTCTCGTTCACGCGGCCGACCCGCTCCAAGGTGCCGTCTTTCGTGATCGCCGGCGGCGCCGAGGCGCGCGAGGGCAGCGGCACCTATGTCGAACGCACGGTGCGCTATCGCGATCTCAGCCCGGAGGGCCTGCGCGAGAAGGTACGTTTCACCACCTCGCAGATGGAGACCCGGATGGCGGCGTTCGGTTTTGGATGGAAGGACACGACCGGCGTCCAGGCTTATTCTATCCACGACTTCCATCACGCGCTGGCCGACGAGCTGGTTCGTCGCGGCGCGCTGCGCTCCGGCCTGACCTGGCATTTCGCCCGGCCGCCGGTGGTCGATCTGGAATACGAGATGGATTGCCGCCGCGTGATGCGGGAAGTGGTCATTTGAGCCGCTGACGGCGCTCGCTGTTCACCTCTCCCATAGGGAGAGGTCGGCGCGTAGCGCCGGGTGAGGGGTTTGGTTTCCTCGATGGAGCTGATCCCCTCACCCGAATTGCTTCGCAGTTCGGCCTCTCCCTACGGGAGAGGTGAACGAACCTCACTGTCGGCTAGTATTGTTGGTTCTACCGCTGCCGCGGATCGAGCGCATCGCGCAGGCCGTCGCCGAGCAGGTTCAGCGACAGCACCACGAGAAAGATCGCAAGTCCCGGCCAGATCGCCATCCACGGCGCCTGTGTCAGGAAGCGTTGCGCGGCGTTCAGCATGCTGCCCCAGGACGGTGCCGGCGGTTGCTGGCCGAGCCCGAGGAACGACAGCGCAGCTTCGGCGATGATGGCGGCGGCGATCGAGAGCGTCGCCTGCACCAGCAGCGCGGGCAGGATGTTCGGCAGGATATGCGAGAGCGCGATCCGCCACGGCGGATTGCCGAGCGCGCGCGCCGCCTCGACATAGTCCTCGGCCTTGATCACGAGGACCTGGCCGCGGGTCAGGCGGATGAAGATCGGTGTTGCCGAGATGCCGATCGCGATCATGGCGTTGCCGAGGCTCGGTCCGAGGAATGCCGCAAGCGCGATCGCCAGGATCAGGAACGGGCACGCCAGCATCGCGTCCGTGACCCGGCTGATCAGCGCATCGATGAAGCCGCCGCGATAACCGGCGAGGAGGCCGAGCGGAACGCCGATGCCGAGCGCGATCGCGACCGAGATGAGGCCCGCCAGCAGTGAGGCCCGCGCGCCGTAGACGATCCGGCTGAGGATGTCGCGGCCGAGCTCATCGGTGCCGAACCAGTGCGCCGCGTTGGGCGGCTTGCGCACCAGGCTCCAGCTCGTCGCGATGGGATCATAGGGCACGATGAGCGGAGCCAGCACGGCGAGCAGGATGAACATCGTGAGCACGATGAGGCCGAACACCGCCGCCTTCCGCTTGAACAGCCGCCGGCGCGCGCGGCGGGCCGGGCTGTCCAGCTCGTCGGAATGCGTGAGGGGGCTCGGCAGCGCGGCGTCGGTCATGAATCTAGCCCCGAAGCCGCGGATTGACGAGGATGTAGGCGATGTCGGCCACGAGGTTCAGCGTGATGTAGATCGTGGCCGTTACCAGCACCACGCCCTGCACCACGGCATAATCGCGGTTGAACACGGCATCCACGATCAGCTTGCCGAAGCCGGGAATGGAGAAGATCTGCTCGGTCAGGACGGCGCCGGACAGCAGCGTGCCGAGCTCGAGCGCGCCGAGGGTGATGATAGGGGTCAGCGCATTGCGCATGGCATGCTTGAGGATCACCGAGCGCTCCAACAGGCCCTTGGCGCGCGCGGTGCGGACGTAATCGCTTTCCAGCACCTGCAGCATGGCGCTGCGCGTATGCCGCATCAGGACAGCGGCAATCGCATTGCCGAGCACGAAGGCCGGCATGATGGTGACCGCCAGGCTGGCGCGCCAGTTCTCCGTGAGCGGCACGTAGCCGGACGCCGGCAGCCAGCCGAGCTCGATCGAGAACAGGAAGATCAGCATGATCCCGAGCCAGAAGTTCGGCGTCGAGATGCCCCACAGCGCAAACAGGTTCGCGCAATAGTCCCAGGCCGAACCCTTCTTGACGGCGGCGACGATGCCGGCGGGAATGCCGATCAGGAACGCGATCACGATCGCCATCGAGCCGAGCTGCAGAGTCACCGGCAACTTCTGCGCGATCAGCTCGCGCACCGGCATCTTGTTGCGCAGCGACTCGCCGAAATCGCCCGCGAGAACGCCCTTGATCCAGTAGACGTACTGGACCGGCACGGGCTGATCGAGCCGGTACTGGCGGCGGATCTGCTCGATCACGGCCGGATCGCGCTCTTCGCCCGCCATCACCAGCGCAGGATCGCCCGGCAGCAATTGCTGCAGCGAGAAGATCAGCACCGAGACGAAGAACAGCGTCGGCACGATCTGCGCAAGGCGGCGGGCGAGGAAGTTCAGCATGGTCGCACCTGTGTCCCGGGCGCGGCGCAACATGCAACGTTGCGCCGCTGAACCGGGACCCAGCTGCCACGGTTCGTCGTCGCCGCGGGTCCCGGCTCTGCGGAGCAGCGCTTCCGCGCTGCGCCGCGCCTAGGACACGGACTGAGTTTCAGATCGATCACTTCAACTTCAGCCCGATCACGCGCACGAGGCCGTCGGGCATCTGCCTGTAGCCTTCGAGCCTGGTCGTGTGCGCGATGATGATGCGGCGGTGGTAGAGGTAGAGCAGCGGCTCCTCCTCCTGCACGAGCTTGGCGAGCGTCTCATAGCTCGCCTTGCGCTTGGCGGGATCGGTGACCAGCCGCGCGTCCTGCAGCGCCTTGTCGGCCTGAGGGTTGTTCCATGCGCTGTAGTTCTGCGGCGCGTCCTTGTGCAAGAACACGTAGGAATTGCCGTCGGGGTCGATGCGTCCGCTCCATGCCAGCATGAAGGCCTGGTAGTCGCCGGTTTCGGCCTGCTTCAGCGACGTTGCGAACTCGGTAACCCGGATCTTCATATCAAAGCCGGCTTCGCTCGCCATGGATTGCACCACTTGGGCCACGGCTTCGGTTTCGGCACCCTTCGGCACCAGAAAGTCGACGCTGACAGGCGGCGTCACGCCGGCTTCCTTCAGCAGCGCCTTGGCCTTGGCGACATCACGGCTGCGGATGGGAAATGCACCCTGATAATAGGGGTGATCCGGATTGACCCATTGGTTGCCTGGTTTGAACTCACCGTTGAACACGACCTGGTTGATCGCCTCGCGGTCGATGGCGAGGTCGAGTGCCTGGCGCACCTTGGCGGACTGGCTGAGCGGTCCCTTGGCCTTGTCCTTGCCGATGTTGAGCGTGATGCCCTGATAGCCGAGCTCGATGGCGGTCGCGACCTTCAGCCTCGAATCCGCGCGCACGTCCTTCAGATCCGTGGCGAGCACGCGCTCGATCAGGTCAAGCCCGCCGGATTTCAGGTTCGCGAGCCGCACGGTGGCATCGACGATCGGCTGGAACACGATCTTGTCGATGAAGACGTTGTCCTTATTCCAGTAGTCGGCGAACTTCTCGAACACGATGCGGTCCTGCTGCACCCGCTCGACGAATTTGTAGGGGCCGGCGCAGACCGGGCGCAGGCCGAACTTGTCGCCGGCCTCTTTCGCGGCCTTCGGCGACACCATCATGCCGGCACGGTCGGTGAGCTGGGCGAGCAGCGGCGAGAACGGCGACTTCAGCACCAGCTTGACGGTGAGGGGATCGACGACCTCGATGTGATCGACCGAGGCCAGCTCCGGCTTGCGGAACGAGCCGGTGAACGTCAGATGGCGTTCCAGCGAGAACTTGACGGCCTCGGCATCGAGCGGCTCGCCGTCGTGGAATTTCACGCCGGAGCGCAACTTGATGACGAGGCCCTTGCCGTCGTCGACAGTCTCGCTCGACAGCGCGAGCTGCGGCACGATGTTGAGCTTCTCGTCGATGTCGAACAGCTTGTCGCAGAAGGCGGAGAACACGATGCGGCCGACATAGGTGCGCGCCATCGTGGGATCGAGGATATCGGGGTCCTCGGCGAGGCCTATGCGAAGCGTGGTCTGAGCCTGCACGGCTCCGGTCGACAACAGGAGGGCGGCGGCCGTTGCGGCCAGGCGAAACATCTTCATCGGACAATCCCCATTGCTTCGGCTATTTCGTTGTAGACGCAGTGTCTTGTATACCAACCCCGGCGGAGCTCCGGCCTTCCGTCTTTTGGCTGAAGGCCGCGACCAATCTTGCAAGCGCCGGCGAAAATCCGCCCGCGACCGGCAGAATGGCATCGGCAGACGGCAGCTCTGCCGTTCGGTGACAGGCGGCGGCATGGCCGGTGCCGTCCGCCGTGAGCTTCGGCGCCTCGCTGCGGCAACGCTCGATCACGAACGGGCAGCGGGTGTGGAAACGGCAGCCGGCCGGAGGATTGAGCGCGCTCGGGATTTCGCCCTCCAGCAGGACCGTCGTTCGTTTCGCCTTCGGCTGCGGCAGCGGGATCGCGGACAGCAGCGCCCGGCTGTAGGGATGACGTGGCGCGGCGAATAGCGCATCGGCCTCTGCCGTCTCGACGATCTGGCCGAGATTCATCACCGCCACATGGTCGGCGATGTGCTTGACCACGGCGAGGTCGTGCGAGACGAAGATGTAGGCGAGGCCGAGCCGGTCCTGCAGCTCGCGCAGCAGGTTGAGGATCTGCGCGCGGATCGAGACGTCGAGCGCCGAGACCGGCTCGTCGCAGATGATCAGCTTCGGCTCGACCGCGAGGGCGCGGGCGATGGCGATGCGCTGGCGCTGGCCGCCGGAGAATTCGTGCGGATAGCGCCGGGCCAGTCTCGGCTCCAGCCCGACCAGCCGCAGCAGCTCGGCGACGCGTGCGCGCCGCTGTGCCGGCGGCACGAGATCGTGCAGGGCCAGCGGTTCGGTCAGGATCTGGCCGACCGTCATGCGCGGGTTGAGCGAGGCATAGGGGTCCTGGAAGATGATCTGCGCCTCGCGGCGGAACGCGCGCAAGCCGCCGGCGTCGAGCGCGAGCAGGTCGCGGCCGTCGAACCGCACCGTGCCCGAATCCGGCTCGATCAGCCGCAGCACCAGGCGGCTGAGCGTGGATTTGCCGCAGCCGGACTCGCCGACCAGTGCCAGCGTCTTGCCGGCCTCGAGCGAGAAGGAAACGCCATCGACCGCCTTGACGTGCGCCAGCGGCCGGCCGAACAGCGAGCGCTGGGCGACGAAATGCTTGACCAGGCCGTTGACCTCGAGCAGCACCATCACGCCACCAGACGTTCGAGCGGCGCGCGGATGCAGCGCGAGAGATGGCCGGGGCTGATTTCGAGCAATGGCGGCGGCGCATGTGTGCAGGCGTCCAGCACGAATGGGCAGCGCGCCGCGAAGCGGCAGCCGGCCGGCGGCTGCGCCATGTTCGGCACCATGCCTTCGATCGTCGCAAGCTGCTCGGCGCGACGGTCGAGCCGCGGGATCGAGCCGAGCAGGCCCACTGTGTAAGGATGCTGCGGAGCCGAGAACAGCTCGTCCACCGGCGCCCGCTCGACGATCTCGCCGGCGTACATCACCGCGACCTCGTCGCAGACTTCGGCGACGACGCCGAGATCGTGGGTGATCAGGATGATGGCGGCGCCGCTGGCGGCCTTCAGCTCGCGCATCAGCTCCAGGATCTGAGCCTGCAGCGTGACGTCGAGCGCCGTGGTCGGCTCGTCCGCGATCAGGAGGTGCGGATCGCAGGCCAGCGCCATCGCGATCATCACACGCTGGCGCATGCCGCCGGACAGCTTGTGCGGATATTCGTCGATGCGCCGTTCGGGTGATGGGATGTGGACGCGGCGCAACAGCTCGATCGTCCGCTCGCGCGCGCTTTTCCGCGAGCCGCCGCGATGGCGCAAGATGGTCTCGATGATCTGGTCGCCGATCGTGAAGCTCGGATTGAGCGAGGTCATCGGCTCCTGGAAGATCATCGCGAGCCGGTTGCCGCGCAAATCGCGCAGGGTCTGATCCGTCGTCCGCAGCAGATCGAGGCCGTCGAAGCGGATCGCGCCGGTTATCTCCGCGCTTTGTTTCGGCAATAGACCCATGATCGCGAGCGACGTCACGCTTTTGCCGCAGCCGGATTCGCCGACGAGGCCCAGCGTCGCGCCGTTGGCCACGCTGAGATCGATGCTGTCGACCGCGTGGGTGATGCGGCCGTCGTCGCCGTGGAAACGGATGCGCAGGTCCCTGATCTCGATGAGAGGGCTCGCGCTCATGACTGTCTTGCGCGCGCGGCTGCGATGCTGGCGTCGATGGCGCTGCGATCGGTGTCGCCGGCCGGGTTCTTTCGCGTCGGCATCGACGCGCGAAAGTGCACCCAGAGCTCGTGGCTGACGTGTTCGAGCCGTTCGAGCTCGCCGAGCGGGTCGTGATGATCGTCGGCGCGAATGTCCAGCGCCGGCCATTCCTCCTCGCCGTGGATCAGGAGCGCCGCGGACTGCTTGCCGCGCTTGTCGCCGCCGGCGGCTTCCCCTGCGCGCATCGCCGCGAGCAGGCGGCGCGGAAAGGGCAGGCTGTCATTGGCGAGATAGGTCTTTGCCGTCTCGGCAAGCACGTCGGCGCCCGCGAGCATGTTGCCGGCGATCGAATAGCCGCTGCCCGCGACATGCCCGCACCAGTCGACGCAGTCGCGGCCGGTATGCGCCGCGATTGCGCCGCTCGCATCCATGATGTGAACCTGCCGGCTTTCGCGGCCCTCGTCCGCCGCGAGCAGCGTTGCGAGCACGTCGTGGACGTTGAGACCCTCGCGCAGCAGCTTCACCCCGTCGATGCCGTAATAGGGATTGACGAAGGCCTGCGTCGCGATCGCGCCGAGGCCGGCCGCGATATAGGGCACGCGGGCGCCGACGGCGAAGAACCGGGTCGCGACCGCGATGCCGAACTGGCCGGTGGCAGGATCTTTCGCGATGATCGACCAGGTCATGTGCTGCCTATCAGCGTCCAGCGGCGTAACCTTGCATGCCGCGCGGATTGGCGGCGGCGCGCCGGCGCGGTCCGACGCGCGAGGCCGCGGTGAGGCGGCCTTCGGACCAGTCGGGGCCGACCTCGACGATGTGCCCGCGCTCGCGCAGGTTCTCGATCGTCGCCTTGGGCACGCGGTTCTCGACCACGAGCACGCCGGGGCGCGCGGTGCGCGGCCAGAACGAGATCGGGAAATGCTCGGAGTGCCAGGCCGGCGCGTCGATCGCCTCCTGGAGATTGAGATTGCAATGGACGTGGCGCAGGAAGAACTGGGTGATCCACTGATCCTGCTGATCGCCGCCGGGCGAGCCCCAGGCGAGGTAAGGCTCGCCGTCGCGCAGCGCCATGCTCGGCGACAGCGTCGTGCGCGGCCGCTTGCCGGGCGCCAGCGAACTCGGCTGGTTCTCTTCCAGATCGAACATCTGGGCGCGGCTGCCGAGGCAGAAACCCAATTCGGGAATGACGGGCGAGGATTGCAGCCAGCCACCGGATGGCGTCGACGACACCATGTTGCCGGCCTTGTCGATGATGTCGAAATGCACGGTGTCGCCGCGCACCTCGCCGAAGCGTCCCACGGTCGGCTCGCCGGTGCCTAAAGCGCCGACAGCCTCGCGCTGGCCCTCGGCGCGGCGCAGCTTGACGACGCCGCCGAAGCCCTCGACCGCGCCGGGCCTAAGATCGAGCGAAGCTTTCTCGGTCACGAGCTTGCGGCGCTCGTCATTATACGCATCCGACAGCAGCGTCCCGATCGGGATCTCGCTGAATTTCGGATCGCCGTAGAACTTCTCGCGGTCGGCAAAGGCGAGCTTGGCGCATTCGATCTGCAGATGGATGAACTCAGGGCCAGTCGGATCGAGCCCGTCCAGCGCAAAACCCTTCAGCAGCGCCAGCTGCTGCAGCGTCACCGGGCCCTGGCTCCAGACGCCGGCCTTGCAGACGGTGTAGCGGCCATAATCGTAGGTGAGTGGCGCCTCGATGGTCGGCTGCCAGCGCGCCATGTCGTCGGCGGAAAGCACGCCGCGATGCGGCGAGCCGCTGACATCCATCACCTCCTGGGTCCGGCAGAACCGGTCGATGGCCTCGGCGACGAAGCCTTGCGACCAGGCTTTGCGCGCCCGCTCGATCTCGGCATCGCGGCCACCGCCACCGCTTTCCGCTTCGTTCAGGATCCGGGCGTAGGTCGCAGCCAGTGTCTTGTTGGTGAACAGCGTGCCGGGCGTCGGGACCTCGCCGTTCGGCAGGTAGACGGCGGCCGAGGTCGGCCAGTGCTTGCGGAACAATTGCTCGACGGTCTGGATCGTGGCGCAGGCGCGCTCCACCAGCGGGTAGCCGTCGCGCGCATAGGAGATCGCCGGCTCCAGCACGTCGCGCACGCGCATCGTGCCGTAGTCGCGCAACAGCATCATCCAGGATTCGAAGGTGCCGGGGACGCAGGCCGCGAGCAGGCCGGTGCCCGGCACCATGTCGAGGCCCTCGCTCCTGTAGTGCGCGATGGTGGCGCGCGCCGGCGCCGGGCCCTGGCCGCAGATCACCTCGGTGCGGCCGCGCTTCACATCGTGCACGATGACGGGCACGTCGCCGCCGGGGCCGTTCAGATGCGGCTCGACCACCTGGAGCGTGAAGGCGGTGGCGACGCCGGCGTCGAAGGCGTTGCCGCCTTTTTCGAGGATGGCCATGCCGATTGCGGTCGCGATCCAGTGCGTGGTGGCGACGACCCCGAACGTGCCCTCGATCTCGGGGCGCGTCGTAAAGGGATCGGGATTGACGTTGCTGGCCATCGGATACCTCATTTGCGGCGCGCGCAATTGATCACAGGGGCAGGCCGCCGCCAAATGCGCAGGCTGCATGGCACGCGCGCGTCACGCCGGGACCGGCGCGGTGTTGACCGCATGGCAGGCGACGCCGCCGATCAGTTCCGGGGCCTCCTTGCGGCAGAGATTGAACGCCAGCGGGCAGCGCGGGTTGAAGGCGCAGCCGGAGGGCGGGTTGATCGGGTTCGGAATCTCGCCTTTCACCGGAATGCGCTGGCGGCCGCTCATGGCAAGGTCGGGCACGGCGCCCAGCAGCATCTTGGTGTAGGGCATGCGCGGATTGGCGAACAGCTCGCGTCCCTCCGCGATCTCGACGATGCGGCCTAGATACATCACGCCGACGCGGCTTGCCATGTGGCGGACCACGGCGAGGTTGTGGCTGATGAACATGTAGGTCAGGCCGAACTTGTCCTGGAGGTCGCGCATCAGGTTGAGGATCTGCGCCTGCACCGAGACGTCGAGCGCGGAAGTCGGCTCGTCGCAGACGATGAACTCGGCATCGGAGGCGAGCGCCCGCGCAATCGCGATGCGCTGACGCTGGCCGCCAGAGAATTCGTGCGGAAACTTCAGCCGGTCGTCGGGATGCAGGCCGACCAGGGTGAGCAGCTCGGCGACGCGGGCCCGGATGTCGCGCTCGCCCTGGATCAGGTCGAAGGCGCGGATCGGCTCGGCGATGATGGCGTCCACGCGGAAGCGCGGGTTCAGGCTGGCATAGGGATCCTGGAAGATCATCTGGATGCGGCGGCGCAGCTTCCGCCGCGCCGGCGCCTGCCGCGGATCGGTCATCGAGACGCCGTCGATCAGGACGTCGCCGGCGCTCGGCGGCAGCAGCCCCACGACCATCCGCGCCACCGTGGTCTTGCCCGAGCCGGACTCGCCGACCAGCGCAAAGGTCTCGCCCTTCCTGATGTCGAAGGTGACGTGATCGACCGCCTTGAGATATTCGAGGTGCCCGCCCTCGAGCACGCGGTTGAGCCAGGGCTTCGAGACGTCGAACACCCGGCGCAGATTTGTGGCCTGAACGAAGGGGGCGCTCATGCCGCGCTCTCCGTCGGCATGTTGTCGTAAAGGTGGCAGGCGACCGATTGCGTGCCGCGCGGCAGCGGCTCCGGCCGCTCGACCCGGCAGCGGTCGAAGGCGAAGGCGCAGCGCGGATTGAACGAACAGCCGCGCGGGATCGCCGAGAGGCGCGGCATCGAACCGGGGATCTGCTGGAGGCGCTTGTCGTCGCCAGCCAGCGTCGGAATCGCGCCCATCAAGCCCTTGGCGTAGGGGTGCAGCGGATTTCTGACGACATCCTGCACCGGTCCGATCTCGGCGACGCGGCCGGCATACATCACCGCGACGCGGTCCGAGGTCTCCGCGATCACGCCCATGTCGTGCGTCACCAGCATCACGGCGGTGCCGTGATCGCGGCCGAGCCGCTTGATCAGCGAGATGATCTGCGCCTGCACGGAGACGTCGAGCGCGGTGGTCGGCTCGTCGGCGATGATCAGCTCGGGCTCGGCGCAGATCGCGAGCGCGATCACGACGCGCTGACGCATGCCGCCGGAGAATTCGTGCGGATAGCCGTCGATGCGCCTGTCCGGCGCGGGGATGCCGACCTCGGCGAGCAGGTCGATGGCGCGGCGGCGGGCGGCGGATTCGGACAGGTCCAAATGGGTCCTGATCGTCTCCACGATCTGGTCGCCGACCCGGTAGAGCGGATTGAGCGAGGTGAGGGGGTCCTGGAAGATCATGCCGATCCGCTTGCCCCGGATGCGGCGCATCTCCTCAGGCGGCAGATGGTCGATGCGCTGGCCGGCGAGACGAATCTCCCCGCCGGCGATGCGGCCGGGGGGATCGATCAGGCCGATCACGGCGAGGCCGGTGACGGATTTGCCGGCGCCGGATTCGCCGACCACGCCCAGCACCTCGCCCTTGGCGATGTCGAAGGAGACGCCGTCGATGGCGCGCAGCGTGCCGCGGCGGGAGGCGAACTCCACCTGGAGGTTGCGCACGGAGAGAATGGGTTCGGTCATGAGCGAGGCGGACTCATCGAAATGTTGCTCATCGGAGTTTCGGATTGAGCGCGTCGCGCAGCCAGTCGCCCAGCAAATTGATCGACAGGATCAGCCCGGCCAGCGCCAGGCCCGGGAAGGCGACGATCCACCATTCGCCGGCGAACAGGTAGTTGTTGCCGATGCGGATCAAGGTGCCGAGCGAAGGCATCGTGTCGGGCAGGCCGACGCCCAGGAAGGACAGCGTCGCTTCGGTGATGATGGCGAGCGCCAGGTTGATGGTGGCGATGACCAGGATCGGACCCATAGTGTTGGGCAGCACGTGGCGCAGCATGATCGTCGGCGCGGGCAGGCCGATCAGTTGCGCGGCAGCCACGTAATCCTTGTTCTTCTCGACCATCACGGAGCCGCGCACCGTTCGGGCATACCCCACCCAGAAGCTCAGGCCGATCGAGATCACCAGCACCACGAGCATGCTGGTGGCATCCAGCCGGTTGCCGAAGATGGATTTGGCGATGCCGTTGACCAGCAGCGCGATCAGAATGGCGGGAAAGGTGAGCTGCACGTCGGCGATCCGCATGATCACGCCGTCGACCGCGCCGCCGAAATAGCCGGCGATCAGGCCGAGCGCGATGCCGAGCGCGCCGGCGAAGATCACGCCGGCGACGCCCACCGCGAGCGAGATGCGCATTCCATAGAGGATGGCGGAGAACACGTCGCGGCCCTGCTCGTCAGTGCCGAGCAGGAACGGGCTCTGGCCGTCGGCGGTCCAGAGCGGCGAGATGCGCGAGTTCATCAACTGGAGTTGCGCCGGATCGAACGGGTTCTGCACCGCGAGGGCGGATGCAAAGATCGCGAGCAGGAAGAACAGCACGGTGATGGCCGCCGCCACCATGGTCAGCTTGGAACGGCGGAACGAATAGAAGATGTCGCTGTCGAGCGCGCGGCTCAGCCAGCTGCGGCCGACATGGGCGGGCGGCGTGCTCTGCTCGTCGGGGTTGGAGGCGGCTGCGTCGGACATGCAGGGCTGCCTTATGTGGCGCGGCCGACGGTCGCGCGGAGGCGCGGATCGACCACGGTGTAGAGGATATCAACCACCAAGTTGATGGTGACGAAGATCAGCGAAACCATCAGCAGGTAGGCGGCCATGATCGGGATGTCGACGTTCTGCACGGCCTGCACGAACAGAAGTCCCATGCCCGGCCATTGGAACACGGTTTCGGTGATGATCGAAAATGCAATAACCGAGCCAAACTGGAGTCCGGCCACCGTGATGACGGGAATCAGCGTATTCTTCAGCGCGTGGCCGAAATGGATGGCGCGGGTGGTCAGCCCCCGGGCACGAGCGAAGCGGATATAGTCGGTTCGCAGCACCTCCAGCATCTCCGCCCGCACCAGCCGCATGATCAAGGTCATCTGGAACAGGCCGAGGGTGATCGAGGGCATGATCAATGCCTTCAATCCCGACAGCGTGAGCAGGCCCGTGCTCCACCAGCCGAGCTTGACCACCTCGCCGCGGCCGAACGAGGGCAACCAGCCCAATGTCACGGCGAACAGGTAGATCAGCAGAATGCCGATCAGGAAAGTCGGCAACGAGATGCCGACAAGCGAAACCGCCTGGAACAGCTTGGCCAGCATGGTGTCGCGCCGGAGCGCCGAATAGACCCCCATCAGAATCCCGAACACCATTGCAAAGACGGTGGCGCAGATCGCAAGTTCCAGCGTGGCGGGCATCCGCTCCATCAACAAAGTCGAGACCGGCTGGCGGAACTGATAGGAGACGCCGAACTTGAACTGCGCGGCATCGGCGAAGTAGCGCACGAACTGCACCGGCACGGGATCGTCGAGGCCGAGCGATTTACGCACGATTTCGCGTTCGGCCGCCGACGTGTCGATCGAGACGATCTGGTTGACGGGATCACCGGCGAAACGGAACATCGAGAAGGCGATGATGCCCACGGCGAACATGACGCCGATGGCCTGAACGGCGCGGCGAAGCGTGAAAGCGAGCATGCCTTCCACTATCCTTGGGTGCGTGCGGCCGACGACTTCGTCAGCCGGAAAAAGGAAAGGTCCCGGCCGCCTGGTGCGCCGGGACCTCGTGTTCGACTGACGCTATTCCTTCTTGGTCGCCCAGTGGAACATGACCAAATTGTCGGCGCGCTGCGGCAGGTTGACCTTTTTCGATACGCCCCAGGCCAGCGCCTGCTGATGCAGCGGAATGTAGGCCCAGTCCTTGATGCTGATGTCGTAGGCCTGCTTGATCAGCTGGTTGCGCTTGGCGGTGTCGGTCTCGACCAGCACCTTGTCGGTAATGGCGTCGAATTCCTTGTTGCAATAGCCGCCGAGATTGGCCTCGCCGCGCGAGGATTTCGCATCGTCGCGGCAGCCCATGATGTCGTACAGCACGTTGTGCGAGTCCATCGTGCTCGGCGTCCAGCCCAAGAGGTAGAACGAGGTCTGGTAGCCGCCTTGCTTGAGCACCTTGGCGAAGTACTGCGCCTTCGGCTGCGCCAAGAGATTGATCTTGACGCCGATGCGGGCGAGCATGCCGACGACGGCCTGGCAGATCGCGGCGTCGTTGACGTAGCGATCGTTCGGGCAATCCATCGTGACCTCGAAGCCGTCGGGATAGCCCGCTTCGGTCAGGAGCTTCTTGGCGCCGTCAGGATCGAATTTCGGCCGCGTGAACTCCTTGGACAGCGCAAACAGTTCCGGCGCGATCATCAGCGCGGACGGCGTCGACAGTCCGCGCATCACGCGCGTCTTGATAAGCTCGATGTCGATCGCCTTGTAGAAGGCTTCGCGAACTCGGGCGTCCTTGAACGGGTTCTTGCCTTTGATGTTTGAGTAGAGCAGCTCATCGCGCGTCTGGTCGAAGCCGATGAAGATGGTGCGCAGCTCCGGCCCCTTCAGCACCTGGGCGTTCGGGCTGGAATCGACGCGGGAGATGTCCTGGATCGGCACCGGCTCGATGACGTCGACTTCGCCGGAGAGCAGTGCGGCGACGCGGGTGGCGTCGGAGGAAATCGGGGTGAAGACGATCTCCTTCAGGTTACCTTCCACCTTGCCCCAGTAATTGGGATTGGCCTTGAACACCGTCTTCACGCCGGGCTGATGGCTTTCGATGATGAAGGGACCGGTGCCGTTCTCGTGCAGCGAGGCGTAGCTGGGCGTGGTCGCCGCCACCGGCGTCGGATCGACGACGTTGTTCGCCTCGGCCCATTTCTTGTCCATGATGTACCAGACATCCCACGAATTGTGCAGGATGGGATTGGGCGAGGGCAGGACGAAGTCGACGGTGTAGTCGTCGACCTTGACGACCTTGACGTCGGGCGCAAGACGGGTCTGCATGTTGGACCCCTTCTTGCGGACGCGATCGGCCGAGAACACGACGTCGTCGGCGGTGAAGGGGTCGCCGTTGTGGAACTTCACGCCCTTGCGCAAATGGAAGCGCCATCGGGTCGGCTCGGGAGTTTCCCAGCTCTCCGCCAGCGCGGGAATGATCTTAAGGTCCTTGTCGCGCGCGGTGAGGCCCTGGTAGACGTGACCGAGATGCGCGTGGGTCGTGCTCTCGTTGAGCGTGTAGGGATCGAGGGACTTCAGGTCACCCTGGTTGGCATAACGGAGCGTTTGGCTCGACGCCGGCGTGACCGCCAACGCAAGCGTACCGGCGAGCGTCGCCGCAAACAGACTTCGACCTAATGACATTCTTGACCCTCTCCACTCTACCATGCCGATGATTTTTGATTGTTCGGCGGGGCTGATTGATCCATGTTGCCCAGAGTTCTCGACCGGTGCAAGCGCCATTCCAGCAAGGAACGCGCCAAGTTGCGCCGCTGTGCAGCAATGCAGACCATGCCGCCCGGCATGGAAGATCGCCTCTTTCGACTTTGGTTGACCATACTGCCCGATTGGGGGACGGGGCACGCGACGCCTGCATCAGGTCGCTTGCGTCGCAGCACAACTCGCGGCGATACTCCGCCAGGCGGCTCGAATCTCATCCGGAGGGGACATGAAAGTAAACATCGAAATCGACTGCACCCCCCTCGAGGCTCGCCAGTTCTTTGGTCTGCCCGACGTAGGGCCGATGCAAACGGCGGTGATGGACAAGCTGCAGCAGCAGGTGCTCAGCAACATCGAGAAGGTCTCGCCGGAATCGCTGATCCAGAGCTGGTTCACGTTCGATCCGAAGATCGCCGAGCGATTTCAGGATATGTTCGTCACGATGGCCGGCCTCGGCGGCACGCGCAGCAGCGACAAGAAAAAATAGTGTCGTCCGGGTACGAGGGGGCGCAGGAGAGAGGCCGGCTTCGTCCGCCGGGTCTCGCCCTGTTGCTCGCAGAAGCCCGTGGCCTGCTCGAGCTCAATGCAAGCCTCTTGCTGTCGCCGCTCCTGATGCGGGCGCCGCGGGGCGATGGCCATCCGGTGCTGGCGCTGCCGGGCTTTCTCGCCAGCGACCTCTCGATGGCGCCGATGCGGCGCTATCTCAGCGAGCTCGGCTACGAGACGCATGCCTGGCGGATGGGCCGCAATCTCGGCGGGCTGGGCCGGATGCGGGACGCGCTGCGCGCCCGACTCGCCGAGATTCATGCCGCGAGCGGGCGCAAGGTCAGCCTGGTCGGGTGGAGTCTCGGCGGCGTCTATGCCCGCGATCTTTCGCTTTGGGCGCCCGACATGGTTCGCTACGTCATCACGCTCGGCAGCCCTTTTGCCAATGACGTGCGGGCGACCAACGCCACGCGGCTCTACGAGGCGCTGTCCGGCGAGCGCGTCGAGGATTTTGCGGAAGCGCGCGAGGCGATCGCCGGCGATCTGCCGGTGCCGACAACCTCGATCTATTCGCGGGCCGACGGTGTGGTTAACTGGCGGACCTGCTTGTTGCGTCCCTCCGACCGTGCCGAAAACATCGAGGTGCACCTGGCGAGCCATCTCGGGCTCGGGGTGAATCCTGCGGCGCTGTGGGCGGTGGCCGACCGTCTGGCTCAACCGGAGGGGGAATTCTCCCCATTTGACCGGGCCGGGCCGTTTGCCATTGCATATGCCCCGCCGGAACAGGCAATATCGGCCTGACGAGAAGCGCCGGCTAAGGCGCCCGTCAAATCGTTGCGGGAGGGAATTATGGCTGACGGTAAGAAGCTGTCGTCGCTGGACGCGTCGTTTCTCTATCTGGAAACACCGGAAATGCCGATGCATGTCGGCAGCATGGCGATCTTCCGCCTGCCCGACGACTACAAGGGCGACTTTTTCGAAGACTTCAAGGCGATGATCGTCTCGCGGCTGCACATCGCGCCGATCCTGAAGGCGCGGCTGGAGAAGGCGCCGCTCGACATCGACCATCCGTCCTGGGTCGAGGACGACCAGTTCGACATCGACCGTCACATCTTCCGCGCCAGCCTGCCGCAGCCGCGCGACCGCGCCACGCTCGAGCGCATCGTCGGCTGGATGCATGCCAAGCTTTTGAATCGCGCCCGCCCGCTCTGGGAGTTCTACGTGTTCGAGGGCATGAAGGACAACGAGGTCGGGCTTTATTCCAAGATGCACCATGCCGCGATCGACGGCGGCGCCGGCGCGGCGCTGACCAACATGATCTACGACATCTCGCCGATCCCGCGGAGGGTCGAGCCGCCGACGGCGGGCAGCAAACCAGGGCAGGAGCCGCGCGACATCGCCGCGAACCTGCTCGATTCCTATCAGCAGCTGTTCAGCCAGCCGCTCGATGCTTCGCAGGCTGCGAAGAACCTTCAGCTGCCGCGCACCGGCAAGAGCGACATCGGTTCGATTCTTTTCGACAATGCGATGTATCAGATCGAGAGCGCGGTGCGCTTTGCCGGCAACATCCCGACCGTGCTCAAGAGCGTGTCCGACGTGCTCGGCAAGGTCGCCGATCCCAAGTCGCGCGAGAGCCTCGCCAGCATGGTGTCGCCCCCGACCATGCTCAACAAGACCATCTCCTCGGAACGAAGCTTTGCCGGCGTGTCGATCCCGCTGTCGCGGGCGAAGGCGCTGGCCAAGCAGGCCGGCGGCAAGCTCAACGACGTCGTGCTGGCGCTGGCGTCTGGCGTCGTCCGCCGCTATCTGCTGCAATATGGCACGCTGCCGGCGAAATCGCTGACGGCGGCGGTGCCGATCTCGCTGCGCGAGGAGGGCAACACCGAGGCCAACAACCAGGTGTTCGGCATGATCTGCTCGATCGCGACCAATGTCGACGATCCCAAGGCGCGGCTGGAGGCCATCATCGCGCAATCGACCAAGTCCAAGGAGATGTCGCATCCCCTGCGCGCGCTGATGCCGCAGGTCTCGAACATCTCGATGCTGGGTGCGCCGATCATGGTGCAGATCCTGGCGCTGCTCTACAGCCGCTCCAATCTGTCGGACGTGCTGCCGCCGGCCGCCAACATCACGGTGTCCAACGTGCCGGGGCCGCGGCAGACGCTCTACGCCGCGGGCGCCGAGCTGCTGCACATCTTCCCGGTATCGATCTCGACGCATGGGCAGGCGCTCAACATCACCGTGCAGAGTTATCGCGACCAACTCGATTTCGGCTTCATCGTCGGCGCCAACATCATTCCGCACGTGCAGGTGATGTGCGACATGCTGCCGGAGGAGTTCGCCGCACTGGAGGCGGCCTACGCGCCGCCGGCGGCCGACATCAAGGGTGCCGCTGAGTAGGAATGTTGCAATGATTGAAATGCCGCCGCTCAAGTTCGCGTCGACGAACGGAATCCGCATGGGCTATTACGAGGCGGGCCCGGCCGACGACAAGCCGCCGGTCGTGCTGTGCCACGGCTGGCCCGAGCTCGCCTTTTCCTGGCGCCACCAGATCAAGGCGCTGAGCGAGGCCGGCATCCGCGTGATCGCCCCGGACCAGCGCGGCTACGGCGCGACCGACCGCCCCGAGCCGGTCGAAGACTACGACATGGAGCATTTGACCGGCGATCTCGTCGGGCTGCTCGATCATCTCGGGATCGACAAGGCGATCTTCGTCGGTCACGACTGGGGCGGCTTCGTGGTCTGGCAGATGCCTTTGCGGCACCCTTCGCGCGTCGCTGGTGTGGTCGGGGTCAACACCCCGCATTGGGACCGCGCGCCGATCGATCCCATCGCGCTGTTCCGCCAGCGCTTCGGCGATCAGATGTATATCGTCCAATTCCAGGACCCCGCACGGGAGCCGGACAAGATCTTCGGCAGCCGGGTCGAGCAGACCTTCGATGCCTTCATGCGCAAGCCGCTACCGCGCCCGGCGGCGAAACCGGACGAGCCGGCGATCGCGGGCGTCGGCGCTTCGTCGAAGACCAATCTCGCTTTCCCGCAGATGATCGCGGCCTACGACGCCAAGGTCGACCCACGCACGCCGATCCTGTCGGCCGACGAGAAGAAAGTGTTCGTCGACACCTTCACGAAGACAGGCTTCACCGGCGGCATCAACTGGTACCGTAACTTCACCCGCAATTGGGAGCGGTCGAAGGGCCTGGACCACCACGTCCACGTGCCGTCGCTGATGATCATGGCGGAGAACGACGCGGTGCTGCCGCCCTCTGCGGCGGACGGCATGGAGAATCTGATCGGTGATCTCGAAAAGTATCTGGTGAAGGACAGCGGCCATTGGACGCAGCAGGAGAAGCCGGAGGAGGTCAGCGCCAAGCTGATCGAATGGCGTAGAAGGCGGTTTGGCTAGCGCTCGTCATTGCAAGCGAAGCGAGGCAATCCACATTCGCGGAAGGCAGTCTGGATTGCTTCGTCGCTTCGCTCCTCGCAATGACGGCGGTGAATATCGAGGCAGGGGAAGCACTTTTAATGTCTACCACGAATCGTCTGGACCCGATCCCGCATCCGCCGACCAAGCCCGTGGTCGGCAACATGCTGTCGCTGGATTCGGCTGCGCCCGTGCAGCACCTGACGCGGCTCGCCAAGGAGCTCGGTCCGATCTTCTGGCTCGATATGATGGGCTCGCCGATCGTGGTCGTCTCCGGCCACGATCTCGTCGACGAACTCTCCGACGAGAAGCGGTTCGACAAGACGGTACGCGGCGCGCTGCGGCGCGTGCGCGCGGTCGGCGGCGACGGCCTGTTCACGGCCGATACCAGGGAGCCGAACTGGAGCAAGGCGCACAACATCCTGCTTCAGCCGTTCGGCAACCGCGCCATGCAGTCCTATCATCCGAGCATGGTCGACATCGCCGAGCAACTCGTCCAGAAATGGGAGCGGCTCAACGCCGACGACGAGATCGACGTCGTTCATGATATGACGGCGCTGACGCTGGACACGATCGGGCTGTGCGGTTTCGACTACCGCTTCAACTCCTTCTACCGGAGCGACTATCATCCCTACGTCGAGTCGCTGGTGCGCTCGCTCGAAACCATCATGATGACGCGCGGCCTGCCGTTCGAGCAGATCTGGATGCAGAAGCGGCGCAAGACCCTCGTCGAAGACGTCGCCTTCATGAACAAGATGGTCGACGAGATCATCGCCGAGCGCCGCAAGAGCGCGGAAGGGATCGACGACAAGAAGGACATGCTGGCTGCGATGATGACCGGCGTCGATCGCGCAACCGGCGAGCAGCTCGACGACGTCAACATCCGCTACCAGATCAACACCTTCCTGATCGCCGGCCACGAGACCACCAGCGGCCTGTTGTCCTACACGCTCTATGCGTTGCTCAAGCACCCCGAGATCCTCAGGAAAGCCTATGACGAGGTCGATCGCGTCTTCGGCCCCGACGTCAATGCGAAGCCGACCTATCAGCAGGTGACGCAGCTCACCTACATCACGCAGATCCTGAAAGAGGCGCTGCGGCTGTGGCCGCCGGCGCCGGCCTACGGCATCTCGCCGCTGAACGACGAGACGATCGGCGGCGGCAAGTACAAGCTTCGGAAGGGCACCTTCACCACGATCCTGGTGACCGCCCTGCATCGCGATCCCTCCGTCTGGGGTCCGAATCCCGATGCCTTCGATCCGGAGAATTTCAGCCGCGAGGCGGAAGCGAAGCGGCCGATCAACGCCTGGAAGCCGTTCGGCAACGGCCAGCGCGCCTGCATCGGCCGCGGCTTTGCCATGCACGAGGCCGCGCTGGCGCTCGGCATGATCCTGCAGCGCTTCAAGCTGATCGACCATCAGCGCTACCAGATGCATCTGAAGGAAACGCTGACGATCAAGCCGGAAGGCTTCAAGATCAAGGTGCGTCCGCGCGCGGATCGCGAGCGCGGTGCCTATGGCGGACCGATTACGGCCGCCGGTTCGGCTCCGAAGGCGCCGCGCCAGCCGACGGCCCGGCCCGGCCACAACACGCCGATGCTGGTGCTCTACGGCTCCAATCTCGGCACCGCCGAGGAGCTGGCGACGCGCATGGCCGACCTTGCGGAGATCAACGGTTTTGCCGTGCATCTCGGCCCGCTCGACGATTACGTCGGCAAGCTGCCGCAGCAGGGCGGCGTGCTGATCATCTGCGCCTCCTACAACGGCGCGCCGCCTGACAACGCGACGCAGTTCGTCAAATGGCTTGGCGGCGATTTGCCGAAGGATGCCTTCGCCGGCGTGCGCTACGCCGTGTTCGGTTGCGGCAACAGCGACTGGGCCGCGACCTATCAATCGGTGCCGCGCCTGATCGACGATCAATTGTCGAAGCATGGCGCGCGTGCGGTCTATCCGCGCGGCGAGGGCGATGCACGCAGCGATCTCGATGGCCAGTTCCAGAAATGGTTCCCGGCCGCGGCCCAGGTCGCGACCAAGGAATTCGGCATCGACTGGAATTTCACCCGCACCGCGGAGGACGATCCACTCTATGCGATCGAGCCGGTCGCGGTCACCGCGGTCAACACCATCGTAGCGCAGGGCGGTGCTGTCGCGATGAAGGTGCTGGTCAATGAGGAACTCCAGAACAAGGCCGGCGCGAATCCTTCCGAGCGCTCGACGCGCCACATCGAGGTGCAGCTGCCGGCCAATGTCAGCTACCGGGTCGGCGATCACCTCAGCGTCGTCCCGCGCAATGATCCGACGCTGGTAGATTCGGTGGCCCGTCGCTTCGGTTTCCTGCCCGCCGACCAGATCAGGCTGCAAGTTGCCGAGGGGCGCCGCGCCCAATTGCCGGTCGGCGAGGCCGTGTCGGTCGGCCGCCTGCTCAGCGAGTTCGTCGAGCTGCAGCAGGTCGCGACCCGCAAGCAGATCCAGATCATGGCGGAGCATACGCGATGTCCCGTCACCAAGCCGAGGCTGCTGGCCTTCGTAGGCGAGGAGAGCGAGCCGCTTGAGCGTTACCGCGCCGAGATTCTCGCCAAGCGCAAATCGGTGTTCGACCTGCTGCTCGAATATCCGGCCTGCGAACTGCCGTTCCACGTCTATCTGGAAATGCTCTCGTTGCTGGCACCGCGCTATTATTCGATCTCGTCCTCGCCGTCGGTCGATCCCGCGCGTTGCAGCATCACGGTCGGCGTGGTCGAAGGGCCGGCCGCCTCAGGTCGCGGGGTCTATAAGGGCATCTGCTCGAACTATCTCGCCAATCGCCGCGTCGGCGACGTGATCTACGCCACCGTGCGCGAGACCAAGGCTGGCTTCCGGCTTCCCGAGGATCCGTCGGTGCCTGTTATCATGATCGGCCCGGGCACGGGCCTCGCGCCGTTCCGCGGCTTCCTGCAGGAGCGCGCCGCGCGCAAGGCGAAGGGCGCCACGCTCGGTCCGGCGATGCTGTTGTTCGGCTGCCGGCATCCCGATCAGGATTTTCTCTACGCGGAAGAACTGAAGGCGCTGGCTGCCAGCGGCATCACCGAGCTGTTCACGGCGTTCTCGCGGAGCGAGGGACCGAAGACCTATGTGCAACACGTGCTGGCCGCGCAGAAGGACAAGGTCTGGCCCCTGATCGAGCAGGGCGCGATCATCTATGTCTGCGGCGACGGCAGCAAGATGGAGCCCGACGTGAAGGCGGCGCTGGTCGCGATCCACCGCGAGAAGAGCGGCAGCGATGCGGCCGCAAGCGCACGGTGGATCGAGGAGATGGGCACGAAGAACCGCTATGTGCTCGACGTCTGGGCGGGTGGGTAGACCTGTAGGGTGGATTAGCGAAGCGTAATCCACCAATTCTGTCCGAGCGGAACGCAAAGAGGTGGGTTACGCTAGCGGACTGCGCTTCGCGCAGCCGCGAGCTAACCCACCCTACGAATGCTGATCATGCTAAAGCTCGCCCATGATTCCCTGGGAAAAGATCGACACTGCAAAAATCCCCGGCTCCGACGAGGAGCTCCGGTTGATGCGGCGTGGCAAGGAGTTCTCCATCAAGCTCGGCACCAACGAGCTGATGAACAACCGCTTGTCCGGCTCGGAAGCCGCGCTCGCAACGCTGGCGGCGAAGCAGATCGAGAAGGTCGCCAAGCCCGTCGTCCTGATCGGTGGCCTCGGCATGGGCTTCACGCTGCGTGCGGCGCTCACCGTGCTCGGGCCCAAGGCGAAGATCGTGGTGTCAGAACTGGTGCCGGCGGTGGTGGCCTGGGCGAGAGGTCCGATGGCGGAGGTCTTCGGCGACAGCCTCGATGATGCCAGGGTGAAGATTCGGGAAATCGACGTCGGCGAAATCATCCGCGCGCAGCGGTCGGCCTTCGACGCCATCCTGCTCGACGTCGACAACGGGCCGGAAGGGCTGACCCGCAAGGGCAATGACGCGCTCTATAGCGCGAGCGGGCTCGCGGCAGCGAAGACGGCGCTGCGCCCGGGCGGCGTGCTCGCGGTCTGGTCGTCGGGACCCAACCCCGCCTTCACCAGGCGTCTCCGCACCGCCGGCTTCGACGTCAACGAAGTCAATATCCGCGCCACCGGGCGAGGCGGTGGCGCGCGCCACGTGATCTGGATCGCGAAGAAGAGCTAGGCCGCCTGCGCCGCCGCGTCATGGGCGTGCTTGTCGATGGCGTCGATGATCTCCGGCCAGAACCGCATCGGCAGCGCGTGGCCCATGCCTTCGATCATCAGCAATTTGGCGTTCGGGATCGACGCCGCCGTATCCTTGCCGCCTTCGGGACGGACCAGCGGATCGACGGTGCCGTGAATGACCAGCGTCGGTATCATCACAGCGTGCAGCCGCTCCTTCCGGCTGCCGGACGCCAGCACGGCGCGAAGCTGGCGGCCAACGCCGGCCGGATTGAGTCCGCGCGCGAACACGCGCTCGGCACGCTCGAGATCGAGCGCTTCCTCCTCCGGAAAATGTCCGGCGCGCAACACTTTCCAGGTCTGGCCGTAGCGGACGATGAACTCCTCCTTGCTGCGCGGCGGCGGCGCCATCAGCATTGCGGCGGCCTCGCGCGAAGGCGGCGGAATGCGCGGATTGCCTGTGGTCGACATGATCGATGTCAGCGAACGCACGCGGTGCGGAAACGACAGCGCCACCTCCTGGGCGATCATGCCGCCCATGGACGCCCCGACCAGATGCGCCGATTTGATGCCGAGCGCATCCATCAGCCCGACCGTGTCCTTCGCCATGTCGATCAGCTTGTAGGTCGCGGCGACGGGAATCCTGAGGAAGCGCAGCTTCAGCAGCTCGAGCGGCGTCAGGCGCTTGCCGCCGGTGAGATGGCTGGACTTGCCGATATCGCGATTGTCGAAGCGGATCACGCGGAAACCCCGCGCGGCAAGCTGCTCGCAGAACGCATCGTCCCAGTGGATCATCTGCGCGCCGAGACCCATGATCAGCAGCAGCGGTTCGGCATTGTCGTTGCCAAAGATCTCGTAGCAGATGTCGATGCCGTTGGCGCGGACGGTCTGGGGCGGCTGATGGGTGGTCACGGGTCCCTCCTGCTGATCGGTGTTGTATCGCACGGTTTGTCGCCACAAAGAAGCGGCGTGCCGAGCAGCGCGTGCGCTTGCCGGTTGACCGGCACCGCGCAACGGTGTGGTATGGCGAGAAAAGAAGGGCATCGCAGCTCTCGTTTTCAGGAGGACGCCGATGACCGACAAGACCAACGACCCCGTTGCCATGTGGCAGAAGATGGTCGGCGAGATGGAGAAGGGGTTCAACTCTTTCGCCAACCAGGCCATGTCGTCGCCGGAATTTTCACAGGCGATGAACCGCGCCGGCGGAGTTGCTGCAGGTGCTCAGAAGCAGCTCGGCGAACTCATGGAGAAGTACCTCGTCTCGATGAACCTGCCGAGCCGGGAGCAGGTCACGGGTCTTGCGGAACGGCTTCAGTCGGTCGAGGCTCAGATCGGCGAGATCAAGACGATGCTGAGCCGGATGGCGGCGAATTCCGGCATCACGCAAGGCTTCGACAACACCCCGCGGCCGCCACGGACGAAGCGCCCGCCTTCCGAGCCCGGAGAGCAGACATGAACGGGCCGGCGGGACTCGATCTCGCGTCCATCCCGGAGCGGATCCAGACCGAGGTGCAGCGCGCCATCCAACGCAGCATCAAGGGCGTTGAATATTTCTCGACCTCGGGCCCTTCGCTCGGCTCGACGCCGAAGGACGTGCTGCATTCGCGCGGCACCATGAACCTTTATCATTATCGGCCGATGTCGGACGAGATCTACCGTGTGCCGGTGCTGATCGTGATGGCGACCACCAATCGCGGCTACATCCTCGACCTCGTCCCCGGGCAGAGCTTCATCGAGTTCCTGCTCAAGCGCGGATACGACGTCTACATGCTCGACTGGAGCGCGCCGCGGCCGGAGGAGAAGAGCCTGCGGATGGAGGACTATGTCCTCGACTTCATTCCGGATTGCGTCCGCCGCGTGCAGGCCGATTCCGGCGAGCAGGACGTCTCCGTCATCGGCTATTGCTTCGGCGGCGTGCTGTCGCTGCTGTACGGCTCGATCCACAAGGACGGGCCGATGAAGAACCTGATCTGCTTCACCACGCCGATCGACTTCCGCGAGATGAAGCTGTTCTCGAACTTTTCCGACTGCCGTTATTTCGACGTCGACCGTCTCGTCGACAGCGTCGGCAACGTGCCGCCGGAGATGATCCTGTCTTCGTTCGAGATGCTGCGCCCGGCCTCACGCACGGTGAGCCAGATCCAGCTCTGGGAGAACATCTGGAACGACGAGTTCGTCAAATCCTACCGCATGTTCGATCGCTGGGCGACCGACACGCTGCCGCTGGCCGGCGAATATTTCCGCACCATCACCAAGGACCTGATGTGGGACAACAAGCTGTTCAACGACACCATGTCGGTCGGCGGTCGCACGGCGAAGCTCGAGAACATCAAGGTGCCGATCCTCCATGCCGTCGCCGAGCACGACCACATCGTGCCGTATGAGGCCGCCAAGCACCTGATCGCGAAGATCGGATCTGCGGACAAGGAAGAGGTGATCCTGAAAGGCGGCCACGTCTCGCTGGTCGCGGGCGCCAACGCCGTGAAGCGGCTATGGCCGAAACTGGATTCCTGGCTGGGAAAGAGATCGACATGAGCAAGCAGCGTTCCTATCCGCGTCACGTCAAGACGGACGCCGGCGATATCGAGATTCGTCTGATGGCGCCTGCGGACGAGGCCGCGGTGCTCGCCTTCGGCAAGGGTCTGCCGACCCACGATTTGCTGTTCCTGCCGCGCAATATCAGCGAGCCGAAGGTACTGTCGGCCTGGGTCAAGGAGATCGAGCGGGGTGCGATCACGAGCCTGCTCGCGGTCAAGGACGGCAAGGTCGTCGGCTGCGGCACGCTGGTGCGCGATCCCCATTCGTGGTCGTCCCATGTCGGCGAGATCCGGATGGTGGTCTCGCTCGATGTGCGCGGGAAGGGGGTGGGGCGGGCGCTGTCGCAGGAGACCTTTGCCCTCGCGCTCGGGGCGGGCCTGGAAAAGCTCTCGGTTCAGATGACGGTCGACCAGCAGGCGGCAATCGCCGTGTTCGAAAGCCTTGGCTTCAAGGCGGAAGCGCTGCTGCGGGACCACGTCCGGGACGTCGACGGCAAGACCCATGACATCGTCGTGCTCGGTCACAACATCGCGCAGGTCCAGGCCCAGATGGAGGCCTACGGGCTCCCGGGCGCAGTGCAGCACTAGGGACCGCCAAAAAACGCGGTGGCGCTGTGAGGCCAAGGAGGCATCATGATGCCTCCTGTTCAAGCTAATCACGAGTTCGTGATATCGCAGTGCAATATCTATATTGCATCGCACAATTAACTATGCCATATAAGTGGTGCCCCGGGCCAACGCGGACGGGGTGAGCCCATAGCTCAGACCAATGAGGATGGAGAGAACCCCCCATGACCACTGAAACCAACAGCGCTTTCGAGGGCTTGAAGGACGCTTTCAAGAACATCCAGAATCTGGAAGTTCCCGAGGCCGCCCGCGAGTTCGTCAAGAAGACTGCCAACACTGCCAAGGACCGTGCTGCCGAGGCGTTCGCAGGCTCCGAGCGCGTGACCGCCGCCGTCGAGAACGCGGTGACCGAATCCGTCACGGAAGCCGGCAAGATCAGCCGCAACATCCAGCAGGCGATCTACGAGGACGCCGAGGCGTTCCTCTCGAGCATCGACAAGCTCGCCTCCGCCAAGTCGTTCAGCGAGGCCATCGAGATCCAGTCGGGCCTGCTCCGCTCGCGCGGCGAAGTGTTCGTCTCGCGTGCCAAGGCGACCGCCGACTATTTCGGCAAGCTCGCTGCCAACGGTGCGAAGTCCGCTCAGGACAATTTTGCCAAGGTCTACAACAAGACCGCCTGATCTGGCGCCCTGAGCAGAAACTGAATTTGAGGCCCGCTTCGGCGGGCCTTTTGTTCTTGCGCAGCAGCCGCCATCGTCTCCGCCGTCATTGCGAGGAGCCCCGGCGACGAAGCAATCTAGAGTCGTTCCGCGGAAAGATTCTGGATTGCTTCGCTTCGCTCGCAATGACGAGTATTGTGACGCAGTGATGACTCCACCCGCCACCTTCACCTTCGACACCCCTGGCGATGCCGAACGCGCGGCCGAGCTGCGCCGCGTCAAGGCGCTGGCGACGCTGGTGCTGGCCTCGACGCTTGCGCTTTTCATCGTGGCAAAATGGCTCCTGCCGGTGCACCCATTGTTCGGCTTCATCGCCGCCTTCGCGGAAGCCGCGACCATCGGCGGCCTCGCCGACTGGTATGCCGTGGTTGCGCTGTTCAAGCGGCCGCTCGGCCTGCCGATCCCGCATACCGCGATCATCCAGAGCAACCAGGCCCGCATCGCCGACAAGCTCGGCGAGTTCATCCAGGTGCATTTCCTCGAGGCCGGTCCCGTCGAGGCCAAGCTGAAGGAGATCGATTTCGGCTCCTTCATTGCCGACTGGCTGCGCGACCGTAAGCGCAGCGATGATCTGGCTCGCTTCGCGCTCCGCCTGTTGCCCGAAGCCTTCTCGGCGACGGAGACCTCCGGCTTGATGACCTTCATCATCCGCCGCATGTCATCGCAGCTCCAGGCGATCGACCTTGCGCCGCTTGCCGCCGGCACGCTGCGCGGCTTCGTGGCGGAAGGACGCCATCAGATCCTGTTCGACGATCTCCTGCGGGTGATGCACGAGACGCTGAATCAGAAAGAGACGATGGCGATGATCCGCGAGAAGGTGCGCGCGGAATTGCCGACCCTGCTCAGGCTCTATCGTGCCGACAAGTTTCTGGTGAACAAGATCGTGGCGTCCGCCACCGCGTTCTTCAACGAGGTGCGCAGCGATGCCACGCATCCGTTCCGCGGCGAGTTCGATCGCATGGTGCTGAGCTTCGTCGACCGGCTAGGCACCGATCAGGCCTATATCGACCGCATCGCCGGATTGAAGCGTGACCTGCTGGCGCGGCCCGAGCTCGCCGATCTTGCCCGCACGGTCTGGGCCAACACGCGCTCGTTCATCGAGCGCAGCGCGAGCGGCGAAACGCAAGTGCTGCAGCATCATCTCGCCGGCATGTTCGTCGCGGCAGGCGATGCGCTTGCCGGCGACGCCGAGCTGCGCGGCGAGATCAACAAGGGGCTGGTGACGGTGTTGCGCAGCTTCATTGCCGATCAGAAGAGCGGCGTGTCGATCTTCATCTCCGATCAGGTCAAGGCGTGGGATATGGCGCAGCTGATTTCGCTGATCGAAATCAATATCGGGCGCGACCTGCAATACATCCGCTTCAACGGCTCGCTAATCGGCGGCCTCGCCGGCCTGGCGCTCTACTCCGTAGAATTCCTGCTCAGATGGCTGTGACTTTTGCGTCACGACCTCCGCCATTAGCACACAGGCCTATTGTCGCCTCGGCTCGCCCCAGCTTGAATGCCGGGAACCGGCTGCGCAGCTGATTCATGCTGCAGTGCGGAACGATCAAGAAGCCGGAGCGTTGGAATTCAGATGCTTTGCCGGCCTTGTCCCGGCGTCCTTTATCCAGTTCTTCCCAGGGGAAACATTGATGACCGCTACTGCCCAGACGCTGCGTCCGCCGTCCCGCACCCTGATGTTTCTGGAGGGACGCGCGATCCACGAGTTCGGCGCATTCCTCGGCGCACTTCCGCTGCTGAGCCTCGCGCCGCGCGGCGATGGGCATCCCGTGCTGGTGCTGCCGGGCCTCGTGGCTTCGGACGCGTCCACACGTGCGCTGCGTTCGTTTCTGACCAGCAAGGGCTACGCGGTGAGCGGCTGGCGTCAGGGCCGCAATTATGGCCTGCGCGACGGCGTCCAGGATGCGATGGTCGATTTGGTCGACGAGCTCAGCGACAGGCATGGTCGCACGATCAGCCTGGTCGGCTGGAGTCTCGGCGGCCTCTATGCGCGCCAGCTCGCCAAGATGAGGCCGGAGCGCGTGCGTCAGGTCATCACGCTCGGAAGTCCTTTCGCCGGCACCCCCCATTCGACCAATGCCTGGCGCGTCTATGAATGGGCCAGCGGACGGAAGGCCGACGAGGTCGATCCGCAGTTCGGCGGCGACCTTGCCGTACCGCCACCGGTGCCGACCACCGCCATCTTCAGCCGCACCGACGGCGTCTGCGCCTGGCAGGGCTGCATGGAGAAAGCGGGAGCGCAGACCGAGAGCATCGAGGTCGAGAGCAGTCATTGCGGCATGGGCCATCATCCGGCCGTCGTCTATGCCGTGGCCGATCGCCTCGCGCAAAAGGAAGGCCAGTGGCGGCCGTTCGACCGCAGCGGCTGGCGCAGCCTGGCGTATCCCGATCCGCACAGGTGACGCTTCGCCGCTCCCCGCCTGCGGGAGAGGCCGACACGCGTCGAGCGATGCGAAGCATCGTCCGGACGTGGCAGGTGAGGAGACTCTCCGCGAGTCCATCGACCAGTGAGCTTGCGGTTGCAGCCCTCGCCCCGAGACCAAGAGCGTCGCCCCGTCCATTGTCGCGCCGCCACCAAACGCGCTATGCCTCGCGCATGGCGCATCCGCTCTCTCGCATCATCGACCAGCTCAAGCGCGAACCGTCGCGCACCGGCTCCATCGTCATCACCGTGTTCGGCGATGCCATCGTGCCGCGCGGCGGCGTGGTGTGGCTCGGCACGCTGCTCGAATTTTTCGAAGGTCTGGACATCGAGAGCGGCGTCGTCCGCACCGCGATGTCGCGCCTTGCAGCCGATGGCTGGCTCACCCGGGAGAAGGTCGGTCGCAATAGTTTCTATCGGCTTGCCGATAAGGGACGCCAGACATTCGAGGCTGCCACGCGCCACATCTACGATCCGCCGCCGTCGGACTGGACCGGGCGCTTCGAGCTGCTGCTGATCGGCAACGGCGAGGATCGTGACATCTCGCGCGAGGCGCTTCGCAACGCCGGCTTCGGCAGTCCTTTGCCGGGGGTGTGGGTCGCGCCGTCGGGCTTGCCCGTGCCGGAAGAAGCTGCGGGCGCCATCCGTCTCGAAGTCTCGGCGGAGGATGACAACGGGCGCCGCCTCCTCAGCGCGAGCTGGCCGCTGCAGCGCACCGCGGACGCCTATCTGAAATTCATGAAGACGTTCGAGCCGCTGCGCGCCGCAATCGCGCGTGGCACGGAGCTGTCCGAGGCCGACGCCTTCACCGCGCGCATCCTGCTGATCCACTATTATCGCCGTGTCGTGCTGCGCGATCCGCTGCTGCCCGAAAGCCTGTTGCCGGCGGACTGGCCGGGCAGGGCGGCGCGAGAGCTTTGCGGCGAAATCTATCGCGCGCTGCTCCCGCCGTCCGAGCAATGGCTCGATGGTCATGGAACCAATGAAAAGGGGCCATTGCCGCCGGCGCGGAAACTCCTGGAACGGAGGTTCGAGGCCTGAGTTTTATGTTACAGAAATATCTTGCATGAGATAATTCTTGTTATATATTGCCTCCCAATCAATCGGGAGGATGCGCATGTATACCCAGGCGCTGAACACGGCCGAGGCCGACGACCGCGGTCTTGAGGACGCGGCCAAGGCTGCGCAATTCCAGGCCCGCATCGACGCCGAGGAGCGCATCGAGCCGAACGACTGGATGCCGGCGGCCTACCGCAAGACGCTCACCCGCCAGATCTCCCAGCACGCCCATTCCGAAGTCGTCGGCATGCTGCCGGAAGGCAATTGGATCACGCGCGCGCCGACGCTGCGCCGCAAGGCCGCGCTGCTCGCCAAGGTGCAAGACGAGTGCGGCCACGGCCTTTATCTCTACGCCGCTGCCGAGACGCTTGGCGCCTCGCGCGAAGAGCTGGTCGACGCGATGCTCGCCGGCAAAGCCAAATACTCCTCGATCTTCAATTATCCGACGCTGACCTGGGCCGATATCGGGACCATCGGCTGGCTGGTCGACGGCGCCGCGATCATGAACCAGATTCCGCTGTGCCGCTGCTCCTATGGCCCCTATGCGCGCGCGATGATCAGGGTCTGCAAGGAGGAGTCCTTCCACCAGCGCCAGGGCTACGAGATCATGCTGACGCTGTGCCGGGGCTCGGACGAGCAGAAGGCGATGGCGCAGGACGCGCTGAATAGATGGTGGTGGCCGGTGCTGATGATGTTCGGCCCGCCCGATGCGGCCAGCCAGCACAGCGACACCTCGACGAAGTGGAAGATCAAACGCTTCTCCAACGACGAGCTGCGCCAGAAATTCGTCGATGCCACCGTGCCGCAGGCGCAATATCTCGGCCTCACCATTCCCGATCCCGGCATGACGCAGGATGCCGACGGACACTGGCGCTACAGCGACATCGACTGGGCCGAATTCAAGCAGGTGCTCGCCGGCAACGGCCCGTGCAATCGCGACCGTATGGCCGCGCGCCGCAAGGCCCATGCGGAGGGCGCCTGGGTTCGAGAGGCGGCCGCAGCCTATGCGGCGAAGCGCGCGCAACGCCAGACCGCGCAAGCCGCGGAATAGGGAGCTCAATATGACCACGCCGAACACGCCGCTGTGGGAAGTCTTCATTCGCAGCCGTAACGGGCTCGCGCACAAGCATGTGGGATCGTTGCATGCGAGCGATGCCACCATGGCCCTGCAAGCCGCCCGCGACATCTATACCCGCCGCGGCGAAGGCCTGTCGATCTGGGTCGTACCGTCCAGCGCGATCACCGCGAGCGATCCCGCCGAGAAGGGCATGATGTTCGAGCCGGCGGAATCGAAGATCTATCGCCACCCCACATTCTACGAGGTGCCCGAGGAAGTGGGGCATATGTGATGCCCGTCGCCAACATTGAAGTTTCCGAAACGCCGCTGGTGCTCTACACGCTGCGCCGCGCCGACGATGCACTGATCCTCGGCCACCGGCTGTCGGAATGGTGCGGGCATGCGCCGATGCTGGAAGAGGACATGGCGCTGTCCAACATCGCGCTCGATCTGATCGGCCAGGCGCGCGAGCTCTACAGCTACGCTGCCAAGGCCGAAGGCAAGGACAACGACGAGGACAAGCTCGCTTACTTGCGTGACGTCAGGCAGTATCGCAATTTGCTGCTGGTCGAGCAGCCCAACGGCGATTTTGCCCAGACTTTGGTGCGACAGTTGTTCTATTCCGCGTTCGCCGACCTCTACTGGCGCGCGATGATGACCTCGCGCGATACGACGCTGGCGGCGATTGCCGCCAAGTCGGAGAAGGAGAGCGCCTACCACCTGCGCCACGCTTCGGAGTGGCTCATCCGGCTCGGCGACGGCACCGATGAAAGCCACGCCCGCGCGCAGGCCGCGATCGATCATCTCTGGGCCTTCACCGGCGAGATGTTTGAGGTGGACGAAGGCGAGCGCGCCCTGATCCAGGCCGGTATCGCCATCGATCCCGGGCTGTTGCGCGATCGCTGGCTGCAGACGATCTCCGATGTCGTCAGCGAAGCCACGCTTGCCTTACCGCAGAATGACTGGATGCAGCAGGGCGGCCGTACCGGCCGGCACAGCGAGCATCTCGGCCATCTCCTGGCCGAGCTGCAATCGATGCAGCGCACCTTTCCGGGGCTGACATGGTGAGCGTGTTGGAGCGCGATAGCGAGCTGCACCGGCGCGCCTGGGACGCGGCGGCGAGCGTGGTCGACCCGGAAATTCCGGTCTTGACCATCGCCGATCTCGGCGTGCTCCGTGAGGTCGTTCTCGACGGCGACCAGGTCGAGGTCGAAATTACCCCGACTTACTCGGGTTGTCCGGCGATGAACATGATCGCGCTGGAAATCGAGCTGGCGCTGGAGCGCGCCGGTTTCCGTCATCCTAAGGTGCGAACCGTGCTGTCGCCGGCGTGGACCACCGATTGGATGAGCGAGGACGGGCGCCAGAAGCTGCGAGCCTACGGCATCGCGCCGCCGCAAGCGTCGAGCTCGCGCCGCGCGCTGTTCGGCGCGCAGGCCGTGGCCTGCCCGCAATGCGGCTCTGAGGACACCGAGCTGCTCTCCGAATTCGGCTCGACCTCTTGCAAGGCGCTGTGGCGCTGCAAGGCCTGCCGCGAACCCTTCGATTACTTCAAGTGTCATTGAGGCACACAAATGCCAACCCCATCGTCATTGCGAGGAGCTCTTGCGACGAAGCAATCCAGGCTGCTTCCGCGGAAGGATTCTGGATTGCTTCGCTTCGCTCGCAATGACGGCAGTGAGACCAATGTAGGGTGCCCGTGATGTCCGCCGCAGCACCACGCTTCCATCGCTTGGCCGTCAGCGACCTTCGCCGCGAGGCCTCCGACGCCGTATCGATGACCTTCGCCATTCCCGGCGAGCTCGCGCGGGACTACGCCTTCACGCCCGGCCAATATCTGACGCTCCGCACCATGCTGGACGGAGAGGAGGTGCGCCGCTCCTATTCGATCTGCTCCGGCCCTGACGACGGCGAGATCCGCATCGCCGTGAAGAAGGTCGATGGCGGCGCATTCTCGAGCTGGGCAGCCGAGGATCTCAAATGCGGCGACGAGCTCGACGTGATGACGCCGACCGGCCGCTTCGGCGTGGTCCCCCCGGCAGACCGGGCGCGCATTCATGTCGGCTTCGCCGCAGGCTCCGGCATCACCCCGATCCTGTCGATCGTGAAGGGCGTGCTCGCGCGCGAGCCGGACAGCCGCTTCTTCCTGTTCTACGGCAACCGCAGCACCGACAACATCATGTTCCTCGAAGCATTGGAGGAACTGAAGGACCGCTTCATCGATCGCCTCTCGCTGTTCCATGTCATCTCCGGCGAGGAGCAGGACATCCCGATCCTGCATGGCCGGCTCGACGGCGACAAGGTGAGGGTGTTGCTGCGCTCGCTGGTGCCGGCGGGAAGCGTCGATCATGTCTACATTTGCGGGCCGCTCGGCATGAGCGAGGACATCGAGGCCACCTGCCGCGCGCTCGGCATCGCGCAGGATTGCATCCACGTCGAGCGCTTCGTCTCCGAATTCGGCGGCAAGCCGCGGCCGAAGAAGGCGGTTGCCCCCGACGCGCCGCCGAAAGCGATCGCCTCGCTGATCATCGACGGCAAGCGCCGCGAGGTGCCGGTGGCCGAGGACGAGGCGATCCTCGACGCCGCGCTGCGCGCCGGCGTCGATCTGCCCTTTGCCTGCAAGGGCGGCATGTGCTCGACCTGCCGCGCCAAGCTGGTCGAAGGCGAAGCGCCCATGGACATCAACTATTCGCTGGAGCCGTGGGAGCTCAAGGCGGGCTTCGTCCTGACCTGCCAGGCCAAGCCGTCGTCGGAGCGCGTCGTGGTCGATTATGACCATGTCTGACAGGGCGTATCAGGGCCCGGCGATGCAAATGCGTCGCATTATTTGACAGTTTTGGCCAACCAGCAGAACATCATGTGCAAGCATTTGACCGGGAGAGGCGCGTGAACCTCAAAGCCGCTTTGTCGCCTGAGAATGTTGCTCGCGCCTGCGCCGAGGCGATGTGGGCGGAGGACGACGCCTCCAAGGGACTCGGCATGGAGATCGTCGAGATCGGTCCGGGCTTCGCGACGCTCGCGATGACGGTGCGGCCGGACATGGTCAACGGCCAGCGCATCGCCCATGGCGGCTTCATCTTCACGCTGGCCGATTCCGCGTTCGCCTTTGCCTGCAATTCGCACAACGACCGCGTCGTCGCGGCGCAGGGCCAGATCACCTTCATCAAGCCGGGCAGGCTCGGGGATCGCCTCGTCGCGAAGGCGCGTGAGGTCACGCGCGGCGGGCGCTCCGGCATCTATGACGTGCGGGTCACCGTCGGCGACGTCGTGATCGCGGAATTTCGCGGACATTCACGGGTCATTCCCGGAACCTGGCTGCCGACCCAGGAGCCCTAGAAAGAAAAAGACAACAAAAAGAAAACCGATGATGTGGGGAAACGAAGATGAATCTGACGAGGCTCGAGCAAGGCGGCAGCGCCTATAGCCCCGAGATGGACGCGCATGAGCGTGCCTCGCGCGACGAGATCATGGCGCTGCAGAAGCAGCGGCTGGCCTGGTCGCTGAAGCACGCCTACGACAACGTCACGCATTATCGCAAAGCCTTCGATGCGGCCGGGGTGCACCCGTCCGATTTTCGGGAACTATCCGATCTTGCGAAATTTCCGTTCACCGTGAAGACGGATCTGCGGGACAATTATCCTTTCAACATGTTCGCCGTGCCGCGCGAGAAGCTGGTGCGCGTGCATGCGTCCTCCGGCACGACGGGCAAGCCAATCGTCGTTGGTTATACGCAAGCCGACGTCGACACCTGGTCCGAGGTGATGGCGCGTTCGATACGCGCCGCCGGTGGCCGCACCGGCATGATCATCCACAACGCCTACGGCTATGGCCTCTTCACCGGGGGGTTAGGGGTGCACTACGGCGCCGAGAAGCTCGGCTGTACCGTGGTGCCGATCTCCGGCGGCATGACCGAGCGGCAGGTGCAGCTCATCAACGATTTCCGGCCCGACATCATCACGGTGACGCCGAGCTACATGCTGGCAATCCTCGACGAGTTCAAGCGCCAGAAGCTCGATCCGCGCCAGTGCTCGCTCAAGGTCGGCATCTTCGGCGCCGAGCCCTGGACCAACGCCATGCGCGGCGAGATCGAGGACGCCTTCGACATGGACGCGACCGACATCTATGGCCTGTCCGAGGTGATCGGTCCCGGCGTCGCGCAGGAATGCATCGAGACCAAGGACGGCCTGCATATCTGGGAGGATCATTTCTACCCCGAGGTGATCGATCCCGAGACCGGCGCGGTGCTGCCCGACGGCGAAAAGGGCGAATTGGTCTTCACCTCGCTCACCAAGGAGGCGTTCCCGGTGATCCGTTATCGCACCCGTGACCTGACGCGCCTGTTGCCGGGCACGGCACGGCCGGGCATGCGCCGCATGGAGAAGGTGACCGGCCGCTCCGACGACATGATCATCCTGCGCGGCGTCAATTTGTTCCCGACCCAGATCGAGGAGGTACTGCTCGCGACCGATTGGTGCGGCGGCCACTTCATTCTCGAGCTGACCCGCGAAGGCCGCATGGACGAACTGACCATCATCGCCGAGGCACGGCCTGAGAGCTGGGACGGCCGGGGCCTCGTCGACCACGCCGACCGGATCTCGACCCACATCAAGAACACGATCGGGATCAGCTCGAAGGTGAGGGTGGTCGCGCCCGACACGCTGGAACGCTCGCTCGGCAAGGCCAAGCGGCTCTACGACAAGCGGCCCAAGGACTGACCGGACGGATTGACTCGACCGGCTTCAGAGGCGACAAGGCCCGCGACAAATCGCGGGTCCTTTCATGTCGTCACTGGATGCCAAATCCGTCGAAGCGCGCTGCGTGCGCCTCGAGGCCAAGGCCGAAAATGCCGCCGCCCTTGCGCCGACGGTCGAGCGTCACGTGCTGACGCGGGGTCCGAACGATCTCCTGATCGAGGTGAAGGCTGCCGCCGTCAACCCATCGGATGTGAAGGCCGCGACCGGGCTGATGCCCTATGCCGTGTTCCCGCGCACGCCGGGCCGCGATTATGCCGGCATCGTCATCGACGGGCCGGCCGGTACGGTCGGCCGCGAGGTGTTCGGCTCCTCCGGCGATCTTGGCATCCGCCGCGACGGCACCCATGCCAGCCATCTCGTGGTCGAGGCCGATGCTGTGGTGGAGAAGCCGGAGACGGTGTCGTGGGAAGAGGCTGCCGGCATCGGCGTGCCCTTCGTCACCGCGATGGAAGGCTTTCGCCGCGCGGGCTTGCCGAAGAAGGGCGACACCGTGCTGGTGTTCGGCGTCAACGGCAAGGTCGGCCAGGCCGCGGTGCAGATCGCGACCTGGCAGGGCGCAAGCGTCATCGGCGTGGTCCGCAAGGCGGAGGCCTATCAAGGCCACAGCAACGCGTCGATCGAGGTGATCGATGCCTCCGCGACCGACGTCGCCGGGCGCGTGCGCGAAGTGACCGGCGGCAAGGGCGCCGACATCGTCTTCAACACGGTGGGCGATCCCTATTTCGAGGCAGCACACAAGTCGCTCGCCTTGCGCGGTCGCCAGATCCTGATCGCCGCGATCGACCGCATCGTGCAGTTCAACATCCTCGAATTCTACCGGGGACAGCACACCTATGTCGGCATCGATACGCTCGGCCTGTCCTCGACGGCGACCGGCGCAGTGCTGCGCGACCTCGGCCCGGGCTTTGCGAGCGGCCACCTCAAGCCGTTCCCGATCAAGGCGAATGCCGTCTATCCGCTGGAGCACGCCAAGGAGGCCTATGTCGCCGTCGCCGGCTCTTCGCGCGACCGGGTGATCCTGAAGCCGTAATCATGGAATCGCCCGAACTCGTCATCCTCGCCGGCCTCGGCATCGGTCTCGTCTACGGCGCGGTGGGTCTACTCAGCGGCTTCTGCCTGATGAGCAGCATGCGCGGCTGGCTGGCCGAGGGAGACGGGCGGCTGGTGCGGACCTATGCACTGGCGATCGCGGTGGCAATCACCGCGAGCCAATTCCTCGCCGGCAACGGTATCGTCGATCTCGGCAAGACCATCTACCTTCAACCATCCTTCTCGGCGCCGGTGCTGTTCCTCGGAGGCCTGCTGTTCGGTTACGGCATGGTGCTGTCGAACGGCTGCGGCTCGCGCGCGCTGGTGCTGCTCGGCCGCGGCAATCTCCGCTCGTTTCTCGTGGTGATCGTACTCGCCGTGGCTGCCCAGATGACGCTCAAGGGCCTGATCGCGCCGGCGCGCATCGCGCTGGTTCAGGCTTCGCAGACGACCGTCAATGCGAACTCGCTGCCGTCCTTGCTAGTGGCGCTCGGTCTGACGGAATCGCTCTCGCGCGTGGTCGCCGCTGCAGCGATGGTCGTCACGCTGATCTTGTTCGCTTTCGCGCACCCCGGGTTCCGCCGCTCGCCAGGCCAGATCGCAGCGGGGACCATCGTCGGCGTCCTCGTCGCCGGCGGCTGGGTCGTCACCGGCCATCTCGGCGCCGACGACTTCAATCCCATCCCCGTGACCTCCCTGACATTCATCGCGCCGATCGCCGACAGCCTGCAATACGCCATGCTCTCGACCGGCCTGACGCTGAACTTCGGCATTGCCACGGTCGCCGGCGTCTTCGCCGGCAGCCTGGCGACGGCGCTCGCAACCCGCCGCTTCAAGCTCGAAGGCTATTCCTCGCCACGCCACATGCTGCGCTCGGGCGGCGGCGCCGCACTGATGGGAATCGGCGGCGTGATGGCGTTCGGCTGTTCGATCGGGCAGGGGCTAACCGGCATGTCGACGCTCGCGCTGGGCTCGTTGGTCGCGCTCGCCGGAATCCTGCTCGGCACGACGGCGGGCCTGCGCGGCGCGCTACGGGTCCGGCCGGTCCAGGCGTCGGAAGCGGGCTCGACGATCGCCTGAGCTAATCCACCGCCTTCGTCACGATGCGGATCTCCGACGTCAGCGTCCGGTGCACCGGGCACTTGTCCGCGATCTCCATCAGCTTCTTGCGCTGCTCGGCATCGAGCGCGCCGTCGATCGTGATGTCCCGCTCGATCTGGTCGAGCATGCCCTCGCGCGTCTCGCACTCCGCACAATCCTTGGCATGGATCTTGGAGTGCTTCAGGGCGACGGTGACGCGCTCGAGCGGCAGCGATTTGCGGTCGGCATAGAGGCGCATGGTCATGGAGGTGCAGGCCCCCAAGCCCGCGAGGAGGAAATCGTATGGCCCGGGACCCGCATCCATACCGCCTGCCGCGGCCGGCTCGTCCGCCACCAGATGATGCGGACCGACTGTGATGATCTGGTTGAACTTGCTCTTGCGGGTCTCCTGGACCACGACCTGCCGCGGTGCCTCGGGCAGATCCATCGCCTTCGCAGGCTTCGCGGTGTCGATGTAGCGGCCCGCCCAGGCCGCGATCACGTCGGCCGAGTAGAGCGCGTCGGCTGGCTTGCTGAGCAGATGATCGGCGTGATCGAGCGAGACGAAGCTCTTGGGATGCCTGGCAGCAACGAAGAGCTTGGTGGCGTTGTCGATGCCGACGGTGTCGTCGACAGGCGAGTGCATCACCAGCAGCGCCTTGTGCAGGCCGGTGACATCGCTCATCAACTCGTGCTCCGCGATGTCCTCGAGGAATTCGCGCTTGATCCGGAACGGACGTCCCGCAAGCGAGACCTCAACCTCGCCCTGTGCGCGAATGTCGTCAAGATGCGCCTTGAAGAGGCCGGTTACGTGCGCCGGGTCGGATGGGGCCGCGATGGTCGCGACGGCCCTGGCTTCCGGAATCTGTCCGGCTGCCGCCAGGATCGCGGCGCCGCCGAGGCTGTGGCCGATCAGGATGGACGGCGCCTTGCGGATGCTACGCAGATGATCGGCCGCGTGCACGAGATCGGCGACGTTGGAGGAGAACGTCGAATTGGCGAAGTCGCCCTCGCTCGAGCCGAGCCCGGTGAAGTCGAAGCGCAGCACCGCGATGCCCTTGGCGGCGAGCGCGACCGCGATCCGCTTGGCTGCCAGCGTATCCTTGCCGCAGGTGAAGCAGTGCGCGAACAGCGCGTAGGCCGCGGGCTCGCCGTCCGGCAATTCCAGCGCGGCCGCCAGCTGATGGCCGCCTTCGCCCGCGAATTGAAAGCGTTCCGTCGGCATGGCTTTCCCTCGCTCCAATCTGAACCCTAATCGTCCGAATAGCGCTGCTCGGCCCAGGGATCGCCCCGGTTGTGATAGCCGCGGACCTCCCAGAAGCCCGGCGCGTCCTCGGTCCGGAATTCGATGGCCTGGAGCCATTTCGCGCTCTTCCAGAAATACAGATGCGGCACGACCAGCCGCACCGGGCCGCCATGCTCTTCCGCCAGCGGCCGGCCGGACCAGCTATGGGCGAGCAGGGCGTCCTCCGCAGCGAAGTCTTCCAGCGCGAGGTTGGTGGTGTAGCCGTCGTAGGAATGCAGCACAACGAAGCGCGCATCCTCGCGCGGCTGGCAGGCCGCCAACAATTCACGCGTGGCGAGCCCTTCCCACTCGTTGTCGTAGCGCGACCAGGTCGTGACGCAATGGATGTCAGAGGTGAATCGGGCCTGCTTTTGCGCCGCGAACTCCGCAAACGTCCAGAACACGGGGGTCTGGACTGCACCGTAGACGTCGAGCCGCCAGCGCTCGCGGGAAATCGGCGGGGTGACGCCGAGATCGAGCACCGGCCAATCCTTGGTGAGATGCTGGCCCGGCGGCAGGCGCTGGTCTTCCGGCCGCGTGATCCTGCCGGTGAGGAAGCGGCCCTCACGCGCCCATGCTTCCTTGGTGCGCGTCAATTTGCTGTCGGGCGGCTCGTTGTCGTCAGCCATGGCCGTCCAGCCTCTCCGTCCCCGTGTTGGAAAGGCTTACATCGCCTTTCCGAGCAGAAATGGCAACTGGCGGGGGCCTCGCACCGTGCCTTGCGACCAGGTCACGGTGCCTGCCGGATCGAGCCGGAAGTCCGGGATGCGCTTCAGCCATTCCTCCAGCGCAACCTGCATCTCCATACGCGCCAGGTTGGAACCGACGCAGCGGTGGATGCCGAGGCCGAAGGCGGCGTGGCGGTTCTCGCGGCGGTCGATCACGACTGTGTCGGCATCCGGAAACACGTTGGGATCACGATTGGCGGCTGGGAAGGACAACAGCACCATGTTGCCCGCCTTGACCGGACAGCCCGAGATCGTCGTGTCCTTGACCACCTCGCGGGCCATCGTCACCGGCGAATAGGCGCGCAGCAGCTCCTCCACCGCGATCGGCATCAGGCCGGGCTCGGCGATCAGCCGCTCGCGATCGGCCGGCGTCTTCGCCAAGTGCCAGAGCGAGGATCCGATCGCGCTCCAGGTGGTGTCGATGCCGGCGATCAGGAGCAGGCGCAGCGAGCCAAGGACGTGGGAGTCTTCGAGCGGATTGCCCTCCTTGTCCCTGGCGTTCATCAGGTACGAGATGAGATCGTCGGTCGGGTCGGTCTTGCGCTTCTCGATGTGCGCGGTGAAATAGGCGCTCATCTCCTGCACGGCCTGCAGCAGCTTGCTCTCGTCCTTGATGCCGAGCTCGAGGATCATGTGGATCCATTTGATGAAAAGATCGCTGTCGCTTTCGGGAATGCCCAGCATGTGCGCAATCGCGCGAACCGGAATGTACTTGCTGTAGCGCGCGGCGGCATCGACCTTGCCGTCGGCGATGAATCCGTCGATCAGCTCATTGCAGATCGCGCGCATCCGCGGTTCCAGCTTCTTCATCGCATCCGGCGTGAACGGCGGCAGCAGGAGCTGCTTGGCCGGCTTGTGCACGGGCGGGTCGGAGGTGATCGGCGGAGCTGCGTTCCTGGCGACTTCGGGCCGGACGTCGCGCACGATGATGCGGCGCGAGGAGAAATGCTCGGTGTCGTTGGCGATCTCGCGCACGGCCTCATAGGTCGTCGGCATGTAGCAGCCGAGGAAGCGATTGGTGTGCACGACCGGGCTCGCGGCGCGCATCTCCTCCCAGATCGAGAACGGGTCTTCCGTCCACTGCGGATCGGTGTGATCGAAATCGTTGACCCAGTCGGTGACGGGCGGATGGGCGACAGGTTGGCTGACGTCGGACATGACAGGGAATCCTCGGGCTGGCGGTCGAATCGCGCGGGCACACAGGGCGCCCGTGCTACTCCTCGATCACGTCGATTGCGATTTCCGGGCAATTGGCTTTGGCAAGCCAGGCCTTGTCTTCGAGCCCGGGCGGGACCGTGCCGTCGCCGGCTTCGTGCGCGTTGCCAAATTCGTCGAGCTCGAAGAGTTCCGGCGCCAGTGCTTTGCAGCGCGCGTGGCCCTGGCATTTGTCGGGATCGACGTGAACCCTCAGTCGCTCTGTCATGGCGGCATCCTTGGTCGTATCCGCGCGTGGCCCGCAGGGCGGCGCGTTCCTCATGTCAATTTATATCCACGGCATTTGCCGCGGGCTGTAAGTTATATGCTATTACATTCGCGGCAGGCTTTCCCTGTCAAGCGCAAACTTGTAGGCTTGGCCACAACATGCGCTCCCAACTCGCCCGCAAGCCCGAAAACACCTACCATCATGGCGATCTTCGCGATGCTTTGATCAAGGCCGCGCTACGCGAAGCGGAGCAGGGCGGCGCCGAGGCGATCAGCATCAAGGCGCTGGCCAGGCAGCTCGGTGTGTCTCAGCCGGCGCCGTATCGACACTTTGCCGATCGCGAGGCGCTGCTTGCGGCGGTGACGGCGGAGGCGTTCCGGCAGCTCTGCGCGATCCTGCGCGAGGCGATGGCCAGGCCGTCCAAGCAATCGAAATTGTCACGGCTGGCACAGGCGACCCTGGATTTCGGCCTGCGCCGCAACGGCATCTACCGCCTGATGTTCGCCTCGCGCACCGTCTCATGCGCGGCCAAGGGCAGCGAGCTGTACGAGGTCACGCGCGAGACCTTCGCGCTAGTGATCGAGGCGCTGGAAGCGCCTGCCGTCGGCTATTTGCGCGAGCGGCAAGCGCTCAAGATCTGGGCGGCGCTGCACGGCGTCGTGATGCTGGCCGAGCAGGGCCTGTTCACCGGCGAGGCGGCCCATGCCACGCGCGAGGAACTGGTCGAGGATTTCGTCAGCGAGACCAAGGCCGCGCTCGCGCTCGCAATCAGGGCCGCGCGGCGTCGAAAAGCGACGGGTGCCTAAGCCTTCGCTCCCAACAGCGTCATCAGTGTGTCGACGGCGCTTTCAGGCGTGGTCACGACGGGACGGCCGGTGGCGTCAGCGACCAGCGGTGCCGTCGCCGCGATGCTGAACTGCGCCAGCGCGATGACGTCGCAATCGCGCAGGTCCTGTGACGCTTCGACGACAAGCCGATCGTGCGTGGCGCGGTCGCCGCGGTCGAGCGCCGCCAGCGCGCCGTCGGCAAGTTTCGGAACGACCTGGACCGAGGCCGGAAACTCCGGCGGCATCGAGGCCAGCGTCGGCGGAAAGGTGGAGAGCAGGCCGATGCGCCTGCCCATCGTCACCGCGCGCTCGATCATCGCTTCGTTCGGCTTCAGCACCGGCATCGGCGCCTGCGCGCGCGCGACCGCTTCGATGCAGGGGCCGAAGGCCGAGCAGGTGAACAGGATTCCATCCGCGCCCGTCGCCGTCGCATAGTCGCCGAGTGCCAGGAAGCGCTCGGTCATGGCGTCGTTGAGCTGGCCGTCACGGGCCAGATCCGCCGACAAGCTGTCGTCAAGCAGGTTCATCAGCCGCGCCGCCGGCCACGCCTTCGCAAACGCGGCCTCGATCGGGGCGATGGAGTGCTTGAGGGCGTGGATCAGGGTGATGCGAGGGGGCGTCGTCATGGAGCGTGACTATCTGGGTTCTCGTGCCCCGGACGCAGCGCAATGCGAAGTATTGCGCTGCAGAGCCGGGGCCCATCTTTGGCATCAGAAGCCGTGGCCTCCTGGGCCCCGGCTCTGCAGCGCACCGCCGAAGAGGCGCTGCGCTGCGTCTGGGGCACGTCCGGCTACGTCTTCACCTTCGGATCGATCGGTGTCGTCCCGCGCAAGCCCAGAACATCCTCCAGCACCTTTGCGCCGGCGATCACCTGCGCGTCGGCGCGCGGTGCGCCGACCACCTGCACGCCGACCGGCAGGCCGGACGCCGTGAAGCCGCACGGCAGCGACAGCGAGGGGCAGCAGGCCAGCGTGATGGCGTAGACGATGCCGAGCCATTCGACGTAGTTCTCGAACGTCTTGCCGGCGCATTCGGCGACATAGCGGTGCTCGATCGGAAAGGGCGGCACGATCGTGGTCGGCGTCAGCAGCAGATCGTAGGTCTTGAAGAACTCGACCGCGCGCTCAGTCATGCCGACGCGCTGGGCCTCGGCGCGCGCGATCTGCTCCACCGTGAGCTTGAGCCCCTCCTCGATGTTCCAGATCACTTCGGGCTTGAGCAAATCGCGCTTGGTGCGCAGCAGATTGGCCTTGGTCATCGCGAAATCGAAGGCGCGCAGCACGTGGAAACATTCATGCGCCTCCCGCCAGTCGGGATGCGCCTCCTCGACGATGACGCCGGCCTCGGCGAAGCGTTCCGCCGCCTTCCGCGTGATCGCTTTTACTTCGGGATCAACAGGGGTGATGCCCAGATCGGGCGAGTAGGCGATGCGCTTCGGTTTCTTGCCCGCCTGCGCCGCCGACAGGAACGAGGTCGCAGGGGCGGGCAGCGACAGCGGATCGATGGCGTAGTCGCCGCTCATGGCATCCAGCAGCAGCGCGAGATCTTCGACGTTGCGCGCCATCGGGCCCTGCACGCCGAGATTGCGATCGATGCCCGCCTTCGGCGTATGCGCGACCCGGCCGATGCTCGGCCGCATGCCGACGATGCCGCAGAAAGCGGCGGGGCTGCGCAAGCTTCCGCCCATGTCCGAGCCCTGCGCCAGCCAGGCCATGCCAGTGGCCAAGGCCACCGCCGCGCCGCCGGAGGAGCCTGCCGCGGATTTCGTCGTATCCCAGGGATTGAGCGTCGCGCCGAACACCTCGTTGAAGGTGTTGGCACCGGCACCGAATTCCGGCGTGTTGGACTTGGCGTAGACGACCGCGCCGTTGGCCTCGAGGTTCTCGACCATGAGGTCGGACTTGGCGGGGACGTTATCCCTGAAGATCGGCGAGCCCTGCGTGTTCAACACGCCTGCAACGTCGGTCAGATCCTTGATCGGCACGGGCAGGCCCGCGAGCAACCCCCGCGCGCCCGCGGGCTTGTGCATCAAGGCCTTGGCGCTGTCCCGCGCGCGATCGAAACACAGGGTCGGCAGTGCATTGACCCTGCCATCGACTTCATTGATGCGCTTTTCCAGCACGTCCAGCAGTTCGAGCGGCGAGACGTCGCCGGAGCGCAGCTTGTCGACGACGGCGCATGCGGTTTGACGGATCAGGTCTTGGGACAATTGATTTACTCCTACCTCTAGCTTGTCATTCCGGGGCGCCCCGGAGGGCGAACCCGGAATCTCGAGGTTCCGGGGTCGATGCTTTGCCTCGCCCCGGAACGACGGTGTTAGAAAATTCTCGGGCAGCTAACCCCAACCCGCGCTGATGCCGCCGTCCACCGTGTAGATCACGCCCGACGTATAGCCGGCGCGGTCCGAGGCCAGGAATGCCATGAGGTCGCCGATCTCGCGCGCATGTGCGGGGCGGCCGAGCGGCAGGCCCTTCTGGAATTCCTTGTAGCGGCTTTCGTCGCCGAACTGGTGCTTTGCCCGCGTCTTGAGCTGGCTGATGTGGCGGTCAGTGCCGACAGGGCCCGGATTGATGCCGACAACGCGGATGTTGTCGGCGAGACTCTTGCTGCCGAGCGCGCGGGTGAAGGCCATCAGCGCGGCATTGCCGGCGCTGCCGCAGATGTAATTGGCGTCGAACTTCTCGCCGGCCGCGCCGATGTCGTTGACGATGACGCCGCCGCCCTTGGCCTTCATCTGCGCGTAGATATGCCGCGTCAGGTTGATATAGCCGAACACCTTCAATTCCCAGGCGTGGCGCCAGGCGGCCTCGTCGATCTTGTCGATCGAGCCGCCGGGAATGTCGCCGGCATTGTTGACGAGAATGTCGATGTCAGCAGCTTCCCTGGCGAGCCGCGCCACGTCCTCTTCCTTGCGCAGATCCACGATGCTCGTTGCGGCATCGATCTGGTGGGCGGCGCGCAGTCGGTCGGCCAGCGCCTTCAGCGCCTCGCCGCTGCGGGCGGCGAGCAGGAGATGTGCGCCTTCCTCGGCAAATGCCTCGGCGGCGGCAGCGCCAATGCCCTTGGACGCGCCCGTGATCAGGACGCGCTTGCCACGCAGATGCAGATCCATGAGGGGACTCGCAGGATAGGAACAGGATCAAATCAGTAGGCGCTTGGCCGCGCCACGGTCAACATTGCAGTGCAGCGTTGCACTGCCGACGCGTTTGGTCCATTGCAGTGCGGTCAAAAAGGCGGCGGCTGCCGGACCAACCAAGGACGTTCTCGATGAGCAAGAAACAATACCGGATCGCGGTCATTCCCGGCGACGGCATCGGCAAGGAAGTGATGCCCGAGGGCCTGCGTGTCCTGGAGGCGGCGGCGAAGAAGCACGGCGTCGCCCTGCATTTCGACCATTTCGACTTCTCGTCCTGGGACTATTACGAGAAGCACGGCCAGATGATGCCCGATGACTGGAAGGAGAAGATCGGCAAGCACGATGCGATCTATTTCGGTGCGGTCGGCTGGCCGGCTAAGATTCCGGACCACGTCTCGCTGTGGGGCTCGCTGATCAAGTTCCGCAGGGAGTTCGACCAATATGTGAACCTGCGCCCGGTGCGGCTGATGCCCGGCGTGCCGTCGCCGCTGGCGGGCCGTAAGCCCGGCGATATCGATTTCTGGGTGGTGCGCGAGAACACCGAAGGCGAATATTCCTCGGTCGGCGGCCGCATGTTCCCGGATACCGACCGCGAGTTCGTGACCCAGCAGACGGTAATGACCCGCACCGGCGTCGACCGCATCCTGAAATTCGCCTTCGAGCTCGCGCAGTCGCGGCCGAAGAAGCACCTGACCTCGGCGACCAAGTCCAACGGCATCTCGATCACCATGCCCTATTGGGACGAGCGCGTGGAGGCGATGGCCAAGAAATATCCGGGCGTAAAGTGGGACAAGTACCACATCGACATCCTGACCGCGAACTTCGTGCTGCATCCGGACTGGTTCGACGTCGTGGTCGGCTCCAACCTGTTCGGCGATATCCTGTCCGATCTCGGCCCGGCCTGCACCGGCACGATCGGCATCGCACCGTCAGGCAACATCAATCCCGAGGGGGACTTTCCCTCGGTGTTCGAGCCGGTGCACGGCTCGGCGCCCGATATTGCGGGGCAGGGGATTGCGAACCCGATCGGGGCGATCTGGTCCGGCGCAATGATGCTCGAGCATCTCGGTGAGAAGGAAGCCGGCAAGTCGATCGTCGAGGCGATCGAGCGCACGCTGGCCGAACGCACGCTGCGCACGAAGGATCTCGGCGGCAACGCCGACACCACGGCGTGCGGCAAGGCCGTTGCGGACATGGTGGATTAAGGCTGCGGAGCGAGGCAGGTAGCCGCGAGTCCTCGCCGAACCACGTCCTGTGATCATGGTCCCGGATCGGCGCGCCTGTCCGGGACGACAGCGGATAGATACCGGCTTCTACTTAGCCCGCGATCTTCTCGATCGCGGCCTGATCCAGGCCGAACTTTTTTCCGGCCTCCAGAATCTCCTGCCAGGTCGTTGGGTCGACCGGAATGCCTTCAGCGAGACGCTTTTTCTTGGTTTCGCGCTCGGGCTCGCCCGCGATTCTGACCTTGTCGACGCCGGGCGCGGGCGGCGAGCCGGTATGCCAGGCGACGAAACTCTCGACTTCGCGCGCGAGGTTCTCGCCGGTGCCAAGCTTGCCGGGATCGATGACGATCGAGAGCATGCCGTTGAGGACGTTGTGCTTGCCGTCCGACGAACCCTTCACCACCTGACCACCGGAGAGCGCGCCGCCGAGGATCTCGCACACAAGCGCGAGGCCCGAGCCCTTGTGCTCGCCGAAGGGGAGGATGGCGCCGTACGGCGGGACCACGGTGTAGCGCGGGTTGACGGTGGGTTTGCCCTCATGATCGATGATGGTGCCGGGCTCCAGCTCGACGCCCTTGTTGTGGGCGACGCGGGTCTTTCCCTGCGCGATCCTGCTGGTGGCGAAGTCCAGCACGATCGGGTCCTTGCCGCTTCGCGGAATGCCGACGCAGAACGGGTTGGTGCCATGGCGCGCATCGCTGCCGCCCCAGGGCGCCACGATCGGCCGCGAGATCACGTTGACGAAATGGATCGAGACCAGGCCGTGGTCGATGCACTGCTCGGCCCAATGGCCGATGCGGCCGATGTGATGCGCGTTGGAAAGGCCGACCAGGCACACGCCGTTGCGCTTGGCGCGCTCGGCCGCCAGCTCCATCGCTTCATGGCCGATCACCTGGCCGTAGCCGGTGAGGCCGTCGAGCGTGAGCAGCGGACCGGTATCGAGAACGATCTTGACGTGCTGGTTCACGGCGAGGCCGCCATTGGTGACGCTCTGGACATAGCGCGGAATCATGCCGACGCCGTGCGAGTCGTGGCCCTTGAGATTGGCTTCGACGAGATTGGTGGCGACCAGCTCGGCCTCGCGGTCGGATGAGCCGCCGGCCTTGACGATGGCGTGAATGGCACTGGTGAGCGGCTCAGCCTTGATGGTGCGGTAGTCGGCCATTGTTGTTGCTCTTGTCCTTTCACGATGTGGCGGGTTGTGTAGGGTGGGTTAGCGAAGCGTAACCCACCACTTCTTTCCCCACGGAAGCAGAAGAGGTGGGTTGCGCCGAGCCGATGCGCTTTGCGCATCTGCTCGGCTAACCCACCCTACGATTTTACGATGCGGCGGCAATGGACCAATGCCGCTTCGATCAGGTTCTCGCTCGCTTCCGGCGTGCGGAAGGCGGAATGCGCCGATAGCGTCACGTTCGGCAGCTTCGTCAGCGGATGATCGCCGGGCAAGGGCTCGGTGTTGAAGACGTCGAGGCCGGCATGGCGGATGTGGCCCGACTTCAGCGCCTCGATCATGGCGGCTTCGTCGACGATCGCGGCGCGCGCGGTGTTGACGAAGATGACGCCCGGCTTCATTTTGGCGATCTTCTCGCGCGTGATCATGCCGCGCGTCTCGTCGTTGAGCAGCAGATGCAGCGACACGACATCGCTCCTCGCCAGCACCGTGTCGAGATCGGTGAATTCGACGCCCGGATGGCTCTTCGGCGAGCGATTCCAGGCGATCACCTTCATGCCGCTGCCGGAGGCGATGCGCGCGACCTCCGCGGCGATGCCGCCGAAGCCGATCAGCCCGAGCGTCTTGCCGGTGAGCTGCATGCCGTCCTCGCGCAGCCAGTTGCCGACGCGCATCTCGCGGTCCATCATCGCGATGACGCGGGCGGAAGCCCACATCAGCGCAATCGCGGCTTCGGCGACCGCAGTGTCGCCGTAGCCCTTGATCAGATGCACGGAGATGCCGAGCTCGGCGAGCTCCTCCGGGTTCATGTAGCTGCGTGCGCCGGTGCCGAGGAACACGACGTGCTTGAGGCCGGTGCACTTCTTCGCAACCTCGGTCGGCAGCGCGGTGTGGTCGACGATCGCGATCTCGGCGCCGTCGAGGATTTCAGGGTATTGCTCCGGCTTGATGTCGGGGTCCCGGTGGATCCGCACCTTGGGATCGCCGGGCTTCCCCAGCCGCTCCATGATCACGGCAAGGGCTTCGTTGGCGTCGACGAAAACTCCGCGCATGGCTCTCTCCGATCAGGACGCGACGCCGGCGATCGCCAGCACGGTATGCATGAGGACGTTGGTACCTGCGGCGCAATCGCCCTGCGTGGCGTCCTCCAGCTCGTTGTGGCTGATGCCGTCCTTGCAGGGCACGAACACCATCGCCGCAGGCATCACGGTGTTGAGGTTGCAGGCGTCGTGGCCGGCGCCGGACGTGATGCGGCGCGAGGAATAGCCGAGCGTCTTCGCCGCGCTCTCCACCGCTGCGATCAGCTTGGGGTCGAAATGCGTCGGCGGCTTGCGCCAGACCAGATCGATCTTCACCTCGACCTTGCGGCGTGCGGCGATCTCGGCAATCGCGGCGCGCAAATCGCGGTCCAGCGCGTCCATGATCGCGCCATCCGCGCTGCGGCAATCCATGGTGAAGGCGATCTCGCCGGGAATGACGTTGCGCGAGGGGTTGGCGATCACGGCCTCGCCGATGGTGCCGACCGCCTTCGGCCCGTGCTTCTTCGCGATGGCCTCCATCGCCAGCACGATCTCCGACAATGTCGCGAGCGCATCGCGCCGCAGCGGCATCGGGGTCGAGCCGGCATGGCTCTCGAAGCCGGAGATCTTGCCGTCGTACCAAAGCACGCCCTGGCCGGAATCGACGACGCCGATGGTCTTGCCCTCGGCCTCCAGGATCGGGCCCTGCTCGATATGCAATTCGACGAAGCAGCCAAGCTTCTGGAAGCCGACCGGCCTGTCGCCGCGATAGCCGATGCTGTCGAGCGCCTGGCCGACGGTGGTGCCCTCGGCATCCTTGCGCGACAAAATGTCGTCGGTGGTGAAGTCGCCGACGTAAGCGGCGGAGGCCATCATTGCAGGTGCGAAGCGCGAGCCTTCCTCATTGGTCCAGTTGACGACGCAGATCGGCGCTTCGGTCTCGATCCCGGCATCGTTCAGGGTACGGATCACCTCCAGCGCGCCGAGCGTGCCCAGGATGCCGTCATACTTGCCGCCGGTCGGCTGGGTGTCGAGATGCGAGCCGATGCCGACCGGCAGTTTCGACATGTCGCGGCCCTTGCGCAGACCGAATTGCGAACCGAGCGCATCGGTGTGCACCTCGAGGCCAGCCTCCTCGCAGGCCTTGCGGAACCAGTCGCGCACCTGCTTGTCCTCGGCACTCAACGTCAGTCGCCGCACGCCGCCCTTGGCCGTCGCGCCGAATTGCGCGGTCTCGTGGATGGAGCCCCAGAGGCGGGCGGAATCGATCTGCAAATTGGTGGCGGCTCGGCTCATGCGGTCAGTCTCTCAGTTGTCATTCCGGGGCGGCCCGAAGAGTCGAACCCGGAATCTCGAGATTCCGGGTCTGGTGCTGCGCACCATCCCGGAATGACGTTGAAGGTTGTCCGGCGCCTTTTTCAATGACGCGCTTGCGCGGGCGCGTCAACCGCGAGGCTGCTCTGCGCAATCTGCCGTGCAAGCTCGGCGACGCGCTCCACGGCAACGACGTCGGGCGAGGCGAGCCAGCTCGCGGTGAAGGTCAGCGGCGCGATCGCCAGATCGGTGTCGAGCAGCTGCAGCCGCCCGTCGGCGAGCTCGCTCTCGACGATGGCGTCGGGGATCACGGCGACGCCCAGCCCCTCGACCGCCATGTGGATGACGGTGGCGAGCGAGGCGGACGCATGCAGGCGGATCGGCGGCAGCTCCGGCCGGTCGAACACCTCGCGCACCACCTCGTAGGGCTTGGTCTTGCGCGGGAAGGTGATGATCGGAAATCGCGCGAGGTCGGCCGGCGTCACCGGGCCCTTGCCGAGCCCGAGCGAAGGACTTGCGAGAAACCCGATCGGATAATCGGCGAGCACGCGGTTGTGCACGCCGGAGGCGGACAGCGGTCCCACCACGAACGCAAGCTCGATCTCCTGCGCGAGCAGGCGCGCGGTGAGGTTCGGCGTGATGTCGACCTCGATCTCCAGCGACAGGTTCGGATAGACTTGGTTGACGCTCTTCACGAGGCGCGGCAGCCAGGTGTGCACGATGGTCTCGGCGACGCCAAGCCGCATCACGCCGCGCATCGCCGAGGCATCGCTGATCTCCGCCATCATCTGTGCGCGCAGCCCGATGAGCTTCTCCGCATAGACCATCATCTGCCGGCCGCTCGGGGTCGGTGAGGCCACGCGATGATCGCGATTGAGCAGCTTCACCCCCATCTCGCGCTCGAGCTGGGCGATGCGCTGGGAGATCGCCGGCTGGGTGGTGTTGAGCCGTTGGGCGGCGCCGCGAAAGCTGCCGAGCTTCACCACCCACAGGAACGTCTCGATCGACCTGAAGTCCAGCATGGAAGGATTTTCCCATTCGATAAATCAGATTTATCGATATTGATTAGAAACGACGATTAGACTTTATAGCACGCGTGGTGTTGGCTTGTCTTTGTCGAGTTTATGGGCAGGTCAATCACATGACTGTTTTGGTGGCAGCGCAGCAAACTGAAACAACCGACACGCTGCCGAGCCGCAAGGCCCGGCTCGCTTACCGCGAGGGGCTGGTCGCCTCCACCGCCGGCGTCGCCCCGGGCTTCGTCCAGGGCAATCTGGCGATCCTGCCGGCGGACTATGCCGGCGCCTTTCACCGCTTCTGTCAGCTCAATCCCAAGCCGTGCCCGATCATCGGCATGTCCGATGTCGGCAGCCCTTTCATCCCGGCGCTCGGCGCCGACCTCGACATCCGCACCGACGTGCCGCGCTACCGCGTCTGGCGCGATGGCGAGATCGTCGACGAGCCGATCGACGTGACCAAGTACTGGCGCGACGATCTCGTCACCTTCGTGCTCGGCTGCTCGTTCTCGTTCGAGGAGGCGCTGCTCGACGAGGGCATGCCGATCCGTCACATCGAGCAGAACGTGCGCGTGCCGATGTACCGCACCAACATTCCTTGCGGCGAGGCCGGACCGTTCGCAGGTCCCATGGTGGTATCGATGCGCCCGTTCAAGCCGGCGGATGCGATCCGCGCGGTGCAGATCACCTCGCGCTATCCCGCCGTGCACGGCGCGCCCGTGCATCTCGGCCACCCGCATCTGATCGGCATCAAGGACATTTCCAAGCCCGACTACGGCGATCCGGTGACCGTCGCCGACGACGAGATCCCGGTGTTCTGGGCCTGCGGCGTCACCCCGCAATCGGTCATCAACGCCGCCAAGCTTCCGTTCGCGATCACGCATTCGCCCGGCCTGATGCTGGTCACGGATCTCAAGAACAGGACCCTGGCCGTGATTTAACGGGCAGCATCTGCTGCTTCTTCGAGCTTTACCGCATCCGTCAATCGCTTCATTCGATCATCTGAAATTCAGTCACAAAGGACTCTGCCATGACGATCACTCGCCGCGACGTGTTGTTAGGTGCCACCGCCACCGCTGCACTGGTGCCTCTCGCTGCACGCGCACAGACGTCGGAGGTCGTGATCGGCGTGATCTATCCGTTCTCCGGCGGCAGCGCGCAGCAGGGTGTCGATGCACAGAAGGCCTACGAGACCGCGCTCGAGGTCATCAACAAGGATACCGATTTCGGCCTGCCGCTGGCCAAGGGCGAAGGCCTGCCGGGCCTCGGCGGCGCGAAGATCCGTCTCGTCTTCGCCGACCACCAGGCCGATCCGCAGAAGGGCCGCGCCGAGGCCGAGCGCCTGATCACGCAGGAGAAGGTCTGCGCCATCATCGGCACCTACCAGAGCGCCGTCGCCGTCACCGTCAGCCAGATCTGCGAGCGCTATCAGGTCCCGTTCGTCTCCGCCGACAATTCCTCTCCGAGCCTGCATCGCCGCGGCCTGAAGTACTATTTCCGCGCCGCGCCGCACGACGAGATGTACTCGGCCGCCATGTTCGACTTCTTCGATGCCATGAAGAAGAAGGGCACCAAGATCGAGACGCTGTCGCTGTTCCACGAGGACACCATCTTCGGCACCGATTCCGGCAACGCCCAGGCCAAGATCGCGGGTGAGCGCGGCTACAAGATCGTCACCGACATCAAGTATCGCGCCAACTCGCCCTCGCTCTCGGCCGAGGTGCAGCAGCTCAAGTCGGCGAATGCCGACGTGCTGATGCCCTCGAGCTACACCACCGACGGCATCCTCCTGGTCAAGACCATGGCCGAGCTCGGCTACAAGCCGAATGCGATCGTGGCGCAGGACGCCGGCTTCTCCGAGAAGGCTCTCTATGATGCCGTCGGCGACAAGCTCGAAGGCGTGATCTCGCGCGGCACCTTCTCGCTCGACCTCGCGCAGAAGCGGCCGATGGTCGGCAAGATCAACGACATGTTCAAGGCGAAGTCGGGCAAGGACTTCAACGATCTCACCTCGCGCCAGTTCATGGGCCTGATCATCCTCGCCGACGCCATCAGTCGGGCCAAATCGACCGACGGCGAGAAGATCCGCGACGCGCTGGCGGCGACTGACATCCCGGGCGAGCAGACCATCATGCCCTGGAAGCGCGTCAAATTCGACGAGATGGGCCAGAACAACGACGCCGACCCCGTGCTGCTGCAATATATCGGCGGCAAGTTCGTCACCATCTTCCCGCCGCAGGCTGCGATCGCCGAGGCGGTCTGGCCGATGAAGTAAGCGCTGCGGGAGCAGGGGAGCACATCGCGATCGTCGCGCGAGCCTCGTCATTGCGAGGAGCGAAGCGACGAAGCAATCCAGACTGTCTACGTGGCGGGATGCTGGATTGCTTCGCTTTGCTCGCAATGACGGAGCAACGATGACGTTTCGAACGGGGGACGACTTTTGACAGCCCAAGCCATTATCCAAAGTCTCGCGAGCGGCCTGCTTATGGGCCTGCTCTACGGATTGATCGCAGTCGGCCTCGCGCTGATCTTCGGCCTGATGGACGTCACGAACTTCGCCCATGGCGAGTTCCTGATGATCGCGATGTATCTGTCCTTCTTCCTGTTCGCGTTCTTCGCCATCGACCCCTTGCTGTCCGCGCCATTGGTCGCTGCCGCGCTCTTCATCTTCGGAGCGGTGATCTACTTGCTGATTGTGCGCTTCGCCATGCGGGCCAAGGCCAATGCCGGCATGGTGCAGATCTTCACCACGTTCGGCCTCGCCATCGTGATGCGGGGCCTCGCGCAGTACTTCTTCACGCCTGATTATCGCAGCATTCCGCAATCCTGGCTCGGCGGCAAGACCATCTCGATTGCCGGCATCTTCCTGCCGGAGCCGCAGCTGGTCGGCGCGCTGGTCTCGATCGCCGCCTTCGCAGGTCTCTATGTCTTCATCCACCGCACCGATTTCGGCCGCGCGATCGAAGCCACCCGCGAAGATCCCGGTGCGGTCGCGCTGGTCGGCATCGACAAGAACCGTGTCTTCGCCTTCGGCTGGGGCCTCGGCGCCGCGCTGGTCGGTCTCGCCGGCGCGATCATGGCGAGCTTCTTCTACATCTATCCCGACGTTGGCGCGTCCTTTGCCCTGATCGCCTACGTCACCGTGGCGCTCGGCGGCTTCGGCAGCGTGTTCGGCGCCTTCGCCGGCGGCATCATCGTCGGGCTCGTCGAAGCCACCACCGCCCTGGTGCTGCCGCCGTCGCTGAAATCGGTCGGCATCTACGCGGTCTATCTGCTGGTCGTCTTCATCCGGCCGCGCGGCCTGTTCGGATCGATCTGATGGACAAGGAATTTGCAGCGCGGCGCCGCCGCGATCTCATCATCGCCGCGGCGCTCGCCATGATTGCGGCGCTGACGCCATTGTTCGTCAAGGACGTCGTCGTTCAGAACATCCTGATCCTCACGCTGATGTATGCGGGTCTGTCGCAGAGCTGGAACATCCTGTCCGGCTATTGCGGGCAGATTTCGCTCGGGCACGCGCTGTATTTCGGCCTGGGTGCCTACACCACCGAGCTGCTGTTCACCAAGTTCGGCGTGCTGCCCTGGTTCGGCATGCTGGCCGGCGGCGTGGTGTCGGCGCTGATCGCGATGGGGCTCGGCTATCCCTTCTTCCGCCTGCGCGGCCACTACTTCGTGATCGCCACAATCGTCATCGCCGAGATCGGATTGCTGCTGTTCCACAACTGGGAATGGGCCGGCGCTGCGATGGGCATCACCATTCCGATCCGCGGCGATAGCTGGTTGAAGTTCCAATTCCTCCGCACCAAGCTGCCGTATTTCTACTTCGCGCTCGCGCTGTGCTGCCTCGCCTGGTTCGTGACCTGGTGGCTGGAAAACTCCAAATGGGGATTCTGGTGGCGCGCGGTCAAGGACAACCCGGAGGCGGCCGAGAGCCTCGGTGTCGACGTGTTCAATTCCAAGATGGGCGCGGCGGCGGTCTCCGCCTTCCTGGTCGCCATCGGCGGCAGCTTCTATGCCCAGTTCGTCTCCTACATCGATCCCGAAAGCGTCATGGGCTTCCAGTTTTCGCTGCTGATGGCGCTGCCCGCCGTGCTCGGCGGCATCGGCACCCTGTGGGGGCCGGTGCTGGGGGCCGCCATCCTGATCCCGCTGACCGAACTGACGCGCTTCAAGTTCGGCGGCTCAGGGCGCGGCGTCGACCTCATCGTCTACGGCACGCTGATCGTCCTGATCTCGCTGGCCCTGCCGCGGGGGCTGCTCAGCCTGTTCTCACGGCCGAAGAAGACGGGAGCCGCCCGATGACCGCGCTCCTCGAAACCCGCGGCGTCTGGCAGCGCTTCGGCGGCCTCGTCGCCAACAGCGACGTCTCGATCTCGGTCGGCCGCGGCGAGATCGTCGGCCTGATCGGCCCTAACGGCGCCGGCAAGTCGACGCTGTTCAATCTCATCGCCGGCGTGCTGCCACCGACCCAAGGCTCGATCCTGTTCGATGGCGAGGACGTCACCCACATGCCGGCGGCGGCGCGCTGCCAGCGCGGCATCGGGCGCACCTTCCAGGTGGTGAAGAGCTTCGAGACCATGACCGTGATCGACAACGTCATCGTCGGGGCGTTGGTCCGCAACACGGTGATGCGCGAGGCGCGCCGCAAGGCGCACGAGGTCTTGGAGTTCACCGGCCTTGCCGCGCGCGCCGACGTGCTCGCCAGCGACCTCGTGCCGGCCGAGAAGCGCCGCCTCGAAGTCGCCCGCGCGCTCGCGACCGAGCCGAAGCTGCTGCTGCTCGACGAAGTCCTCACCGGCCTGACGCCGACCGAGGCGCAGACCGGCGTGGCGCTCGTGCGCAAGGTGCGCGATGCCGGCATCACCGTGCTGATGGTCGAGCACGTCATGGAGATCGTGATGCCGCTGGTCGACCGCGCCATCGTGCTCGACCTCGGCAAGGTGCTGGTCGAGGGCAAGCCTTCGGACGTCGTCCGCGATCCCAAGGTGATCAAGGCATATCTGGGAGATCGTCATGCTGTCGGTGCGTGAAGTCACGACCGCCTATCAGGGCCTGGTCGCGATCTCCGCGGTCTCGATCGAGGTCCAGAAGGGCGAGATCGTCTGCGTCGCCGGTGCCAACGGCGCCGGCAAGTCGACGCTGCTGAAATCGATCGCCGGGGCCGAGCGGCCGCGCTCGGGCAGCGTGACCTTCGACGGCAAGCAGATCAACGGCATGGCGCAGCACCACATCACGGCGGCCGGCATCGCCTATGTACCGGAGAACCGCCGCCTGTTTCCGCGCCTGTCGGTGCGGGACAATCTGCGCCTCGGCAGCTATCTCTATCGCGGCGAGGCCGACCGCGAGGGACCGCTCGAACTCGTCTTCAAGCTGTTCCCGCGCCTTCAGGAGCGTTTGGAGCAACGCGCCGAGACGCTCTCCGGCGGCGAGCAGCAGATGCTTGCGATTGGTCGCGCCCTGATGACACGCCCGCGGCTGTTGATGCTGGACGAGCCCTCGCAGGGCATCATGCCGAAGTTGGTGGATGAGATCTTCCAGGCGGTCAAGCGCATCCGCGACGCCGGCATGACCGTGCTGATCGTCGAGCAGCGCATGGCCGAGTGCCTGGAGATCGCCGACCGCGCCTACATCCTGCAAACCGGCCGCGTGCTGATGCAGGGCGCCGCAAGCGAGATCAAGGGCAATCCCGACGTGCGGAAGGCGTATCTGGGGCTGTAGCTCCGAGCGTGCTACCGTAGCCCGGATGAGCGCAGCGATATCCGGGGCAGGTGGTCCCGCATGTCGCTGCGCTCATGCGGGCTACGCTTTCTTCGCCGCGGAAGCGGCCTTCAACATTTGTTCGACGATTCCATCAAATTCGCTTTTGGCAATCGGGTCTGCCTTGCCGATCTCGTCATATGCCGGGCTTGTCTCTGGCCACCAACGATAGTGACGCCCGGCTCGATCAAGGACCCGGGCCGCTGCTTCAACCTCTGCGTCCGTCGGGCTCGTTGCCTGCATCGCGCCATGCTCGTGCCCATGCTCCGGCAGCGTCACCCCGAACACCTTCACCAGATCCTTCACCTGCTCCGGCGACAGACAGCGCGGGTTCATCCCGCGCAGCAGCAGGTACAGCTTCGCCGTTTCCTCCAATTCCTCCGTCGCGAACACCGCCGCTTCCAGCGTGTCGCCGGCGACCACCGGACCGTGATTGGCGAGCAGCACGGATGAGTACTTTCCCGCCAGTCCCTTGATCGCGTCCGCGACCGCGGGATCACCGGGGCGGTAATAGGGCACGAGCGCGGTGGCGCCGCATTTCATCAGGTAATAGGCCGTCATCGGCGGCAGCACGGCGCGCGGGTCGATCTCGGGCAGCATCGACAGCGCGACGGAGTGGGTGGAGTGCAGATGCACGATCGCGCGTGCATTGCCGCGCGTATCGTACAGCGCCGTATGCAGCGGAACTTCCTTGGTCGGCGCATCGCCAGAGACCAGCCGGCCCTGATCGTCCAGCCGCGACAGCTTTGCCGGATCGAGGAAGCCGAGCGAGGCGTTGGTCGGCGTCACCAGCCAGCCGCCGCCGTCCAGCCGGACGCTGATATTGCCGGAGGAGCCCGGCGTCAGCCCGCGCTCGAACAGGGACCGTCCGAAGCGGCAGATATCCTCGCGCAGCCGCGTCTCGTTGCTGTTTTCAGTCCTCATGGCCGTCATGTCCTTTTGTCTCACGCTTTGGCAGCGCGACCAAGCCGTGTTATCGGTTCGTCGAGCCCGCCGCAAAGGCCGGCCATCCGGGAAACGTTCGCAAGGGTTAGTTGCATGTCCGCCTCCACGCCACAAAATCAGCGCATCGCCGTCATCGGGCTCGGCTCGATGGGGTACGGCATGGCGACCTCGCTGAAGCGCGCCGGCCACGCGGTCACCGGCTGCGATGTTTCGGCTGACGCCGTGGCGCGTTTCGTGAAGGATGGCGGGACGGGGGCCAGGACCCCGGCCGAGGCCGCCAAGGATGCCGACATCGTCGTCAGCGTCGTCGTCAATGCTGCGCAGACTGAGACGATCCTGTTCGGCAAGGATGGTGCCGCCGAGACCTTGCCGAAGGGTAGCGTGTTCGTCTCCTCCGCCACCATGGATCCGGACGTGGCGCGGCGCCTTGCCAGGCAGCTGGAGGCGACGGGCCGGCTTTATCTGGACGCGCCGATCTCCGGCGGGGCGCAGCGTGCCGCGCAGGGCGAGTTGACGATCCTGGCCTCCGGCAGTCCCGCTGCATTTGCGAAAGCGCGGCCCGCGCTCGATGCCATGGCCGCAAAGCTGTACGAGCTCGGCGATGCCGCCGGGCAGGGCGCTGCCTTCAAGATGATCAACCAGCTGCTCGCCGGCGTGCACATCGCCGCCGCCTCGGAGGCGATGGCGTTCGCGGCCAAGCAGGGACTCGACATCCGCAAGGTCTATGAGGTGATCACGGCCTCCGCCGGCAATTCCTGGATGTTCGAGAACCGCATGCCGCACGTGCTGGACGGCGATTATACGCCGCGCAGCGCGGTCGAGATCTTCGTCAAGGATCTCGGCATCATCCAGGACATGGCGCGCAGTGCCCGATTTCCAGTGCCGGTCTCCGCCGCCGCGCTCCAGATGTTCCTGATGACATCAGCCGCCGGCATGGGCCGCGACGATGACGCGTCGGTGGCGCGCATGTATGCCCAGGTGACCGGCGTGAAGCTGCCCGGCGACAAGTAAGTTTGAGGGGATTTCCAATGCCGCGTTTTGCCGCCAATCTCTCGATGATGTTCACCGAGGTGCCGTTCCTCGATCGGTTCGATGCCGCTGCGCAAGCCGGCTTCACCGCGGTCGAGTTTCTCTTTCCTTACGAGCATCCCGCCGAGGCGGTCGGGGAGCGGCTGAAGCGCAACGGCCTGACCCAGGCGCTGTTCAACCTGCCGCCGGGCGACTGGAATGCCGGCGAGAAGGGCTTTGCGGCGCTCCCCTCACGATTCAACGACCTCAAGGCGAGCCTGGAGACGGCGCTGCCCTACGCCAAGGCGACCGGCGTCAAGCGCCTGCACCTGATGGCCGGCATTGCCAACCGCGGCGAACGCGTCGCGATCGAGGCGTTCTACAAATCGGTGGCCTGGGCTGCGGAGTTCTTCGCCCCTCACGGCATCGACGTCGTGATCGAGCCCATCAATGCGCGCAACGTGCCCGGCTACTTTCTCAACGATTTCGGCTTCGCTCGCGACCTGATCCAGGAGCTGAGGCTTGCGAACCTCAAGCTCCAGTTCGACATCTATCATTGCCAGATCATTCATGGCGACGTCACCATGCGGCTGCGCGAGATGATGCCGATCATCGGCCACATCCAGATCGCCAGCATCCCCTCGCGCAACGAGCCCGACGGCGAGGAGCTGAACTATCCGTTCCTGTTCGAGGAGCTCGACCGGCTCGGCTATGCCGGCTTCGTCGGCTGCGAGTACAATCCGCGCGGCAAGACCATTGATGGGCTCGCCTGGTTCAAGCCCTATGCTGGAGTGAAGCCGTGACACGTGCGGCAACGATCTCTCTCGGCTGCATCGCCGACGATTACACCGGCGCCTCCGATCTCGCCAACACGCTGACGCGCGCCGGCCTGCGCACCGTGCAGACCATCGGCGTGCCCTCGGACGATCTGGCGTTGCCCGAGGTCGACGCTGTCGTGGTGTCGCTGAAGAGCCGCTCGATCGAGGCCGGACTTGCCGTCTCGCGCTCACGCGCGGCGGACAAATGGCTGCGCAGCCGCGGCGCGGGCCACGTGCTGTTCAAGATCTGCTCGACCTTCGATTCCACCGATTTAGGCAATATCGGTCCGGTGATGGACGCGTTGCGCGCCGACAGCGGCGAGGGTGCCGTTCTGGTGACGCCGGCGTTCCCAGAGACCGGCCGCACCGTGTACCAGGGCAACCTCTTCGTCGGCGCCGTGCCGCTCAACGAAAGCCCGCTGAAGGATCATCCACTCAACCCGATGCACGATTCGAACCTGGTGCGCGTGCTGGCGCGCCAGAGCAGGACGCAGATCGGTCTCGTCGACCTCGCGACCGTCGCGCGCGGCGCGGATGCCGTGCGGGCGCGGCTGGCCGAGCTCGCCGGCAAGGGTATCGGCGCTGCCATCATCGACGCCGTGTTCGATCGCGACCTCGAAACCATCGGCCTCGTCGCCGCCGAACATCGCCTGTCGGTCGGTGCCTCCGGCATCGGCCTTGGGCTCGCGCGCGCGCTGGTCTCGACGGGCAAGGTCAAGCGCGGTGCCGCCAGCAGCGAGTGCGGAGCTGCCGTCGGCGGGTCGGCTGCCTGTCTTGCCGGAAGCTGCTCGCAGGCCACGCTTCAGCAGATCGCGAATGCCGAACGCATCATGCCGGTGCTCCGTCTCGACCAGGACCGTATTATTACGGGTGCGAACGAAGCCGAGCGCGCGCTCGACTGGGCGAGGCCGCGACTTGCCGACGGCCCGGTGCTGATCGCCTCGAGCGCGAAGCCCGAGGAAGTCGCCGCATTGCAGGCCCGCCACGGCCGCGATGCTGCAGGTCACGCCATCGAGCAGGCGATGGCCGATATCGCGGAAAGCCTCGTGAAAGCAGGGGTTCGACGGCTCATCGTGGCCGGCGGCGAGACATCCGGCGCGGTCGTCGACCGGCTCGAAATCCCGGGCTTCCTCGTCGGCGCGGAGATCGCCGCGGGCGTGCCGGTGCTGCGCGCCGTCGGCGCCGCAGCAGGCGAAATGCTGCTCGCGTTGAAGTCCGGAAACTTCGGCGGCCCGGAGTTCTTCGCGGATGCGCTTAGGCTCATGCGCTGAGCGCAGACCGTTTTTAGGTTCCTGTTCATCTCTTTCGACTTCCGTGCTCGCGCGGAGTCGCAGTCAACATCTTTCGCAGACGGTCTGCTGTCTGATGTCGGCGCTGCTCTCCTTTGGTTGATTCTTTAGAGCTCCCGACGCGCGCCCGCGCCAGCACAACGAGACCCGATTATGTTTGCCAAGTTTTCCATCCGGGCCAAGATTATCAGTGTCGTGGCGTTCCTGCTGGTTGCGATGACCGGCATGGGCCTGCTCGCCGTCACGAAGATGCGGACGATGAACGCCAACACCCTCGACATCTCGACGAATTGGATGCCGAGCGTCCGGGTGATCGGTGACCTGCGCGCAGCAGTGATCACGTATCGAAACGTGGTGCGTCAGCACATGCTGGCCGAAGCTCTGGACGACAAGCTGGCGGTGGAGAAAACCGCCGCCACCGTGACCGAGGCGCTCGCCAAGACGCGCAGCAAGTACGAGGCCATGATCAGCTCCGCGGAAGAGCGGGCACTCTACACCCAGTGGTCGAAGCTCTGGGACGAGTACAAGAAGGGCACCGAGGAGGTGATGGCCTTGTCGCGCAAGGAAGCGGGCAAGATCCCGCGCGAGGCGCAGGAGCTCAACTCCAAAACGGTCAACAAGATCGGGCTTCAGGCGGATGAGGTCCTGAACAAGGACATCGAGCTCAACATCAGGGGCGGCGATCAGGCCGCTCAGGACGCAGCCGACAGCTACGCCTACGCCTTCATGCTGGTTTCGGTCATTCTCGGCGCCGCCGTCCTGATCGGCATCGGTATCAGCTTCTATCTGGTCCGCGACGTCTCAAACGGCATCAATTCCATCACCGAGCCGATGCAGGCGCTGGGCCGGGGCGATCTTTCCGCCGAGGTCCCGCATCGCGGCGAGAAGACGGAGATCGGCGCCATGGCCGACGTTCTCCAGATTTTCAAGGAGGCGTTGATCGCGAAGAAAGCCGCGGACGAGGCGGCGGCGGCGGACGCCGAAGCCAAGATCGAGCGCGGCCGCCGCGTCGACGACATCACCCGCGAATTCGAAACCATGATCGGCGAGATCGTGCAGACCGTGTCATCGGCCTCGACTCAGCTGGAGGCCTCCGCCTCGACGCTCACTTCGACCGCCGACCGTTCCCAGCGGCTGGCGACCACCGTTGCCAGCGCTTCGGAGGAAGCCTCGACCAACGTGCAGTCGGTCGCCTCGGCGACCGAGGAGATGGCGTCGTCGGTCGGCGAGATCGGCCGTCAGGTGCAGGAATCGGCGCGGATGGCCGGCGATGCGGTCGGTCAGGCGCGTGCCACCACCGAGCGTGTCAGCGAGCTGTCGAAGGCGGCGGCCCGCATCGGCGACGTCGTCGAGCTGATCAACACCATCGCCGGCCAGACCAATCTGCTGGCGCTGAACGCGACCATCGAGGCCGCCCGTGCCGGTGAAGCCGGCCGTGGCTTTGCCGTGGTGGCCTCCGAGGTGAAGGCGCTCGCCGAGCAGACCGCGAAGGCCACCGGCGAGATCGGTCAGCAGATCTCCGGCATACAGGCGGCGACCAACGAATCGGTCGGTGCCATCAAGGAAATCTCCTCGACCATCGAGCGTCTGTCGGAAATCTCCTCGGCGATCGCAGCCGCGGTCGAAGAGCAGGGCGCCGCGACCCAGGAGATCGCCCGCAACGTGCAGCAGGCCGCACAGGGCACGCAGCAGGTTTCCTCCAACATCACCGACGTGCAGCGCGGCGCGACCGAGACCGGCACGGCCTCCTCGCAAGTGCTGTCGGCGGCACAGATGCTGTCGAACGATTCCGGACGGTTGAAGAACGAGGTCAGCAAGTTCCTGACCAACGTCCGCGCAGCCTGAACCTCCCCAACAGATTTGCTCTGCGCAAGGGCGGCGCCATTGGCGTCGTCCTTTTGCGTTGGACTTTTGCCCACCAGACGGTCCTGACGCAGATGAGCCGTACCGCAGCAGTACGGCGGGAGCTTCCTCCGTAAAAATGCGGCAGAGTTCCTGTCGGTATCTCAGTAGAAGTGCGTAGCGCCGCTAATACTTTCCAACGTCAACGGTGATACGACAAGGGGTCGAGATTCATACCGCCGCAAACCGGGCTGTTGATTCGACATGCAATTTTTGAATGCTATTGGGGAAATGATGTCCTGGATCAACAATGTTCGTGTCTCCGCCAAGGTGTCCGCCGTGTTCGCGGCAATCTGTCTCGTCGTGGCCGTCAGCAGCTGGGCGATTTACAACTCCCTCGGCGTGATGAATTCCACCGCGAAGATGACAGTCCATACCTACCAGGTGCTGGAGCAGCTCTCCGAGGTCGTCAGCGGTATGGTGAATTCGGAAACAGGTGTCCGCGGTTATCTCGTTTCGGCCGATACCGGCTTTCTAGGTCCCTATGAGTCCGGCCAGAAGCAGTTTCAAGCGGCAGTGGCAAAGGTTGCCAGCCTGACGTCGGATAACGCGGCTCAGCAGAAGCGCATTGATCGCGTCAAGGCGTTCGCCAGCGATTGGACGACGAATGTTGCGCAGCGCGAAATCGCGATGATGAAGGATCCCGCAACCCAGGCGAAGGCGCGCGAGTTCGAAGCATCTGGCGCCGGCAAGAAGGCTATGGATGGATTGAGGGCCGTTGTGCAGGAGATGGACGCGGAAGAGCGTTCGCTGCTGACCGTACGTGCCGCAGCCTCCGACGCGGCGTCGGCCAATGGAACGCTTGCCATGATGATCGGCGGCATCGTTACCTTGTTGCTCTCGCTGGCGGGAGCTTTCGGCGTCGCAGTTGTGGTCACCCGGCCCATTCAGCGTATAACCACCGAGATGGGTACCCTTGCCAAGGGTGATACCTCGGTGGCGATATCGGGCACCGAACGCAAGGACGAAATCGGCCGGATGGCCAATGCGGTCCAGGTCTTCAAGACCAATGCAATCGAAGTGGAACGCCTGAAGGCAGAGCAGGTCGAGGTCGAACGCCGGAACGCAGAGCAGCGCAAAGCTGACATGTTGAAGCTTGCCGACGATTTCGAAGGTGCGGTGGGTGAGATCATCGGAACGGTGTCGTCCGCTTCGACCCAGCTTGAGGCGTCGGCCACCACGCTCACAGGAACAGCCGAGCGCTCGCAGAGACTGGCGACCACCGTTGCCGGAGCTTCGGAGGAAGCCTCGACCAACGTGCAGTCGGTGGCCTCGGCGACCGAGGAGATGGCTTCGTCGGTCGGCGAGATCAGCCGTCAGGTGCAGGAATCGGCGCGGATGGCGGGCGATGCCGTCGGTCAGGCCCGCGCCACCACCGAGCGCGTCAGCGAGCTGTCGAAGGCGGCGGCCCGCATCGGCGACGTCGTCGAGCTGATCAACACCATCGCCGGCCAGACCAATCTGCTGGCGTTGAACGCGACCATCGAGGCGGCGCGCGCGGGTGAGGCCGGCCGCGGTTTCGCCGTCGTCGCCTCCGAGGTGAAGGCGCTCGCCGAGCAGACCGCGAAGGCCACCGGCGAGATCGGTCAGCAGATCTCCGGCATCCAGGCGGCGACCAACGAATCGGTCGGTGCGATCAAGGAGATCTCCTCGACCATCGAGCGTCTGTCGGAGATCTCGTCGGCGATTGCCGCGGCCGTGGAAGAACAGGGCGCGGCGACCCAGGAGATCGCCCGCAACGTGCAGCAGGCCGCGCAGGGCACGCAGCAGGTCTCGTCGAACATCACCGACGTGCAGCGCGGTGCGACCGAGACCGGATCCGCCTCCTCGCAGGTGCTGTCGGCGGCGCAGATGCTGTCGAACGACTCGGGCCGGCTGAAGACCGAAGTCAGCAAGTTCCTGACCACCGTCCGCGCGGCGTAGAGTCTCTGTCCGATCGAACGGCGAGCGGCGCCAGAAAGCGCCGCTCGTTCAGTCTTGCTGGTAGCATGATCTCGCTCGCAGTCGCACTTCCACGTGCCGTAGTTCTACGGTCGAGACGTTTCATCGATGGTTAAATCGAATTTACGAGAGTGATCGGAGGGCAAGCCCATGCAGGGCGGGGCCCGATTGGAACGACTTTTTTACTGATTCCGGTTCTTGGGGAGCGCCGATGCGCAAGAATTTTCCGGTCACCGATGTCGAATATCCCGTCAGTGACGAGACGCTGATCGTCTCGCGGACCGATCTCAAGGGCAAGCTCGCCTACTTCAACGAGGACTTCATTGCCGCCGCCGGTTTCACCTCGGCGGAACTGATGGGCCAGCCGCACAACATCGTTCGTCACCCCGACATGCCGCCGGAGGCGTTCGACAACCTCTGGGACACGCTGAAGGCCGGTAAGCCCTGGCTCGGTGCGGTGAAGAACCGCCGCAAGAACGGCGACTTCTACTGGGTGCTGGCGACGGCCTCTCCGATCCGCGAGAATGGCGAGGTCAAGGGTTACACGTCGATCCGCACCAAGCTGCCGGCCGACCAGCGCAAGCTCGCCGAACAGGTCTACGCCGCGATCCGCGAGAAGAAGCCGCATGGCTATCGCATCGATGCCGGCATCATCCGCCGCCGCTCGTGGCTGGACCGCTTCAGCGTCTTCACCGGGACGCTGAAGGCGCGCCTCGTCACGACGATGGTGCTCCAGGCGCTGTTCATGCTTGCGCTCGGCATCGGTGGCGCGCTCGCCGCCGGCGGTTCGACCAGCCTGATTCTGGCCGCGCTGGCCGTCGTCGGCGCCGCCATCGTCGGCTTCGCGGGCGTCGCGACCATGCGCGCGATCCGGGGGCCGATGCAGCAGCTCAACGAGACTCTGGTCAACATTGTGCAGGACAAGCTCGACAACCGCATCGTGATCGAGCGCGACGACGAGATCGGCGAGGCGCTGCGCAATCTCCAGACCGTGCAGACCATCGTCCGCTTCAGCCGCGACGAGGTGCAGGCGGTGCAGCGCCGTGCCGAGATACAGCGCAAATCCGACATGACCAAGCTCGCCGACGGCTTTGAGGCCGCGATCGGCGAGATCGTCGAGACCGTTTCGTCGGCCGCAACCGAGCTCGAGGCTTCGGCCTCGACGCTGTCCTCGACTGCAGGCCGGGCGCAGGAATTGGCCTCCGCGGTTGCAACCGGCTCGGAAGCAGCCTCGACCAATGTCCATTCGGTGGCGTCGGCTGCCGAAGAGATGTCGTCTTCGGTGCGCGAGATCGGCCGCCAGGTGCAGGACTCCTCCCGGATCGCGAACGAAGCGGTCAGCCAGGCTCATGCCACCACCGAGCGCGTCAGCGAATTGTCGCGTGCCGCAGCGCGGATCGGCGACGTCGTCGAGCTCATCAATGCGATCGCCGGCCAGACCAATCTGCTGGCCCTCAATGCCACGATCGAGGCGGCGCGGGCGGGCGAGGCCGGTCGCGGCTTCGCGGTGGTGGCCTCCGAGGTCAAGGCGCTCGCCGAGCAGACGGCCAAGGCCACCGGCGAGATCGGCCAGCAGGTCGGTGGCATTCAGGCGGCGACGCAGGATTCGGTCAGCGCGATCGGCGAGATCAGCGGCACCATCGGGCGTCTGTCGGAGATCGCTTCGGCGATTGCGGCAGCCGTGCAGCAGCAGGGTGCGGCAACCCAGGAGATCGCCCGCAACGTTCAACAGGCCGCCCAGGGCACCCAGCAGGTCTCGTCCAATGTCGGCGACGTCCAGCGCGGTGCTTCCGAAACCGGCTCGGCGTCCTCGCAGGTGCTGTCGGCGGCGCAGATGCTGTCGCGCGATTCCAATCGCCTCAAGCTCGAGGTCGGCAAGTTCCTGAACTCCGTCCGCGCCGCGTGAGCGGCGGATCAGCTGCGCTCGGGCATGACGGGCTGAAAGCTGCGATCTCTCCGATCGCAGCTTTTTCTGCGGCTTGCGTCGCATCCGGCAATCAATGATTCGATAATCATACGCTCTGAACAATCGCATGCAGAGGCGAGGTTCGCGACGATCTTTGATGTGAGACAATCCCAAGTTGCCAGAGCCGGCTATTGCTTTCGCAGAACTGCTCTTTTTCGGGCGGTGCTCACGAGAGGAAGCCAGCCGTGCACGCGCGAATTGGAACGATCCTGCCTTTGATTGTCTCGGCTCTCGCCCTGATGGGCGTGGCCGCCACCGGTTACACGGCCTATGGGGCCTATCACGACCGACAGGAGGCGCACGCCTTCGTCGAGCTCAATGGAATATCGCAGCAGCTGCTGCTGAGCGCCGGACAATGGGCTCTCGAGCGGGGAATGAGCAACGCGGCGCTGAACACGCCCGAGCCTGTCGGTGCAGACCGCCGCGCCGAAATTGACCGGATCCGTGCCGCTTCGGGACAGGCGTTCCGGGATGCCGCGCAGCGTCTGCGCAACCTGCCTGCGATGAAAGCCGCCGAGCCCCGGATTGCAGAAGCCGAGCGTGCGCTTCAGGGCGCCGAGAGCCTGCGCCGCAAGGTTGACGCGGATCTGGTCAAGCCGAGGGCCGAGCGCGATCCTGCAGTCGTCAACGCGGTCGTTCCGACCCTGACCGAACTCATCGAGATCGCTGCCAACCGGCTGCGGCTAACCTTGGAGACGTTGACCGATGCGCCGTCGCCGGCAATGACGCGGCTTGTCGGGCTTCGCCACCTCACGGCAGAGATGGCCGAGAATGCCGGCCGCGAGCGAGCCTTCCTCGCGGGCTTGATCAGCGCCCATGCGAAACTCACCGCGGACGGCATCGGCGTGGTCTCCGGATTCCGCGGTCATGTTGAACTGGCCTGGGAGACCATTTCACCTGTGGCCCAGCGCGCCGATGTCTCGGCGGATCTTGGCCAGGCGATCAAGGACGTGGAGGAGAAATACTTCCGCGCTTACGGTTCGCTGCGCGCAGATGTCATCGGGGACGGCAGGACGGGCGAATACAGGATCTCAGGGACCGACTATATGGCGCGTGCGACGAGCGCCATCAACGCGATCCTGCAGCTTGGTCAGGCCATGGCAGCGGATGCGGATCGGGAGGCGGCGGGACTGGCGGCAAGGAGCACGACAAATCTGGCCGTCAGCGGCGGCATTCTCCTTGCGAGCGTCGCGCTCGCGTTGCTCAGCTTCTGGGTCGCGTTCTCGCGGATCTTGCGCCCGCTGTCTGCCCTGACGAGCGCCATGGGCGAACTTGCCGCCGGCAATTTCTCCGTCGTCCTGCCCGGCCTCGGCCGTAAGGACGAGATCGGCGACATGGCGCAGGCGGTCGAGGTCTTCAAGGTCAAGGCCGAAGAGAAGGCTCGCATGGAGGCCGAGGCCAAGATCGTGCAGGATAGGATTGCCGCCGAGCAACGCAAGGCCGACATGCACCGGCTCGCCGGCGCATTCGAGACGGCCGTCGGCGAGATCATCGACACGGTGTCCTCCGCATCGACCGAGCTCGAAGCCTCGGCCGGCACGCTGAATACGACCGCCGAGCGCGCCCAGCAATTGGCGGTCGTGGTCGCGGCGGCGTCGGATGAAGCTTCCTCGAACGTTCAATCGGTCGCGTCGGCGACCGAGCAGCTCTCGTCGTCGGTCAACGAGATCAGCCGACGTGTCCAGGATCAGGCCCGGATGGCCAACGAAGCGGTTGGCCAGGCCGGAAGAACCAACGACAGGATCGGCGAATTGTCGCGAGCGGCCTCCAGAATCGGCGACGTCGTCGAGCTGATCGACCAGATCGCCGGACAGACCAATCTCCTGGCCCTCAACGCCACGATCGAGGCCGCGCGAGCGGGCGAGGCCGGCCGTGGCTTTGCGGTGGTCGCGTCCGAGGTGAAGGCCCTGGCCGAACAGACGGCGAAAGCCACCGGAGAAATCTCCCAGCAGATCACCGGTATTCAGGCGGCCACCCAGGATTCCGTCAGTGCAATCCGGGACATCGGCGGCTCGATCGGGCGCCTGTCGGAGATCGCCTCGGCCATCGCCGCGGCCGTCGAAGAGCAGGGCGCAGCGACGCAGGAGATCGCACGCAACGTGCAGAAAGCGGCCCAGGGAACGCAGCAAGTGTCGGCCAATGTCGGCAACGTCGAGCACGGCGCCACCGAGACCGGTTCGGCCTCGTCCCAGGTGTTGTCGGCGGCGCAGATGCTGTCGCGCGACTCCAATCGCCTCAAGCTCGAGGTCGGCAAGTTCCTGGATACGGTCCGCGCCGCCTGAGGTGCCGGTTACGCCACCCGCCACTCCGGCACCCCGTCGGCAGCCATCGCGATCTCGCCGAGCGAACCCACCGGCGTGCGATCCATGTTGAGCAGATGGGCCAGCGTCGCGCTGTCGCTCGCCGGAATCCGTGCCAGCGTACGGCGGTCGTGCTCGGTGCGCAGCATCACGACGCCGTGCTCGACCTCGCCGCTACGGCCATAGAGCACCGTAAAACTCTCCACCTTGCCTTTGCCGCTGGCTTCGGTGGCGAACTCCGGCACCGCGCGCTTGTTGCGGTCGGCCTCGTCCTGCACGCTGGTCTCCTGCGCCAGCGCCGCGCGCGTCGGCGCCTTGGAGACCACCAGCGCGTGATGCTTGGTGACGAAGCCGCCCTGGCCATAGAGCAAGCCGAGCCTGGCGCCGTCGCGCAGCCGCCGTACCATCGCGCAGGCCGCATGCGTCATGTAAGTGTTGAGCGGCGCGCCGAAAAAGGTGAGGCCGCCGGTCACGGTCGGCTGCACGTCGGCGGAGAGCCCGAGCGTCCGCCGCGCCATCTTGGGCACGCAGGGGAAGCAGCTATAGAGCTCGATCGCGTCGAGCTTTCGGCCGTCGCCGCCGGCGAGGTCCATCACCGCTTTCAGCACCGCGTTCTGCGGATGGCTTTCGTAGAACTGGTCGCGCAGCAGATAATCGCGCGGCTCCTCCGCCGAGGCGCCGCCGAGCGGATAGACCAGTCGGTCCTCCGCGATCCCGGCCGCGCGGGCCTTGGCAAGGCTGGTGAGCAGCAGCGCGCCGCCCATGTTGACGCTGGGATTGGCGACCATCAGCTTGTTGTAGGGCCACGCGATCAGGCGGTTGTCCGCGGTCGGCGTCGTGATCTCCTCGGGCGTGTAGCGCCGCTTCAGCCAGGCATTCGGATTCTGAGCGGCGGCTTCCGAATAGCGCGACCACAGCGTGCCGGATTCCGCCATCGCCTCGCGCGGCGTCTGGCCCCAATGCGCGGAGGAGGCAGCCTCGTAGAACGGATAGACCGTGACCGGTCGGAACACGCCGAGCTTGACCGCCAGCGGCTTCTGGAACGCCGCGCCGCGCTTGGGCTCCTCGACGTCATGGGCGAACGGCGTCCACGGCAGCTTGACGCCGGTGCGCTCCGCCTTGGTCGCGGTCGACTGCGCCTCGGCGCCGCAGACGGCGGCCACGGTGCACTCGCCGCGCGCGATCCGCTTGGCCGCTTCGTGAATGTAGCGGATCGGGCTCTCGCCTCCGACAGGACCGTAATAGCAATGCGCAGGCGTGACGCCGAGGCGCCGCGCCAACAGCTGCTCGGGATCGCGATAGCGCCAGCTCAGGAAGTTGACGACGTCGAGCGACTGCACCTCGCCGAGCAGCTTTGCACCGGCATCTGCCTCCGCGCGCCGCAGCGCCCGTTCGAGCAGATCGAGCGGTTCGAGGCCATCGCTAATTTCCTTCGGGCGGTCGACGATCTCGCCGACGCCGACGATGACGGGGATGCGGTCAGGGGAAACACTCGTCATTGTTCTTGCTTCTTCACTCTCTCTCAGACATCTCCGACCTCATCCTGAGGAGCCTGCGAAGCAGGCGTCTCGAAGGATGGGCCGCGGGCTCTCATGGTTCGAGACGGCGCTTGCGCGCCTCCTCACCATGAGGGTCTACACTATCACTCCGCCACCAGCGCACTCATGTGCTCGACGGCTTCGGCGAACTCTTCCTTGAACTCCTGCACCACGGCGCCGGCGGACTTCACGCTGTCGATCAGGCCGACGCCCTGGCCGACGAAATAGCTGACGAGATCGCGCGCCTTGGCGTTGCCGCCTGCCGCCGCGCGGTCGATCGAGGTGAAAGCGTCGCGGCTGATGATGCTTTGCAGCGGCATCGGCAGTGCGCCCGGGCTGTCCGGGGCGCGGTCCCAGGCGTCGGTCCAGACCGAGCGGAGCTGCCGCGCCGGCTTGCCGGTGCGGCCCTTCGAGCGCACCGCGTCGCGCGAGGACGCCGCGATCATCTTCTCGCGAAAAATCTCGCTGGTCTCGGACTCGACCGTCGCCAGCCACACCGAACCGGTCCAGACGCCCGCCGCGCCCATCGCCATGCAGGCCGCCATCTGCCGGCCCGTCATGATGCCGCCGGCCGCCAGCACCGGCACATCGCGAATGGGCTTGATCGCCTTGATCACCTCCGGCACCAGCACCATGGTCGAGACCTCGCCGCAATGGCCGCCGGCCTCGGTGCCCTGCACCACGAGAATGTCGACGCCGGCCGCGACCTGGCGTAGCGCGTGCTCCTTGGCCCCCACCAGCGCTGCGACCGGCACGCCGTGCGCCTTGCCCATCTCGATCATCGCCTTGGGCGGCACGCCCAGCGCATTGGCGATCAGGCGGATCGGATGGTTGAAGGAGACCTCGAGCAGCTGCAGCGCGGTCTTTCCGTCGAACGGCTGCGGCTGATCGGCTGCGACCTCCGTGCTCGTCAGCTCGATATCGTATTTCTTCAGGAGATCGCGCGTGTAGTTGCGATGCTCCTGCGGCACGCGCGCCTCCAGGCTCTTCCAGGTGACGTCCTTTTCGCCTGATGTAGAGATGTTCTCGGGGATCAGCACGTCGATGCCGTAGGGCCTGCCGTCGACGTGGTCGTCGATCCATTTCAGCTCGCGTTCGAGCGTATCGGGTGTGTGCACGGTGGCACCCAGCACGCCGAAGCCGCCGGCGCGGCTGACGGCGGCGACGACGTCGCGGCAATGGCTGAAGGCCAGCAGCGGGAACTCGATTCCCAGCATGTCGCAGATCGGCGATTTCATGGCTCTCTCCCGGCGGCCCCGGCGCTTTCGTTCTCTGCAAAAAGCGCCAGCCGGTCGATGACATGCCGGATTCGACCATGCATCTTGTGTGCAGGCGTTGCGTTCTGCCCTCAGGCGCCACCGTCATTCCGGGGCTCGCGTCGCGAGAACCCGGGATCCATTTTCAGAGCATTCCTGCGGAGCGATGGATTCCGGGTTCGCCCTGCGGGCGCCCCGGAATGACCGGGAAGGGGCCTGCCATGTCAAAACGTGACGTAGTCCGGCCCGGCAATGCGTTGCGATGCCCTTGCCATTCGGCATGCGCGGTCTAATTAATGCAGGCGCATCTTTCCGCCGGAGCCCCGCATGACCGACGCCCCCGCCTACGTGCCGCCCAAAGTCTGGACCTGGAACAAGGAGAATGGCGGGCAATTCGCCAACATCAACCGCCCCATTGCCGGTCCCACGCACGACAAGGAGGTGCCGGTCGGCAAGCATCCGCTTCAGCTCTATTCGCTGGCCACCCCGAACGGGGTGAAGGTCACGGTGATGCTGGAAGAGCTTTTGGCGCTCGGTCATAAGGCCGCCGAATACGATGCCTGGCTGATCAGGATCGGCAACGGCGACCAGTTCGGCAGCGGCTTCGTCGACATCAACCCGAATTCCAAGATTCCGGCGCTGATGGACCGCTCGGGTCCGGAGCCGATCCGGGTGTTCGAATCCGGCTCGATCCTGTTTTATCTCGCCGAGAAGTTCGGCGCCTTCCTGCCCAAGGACGTCAAGACCCGGACCGAGGCGATGTCCTGGCTGTTCTGGCAGATGGGCAGCGCGCCCTATCTCGGCGGCGGCTTCGGCCATTTCTACGCCTACGCGCCGACCAAGATCGAATATGCCATCGACCGTTTCGCGATGGAGACCAAGCGCCAGCTCGACGTGCTCGATCGGCGCCTTGCCGACAACGAATACCTCGCGGGCAAGGAGTACACGATCGCCGACATGGCGGTGTGGCCCTGGTACGGTGCGCTCGCCAAGGGGCTGGTCTATGGCGCCGGCGAATTCCTGTCGGTGCAGGACTACAAGAACGTCCAGCGCTGGACCGATGAGATCGCCAAGCGTCCGGCCGTGAAGCGCGGCCGCATGGTCAACCGCGTCTCGGGCGACCCCGCCAGCCAGCTCCACGAGCGGCACGACGCGAGTGATTTCGAGACCAAGACCCAGGACAAGGTCGCGCCGGCGACGTGAGGTGCGGAGGGCGGATTAGCCGAAGGCGTAATCCGCCCCTCTCGTCCAGTAGGCGTTCGGCGGATTACGCTTCGCTAATCCGCCCTACGATCAATCCGGCAGCATCTCGCCGGAGCCGCCAAGATCGGCCGGCAGGTCGACATATTTCGGCAGGCCATCCTGGATCGACACCATCTTGCTCGCGTAGTTCGCATGCAGGGTCGGCTGGTGCCGGTAGCCCTTCAGCAGATTGGCATAGACGTCGATCAGCCGCATCCGCGGATGCTCGGTCATGACGTGGCCGCCGCAGCGCTTGCAGAATTTTCGGTAGGAATGCTCGGTCCTGTTGAACGTCCCGAGCTCGGCCTCGCCCTTGGTGATGCGCACGCTGCCGGACTTCCACAGGCTGAACGCATTGATCGGCGCCGCTGACCAGGCCTGGCAGTCGGCGCAATGGCAATAGCCCGCAAACATCGGCTTGCCTGTTACCTCGACCTCGACCGCTCCGCAGAAGCAACCGGCGTGATAGCGCGTCTCAGGCTCGGCCTGCACATCTCCCCCATCCGCCAGGAGGTCGTTATAGCCGGGGTCCTTGCGCATGAAATTGCGGATGAAATCGCACTCGACCGAGAGCCTGCGCCCCTGCGACCGCACCGCGTCCAGCGTGGCGCGGCCGAGCTTCGAGCCAATGCCGCGGCCGCCGAGCTCCGGCGGCACCTCGGTGTGCACCAGCGTGATCGCGCCGTCGGTCTTGCGGTAGGTGACGAAGGCGATCGCCCCGTCGACGTCGAGCTCGAACCGCTCGCGTTTCTCGTTGTCGCGAAAGGATTCCGGCATCATCTTGCTCCCGGGTTCGACGATTTGGTCTTTGCGCCTTCCGCGGCGGGAAACACCACGCGGTCGTCGGTGCGGCAGTAGCGGTCGGCGAACATGCGGCCGATCGGGTGATAACGGTCCATGTGCACCCGCATCGCCTCGGGATCCCACAGCTCGTCGCGGATGTGGAAGTGGAGGCCTTCGCCCATGATCAGTTTGCGATCGTCGTTGACGTCGATCAGCTTCCAGAGCTTGCACTCCATCGCCCAGGGCGTGTCGGCGAGCCGCGGCACGGCGATCTCAGTCGAGGGCGCAAGCTTGAGGCCGAGATAGTCGGGCTCGCCGATATCAGGGGGAAAGTCGCCGCTGCTCTCGTGCATCGCCCGCGCCAGCGGTTCATCGGCGAGGTTGACCACGAATTCGCCGGTGCGCTGGATGTTGAGGAAGGTGTCCTTGTCCTCTCCGTTCGGCTTGCGGTTGGCCGCGAACATGCAAAGCGGCGGATCTTCGCAGAAGGCGTTGAAGAAGCTGAACGGGGCCGCGTTGACGATTCCGGTCGGTCCGATCGTCGTCACCCAGGCGATCGGCCGCGGCAGGATGAAGGAGGTCAGCACCTTGTAGCGCTCGCGTGGCGTCAGCTCGCTTGCGGCGTAGTCCATGGTGGCTCCTTGGCAAGTCGTCATTGCCGGGCTTGGCCCGGCAATCCATCAATTTCGAAGAAATGTTCTCTTCGATGGATGCGCGGGTCAAGCCCGCGCATGACGAGGAGAGATCACGCCATGCTCAGCTCGTGGCGTCCCACCACCATCCAATGCACCTCATCCGGGCCGTCGGCAAAGCGCAAATGGCGCACGTCCTGATACATCTCGGCGAGCGGGGTCCAGTGCGAGATGCCGGTGGCGCCGTGCATCTGGATCGCCTGGTCGATGATCCTGCAGGCGCGCTCCGGCACCATGGCCTTGACCATGGAGACCCAGACCCGGGCCTCCTTGTTGCCGAGCACGTCCATGGCCTTGGCGGCCTTCAGCACCATCAGCCGCATCGCCTCGATCTCGCAGCGCGCCTGGGCGATGATCTGCATGTTGCCGCCGAGATGGGCGATCTTCTTGCCGAACGCCTCGCGGGTGAGGCCCCGCTGCACCATCAGATCGAGCGCCTTCTCGGCCTTGCCGATGGTGCGCATGCAGTGATGGATGCGCCCCGGTCCGAGGCGGAGCTGCGAGATCTCGAAGCCGCGGCCCTCGCCGAGCAGCATGTTCTCCTTCGGTACCCGCACATTGTTGAAGCGCATGTGCATGTGGCCGCGCGGGGCGTGGTCCTGGCCGAACACGTACATCGGGCCGAGCACCTCGACGCCGGGCGTGTCGCGCGGCACCAGGATCTGCGACTGCTGCTTGCTCGGCGCTGCATCCGGATTGGTCTTCACCATCACGATGAGGATCTTGCAGCGGGGGTCGCCGACACCCGAGATGTAGTACTTCTCGCCGTTGATGACCCATTCGTCGCCGACCAGCTTCGCAGTCGTCGAGATGTTCTTGGCGTCGGAGGAGGCGACGTTCGGCTCGGTCATGACATAGGCCGAGCGGATCTCGCCGTTGAGCAGCGGCTTCAGCCACTTCTCCTTCTGCTCCTTGGTGCCGACGCGCTCCAGCACCTCCATGTTGCCGGTGTCCGGCGCCGAGCAGTTCATGGTCTCGGACGCCAGTGGGCTCTTGCCGAGCTCGGCCGCGATATAGGCGTAGTCGAGATTCTTCAGGCCCTGGCCGGTCTCGTCATCGGGCAGGAAGAAGTTCCAGAGGCCTTCCTGCTTGGCCTTGTTCTTGGCCTTCTCCAGCACTTCGAGCTGCTTCGGGGTGAAGCTCCAGCGATCTTCCTTGCCTTCGCCGGCCTTGGCGAACTCGATCGACATCGGCTCGACGGTGTCGCGGATGAATTTCTTGACATGATCGTAGAGCGGCCGGACCTGCTCCGACATCCTGAGGTCGTTGAGCTCGTCGCCGGGATTGAGGGTGTAGTTGGTGGTGCGGGGAATGTAGGTGTGTTTTGTCATTGTTCCTCCCGTTGCTGAGCCGCGTCGGCGCGACAATAAGCGCGACGAGCGCAAAGGGCGAGTGTGGTTTTTTTGGCGGGCGCAGATCAAACAATGTTTGAAGCACGATGCTGCGTCGGATCCAACTCTCGTGCCCCGGACGCGGCGCAGCGCCCTCGAGCGCTGCGCTGCAGAGCCGGGGCCCATGCGGCACCTTGCTCTGAGGTTTCCTGGGTCCCGGCTCGGCGCCGCAACACTGTCGCGTTGCAGCGCGTCCGGGACACCTGTCAGCTCGGCATCCGATGCATCGCGCAGATCTTGTTGCCGTCGAGATCGCGCATGTACGCGAGATAGAGCTTGCCGCCGGGGCCCTGGCGCACGCCGGGCGGATCCTCGATCGAGGTCCCGCCGGCTGCGACGCCCGCCGCGTGCCATTTGTCGACCTGCTCCGGCGAATTGCAGGCGAAGCCGATGGTGCCGCCGTTCGCGCAGGTTGCCGGCTCGCCGTTGATCGGCTTCGACACCGAGAACACGCCGGTCTTGGTGATGTAGAAGATGCGGTGGCCGTCGACCCTGGCCGGCCGGACCTCGAGCGTGCTCAGCAGATTGTCGTAGAACGTCTTGGCCTTGTCGAGATCGTTGGTGCCGATCATGATGTGCGAGAACATTTGCCCATTCCCTCAGAGTTTTGTAGCCCGGATGGAGCGTAGCGAAATCCGGGTCTTGCTTGCTTTTGCGGTCCCGGATTACGCCGCGCTCCATCCGGGCTACGAAATCAGAACGCCGTATAGCCGCCGTCGATCACGAAGGTATCGGCCGTGTGATACGACGAGGCCTTGCTCATCAGGTAGACCGCGATGCCGCCGAAATCGCTCGCTTCGCCGAAGCGCCGCATCGGTATGCGCGGCATCACGTTGGCGACGAATTTCTCATTGGCCATGAGACCTGACGTCATGTCGCTCTTGATCCAGCCGGGCAGGATCGCGTTGGCGGTGACGCCGTGGCGGGCGAGCTCGACGCCGAGGGCGCGCACCAGCGCGTTGATCGCGGCCTTGGTCGCGGCGTAATGCTCGTTGCGCGCGGTGCCGAAGATCGAGGCGAGACTCGAGGTCGCAACCAGCCGGCCGAAGGCGTCGCCGGAATTGGCGCGCTCGGTCATGTGCTTTGCCGCGGCCTGAAACGCGTGGAACACGCCGTCCAGATTGGTCGCGAACATCGTGCGCCACTCCTCCTCGGTGCGTTCGATGAAGGAGCGTCGGCCGCCGCCGCCGATGCCGGCATTGGCGAAGCAGCCGTCGACCCTGCCAAAGGTGTCAAGCGTCGCCTTCATCGCCGCGTTGACCGAGGCCGGATCGGTGACGTCGCAAACGCGGGTGTCGACCTTGCCGGAGACGCCGGCCATGCTGGCGGCCGCGGCCTTGTTCTTGTCGGGGTTGCGGCCCCAGATCGAGACGTTGCAGCCCTGGCCGGCGAGCGCTTGCGCGATGCCGAGGCCGATCCCGCCATTGCCGCCGGTGATCACGGCGACGCGGCCGCTGAGGTCGAAAATGTTCATGGCGCGTTTCCTTTTTTTGACAAGGCTGCTCAACATGCGGACGCTCAGCCGCTGCGCGCAAGATTGCTTGCCATGCTCTGATCACCATGGACAAGACCGCGCCAAAAATCAAATATGCGCCCCGGCAAAACAAATTCCGGTCTGCGAAACTGGCGCAGGCCGCAACTGGCGAGGACACCATGCAGTTCAAACACGTCACGCTCGATTTCGATGGCTCGGTCGCGGTCCTCAAGCTCGACCATCAGGAGGTGATGAACGCGGTCTCCGTGGACATGCTGGGCGGCCTTGCCGAAGCGCTCGATACGATCGAGGAGAAGAAGGACGAGGTGCGCTGCGTAGTGCTGACCGGCGCGGGTCGGGCGTTCTGCACCGGCGCCAACCTGCAAGGGCGCAACAACCAGTCGAAGAAGACCAAGGCCGGCCTGACGCTGGAGACCGGCTTCCACCCCTTCCTGCGCCGCATCCGCAATCTGCACTGCCCGATCGTCACCGCGGTCAACGGCCCCGCGGCCGGCGCCGGCATGAGCTTTGCGCTGCTCGGCGACATGATTCTGTGCGCGCGTTCCTCCTACTTTCTCCAGGCGTTCCGGCGCATCGGCCTCGTGCCGGATTGCGGCTCGACCTGGTTGTTGCCGCGCCTGATCGGCCGCGCGCGTTCGATCGAGTTGTCGCTGATGGGCGAGCGGCTGCCGGCCGAGAAGGCGCTGGAATGGGGCCTCGTCAACCGCGTCTACGACGACGGCGTGCTGATGGAGGAAGCGATGAAGCTCGCGCGCGAGCTCGCCAGCGGACCGACCGTGGCGCTGTCGCTGATCCGCAAGCTCTATTGGGACAGCCCCGAAAATTCCTTCGAGGACCAGCTCAATCTCGAGTTCCAGTGCCAGCTGCGCGCCGGCGACACCCAGGATTTCCGCGAGGGCGTCGGCGCGTTCCTGGAGAAGCGGCCCGCGCAGTTCAAAGGCAAATGATCGAGGCGGAACTTTCGCGCAGCGTCAAGCGCTGGTGCCCGGGCGCGACCGGCGTCACGGGCGCGGCAAAGTTGTCCGGTGGCGCCAGCCAGGAAACCTGGCGTTTCGACATCACGCATCCCGATGGCGAGATCGGCGCGATCCTTCGCCGTTCGCCGAAGGGCTATGGCGCGGCGCCGACCCGCGCGGCGGGCCTTGCCGCCGAGGCGCAGCTGATGCAGCTCGCTTTCGAGGCCGGCGTGCCGTCGCCGCGCGTGCTGCACGTGCTCGTGGTGGAGGACGACCTCGGCACCGGCTTCATCATGCAAAGGATCGAGGGCGAGACCATCGCGCGCAAGATTCTTCGTGATGACGAGTTCGCCACCGCGCGGCCGCTGCTGGCGCGTCAGATTGGCGGCATTCTCGCTGCCCTGCATCGATTGCCAAAGGACAAGCTGCCGGAGCTGCGCAGCCGCGGCGCGACGCAGGAGATCGCCGAGTTCGAGCGCGACTATCGCAGCCTGAACTGGCCCAAGCCCGTGTTCGAGCTGGCGCTGCGCTGGCTGCGCGACCACGATCCCGGCCCGTCCGGCGAGACCACGCTGGTGCACGGCGATTTCCGTAACGGCAATCTCATCATCGGCGCCGACGGCGTGCGAGCCGTGCTGGACTGGGAGCTCGCCCATCTCGGCGATCCCATGGAGGATCTCGGCTGGGTCTGTGTGAACTCCTGGCGCTTCGGCGAGATCGACAAGCCCGTCGGCGGTTTTGGCACACGCGAAGAGCTGTTCGCCGGTTACGAGGCCGCGGGCCGCAAGGTCGATCCGGCGCGTGTGAAGTTCTGGGAGGTGATGGGCACGCTGCGCTGGGGCATCATGTGCGGCGGCATGATGCAGCGGTTCCGCGAGGGGCCCGACCATTCGATGGAGCGCGCCATGATCGGCCGCCGCGCCAGCGAGACCGAGATCGATCTGTTGCGGCTCTTGGCGCCGCGCGGGAGCTGACACATGCAGGACGAGCCGACCCCGATCGAGCTGACCAAGTCCGTCGCCGATTTCCTTCGCAGCGACATCACGCCGCTGATCTCCGGTCACCAAGCCTTCAAGCTGCGCGTCGCCATCAACATCCTCGATCTCGTGACGCGGCAGCTGACGCGGGAGCAGGGCAGCGACGCTGCGGAAGTCGAACGGCTGCGCGCGCTGCTCGGCGAGGACGGTTCGGTCACCGAGCTCAATCGCGCGCTGGCCGAGCGGATCGCCAAAGGCGAAATGGATATCGCAACGCCGGGTCTTGCCGAGCATCTCTGGGCGACCACGATAGACAAGCTCGCCGTCGACCAGCCGAACTATGCATCGTACAAGCGCGAGCTGGGGCGCAATTCGTAGGATGGGTAGAGCGCAGCGAAACCCATCATCTCACATCTCGCTTCACCATTGATGGGTTTCGCTGCGCTCTACCCATCCTACGCGCTCCCTCCGCCGTCATTCCGGGACGTCGCGAAGCGGCGAGCCCGGAATCCATCTATCCATTGTCTCTGACGCTTAATGGATTCCGGGCTTGCGCTCCAAGCGGGGCGCGCCCCGGAATGACCACGCAGAGCGCGGTCACTTCCCCAGCCATTTCGGCGGCCGCTTCTCCGAGAACGCCTTCGGGCCTTCGATGTAGTCCTGCGAGGCCACCATCGCCTGCACCGCCGGATAGTCCCGCTGCTCGGCGATCGCCTGCTCCAGCGAGACGCCGAGGCCTTTCTGAATCGCCTGCTTGGACGCCCGGATCGACATCGGCGAGTTCTTGGCGATCATCTCCGCCCAGCGCAGCGCGGCCGAAAGCGCCTCACCCTGCGGCACCACCTCGTTGACGAAGCCGAGCTCAAGCCCTTCCTTGGCGCTGACGTGACGCGCGGTCAGGATCATGCCCATGGCGCGCTTCAGCCCGATCTGCCGCGGCAGCCGATGCAGGCCGCCAGCGAGCGCGGCAAGACCGACGCGCGGCTCGGGCAGGGCGAAGGTGGCATTCTCCGAGGCGATGATGAGGTCGCAGGCGAGCGCGATCTCGAAGCCGCCGCCCATGGCGACGCCGTTCACCGCCGCGATAACAGGCTTGTCGCAGTCGAATCGCGCCGTGAGGCCGGCAAAGCCGCCCTTGTCCCAGCCCCGCTTGCCGCCGGCCGCCTGCCATTTCAGATCGTTGCCGGCGCAGAACGCCTTGTCGCCGCTGCCGGTGACGATCGCGATCCACTGCTCGGAATCGCCGGAGAAATCGTCGAACACCTTTTGCAGCTCGAAATGCGCATCGGTGTGCAGCGCGTTGTAGACCTCGGGCCGCGACAGCGTCACGATCGTGATCGGTCCCTTGCGTTCCACCTTGGAAAATTTCAGCTCCATCCCGTGCTCCCTGCATTTTCTCGTGAAGGAAAATTGGCGTCATACTACCGCGCCTCAGTGCCCCGGCACCATCGAATTGCGCTGGTGCGCCTTGCGTAGCCGTCACGTCTCGCCTTGCTTGACTTGCACGCGGTCTTCTCCGCTTAATCGCGCGAAGCAAGAATGCGCCCAGCGCCTTAACGCAAAACGATAAAATCAATCCGGGAGAGAACCTGTGGATTTCTCATTGCCTGCCGATCTCGTCGCCTATCTCGCGGAGCTCGACCGTTTCATCGCGCGCGAGATCAAGCCGCTGGAGCAAGCCGACGACAACATCCGCTTCTTCGACCATCGCCGCGAATGGGCACGTACCGACTTCGAGAACGGCGGGCTGCCGCGGCATGAATGGGAAACGCTGCTGCGCAAGGCCAAGGATCTCGCCGACGCCGCCGGCCATCTGCGCTTTCCGGTGCCGAGGCAATACGGCGGCAAGGACGGCTCCAACCTCTGGATGGCCGTGATCCGCGAGCACTTCGCCGCGCAAGGCCTCGGCCTGCACAACGACCTCCAGAACGAGCACTCCATCGTCGGCAACTTCCCCGTCGTCACCATGCTCGACCGTTACGGCCGCGACGACCAGAAGGCGATGATCGACGGCTCGATCAGGGGCAAGTATCGCATCACCTTCGGCCTGACCGAGCCGCACCACGGCTCGGATGCGACGCACATGGAGACGCGCGCCGTGCCCGCCACGCGCGACAACGTCAAGGGCTGGATCATCAACGGCGAGAAGATGTGGACCACCGGCATGCATGTCGCGACGCACTGCGCGCTGTTCGCGCGCACGTCCGACAATGACGGCGATGCCCGCGGCATCACCTGCTTCCTGGTGCCGGCCAAGAGCCACGGCGTCAAGGTCGAGGAATACATGTGGACCTTCAACATGCCGACCGATCATCCCCGCGTCAGCTTCACCGACGTGTTCGTGCCGGAGGATGCGTTGTTCGGCGAGGTCGGCCGCGGCCTGTCGCTGGCACAGTGCTTCGTGCACCAGAACCGCATCCGGCAGGCAGCGAGCTCGCTTGGCGCCGCCGTTTACTGCATCAACGAGAGCGTCAAATACGCGCGCGAGCGAAAACCGTTCGGCAGGGCGCTCGCCGAGAACCAGGCGATCCAGTTCCCGCTGGTTGAGCTCGCCACGCAGGCCGAGATGCTGCGGCTTCTGATCCGCAAGACCGCCTGGGAGATGGACCAGCTCACCGAGGAGCAGATCGAGCGCACGCTCTCAGACCGCGTCTCGATGTGCAACTACTGGGCAAACCGCCTCTGCTGCGAATCCGCCGACCGCGCCATGCAGGTCCACGGCGGCATGGGCTATTCACGCCACAAGCCGTTCGAGCACATCTACCGCCATCATCGCCGCTACCGCATCACCGAAGGCAGCGAGGAGATCCAGATGCGCAAGGTGGCGGGATTCCTGTTCGGCTATATGGGGCCGGGGAAGCATTAGCGGCTTGCACGACTGTCGTAGGGTGGGTTAGCCGTAGGCGTAACCCACCTCTTTCGCTTCCACGTGGAGGGAGGTTGGTGGGTTACGCGCCACATCGCGCTTCGCGCAATCGCAGCGCTAACCCACCCTACGGCACCGCGGATCAATTCACCCGCCGGTCCTTCCCCGCCCAATACGGCTCGCGCAATTGCCGCCGCAGAATCTTGCCTGAGGGATTCCTTGGCAGCGCCGGCAGGAACTCGACGCTCTTCGGCGTCTTGTAGCCGGCGATGCGGGTCCGGGTGAAGTTGATGATGTCGGTGGCGGTCGCCTGCTTGCCCGGCTTCATCACCACCACCGCCTTCACCGCCTCGCCCCATTTGTCGTCGGGCACGCCGATCACCGCAGCTTCCGCGACATCAGGGTGATCGCACAGCGCGCTCTCGACCTCGGCCGGGTAGATGTTCTCGCCGCCGGAGATGATCATGTCCTTGATGCGATCATGGATGTAGAGGTAGCCGTCCTCGTCCATGTAGCCGGCATCGCCGGTGCGCAGCCAGCCGTCGCCGCGCAGCGTCGCGGCGGTGGCCTCAGGCAGGTTCCAGTAGCCCGCCATGTTCGAGCCCGATCGCGTCGCGATCTCGCCGACCTGGCGCGGCGGCAACGGCTTGCCGTCAACGTCCAGGATCGCGATCTCGACGCCCGGCAGCGCCTTGCCGGCCGAGCGCATCCGCTCCAGTCCCTCGACGTGATCCTCCGGCGGCAGCGCGACGATGGTGCCCGTCGTCTCCGTCATGCCGTAGAGCTGCACGAAGCCGCACTTGAACACCTCGATGCATTCCTTCAGCAGCGCAGCGGGAATCGGCGAAGCTCCATACAGCATGTATTTCAGCCTGGAGAAATCCACCGTCCTGGCGCGCGGCTGCCGCACCACGAACTGCATCGCCGCCGGCACCATGAACAGTTTGGTGATGCCCGATTGCTCGAAGAAGTCCAGCACCCTGGTCGGATCGAACTCGCGTGCGATCACGCCGCGGGCGCCGTGATAGAGGCCCATCACGCCCCAGCCCGAACCGCCGATGTGGAACACCGGCATCGCCACCAGCGAGACGTCGTCGTGCGACCACCGGTTCCACTCCGGCTTGTCCTCGGCGTTGCCGGATTGCACCAGGTTGAGGAAGTTGGCGTGGCTCAGCATCGCGCCCTTGGGCTTGCCTGTCGTGCCCGACGTGTAGAGCTGGATCGCGACGTCTTTTGGGTCGATCGGCAGCTTCGGATCGTCGCCGCTCTGCGCATCGCGCCAGACCGTAAAGTCCGGCCATTCCGGCGCGCCGCCCTCGGTGGTGACGATGGTGCGCACGCCGGGAATCTGGTCCCTGATCTGGCGGACCTGCGTGAGGAACTCCGGTCCGACGAACAGCACCGGCGCCTTGCAATCCGAAACGATGAAGGCGACCTCGGGTCCCGCCAGCCGCCAGTTCACCGGCGCCATCACGACGCCGGCCTTCATGGCGCCCATCAGCAGCTCGAAATAGAGGTCGCTGTTCTTGCCGAGATAGGCGATGCGGTCGCCCTTCTTCACGCCCATCGCGATCAGGGCATTGGCGACCTTATTGGTCTTGATGTCGAACTCGGCAAAGCTGGTGGTGCGGCCCTCGAACTCGTAGGCGACGGCATCGCCGCGGCTCTTGGCGCGTTCGCGCACCATGTCGGCGAGGTTGGCCAGTTTCTGTGTGGACATGCTTCTCCCGTGGCGTTTTGTTTTTATGCGGGGGAGTGTGGCGTCATCCGCGTGGGATGACAAGACGATAGGCAATCGAGGGTTCGTGTCCCGGGCGCGCTGCAGCGCTTGCGCTGCTGCGCAGAACCGGGACCCATTCTATCCACGTGCAAGAATCTGGGCCCCGGCTCAGCAGCGCACCGCGTCGCGCTGCGCTGCGTCCGGGGCACGAGACTACCCCCGCTTGGCGCGGTCCTTCTCGTTCTGCGCCATGATGCTCCCGCGAGCGGTCTTCCAGTCGTCGTCGCTCCAGTCGCGGAGCTGGTAGAAATTGCCGCCCATCGCCAGCGCCTGGGCGCCGTCCATCGCGATGGTCTCGCCGTTGATCCAGTCGCAGCCGCCGGAGATCAGGAACACGGCAAGGTTCTGCAATTCCTCCATGGTGCCGACGCGGCCCATCGGGTTCCACGCCTTGGTGCGCGCGCCGGCCTCGTCGCCGGGCTTGATGCGCTTGCTCATGCCCTCGGTCGGGATCTCGCCCGGCGCGATGGTGTTGAGGCGGATGCCGTAGCGGCCCCATTCGGTGGCGAGCGACATCGTCATGGCGTGGATCGCCGATTTGCTCATCGCCGAGGGCACCACGTAAGGCGAGCCGTTGCGCACCCAGGTCACCGTGATCGAGACGACGTTGCCGGGTTGCTTGTCCGCGATCCAGCGCTTGCCGACCGCATGGGTCACGTAGAACGTGCCGTGCATGACGATGTTGGCGACCGCATCGAAGCCGCGCGGCGACAGCTCCTCGGTCCGCGAGATGAAATTGCCGGCGGCGTTGTTGATGAGGTCGGTGAGACCGCCGTCGCGAAAGATGTTCTCCACCATCTCGTCGACCGCGAGCGCGTTGCGGATGTCGACGCCGTGGCTGGTGACGCGGCCGCCGTACTCGGCCATCAACTCGGTCGCCGTCTCGTCGCACACGATCTTGCGGCGACCGCAGATGTGCACCTCGGCGCCGAGCTGGAGGAAGCGCGCCGCCATCGACTTGCCGAGACCGGTGCCGCCGCCGGTCACGAGAATGCGCCGACCGGCGAGAAGATTTTCCTTGAACATGGCTGTTTCCCCCGTAGGGATTGTCAGTTAATTGGTCGATTGACTAAATCCGGCTGCCAGCGTCCTGTAAAGCGGCAACCGGTCAAGAACAGGGGAGAATTCGTCCATGGAAGAGCGCGTCTCGATCTCGATCTCGGAAGGCGTCGCCGACGTGCGCCTGGTGCGCGCCGACAAGATGAACGCGCTGGATCAGGCCATGTTCGAGGCGCTTGTCGCCGCAACCGAGCGGCTTTCGAAGGAGAAAGGCCTGCGCGCCGTCGTGCTCTCCGGCGAGGGCCGCGCCTTCTGCGCCGGGCTGGACATGGGACGTTTTGCCGCCATGAAGGAGAAGGGCGGCAACGGAATTCCGGGTGGCGAAAATCGCGATCTCACCAAGCGTACGCACGGCCAGGCGAACTTTGCGCAACAGGCGGTGTGGGGCTGGCGCCAGCTTCCCGTGCCTGTGATCGCGGCCGTGCACGGCGTTGCCTTCGGCGGCGGCTTCCAGCTCTCGCTCGGCGCCGACATGCGCTTTCTGTCGGCGGATGCGCGGATGTCGATCATGGAGATCAAATGGGGCCTCGTGCCTGATATGGCGGGCACGCCGATCCTGGCCAGCCTCGTGCGCGACGACATCCTGCGTGATCTCACCTATACCGGCCGCATCTTCTCCGCGCAGGAGGCGATGACATACGGCCTCGCCACGCGCATCTGCGACGATCCGCGGGCGACAGCGCTCGAGGCCGCGCGCGAGATCGCGGGAAAAAGCCCCGACGCGATCCGCGCCGCCAAGCGGATGCTGAACAATCTGTCGGTGGATCCGGGTCCGGCGCTGCTCGCCGAGTCCGTCGAGCAGCAGAAGCTGATCGGCAGCCCGAACCAGACCGAGGCGGTGCGGTCCAATCTGGAGAAGCGCGCGGCGAAGTTTGCGGATTAGCAATTCCCGTCATTCCGGGTCGATGCGAAGCATCGAGCCCGGAATCCATAACCACGATCGTGAGTATGGATTCCGGGCCTGCGCCTACGGCGCATCCCGGAATGACGAGCGAGCTTGTGCCCTGACTGGTCAACCCGACGAAAGATCGGAAAAACAACAATGAGAGAAACGTCTGACTTCCTCGGCATCGTCTCCGGCGACCGCCGACGCACCCACACCGAGGTCGCCGTCCGCGCCGACCGCATCGCCTCCGGCCTCGCCAAGATCGGCGTCCGCCCAGGCGATTGCGTCTGCATGCTGATGCGCAACGACATCGCCTTCCTGGAGGCCGCCTATGCCACGATGCGGCTGGGTGCCTATGGCGTGCCGATCAACTGGCACTTCAAGCCAGAGGAGATCAACTACATCCTGAATGACACCGGCACGTCCGTCCTGATCGGACATGCCGACATGCTGCACGCCCTGCGCGACGCGATTCCTGCGGGCGTCACCGTGCTCAGCGTGCCGACCCCGCCGGAGATCCTGTCCAGCTACAAGATCGATCCCGATCGTCTGAGGACGCCGGACTTCGCGACCGACTTCGAATCCTGGCTCGCGCAGCACCCGCCCTATGACGGGCCTGTCGTGCCGCAGCCGATGAACATGATCTATACGTCAGGCACCACAGGCCATCCCAAAGGGGTGCGGCGCAACGCCCCGACGCCGGAGCAGCAGGCGGCCGGCGAGCGCATGCGCGCGATGATCTACGGGCTCAAGCCGGGCGCGCGTGCTCTGCTGCCGGGCCCGCTCTATCATTCCGCGCCGAACTCGTTCGGCATCCGCGCCGGCAAGCTCGGCGGGGCTCTGGTGCTGATGCCGCGCTTCGAAGCGGAGGAATTCCTGGAGGCGATCGAGCGATACAAAATCGACACCATCTTCATGGTGCCGACCATGTTCATCCGCCTGATGAAGCTGCCGGAAGAGGTGCGCAGGAAATACGACGTCTCTTCGCTGCGCCACGTCATTCACGCCGCAGCTCCCTGTCCAGCCGACGTCAAGCGCGCCATGATCGAATGGTGGGGGCCGGTGATCTACGAATTCTACGGCTCGACCGAATCCAGTGCCGTCACCTTTGCGACCTCGGAGGACGCTCTGAGGAAACCCGGCACGGTCGGCAGGATCTCGCCCGGCGCCGAGCTGCTCTTTCTGGGCGAGGACGGCCGCGTGCTGGGCGTCGGCGAGATCGGCGAGATCTATTCCCGCATGAGCGAGCTCGCCGATTTCACCTATCACAACAAGCCAGAGAAGCGCGCCGAGATCGATCGCGAAGGCTTCATCACCTCCGGCGACGTCGGCTATATCGACGAGGACGGCTACGTCTTCATCTGCGACCGCAAGCGCGACATGGTGATCTCGGGCGGCGTCAACATCTATCCGGCCGAAATCGAATCCGTTCTGCATGCGGTGCCGGGTGTGCACGACTGCGCCGTGTTCGGCATCCCCGATGCCGAGTTCGGCGAGGCGCTGATGGCCGTGGTCGAGCCGCAAGCCGGCGTCACGCTCGAGGCCGCCGATGTCCGCGCCGCGCTGAAGGCGCATCTGGCCGACTACAAGGTGCCCAAGCACATCGAGATCCGCTCCTCGCTGCCGCGCGAAGATTCCGGCAAGATCTTCAAGCGCCGCCTGCGCGATCCCTATTGGGAGCAGGCGGGGCGGAAGATTTGAGCGCCTTGTAGCCCGGATGGAGCGAAGCGAAATCCGGGGCGGTGCTTTGCGGTCGAAACCCCGGATTGCGCTTCGCTCCATCCGGGCTACGAACACAGGGATGGAATGATCATGACCGACGCCGCCAACGAAGTCCTCTACACAATCGCCGACCACATCGCGACCATCACGCTCAATGCGCCGGAGCGCATGAATACCATCTCCGGCCGGATGCTGAACGATTTGGCCCGACTGCTGACCGAAGCCAACGAGGACAAGAACGTCCGCGTCGTGATCCTCACCGGCAAGGGCAGGGCGTTCTGCGCCGGGCTCGATCTGCGCAAAGAGCGCGACGGCAACGGCCTGAGCGCCGCGTCGTCGCCAACCACGATCAACCTCCGCAACACGCCGCCGACAGTGCTGCAGGCGATGGACAAGCCGACCATCTGCGCCGTCAACGGCGGCGCCGCCGGCTACGGCATGGACACCGCGCTCGGCTGCGACATCCGCATCATGGCGGAGTCAGCCAAGCTCGCCGCCGCCTTCGTCAAGCGCGGCGTGGTGCCGGAATCCGGCGGCACCTGGCTGCTGCCGCGCATGCTCGGCTGGGCCAAGGCCTCCGAGCTGATCTTCACCGGCCGCACGCTCAGCGCGCGGGAATGCCTGGACTGGGGCCTTGCCAACGAGGTCGTACCGGATGCCGAGCTGATGAATCGCGCCATGGCCGTCGCGCGCGAGATCGCCGCCAACGCGCCGCTCGCGGTGCAAGCCTCGAAGCGCATGATGCGGATGGGCCTGAACGAGAATTTCCATGACCATGTCCACCACGTCTATCTTCAGCTCCTGCCGCTGTTCAGAACCGCGGACATGGCCGAGGGCATGAAGGCGTTCATGGAGAAGCGCGAGCCGAAGTTCGAGGGAAGGTAGCGGGTTGCCCGTAGCCCAGAGCAATCGCATGTGGGAGCGATTTCGCCTGCGGCCATCCTTCGAGACGCCCGCCGTCGGCGGGCCCTCAGGATGAGGAGCCGGTGTGCGGTATCAGTTTCGACTTGCGTCAATGCTGCTTAGCCTCATCCTGAGGAGACCGCGAAGCGGTCGTCTCGAAGGACGAGGCGCGCGCTCCGCTCGCGGAAAATGCGATATGCGCTCAATCCGGCTACGCCATCTTAGCACAGACAGATTTCGTGCCTATATAGACCGGGTCATCCACCTGCGGATCATCCCATGACCCCCGTCTCCATGCTCCTCAACATCCTCTGGATCCTCTTCGGCGGCGCCTGGATGGCGTTCGGCTGGGTGATCGCCGCGGTCATCATGGCCATCACCATCATCGGGCTGCCTTGGGCGCGGGCGGCGTTCAACATCGCCGTCTACACGCTGCTGCCGTTCGGCTCGCGGGCAGTCAACCGCTACGACGTCACCGGCGTCGAGGATATCGGTACCGGCCCGCTCGGGGTGATCGGCAACATCATCTGGTTCGTGCTCGCCGGCTGGTGGCTGGCGCTCGGCCACCTCCTGACCGCGCTGGCGCTCGCGATCACCATCATTGGCATCCCCTTCGCCTGGGCCCATCTCAAGCTCGCCGGCATCGCGCTGTGGCCGATCGGCAAGGTGATCGTGCCGGCGTGATACGACCTCGTAGGATGGGTAGAGCGCCAGCGAAACCCATCACCGTCCGCCGATGACGATGCATGATGGGTTTCGCAACGGCTCACCCCATCCTACGCGTGCTGGTTCGTGCTTGCCGGCTGGTGGCTGGCGCTCGGCTGCCCCGGTGCTTGCGGTCACCATCAATCGGTCTTCCCTTCGCCTGAGCGCATCTCAAGCTCGCCGGCATCGCGCTCTGGCCGATCGGCGAGGTGATCGTGCCGGCTTAAGAGCCATCCCAGTCTCAGCGGTTGCTGGTAGGTAGAGCCCAATCGAATTGATCTTTCGGATGCTGACAAGACATGATGAGTTCCGCAAGGACTCAACCGGTTCTGCGCGGTGTGCGGAAAGGAAGCAGGTCTCGCTCCTTGTTCACATCGCCCGAAAAACCACAGGCGCGTTTGAGGAGTCTTCCCGAAGAGTGCAGTTGATTAATACAACTACAAAGTGTTAATTTCAGCGCGTTTCATCACTTTTGGAGGCGAATAGATGCGCAAACTACTCGTTCTTCTCTTCCTTTGCTTGACCGCCAGCTCAGCACTCGCGGCACCGATGTCGAAGAAATCAATCGTTTGTCCCTTTGGCTATAGCGCTTGCATCGGTGCCTGTGGCCAAACTTGCTACAAGCCCTCGGCCGGCGAGAGTTGTTCGAACGGGCAGGTCTGCTCGTTTGGTTATACTCAATGCGGCTGTAGTTGTTACAGGCCGTCTGCTGGTGAAACTTGTCACCGTGGAAAAGTGGTCTTTCCCCAATAGAGCCGTGACTTCTTCCCAGGCGGCTCGCCACTGGCGAGCCGCTCCGTACCTTACGGAGTGCGTGCAAAGCAGGCCAGAGCTTGATCTTTTGCTATTGCCCGATAGCGAGCAAGTCTACATGCTTCGTGTAGGCAAGGGCAGCGCATTGCACAAGCGAGCACCCTCACGCCCAATCTCGTGCTACCCGTCGGGCAAAACACGCCATATGCAGGTCAAGGGACAGAGCTGTAAATATTCTGATTGACCGAATTCTTAGTTTCGGCTAAACCGCATTCCATTCCGGCCCGTCGAAGGGGCGTTTCGCGATCGTCACGATACGTAGGCCGGGATGCGATGGACGCGGCAGCGCCGGCGCGTGAGGTGATGGCAGGGCGGGCAAACCCGTGAGCCATCACGATCCGCGGCACGACACGGCGCGGTCACAGCGTTTCTTTTCGGCATCGGGGGCGAGCACGCGCGAGCTTCTGGCTGTCCGGGGAGGGACGTCCGCGGACGGCAAAAGCGTGTGGTCCTGACGCCCGGGGTCTGTGCGTCAAGGCTTGCGGTGGTGAAGCGGCCCGACCGGGTGCGCGCATCAGTGATCCGCAAGGCGACGGGGGCAATAGTGCATCGCTCCCCGGGGAGAGCGCGCCATAAGCCGTAACACCATTGCGCAGGGAAGGCCGGGCGTTCGGCATCACCTGTGGTCAACCCCGCGTGCGTCTTGTCGCGTGCGGACCCTGGGTGCCTGCCGGCGCCCGGCCTTCCCTGCGCCCTTTCTTCTCGATGAGGGCGAAACGGACAGCAAAGCTCGGGCGGAGCACGCCGCGAGATCGTGAAGGTATGTTTACAGAGATAGACCGGGCAGCTCTCGTGCCCCGGACGCAGCGCAGCGCTCTCCCGGCGATGCGCAGCATCGTCCGGTTAGCGGTGCGCTGCAGAGCCGGGGCCCATATCACGGCGTGTACCCGGTGGCTTCCTGGATCCCGGCTCTGCGCAGCAACGCTCAGCAGCGTTGCTGCTTGTCCGGGACACGCACCCGGGAGCAGTGTGCACCGCCACCAACTTCATCTTGCGCTGCGGTAGAAAAATATCGCACACTCGGCTGTGCCGGGCATCCAAGCGAGCTCGAACCAAGGAGCGAGCCATGTCCCTCCAGACCGTATCATCCGACGGCACCGATCGCGCCAACCGCCCTGACGACGTCCAGGTCACGGAAGCCGAGGCGCGGCTGCGGGACGACATCCGCCTGCTCGGGCGCATCCTCGGCGACACCGTGCGCGACCAGGAGGGCGCCGAATTGTTCGACCTGGTCGAGCGCATCCGCCAGACCTCGATCCGCTTTCACCGCGACGAGGACCGCCTCGCTCGCCGCGAGCTCGAGCAGATCCTCGACAGCATGTCGACGTCGGAAACGGTGCGCATCGTCCGCGCCTTCAGCTATTTCTCCCACCTCGCCAACATCGCCGAGGACCAGAACAACATCCGCCAGATGCGCGCCCGCAGCGCCGGCAATGGCGGCAGCTCCGGCATGCTGGCGGAAACGCTGGCCCACGCCAAGGCGGCGGGCATCAGCGCCGACGGCTTGCGCGACTTTTTCAAGACCGCCCTGGTCAGCCCAGTGTTGACCGCGCATCCCACCGAGGTGCGCCGCAAGAGCACCATGGACCGCGAGATGGAGGTCGCGCACCTGCTCGACCGCCGCGAGCGCGTGGCGCTGACCGCGGAGGAGGCGGAAGCCAGCGACGAGCAGCTTCGCCGCGAGGTGCTGACACTGTGGCAGACCAATCTGTTGCGCCGGACCAAGCTCACCGTGCTCGACGAGGTCGCCAACGGCCTGTCGTTCTACGATTACACCTTCCTGCGCGAAGTGCCGCGGCTGATCAACGCGCTGGAAGACCGGCTGGAGCAGGGCGGCGAGCAGGCCGCCGGCGAGCTCGCCTCGTTCCTGCGCATGGGCAGCTGGATCGGCGGCGACCGCGACGGCAATCCCTTCGTCACCGCCGACGTGATGCGCGGCACGCTGCGGCTGCAGTCGAGCCGGGTGATGCAGTTCTATCTGGAAGAGCTGCATGTGCTCGGGTCGGAATTGTCGATCGCGGCGCATCTGGCCGACGTCTCGGAGGAGCTGCGCAACCTGGCGGAGCGCTCGCCGGACACCTCGCCGCACCGGAGCGGCGAGCCTTATCGCCTCGCGGTCTCCGGCATCTATGCGCGCCTGACCGCGACGGCCGAGAAGCTCGAGGTCGAGATCACCCGCCGGCCGGTCGGCAAGGGTGCGCCTTACGCCAGCGTCAAGGAGCTGCAGGCCGATCTCGACGTGCTGCACCGTTCGCTGATCTCCAACAACGCGCGCGTCATCGCCCGTGGCCGGCTGCGGCTGCTCCGCCGCGCGGTCGATTGCTTCGGCTTCCACCTCGCTCGGCTCGACATTCGCCAGAACTCGGCGGTGCACGAGCGCACCATCGCCGAGCTGATGGACGCCGCCAATCCCGGCATGTCCTATCTCGCGCTCGGCGAGGATGCGCGCATTTCGCTGCTCACCAATGAGTTGCGCTCGACGCGCGCGCTGGTCTCGCCCTTCGTCAAGTACAGCGACGAGACCATGGGCGAGCTCAACGTGTTCCATGCCGCAGCGGAGGCACATGCGAAGTTCGGCTCGGACGCCATTCCCCAATGCATCATCTCGATGTGCAAGGGCATGTCGGACATGCTGGAGGTGGCGGTGCTTCTGAAGGAGGTCGGCCTCGTCCATCCCTCCGGCCGCAGCGCCATCAACATCGTGCCGCTGTTCGAGACCATCGAGGACCTGCAGGCCTCGTCCGGCATCATGGATCGCATGCTGTCGCTGCACGATTACCGGCGTCTCGTCGACAGCCGCGGCAGCGTGCAGGAGGTCATGCTCGGCTATTCGGACTCGAACAAGGACGGCGGCTTCGTCACCTCGGGCTGGGAGCTCTACAAGGCCGAGATCAACCTCGTCGAGGTGTTCGAGCGCCACCACGTGCGCTTACGCCTGTTTCACGGCCGCGGCGGCTCGGTGGGGCGCGGCGGCGGGCCGAGCTACGACGCCATCATCGCGCAGCCCGGCGGCGCGGTGAACGGCCAGATCCGCATCACCGAGCAGGGCGAGATCATCTCGTCGAAATATTCCAACGCGGAAGTAGGTCGCAACAACCTGGAGATCCTCGCCGCGGCGACGCTGGAAGCGAGCCTGTTGCATCCGCGCCGGAGCGCGCCGCGCCGCGAATATCTGACCGCGATGGACGAATTGTCGAACCTCGCCTTCAAGGCTTATCGCGGCCTCGTCTACGAGACCGAGGGCTTCGTCGATTACTTCTGGTCATCGACCGTCATCAACGAGATCGCGACGCTGAACATCGGCAGCCGCCCGGCCTCGCGCAAGAAGACCCGCGCCATCGAGGATCTGCGCGCGATCCCCTGGGTGTTCTCCTGGGCGCAATGCCGGCTGATGCTGCCGGGCTGGTACGGCTTTGGCAGCGCGGTCGAGCAGTGGATCGCCGCGCACCCCGACAAGGGCATGCCGTTCCTGAAAGAGCTCTACAGGGAATGGCCGTTCTTTCGCATGCTGCTGTCGAACATGGACATGGTGCTGGCGAAGAGCTCGATCGCGATCGCCTCGCGCTATGCCGAGCTCGTGCCCGACGAAGCGCTGCGGGAGAAGATCTTCGGCCGCATCCGCCGCGAATGGCACGCCTCGATCGAGAGCCTGCTCGACATCATGGGCCAGGACCGGCTGCTGCAGGGCAATCCGCTCTTGGAGCGCTCCGTGCGCCACCGCTTCCCCTATCTCGACCCGCTCAACCACGTGCAGGTCGAGCTCCTGAAGGAGCATCGCGCGCAGAACCCCGACGAGCAGGTGCTGCGGGGCATTCAGCTGACGATCAACGGGATCTCGGCGGGGTTGCGGAATACGGGGTAGGCGACGCCGTCGCCACATCCTCAGTCGTCATGGCCGGGCTTGTCCCCCCCATCCACGTCTTACCCCGCAGCACCAAGAACGTGGATGCCCGGGACAAGCCCGGGCATGACGAGGAACTGCGCATGACCTCAACAGAAATGGGCGCCCTGCGTCTCCACATAGACCGCATACAGCGATTGGCTCGCGGTCATGAACAGGCGGTTGCGCTTTTTGCCACCGAAGCAGACGTTGGCACAGGTCTCCGGCAACAGGATCTGCCCGATCCGCGCCCCGTCGCTCGGTGCGAACACCTGCACGCCGTCGTAGCCGGGACCGACCCAGCCGGCGCCGACCCAGATGTTGCCCTCGGTGTCGACGCGCAGGCCGTCGGGGAAGCCCGATTTGCCGTCGAGCTTCATGTCGATCAGCTTCTTCGGGTTCGACAGCTTCGCTCCGTCGATGTCGTAAGACCACACCACATTCTCCGCTTGCGGATAATGCGTAACCCCGGTGTCGCAGACATAGAGCTTCTTGTAATCCTGGCTGAAAGCGATGCCGTTCGGCTTGAACGGCTCGTCGGCGACCTTCGCGACCTGCCCGGTCTGGGTGTCCAGCCGATACACGGCTTCCTTCTGATGCGGCTGCGGCGAGCCGGTCTTGGCAAGCTTGCCTTCATAGATGCTGATCGCGCCATAGCCGGGATCGGTGAACCAGATCGCCTTGTCGTTGGGATGCACGACCATGTCGTTCGGCCCATTGAGCGGCTTGCCATTGGCCTGTTCCGCCAGCGTCGTCAACGAGCCGTCATGCTCAAAGCGGACGAGGCGGGTGCGCTCGGCGGTGAGCTGGCGCCCCTCGGTATCGAACGAGTTGCCGTTCGACTCGTTCGAGGGCTTGCGGAACTGCTCGGAGATGTGGCCGTCGTCATCGAGATAACGGAGTTGCCGGTTGGCGGGGATGTCGCTCCAGACGAGATATTGTCCCTGTGCGTTCCATGCCGGCCCCTCCGCCCACAGGCAGCCGGTGTAGAGCCGCTTGATCGCGGTGTTGCCGACCTTGGCCTTGAAGCGCTTGGGGTCGATCACGACGATGTCGGGGTCGGGATAGCGCTGCGGCTCGGCATTGGCGCCGAAGTCGCGGGCGTCGGCCTGTGATGCCAGGAAGGTCGAGGTGGCGAGTGCCGCCGCGCCCTTGAGGAGCGTGCGGCGGCCAAGGCCGTCGCCGACAGTCGTGTCGTCGGAGTTGGTCAGTATCCTTGTCATGGTTTCCTCCCAAAGTTTCGTTGGAAGGCGACCATCCGCCCGTATTCGGGCGTAAACCGGGGCGATCTCTGGCTGAGACAACCAGAGATCGCAGGGCAGGGATGCCGGAAATGCGGCTCGACGAAACCCCCTTACACCGGGTCCCAGGTGAAGATGTCGGCGGAGCGGTCGAGCTTGTAGAACGAGCCCGCCAGCGCCGGCATGCCGTGCTCGGCGATCGATTGCGGCGTCCAGCCTTCGCTCCGCTGCACCGAGCGGATCGGACGGTTCTGGCTGAACAGGAAGATCTCGTTCATGCGCACGCCGAAGATCTGCCCGGTGACGTCCTTGGCGGAATCTCCGAGCAGATAGCCGCAGAGCGGGGCGATCTTCTCAGGCCCCATCTGCTTGATCTTCTCGACGCGCGCCTTCTCGGCCTCGGTCTCGGTCGGGATGGTGCCGATCATGCGGGTCCAGGCGAACGGCGAGACGCAGTTGGAGCGGACGTTGAAGCGTCCCATGTCGAGCGCGATCGACTTCGAAAGACCGACGATGCCGAGCTTGGCGGCCGCGTAGTTGGCTTGTCCAAAATTGCCGATCAGTCCCGAGGTCGAGGTGAAGTGCACGAAGGAGCCCGACTCCTGCTCGCGGAAGATCCGTGCCGCGGCGTGGCTGACATAGAACGAGCCCATCAGATGCACCTTGATGACGGCCTCGAACGCCTCCACGCTCATCTTGTGGAAGATCATGTCGCGCAGGATGCCGGCATTGTTGACGACGCCGTCGAGCCGGCCGAAATGATCGGTCGCGGTCTTCACGATCTTGCTCGCCGGAATCGCTTCCGCGACGCTCTCGAAGTTCGCAACGGCCGTGCCGCCGCGCTTCTTGATCTCCTCGACCACCTCCTCGGCGGGCGCCGCGTTCGAGCCGGCGCCGTCGGACGCTCCGCCGGGATCGTTGACCACGACCTTGGCGCCTTCGCCGGCGCACAGCAGCGCGATCTCGCGCCCGATGCCGCGGCCTGCGCCGGTGACGATGATGACCTTGTCCTGCAGTGATTTGCTCATGGGGATTCTCCTGTTGTCCGTCATTCCGGGATGGTGCGAAGCACCAGACCCGGAATCTCGAGATTCCGGGTTCGCGCTGCGCGCGCCCCGGAATGACGGTTAGCTACCTCTCGTTCGTAAACACGATCGTGCCACTTGCCGCGAACATGCCGCCGACGCCGTGGCATACCGAAATCTTCGCGTTGGCTACCTGCGCCGGCGCAATCCCGCGCATCTGCCGCACGCTCTCCTGCAGCGCGTACATGCCGTACATGCCCGAATGCATGTAGCTCAATCCGCCGCCATTGGTGTTGAGCGGCAGCTTGCCTCCGGGCCGCGTATTGCCGTCCGCGATGAACTTTCCGGTCTCCTCATAGGGCATGAAGCCGAGGTCGCCGAGGCCGAACAGCGGCAGATGCGCAAACGCATCATAGATCATGAGATGGTCGACGTCCTCATGCGCGATGCCGGCCTCCTTGAAGGCCAGGGACCCCGCGGTCTTGAACGCGCGCGAGGAGTTGAAGGTCTCCATCTGGCTGACCATCGGCGTCTCCACGCTCTCGCCGGTGCCCATGATGTAGACCGGTTTCCGCGGAAAATCCCTGGCGCGGTCGGCCGAGGTCAGGATCAGCGCGCCGCCGCCGTCGGTGACGAGGCAGCATTGCAGCAGGCGGAACGGGTAGGCGATCATGCGCGAATTCAGGACGTCGGCGACCGTGATCGGGTCCTTCATCATCGCGCGCGGATTCTTCGCCGCCCATTCCCGCTGCACCACCGCCACCGAAGCAAGCTGCTCGTGGGTGATGCCGTAGGTCTTCATGAAGCGCAGCACGGGGATCGGGAACATGCTGGGCGGGCCGTAGACGCCGAAAGGCGCCTCGAACTGGCCGTTGAGGCTGTCGGCCGGCGTCGAGCGCGGCAATTTGCCGATCATCGACTTGCCGCTCTCGGCATGGGTGATCAGCACGGTCTTGCACAGGCCGGCCTCGATCGCGGCGGCGGCGTGGCGGACATGCAGCATGAAGGAGCAGCCGCCGACGGAGGTGCCGTCGACCCAGGTCGGCTTGATGCCGAGATAATGGCAGACCTGCTGCGGCGTTTCGACCGCGGTGGCAAAGCCGTCGATGTCGGAGAGCTTCAGCCCGGCATCGGCGATGGCGTTGAGCGCGGCATCCGCGTGCAGCTGCAGCTGCGAGGCGTTGGGGATTACCCCGAGCTCGGTTGTCTCGGCCGCGCCGACGACGGCAACCTGGTTCCTGCGCATGGCCTACCCCTTCGCCGGACGGAAGACGGGAAGGGTGATCTTGTCGTCGAGCGCCTCGAAGGCGACCTCGAGCTTCATGTCGAGCTCGAGCGCTTCGGGGGTCTGCGGGCAGTCGATGATGTTGCTCATCATCCGCGGGCCCTCGTCGAGCTCGACCACGGCGATCGCGTAAGGCGGCGTGAAGCCGGGCGCAGCGGGACGGTGGTTGATCACGTAGCTGTAGAGGAAGCCCTTGCCGCTCGCCTTGAAGATACTGACCTTGCGCGAGGCGCAGGACGGGCAGAACGGGCGCGGCGGGAAGTAGACATGCGCGCAGGCGTCGCAGCGCTGCAGGCGCAATTCGCCGGCTTTGGTGCCGTCCCAGAAATGCTGGGTCTCCGGCGTCGGTTTCGGTCGCGCGCGCTGCGGTTCGGCCATTTGGCGGCTCCTCCAAGACGGGCTTGGCGCCCGCCTGTTTCGATCTTGATGCGACAATCGACCATGGTGCGTCAACGGTCCAGCAATACGCATGCATGCCATCATGCGCACAATGCTTGTGTCGAACTGAGCCAGCGCTATAGATTGCGCGCGCCAATATTCCGTGAGACAGACATGCCCGATTTTCCGACACTGGCGAAGCTCGCCGAGGACCTCGAAAGCGGCCGCACCACCGCCCGCAAGCTGGTCGAGGCATGCATCGCCAGGATCGCCGATCCCGCAGGCGAAGGCCAGCGCACCTTCCTCCATGTCGACAAGGACGCCGCGCTCGCGGCTGCGGACGCGATGGACGGCCTGCGCAAGGTGAAGGCCGCGCCGTCGCGCTACGCCGGCATCCCGGTCTCGATCAAGGATCTCTTCGACATCAAGGGCCAGGTGACGCGCGCCGGCTCCCGCGCCCTCGACGATTCCCCGCCGGCCGAGCAGGACGCGGCGACGGTGGCGCGGCTGCGCAAGGCCGGCTTCGTCGTGATCGGCCGCACCAACATGACCGAGTTCGCTTATTCCGGCATCGGCATCAATCCACACTACGGCACGCCGAAGGGGGCCTGGAACCGGGCCGAGGGACACGTGCCCGGCGGCTCCTCCTCGGGCGCGGCGGTGTCCGTGCTCGACGGCATGGCGCATGGTGCGCTCGGCACCGACACCGGCGGCTCCTGCCGGATTCCGGCGGCCTATAACGGCATCGTCGGCTACAAGCCGACGCAGCGTCGCGTGCCGCTCGACGGCTCGGTGCCGCTGTCGTTCTCGCTCGACAGCATCGGGCCGCTGGCGCGATCGGTCAGCTGCTGTGCCATTCTCGATGCCGTGCTCGCGAACGAGCCGATCGCCGCGCTGAAGCCGCGTCCCGTGAAGGGCATGCGGCTGGCGGTGCCGACCACGATCGCGCTCGACGATCTCGACGCAGCGGTCACTGAAACCTTCGAGCGCGCGCTGAAGTCGCTGGCCGATCACGGCGCTATCATCGAGCGCATCGAGATGGCCGAATTCCACGAGATCGGCCCGATGAACGCCAAGGGCGGCTTTGCCGCATCCGAGAGCTACGCCTGGCATCGCTATCTCATCATCGCCAAGGGCGACGTCTACGACCCCCGCGTCTCCGTTCGCATCATGCGCGGCGAGGCGCAGAGCGCGGCCGACTACATCGATCTCCTCAACGAGCGTCGCTCGCTGATTGCCCGCGTCAATGCGCGCATCGCGCCTTATGACGCGCTGGTGCTGCCGACCACCGCGAACACGCCGCCGAAGATCGCCGACCTCGCCGACGACAAGGCCTTCACCACGCAGAACCTGCGCGCGCTGCGCAACTGCACCCTGATCAACATGATCGACGGCTGCGCCATCTCGATCCCTGCGCATCGCCAGGGCGACGTTCCGGTCGGCCTGATGCTGGCGGGCGCGGGCGGGTCGGACCGCCGCATCTTCGAACTTGCCGCCGGCATGGAGGCCGTCATTCGTGTTTGACCTCACTTTCACCGTCGATGCCCAGGACACCACCACGCCGCTGACGCTGCCGATCGACCAGATGGTCATCGCCGGCTGGACCGGCCGCGATCCCATCGCGCGCGACAAGCACATCAAAGAGCTGCAGGAGATGGGCATCGCCCCGCCGGCCTCGACCCCGATCTACTACCGCGCCTCGGCGCGGCGGCTGACCCAGGACGACAGCATCGAATGCACCGGCGGCGATTCCAGCGGCGAGGTCGAGTTCGTGCTGATCGGCTGGCAGGGCCGCATCTTCGTCGGTTGCGGCTCCGACCACACCGACCGCAAGGTGGAGGCCTATAACGTCACCGTGTCCAAGCAGATGTGCGACAAGCCGATCGCCTCGACGCTGTGGGAGCTGGAGGACGTGATCGGGCACTGGGACAAGATGATCCTGCGCTCCTACGCCACCATCAAGGGCGAGCGCGTGCTCTACCAGGAGGGCACGCTGGACGCGATGCTGCCGGTCACTGAGCTCATCGCGCGCGGCTTTGACGGCGGCAAGTTCCCCGACGGCTGCGCCATGTTCGGCGGCACCTTCGCCGCCAAAGGCGGCATCCGCCCCGCCGACCGCTTCGACTTCGAGCTGGAAGACCCCGTGCTGAAGCGCACGATCAGGCACGGCTATGACGTGACAACGCTGCCGGTGAGGGGCTGACCGGCGCAGTCATGGATTGATCGGCTGGGATTGTGCGCCCGGCATGTCCGTGAGGGGCAGCGGCCGGCCTTTCGCCGCTGCAGCCTGCGCCTCGTCGATCAATCCGGCCGTCTGCATGCGATCGATGACGTAGTCTCGGGAGCGCGTGTCGAAATATCGGCTCGGGTACGGTAGTCGCGCGCGCAGCAAGAGGAACGCGATTTCGTCGACATCGAGCTCCGCGAGCGGCTTGCCAAAGTAGGCCTCCGCTCCGGCTGCCACGCCGTAGGCGCCACGACCGAGGTAGCTCTCATTGAGATAGATCTCGAGGATCCTATCCCGGGGCAGGCTGTGGGTGACGCGCTGCATGAAGAGGATCGAGGCGATGGGGTCGATCTGCCGGTTCAACCCAGGTGAAAGAGACAGCAGGCAGCGCCCGACAGATTGCGTCAAGCCGCCCGCTCCGGGGCGACGGCCGGTGATCAGGGCAGATGCGATCACCACAACCGGATTCAACGACCAGGCTTCGTAGAAGTCGGGTTGCTCATAAGCAATCGCGGCGTCCCGGAGCAGGGGCGGGATTGTCGCGAGAGGCATGATGGCCTGCTTGGAATCGGTCCTGCACGCCGGGCCCGTCGGCGAAATCGCCGCGAGCTGGGCTTGAGTCGGAAGTCCGATGCCATATTCATAGTGCCAGACCAGCCAGCCGGCGAAGACGAACAGGCCTATGCCCGCAAGCGAGAGCACAGCCAGTACGGTCTTGGCAGTAACGGCGAGGAATTTGCGCATCAGGCCGTCTGAAGGTGCGGGGCGCGACAACCTCGCGTTGGAACCGGACGAAATTGGGGCCGTTGGCCCGCACGGAAATCGGGTGGCGCCCAGCGCGCTCCGGAGCGAAAATCCGTCCATGACAGCAATCGCCAAGACCGCCGCCCGTGCGGCAGCTCCCGACGTCGCCGCCCACGTCGACGCCCTCGACTGGCCGCAGATCACCGCCGAGCTCGATGCGCAGGGCTGCGCCGTCCTGAACAACCTGCTGACGCCGGACCAATGCCGCGCCGTCGCCGCGCTCTACCCGGACGATGCGCACTTCCGCAGCCGCATCGTCATGGGCCGCCATGGCTTCGGCCGCGGCGAGTACAAATATTTCGCTTATCCGCTGCCCGATCTGATCGCGCAATTGCGGCCGGCCCTGTACGCACATCTTCAATCCGTCGCCAATCGCTGGAACGAGGCAATGGGGATCGACATCCGCTATCCTGACAGCCATGCTTCGTTCCTGAAGCGCTGCCACGAGGCGGGGCAGGCGCGGCCGACGCCGCTGCTGCTGCAATACGAGGCGGGCGACTACAATTGCCTGCATCAGGACCTCTACGGCGAGCACGTGTTTCCGATTCAGGTCGCGATCCTGCTTTCTGAGCCCGGCCGCGATTTCACCGGCGGCGAGTTCGTGCTGACCGAGCAGCGACCGCGCATGCAATCGCGCGCCGAGGTCGTGCCGCTGGCGCAGGGCGATGCCGTCGCCTTCGCCGTGCACCATCGCCCGGTGCAGGGGACGCGCGGCATCTATCGCGTTAATCTGCGTCATGGTGTCAGCCGCATCAGGTCCGGCCAACGCCACACGCTGGGTGTGATCTTTCATGATGCGAAATGAGCGCAGGCCTTGACGTCTGATCTGTTCGACAGCGCCGCCGAGGCGCAGCCGTCGCGCGAGGAGATCGCCGACGGCGCCGTGCTGCTGCGCGGCTTCGTCGCGCCGATCGAGCGCGAGCTGATCGACGCCGTGCGCGCCATCGTGGCGCAATCTCCGTTCCGCCGGATGACCACGCCCGGCGGACACCTGATGTCGGTGGCGATGACCAATTGCGGCGAGCGCGGCTGGATCACCGATCACACCGGCTACCGCTATGATCCCGTCGATCCGCGCACCGGCGCGCGCTGGCCGGCGATGCCGCCTGTCTTCCGGGATCTCGCCCGCCGTGCGGCGGAGCAGGGTGGCTTCCAGGACTTCGCGCCCGACGCCTGCCTCGTCAACCGCTATGAGCCCGGCACCCGATTGTCGCTGCACCAGGACAAGGACGAGCTGGACTATTCGGCGCCGATCGTCTCGGTCTCGCTCGGCCTGCCCGCGACCTTTCTGTTCGGCGGAATGGCCCGCAGCGACAAGCCGCGCCGTTTCCGCCTGGTCCACGGCGACGTCGTGGTCTGGGGCGGGCCGAGCAGGCTCGCCTATCACGGCGTGGCGCCGCTCGCCGAAGGCGAGCACGCGCTGCTCGGACGGCGGCGGATCAATCTGACCTTCCGCAAGGTGCTCTGAGCCATTCCCAAGAGGCATCGCTGTCGTCTAAGCTTCCGCGAGGGGGGCGGCGACATGACGACTGCACAGGTCTCGAGCGGGGCGAGCACGAGCGCATCGCGCACCGGGGTCTATCTGGCCGTGCTGCAACTCCTGTTCACGCTGGGCTGGACCACCTATGTCGTCTACCTGCCGAAGCTCGCCGCCGAGGTCGGCATCGCGCCATCAGCCGTGATCCTCATCCTGATGCTGGACCAGGCGATCTTCACCATCGCCGATACCGCGATGGGGATCGCAGCCGACAAGCTCGCACCCGTCATCGGCAGGCTCGGCCTGTTCGTCGGTGTGCTGGCGGCGATCTCTTGTGCCGCCTTCGTCGCGCTGCCCTTCGTCGCCGGCATCGGTGCAGGCGCACAGGTCTGGTTCATCGTGCTGATCGTGGTCTGGTCAATCGCATCGTCCGCGCTGCGCGCGCCGCCGCTGACCCTGCTCGGCAAATACCGCGCCAAGCCGCAGGTGCCGTTCCTCGCAGCGCTGGCGATGCTCGGCTACGGCGTCGCCGGCGCGGTCTCGCCCTATCTTGGCGTCGTGCTGCGCGAGCACGATGCGCGGTTGCCGTTCGTGATCTCGAGCGTGGTGCTGCTGTTGACGGCGCTCGGCCTGTCCCGCATCGAGCATGACGTGGCGCGCGATACCGCGCCGCCGAAGCCGGACGAGGCGGCAAAGCCGCTTGGCCTCGTTCCGATCGCCTTCATCGTCGCGATGGTCGCGCTCGCCCTCGGCTACCAGCTGCACTTCGCCGTGAACAGCGGGCCGTCCTATCTGCGGTTCGTCGCCCCCGCTGAATTGCAATGGCTGATGCCGGTGTTCTGGATCGGCTTCAACATTGCGATGTTTCCGGCGAGCCTCGTCGTCAGGCATCGCGGCGGCCTGATCGTGATGGGCGCCGCCGGATTGCTCGGTGCGGTCGCGGTCGCGGCGGCGGAGCTTGCCGGCAGCCTCAACACGCTGATCGCGGCGCAGTTTCTCGCCGGCGCCGCCTGGGGCTGCATGCTCATGAGCGCGGTCTCGGCGGCGCTCGCGATCGGCTCGACCGGCGCGGAAGGCAAGGTCACCGGGCTGGTCTTCTCCGCGCTCGCGCTCGGCACGTTTGCGCGCATGGCGGCCGTCGCCGGCGGTCTGCAGAAGATGCCGGAATATGCCCCGTTGCTGCACTGGACGCCGGTCGCCTGCTGGTCGGTCGCAGGCGCCGGCCTGCTGGTGATCGCAGCGGCGCGACTGCAGGGCCGGTCCGGTCTCAAGGCTTCGGCGGGTGGATGAACGCCCAGGGACTGACTTCCGAATCCCGCGGCACTTCCACCGAGATCAGATACGGTCCGCCGTGGCCGAGCGCCTTCTCCAGCACGGCCTTGAACTGATCCGGCGCGGTGACGCGCGCAGCCGCAACGCCGAACGATTCCGCGAGCTTGACGAAATCCGGATTGACGAGGTCGGACGCCACCACGCGGCCGTCGAAGCGTTCGCGCTGGTCGCGGCGGACATTGCCGTAGGCGTTGTTGTTGAACACCAGCGTCACCACGCCGATATTGAACTGCACGGCGGTCGACAGCTCCTGCACGCCGAACATGAAGCCGCCGTCGCCGGTGATGGCGACCACGGGCTTGTCGGGATTGGCGACTTTCGCGCCGAGTGCGGTTGGAAAGCCCGAGCCGAGCGTGCCCTGGTAGCCCGAGGTGATGAAGGTCCGCGGCTGGTAGACCGGAAACCCGTACCAGGAAGCGAAACCGACCTGCGACAGTTCGTCGGTCACGATCGCATTCGCCGGCAGCACCTCGCGCAGGATGTCGAGATACGCCATCTGCGGCTGGATGCGCTGGATCTCGGCTTGCGCGGTCGCGGTCGCCTCGCGGATCGCCTCCCGCCGGCCCCGGGTCCGCGCGCAGCCGGCCTTTTTCACCGCCGTGACGAGATCTGCCGTTCCGGCCTTGGCATCGCCGACGATGGCGGCATCGACCACGACCCGGCGCATCTCGACCGGGTCGATATCGATCCGAATGGATTTCAGCCCACTCGGCTGGTAGGGCCAGCGGAAACCGGATGCCGGCAGCTCGGCGCGGGTGCCGATTGCGATCATCAAATCTGTTGCCGGCCAGAGCTTGTAGGCCGCGGCCATGGTCAGGCCGAGCTCGTGCGCGTTGGAGACGATGCCCCGCCCGCTGCGGAAGGCCACGACGGGCGCGTCGATCATCTCGGCGAGCTCGAGGATCTCCTCGCCGGCCTCGATCGCGCCGCTGCCGACGAAGATCATCGGCGCCTTGCTGGCCTTGATCAGCGCGGCCGCCTGCTTCACCAGATCGGGGTCAGGTTGCGGGGCGGGCAGAGGCTCCAGCACCTGCGCAGCGCCGGTGTCCGCGCGCTGGGTAAATACGTCCCAGGGCATCTCGACCGAGGCGGGGCCGCGCCGTCCCGACATCATCTCCTGGAACGCGCGCGCGACGATTGTCGGCGCGTTGCCGGGATATTCGATCCGGTCGGCCCATTTCACATAGGTGCGCAAGGTCGCGAGCTGATCCGGCATCTCGTGCAGATGGCCGCGGCCCTTGCCCAGAAACTGCGTCGGCACCTGGCCGGTGACGCACAGCACCGGCTCGTTGCAGCCGAACGCGGTCAGCATCGCCGCGCTGGCGTTGAGCACGCCGGGGCCGGGCACCACGCTGAACACGCCGGGCCTGCCGCTGGAGCGCGCATAGCCGAACGCCATGTAGCCGCAGGCCTGCTCGTGCCGTGCACCGATCACCTTGAGCTGGGCCTGGTGGAAGGCGTCGAACAGGCCGTAGACCTGCGCGCCGGGCAGGCCGAACACGGTATCGACGCCATGGGCGACCAGGCCGCTTACGATTGCTTCGCCGCCGGTGAGGGTGGTCATTGCGCTCATCCACTTCAATTGAGGTTCAGGAATCCTCGCCGCCGCCAGTTTGGCAGAACTCGCCCGCGGCTTCGAGCAACATCAGCCCGCCTGGGCTTCCGCCTTCAGAGCGTCGTGAATGTTGTTCCGCTTCCAGCTGGTATCCTTGTCGTTGATCTGCATGTCGAACGACAGGGCGAACTTGCCGGCGGCAAAGACCGGATCGAGATGGCGGGAAAGCGCCTGGAAAACGTGCTCGCCGGCCTGTTGCCGCGTCTTGAGATCGCGGCCCTCGCCGATGCGCAGCACCATGTCGAGAAAGGCGTAGTTCTGCCTGCCGTCGGCGACCGCATAATGCTCGCAGCGGATGGCGCGCACGCGGATGCCGCCGAGCGGGAAGATGCCGGTCTCGCTGGCTGCCTTGCGCACGACTTCACACACCAGCTTCATGTCGAGACGGCCGTCGAGATTGGCCGAATATTCGATCGTGAAATGCGGCATCGCGGTTTCCTCGTTATGCCTCTTAAGCGAAGTAGCAGCTGACCGAGCCGTAGGCGCCATAATCGGCCTGAATTGTGTCGCCCTTGCGGGTCTCGATCGGACGGATGAAGGAGCCCGCAAGCACGACCTGACCTGGTTCGAGCGCCAGCCCGAGCGGCGCGATCTTGTTGGCGAGCCAGGCGACCGCGGTCGCGGGATGATTGAGCACGCCGGCGGCGAGGCCGGTTTCCTCGAGCTGACCGTTCTTGAAACACAGCGCCCCGATCCAGCGCAGGTCTGCCTCGAGCGGGCGGATCGGTCGGCCCCCGAGCACGATGCCGGCATTCGCCGCGTTGTCGGCGATGGTGTCGAAAATCTTCCGCGTCGCCTTCGTCTTGGGATCGACGCGCTCGATCCGCGTGTCCAGGATTTCCAGTGCCGGCACGACGAAGTCGGTGGCGTTGAGCACGTCGAACAGCGTGCAGTCCGGGCCTGAAAGGCGCTTGCTCATGACGAAGGCGAGCTCGGCTTCGACCCGCGTCGCGATGAAGCGCCCGGTCGGAACGATCCCGCCGTCGGCAAAGAACATGTCGTCGAGCAGCACGCCGGAATCCGGTTCGTCGATGTTGAGCGCGCTCTGCATCGCCTTCGAGGTCAGGCCGATCTTGTGGCCCCTGACGATCCGCCCCTCCGCGATCTTGACGTCGACCCAGGCCTTCTGAATCGCGTAGGCGTCGGCGATGGTGATATCAGGGAAATCCTGTGAGAGCTGCCGGATCTGCGTGCGGGTGCGCTCCGCCTGGTGCAGACGCCTCGCGCAAGCTTGGATATCGTCGTCGGAAAGCGCCATTGCCATCTCACAAATTGGGATGCGGGGAGATGCTTAACATGTTAAATGAATGCGTCAAACCCCGTTCCGGTTTGCTGCACCGCAAACTTGCCGCGGTTTGAAAGGGCACCATGGTGAAAAAGCCGGTTGATCCAGCGAGCGGAAGCGCGCCCGCCGCACGACAGGTGCCGATGCGCGATTTCTCGCGCTCGCTGCCGATGTCGCTGCTGCGAGCCCGCGAGGCCGTGATGCGCCAGTTTCGCCCCTCGCTGCGCCAGCACGGCTTGACCGAGCAGCAATGGCGTATCCTGCGCGCGCTGGCGGCGATCGAAGCGGTGGAGGTCACGGAACTCGCGCGGACGGCGTTCCTGCTCGGACCGAGCCTGTCGCGCATCCTGCGCGATCTCGAAGCGCGTCATCTGATCGAGCGCAAGACGGCGAAAGCGGACCAGCGCCGCAGCATGGTCTCGATCTCGAAAGAGGGGGTGAAGCTGATGGCCGCGGTGGCGCCGAACTCGGAGGCGATCTACGCCGAGATCACGCGACGCTTTGGGGCACACAAGCTCGCCGAATTGCAGGACATGCTGGGCGAGCTCGAACAGAGTCTTGCCGGGCTCGGAAGCGCGGACGATACCCTCGCGGAGGGATGACCCCAGATATGCGTGCGTGCGCGGCGAGAGCCATGGACATTCACGCTTTTTTTCGCTCAAAGTGCGGCCCAACCCGATCGGGCGCAACAGGGAAGGAAAGGCAACGTGGCGAACAAGGTCAAAGAAATCTGGAAGTCGGGCAAGGCGGTCGTCAACGCTTGGCTTGCGATTCCCTCCGGCTTCTCGGCCGAGATGATCGCGCAATGCGGCTTCGACAGCGTCACCGTCGACATGCAGCATGGCGTGCAGGATTATCTGTCCATGGTGCAGTGCTTCCAGGCGATGGACAAGCATCCGGTCACGCCGATGGTCCGCGTACCCTGGAACGAGCCCGGCATCATCGGCAAGGTGCTCGACGGCGGCGCCTATGGCGTGATCTGCCCGATGGTCAACACGCCGCAGGAAGCCAGAAACCTCGTTTCCTATGCCAAATATCCGCCGAAGGGCGTGCGCTCCAACGGTCCGATCCGCGCCGGCATGTACGGCACCGCCGGCTCCTACCAGAAGACGGCCAACGACGAGATCGTGCTGCTGCCGATGATGGAGACGCGGACCGCGGTCGAGAACATGGAAGCGATCCTCGATGTCGAGGGCATCGACGGCGTCTACATCGGCCCGTCCGATCTCGGCTTCTCCTACGGCCTCGAGCCCAAGCTCGACCGCAGCGAGCCCGAGATCCTCGCGATCTACGAGAAGATCATCAAGGAATGCGGCAAGCGCGGCCTCAACCCCGGCATCCATTGCAGCGGCGCCGAAGGTGCAGCGCGCGCCATCAACATGGGCTTCAAGCTGGTGACGCTCTCAAACGAGGTCGGCCTGATGACGACCTACGCCAAGATGCAGGTCAATGCGACCCGCAAGGATGCGGGCGGCAAGGCCTGATCTCTCGTGTCCCCGGACGCGATGCAGCGCGTAGCGCTGCTTCGCAGAGCCGGGACCCAGCTGCTTGCCTAACACGTGGGCCCCGGATCTGCAGCGCACCGCTACCGCGCTGCGCAGCGTCCGGGGCACGATACTTTCAAGACCCAAGGAGACCCGCCATGACCATCAGTCCCGTCATCCGCCTGCATCCCGATGATGGCGTGGTGATCGCGCGCGCCAGCCTGCCGCCGGGAACGATGGTGGCCGACGGTGTGACCACGGTCGAGCGCATTCCCTCCGGCCACAAGGTCGCGATCAAGCCGATCGCAACGGGCGAGCCGGTCAAGCGCTACGGCCAGATCATCGGCTTTGCCACGCAGGCCATCGCGCCGGGCCAGCACGTGCACGTGCAGAATTGCGGCATGGGCGATTTCCCCAAGGACTACGCCTATTGCGTCGACGTCAAGCCGACGCCGAATTTCGACCTGCCGGCGACGTTCGAAGGCATCCGCCGCCCGGACGGCCGCGTCGCCACGCGCAATTATATCGGCATCCTCACCTCGGTGAATTGCAGCGCGCATGTCGCAAGCCTGGTCGCCGACGTCTTCAAGAAGAATCCCTTCACCGGCGGCAACCCGCTGGCCGATTTCCCCAATGTCGATGGCGTGGTCGCGCTGACCCACAAGACCGGCTGCGGCATGACGCAGAACGAGCCGCTGACGCTGCTCCGCCGCACGCTCGGCGGCTATGCGCGCCACGTCAATTTCTCTCACGTCATCGTGCTCGGCCTCGGCTGCGAGGTGAACCAGATCGGCGGTCTGATGGAAGAGCAGAAGCTCGCCGGCCGCCTGCGCGCGATGGACATCCAGGAGGTCGGCGGCACCCGCAAGACCGTCGAAGCCGGCATCGCCTTCGTGCGCGAGGCGCTGGCCGATTCCAACAAGGTCAAGCGCGAAACCGTGCCGGCGAGCGAGCTCACCGTGGCCCTGCAATGCGGCGGCTCGGACGGCTATTCCGGCGTGTCGGCCAATCCTGCGCTCGGCGCCGCCAGCGATCTCATCGTCCGTCACGGCGGCACCGTGATCCTGTCGGAGACACCGGAGACCTACGGCGCCGAGCATCTCTTGACGCGCCGCGCCGTCAGCCGCGAGGTCGGCGAGAAGCTGGTCGATCTGATGCGCTGGTGGGACGAATACACGGCGCGCGAAGGCGCCGAGATGAACGCCAATCCGAGTCCCGGCAACAAGGCCGGCGGCCTCACCACCATTCTGGAGAAGTCGCTCGGCGCGATGGCCAAGGCCGGCACCACCAACCTCGTCGAGGTGCTGCGCTACGCCGAGCCCATCACCAAGAAGGGCTTCGTGTTCATGGACACGCCCGGCTACGATCCGGTCGCCGCCACCGGCCAGGTCGCAGGCGGGGCCAATCTGGTCTGCTTCACCACGGGCCGCGGCAGCGTGTTCGGCTGCAAGCCGGCGCCCTCGATCAAGCTCGCCACCAACACGCCCATGTACAAGCGCATGGAAGAGGACATGGACGTCAATTGCGGCACCATCCTCGAAGGCGAGGAGAGCGTCGAGCAATGCGGTCGGCGCATTTTCGATCTCATCCTCGAGACGGCTTCGGGGCGGCCGACCAAGAGCGAGAGCTTCGATTTCGGCGGCGCCGAGTTCGCGCCCTGGGTGCTTGGCGCGACGATGTAATCGCGCCGGGCGTGCCGCGCGGCGCCGACGCAATCACAAGATGCAGGCGGACGTTCGCGACGGCTTCAGCAACGCGTGTGGTTGTCGGTATTGTAATGACGCTAAGTAATGATCCGGAGGCAGAAGACTTTCCCGGCTCACATCTGGTTAACATTGTTGGCCTAGACAGGAGGCGATGCGGTTCCACAACGTGGTGGGGCCCGCCTTTTGTCGAGGATCGAAGTGATGCAGGCGATACGTCCTACTGGGGTGGAACATCTCCTCGGTGAGGAGGAACTGATCGTATCGAAGACCGACCTCAAAGGCCGCATCACCTACGCCAATGACGTCTTTCTCCGCATGGCAAAATACCCCTGGAAGGAGCTGATGGGTGCGCCCCACAGCCTGATCCGCCATCCGGACATGCCGCGCTGCGTGTTCAAGCTGCTGTGGGACACGCTCCAGGCCAAGCAGGAAATCTTCGCCTACGTCGTCAATCTCGCCGGGGACGGCAGCCATTATTGGGTGTTCGCCCACGTCACCCCGACCTTCGACGATCGCGGCAACATCATCGGATATCATTCCAATCGACGCAGGCCCGATCCGGCGCCGGTCGAGAAAATCAAGCCGATCTACAAGGCGCTCTGTGCGGAAGAGGCGCGCCACGCCAATGCCAAGGACGGCATGCGTGCGAGCTTCGACATGATGGTCGGCCTGCTCAAGCAAAACGGTGTCGCCTACGATGAATTTGTGCTCTCTCTCTAAGGCGCAGGGAGCGACCGCGCTCGCCTGTGTTGTTGCCGCCGTCGCGTTCATCGTCTCGCTGCTCGGTTGGAACGGAATCACCAGTGCCGCGCTGCTTGGCGCGACGCTCGCGCTGCTGGGCTACGCCCTCTGGTGCCAGCATCGCGCCGCGGTGGCCGTCGATGAGGTCGCCGATGTCTGCCGCAAGGCGGCGCGCGGCGATCTCGAAGCGCGGATCCTGAGCGAGCGGCAGGCCGGGCGGATCGGCGCCATCCAGAAGTCGGTCAACGACATGCTCGACATCACCGACGCCTTCGTCCGCGAGGCTTCGGCATCGATGGACTATGCCAGCCGCGGCAAGTATTTCCGCAAGATCCTCGCGCGCGGATTGCCCGGCTCGTTCCGCCGCTCGGCCACCGTGATCAATGCCGGCACCGACAGCCTCGGCCGCCGCGTCGTCGAGATCGCCGGTCTCGCCAATCAGTTCGGCACGCATCTCGACGAGGTTGCCGGCAGCCTCATGAGCGCCGCGACCGATCTGGAATCCGACGCCGGCCAGATGGCGGCCGCGGCGGAGGTGACCAGCCGCCAGACCTCCGGCATGCGCAGCGCGTCCGAGCAGGCCTCGAGCAACGTTGCGACCGTGGCGAGCGCCGCGGAGCAGCTCGCATCTTCGATCGCGGAGATCAGCCGCCAGGTGGCCGGCTCGACCGCGAGCACCGGTCGCGCCGTCGAGGAAGCCAATCGTGCCGGCAACGAGATTCGCTCCCTCGCGGAGGCCGCGCTGCGGATCGGCGATGTCGTCAAGCTGATCAGCGAGATCGCCTCGCAGACCAACCTTCTGGCGCTCAACGCCACGATCGAGGCGGCGCGGGCAGGCGAGGCCGGCCGTGGCTTCGCGGTCGTCGCCTCTGAGGTCAAGAGTCTCGCCAACCAGACCGCGAAGGCGACCGAGGAGATCAGCGCCAAGGTCGGCGAGATGCAGCAATCGACGACCAACTCGGTCGCGGCCGTCGAGGCGATCGCCCAGACCATCGCCGAGATCGACGGCATCACCGCGAGCATTGCGGCCTCCATCCAACAGCAGGGCTCCGCGACCCGCGAGATCGCCCGCAGCGTCCACGAGGCCTCCACCGGCACCTCGCAGGTCTCCTCCAACGTGTCGGGCATCAGCGAAGCCGCCGCCGATACCGGACGCGTCGCCGCCCGAGTCAACAGCGCCTCCGATCGCGTCCACGGCGAAGTCGAGACGCTCCGCCGCGAGGTGACGCAGTTCCTGCAGCGGTTGACCTCGGCGGCGTAGCATTCCGCAAGTAAGGTCGTCATGCCCGGGCTTGTCCCGGGCATCCACGTCTTTCGTGCTGCGGCAAAGGGCGTGGATGGTCGGGACAAGCCCGGCCATGACGCCGTGGAAGCATCACCGCGCTAACTCTAACGTCGAATGCAATCGCTTCCACGGTGAAGAGGATACTTCCTAGGCAAGCGCTGCCCGTTGTTAGTGCTTGATCGCACTCACATCAGGTGTTCTGCTCAAAAAAGCTGCTGGAGCACCGCACCCCGTGTCGATCTACGTCGCTTTGCATCACGTCACGCACTACAAATACGACCGTCCGATCGACCTCGGTCCGCAGACCATCCGCCTGCGCCCGGCGCCGCATACGCGCACGCCGGTCCTGAGCTATTCGCTCAAGGTCACGCCCTCCAATCATTTCGTGAACTGGCAGCAGGATCCGCAAGGCAACTGGCTCGCCCGCTACGTCTTCCCCGAGAAGACCACAGAATTGAAGATCGAGGTCGACTTCACCGCGCAGATGACGGTGGTCAATCCGTTCGACTTCTTCGTCGAGCCGTACGCCGACAGCTTTCCGTTCGAGTACCCGAAGGATCTCAAGACCGAGCTCGCGCCGTATCTCGAGACGGTGAAGCCCGATCGCCTGTTTGCGAAATATCTGGACTCGATCCCGCAGGAGGCTCCGAACACCGTCAACTTCCTGGTCGAGCTCAATCGCGAGCTGCAGAAGAAGATCCGCTACATCATCCGGATGGAGCCGGGCGTGCAGACGCCGGAGGAGACGCTGGCCTCGTCCGCCGGATCGTGCCGCGATTCCGCCTGGCTGCTGATCCAGACCTTCCGTCATCTCGGGCTCGCCGCGCGCTTCGTCTCCGGCTATCTCGTCCAGATTCGCCCCGACATCGATCCGATCGAGGGGCCGCCGGAAGTGGAGAACGACTTCACCGACCTGCACGCCTGGGCCGAGGTCTATCTGCCCGGCGCCGGCTGGATCGGCTTCGACGCGACCTCCGGCATGCTCGCGGGCGAGGGCCACATCCCGGTCGCCGCCACGCCGCATTATCGCTCGGCCGCGCCGATCTCCGGTGGCGCCGGCTTTGCCGAGGTCGAGTTCGCCTTCGACATGAGCGTGAAGCGCATCCGCGAGGCGCCGCGCATCACCAAGCCTTTCTCCGACGAATCCTGGGCGCGGCTGGACGATCTCGGCGAGCAGGTCGACGGCGACCTCGCGAGCGCGGACGTACGGCTCACCATGGGCGGCGAGCCGACTTTCGTCTCGGTCGACGATCTCGAAGCGGCGGAGTGGAACACGGAAGCCGTCGGCCCGACCAAGCGCGCGCTTAGCGACGATCTGATCCGCCGCCTGCGCGCGCGCTTCGGCTCCGGCGGTCTTCTGCACTATGGCCAGGGCAAATGGTACCCGGGCGAGAGCCTGCCGCGTTGGGCCTTTGGCTTGTACTGGCGCAAGGACGGCGTGCCGATCTGGAACAACGCCGACCTGATCGCCAGCATCGAAAATCCGCGGCGCGCCGAAATGAGGCAAGCCGCAACCTTCATGGAGGCCACCGCAGCACGGCTCGGGCTGGATCCGGGCTACATCATCCCGGCTTACGAAGACACGGCCTACTGGCTCCAGAAGGAAGCCGAGCTTCCCGTCAACGTCGATCCCACCGATTCCAAGTTATCGGATCCGGAAGCCCGCGCGCGGATGGCGCGCGTGTTCGACGAAGGTCTCGGCACACCGCGCGGCTTCGTGCTGCCGGTGCAGCGCTGGAACGCGCCGCCGCGCTGGCGCAGCGAGCGCTGGCAACTTCGGCGCAGTCATCTGTTCCTGATGCCGGGCGATTCTCCTCTCGGTTTGCGCCTGCCGATCGGCTCGCTCGGTTACGTCCCGCCCAACCAATATCCCTACATCGTCGAACAGGACCCGATGGAGGCGCGGGACAAGCTGCCCGTGTTCACGCTTCCCGCACGTCCGCAATCGCCGGTGCGGACCGCGCCCGAGCAGCTCAACACGTCCGTCCCGGTGCGCACGGCGATGTCGGTCGAGATCCGCGACGGCGTGATCTGCGCCTTCATGCCGCCGGTCGAGCGCATCGAGGATTATCTCGAGCTGGTGGCCGTGCTCGAAGCCACCGCGGAGGAGATGCAGCTCCCCGTCCATGTCGAGGGCTACCCGCCGCCGTTCGATCCGCGCATCGAGGTGATCAAGGTGACGCCCGATCCCGGTGTTATCGAGATCAACATCCAGCCGGCGAAGAGCTGGCGCGAGGCGGTCGAGATCACCACCGGTCTCTACGAGGATGCCGGCAAGGTGCGCCTCGGCGCCAACCGCTTCCTGGTCGACGGCCGCCACACCGGCACCGGCGGCGGCAACCACGTCGTGGTCGGCGGCTCGAGCCCGCAGGACTCCCCGTTCCTGCGCCGGCCGGATCTGCTCAAGAGCCTCGTGCTGTATTGGCAGCGGCATCCCTCGCTGTCCTACTTCTTCTCCGGCCTGTTCATCGGCCCGACCAGCCAGGCGCCGCGCATCGACGAAGCCCGGCACGACAGCATCTACGAGCTCGAGGTCGCGCTCTCGCATGTGCCGCCGCCGGACACGCAGGCGCCGCTGTGGCTGGTCGACCGCCTGTTCCGGCATCTGCTCGTCGACATCACCGGCAATACCCACCGCGCCGAGATCTGCATCGACAAGCTTTATTCGCCGGAGGGGCCGACCGGCCGGCTCGGCCTCGTCGAATTCCGCGCGCTCGAAATGCCGCCGGACCCGCGCATGTCGCTGGCGCAGCAGCTCTTGATCCGCGCGCTGATCGCAAAATTCTGGCGCGAGCCGCAACACGGCAAGTTCGTGCGCTGGGGCACCGCGCTGCATGACCGCTTCATGCTGCCGCATTTCATCTGGGACGATTTTCTGGACGTGCTCTCCGAGCTCAGGCAGTTCGGTTACCCCTTCGAGCCGGAATGGTATCTGGCGCAGCTCGAATTCCGCTTTCCCGCCTTCGGCCGCGTCCATCATGGCGGCGTGACGCTGGAGCTGCGCCAGGCGCTGGAGCCCTGGCACGTGCTGGGCGAGGAGGGCTCGGCCGGCGGCACCGTGCGCTATGTCGATAGCTCGGTCGAGCGGCTCCAGGTCAAGGCGGAGGGGTTCGTCGAGGGCCGCCACATCATCTCCTGCAACGGCCGCCGCCTGCCGATGACCTCGACCGGCCGCTCGGCCGAGGCCGTGGCCGGCGTCCGCTTCAAGGCCTGGCAGCCGGCTTCCGGTCTGCATCCGACCATTCCGGTCCACGCGCCGCTGACCTTCGACCTGATCGACAGCTGGAACGGCCGCTCGCTCGGCGGCTGCGTCTACCATGTCGCCCATCCGGGCGGGCGCAGCTACGACACCAAGCCGGTCAACACCTATGAGGCCGAGGCGCGGCGTCTGGCGCGCTTCCAGGACCACGGCCACACGCCGGGGCCCATCCAGCCGCCGCCGGAGGAGCGCACAAATGAGTTCCCCCTGACCCTCGACTTGCGGACCCCGCTCCTGCAATGAGTATGATGGTGGGGCAGGGAGAGGCGGATGGCCGAGGGCGCAGCCGAACAGGACGACAAGGCGGGTAGGGCGCCAGGACCTCGTGAGGGCCAGCGCCGCTTCGCGCAATGGGTCCGCGACTATCGCCGCCTGCCCGGCATTCCCGACGAGTTCTTAGGGCCCGACGGCGCCCCGCGCGCGGTCTGGAGCCGCTTCTTCGAGGCCTTCGGCGCGCTCGCGCCCGACGAGATCGAGCGGCGATTCGGCATGGCCGACCGCCACCTCCGCGAGGCCGGCGTCACCTACCGGGCCCCCGGCGACAGCGCCGACCGGCCCTGGTCGATCAGCCACCTGCCGCTTTTGATCGACGAGGCCGACTGGCAGCAGCTCTGCGCCGGCATCAGCCAGCGCGCCGAGCTGCTCGAACGCGTGCTGCGCGACCTCTATGGCGAGGGACGCTTGGTCGCCGAGGGCGCGCTGCCCGCGGCCGCGATCGCCGGCAGCCCCGAATACCTCCGTCCCGTCTGCGGGGTGCCGCCGCCGGGCGGGCGCTATCTGTCGCTCTATGCCGCCGATGTCGGCCGCGGGCCCGACGGCCGCTGGTGGGTGCTCGGCGACCGCACCCAGGCGCCGTCGGGCGCGGGCTACGCGCTGGAGAACCGCCTGGTGCTCTCGCGCGCCTTTTCCGATCTCTACAAGTCGATGAACGTGCCGCGTGTCGCACCGTTCTTCGAAGCCTTTCGCGACAGTCTTCGCGCGCGTGCCGACCGTGACGAGCCGCGCATCGGCGTGCTGACGCCGGGCAGCTTCAGCGAGACCTATTTCGAGCATGCGACGCTGGCGCGCTATCTCGGCTTCCTGCTGGTCGAGGGCGACGATCTCGCCGTCAGCGACAACCGCATCCACATCCGCACCGTCGCCGGACTCAAGCGGCTCGACGTGCTGCTGCGCCGGGTCGATTCCAACTCGCTCGATCCGCTCGAGCTCGATGCGTCCTCGCATCTCGGCGTGCCCGGCCTGATCGACGTGCTGCGCAAGGACGGCGTCGTCGTCGCCAACATGCCCGGCTCCGGCGTCCTGGAGGCCCGGGCGCTGCTCGGCTTCCTGCCGGCGCTCAGCCGCCGCCTGCTCGGCGAGGAGCTGAAGATGCCGCATATCGCGACCTGGTGGTGCGGCCAGCGCGTCGCGCGCGAGGAGGTGCTGGCGCGGCTCGACGAGGTCGCGATCGAAGGCGCCTATGGGCGCGGCGTGCCCGGCTTCGACCAGAGCGGTCCGGTGCTCGCGAGCGAGCTCGATGCGAGCGGCCGCCAGCGCCTGATCGATGCCATCACCGCGCGCGGCATGGATTATGTCGGCCAGGAGGTGGTGCGGCTCTCGACCATGCCGGTGTGGGAGCAGGGCCAGATCACGCCGCGTCCCTTCGTGCTGCGCGTGTTCGCTGCGGCGACGCCGGACGGCTGGGCCATCATGCCCGGCGGCTTCTGCCGCATCGCCGAGCAGCCGGACGCGCGCGCGGTATCGATGGGCGACGGTGCCCGTGCCGCCGACGTCTGGGTCGTCTCCGACAAGCAGGTCCCGACCGCGACCTTGCTGCCGGCGACCGACAAGGTCCGCATCCGCCGCATCGCCGGCGTGCTGCCGAGCCGCGCCGCCGACAATCTGTTCTGGCTCGGCCGTTATCTCGAACGCGCCGAGGCGACGCTGCGCCTCGTGCGCGCTTTGGGCTCGCCGAGCGGGCCCAACAAGGGCACGGCGGCCTCGGTGCAATCGGCCGAACGCATCCAGCGCCTGCTGGTGGCCTGGGGCGCGGTCTCGCAGACCTCGCGCGCGGCCGCAGGGCGCATCGTGGCCGAAGCGCTGCAGAGCGAGGCGCGTTTCGGCTCGGCGCTGTCGCTGGTGCGCGCGGCGCAGCGCACGGCGACATCCTTGCGCGAGCGGCTATCGCCGGATGCCTGGCAGGTCATCACCGAGATGGCCGAGCGCCTTGCCTACGAGGTCGAGGACGACGACAGCGTGCTGAGCGCGGCCGAGCTGACCTTGCAGGAGCTGGCGAGCTTCGCGGGCCTGGCGCAGGAGAACATGAACCGCGCCGCCGGCTGGCGCTTCCTCGACATCGGCCGCCGCATCGAGCGCGCCATCAACACCACGCGCTTCACGCGCCAGTTCGCCTATGACGAGGCCGGCGACGAGGATCTCGACATCCTGCTGACGCTGGTGGATTGCCAGATCACCTATCGCTCGCGCTATCTGCTGGCGCCGATCCTGGCGCCGGTGCGCGACCTCGCCGTGCTCGATCCCTTTAATCCGCGCTCGGTGGCGTTCCAGGTGGCGACGCTGAACGAGCACATTGAAGCGCTGCCGAGCCTGAAGGAGCACGGCCTGATCGAGAAGCCGCAGCGGCTCGCGATAGCGATGCAGGCGATGCTCGCGACCGCGGAGGCCGAGAAGCTCGAGGTCAAGATGCTGTTTGCGCTGGAGCAGGACCTGCTCGGCCTCGCGGATGCGATCGGGCAGCACTACTTCCCGCATGGCCCCAATGCTGCCCGGCCGGAAAAGCTGACGGGGCTGGCGTGATCTACGACATCCGTCACGTCACCACCTACGAATATGAGAGTCCCGTCAGCTTCGCCCGCTGCACGCTGCGGCTGGAGCCGCGCAGCGGCGGCGGCCAGGAGCTGATCTCGCACAAGGTCGAGATCCGTCCGCGCCCTGCCGAGCGCAATGCGCGGCACGATTTCTTCGGCACGCTGACCGAGAGCATCGTGATCCAGGCCGCGCATCGCAACTTACGGATCGATTCGCGCTCGCGCGTCTCGGTGTCGCGTCAGCCGCCGCCGCGCGATGCCGCGAGCCCGCCCTGGGAGAGCGTTCGCGACATTGCCTTCGAAGCGACGAGCCTCGGGCCGGCCTCGCCGATCGGTTATGTCTTTGCCAGTCCGCTGGTGCCGGTGTTGCGCCCGGTCAGCGCCTATGCTGCCGAGAGCTTTCCACCGGGCGCTGGCGTCCTCAAAGGTGCGGTCGACCTCATGCATCGTATCCGCAACCAGTTTCGCTACGACGCCAAGGCAACGGTGATCTCGACGCCGCTGAACGAGGTGTTCGACAACCGCCACGGCGTCTGCCAGGACTTCGCCCATGTGATGATCGCAGGGCTGCGCGGGCTCGGCCTGCCCGCGGCCTATGTCAGCGGATACTTGCGCACCATTCCGCCGGCAGGCCAGCCGCGCCTGCAGGGCGCCGATGCCACCCATGCCTGGGTCTCGCTGTGGTGCGGGGCGGAGCTCGGCTGGGTCGATTTCGACCCGACCAACGACCTGCTGATCGGCAACGACCACATCGTGCTCGCGGTCGGGCGCGACTTTTCCGACGTCTCGCCGATCGACGGCATCATCGTCGGCTCGCCCAAGCAGAAGCTCGGCGTCGCCGTCGACGTGCTGCTGGTGGAGTAGGGCGTGTCCTCATAGGCGTCGGCTTGCCGACGCAACGCGGAAGTCTGCCAGCTAAAATGTGGTCGGCAGCTTGTGACCCCGAAGCGGACCTCAGACTGGAGCATTGTAGCGATTTCTCTTAGCAGTAGGGCGGCGCGCCATGGCTTTTCGCCGCGCTAGCGTGTCTGCCGCGAAGATACTCGATGGAGCGAAACCGCCTAACTTGTCACCGAGGAAACGCGTGTGTTGACCTCGGGCCTTCGGCGCATATCCAGTGACGTCGCGGGACACCATCGATGTCAATCTAGGAGAGGAAACGTTCAGAACACTCTCCCCTATGTGGCGGAAGCCTTGTCCGCCAGGCGGACATCCCAGGATACGTCCTTCTTCTTCCATTCCAAGGCCAGCTAAGTGGCGTTGACGGGCCAATAAGCGCCTGAGGGGAAACGGAGGAGAGTCGATGACGGACGGCATCCTAGGCGAGAACAAGCGTTCTGAGTCCCGAGACTTGGCGCCGGCCAAACCGCTTGCTTTGGGTTGGCTGATCGTCGTGGCGAGCATGTCGGGCCTGATGGTCGGATCCGCTGCCATCAACACCTTTGGATTTTCCGTGTTGCTGAAGCCGCTTTCGGCCCAGCTGGGAATGAGCCGAGGCGACCTGTCCCTCGGTGTCGCAATCAGCCATACGCTTACGGCGATTTCCAGCCTGTTTATCGGCTGTCTCATGGATCGGTACGGCATTCGGCGCGTCATGGTGCCGGGCATCTTCTTATTTGCCGTCGCTACCGCATCTTACGGGATCGTGACTGCCGATCACGCATCCTGGATCTATCTCGTCTTCTTCTTCAGCGGATTATTCACCGCCGCCCAGCAGCCTATCGGCTACGTGAAGATCGTCTCTCTTTGGTTCGACGATCGGCGCGGCTTGGCCCTTGGATTTGCCCTTGCGGGCGTGGGACTCGGAACGCTGCTCATGCCGCAGCTCGCCGGTTTCGTCGATCGACAATACGGGACACAGGCTGCCTTCGCCGCTCTGGCGCTCGCTGTATTGTTGTTCGCTCTAGTGCCCGTGTCGGTCCTTTTCCGCGAACCTTCCGCCCGACGAAACGCCGTCGCATCTACGTCCACCGCTTCCTCCCCGACCGAAGGTTTCGGTCTAAAGCAGGCGGTGAAAGACACGACATTCTGGCGCCTGAATGCTGCGCTTCTGCTGGCGGTCTGCGCGATCAACGGAACATTGACCCATCTGGTGCCGATGCTCACGGACAGAGGGCTCTCGCCGCAGGATGCGACGAACGTGCTTTCCGCCGCCGGCATATTCATTACAGTTGGACGAATTCTCGCGGGGTGGTGTCTGGACAATTTCCGAGGGCAGTATGTAGCTGCGTTCTTCGTGGTCGCTCCGATGGCCGGCATCGGGATGCTTCTCTCCGGAGCGGCCGGTATTATCCCCGTGTTTGGCGCCATACTTTGCGGGCTCGGCGTGGGAGCCGAAGTCGATCTCATTGCCTTCTTCTTAGGGCGTTATTTCGGAGTGCGTGTCATTGCCTCGCTGTTCGGCGTTTCCGCGGCGGTTCTTTCGCTCGCGACGGCTGCCGGTCCGTACATCATGGGGCGAGTGTTCGATGCGACGAATACGTATTCTTCGGCTTTGATCGCCTTTGAAGCCCTATTGCTGCTCGCCCTCGTCTTGTTCTCCACCCTGGGACCGTACCGGTTCAAGAGCAATCATCATTGATACCAATAAAAAAGGGAGCCCACGATGCGTGTCATTACGCTTGAGGATCATTTCTCCACGGAGAGCAACAACAAGAGCCTGCCGGACCCGGGTAGCGTGGCGGGACCTTACGAGCGCGTTCGTTGGGCAGAGCAGCGATCGAGGCAGCTGGGCCATGACATCAACAGCGCTCTCTTCGATCTGGGCGCTGGCCGCATCAAGGCGATGGACGAGGCGGGCATCGACGTCCAGATAATGTCGCTCACGACACCCGGATGCCAGGGCGCCAAACCGGAATTCGCGGCTCAATTGGCGCGAGAGACGAATGATCTCATGCAAGAGGCGATCTCAAAGTTTCCGAAGCGCCTGTCCGGCTTTGCGGCCATCCCGACATCTGAGCCGTCCGCCGCAGTGGAAGAGCTCAATCGGGGCGTAAAGAGCCTCGGACTGAAAGGAGCGCTGATCACCGGGCATACCCAAGGCCAATTCCTGGACGACAAGCGCTTTTGGCCGATCTTCGAGGCCGCCCAGGCATTGGACGTCCCGATCTATCTGCATCCGGGCACGCCTCACCCGATGACGATGCAATCCTATTTCAAAGGCTACGAAGATCTTGCGCGGCCCGCGTGGGGGTTTGCGATGGACGCGAGCACGCACTTTCTCAGAATCGTCTTCAGCGGAGCGTTCGACAATTTCCCGAAACTAAAGTTCATCCTCGGCCATTTGGGCGAAGGTCTTCCGTTCGGCCTGACGCGGCTGAACGATCATACTTTGAATGCGGCCAGAAATCGCGGGCTGAAGAAGGAGCCGAAGGCCTACATCAGGGAAAACCTGGTTGTGACCACCAGTGGAAACTTCTGTCACTCGGCATTGAAGTGCACCATCGAAATGCTCGGCATCGACAATGTCATGTTCTCGGTGGACTGGCCCTACGAATCGAACAAGGTGGGCACGAGGTTCCTTCAGGATGCTCCTTTGAAGGACGAAGAGAAGGAAAAGCTGGCGTTCCGGAATGCCGAGAGGATTCTGCGCCTAGGATGAGCTTGCCTTTCAGCCTCCTGCTCTAGACGCAGGAGGCTGCCGTCTGGCGTACCGGTTTCTTTTCGCCGTTAGTCGGCTTTCCGATGGCCCTCGGGGATGAGGCCTGTCTCTTGGATCGGAAAATCTCATGAAGATAGATGTCTCTGGCTGGCCTGTGGGGAGGACTGCGCATGTGGGATTTCGATACAGCACCCTCCTCACACAGAGGCGCAGCAGGACCTGCAAGAAGTGCAGCGCGGGTTTATGCGTACACGCCCGCGGTCACCGCACCATGGTCTCGCGATCCCAGGCCTTGTAGTCGGGCGAACCCTGGGTGCGGATGGGACCATCGTAGCCGTATTCCACCATGTGGACGGTGACATAATCCTCGCCGAGGAATGCGACGCCGTAGGATTGCGGTAGGTCGCAGGCGCTCAGCAGCTTGGTCTCGGAGAACAGCGGATAGCTCGCATGGTTGGTGCCGCGCAGCGACGAGACTGGGACGCCGGCAATCGAGCCGGCCAGAGGCAAGTGACAATGCCCGAAGAAGACGTGGCGGATCTTGGCGCGATGGCGATTGACGAGGTCGCGAAAGGCAGCCTCGTCGAGCAGGCCGATCTGGTCGAACGGGACCAGATGCACCGGCATCGGATTATGGTGCATGAAGAGCAGGAACGGCCCGTCATGCTCGGCAAGCCGGGCCTCGAGCCAGCCAAGACGATCCTCGCAATAACGGCCGGCATGGGTTTCCGGATGGGCGGTGTCGAGAAACAGGCAGCGGCCGGCGGCAGTATCGTGCACGCCCTGGACGAAGCCGTTGTCGTCGGCGAGATCGGGGAACACGCTCAGGAAGGCGGCGCGGCGGTCGTGGTTGCCGATGCACAGCCGCACCGGCAGCGGATATGCGTCGAGGCGCTGCTTGAGCCATTGATAGTCGGCGAGATCGCCCCAGTCCGAGAGGTCGCCGGTGATGACCATCAATTCGGCGTCATGATGGTCTTCCAGGGCATGCGCCAGTGCGCGCTCGAAATTGGCGCGCGGATCGCGGCCGCCGATGGTCGCGCCGGGCGCCGTCAGGTGAATGTCGCTCAGATGCAGCAGTTTCATGGTTTCTTCCCCTCGTGCGGCACGGGGCGCCGGCGGCGCCCCGTGTTCTAGCGATTGTCGGGACGCTCAGCGCGCCGCGCCGGTGGTCTTCGGCAGCAGCTTCTGCACGTCCGCCGTCATGTCGGCGAGAACCGCCTCGGGCTCCTTGGCGCGCGCGCCCGAGATGATCGCGTTGAGATGATCCTTGATCACGTCGGTGATCTTCAGGCCGTTGTCGCCGGGGAAGGCGTACCATTTGGTGAGCAGCGCGAGCTGGCTGACCGCAGTGTAGTTGTTGGGGTTCTTGACGTAGAAGTCCTTCAGGTAGACGTCGTTGGCGACCTTGTTCGGCGGCATGTAACCGGTGGTCTCCGCCATGATCGCGGCGCCCTTGGGGCCGGTCCAGAACTTCACCGCTTCCCAGGCGGCGTCGCGCTTGGCCTTGTCCTTGGCGAGGATCAGCACGACATTGCCGCCGGCCGGCAGCCTGCCGTTCGGAGAGACGACGTCCGGGAACGGAATCGTCTTCAACGCGAACTTGCCACCGGTCATCTGCGTGACCTTGTTGAGGTCCGAGGTCGAGGTGATGTGGAAGCCGGTCTTGCCGGCCGCGAACGCCGCGCGCATCGACGGCTGGTCGAGATTGGGCATGCCGCCCTCGTTGACGAGCCGCGCGATCGTGTTGATGGCGAACTTGCCCTCCACGCCGTCGAACGCGACCTTGGTCTCGTCGGCATTGAGCATGGTGCCGCCGCGCGCGAACACCGGCGCCTGCCACAGCCAGTTGCCGGTGATGTCCCAGGCATAGGTGACGCCGTTGGTGTCGTTGCCGAGCGCCTTGATCTTCTTGGCGAGCGTGAGCAGCTCGTCCCAGGTCTTCGGCAGGTTGTTCACGTCGCCGCCGGCCTGCTTCACCAGGTCGAGATTGACGTAGACGATGGGCAGGGAGATCGCGAAGGGCAACGCGTAGACCTTGCCGCCGGCGGTGCCGATGTCGTACATCGCCTGATGGAAACCCTGCTTGTCGAAATCCTTTTCGGCCGCGATGTAACCATCAAGCGGGGCCGGGATGTTCTTGTCGACCAGGACGCGGATGCGGTTCAGGCCCTGGAAGGACACGTCGGGCATCTGGTTGGTCACGGCCTCGCGCAGCACCTTCTGGGTGGCGTCCTCGTAGGATTCGTAGGGCGCGCGCATCGTGACCTTGATCTCCGGGTGCACCTTGGCGAATTCCTCGGCGATGCGCTTGTGGGTCTCGGTGAACAGCTCCGGATAGGGATACTGCATCACGATCTCGGTCTTTGTCTGCGCGAGCGCAGATCCGGCCACGAGCGACAGAGCCGCCGCGGCGATGATGGACTTCAGCATGAATAGACTCCTGTTTGGGGTGGTTCAGTTACTTGATGCCGGTGAGGGTGATGCCCTCGATGAAACGGCGCTGGGCGAAGAGGAAAGCGATGACGAGCGGCGCGATGATCACCATCGCCGCGGCCATCAGCGGGCCGTAGCTGGTGCCGGCCTCGCTGTTGCGGAAATGGGCGACCGCGAGCGGGGGCGTGCGCAAGTGCTCGCTGTTGAGCACGATCAGCGGCCAGAAATAATCGTTCCAATGCGCGACCACGGAGAAGATGCCGAAGGCGGTGACGGCCGGGATCGCGGCCGGCAGCATCACCCGCCAGACGATGCCGAATTCGGAGATGCCGTCCATGCGCGCGGCGTCGACAAGATCGTCCGGCACCGTCTTGAAGAACTGGCGCATCAGGAAGATGCCGAACACCGAGATGGTGAAGGGCAGCACCAGCGCGGCATAGCTGTCGAGCAGCCCGGCCTTGTGCAGCAGCAGGAAGACGGGGACCGCGGTCGCCTGCGGCGGGATCAGGATTCCGAACAGCACGAGCGCGAACAGCGTCTCGCGGCCGAGAAAGCGGAGCTTTGCGAGCGCGTAAGCCGCCGGCAGTGCCACCATGACCTGCAGCACGAAGATCGAGACTGTGACGATGACGCCGTTGAGCAGGAAGCGCAGCAGATTGGCCTTGGCGAAGGCCTCGCGCAGGTTCTCCGCCAGCGCGAACCGGTAGGGGATCAGGTGCAGCTCGCTGGAGAAGATCTCGGTCTGCGGCTTGGACGCGGTCGAGATCATCCAGATGAAGGGCGCCAGCATGATTGCGGCGCCTGCGATGAGCAGCACGTGGCGCAGGATCGCGCGGAACGGGATCGGATGTGCGTTGCTCATGTGTAGTGCACCCCGCGATCGGTGAGCCGCGATTTGATCAGGGTGAGCAGAAGAACGAACACCAGGAACACGACGGTGATCGCCGCGGCGTAGCCTGAGCGGAAGAATTCGAAGCCTTCCGTGTACATGGTGTGGATCAGCACCTCGGTGGATTTCGACGGGCCGCCTTTGGTCAAGACGTGCACGGTGTCGAACACCTGGAACGAGCGGATGCCGGAGATCACGACGACGAAAGTCGTCACCGGCCCCAGCATCGGCCAGGTGACGAGGCGGAAGCGCGCCCAGCCGCTCGAGGCGCCGTCGATTTCGGCCGCCTCGTAGAGCTGCTTGGGGATGGAGACGAGGCCGGCGAGGAACAGCACCATGTTGAAGCCGACCGCCTGCCAGATGCCGATCGCGCACAGCGCATAGAGCGCGGTGCTGCGGTCCTGAAGCCAGGCGAAGGCGGGCAGGCCGGCGCCGCGCAGCAGCCCGTTCACCAGGCCGAATTGCGGATGCAGCATGAACTCCCAGACCACGGCCATAGCGATCAGGGTCGCCATCACGGGCAGGAAGTAGATCGTCCGGTAGAAGCTGCGCAGGCTGGTGCCGCTCTGGATCAGCAGCGCGATCGCAAGGCCTGCGATCACGGCGCCGGGCACCACGATCACGACGTAGGTCAGCGTGTTGCGCAGCGCGGTCCAGAACACCTTGTCGGCGAACAGGTCCTGGTAATTGGCAAGGCCGATCCAGGCGAAATGCGGCGCGCCGAGCTGATAATCGGTGAAGGAGAGGACGATCACGCCGGCGAGCGGGCCAAGCAGCATAAGCAGCATCAGAGCTGCTGCCGGCGTCACCAGGACGTAGGCGGAATATGTGCGCCGGCTGCCATGCGCCGGTAACACTCGCCTCGTGGCGGCGGCTGGGACGATCGCCGCGTCAAGGGTCATGGAGCCGTCAGACATGGGCGACCTCGCGGATGCGCTCGGCCTGCTCCGCTCTCGGCTCGATCCGCTTCCCGGCCGAATCGAACAGCCGCACCGCGTCGGGGGCGAAACCGAACGCGACGGGACTGCCCATCGCAGGCAAGTGCCTGACGTCGGCGAGCCGCGCGATCAGGCGCAAGCCGGCGCCTTCGATCGCAAGGTGGACGAAAGCCTCCGCGCCGAGGTTTTCCAGATGAACGACGCTTCCGGAAAATGGCCCCGCGCCGAGGTCGATCCGCTCCGGGCGCACGCCGACGCGGCAGTCGCCCGCGGCGGCGCCGCAGGCAAGCCGCAGAGCGACCCCCAGCACGTCGATGCCGCCGTCCTTCCTGACACGGCCGGGAAGGATATTGATCTTGGGGCTGCCGATGAATTCGGCAACGCGGATGTCGCCGGGATCGTTGTAGATCTCCGCGGGCGTGCCGGCCTGAATCAGTTCGCCGCCCATCATGACCGCGATCCGGCTCGACATGGTCATCGCCTCGGCCTGGTCGTGCGTGACATAGATGAAGGTCGCCTTGAGACGGCGATGCAGCTCGGCGAGCTCGGCGCGCATATGGACGCGCAGCTTGGCGTCGAGATTGGAGAGCGGCTCGTCGAACAGGAAGGCACGGGGCTCGCGCACCATGGCGCGTCCGACAGCAACGCGTTGCCGTTGTCCACCGGACAATTGCCCGGGCTTGCGCCGCAGCAGCGGCGCGATATCGAGCTGCTCGGCGATGGCCGCGATGTCGGCGCGGATGACGCGTTCCTTGGCGCGCCGGCCCGGCAGCAGCGCCCCCAGCAGCGGCAGCCGTTCGATCGCCGAGAGGCGCCGCATCCGCAACGGTACCGCAATGTTGTCGAAGGTACTCAAATGCGGATAGAGCGCGTAGGACTGAAACACCATCGCGAGGTTGCGCGCGCTCGGGCGAATGTGGTCTACGCCGCCGCCGTCGATGCGGACCTGCCCGGAATTCTGCTGCTCCAGCCCGGCGATGATCCGGAGCAGGGTCGACTTGCCGCAGCCGGAAGGACCGACCAGCGAGATGAACTCGCCATCCTCGATCCGGAAATCGATGCCTTTCAGGACGTCGGTCCCGTCGAAGGATTTGCGGATTGCGGAAAGTTCGATTTGCGCCATGCGCGCTGATCCCCTGCTGGCCCGTTGCGGCGCACGAGGAGTAGGAAGCGCATCTGACATTCACATAACGGTCAATGGCCAGGCTTATGGTCGCCCCAGGTTTTGCTTTCGGGGCCGGAAGACGGGGAATATCGATCTTGGGTTGCTTGTCGTGGCGTTGACCTCCTCGCGCGTCCGGGCGGTCAATGCGGTGTTCGAGACCGGCAGCTTTGCCGCTGCGGCGAGGCGGCTCGGCGTGTCGCAGCCGGCGGTGGCGCAGCTCGTGCGCGACCTCGAAGCCGAGTTTGCGGTTGCGCTGTTCGACCGGCACGCCCAGACGCTGATCGCGACGCCGTTGTGCCGGCGCCTCTACGCCGCAACGAACCGGATGCAGGCACTCGAGGCGGATGCGCTGGCGATCCTCCAGCAGCGCGATGAGCTGACGGGGGGCGAGCTGCGCATCGGGCTCGGCAACGCCATGCCGGGCATGGCGCTGATCGCGGCCTTTCGCAACATGTATCCGAAGATCCAGATCAACATCGAGATCGGGAGCTGGTCGGCGATCATGGCGGCGGTGGTCGATCAGCGTGTCGACGTTGCCGTGCTGCCGGAGGTGCCGCAGGACAACCGCTTCCGTCGCGAACCCTGCGTGCAGCAGCGCGTCGTCGCGATCTGCCATCCCGTTCACGACCTCAGCCGGGAATCGCGCGTGTCCGCCGTCAGCTTGATGCAATATCCGCTGGTGTTTCGGACCCGGGATTCCGCGACCCAGCGCGTCGTGGACCGGGCCTTCCGCGCCGTCAATCTGCGTGCGAGTCCGGCGATCGTCGTCAACACGCGCGAGGGAATGCTGGAGGCCGTCGCCAACCGGCTCGGTGTCGGCTTCGTCTGGGAGCACGGCTCGAGCCGTATCGACCGCATCGCCAAGGTGGCGATCGCGGAAATGGAGGCGGAATCGCCCGAATATATCTTCTCGCTGGCCGGCAAACGCGGCAAGCTGGTCGAGCTGTTCTATTTGGCCAGAAGCCTTTCGCGCTCGGCGGATGGCGCCGACATCTTGTCCGCCCCGTAAAGCGGTCGTCGGGGCCCGGGTCTTTCGGGCGCCGTCGCCTTCAGGCTGTAGCCGGGCGTGACCGCAACCGTGATGTTGCGCAGCGGGAATATAACATAATTACGAATTTTTGATGCTGAGTTTGGTCAGCCGGCCCAAGATGGGCTATGCTGGTGCTGCGTCGAGAACAACACAGAGACGTCGGGAGAGAGCGTGGGACACCAGCGGCGGACGGGGCTGCATCCATGATAACCTTACCGAGACTGGCGGCCGAATCTCTCGAGAAGTTGCTCGGTACGTTCATGCGTCGCCGGTACGACGAGACCTCTGCAAGCATCGTCGAGAGCGCGACCCGCACCGCGATGGAATGCATCGGCAACAGCGATGCGCTCTATCACAATATCGAGCATACGATGCTGGTGACGCTGGCCGGCCATTCCATCCTCAGTGGCCGGAGCCTCCACACGCATCTGTCGGCCGCGGACTACGTCCATGTCCTGATCGCCTGCCTCGCCCACGACATCGGCTATGTCCGCGGGCTGTTCGAGGAGGACGATGCCGACGGCTTCGTCATCGACGCGGCCGATACCAAGATCTCTTTGCCGCGCGGTGCATCGGACGCGAGCCTGATGATGTATCACGTCGATCGCTCCAAACTGTATGTCACACGGCGGCTGCGGCATATTCCCGGCCTGGATCCGGAGCGCATTGCCCGCGCCATCGAGGGCACGCGCTTCCCGGCCCGCCAGGGCCAGGATTATGACGACGAGGCCTCGATCCTGCGCGCCGCCGACTTCATCGGCCAGCTCGGCGATCCCAATTATCTGCGCAAGGCCAATGCGCTCTACTACGAATTCGAGGAGGTCGGCATGAATCGCCAGCTCGGCTACGATTCGCCGGCCGATATCGTGAACCGCTATCCGCAGTTCTACTGGAACAGCGTCGCACCGCACATCCAGACCGAGATCGGCTATCTCAACAAGACCGAGATCGGCCGGCAATGGATCGCCAATCTCTACAGCAACGTGTTCCGCGCCGAGCGCGACATCTCGCTGTCGGGGCCGCAGAAATAGGCTGCGCCTTGTAGCCCGGATGGAGCGCAAGCGAAATCCGGGATTCGCAGATGCTGGCGTTCCCGGATTGCGCTGCGCTCCATCCGGGCTACAAGGTCTCTGCGCAACGAGATCATCCGTGAGCCAACCATGCAACAAAAAACCATCAGCACGGACATCCTCGACATCGCCTATCGCGAATACGGCGCGCCGGACGGCTGGCCCTGCATCATGGGCCACGGCTTTCCCTACGACGTGAACGCCTATGCCGAGACCGCGCCTGCTATCGCCGAGGCCGGTGCGCGCGTGCTGGTGCCCTGGCTGCGCGGCTACGGGCCGACGCGCTTCCGCAGCGCCTCGACCTTGCGCTCCGGCGAACAGGCGGCACTTGGCGCCGATCTCCTGGCTTTCATGGACGCGCTTGATATCCAGCGCGCGGTGGTCGGCGGCTATGATTGGGGCGGGCGCGCGGCCTGCGTGGTCGCAGCGCTTCATCCGGAGCGCGTGATCGGCCTCGTCTCCGGCAATTCCTACAACATCCAGAACATCGCACGTGCCATGGAGCCGGCCTCGCCGCCGGAGGAGGCGGCGCTCTGGTATCAATATCTGTTCCACAACGAGCGCGGCCGCCGCGCGCTGGAGCGCAACCGGCGCGGCTTCGCGCGCCAGCTCTGGGCGATGTGGTCGCCGAAATGGGCGTTCGACGACGCAACGTTCGAGCGGAGCGCGGTGTCGTTCGACAACCCTGATTTCGTCGATGTCGTGATCCACTCCTACCGCCACCGCTACGCGCTGGTCGCGGGCGACCCCGCTTATGCGGAGATCGAGGCGCGGCTCGCCAGCCAGCCGCACATCCGCGTCCCGACCATTGCGATCGACGGCGACAGCGACGGCGTCAATCCCGGTACCGCGCATCACGCGCGCAAGTTCGAGGGCTTCTTCGAGCGGCGCGTCTTCATCGATGCCGGTCACAATCTACCGCAGGAGCGGCCGGCCGAATGGGCGCAGGCCGTGATCGACGTGCGGAAGGCGGCGCTACCGCCAGCCTGAGCCCTCATCCCCCAAATTTCCCTGGTCTGCGGGAACCTTTTCCGATCGCAGCCGTCCAAGCTGTGGGGCCGCGTCTGGATGTGGGCTCTTGCAGGGGAGGATCTCGATGAAGTCGCACGTGCGTAAGCTCGAACGTGTCGCGGTGGCGCAGGCGCCGGTCGAACGGCCCGACAGGGCGGAGGTCGAGCAGGCGATCCGGACCATGATCCGCTGGGCCGGCGATGATCCCGGGCGCGACGGCCTGCGCGACACGCCGGACCGGGTCGCCCGTGCCTTCCAGGAGTATTTTTCCGGATACGCGCAGGATCCGACCGAGATCCTGCAAAAGACCTTCGAGGAGATCGAAGGCTATGACGAGATGATCGTGCTGCGCGGCGTTCGCTTCGAGAGCCATTGCGAGCACCACATGGCGCCGATCGTCGGCCGCGCCTGGGTCGCCTATATTCCGCAAGGGCGCGTCGTCGGCATCTCCAAGCTTGCGCGCGTGGTGGACGTCTACGCCAAACGGCTCCAGATCCAGGAGAAGATGACGGCGCAGATCGCCAACACCATCAACGACGTGCTCAAGCCCGAAGGCGTCGGCGTCATCATCAAGGCGACGCATCATTGCATGACCACGCGCGGTGCGCACAAGCCCGGGACTGATCTCGTCACCAGCCGCATGCTCGGCGTGTTCCGCGACAATGCGCTGACGCGCCAGGAGCTGCTGGGCCTCGCCAATTCGGACGATTGACCTGTGCTTGGCGCTCACCCGCCGCATTCGATCTTGACTTACGTCAAGGGTGCGGCAGGCGAGGTCTGATCTGCTGGGTGTAGTCCCTGTCAGGTGCGTGCTATCATGGCGTGTGCCCGGGGGCTCGCATGCAGGAGTGGCTCATGACAACTGCGTCAGATACGTCTCATCCGTCCAGTCTCGGCTCGGGTATCTCTGCGCTCCAAGCCAAATGGGGCTGGATCGTCGCGCTCGGCGTCGTCTACGTGATTGCCGGTTTCGTCGCGCTCGGCAGCATGGTGATGGCAACGGTGGCGAGCGTGATCGTCGTCGGCGCGATGATGATCGTCGCCGGCGTCACCGAGGTGATCGGCGCATTCCAGATGAAGAGCTGGGGAAAATTCCTGATCTGGGCCTTGCTCGGCGCGCTCTACATCGTCGCCGGCTTCCTCACCTTCCAGAACCCGCTCTTCGCCGCGGTTCTGCTCACGCTGTTCCTCGGCGCCTCGCTGCTGGCCTCCGGCGCGGTCAGGCTGTTTCTCGCCTTCAGTATGAAGCGCGAAAGCCCGTGGGTCTGGGTCGCGGTGTCGGCCGTCGTCACGTTGCTGCTCGGGCTGCTGATCCTGCTGCGCTGGCCGGTGAACAGCGTCTACATCCTCGGCCTGTTCCTCGGCATCGACCTGATCATGGCCGGTGCCGGATGGGTCAGCTTGGGCTTGGCCTTGAAGCGGCGCGGCTAAAGCATGATCCGGAAACGTGCGAAGCGGTGCTCCGAAAGGATCATGCGCCAACACCAACCGAAAGCGCGATGACGATTCGTCCAGATCTCGTCGTGCTTTAGGTGATGCTATCAGCAACTCGACGCAAGACCATCTCGTTGAACTCCGCTGTGCTGACGCGCTGACAAAAAAGCAGCGCGCCGCGCGTTCACGCATGACGCCGCGGCGATAATCATCGGGAGAAACCATGAAAGCCGCTTTGGTCCTGGCCGCAGCTCTGGCTGCCGCCTGCCTGTCGACCCCAGTCTCCGCGCAGAAATCCTACGGTCCCGGCGTCAGCGACACCGAGATCAAGATCGGCAACACCATGCCCTATAGCGGGCCGGCTTCGCCGCTCAGCATCACGGGCAAGGTGATCGCGGCCTATTTCGACGAGGTCAACGAGAAGGGCGGCGTCAACGGCCGTAAGCTCAACCTGATCTCGCTGGACGACGCGTTCTCGCCGCCCAAGACCATGGAGGCGGCGCGGCGCCTCGTCGAAGGCGACGGCGTTGCCTTCATCTTCGCCACCATGGGCACGGCGCCGAGCTCGGCGATCGCGAAGTACCTCAACAGCAACAAGGTGCCGCAGCTATTCCTGATCAGCTCGGCCTCGAAGTGGAACGATCCGGCCAACATGCCGTGGTCGATGGCGCTGCCCTGGGCGCCGAACTACACCAGCGAGGCCGCGATCGACGTCGCCTATGCCCGCGCCAAGAACCCGAATGCGCGCTTTGCGGTGCTCTATCAGAACGACGACGCCGGCAAGGAATATTTACGCGGCGTCAAGGAGGCGCTCGGCACTGAGGCCGACAAGGCGATCGCGATGGCCTCGAGCTTCGAGGTCGCCGACCCCACGGTCGATTCCCAGGTGCTGACGCTGGCGAACACGAAAGCCGACGTCTTCCTGATCTATTCGGTGACGCCGCGCGCCTGCGCGCAGGCGATCCGCAAGGCGCACGAGGTCGGCTGGCAGCCGACGCGCTTCATCGCGAGCGGCTGCGCCAACAAGGCCACGGTCATGGTGCCGGCGGGCGTCGAAGCCGGCAAGGGCGTGCTCTCGCTTGGCGCGCTGAAGCCGTTCGTCGAGACGCCAAAGAATGATCCGGCGATGACGGCCTATATCGACTTCATGAAGAAGCGCCTGCCCAACGCCGACGTCAACAACGTCGCCGGCCTCTACGGCTACACCGTCGCCGAGGCCCTGGTCGTGCTGCTGAAGCAGTGCAAGGACAATCTGACGCGCGAGAACATCATGGCGCAGGCCGCGAACCTGAAGAACGTGCCGCTGTCGCTGCTGCTGCCCGGCATCACCCTGAACACCACGCCGCAGGATTTCCGCCCGATCAAGGACGGCTACATGCTGCAATTCGACGGCAACGACTGGGTGGTGGCGAGCGAATTGCTGAAGGGGACGTGAGCGGGCAACGTCGCGGCCGCGTAGACGGTCCACCCTCTCTCCTTGTGGGAGAGGGTGGATGCACGAAGCGCAGCCGGGTGAGGGGTCTCTATCCTCACGAACGGTGTTGCCGGCGGAGAGAACCCCTCATCCGGCGCTTCGCGCCACCTTCTCCCACAAGGGGGGAAGGAAGAAGGAGACCGCCATGGACTTTCAACACTCGGCCCGTTCGCTCGAGCTTCAGGAGCGCGTCCGCCAGTTCATGCGCACGCATGTCGAGCCGGTCGAGGAGCTCTATTACGAGCAGGTGAAGCCGGAAGCGGCGCGCTACAGGACGCCGCCCGTGCTGCAGGACCTGAAGAAGATGGCGCGGGAGCAGGGGCTCTGGAACCTGTTTCTCTCCGGCGAGCACGGACCGGGTCTGTCCAATCTCGACTACGCGCCCGTGAAGGAGATCATGGGCCGCATCCTCTGGGCGCCGGAGGTCTTCAACTGCTCGGCGCCTGATGTCGGCAACATGGAGGTGCTGGCGAATTACGGCACCAGGGCGCAGCAGGAGCGCTGGCTGAAGCCGCTGCTGGAAGGGCGCATCCGTTCCGGCTTCTCGATGACGGAGCCGCAGGTCGCCTCCAGCGACGCCACCAACATCCAGTGCGCCATCACGCGCGAGGGCAACGACTACGTCATCAACGGGCGGAAGTGGTTCACCTCGGGCGCGATGAACGAGGATTGCGAGATCCTGATCGTGATGGGCAAGACCGCGCCCGACGATCCCGACCGCCACCGCCAGCAATCCATGATCCTGGTGCCCAGGAACACGCCCGGCGTGCGCATCGTCCGCGACATGCTGACCTACGGCTATGACGACGCCCCGGCCGGCCACCCCGAGATCGTCTACGACAACGTCCGCGTGCCCGCCGAAAACATCCTGCTCGGCGAAGGGCGCGGCTTCGAGATCGCGCAGGGGCGGCTCGGTCCGGGCCGGATCCATCATTGCATGCGGCTGATCGGCTGCGCTCAGCGCGCGCTCGAACTGATGTGCCAGCGTGCGGTGTCCCGCGTTGCCTTCGGCAAGCCGCTGGCCGAGCAGGGCTCGGTGCGCGAGGACATCGCGCACTCCTTCTGCGAGATCGCGCAGGCCCGCCTGCTGACGCTGCAGGCCGCCGACAAGATGGACCGGGAAGGCAACAAGGCCGCGCGCGACCTGATCGCCGCCGCGAAAATCGTGGTGCCTAGCATGGCCGCCCGCGTCATCGACCGCGCCATCCAGATCCACGGCGCCGCCGGCGTCTCCCAGGACACCTTCCTCGCCCGCGCCTACGTCTACGCCCGCTTCATCCGCATCGGCGACGGACCGGACCAGGTGCACCTCGCTGCGTTGGGAAAGGAGCTGATCCGGCGCGGCGGGGTGATGGGGTAGGGCGTTGGCTCCATTGCCGGCGCCTTCGATGCAGTCGTGACGATCTCTCGTGCCGGTTGCCGTCCCGACGTTCAATTCGCGAGGCTGACTTTGGCTCACACCTATGTCAGGTCGAGTGCGACGACCGCCATCCCGAACGCAGGTACAAGCCGCGATAACCTTGGGGCCTTCTCTTAAGCCGCCAATAACTTCTGTACCTCGGCGACGGTCGGAATGCGCCCGCTGCTGACCAGCTTTTCGTTGACCACAAGACCTGGCGTGGACAACACGTCATAGGCCATGATGTCCTTCATTTCGGTGACCTTGACGAATTCGGCTGGAATGTTGGCGCGGCTGGCGGCTTCGCGCGCAACAGCTTCGAGTTTCTTGCAGTTGGCGCAGCCAGGGCCGAGGATCTTGACAATTATCATGCTCATCTTCTCCTTCCATCGTGTGAACGTGCTACGCGGGAGCGGCCGCGCGCTGGCGCTGCCGTAGCCAGACCAGCGAGCCGCCTATTGCAGCCACGATGAACGCCAGCGTGAGAGCCAGTGGTGCCCAACCCATGCCGTCGACCCACGCGCCGTAGATCAGGCCTGCGGTGATGCTGAACAACGCCACGGCCCCCACATAGGCGGCAGTCTTGGCGCGGCCGATCACGACCGCCACCATCAACATGCTTTGAAGACTCAATTCGGGGTCCGCCATCAGGTAGGCCAGCAGCGGACCGGGATGCATACCGAGATCGAGGAACATGCGTGCCACCGGCACTTCCACCAGCGTTGGAAAGTACATGAAGACGCCAAAGCCCACCCCCAGTGCATTGGCGAGCAGGGTGTTGCTGCCGGCAAGGCTCTCGATCCATTCCGGTCGAATGACCTGACGAACCATGCCGACCAAGAACACGCCCACCAGGAGCAGCGCAAAAATCTGCTTCACGAAGCGCCAGGACTCCCACAGCCACGACCGCCAATCATCGGCAGCGAGCTTGCTCGCGAAGTGCCACACCGCCCACATGCTGAGGGCAACCGCCAGCACGCGTCCCGTCAGTCCCACCTCAAGTCCGCCCGGCTCGGGCGTCAGGCGCGCGGCGGCCACCAGCAAGGTGGTGGCGGAGAGGCCAAGTGCCAGCCAGGTCCAGAGATTGGCGCCTTCGATGATGTTCTCCATCCCTTTCCACACGGTCGCGGCAATGAGCAACAGCAAGACAATCAGAACGGATCCGTGAAAGCCGACACCTTCCTCGCCTTTGCCAACGTCGTATGGCATCCATTGAAACAGCAAGGTCTGCCAGGCCTCGGCCCATGGCAAGGGCAGATGAACGGTCGCCATCGTGGCCGTGAACGGCCACAATTTAATGGTGCCGGCAATCAACACCGCTACAAGCGACAACAGCACGCCCAGTGCGGCCGGGGAAACGGCAGCCTGCTCGGCGAACAGGGCGTCGGTCTGGGCGTCATGGCCGACATCGTCGCGCCAGAACAGCAGTGCCATCAGCAGGCCGATTCCAATGCCGAACAGCAGGCACATCACCACGCGGGCGACAGCAAACTCCAGTCCCAGTATGCTGCCGGTGTAGGTCAACGCCATGATGTTGCCTGCAGGCGCAAAGAACAGGAAAGCGATTGCCGGGCCGATTCCCGCGCCTTTCCGGTAGATGCCTGCAAACAACGGCACGATGGTGCAGGAGCACACGGCCAGCACGGAGCCGGCTGCGGCAGCCGCCGGGTAGGATACATAGGCCGGCGTGCTGCGTCCCAGCCAGCGCGTAATGCTGGCCTTGGGGATCAGCGCCACCATTGCCCCGGCGATGAAGAAGGCCGGCAACAAGCACAGCAAGACATGCGCCGCCAAATAGGAAGCAAGACTGCCCGTGCCGCCGATGAGCAATTTGATCGCGAGTTCCATGATGGTGCCATCAGACCGGAACGCGCAAGCGCGGCATTGACCTGGGTCAACACAAACCGTCCCAGGCCGAATGCCGATTTCATGCCGGCGAATTGCTCAGGCGAACGCTGTGGTCCGATTGCGCGGTCATCCCGCCTTGGCGATGCGCCCGTCTTCCGACCCCGCACGCAAATTCTGGAAGAATTTCTCCACCTCGCGCGACAGCGTGTCCGCGGTCTCGGCCACGCTGCCCGCCGCACTCAGCACCGAGGCTGCGGCCGTGTCGGTCTCGCCGATGGCGTCGCGCAGCGAGGTGATGTTGGCGACCAGCGTCGCGTTGCCTTGCGCTGCGCTCTGCGCGTTGGACGAGATCTCGCGCGTGGCGGCGTCCTGCTGACCGACGGCGCCGGCGATCGCCGAGGTGACCTCGTTGATCTCGCGCACCGCGCCGCCGATCTCGCGCACGGCGTCGACCGCGTTGCGGGTCGAGGACTGGATCATCGCGACGTTCTCGCTGATCTCGGCGGTGGCCTTGGCGGTCTGGCCCGCGAGTGCCTTCACTTCATGGGCGACCACGGCAAAGCCGCGGCCGGCATCGCCGGCGCGCGCGGCTTCGATGGTGGCGTTGAGCGCCAGCAGGTTGGTCTGCTCGGCGATGGCCTGGATCAGGTTGAGCACGCCGTCGATGCGCTGCGTGGCCGCGGCGAGGCTCTCGATCTCGGAGATCGACTTCTCGGTGCGCTGGCCGGTCTGCTCGACCGCGCCGGCGCTCTGCCGCACCTGGCGGCCGATCTCCACCACCGAGGCGGACAGTTCCTCTGCCGCGCCCGCCACCGCGGTGACGTTGTGCGCGGCTTGCGCGGTGGCGTTGGCCGCCGTGCCGGCGCGGCTGTTCGCATCCGCGGTGACGCGGGTGATGGTCTGCGCGGTCTGGCGCATGACGGAGGCGTTGTCGCTGAGGCCGCGCATGATCGCGCCGATCGCCTCGCGAAACTGCTCGAAGGATCGTTCGATGTGGCGGGCGCGCTCCTCGCGGGCGGCGGAGTCCTGCGAGACCTGAGAGGCGAGGTTGCGGTTGCGGCGCATGGCTTCCTGAAAGACCTGGATCGCGCGGGCGAGCGCGCCGATCTCGTCGGCGCGGCCACTGTGCGGCACCACGACGTCGTCGGTGCCATCGGCGACCTGCTTGATCGTCGCGGTGATCGCGGCGAGCGGCCGGGCGATCGAGCGCGCGATGATGACGATGCCGATCACGACCAGGGCCAGCGCCACGCCGCCGAGGCAGGTCAGCACCAAGGACAATCCGTGGTTGGCCTCGGTCTGCTGCGCGATCTGCCTGGCGCGCTCGGCATAGACCTTGGACAGCGCCTCGAGATCCTTGTTCAGCGCCGAGCGCACGGCGCGGTTGGCGTCGTTGTCGCCCCATTCGCGCCCCGCGGCCGCATTGATCTCGACGCCGCGCCGCACCAGTTCCTTGCGGAACTCGACGAATTGCTCGATGCGCTTCTTGAAGGTGGCGAACTGCTCGGCATCGTCGGCCTTGACGATGGTCTCCCAGCGCTTCACGACGTCCAGAATCTGCGCGTTGAACTTGAGCAGGCCATCGCCGTATTTCTTCACCACGGCGGGCTCGGTCGACATGTAGACGCCGCGCGATTCCATCACGACCGCATAGACCAGCGAGTTGACCCGCTCGACGTTCAGCGCGGCGGCATTCGCCGTCTCGATCGCGTTGGTCAGGTCGGTGCTGCGGCGGCTGTTGTAGTCGGACAGCACGGCGATCGCCGCCGTGAGCAGCGCGAACAGCGCGAAGATCGCGTAGAGCTTGGTGGCAAGCGTGAAACGGCCCGCCAGCTTGGCGGCATTCCCAGATCGGTCTGATGTCATGGTACTCAGGGGGCCCGGAATGGCCTGAAACGGCCGGTGAACGAGGGCGTGCAGAATTGATGCAAAACTATGCAGGACGAAGATGGACGCCGCGTTAACACGCCGGTCGGCCCTGTTGGCCATTGGTCGAAGGAAAGCTAAGATATTTCAGTGTCTTGATCCGAAGATATAGTCTCCGGATCGTCTTGGACTCGGCCAGCGGCCGACGAACTCCGGAGAGGGCCTTGGCCTACCGCCACACCATCGACGCCACGACCCACACGTTTCCGGACCTGCGCGATCTCCTGGCCAAGGCGACCCCGCCGCGCTCCGGCGACCGGCTGGCCGGGATCGCCGCCGACAGCGCCGAGCAGATGATCGCGGCCCGGATGGCGCTGGCCGACGTCCCGCTCGCCCGATTCCTGCAGGAGGCGGTCATCCCCTATGAGGCCGACGAGGTCACCCGCCTCGTCATCGACAGCCATGATGCGACGGCCTTCGCGCCGGTGGCATCCCTGACGGTTGGGGCCTTCCGCGACTGGCTGTTGTCGGATGCCGCAACGCCCGAGGTCCTGCGCAGGCTGGCGGGCGGCATCACGCCGGAGATGGCGGCGGCAGTGTCGAAGCTGATGCGCAACCAGGATCTGATCCTGGCGGCGCGCAAATGCGAGGTCACCACCGCCTTCCGCAACACCATCGGCCTGAAGGGGCGGATGAGCACGCGGCTGCAGCCCAACCATCCGTTCGACGATGCCAGGGGCATCACCGCCTCGATCCTCGACGGCATCCTGCTCGGGGCGGGCGATGCCTGCATCGGCATCAATCCGGCCAGCGATGATCCGGCTGTGATCGCGCGATTGCTGCGCCTGCTCGACGAGATCATCGCGCGGCTGGCGATTCCGACGCAAGGTTGCGTGCTGACCCACGTCACCACGACGCTGTCGCTGATCGGGCAGGGCGTGCCGGTCGATCTCGTTTTCCAGTCGGTCGCCGGCACCGAGGCCGCCAACCGCAGCTTCGGCGTCGACCTTGCGCTGCTGAAGGAGGCGCAGCAGGCCGGCCTGTCGCTGAGGCGCGGCACCGTCGGTCAGAACGTGATGTATTTCGAGACCGGCCAGGGCTCGGCGCTGTCGGCGGGCGCCCATCATGGCGTCGACCAGCAGACCTGCGAGGCACGCGCCTATGCGGTCGCCCGCGCCTTTGCCCCGCTCCTGGTCAACAGCGTGGTCGGCTTCATCGGCCCGGAATATCTCTATGACGGCAAGGAGATCATCCGCGCCGGGCTGGAGGATCATTTCTGCGGCAAGCTGCTCGGCCTGCCGCTCGGGGTCGACATCTGCTACACCAACCACGCCGAGGCGGACCAGGACGACATGGACAACCTGCTGACGCTGCTCGCCACTGCCGGCGTCACCTTCATCATGGGCGTCCCCGGCGCCGACGACGTCATGCTGAACTACCAGTCGACGTCTTTTCACGACGCGCTCTATGTCCGAGACGTCTTCGGTCTGCGCCGCGCGCCGGAATTCGACGATTGGCTGGCGCGGTCGGGCATCACCGGCGCCGATTTCCGGATTGCCGGCGATGCGGGCCTGCTGCCCGATTTTGCCTCGCGCCTGATCGCGTAAGGCGGCGCGAAGCGCCAAACTTGCTGCGCCAGGAAACCATCGGCGCTCCCAGGAATTATGCTTATGCCACAATATTGAGAAATTCCGGCTGCAGCATTACGCTATGTGTCTGGCTGGCAATTTCCGCAACCAGGTCGTGGCGGGGGAGCTTAGATGCGAGCTGAAAGTAACGGAACGTCCCGGCGGATCCTCTGTGTATTTCCGCGCTACACCTCGTCCTTCGGTACGTTCGAGCATTCCTATCCCCTGACCGATGGCGTCCGAGCCTTCATGCCGCCGCAGGGACTGCTGCTGATCTCCGCTTACCTTCCGAAAGAGTGGCAGGTCAGATTCGTTGACGAGAATCTCCGCCGCACGACCAGGGAGGAGTTCGAATGGGCCGAGGCGGTCTTCGTCAGCGGCATGCACATCCAGCGCCAGCAGATGAACGACATCTGCCGCCGCGCGCATGAATTCGACCTTCCGGTCGCGCTTGGCGGCCCCTCCGTCAGCGCCTGCCCGGATTATTATCCCTCGTTCGATTATCTCCATGTCGGCGAACTCGGCGATGCCACCAACCAGCTGATCGAGATCCTGTCGCGCGACACCTCTCGTCCCGAGAGCCAGGTCGTGCTGACCACCAAGGATCGCGTGCCGATGACGGAGTTTCCGATCCCTGCCTACGAGCTTGCCGACGTGAAGAAGTATTTTCTCGGCAGCATCCAATATTCCAGTGGCTGTCCCTATCAGTGCGAGTTCTGCGACATCCCCGGCCTCTACGGTCGCAACCCGCGCATCAAGACGCCGCAGCAGATCATCGCCGAGCTCGACCGCCTGCGCGAATGCGGCATGACCGACACGGTCTATTTCGTCGACGACAATTTCATCGGCAACCGCAAGGCGGCGCTGGACCTGTTGCCTCATCTGGTCGAATGGCAGAAGCGGACCGGCTACGTGGTCCGGCTCGCCTGCGAGGCGACGCTCAACATCGCCAAGCGGCCCGAGATCCTCGAGAAGATGCGCGAAGCCTATTTCGTCACCATCTTCTGCGGCATCGAGACGCCGGATCCCGATGCGCTGAAGGCGATGCAGAAGGACCACAACATGATGGTCCCGATCCTGGAGGGCGTGCGCACCATCAACTCCTATGGCATGGAGGTCGTGTCCGGCATCATCATGGGGCTCGACACCGACAAGCCGAATACGTCGGAGGCGCTGCTCGCCTTCGTCGAGGAGTCCCGGATTCCGCTGCTCACCATCAACCTGCTGCAGGCGCTGCCGAAGACGCCGCTGTGGGACCGGCTCGAGCGCGAGGGCCGCCTGATCCACGACGACGGCCGCGATTCCAACGTCGACTTCCTGCTGCCCTATGACGAGGTCGTCGCGTCCTGGAAGCAGGCCATGGCTGTCGCCTACGCGCCGGACAAGGTCTACGCTCGCTACCAGCATCAGTGCGATCATGTTTACACGAACCGTCTCAAGGTGCCGGTGTCGGACGAGATGAAGACCTGGCCCAACATCCGTCGCGGTCTCGTCATGCTGCGCAACATCTTCTGGAAGGTCGGCGTGCTCGGCGACTACAGGCGCGTGTTCTGGAAGTTCGCACTGGGACGCATCATGCGCGGTGATCTCGAAGGCCTGATCGGATGCACGCTGGTCGCGCATCATCTCATCACCTTTGCGCGCGCGGCCTCCAGCGGCAGGCAGAACGCCTCGAACTATTCGATCCGGCTGCGCGAGGCCGCCGTTCCGGCCGAATGAGCGACCCGTCGGTTCCGGCCCGCCCAACCATCGACCTCAGGTCGTTCACGCCTGCGCGCGTCGCGCTGGGCCGCACCGGTGCAAGCGTGCCGACCAGGGCGCTGCTCGATTTCACGCTCGACCATGCCCGCGCCCGCGATGCCGTGCATGCCGCCTTCGATGCGTCGGGGCTGGTTGCCGATCTTCGTGGCCTCGGCCTCGACGTCACCGAGGCGAGGAGCCAGGCGGTCGACCGCAGGGATTATCTGCGGCGGCCGGATCTGGGGCGACGGCTCGAGCCCGGCTCGGTCGAGGTGTTGAAGCGAGCGGCTTCCGCGCCATGCCAGCTTGCGCTGGTGATCGGCGACGGGCTGTCCGCGGCGGCGGTTCACGCCCATGCGGCGGCCCTAGTGGGGCGCCTGCTGCCGTTGCTCGCGGAAGCCGATGCCGTCGTCGTCAGCCAAGTCGTCGTCGCCTCAGGCGCGCGCGTTGCGCTCGGCGACGAGATCGGCGCTATTCTCGGCGCGCGCATGGTCGTGATGCTGATCGGCGAGCGGCCCGGACTGTCGGCGCCGGACAGTCTCGGCGCCTATCTGACCTTCGCGCCGAAGCCCGGCCGCAGCGATGCCGAGCGCAATTGCGTCTCGAATATCCACCACGCCGGGCTCAGCTATGACGAGGCCGCCTTCAAGATCGCCTGGCTGGTCCGCGAGGGGCTGGCCCGGCGGGTCAGCGGCGTGGCGCTGAAGGACGAGAGCGCGGACCGCGCGCCGCGTCGAATTGGCACATTCTCGCCCGGGTGACCCGCGGCAAGGGCCCGAAATCGCCGCATCTTGATCGATTCGCCCACACTTCGCTGGCTTGCGAGAGGGGCAATTGACCTGCTAAACCCCTCGCGGCGATTTTCCGCGCATTTTCAAAGGGCAAGCCTCCCATTGGTATGGCGTTTTCAAGCCGCTCGCGGAGCGCAATAAGCTCTCAAGACCGATGATTTAGGAACTGGACAAGGCATGCTCGAAAAGCACAGCGAGAATGAGGTTCATGTCGACAAGGTCGAGCAGGGACCTACGTCCTCGATCGCCTTCGGGCTGGAGCGGCTCGGACTGATCGCCGTCCGGGCGCCGATCGTCTCCTGCATCGTCCTGGTCGCGCTGATCATCGGCGCCGTGTTCGGCATCCACCGGATCAAGATCGACGATTCGCTGTCGCAGCTGTTTCGCTCCGATACCCGCGAATTCAAACAGTATGAAGAGGTGACGAAGAAGTTCCCGGCCGAGGAATTCGACGTCCTTGTCGTGGTCGAGGGCAAGAACCTGCTGGCGCGCGACAATTTGGAGAAGCTGCGCGACTTCGTCACCGACTTGCAGCTGGTCGACGGCACGCGCGGGCTGGTCTCGCTGTTCTCGGCGCGCCAGGCGCCGGCCCCGGGCAAGCTGCCGGCGGCTTTGTTCCCGGCCGGGCTGCCCGAAGGCGCCGACTACGACAAGTTCATCGAGACGGTCAAGAACAACGAGATCATCCGCGGCAAGCTGTTGTCGGAAGACGGGACGCTGGCGCTCATCGTGCTGTCGCTCGATCCGGAGGTCGTCGCCTCCAACAAGCTGACCAAGACCGTGGCCGACATCCGTGCGCTGATGAAGGAGAGTCTCGGCGACACCGGGCTCAACGTGCAGCTCTCCGGCGTTCCGGTGATGCAGCTCGAGATCCGCAACGCGGTCGAGCGCGACGGGCTGACCTACAACATCCTCGGCATTCTCGCCGGCTGCATCATAGCCATCATCTTCTTCCGCAAGGTCTCTTTCATGATCGCGGCGGCGTTCCCGCCGATGATCGCGATCCTGCTGGCGCTCGGCGCGCTCGGCTGGGCCAATTTCAACCTCAACATGTTCCTGAACGTGATGACGCCGCTCATCATGGTGATCAGCTTCTCGGACTCGATGCAGCTCACCTTCGCCGCGCGTGACCGGCTGATCGCGGGCCAGGACAAGTTCACCGCCTTCAAGAACGCCGTGCTGGTGGTGGGACCCGCCTGCGTGCTGACGCACGGCACCGCCGGCATTTCCTTCATCGCGCTGCAATTCTCCGACTCCGACCTGATCCGCAAGTTCGGCGAGGCCGGGCTCGCCGCCACCATCATCGCGCTGGTCGCGGTGCTGTCGCTGGTGCCGGTGTTCGGCGTGCTGTTCGTGCGCAACGAGAAGGTGTTTGCGGTCAAGTTCCAGGGCGCGGATGCCGGCGTCCAGGCGCTGCGCAATTTCTGCTACTGGATCGCCGTGCGCATGGTGGGCCGGCCCGGCCTGTTCAGCCTGATCGCCGTGCTGTTCGTCGGCGGCCTCGGCGTCATCTACGCCAATCTGGAGCCGCGCTACCGGCTCGCCGACCAGGTGCCGGACAAGCGCCAGGCGGTCGCCGCCAGCGACCGGCTGGACGCCAAGCTCACCGGCGCCAATCCGGTCAACGTGCTGATCGCGTTTCCGAAGGGGCAATCGCTCTATTCGCCGGAAACGCTTCAGACCATCGCGGAGGTGCACGCGACGGTCGAGAAATCCGCCGGGGTCGGCAACGTGTGGTCGCTGGAGACGCTGCGCCGCTGGCTGGCGGAAAAGGCCGGCAGCGGCGACGTCGCGACGCTGAAGGAATATGTCAGCGTCATCCCCGAGCATCTGGTGCGGCGCTTCATCGACGCCGAGCAGGACGCCGTCGTGGTCGCCGGCCGCGTGCCGGACAAGGATTCCAGCCAGCTGCTGCCGATCGTCGACAAGCTCGACAGCGAGCTCGACGCCGTCCGCAAGAAGCATCCCGGCTACGAAATTGCGGTGACGGGCCTGGCTGCGATTGCGGCCCGCAACTCGGCCAGCATGATCGAGAAGCTGAACCATGGCCTCACGATCGAGTTCGCGCTGGTCGCTATCTTCATCGGCCTCGCGTTCCGCTCCTGGGTGGTGACGCTCGCCTGCATCCTGCCGGGCATCTTCCCCGTGGTGATGTCGGGCACGGTGCTGTGGGCGATGGGCGAGGGGCTGCAATTCGCCAGCGTCGTGGCGCTCACGGTCTCGTTCGGCCTCGGCCTCAGTGCCACCATCCACTTCCTCAACCGCCTGCGCCTGGAGAACCGGCCGGGGGTCGGCTCTGCGCTCGCGGTGGAGCGGGCGACCGTGCTGGTCGGACCGGCGCTGATCCTGACCACGGTGGTGCTGGCCTGCGGCCTCGTCGTCACCGTGTTCTCCGACCTGCCGTCGCTGCGGCTGTTCGGCTGGCTCAGCGCCTTCTCGATGGTGATGGCCCTCGTCGCCGACCTCTTCATCCTCAGGCCGACGGCGATGTGGCTGATCAATCTGCACGCCAGGCTGCAGGGGGCCGACAAGCCCGCGATCTGATCGTCATCGCGTCTTCACTACGGCGGCGCCGTGCTCAATGGCGGCAACGTGGTCTTGCAGGTCCCGGTCGGCTGGCTTGCGGATCGGCTTCCGCGACGGCGCGTGCTCTTTGGACTTGCGGCCGCGACCGCGGCAGGCGCCGTCTTGCTCGCCATTGCCGTGCAGCAGGGATCGCTCGTGCTGTTTGCGTTGTTGTTTGTCTGAGGCGCGGGCGCCTACGGACTGCTGGTCGCAATGGTCCCGCTCACGCGTCGATCCGCACGACCCCATACGGATTGAACTTGAAGTCGCCCTCGGCGTAACGATGTCAGCAAAAAGCCCCCGGGTCGCGAGAGCCGGGGGCCGTATCCTTTCGCAAGCCGGACGGGATCAGCTCTTCGTCATGGTGATGTTGACGCCGCGGATCTCGCCCTTGGAGGAGATCTGCACGGTTTGCTTGGTGCCGTTGGTGCGGAGGGAGAGGTTGGCGGCAAAGCCGTTGGCCTCGACGAACACCTCGATCTGGCCGCCGCCGGCGGTGCCCTGGAGATTGCCGAAGATGTTGCGGCTGGACTCGCTCCAATTGCCCGAGATGCGCTCGCCCTGGCTCGTCACGTCGCTGGTGAGGTCGAACTTGTAGCTGTCGGAAGCGCAGTGCAGGGCCTGCTTCAGGTTGAGGCCGCTACCGGCGACCTTGTAGTCGGCCTTGCAGCGAATGCGCTCGGTGGAGCCGTCGGACAGCGACACCGTGCCGGTGCCGCTCCATGCGCCGTCGAAACCGGCAAACGGGCCGGACGACTGAGCGTGGCCTGCCGAAACCGAGAAGAGCAGCGCCGCCCCGATGCCGGCCGCCTTGATTGCCAGTCCAGATCGCCCAAAGAATGTCATCTCGAATATCCCGTTTTAGAATGACGCCCGCTTGCGCGTGATAACGTCTCGCCACATCGAAAGTTTAGTGCTCCGAGCCAGTGGCAGGTTCAAAGCCTGGCCGCCAGAGATGGCCATTCACGACGCCTCGCGCCAGCCCGGGAGCCGCCGATTTGCGCTGTTTCGGCATGTTTCCGGCGGCAAAGGCGGGATGCAGAGATGCAGCTCTGCAACAGGTCTGCACTAAAACACCGCAGCCTTGAATTATGACGTAGTATCAATCCCTTACATCTGTCAATCAAGGCCGAGGGAAGACCTGATTTGGTGGGCGCGGCGCCAATTTGGCCGCATTTGCCAGTGCTTGTGCCTTCTCTGAAAGCCGCTATGTCCGCGGCGATTTGCCATCAGAACAAGCCGTTCCGGTCGTCCGCCCTGTGCAGTCCGGGTCCGGTGCGATTCTGCCGCCAGAATGAAGGAATACAATGCGTAAGCTACTCGTCGCTCTCACCCTGCTGTCGGCTTCCCTTTCGACCGCGGCATTTGCCCAGGCAGGACGCGGCACGGACGCCGAGCAGAAGGCCTGCACCCGCGACGTGCAGAAGTTCTGCCGTCCGGTCATCGACCAGGGCGATTTCACCATCCTGGCCTGCCTCAAGGAGAACCGCTCCAAGATCTCGCAGGCCTGCGACCAGGTCCTGAAGAACCACAACCAGTAAGCTCGGCCACTGGCCCACAAAAGGCGGCCCCGGGGCCGCCTTTTCGGGCCCTTTTCACCAAGGGCAGCCATCGAGAGACAGGATTGGTTTTGCGGCCGTATTCCCCTATATGGGGGCCGCGGCGGATCGCCGGCACGAGCCCGCGAGCGAACAAGCCCTTTCCATCCAGACGATTGTAAGCCAGCCCTCGATGACCTCTGCGAGCGAATTGCGATCCGGCAAGGGAGACCGCGACGAGAATTTTCCCGTCGCGTCCTGGATCATTCATCCGCGTCATCGCGCCCTGATCCTGGCCTATTACAATTTCGTCCGCACCGCCGACGACATCGCCGACCATGCGACGCTCGCGCCGGACCAGAAGCTTGCCTATCTCGACCTGCTCGAGGCCGAGCTGCTCGGCAAAGGCGATAGCCAGGCCGAGGCCGTCGCCTTGCGGCGGGCGCTTGCCGAGCGCGGCATGGCGCCGCGCCATGCGCTGGACGTGCTGACCGCGTTCCGCATGGACGTGACCAAGCTGCGTTACGAGACCTGGGACGAGGTCATCCACTATTGCCGTTATTCGGCGATGCCGGTCGGCCGCTTCATGCTCGACGTCCACGGCGAGAGCACCTCGACCTGGGCCGCATCGGATGCGCTCTGCGCAGGGCTCCAGATCAACAACCACCTGCAGGATTGCGGCAAGGATTTCCGCGAGCTCAACCGCGTCTATCTGCCGCGCGATGCGCTGGCCGCACACGGTGCCTCGGCCGAGCAGCTCGGGCTGTCGCAGTCGCCGCCGGCGATGCTGGCCTGCCTGCACGGGCTTGCCGCGCGCAACGAAGCGCTGCTCGACGAGGGCAGGTCGCTGGCTGCCGAGATCCGGGATTTCCGCCTCGGCGTCGACGTCGCGGTGATCCAGGCCTATGCCGACCGCATCGTGCGCCTCTTGAAGGTGCGCGATCCCCTGCGCGAGCGGGTGCATCTGAACAAGTTCGAGCTGCTCGTCTTCAGCCTTGCCGGGATGATCGGTGAGGCCGGCCGCCGCGCGATGGGACGCAAGGCCATGTCCAGACCGGGGACCGCACATGACGCTTGAGGCGACCTCGCCCGGCGCCGATTATGGCTCGACCGCATCCGGCAGCTCGTTCTACGCCGCGATGCGCATCCTGCCGCATGACCAGCGCGAAGCGATGTTCCAGATCTACAGCTTCTGTCGCCAGGTCGACGACATCGCCGATTCCGACGGTCCGCGCGAGGAGCGGCTCGCCGCGCTGCAAGAGTGGCGCAACGACATCGACGCGCTCTATCAGGGCAATCCGCCGCCGCGGCTGAAGGATTACGTCGCCTCGGTGAAGACCTTCGGCCTCAAGCGCGAGGACTTCCTGGCGATCGTCGACGGCATGGAGATGGACGTGCCGCAGGACATCCGCGCGCCCGACATGGCGACGCTGGATCTGTATTGCGATCGCGTCGCCAGCGCGGTGGGACGGCTGTCGGTGCGGGTCTTTGGCCTGCCCGAGGACGACGGCATCCAGCTCGCCTATCACCTGGGCCGTGCGCTTCAGCTCACCAACATCCTGCGTGACATCGACGAGGACGCCGGCCTCGGCCGGCTCTATCTGCCGCGCGAGGCGCTGCTGCATGCCGGCATCACCTCCGATGATCCGAACCGCGTGATCGCCGAGCGCGCGCTGCCGAAGGCCTGCCTGCCGCTGACGCAGCGTGCGAAGGCGCATTTCGAGAAGTCGGACGAGATCATGAACCGCAACAAGCGCCGCGTCGTGCGCGCGCCGCGGATCATGTCGAAATATTACCATTCCATTCTGGATCTGCTGATCGCGCGCGGTTTCAACGCGCCGCGCCAGCCGGTGCGCGTGTCGAAGGTCACACGCATCGCGATCCTGCTCCGTTACGCTTTCATCTGATGCAAAAGACAGCTCACATCATCGGTGCCGGGATTTCCGGCCTCTCCGCCGCCGTGCGGCTCGCCAATGCCGGCTTCAAGGTCGCCGTGCACGAGGCGACGCACCAGGCCGGCGGCCGCTGTCGCTCCTATTTCGACGGCGCCACCAACCTCACCATCGACAACGGCAATCATCTGCTGCTGTCGGGCAACAGCCATGCGCGGGCCTATGCGCGCGCGATCGGCACCGAGGCGGGCCTGGTCGGGCCGGAGAGCGCGCAGTTTCCGTTCGTCGACATCAAGACCGGGCAGCGCTGGCAGATCGATCTCGGCAGCGGCCGGCTGCCGACCTGGGTGCTCGACGAGAGCCGCCGCGTGCCCGACACGGGCCTTGCCGATTACCTGAAGCTGGCGCCGCTGATCTGGGCGTCGGAACAGACATTGGTCGGCAAGTCGATTCCTTGCGAAGGCGTGCTCTACCAGCGCCTGGTGCAGCCGCTGCTGCTCGCAGCCCTCAACGTCGATCCGCCCGAGGGCTCGGCGGGGCTGGCCGGCGCGATCGTGCGCGAGACGCTGCTGGCCGGCGGGCAGGCCTGCCGTCCGCTGATCGCGCGCGACGGTCTCAGCGCCGTGCTGATCGAGCCCGCGGTGAAGTTTTTGCAGGAACGCGGCCACATTGTTCAGCTCGGCCATGAGCTGCGTTCGTTTGCGAGCAACAACGGCAAGGCCAGCGCGCTGAATTTCGGCGGCGAGGATGTGATTCAGATCGGCGAGGGCGATGTCGTGGTGATGGCGGTGCCGCCGCGCGCGGCCGCCAGCCTGCTGCCGGGCCTGAAGACGCCGACCGAGTTCCGCGCCATCGTCAATGCGCATTTCCGCATCACGCCGCCGCCGGGTTCGGCGCCGATCCTCGGCGTGATCGGCGGAATCGTGGAATGGCTGTTCGCGTTCCCGAACCGGTTGTCCGTCACCATCAGCAATGGCGACCGTCTGGTCGACATGCCGCGCGAGGAGCTCGCGCAGGCGGTGTGGAACGACGTCTGCAAGGCCGGCGGCGTGTCCGGCGAGCTGCCACCGTGGCAGATCGTGCGGGAGCGCCGCGCCACATTTGCGGCGACGCCGGCGCAGAACGCCCTGCGCCCGGGGCCGGTCACCGCGCTGAAAAACCTGTTCCTTGCCGGGGATTGGACTGCTACGGGATTGCCTGCAACCATCGAGGGATCGGTCCGGTCCGGAGATCGCGCCGCCGATCTGGTTCTGGCCGCCAAAGCATCCTGAAAGGCGGCCCCGACGGGCAAACGTCCCGGCCAATTTCGATCCACTATCGGAGCAATCGAGCGAGATGGATTCCGTGAACGCGACCAGCCGCGAAGCCCTGAAGCCGGGGACCTTGCAACCGGGCATCCTGGAATCGAGCATTGCGTCGGCGACGCAGGGCGTCCTCGATTTCCAGCAGGCGGACGGCCATTGGGTGTTCGAGCTCGAGGCCGACTGCACCATTCCGGCGGAATACGTCCTGTTGCGCCACTATCTCGCCGAGCCGGTCGACGCCGTGCTCGAAGCCAAGATCGCCAATTATCTTCGCCGCATCCAGGGCGCCCATGGCGGCTGGCCGCTGGTGCATGACGGCGAGTTCGACATGAGCGCCAGCGTGAAGGCCTACTTCGCGCTGAAGATGATCGGCGATTCCGTCGACGCCCCGCACATGGTGCGTGCGCGCGAGGCGATCCACGCGCGCGGTGGCGCGATTCACAGCAACGTCTTCACCCGTTTCCTGCTTGCGATGTACGGCGTGGTGACCTGGCGCGCGGTGCCGGTGCTGCCGATCGAGATCGTGCTGCTGCCGTTCTGGTCGCCGTTCCACCTCAACAAGATCTCCTATTGGGCGCGCACCACCATGGTGCCCTTGATGGTGCTCGCGGCGCTGAAGCCGCGCGCGAAGAATCCGCTCGGGATCGGCATCGACGAACTGTTCCTGCAGGATCCGCGCTCGATCGGCATGACCGCCAAGGCGCCGCATCAGAGCCTGGCTTGGTTCCTGCTCTTTCGTTCGCTCGACGCGATCCTGCGCGTGATCGAGCCGCTGTTTCCCAAGAGCCTGCGCAAGCGCGCCATCGACGCCGCGCTCGCCTTCACCGAGGAGCGCCTCAACGGCGAGGACGGCATGGGCGCGATCTATCCGCCCATGGCCAACATCGTGATGATGTACGACGCGCTCGGCAAGGATGAGAATTATCCGCCGCGCGCGGTCACGCGGCGGGGCATCGACAAGCTGCTCGTGATCCACGACGACGAGGCCTATTGCCAGCCCTGCGTCTCCCCGGTCTGGGATACGACGCTGACGGCGCATGCGCTGCTGGAGGCCGGCGGCGACAAGGCGGTGCCGGCGGCCAAGCAGGGCCTGGACTGGCTGATCCCGAGGCAGGAGCTCGAGCTGAAGGGCGACTGGGCGGTGAAGCGGCCCGACGTGCGCCCGGGCGGCTGGGCGTTCCAGTATAACAACGCGCATTACCCCGACCTCGACGACACCGCCGTGGTGGTGATGTCGATGGACCGCATGCGCCGGGAGCACGGCGCCACCGGCTACGACGCCGCGATTGCCCGGGGCCGGGAGTGGATCGAGGGCATGCAGAGCGACGACGGCGGCTGGGCCGCCTTCGACGTCAACAATCTCGAATATTACCTCAACAACATCCCGTTCTCCGACCATGGCGCGCTGCTCGATCCGCCGACCGAGGACGTCACGGCGCGCTGCATCTCGATGCTGGCCCAGCTCGGCGAGACCGCGGCGACCAGCAAGCACGTGGCCGACGGCGTCGCCTATCTGCGCAAGACCCAGCACCCCGAAGGGTCCTGGTACGGCCGCTGGGGCATGAACTTCATCTATGGAACCTGGTCGGTGCTCTGTGCCCTCAACATGGCCGGCGTCGACCACGGGGATCCCATGATTCGCAAAGCCGCTGCCTGGCTCACCTCGATCCAGAACAAGGACGGCGGCTGGGGCGAGGACGCCGTCAGCTACCGGCTGGACTACAAGGGCTGGGAGGCCGCCCCCTCGACCGCCTCGCAAACGGCATGGGCCTTGCTTGCCCTCATGGCGGCAGGCGAGGTTGATCACCCGGCCGTCGCCCGCGGGGCGGAGTACCTGATTGCAACACAAAACAAAAAAGGACTGTGGGACGAGCAGCGGTACACCGCCACAGGCTTCCCCCGCGTGTTCTATCTGCGGTATCATGGTTACCCAAAGTTCTTTCCGCTGTGGGCGTTGGCGCGGTATCGGAACTTGCGGAACACCAACAGCAGGGTGGTAGGGGTCGGAATGTGACTTTGGGGACGGGGGACTATTTTACCGTGGGTCAGGCCATCGACCCGCGGCCGATACTGATCGTGACCGGATTGGTGCAGGAGGCCCGCATTGCGGCCGGGCCGGGAATGGCGGTCATCTGTTCATCCAGCAGCCCGACTCAGTTGCGGGCGCTTCTGACCGTCGTGGACCCCGAGACGATTCGCGGCGTGATCTCGTTCGGCGTCGCCGGCGGGCTCGACCCGAGCCTGCGCTCCGGCGACGTCGTGCTGGCGACCGAGGTGCTCTCCGGCGACACCCGCTGGGCCGCGGGGCTCTCGCTCGGCGACGATTTGATTGAGCGCCTGACGTCGGGACGCCGCCGCGTCGTGCGTGGCAGCCTCGCCGGCGCCGAGGAGGTGGTCACCAAGCGCGCCTGCAAGGCGGCACTGCATTCGGAGACGGGCGCCGCCGCGGTCGACATGGAAAGCCACATCGCCGCCGCCTACGCCACTGAGGCCGGGCTGCCCTTTGCCGCGGTTCGCGTCATCAGCGACCCCGCCCATCGCGCGCTGCCGGCGATCGCCCGCGCCGCCATCAAGCCGAACGGCCAGATCGACCTCGCCGCCGTGCTGCGCGGCATCGCGCGCAACCCGACGACCCTGCACGCGCTGGTCTCGACCGGCATTGACTTCAACCGCGCGCTACGAAGCTTGCGCGGCTGCCGCGATTACCTGATCGGGACCGAACTGATCGAGAGCGAGGAGCTGGTGTCGAAGGCGGCGTGAAGCGGGCCTTTCGACAAGCTGAGATAGAAAAGGCCCGGTCGTTTGACCGGGCCTTTGTTTTGAGCTGCGAGATCGTCCTCACAGGCGGCCCTCGGAGCGAGGCGGCGTCGTCGGCAGAGCCGCGGCTTGAATCCAACTCCATCCGCCCCTATCTTACGTTTGTCTTACCTCGGAAGGGTCGGGCCATGGCCGATACGGATAAGCTCACCACTGTCGTTTCCACCAAGGGGCAGGTCATCCTGCCCAGCGTCATTCGCAAGGCGCGTGACTGGAAGGCCGGAACGCGGCTGACGGTGGAGGAGACTTCGGAGGGCGTCCTGTTGAAGCCTGCGCCGACCTTTGTGGCGACGCGGCCGGAAGAGGTGTTCGGCGTCTTGAATTATCGAGGTAGGCCGAAGACGCTCGAAGAAATGGACGCAAGCGTGCTTGCTGAAGCCAGGCGGCGGTATGATCGCGATTGATACCAATCTGATCGTTCGCTACCTGACCGGGGATCACGTCGGCCAATCCGCGCGAGCCCGCGCCTTGATCGATGCCGAGAGCGTCTTTGTTCCCATCACGGTGCTGCTCGAAGTCGAATGGGTGCTGCGAAGCGCGTACGGCTATCGGGCCGCGGACGTTGTGCACGCGCTTCGTGCCTTCGCCGGACTTCCGACCGTCACCGTCGAGGACGGCGCGACGATTGCGGTGGCGCTCGACCTTGCCGAAACAGGAATGGATTTCGCCGATGCGCTGCATCTGGCGAGATCCGGACATTGCGAGGCCTTTGTTACTTTCGATCGCAAACTCGTCAAGGCGGCGAAACATGCCGGCTATGAGGGGGTGGAGCTACGGTGACGCAATCACGGTGGCGGCCAGCTTGTTAGAGAGTTCAATCATCCTACCGGCTTTGGTGAAGCGAAAAATCAGTAGTGTCTCACCTTGAAATTTGCCCCGATTGACGCGCGTGTCGCATTCCGACGCCGCCTTCTATATGCTTAGCGCTATGGATCGCCAAATTACCCCCGTTCTGCATCTTGATGAGTTGCAAGCATATGATGCGATGGTGGAGTTTCTTGACGCCTATTGGCGCCGTGGCGGAATGCATTCTGACGACATCGCCATACTACTTGGCGGCCTTTCAAGGTCCACCTGGACCGACAAGTCTCCGAGCGATCCAGCAATGTGGGAAGACTGGTTGAGGGCTGTTGGCAAGGTGAAAGGAGCTAGCTCCAATGCCAACCGAACCTAAAGGAATTACGGTGACAGTGCTAGACTGCACCTTTTAAGTGAGACACGGCAATTTTCGTGGGATGGGTCGAGCCCTTGCGAAACCGTCCTGATCACCGCTCTCCGTAATCGCGGCCATCGTCCGCCAGATCGCCGGTCCAATCGAGAGGATAGTTACCAAGCTCCACGTGATGATGAAACGGGGGCGGCGCCTAGTCGCAGACCCGGTCGACGAGCCTCTGCTTGACCAGATTGATATAAACATAGTCGACAGGCCGGGCGAAGTCGGTTTCGTCCACGCGAGGCGTCGGGCAAAACACCCTAAACCCCGTCAACCCCTCCTTGCAAAAATATTCTACTTTACCGAATTTCGGATTTGTGGCATAGAGCGCTCATCCCGGCCCTGCCAGAGGGGCGCTTCGCGATCGTCACGAGATGCGGGTCGGGGTGCGGTGGACGCGGTAGCGCCGGCGCGAGAGGCGGTGACGGGGACGGGCGACCGTTGAGTCATGCGCGGCGCGCTACGACACGGCGCGGTCACAGCGGTCTTGTTGATGGTCGGGGGCGCGCACATCGGGCCCCGGATGCTGAGGCAGGGACGTCCGCGGACGGAGAAGTCGTGTGGTCCCGACGCCCGGGGTTCTGGCGTCAAACCTCGCCGTGATGCGGCAGCCAACCGGCATGTGCATCGATCGGCGGCGAGGTGACGGGGGCAATAGTGCAACGCTCCCCGAGGAGAGCACGAAGGACACCGTTAAAACCATCCGCGCAGGGAAGGCCGGGCGGCCGGCACACCTGTGATCCACCCCCGTGTGCATTTTCCTTGTGCACGGATCTGCGGGTGCCGCCGGCGCCCGGCCTTCCCTGCGCCTTCTGGTCTTTCGAGGGCGCGAACGAACAGCAAAGCTCGGGCGAATGCGTCGCGAGAACGGGAAGGCGTGTCTGCGATGAGGGCGCCGATGGAAAGAGCAAGCCGGTGCCGCCCACTCCGTCATTGCGAGCGCAGCGACTTGTCCGCCGAAGCCGGAAGCAATCCAGGATATTTCCGTGGTGACAGTCTGGATTGCTTCGTCGCATCAGCGCAAGATTGCTCCGCAGTTTTGTCGCGTGCTCCTCGCAATGACGACGTGGAGAGAGCGATACACTCACGACTCGTGCCCCGGACGCAGCGCAGCGCGCACTTGCGCGGTGCGCTGCAGAGCCGGGGCCCATGCATCGATACGGCGCGCGGCTGCTGGGTCCCGGCTCTGCGCCGCAGCGTTGCACGCTGCAGCGCGTCCGGGACACCGAGACCCATCCTTGCGGCTTTGCCCGTACAAAGCAAAAGGCCCGGTCGCGATCGCGGCCGGGTCTTTGTCGTGAGATTGAGTGCGTCCGCGCTTACGCCGCGGTCGAAGCCTTCTGCGCGGCCTTCGCCTGCGCGGCCTCGGCTTCGTCCTTGCGGATCTCGGACAGCTTCTTCTGGACCTGCTCGGAGAAGATGTACTGCGCCGGGCGCTGCTTGCTCATGTCGATCTCCGGCGCCATCGGGCCCGAGGTCTTGATGCCGCGCAGCGACACCCACATTGCCTTCAGCGGGTTGTTGAGGGCGGCGGTCGCCGCGGTCGGCTCGTAGCCGCAATGGGCCATGCAGTCGGCGCACTTCTCGTAGCGGCCGGTGCCGTAGCTGTCCCAGTCGGTGGTCTCCATCAGCTCCTTGAAGGTCTTGGCGTAGCCTTCACCGAGCAGATAGCAGGGCTTCTGCCAGCCGAAGATGTTGCGCGCGGGCATGCCCCACGGCGTGCACTCGTATTCCTGGTTGCCGGCGAGGAAGTCGAGGAACAGGCCGGAATGCATGAAGTTCCACTTCTTGCCCTTGCCCATGGCGAAGACGTCGCGGAACAGCTTCTTGGTCTTGGTGCGGTTGAGGAAGTGCTCCTGGTCCGGCGCGCGCTCATAGGCATAGCCCGGCGACATCGAGACGCCGACGCCGAGCTCGACGGTGAGGTCCAGGAACTTGGCGATCTCCTCGGCCGGATGGCCGTCGAAGATGGTGGCGTTGACGTTGACGGTGAAGCCGCGCGCCTTGGCCGCCTTGATCGCGGAGACGGCGCGGTCGAACACGCCCTTCTGCGACACCGCCTTGTCGTGGTGGTCGCGCAGGCCGTCGAGATGCACCGAGAAGAACAGGTAAGGCGAGGGCTCGAACAGATCGAGCTTCTTCTCGAGCAGCAGCGCGTTGGTGCACAGCGAGACGAACTTCTTGCGGGCGACGAGGCCGCGCACGATCTCGCCGATCTCCTTGTGGATCAGCGGCTCGCCGCCGGGAATCGCGACCATCGGCGCGCCGCACTCGTCGGCGGCGTCCCAGCACTCCTGCGCGGTCATGCGGCGGTTGAGGATCGCATCCGGATAATCGATCTTGCCGCAACCGACGCAGGCGAGGTTGCAGCGAAACAGCGGCTCCAGCATCAGCACGAGCGGGTAGCGCTTGCGGCCAAGCAGTTTCTGCTTGAGCAAATAGCCGCCGATACGCATTTCCTTGAAGAACGGGATAGCCATTACAAGTTTCTTTCTGGGCTTTTGAATTCGGGTGGGTCAGCTCGCGGCCAGTTGGGCCGGAAGCCGGAATTCGATGTTTTCCTCGCGGCCCGGCAACACCTGGACCTTCACCGGTCCGATCCGCCGCATCGCTTCGATGACGTCATCCACGAGTACCTCGGGCGCCGAAGCGCCGGCCGTGATGCCCACGGTCCTCGCATTCTTCAGCCACTCCGGATCGAGCTCGCTGCCGTCGGCAATCAGATAACTCGCGACGCCGGCCTCGGTGCCGATTTCGCGAAGCCGGTTCGAGTTCGAGCTGTTGGCGGCGCCCACCACCAGGATCACGTCGACCAGCTTGCTCAAGTCCCTTACCGCAGATTGGCGGTTCTGTGTCGCATAGCAGATATCCCGGATATCCGGACCTTGAATATCTGTAAAGCGGGCCTGAAGGGCCGCAATGATGTCCTTGGTATCGTCGACCGAGAGGGTGGTCTGGGTGATGTAGGCCACTGGCGTATCCGCCGGCAGCGTCAGGGCTTTAACCTCTTGAACGCTTTGAACAAGCAGCACGGGGGCGGGAACCTGCCCCATCGTGCCCTCGACCTCGGGGTGTCCGGCATGACCGATCAGGATCAGCGTGCGGCCCTTGGTGATGTAGCGCTTCCCCTGATTGTGAACTTTCGTGACCAGGGGGCAGGTGGCGTTGAGCACCGGGAGGTCGCGCGCGGCGGCCTCTTCCTCGACGCTGCGGGCGACGCCGTGGGCGCTGAACACCGTGACCGACTTCGGCGGGACCTCGGACAGCTCCTCGACGAAGATTGCCCCTTTGTTCTTCAGGCTCTCGACGACGTGCTTGTTGTGCACGATCTCGTGGCGCACGTAGACGGGCGGGCCGTACTTCTCCAGCGCCCGTTCCACGATCTCGATCGCACGCACCACGCCCGCGCAGAAGCCGCGCGGCTGCGCCAGATAAACTTCCATGGGTTGCCCATCACGCAAGTTGCACCAATCCGCTTCAAAGTCCCCGGCGGCATGCCGATACTTACCAATGAGTTGCAATATCCGCACCATTGGTTCGCGCACGCGGTAGCCGCCCACCCCCCTCGGGGCTCCGGCGCATGGAGGCGCAAGACTTTGTGTCAAAAAATCGGCAGCAAGGAAAGGTCAAATGAAACCTCCGGCCACGCTCGAGTCCCGACAGAGGTATTATAATACGTAAACTTCCCCCAGTGCCAAGCGTGTCGAAAGTGCCCAGTCTTTCGTCACTTTCCCGCCTCAACTCCCCGGCTATACCGGCTGCCCCCGCATGATTTTGCCCGGTCTCCGCCGTTTACTTCGAACCTCGTTGCGGCGAGAACCACCCAAAACAGCAATAGGTTTCGCCTGGGAACTCCGATAAACAGCGGGCGTTTCCGGCAAGCTGTTAACCGCAGAAAGAAAAGAAGTGCTGCAAAGCGTCGTCGTTGCCATCGTCAGGGCCTGCACCCGGTTTGCCTCCCTCGTCGTCGTTATCGGGCTCCTGCTCTCGGTGGGCGCGGGCTATTACGCGTCCCGGCACTTCGCCATCAACACCGACATCAATTCGCTGATTTCTCAAAACCTCGACTGGCGCAAGCGTGACCAGCAATTTGACAAGGCGTTCGACCAGAATGAGCTGATCCTGGCCGTGGTCGAAGCCCGAACGCCCGAGATGGCGCGCGCAGCGTCGGACGCGCTCTATGCGAGGCTGAAGGGCGACAAGACCAACTTCCACTCGATGCAGCAGCTGGGCGGCGGCGAGTTCTTCGAGAAGAACGGCCTGTTGTTCCTGCCGACCGAAGAGGTCGGCAAGATCACCGGCCAGTTCGAAGCCGCCGCGCCCCTGATCGAGATCATGGCCGGCGATCCCTCGATCCGTGGCCTGACCGGCGCGCTGGAGACCGGACTTGCGGGCGTCAAGCGCGGCCAGGTCAAGCTCGACAACACCGAGCGGCCCTTCAACCTGATCGCGCAGACGGTCGAGACCGTGCTCAACAAGGGCGATGCGAGCTTCTCCTGGCGCGAGCTCGTCAGCGACGAGCCGCTGAAGGACAGCGACAAGCGCGCCTTCATCGAGTTCAAGCCGATCCTCGACTACAACGCATTGGAGCCCGGCAAGGATGCCACCGATGCGATTCGCAAGGCCGCTGCGGATCTGGATTTTCCGGCCAAGTACCAGGCGCGGGTGCGGCTGACCGGACCGGTCCCGATCGCCAACGAGGAATACGCCACCGTCCAGGAAGGCGCCGTCATCAACGGCATCGGCACGGTTCTCGTCGTGCTGGTCATTCTCTGGCTCGCGCTGCATTCGTCGAAGATCATCTTCGCCGTGTTCGTCAATCTGTTCGTCGGCCTTGCGCTCACGACGGCGGCAGGCCTGATGATGGTCGGATCGTTCAATCTGCTGTCGATCGCGTTCGCGGTGCTGTTCGTCGGCCTCGGCGTCGATTTCGGCATCCAGTACAGCGTCCGCTACCGCTCGGAGCGCTACAAGCACAACGATCTCTCGGGCGCGCTGGTGCTGGCGGCCAAGCGCTCGGCGGTGCCGCTGTCGCTCGCGGCGATGGCGACCGCCGCCGGATTCCTCTGCTTCATGCCGACCGACTACCAGGGCATCGCGGAGCTCGGCCAGATCGCCGGGGTCGGCATGCTGGTGGCGTTCATCTCGTCGATCACCGTTCTGCCGGCCATGCTGAAGCTGCTGAACCCGCCGGGCGAGAAAGAGCCGGTCGGCTACGCCTTCCTGGCGCCGCTCGACCACTTCCTGGAGAAGCATCGCGTGCTGATCGTCGGCGGCACGCTGCTGCTGGCGCTCGGCGGCCTGCCGCTGCTCTATTTCATGAAGTTCGACTTCAACCCGATGAACCTGCGCAATCCGAAGGCCGAATCGATCGCGACCTTCCTCGATCTGCGCAAGGATCCCAACACCGGCGCCAATGCCATCAACGTGATGGCCACGTCCGAGGAGCAGGCGCGACAGATCGAGGCGAAGCTGGAGAAGGTGCCCGAGGTGCTCAGGGTGATGTCGCTCAACAGCTTCGTGCCGCAGGACCAGCCGCCGAAGCTGAAGCTGCTCGCGCAGGGCGCCAAGGTGCTGAACCCCGCGCTCAACCCCGATCAGATCGATGCGGCGCCGTCGGACCAGGAGAACGTCGAGGCGCTGAAATCCTCCGTCGACAATCTGCGCCGGACCGCGGGCGACGCCAAGGGACCGGGTGCGGTCGCCTCGCGCCGCCTGGCGGACGCGCTCGAAAAGCTCGCCAATGGCGACGAGGCCACGCGCAACAAGGCGCAGGACGTGTTCGTCACGCCGATGAAGATCGTGTTCGACCAGCTCAAGAACGCGATGCAGGCCGAGCCCGTCACCCTGAAATCGCTACCGCCCGACCTCGTCAGTGCCTGGAAGAGCAAGGACGGCGTCATCCGCGTCGAGGCGCTGCCCAAGGGCGATCCCAACGACAACGACACGCTGCGCAAATTTGCGGCGGCGGTGCTCGTTGCCGAGCCGACCGCGATCGGCGGGCCGGTCTCGATCCTGAAATCCGGCGACACCGTGGTGCGGGCGTTCATCCATGCCGGCATCTATGCGCTGCTGGTGATCGGCCTGTTGCTCTGGATCACGCTGCGCCGCTTCGTCGACGTGCTGATGACCTTGGTGCCGCTCCTGGTTGCCGGCGCGGTCACGCTCGAGATCTGCGTCTTGATCGGCCTGCCGCTCAACTTCGCCAACATCGTCGCATTCCCGCTGCTGCTCGGCGTCGGCGTCGCCTTCAAGATCTACTACGTCGTGGCCTGGCGCTCGGGCAGGACCAATTTGCTCCAGACCAGCCTGACACGCGCGATCTTCTTCAGCGCGCTGACGACGGCGACCGCGTTCGGCAGCCTGTGGCTGTCGAGCCATCCCGGCACGTCCAGCATGGGCAAGCTGCTGGCGCTTTCGCTGGTGACGACGCTCGCGGCCGTGCTGCTGTTCCAGCCGGCCCTAATGGGCAAACCCCGCAATCTCAGGGAGTAGGCAGATGTCGCCGACCGGATCGGTGGCGCTCTTCTGACCGGGTTTGGCTGCGCCGGCGGGCTTCGGGACCGCGGGCGCAGGCGCTGGCGCGGCGGCAACCGTCGTACCTGCGGCTTTCGGCGCCGCGCCGGTGGGCTTTGGCGCGCCCTTGGCCATGGCATTGGCGGTGCTCGAGGGGATCGGCGGGCCAACCCGGGTCCAGGTCTCGCCTCCGCACAGGAAGCCCATCACGCAGCCCTTGATTTCGAGCTGGTCGGTGCCGGCAGGCGTGATGGTCGCGCTGTAGATCTGGCCGTCCTGGGCGTTATAGACTTGGCCCTCCCACTGCTCGGCGCCCGCCTTCTTCTTCATGTCGATCAGCGTCACCATGCCCAGCGTCGGCCTGTTCTTTTTCGAGACATCCGGATTGTTCTCGTCGCGCCCGCCGGGCTTCTTTTCCCAGGCCACGGCGCCCCACATGCTGCCATTGCATTGGGCGACGCGGATGTTGGCGACGCCGTCGGCGACCCGCCAGTCGCCGGTGGGATCGGCGGCGAGCGCCGGTGTCAGGCAGGTGTAACCGCCGGCCAGTATGAGACCGGTGTAAAGGGCTAAACGCATGGTAGTTCCTCGGCAGTGCAACATGGTTTAAAGCTGTGCTTGGAAAGTGGTCCGAAAAAGGGCAAAAGGCCGCACAGACCGTTTTCAGTGACGGTCCCTTTTCAGTTGACGAGCCGGCCCTCAACCGAAGTATGTAACGGATGCACAGCCCAAATCCAGACATGTCTCAGCTATTCGCGGACCGTCAGGCCCAGCGCAGCACCCTGCATAATCGGTATCTGAACGAGCAGTTCGTTCGGGTCCTCAAGACCATCGGCTACGACGTCGGCTTCCAGAAGGGGCAGGGGCAGTATCTCTACGATCGCGACGGCGCCCGCTATCTCGACCTGTTGTCCGGCTTTGGCGTGTTTGCGATCGGGCGCAATCATCCGGTCATGCGCGACGCGCTCAAGAGCGTGCTCGATGCCGACCTGCCCAACCTCGTCCAGTTCGACGTCTCGACGCTCGCCGGCGTGCTGGCCGAGCGGCTGCTGAAATACGTGCCCTATCTCGACAAGGTGTTCTTCGCCAATTCCGGCGCCGAATGCGTCGAAGCCGCGATCAAATTCGCGCGTGGCGCGACGGGGCGTCCCGGCATCGTCTATTGCGCGCACGGCTATCACGGCCTGACCTATGGCGCGCTGTCGCTCACCGGCGATTCGAATTTCCGCACCGGCTTCGAGCCGCTGCTGCCGGGCTGCACCCCGGTCCCGTTCAACGATCTGGCCGCGCTGGAAAAGGCGCTGGCCTCGCGCGAGGTCGCCGCCTTCGTCGTCGAGCCGATCCAGGGCAAGGGCGTCAACATGCCCACCGACGAGTTCCTGCCCGGCGCGGCGGCGCTCTGCAAGAAATACGGCACGCTGTTCGTCGCCGACGAGATCCAGACCGGCATGGGCCGCACCGGCCGCTTCCTCGCGGTCGAGCACTGGAACGTCGAGCCCGACATGGTGCTGCTGTCGAAGTCGCTGTCGGGCGGCCACGTGCCGGTCGGCGCGGTGCTGACGCGCAAGGCCATCTTCGACAAGATCTTCAACCAGATGGACCGCGCCGTGGTGCACGGCTCCACTTTCTCCAAGAACGACCTCGCGATGGCCGCCGGTATCGCCACGCTCGATGTCATGGAATCCGAGAAGCTGATCGAGTCCGCCGCCAAGCGCGGTGCCGAGCTGCGCCTCGCGCTGACGCGCATGGTCCCGGGTTACGAGCTGATGAAGGAAGTCCGCGGCAAGGGCCTGATGATCGGCGTCGAGTTCGGTCCGCCGAAATCGCTGCGCCTGCGCGCCTCATGGAACGTGCTGGAGACCGCCAACAAGGGCCTGTTCTGCCAGCTCATCACCGTGCCGCTGTTCAAGGACCACAAGATCCTCACGCAGGTCGCCGGCCACGGCAGCCACACCATCAAGCTGCTGCCGCCGCTCACCATTACCGAGGAAGACTGCAGCTGGATCGAAAAGTCGTTCGACGACGTCATCGCCGGCAGCCACAAGGTCCCCGGCGCGATCTGGTCGCTCGGCAAGACGCTGGTGGACAACGCGGTGAGAAGGTCGGCCTAGCGCAGGACGCGCCTGTGAATATGCGCGTCAGTCGGCAAACACCGTATTGAACATCGCTGCGGCATCGCCGTCCTTTGCGATGGCGAGGATTGCGCGGCGTTCCGTGCCGTAGAAGAGCGGAATGTCGATCCAGTCCCTGCTCCTGATCAGGCGCCGGTTTGCCGATGCGTTCTGCGCGACGCCGGACATGCCAATCAGAAAGTGCGTGTCGTCGATTTTTACGGACAGCGCGTCGATCGGAACGCCTTTGGCCTGCTCACTTGTTTTCAGCATCAGGCCCATCACCTGCTTGATGCGGCCGCCCGCGAAGTCGAGAGGCGGGGTGAAGTCGACCTGGACTGTGTGGCTGGCGGAGAGTGACGAATCGAAGTTGCGGCGAAAAGAGACTGTCATCCGCACACCTCGGGAAGGGATGACGACGTCGCCCCGTATGATGATGTCGCCGGGCGGCGCCGAAGGATCGGCCGTCCGCTCTGTCCGCCAAGTCACCTGGCCTTCAGCCTTGTCGCCCTGTCCTGCGCCTTCTTCGTAGAGGACAGCTTGCCGTGCGACGTCCCGTGTAGCTGCTTGCGCCAGCGCCGTAGCAGCCCAGGTCAGAGCGACAGCAAAAACCAGAATTCGTTTCATGACCTTGTAATTAGCAACGTGCGCCGGTGGATGCAACCGGGAGCTGTGTCGCCGCGGGGCCGCATTGCATGCCGCAGCGCGTCGAGACCTATTTCGTGAATTCCCGCACTGCCTGCACGACGGCACCCGGCCTTTCCTGCGCGACGCAGTGTCCGGCGTTGTCGAAAACCAACTCGCTCGCGCGCGGCATCAGCGACACGGCACGGCGCGCCATCTCCCAGTAGATAGGCCACGAATTCGCAGCGGTCGTGACGCGCACCGGGCAGTCGATTTCGGTGAGCGAGCCGAACGGATTGCCGCGGGTATCGCCGAGATAAACCTGCGTCATCGCCTCGTAGATCGGGCGCAGCATCGCCGCCTCGATCTCCGGTGTGCAGCAGAGCCGGACCCGGCCATCGTCGAGCGGCACGAAGCCGTGGCGCACATACGCCCATAGCGAGGTCTCGGTCCAGTCCGCAAACGCTGGCGATGTGCGGTAGCGCTCGTAGACGGCGGCGGCACTCTCGAACTCGACGCGCCGGCGCCGCGCGCCTTGCACGCGTGACAGGGAGTCTTCGTCCAATCCTCCGGAGCGTGCCGCCCTCGGGTCCATGACGGTCGGCTCCATCACGAACAGGCGCGTGAAACGGCCCGGCCGAAGCTTCGCTGCGAGCAACAAGTCCGTCGCGCCCGCGCTGTGACCGATGCCGTAGGCGTCACGCAGATCAAGCGTGTCGATCACCCGACAAACGTCTTCCGCAAAGTCCAGGAAATGAAAGGAAGCGGGCTTGTGGCTTGCGCCATGACCGCGGCGGTCGAGGGCATAGACGGTGTAGGTCGATGCAAGCCCGCGCGCGACCTCGTCCCAGACGTCCGCAACGAAACCGGTGCCATGGACGAGCAGGGCAGGCGGCTTGCCGCGCTCGCCCCATTGCAGCATGGCGATCTCTGCGTCGGCGGGACCGATTGAAAAGCGCTTACCAATCATGATGGCTGAATGCTACTTCGCATCTTCCAGGATCATCGTCGCACCCTTCTCCGCGATCATCGCCGTCGGCGTGTTGGTGTTGCCCGAGGTGATGGTCGGCATGATCGAGGCATCGACGATGCGCAAGCCTGCGAGCCCGTAGAAGCGCAGGCGCTCGTCGACGACCGCCAGGGGATCGCTGACCGCGCCCATCTTCGCCGTGCCGACGGGATGGAAGATGGTGGTGCCGATATCGCCGGCGGCTTTGGCCAGCGAGGCATCGTCGTCACCGACGGTGGGGCCGGGCAAATATTCGCTCGGGCGATATTTGGCGAGCGCCTTCTGCTGCATCAGGCGGCGCGTGGTGCGGATGGCGTCGGCGGCGACCTGGCGGTCGTCGCCGGTCGACAGATAATTCGGCGCGATGATGGGCTTCTCGTCCGGGCTCGCCGAGCGCAGCCGCACGGTGCCGCGCGAGGTCGGCTGGAGATTGCAGGCGCTCACGGTGATGGCGGGGAAGCGGTGCAGGGGATCGCCGAACTTGTCGAGCGACAGCGGCTGCACGTGGAACTGGATATTGGCGCGGGCGCGCGTCGCATCGGAGCGCGTGAAGATGCCGAGCTGCGAGGGTGCCATGGTCAGCGGGCCGCGGCGGCGGAAGGCGTAGTCGAGGCCCATCAACCCGCGGCGGAACAGATTGTAATAGGTCTCGTTCAGCGTGCGCACGCCCTCGACCTTGTAGATCGCACGCTGCTGCAGGTGATCCTGAAGATTGCGACCCACCCCGGGCCTGTCCATGACGATGTCGATGCCGAGCGGCGACAGCCAGTCGGCGGGCCCGATGCCGGAGCGATGCAGCACCTGCACCGAGCCGATCGAGCCGGCCGAGAGAATCACCTCGCGTTTCGCGCGCGCCTCGATCATCTCGCCGTTCTGGATGAAGCGCACGCCGACGGCGTGGCCCTGCTCGATGATCAGGCGGTCGACCAGCACATGCTTCTCGAGCCGCAGGTTCGCCCGCCTCAGGGCCGGCTTGAGGAAGCCGCGCGCCGAGGACCAGCGCCGGCCGCGCTTCTGGTTGACGTGGAAATAGCTGGTGCCTTCGTTGTCGCCGGTGTTGAAATCCGGGATGCGCTTGATGCCCATCTCCTCGGCGGCGTCCCCGACCGCATCGAGAATGTCCCATGACAGCCGCGGCGCTTCGATGCGCCAGCCGCCGCCGGCGCCGTGATGCTCGCTCGCGCCCAGAAAATGATCTTCGAGCTTCCTGAACAGCGGCAGCACGTCGTCGTAGCCCCAGCCGGTCAGCCCAAGCTGGCGCCAGTGATCGTAATCGGCAGCCTGTCCGCGCATCGAGATCATGGCGTTGATCGCCGAGCAGCCGCCGATCACCTTGCCGCGGGGATAGGCGAGCGCGCGGCCGTTCAGCCCGGGCTCGGCCTCGGTCTTGAACATCCAGTCCGAGCGCGGATTGCCGATCGCGAAGAGATAGCCGACCGGGATATGGAACCAGATCCAGTTGTCGTCGCCGCCGGCTTCGAGGATGAGGACGCGGTTCTTGGGCTCGGCCGAGAGCCGGTTGGCGACGATGCAGCCGGCGGTGCCGGCCCCGACGACAATGTAGTCAAACTCACCTTCGAGCCGCCTTGGCATTCTGCTTCCACCCAAACAGGCGTCACGCCAGGCTGGTCCCGGACATCCACGCGCTTTCTGTCCTAATAGTCGGACGTGGATGGCCAAGACAAGCTCAAGACAAGCTCAAGACAAGTTGGAGACGAGCTCGCCGCTAGCCCGGCCATGACGAGAGGACAGGGCTACCCTCGATCTGCGGGAGTTAGCTGGACTGACGCTTGCATGGTAGACAGTCCTGCATTTCAACAACGCTCGAGACCTCCATGCCCATCGTCAACCGCGTCGCCGACCTCCAATCCGACATTCAGGCCTGGCGCCGGGACATCCACCAGCATCCCGAGCTGCTGTACGACGTTCATCGCACCGCAGCATTCGTAGCGGACCGGCTGCGCGAGTTCGGCTGCGATGAGGTCGTGACCGGCCTCGGCCAGACCGGCGTGGTCGGCGTCATCAAGGGCAGCAAGCCGGCCGGCGAAGGTCTCAAGGTGATCGGCATGCGTGCCGACATGGACGCGCTGCCCGTCGACGAGCAGACCAACCTGCCTTACGCCTCCAAGATTCCGGGCAAGATGCACGCCTGCGGCCATGACGGTCACACCGCGATGCTGCTCGGGGCAGCCCGATACCTCGCCGAGACCCGTAATTTCGCCGGCGATGCCGTGGTGATCTTCCAGCCGGCGGAGGAGGGCGGCGCCGGCGGCGCGGCCATGGTCAAGGACGGCCTGATGGAGCGCTTCGGCATCGAGCAGGTCTACGGCATGCACAACGGCCCGGGCATCCCGGTCGGCTCGTTCGCAATCCGGCCTGGTCCGATCATGGCGGCGACCGACGAGGTCGACATCATGATCGAGGGTCTCGGCGGCCATGCCGCGCGTCCGCACAAATGCATCGATTCCGTGCTGGTTGGCGCGCAGGTGATCACCGCCCTGCAAACGATCGTCGCGCGCAGCGTCGATCCCCTGGAATCGGCAGTGATCTCGATCTGCGAATTCCATGCCGGCAACGCCCGCAACGTCATTCCGCAGACCGCGACTCTGCGGGGCACCATCCGCACGCTCTCGCCCGAGGTGCGCAAGCTGGTCGAGAAGCGCGTGCACGAGGTCGTGGCTGGCGTGGCGCAGATCACCGGCGCCAAGATCGACCTGCATTACAAGCGCAACTATCCCGTCGTGAACAACCACGCCGCCGAGACCGAGGTGGCGCGCCGCATCGCCAAGCAGGTTGCGGGCGACGCCAATGTGCACGAGATGCCGCCGCTGATGGGCGGCGAGGATTTCGCCTACATGCTGGAAGCGCGGCCCGGCGCCTTCATCTTCTGTGGCAACGGCGACAGCGCCGGGCTGCATCACCCCGCCTACAATTTCAACGACGAGGCGATCGTCTACGGCACGTCCTATTGGGTGAAGCTGGTCGAGGAACAGCTGGCGGCGTCGTAATTCACGCGGCGTGGGCAGCCTTCCTCTGCAGGGTCGCGGCGATTTTCAAGTCTTCGACAAAGCGCCGATATTCCAGCGCCTTGGCGTCCGGATCAGGCAGCCGCAGCAGATAGGACGGATGCACCGTGACCAGCGCTTTTCGTCCCTCGGGAAGCTCGATGAGGCGGCCGCGGGTCTTGCCGATCGGGGTGATCTTGCCGAACACGCTTTGCGCGGCGGTCGCGCCCATCGCCACGATGAGATCGGGCTGGATCGCCGCAACTTCCCGCTCGTACCATTGCCGGCAGGCGCGGATCTCGGGCGTGTTCGGCTTCTGGTGCAGGCGGATCTTTCCGCGCGGCACGAATTTGAAGTGCTTGACCGCGTTGGTGACATAGACTTTCTTGCGGTCGACGCCGGCCTCCTCCAGCGCACGGTCCAGCATCTGGCCGGCCGGCCCGACGAAGGGATGGCCGGCGAGGTCTTCCTTGTCGCCGGGCTGCTCGCCGACCAGCATGATGTTGGCGGACTTCGGGCCTTCGCCGAACACGGTCTGGGTCGCGTCCTTGTAGAGATGGCAGGCGCGGCAATGCGCGGCTTCCTCGCGGAGCGCCTCGAGATCGTCGGCAGCGGGCTTGCGTTTCATCGGAGCCTCCGGCCGCTTCTGGGGCTTGTGCGGATCGGTTGCGGCATTGGCGATCATAGCACCGGTCATGCGCTCGGCGTCCTCGATCAGGGGCTTAATGATCGAAGCCTCGGGCAGGTTCCTCCAGTATTTCTTCGGCATCTCGGCCTGCATTGCCTTCACCTTGAGCCGGGCCGGATTGAAGATGCTGGCGTAGTAGCGCCGCCAGGTTTCCTCGAGCCGGTCTTCGCTTGGCGCTTCGCTCTTGCTGACGCCCGGCGTGAACGAAAGCGAATGGCCATTCCAATGCGCGCAGAGGTCCGGGGTCAGGATCGACCAGGGCATGTCGGCAAAGCGCTTTGCGAAGAACGGCGCGGCGAGCTCGACGATGTGATGCTCCGGCTCGAACCAGGCGACGTAATGCGCCTCGCGTTCCCTGCCGATTTCGCGGAAACGCACGAAGGCATGCATCTTGTGCTCGTCGCGATGGACCGCTCTCGCCATGGCGGTGACTTGCGCCACGTCAGGATCGGTCGCGACCTCGATGAGGTCGTGATTGTCCTTCAGCCGGAACAGCAGGCGATAGAGGATGGCGAAGCGCTGGGGATCGCGGTGCAGGATCGCTGCCTTGGCGAGCTCGATGAATTTGCCTGACACGTTGAAGGTGCCGTCGTTCACCTCGAAGATCGGTGATGGCGTGGGCGGTGCGAACAAGTCCGCTTCACCGCCTTGCACGGTCCAGGTGACATCGGCCGGCTGGACGTGATGAAGCACGAGGCTGCGTGCGGCTTTGCGCCAGCCGTCGAAATCGGTTTCGGTGTCGAGGATGATGTATTGCATCAGAAGCCAAACCCCAGTTGCGTTGCCTTCGGTTTGAATCGTTCGATCAGTTGCGCGTCGTCGAGACGGTGTGGCGACGGCCGGTGATCGCTGAGGACGATGAACGGCATCGCCTTGTTGCGGGGCACATGCAGCCGCGCGAGATCGGCGAGGCGAATCGTGGTGGTGCGCCGCGCCGCGATGATGCGTTCGACCGCCTTGGTGCCGAAGCCCGGCACGCGCAGCAGCTCCTCACGGCTGGCACGGTTGACGTCGAGCGGGAAGCGGTCGCGGTGACGCAGCGCCCAGGCGAGCTTGGGATCGATCTCGAGCGGCAGCATCGCGCTGTCGTCAACGATCTCGCCGACATCGAAGCCGTAGAACCGCATCAGCCAGTCGGCCTGGTAGAGCCGGTGCTCGCGCAGCAGCGGCGGCTGCACCAGTGGCAAGGCGCGGCTGGCGTCGGGGATCGGGCTGAAGGCGGAATAGTAGACCCGCCTCAACTTGTATGAGCCGTAGAGATTTGAACTGGTGTGGAGAATGGTGTGGTCGGAGGCCGCGTCGGCGCCGACGATCATCTGCGTGCTCTGGCCGGCCGGCGCGAAGCGTTGCGGCTTGACCTTCGTTTTCGCTGCGCGGTTCTCCGCGGCCTCGTCGAGCTTCAGCCGCAGCCGGCCCATGGTGCGGCGGATCGCGCGCACGTCCTTCTCGGGCGCGAATTGCTGCAGGCTGGTTTCCTGCGGCATCTCGATGTTGATGGAGAGACGGTCGGCATATTTGCCGGCCTCCGCGATCAGGGCGTCGTCGGCCTCGGGAATGGTCTTCAGGTGAATGTAGCCGCGGAAGTGATGCTCCTCGCGCAGCTTTCGCGCGACGCTCACCACTTGCTCCATGGTGTAGTCGGGGCTGCGGATGATGCCGGAGGAGAGGAATAGGCCCTCGATGTAATTGCGCCGGTAGAAGTCGAGCGTCAGCTTGACCACCTCCTCGATGGTGAAGCGGGCGCGCGGCACGTTCGAGGAGGCGCGGTTGACGCAATAGAGGCAATCGTAATTGCAGGCGTTGGTCAGCAGCACCTTGAGCAGCGAGATGCAGCGTCCGTCCGGCGCATAGGAATGGCAGATGCCCATGCCGGGCGCGGTCGAGCCCATGCCCTTGCCGTCGCTGGAATCCCGCTTTTCGGTGCCGCTGGAGGCGCAGGACGCGTCGTACTTGGCGGCATCGGCCAGGATCTCCAGCTTACGTTGTACGTCCATGTCAAAATCCCATTGATTCCGCTGATGAATCCGCAAGCGCGCCAATTCGATTGACTCTCCGCGCGCCGTTAGCTTTATATTAGAACATATCATGAACAAATGAGCCAGCCGCTGGTTCTTCTTTTGAAGACCACGGCATCAATCTCTGAAGGAGCGGCGAGCATGAGCGGCGCACGTGGAAGCGCGCTTGCGATCTTGCGCGGCCAGATCGAGCGCATCGAGACGGCGGAGATCGTGCATCAGCACGATCGGGTGGCGCTCGGCCACAGCGGGATCGACGACGCGCTGAAGGGCGGGCTCGCGCGTGCGGCGATCCACGAGGTGTTTTGCGAGGGGCGCCAGGGCGTGGCCGCAACGGGCTTTGTCATGGGACTTGCGGGGCGCGTGACGGCACGCAAGCCGCTGCTGTGGGTGCGGCAGGACTTTTCGGAAGTGGAAACCGGCGCGCTGTCGATGAGCGGGCTGAAAGAGCTCGGCCTCGATCCGCGCCGCGTGGTGATGGTTCGCGCCGCCGATGTCGAGAGCGCGCTGCGCACCTCGGCCGATGCGCTCGCCTGCGACGCGCTGGGCGCCGTCGTGCTCGAGCTCTGGGGCGAGACCAGGCAGTTCGATCTGGTGGCGAGCCGCAAGCTGACGCTGGCCGCGCAAGGCTCCGGCGTCACCGGCCTGATGCTGCGCATGGCCGCGCAACCTTTGCCGTCGACCGCGGAGACACGATGGATGCTGCGCGCGGCGCATTCGCCGCCGGGACCTGTGTGGAGCGTTTGGGGCGCGCCGCGCTTCGATGCCGAGCTCTTGCGCAATCGTCATGGCCCCTGCGGCCGGTGGATCATGGAATGGAATTGTGATGAGTGCCAGTTCAGCGAGCCGTCGACGTATTCTCAGCCTGTGGCTGCCGCGCCTGCCCATCGACCGGATTCAGCGGTTCCTTGGGATCGCCGGGCTGGGTAAATCCGCTCATCCGAGCATCGTCGTCATCAAGGACAACAATGCGCTGGTGATCCATGCGCTGGACGAGGCCGCCGAGCGCCTCGGCCTGTACATCGGCCAACCCTTGGCCAATGCACGGGCGATGTGTCCGGATCTGAAAGTGTTCGACGCCGATGTCGCGGCCGATGCGAAGACGCTCAGCGATATCGCCGATTGGTGCGACCGCTTCACGCCGCTGGTGGCGCTCGATCCGCCGCACGGGCTGTTCCTCGACATCACCGGCTGCGCGCATCTGTTCGGCGGCGAGGCTGCGCTGCTCACGACGCTGGTTCGTGCGCTCGGCCGGCAGGGCTTTGCCGTCGGTGCGGCGATCGCCGGCACGTCGGTCTGCGCGCGTACGTTGACGCGGCAGGCTTCCGGCAGCATCGTCGCCGATGGCGGCGAGGCGGCGGCGATCAGCGCATTTCCGGTGTCCGCGCTCGGTGCAAGCGAAGCCATCACCACTGGCTTGCGCCGCGCCGGCCTGAAGACCATCGGCGACGTCGCCTCGCGCACACGAAGCGAGATCACGGCGCGGTTCGGCGCCCGGTTCTCCACGCTGCTCGCGCATGCGCTGGGGCAGGGCGATGCGCCGATCAGCCCGCGCAAGCCGCTGCCCGACTACATCGTCGAGAAGCGTTTCGCCGAGCCGATCGCGACCGACACCATGATTGCGATGACGTTGTCGCGGCTGGCCGACACGCTGATCGCCTCGATGGAGAAGCAGGGCAAAGGCGCGCGCCGGCTGGAGGCCGCCTTCTTCCGCACCGACGGCGTGGTGCGCGCGATCATGGTCGAGACCGGACGTCCCGTGACGAAAAGCGCGGTAATCGACCGCCTGTTCCGCGAGCGTCTCGATGCGCTCGCCGATCCGCTCGATCCCGGCTTCGGCTTCGACATGGTGCGTCTGTCGGCGAGCCGCACCGAGATCGTGGTGCAGGAGCAGCGCGATCTCGACGCCCATGTCCACGACAATGACGAACTCGCCGCGCTGATCGACCGCATCGCCGCGCGCATCGGGGGAAAACGCGTCGTCGTGCACCTGCCTGAGGATACCCATATTCCCGAATGTGCAGTGATGGCCGCCCCGGCGCAGCATCATCTTGCTGCCGCCATGCAGGCCGAATGGCCCGCGCGGGTCGAGAGCGAGCCGCCGCTGCGTCCCTTAAGGCTGTTCGACAAGCCGGAGCCGATCAAGGTGCCGTTCGCCGCCGTGCCGGATGGTCCGCCGCATCAATTCACCTGGCGCCGCGCGCTGCATGCCGTGGTGCGGGTGGAGGGGCCCGAGCGGATCGCGATGGAATGGTGGCGGCAGGACGGCAAGCAGCTGACCCGGGATTATTTTCGCATCGAGGATGCCGAGGGCCTGCGCTTCTGGATCTTTCGCGACGGTCTTTACGAGGGGGAAGTGTTCGACGGCGACGGCAAGCCCGCCTCGCCCGGCTGGTATGTGCACGGTCTCTTCGCATGAATATGCCCGTTTATGCCGAGATCGGCATCACCACCAATTTCTCCTTCCTGCGCGGCGGCTCGGATCCGCGCGCCTATGTGCATCAGGCCAGCGCGCTCGGCATTCCCGCGATCGGCATCGCCGATCACAACACGCTGGCCGGTGTGGTGCGGGCCTACAAGGAGCTCGACAATGACAAGGTGCTGCACAAGCCGAAGCTGCTGATCGGTGCGCGCATCGTCTTCATCGATGGCACGCCCGACATCTTGGTCTATCCGCGCGACCGCGCCGCCTATGGCCGGCTGTGCCAGCTCCTGACCCGGGGCAAGCGCGGCGACGACATCACGCGGATCGAGAAGGGCGAGTGCCGTCTCAGCCTCGCCGATCTGCTGGAATTTTCCGAAGGCCAGCTCCTGATCGTGACGCTGCCGCATCGCTTCGACCCGGCCCAGGCGCTGGACGTTCTGGCGCAGCTGAAGGCGGGCCGCGCCGAAGGCGTGTGGCTGGCGGCGAGCCTGGTCTATCGCGGCGACGACCGGCGCCGGCTGGCGCGGCTCGATGATCTCGCGATGAAGGCAAAGGTGCCGCTGCTCGCGACCAACGAGGTGCTCTATCACGATCCCGGCCGCCGTCCGCTGCAGGATGTGCTGACCTGTATCCGGGAAAAGACCACGATCGAGGCTGTGGGGCGGAAGCTGGAAGCCAATGCCGAGCGGTTCTTGAAGACACCGCGCGAGATGGCGCGTCTGTTCCGCGATTTTCCCGATGCGATCGCGGAGACCATGCGGTTTGCGGACGCCATCGAGTTTTCCCTCGATCAGCTCAAATACCAATATCCTGACGAGCCGGTGCCGCCGGGCAAGTCCGCACAGGGGCATCTGGAGGATCTGACCTGGGCGGGTGTCGAGAAGTATTTCGACGGCAAGATCGACGACAAGCTGCGGGCGACGCTCAACAAGGAGCTCGCGCTGATCGCCGAGCTGAAATACGCGCATTATTTCCTCACCGTGCACGACATCGTGCACTATGCGCGCAGCCAGAACATTCTGTGCCAGGGGCGGGGATCGGCGGCGAATTCGGCCGTGTGCTACGTGCTCGGCATCACCTCGGTCGATCCGACCAAGGTCGATCTGTTGTTCGAACGCTTCATCTCCAAGGAGCGGCTGGAGCCGCCCGACATCGACGTCGATTTCGAGCATTCGCGGCGCGAGGAGGTGATGCAATATGTCTATCGCCGCTACGGTCGCCACCGCGCCGCGATCATCGCGACCGTCATCCATTATCGCCCGCGCAGCGCCATTCGCGACGTCGGCAAGGCGCTGGGCCTGACCGAGGACGTCACCGCCGCGCTCGCCGACACCGTCTGGGGCAGCTGGGGCAAGGGCCTCAACGAGATGCAGGTCCGGCAGGCCGGGTTAGATCCGCAAAATCCCATGATCAACCTCGCGGTCGAGCTCGCAACCGAGCTGATCGAATTCCCGCGCCATCTGTCCCAGCATGTCGGTGGCTATGTGCTGACCCAGGACCGGCTCGACACCTATGTGCCGATCGGCAACGCCGCAATGGACGACCGCACCTTCATCGAATGGGACAAGGACGACGTCGATGCGCTCAGCATGATGAAGGTCGACGTGCTGGCGCTGGGCATGCTGACCTGCATCAGGAAGTGCTTCGATCTGATCGAGCAGCACAAGGGCGAGCGTTTCGTGCTGGCGAGCGTCCCGCAGGACGATCCCAGGGTTTACGACATGCTGTGTGCCGGGGAGTCGCTCGGCGTGTTCCAGGTCGAGAGCCGCGCGCAGATGAACATGCTGCCTCGGTTGAGGCCGCGGACCTTCTACGATCTCGTCATCGAAGTCGCGATCGTGCGCCCCGGACCGATCCAGGGCGACATGGTGCATCCTTACTTAAGGCGGCGGAACGGGCTGGAGAATGTGAGCTATCCCTCGCCGTCGCCGGAGCATGGCGACAGGGACGAGCTCTACAAGGTGCTGCACAAGACGCTCGGCGTGCCCCTGTTCCAGGAGCAGGCGATGCGGATTGCGATCGAAGCGGCACATTTCACCTCCGAGGAAGCCAATGGCCTGCGCCGCTCGATGGCGACCTTCCGCAATGTCGGCACCATCGGCCAATACGAGGAAAAGCTGATCGGCAACATGGTGGCGCGCGGCTACGATCCCAACTTCGCCAGAAGCTGCTTCGACCAGATCAAGGGGTTCGGCTCCTACGGCTTCCCGGAAAGCCACGCCGCGAGCTTTGCGCAGCTCGTCTACATCTCGTCGTGGCTGAAGCACTATCACCCGGATGCCTTCTGCTGCGGCCTGTTGAACTCGCAGCCGATGGGCTTCTATGCCCCGGCACAGATCGTCGGCGACGCCCGCAAGAACGGCGTCGAGGTGCGCGACATCGACGTGTCCTACAGCTTTGCGCAGAACACGCTGGAGGAGGGGAGCGGCAAATACTGTGCCGTGCGCCTTGGCTTCCGCCAGATCGACGGCTTCCACTGGCTGGATGAAGACGAGGAGCGGCTGAAACGCTCCCAGCTGTCATTCCGGGATGGTGCGTTAGCACCAGACCCGGAATCTCGAGATCCTCAGAGGCGCAATTGCCCACCAGAGTTCACGCTTCGCGCGCCCCGGAATGACAACATGGATAGAGTGCCCGACTGGGCCGACCGCATCATTGCCGCCCGCACCCGCCGTCCCTTCACCTCGCTGGAAGATTTTGCCCGCGACACCGGCCTGCCCAAGCGCGCGCTGATCCTGCTGGCGGATGCCGACGCGTTCCGCTCGCTCGGGCTCGATCGCCGCGAGGCGCTATGGCAGGTGCGGCGGCTGCCCGACGACGTGCCGCTGCCGCTGTTCGAGGCGGCGACCGCGCGCGAGCAACCGGACGAAGGCGCAAGGCCGCTGCCGCTAATGCCGCGCGCCGAGCAGGTGGTCGCGGACTACCAGACCATCCGGCTGTCGCTGAAGGGCCATCCGATGGAGTTCTTGCGCGAGATGTTTACGCGTGAGCGGATCGTCTCCTGCAAGGAGATCAATCATGAGAACGAGCGGCGCCGCGTCCGCTGCGCCGGCGTGGTGCTGGTGCGGCAACGTCCGGGCAGCGCCAGCGGCGTCGTGTTCATGACGCTGGAGGACGAAACCGGCATCGCCAATGTCGTGGTCTGGCCCAAGATCATGGAGCAATACCGGAAGGAAGTCATGGGCGCGCGGCTCATCGAGGTCCAGGGCTATATCCAGAGCAGCCCCGAAAAGGTGACGCATCTCATCGCCCAGCGCATGATCGACCGCTCGCACGATCTGGTCGGCCTCGCCAACGACGCTTTGAGCCGCCAGCATGCGGTGCCGGCAGGCGCCACATTGGTCGAGCCGCTCAACGAAGACCCTCGCGCGCTCGCGGACATGCCGGCGCAAAAGATCCGCCACCCCCGCAACGTCCGCATCCTGCCGCCGTCGCGGGACTTTCATTGAGGTGAGTGGCGCCGGATGCCGCCTCGAGTTTGCTTGCAACGACGGCGTGCGTCATTCTCGGTCGTCATGCCCGGGCTTGACCCGGGCATCCACGTCTTTCCGCGTGCTCCCGCACGACGTGGATGGCCGGGTCAAGCCCGGCCATGACGATGGAGGGAGTCGCGCAAGTCATGCTCGATTCAAAAATTCACCCGGTTCGAGATCGCGCCGTCCACCACGAGATTCGATCCCGTCGTGAACCCCGACACCGGGCTCGCCAGAAACACCGCCGCGTTCGCGATCTCCTGCGGCGTTGCCATGCGACCGGTCGGATTGCGCTTCATCGCGTCGTTGTAACGCTCCGGCATGTTCTTCTCGATCATCTCCCAGACGCCGCCCTTGAAATAGACGGTGCCCGGCGACACCACATTCACGCGGATCTTCTTCTTGGCGTATTGCCGCGCCAGGCCCTTGGCCATGTGGATCAGCGCCGCCTTGATCGGGCCGTAGGAGCTGGCCGTGTCGGCCTGCGCCGCCGAGATCGAGGAGATGATGACGACGGCGGCATCGCCGCTTCTCTCGCCGCTGGCTTCGAGAAACGGCCGCGCGGCGTCGAAGGCGTGCACAGCGCCGAGAACGTCGAGCCGGAAATTCTGCTCCCACGACGCGGCGTCGTGGCCCTGCGCCATTGCGCCGGCATTGGAGAACAGCAGGTCGATGCCGCCGAGCTCCTTCGCCGCGCCTTCGATCCACGATTTCAACGCCGCGCCGTCGGTGACGTCGACGGGGCCGCCGCTGGCTTTGACGCCGCTCGCCTTCAGTTCAACGACGGTGGCCGCAACCTGCTCCGCATTGCGTGCGCACACCGCGACATTGGCGCCTTCACCGGCGAGCGTCGCCGCAATCGCCCGCCCGATGCCGCGCGTGCCGCCGAGGACGATGGCGTTCTTTCCCTTGAGACCGAGATCCATTGTTATGTCCTTCTTGTTGGTGCAGAGAGAGTAGCTGTTTTGATAGGAATGCTGAACTATCAATTCGTCATTGCGAGCGCAGCGAAGCAATCCAGAAATGCTTCTGCGGCGACAGTCTGGATTGCTTCGTCGCAAGAGCTCCTCGCAATGACGTGGAGAGAGACCTCGCCCACCTCATTCCGGCGCCGCTCCCACCGGCGGGCCGCCGGGCGGGCGGTGCAGGAACGTCAGCGACGCATAGGCGCCGGTCCAGGAGCCGATTGCCGCGAAGGCGACGTAGAATGCGTTTTCGGTGTAACTGATCACGGCATAAGAGGAGAGCAGGTACCAGACCGCGCTCCAGTTCGCCGCCGGAATGCGCTTGCGCGCGATCACGGCCGAGGTGAACATGACGTAGACAGCGTCGGTGGCCGCCGTCGCGATGAACACGGCAGCTGCGATGAGGGGATCGATGGCGGCCATTGCATTCCCTTATGTGCTGATGGATGGTCGTAAAAATACAGCATGATCCGGAAAAGTGTGCAGCGGTTTTCCGAAAGATCATGCTCAACTGCAAGGGAGAGAAGCAGCCATGCAAAGCCCCGCCGATATCCTCAAGGATATCTGGACCTCCGCCGGCGGAGATCCGGCCGCGCTCGAACGCGTGCGGCTGACCGGCGAGGAGCCGCAGATTCCCTCTTCATTTCGCGTGGCCGTCGCCGGCCAGACCACCATCGCCGCCGCCGGCCTCGCCGCGGCCGAGATCTGGCGGCTGCGCAGCGGGCAGATGCAAGACGTCTCCGTCGACATGCGCCACGCCGTCGCCGAATGCCGCTCCGAGCGCTATCTGCGTCTCGACGACAAGCCGCCGCCGCCGGCCTGGGACGCGATTGCCGGCGTCTACAGGACCGGCGATGGCCGCTTCGTTCGCTGCCACACCAATTTCCCGCATCATCGCAAGGCCGTCTGCGAGGTGCTCGGTTGCGAGCCGGAGCGCGACAAGGTGCAGGCTGCGCTGATGCAATGGAGTGGCGAGGATTTCGAGACGGCAGCTTACGCGGCGGGCGGCGTGGTTGCGCTGATGCGGAGCTACGACGAATGGTCGGCATTGCCGCAGGCGCGCGCGCTCGCGCAATTGCCGCTGATTTCGATCGAGAAGATCGGCGAAGCCCCGCCAAAGCCGTGGCCAAAAGGCGATCGTCCGCTCGAAGGTCTTCGCGTGCTCGATCTCTCCCGCGTCATCGCAGGCCCCGTCGCCGGCCGCACGCTCGCCGCGCACGGCGCCGATGTGCTGCTCGTGTCGGGGCCGGCGCTGCCGGCCATCGATTGGCTCACCATCGATACCGGCCGCGGCAAGCTCAGCACCTTCATCGAGCTGAAGACCGACACGGGCAAGGCGCAATTGCGCGAGCTGCTGGAGGACGCCGACATTTTCTCGCAAGGCTATCGCCCGGGTGCGCTTGCCGCGCTCGGCTTTTCGCCGGAGGATGCAGCGAGGATCAATCCGGGCATCGTCTATGTGACGCTGTCGGCCTATGGCCATGCCGGGCCCTGGGCCGCGCGCCGCGGCTTCGATTCCCTGGTGCAGACCACGACCGGATTCAATCACGCCGAGGGCCGAGCCGCCGGCCTCGATGCTCCCAAGGAATTGCCGGCGCAGATACTCGACCACGCCACCGGCTATCTGATGGCGTTCGGCGCGATGATGGCCAAGATGCGCCAGGCCCGCGACGGCGGCAGTTGGCACGTGCGTGTATCGCTGGCGCAGACCGGGCGCTGGCTCTGGAATCTCGGTCGGCTCGAAGGCGGACTGAATACCCCGGATCTTACGGGCGAGGCCGTACATGCTGCGTTCATCGAGAGCATGCCATCCGGATTCGGCATGCTGAAGGCGGTGCGCCATTCGGCGCTGCTGTCGGCGACGCCGGCGCAATGGTCTCGTCCGGCGATGCCGCTCGGCTCTCATCCGGCACATTGGCCGGCGCGAAGCTGACATGAAGCTGACAGGTCGCGATATTTTTTACGCAAACCGAAGGGCGCCAGCGTTTTTTAGGTTGTTTGAAATTCCAGTTCGGCACTATTAGCGCAACCGACAAGGCAGACATCTGCCGAGATCGTCGCAGACACGGCCGGGCTCCATGGTGGTTGAAAATACCAAGCGACTGCTGGTGTTCAGACAGCGGCTGATCACGTCCGTAGTTTTACTAGCTTTCGCCGCCGCCGCTGCCTACGGCTTCCTCGCTATGGGGCCGAAGCAAAAGAAGCACTCCGAAATCTCCAGCCAGTCGCGCAGGAATGCGCAGACCTTCACGCCGACGCCGTCCGAATGGGCGACGCTGACGATCGAGCCGGTCAAGGCGCGCGCCTTCCGCGCCGAATACGTCACCGAAGGCAAGGTCGCCGTCGATGAGGACCGGTCGACGCCGGTGTTCTCGCCCTATGCCGGCCGCGTCACCAAGCTGCTCGCCAAGCCGGGCGAGATGCTGAAGCAAGGCCAACCGCTGTTTACGATCGAGGCCGCCGACACCGTGCAGGCCCAGAACGACTTCATCGCGGCGATGACCTCGCAGAACAAGGCGAAGTCGGCGCTCGAGCTCTCCGACATCCAGTTCAAGCGCGCCAAGGATCTCTATGAGGGCCATGCCATCCCGCTGAAGGATTATCAGCAGGCGGAAGCGACGCAGGTTCAGGCGCAGAATGACATGCGCTCCTCAGCGACGGCGCTGGAAGCGGCGCGCAACAAGCTGCGCATCCTCGGCTTCACCGACGAGGCCATCAAGGCGTTCCGGGAAAAAGGCGTCATCGATCGGGAGATCACGATCTATTCGCCGATCTCCGGCACCGTCGTGCAGCGCAAGATCGGCCCCGGCCAATACGTCAACTCTGGCGCCAGCGATCCGGTCTTCGTGATCGGCGACCTCTCCACCGTCTGGCTCACCGCCTTCGTGCGCGAGAGCGATGCGGCTGCGGTCTGCATCGGACAGGACGTCACCGTCAACGTGATGGCGCTGCCGGGCCGTCCGCTCACCGCGAAGATCAACTATGTCGCCGCCGCAATCGACCCCAGCACTCGCCGTCTGTTGGTCCGCGCCACCATCGACAACAAGGACGGCTTGCTCAAGCCGGAGATGTTCGCCAACGTCACGATCTACTCGGCAGGCGACCGCGCCGCACCGGCGGTGCCGAAACAGGCCCTGATCTACGAGGCCGACAAGGTTCGTGTCTGGGTCGCACGCGAGGACAAATCGGTCGAGCTGCGCCAGATCAAGATCGGCCTCGTCAACGGCAACCTCGTCGAGGTCACCGGCAACCTGAAGCCCGGCGAGCAGATCGTCACCAAAGGCAGCCTGTTCATCGACCGCGCGGCGTCCGGCAGCTGACGACGACCCAAGAAATTGAAGACCTGAATGGATCGTCTCGTCGCTCTTGCCGTCAACCGGCGCTTCCTGATGGTCGGCATGTTCGCCGCCGTGCTGATCGGCGGCCTGATCGCGTTCAACCAGCTCAACATCGAGGCCTATCCCGATCCGACCCCGCCGATGGTCGATATCGTGACGCAGAGCCCGGGACTGTCGGCGGAGGAGATCGAGCGCTACATCACGATCCCGATCGAGACCCAGGTCGCTGGCCTGAAGAACATCACGACCATCCGCACCATCTCGCTCTACGGTCTCTCCGACGTCAAAATTCAGTTCTCCTTCGCCTACACCTATGACGAGGCGTTGCAGCAGGTGTTGAACCGCCTGGCGCAGCTTGCGCCGCTGCCGGGCAACGTGCAGCCGCAGATTTCGCCGCTGAGCCCGATCGGCGAGATCTTCCGCTACCGTCTCGTGGGTCCGCCGAACTACAGCGTGCTCGACCTCAAGACCATTCAGGACTGGATCCTGCAGCGCCGCTTCCGCGCCGTGCCGGGAGTCATCGACGTCACCGGCTGGGGCGGCAAGAGCAAGACGTACGAGCTCCAGGTCGACTTCAACAAGCTGGTCGCCAATGGGCTGACGCTGCCGCAATTGCTGCAGGCGGTCGGCAATTCCAACGTCAATGTCGGCGGCAACACCGTCAATATCGGCCAGCAATCGGCCGTGGTGCGCGGCGTCGGCCTGATCCGCTCGATCGACGATCTCGCCAACACCATGGTGGCGCAGACCGGCGGCAATCCGGTGCTGGTCAAGGACGTCGCCACCGTCACCGTCGGCCAGAAGCCGCGCCTCGGCATTGCCGGCCTCGACGATTCCGACGACATCGTGCAGGGCATCGTGTTGATGCGGCGCGGCGAGCAGAGCTCGCCGACCATCAAGCGTGTCCACCAGCTGGTCCAGCAAATCAACAGTTCCAGCATCTTGCCGCCCGGCGTGCGCATCGAACGCATCTACGACCGCGGCGACCTGATCGAGCTCACCACCCACACGGTGCTGCACAACATGGTGGTCGGCATTGTCCTGATCGTGCTGTTGCAGTGGATCTTCCTCGGTGATCTCCGCAGCGCGCTGATCGTCGGCGCCACCATTCCGTTCGCGCTGTTCTTCGCGGTCATCATCCTGGTGCTGCGCGGTGAATCGGCCAATTTGCTGTCGGTCGGCGCGATCGATTTCGGCCTGATCGTCGATGCCACCGTGATCATGGTCGAGGCGATCTTCCGCCGCCTGACGCACACGACGCCGATCTCGGAAGCCGGGCTTATGTCGCCCGAGACGACGTTCGGCATGAAGAGCCACGCCATCCTCAGCGCGGCCGCCGACGTCTCGCGCTCGATCTTCTTCGCCGCGGCGATCATCATCGCGGCGTTCCTGCCGTTGTTCACGCTGTCGGGCGTCGAGGGCAACATTTTCGGGCCGATGGCGCGCACCTATGCCTATGCGCTGGCCGGTGGGCTGCTTGCGACGTTCACCGTCACGCCGGCCTTGTCCGCGATCATCCTGCCGGCGCATGTCGAGGAAACCGAGACCAGGGTCATGCTGATCCTGCACCGCTTGTACTCGCCGCTGCTGCAATGGGCGGTCGCCAATCGCAACATCGTGCTCGGCGGCGCGGCCGGCCTGGTGCTGATGACGGTGGCGCTCAGCCGGCTGCTCGGCCTCGAATTCCTGCCGAAGCTGGAAGAGGGCAATCTCTGGATCCGCGCCACGCTGCCGCCGACCATCTCGCTCCAGGAAGGCAATTCCTACGTCAACGAGATGCGCAAGGTGATCCGCGCCCGGCCTGAGGTCGAATCCGTCGTATCGCAGCACGGCCGTCCCGACGACGGCACCGATGCCGCCGGCTTCTTCAACGCCGAGTTCTTCGCGCCGCTCAAGCCCGTGAACCAGTGGCCCGGCACCCGCGACAAGGAAGAGCTGACCGCGCAGCTGCTCAAGCAGCTCGACGATCGCTTCCCCGGCGTCGAATTCAACTTCTCGCAATATCTCCAGGACAACGTCTCCGAAGCCGTCTCCGGCGTGAAGGGCGAGAACTCGATCAAGCTGTTCGGCAGCGACCTCCAGGCGCTCACTGACACCGCGAACAAGATCAAGCAGGTGCTGGCCACCGTGCAGGGCGTCACCGACCTTGCGGTATTCACCTCGCTCGGGCAGCCGACCATCCAGATCGACATCAACCGTGCCAAGGCCGCGCGCTACGGCCTTGCGCCGGGCGACATCAATGCCACGATCAAGGTCGCGGTCGGCGGCGACACCGCGGGAGACCTCTACGAGCCCGGCAGCGATCGTCACTTCCCGATCATTGTCCGCCTCGCGCCGGAATATCGCAGGAGCGCGGAGGCGATCCAGAATTTGCGGATCGGCGCGCCCGGGCCGAACGGCAGCGTCACCCAGATTCCCCTCAGCGAGGTCGCCGACATCAGCCTCGTCTCGGGCGCGGCCTACATCTATCGCGAGCAGCAGGAACGCTATCTGCCGATCAAGTTCTCGGTGCGCGAGCGCGACCTCGGCAGCGCGATTAGCGAGGCCCAGCAGAAGATCGCGGAGCAGGTGCAGCTGCCGCCCGGCTCGCACATGGAATGGGTCGGGGAGTTCGGCAATCTCCAGGACGCGATCCGGCGGCTGTCGATCGTGGTGCCGATCTCGCTGGCGCTGATCGGCGTGCTGCTCTGGTTCAATTTCGGCTCGATGACCGACACGCTGCTCGCGATGAGCGTAATCCCGATGGCGATTTTTGGCGGCGTGCTCGGCCTGTTGATTTCGGGCACGGCCTTCAGCGTCTCCGCAGCGATCGGCTTCATCGCGTTGTTCGGCATCGCCGTGATGGACGGCATCATCATCCTGTCGCAGTTCAACCAGCTGATCGAAGAAGGCATGGAGCGCATGACCGCGGTGGTGCGCACCGGAGAGTTGCAGCTGCGGCCGGTGCTGATGACCTGCATCGTCGCCGGCGTCGGCCTGCTGCCGGCGGCGCTGTCGGAGGGGATCGGCTCGCAGGTGCAGAAGCCGCTCGCGGTCGTCGTCGTCACCGGCATGATGCTGGCGCCGGTCGTGATCCTCGTGACCTTGCCGGTCCTGATCTCGTTCTTCTCGCGCCGCGGGCGCTGAGCGTCAGAACCCGTACAGCCGCGCCGGGTTGTCGACCAGGATCTTCTTGCGTACCTCCGCATCCGGCGCCCACACCGGAAGCTGGTTGAGCAGGCGTCCGTCATCGATCTGGTAGAGCGGCGCGATGTCGGTTGCCTTGCGCCCCTCGACCCGGCTGGAATCCGGATGCGGCCAGTCGGTGCCCCAGACGATGCGCTCCGCATTGGCCGCGATCAGCGCCCGGGCATAGGGCACCATGTCCTGGTAGTCGGGTGCGAGCTTCGAGGAGCGATAGGCGCCGGAGATTTTCACATAGGCCTTGCCGGACTTGACGAGCGCGATCAGGTCGGAAAATCCGGGTTGCTCCAGCCCGAGCGAAGCCTCGAGCCCGCCGAAATGGTCGAACACGACCGGCACCGGCGCCGCGTCGACGAGGTCCTTGATCGCCGAGATCATGGCCAGCGTGGTGTAGAGCTGCACGTGCCAGCCGCGTGCCTTCATGCGCTCGACGGCGGCGGTGAAGCGAGGCCGGCCGACATTGGGATCGTTGACGCCGCCCGTCGCCAGATTGAGGCGGATGCCACGGAAGCCATCTTGATGCATCGCATCGAGCTGTGCCTCAGTGATCTTGTCGTCGATCACGGCGACCCCGCGCGCGGTCGCGCCGCGTGCCTTCATGCCGAACAGGGAGGAGGAATTGTCGGTGCCGTAGACGCTCGGGGTGACGATCACCACGCGCTCGATATGCAGCGCCTTGTGCAGCGCGGCCATTTCTTCAGGGCTTGCCGGCTCTGGCGTATAGACGCGGCCTGCGAAGAACGGGAATTTTTCGACATCGCCATGGATGTGGGTGTGGCAGTCGCAGGCATGCGCGGGGACGTCGAAATTGACCGGCGTCGCGGGCTGCGCGGCACGCGCATGGGCTCTGCTGGTCATGGCGGCTCCGGCGGCAAGGGAGGCAAGCACGACGCTGCGTCGGTTGAGCACGGGTTCTCTCCCTGTTCGATTTTCTTGAAGTTGTACGGGACAGTATCACATCAGCCTGGCAGCTGCCGCTGCGCTTCGCTGCATAGCTGCTCGACAAGGCCCGCAAGCGGGCGCGAGCCGTCGATGCGCACCACCGGGCAGGGCAGGCCCGCGAGCCAGGCCTCGTGTTCGGCTAGATTGCGGCCCTCGCGATCTCCGGCCTCGTAGTGGGAGGCCCAATCGACAAAGGACTCGGTCTCGTCGTGGCGCCAGCCACCCTGCGCGACGGCGTCGGCGCCGAAATGGGCCGCCTCGCGTGCGCGCAAGCGCTGCAGCCGGATCTCGCGCGGCGTGGTCACGAAGACCACGAGATCGAACAATGGAACAAGCTCGTCGCCCCAGCCGGTGACGGATCCGCTCAGCACCCAATCCAGGCGCGGCAGGAACATCTCGTGCATCAATCGCAGACGCTCGGATGGCGGACGCGTGGTCCGGTAAGGCGGCACGGTCGGCAGCCAGAAATAATCGTCGGTGTCGTGATGCGGCAGCGCAAGCCGGCCCGCAAGCGCCCGACCGAGCGTCGTCACGCCGGAGCCCGAAGCTCCCATCAGATGGATGCGGCGGCTTTGCATCGGCTCCGCCTGGATGAGTTGAGCCTATTGCCCCGACGGCGTGCGCAGGCCGTGCCAGGCGTCGCGGACCTGGTGATAATGCACCTCGGGCAGGTAGTCCGGCGTGTTCAGGTTCAGCGTCTTGACGTCGAGATGGCCGATGGCGCTGAGCAGCGTGTAGGAGGCGATGACGCGGTCGCGCTGCGCGCCGATCAGGCGGGCCTTGGCCTGGATCAGGTCGGCCTGCGAGTTCAGCACGTCGACCGTCGTGCGCTGTCCGCCGGCGGCCTCGCGCTGCACGCCCTGCAGCGCGACGGTCGCGGCCTTCACCTCGGACTCCGAGGCCGAGACCGCGACCTTGGCGCCTTCGTTGGCAACCCAGGCGCTGACCGCCGCCGTGCGCGCCTGGTTGCGAATCTGGTCGAGCACGAGCCGGCTCTGCGCCGTGATCTCCTTGGCCTGCCGGGTCTGCGCGGCGGCCTGGCCGCCGTCATAGATCGGGGCCGTGACGTTGGCGACGATCGAGGCCTGGTCCTCGGCAAAGGTTCCGAGCGTCGGGTCGTTGTTGCGGCTCTTGCTGGCGCTGCCCTGGATGGTGGCGCTCGGCAGCAACACGCCTTCGGCGATGCGGATGTTGGTGGAGGCGACGTCGACGTCGAAGCTGGCGGCCATCACCGCCGGATGCTGGCGGATCGCCATCGTCATGGCGTCTTCGCGGCTCTTCGGCAGATAACGGTCGACGGCCTCGGCGGCCCGAAGCTGCGACGGTGAATTGCCGATGACCTGCGCATAGGTTGCCTGGCTGACGGCAAGCGCGACCTCGGCGGCGTTGAGATCGGCAAGGCCGCGATTGAGGCGCGCCTCGGCCTGCGCGCTGTCGGTCGGCGTGACATCGCCGGCGTTGAGGCGGCGCTGGGTGACGGCGAGCGTCTCGCGCAGGAAGGCCACGTTGGAACGCTGCGCCTCGACCAGTGACTGGTTGGCGAGCACGTTGGTGTAGGCGGTGACGGCGTCGAGCAGCACCCCCTGGCCGACATTGCGCAGCGCCTCGCGGCCCGACTGCACCTGGAGCTCGGCGGCCCGCACGCTGTTGGCGGTCCGGAAGCCGTTGAACAGGGTCTGCGTCACGGTGACGCCGATGATCCACGGCTTCAGGTTGCCGGTCTGGATGGTGTTGTCGGGCAACAGATTGCGCACTGATTGCAGGCCGGCGCTGAGGCTCGCCACGATCTGCGGCCGGTAACCGGCGAGGGCCTGCGGCACGTTCTCGTCCGTGGCGCGTTGTCGCGCCCGTTCGGCATTGAGCTGCGGATTGGTCTGGTAGGCCTTGGCGAGCGCCTCCGGCAGGGCCTCGGCCCAGGCGGCGGAGGGCAGGGCGCCACAGAGCGCCAGCGCGGCCCATGTGGCAAGCACGGAACCTGCGCCCGGTCGGCGCCGCGTCATTACGCGACCAGCTCTGGCGGCACGCCCAATCATGTAATCTCGCTTAATCCCGGCTGTCCGCCCCCGCCGACGGTGGCCTCTTAGCTGTTTAACCAGCCGAGGTCCCGCAGGCAAACTGCCGCGGGGAAAACCCCCATGAAATCCGTGCTTGTTGCAGCTTCGTCACAGGGATCCCGTGTAACGTGGCGAGCCTTACGACAGCCTGACCGTTCGGCGCCGTTACCGGTTCTTGTTCACCGGCTTGCGCTTCTCGATGAACGCCGCCATGCCCTCGGAGCGGTCCTCCAGCGCGAAGGTCGCGTGGAACAGGTTGCGCTCGACGCTCATGCCTTCGGCAAGCGTGGTCTCGAAGGCGCGGTTCACCGCTTCCTTGGCCATCGCGGCGGCAGGGCGCGACATCGCGGCGATCTTCTCTGCCGCCGCCATCACCTCGTCCATCAGCTTGTCAGCGGGCACGATGCGGCTGACGAGGCCGCTTCGCTCGGCTTCCGCCGCGTCCATCATGCGGCCGGTGAGGCACAGGTCCATGGCCTTGGACTTGCCGATCGCGCGCGTCAGGCGCTGGGTCCCGCCGATGCCGGGAATGGTGCCGAGCGTGATCTCGGGTTGACCGAACTTTGCGGTGTCGGCGGCGATGATGATGTCGCACATCATGGCGAGCTCACAGCCGCCGCCGAGCGCATACCCGGCAACCGCCGCAATCGTCGGCTTGCGGCAACGTGCGACGCGGTCGCCGCCGATCGCGGCAAAATCCTCCGAGAACATGTCGATGAAGGCCTTCGGCTGCATCTCCTTGATGTCGGCGCCGGCGGCAAAGGCCTTCTCGCTGCCGGTCACGACGATGCAGCCGATGGCATCGTCCGCCTCGAGATCATCGACCGCGGCGGCGATCTCGCGGAAGACGCCGAAGGAGAGCGCGTTGAGCATTTTCGGCCGGTTCAGCTTGATGATGCCGACCGCGCCTTTGCTCTCGACGATGATGTGTTCGAACGTGCTCATGCTCCACCCACGCGTTTGATTGAGCGGGCAATGTGCCCGCTGGCGCGGATGGCTTCAAGAGGGCCGCAGATGCCAGGACGCGCGGGGCCGCGCGTCCCTTGGGAACCGCGATCAGGCCATGAACATGCGCGCGGCGGACGCAAGCGTGAGCAGCGTGCCGACACCGATGAAGATCTTACCGATCAGGGAGCTCTGGTCCCAGGCCGAGCTCTGCTGGCTGCTTGCCATCACCGGCGCCGGCCGGGGCTGGGCCTCGGTTGCGGCAATGACCGCCTTCTGTGCCGGCGGATCGTCCTGTTGCGCGGCGCGGTCGATGTCGTTGAGCTGATCGGGTGCGACGACCTGGCTCTCGGCGTTCGGGGCGCTGGTATTGTCGGCCGCGGCCTGGACATTGTCGTTGGCACGGTCCGTCATCGCGGAGGCCGCAGCCGAGGTCGGCGTGTCGGTGGCGGCAAGCTGCGCGTTGGCATTGGCAACTGCCGGCGGCATCTGGCTTGAGGCCGGCAGGTCGTTGTCGGCCGCTTTGTTGTCGGCCGCCTTGCTCTCAGGCTTACTCTCAGGCTTGCTGTCGGACTTGGCCTCGTCGGCCTTTGCTTGAGGATCAGCCTTGTCGTCCGGTTTCTGTGCCGTCTTGCCGGTGCTGGTGCGGCGAGACTCGTGGCGCCGATGCTTGCCCGGCTTGGCCGCGTCGGCCTGCTTGCCCGCACTGTCCGATTTGCTCGCAGCTGAGCTTGGCTCCGCCCGTGCAGAGCCTCCGAACAGCAACAAAAGCCCGGCCACAACAATCAGGGCCGCGCGCCCGCTGGCTTTCATCATGTGATGATCTCCCCAATTCCGCCCGTCCCGGAAGCGAACAGAGACCCTGGGGCGTGACGACAGCGGGGCGGAAAATGGGAATCTTCGGGCACCACCGGGCAAAAACGGGGCAAACCGTCCCTGTGCCGCCGGGCGCCGGGTGCGGGCCGGGGCGATCGGTGTTATGAGCCGTCGCGGAGATCGACGGCCGTATCGGTCGCGAGGCCCGGCCAATGATCACGAATTCGTGATCTTTGCCGCCTCGCGTAACAAATTGATCGAACGGCCGAATTGCATGGTGAGGGGCGCGCGTGCGCGGACGTGAGGACGAATGGACCGGCCTGATGCGGTCGGCCATGGCAGGCGATGATGCGGCGTATCATCGCCTGTTGAAGGCGGTCACGCCGGTGCTGCGCGCTGCGGCGAGGCGTGGCCTGGCGCGGGCCGGGCAGCCTCCCGATCAGGCCGAGGATATCGTGCAGGAGATTTTGTTGGCGGTGCACCTGAAGCGGCACACCTGGGACAGCGAAGCCCCCTTCGCGCCCTGGCTGTTCGCGATCGCCCGCAACAAGCTGATCGATGCGCTCAGGCGGCGCGGAAGGCGCATCTTCGTCAACATCGACGATTTCGCCGAGACGCTGCCGGGCGAGGCGCCGCAAGAGACGGCCTCGGCTGGCGAAGTCGCGGCGCAACTGGGCACGCTGCCGCAGCGCCAGCGCGACGTGCTGCAGTCGATCGCGGTCGAAAGCGCCTCGATCAAGGACACGGCGTCGAAGTATTCGATGAGCGAAGGCGCGGTGCGGGTCGCCCTGCATCGCGGACTTGCGGCACTGACTGCCAAATTGCGGGACCACTAGTCATGGATACCGACCAACTGATCCGCTCGCTCGCAGCCGACAACGCTCACCGCGTGCCGCGCGTCGGGACCGTGTTGACGATGGCGCTGCTGGTGGCCGCGCCGCTGTCGATCCTGATTTTCGCGACCTTCCTCGGCATGCGGCCGGACGTGATGACGGCCATGCGCAATCCGTTCTTCGACATGAAGTTCGCGGTCACATTGTCGCTCGCGATCCCCGCGATCATCGTCAGCCTGCATCTGTCGCGTCCCGAAGCCTTGATGCGCGGCTGGGGCTGGCTGCTGCTGCTCCCCGTAGGGTTGCTGGCGGTCGCGATCGGCAGCGAGGCGATGATGGCGCCGGCGATGCCGATGACGATGCGGCTGATGGGCAAGAACTCCAGGGTGTGCCTGGTCGCCATCCCCGCGATGTCGCTGCCGCTGCTCGCAGGTGCGCTGTTCGGCCTGCGACATGGTGCGCCCTCGCATCCGGCGCTTGCAGGCGCGCTCGCCGGCCTGGTCTCGGCCGGCCTCGCCGCGACGCTCTACGCCTCGCATTGCACCGACGATTCCCCCCTGTTCGTCGCGACCTGGTACACGCTCGCGACCGCGCTGGTGACGGCGATCGGCGCGGCGGTGGGATCCAAAGTCCTAAGATACTAGAGCGTCAGCTTCACGCCGCCGGAATCGTGCTCTGCTGCATGCGATGGAAGCGCAGCACCTGCTGCGCGGTCGACGAGCGCAGCGCTTCGTAGGTGTCGCGTAGCGTCAGCATGTCGGTCTGCGGGCCGCCCGAGAGCTTCTCGCGCATGGCGATGATGGCGCGCACGCTCGGCCAGGACATGCCCGCGACCTTGGCGAGGATCATCACGCCTTCGGTGCGGCTTTCGATCATCATGGTCTCGGCGGTCTCGACCGCGACGCCCGCGAGCGCGGCGAGCCCTGCATTGGTCTCGTCGAACTTGCCCTGCTCGGCGAAAGCGGTGAGCTGGAATTCGTCGAGGCGGCCGTCCTCGTGCAGCGATTTCACCAGCGCGCGCGCCATCTCGGTCTGCTTGTTCATGGTGGCGGCGCGCATCCTCTGGGCAACTTCCTGGACCACGCTCGACACCTCGTCCGTGAACTCCGGATGCGCCGCCTCGAGCTTCCTGCGCACGCTCAAGGACGCCTTGGCGACCAGCTTCAGATAGTAATGGCGCGGCAGGTCGGGCCGCAAGCCGATGCAGGTCGCGAGGTCGTCGTCGCGTTCGGCGCGGGTGACGAGGTCGGTGAGGCTTCCCTCCGAGAGCCGCGCGCCCGGATTATTGACGGTCGACTGCACCACGTCGGCGTTGCCGCGCGTCACCAGCACGTCGGTCAGCGCCTCCGACAGCACGCGCCGGAGCGAGATCGCCTTGAGATGCGCCTGGCCTCTCGTGCGCGCGATCTCGATCAGGGTCGTCTCGTCCAGCCGTTCCGATTTCGTCAGCACGGGCCCGGAGACCTCGATGACCTCGTCGAGCGCGAGCGTGCGGATGATTTGCGGCGGCGCGGCCGCGATCGGTGCGAGGCGGTCGGCAAGCAGCGCCTTGGCCGACGTCTCGATCTGTTCGACCAGGCACTGGAACACGTCGTCGAACAGGCGGATGTGGTCGTCGGAATAGTCGACCGCGTTGCCCACGAAGAGATCGGTGACGCGGCGCAGCGTCTCGACCCGGCGCGCCACGGTGCCGTGCGAGAGCGCAGTCTGCAATTCCTCGAGCAGGTTCTCGGATGATTTTATGGATTTGGATATCATTGCCCTGTCCTGGAGCGTTCGGTCCGGCGGCTTCTGTCGCGCCGGAATCAAATGGATTGGTCAGCTGATTGCAATGCAGTTGCGCCCTTGCGCCTTGGCGGAATAGAGCGCGCGATCGGCGCGGGCGAGAAACGTGTCGGCAGTATCGAGGTCGCGCAGCGTCACGACGCCGGCAGAAAGGGTCACGCGCATGCCTGGGGAGAATGCGTGCCAATCGAGATCGGCGACGATGCTGCGCAGGCGATCGAGCATGCGCTGCGCGGCATCGCCCGACGTGTCCGGCAGCAGCAGCAAAAATTCCTCGCCACCGTAACGGCCAAAGCTGTCGGACGGGCGGATATTGGCGAAAATGGTGATCGCGAAGGTGCGCAGCACCTCGTCGCCGACGGGATGGCCGTGGGCGTCGTTGATGCGCTTAAACCAGTCGAGATCGATCAGCGCGATCGCGCAGGGAGCCGAGGTCTGTCGCGACTTCTCGATCTCGACGTCGAGAAGGCGCATGATGCAGCGGCGGTTGTAGGAGCCGGTGAGCTCGTCGAGCTCGGCCAGCTCCTCGATGCGCCGATAGGCGGCCTTCAGCTCGATGCTGCGCCGGTACAGGATCTTGCGCAGGGTTGCGCCGAACAGACCGAGGAAGGCGCACTGACCGATCACCAGCACGAAGCACAGCATCGAGGCGGTTCGCTCCAGGCGGGTGGCGACCGGCATTCCGATCGGCAGGTCCGTGCCCAGGAAGACGAAGCCAAGCCCGCAGGTGGAAAGGCCCCAGGTGACCATCGCCTGGCGCGAGGTCATGCGCAGCGTGCCGAACGCGAAGATCAGAAACAGCACGGCGACGAACGCGACCCCGATCGTCGGCACGGCGAGCAGGAACAGCAGCTGCAGCGCCATATGCGCCGAGATCTGGAACACGGTGAGGTAATGATCCTCAAACCGGTCGCCGAAGCCGGCCTCCGACAGCACGGTGAAGGTCCCGATGATCAGGAGGCCGCCGAGCCAGAACAGCGACGGAACGGCCATGTCGACCGTGCCGCCGTAGGCGTAGAGCAGCAGGACGGAGGCGCCCAGCGAATAGCTCGCGACCTGGCCGATATACATCTGGCGGCGCTGCCGGGCCCGCCGCGCCCGGACTTCGGGGGCCGCAGCCTCGGGGGCGAGGACGATATCCGCGACCTCAGCAGCATTCCTCTCGGGAAATGACGTCGCGGCCGTGCCCATGATCCCGCCAAAGGTGGATGTCAGCGCAAAAATCTACGTGGCAAGCCTTTAGGTTTGGTATCCTTTGAAACCGAATCCGAACCGTGCAGCACGGAACAAGGTGATGGGCCGGCGAAAGAATTTTTTGCCGGCGGTCAGGCATCGGTGCGGTGTGATCGAGCCTAAATTGGGCTTGGCGAGACAGATGTCGTGCGGCGCTGCTATGGAACCGGACGAGGCCGGGCCGCCTGTGCCGGACAGGCATTCCGTAAGGAAGTATCTCAGTATTATGTTACCAATCTGGATTGTGGCGGCCGACGGCTGCGAGCGGGACAGGAAAAAAGCGCGTATGTGGGGTGGATCACACCGGCGCCCGTACGAGTGCGGTAAATTGAACAATTTTGCACCCCCAGTCGAACCGTCTGCTGCGCCGACCCGACCAACCTTGCGAGACGGCCTTTGAGCGTGACACAGGCGGCTTCGGACGAGGTCCTGATCGCCAGGATCGCCCAGGGTGACCGGCTCGCCATGCAGGTGCTGTACGGGCGGCACCATGTCAGGGTCTACAGGTTCGGGCTCAGGCTCGTGCGGGACGAGCAGGCGGCGGAAGACCTCATCAGCGAGGTGTTTCTCGACGTCTGGCGTCAGGCCGGCAAGTTCGAGGGCCGATCCGCCGTTTCCACCTGGCTGTTGGCCATTACCCGATTCAAGGCCCTGTCTGCGCTCCGGCGCAGGAAGGATTTCGAGCTGGACGAAGACGCCGCGAACGCGATCGAGGACACGTCCGACGATCCGGAAACGGTGGTGCAGAAGAAGGATACCAGTGCAGCGTTGCGGGGGTGTCTGACGGGCCTCTCGCCGGAACACCGGGAAATCGTCGATCTCGTCTACTACCACGAGAAGTCCGTGGAAGAGGTGGCCGAAATCGTCGGGATACCGGAGAACACTGTGAAGACGCGCTTGTTCTATGCGCGCAAGAAACTGGCCGAACTGCTGAAGGCAGCCGGCGTTGAGCGAGGCTGGCCATGATGGCTTTGAGCAAGAAGATGCTGGAGCAAGAGCCCGGTGAAATTGAACTGCTGCTGCCGTGGCACGCTGCCGGCACGCTGAACGCGCGCGATGCGCGCCGGGTCGAGGAAGCGCTGGCGCGCGATCCCGAACTGGCCAGGCAATATGCCGCGATCCGCGGCGAATACGAAGAGACCATTCATCTGAACGAGAGCTTGGGGGCTCCCTCGGCACGCGCGATGCAGAAGCTGTTCGCCGCGATCGACGCCGAGCCGGCGCGGGCGACCGGCTCGCTGCCGCTGTCGGCGCGCATCGCGACCTTCTTTGCGAGCCTGTCGCCGCGCACGCTGGCGTGGTCGGCGGGCCTTGGCGCCGTCGCGCTCGTGCTGCAGGCCGGCGTGATCGGCGCCGTGCTGATGAAGAACCAGCCCGCGACCTTCCAGACCGCTTCGCTCTCGACCAGCGCGCCGATCACGCGCGAGCTCGGCAGCGCCGCCGCGCCGGCACGCGCCCTGGTGCGCTTCACGCCCGAGGCGCGCATTGCCGACATCACTGCGCTGCTCGACAGCTACCACGCCTCGATCATCGACGGCGCCAGGGGCGGCATGTTCCGGCTCCAGTTCGACAAGGCCATGAGCCAGGACGAGCTGGCTTCGCTGCTCGGCAAGATGCAGCGCGAGAAGTTCGTCAACCTCGCCGTCGCGGCGCCCTGAAGCATGATCCGGAAAAGTGCGCAGCGGTTTTCCGTAAAGATCATGCTTGAACGGCAAGCGGTCGGCGCGGCGCTTCTGATCGCCGCCTGCCTCGGCGTCGAGGTCGCACAGGCGCAGGCGATCATGCGCACTCCCACGATCAGCGTGCCCTCGCGAACGCCGACCGTCTCGCCGAGCATCACCCCGCGGGTCAGCCCCAGTATCGCCGCGCGGGCCGTCAACGTCGGCCCGGGCCCGCGGACGATCGCGACCTTTCCCCACACCACGACGTCGCGGATCCGGCCGCCGACGACGGTGCTGCCCCATACGCGCTACTCGCCGAACCTGTATCAGGCCTGCACCGCGCCCTATCGCGATGCCGATGGCGAATGCCTGGCGCAGCCGAGTGCGGGCGGCGGTGGCGCAGCCAAGTCCGGCAAGAAGAGCGCCGGCAAGGGCCGCGGCGACGCCACGCCGGCCGCCGCCGCCAATCTGCGCAGCTTCGCCAATGAATTCGTGGCGGAGATCGATGGAACGCTGTCGCCCGGCGATGCCGACGCACTTGCCCGCCGGCACGGCTTGACGCGCATCTCGTCGGAGAATTTCCCGCTGATCGGGGCCACCTTCGGTCTGTTCCGCATCACCGATGGCCGTCCGTACGAGACGGTGCGGCGCGAATTCGCGGCCGACGGCAGCGTGCGCTCGGTCCAGCCGAACTTCCGTTATGCGCTCCAGGACCAGAAATCGACGATCCCGAGCGGGGGCGATCCCGCCCAATATGCCCTGGCCAAGCTCCGCCTGCCGCAGGCGCATAAGCTGGCGCAGGGCGCCAACGTCACCATCGCCGTGATCGATTCCGGCATCGATGCCCGGCATCCCGAGCTCGCCAATTCCGTCGCCGACAATTTCGATGCGCTCGGCAGCACCGAGGGCCCGCACGTCCACGGCACCGGCATCGCCGGCGCGATCGTGGCGCATGCCCGGCTGATGGGCAGCGCGCCCGAAGCGCGCATCATCGCGATCCGTGCCTTTGGCGGGGCCAACGGCGGCACCGAAAGCTCGTCCTACATCATCCTGCGCTCGCTCAATTACGCCGCCGAGCACGGCGCGCAGATCGTCAATATGAGCTTTGCCGGTCCCAAGGACGCGGTGATCGAGCGCGCCATCGCGGCCACCGCCGCGCGCGGCCTCGTGCTGATCGCGGCCGCCGGCAATGCCGGCGCGAAATCGCCGCCGCTGTATCCGGCCGCCAATCCCAACGTCATCGCGGTCAGCGCGACCGACCAGCAGGACAGGCTGTTCACCGCCTCCAACCGTGGCAATTACATCGCCCTCGCGGCGCCCGGGGTCGACATCTTCCTGCCGGCGCCGGACGGCAAATACCAGATGACGTCCGGCACCTCGTTCTCGGCGGCCTATGTCTCCGGCGTCGCGGCGTTGCTGCTCGAGCGCAATTACGCCTTGAAGCCGGAAGCGCTGCGCATGACGCTGGCGAAGACCGCACGCGACCTCGGCTCGCCCGGGCGTGACGAACTGTTCGGCGACGGTCAGACCGATGCGTTTGCCGCGGTGATGGCCGTTCCCGCCGACAGCGCCACGCCGGTCGCGGCTGCGTCCGGTACAACAAAACGTGAAGATGCCGGCAAGCGTCGCGATGAGCCCAATAGCCGCGCGATCGAACAACCCTCGCTGTCGAGCGCGGAAGAGAAAGCCACGGATTCTCAGGCGGATAGGCCGACGGCGCGATAGCGGCTGCGACAAAGATGCACGCGCGCCGAAGGCCAAAAAAGCGAACGGCGCCTTGAACGTTCAGCTCCCTGCCACGACCAAATTATGTGGGAGCGGTCATCCCTCCCCATAGGTCATATCAGGCGCGAGCGCCCATCCACCCCAAGCGCCCATATGGCTCGACCCGTCCGGTTGTCCCCCCGGACGGGTCTTTTCTTTCCAGGATACTTTTTGAGCGCAGCGGATTCCGGTTCGCGTGACGAAGATGCCTCAAGACCAGAATCCGCAGCATCGATGCTTCGGGGCGTCGAATTCTTTGAAACGCAGCGGACGCTCAGCTTTCGGTTGAAAGGTCACGCCGGCATCCACGTCCGGCCCGGGCAAAGCAAGCAGCAGGTCCGCTATGCCTGTGCGAAGCTTGACTCCAAAACGCAGCAAATCTCCGCACGACTACGGTATTTGACGACGCGGGCAGCGTCGTTGCTGGACAAGTCAAATCTTTTCCACAAAATATTCATGTCGCGTAGAAATTGATTCGTGTGCGTTGCGTCCCCCCATCCGTGTTCTCTCCTGACGGGCTGGTCCATGACACATCGCCAAGAATCCGATTGCGCGTCTGATCGCGTCGTGGCTGCTGGCCGCGATGTCGCGGCGCGCTGGTGCGCTCTCGCCGAGCAGCGGCTGCAGCATCTCTCCGAAATGTTCGAGACCGGCCGCTGGCGCCGATATCACTCCGAGATCGCATTCCTCGAAAACATCCAGGAAGCCAAGCTCGCGGTCCAGACCTGGCGCGCGCTCGCAACCGGTGGAGACGTCGCCGAGGCGGCGGCAAGCGTGACCCCGGCATTCGGCTGGTCGCCGGCGACCATGCCCCGCGTATTTCCGCGCGAGCAGCAGCCGCAGACGGTGCAGCCGAAGTCCGTCCACATCGCCCCCGAGACCGCCGTGCCGGTCAGGCTTGATCCGACGCCGGACGTCCTTGCCGAGGTCACCGAAGCGCTGCCCGCCGCGCCCGTGGCCCCGGCGTCATTTACCGCGCCTGCCGAGATGCCACCGCTCAAGGCTCCCGCTGCGAGGGCGCCGCTCACCGCCCCCGCCGTGAGATCGCCGCTCGCCGCGCCAGCCGCATTGGCTCAGTTCACCGCGCCGGAAGTGAAGCCACCGCTCGCGGTGCCTGCCGCGAAGCCGCCAAAGGCTGTGCCTGCCGCGATGGCGGCGCTCCTGTCGCAATTCGTCCCTCCGGCCGAGGAAGTCGTCGCAGCCCCCGAGCGCGTCGTCGAATTCACCTTCAGCCTCGACGGCCTGGAAGCCAAGTACCCGCTGCTCAGGAATGCGTTCTAACGCTCCGAAGGTTGGCGGAGGGAAGCAACCGCGGCTCTCGCTCCGTCATCCTGAGGCGCGAGCCGGGGGACTCGAGGCGTCCCGTGGCGAGCCTCGAAGGATGAACGGCCCGGCCGCCGGCCGCGCCTACCTTCGGACCGCATTGCCGCCGAGCACCACCTGCGCAAATCGTTGCGCGCCCTCTGCCGACAGATCCGAGGTCACGGCACGGGCGTGATCGAGGCCGACGACGGCGCCGCGCGGGGTCTCCGAGATCATGTTGTTGTTGACGAGCGCGATGCCGGCGCCCGGCATGACGGAGACGCCCACACCCGCCAGTGCCCTGCGGATCACGTTGCCCGTGATTGCGACGTCGCGCAGATATCGGCCCCAGCCGGCGACGATGCCGTAGGACGGCGCGTTCTCGATCACGTTGCCGGTCACCGACGTATCCGCCTCGACGTAGATGCCGACGCCGGCATCGTCGTCCGGCGCGGTGCCGATCGGCCGCTTCGGGATCAGATTGCGGATGATGTTGCCCTGGACCACGGCGATGCGGCCGCCTTCGTTGAAATTGCACACGGAGACGCCGACGGCGGCGCCATCGACCGTGTTGTTGGCGATCACGGCGGCTTCGAACGCGAACTCCGAATAGAGCGCGACCTCGCGCACGTCGCTGACGCTGTTGCCGGTGATGTGGATATTGGAGGCCGAATTGCCGCGCACCGCGGAATAGTCGCAGTTCCTGATGCGGTTGCCGCGCACGATCACGTTGCCGGCACGGAAAGCGTTGATGGCATTGCCGTACTGCCCGGAGCCGCCTGGGCCCGCCTTGATGTTCTCGATGCGGTTATCGGCGACCAACGTGCCGTCGTCGCCGATCGACGTGCGCAGGATCTCGATGCCATTGGCATTGGTGCCGAGAATCGTGTTGCGGGAGACGTTGAGGCCTTTGGCATCGAACGACACCAAAGCCGTCACGGCGATGTCGGTGAAGATATTGCCGGAGATCACGCCGGACACCTGCTCGAGCCAGATGCCGCTGCCGCCCGAATTCGTGATCTCGCAATCGGCGATGCGGACGTCGCGTCCGCCGAGAAGGTGGACCAGGCCGCGCCGGGCCGGCAGCGCAATGCCGCCGCCGTCTAAAGCGATGCCGGAAAGACCGACGGAGTTCGAACCCTCGCTCTGGATCGCCGAGGTCCCGCCGGTGAAGAGAATCTTCGTTGCTCCGCGCACACCGATCAATTGTGCGCCGTGCGGCAGCCGCAGCAGCCCGCTGCGGTAAACGCCGGGCGGCAATGCCAGCGGCATCTGCGCCCGCGCGGCTTCATCGATCGCACGTTGGAGCACGCGGGTCTGATCCTCGCTGCTGCCGGGGCGCACGCCGTATTGCGTGGCATCGCGGCCGAGCAGGGACGTCAGCGGTGCCGCGCGCGCGGCGTCGGCCGGCATGGCCAGCGCACCGGCAATGCCGGCGGTGGAAGCTCCGATGAGGTGACGGCGATTGAGGTCCATGACGCGTCCTCCGGCGGACGCGGGCGTCCGCGAGGCTTAGGTAGCGCAGGGCGGCCGAGGGCGCGGGGATTGTTCGCGGTAGGGTTAAATGTTTACCGCCAAGACGCTGCCGCAGGGTGGGCAAAGCGAAGCGTGCCCACGATTTGCTGGCTGACGGAACGAGATGGTGGGCACGGCGCAAGGGCGCCTTTGCCCACGCTACGAAATCCGCATGGTCCGCTGCTTCCGTGCCAACTGCACCATCTCCATCAACATCGCTTCCCCCGCGTCCACCAGTTCCTCCAGCGTGATCCGCGGCGCCGCCTTGCGGCGCGCGGCGCTGCTGCGCGCGAGCAGGGGGATATGGACGAACGCCGCAAGCTGCGGACGACCCGCCCTGACGTTCTCGATCGCGCGCCAGCTCAAATAATTGCAGAGATAGGCGCCGGCATCGCGCGAGGACCGTGCATCGATGCCGGTGAGGCGCGCGGCGCGCAGCAGTCTTGCCGTGTGCGGGCCGAACGTCATGGCGTCCGCGTGGCCGGCGATGCCGCGCTTGCTCGATCGGGTGTTGGCGGCATCGGGCCAGAGCATGGTGACGGCATTGCGCGCACGGGTCTCGATCCGCAGGTAAGGCGTGCGCGCAGCGAGGCCGAACATCAGAAGCGCATCCGGCTTCGCTTTCGCGAGCAACTCGGGCAATTGCCGGTCGACCGCGGCATAGGTGACCGGGAAGATGTGGCTGGCGATCGCGACATCATCGAGTGCCGGGCGGCGCAATTGCGCCAGCCGCGCCACCAGCGGCTGGGTCGGGTTATGGGGCGCGCCGGGAAACGGCCCGAAGCCGGTGAGGAGAATGCGGAGTTTTTCGCTCATTGCAGCAATCCCAGGATCTGCTCGGCGGCGAGTGCCGGGGTGAGGTGGCCCTCGGCGACCTCGGCTTCGATCTTCCGGACCTTGGTGCGAACCGACGCCTCGCTGCGCAGCCGCGCCAGCATGCGCTGCTCCAGCATCGACCACATCCACTTCACCTGCTGCTCGCGCCGGCGCGCGGCGAAATCGCCGGAGGCATTCATCGCTTTGCGGTGGTCGAGCACCTTCTGCCAGAGCTCGGCGATGCCGGTGCCGGCCAGTGCCGAATAGGTGACGACGGGGGGATGCCAGTGCTCGGATCGCGGAGCCAGGATATGCAGCGCGCCGCGATAGTCCGCGGCGGTGATGTTTGCGCGCTTGAGATTGTCGCCGTCGGCCTTGTTGATCGCGATCATGTCGGCGAGCTCGACGAGGCCCTTCTTGATGCCCTGCAATTCGTCGCCGCCGCCCGGCAGCATCAGGGCGAGAAAGAAATCGGTCATGTCGCAGACCGCGGTCTCGGACTGGCCGATGCCGACGGTCTCGACCAGCACGACGTCAAAGCCGGCCGCCTCGCACAGCAGCATCGCCTCGCGGGTCTTCGCCGCGACGCCGCCGAGCGTGCCCGAGGACGGCGACGGCCGGATGAAGGCGTGGTCGGAGGCCGACAGCCGCGCCATCCGCGTCTTGTCGCCGAGGATCGAGCCGCCGCTGCGCGCCGAGGACGGGTCGACCGCGAGCACCGCGACCTCATGGCCCTGTTCGATGAGATACGTGCCCAGCGCATCGATGGTGGTGGATTTGCCGACGCCGGGCGAGCCGGTGATGCCGACGCGGAACGCCTTGCCGGTGTCCGGCAGCAGCATCTGCACCAGCTCGCGCGCCAGCGCCTGATGGTCGCCGCGCCGGCTCTCCACCAGCGTGATGGCGCGCGCCAGCGCCGCGCGGCTGCCGGCGCGGAGCTCCTTGGCGAGGGTCTTGATGTCGATGGATTTGCCAATAGTCATGATTTTTTCGCGTCCAACCGCTAGCGGCCCGACATGCGAATGTGTCTTTCAGCGCAGGATTTCAACGGTGGAAGGTGAGCTTGAATGATGTCCCAGACGATCTCGGCTTTCGTCATATGGTAGGCATGACGTAGAAGATTTCCGAAGTCGATCATCCTGCGCCAGTCGATTTCAGGCTCGGTTCGCTTGATCTCATCCGGGATGAATCTTGAAGCCTCGCAGATGATTTCGAGAAGGCGTTCGATTGCCAGACGGGCGGTCCTTTCTGAGACGAACTGATCGAAGCTGAGGCCCTTCACGATGCTTTCGATGTCGGTGATGGCTTCCAGAATATCTCGCAGCCGGTCTTCCGCGGTCGGCGGCATTCAGAAGACCTCAACCAAATCATCCGCGATCCGCTCGGCCATGCGTGGCTTCAGCAAGTCTCGCATCGAGATCTGCGCTCGAAGGCCGACCTCATCCTCGATCAGGTGCAGGACCCTGAAATAGTCGAACCGCGGCGTTTCCTCGCGCGAATTGGTCTCGATCAGAACATCAAGATCGCTATCGAGCCGGGCGTCGCCACGGGCGCGGGACCCGAACAGGTACAGGCGGGTGACCCCCGCGGCTCTCAGGGCGGGAGCAAGCTCTCTGAGCTTTCCGACAATCGTCTCGAGCGGAATGTCTGCGACCTCTGTCATGGCCCGATACTAGCACAGGGTTGCAGACTGGCCCAGCCGCCGGCCTCGACCGCCCCGGGGTGGGGCAGGGCGAGAACCCCCGCCGATATCACCTGCTCGCCGCTGCAGCGGCTTGAGGCTGCTTCACCTTGCGCCAGATCCACACCATCACCGGCCAGAGCAGGGCACCGATCGCCATGGCGGCGAGAATGGCTGCGATGGGACGTTCGAAGAACGGCAGAATGCTGCCGTCGGACTTGATCAGCGAGGTCACGAAGGCTTGCTCGACCATGGTGCCCATGACGATGCCGAGCACCATGGCAGCGACGGGATAGCCGTTCGTCTCCATGACATAGCCGATCACGCCGAAGGTGGCGACGGTGACGACGCCGAACATGTTGTTGCCGATCGCGAACGAGCCGACCGCGCAGCACAGCATGATGATCGGCATGATGGCCGAGCGCGGCGCCAGCAGGATGTAGGCGGCGACCCGGATCATGGCGATGCCGAGCGGGATCATCATGATGTTGGCGATGATGAACATCAGGTAGATCGCGTACATGCTCGACGCCTTCTCGGTGAACAGCGTCGGGCCCGGGTTGAGACCCTTCATGTAGAGCACGCCGATCGCGATCGCGGCGATGGTGTCGCCGGGAATGCCGAACAGCAGCGAGGGCACCCAGCCCGAGGCGATGCTGGCATTGTTGCTGGCGCCGGCCTCGACCAGGCCCTCGACGTGGCCGGTGCCGAACTTTTCCGGCTCCTTGGAGAAGCGTTTCGACATCGCATAGGAGACCCAGGCGGCCATGTCGGCACCGGCGCCGGGCAGCACGCCGATGATGATGCCGACGATGTTTCCGCGCGTCATCTGCCAGCGATACAGCTTGGTCAGCTTCCACTGGCCGGCCAGGATGCTGCCGAATTTTCGGCGCGGCAGCGGCGGCGGCTCCGGCGTCAGCATCGCGCGCATCACCTGCGCCACCGCGAACACGCCGACCAGCGCCGGGATCGGCTCGATGCCGCCGAACAGGTCGGTGAGGCCGAAGGTGAAGCGCGGCACACCGCCGGGATTCTCGATGCCGATGCAGGCAACGAGCAGGCCGATGAACATGCCGGCGATCGCCTTCACCGGCGAGGAGCGCGCGACCAGAGTCGCGCACATCAGGCCGAGCAGCGCCAGCCAGAAATATTCGAAGGTCGAGAACGACAGCGCGATCTCGGCGAGCGGCGGCGCCAGGATCATCAGCGACAGCACGCCGGCGATGCCGCCGACGGCGGAAAACCACACGCCGGCCCCGAGCGCGAGTTCGGCCTGGCCCTTGCGCGTCATGGCATAGGCCTCGTCCGCATAGGCGGCGGAGGCGGGCGTGCCGGGAATGCGCAAGAGCGCGCCGGGGATGTCGCCCGAGAAGATCGCCATCGAGGATGCCGCGACGATGGTCGCGATCGCCGCGATCGGCGACAGGTAGAACGTGACCGGGACGAGCAGGGCGGTCGCCATGGTTGCCGACAGGCCCGGCAGCGAGCCGATCACGAGGCCGTACACTGAGGCTGCGAACATCGAGATGATGACCTCCCACGTGGAGATCAGCGCGAACGCATCGAGCAGGGTTTTCAGCATGGGATTACCAGGGCGTCGGCAGCAGGCCGGCGGGCAGCGGCACGCGGAGCAGCTTGCCGAAGATGAGGTGGACGGCGAAGGGCGAGAGCGCGGCGAGCGGCAGGGCCAGCTTCCACCTGGCGCCGAGCGCCGTCGAGGTGACGTAGACCATGATCGCTGCGGTGATGATGAAGCCGAGCCTGTCGGCTGCAACCACGTAGAACAGCAGCAGCAGCGGCGGCAGCAAAGCGCGCAGGCCATAGAGCCTGCCCTGCGGCGGCGGGGCTGCTGCCTGACCGTCCTCCAGCGGGATCAGCTCTTCCTCCTCCTCGAAGGAGTGGCCGATGCCGAACACGATCGCGAGCCCGCATAGTGCAAGGCCGCAGCCGATCACCAGCGGGAACACGTTGGGGCCGACCGGCTGTCCGGGCACCGGCGGCAGGATCCAACCGCCATAGGCGGCCGCCGCGCCGAGGGCGACGAGAAACGATCCCGTGACGGAGTCGGGAAGACGCATGGAAGAAGTCCTGTCAGAATTCCGGGAGGTGGGCTCCGTCTCCCCGCGTGGGCCGGGCCAGCGCATATGCGGAAGGTGCTCGGCCTGCATGGTTCGAGACGCCCGCTTTCGCGGGCTCCTCACCATGAGGGTCTGATATCTCGCCGCAGAACGCGACCTCATCCTGAGGGCCCGCCGCAGGCGGGCATCTCGAAGGATGGGCTGCAAGCGAGCTACTCGCCGCCTTCTTCTCCATACGCGATAGCCTCGCCGCACGCGAGGAGAGGTGAACAATCACGCCTTGCTGAGGCCGGCCGCCTTCATCGCCTCGCCCATCTGGGCGTCGCCCTTGTCCATGAAGCTGGCGAAATGGGCGGCATCGCCCCACACCGTGCCGAAGCCGCGATTGCTCATGAAGTCCTTGAACTCGGCGGAGTCGTAGACCTTCTTCAGCGCCGCAGTGAGCTTGGTTGCGATCTCAGGCGGCAGGTTCTTCGGCCCGGCAATGCCGCGCCAGGCGCCGGTCGCGTAGTCGATGCCCATCGCTTCCTTCAGCGTCGGCACGTCCTTGAAGACCGGGTTGCGCGCCGGCGCCATGATGGCGAGGCTCCTGGCTTTGCCGGCCTCGATGATGGCGCGCGCCTCCGGCACCGAGCAGGTGGTGAGGTCGAGCCCGCCGGCGGCGAGATCCTGCATCGCGGGCGCCGCACCGTTCGACGGCACCCAGGCGACCTGGTTGGCGGGCAGGCCCATCGCCTGCATCCAGCCGACCAGCGCCAGATGCCAGATGCCGCCCTGGCCGGTGCCCGAAGCCTTGAACTTGCCGGGAGGCGCGGCCTTGATCGCGTCAGCGAGTTCCTTGACGGTCTTGTAGGGCGAGGACGAGGAGACCTGGATGCCGGGGGGATCCTCGTTCATCAGGGCCAGCGGCGTGTAGCTCTTCGGCGTCAGCTCGGTGAGGCCCTGCCAGTGCATCATCGAGATTTCGACGGTGAGCATGCCGATCGTGTAGCCGTCGGGCTGCGCGGTCGCGATCGCGCTGTGTCCGACCACGCCGGAGCCGCCGGTGCGGTTGACCACGTTGAAGGGCTGGCCGAGATCCTTCTCCAGCAGTGCGGCGACGATGCGCGCGGTCGCATCGGTGCCGCCGCCGGCGCCCCAGGGCACGATCACGGTGACCGGCCGGGCCGGATAGGCCTGAGCGAGTGCGGGCTTGAATCCGAAAGCGGCGGATGCCGCGACGGCGGCGGTCGAAGCCGCAAAGGTACGGCGCGAAATCTTGGACATTGAATGCCTCCCAGCGGCGCCCGTGATGCCGGGCGCTCTTGATCAATGGCGACATTCTAGTCGGCTTTGCAGCACCGCCGCAAGGTAGCGCTACCAAGGAGATCGACATGTTGTGTGAAAACAGCATGCCCTTCGGATGGACCGTCGGAAATCGGGTGGGTTTTGCCGGCATGCTTGGCCAACCTGAGCGCGTAACCACAGCCAAAGGCAAGCTATCGATGACTCAAGCCTATTACAGCGCCGTGCTGGACTGCCCGCTGGACGACGTCTGGTCGCTGATCCGCGACTTCAACAATTATCCCGCTTACATCGACGGCGTCAGCGAGAGCGTGATCGAGGACGACAAGCGCGGCGATGAAGTCGGCGCCATCAGACGCTTCTGCTATCTCGGGAACTGGATCCGTCAGCGCCTGGTCGATCATTCGGACCGGCAGCACACCCTGACCTATGCCGGTCTCGAAGCGCTGCCGTATCCGCCAGAGGACGGAAACTGGGCGCCCGCGCCGACGCGCTATCAAGGCACCATGCATCTGCGCCCGATCGTGGAAGGCGACCGCACCCTGATCGAATGGTCGGTCGCCCTCGAGACGGAGCCTGCGGACGCCGACCGCTGGCAAGCCCTGTTTGCATCCTGGATTCCCGCTTGGACGGATTCGCTTGCGCGGACATTGGCGCGCACCCATCCGCGGTCTTAGCGATCGCTCACAGCTCCTCGGCGTCACCCTTCGGCCGTGCGCCGCCGAAGATGCGGGTGCCTTCGGCGCTCAGGTAAGGCTTCAGCGTCTCCCACGGCACGAAGGCGACATACTCGCCCTCAGCATAGGGACCGACGGCGTAGGGCGGATAGTGGAAGGTGAGGCCGGAGCTCTTGCCCGCTTCGGTCGAGGGCGCCAGCGTCACGGCGCCGATCTTCAGCAGGCTCGGTTTCAACTCCTTGAACCATTCGTCGGTCGCGGTCTCGCCGGCGTCGCGCTTCTGCTTCTCGGCTTTCAGCGAGGTGATGATGGCCTTCACCATCGCCTTCATGGTCGGCCCGCTATCGGCAGTCTCGGTGAAGAACGGGCGGATCGAGATGCGCTTGGTGTCGACCTTGTCCCACAGGATCGTGTTCACGTCCGAGTTCGGATGCGCACCCCTCGTATTCATGTAGTCGTTGCGCAGGATGCTGACATAGCGGTCCGCAACGACGGAGCGGATCTCATACTTGCGCTCGAACTCCCAGCCACCGTCCCTGGAGAACTGCGGATCGGCCTTGCGCGCGGCGGCAGCTTCCGCGGCATTCTTGTCGAGCCACTTCTTGCCTTCGGCGAGGCAGTTCGCCGCGAGCGCAGCATCTGCCTTGATCCTGTCGTCGAGGAACACGCGTGCCTCGATGCTCCTGGTCTTGACGATCGCGTCGGGCTTGGGGTCGGCGGCGTGGGCGGGACCGAACAGTGCGCTGCAAACCATGGCGACAGCGAGCGCACGCGTGAGCATTGGCGCGAGAAACATCACGCAAAATCCTTCTTGCCGGAAGATAGATGCCGAAGCTACTCCGCCGCCTCGCTATGCCCGAGGCGGGCGTTCAGCTTGCGGATCAGTTCCTCGGCGGCTTCCGCGATCACCGTGCCCGGCGGGAAGATCGCCTCCGCACCAGCGGCATAGAGCGCATCGTAATCCTGCGGCGGCACCACGCCGCCGACGATGATCATGATGTCGTCGCGGCCCTGCTTCTTCAGCGCCGCCTTCAGCTCCGGCACGGCGGTGAGGTGCGCGGCGGCGAGCGAGGAGACGCCGAGGATGTGCACGTCGTTCTCGACCGCCTGCCGGGCGGCTTCGTCGGCGGTCGCAAACAGCGGCCCGATGTCGACGTCGAAGCCGATGTCGGCGAAGGCCGAGGCGATCACCTTCTGGCCGCGGTCGTGCCCGTCCTGGCCGATCTTGGCGACCAGGATGCGCGGGCGGCGGCCTTCCGCCTCCTCGAAGGCGTCGATCAGCGCCTGAACCTTCTCGACCTGGTTGCCCATGCTGGACGCCTCCCGCTTGTAGACGCCGGTGATGGATTTGATCTCGGCGCGGTGCCGGCCGAACACCTTCTCCATCGCGTCCGAGATCTCGCCGACGGTCGCCTTGGCCCGCGCCGCGTCGATGGCGAGCGCGAGCAGATTGCCGTTGCCTTCGCCGGCCGAGCGCGTGATCGCGGCGAGCGCGGCATCGACGTCCTTCTGGTTGCGCTCGGCTTTCAGCCGCGTCAGCTTGTCGATCTGCAGGCGGCGGACGTTGGAATTGTCGACCTTCAGGATCTCGATCTTGTCGTCGTCGGTCGGCTTGTACTTGTTGACGCCGATCACCGCCTGCTTGCCGGCGTCGATGCGTGCCTGCGTCTTGGCCGAAGCCTCCTCGATCCGCAGCTTCGGCAGGCCGGCCTCGATCGCCTTGGCCATGCCGCCGAGCTCCTCGACCTCCTGGATGTGGGCCCACGCCTTGGCCGCGAGGTCGCGCGTCAGCCGCTCGACATAATATGAGCCGCCCCAGGGATCGATGATGCGGGTGGTGCCGCTCTCCTGCTGCAGGAACAGCTGGGTGTTGCGGGCGATGCGCGCCGAGAAGTCGGTCGGCAGCGCCAGGGCTTCGTCGAGCGCATTGGTGTGCAGCGACTGGGTGTGGCCTTGGGTGGCCGCCATCGCCTCGACCGTGGTGCGCATCACGTTGTTGAAGACGTCCTGCGCGGTCAGCGACCAGCCAGAGGTCTGGCTATGCGTACGCAGCGACAGCGAGCGCGGGTCCCTGGGGTTGAACGGTTTCAGGAGCTTCGCCCAGAGCAGGCGCGCGGCGCGCAGCTTGGCGACCTCCATGAAGAAGTTCATGCCGATCGCCCAGAAGAACGACAGGCGCGGCGCGAAGCGGTCGACGTCGAGACCGGCGGCAAGGCCGGCGCGCAAATATTCGACGCCGTCGGCTAGCGTATAGGCAAGCTCGAGGTCCTGCGTCGCCCCGGCCTCCTGCATGTGATAGCCGGAGATCGAGATCGAATTGTATTTCGGCATCTTCTGCGAGGTGTACGCGAAGATGTCCGAGATGATCCGCATCGAGGGCGCGGGCGGATAGATATAGGTGTTGCGCACCATGAACTCTTTCAGAATGTCGTTCTGAATGGTGCCCGATAGCTTCTCCGGCGGCACGCCCTGTTCCTCGGCGGCGGCGACGTAGAGCGCGAGGATCGGCAGCACCGCACCGTTCATGGTCATGGATACGCTCATCTGGTCGAGCGGAATCCCTGCGAACAGCGTGCGCATGTCGTAGATGGAGTCGATGGCGACGCCGGCCATCCCGACGTCGCCGCCAACGCGCGGATGATCCGAGTCGTAGCCGCGATGGGTGGCGAGATCGAACGCGACCGAGAGGCCCTTTTGCCCGGCCGCCAGGTTGCGGCGGTAGAACGCGTTGGAATCCTCTGCCGTGGAGAAGCCGGCATATTGCCTGACGGTCCAGGGCTGGTTGACGTACATCGTCGGGTAGGGACCGCGCAGATAGGGCGCGATGCCGGGATAGGTCTCGAGGAAGTCGAGCCCGGCGAGATCGGCTTCGCCATAAGCGGGCTTCACCAGAATGCCCTCGGGCGTCAGCCACGGCTCGGCGCTGCCGGCGGGTGCGGCAGTGGTTGCGCTCTCGAAGGCGACATCGGCAAAGTTCGGAATGCGGCTCATGGCTTCAACCATATCATAGGCGCTCAATCATGATCCGGATGCTGATGGCTGACGATGGTCGCCATCTTCTCCGGTCCGTAATTCTGCTGCGTGGTCTGGCTCGGCAGGTTGGCGATGCCGACGACCCAGCCGAGGCGGGATTCGGTGCCGAACTGCCGCGTCGGGATCACCCGGTCAGGGCGATCGAAGGCGCCGGTCATGATCTCGATCCGGTCGCCGTCGATGCGGCCGAAGCTCAGCGGCGTGCCGCAGGCGGGGCAAAATCCGCGCTCGGCAATGGTGGAGGAGCGGAAGAACGACGGCTGTCCCCTGGTCCAGGCGAAATCGGACTTGTTGATGTCGGCAAAGGATGCGAACGGCGCGCCGGCTGCCTTCTGGCACATGCGGCAATGGCAGATCGAGACCCGGTTCGGCGCCGTCGTCACGGCAAAGCGCACCGCGCCGCATTGGCAGCCGCCGGTGAGAACGGGTTTGCTGGCGTCGGTCATGGCTGCTCCATCCGTCGGTAGGCGTCCTGCAGCGTGGCAAGCGCATCGCCTCCGGCGAAGACAAAATCCGTGACGCCGGCGGCCCGCAGCGCCGCCTCGGCATCAGCAGGGCGGCCCGCCAGATAGATATGTCGGGCGCCCGCACTTTGCAGGGCCTTCGCGGCAGGTTCCGCCTGACCGGCGTAGACCTTGTCGCTGGAACAGATGCAGGCGAGCCCGGCGCCGGAGGCCTTGAAGGCGGCGGCCAGCCTGGCCGGATCGGCAAAGCCCTCGCTGTCGATGGCCTGGATGCCGCCGGCCTCGAAGAAGCTCTTGGCGAAGGTCGCGCGGGCCGTGAAATCGGCGGGCGTGCCGAGATTGGCAAGGAATACTCTGGGCCGCGCGCCGCGTGCCTTCAGCACGGCGTCCGATTTGTCGCGCAGCGCCTCGAACGGTTCCGCGAGCCGGATCGGCGGCAGCGGATCGAACCTGTATTTCTGCTCGCCGTAAGGTGCCAGCGCAATCGGCGTCGCCGTCAGCACGGTCGCTTCGCTCTCGTGCAGGTTTGGGAACTCGCTGGCGCCGGTCAGCACGTCGCGGCGCTTTGCGATGTTGGCCTCACGCGCCTTGCGCGCGGCCGCGACCTTGCTCTGAAACAGGCCTTGCTGAAGCGCGGCAAAGGCGCCGCCGGCCTTTTCGCTCTCCCGGAACAGGGCCCAGGCGGCCTCGCAGAGCTGCGCCGTCAGCGTCTCGATGCCGCCGCTGCCGGCCGCGGGATCGCTGACCTTGGCGAGGTTGCTTTCTTCCAGGAGCAGCAGCTGCGTGTTGCGCGCCACGCGCCGCGCAAACGGATCGGGCAGACCGAGCGCCAGCGTATGCGGCAGCACCGTGATCGCGTTGGCGCCGGCTAGGCCGGCCGCGAAGGTCGCGATGGTCGCGCGCAGCATGTTCACGTAGGGGTCGCGCTGCGTCAGCATGCGCCAGGCCGTATCGGCGGCGATGAACAGCGGCTTCGGCGCGAGCCCGCACGCCGTTTCGATGCGCGCCCAGAGCAGCCGTAGCGCGCGGAATTTGGCCATGGTCAGGAACTGGTCCGCATCGGCGGAAAGCCGTGCATAGATCATGCCCTGCGCCGCTTCCAGCGGAATGCCGGCGCCTTCGATCGCGCGCAGATAAGCGACGCCGCAGGCGAGCACGAAGCCGAGCTCCTGCACCTCGGAGCCGCCGGCATCGTGGATCACGCGTCCGTCGGCGGAAGCGAACGGCCCCTTGAACCCGAGCGCAGAGAGGCCTTTGATAGCGTCGGTGATTGCGGGCGCGATTTCGTCCCAGGTATAGGGGCTGTGTCCCCACACCGCGCCCGCCGCGAGCGGATCGAGCCCGAAGCGGATGTTGCAGGCGGCGGGATCGATGCCTTGGCTCTTCACATATTCCGCGACATGGATCGCTGCCATCCGAGACTGCGGACCGACCTCGAGCTCGAGGCCGATCCCGGCGTCGAGATGAATATCCTTCAGGACCTTTGCCACCGCGTCGGCTGATGGTTCCAGCCCGAAACCGCGCGCGCCATTGGCGCCGGCGAACACCAGCGCGAGCCCGGTCGCGCCGTTCTCAAGGTCCTGCAACGCCTGCGCATTCGCGAGCGCTGCATCGGGATGGTCGATCCGCTGCATGATTTGCCAGGGCGCGGCGGCCGGCCGCCCCATTACGGGCGCAACGCCCTTGGCGCGCGGATAGAGCGGATCGATCTTGATCCCGTCATAGGTCTTGCCGACCAGCTTCTCGAACGGCGCGCCCTTCAGCACGCCATCGACCAGCTTGCGCCAGTCTTCGACAGTTGCCTTGGGAAAATCCGCCGCCAGCGGCAGGTCGTCAGTCACTGAGGTCATGCGGCGAGAGGCTCCCGAGCGTGTCGTTATTCGCAGGCGAAATTGCCACGGCGGACCGTCCCTGCAAACGGTTGTTTTTGGTTAACCGGTATCCGGAAGCCGCTCAATGCCTTGCGTCGAGACGCTGGCGAGCCCGTCGCGCACACGAATGCCCGAGATCACGCGCTCGGGTGCGATTTCGGCCAGCGGCACCAGCACGAAAGCGCGTTCGAACAGGCGCGGATGCGGCAAGGTCAGGTCGGGCTTCTGCAAGGACACATCGTCATAGGCGATCATGTCGAGATCGAGCGTGCGGGGGCCCCAGCGCCGATCCTTCTGCCGCGTTCGGCCGAACTTCTGTTCGACTTTCTGCAGCACGAACAGAAGCGCGTGCGGATCGAGGCCGGTCTCGATCTCGATGCAGGCGTTGATGAAGGGAGCCTGGTCCTCGTCGCCCCAGGGCGGCGTGGCATAGTCCGAGGAGCGCGCGATCAATGCGCCTTGCGCCATGCCGCAGATATGGGCGATCGCCTTCTTGAACGTCGCGCGGACATCGCCGACATTGCCGCCGAGCGCGATCAGCACGCTCGCCATTTCAGGGATGCCGCGAGCGCGTCAGCACGATGCCGACGTCGTCGAAGATCGCGGCGATCGGCGCATGCGGCTTGTGCACGGTGACCTTCACGGCGCGGATGCGCGGGAAGTGCGACAGGATGGCGTCGGCCACCGCGCCCGCCGCGCGTTCGAGCAGCTTGTAATTGGTGTTCTTGAACGCCGCCGTCGTCGTCGCCACGACTTCGGCGTAGGACACCGTGTCGGAAAGCCGGTCGCTGCGCGAAGGCTCCGACAGGTCGGTATAGAGTTCGAGATCGATGACGAAGCGCTGGCCGACCTCGGTCTCGTGGTCCATCACGCCGTGGCGGGCGTGGATCGACAGGCCGGTGACGAAGATCGTGTCGGTCATTGCTTGCCCTCGATTGCGTTCGCCACACGCAGCGCCTGCAAGGTCTCGGCGACGTCATGGGTGCGGATGATCCTGGCGCCGCGCTGCGCGGCGATCAGATGCGCGGCGATCGAGCCGGCGAGCCGCTCCTTCGGCTCGGACGGCGATACGGAAGAGATGAAGCGCTTGCGCGAGGCGCCAACCAGGATCGGCAGGCCGAACATCTCGAATTCGCGCAGGCGCGCCAGCGCAGTCATGCTCTGCTCGGCGGTCTTGCCGAAGCCGATGCCGGGATCGAGCACGATCCTGTCGCGCGCGATGCCGGCCTTTGCGGCGATGTCGAGCGAGCGCAGGAAGAACGTCTTCATGTCCGTGATGATGTCGATGGCGGGATCGGCGTCGTCGCGGTTGTGCATGACGATGACGGGCACGCCTCTTTTGGCCACCAGCGGCGCCATGGCGGGATCGCGTTGCAGGCCCCAGACGTCATTGGCGATCGTCGCGCCCTGGTCGAGCGCGAAGGCCACCACCTCCGCCTTCATGCTGTCGATCGAGACCGGCACGCCGAGGGCGACGACCCCAGCCAGCACCGGCTTCAGCCGGGCGAGCTCGTCGTCCGCGGTAACGGGCTTGGCTCCCTTGTAGGGCCGGGTGGACTCGGCGCCGATATCGATGATGTCGACGCCGGCCTCGATCATCGCCCGCGCCCGTGCCAGCGCCAGCTCCGGCGTGATGAACTCGCCGCCGTCGGAGAAGGAGTCCGGGGTGACGTTGAGCACGCCCATCACCGCCGGGATCGGCCGTTCCAGCAGCGTCCGCAGCACATCTGGCCCGGCCGAGCCGGCCGGCGGGACGGATGGGGAGGGCGAGGCATTCATGGCGCCCGCTTTAGCGGGCGGGGAGGGGGAGTCAAGCGGAGACGTTGCCTCGTGCCCCGGACGCAGCGCAGCGCTTCCCCGGCGATGCGAAGCATCGTCCGGTGCAGCGGTGCGCTGCAGAGCTGGGGCCCATGTTGCCGAGAGTTGTTTGCGCGGTATGGGTCCCGGCTCTGCGCCGCAACGCCCAGGGCGTTGCAGCGCGTCCGGGACATGAGACCGAACGCGGAGCTAATACGTGATCTTCGGCTGCAGCTTCTTCGCCTTGGCGATGATGTCGCCGACCGACTTCTCTGAGGGCAGGATTCGCAGCAGCTTCTTCTTTTCGTTGGCGTCGCGCATGCTCTGGGCGAGCCTTGCCGGATTCCTGTAGGCGAGCTCGCGCACGGTGGTGACGCCGGCGGCGCGGACCAGGCCGACCTTGGCCCGGCCCATGCCGGGGATGCGCATGTAGTCGGACACGTTGGCCCATTCCAGCAGCAGCTGCTCGCTGATGCCGGTCTTGGCGGAAAGCGCCTTGCGGCCCTTCACCGTGCCGGCCGCCTCGAGCAGCGCGTCGGTGGTGCGGATGCCCTGCGCCTTCAGCTTGTTGGCGGCAAAGGCCGACAGGCCCTCAATCTCGGAGATCGGATATGTCATGATACTCGATATGAAATGCCGAAGCTTCAGGCGAACTGGCTGAGGCCCGGCGTCCCCGCAACGATCCTGCCCATCTGATCCGCTCCGATTTTGTCTCGACCGTAGCGGAAAAGTTCACGGGCGACGTTTTGAATCTCGGACATGCCGAGCCCCAGGCCCATCAGGCGCGTGCCGACCGCCATCAAGCCGCCCCCCATCAGCCGCGACAGCCCGCCGCCGCTCCTGGATGCCTCGATTGCGGCTTCCGCTCCGGGAATCTGATCGATCAGGGCCTGCACGCTATCGGGAGGACCCTCGCTGCGGAGGAAGCCCAGGATGATGCCGACGGTCTTTTCAGCGACAGCACTATCTATGCTGGCGTTTGTCGCCAGCCGCCCGATCAGTTCGTCCATAAGGTCCGCCCCTCAGCCGGTTTCATGCCGGAGTATTTCTTTCGAGAATGATCTTGAGCCGGTGTGATGTGAAATTCAAGCGATGAACGCGGGCGCCGGAGCGATTCATCCTCCAAGGCGCGAAAAGTGTTGCAGCGGTGCAAGAGCGGAGATGGAATCGGCGAAAAATTGCCGCGTTGCGAACGGTCCGCTCCTACTTTCGGCTGATGTCGTCCGTCTGTTTCCGGCGATGTCGCGTGCTTCGAGCGCGTTGAATGGTTTTAATCGGCCCGCGACATGCGTTAAACTACGGAACTGGTGCATTCGAGTTTCGATACGTGAAACCCGGCAAGAAGAGATCAGAGAGAAGAATGACCGCACAGGACAGCAAGCTCGGCGATACCGACGACAAGATCTTCGTCGGCAAGGGAGACGAGCAGGCCTGGCTGACGCTGGCGCTCGCCAATCGCCACGGCCTCGTCACCGGTGCAACCGGAACGGGCAAGACCGTGACGCTCCAGGTGATGGCGGAAGGATTTGCGCGCGCCGGTGTTCCGGTCTTCGCCGCCGACATCAAGGGCGACCTCTCCGGCATCTCGGAGGTCGGCGTGCCCGCGGACTTCATCCTCAAGCGCGCCTCCGCAATGGGGCTGAATTTCCAACCCGACCAGTTCTCGACGGTGTTCTGGGACGTGTTCGGCGAGCAGGGCCATCCGGTGCGCGCGACCGTCACCGAGATGGGGCCGCTTCTGCTGGCGCGCATGCTCGATCTGAACGACGTGCAGGAAGGCGTGCTCAACGTCGCCTTTCGTGTCGCCGACGACGCCGGGCTCACCCTCGTCGATATGAAGGATCTGCGCGCGCTGCTCGACGCCATCGTGCCCAATGGCGGGAAGAAAGCGGCGGACGCGGAGGAGGATCCGCTCGCCGTCATCCGCAAGGCCGCGCAGGGGTTCGGCAACGTCACCAAGGCCACCGTCGGCACCATCCAGCGCCAGCTGCTGGTGCTGGAGAACCAGGGCGGCACCAAATTCTTCGGCGAGCCGGCGCTGGCGCTGGAGGATTTCATGAAGACCGACCGCGACGGCCGCGGCATGGTCAATATCCTGGTCGCCGACAAGCTGCTGCAGAACCCAAGGCTCTATGCGACCTTCCTGCTCTGGATGTTGTCGGAGCTGTTCGAAGAGCTGCCCGAGGCCGGCGATCTGCCCAAGCCGAAGCTGGTGTTCTTCTTCGACGAGGCGCATCTGCTGTTCAATGACGCGCCCAAGGCGCTGCTCGACAAGATCGAGCAGGTGGTGCGCCTGATCCGCTCCAAGGGCATCGGCGTCTACTTCGTGACGCAGAATCCGATCGACGTGCCGGACCGTGTACTCGGACAGCTGGGTAACCGGGTGCAGCACGCGCTGCGCGCCTTCACCCCGCGCGACCAGAAGGCGGTCGCGGCTGCGGCCCAGACCTTCCGGCCCAACCCGAAGCTCGACACGGCCAAGGTGATCACGGAACTCGGCAAGGGCGAGGCGCTGGTGTCCTTCCTCGAGGGCAATGGCACGCCGGCCATGGTCGAGCGGGTGATGATCCGTCCGCCGTCGGCCCGCATCGGATCGATCACGCCCGACGAGCGCAAGGCGATCATGGCTGCGAGCCCGGTGAAGGGCAAATACGACACCGCCGTCGACGAAGAATCCGCCTACGAGATGATCCAGAAGCGCATTGCCGGCACCGCGGCGACGGCCGACAGCCCGGCTGGCGGGAGCGGCGGCATTCTCGGCCAGATCGGCTCGATCGTCGGCACCGTGTTCGGCACCAACGTCAAGCGCGGACGGCTGTCGACCGGCCAGGTCATCGCGCGCGACGTGACGCGATCGGTCACCAACCAGGTGATCGGCGGGATGGCGGCCAATATCGGCAAATCGCTCGGCGGCCAGCTCGGCGGCTCGATCGGTCGCACGCTGGTACGCGGCGCGCTCGGCGGATTGCTGCGGCGCTAAAGCGCATCCTTCCGGAGGCGCGCCTTCGGCGGGGTTGCGATGTCGTGACGTGGCTGGCACCGCCGCGGCGGCAGCGCTAAAAGCGCATCTCGATACCCGGCAATCAGGAATACGATCATGGCCAATGCGCAGCTTCAATCCGTGCTCGACCACATCGACAAGGATTTCGACAACAGCCTGGAGCGTCTGTTCGCGCTGCTCAGGATCAAGTCGATCTCGGCGGATCCGGCCTTTGCCGGGGATTGCAAGGCGGCGGCGGACCATCTCGCCAAGGACATTGCGAGCCTCGGTGTTGCCACCGAGGTGAGGCCGACCGCGGGCCATCCCGCCATCGTCGGCAAGACCGGGGCCGGCGGGCGGCCGCATGTGATCTTCTACGGTCATTACGACGTGCAGCCGGTCGATCCGCTCGATCTCTGGCACCGCCCACCGTTCGAGCCCGTGGTGACCGACCACGCCGACGGCCGCAAGATCATCGTCGCGCGCGGCGCCGAGGACGACAAGGGCCAGGTGATGACCTTCGTGGAAGCCTGCCGCGCCTGGAAGAAGGTGACGGGCTCGCTGCCGATCGACGTCACCTTCCTGATCGAGGGTGAGGAGGAGGTCGGCTCGAAGAATTTCGTGCCCTTCATCGAGGCCAACAAGGACGAGTTCAAGGCCGACTACGTGCTGGTCTGCGACACTGGCATGTGGGACCGCAACACGCCGGCGATCACGACCTCGCTGCGCGGCCTGCTCTATGAAGAGCTGAAGATCACCGCCGCCAATCGCGACCTGCATTCCGGCGTGTTCGGCGGCAGCGCGATGAACCCGATCCGGGTGCTGACGAAAATCCTGGGCGGGCTGTTCGACGACGACAACCGCATCACCATTCCGGGCTTCTATGACGGGGTGAAGGATCTGCCGCCCGACATCCTCGCGCAATGGAAGAAGCTCAACCTGACGCCCGAGATGTTCCTGAAGCCGATCGGCCTGTCGATCCCTGCCGGCGAGAAGGGGCGCCTCTTGATCGAGCAGGCCTCGTCGCGCCCGACCTGCGACGTCAACGGCATTTGGGGCGGCTATATCGGCGAGGGTTCCAAGACGGTGATCCCCTCGCATGCCTCCGCCAAGGTCTCGTTCCGCCTGGTCGAAGGGCAGGACCCGCAAAAGATCCGCAAAGCCTTCCGCGATTACGTCACCGCACGGCTCCCGGGCGACTGCAAGGTCGAGTTCGGCGACCATTCCGCCGCGCCCGCCGTCGCCCTCGACTGGAACATGAAGCCGCTCGCCGCCGCCAGCAAGGCGCTCACGGAAGAATGGGGCAAGGAGACCGTGCTGATGGGCTCCGGCGCCTCGATCCCGATCGTCGCCGACTTCAAGCGCACGCTCGGCCTCGACTCGCTGCTGGTCGGCTTCGGCCTCGACGACGACAACATCCACTCTCCGAACGAGAAGTACGACCTGCGCAGCTTCCAGAAAGGCATCCGCTCCTGGGCCCGCATCCTGGCGGCCCTGGCGGAGGTGAAATAGGCACGGGTGCAGTCGTGCTGCAGGGTGGGCAAAGCGCAGCGTGCCCACCCTGCGAGACCTCTCCTCGTCATTGCGAGCGCAATCCAGAAATCCCTCCGCGGAAGCAGTCTGGATTGCTTCGTCGCATCAGCGCAAAATTGCTATGCAATTTTGTCGCGAACTCCTCGCAATGACGGCGGAGTGCGTCCCCAAACAAAAACGCCGCCCGGAATTGGGCGGCGTTTCATTCCATGACGTGCAGAGGTAGTTCGACGAAGAGACTACCTCAAATTCTTGAAAATCTCAAGACCGGTAGCCCGGAAGCTCGCGGTCGAGCTTGCGCAGCAGCGGCGGCCACACGAGGTTGTTCGCGCGCAGCTCGGCGCGGTCGCGGTTGGCGAGCAACTCGGCGTTCTTCTCGATCGCGATCTGCTCGACCGGATAGACCGGCGTGCCGAGCGCGCGGGTGCGCACCTGCATCGAGCAGGCGCGCTCGAGGTGGTACATGCGCTCGAAGGCGGAGGCGACCGAGCGGCCGACCGTGAGCGTGCCGTGATTGCGCAGTAGCATGTGGTTGTGGTCGCCGAGATCCTTCTGCAGCCGCGGCCGCTCTTCGTGGTCCAGTGCGATGCCTTCGTAGTCGTGATAGGCGAGGTCGTGGGTGACGAGCTGAGCGGTCTGGTTCAGCGGCAACAGGCCTTCGGCGCTGCTCGACACCGCGGTGCCGTCGAGCGTGTGGAGGTGCAGCACGCAGATCGCGTCCTCGCGGACCTCGTGGATCGCCGAATGAATGGTGAAGCCCGCCGGATTGATGCTGTATTCGCTCTCGGAGAGCTGGTTGCCGTGCAAATCGACCTTGACGAGGCTCGACGCCGTGATCTCCTCGAACATCAATCCGTAGGGGTTGATGAGGAAGTGATGGTCGGGACCGGGCACGCGCGCGGAGATGTGGGTGTCGACCAGATCGTCCCAGCCGTACAGCGCGACCAGGCGATAGCAGGCGGCGAGATTGACCCGTTGCTGCCACTCGGCCTCCGTCATATCAGACGGCACTTCCTTCAGGCGCGCTTCCGCTGGCGACATGGCTGATCTCTCCGAACATCGTTGTTGCGGGGAGGGAGCGTAGACTTGCAAATGGCTGGCAGCAAGGCGCGTCGGGAGCGCGGCAGTCAAGTGTCACCCGCATGCTTGTCCGCCGTAGCTCGAAGAGCGAAGGCGGAAGCGCTACGGGAGAACATCATTACGGCGCCGGGATCGACAGCAGGCTGGAGATGCTGCGGCCGCGGATGTCGTAGACGCGGGCGAACACCACGTCGTCGCGCTTGATCTCGACCATCACCGGCGCGGTCAGGCCCTTGCAGTAGAACTCGCTGAGCGTCATGGCGAAATCGGCTGCGCTGGAATCCCAGCCGATGGTGAAGTCGGGGCCGAGGGCGACCTGCGCCGGGCGCTGCGGACCGCACACCGCGACCTTCCATTTGCGGTTCGCTGGCGGCACCTCCTGGCGCTCGACGATCTGCTCGCGCAATCCGTCGGAGGCCTGCTTCAGCGCGAGGCCCCAATAGTCCAGCATGAAGCGGCTGTCGGCGCCGCGCACGGTGCCGGCGATGTGGTTGAAGTGTGTGTATTGATAGGGATGCAGCCGGATCATCTCGGCGAGCGGCAACGCGAGGCCGAAGCAGAAGGTGGCGAGCACGACGGGCTGCCAGGTGCGGTGATTGGCACGCAGGCGCTCCATCGCCCGGGCGAAAGCGACGCCGCCGAGCACCGCCATCGGCGGAATCACGAACACGAAATGGCGGATGCCGTTGTACAGCGCCGGCCGCTTCACCATCGCGATCGCAAGCGGCAGGGTCGCAGCCAGCGTCAGCATCAGCATGATGGTCTTGCGCCGCGCCGGCACTTCGCCTCGCGCCAGCATGGCGAAGGTGCTGAACACCGCGCCGGCCATCAACACCAGCATCACCTCGGGCAGCTGGAGCGCGAACAGCGTCGGCAGATAGGACCACGGCATGTCCGGCACCGACACGATCGCGCCGTCGAACATCTCCTTCCACGGCTTCTCGAAGAAGTGCGAGAAGTAGGTCAGCGCCCGGAAGGGATTGCCGGGTTCCATGATCGACCACGGCCAGAGCAGGCCCATCAGGAGATAGCCGAACGCGAGGCCGGGCAGCAGCACATAAACGACATGGGCGAAGCGGCGCGCCGACTCGCGCAGGCCCTGGCTGCGCAGTTCCTCCAGGAACAGCGGGATGAAGCCGAGCATGGCGTAGACCAGGGCGAGCCCGCCGAGAACGCGGCAGCCGAGCGCAAGACCGGCGCCGAGCCCGACGATCAGGATCGTGCGCGGCGAGGGCTGCGGATATTCCTCGGCGAGCCGGACGAGGCCCAGCATCAGGATGATCATGGCCACCGCGAAGGGCGCGTCCTTCGGGTTCATGAACATGTGGCCGTAGAAGATCGGGCACAAAGCGAGCAGCAGGAGCGCGGCAAGACCGGCGAGCGGGCCGCCGATGCGGCGGCCGAGCCGCCATGTCACTGCGAGCCCGATCACGCCGACGATGGCGCCGACCAGGCGTCGCGTTTCGAACAATTCGAGCGGAATGATCTTGTGCAGGAGGGCCGCGACCATGTCGAAGCCGCCGCCATACATGTAGAGATTGGCGAAGGAGAGCGCCGCATTGTCCTTGAAGCCGGAACCGAACATGCGCAGCAGCAGGTCGGCATATTCGGCGTGGGTGTAATCGTCCCAGCCGAGGCCGTAGTCGCGGAAGGTCAGGCCCGCAACGACAGCGACCACGGCCAGCACCAGCATGGCGAGATCGTCGCAAGTCCGTTCGACCGAGCGCCGTTGAGGCGTGTCGATCGCCGACGTCGTGATGGATGTCATGGCTATTGGCGCCCCGGAATCCCCTCTTGGCCCTGCTGGTGCGCGCGGGCCTCAACCCCGGTTTCCCTATAGCGCAGTTCCATTACCAAGTAATTGGGCATTATGGCTAAATTCCTGATGCGCCGCAGCAATTCCCGATTTCAGGGCAAGCCTAGCAGTAGCGAGCCCTGTCTGAAGGGAATGTGAATAAGTCCCTGATTTCCTTCCCGTTAGGAACGCGGGCTGCAATTGGCCGTTGGCGCGGAACGGCGTATGACGATATCGTGGCGTGACGGGTCGCGTGTGGATGTGTGCGGCCGGGGGTGAGTTCGATGACCTTGGCATTGTTGATCGCGGGGATTTTCGCCGTCGTGGCGGGCCTCCTTTCGATCCTGTTCGGCTTCTCCGTGAGGGAGTTCAGCCTCGGCAGTCCCCTCATAATCGCGGGAACGATCGCCGTCTGCTCCGGACTGTTACTGGCGGGCCTCTATCTCGTGGTCGCGGAGCTGCGGGGCATAGCTCGCCGGCTGGCCGGTGCGCCGTCCGAAGTGCGGGTCAGGCCCGTGCTGCCGGGCCTCGCCGCGTCAGGCGCCGTTGCGCCCGAGCCGATGCCTGCCTCGGCGGCTAGGACCGAGCCGGCGCCACCGCCGTCATCGCCCGCAGGCCCGCCGCCGTGGCAGAGCGAAGCCTCCGCGCGCGAGCGGCCTCGCTCCGAGACAGCGCCGGAGCCGGAAGCTCCGACGCCGCCGGCGACTCCCGAAGCGCCGCGCCGGCGCAACCTGTTGTTCGCCTCGACCTCGCGCAAGGAGCGCGAGCGCGCGGAGGCGAAGACGACCGAGGGAGCGCCGCCGCCTCTCGAAGCGCCCGCGGCGCAGGACGCTCCGCCTGCCAGCTTCGACGACGCTTGGCCGAAGCCGGAGCGCATGCGCCCGCCGGAGCCGCCGGCCGGCTCGCGCCGGCCGCCGCCGCGCCCGCCCTCCGCGGAAGCCGCTCCCGCGCCTCCGCCGCCCGCACCTGAGCCGGCGGCCGCGCCCGAGCAGCCGCCCGTGACCGTGCTCAAGTCCGGAATCGTCGACGGCATGGCCTATTCGCTCTATTCCGACGGCTCGATCGAAGCGCAGATGCCGGAGGGCATGATGCGCTTTGCCTCCATCGACGAGCTCCGTTCCCATCTCGACCAGCGCGGCTGAGCAGAAGTGAGCGCCGCCGTTGTTGTGGCCTCGTCGGTCGTCGACTTGTTTCGGCCGAACGGCTTGTTGACAGGCAATGGTCCGGCGTCGTCTATCCCGTAAGGCGCAAGGTGGAGAGAGGCGGGCCGATGTCGGACGCTGGGGCGAAGAATTTCATCGAGCTGACGGCGAGCATCGTGTCGGCCTATCTCAGCAACAATCCGACGCCGGCCGCGGAGATTCCGAACTTGATCAGCCAGGTGCATGGCGCCCTGGTGCGGGTGTCGTCAGGCCGCACCGAGACCGCGCCGCTCGAGCCGGCCAAGCCGGCGGTCTCGCTGAAGAAGTCGGTCGCGCCCGATTATCTGGTCTGCCTGGAAGACGGCAAGCGCTTCAAATCGCTGAAGCGCCATCTGCGCACCCAGTACAACATGACGCCGGAGCAATACCGCGAGAAATGGGGCCTGCCGGCCGACTATCCCATGGTCGCGCCGAACTACGCGGTGGCGCGCTCGCAGCTCGCCAAGCAGATGGGCCTCGGACAGCAGCAGCGGAAGAAGGGGAAGTAGCGCGGGTCACTGCTCTCGCAGGGTGGGTCAGCGCAGCGTAACCCACCACTTCTGCTTCTGCGGATAGAGAAGGGTGGGTTACGGCTTCGCCCAACCCACCCTACGAAGCTTCTTCACGTCGCTTCGGCGAGCGCCTCTCTCGCGTCGGTCTTGATGCGCTCGACCATCGAGCGCAGGCCGTTGGAGCGCTGCGGCGTCAGATGATCGCGAAAGCCGAACTCGTCGAACACGGCGATGGCGTCGGTGTCCAGAATCTGCTGCGGCGTCCGGCCCGAATAGAGCGAGAGCACGATCGCCACCAGCCCGCGCACGATATGCGCGTCGCTGTCGCCGCGATACCTCAGGATCGGCGCGCCATGGCTGCGGTCGACCAGCTTCTGCAGCCAGACCTGGCTGACGCAGCCGTTCACCTTGTTCTCGGCGGAGTGCTCGGCCTCCGGCATCGGTTCCAGGGTTCGGCCCAGCTCGATGACGTACCGGTAGCGGTCGTCCCACTCGTCCAGAAGCTCGAAATTGTCCCTGATTTCGTCGATCGTCGTCATGCTGGCCCATGTTCCCGCTTCCCGCCAATATAGGGATGCGAGGCGCCGAAATCGATAGGGTTTGACGCTAATTCGCCGGCTGCGGGCCGCGCCATTCCAGCGCGAGGTCGTCCTGGCTCAGGGTGTCGCGCGGCGCTTCGCTCGAGACGGCATCGCCTTCGCCGGCCATCGCGATCGAGCCGGTATGGTCGGGCGCCTTCTTGTCGGTCTTGTCGATCTTCTCGGTCTTGTCGTGGCCGATCTGCTCTTTCTTGTCGTTGATGATCTGGTAGATCTTGCGCGCGCCGTCCTGGGCGCGCTGGCCGATGATGGTCGCGGCCTGGCCGCCGACCTCGCAGGCCGCCGGCTGGCGCTTGCAGAACTGGGTCATGTCGGAGACGGCCGCGGTCGCAGCCTGAACCGCGTCGGCAGCGCCGATCTGCGGCAGCTTGTCCGATTCGGGCGTCTTGTCCCGTGGCAGGAGCACCAGCACCAGCCCGAGCCAGAATGTGATGCGGAGCAGAAAGCGCATCTTGTCGACCTGTATGGTAGATCCCGTCCGCGGCGATGGTCCGCGCGCGTTCCGACCTAGCAACTCTCGATAAATCGCAAGTCATTGCCTTGAGCTTAATTCGCGGAAAAATGGCGCAAAATTCTTCGGGATCGACGGCGTCGTAAATTTTCGATTGACGCCGCGGCCCGTGATTCTGCCGGCAGGCATATCCACCAATTCGAAACCATCAGCGGGAAGATGAAACCCTGTGTTCACCATCCGCAGCGAAGACGTCGTCAAATCGTCTAAAAAGCCCCGCGATGTTCCGGCGTCCGGTCGCGCGTCCCGCCGCCTTAGCACTCGTTTAAGGTCGCTCTGACACGGTGGCTCAACGACAAGGAGGCGTTCCGGCGCGTCTTCTACGACGATTGAGCCGAAGCGCGAGACCCGTGACAGTTTTGAGTATCATCCGCGATTGTCTCGATGCACTGCTGCATCCCTCCGCGCGTTCCGATGCGCTGATGCGAGCGCGCCATCGTGCCTTCATGGCGCCGCGGCTGCTCGGCAGCCTGGGCGCCTTCGCCGCATTCCCGGTCTATCTCGCCATGCGGGGCGCGCCGAGCGCGGTCGAGGTCGCCGCTTTCGCATGGCTGATCGCGCCGATTTTGTTGTCCTGGTTCCTGTCGCGCACCGGACGCTATGAAGGCGCGCATGTGCTGTCGTCGCTGGCGCTCGCCGGGCTGATCATGGCGGTCGCGGGCAGCACGGGCGGTATCGAATCGTTCGCCGCGGTCTGGCTGGTCGTGGTTCCGCTCGAAGCCGCGCTGTCGGCCTCGCGCCGTGTCGCCGCCTTCGCCTCATTGCTCGCGCTGTCCTGTGCGGGCCTCCTGATCCTGCTCGGTCAGCTCGGCTGGCTGCCGTCCGCCGACATCAGCGCCGCGGAACGCGGCGTGCTGATGGCCTGCGGCGTCGTCTCGGCGACGCTCTATGCCGCGGGCCTTGCCTTCGGCGCGGAATCGCTGGCACGCACCAGCGTGGCGCTGCTCTCGCGCGAAGAGGAGCGCTATCGCCTGCTCGCCCGCAACATGAGCGATGTGATCTCGCGGCATCAGCGCAACGGCGCGGTGCAGTTCATCTCGCCGGCGGCGGAGGCCATGCTCGGCCTGCCGGTGGCGCAATTGCTCGGTCACGGCCTGTTCGACCGCGTCCATGTCGCCGATCGCCCGGCCTATCTCACCGCGTTGTCCGATGCCGCGCGCGGCGAGGTGCGCAGCGTCGAGTTCCGGCTGCGGCGCGAGGCTGATGGTTCGGAGCGCGGTCAGGTCGATTTTCTCTGGGTCCAGATGCGCTGCCGCCCGCTCGACCAGGACATGAGCCACAATTCGGATAGGGACGTCACGCGTGAGGCCGAGGTCGTCGCGGTGATGCGCGACGTCACCGACCACAAGCTGTCCGAGCAGGCGCTCGAGCAGGCGCGCAGCGCCGCCGAAACGGCTGACGCCGCCAAGACGCGCTTCCTCGCCACCATGAGTCACGAGCTGCGGACGCCGCTGAACGCCATCATCGGATTCTCGGAGATGATCGCGCAGGAGCAGGCCCTGATGCTGGGCGCGGCCCAGCGCCGGGAATATGCCCAGCTCATCAACGATTCCGGCCAGCATCTCTTGTCGGTCGTCAACGGCATCCTGGACATGTCGAAGATGGAATCGGGCAATTTCGAGATCGCGTCCGAGCCGTTCGCGCCGCGCGCCTCGCTCCTGCATTGCTGCAATCTGTTAGCGCTGAAGGCGCGGGAGAACGGCATCGACCTCATTACCGACGCGCCGCACGACCTGCCTGTCATGACCGGCGATCCCAGGGCCTTCAAGCAGATCGTGCTCAATCTCGTTGCCAACGCCATCAAGTTCACCGAGCGCGGCGGTCAGGTTTCCGTCTCCGCCGCGGTGACCGGCTCGCAGCTGATGCTGCGCGTCAGCGACACCGGCGTCGGCATCGCGCCCGACGATCTCCAGCGCATCGGCGCGCCGTTCTTCCAGGCGGGCAAGACCTATCAGCGCCGTCACGAAGGCACCGGTCTTGGACTTTCGATCGTGAAGAGCCTCGTGGCGTTGCATCTCGGCGAATTGACGGTACAAAGCAGGTTGGGAGAGGGCACCGCCGTCACCGTCAGGCTGCCGCTGGTCTACACGCCGCCGCAAGTCAGGCCGGCCGAGAGCAAGATCGCGACGCTGACGCCGGTGCTGCGCCAGGAACTTCAAGGTCAGGAGCTTCAAGACCAAGCTCACGACCAGTCTCAGGACCAACCCGCTCTGGTGAAGAAAAGTGCCTAAGAAGTCTGCCAAGGACCAAGCCGCTCCGCGCCGCCGCGGTGCCAAGGCCGCGACGGTCGATGTCGAGACCGAGCGCAACCTCGTGATGCGCGTGCTGCTGCACAGCCCCAAGGACACGCTGGCCGGTCTTGTCGCAGTCGCGGCGGTCGGCGCGATCGTTGCCAATGCGCTGTTCCTGCAGACCGGCCGGCACCCGGCGCCGATGTTCGGCACCGTGATCAATCTGCCCGCGCCGTCATCGATGCAGCTGTCGAATCCCCTGCCGCGTCCGCGCCCCGTCGGCGCCGACAGCTCGCCGCTCGAGCCGCGCGCGACTGAGTTCCGCGCCGAGCCCAAGCCTGCCGAGCCCAAGCCTGCCGAGCCCAAGCCTGCCGAGCGCGCCGCCGAGAAGGCGCCGGAGAAGCCCGTCGAGGCGACCGCATCGACGCGCGCGAACGATCCCATGACCAACCTGGTCAAGCAGACGACCTCGACCCCGCCGTCCGCCATGCGCCCGCCCGCCCCGATTCCCGCGCCGCAGAGCCCGGCGGCACGGCGTGTCGCCGGCGTGCAGCGCGCGCTGTCCGAATACGGCTACGGCAATCTGAAGATCACGGGCACGTTGAACGGCGAGACCCAGTCCGCGATCCAGAAGTTCGAGCGCGAGCACAAGATGCAGGTCACCGGCCAGCTCTCCGATCGGCTGCTGCGCGAGCTCGGTGCCGCGATCGGCCGCCCCGTCGAATAAGCGCGTCGCTGTCATTGACGCCGATCAAGGTGCGGCATCGCCGCGAGGCTGCGTCCCGCTTGGGGCGATTTGCTTGGGATCAATGACAGCCGCCAGCCTTTGCGATCATGATCGCCCGTCTTCAACGAGGAAGAGAGGGTGCCATGTTCAAGGTCTCCGTTCTGGTCTGGATCATGCTGGGTACGGTGCTGGCGGGCGTCAGCCTGATCGTCGTGCTGATGGTGCCTAGCTTCGCCGCCGATTCCATCAGAAACATCCCCTATGCGGTCGCCGTCGGCTTTGCGCTTGCCATGCCGCTGTCATATCTCGTCGCGCGCCAGATCAATGGTGGGCAAGGCATCGGCAAGGCGTGACAATCGGACGCTGACACTGGCGGCGCGCGTCACGCCGGCCTATCGTTCGACTCATGCGCTTGAAATCCAACATATGGGTCGCCGCCTATCTGCGCCGGTGCCAGACCGAAGGCGTGTTCGGCGCGGTGCGCCGGCGCGGCGCCGAGGAGGCGGGAGCGGTGTTCGTGAAGGTGTCGCTGCTCAACGGCCATGCGATGCTTTACGTGCCGGCCCCGCAGACCTCTTACGACGACGGCCGCCCCGTCGATCGCTTCTTCGTGCCGGTGGCGCCGCAACCTCTGCCGGAGCACACCATCGAGGAACGGCTGACCAAGGAAATTCGTTTCGACCCCGATGCCTGGATCGTCGAGACCGAGGATCGCGCCGGACGGCACTTTCTGGAGCTGGCGAAGACGTAACTACCGCCGTCATTGCGAGGAGCGAAGCGACGAAGCAATCCAGAATTTCTCTGCGGAGGGATTCTGGATTGCTTCGCTGCGCTCGCAATGACGGAGCTTTGCAGAGGTGTCAGCGCCCAACGCTCCATCCGGGCTACGGGCTCAACCGTCCGCGCTACCGCTCCGACGACCCGCCGCTGCCCTTCCGCACCGCCGGCAGCGCACCCGGCTGCACGCCGGGCCGCGTCTGGCTCGCGCCGGCGCGGGCGCGCTGGCGTTCGCCATCGTGCAGGGACGGCTGGTACTTGGCGCGGGTGACGGCGAGCGTCGAGCCGCGCCAGGCCGCCAGCATCACCAGCGCCGAGCGGTCGCTGAGGCGGTCGTAGAGCCGCGCCAGCCGGTACACCTCGTTCACGGAATTGCCGATCGCCGGCTTGAAGAACAGCAGGATGCGCTGGAAGTTCGGGCTCGGCATGTCGAGCGCCCGCGCCGCGACCGCGAGGGCTTCGCCGCCGGCATCGTCGACGATCTGGGCTGCGACGCGCGAGGGCAGGATCAGGCTGTCGCCGAGCTCCAGGGCGAAGCTCTCGACGTCGCCCGCGATGGCCGCCATCTCCAGGATCTGAATCGCGCGCTTGGCACGCACGGTCGGGATCCGCGGTGCGGCCTTCAGCGGGGTCTGCGCCAGATTGTGCAGGATCAGCGCGCGCTCGGATGGGCCGGCGCCGAAGAACATGTCGTGGATCTCGGCAGCGTCCTTCGGCTGCATTGCCATGCTGGCGGCCATGCGCCGTTCGGCGTCGCTCGGCGTGCGGGCTGGGGTGGGAGGCGGCGCGGGCGCCGGGATCTCGCGGGCGAGCGGAACCCTGCGACCCTCCTGGGCCGCGACCAGCCCGAGCTTCTGCAGCACCGGGACGGGCGTCAGCGGATAGATCGCGAGCTTGGCCTTGACGGCCGCGCGCGTCGCATCGTCGACCTGGTCGATCAGCCGCGTCGCAAGCTCGGTGAATTGGCGCTGCTCGTCCTCGCTGTGGACGCGGGTCTGGACATAGAGGTCGGTCAGCACGCGCAGCAGCGTCGGCCGAACATCGACGCCTTCGCGGCGGGAGAGGGACATCAGCCCGTCGAATCCGGGAAACAGCGACTTGGTCATGGAGAGATACGCGACCTGGAAAATATACTGGTCGCCAGCCTAGCGCAGGCTCCTTTAAAGGCTCGTTAAGGAAAACGAGGCGTGAAGGAAGCCGCTCGCTTTGGAGCGATCCCGTGCCTGAACGGGACGCCGCGGCCGGCCCGTGCGGCTACGGTCGCTGGGCCGCGTTTACACCCCGTTAACCATGAGCTGATCTTAATGAATCGCATGTTGCAGGGGCGCGTTCGGTCGCGCGGCAATTGAAGAGAGCTGACATGGGGACCATCATTGAATTTCCGGCCGGTCGCCGGGTGGGCTCGTCGGGCGATGTCGCTCCGCGCGCGGACATGGGAACGATCCTGATCCTTCCCGCCATCCGGATCGAGCGCGAGGCGGATGAAACCAGCGGCGACCGCGGCCCAGAGCAGGGCACAGCGCCGGGGCGTCGTCGTCGCCGTCGCTGACATCCGGCTTCAGGCAATGCCGGACACCATCCGCCAGATCCGGCCGGTCAGATCGGCCGTCCTGCTCGCGCTGCTTGCCGCCACGCTCGGCGCCTGCAGCGGCGGCGATTTCGGCCGCACCCGCGAGAGCATGCGCAGCGACGACATGCATCGCTGGCTGGGCGCGGAGGTCACGTCCAGCGTCGGCCTGAAGCCTTCGCAATTCCAGCTCACCGACGAGGAGCGCCAGCTGCGCGACCTCGCCTATCCCATGATCGAGCCGCCGCTGTCGCGCCCCGCATGGAAGAGCGTGTTCGGCGACTACAAGGCGTTACCCTCGCCCTGGCGGCAGAAGGTCGTGTTCGACCGCACCATGTACGGACGCACGCTGATCGACGAGCCGCACCGCTCGCACTCCTCGCGCTACGCGCTGCTGATCGAGGACGTGCGCAACGACATCACCCGCTTCGAGCCGTTCTTCGCCTCCGCGATCCGTGTCATCGACCTCGACAGGAAGCGCGATGCCAGCATGGCCCGCGTCTCCGCGCTTTCGCCGAGGGAGAGGGACGATGCGGTCGCGCGCATGCAGGAGAACTCGCTGATCGTGCAGTGGGTGCAGCAATGCCTGGAGCAGCGCGTCTCGTCCTACCGCTGGGCGCTGGAGCGCCTGGTGATCCAGGCCCCCGACGGCATGGCCGCCGACGCCGACCGCCTGATCGGCGAGCTCGCCGCCCAGACCGCGAACCCGCCGGTCCAGGCGCAACCGCCCTACGGCCGCGCGGTCATTTCGAAAGGCTGAAAGCGCGGGCCGGCCGCCCGTCGACGCGGCGATCGTGCGACGCCGCTTGTCGACGCGAACCGGGCCGGACCCGGCGGTGCTCCAATTCCTGGCCCCCGGACGGACCGTTGAAGCCCTGTTGAGCGCGTTCGGGAACCGCATTGATAGTGCTTGTCCTTCCCGGCCGGCCGGATAGGATTGTCCCGTTTCTTCAAAGTCATTTTACCCGAAGGTCCTTCGAGATGAGCTTAGACGCCGCGCGTCCTTTCAAGAGCCGTCTGGATGTTTCCCCGCGCCACCTGCTGGCACTTGCCATTCTGCTCGGATCGGCCGGCTCCGCCGCCGCGTTGAGCAGGGAAGCAGCGCTGGAGAATTGCCGCATGAGTGTCGGCAAGCCGATCGTGCAGGCCTGCATGCGCGCAGGCGGAGGCGCCAATCTCGAAGCCTGCCGCGCCAAGGCATCGCCTCAGGTCAGAGCCTGTGCGATGGCGGCGCTGAATGCCGCCAATGGCCGCGCCAACGTCGCGGTCGAGCTTCCCAAGGAAGCGGCACCCAAGCTCGAACTCGGTACGGCGCTGCCGAAGGATTTCGTCGCGCCGCCCCGCAGCATCGCCGACATCACGGCCGTCCTCGACGGCGACAAGCCCGACGAGAAGACGATCGCGGAGTTGCAATCGGACGCCGACGCCGTACCGACGGGGAAAGAGTCGCGGGCTGATCTGGCGCAGCTCTATTTCGACCGCGCCAATGCACGTGCCCAGCTCGGCCGGCTCACCGAAGCGATGACCGACGCAGACAAGGCCGTGGAAGTCGGGCGCGGCGCCGTCGGCCCGAACGCGCTGGGGCGGATGCTGCAGCTGCAGTCCTTGCAGCACTCGCTTGCAGGCGATCCGAAACGTGCGCTCGAGATCATGCAAAGGCTGTTGCGTGAATCGGCCAGCATGCCGGGCGCCAAGGGATTGCAGTTCGTGACGAACCGCGGGATTGCGGCCGTCCTCATCCAGATGGGCGACATCGCGCAGGCTGAAGCCTATCTGCGCCGCAGCCAGACCGTGATTCAGGAGGCTCGCACCAGCGGCCATCCCAACTGGCGATCGGCTTATGCCAAGTTCGGCCAGAGCTGGGAAGGCGAGACGGAGCTCACGCGCGCCATGATCTTCGAGGCGCGCGGGCAGTTTGCCGACGCCGAGGCGGCCTATCGCAACGCCGAGCTGCGCAAGCGCGCGAGCACGAAGGCGATCCTGGCAGCGGACAATGCGCCGGCGGAAACCGTTTTGCTGCAGGCGATCGACGGCACCGTGCTGAGCCAGGCGCGCATGAAGGCCAAGCAAGGCCGTCTCGCCGAGGCCGAGGTGGATGCGCGTCGCGCGCTGCTCTCGCGCCTGAAGGACACCGGAAAGTACAACTCGGTTACGCCACGCTTCGTCATGGGCCTGGCGGGCATACTGGTCGACCAGGGTCGCTACGAAGAGGCCGAGAAGCTGGGCCGCGTCGCGCTCGAGATCAACAACAAGGTCGGCGTGCCCGAGCAATCGCAAGCGACGGTGCAATTGCTGTCGCAGCTCGCCGGCATTCTGACGCTCCGCCGCCAGAATGCCGAAGCCAGCGAGATGTTTGCCCGGATCGACAAAGCGGTCGCCGGCTGGGATCCGCAGCGTCGCCAGGTGTTCGAGCTCAATCCCTCCCGCATCCTGTCGCTCTATGGTTCCGGGCAGTTGGACGCGGGCATCGCGGCCGCCGAGCAGCTCCTGAAGAAGCAGATCGCCCGGGTCGGGGAAAATCACTTCGACACCGCGTCGGCTCGCGGCACGCTGGCCGTCGGCCTGATGCGCGCCCGCCGCGATGCCGAGGCGATCCGCGAGTACAAGGCCGCCATTCCGGTGATGATGGCGAGCGCCAACGAGAACGCCGATGATGAGAACACGACGGTGGTCGCGGCGCGCAGCCAGCGGCTGCAGACCATCGTCGAGAGCTACTTGGTGCTGCTTGCGAGGGCCGAAGGGACCGGCAAGGATGTCGGCGAGGAGACGTTCAGCCTCGCCGACGCCATCCGCGGCCGCTCGGTCCAGCAGGCGCTGGCGGCGTCGAGTGCGCGTGCGGCGGCCAAGGATCCCGCGCTCGCCGAGCTCGTGCGCAAGGAGCAGGACCTGACCAAGCAGGTCAACGCCCAGCTCGGCACGCTCAACAATGTGCTCGCGCTTCCAGCAGCGGAACGCGACGAGAAGGGCGTTGCACAAATACAGGCATCGATCGCGGCGTTGCGCAGCCAGCGGGACAAGGCGCGCCTGGAGATCAAGCAGAAGTTCCCGATTTATGCCGACCTCGTCTCGCCCAAGCCGCCGAGCGTCGCCGAGATCCGCGCGACGCTGGCCGATGACGAGGCGATGCTGTCGTTTTATTTCGGCCAGAATGGCAGCTTCGTCTGGGCGGTGCCGAAGTCGGGACCGGTGGCATTCGCCGCCGTGCCTGCCAAGATCGGCGACATCGAGAGCAAGATCCGCAAGCTGCGCGAAGCCCTCGAGCCGCCGGCGGCGATGATCTCGGACATTCCGCCCTTCGACCTCGCGCTCGGCCACGAGCTCTACGAGTTGCTGCTCAAGCCGGTTGAGAGCGGCTGGAAGCCGGCCAGGAACCTGATCGTCGTCACCAATGGCGCGCTCGGCCTGTTGCCGCTGTCCTTGTTGCCCACGGCACCGGCGCAGGTGGCTGCCGAGGAGGACCCGCTCTTCGTCGGCTATCGCAACGTGCCGTGGCTGGCGCGAACCCATGCCGTGTCGACGGTGCCGTCCGCGGCGGCGTTGCGCACGCTCCGGCAATTGCCGCCCGGCAAGCCCGGCCGCGGCGACCTCGTCGCCTTCGGCGATCCCTATTTCAACGGTGAACAGCAGGCCGAGGCGGACGGCGGCGGGGAGAAGATCCAGGTCGCCGACGCCGGCGGCAATGTCACGCGCGGTGGCCCGCTGAAGCGGCGCAACAGTCCGAAGCTGGACGGCGTCGACAGCGCCGAGCTCGGTTTGCTGCCCCGGCTTCCCGATACCGCGGACGAGCTGAAATCGATCGCGCTGGCGCTGCAGGCCGATCCCTCGAAGGTGCTGTTCCTCGGCAAGGACGCCACCGAGAGCACGGTCAAGACCATGAATCTGTCCGGCTTCAGGATCCTGGCCTTCGCCACCCATGGCCTCGTCCCTGGCGAGCTGAACGGTCTGACGCAGCCGGCGCTCGCTCTCTCGTCGCCGGCTGTGACGGGGGAAAGCGGCGACGGTCTTCTGACCATGGAGGAGATTCTCGGCCTCAAGCTCGATGCGGATTGGGTGATCCTGTCGGCCTGCAACACCGGCGCGGGCGCCGGCGCGGGGGCCGAGGCGGCATCCGGACTCGGGCGCGCGTTCTTCTACGCCGGAACGCGTGCGCTGCTGGTGACGAACTGGTCGGTGCATTCGCAATCGGCGCGGCAATTGGTGACGGATCTGTTCAAGCGGCAGGCCGACGATCCGAAACTGTCGCGCAGCGAGGCGCTGCGCCAGGCGGCGATGGCCCTCGTCGATGGCCCCGGCTATCTCGACAGCGAGGGCAAGACCGAGTTTGCCTATGCGCATCCGCTGTTCTGGGCGCCGTACACGATCATCGGCGATGGCGGCGTGCGGTGATGACAAGGTGAGGGAAGGGGTGAACGGACCATGAAGCGGAATGTCTTGTTGGGGGTAATGGCGGCAGCCTTGTTGCTTTCGGCACCTGCGCGCGCCACGCAATTGATCACGGAGGAGGAAGCCAAGCTGCCGCCGCCGAAGGGAGCGGTCGCAGCCGACCGTCGTGGCATCCTGCGCGGTCCGAAGGTCGAATTCATCTCGCCCGGCGGCGCCGTCAGCTCACCGATGCCGCTGGTGTTGAAGTTCGAGTCGTTCGGCGGGGCAAAGATCGATCCGGAGTCGGTCAAGATGATCTTCCTCCGGACGCCGAACGTGGACCTCACCCCGCGGGTCAAGCCGTTCGTGAAGGCGGACGGCATCAACATCCAGGACGCGGAGCTGCCCCCCGGCGAATACGCCGTGCGGGTCGACATCAAGGACAGCGACGGCCGGTCGGGCACGACCGTCTTCACGCTGAAGGTCGCACCCAAGTGAGCTGCCCTTATTGCTGCGCCGAAACCGCGGAGGGTGCTCTGGTTTGCGGCGACTGCGGGCGCGACATCGCCGTTCCCGCGACGCTGATGGCGGAGCGTGACGATCTCCTGCGCAAGCGCCAGGAGCTGCGCGACGAGCTGAAACGGGCCAGAGACGAGGCCGAGGCCTTCATGAGGCGGAGGCATTCGCGCTAGCGATGGAATGTCCGTTCTGCGCCGAGACGATCAAGGACGAGGCCATTGCGTGCATGCACTGCTCGCGCGACCTGCGCGTGGTGCGGCCGACCCTGCTCGAGATCGAAGAGATCGTCGCCGATCTGGACAGGCTCAGGCGCGATCTCGACCGGGTCAATGTCCGGCTCGAACGGTACAAGAATCCGCTGCGCTATTTCACGACGCATGCGGTTCTCTACGTCGCGATACCGTCCCTTCTTCTGGTAATCGCGCATGTACTCGTGACCATCACCTTCAACGTGTCGCCGATCCCGCTCCGGATCGCCTCGATCGTCATACCGCTGCTGTTCGGATTCGTGGCCTACCCGCTGCACCGGGTTTCGACCTTGACGGCCCTGGTGCTGGGGTTCCTGGCAGCAGCCGTCAGCGTCCTGTCGATGCTGACGGTCACGGGAATTCACGACCACGTTCCGATCCTGCCGGAAGCCTGGATCGAATGGCGCGAAGTGTTCGAATATGGCGCCAGCATCCTGCTTGCCTTCGTCTCCGGAAACATCCTCAGCGTCGTGATCTTCCAGGTGCTGCCGCGCGTGCTGACCCAGGGCGGCAAGCCGAACGCGTTCGCCTTCCGCGTGGCGCGCCTGCTCGGGCAGCACGTCGGCGAAGAGCAACTGCGCCGCCGCGCCCGCCTGATCCAGGACCTGATGCAGACGGTCGGCCCGCTGGCTGGCGTCGCCGCGACCGCCGTCGGCTCCATCTATGCCGGCTTGAAGGGCCTGCTGGGATAGCCCGGCCTTTAACCCGGGCCAATTTGTCGACCGCGGTAAAGACCCTGCTCACGAATGCTTGATCCGGATCAACGAGCGCCGCTGGCTTCGGGATATGTTAAAAGAAAGACGTTGCGGCCCCGAAAGGCAAGTCGATCATCGATGAGGTTCGTCCGTACCATCCTGGCATTCGCGATCGCCATATCCTTGGCGATGCTGCCGGCTGGCGTGTCCGCATCCAGCCTTGCGATGTCGTCGGACATGCAGATGGCCATGCCGATCGGCGGCGACGCCGAGATGGCGATGGACGATTGCTGCCCAGACATGACGGGAACGCCTGCCCAGACCATTGGCTACAAATGCGGGATGGGCTTCTGCTGCGTCGGCGGGCTCGTTGCGCTCGACGACGTCAGGCCCGTCGCCGTCGGGTATTTCGCCGTTGCGGCGAGCACGATCGCCATCCCCGAGGATCAGGTCGTCTCCGTCCGCGGCGGCAGTCCTCCCTTCCGGCCTCCTCGAATCTGATCTCGCCAAGCTCAAGGACGCGAGCGGCATTGCCTGCGCGCGTCGACGGCTGACGTGCGCGCTATGCGCCACGGCGAATGAACAGATCATGAGGACAGGACAATGCTTGCCAAATTCAGCACAGCGGCGCTCGCCGCCACCCTTTCGCTTGCCGCTTCCGCCGCCATGGCGGGCGCCGGCGACTACGCCTTCGAGCCCGTCAACGCGCAGATGAAGAAGGGCGACGACGTCACGCTCTCGGTTCGCCTGACCAACAAGCAGACCGGCAAGCCCGTGGCGGACGCCGTCATCTTCAAGACCCGCGTCGACATGGCCCCGGACGGGATGGCGGAGATGGTCTCCGATGTCGCGCCGCTGCCCTCGAAGGAGCCGGGCGTCTACGCCTTCAAGACCGACCTGCCGATGGCGGGCCGTTACCAGGTCACGCTGTCCGCCAAGGTGCAGGGCGAGCCCGAGACCGTCACCGGCAAGGTGATCGTCACGGCGACCAAGTGAGCGTGCGGACGCCGTCGGCGGCGTCCGCACTTCTCTTTCCCATTAAAATGGACGCGCGCCCGGCGCGCGAAGACACACCATGAAGACGCTGCGTCTCCTGACGATTCTCGCGCTCGGCGGCGGCCTCGCCTCAGCCGCGTATTGGTTCTCGCACGAGGGGAGTTGGTCGGTTCATGCCGAGGCGACCCCGGCTGCGGCCGAGGCGAACCGGTCTCCGCTCTATTACCGCGACCCGAGTGGCGCGCCGCTCTGGTCCGCCGCTCCGAGGAAGGACGACCGCGGCCGCGACTATCTGCCGGTCTACGACGACGATCAGGCTGCCGCGGCGGCCTCGAAACCGGCGCAGGCGGAATCATCGCGAAAGATCCTCTACTACCGCAATCCCATGGGTCTGCCCGACACCTCGCCGGTGCCGAAGAAGGATCCGATGGGGATGAACTATATCCCCGTCTACGAAGGCGACGAGGTCGACGACGGCACGGTGAAGCTCTCGCCGGGCAAGATCCAGCGCACCGGCGTGAGATCCGAGCCGGTCGAACGGCGCGCGATCCGCGTTACGGTCAAGGCGCCCGGCACGATCCAGCTCGACGAGCGCCGCGTCTCGGTGATCGCGATGCGCGCCGAGAGCTTCGTGCAGAAGGTCGCCGACGTCACCACCGGCACGCGCGTGAAGGCGGGCCAGCCCCTGATGGAAATCTACAGTTCGGCGGTCGCCTCCGCCGCGGCGGAATATCTCTCCACCATCACCTCGAAGACGGTGGGCGGCGTCGAGATGTACGGGCGCGGCTCGCGGCAACGGCTGGTCAATCTCGACGTGCCCGAGCCGGTCATCGCCGAGATGGAGAAGACGCGCGTCACCCCCGTCACCGTCCATTGGTCGGCACCGCGCGACGGCATCGTGCTCGAGCGCAGCGCGATCGAAGGCATGCGCGCCAATCCCGGCGACGTGCTGTTCAGGATCGCGGACATCTCGCAGGTCTGGGCGCTGGTCGACGTCGCCGAGCGCGATCTCGGCAATGTCGCGGTGGGGCAGTCGGTGGCGGTGCGCGCGCGGAGCTTTCCCGGGCGTACCTTCAGCGGCAGGATCGCCGTGGTCTATCCGCAGGTGAACCGCGAGACGAGGACGGTTCGCGTCCGGATCGAGCTCGCCAATCCGGATGCGGCGCTGCTGCCGGACATGTACGTCGATGCCGACATCGACACGGCCGACGGCGCGCCGGTGCTGGCGATCCAGGACAGCTCGGTGCTCGACACCGGTACGCGCCAGGCCGTTCTCGTCGACAAGGGCGAGGGGCGCTTCGAGCCGCGCGAGGTGAAGCTCGGCCGGCGCGGCGGCGGCTACATCGAGGTGCGGGATGGACTCGGCGAGGGCGAGGCCGTGGTCACATCCGCCAACTTCCTGATCGATGCGGAAAGCAACCTGAAGGCCGCGCTCAAGGGCTTTGCGGAAGGAGCGCCTCAGGCTCCCGAACCCGGTCATGCGACGGGAGAGCACAAATGATCGCCCGCATCATCGCCTGGTCGGCGCGCAATCTGCTGCTGGTGCTGTTCGGCACCGCCTTTGCGGCCGCGGCCGGTCTCTATGCGCTGATCCATCTGCCGCTGGATGCGATCCCGGACCTCTCGGACACCCAGGTCATCGTCTACACCGAATATCCCGGCCAGGCGCCGCAGGTGATCGAGGACCAGGTCACCTATCCCTTGACCACGGCGATGCTGACTGTGCCGAAATCCAAGGTCGTGCGCGGCTTCTCGTTCTTCGGCGCCTCGTTCGTCTACGTGATCTTCGAGGACGGCACCGACATCTACTGGGCGCGCTCGCGCGTCCTGGAGTTCCTGAACGGCGCTGCGTCGCGGCTGCCCGCCGGCGTCAGCCCGACCATCGGTCCCGATGCGACCGGCGTCGGCTGGGTCTACCAATATGCGGTGCTGTCGAAGGAATTGAACCTGGCGGACACCCGAACGATCCAGGACTGGAATCTGAAGTTCGCGCTGGCCAAGGCCGAAGGCGTCGCCGAGGTCGCCAGCATCGGCGGCTTCGTCAAGCAGTACAACGTGGTGCTCGATCCGCAGCGGATGCGCGATCGCGGCATCAGCATGCAGAAGATCCGTGAAGCCATCCGCGCCAGCAACGCCGATGTCGGCGGCCGCACGGTCGAGCTCGCCGAGTTCGAATACGTCATCCGCGGCAAGGGCTACATCAAGAGCATCAACGATCTCGGCAACATCGTGCTGAAGACGAGCAACGGCACGCCGGTGCTGCTCCGCGACGTCGCCAATGTCGAGCTCGGCCCGGACGAGCGCAGGGGCATCACCGAGCTGAACGGCGAGGGTGAGGTCGCGAGCGGCATCGTGTTGCAGCGCTTCGGCGTCAACGCCCTCGACGTCATCGAGAACGTCAAGAGCCGATTCAAGGAGATCGCGAGCAGCCTGCCGAAATCGGTCGAGATCGTCCCGGTCTACGACCGCTCCGGCCTGATCTACGCGGCCATCGACACGCTCAAGCACACCTTGTTCGAGGAGAGCATCGTCGTCGCGCTGGTCTGCATCGTGTTCCTGCTGCACGTCCGCAGCGCGCTGGTCGCGATCCTGATGCTGCCGGTCGGCGTGCTGATGGCGTTCGGCGCCATGAAGCTGCTCGGCCTCGGCTCGAACATCATGAGCTTAGGAGGCATTGCGATCGCGATCGGTGCCATGGTGGATGCCGCGATCGTCATGATCGAGAACGCCCACAAGCATCTCGAACGCGCCGCGCCCGGTCAGTCCCGCGTCCAGATCCTGATCGAGGCCGCATCCGAGGTCGGGCCCGCGCTGTTCTTCAGCCTGCTGATCATCACCGTGTCGTTCATGCCGATCTTCACGCTGGAATCGCAGGAGGGACGGCTGTTCAGCCCGCTCGCCTTCACCAAGACGTTCGCGATGGCGGCTGCGGCCCTCTTGTCCGTCACCCTGGTGCCGGCGCTGATGGTGATCTTCGTCCGCGGCAGGATCGTGCCGGAGCACAGGAATTTCATCAACCGCTTCCTGATCTGGATCTATCGGCCCGTGATCAAGGGCGTGCTCCGCGCCAGGACGCTGGTGATCCTGGCCTCGCTCGTCGTGCTCGCCGTCACGATCTGGCCCGCCCGGCAGCTCGGCACCGAGTTCATGCCGACGCTGAACGAGGGCACGCTGCTCTACATGCCGACGACGCTGCCCGGCATCTCCGTCACCAAGGCGGCCGAGCTGATGCAGACGCAGGACCGCATCATCAAGTCGTTCCCCGAGATCGCCTCGGTCTACGGCAAGGCGGGGCGAGCGGCGACCGCGACCGATCCGGCGCCGACCGAGATGTTCGAGACCGTGGTCAACCTGAAGCCTAGGGAGCAATGGCGTCCCGGCGTCACCGTCGACAGCCTGATCGCTGAGATGGACAAGGCGCTGCAATTCCCGGGCGTCTCCAACGCCTGGACCATGCCGATCAAGGCACGCATCGACATGCTGTCGACCGGCATCCGCACGCCCGTCGGCGTCAAGGTCATGGGCACCGACCTCGTCGAGATCGACCGGCTGGCGCGGCAGGTCGAGCGGGTGATCAAGACCGTGCCGGGCACGTCCTCGGCCTACGCCGAGCGCGGCATCGGCGGCTATTATCTCGAGATCGTCCCCGACCGCGAAGCGCTCGCCCGCTACGGCATCTTGATCCAGGACGTGCAGGACACCATCGCCGCCGCGCTCGGCGGCCAGACGGTGACGACCACCGTGGAGGGCCGGCAGCGCTTCACCGTGAACATGCGCTATCCGCGCGACCTGCGCGACAATCCCAAGGCCATCGCCAGCGACATCCTGGTGCCGATGCCGGCGGGCGGCGCCGTGCCGCTCGGCGAGGTCGCCAAGGTCGAGCCGGCGCGCGGGCCGACCTCGATCCGGACCGAGAATGGCCAGCTCGCGACCTACATCTACGTCGACATCCGCGATCGCGACATCGGCAGCTACGTCGCGGACGCGCAACGCGCGGTGACGGAGAGCATCCAGTTTCCCGCCGGCACTTATGTGGTCTGGAGCGGCCAGTACGAATACCTCCAGCGCGCGGCAGCGCGCCTCAAGATCGTCGTGCCGGTGACGCTGACGATCATCTTCCTGCTGCTGTACCTGAACTTCAAGGCGCTGACCGAGACCCTGATCGTGATGCTGTCGTTGCCGTTCGCGCTGGTCGGCGGCATCTGGATGATGTGGTGGTTCGGCTTCAACCTGTCGGTCGCGGTCGCCGTCGGCTTCATCGCGCTCGCAGGCGTCGCCGCCGAGACCGGCGTCGTGATGCTGATCTACCTCGATCACGCCCTGGCCGAGACGAAGGCGAGGCGCGACGCCGAGGGCAGGGTCTTCACCCGAGCCGATCTCCACGGCGCCATCATGGTGGGCGCGGTCGAGCGCGTCAGGCCCAAGATGATGACCGTGGTCGCCATCATGGCGGGCCTGCTGCCGATCATGTGGAGCACCGGAGCCGGATCGGAGATCATGCAGCGCATCGCGCTGCCGATGATCGGCGGGATGATCTCATCGACGCTGCTGACGCTGATCGTGATCCCCGCGATTTTCGGCCTGGTCAAGGGCGTCCACCTGCCGCCCGAGGCCGAGGACAAGGGACAACCGACCGAAATGACAAAGCCGATCAGTCCGGAATTGCGGGTGCTGCAGTCTGCCGAATGAGGTCAGTGATGTCGAACGACTGTCAGGAATGGCAGGGCGATGGAATTGATCGCCGCATTGGCCGTCACCGCGCTAGTATTGGGGACGGCATTACCAGGAGATGCGCGCATGGGCTTCTACAACGACGTCATTCTGCCCCGGCAACGCGCGGCTCGCGCGGCCCAGGGCCGGGTCCTCGAGATCGGCGTCGGGTCCGGCCGCAACCTGCCGTTCTACGGAGCTACAGTGACGCAGCTTGTGGGTCTCGAGCCCGCTCCAAGGCTTCTCGATATGGCGCGACACGCGCCGCGTCTGGAGACTCCTGTCGATCTCGTCGAAGCTTCGGCCGAGGCTATGCCGATCGAGAACCGCAGCATCGACACGGTGCTGACGACCTGGACCATGTGCAGCATTCCGGACGTCGATCGCGCGATGACGGAGGCCCGCCGTGTGCTGAAACCGGGAGGGAAGCTGATCTTCGTCGAGCATGGCCGCGCGCCCGAACCGAACGTGCGCTGGTGGCAGGATCGCCTGACCCCCGCATGGATGCGCATCTCGGGCGGTTGTCATCTCAACCGGGACATCGCTGACATCTTGACTCGCAACGGCTTTCGCATCGACGAGATGCGCACCGGCTATATGAACGGGCTGAAGCCCATGACGTTTATGTACGAGGGCCAGGCGAGCCCCCGTTGATGCCTGCGACGCTCCGGCCTCGAGGTCCAGCGATGAAGAAGGGAATCCGAAGATGAGGGAACGCGGACATGTGATGACCCGTCGGTCACTTGCAGGGCTGATGGCGGCGGCAATGGCGGCAGTGCTGGCCAGCCCTGCCGTTGCGGCGCAGGCCCAAGACGGCACCATCACGGTGCATAGGGATCCGAGCTGCGGTTGTTGCGCGGGCTGGGTGCAGCATCTCCGGGACGCAGGATTTCTCGTCCAGGTGGAGGAGACCGCCGATCTCGACGCGGTTCGGAATCGTCTCGGCATCCCCTCGGACCTGGCCGCGTGTCACACGGCGGAGGTCGCAGGTTATCTCATCGAGGGACATGTGCCGGCAGCAGCCGTGCGGCGCCTCCTCTCGGAGCGCCCCATTGCGAAAGGGCTCGCTGTGCCGGGCATGCCGGTCGGATCGCCCGGGATGGAGGGCGGCAAGCCGGAGCCTTACACGGTCGTGCTGTTCGGTGCCGATGGTCAAAGGCCATTCATGCGCTTTTTCGGCTCGCAGGTGATCGGTTGAGCTGGATATGGCGAGCTGCGCGGGTACGCGTCTGGCGATGCTGCGCCACCATCGATGAGCTGATGCACGAGCCGAACGTTGCCAATCCTCCGATGACTAGGGCTATCGCATATGAGAGCTTTTCTCTGCGGCCATCCTTCGAGACGCCGCGCAAGGCGGGCTCCTCAGGATGAGGGCGGAGTGCGCGGCGGCAGATTCAACGGGCACTGACGCCGATGAGCCTCATCCTGAGGAGGCGCGTAAGCGCCGTCTCGAAGGACGAGGCGTGCGCGCAGGCGCCGCCACGAGTCATACCTGCCCTTGATGACGCCAAAAGAGCCGGCGGTCATCCTCCGCCGCTATGGCTGTGGCGGATAGCGCTCGAACGCCGGCAGTTCGTGCGCATGCTCCATCCAGTGCAGACGTTCGGCGACCTGGATCTGCATCGTCGGCGGCACGGCCTCGGGATCGTCGTAGGTCGCGCTCTGGATGTCGATCATTCCGGGCACCAGGCTGGCATTGAAGTAGAACAGGCCGGTGCCGCAATTGCCGCAAAAATGCCGCCGACCGTGTTCCGACGAGCTGTAGATCCTGGGCTCGCCCTTGGTCACCTTGACGGCGTTCTCCGGATACATCGTCCAGCCGACCACCGGAGCGCCGGCGTGGAGCCGGCAATCGCGGCAATGGCACAGCGCGTGCACGATCGCGTCGCCCTCGACCTCATAACGGATTGCGCCGCAGTGACAGCCGCCGGTGATGGTGCTCATGCGTTTCTCCCGATCGCGAATTGGCTTTGCCGATCGATAGCTCTCGCAATTTGCGGCAGCAACGGCGCAATCGATTTGCGCTTGCGTCCTACTGTCGCGTGACAGCTGCTGCCATCACGCGCTGATCTGCGATGGGTTCTGGAAAATGTCTCGGGCTGAACGCCTTACTGGCGGGCTTCCAAAGCCGCCGGGGCGCTTGCAGCGCCCGCTTCATACCAGCCCCGCGTCGCCTTGACGATGCGGACGACGGAGAGCATCACGGGCACCTCGACCAGCACGCCGACCACGGTCGCCAGTGCAGCGCCGGAATCCAGGCCGAACAGGCTGATCGCGGCGGCGACCGCCAGCTCGAAGAAATTGCTCGCGCCGATGAGGGCGGCTGGAGCGGCGACACACCAGGCCACGCCAAGCCGTCGGCTCAGCCAGTACGCCAAGCCCGCATTGAGATAGACCTGGACCAGGATCGGCACGGCGAGGATGGCAATGACGAGCGGCTGGCTGACGATCTGCTCGCCCTGGAAACCGAACAGCAGCACCAATGTGGCGAGCAGCGCGACCAGGGACAGAGGCTGCAGCGTGCGCATGACGCGGTCGAAGCCGGCAGTGCCGCTTCGCAGCAGCACCTTGCGCCACAGCTGTGCGACGATCACGGGAACCACGATGTAGAGCAGGACGGAGAGCAGCAGCGTGCCCCAGGGCACGCTGATCGAGGCCACACCCAGCAGCAGTCCCACCAGCGGCGCGAACAGGAACACCATGATCACGTCGTTCAGGGCGACCTGGCTCAGCGTGTAGTGAGGCTCGCCCTCGCACAGGTTCGACCACACGAACACCATCGCGGTGCAGGGCGCGGCCGCCAGCAGGATCAAGCCGGCGATGTAGGACGAAATCTGGCCGGCCGGCAGCAGCGGCGCGAAGAGATGGCCGATGAAGAAGGAGCCGAGCAGCGCCATCGAGAACGGCTTCACCGCCCAATTGATGAAGAGGGTGACGCCGACGCCGCGCCAATGTTTCCGCACCTCGCCCAGCGAGCCGAAGTCGATCTTCAGCAGCATCGGCACGATCATGAGCCAGATCAGGACCGCGACCGGCAGGTTGACCTTGGCGACCTCGGCAGCCGCGACCGTGCCGAAGAAACCGGGCATGACGTGCCCCAGCGCGACGCCGACGACGATGCAAAGCGCGACCCACAGCGTGAGGTATCGTTCGAAGATGCCCATCGTCACGCCACGTCGTCTCTGTTGGACGTCGCGCCGTCGGAGCGGCCGATCTCGCGCAGCCTGGTGCCGAGCGAGAGCTTGTCAATGCTCCGCAGCGGAAGGCTCACGAACGTATCAATCCGGTTCTTCAGATAGCGGAACGCGGTGACGAACGCCGCCTGCTTCTCCAGATCCGTGCCTTCGGCAGCGGCAGGGTCCTCGATGCCCCAGTGCGCGGTCATCGGCTGGCCTGGCCAGATCGGACAGGACTCGCCGGCGGCGTTGTCGCAAACGGTAAAGACGAAATCCATCACCGGGGCATCGGGCGCGGCGAACTCGAGCCAACTCTTCGAGCGCATTCCGTCGGTCGGGTACTCCAGGGTCTCGAGCGTGCGCAGCGCCAGCGGATGCACCGCGCCCTTTGGCGTGCTTCCGGCGGAAAAGGCCCGAAAGCGGCCGGCACCGTCCTTGCGAAGGATTGACTCGGCCAGGATGGATCGCGCCGAATTGCCGGTGCATAGAAACAGGACGTTGTAGATCGGGTCAGGCACGGCTTCGCTCCTTACGTTTCGGCGGGCAGCAGGATTGCAGGGTTTCGACGACGGGATTGCAGACCTCGGGACGTCCGCCGCAGCAATCGCGCAACAGGAACACCGCGATGTCGCGGAATTCGCCGAGATTGGCGCGGTAGACGATCGAGCGGCTGTGCCGCTCGGAGGAGACGAGGCGCGCCCGGCTCAGGATCGCCAGATGCGCGGACAGCGTATTCTGCGGAACCTCCAGCACGCGGGCGAGATCGCCGGCGGCAAGCCCGTCGGGCTCGTGCCTCACCAGCGTCCGGAATGCCTCCAGGCGGGTCGGCTGGGCCAGTGCGGCGAGGGCGAGGACGGCTTCTTCATTTTCCATATATCCAGATTTACGGAAATATGAGGTCGAGTCAAGCCGGAATCTGGTCCCCGGTCACGTCATAATTCGAATATTCTAGAAGTATGGTTTGACAGCGCATGCGAACGAGTGCAGCATGAGTGTCATGAAGATCGCCGACGCAGCAGCACGTCTGGAGGCCCTGGGCAATCAAACCCGGCTCCAGATTTACCGGGCCTTGGTCCGGGCCGGGCACGCGGGCATGCCCGTCGGCCGTCTGCAGGAGAAGCTGAAGATTCCGGCATCGACGCTGTCGCATCACATCAAGGCCCTCGTTGCGGTCGGACTCGTCAGCCAGGTCAGGGAATCGACCACGCTGATCTGCCACGCGAACTTTGACGCGATGCGCGGCCTCCTCGCCTTCATGGTTGCGGAATGCTGCGCCGACGAAGCCGGGTGCAACGGAGCGCAAACGGCGGCGTGATCCTTTTGCGAACTTATTCGATGATTCTAGAAAGATGGGAGAAGCTGGGATGAACGCCAAAATGAACGACAAGACGGTCGCCATCATCGGGGCAGGGCCGGTCGGCCTCGCTGCCGCAGCTCATGTGCTCGAACGCGGCATGTCGCCGATCGTGCTCGAGGCCGGGCCTGAAGCCGCGCACGCGATCCGCCAATGGCAGCATGTCCAGCTGTTCTCGCCATGGGAATACAATGTCGACAAGGCGGCGGCGCGCCTGCTCGCGCCGACGGGATGGAATTCGCCGGACCCGCAATCCTATCCGGCCGGCGGCGAGCTGATCGACCGCTATCTGACGCCGCTCGCCACACGGACGCCGCTGCGCGACACGATCCGGACGTCGAGCCGGGTCACCGCGATCAGCCGCGCCGGCTTCGACAAGGCGAAGACGAAGGGCAGGGAGCAGGCGCCGTTCGAGATCCGCTATCAGAACGGCAGGGGGCCCGAGGTGCTGCGGGCCGATGCCGTGATCGACGTCTCGGGCACGTGGTTCTCGCCCAATCCCGCTGGCAGCAACGGTTTGCCCGCGATCGGCGAACGCGAGCGCGCCGACCGCATCGCCTATGGCATGCCGGATGTGCGGGGCACGGAGCGCGCCAGATACGCCGGCAAGATTGTCGCCGTGCTCGGTGCCGGCCATTCCGCGGTCGGTACGCTGATTGATCTCGCGCAGCTCGCGGGCGAGGTACCGGGCACGCAAGCGATCTGGCTGTTGCGCGGCGCCGATCCCGCCAAGTCTTTCGGCGGCGGCCGCAACGACAAGCTTGCCGCCCGCGGCGAACTGGGCTCCGCCTTTGCCGCGCTCGTGACCGCCGGCAAGATCAGGGTGGAGAGCGAATTCGGTGTCACGCACCTTTCGGAGTCCGAAGGCCGCCTCAGGATCTCGGCCGGCAGCGGCTGCGGTGCGCGCAGCGTGGTGGCGGACGAGCTCGTCGTCTCCACCGGCTTTCGCCCCGATCTGTCGTTCCTGTCCGAATTGCGGCTGCGGCTCGATCCGGCCATCGAGGCGCCTGCCGCGCTGGCGCCGCTGATCGATCCTAACGAGCACAGCTGCGGCACGGTCCGTCCGCACGGCGCGCGCGAGCTCGCGCACGACGAACCGGGCTTCTATCTCGCCGGCATGAAGTCCTACGGCCGTGCGCCGACCTTCCTGATGATGACCGGATACGAACAGGTCCGCTCCATCGTGGCCGACATCGCCGGTGACAAGGCGGCTGCAGCGCGCGTCGAGCTCGTGCTGCCGGAGACCGGCGTCTGCACGCGCGGTGGTGTCGAGGCGGCGGATGCGGGATGCTGTGGCGGTCCAGCGAAGGAGGAGACGTCGGCCTGCTGCGCCGCTGACGAAAAAGCCAAGCAGGCAGGCCGCACCGGCTGCGGCTGCTGATGAGCAGCCTCGCTGCGGCCGGGACTGAGCGGCCGCTCTCTGTTGTTCTCGCGCTCGGAACCGCGCAGACCATTGCGTGGGCATCGAGCTACTATCTTCCGGCCATCCTGGCGGCGCCGATTGCGAGCGATCTCGGACTTGTGCCGACATACGTGTTCGGTGCGCTGTCGGCCGCGCTCGTCATCTCCGGGCTGCTCGGCCCGCGCGTCGGCCACGCCATCGATACGTTCGGAGGGCGCGGCCTGCTTGCCGTATCGAATCTCGTTTTTGCGGCAGGCCTGCTCCTCCTCTCGGCGGCGCATGGCGTGGTGGTGCTGATCGCATCCTGGATAGTGCTCGGGATTGCCATGGGCTTGGGCCTGTATGAGGCGGCCTTTGCGACGCTTGCGCGCATCTATGGCAGCAATGCGCGACGAACGATCACCGGAATCACCCTGATTGCCGGTTTCGCCAGCACCCTCGGCTGGCCGCTCACGACGTGGCTGGCCGCCGAGTATGGCTGGCGCTTCGCCTGCCAGGTCTGGGCGGTGATTCATCTTGGCCTTGCGCTCCCGCTCAATCTGTCGCTGCCGCGCGCCGTTCCACTAGACCAGTCGCATCGGCCCGATCCAGGCGCTAGCCAGAGACCCGGACGGCAGAGCGAGACCTTGGCGATGGTGCTGTTGGCTTACATGTTCGCGGCGGCAGCCTTCGTCAGCTCGGGTGTCTCGGCTATCCTGCCGACCATGCTGGTTGCGTTCGGTGCAACGCCGGCCCAGGCCCTGATTGCAGGAGCACTGGTCGGGCCGGCCCAGGTTGGCGCCCGCCTTCTGGAAGCAGGATGGCTCGGCCGGTTTCATCCGCTGCTGTCGGCAAGGCTGGCCATGCTCATGAATCCGATCGGTGTGATTGCACTGGTCATGGGCGGTCCCTTCTTCGCATCGACTTTCACGGTGCTGTATGGCGCAGGCAACGGCATCATCACCATTGCCCGCGGTACGCTTCCGCTGGCATTGTTCGGTCCGTCAGGGTTCGGCAGGCGGGTCGGCATGATCTCGCTGCCTTCGCGAGCCACCGGCGCGCTCGCGCCACTCGCACTCGGCGTGATGGTGGAGCATTTTGGCAGCAGCGCGCTATGGATCAGCGCGCTGGCCTCGATCTCCGCATTTTTCGCACTGCTGATGCTGCGTGCTGACCAGACCAGATAGGACCGACGGGAGGAGAGCATTCGCAGCCTGAGCGGAGGACCGTTGATTGCGGCGATGTGCATCGGGCAGCTCGGCAATCTGCTGCCGCACGTGACGCTGTCCGCGAATCTGGCGCAGCATCTGATGCCGGCATGGGGGCTGTCCGCCGCCGAAGGCGGGTTGATGGCGAGCGGCTATGCGTTCGGCTACATGCTGGCCGTCCCGGTGCTGACGACGCTGACCGATCGCATCGACGCGCGGATCGTGCTGCTGTGCGGCTCCATCGTCAGCGGGCTTGCGACCATCGCCTTCGGCATCTTTGCCGAGGGATTCTGGTCGGGGACCGTCATCTGGTCGCTCGCAGGATTGGGCTTCGCCGGCGCCTACATGCCGGGGCTGAAGGCGCTGACGGACCGGTTACCCGCCGGCGACAGCTCGCGGGCGGTGACGCTGTACACGTCGAGCTTCTCGGTCGGCGTCGGCCTGTCGTTCCTGCTCGCGCAGGTCCTCGCCGACCGCTGGGGATGGCGGAGCGCGTTCTACGTCACCGGCGCCGGCCCCGTCGCGATGGTGATCGCGTGCCTGCTGATCGAGGGACGGCAGCCAGCGCCGAAGTCCGGGCGTCTTCTCGACTTCGCACCCGTCCTCGCCAATCGCGAGGCGCTCGGCTACATCCTCGGTTACGGCGCCCACTGCTTCGAGCTCTACGGCATTCGCACCTGGCTGGTCGGGTTCTGGACCTTCGTCGTTGCGCATCAAGGCGAGCCGTCCTGGATGACGCCGGTGCTGATGAGCTTCTGCTTCGCGGTGATCTCGATGCCCGCCAGCATCCTCGGCAACGAGGCCGCGCTGAAATTCGGACGGCATCGCGCCATCACCGTCGTGATGATGGCGTCGGCCTGCGTCGCGCTGGTGATCGGCTTCAACGCGAGCGCCCCGGCCTGGGTGCTCGCGCTGCTGCTGATGATCTACGGCGTGACCGTGCCCGCCGATTCAGGCGCGCTCACCGCCGGCATGTCCGCGGCGGCCGTCTCCGAGCATCGCGGCGCCACCCTGGCCCTGCACTCGACGGTCGGCTTCGGTCTGTCGGCGCTCGGCGCCTGGGGAACCGGCGTCGCACTCGATCTCGCCGGCGGCCCGCAGAGTGCAAGCGGCTGGCTGCTGGTGTTCACCGTGCTCGCGGCCGGAATCGCGCTGGGGCCAGTGGCGCTGCTGTGGGCGCGAAGAGGGCATTCCGGCAAGCCGTGAGCACACTTGCTCGGCGTGAGAAAGTCGCGCTCCCGCCAAGCCGTCCGCGACGGATTGCTCCGCGCTGGCGCAACGCACTCTCGATGATCGAAGCGTGCCGGTGTTTTGCCCGACGTGTGAAAGCGGGCAGATTCAGCCTGAAGCCTCAACAACATCGCTGCGAAGAGCACAATGATTTCAACACCCCCGCACCTGTGCATGGGGTTGTTTTCGCAATTTTTTGTTTGGCACTGCCGAACCGGCAGCCCTCAGCGCCGGCCGCGCTTGGTGTCGGCCTTGGCCGGCGGCTCGGTCTGCGGCGCGCAGGTCGCGGCTTGCAGCGTTGCCTGCGCCTGCGGCATCAGGCCGGGCTCGGGGGCGAGCGCCTTCATCACGATCAGGCCGGTGGCGGTCGGGGAATCGATGATCAGGCGGTCGGCCGCGGTGACCTCCTCGTCCTCGGGCAGCTCGCTGTGCTGCGCCTCGGTCATCAAATCGAGCTCGATCACCTTGCGACCCGCCGAGCGGTCGTTGATGGCGTAATAGGCGATCTCGTTGCGGGTGTAGAACGACACCGAGGTGTAGGCCTGACTGACCGGCACGGTGAGCTTGATCGGTCCGCCCGAGAGGTCATAGCGGCAGATCGCCAGCGCGAACGCCGGGTCCATGAACGGCATCGGCGAAGTGTTGGGATCGGCGAGGGGAAGCTGGGTGACGCCGTTCACCTTCGTCATCGGCGTCAGCCGCGAATAGGCGTCCTGCGTCGCGATCCGCGGCAGCGCCAGCACGCTGACGAGATGGACCACGAGGCCCAGCACGATGCCGGCAACGATGGTGAAGGCCAGGCGGATCATGAGCAGCCCGCCGTGCTGATGCTGGGCATCGGCGCATCGCGCTGGGTGCGCGTGGCGACGCCGACCGGGGTGTCGTAGAGGCGCAGCATCAGGGCGTAGCGCTCGATGCCGCCGGTCGGCAGCCAGTTCCCGGCGCGCGAGCGCGAGGCGATGCGGATCTCGAACGAGCCGTCGGAGGACCGCACGATCTCCTGGCTGGTGAAGCCGTAGCGCTGCAGCGAGTTCGCAACGAGATGGCCCTTGCGGTCGTACAGCGTCAGCGTCCAGAACCGCGCCGGCGGCGTCACGCCGGAGACGATCACGTCGCAGCGGCCGTCGAGCGGCTTCTTCTTGTCGTCGGTGGTGGCGGTGAAGGCGACGCCGTCGCCGGTGCCGATCGGCAGCTCGCCGCTGCGGACGATGGTGGCGCGCGAATAGGGATCGACGTCGGCGGTGCCGGTGCGCGGCCGCGCGGTCCAGGCGCCGATGGTCAGCGCGCCGATGTCGGTGCCGCGCGTCGTCGTCATCCAGGTCGCGCCGACGCCGACCACCGTCGCGAGCAGAAGGGCCGTCAATGTGATCAGGATCAGCCGCACTTGTTTCGATCAGTTCTTGCGCGGGGCCGAGGCGTTGGCCTTCTCTTCCGCATAGTTCTGCGGGAACGCGAGCGCGCTCGTCGCCGGGGATGGTTTGCTGTCGGCATCCGCCGATTTCCGCGCCGTCCTGGCTGCGTCGTCCAGCAGCTTCTCGACCCGCACCAGGATGTCGGCGCCGCGCTTGGTCAGCACCGGCGGCGGACCCGGCTTGGTCTCCAGGATCTTCGGCGCCGCGTTGGCCTGCGCGTTGCTGACATGCTGCGGCGGCAGCTTCTGGCCCATGCCGATGCCGGGGATCTCCCGGACCTCGACGCCCTGATGCGCCGCCAGCATGATGTCGTGCCAGGTCTGCGCCGGCAGCGAGCCGCCGGTCATGCGGTTGGTCGGCGAGTAATCGTCGTTGCCGTACCACACCGCGCAGGTGAAGTTGCCGGTGTAGCCGACGAACCAGGCGTCGCGATACGCATTGGTCGTGCCGGTCTTGCCCGCGGTCGGGATGCCGTCGAGCGCGGCGCGGCGCGCGGTGCCCTCGCTGACCACGTGGCTCATCATGCCGGCCATGTCGGCGGCGACGGAAGCCGGGATCGCCTGCCGCGGCTTCGGCCCGTCGCGGTCCCAGCGCCAGACCAGGTCGCCGGCGCCGGTGCGCACCTCCAGCACCGCATGCGGCGTCACCGCCTTGCCGCGGTTGGGGAAGGTCGCGTAGGCCACGGCGTGCTCGAGCACGGTGACCTCGTCCGAGCCGATCGGCAGCGACGGCGTGTCGGGCAGTGGCGCCTTGAGACCGAAGCGGCGCGCCACCTCGACGATCTTGGCGCGGCCGACCTTGGCGGGGTTCTGCGTCTTGGGCTCGTTCTTCCGGCCGATCTCGATCGACAGCTTCACCGGCACCACGTTGATCGAGCGCGTGATCGCCTGCGTCAGCGTCACCGAGCCCGAATAGGAATGGCCATAGTTCTGCGGGCACCAATTGCCGATGCAGACCGGGCCGTCGACCACGATCGAGTTCGGCGTGTAACCGTTCAGCAGCGCGGTGGTGTAGACGTAGGGCTTGAACGAGGAGCCGGGCTGGCGATAGGCGTCGGTGGCGCGGTTGAACTGGCTGGCGCCGTAGTCGCGGCCGCCGACCATGGCGCGGATGCCGCCGTCGAGATCGGCGACCACGGTCGCAGCCTGCGTCGCGTGATAGTCGCGGCCGAACTGGCGCAGCTGGTTCTCGACCGCGTCTTCGGCCGCCTTCTGCACGTTGGTGTCGATCGCGGTGCGGACCACGAAGACGCGCTCGGTGTAGGACTTCGGGAAGGTGTCGACCAGCTTGCGCATCTCCTCGAAGGCGTAGTCGAGATAATAGTTCGGCGAGGCCTCGTCGCGGCGGTCGACCGCGAAAGCCGGATTGCGGCGGGCGCCGAACACCTGGCCCTCGGTCATGAAGCCGGCGTCGACGAGATTGTCGAGCACGACGTTGGCGCGGGCGCGCGCGGCGGGCAGGTTGATGTGGGGGGCGTACTTGGTCGGGGCCTTGAACAGGCCGGCGAGCATCGCGGCTTCCGCCAAGGTCACGTCGCGTGCCGACTTGTTGAAGTAGAAATGCGCCGCGCCGTCGACGCCGAAGGTGCCGCCGCCCATATAGGCGCGGTCCAGATACAGCTTGAGGATCTCGTTCTTGGTCAGGCGCCATTCCAGCCAGATCGCGAGGAAGGCCTCGTTGACCTTGCGCTCGATGGTGCGCTCGTTGCTCAGGAACAGGTTCTTGGCGAGCTGCTGAGTGATCGAGGAGCCGCCCTGGCGGACGCCGCCGGCCTGCGCGTTGGTGACGAGCGCGCGGGCGGTGCCGGCGATGTCGATGCCGAAATGCTCGTAGAAGCGGCGGTCTTCGGTCGCCAGCGTCGCCTTGATCAGCACGTCCGGAAAATCTTCCAGCGGGATCGAGTCGTTGTGCTTGATGCCGCGGCTGCCGATCGGATTGCCGTAGCGGTCGAGGAAGCTCACCGCGAGATCGGACTTCTTCAGCCAGTCCTCGTCCGCGGTCTCGCGGAAGGCGGGGATGGCGAGGGCGAGCATCACGACCAGGCCGCCGAGGCCCAGCGTCGCCGCCTCCGACAGCGGCTCGATGAACACCCAGCGCTTCCAGCGTCCGACATAGAACCGGTCCATGAAGGTCGAGTAGCGCTCGTAGAGCTCGCGGATGCCCTTGGCCGAGGAGAACAGCGAAGAGTCGATGCGCGCATCGAGATCCAGGAAGAAATTCCGGATCCTCTGCTTCCAATGCGATGGTATGATCTGGCGCACCTGGAACCCTTGAGGCTCGCTTCAAAAGCGTTCAAGCACCCGCCGGGGCGGCGTCGAAACGTCTTGGGGGAATGTTGCGGCAAACCCAAGGCGCCCGGCCAGCATCCGAGGGACTTGCTGTTCCTTCTAGCCGAGCGGGACCCATAAACCAATGGTCACGCTCGCGATTTTGAACAACAGGCCTAATTGACCCCGGTTCATTACGGGCCTCAAAGGCGCCTTGCTTGCACCATCGCGGCCGCACGCCCTAGATGGCGTGGCCGTCACTCTTTCGAACCTTTGTTGAGGCGCATGACCGCAGCTCCCAAACGACCTTCCGGACAGGAAGGATTCTTCTGGAAAACCAAGACGTTGGAAGAGATGTCGGCGGGCGAATGGGAAAGCCTGTGCGATGGGTGCGGCCGCTGCTGCCTGAACAAGCTCGAGGACGAGGATACCGGGCAGATCTACTTCACCCATGTCGGCTGCAAGCTGCTTGATGATGCGAGCTGCGCCTGCAAGGACTATCCGAATCGTTCCGACAAGGTTCCGGATTGCGTCCGCCTGACGCCGGCCAATGTCCGCACCCTGAACTGGCTGCCGCCGAGCTGCGGCTACAAGCTCGTCGCCGAGGGGCGCGACCTCTATTGGTGGCATCCGCTGGTATCAGGCGATCCCAACACCGTGCATGAAGCCGGCGTCTCCGTGCGCGGCCGGGTCGAAGGCAGCGAGGAGGAGATCCCGGACCAGGAGCTCGAGGATCACATCGTGCAATGGCCGGCGCTGCTGCCGAGGCGGGCCCGCCTGAAGCGACGTCCGAAGGACTGAGCCGCCTCGCGCCTCGGATCACCTCTTCGGGATGGCCCGGGGGCGGGATGCACCCATGCGCGGCGGTGCCTGCCCGGGAAGAACTTTGCTGTCTAGATTGGGCTGCATAGAACGAATCCTTCGCGGCGTTGCGCCGCCCCACGACGTCCGAGCGAAATGAACAAGTTCGACCGGCAGGGCAATTCTGCCGACACCCAGACTTTGCCCGACGACATCGCCGAGGAGCTGTCCCGGCTGCCGAGCGAGGTCATCAGCGTCGACGATGCGCCGTCCATCACGCCGCCGGCGCCGCTGTCGCAGGACGAGGTCCGCACCATCGTCATCAGCCTGATGCTGACGATGTTCCTGGCGGCGCTCGATCAGACCATCGTGGCGACCGCGCTGCCGACCATCGGGCGCCAGTTCAACGACGTCTCCAATCTCTCCTGGGTCATCACCGCCTATCTGCTCGCCTCGACCGCGGTCGCGCCGGTGTTCGGCACGCTCAGCGACATCTACGGCCGCCGCGCCATGATCATCATCTCGCTCAGCCTGTTCGTGGCGGGCTCGGTGCTGTGCGCGATCGCGCCGAACATGCCGATGCTGATCCTGGCGCGCGGTCTTCAGGGGCTCGGCGGCGGCGGCATCATGCCCGTCGTGCAGACCGTGATCTCGGACGTCGTGTCCCCGCGCGAGCGCGGCCAGTACCAGGCCTATTTCTCCAGCGTCTGGATGGTCGGCGGCATCTTAGGCCCGGTCATCGGCGGCGTGTTCGCCGAGCACCTGCATTGGTCGATGATCTTCTGGATCAACCTGCCGCTCACGGTTGCGGCGCTCGCGCTGTTGCTGCCGAACATGAAGAAGATCCCGGTGTTCCACCGCAAGCGCAAGGTCGACTGGCTCGGCGGCGTGCTGCTGATGGCCTCGGCCGTCGTCTTCATGCTGGTGCTGACCTGGGGCGGCACGCGCTATGCCTGGCTGTCGCCGACCGTGCTCGCGATGGTGGGTGGCGCGGTCGCGCTCGTCGTCAGCTTCGTCTGGCACGCGCGGCGGGCGGACGAGCCGTTCCTGCCGCTGCCGCTGCTCGGCGGAAGTGTCGTGCCCTTCGGGCTGATGGCGGGCGGCTGTGCGCTCGGCGCGATCACGGGCCTCACGGTCCAGCTGCCGCTCTATTACGAATCCGTCTATCACCTCAGCGCCAGCGAGGCGGGGCTTGCGTTGATTCCGCTGGCGGCCGTCTCGACCCTCGGCGCGGCCATCGCCGGGCGCACGATGGCTCGGGCCAAGCACTACAAGCGCGTCGCCATCATCGGCACATCCTGGGCTGCGCTGTGCGGCCTCGGTCTCACGCTGACGACGCTGCCGCTCTGGGGCCTTTTGACGCTGATGGCCGCGTTTGCGCTCGGCCTCGGCACCACCTTTCCGGTTTGCGTGGTCTCGGTGCAGAATTCGGTCGCCCGGCCGCAGGTCGGCACCATCACCGGCGCATTGAACTTCTTCCGCTCGCTGATGTCCTCGTTCACGGTCGCGGCCTTCGCAGCCATCCTGCTGATCGCGCTCGGCACCGACATCCCGCTCGCCGGCGAGCACCACGCCGCCGGCAGCGTTGCGATTCCCGCCGACGACATGCGCCACGCCTTCCGCTACGTCTTCGGCGCCGCCACCGCGCTGATGACCGTGGCCGCGCTGTGCCTGATCGCGATGGAGGAGCGGCCGCTGGCCGGGCCTTCGGCGAAGCAGCCCGTCGAGATGGCGGAGTAGGGCTCAGCTCGCAGTATCCGGGAAGCTGCTCTTCCGCGGCAGTAGAATCGTGAATTCGGTGAACGCGCCGGGCTTGGTCGCGACCTCGATGGTGCCGCCATGCTGCTTCACCACGATGTCGTGGCTCATCGACAGTCCGAGGCCGGTGCCTTCACCGGCCGGCTTGGTGGTGAAGAACGGGTCGAACATCTTCTCCTTCACCTCGTCCGGGATGCCGGTGCCGTTGTCGCGAATGCGGATCTCGACCTGATCGCCGCGGTCGCGGGTCGCGGCGCTCACGACCGGCTCATAACCGGCCGCCTCGCTCTCCGCCTTGCGTTTGGTGACCGCATGGAATCCGTTTCCGATCAGGTTCAGCAGCACCCGCGTGATCTCCTGCGGGAACAATTCGGCCGAGCCGGCCGCCGGATCGAGGTCGCGTTCGAGCGTCACGTCGAATTGCGGCTGCTCGGCCCGCGCGCCGTGATAGGCGAGGTTGAGGCTTTCCTCGACCACCGCGTTGACGTCGCTCAGGCGCTGCTCGCCGCCGCCCTCGCGCGAATGCAGCAGCATGTTCTTGACGATGGAATCGGCGCGCCGTCCGTGCTGCACGATCCTGCCGAGATTGGCCTTCAGAAGTCCCGTGAGCTCGTCGACATCCGCGCGAACGGCGTCTGCGAGGGCGGCCGGCGCCAGCACCTCGTTCAGCTCGTCGGCCAGTTCGGCGGAGAGCGAGGCAAAATTGTTGACGAAGTTGAGCGGATTCTTGATCTCGTGCGCGATGCCGGCGGTGAGCTGGCCGAGCGATGCCAGCTTCTCGGTTTGCACAAGCCGGTCCTGCGCCGCGCGCAGATCCTCGAGCGACCTTGCGAGCTCTTCGGTGCGGCGCGCGACTTCGTTGAACAGGCTGACATTCTTGATCGCGATCACGGCCTGATCGGCGAAGGTCTGCAACAGGCGGACGTGATGCTCGGCGAAGGCACCGGTCGCGCGGCGCGTCGCGATGATGATGCCGATGGCTTCGCCCTCGCTCATCAAGGGCGCGAACAACATGCTGCGATAGCCGCGGGCACGCGCGATGTCGCGCGCGGCCGGCTCGAGCTCGGTGTCGGGCAGCTGCGCCGCCGTGCCATTGGCGACGAGCCCGTAAGGCGGAAACCGCGCGAACGGCACCGGGAACGAGGCCTGCAGCACGCGATCGCCGGCCGGATCGGTCGGTGTGAACGCCGCAAGGTGCGCGGCGCCGTCGACATAGCGCAGCACCGCCGTCGAGAAGCCGCCGATCAGCCGGTTGGCGTTGGCGGCGATGGCGTCGAACACCGGCTGCACGTCGGACGGCGAGGCGGCCATCACCTTCAGGATGTCGGCCGTCGCGGTCTGGCGCTCCAGCGCCGCTTTCGTCTCGTTGAACAGGCGCGCATTCTCGATCGCGATCACGGCCTGGTCGGCGAAGGTCTGCAGCAGCTGCACGAGGTCGGGCGCGAACGCGCCCGGCTCAGCGCGCGTGACGCTGATCATGCCGACCGGCGTGCCCCGGTTCATCAGCGGCATGAACAGCACGCTGCGGAAGCCGCGCAGCCGCGCCAGCTCGCGGTTCAGTTCCGGAACGTCGTCGGCCTCGCTGTCGGGAAACTGGATCGTTTCGCCGCCGCGCACCAGCGCGAAGGTCGGAAACTCCGTGATCTTGCGCGGGAACGAGGCCTTCAGCCCTTCGTCCGCCTCCGGGCTGGTCGGCGTGTAGGCCACCAGGTGCAACTCGTCGCCGATGAACTGAAGCACGGTGGCGGAAAAGCCGCCCAGCAGGCGCTTGGAGCTCGACGCAATCGCCTCGAAGACCGGACGGGTGTCGGAGGGCGAGGCCGCGATATTGCGCAGGATCTCGGCGCTGGCGCTCTGGCGATCGCGCGCAATCGTCAGCTCGCTGCGCAGCCGCGCGTTCTCGGCTGCGAGCTCAGCGGCGATGTCGTTCGGAGAGTTGGTCATTCCTGATCCGGCTTGATGCCGCGACAGGCGCGGCACGAGGCCGGATTATCACATCTTCCGCGGCGGGAGCCAGCGTCGGGGTTCACCTCTCCCCGCTGGGGAGAGGTGGACGGCTGCGCAAGCAGTTGGACGCCATCGTAGGCGCCCCGGCTCACGTGCCCGGCCGCGACACCTCGGTCTCCTTGGCTGTGATGAACTCCAGCAGCACCGGAACGCCTTCCTGCGTCTTCTGGATGCCGCGCCTGATCGCGGGGACGATATCCTCCGGCCTCGTCACCCGCTCGCCATATCCGCCGAAGGCGCGCGCCATCGCGGCGTAGTCGCCGGAAATGTCGGTCGAGCGATATTTTTCGGTCGAGATCGGCATCACCTTCAGCTCGATCGCCATCGAGAAATTGTTGAGCAGGATCGACATGATCGGGATGCGCTCGCGCACCGCGGTCTCGAAATCCATGCCGGTGAAGCCGATGGCCGCATCGCCCCAGACGTTGATGCAGAGCTTGTCGGGCTTGGCGAGCTTGGCGCCCATCGCCAGCCCCAGGCCGTAGCCGAGCTGTGTCGTCTTGCCCCAGCCGAGATAGGTGAGGGGCTTTGTCGACTTCCAGAACGGCGAGAGCTGGTCGCGCGGGCTGCCGGCATCGTGCGTGATGATGGTGTTGTCGATATCGACCGTGTGCTGCAAGTCCCACAGCACGCGATAGGGGCTGAGCGGGGAGTCGTTGCTGGTGAGCTTCGGCATCCATTTCGCCAGCCACTCCCGGTGCGAGGCCGCGATCTCGGCCGCAACAGTCGAGGCGTCGCGATCCGCGGTGACGGTCCTGCCGATCTCCTCCAGCAGCGCGTCGAGCACCAGGCCGGCATCGCCGACCAGGCCGATCCTGGCCTCCACATCCTTGTTGAGATGGTTGGGATCGAGCGTGGAATGGATGATGGTCTTGCCCTTCGGCATCGCGATGCCGAAATTCGTTTCGGTGAACGAGCAGCCGATGCCGAAGATGACGTCGGCTTCGCCGAGGAATTTCGGCACCGCGCGCGGCACAGCAAGGCCGCCGGAGCCGAGCGAGAGCGGATGCGTTTCCGGGAACGAGGATTTGCCTCCCAAGCTGGTGGTGACGGGGATCGCCAGCCGCTCGGCGAGCCGCTTCAACTGCGGCCAGGCCTGCGCGTAATGCACGCCCTGGCCGGCATAGATCACCGGCCGCTTGGCATTGACGAGCAGGCTGGCGGCTTCCTTGACATGCACGGGATCGGCGCCGTAGCGCGTGCGCAGAACCGGTGTGTAGGCGAGCGGCTCCGGCACCTCCTCGTTCCACATGTCCGCGGGGATCTCGACGATGACGGGCCCGCCGCGGCCATTCTTCAACTTGGTGAAGGCGCGGCGGAAGATGTTGGCGACCTCAGCCGCCAGGATGATCGGCTCGGACGACTTCGCAAACGGCTTCATCGCCTCGCTGGAATTGAAGTTCGGCTCGATATGCGCCAGCCGGCGCTGATAGCCCATAGGCAGCACCAGCACGGGCACGGACTCGCCGAAGCATTGCGCGACGCCGCCCATCGCATTCTCCGCGCCGGGCCCATGCTGCATGCAGAACGCGCCGATCGAGCGCCCCGAGGTCACGCGCGAGATCGCATCCGCCATGTGGATGCCGACGCGCTCCTGCCGCACCATCACGGGGCGGATCTCGGCCTTCGCCGCATGCTCGATCAGATGGTTGACCGGATAGCCGCAGAGGATCTCGATCCCCTCGCGCCGCATGATTTCCGCAATGGCGGTGCCGAGCTTCATGGCGTCTCTCTCCCAGGCAAGGCCGGTTGATCCGGCGATTGGGGAGAGAGGATCAGGAAACGGCGTGATGGACAAGCGCTCCAGGTCGCGGCGATCGGAGGTCAGCCATGCAGGCGCCGATGTGCGGGCGATTGCGTTGGCGCCTCAGCATCTGAGCGCGGACGCCAACGCAAGTCAGTCCTCATCCTGAGGGCCCGCCAAGGGCGGGCGTCTCGAAGGATGGCTGCAGGCGATGGGCGAGCGAAAGCGGGGCCACCATCCGTTGTGGTGCACGACGGGCAAAACACCCCAGCCCTAGGTCGATAGCCGTGCGCTAAAATATTCGTATTTACAGAAATTCGCTTTTGCCGTACAAGCTGGACATCCCGCCCGCCACAAGGGGCGTTTCGCGATCGTCACGAGACGCGGGCCGGGATGCGGTGGCCGCGACGGCGTCGGCGCGCGATGGGGCTTGCAGGGCGGGAAACCGTGAGCAGCGACAGGCGCGGTACGACACGGCGCTGACAGCGTCCTTTGTTCGGTCTCGGCAGCGAGCGCACGCCAGCTGTCGGGAAGGCGGACGGGGATGTGCGCGGACGGAGAAGTCGTGTGGTCCTGACGCCCGGGGTTCTGGCGTCAAGTCTTGCGGTGATGTGGCGGCCGACCGGTGCGCGCATCGATCAGCCGCAAGACGACGGGGGCAATAGTGCAACGCTCCCCGAGGAGAGCACGAAGGACACCGTGAAAACCATCGCGCAGGGAAGGCCGGGCGACCGGCATCACCTGTCGTCCACCCCGTGCGCGTTCTTTTCGCACACGCGGGACTTCGGGTGCCAGCCGGCGCCCGGCCTTCCCTGCGCCCTTGCTTTCAAAAGGGCGGAAGAGGCAGCAAAGCTCGGGCGAAACAAGCCGCGAGGATGAGAAGGTATGTCTATCGCCTGAAATCGGTCTCGTGCCGCTGCAGAGCCGGGCCCATGTCGCAGAGCGCGATCATCGGGAAGATGGGTCCCGGCTCTGCGCCGCAACGTGAAGAACGTTGCAGCGCGTCCGGGACACGAGAGACGCGGTCGCGACCGGCGTCCGCTACGCCTTCTCCTCCAGCGCGCGGCGCAGCCTTCGGATAATGACGCCACGGGCGCGGTCGTCGGCAGCGGCTCCGATCCTGTCGCTGATGTCGAGCACGAGCTCGGACATCTCGTTGTGCCAGTCGAGACGGGTCACGGCCTCCGGCGCGAGCCGCCGGCGGTGATCGACGTCGAGCACGCGCGGCTCCGGCGTGGCGAGCTCGTAGATGTCGTCCAGGATCGGCTGGTAGACCCTGGCCGCCGGAATGATGCGCCCGGCGACGCGCTCGGCGAGTCCCGCGACCGCGCCTTCCTCGCCATGGACCAGGAACAGCCCGCGAGCGATGGGGCGGCGCGCCGCGATCCAGCTGGCCATGCCGGCCCCGTCGGCATGGCCCGAATATTCGTCGATCATGCGGATGCGGGCTGCGACCTTGATCTCCTCGCCCTGGATCCGCACCGCCTTGGCGCCGTTCTGAAGGAAACGGCCGAGCGTGCCGTTGGCCTGGAAGCCGGCGAGCAGCACGGTCGCGCGCTCGTTCCAGAGCCAGCGCTTCAGATGATGGCGGATGCGGCCGGCGTCGCACATGCCGCTCGCGGCGATGATGATGTGGAATCCGGACAGGCGCATGATCGCCTTGCTCTCGTCCGGGGTTTCGGTGAACTTGAGATGCGGAGAGTTGAGCAGGCGGGTGGCGTCGACGGATGGGTCGAGGCTCTCGGAATGCCGGCGGAACACTTCGGTGGCGCGGATCGCGAGCGGAGAATCGAGGAAGATCGGTGCGGTCGGAATCTCGCCGTGCTCCATCAGGTCGACGAGATCGACGATCAGCTCCTGGGTGCGCTCGACCGCGAAGGCGGGGATCAGCAGCGCTCCGCCGGCCGCCGCGGCGTCGCGTACCTCGGCGGCGAGGTGCTTGCGGCGGAGTGCGGGTGTCGTGGCCTCGCGTATCCGGTCGCCATAGGTCGCTTCCGAAATGACGTAGTCGAAATCGGTTGGCGCTTCGGGATCGGGCTGCAGCAGCTTGGCCTCCGGCCCGACGTCGCCGGAGAGCAGCACGCGCAGCGGACGCGGTGCGCCGTGCTCGGCGATCTCCAGCTCGATCGAGGCCGAGCCGAGCAGATGGCCGGCGTTCCAGTAGCGCGCGCGGACGCCCGGGATCACGTCGGTCCAGCGTTCATAGTCGACCGCGCGAAACGATTGCAGCGATGCGATCGCATCGGCCTGCGTGTAGATCGGGTGCACCTCCTTGCGCCCGCGCGAGGCGTTGCGCCGGTTGAGCTGCGTGACTTCCGATTCCTGGATGCTGCCGGCGTCGGGCAGCATGTAGGAGCAGAGGTCGATCGTGCCGCGCGTTGCCAGGATCGGTCCCTCGAACCCTCCTCGCACCAGCTTCGGCAACAGGCCGCTGTGGTCGATATGGGCATGCGTGAGCAGCACGGCATCGATATCGGCGGGACGAAACGGAAAGGCGCCGTAATTGAGCTCCTTCAGCGTCTTCTGGCCCTGGAACAGACCGCAATCGACCAGGAAGCGGCCGCTTGCGGTCTGGAACAGATAGCTCGACCCGGTCACGGTGCGGGCGGCACCGCAGAATCGAACGGTAATGCTCATGGAATTGTCTCCGGAAGCTGTGTCGTCGGTAGTTCGGACCGCAAGGCGGCCGCAAGACTCTCGTCGAGCGCAATCGCATTGGTCGGATGCGGCACGCTGTCGGTCGAGCGGATCGACCGGATGCCGGCTTCAGTGAATGCAGCGATCATCGCCGGCCGAAACAGCGCGTGCGTCACGACCGCATCGACCGCGGTCGCGCCCATCGCCGCCAGCGCCCTGGCCGCGGCGATCAGCGTCGTGCCGGAAGAGACGATGTCGTCCACCAGCAGCGCGGGCCGTCCCGACAGCAGGCCGGGATCGGCAAAGTCGATCGAAACGGATCGATCGCCATGCCGCGTCTTTCGCGCCATTGTGTGCTGCAAGCGCAGCCGGCGCGCGATGTCGCTCACCCAGGGCTCGGACTCCATGTCGGGCCCGATCACGACGGTCGCGGGGTCGATGCCGCCCGTCGCCAGCGCGTTCGCGATCGCTGGCATGGCGGACAGGTTCTCCGCTTCGATACCTGGAAACACCGATCTGATGTCGGGGGTGCGATGCAAATGCGCATCGACGGTGACAATGCGGTCGACGGTCCTTGCGAGCAGACCGCCCACCGCATGCTGGCTGATGGCTTCGCCGGCATGAAAGGCAGCGTCCTGCCGCATGTAGCAGAGATAGGGCGCGACCAGCACCAGCCGCTTCGCGCCATCGCGCCGCAAGGCCTCCGCGGCGAACAGCAGGGCGATCAGCTTGTCATTGGGTTGATCGAGCGGGGCATAGAGCAGAGTGGTGTCGGCGGCGGGCGCGACGGTGACGCGCAGCTCGCCGTCCGGAAAACGATGCACGACGATCTCGGCGCAGGACAGCCCGAGCCGGGCCGCAAGGGGCCTCGCCGCATCGCGGCCGCCGGGCAATGTCTGGAGCGCGATCGTGCTCACGAGGCCGACTTGCGCTGCGGGGCCTCGTGACCGTTGACGACGTAGCCGGTCTCCTCAGTGGCGGCATCGGCAGCCAGATCATGCTCGGGGCGGTCGAACGTGTAGACGCGATAGAGCGGCTCGCCCTGCTCGACGCGATCGCCGATCTTCTTGAACAGGCGGATGCCGGCGCCCTTGTCGAGCGGCGCGCCGGCGGTGCGGGCGAGGCGGTTCAGACGCAGGCAGTCGATCGCGGACACGGTGCCGTCATGGGAAGCCTCGACGTCGAAGCTGAGCGATCCCAGCTCGTTGCTGCAGGTCGACGGACCCTGGGCGTCGATGATCTTCTGCATCTGCTTCAACGCCGCGCCGCTATCGAGCAATTCGCGCGCCCGCGCATAGCCGGCGCCGCCGCGCAGCTTCGGATCGTACTCCAGCAGATGCGCGGCGAGCCGCAGCGACTTCTCGCGCAGGTCGCGCGGCGCATCGGGCTCGTTGCCGAGCACCGCCATGACGTCATTGGCCTCGAGCACGGGCCCGATGCCGTTGCCGATCGGCTGGCTTCCGTCGGTCACGATCACCTCGACGGAGCGGCCGAAGCGGTCGCCGACGAATTCGAACAGCTTGCGCAGTCGCATCGCCTCGACGCCGCTGGTGACCTTCGCGGTCGGGCCGACCGGAATGTCGATCAGCAGATGGGTCGAGCCGGCCGCGATCTTCTTGGAGATGATCGAGGCGACCATCTGCTCGCGGGTATCGAGGCTGAGCGGACGCTCGACCGAGATCAGGACGTCGTCGGCCGGCGACAGGTTCACGTGCCCGCCCCAGATCAGGCAGCCGTTGCAGGCCGAGACGATCGCCTTCATCTCCTCGGCGCCGACATTCACCCGCGCCAGAACCTCCATCGTGTCGGCGGTGCCGGCAGGCGAGGTGATGGCGCGCGAGGAGGTCTTGGGGATCGGCAGGCCGTGCGCGGCGACGATCGGCACCACGACCATCGAGGTGCGGTTGCCGGGGATGCCGCCGATGCAATGCTTGTCGACGACGATCGGGGACGGCCACACCAATTGGGTGCCGGCCTGGGCCATCGCACCGGTGAGGGCGAGCAGCTCGTCGCTGGTGATGAAGCTCGCCGAGCCGATCAGGAAGGCGGCGATCTCCATGTCCGAGTAGCGATAATGGGCGAGGTCGTTGATGATCGCGCCGATCTCGGCCTGGCTCAAGGTTCGGCCGCGGATCTTGGCGCGCACCGCCTCCAGGCTCTCCGGAGGCACGGCGGGCCTGACCGTGACCTGCGTGCCCACGCCTTGCGCGAAGCGCCGGAACGCCGGCTCGGACAGTCCGATCTCGTCCGGTGCCGCCAGCGTATCGTCGTCCGTGATCAGCAGGGTCGCCAGCATGACCTTGTCGCCCTGGCGCAGCTCGACGCGGCTGAAGCCGCGGAAGAGCTCGGCGCGCAGCGCCTTCGACTTTCTGGAGAGGACGACGACGTTCTCGCGGCCGGTGTCGAGCCGGACCCGGCGGATCTTCAATTGGGCGTGCGAAAGCTCTGGATGCATGGACAGGCCGGCAGCGAGGAAACTCGGCCTTCATGCTTAGACGTGGCGGCGCTGATGCTGTTGACGCAGATCATGGCCGGCGCGACCGCGGCCGGCGTTACTTGATCGCCGTGCTGATCGCCTCGAACTTGTTGGCGAGGAGTGCGCTGCCGGTGCCGTTCACGGCGGTCACGATCGCCAGCGCGATCCCCGCGGCGATGAGGCCGTACTCGATGGCGGTCGCACCATTCTCATCGGCAAGGAAAGACCTAAGCAAACGCATTGCCCAACTCCTGTTCATCCGATCCAACGTATGGTCGCGTCGTCATCGAATTCGTCAATAGATCGAATAAGCTTGGTGCGCCAAAAAATTAAGCCCGCGCGATCGCGCCTCCGCTGATACGACGGCAGTCATTAAATTAGGGTTCCGCCGGTGCGTCCAAATGGATTCAAATCGGTAGTCCCTCGCGGTCGCATCAGGAGGAGGGTGCCGCTTAACGGATTGTTGAGGCTGTTTGCCGGGCCAGCGCGTTCATCGGCGCCGTCCGGGCGCGTTCAGGGCCCGCAACATGGCGATACGGGCGAACATCACCCAGCCGCCGCCCGTCTCGGCCGCATTGATCAGGGTTTCGACGGCGGTCTGCCAGTGCACCTCGCGCTGGGCGTCCTCGGGCAGCTGCATGATGTAGTCCGCGGCGTCCTGGAGCGTGATCAGCGTGCGCCTGCTGCTCACGCGCACGGGATCGTCGAACGCCGTCGACCAGGGCATGTCAGGCGGCCCGATCCGCGAGGAGTGACATCACGGCGTGATTGCAGGATGCGGCGCTGTCAGCCCGCCTTCTTCGCCCGCGCCGGCGCGCGGACCGGCTTGTCGGCGGCCTTCTTTGGAGCCTCCTTCGCCTTCGCCGCAGCATCCTTGCCGCCCTTGCCGGATATCGGCAGCAGCATCTCGCGCTGGCCCTCGACGCGCTTCTTCGGCTTCCTGGCCTTGGCCTCCTTGGCGACCTTCGCTGCGGGCGCTGTGTCCTTCTCGTTCGCGATGCTCTTCTTCAGCGCGTCCATCAGGTTGATGACGTTGCCGCCGGTCTTCGGCGCCGCCTTGGCTGCGATCGGCATGCCGCTGCGCTTCTTGTTGATGAGATCGATCAGGGCGGTTTCGTAATGATCCTCGAACAGCTCCGGCTCGAACGCGCCGGACTTCTTCTCGACGATGTGCCGGGCGAGGTCGAGCATGTCCTTGGTGAGCTTCACGTCCTGGATGTCGTCGAAATATTCCGTCTCGCTGCGGACCTCGTAGGGGTAGCGCAGCAGCGTGCCCATCAGCCCGCTCTCGAGCGGCTCGAGCGCGATGATGTGCTCGCGGTTGGTCAGCACCACGCGGCCGATGGCGACCTTGTCCATGCTGCGGATGGTCTCGCGGATCACGGCATAGGCGTCGTGGCCGACCTTGCCGTCCGGCACGAGATAATAGGGACGGATCAGATAGCGGTTGTCGATGTCGGTCTTCGGCACGAACTCGTCGATCTCGATCGTGTGGGTGGAATCGAGCGCGATCTCGTCGAGCTCGTCCTTGGTGACCTCGATGTAAGTATCGGTGTCGACCTTGTAGCCCTTGACGATGTCCTCGGAGGTCACCTCGTCGCCGGTCTCGGCGTCGACCTTGAGGTACTTGATCCGGTGGCCGGTCTTGCGGTTGATCTGGTTGAAGGAGACCTTCTCGGTATCCGAAGTGGCCGGGTAGAGCGCAACCGGGCAGGTCACGAGCGACAGACGCAGAAAACCCTTCCAATTGGCGCGGGGGGCCATGGGCTACTCCAAACGCAACAGAGACAGACTTATAAGGATACCATCGAGGAACAACGAATCAAAGCAAGGTCGGTTGCTGAATCTTCCAACTGCGTTAACCGGCCGCTGCGCCCTGCTGTCGCTGCCCGATCCGGGCGCAAGGGCCGGAACATCATATCCCATCACGCGTTGGCCCTGACATCAGCTGCGAGGAGGTCGCGGCTAATCGAAGCGACATCCAGATTGAGGGCATCATGGCAACCACGCGAGAGCAGCGTCAGATCGTGGAAACTCCGACCGAGGCGCGCCAGGGCGAGCCCGGACCTTCGGTGGCGGCACTGCTCGCCATTTCGACCGGCCTTGCTATCCTGATCCTCGCCGTCGTCTGGTTCGTGTTCTTCCGGACCTGAGGGCCGAGAGGAAGGCGGACTCTTCAGACCTGCCGCGGGTACGCGGCACATTGCGCCCGCCCTGCTGCCGGTTCGGTCCGGCCGCAGGGCGGGCGCAGTCGCGTCGGCTATCGACATCCTATATGACCAAAAAGTAAGGCGGCAGGTTCCCCGCGTTCATATTCAGTTCACGCCGGAATTGCTCATCTGTTGCCGTGTTGTCGCGGTCTATTGCTGGAGAGAAGCGTGCGCCTGCTCGTTGTTGAGGACGACCCTGATCTCAATCGCCAGCTCACCAAGGCGCTGACCGACGCCGGCTATGTCGTCGATCGGGCCTTCGACGGGGAAGAGGGGCACTATCTCGGCGACAACGAGCCGTACGATGCCGTCGTGCTCGACATCGGCCTGCCGAAGAAGGACGGCATCTCGGTGCTGGAGGCCTGGCGCCGCAACGGCCGCACCATGCCGGTCCTGATCCTCACCGCACGCGATCGCTGGAGCGACAAGGTGCAGGGGTTCGACGCCGGGGCCGACGACTACGTCGCCAAACCGTTCCACCTGGAGGAAGTTCTGGCACGCATCCGCGCGCTGCTGCGCCGCTCCACCGGCCATGCCCAGAGCGAGCTCAGCTGCGGTCCCGTCACGCTCGATACCAGGACCGGCCGGGTCAGCGTGTCGGGCAATCCCGTCAAGATGACCTCGCACGAATATCGGCTTCTGGCCTACCTGATGCACCATTCCGGGCGGGTGGTCTCCCGCACCGAGCTGGTTGAGCATCTCTACGACCAGGACTTTGACCGCGACTCCAACACGATCGAGGTCTTCGTCGGCCGCATCCGCAAGAAGCTCGATGTCGACATCATCCAGACCGTCCGCGGCCTCGGCTATCTCCTGACCCCGCCGGCCGCCTGACGCGGTCCGGGGCTTGACGGGCTGCCCGACAGGGGCCTTGGTCCGGTCATGACCGCCGACGCCCCGCCATCCTGCGCCTCCCGGGATATTTCCGATGGCCGCTAGCTCACTTGCCAACCGGCTGTTCCTGTCGGCGACCGCCTGGCTCGTGGTCATCCTGGCCATCACCGGCGTGGTGCTGTCGTCGGTCTACAAGGACGCCACCGAGCGCGCCTTCGACCGCCGGCTCAACCTCTATCTGCGTACCCTGATCGCCGAGGTCGCCACCCCCGACGAACCGCCGGATCGCCAGTTCCAGTCGCTGGGCGAGCCCCTGTTCGAGCTGCCGCTGTCGGGCTGGTACTGGCAGATCACGCGGACCGACACCGAAAAGCCGGAAGTGCGCTCCTCGCGCTCGCTCTGGGACAAGAAGCTGCCGAAGCTGGAGGAGCAGGGCGCCGAGCTCACCGCGGCCGGCATTCGCCTTGCCTATGTCGACGGGCCCGAAGGGCAGAACCTGCGCATGGTCGAGCGTCCCGTCGATCTCGGCGCCGACGGCAAGTTCCTGGTCAGCGTCGCCGGCGACGACACCGAGATTTTCGACGAGACGCGTAGCTTCGATTATTATCTCGGCGGCACCTTCACCGCGCTCGGCATCGTGCTGCTGCTGACGACCGTGTTCCAGGTCCGTTTCGGCCTGGCGCCGCTCAAGCGCATCTCGGAATCGATCGCCGACATCCGCTCCGGGCGGGCGGAGCGGCTCGAGGGCGAATTCCCGGTCGAGATCGCGCCGTTGGCGCGCGAGACCAACGCGCTGATCGACGCCAATCGCGAGATCGTCGAGCGCGCGCGCACCCATGTCGGCAATCTCGCCCACGCGATCAAGACGCCGCTCTCGGTCATCGTCAACGAGGCCGGCGCCCACATTGCCGATCCCTTCGCGGCCAAGGTGATGGAGCAGGCGGACGTGATGCGCGACCAGGTCGCCCATCATCTGGAGCGCGCCCGCATCGCCGCGCGGGTCTCCGTGGTCGCAACCGTGACGGAGGTGGCGCCCGCGATCGAGGCGCTGCGGCGGACCATGGAGAAGATCCATCGCGATCGCGGCATCCTGGTCGAGGCCAAGGCCGATCCGTCGGCGAAATTTCGCGGCGAGCGCCAGGATCTGGAGGAGATGGTCGGCAATCTCGTCGACAATGCCTGCAAATGGGCGGTCTCGCGCGTTTTCATCGAGGTCCTGGTGGATCCGCCGCCCCAGGCGGGGGCGGGCCCGCGGCTGCGGATCGTCGTCGACGACGACGGCCGCGGCCTGTCGGAGGCCGAGCGCGCCCAGGTCTCCCGGCGCGGCCAGCGGCTCGACGAGTCCAAGCCCGGCTCGGGATTGGGGCTGTCGATCGTGACCGACCTCGCCGCGCTCTACGGCGGCAGCCTCTCGCTCGGCGGCGCGCCGACCGGCGGCCTGCGCGCCGAGCTGATCCTTCCGGGAATATAATCCGTTGTTCCGGCGTGGATTTTCGCCTTCGCCAAGGGCCGGCCGACGCCGGCCAAGGGGATTCGGCCCGACTTCCTAAACGGCTTCTTAAGTGGGCCCTCCTATGATCGCGCCCGGACGCATCCATGTCCGCGATTTCACCGTGCATTACCCGGGCGCATGAGCCAGACATCGATCGAGCGGCTGAGGGAATATCTCGCGCAGCTCCCGCCGCAGGCGCAGGCGCTGCTGATGCGGGAGTTCGAGCGTGCGCTCGAGCGCGGCCAGGACACGGCGGTGGCGACCCTCGTGCTCGAGCAGTTGCGCAAGATCGTCCGCAAGACCGAGGCCGACGAAGCCCCGCCGCCGCGCACGGACGATCTGTCGCGGCTGCTGTTCCAGGTGCTGGAACCGTTCCTGGTCGAAGCCGGCGTCCCGATCCGGGTCGGCCAGATTCGCCGCTCCTCGCTCCAGCCGATCTGGCAATGGCTCGGCCGGGACGGCGCGCCGGCCAAGATCAACGAATTCGAGGCCGCGCTGGCCCGCATGCCCGCCGACAGTGCGGGGCAGGTCGAGGCCTTGGCACTGAAGCTCCAGGCCGCGGCTGCGGACGCCATTTTCGCGTTGACGGGTCCCGGTGGCGGCGACAAATCGCGGGCGCTGGCCCGGGTCGGCCCGCCCAACGTGATCGAGGACCTCTACTCGATCGGAGCGGTGCTCCAGGTCCGCGAGGCCATCGCCAGCCTGAACGAGAAGCTGCCGCGGACCTTGCGCGCATTCGGCGATTCCCAGATCGCCTCGGTGACGTCGGCGCTCAACATTCCGGTGCTGCAGACGCCGCAAATGCTGCCCTTCGCGCTGTCGGTCGTGGTGCAGCGGATGACCGCGCCGTGGCAGATCATTCGCCTTGCCATCAAGATCGCCGCCTCCGACGACGAGATCCGCGTCGCGGCGACGCCTTACGGTGCTGCCATCACGATCGCGCTGCACGATCTGTCCTGTGTCGCGGCCACCTTGCGCATGGACATCAAGCGCGGCCATTTCGACAACGTGGCCGGTAATCTCAAAGCGTTGCATGACGGCGTGCGCGGCCTGCGCACCGAGCTCGACCTGCGCAACGATTCCGCCTGGGGCAAGCAGCTGATCTCGATCCGGGCCGACATCTCCAACGCGCTGCAATCCGAGATCGACAGCGTTCCCGGCCGGGTCCGCCGCATCCTGCGCCAGCGGCCCGAGAAGGACATTCCGCCGGGCGCGCGGATCGACGGTACCGAGGTGGAGGAGACCTTGGCGCTGATCGATTTCGTCGCGACCTGCCGCAATTATGCGAGCGAGCTTGCGATCAACGAGGTGACGCTGCGCACCTATTCCGATCTCCAGCAATATGTCGAACGCTCGACCGAGCAGCTGGTGCAGTCGTTGCGCGCCGCCGATCATAAGGTCCGCACCTATCGGCAACAGCAGGTGGACGCCGCGATTCGCTTCTGCCAGGTGCTGTTTGGCGACGATTACGCCTCGCTGATGAGCCGGGCCGCGCAAAACGCCGCTACCGGCGAGCGCAAATCGTCGCGCGCGAGCTGATTAAGCGCATATTTTCGTGATCACAATTTCTGGTTGACGGTGGCGGTAGCGCGCCGTACGGTCCCCGTAGAAATCCGGGGGACATCTATTTGTGGCGCATGAAACCCGTCATCAGCTCGATCGAAATTGAGAACCGTGTCGTCGTTGCCAAGTATCAAAGGCTGATGGTCGGCGCCAAAGTGGTGCTGGTCGAGAAGGCAAGCGGCCGGCAATGGTCCGAGACCATCACGCGGGTTGCGTCGCCGGTTCCCGTTGGCGCGCTGCGCATCAGATTGCCGGAGGCCGTCACGCCGGGAACGTATTTCCTGAAGGCCTTCAACGGCCACGGCGAGCAGGCCGCGCAAAGTGCGGATTTCGAGATCGGCTAAGCCGTTGGATTCGCATCGTTTCGAGACTGCGTGCGGTCGCGCCGAATTGACAATTGTCAATTGCCGCATCGTCCGGCCGTGGTGTAAAGGCACCTATGGGCGCACTTCGTGCGCTGCCGGAAACTTGCCAGATGACGCTATGGTTCGTGTTCGCGCTGATGACGGTCGCGGCGATTTTCGCCGTGCTGTGGCCGCTTGGCCGCAAGGGACGCGCGCAAGATCAAGGTAGCGAGGTCGCGGTCTACAAGGACCAGCTGGCCGAGATCGAGCGTGATCTCGCCGCAGGCTCGATTCCGGCGCCCGACGCCGAGGCCGCGCGCATCGAGATCAGCCGCAGGCTGCTTGCCGCGGCGGCCAGCGAGCCCGCGATGGCAGCGACGTCGAACGTGACATGGCGCCGTGTCGCAGCCGTGCTGGCGCTCGCCGGACTGCCGCTCGTTGCGATCGGCGTCTACATGCCGCTCGGCTCGCCGAAGCTTCAGGACTTTCCGCTGGCGCAACGGGAGCGCGTGCCGGGCAAGGCGCAGTCGCTCGAGAATCTCGTCGCCCAGGTCCAGCAGCATCTGGAGACGAATCCAACCGACGGCCGCGGCTGGAACGTGCTCGCGCCGGTGCTGCAGCGGCTCGGCCGGTTCGACGATGCGGTGCGCGCCTATCGCAACTCGCTCACCTACAATGGCGAAAGCGCGGAGCGCCGGGCCGATCTCGGCGAAGCGATCGCGGCCGCCGCCGGCGGCGTGGTGACCGCCGAGGCCAAGACCGAGTTCGAGCGGGCCCACGCGCTGGACGCGGACGATCCCAAGGCCAATTACTTCCTAGGTCTCGCCGCCGAGCAGGACGGCCGCAAGGACGATGCAGCCAATATCTGGCGCGGGCTGCTTGCGAAAGCGCCCGCCGATGCGCCCTGGCGCGCCCTGGTGCAGACCTCGCTGGCTCGGGTCGGCGGCGGCGGCACGATGCCGGCGCTGTCCGATGAGACGATTGCCGCGTCCAAGGACATGGCCGAAGGCGATCGCAACGCGATGGTGCGGGGCATGGTCGAACGTCTGGCCACCCGCTTGAAGCAGAACGGCGACGACGTCGAGAGCTGGCTGCGCCTGGTGCGCGCCTATCTCGTGATGGGCGAGCGGGACAAGGCGATGGGGGCGTCGGCCGATGCCCGGCAGGCGGTGGCCAGCGATGGCGAGCGGCTTCGCCAGCTCAACGAAGGCCTCAGGACGCTCGGGCTCGGCGGATGACGATGTCGGGACGACAGAAGCGGAGAACGGATACGCCATGACGCGCAAGCAGCGACGTATGACCATCATCGGCGGCTCGCTCGCCGTGCTCGCGCTCGCGGCCGCGCTGGTGCTCAACGCCCTTCGCGACTCCATCGTATTCTTCTCGACGCCGACCATGGTCGCCGAGAAGCACATCGAGCCGGGCAAGCGGTTTCGTCTCGGTGGGCTGGTGCAGCCCGGCTCGCTGCAGCGTGGGGACAATCTCGCGGTGACCTTCGAGGTCGCCGACGGCAATGCCAAGCTGCCGGTAGCTTACAAGGGCATCCTGCCCGACCTGTTCCGCGAGGGGCAGGGCGTCGTCGCTGAAGGTGCGCTCGACGCCAACGGCGTGTTCAAGGCCGATACCGTGCTTGCCAAGCATGACGAGACCTACATGCCCAGGGACGTCGCCGATGCCCTGAAGAAGCAGGGGCACTGGAAGGACGATTACGGCGGCAAGCCCGCTGACGGCGGCAAGACGTCTGATGCGGGCAGGCCGGCGACGACGGCGCAGGGCAATCCGCAAGGAGCGGTGCGGTGATCGCAGAAACCGGACATTACGCCCTGGTGCTGGCGCTTGGGCTCGCACTGATCCAGTCGATCGTGCCCCTGATCGGCGCGCGCCTGCGCGACGCGGCGCTCATGAACGTGGCGCGCTCCGCGGCGCTGGCGCAGCTTCTGTTCGTCGGCGCTTCGTTCACGGCTCTCGTGATGCTGCACGTGAACTCGGATTTCTCGGTCGCCAACGTCTACGAGAATTCCCATTCGATGAAGCCGCTGCTCTACAAGATCACCGGCGTCTGGGGAAACCATGAAGGCTCGATGCTGTTGTGGGTGTCGATCCTCGCGTTGTTCGGCGGGCTGGTCGCCGCCTTCGGCAACAACTTGCCGCTGTCGCTGCGCGCGCATGTGCTCGCAGTCCAGGCCTGGGTCGCCGGCGCCTTCTATCTCTTCATCCTCGTGACGTCGAACCCGTTCCTGCGTATCGCGAGCCCGCCGATCGAGGGACGCGATCTCAATCCGGTGCTTCAGGACATCGGGCTCGCCGTGCATCCGCCGATGCTCTATCTCGGCTATGTCGGTTTCTCGATCTCGTTCTCCTTCGCCATCGCGGCGTTGATGGAGGGACGGATCGACGCGGCCTGGGCGCGCTGGGTGCGGCCGTGGACGCTGGTCGCCTGGATCTTCCTGACGCTCGGCATCGCCATGGGCTCGTACTGGGCCTATTACGAGCTCGGCTGGGGCGGCTGGTGGTTCTGGGATCCGGTCGAGAACGCCTCGCTGATGCCGTGGCTCTCCGGCACCGCGCTGCTCCATTCGGCGCTGGTGATGGAGAAGCGCAACGCGCTGAAGGTCTGGACCATCCTGCTCTCGATCCTGACCTTCTCGCTGTCGCTGCTCGGCACCTTCCTGGTGCGCTCGGGCGTCATCACCTCGGTGCACGCCTTCGCCACCGATCCCACCCGCGGCGTGTTCATCCTGCTGATCCTGTGCCTGTTCATCGGCGGCAGCCTGTCCCTGTTCGCAGGCCGCGCCACTTCGTTGAAGCAGGGCGGCCTGTTCGCGCCGATCTCGCGCGAGGGCGCGCTGGTCCTGAACAATCTGCTGCTCACGGTCGCCTGCGCCGTCGTGCTGTTCGGCACGCTCTATCCGCTGGCGATGGAAATGCTCGCCGACTTCAAGATGTCGGTCGGTGCACCGTTCTACAACCTGACCTTCGCACCGCTGTTTGCCCTGTTGCTGCTGGCCGTGCCGTTCGGGCCGATGCTGGCGTGGAAGCGCGGCGACCTGCTCGGCGTGACGCAGCGCCTGCTCGCTGCGGGCGTCGCCGGCCTTGCCGCCGTCGCCATCGCCTGGGGCTGGGCGACCGGCGGCAGCACGCTGGCGCCGCTCGCGATCGGGCTCGGCGTCTTCGTCATCGCCGGCGCGGTCACCGACATCGTCGAGCGGACCGGTCTCGTGCGGCTGCCGTTCGCAACCGTGCTGCACCGGGCGCGCGGCCTGCCGCGCTCGGCCTGGGGCACCGCGTTTGCGCATGCCGGCCTCGGCGTGGCGCTGATCGGGATCGTCTGCGAGACCACCTGGAACAGCGAATATATCGCGACGATGAAGCAGAACGAGGTCGCCCACATCGCCGGCTTCGACGTGAAGCTCGACGGCGTGCTGCAGCGTCAGGGCCCGAACTATCGCGAGATGATCGCCGAGTTCAACGTCAGCCGCGACGGCGCCCCGCTCAGCGTCATGACGCCGTCCAAGCGCAGCTTCACCACCCGCGGCTCCTCGACCACCGAGGCCGCGCTGCTGACGCGCGGCGCGAGCCAGCTCTATATCTCGCTCGGCGACGCCAACGCCGAGGGCGCCATCGCCGTGCGCATCTATTACAAGCCGATGGTGCTCATGATCTGGTGGGGGCCGGTGCTGATGGCGTTCGGCGGCGTGCTGTCGCTGTCCGACCGGCGGCTGCGGGTCGGCGCGCCGAAGCCGGCGCGGGCCAAGCAGCGCCTCCAGCCGGCGGAGTGATCCAATGCGCCGGATCATGGCCGCGTTCGCCTTGCTGATGCTGCTGGCTTTGCCTGCGGCCCACGCGGTGCAGCCCGACGAGATCATGTCGGATCCCGCCAAGGAAGCCCGTGCGCGCGAGCTGTCGCGCGAGCTGCGCTGCATGGTCTGCCAGAATCAGTCGATCGACGATTCCGATGCGCCCCTGGCGCGCGACCTGCGGCTCCTGGTGCGCGAGCGCATCGGCGCCGGGGACAGCAATTCGCAGGTGCTCGATTTCCTGGTCGCGCGCTACGGCGAGTTCGTGCTGTTGAAGCCGCGCTTCGAGCGTCAAAACGCGCTGCTGTGGCTGCTCGGACCGCTGCTGCTGATCGGGGGCGGCGTGGCGTTGTGGCTGCAAATCCGGCGTCGCGCCCATGGCGGTGCAGACGTACCTGCGCCGCCGCTGACGGCCGACGAAAAAGCGAAGCTCGCGGCCTTGATGTCCGAGGAGACCAAATCTCCGTAGCCACGCGATCATCGTCGTGGCCACGTAGTCCTACGTAGATCGCTGGCTCACCGCCGCGCGGTTCATGGTATTTTGACCTTTGTCTGGAAGCTTGTCGCGAGCTTCTATTCCAGACCCTGAGTCCCCGATGTTCGCGAACAGCAATCTGACGATCCGCTTCCTGGTCGGCGCCGTCGTCGCTGCACTCTTGTTCTTGCTGGGCATCGGCGGCGGCACCGGCTTCGTTGCGGTGCTCTATCTCAACAACGAGATCACCAGCCTGTCCTCGAATTTCGCCGCGCTGAGCGGCCCCGCGCGCGACCAGGCCATGCAGATCTATCAGCAGGCGCAGGCCGCGTTCTCCTACTTTCTGGTCGCCTGCGGCGTGATCGCCGTCGTCGCCTTCGCGATCTGCCTCACGACCTGGTTTGCCGTCCGCAACGGCATTCTCAATCCGCTGGCCGCGATCGTCCATGCGATGCGCGAGGTCGCCGACCAGAAGTTCGGGACGCCGGTTCCGGGGCTCGGTCGCACCAACGAGATCGGCCTGCTCGCCGGTGCGCTGGAGGTGTTCAAGACCAACGGCATCGAGCGGCGCCACCTCACCGAACGGCAGCTGCACGAAGCGCAGCACCAGGCCGAGCGATCGAAATTCCTGGACGACCGGATCAAGCGCTTCAATGATCTCGTCGCCAGCGTCGTCGACAGCGTGGCGTCATCGGCGGTGCACCTGAAGAGCAACGCCGAGACGCTGTCGCGGACGGCCAACGATACCAGCAACAAGGCCAATGCGGTGGCGAGCGCGGCGAGCCTCGCCAGCGCCAGCGTGCAGACGGTGGCAGGTTCTGCCGGCGAGATGACGAATTCGATCGGCACGATCAGCCGCCGCGTCACGGACGCGACTCAGCGCGCCGAAGGCGCGGCGTCCGAGGCGGAGAGGAGCCGCGACACCATCCACACGCTGTCGGATGCTGCCGACAAGATCGGCGAGGTCGTCCAGCTGGTGCAGGCGATCGCATCGCAAACCAACCTCTTGGCGCTGAACGCCACCATCGAGGCGGCACGGGCAGGGGAGGCCGGCAAGGGGTTTGCGGTGGTCGCCTCCGAGGTGAAGAATCTGGCGCATCAGACCAGCAAGGCGACGGAGGAGATCACTTCCCACGTCGCCAGCATTCAGGGCATCACCGCACAGACGCGCGATGCGATCGACGGCATCTCCAAGACGCTGTCGGAGATCTCGTCCATCATGTCCGGCATCGAGGTCGACACCTCCCAGCAGCGCAACGCGACGCAGGAGATCACGCGCAGCGCCCAGGATGCCGCGCGCGGCACCCTCGACGTTTCCAACCATATCGTGCAGATCACCTCGACCTCCGCCGAGACCGGCCGCATGGCCGCCGAGGCGCGGGATTCTGCGGTCGATCTGTCGCAGCAGGCCGAAACCCTGAAGCGCGAAGTCGACGAGTTCATCGTCAGCGTCAGAGCGAGCTGAAGTGCGCAAAAAGCCCGTCCCGCACGGTCTCGGGAACTCGCGTTAAGTTCCTGTGGAATCACAATTTTCGGGCTGCGCTGAACTGCCGCATCCGCGGTGCGGCTTCATTACGAAAGTTTAACCCCGCCGCCAGCGCACGGTAAGGCGGGAGCCCCCATCTTCAGGTCCGCAAGGTGCCGTCCTCAGGCATCACATGGATTTCAAGGCCCTGGAGATCTCTGCATGTCCGACCGTATCGACCTCTCGAACCTTCCGTCCTACCGGCAGCCGCGCCGGTCGGTGTTCTCCGCGCGCAGGCTCGCGCTGATGGCCACGGTCGTCGCCGGCCTTGGCGCCGCCGTCTATGGTGTTGGCACGTCGACCTCGCCGGCCGACCTGTTCTCGAGCCCGGCGCACGCGCAGGTCAACAACGAGGTCCGCAAGGTCGAGCGTCCCATCGGCTTCGCCGACGTTGTCGAGCGCGTGAAGCCGTCGGTGATCTCGGTGAAGGTCAACATGAAGGAAAAGACTGCGAGCAACGATGACGGCGACGATTCCTCTTCGCCGTTCCAGCCGGGCTCGCCGATGGAGCGCTTCTTCCGCCGTTTCGGTGGTCCGGAGGGCTTTCCCCCGGGCATGAAGGGCGGCCGCGGCCGCGTCGTGCAGGGCCAGGGTTCCGGCTTCTTCATCTCGGCTGACGGCTTTGCCGTGACCAACAATCACGTGGTCGACGGCGCCGACAAGGTCGAGGTCACCACCGACGAGGGCAAGACCTACACCGCCAAGGTGATCGGCACCGACCAGCGCACCGACCTCGCCTTGATCAAGGTCGAGGGCAGCTCGAGCTTCCCGTTCGCCAAGCTTGCCGACAGCAAGCCACGCATCGGCGACTGGGTGCTCGCCGTCGGCAATCCCTTCGGTCTCGGCGGCACCGTGACCGCGGGCATCGTTTCGGCGAGCGGCCGCGACATCGGCAACGGTCCCTATGACGATTTCATCCAGATCGACGCGCCCGTGAACAAGGGCAATTCCGGCGGTCCGGCCTTCGACACCAACGGCGAGGTGATGGGCGTCAACACCGCGATCTACTCGCCCTCCGGCGGCAGCGTCGGCATTGCGTTCTCGATCCCGGCGAGCACGGTGAAGAGCGTGGTCGCCCAGCTCAAGGACAAGGGCTCGGTCAGCCGCGGCTGGATCGGCGTGCAGATTCAGCCTGTGACCTCCGACATTGCCGACAGCCTCGGCATGAAGAAGGCCGAAGGCGCGCTGGTGGCGGAGCCGCAGGCTAACGGTCCGGCCGCGAAGGCCGGCATCGAATCCGGCGACGTGATCACCGCGGTCAACGGCGAATCCGTCAAGGACGCGCGCGAGCTGGCCCGCACCATCGGCGGCATGGCGCCCGGCGCGACCGTGAAGCTCAACGTGCTGCACAAGGGCCAGGACAAGGTCGTCAACCTCACCCTCGGCCAGCTGCCGAACACGGTCGAGGCCAAGGCCGACAACGACAATGACAGCGGCAAGGGTGCGAGCAAGGGCACCGATGTCCCCAAGCTCGGCATGACCGTTGCCCCCGCCAATTCGGTGGCCGGCGCCGGCAAGGAAGGCGTCGTCGTCACCCAGGTCGATCCGAAGAGCGCCGCGGCCGAACGCGGCTTCAAGGAAGGCGACGTGATTCTGGAAGTCGGCGGCAAGAGTGTCGCCACCGCCGGCGAAGTCCGCGATGCCATCAACACGGCGCGGACCGACAACAAGAACAGCGTCCTGATGCGCGTGAAGAGCGGCGGCCAGTCGCGCTTCGTCGCGGTGCCTCTCGCCAAGGGGTAAGCCGTCAGGAGGCTCTCGAGATGAAGGGCGTCGCCGGCATCAGTCGCCCCCGCCGCCGGCGCCCTTCGGGGAAGCAGCGTAACGTCAGCTTCCCCCTGCTACCTTCCGGTGGAAAAACGCCCCCCTCCGTCGGAAGGCCTAGGGCGGTGAAGTCCCCCCAGCTTCACCGCCCGCCTTTTTCTCCATGCCAGCGTCTCCCCCTCGGCTTGCATGGGATCGCCGCTCGCGCCATGTTTAGAGAAGGTTGACCTCCTTGACCGCCGCCGAACGCACGATGCGCCTCCTCATCATCGAAGACGACCGCGAATCCGCCGACTACCTCGTGAAGGCGTTTCGCGAGGTCGGACACATTGCCGACCACGCCGCTGACGGCGAGGAGGGCCTCGCCATGGCCGAGAGCGGCGATTACGACGTGCTGGTGGTCGATCGCATGCTGCCCAAGCGCGACGGCCTGTCACTGATCGGCGCGCTGCGCGACAAGGGCAACACCACGCCGGTGCTGATTCTCTCCGCGCTCGGACAGGTCGACGACCGCATCAAGGGCCTGCGCGCCGGCGGCGACGACTATCTGCCGAAGCCCTATTCCTTCGCCGAGCTGCTGGCCCGGGTCGAGGTGCTGTCGCGCCGCCGCGGCGGGCCCGCCGAGGACACGCTCTACCGCGTCGGCGATCTCGAGCTCGACCGGCTCTCGCACCGCGTCGCCCGCGGCAAGGACGAGCTGACGCTGCAGCCGCGCGAATTCCGTCTGCTCGAATATCTCATGAAGCATGCCGGCCAGGTGGTGACGCGCACCATGCTCCTGGAGAACGTCTGGGACTATCATTTCGATCCGCAGACCAACGTGATCGACGTGCACATCTCGCGGCTGCGCTCCAAGATCGACAAGGGTTTCGAGCGGCCGCTGCTGCACACGATCCGCGGCGCCGGATACATGATCCGCGACGGGATGCGATAAGGCGAGCTCGCCCGTTGCGCCGATCGACTTGCGGCGAGCTAGCGCCTGCAATCGTCGGCTGCGTCACCGGCCTGCTGCTCCTGCCCGGACGTTGTCGGACGACATTGGCCGACCTCCTCATCGGATGGCAAGAATACCCGACGTGTGGTAGGGGACATCCACCTGGATGAATCCGTCCCCGATCAGGAAGGATATTCAAGCTTGCAAGTCGCCGCCTTCCCGTCCGACCGAGCTGAAGAGATCCTCGTGTCGGCTTCCAGGCTCTTTGCCCGCCATAGCTATGCGAACGTGACGATGGAGCAGGTCGCAGCCTCGGTGCGATCGGTGCCGGGGGCGCTGTACCACTATTTCCGCGACAAGGAAGACCTGATCTTTCACTGCTACCTGCGCGGCCTTGCGCTCTACAGGCACGAAATCGAGACCGCGGCCGAACCCGGGATCGACGGGCTCGAGGTCGTCAGGCGATTCATACGTGCCCGGCTGCGGCCTGAAGGCCAGCGCATGATCCTGTTCACCGACATCGATGCACTGGCCGCGTCCTACAGCAACGATGTGCATGCCAGGCGTTGGCAGAATGCCGCGCTGCTGGCCGGCATTCTGAAGCGTGGCGTTGCCGACGGCTCGATAGCCTGCGAGGAGCCGCTCCTGACGGCCGTCGCCCTCATCTCCATCCTGGATTGGGTTCCGTTCTGGTTCTCCGAGCGCGACTATTATTCGCGCCAGCAGGCGATTGATGCGATTGATGACATCATCACGCATGGAGTCTATCGGCGCGAGATTGCCTTGCCGGACATGCCTGAAGCGCCGAGCCTGGCACCGTTTCTTCAGTCCCGTTCCAAATTGAACAAGCGCGCCGCGAAGCTGGACAGGATGCTCTCGATTGCCTCTGACAGTTTCAACCGAAGGGGAGCGTCCGGCACATCACTCGAGAGCATCGCGGCGGACGCCGGCATGACCCGTGCCGGCATCTACTATCATTTCAGCGAAAAAGAGCGCCTCTTGCTGGCTTGCTTGCGAAGAGGCCTAGCCGGCGAGATCGGCATTCGAGAGCATTTGCAGGACCTCGGGCTCGGGCCGTTCGATTATGTCGTTCAGAGAGTGCGTCTGTTGTTGATGCTGCACGACACGCCTTGCGGGCCCAAGGCGACCTACCACAACATCAACTATCTCAACGACGTTGACCGGAAGCACTATGTCGGGCAGGTGCTCGCGACGATCGGGCAAGACCAGAGAAATCATCAGCGCTGGATCGATGAAGGATATTTCCGCAGCGTCGACACCCACTTCGCCGAACGCGTTCTGACTGGAATGGGCCACTGGTACCCGATCTGGTTCAGGGGCGAGCGGAGCTGGTCTCCGATGCAGATTGCCGATCATTTTTCGCGGCTGTTTCTCGCGGGACTCAAGCCGCGTCGCGGGGTGGTATAAAGCAACCAATCAGCCGCAGATTGAGCGCAGGATTGAGGTCAAAAACTTGCCTGTGAATTCAATGTTCCGGAAGCGTGCGGTGTCCCTTCATGTTTAAGCCACAATTATTTCTTGCACCAAAACTTTACACAGTATTCAATGTTGGGGTAGCGAAAGCCGGCGCGACGGACGTTGTGAATCAGCTTCGATCGCCAAGGAACAAGAACACGCAAAAGGGAGAAGGCCAGGATGCACAAGCTCGTAATTGCTGCGGCGGCAGCGCTGACGATGCTGGGAGGATCAGCATACGCGCAGGAAACCATCAAGCTCGGCTACATCGATCCGCTGTCCGGCGGCGGCGCCAGCATCGGTGAAGGCGGCTTGAAGACGTTCCAGTATCTGGCCGATGAGATCAACGCGAAGGGCGGCATATTGGGCCGCAAGATCGAGATTCTGCCCCTCGACAACAAGACCAACCCGCAGGAAAGCCTGGTGCAGGCGCAGAAGGCCATCGACGCCGGCGCCCGCTTCATCACGCAAGGCAATGGCTCGTCGGTTGCCGCAGCGCTGTCCGACTTCGTCACCAAGAACAACACGCGCAATCCCGGCAAGGAAGTGCTCTACTTCAACTATGCCGCCGTCGATCCGAGCCTGACCAACGAAAAATGCAGCTACTGGCATTTTCGTTGGGATGCCAGCTCCGACATCAAGATGGAAGCGCTCACCAGCTATATGAAGGATGTCCCCGCGATCAAGAAGGTGTACCTGATCAACCAGGACTACTCCTTCGGCCAGTCGGTGCGCGCTGACGCGCGCAAGATGTTGGGCGCCAAGCGGCCCGATATCCAAATCGTCGGTGACGAATTGCATCCGCTGCTGAAGATCACCGACTTCTCGCCCTATATCGCCAAGATCAAGGCTTCGGGCGCCGATAGCGTCGTGACCGGCAATTGGGGCCAAGACATCGCTCTGCTGCTCAAAGCCGCTGCCGACGCCGGCCTGAAGGTCAATTGGTACACCTACTATGCCGGCGGCGCTGGCGGTCCGACCGCGATCAAGCAGACCGGTCTCGACCATCAGGTGTTCCAGATCACCGAGGGCTTTGCCAATTCCGGCCATCAGCCGGCGATGGATTTCGAAAAGGCTTTCCGCGCCAAGGTCAATATGTCGCTGTGGTATCCGCGTGCGGTCAACGAGATGCGCATGTTCAAGGCCGCGGCCGAGAAGGCCAACTCGCTCGATCCCGTGAAGGTCGCAGCAGCCCTCGAGGACCTCAAGTTTGAGGTGCTGGATGGTGGAGAGGGTGTCATGCGCAAGGACGATCACCAGTTCTTCCAGCCGATCTACATCTCCTCCTTCGGCAAGCTCGCTGCAAACGAGCCGTTCGACGAGGAAGGCACCGGCTGGGGATGGCACCTGGTCTCCAAGATCGACACCTCCAAGACGATGGTTCCCACGACCTGCAAGATGACCCGGCCGTAAGCCGAACCAGCTTCGCCTTCCCGCCAGCCGGCAGCGGCTTGCGGGAAGGCCGCTGTTTGGGTGCGACCGACGAGTTTGCCGAGGCTTTTCCGCCCGGCCAGAGGTACGAATACTGTGCTTGAACTGATCGTTATATCGACGCTGAACGGCCTGCTGTTCGGCATGCTGCTGTTCCTGCTGTCGAGCGGCTTGACCGTCATCTTCAGCATGATGGGGGTGCTCAACTTCGCCCATGCCAGCTTCTACATGCTCGGCGCCTTCTTCGGCTTCCAGCTCACCAAATGGATCGGCTTCTGGCCGGCGCTGTTGCTGGCACCGCTGCTGGTCGGCGCGATCGGCATGGCGGTCGAGCGCTACGGCCTGCGCAATACGCACAAGCACGGCCATGTGGCGGAGTTGCTCCTGACCTTCGGTCTTGCGTTCGCGATCGAAGAAATCGTGGCGATGATGTGGGGCAGAAGCCCCGTCGACTACCGCGTGCCGGCGCTGCTCGACTTTCCGGCCTTCACCATCTTCTCGACCAACTATCCCGCCTACAAGATCTTCATGCTGGCGGTGTCGATCCTGATCTTCATCGTGCTGCTGACGGTGCTCAAGCGCACGCGGGTCGGCCTGATCGTTCAGGCCGCGCTGACGCATCCCCACATGGTGGGGCATCTCGGTCACAATGTCGGACGCATCTTCATGCTGGTGTTCGGCGTCGGCAGCGCGCTGGCGGGAATTGCCGGCGTGATCGCAGGTCCCGCGCTGGTGACGCAGTCCGACATGGCCGCGGCTCTGGGACCGATCCTGTTCGTGGTCATCGTGTTCGGCGGCCTCGGCTCCTTGCCGGGCGCCTTCATCGCCTCGCTCGTGATCGGCCTGATCCAGACCTTTGCGGTGGCGCTGAACGGTTCGCTGGCGAGCGCGTTCGGTCCGCTCGATCCGTCGGCGGGGCCGTCCGTGCTCACCGACATCTGGAACGTCACCATCGCCCAGGTGGCGCCGATCGTGCCCTATTTGCTGCTGGTGATCATTCTGATCGTACGCCCCATGGGCCTGATGGGGACGCGCGAGACATGAACGCCAATATGACATCGACATCGAAGATCGCAGACAAGACAGCCGGCGACGGCCTGCGCTTCTACGGCATATGGCTGGCCGGCATCGCCGCGCTGATCGTGCTGCCGCTGATCTTCTCCTCCGGCGGCTCGCTGACGTCCTTCAGCCTGATCGGCATCGCGATCGTGTTCGCGCTGTCCTACAACATCCTGCTCGGCCAGACCGGCCTCTTGTCGTTCGGCCATGCGGTGCATTATGGCCTCGGCGGCTTCGCTGCGTGCCATATGATGAATGCGGTGGTCTCGCACGGCTGGCCCATCCCGCTGCCGTTCATTCCGCTGTTCGGTGGGCTCGGCGGCCTCGCTTTCGCGATCGTCATCGGCTGGCTGATGACCAAGCGGGCCGGCACCGTGTTCTCGATGATCTCGCTCGGCATTGCCGAACTGGTGGCGTCGTCCTCGTTGATCCTGCGTTCGGTATTCGGCGGCGAGTCCGGGATATCGACCGACCGCACCGCTTTGCCGAAGATCCTCGGCTTGAGTTTCGGCCCGCAGCTTCAGGTCTATTATCTGATCGCGTTCTGGCTGGTCATCTCGGCCATCGCGATGTATGCGCTGACGCGGACCCCGCTGGGGCGGATCAGCAATGCGGTGCGGGACAACCCCGAGCGCGTCCAGTTCATCGGCTATGACCCGCACGTGGTCCGCTACATCGCCTTCTGTTTTGCCGGATTCTTCGCCGGCGTGGCGGGGGGACTGGCTGCGATCAACTTCGAGATCGCCAACGCCGCCTATCTCGGCGCGATCCAATCCGGCCTCGTGTTGTTCTCGACCTTCATTGGCGGCGTCGCTTTCTTCTTCGGGCCCATCCTGGGTGCAATCCTCGTGACTTATCTTCAGCTTGGGCTGACCAGCGTCACTGGCGTCTGGCAGCTCTATTTCGGCATCATCTTCATCGGCATCGTGATGCTGTCCCCCGGCGGCATCGCCGGGCTCATCATGATGCACCGGCCGCTGGTTCGCGCCGGAACTCTGCCGACGGTGATTCCTTCCTATCTGCTCGCGGCGGTGCCGACCCTGGCACTGGCGTGCGGCGTGATCCTGACGATCGAATCGATCGCGCGCACGCATAGCGGTCAGGGCAATCCGATCAACTTGTTCGGCGTGGCCTTCAGCCCGGCGTCGCCGGTGACGTGGGCGAGTGCGGCGGTCCTCGTCGCCGGCGGCTTCTTCGTCGCGCGCCTGAGCTGGCGGCGGGTCGGCGAGGCATGGGACCGCGCGGCGACGGTCGCGCGCGACCGGGGGTATCTGGCATGACGGCAGCGATCGAAGTCCGCGCTGTCGAAAAGCGCTTTGGCAATGTCGGCATCATCCGCGATCTCAATCTCAGCATCGCGCAAGGTGAGCGTCACGCCATCATCGGTCCGAACGGTGCCGGCAAGTCGACGACGTTCAATCTCATCAGCGGCCATATCAAGCCGACCTCGGGCGAGGTGAGGCTGAACGGCGATGTGATCTCCGGCCTCAGGCCGTTCGAAATCAACCGGCGCGGTCTGTCGCGCTCGTTCCAGGTCACCAACGTATTCGCGCGCATGTCGGTGTGGGAGAACGTCCGCTGTGCCGTGCTGTGGGCGACGGGGCACCGTTACGCCTTCTGGAAGAACGTCGACAGCCTGCCGGAGGTGCGCGAGCGCACGGCGCAGATCCTCGATGACATCCATCTGACGCATCGGCGGGATGTTCCGGCCGGCTTGTTGACCTACGCCGAGCAGCGCGAGCTGGAGATCGGGATCACCATCGCCGGCGGCGCAACGGTCGTGATGCTGGACGAACCGACGGCGGGCATGAGCCACGCCGAGACCGAGCGCGCGGTGGCGTTGATCCGGCGCCTGACCGAGGGCAAGACCCTGGTCATCGTCGAGCACGACATGAGCGTCGTGTTCGGCCTGGCCGACCGCATTTCCGTGCTGGTCTACGGCCACATCATCGCTTCCGGCACGCCGGAGGAGATCCGGCGCGACCCGAAAGTCAAGGAAGCCTATCTCGGCGAGGAGGCGCACTGATGCTCGAAGTCAGGGACCTGCACGCCTATTACGGCAAGAGCCACATTCTCCAGGGCGTCGATCTCGACGTTGCCGCGGGCGAGGTCGTTAGCCTGCTCGGCCGCAACGGCGTTGGACGTTCGACCACGGTCAAGGCGATCATGGGCGAGGTTGCTCCGCAAGGCACGATCCGCTTCAAAGGCAAGGACATCGCCGGGCTGCCGAGCTACAGGATCGCGCGCCTCGGTCTCGGCTATGTGCCGGAGCATCGGGACATCTTTCCGGGTCTGACGGTCCGCCAGAATCTGCTCCTCGGCATCAAGGATACGCGACGTCCCGGCAAATGGCAGCTTCAGGACATGCTCGACATGTTTCCGAATCTTGCCGCGCGTGCGGATACGCCTGCAGGGGTGCTGTCAGGCGGCGAGAAGCAGATGCTCACGACTTGCCGGACCCTGATGGGCGACCCGGATCTCATCATGATCGACGAGCCTACCGAAGGTCTCGCCCCGTTGATCGTACAGCAGGTCGGCGATCTCATCGCCCGCATTGCGCAGGCCGGCGTTGCGATTCTGCTCGTCGAGCAAAAGCTGTCGATTGCGATGAAGATCTCCAACCGCGTCTATGTCATGGGGCACGGTCGTGTGGTCTTCGAAGGTACGCCCGAGCAGCTGAGATCAAACAGCGACGTTCGCGCGCAATGGCTGGAAGTGTGAGGGGGCGTCCCCGGTGGCGCCCGTCCCTTTGTTGGCGGATTTGACGGCAGTGCGCTGATGGCGCCAACCGGGGCGTTGGCCCGGAACGACTGATGTACCTCTGCGTGGTCGGGAGGGAAGGCCCACGGCCGATCACTGCCCCGGCGTCCGGCCAGCCAGGCCTTACCCCAGTGTCCCATGGACGCGAGCTTGCCGGGAATTAACTTGGTTCCGATCGAGTGCCCCTTTAACGTTGCCCGTCCGCTCATCACCTGCCGTCACGGATGGCTTTGCGCATCAGTCGTCCCAAGGGACCTGTGGGCAGGGACCACAATGTATGTAGCTATGTTATTGCAAACAAAGCGGAAATACGAGAAGTGACGATGCTCGTGATGGCAGGCGCGGTCTTGAAACTGGACACATGATCCGTGACGGCATTCGGTAAACTCGTCCGCACCACGGCGTTCCGGCTCACGCTGGTCTATCTGCTGCTGTTCGCGATGTTCGCGGCCTCGCTACTGGCCTATTTCGCCTGGAATACGCGGCGGCTGATCACCGAGGAGATCACGCAAACCGTCAATGCCGAGACCTCGGAGGTCAGCGAGATCTACGGCCGCCGCGGCCTGCGCGGCCTCGTGCTCGCGATCGAGTACCGGGCGCTGCGGCCGGGGGCCAACCTCTATCTCGTGACCACGCCGACCGGGCAGGCGATCGCCGGCAATGTCGGCTCGCTGGCGCCCGGCGTGATGGCGACCCGCGGCTGGTCGGAGACCGGCTACCGGCGCCTCGAGGACGCCGACGACCGCGACCATCGCGCGCTGGTGCGCGTCACCGAACTCGAGAACGGCTTTCGCCTCCTGATCGGCCGCGATCTCGCCGAGCGGCGGCGGCTGTTCGGCATCGTCGCCAAGGCCGCGCAATGGTCGATCCTCATCGTCGTCGTGCTTGGCCTCGGCGGCGGCGTCTTCGTCGCGCGCCGGGTGCTCCGGCGCATCGACGCCATGACGGGGACCACGCAGCGGATCATGTCCGGCGATCTCAGCGAGCGCCTGCCGGTCGGGCGCAGCGGCGACGAGCTCGATCGCCTCGCCGAGAACCTCAACGCGATGTTGGAACGGATCGAGGCGCTGATGGCGGGGCTGAAGGAGGTCTCCGACAACATCGCCCATGACCTCAAGACGCCGCTGACGCGCCTGCGCAACCGCGCCGAGGAGGCGCTGGCGCGTTCGGAGGGCGAGGCCGACTACCGGGCGGCGCTGGAGCGCACCATCGAGGAATCCGACGGCCTGATCCGCACCTTCAACGCGCTGCTGATGATCGCGCGCGCCGAGTCCGGGCAGGCGCGCGGCAACATGGATGATTTCGACGCGGCCGACGTTGCCAATGGCATCCACGAGCTCTACGAGCCGCTCGCCGAGGACGACGGCATGACCTTGAAGGTCAAGGCCGAGCCGACGCCTGTTCACGCCAACCGCGAATTGGTCAGCCAGGCGCTCGCCAATCTGGTCGAGAACGCGATCAAATACGGCAAGCCGGTGGCGCAGACCGGCGGTACCGTGGTCAGCATGGACGCCCGGCCGATCCTGATCGAGGCTCGGCGCGAGGGCGACCAGGTGCTGCTCAGCGTCACCGATCGCGGCCCCGGCATTCCCGAGGCCGACCGCAAGCATGCCGTCGAGCGATTCGTGCGGCTGGAAGCGAGCCGCACGCTGCCGGGCTCGGGCCTCGGCCTCAGCCTCGCTTCCGCGGTGGCGACATTGCATGGCGGTGAGTTGAGGCTGGGCGACGCCCAGCCCGGTCTCGTCGCCACGCTGGTGCTGCCCGCGCGGGCCGATGCCGGCGACAGGGTTGCTCCGCCAATGCCGGATGTGCCACAGAAGGTGGCATGAACCACTCCGCGCCGGGAAACGCGGACAAGCATGGCGAGAGGCTGGCCGCGCGCTTCGCGGAAGCTCCCCATATTGCCGCTTCCACAACCGACGAACGACGTCTTGAAAGTTGGCTGGGCGAGCTCGAGCCGGCCCAATCGGCTCGTCTCGAAGCGCTGCTGACGCATCCCTTCGCGAAGGACATCCTGGCCGGGATCGCGGAATTCTCGCCCTATCTGTTCGATCTGGTGCGCGCCGACGCGGTGCGCCTGATCCGGCTGCTCGAATGCGATCCGGATTCGCATCTGGCGGAACTCATCGCGGACGCCAGGGCTGCGGTGCTCGCGGCGGCAGACGAGGCCGAGGTGATGCGGCTGCTTCGCCGCATGAAAGCGGAGACCGCGCTGCTGACCGCCTTGTGCGACATCGGCGGGGTCTGGCCGGTGATGCGGGTGACGGCGGCGCTGACCGATGTCGCGGTGTCCTCGGTGCAGGCGGCGCTGCAATACCTGCTGCGGCAGGAAGCCGCACGTGGCAAGCTCTCGCCGTCCAATCCTGAGGCGCCCGAAGAGGGCTGCGGGCTGATCGTGCTCGCCATGGGCAAGATGGGCGCGGGCGAGCTGAACTATTCCAGCGACATCGATCTCATCGTGTTCTTCGATCCCGATGCGACCACGATCGCGCCCGACATCGAGCCGCAGCCGTTCTTCGTCCGGGTCACGCAGGGGATGGCGCGCATCCTGCAGCAGCGCACCTATGACGGCTACGTCTTCCGCGTCGACCTGCGCCTGCGGCCCGATCCGTCCTCGACCCAGGTGGCGATCTCGCGCGACGCCGCGCTGAACTATTACGAGCGCGAAGGACGCACCTGGGAGCGCGCCGCGATGATCAAGGCGCGCGCCTGCGCCGGCGATGCCCGGGCGGGCGAGGCGCTGCTGGCCGAGATCGCGCCGTTCGTCTGGCGCAAGCATCTCGACTTCGCCGCGCTCGCCGACGTCCACGACATGAAGAGGCAGATGCAGACCTATCGCGGCCAGAGCGAGGTCGCGGTAGAGGGGCACAACGTCAAGGTCGGCCGCGGCGGCATCCGCGAGATCGAGTTTTTTGCCCAGACCCAGCAATTGATCGCCGGCGGCCGCCATCCGGAATTGCGGGTGCGGCCGACGCTGAGGGCGCTCGACATTCTCGCCTCCAGCAACTGGATCACACCAGCTGCGCGCGACGAGCTGACCATCGCCTACGAATTCCTGCGCCGGGTCGAGCATCGCCTCCAGATGATCGCCGACGAGCAGACCCACGCACTGCCCGAAGACAAGGAAGCGGTCGAACGCTTTGCGCGCTTCTTCGGCTATCCGGATCGCGAGGCCTTTGCGGGCGACCTGCTGCGGCAGCTCAAGATCGTGCAGGGGCACTACGAGAAGCTGTTCGAGGGCGACGATCCGACCGGCACGGCCAGTCTGCCGGCGCTCGACTACAGCGCCGGTCCTGACGATCCGCGCCTGCTCCAGCACTTGGCGACGCTCGGCTTCAAGAAGCCTGCCGCATTGGCGCAGACCGTGCGCGACTGGGTCACCGGCGACTATCGCGTGTTCCGCAACGAGGCGACGCGGAATGCCTTCGTCGAATTCGTGCCGGCCCTGATCGACGGACTTGCCCATGCCGAGGAGCCGGACCGCGCCGTCGTCGCCTTCGATCAATTCCTGGGGGCCTTGCAGCGCGGTGGCCGGCTGTTCACGCTGCTCGGCCAGAACCGCGACCTCGTCGCGCTGGTGGCGCTGGTGCTGGGCGCGGCACCGCGGTTAGGCGAGATGCTGGCGCGGCAGCCGCAGCTGATGGACGGCCTGATCGATCCGCGCTTTTTCGGCGCCATGCCGGACCGGCAGGAATTGTCGGGACGGTTGGCCGCGACCGTGCAGGACGCCGGCTCCTACGAGGAGTTTCTCGATCGCCTGCGCCTGTTCGGGCAGGAGAGCCTGTTCCTGATCGGCACGCGAATTCTCTCCGGCACGGTCTCGGCGCAGCAGGCCAGCACCGCCTTTGCCGACGTCGCCGAAGGCATCGTCCACACCGTGCATGGCCTCGTCGCCGACCGCTTCGCCGCCCAGCACGGCCGGATCAAGGGGCAGGAGACCGCGATCATCGCGATGGGACGGCTCGGCAGCCGCGAGATGACGGCCGCGTCCGATCTCGACCTGATCCTGCTCTACGATTTCGACAGCGAGCATCCCGACTCCGATGGGCCGAAATCGCTTCAGGGTGCGCATTATTTTGCGCGGCTGACCCAGCGCCTGATCAGCGCGTTCACGACGCGCACCAATTACGGCGTGCTGTACGAGATCGATATGCGACTGCGTCCATCGGGGCGCGCCGGCCCTGTGGCCTCGAGCCTGGTCTCGTTCGCGGATTACCAGGCCAACGAGGCCTGGACCTGGGAGCACATGGCCCTGACGCGCGCCCGCGTCGTGTCGGCGTCGCCCGAATTCCGCCAGCGGATCGAGCGCGTCATCCGCGACGTCCTGACCCGCCATCGCGATCCCGCCATCACCGCCAACGACGTCGCCGACATGCGGCGCGCCATCGCCCAGGAGAAGGGCGAGGCCGATTGCTGGGATCTCAAGCATGCCGCCGGCGGCATGGTCGACATCGACTTCATCGCGCAATATCTCCAGCTCGTGCATGCGCACGACAAGCCGGAAATCCTGGACGTCAGCACCCTGCAGGTGCTGGAGAACGCATGCAGGCTCGGCATCTTCCCGCAATCGGAGACCGAGATCTTGCGTGCAGCCGCGCGGCTCTACCACGATCTGACTCAGATCCTGCGGCTGTGCGTCAGCGACCGCTTCAAGCCCGAAACCGCCGGCAACGATCTGCAGCGCGTGATGGCGCGCGCCGGCGATGCGCCGGATTTCTCGTCGCTGGAGGCGCGCGTGAAGGAAACTCAGGGCGAGGTGCGGCGCGTGTTCAGGGCGCTGCTGGAAGCGTCTTAGCCGGCTTCAGCAGGGAGCGAGCCTCGCGGACGTCGGGCGCGAGCCCCGCGTAGCGCGCATCGAACGCTCCGTCGGCCGGTTTTTCCCGTGTGAGGCCAGAGCAGGCGTGCTAGCTTGCATGCCACGACTGAATTCCAGGGGATGACCGTTTGATCGACAAGCTTGAACTGTTGCTGGCGCTGGCGAAGGAGCGGCATTTCGGACGCGCGGCGGAGGTCTGCGGCGTCACGCAACCGACGATGTCGACCGGGCTCAAGCAGCTCGAGGAAATCCTCGGCGTGATGCTGGTGCAGCGCGGATCGCGCTTCCAGGGTTTTACGCCCGAAGGTGAGCGCGCACTCGACTGGGCGCGGCGGATCGTGGGCGATGCCCGCGCGATGCGCGACGAGATCAACGGGCTGAAGCACCAGCTCTCCGGCGAGATCCGCATCGCGGCGATCCCGACCGTGCTCGGCATGGTGGCGTCGCTGACGACGCCGTTCCGCGCCCGGCATCCCGAGGTGCGCTTCAGCATCCGCTCGACGACCTCGTCGGAGGTGCTGGGGCTGCTCGAAAATCTCGAGGTCGATGCGGGGCTGACCTATATCGAGAACGAGCCGATCGGCAAGGTGCGGACCATTCCGCTCTACAACGAGAGCTATCGTCTCCTGACCGCGCCGGATGCGATGTTCGGTGACCGCGAGACGGTGACCTGGACCGAGGTCGGGCAGGTGCCGCTCTGCCTGCTGACGCCCGACATGCAGAACCGCCGCATCATCGATCGCGCGCTGCGCTCGGTCGGCGCGGAGGCGACGCCGACACTGACCTCGAACTCGCTGCTGGTGCTGTTCACGCATGTCAAGACGGGACGATGGGCGAGCGTGATGCCGGCCAAGCTTGCCGAGACGCTCGGTCTTTCCGACACCGTGCGCTCGATCCCGATCGTCGAGCCCGACGTCAATTACAGCATCGGCATGGTGATCCCGCAGCGCGACCCGATGACGCCGCTGATCGCGGCGCTGGTCAACGTCGCGCGTGAAGTCGCGCCGACGCTGCAATTGTAGATTCGAGCAAGCGCCTCGTCCTTCGAGACGCCCGCTTCGCGGGCTCCTCAGGATGAGGCTCCCTTGCATCGGTGTTCGCTGAAGCTGCTGCCGCGTACGCAGACCTCATCCTGAGGGCCCGCCGGAGGCGGGCGTCTCGAAGGATGGCCGCAGGCGAGCGTCCCGCCGTGCGTTAAGCCGCGGCCGATATCCCCGACGCCGCCTTGATCGCGTCGCGCGGCAGGGTGACGCGGACGACGGTGCCGACCTCGATCTTGGAGCGCAGCCGCATCGAGCCGCCGTGGAGCTGCGCCAGCGAGCGGGCGATGGCGAGGCCGAGGCCCGAGCCGTGATAGGTCTTGGTGAGCTGGCTCTCCACCTGCTCGAACGGGCGGCCGAGCCGTGCCAGCGAATGCGGTGCGATGCCGATGCCGGTGTCGGCGATCATCAGCACGATCCGGTCCTCGAGCTGCCGGCTGCGCACCACGACGCGCCCGCCGTCGGGCGTGAACTTCACCGCATTGGAGAGCAGGTTGACGATGATCTGCTTGGTGGCGCGGCGGTCGGCGACGACGGAGATGGATTTTTCGATGTCGGCGTCGAGCGTGATGTGCTTGTCCTGGGCCCGGCCGGTGACGACCCGCAGGGATTCCGCCAGGGTTCGCGACAGGTCGAGCTGTTCCAGGTCGAGCTTCATGCGGCCGGCCTCGATCTTGGACATGTCGAGGATGTCGTTGATGACCTCGAGCAGATAATGGCCGCTGGTCAGGATGTCCTGGCAATATTCCTGGTACTTCTCGCTGCCGAGCGCGCCGAACATGCCCGAGCCCATGATCTCGGAGAAGCCGATGATGGCGTTGAGCGGCGTGCGCAGCTCGTGGCTCATATTGGCGAGGAATTTCGACTTGGTCTGGTTGGCTTCCTCGGCGCGGGTCTTCTCGCGCTGGTACTTCTCGGCGAGATCGGCGAGCTCGACGGCCTGGCGCTCCAGCGCCGCCTGCGAACGCTTCAGGTCGATAACGGTGGCGCGCAGACGCAGATCGTTGTCGACCAGCTTCTGCTCGTGCTCCTTGATGCGGGTGATGTCGGTGCCGACCGAGACGTAGCCGCCGTCCTTGGTGCGGCGCTCGCTGATGTGGAGCCAGCTGCCGTCGTCGAGCTGCGCCTCGAAGGTGCGCGCGCCCGGGCCTTGGGCGACGGTCTCGTTGTGGCGGGTCCGCACCTCCGGCATGCGGCCGACCTCGAGCACGGTCTCGTAGGAGGTGCCGGGGATGACGGCGGTCTCGGGCAGCTTGTGCAGGCGCTGGAAGTGCGAGTTGCAGAGCACGAGGCGGTCGCTCGCATCCCACAGCACGAAGGCTTCCGGAATCGTCTCGATGGCGTCGCGCAGGCGAAGGTCGGCTTCCACCGTCCTTTCGGCGAGGCTCTTCTGCTCGGTAATGTCGACGGCGATGCCGATCAGGTGGACGCTGGAATCGGTCGCGCCGCGGGTCTTCTCGCAGCGGACGCGGAGCCAGATCCAGTGGCCGTCGACGTGCTGCATGCGGAAGGTCTGGTCGATGTGGTCGATCTTCTCCGAGATGAGCTGGTCGGCGATCGCGAACAGGTCGATGTCGTCGGACTTCACCAGCGCGTTGACCTCGCCGAAAGTGAGCAGCTCGTGGCGGCCGTCGAGGCCGAGCATCGAGAACATCGATTGCGACCAGAAGATCCGGCCGCGCGACAGGTCCCAGTCCCAGAGGCCGCAGCGGCCGCGGTTGAGCGCGGTGTCGATGCGGCCGCGCACGGCGTCGTTGATGAGGTCGCCCTCGCGGGCGCGGGTGGACTGCCAGTGGAAGGCGAAGCCGAGGATCAGGACGACGAATCCCGTGGTCGCCGACAGCGTCACCGAGAGCGCGGCGTCCGAGCCCCAGATCGGCTCGTTGCGCTCCTGGATCACGGTGACGAAGCCGGGCAGCGACTTGATCTGCCGCGAGGTCGCCATCGCGGCATTGCCGCTCGGCAGCGTCATGTCGGAGATGTTGCCGTCGCGGGTCGGCGCCGCGAGCAATTGTGCCGTCGTGATGGCATCGAGCAGACGGTCGTTGCCGGAAGGATCGCTGTCGACCGGGACGCGGGCGAGGACGCGGCGGTCGATCCCGGCCGAGGTGACGATGACGTGGCGGCCCGAGGCCATGCCCCAGGACGGGATCAGGTCCGGCAGCAGCGTGGGCAGGCCGTCGATGTTCTTGAGACGCTCCTGCCGCACCGAGGTGAGGCGGTCGATGCGGTCGGCCAGCAAATCGGCGAGCGCCGAGATGTCATGGCGGATCACCAGCCGCTTCTGACGAGTCTGGTCGACCACCTGGACGAACGCGCCGAGGCAGATCGTGATCAGGAAGGCGATGATGAGCGTCGGCACGGCGCGACGAAGCGCCGGCTCAGCGATCAAGAGCCGATGGTAGGCAGGTTTCGCGATCGATTGCGCCAATCCCTTGATCGAATCGGATTGGACGCACGCGTTCGCGGCGTCTGCACGCGACATGCCTTCGGCCCCCTGAAAACCAGCTTGCAACTGAAGTCCGGAAGCAGCCCCACATCGCTTCCGAATCACAGCGATTTGAATCCAGTTTTCGCGGGCTGTCGAGAGTCAACGAATCGTTAACGCGAAATTATTCTTATCCAATGCGCAGTTTGTGCGCCGCGCGTCCGCAAAGTCACGGGCGGAAGGAGTCCGAAACGAGAACGTGTGACTCTTCGCGCATTGTTCGTCTCGTTTGCCTCGTCACGCGCGCGGCGGTTCGGCGTGACTGATCACGCGCTTCACGCTCGGGAACGCGCGCCGCAGCGCGCGCTCGATCGCGTCGACATGCTCGTGCACCTTGGTCACGCTCATCGACGGTGTCGCGCGGCAGTGGAAGTTGACGATCTCGCCCGCATCGGTGTTGCGGACCCGGACATTGTGGATGTCGTGGATCTCGCCGCCGCCGGCAAATTCCGCCAGCGCGGCGGCGATCGTCCGCACCCTCTCGGGCGTGGCGTCGACCCCGAACGGAAGTTCCGGTTCCAATGGCTCGATATGGACGTCGACCTCGACGTCCTCGCCGAACTCCTCCTGGATGTTGCGCTCCAGCGTGTTGGCGATCTCGTGGGCGGCCTCCAAGTGCATCCCGCCATCGACCTCGAGGTCGATGCTGACGATCAGCTTGGCGCCGAGATCGTGCACCGTGACATGGTGGACCGCGAGCCCCGAATTGCGCGCGATCACCATGATGCGGTCGCGCACGGTCTCGTTGTCGCGCGCGACAGGGACGGGGGTGAAGGAAAGGTCGGCATCCCCGAACGCCTGGTCGACGGCGGCATGTGCCTTGCGCTTGATCTCCTCGACCCGGTCGATCGGATAGGTTCTCGGCACCTTTGCAATGGTGTCGATGAAGGTGGTCGCCCCGACCATGCGCACGCGCAAGCGCTCGACGTCGATCACTCCCGGCACGCTGCGGATAGCGGCCGTGGCCTTCTCCTGCGCGCCCTCGGGAGCGCGGTCGACCAGCGTCTGCACCGTCGAGCCCGCCATGCGCAGGCCGAGCGCCGCGATCATCACCGCGACCGCAGCGGCCGCCGCGGCGTCGCCCCACCAGAAGCCGAGGCCGGCGAGGATCAGGCCTACGATCACGGCGAACGAGCCCATCACGTCGGAGGCGAAATGCAGTGCGTCGGCGGCCAGCGCCTGGCTCCGCGTCTCGCGCGCGGCGCGGTGCAGGGCGCGGGCGCGCCAGAGATTGACGATGATGTCGATCACCAGCACGACGAAGGGCACGGCCGAAATGGTCGGCGGCGGGGTTCCCTCGCTGAGCCGGCTATAGGCCTCGACCAGGATGCCGCCGGCGAGCACGTAGAGCAGGGCGGTGACACCCAGCGCCGAGATGCTCTCCAGCTTGCCGTGGCCGTAATGGTGCTCCTCGTCCGCGGGCTTGTCGGACACCCGCACCACCGCCCAGGTGATGATGGTCGCGACCAGGTCGATCGAGGAGTGCAGGGCCTCGGAGATCAGCGCGAGCGAGCCGATCGCGATCCCGACCGCGAACTTGGCCACCGCCATGCCGCCGCTGGCGAAGATCGAGATCGCGGCGACCGAGGTCTTGTTGTGCTGGGAGGTCATGGCGGGGATTTAGCAGGGCGGGGGTGAACATCAAGCGGCGATCCACAGAAGTAGTCGCAAGTGAGTTGCAGGAGCGATCTAACTCGTGCACCGCCCTGTAGAGTGGGCAGAGCAAAGCGTGCCCACGTATCCTTCGCGACCGAGAGAGGTGGTGGGCACGGCGCAAATGCGCCTTTGCCCACCTTACGAGACCGACGCTGGATCGACGGCTACGGCACCGCGACCACGATCTTCCCGAGATGCCTGTTCGCCTCCATGTGCTCGAACGCCTGGTCGATGTCGGCGAATGCGAACACCTTGTCGATCGGCAGCTGCAGCTTTCGCGACTCCACCGCGCCCCAGATGTCCTTGCGGACCTCCTCGAAAATCTCGCGGACCTCCTCGATGGTGCGGGTGCGGAAGGTGACGCCGACATAGTCGATCCGGCGCGCCGCATGCAGGTCGAAGTTGAAATCGGCATGGGTGCCGCCGAGCCGGCCGACATTGACGATGCGGCCCTTCACCTTGGTCGCGGCGAGGTTCTGATTGGCGACCTTACCCGAGACCTGGTCGACGATCAGGTCGACGCCTTCGCCGCCCGTCGCCTTCAGGACCTCGTCGACCCATTTGGGATCGGAGCTGTCGACTGCGAGATCGGCGCCGTACTCCTTCAGCCGGCCACGGCGGGTGGCATCGGTGGAGGAGCCGATCACGAGCTTGGCGTCCTTGAGCCTGGCGATCTGCATTGCCATCAGGCCGACGCCGGAGCTCGCACCCTGGATCAGCACGCTCTGGCCCGGCTGCACGCCGCCGACGGTGACGACGGCGTTGTGCATGGTCGCGAGGGCCACCGGAAGCGTGGCAGCCTCCTCGAAATTCATGTTCGAGGGCGCGTGGAACAGCCGGCCGTGATCGGCCAGCGTGTATTCGGCGAAGGCGGCGCTGCCCGAGCCCATGACGCGGTCGCCGATCTTGACGCCCTTCGCATTGGGCCCGAGCTCGGCGACCTCGCCGGCCCATTCCATGCCGAGCACGGTGCCGACACCGCCAGCCGCGCCATGGGCGTGACCCCTGCGCATGCCGGTGTCGGCCCGGTTGAGCCCGCAAGCGCGGACCTTGACGAGCACCTGCGTGCCCTTGGGCTTGGGTTGAGCGACGTCGGAAATCCGAGCGCCGTCAGGGCCGTAGACATAAGCCTTCATGAATTGCTCTTGCCTCTTGCGGTGACTATTCGGCCGCCTCGCGTTGCGGCTCAACGATCATTCCCTCCAGCCGGCCGCGAATGATCGCTTCTGCCTCGCGCACGATGCGGGAGACGAGCTCGGCGCAGCTCGGGATGTCCTGAATCAGGCCCTGGACCTGGCCGGCCGACCAGATGCCTTCGTCGGAATTGCCCGTGGCGTAGACCATCTTGCCGCGGGCGCCCGCGACGAGCTCGCGGATGTCCTCGAACTTGGCGCCTTCCTTCTCCATCGCGACCACCTTGGTCGATATCGCGTTCTTGGCGACGCGCGAGGTGTTGCGCATGGTGCGGAAGATCAGCTCGGTCTCGCGTTCGTCATTGGCGACGATCTTCTCCTTGATGAGCTGGTGGATCGGGCTCTCCTTGGTCGCCATGAAGCGGGTGCCCATGTTGATGCCGTCGGCGCCCAGCGCCAGTGCCGCGACGAGGCCGCGGGCATCGGCAAAGCCGCCCGAGGCGATCATCGGGATCTTGACCTTGTTGGCGGCGGCCGGGATCAGGATCAGGCCGGGCGTGTCGTCCTCGCCGGGATGGCCGGCGCATTCGAAGCCGTCGATCGAGATGGCGTCGACACCCATGCGCTCGGCCGAGAGCGCGTGGCGCACGCTGGTGCATTTGTGCACGACCTTGACGCCATGCTTCCTGAACTCGTCGACATGCTCCTGCGGCTTGTTGCCGGCGGTCTCGACCACCTTGATGCCGGCCTCAATGATGGCGGCGCGGTATTCGGCGTAGGGCGGCGGCTTGATCGCGGGCAGAATGGTGAGGTTGACGCCGAATGGCTTGTCGGTGAGGTCGCGGCAGCGCGCGATCTCCTTGGCGAGATCCTCCGGCGTCGGCTGGGTCAGCGCCGTGATGAAGCCGAGCGCGCCGGCATTGGCGACGGCGGCGACCAGCTCGGCGCGGCCGACCCATTGCATGCCGCCCTGGACGATCGGGTGCTCGACCCCGACGAGTTTGGTGAACCGTGTCTGCAGCATCGTCTGTTTCCCCCTGGGATGGCCCGCAGGCTCTGTTGTCGGTTGATGCTGCAAGGATGCCGCCCGGGGTGGGAAAAGTCTATCAGCGGGGCGTGCAGTTCAGGCGGGGTGTGGCATGCGGGGGATGAGAAGATTCCGCGAGGCGGATAATTTGGGCGCAACGATCGTATGTGACGACGCCACTCGAGCTCGTGTCCCGGACGCGCTGCAACGTTCTTCACGTTGCGGCGCCGAGCCGGGACCTACGCATCCGCCGCGGCACTGCGTCCGGGGCACTGACAAGTAGTCTGTAGCAAGGTAATGGCCCGCTGCCGGACTTCGCCTACTGCGCCGACAGCCGCACCATCTGGCGGCCGCCGTTCATTTCCTTGAGGCGGTTGACGAAGTTTTCCGGGCGTTGCCAGCGGTTGGGGACCTCGAGGCCCATGAACTCGGCGATGTCGCCGATGAAGCCGGTGCAGTTGACGGTCTCGGCGTTCCACACCGGCGAGCTCGCCTGCAGTTTCTTGATATAGGCGAACACGCGCTTGGCGTCGGCCTCGTTCAGATAGACGCGATAGCTTGCGGTCAGATATTCCGGATCGAGATCGCCGTAGCTGGCGCCGGTCTCGGACGGCACGAAGGTGATGTGGCCGAGCACGTAGGCCAGCGTGTCGCCGGCGGGCGTGAGGCCTGCGACCTCGACCGCCTTCTCGCTGGTCTTGCCGTACCAGACGAAGGCATGACCCCAGCTCGCGGCCGTGCGGGCACGGAAGTCGACGTAGTAAGGACCTTTCTCCACGCGCGCGACGGAGCGCCGCGTCGATTGCGGCGCCGGCCGCGACGTGGAGTCGGTCGTGGCAAGCGCATTGGCATCGCCAACGCGCTTGTTCGCTTCGTGCGCCGAAGCCGCGGGCATCAGGCACGCGATCATCGCCGCGAGCGCGAGCCCGGCAAGAATGCAGGATCCCGATCGATCAGGTTTGTTCGTCACGCTGTGCCCCTCGACTGCCGGCCGCTTATGCTGGTCTTGCGCGCATCGCGCCGGCGCGTCAGTAGCGCGCCGCGACCGGGCCGGGTGCCTTGCCGATCGGAGCCTTTCCAACCGGGCTCTTGCCAATCGGCATCTTTCCGATCGGCGCCTGCTCAGAATAGACCGGCACGGGCTGGCGGCGCGGCAGGTCCGCAGCGTTCGCGGCCGTCACCAGAGCAAGCGTGGCACCCAGAGCAATTACAATCTTCTTCACAGTGATACCCCTAGAAGGTTTGGCCCAAACACGGCCATGCCGTGCCCCCAGACACGCCTTACAGAAGGGCGGCCGAATGCGTCCAAGTTGCGGCGCACGCGGGACATGTTGGCGGCTTATGTCTGACGCGCGCAGATGTGATTTGTTCGGATGTTTCGTACGGCGCGGTGCAGGTTTCCAGGCAACGCCTCACCCGATCCGGTTCAGATTATTCCTGATCGTCGCGAAGATGCCGCCGATGTCCTTGCGCAGCGCATCGAGCGCGTTGAAATTGTCGAACACGCGCGCGAGGCGGTCTTCGACCTCGCGCTTGCTCTTGGTGAGCGCGTCGACGCGCGATGCGAGGGTCACTCCGGCGTTCGCCTCGATCTCGCCGACGGTCCTGGCGAGGAGATCGCGGATGGCCCCGACCTCTGCGATCATGGACTCGATGCCGAATACCGGCGCCTTGAGCGGAACGAGGTCGGCTTGCGCCTTCGACAGCTCCGTCTTGAAGGCGTTCAGCGTCGCCAGCGTCTCCTGCAAGGCGCCGAGGCGCTGGCGCGACTGGAGCACGAATTCGTTCAGCGCGTTCTGGCGGTCTGCGAGGGATGTGCCGTCGGCGTCCGTCTCGGCCTCGGCGAGCGCGCGCTCGATCTGGCCCCGGCGTTGGCCGAGCTCCTCGAAGTCGAGCCTAATGTTCTTGAGAATGTTGAAGCTGTCGTCGATGCGGGCGAGGCGCTGCTCGATCTCGATCTTGCCCTTCGATAGTGTCTCGACACGCGCGGCAAGCGGCGTCTCGCCGCTGGTTTCGAGTTCGTCGATGGTCTTGGCGAGACGATCATGGCTGAGACTGAGCTCGCCGATCAGGGCGTTGATGCCGGTGTCCGGGGACCGCAGCGGCGCCAGCTCGGCGTGGGATTTCGCCAGATCCTCCCGGAATTGAGTCAGGGTCGCAAAGGTGTCCTGGACCGCGTTCACCCGCCCCAGCAACGCCGAGACGTCGCGCGCGATGTCCCTCTGCCGGTCGGCGAGGTTGTTCCTGCGGTCGTCGGTTTCGAGGTCGTGCAGCGAGCGTTCGAGCTGGTTCTGGCGGTCGCGGATCTCGGTGAAGACGGGCTCGACCGCACGGCGCTGCTCGGCCACCTTGCCGACCATCTCGCGCAGATGCTGCTGGCGACGGCGGATCTCGGCGAGCTGGTCGTGCATGTCGGCGGACTCGTTGCGGCCCTGCTGCAGCAGCGCGCGCTGCTCGGTCTCGCCGAGCTTGTCGTGGAGCGCGGAGACCGCCTCCCGCGGATCGCTCTCGATCAGGTGCTGGACCGTGGCGTCGAGGTGGCTTTGCAGGGCGTGGGCGACGACGACGTCCTCGCGGGTCTTCTTGAGGCGCTCGCGCAGGGTGTCGAGGCGCCGGTCCTGGCGCGACAGCCGCCAGACGGAAGCGCCGATCAGCGTCAGCGCCAGCGCGGCGATCGCGCCGGCTGCGACGCGCTGCGGCGTGGGCAGGCTGGCGAACCAGGCGGGCAGCTGACTGACGTCGTATCCGAACGCCTGCTGGGCGAAGATCGCGGCGACGGCCAGCAGGCCGAACCAGGCAACCAGGAAAAACAGCCACATCGTGAATTCCTCACGCCGGCACACATTTCCGCCATGATTGCCAACAGCGGAACTGGGCGCAAGGGGCCGGCGGGGCGTCGGCTGCGCGTGGAGGCACAATCCCCAACTGGCCGCATCAAGCCGATGGCCCTGGGACAATGAAAGGCTGTAGGGACTTCCGGAAGTGGGAAATCCCTGGATTGGACCTGGCTGTCGCGGCAGTCGCCGACCCGAATCGGCGCGCCTTATTTCCCTAGGAAGCTCGAGCGTATCTTGTCGGCGAACCAGACGACGAAGATCGCAGCGAACGCGAGGGCAAAGTACAGAGCCGTCCACAGAAGGGCATTACCGGCAGTCGTCATGGCATCCTCCCTTGCATCAGAACTCGGTCTTCTACCGGTAAGGATAGTGGCGGCCGCGACGGTGTGATTTGCGCAGGATCAATTTTGCCGCGCTGCAGCAAGGACAGCGCGTGGTTCGCGAGCGCGCCTGCCAAAGACTGGCTACAGCCGAAACTCGTTGGTGAGCTCGCCGATGCCGTCGATCGCGACGGTCACCGTGTTCAACTGCTCCTTCATCACGCCGACGCCGACCGAGGTGCCGACGGCGATGAGATCGCCGGGAAGCAGGGTCATGTCGTGTGAGATCCTGCTGACCAGCTCCTGCGCCGAGAAGATCATGTCGGAGATCGGGTAATTCTGCCGCTCCGCGCCGTTGAGGATGGTGCGGACCGTGAGCTTGGCCGGATCGAGGCCGGTGGCGATAACGGGACCGAACGGACCGTAATCGTCGATGCCCTTGGCGCGGGCCCATTGCGGGAAGGTGGGATCGCTGGTCAGGATGTCGTTGGCGGTGATGTCGTTGACGCAGGTGTAGCCGAAGACGAAGCTGTCGGCTTCGTCAGGCGAGACGCGGGCGCAGGTCCTGCCGATGACGATGCCGAGCTCGCCCTCATAGGTGGTCTTGCCGTCGTAGTAAGAGGGCCGGCGGATCACGGCGCCCGGCGTCGTGATGCTGGTGGTGGCCTTGAGCAGATAGAGTGGCTCCGGCGGCTCGGGCTGGTTCAGCTTGGCGGCGAGCGCGTGAAAATTATTCCAGAGCGCGACGATCTTGCTGGGGGCGCATGGCGCGAGCAGCTCGACCTCCGACAGCGCCAGCGTCTTAGCCGTGGCGGCGTTGCGGCCGAACATCTCGCCCTCATGCACGCTGATGCCTGACGGGGTCAGCATGCCGAAGCCGGTCGTGCCGGCGTGGCGGAAGCGCAGCCACCTCTTGCTCTCGCCGGCCATCACGCCACCGCCAATGCGCGCGGATCCGCCGGCGCCGAGACGCCGTCATAGAGGCCGGCAATGCGGGCGCGCTGGGTCACCATCGCCAGCACCGAGTCGAGCGCGGGCGTCGGGATGCCGGTGAGGCGACCCATCTCCTGCACGACGGTGACGAGCGGATCGATCTCCATCGGGCGGCCGCGCTCGAGGTCCTGGAGCATCGAGGTCTTGTGCGCACCGACCTTGCGGGCGCCCTCGATGCGGCGCTCGACGTCGACGCGGAATTTGACCCCGAAGGTCTCAGCGATCGCTTGGGTCTCCATCATGATCGCGCGCGACAGCGCACGCGTGGAGGGGTCGGTGCAGATCACGTCGAGCGTCGCGTGCGTGAGCGCGCTGATCGGGTTGAAGCAGACATTGCCCCAGAGCTTCAGCCAGATCTCGTCGCGGATACGGTCGAGCACCGGGGCCTTCAGCCCGGCGGCGACGAACAGATCGGCGAGCCGCTGCACGTCATCGGTGATCTCGCCGGAGGGCTCGCCGAGCGGGAAATTGTTGCCGTAGACGTGGCGGATCACGCCGGGCGCCTCGATCTCGGTGGCGGGATAGACGATGCAGCCGATAGAGCGCTCGGCGCCCAGCTCGCGCCACTGCCGCCCGCCGGGGTCGATGCTCTCCAGCGTCGCGTTCTCGTACTGACCGCCGTGCCTGTAGAAATACCAATAGGGGATGCCGTTGACCGCGGTGACGATGCGGGTGTGGGGGCCGAGCAGCGGCTGCATCGTCTCGATCACGCCGGTGATCGAATGCGCCTTCAGCGTAATGATAATGTAGTCCTGCACGCCGAGCTCGGTCGGATCGTCGGAGCAGCGCGGATGCACGACGTGCTTCTCCTCGCCCGCCAGCAGCGTCAGGCCGCGCTCGCGCATTGCGGCAAGGTGCGCGCCGCGTGCGATGAGGCTGACGTCGGCCCCTGCCCGCGCGAGCTGAACCCCGAGATAGCCGCCGATCGCGCCGGCGCCGTAGATGCAGATCTTCATGAATTCCTCGCGGGGAGAGCAGAAGCCGGAATTTGGGACGAAAGTTCCGGTCCGGCTCGGAAGGATCCGAGCCGGGGCCGGCAGTCGCAGGGGAAATGTGCGTCGTTCAGGCGGCCGCTTGCGGCGTGCCGTTGAGGGCCTCGTCGACGGCGGCGGCGATGTCGCGCATGCTGATGACGGAGACGAGGCTGTAATCGTCGATGACAGGCAAGTGGCGGATGTGGTGCCGGTTCATCCGATGCCGGACGTGCTCGATCGTGTCGCTCGAGCTGCAGGATACCAGCTGCTGTACCGAGACGAGCTGCGAGACCTTGACGTTGACGGCGTTCGCGCCGTGCTCGGCGACGGCGCGCACCACGTCGCGCTCGGTGAACATGCCGACCGCGGTGTTTCCTTCCGAGCGGACCACGTCCTTGACCACCAGCGCGCTGATGTTGTTGGCGCGCATCAGCTTGGCGGCGATACCCACCGTCTCGTTCATTCGCACCGTGACAACGCGCGGCGTCTTCTTGCGCAGAATGTCTCCGACCAGCATTGCAACCTCCCTGGGTGAGTGTTGCGAGAAGTGTGGTATACATAATGCCAATCGTCAAGCGCGGGATTTGGCCGGTCCGAAAAATCTTGCGACAGCGATCCTGACGTTTGTCGCCGCGACAAATAGAAAGGGGCGCCGCACTGCGCCCCTGTCTTGTCGAGCAAACACGTGTGGCGGTTACGCCGTCTCGGTCTTGGCGCTGCCGGTCGCCGCCGGGGTGCTCTCGGCTTCGTTGCCGAGGATGAAGGCGCGGCGCAGCGGCTTGATCACGAATAGCGCCATCAGCGCCGCCGTCGCGTTCAGGGCCACCGCGACCACGAACACGGCCTTCCAGCCATAGGCCGCCGAGATCACGCTGGCGAGCGGGACGAGCAGGGAGGCGGTGCCCTTCGCGGTGTAGAGCATGCCGTTGTTGGTGGTCGCGAATGTCGAGCCGAAGGTGTCGCCGCAAGTCGCGGGGAACAGCGAGTAGATCTCGCCGAACACGCCGAAGTAGATCGCGGTCGCCAGCACGAAGACCGACGGGATCTGGCCGTAGGCCGACAGCGTCAGGAGCATCAACGCGGCGGTGCCGAAAGCGATGAACATGGTGTGCTCGCGGCCGATCGTGTCGGAGACGAAGCCGAAGAACGGGCGGCCGAAACCGTCCAGGATGCGGTCGAGCGAGATCGCGAAGGTCAGGGCCGCCATCTGGAAGCCGGCGAGCGTGACCGGCGTGTCGGCGATCTTGAAGTCGTGCGCGATCGGGGCGATCTGCGCCGCCGTCATCAGGCCGCCCGAGGCGACCATGACGAAGACGAGATACATCACCCAGAAAACAGGGATGCGCAGCACCTGCGGCGGCGTGAAGTCGATCCTGGTCTGCGGCAGATTGAGCTGCTTCTTCTTCGGCGGGATCGACAGCCGCGGCGGCTGGATGAAGAAGGCGAGCACGAACACGATCACGCCCTGGCCGATGCCGAAGGAGAGGAAAGCGTGCTGATAGCCGCTCGATGCGATCATGCTCGCGATCGGCACGATGGTGAGCGCGGCGCCGGCGCCGAAGCCAGCAGCGGTGGCGCCGGCCGCGAGGCCGCGGCGGTCCGGAAACCATTTCAGCGCGTTGCCGACGCAGGTGCCGTACACCGCGCCTGCACCCATGCCGCCGATGATCGCGGCTGCGTAGAGCAGGGTGAGGGAATCGGCCCAGGAGTTGAGGATCCAGGACAGCGCGATCATCACGCCGCCGAACATGACGACGATGCGCGGGCCGTATTTGTCCACGAACCAGGCTTCGACCGGCACCAGCCAGGTCTCGGTGACGACGAAGATGGTGAAAGCGAGCTGGATCGCGGCGCGTCCCCAATGATGGGCCGCATCGATCGGATCGACGAACAGCGTCCAGCCATATTGCAGATTGGCGATCATCGCCATGCAAACGATGCCCATGCCGAGCTGGAGCCAGCGGAAGCCGGTGCGAAGAGGCGCAGCCGTGACGGCGCCGTCCGAGCTGGAAATCATCTAGAACCTCCCAACGCGCCCGATTGATTGCGATGCAGGATTGCAAGACGACCTGATGTCGCAAATATTGTGGCTTATCGTCGCAGGGCGCTAACCGGAGATTGGTATGCAATATTCCAGATTGCAAGCCCTAACTTGTACGACTTCGGCATGGCCTGAGTTCCAGCCGCGATCCCTCTGAGCTTCCCAGCAAACGAAAACGCCCGGCCGCGAGGCCGGGCGTCTGCTCGATGAGGAGCTTTTGGGGGCGGGTCAGACGGTCGAGTTCGCGACCACGACCTTGCGCCAGGGCTTGAGCACCGCGATCGCCAGCAGCGAGGCCAGGATGTTGGCGCCGGCTGCGATGATGAACACGCTGTCCCAGGTGCCCGACGATTGCTGCATGTAGTTTGCGATCGGCACCAGCAGCGCGGCGGTGCCCTTGGCGGTGTAGAGCAGGCCGGCATTGGTGGTCGCGAACTTGGCGCCGAACGTGTCGGTGCAAGTCGAGGGGAACAGCGAGTAGATCTCACCCCAGGCAAAGAACACGAAGCCGGAGAGCAGCACGAACCAGATCGGATCGTGGCCCCAGAGGTAGAGCATCCAGATGCCGAAGCCTTCCATGCCGAAAGCGATGAACATCGTGTTCTCGCGGCCGATCATGTCGGAAATCCAGCCGAAGAACGGACGCGTCAGGCCGTTGAGCACGCGGTCGATCGTGGCCGCGAACGTCACCGCCGTCATCGTCACCGCCATCAGCGTGACCGGCACGTTGTCGACCTTCCAGTCGGCCGCGATCGGCTTCAGATTGGCCGTCACCATCAGGCCGCCGGCACCGACGATCACGAACATGAAGTACATCAGCCAGAAGATCGGCTGACGCAAGACCTCGGTCGGCTGGTAGTTGCGCCGGGTCTGCAGCAGATTGGCGTTCGGCACCACGTTCGGCACCTGGCCCGCTTTCGGCGACAGCAGGAAGAAGGCGAGGATGCAGATGATGATGCCCTGGCCCAGACCGAAATAGAGGAAGGTGGTCTGGAAACCGCTGTCCTTGATCATGGCCTGGATCGGCGCGACCGTGAGCGCGGAGCCTGCACCGAAGCCCGCGGCGGTGATGCCCGCGGCAAGACCGCGCTTGTCCGGGAACCACTTCAGCGCATTGCCGACGCAGGTGCCGTAGACGCCGCCGGCGCCGATGCCCGCGATGATCATGCCGAGATAATAGCCGTTGAGCGAGGTCGCCTGCGCGTTGATCGCCCAGCCGATGGCGCAGAGCACGCCGCCGACCAGCACGACGATTCGCGGACCGTATTTGTCGACGAACCATCCCTCGATCGGCACCAGCCAGGTCTCGAACAGCACGAACAGGGTGAAGGCCCATTGGATCGAGGCGCGATCCCAGCCGAACTTCTTCTGGATGTCAGGGACGAAGAACGTCCAGCCGTATTGATAGTTGGCGATCATCACCATCGCGCCGACGCCGATGGCCAATTGCGCCCAACGATAGGCATCGCTCACACGGGCGGCACCAGGAGCCGCTGCTGCCGACTGCACCATATCCGTCATTAAAAACCCTCCCGAATGCGCTCATTTTTATGCATGCGCTGGCGGGCATCCTGGTATTCATTATGCCAACATTCAAGCTGAGGACGGGGAGGTGCGGCAAAATAACGCGGCCCTGTTCACATGCGTCAAGAGCGCCGGATTGTAAAGCCCGAATTGTTGGCAGCGTGCGGCGGCCGCGCGCGTTCATGAATGCAAATTATTGATATAAATGACATTTTCAGCGTTGCGGCGAAGCTGCGGTCACGCCGTCGAACGCCTGTCCGTTGGGGATTCTCCACGCAGCCGCACGCGTGCCGCCAGCGCACGATGGGCGAAGAGACCACCCAATATCGTGGAATTCTATATTCCAGAAGTCCGGCCTGCGGCAATTTGGCGAGGGAAGCAGTGCGCTGGCGCCGGCTCGCGGCGCCTCAGGCCATCGAGGTGCGCAGCCGGCTGTAGCCTTCCTGGATCGCGGACCAGAACAGGGCGACCAGGCCGAGCGCCATGATCGTGCTGACGAGGCCGTTGGAGAAGAAGATGCCGAGCGATCCCTGCGATCCCAGCAGCGATTGCCGGAAGGCTTCCTCCGCCTTGTCGCCGAGCACGATGGCGAGCACCAGCGGTGCGAGCGGATAGTTGCACTTCTTCAAGAGATAGCCGAGCACGCCGAACACCAGCATCAGCATCACGTCGAAGGTGCTGTTGTGCACCGAATAGGCGCCGATCGCACAGAGCACCAGGATGAGCGGCGCGATGATGCCGAAGGGCACGCGGAGGATCGCGGCGAAGACCGGCACGCAGGTGAGCACGACGATGAGGCCGGCGAGATTGCCGAGATACATCGAGGCGATCAGGCCCCAAACGAACTCTTTCTGCTCGACGAACAGCATGGGGCCGGGCTGCAGGCCCCAGATCAGCAATCCGCCGAGCAGGACGGCGGCGGTCGGGGAGCCGGGCACGCCGAGCGACAGCATCGGCAGCAGCGCTGCGGTGCCCGCGGCATGCGCGGCCGTCTCGGGCGCGATCACGCCCTCGATCTCGCCCTTGCCGAAATTGTTGCCGCGCCGCGCCAGGCGCTTGGCGATGCCGTAGCTCATGAACGAGGCCGGCGTCGCGCCGGCGGGCGTGACGCCCATCCAGCATCCGATCAGGCAGGAGCGCAGCGAGGTCATCCAATAGCCGGGCAATTCCCGCCAGGTCTGCAGCACGACCCTGAGATTGATGCTGGCCTTGCCGCCGCGAAACGCCAGCCCTTCCTCCATGGTCAGCAGGATCTCGCCGATGCCGAACAGGCCGATCACGGCGATCAGGAAGTCGAAGCCGTTGAGCAGCTCGGTGACGCCGAAGGTCAGCCGCAATTGTCCCGTGATGGAATCGAGGCCGACCGCCGCGAGCGCAAAGCCCATCATCATCGCCGCGATGGTCTTGAACGGCGGCTCCTTGCTGAGGCCGACGAAGCTGCAGAAGGCGAGGAAATACACCGCGAACTTCTCCGCTGGCCCGAATCTGAGCGCGAAGCCCGCGACCAGCGGCGCAACCAGCGTGATCATAATGACGGCAAACAGCGCGCCCACGAAGGAGGAGGTGAAGGCGGCCGTCAGGGCTTCGCCGGGCTTGCCCTGCTGCGCCATCGGATAGCCGTCGAAGGTGGTCGCCACCGACCAGGGCTCGCCGGGTATGTTGAACAGGATCGAGGTGATGGCGCCGCCAAACAATGCGCCCCAATAGATGCAGGACAGCATGATGATCGCCGATGTCGGCGGCATGCTGAAGGTGAGGGGAAGCAGGATCGCGACGCCGTTGGCGCCCCCCAGCCCCGGCAGCACGCCGATGATGACCCCGAGCGTGATGCCGATGATCATCAGCATGATGTTGTAGGGCTGCAGGGCGACCGCGAAGCCGTGAAACAGATTGGCCAACTCTTCCATATCGATACGTCCTGCAGCAGTGACGGAAATGACGGCTCGGCTCTTACAGGCCGAGCCATTCCTCGAACGGACCCTTGGGAAGCGGGACCAGGAACCAGCGCTCGAAAACGAGATAGGTCAGGACCGGCATGCCGACCGCGATCGCGATGGTCGTCACCCAGCGATAATTGCCGAGCCAGCGCATGAACCAGGCGATGAAGACCATGGAGGCGACGTAGAGGCCGATGAACGGCATCGAGCCGACATAGATCGCGGTCGGCACGACGACGCTCATGACCTGGCGCAGCTGTCCCCATTCGGCGAACAACCGGCCGTCGTCGTCGCGTTGCGCGTGCCAGAGGTTAATGGCGCTCGCGCCGACGATGGCGGCACCGATATAGAAGGGGAAGAAGCCGGCACGCGGGCCTTCCGCGCCCCAGTTGATGCCGGCCTTCAGGCTGCCGAAGATCACGATCAGGCCGAACACGCCGATCAGCAGCGCCATGCCGATTTCCAGCGTCTTGTGTGCCGGGCCAGATGCGGATCCGGATCGCTCAGTCATGGGACCTCCAGCAGAATCGCAGTCTGTCGCGGCCACGGCCGCGCGAGGGCGATCGGCGCCCTCAGCCGTCGTCGATATCGCGGATCAGTTCGCGGTTGCGAGGAAGCCGGCTTCCTTCATCAGGGTTTCGTGGCGCTTCTCCTCCGCCTCGACCCACTTGGCATAGTCGGCGCCCGCCAGGAAGGTCGTGTTGAAGGCGCCGCTCTTCATGAACTCCTGCCATTCCGGCGTGGCGCGGACCTTCTTGAACAGCTCGACGTAATATTCGACCTGGTCCTTGGTGGCCTTGGGCGCCATGAACACGCCGCGCAGCATGAGATATTCCATCGCAAGGCCCTGCGACTTGCAGGTCGGAATATCCTTCCAGGCCTTGCCGTCGGCGATCGGCTCGTCATAGGCCATCGGCTGGCCGTCGAAGACGCAGAGCGGGCGCAGCTTGCCGCCGCGCCATTGCGCGACCGCCTCGATCGGATTGTTGACGGTCGAATCGATGTGATTTCCCACCAGCTGCACCGCGACTTCGCCGCCGCCCTTATAGGGGATGTAGGTGAACTTGGCGTCGATCGCCTTCTCGATGCCGACCGTGATGATCTGGTCTTCCTGCTTCGATCCTGTGCCGCCCATCTTGAACGAGCCGCCGGGCGCCTTTTTCGCCGCATCGACGTAATCCTTGACGGTGGCGTACGGCTTCTCGGCATTGACCCAGAGCACGAACTCGTCGAGCGCAAGCATGGCCACCGGCGTCAGATCCTTCCAGTTGAAAGGAATCCCCGTCGCCAGCGGCGTCGTGAACAGGTTCGACAGCGTGATGATGATCTTGTGCGGATTGTTCGCCGACGTTTTTACGTCTAGGAAGCCTTCACCGCCGGCGCCGCCGGCCTTGTTGATGACGACCAGCGGCTGCTTCATCAGATTGTGCTTGGTGACGATGCCCTGGATGGTGCGCGCCATCTGATCGGCGCCGCCGCCGGTGCCCGCGGGCACGATGAACTCGACCGGGCGGACCGGCTCCCAGGCTGCACGGCTTGCCGTGCTGCTGGCGCATGACATCGCGATTGCCGCCACAGCGACATTCAGAACGAGTGGCTTCATCTGTTTCTCTCCCTGTCGAACCCTCACCGCAGCCGCTCTTTGTCGGCTTGCGTCAGCCCATCTCAAGTCATGTGCCCGGGGGCAACCTAGCGGTTGATCTCCCAAGTCCCAATCGAAATTCTATGAGCGGGGACAACGCGCGGCATCCGGTCCTTTCGGCTAAGGCTTGGCCAGGGCGCGGCAGATCTGTGCCTGGGCCGTACCTCCGCTGCGTTGCGTCCTCCGCCTGCTACCCTGGATTGTGCAATTGTTTTGGATTGATTGAATGCATGGTATGCGAGATGCCAGTAGACAAACAATCGGCTCGGGGCGTCACGCAGTGGACTAATTGTCGCAGCTGGGGCGCGGCCGCGGGAGGCGGCGCGAACAGAAAATGGCCCCGGCATGCGGGGCCATTTGATCAGATTTCGTGTCTGCGGAGGCTGCCATCCCGCCGTTGGACGGGGCGGGCGCCGGCCGTTACAGGCCGAAACGCGGCAGATCGCCGTTATGGTTCGAGATCTCGGCGCTTGCCATCAGAAAACTATCGATCGCAGCCATCAGGCGGGCGAACAGCGAGGCGGACGGGGCGAGAGCGACGGAAGCGGTCTTGGACATCGGAAATCCTTTCTGGAGACAGCCAATCCTGCTGTCTCATCTCCAAAGGCAGATTATGTATACCAAATGCCAGCGTCCACGCATTTGTTTGCATAGCAGCATTCGTTCCTTCGCATTGCAGCATAGCCGGTGAGCCGGGATAGGCCCCTTGACACGTTCTGCCGAACCAAGAATGTTATGTTATAACATAACATAATGGATCGCCGTGTCTCACCGTGCCCGACCCATCCCACTCAAAAGGCTGTTCGACCTCCATGCCCAAACTGCCCGTCACCGTCTTGTCCGGCTTCCTCGGGGCTGGAAAGACCACTTTGCTCAATCACGTCCTGAACAACCGGCACGGGCTGAAAGTGGCGGTGATCGTGAACGACATGAGCGAGGTGAACATCGATGCGGACCTGGTCCGCGATGGTGGTGCCAGCCTCTCGCGGACTGACGAGAAGCTGGTGGAGATGACCAATGGCTGCATCTGCTGCACCCTGCGGGACGATCTCCTGAGGGAGGTGCGTGGGCTCGCCGAAAGCGGCCGCTTCGACTATCTGCTGATCGAATCGACCGGCATTTCCGAGCCGCTCCCGGTCGCAGCGACGTTCGATTTCCGCTCGGAGGAGGGCGAAAGCCTCTCCGACGTGGCTCGCCTGGACACGATGGTGACGGTGGTCGACGCCGCCAACCTGCTGAAGGACTATTCCTCGACCGAGTTCCTCGGCGATCGTGGCGAGGCTCTGGACGGCGACAGGCGGACGCTGGTCGACCTCCTCGTGGAGCAGATCGAGTTTGCCGACGTGATCGTCCTCAACAAGGTGGACGATGCCTCGCCCCAACAGCGCGAGGCGGCGCGGCAGATCATCCGGTCGCTGAATCCCGAAGCCGACATCATCGAGGCCAATCACGGCCGCGTGCCGTTCGACCGCGTGCTCGATACCGGCCGCTTCGACTTCGAGAAGGCCCAGCAGCATCCGCTCTGGTACAAGGAGCTCTATGGTTTCGCCGACCACGTGCCCGAGACGCAGGCATATGGCGTCGAGAACTTCGTCTACCGCGCCCGTCGCCCGTTCGATCCGTCGAAGTTCGACGCGTTCGTCAAGCAGTCCTGGCCGGGCGTGATCCGGGCGAAGGGACATTTCTGGCTGGCGACGCGGCCGCAATGGCTGGGCGAGATCAGCCAGGCGGGAGCGATCGTGCGGACCGAAGCGCTGGGGTTCTGGTGGGCGAGCGTTCCAAAGGAGCGGTGGCCGAACGACGAAGGCTGGCGCAAGCGCCTCGGCCAGTATTGGGACCAGGTGTACGGCGATCGCCGCCAGGAGATCGTGTTCATCGGCACCGGCATGGACGAAGCCGAGATCCGCCGCAGGCTGGATGCATGTCTCGTCCCCGATACGTCCAGCATGGACATCGCCGCATGGTCCGTGCTCGCCGATCCGTTCCCGGCCTGGCGTCGAGGCGATCAGTCCGACTCAGCGGCGTGATAGCAGAGTCTCGCCGAGAGGACGGGGCCGGACCAGGTCTTGCAAGGGCAGGGCAAAGCCGTTAGTGCTCTGCCCCCTTTCCAGGCATCTGTTCAGAGTGGTTCATGTCGAGCGCCTCGACCGCCGTCTCGATCGGCATCGATTTTGGAACCAGCAATACGGTCGTCGCGCTTGCGGCGGACGATCGCCGGGTCGAGGCCATCCGGTTCGACCACGGCGGACAGCGCCACAGCGTCTACGTGTCGGCGCTGTGCTTCTGGGAGGACCGGCCCGGCGCCGGCGCACAGGCCGAGGGCGGCCCGTGGGCGATCGAGACGTTCCTCGAAGGCCGTCACGTCTACCGCTTCCTGCAGTCGTTCAAGACCTTTGCGGCGAGCAGCAGCTTCAACACCACGCAGGTGTTCCGACAGCGCTTCAAGTTCGAGGACATTCTGGCGGCGTTCCTGCGGACATTGGCGCGCCATGGCGGCGAGAAGCTCGGCTTCGAGACCTCGACCGTCACGGTCGGCCGCCCGGTGCGCTTTGCCGGCGGCAATCCCGACGAGGCGCTGGCGATGCAGCGCTACCGCGCCGCGTTCGAGCGCCTGGGCGCCGGCCATGCCCGCTATGTCTACGAGCCCGTGGGGGCGGCGTTCTCGTTTGCCCGCAGGCTGGAGCGCGATGCCACCGTGCTGGTTGCGGATTTCGGCGGCGGCACCAGCGATTTCTCCGTGATGCGCTTCTCGCGCAAAGGCGGTGTCCTTCGTGCCGAGCCACTCGGCCATGCCGGCATCGGGATCGCCGGCGACACGTTCGATTACCGGATCGTCGACCACGTGGTTTCGCCGCGGCTCGGCAAAGGCTCCAGCTTCCGCTCCTTCGACAAGGTGCTGCCGATCCCGAGTGGCCACTACACCAATCTGGCGCGCTGGCATCAGCTGGCGATGATGAAGAGCAACGGCGACCTGCGCGAGCTCCGGGAGCTCCAGCGCACCGCGCTCAAGCCTGAGCTGCTCGAGGACTTCATCACCATCGTCGATCTCGACCTCGGCTTTGCGCTGTACCGCGCGGTGTCCGATGCCAAGGTCGCGCTGTCGGCCCAGGACGAGGTCGACTTCCGTTTCAAAGGCGGCGGCGTCGACATCGGCGCGGCCATCACGCGGAAGAATTTCGAATCCTGGATTGCCGACGACATCGCCCGGTTAGGTGCCACCGTCGACAAGGTGCTGGCCGAAGCCGGCATCGCCGCGCGCGAGATCGAGAAGGTCTTCCTGACCGGCGGCAGCTCGTTCGTGCCGGCCGTGCGAAAGCTGTTCGCCGAACGCTTCGGCAACGAGCGGCTGATGTCGGGCGACCAGTTCGAGTCGATCGCCTACGGGCTTGCGCTGATCGGGCACAGTCCGGATCCAGATCGCTGGACCGCAGGCGGCGGGCTGGCTGCGAAGGCGTAGCAGGCGGCGCGCAGCGTCCCTTGCGGGAGGCTGTTCGGCGCTATTTCTGCTGAATCCGGTTCAGGTAGTCGATCACCGCGAGAATGCGAGTCCGCACCACGACCTCCGGGTTCTGCTGGGGCCCGGCCTTCTGCCAATAATAGGAATCGACGGCATGCGGCAGGTTGACGATCGGGTTGAACCGTTCGCCCCAGATCGGCATATCACGGGTGCCGTGCGCCGGGACCGACTTCGACCCGTAGATGGTTTCGTAGACGGCGTTGGTGGGAAACACCCCGTTGTTGTTCTTGGCCAGCATGGTGAGGTCGGACGGCGCTGTCTTGAGCTGGCTGCTGACCGGTCCGTTGCCCTTTGCGTCGGCGCCGTGACAACTCGCACACGACGACTGGAATTCAGCCTTGCCGATATCGACGTCCTCGGCCTTGGCAGCCGTCGCGACAGCGGCGGCCAAACCGGCAATGATCAACCATTCGACAGCAGATCTCATCATCTCGCCTCCGACGCCCGCAAGGGAAGACTTTTGCTCTTAGCCACTTTATCCTTCCGCGAGCTTGACGCACATCAAGATATCACACTCGGTGCCGTCGGGTGGGCGAAGGCGCGGAACGCCGTGCCCACCATCCTTGCGAGGTCGAGCGCCTTGGCGGCCGGGCTTTGCCCTCCCGGCAACACGGATGGCGTCGCTACTGATTGATCTCCGGCTCGACCAGCTTCGCCAGATTGCGCAGCGAGTCCTGCCAGCCGAGATAGCAAGCCTCCGGGGGAATGACGTCGGGAATGCCGGCCTGCGTGATCTCGATCTCGGTGCCGACCGAGACCTTCTTCAGGCTCACGGTCACCTGAATCTCGCCGGGCAGGTTGGGGTCGTCGAACCTGTCGGTGTAGCGCAGGCGCTCGCCGGGGACGAGCTCGAGGTATTCGCCGCCGAACGAATGGCTGTTGCCCGTGGTGAAATTCCGGAACGACATCTTGAACGTGCCGCCGACCTTCGGCTCGAAATGATGCACGGTGCAGGTGAAGCCGTTCGGCGGAAGCCATTTCGCCATCGCATCCGCCTCCAGGAAGGCGCGATAGACCTTCTGGGGGCTGGTGGCGAGAACGCGGTGCAGGCGGACAGTGCTGGGCATGGTTGTTATCCTCTTTATCTCGATGGGCCCGAGATTGGCGTCTATGGCCCATTCATGTCACGAGGACGACCGGGAAGCCGCCGATCCGACAAGGCGCGGCGGATTTTTTCGCGGGTGTTCCGCCGGTGTCCTAGACGGCTGCGACATCCTGCGGCGTCATCGTGAACGCCAGCCTGTAGCAGCCGATGGTCGGATTGTTCTGCGCGCCCAGGGCGCCAAGCGACCCGGGCGAAAGCGGGCCTGCGATCACGGCCTCGACGGCATCGGCATCGTAGCCTGACAGCAGCACGATCCAGTCGGCCGTGCCGTCCCTGCCGCGGATCTGCTGTTCGGCGGTCGGCGCGCTCGTCCGCGGGGTGTCGGTGCGCAGGAGATGAACGCCGGTCAGGCCTGGTTTCTGCGCCAATGTGCCGAGCATGTTCGCGAGCTGCGCCTGCAAGTCCGCCTCGCGTCCGGCCTGCGGTGACAACCTGATCGTCGCGAGCGAAGCCGCAACGCCACCGCCGAAGCTTTCGATCACGCGGCACTGGCTGCGGATCATGCCGAGATGATGCGGCATCATTTTCGCCGACCACGGCGTCGGCGCGTTGAGCCGGTCGAGATATCCCTTCGAGGTGAGCACCTCGTACTCCGCGAGCTCGTAGAGCACGAAGAAACCTTCCGCATCCGTCGTGCTGGTCCAGCGCGATCCACGCCGGAAGCCGGGAATGTCCATCCGCTCCGGAAAATGCTCATGCGAATGCCAGTCGCCGAACTCGGCCCGCTGATCGGCGCGAACGCTCCACCACATCGCGACGGCGGCCTTGCCGAGCAGTGACATGCAGACCTCCCCTTCTGCCGTCAGTTTGCCTCAACGCCGACAGTGGTGGCAAGGTGTGCTCGCTTGAAAGCCGAAACTACAATTTCGCTACAGTGCGGACTGCACCCCTGAAGTGAGACACGATAACTACAGTGACAGGCATTTCGGAGATGACCTGTGGCAGGACGAGGAAGGAAGCGTTAGTTTTCGACGGCTTAGCGCGCCGAACCGGGCGAGCGCTACGTAAGGACCCGGCTTTCGATTTCGCCGCGCTCGATTGTCAGCGTCACGTCGGCGAAGGTCTCGAGCAGCTTCGGGTTCGACTCCGTAATCAGAAGGGTAATGTCCCGGTCCTGCGAACGAAGCCGACGCAGCGCCTCGGCGTACCTCTGCGCCAGCACAGGAGCGAGGCCCTGGAACGGCTCGTCCAGAATGACGAGGCGGGTGCCTAGCATCAGGGCGCGCCCGAGGGCGACCATCTTGCCTTGGCCGCCCGAGACGGAGCCCGCCGGGCGACCCGCCAGTTCCTTGAGCTCCGGCAGGACCGAGTAGGCTCGCTCCAGCCGCCGGTGCACCTCGTCCGCGCTAAGTTTCGCGACGCGACCAGGCAAAAGAATGTTTTCTTCCACTGTAAAGGCCGAGAAGAGGCGACGGTCCTCGGGTGCGTAGCCGATGCCTAAGAAGGGCCGGCGGTGCGGAGGAACATGTCGGAGGTCCTGACCGCCCAGACGCACGGTGCCGCTCGCCTTCGTGAAGCCCATGATGGTTCGTACCGTCGTGGTCTTGCCGGCGCCGTTTCGCCCGATGAGCGCGGCGGTCGCGCCCGGCGGCAGCGAGAAGCTGACGCTGCGCAGCACCGGAGCATCGGCGATCGCGACGTTGACGTTCTCGAAGTCCAGCATCGCCGTCATATGCCGATCACCTGCTCGCGGACCTTGGGATCGGCCAGAACCTCCGCCGGCGTGCCGACCTTTTGGATCTTCCCGACGTTCCACACCGCGACTCGGTGGGCATAACGCTCCACCATGTCCATGTCGTGCTCGACGAAGACCGAAGTCACCTTCTCCTTGGCGAGCGCGGACGTCAGGATGTCCATGATCTCCAGCTTTTCGGCGGAGGCGACGCCCGAGGTGGGCTCGTCCATCAGCAGCAGTCTGGGCTTCAGCGCGAGCGCTAGAGCGATGTCGACCAGCTTGCGTTGTCCCTCGGGAAGCTCCCTGGCCTTGCGAGACGCGTACGCCTTGACGCCGACGAGATCCAGAAGGCGCTCCATTTCAGGCAGTTCGGGCAGGGCGGAAAGAGCCGTGAAGCCGGAAGGGCTTCCCAGCCGCGAAGCCGCGGCGATCAACATGTTCTCCATCACGGTCTGATCGAGAAAAAGCTGCGGTATCTGAAAGGCCCGCGCGATGCCGAGCTTGGTGATCGTGCGCGGGAGCTGCGCCGTGATGTCCTGGCCCAGGAAGGTGATGCTTCCGGCCTGCGGGCGCAGATAACCCGTCGAGATGTTGAGGAAGGTGGTCTTTCCGGCGCCATTCGGTCCGATGATCGCGAGGTTCTCGCCTTCGAGCACGTCCAGGTCGATCCCGTCGGCGGCGATGACGCCACCGAACCGGATCTTGATGCCCTTCGCGGAAAGGAGGACGTTGGCCATCAATGTCCTCCCTGCTTCGCCTGGCCGTAGCGCTGCCTGAGGCCTATCAGTCCGTTAGGCGCATAGAGAATGATGACGATCAAGACAACGCCGAGGATCAGCTGCCAGGTGTCGGCCAGGTGGGCCGCCGCATAGAAGCGCACGCATTCGAACATCGCCGCGCCCGCGAACGCTCCGAAGGCGTGGGCGCTGCCGCCGAGGATCGCGATGAACACGAACTCGCCCGACTTCGTCCAGAACCCGAACTCGGGCGTGGCGATCTGCTGGATGATCGCCACCAGCGTGCCGCCGATGCCGCCGAGAAAAGCCGAGATCACGTAGCCTATCAGAAGCACGCGCCGTGCGGAGGTCCCGAGGTACTCGAGCCGGGTCTCGTTCGACTTGATGGCACGCAACATGTGTCCGAGCGGGCTGTCGAGATAGCGTTGCACGCCGTAGAAGGCGACGACCGCGGCCAAGAGGCTCACGTAAAGAATGACGTACTGGAAGGTTTCGGGCGTAAACGACAGCCCCAACAGGGCCGGACGAGGGACCCGGATGCCGTCGGCGCCGTTCGTGTAGTGAAACATCTTCTCCAGCAGCGACCACAACACCATCGAAAACGCCAGATTCAGCATTCCGAAAAAGATCTCCCGGTAGCGCACGACGAAGAGCCCGACGATGAGGCCGAAGACGGCGGAGGTTATGCCGCCCAGCGCGATGAAGAGCACGATATCGCCGCCACCGACGTACTTGCTCCAGAACGCCGCGGTATATGCCCCGGTCGCGAAGAACATTGCATGTCCGAACGACACCTGCCCCGCCTGCAGCAGAAGAATGATACCGAGAACGACGATGCCCTTCGCGAGGATCAACGCGAACAAGGTTGCCCAGCTCGACACAAAAAGGGGCGCGACGGCGCTGACCAGAAAGAAAATGATCGCGACCGTGGTGACCGGCTTGATGCGACCGCTCATCATATTTTCCTTACCTGCACGGCGCCGAACAGGCCGAACGGACGCACCAGAAGCACCAGCACCATCAGCAGATAGGGAACGAGAACTTCGAATTCCGGCTGGAGATAGATCACGAAGGCACGGGTCAGGCCGATCATCAGCGCGGTGAGCGCGGTACCCTCGATCTGGCCGAGACCCGCGGTCGCAGCGACGGCAAAGGACAGCACGATCATGTCGGCACCCATGCCGGGGACCAGCGAGGTGGTCGGCGAGGCCAGGGCTCCTCCCAACGCGGCCAGACTCGCGCCGATGACGAAGGTGACGAAATATACGCGTTTTGCGTCGATCCCGATGGCCGTCGAGGCTTCGCGGTCCTCCGTGACCGCAAGGATGACCGCTCCCGACAGCGTCCTGCGCAGGAAGTAGCGGAGCCCGAACAGCGTCGCCAGTGCGACGCCGGGCAGCAGAATGACCTGGTACGACGTGTAGCTGACGCCGAACACGGCGACGTTGGGAAGTAGCCTCAACGGCTCCGCGGCGAAGATGGGCTGCACGCCCCAGATCAGACGCTGCAGGTTGTCCATGATCATGAAGGCGGCAAAGGTGATCAGAAGCTGGAGGACGTCTTCCTGTCCGGAGAGCGGTCGCAGCAGAAACCGTTCGATGAAACCGCCGCACACGACGCCGATCACGATGGAGGCGGCCAGCAGCGCGGGATAGGTGAGCCAAGGCGATATCGGCGCGATTGCAAGGCTGAACGTCGCCGCCAGGTAGGCGCCGAACGCGTACAGCGACCCGTGCGCGACGTTGACCACGCGCAGCACGCCGAAAATCAGGCTGAGCCCGACCGAGACCAGGAACACCAGTGCGGCGTAGCTGATCCCATCGAGGATAGCCAAGATAGCGAGTGTCGAGTTCATGAAGGCCTTCAGAAAAGGTCCGTCCTCCGGGACGAGGCTCGGAGGACGGGGATCAAAAGTCGAGCGCGCCGCTACTGAGCTTTGAAGGTCGGCACGTCCATCTTGACGAAGTCCGGCTTGAGCGTCTTGAGCCACTCGACCGACCGCACGCCAGCCGGGTTGGTGATCGTCTTCGGATCGAAGATCATCATGTTGTCGAGCAGCTTGAAGTCGTACCCCGGAACGGACTTGGTGACGCCGACCAGCTGAGCTTCGAGACCCTGGTTGTCCTCGGGCCGCAGCGTAATCGGACGGCCGAAGCCGGTGGCGAACTCGATGCCGGCCGTCGCGTCGACGACCTGCTCGCGCGTGGGCCAGTTGCCGCCGTTGGCCTTGATTGCCTTGTCGTAGGCCGTCTGCAGGGCCTTGAATGCCTGCGCCATGTGATAGACCGGGTAGATCGGCCATGCACCGGTCTTCGCCTTGAAGGCTTCATTGAACGCCTTGAAGGCCGCGTCGTTCTTCTTCTCGGGATGCAGGAACCAGTGGTCTCCGCGCGCGCCGACGATCAGGCCTTCGGGCAAGTCCTTGCCCAACCGCTGGATCGACGATTCGCCGATCCCGAGCACGAAGGTCGACTGCTGCAACAGGCCGCGCTGACCGGCCTGGCGGACCAGCGTGTCGAGATCTCCGCCCCAGGACGTGGTTAGAACCACATCCGGCCGCAGCGCCAACAGACGGGAAATTTCAGTGGAGTAGTCCGGTGCGCCGAACTTCGGGAAGAGCTCCGCGACGACTTGCACGTCCGGCTTCATCGCCTTGAGCGCGGTCGAAAAGATCTCCCAGCTCTCCCGACCCCATGCATAATCCTGATTGACCACCGCGATCGTCTTGAAGTCGGGCTTGGTCTTGAGCAAGTAAAGGAGCACGGCCAGCATTTCCGGCGTGCCGTTCGCCTGGGTCCGGAAATTGTACCGGTACTTCTTGGTTTCGAGGATGGAGGCCGCACCGCAGTCCCACATGAAATTCATGACTTTGAGGTCTTCGGCGACCGGCACCAACTGGGTGCAGCTGCCCGACGAGATCGAAGCAAACGTGGCATCGACCTTTTCGTCCTGCACCACGCGTCGGTAGTTCGAGACGAGCGCTTCGCCTCCCGCGCCTTCGTCGATGAAGGAGAGCTTGACCGGCACGCCGCCGATGCCGCCCTTCTTGTTGAGGTCCTCCGCGATCATCTCCGCCGCGGCCTTCGCCGGCACACCGAAGACTGACGCAGGGCCCGACAGGAACGTCGTGATGCCGATTTTGAGCTCCGACGGCTTGGTCTGCGCAAGCGAGGTGCCGGTAAAGCTCGCAACGACAAGCCCGGCCGCAACCGCAGCCTTGAGAAATTGCATCGAAAGTCCTCCCTGTTCTGTATGTTGCGCCCGGCTTCAGCCGCCGTGCGCTTCTTCTTCTTGCAGCAACGCTACTATAATTGTCGCGTGTTGCCAGCCCCCTTGGCCGCCATTCGCGAGCCGACGAATTCAGTTCGACCCCGCCGCTCATTTTGTCGGCTGCGCATCGATCGGAACGGACAAGGCCCCCAAAATGGTCGATGCCTTTAATTCCACGGCGCGATAAAAGCTCCGGCCAGAGCCCGCTGCGCGACCGGAAGGAGAGGGCGGCGATCGATCTGCCAGGGTCGGCTTCGTCGGTTTTTCGCTCGGAGGGCAACCGGTCTCGTGCTGATGGGGACCAGGCCGGACTTCGCCAGGGTCGCCAGCCTCTGCAAGGAGACGGCCGGCGTGTGCGCACAGCTTCACAAGGGCGCGACGCCGCCCGAGCCGATCCACGATGCGCGCATTCGCACCGCCGTCATCGTTGATTCCGCACCGGCCACCCTGACGCGGGAGAACCCTGCCGCCGTCAAAGTGTCTTTTCAGTTCTGGTGCTCGCAGTTCGGTGGACTCGGCGTCGGCGACGGCTCCGGCAACGCACGCGTCGCGCAGGGCCTGCCGGGGAAGCCCGATGTTCACGTCGTGCCGGCTGGCCTTATGCGTTCCTGGCACCGTGCTCGCCGGAGCTGGCGGCCGCTGTCCCGCGCATCTGCACCGACGTGCCGGCAGGCTTCGACCGGGCCGGATTTCACCGCGAGTTCAATGCGGCGGTGGTGAAGTATTTCCGTGAGCAGTTGGCGGCGGGAGATCGGTGAGGCTCGAATTACCGTGACAGTCCAGCACTGTCACCGTAATCGGATCGGTTGCGCTAGTCCCGGGGCGTCCGCTTGTGACCCAAAGCAGGCATGCAACTTCAATGAGTTTTAATAGTACGTTCGCAGTCCTGACAAATGGCCGCCTCAGCGAGCATTTCCATGAGCTTGCCGATCAACAAAGGACCTGACTGGAATACCTCGCAGTACACGGCGTCGGGGTTTGGCTTCTTTGCAGGAGCGAGTGCAGCTCAAGTGCTCTTTCACTACCAGCTCATTGGACGGAACTTGGCGGTAGTCGTGGTCTTGGCATGCTTAGCTGTTCCACCATTCCTTGTTGGGTGGTGGCAAAAGCGCAAACGCGGCCCCCTTTACAGTGAGCCCAAATAGTCGCCTCGTCTGGTGAGCCGACTGAGGCAAAACAGTCTGCCAAGGGCAGCTTGTGGCCCGATGGCGAAGTGCGGTTTGGCTCAGATATGGTCAGCTGATCGGGGCACAGCGGAAGTGACAAACCGGCGCTTGTGACCCAAAGCCGACTAAGGGGCTAACCGTTTGCCCGACATAGGTTAGCCGAAGCGGACATCGAGAGGGGAGTCCTTTGTTGCTTCTTGCTAAACCGACCAAGTACTAGGCGGCCGGTCCCCGCTCGATCATGAGATCGAATCTAACCACTCCGACGAAATCCCGCGCGGACTGTCTACTCGGCTGGATAGGAGACAGTGAACACTGCCGATAACGTTCACGCAGTTTCCCTTTTCTTTGACCATTCCGAGAGCCAAGAGCACGCCATGGCCGCGACGGCTCCAGTAAGACCTAGCCCGTAGTCAAAAGAGGGCGGATGCTCCGCGAAATAGGCGCCAAGAATCGAAATGTATGTTGCGAGATATCCGATCACACCCGTTGTAAACCACCGCCCAACAGACGCGACTCCGCTGCGTTCAAGCACTAGATCGGCCACCGCCGCAATAAGAGCGGGGACCAAGCCGAATATGAAAGCAAATGGCAATAACAAGACAAACCCATCACTAAGGATCACACTGATGCCCTTCAATCCATCAGATATGATCAACATGACGACGTATCCCAAGATAGGACCGACGATCAGAAAAATGGAAAAGCGCTTCATACCCTGCCCCAGTATTGCAACAGGCGTTCGCAGTCTATGTCATGACGGAATCCCGCAGGCTCCCGCAGGGGCTTTCCACTCCGATAGATACGAGACAATGAACATTGACAATGAAACATGCGACGTTCCCCTCAAACTGAGGCGCTCTCGTCCAGCAAACAACAACGGCCGCACTTCCGCTCACGGACCATCGCTGCCGCAGCCCACGGCCAAGGCTATGTCGTCCGTCAATGGTAGACTGGACCTAACTTAAACCGGGCCAACCGTGGCGATTGACCGTTACTGACCTGCGCGACAGTTCAGTGCGTCGCACTCGCATTCATCAAAACGAACAGGTGAGAACCTGCGGCGATCAGCGAGAAGATGACTATCCCTAATTCAGCACCATGGACGTGCTGCGGCGCATATGTCGAAGCCAGCCAAATGAACAACCGGACGGCCGCCATAAAGGCGATCATTCCCCACATAGCGAGCCATTTTGGAGCGTACCAAGTTGGCTCGCCAGTAGACCCCCGTTGCATAGCGACGCGTTCGCTTTGAATACGCGGGCCAAGATAAAAGTTTAACCCGACGACCAACGCGATAGCGAAGCAAAAGACGTAGTCTGCTGGTACCATGCTTTCCGCCCTCGAAACGCTAGCCGAGACTACCGAGATACCGAGGAGCAATCCATTCTTGTTTAGATCGAACAGCCCGCATCCACTCCTTATGGTTGCTGGTGGATTGATCGGCGGCGATGACTGCTTCTGGCCCATAGCGGACGTCCTTGCGCCTCGCGCTGACTATAATCGCCCCTGGACTCCAGACCCTGCAGCCCCAGCGCCCCGATATGCACTCCTGGCATGACATCCACGATGGCATACTACCCCTGTTTTGCCCGACGGGTCAGAGTTTCTTCGGCGAATCAGAAATATCTTTGCGGGCCAATGAGATGGCTACTGTGCATGGGGTTGTTTTCTCACTTTTTGGTTTGAGCCTGCGACGTCGCGCCTTCACAAGCAAAAGGGCCGCCCCTTCGGGCGGCCCTTTCATCTTGGTCAAGGCGGTGTCGCTTACTCCGCGGCCTGCTTCTGCGGCGGGTCGAGCGCGCCGGACTTGTGGATCTCGGCGACCTGGTGATCGCTGAAGCCGAGCACCGAGCGCAGGACCTCGTCGGTGTGCTCGCCGAGCAGCGGGGAGCGCTGCACGTCGCTCGGGCTGTCCGACAGCTTGATCGGGTTGCCGACCGAGACGTACTTGCCGCGGGTGGGGTGGTCGACCTCGACCACGGTGCCGGTCGCGCGCAGCGACTGGTCTTCCGCGATCTCCTTCATCGACAGGATCGGGCCGCAGGGGATGTCGTCCTTGTTGAGGATCTCCATCGCCTCGAACTTTGTCTTGGTCATCGTCCACTGCTCGATGCGGGCGAAGATCTCGTTCAGGCGCGGCAGCCGGGCGGCCGGCTTGGCGTAGTTCGGATCGGTCTTCCAGGCGGGCTCGCCGATCACGTCGCAGATCTTCTCCCAGACCGGGGCCTGGGTGATGAAGTAGATGTAGGCGTTGGGATCGGTCTCCCAGCCCTTGCACTTCAGGATGCGGCCGGGCTGGCCGCCGCCGGAATCGTTGCCGGCGCGCGGCACGGCATCGCCGAACGGCACGCCTTCGCCGAACTGGCTGTATTCCTTGAGCGGGCCGTGGGCGAGGCGCTGCTGGTCGCGCAGCTTGACGCGGCAGAGGTTGAGCACGCCGTCCTGCATCGCGGCGGTGACGCGCTGGCCCTTGCCGGTGTTGGTGCGCTGATAGAGTGCGGTGACGATGCCGAGCGCCAGGTGCAGGCCGGTGCCGCTATCGCCGATCTGCGCGCCGGTCACGAGCGGCAGGCCGTCGCGGAAGCCGGTGGTCGAGGCGGCGCCGCCGGTGCACTGCGCGACGTTCTCGTAGACCTTGCAGTCTTCGTACGGTCCGGGGCCAAAACCCTTGATCGAGGCGACGATCATCTTCGGGTTGATCGCCTGAATCTTCTCCCAGGGGAAGCCCATGCGGTCGAGCACGCCGGGGCCGAAATTCTCCACCAGCACGTCGCACTTCTTGATCAGCTCGGTGAGGACTTCCTTGCCCTTGGGGTTCTTGGTGTCGAGCGTGATCGAACGCTTGTTGTGGTTGAGCATGGTGAAATACAGGCTGTCCACGTTCGGGATGTCCTGCAGCTGGCCGCGGGTGATGTCACCCACGCCCGGACGTTCCACCTTGATCACGTCGGCGCCGAACCAGGCCAGCAGCTGCGTGCAGGTCGGCCCGGACTGGACGTGGGTGAAGTCGAGAATGCGAACGCCCTCGAGCGCTTTGGTCATCGTGTTGCTCCGTACTCTTGTGTCTGCCCCTGCACCCGGCAGGGAATAAGGGTTGAGGGGTGGACTTACTTCTTCTTCTGCAGAACGCTCTGCGGATTGAGGTTGCCGATGCGGCCGCTCTCCGAGCCCGCGGCCGGATCGATCACCGCGTTGATCAGCGTCGGCTTGCCGGACTTCATGGCGTCGCCCACGGCGCGCTTCAGCTCGTCGGGCGAGGTCGCATTGACGCCGACGCCGCCGAAGGCCTCCATCATCTTGTCGTAGCGCGCGCCCTTGACGAACACGGTGGTCGCCGGATCCGAATTGGCGCCGTTGACGTCGGTGCCGCGATAGATGCCGTCATTGTTGAAGATGACGACGCAGATCGGCAGATTGTAGCGGCAGATGGTCTCGACCTCCATGCCGGAGAAGCCGAACGCCGAGTCGCCTTCCACCGCCAGCACCGGGTGGCCGGTCTCGAGCGCGGCCGCGATCGCCTGGCCCATGCCGATGCCCATCACGCCCCAGGTGCCGACGTCGAGACGCTTGCGCGGGCGGTACATGTCGATGACGCCGCGGGCGAGGTCGAGCGTGTTGGCGCCTTCGTTGACGAGGATCGCCTCGGGATAGTCCTTGATGACGTTCTTCAGCACGCCGAGCGCGCCGTGATAGTCCATCGGCGATTTGTTGTTCATCAGCTTCGGCGCCATCTTGGCGACGTTCTCTTCGCGCTTGGACGAGATCGCCTTGGTCCATTCGGCGGGCGGGGCGGTCCAGCCCGACGCCAGCGCCTGGTTGAACGCGGAGACGACCGAGCCGATGTCGCCGACGACGGGCGCGACGATCTCGACGTTGGAGTCCATCTCCTTCGGCTCGATGTCGACCTGGATGAACTTCTTCGGCGCCTCGCCCCAGCTCTTGCCCTTGCCGTGCGACAGCAGCCAGTTCAGCCGCGCGCCGATCAGCATGACGACGTCGGAGTCCTTCAGCACGGTCGAGCGGGCCGCGCCGGCGCATTGCGGATGGGTGTCGGGGAGCAGGCCCTTGGCCATGCTCATCGGCAGGAACGGCACGCCGCTCTTCTCGACGAAGCTCTTGATCTCCTCGTCGGCCTGGGCGTAGGCCGCGCCCTTGCCGAGGATGATGAGCGGACGCTTGGCGCTCTTGAGCACGTCGAGCGCACGCTTGACCGCAGCGGGCGAGGGGATCTGCGCGGGCGCAGCATCAATCACCTTGACCAGCGACTTCCGGCCGGCTTCGGCATTCATCACTTGGCCGAACAGTTTTGCTGGCAGGTCGAGATAGACGCCGCCCGGACGGCCCGAGACCGCGGCGCGGATGGCGCGGGCGAAGCCGATGCCGATGTCCTGGGCGTGCAGCACACGATAGGCCGCCTTGCACAGCGGCTTTGCGATCGCGAGCTGGTCCATCTCTTCATAGTCGCCCTGCTGGAGGTCGACGATCTCGCGCTCGGAGGAGCCCGAGACCAGGATCATCGGGTAGCAATTGGTGGTGGCGTGCGCGAGCGCGGTGAGACCGTTGAGGAAGCCGGGCGCCGAGACGGTGAGGCAGACGCCGGGCTTCTTGGTAAGATAACCGGCGATGCCCGCGGCATAGCCGGCGTTCTGCTCGTGGCGGAAGGAGATCACGCGAATACCGGCGGCCTGCGCCATGCGGCCCAAATCCGTGATCGGGATGCCCGGCACATTATAGATGGTGTTGATGCCGTTCAGCTTGAGCGCGTCGATGACGAGATGGAAGCCATCCGTCAGCTCCTGCTCGGTGCCCGGTGCCTCGGACTTGGTCGCGGTATTCAGCATGGGCCTTGTCTCCCTGGTCTCAAGTGGTGGGGCGAGTTGTTCGCCCTTCTGGTGAATGGTGGCTAATGAACAGCTACGTGAACAATTCCTGGCCGTGCGCTTCGACGTAAGCGGCAAGGCCGAGGGTGTGGTCCCGGGCGCGCTTCTCGGCGAGCTCGGTGTCACGCGCTTCCAGCGCTTCGATGATGCCGAGATGCTCCGGCAGCGAGGTCGCGGTGCGGTCCTTGCGTCCGATCGTCAGCTGGCGATAGCCGCGCACGTGCAGCAGCAGGTCGTTGGTGAGATCGACCAGCACCGGCGATTCCGACAGCGAGATCAGGGCCTGGTGGAAGGCGATGTTGGCGCGCGAATATTCCTCGACGTGGTCCTCGGGCAGGCGGTCCTTGCCGAAATCCTTGAAGAAGTCGCGCAGCGCCGTGATGTCCTTCTTGCGCGCGGTGGTGGTGATGAGGCGCGCGGCCATGCTCTCCAGCGCCGCCCAGGCGCGGATCATGTCGACGATCTCGCTCTTGGTCCTTCGCACCACCATGATGCCGCGCCGTGGCACCGTCTTCACAAAACCGTCCTGCTCGAGCATCGCGATGGCTTCGCGGATCGGCGTGCGGCTGACGCCCAGGCGTTCGGACAGCGCGCGCTCGTCGAGCATCACCGGCTCGGGCGTCGAGTAGATGTCCATCTTGAGGATGGCTTCCTTCAAGGCGTCATACGCCTTGTTCTTGAAGCTGGTCTCCGGGGCAATACGAACGATTGCGATGTCTGCCTCGGCCATGTTCGGCAACGCCTTGGTTGGTTTGCGTAGTGACACGACGAATCTCCTCCAGTGGGGAGTCGTCTTTTACAGGAATATTGACAGGAAAGTTTTTGGCATACCACATGCCAGAATGTCAAGGCGGCGATTTTTTGCGGCGTTCTAAGTGATGCAGCAGCTTGACAAGTTGGCTTCTGGCATACCAAATGCCATCGCCAGCCATTTTTGATCCAGGGCGGTGGAGTAATCTCAGGCTTGATGCCGCTCCAGCCCGCGACATGGAACAGAGCGCGGCGAATGGCAAGCATCACGGGCAGCCGCAACCACGCGCGCGCTTTGAAAAGAACGAACTGAGGTCAAGGGAGAAGCCACATGTCCAATTCCAAAGATGCCGTCCGCAAGGTGCTTGACCAGGTCAAGGCGGACAACCGCACCAGCCTGACGGCTCCGGAAGGCAAGCTGGTCTGCGACGCCTACGGCATTCCGGTGCCGAAGGAGGGCGTGGCGAAGTCGGCGGGCGAAGCCGGCAAGATGGCCTCTTCGATGGGCTTCCCGGTCGTGATGAAGATCGTCTCGCCCGACATTCTCCACAAGACCGAAGCCGGCGGCGTCATCGTCGGCCTCAAGACGGCGGACGAGGCCGAGAAGGCCTACGAGACCATTCTGTCCAACGCCAAGAAGTACAAGGCCGATGCCAAGATCGAAGGCGTCCAGGTGCAGCAGATGCTGGCCGGCGGCACCGAGGTCATCGTCGGCTCGATCACCGACGGCTCGTTCGGCAAGCTGGTGGCCTTCGGCCTCGGCGGCGTCCTGGTCGAGGTGCTCAAGGACATCACCTTCCGCCTGGCGCCGGCGACCAAGGAAGACGCGCTGTCGATGCTCGACGGCATCCAAGCGCATGAGATCCTGAAGGGCGTGCGCGGCGGGGAGCCGGTGAACCGCTCGGCGCTCGCCGACGTCATCGTCAAGGTCTCGCAGCTCGTCACCGATTTCCCTGAGATCGTCGAGCTCGACCTCAATCCGGTGTTCGCGACGCCGAAGGGCGCCACCGCCGCCGACGTCCGCATCGTCGTCGACTTCGCCTATGTGCCGAAGCCGAAGCCCCGCCCGACCGAGGAGATCGTCGCGGCGATGAACCGCATCATGCAGCCCAAGGCGGTCGCCGTGGTCGGCGCCTCCGCCGAGGACGGCAAGATCGGCAATTCCGTGATGAAGAACCTCATCAACGGCGGCTACAAGGGCGACATCTACCCGATCCATCCCAAGGCCGCCGAGATCCTCGGTTACAAGGCCTATAAGAGCGTCAAGGACGTGCCCGGCGTGATCGACGTCGCGGTGTTCGCGATCCCCGCCAAGTTCGTAGCGGCGGCGCTGACCGAATGCGGCGAGAAGAAAATCCCCGGCGCGGTTCTGATTCCGTCGGGCTTTGCCGAAGCCGGCGCGCCGGAGCTGCAGGCCGAGATCGTCGAGGTCGGCAAGAAGTACGACATCCGCCTGATGGGGCCGAACATCTACGGCTTCTATTATACGCCGGCCAATCTCTGCGCGACCTTCTGCACGGCTTACGACGTCAAGGGTCACGCCGCGCTGTCGTCGCAATCGGGCGGCATCGGCATGGCCATCATCGGCTTCTCGCGTTCGGCCAAAATGGGCGTTTCGGCCATCGTCGGCCTCGGCAACAAGTCCGATATCGACGAGGACGATCTGCTCGCCTTCTTCGAGCAGGATCCGAACACGAACCTGATCGCGCAGCACTGCGAAGACCTCAAGGACGGCCGCGCCTTTGCGGAGGCTGCAAAGCGCGTCTCCAAGAAGAAGCCGGTCGTCGTGCTCAAGGCCGGCCGCACCTCGGCGGGCGCGAAGGCGGCGTCCTCGCACACCGGCGCGCTCGCCGGCAACGACAAGATCTACGAGGACGTTCTGGCACAATCGGGTGTGATCCGGGCCCGCAGCTTGCGGCAATTGCTCGAATTCGCCCGCGGCGTCCCGGTGCTGCCGGCGCCGAAGGGCGAGAACGTCCTGATCATCACCGGAGCGGGCGGCTCGGGCGTGCTGCTATCGGATTCCTGCGTCGACAACGGCCTATCGCTGATGTCGATGCCGCCGGATCTGGATGCGGCCTTCCGCAAGTTCATTCCGCCGTTTGGAGCTGCCGGAAATCCTGTGGATATCACCGGCGGCGAGCCGCCGATCACCTACGTCAACACGGTGAAGCTCGGCCTGTCGGACGAGCGCATCCATTCGCTGATCCTCGGCTACTGGCACACCATCGTCACCCCGCCGATGGTGTTCGCCCGCAACATGGTCGAGGTGAAGAAGGAGATGGAAGCCAAGGGCTTTGTGAAGCCGATGGTCGCCTCGCTCGCCGGCGACGTCGAGGTCGAGGAAGCCGCCGAATATCTCTACCAGAACGGCATCCCGGCCTACGCGTATTCGACCGAGCTTCCGGTCGAGGTGTTGGGTGCCAAGTACAAATGGGCGCGCGGGGCAGGGCTGCTCTGAGCGCTAGCTCTCCTGTCATCCCGGGGCGACGCGAAGCGTCGAACCCGGGATCTCGAGATTCCGGGTCTGGTACGCCGGGCCCGCGCTGCGCGCAATCCCGGCGCACCATCCCGGAATGACGGATGCAAGAGCGGCAGGTCGCGATGAACAAGAACGTGATCCGGCGCAAATCGCTCGAACCCAAATCGGCTGCAGAGGCCGACCATGAGATCCGCGACGGTGGCGTGCAGTCCGTTGATCGTGCGCTCTCCATCCTGGAAACGCTGGCCGAGGACGACGAAGGCTACCGCCTCAGCGATCTCGGGATCCGCACCGGCTTGTCGGCCTCGACGGTGCATCGCCTGCTCGCGACGCTGGAAAGCCGTCGCTTCGTGCAGTTCGACCGCGCCGAATCCAAATGGCACGTCGGCTCGCGCGCCTTCACGGTCGGCGCGAGCTTTGCGCGGCGGCGCAATTTCTCGACGCAGGCGATTCCATACTTGCGCAAGCTGCGCGATCTCACCCGCGAGACCGCCAATCTCGCCGTCGTCGACGACGAATTCATCATCGTTCTGACCCGCATGGAGAGCCGCGAGATCATGCGCTCGTTGACCCAGGTCGGCGGCCGTGTCCCCATGGTGACATCGGGCGTTGGCAAGGCGGTGCTCGCGACCTATTCGGACGAGGATGTCGGCGCCGTCATCCGCCATCACGGCATGCCGCGCCTGACCGGGAAGTCGATCGTGCGGCCGAGCGACCTGTTCAAGGAACTCGAAAAGATCCGCAGGCAGGGTTTTGCGCTCGACGATGAAGAGGCCTGTATGGGCCTGCGCTGCATTGCTGCGGTGGTATACAACGACTGCGCCGAGCCGCTCGCGGCGATTTCCGTCTCCGGCATGACCAGTCGCCTGACCGACGACCGATTGCCGGACGTGGGCCAAATCGTGCGCGAGGTCGCCGGCGAGCTGACCGTCGCGCTGGGTGGGGTGATGCCGACGCCGCGCTAAAACGCAGGAATCTGGGCGCTGTCGCTGGACAGCATCGGCCGTTTTGGCTGATATGCGACCAAACGACACAATGCGGCAAACGTCCGCATGAGCCTGGAGAGCGTCCTCATGTTCCAATTTTCCGCGCGCCTTGCCGGCGCAGCCGTCGCGCTGACCCTTCTGGCAGCGACGCCATCCCTTGCCCAGCAGCTCGAGCTCAAGCTGATGGCGCCGGCGGCCCCGGGTGGCGGTTGGGACCAGACCGCGCGCTCGATGCAGCAGGCGCTGGTGGCCTCCGGTGTGGCGCGCAGCGTGCAGGTCACCAACGTTCCCGGAGCCGGCGGCAGCGTCGGCATCGCCCAATTCGTCAATGGCGCCAAGGGCGACGGCAACCAGATGATGGTCAACGGCTTCGTTATGGTGGGGGCGCTCGCCATGAACAAGTCGCCGGTGACGCTGGAACAGGTGACACCGATCGCGCGCCTCACCGAGGAGATCCAGGTGATCGTGGTGCCCGCGAACTCGCCGATCAAGACGGCGCAGGATCTCGCCGCCGCGGTGAAGGCCGACATCGCCAAGGTGACTTTTGCCGGCGGCTCGGCCGGCGGCGTCGACCATGTGATGGCGGCGTTGTTCGCCGGCGCGGTCGGCGCGGACGCAAAGAAGATCAACTACATCCCGTTCTCCGGCGGCGGCGAGTCGCTCGCCGCGATCCTCGGCGGCAAGGTCACGGCGGGTATTTCTGGCCTCAGCGAATATGAAGGGCAGATCAAGTCCGGCAAGCTGCGCGCGATCGGCGTCACCTCGGAGAAGCGTATCGCCGGCAGCGACATCCCGACCTTTAAGGAGCAGGGCATCGACCTCGTGATCGCCAATTGGCGTTCGGTCGTCGCGCCTCCTGGCATCACGCCGGAGCAGCGCAAGACCTTGAGCGATGCGGTCGAGAAGATGGTGAAGTCGGATGCCTGGAAGGAAATCCTCAAGCAGAAGGGCTGGGAGGACGCCTATCTCGGGGGCGATGCCTTCGCCGACTTCCTGAAGAAGGAAACCGTGCGGGTCACCGACGTGCTGAAGTCGGTCGGCCTGGTCAAGTCATGACCTCGGGTGATCCCGCCCAGCCGCCGCGGCGCGTCGATCGCGCCGGCGTCGTCATCGCTGCGCTGCTCGCGGGTCTTGCCGCCGTGCTGGTCCTTGACGCGCACGGCCTGTCATCCACCGCGATGTACGGCATGGGGCCGGAGGCGATGCCGGTCGTGGTCGCCAGCGGCCTTGGGCTGCTCGCGATCGGCAATCTGATCGACGCGCTGCGCGGCCATCTGCCCGCGCGCGAGCGCGCCGATCCGGTTCCGGTGCTTCTGATCCTGGTCGGCCTGGCGCTGCTGATCGCGATCATCGGCTTTGGCGGCGGCTTCATCCTGGCGACCTCGGCGCTGTTCGTGACGACATCGGCGGCGTTCGGGCGCCGCGCCATTCTCGTCGATGGCATCATCGCGCTCGTGATGTCGACCCTCATCTATCTCGCGTTCGACCGGCTGCTGACGCTGAGCCTTCCGACCGGCCCGCTGGAGCGACTGCTGTGATGGACACCTTTGCGGCGCTGGCCCACGGCATGGCTGTCGCCATTCAGCCGATGAACCTGCTCTATGCGCTGATCGGCGTGTTCCTCGGCACCGCCGTGGGCGTGCTGCCCGGCATCGGCCCCGCGCTGACCGTCGCGCTGCTGCTGCCGGTCACCTACAAGCTCGACCCCGGCGGCTCGCTGATCATGTTCGCCGGCATCTATTACGGCGGCATGTATGGCGGCTCGACCACCGCGATCCTGATCAACACGCCCGGCGAGAGCGCCTCGATGGCCACAGCGCTGGAAGGCAACAAGATGGCCAAGGCCGGCCGCGGCGGGCCGGCGCTCGCGACCTCCGCGATCGGCTCCTTCGTGGCCGGCACCATCGCCACCATCGGTCTTGCCTTCCTCGCGCCCTGGCTGGTCGATTTCGCCGTGCGCTTCGGCCCCGAGGATTATTTCGCGCTGATGTGCGTCGCCTTCGTCACGGTGTCGGCGACCTTCGGCGATTCCCCGATCCGCGGCCTGACCAGCCTGTTCATCGGCCTGTCGCTCGGCCTCGTCGGTATCGACAAGCTGACGGGACAGGCGCGCCTTGCGTTCGGCGTGCCTGAGCTGCTCGACGGCGTCGAGGTGACGACGCTTGCGGTCGGCCTGTTCGCGGTCGGCGAGGCGCTCCACGTCGCATCGCGCCGCCATCACAGCGAGGAGAAGCTGGAGCCGGTGCGCGGTTCGCTGTGGATGACGAAAGAAGACTGGAAGCGGTCGTGGAAGCCCTGGCTGCGCGGCACCATGTTCGGTTTTCCGATCGGCGCGCTGCCCGCGGGCGGCGCGGAGATCCCGACCTTTCTGTCCTATTCCACCGAGAAGCGTCTCACCAAGCATCCCGAAGAATTCGGCAAGGGCGCGATCGAAGGCGTCGCGGGGCCGGAAGCCGCCAACAACGCTTCCGCCGCGGGCACGCTGGTTCCGCTCTTGACGCTGGGGCTGCCGACCTCGGCGACGGCCGCGATGATGCTGGCGGGCTTCCAGCAATACGGCCTCAACCCGGGGCCGCTGTTGTTTGCCGAACGGCCGGACCTGGTATGGGGCCTGATCGCCAGCCTGTTCATTGCCAATTGCATGCTGCTGGTACTCAATTTGCCGCTGGTCGGCCTGTGGGTGCGGCTGCTCGCGATCCCGCAGCCATGGCTCTATGCCGGCATCCTCGTGTTCGCGACCATGGGCACCATCGCTGCCAAGCCGTCGGTGGTGGAATTGTCGATGCTATCAGGCTTCGGCGTGCTCGGCTTTCTGATGCGCCGGTTTGATTTTCCGATCGCGCCGGTCGTGGTCGGCCTGATCCTCGGCCCGATCGCCGAAAGCCAGCTGCGCCGCGCGCTCGCGATCAGTCTCGGCGATCCCATGACGCTGGTTCAGAGCCCGATCTCGGCGACGCTGCTCGGCATCGCGCTGCTTGCGCTATTGGCCCCGTTTGTGCTGAAGGGGCTGGGGCGGTTCAAGGCGAACGAGGACTAACCGTCCTGACGTACTTGTCTTCTCGTGTCGCGTCCATTGGTGGGGAACTGTCATGCCTTCCGAGCTCCGCTCGCCGCGTCTGGCGGTTCTGATCGACGCCGACAATGCCTCCGCCAAGATCGCGGACGGATTATTCGAGGAGATTGCTAAGATCGGCGAGGCCAGCGTCCGCCGCATCTATGGCGACTTCTCCAACGCACGGTCCAGAGGCTGGGCCGACATCCTGTCGAAGCACGCCATCATCCCGCAGCAGCAGTTTGCCTATACGACCGGAAAGAACGCCTCCGACATTACGCTGGTCATCGATGCGATGGACCTGCTTCACAGCGGCCGGTTCGACGGCTTTTGCCTGGTGTCGTCCGACAGCGACTTCACCCGCCTGGCTGCCCGGATCCGGGAGCAGGGCATCGACGTATTCGGGTTCGGCGAGCAGAAGACGCCGGAAAGCTTCAGGCAGGCCTGCCGGAGATTCGTTTACACGGAGAACCTCCTTGCCGGATCGGTGAATACGCAGGACGCCACCTCGAGGTCGGCATCGCTTCAGCCGCCCGAAGCGGCCACGCCGATCATCAAGAAGGTGATCACCCAGATGGAGAGCGAGGACGGCTGGGTTACGCTCGGTGAAGTCGGCCGCCAGCTGGCCAATCTCGCGTCCGATTTCGATCCGAGGACGTTCGGCTTCCGTAAGCTGAGCGATCTCGTGCGGAAGACAAATTCCTTCGAGATCGACGAGTCGAAGGGCCGGTCGATGCGAATTCGGGTCAAGGCCGCCGCAGCGCCGCAGCCGAGACGGCGGAACCCGCGCAGGTCTTCTAGAGCGGGGACGCCAGGAGGTTCGGCGCCAAAAGCGTAAGCACGGGTGCCGCTTATTTGAGTTGCCGAGCCGGCCCGCGGGCGCAACCATTGCTGGGCTGTTTCCGTCACGCGAGAGCCCCATGACAAAACTCACCCGCTTTGCCGTTGCGCCGCTGCACAGCATGACGCGCCACCTTGCCGACGTCGCCTCCGCCCGCCTTGCGCCCGATCTCGTCATCACTGGCGCCCGGGTGCTTTCGACCTATTCGGAACGCATCCATGCGAACCGCGAGATCTGGATCGCCGGCGGCCGCATTGCCGCCGTGAAGCCGAGCGGAGCAGCGAAGAAGGCGTGGAGCAGCGTTGCGACCTATGATGCCGCCGGCGGCATCATAGCGCCGGGTCTGGTCGATCCGCACATCCACATCGAATCCTCGATGGTGACGGCCTGCGCCTATGCCGAGGCCGCGCTGCTCAACGGCACCACCACGATCTTTTGCGACAGCCACGAGATCGGCAACGTGATGGACGTCGCCGGCGTCGAGGCGATGCTGGAGGATGCGCGCGAGGCGCCGCTCTCGATTTTCTTGACGGTGCCTTCGACGGTTCCTGCGACATCGGCTGAACTCGAAACGGCTGGCGGTGATCTCACGCCGGACAAGATCGCGGGTCTGTTCGATCGCTGGCCCGAAGCCGTGGCACTCGGCGAGAAGATGGACTTCGTGCCGGTGACGATGGCCGACGAGCGCAGCCATGCGATCCTCGCGGCCGCCCTGAAGCGCGGACGTCCGGTGTCCGGCCACGTCTACGGGCGCGAATTCGTCGCGGCTTATGCTGCGAGTGGCGTCACCGACACGCATGAAGCGATCGACCGCGACATCGCCGACGATCTGCTCGATGCCGGCGTCTGGGTGTTCCTGCGTGGGGGGCCGCCGACGACGCCCTGGCATTCGCTGCCGCAGGCGATCCGCACCATCACCGAGCTTGAGGCCTCGCACAAGCGCACGGCGGTGTGCACCGATGACCGCGATGCCGACGATCTCCTGCTGTTCGGCCTCGACTGGGTGGTGCGCGAAGCCGTGAAGGCGGGGATGTCGCCGGAGCAGGCCTGGTCGATGGGCTCGCTGCATGGCGCGACGCGCTTCGGCATCGATGGCGACATCGGCGGGCTCGGCGGCGGCCGCCGCGCCGATCTCGTGCTGATGGATGATCAGCTCAAGCCACAATGCACCTGGTATGGCGGCGAGCTCGTGGTCGAGCATGGCAAGATCACTGGTCGCCTCGATCAGGCATTGTCGCAGCGCTACCAATATCCGAAGGCGGCTTATGCGACGGTGAAATTGCCGAAGACGATGAAGCTGACGCCGGAGCTGCCGGCGAAGGCCTGCACTGTCAACGCGATCAAGACCGCGCTGCCGGGCATCACCCTGATCCACGAAAAGGTTGCGATCGAGCCGGCCAAGGACTGGCCGTCGCTGTTCGCCCGTTACGGCCTCTGCTTCGTCACCGTGGTCGAGCGCCATGGAAAATCGGCCGGCAATGTCGCCCACGGCCTCCTGAAGGATTTCGGCCTCAAGCGCGGCGCGGTCGCCTCCAGCGTCGGGCACGACAGCCACAACATCATCGTCGCCGGTACCAACGAGGCGGACATGCAGGTCGCGATCGCGGCGATCAGGGAGCAGCAGGGCGGCGTCTGCGTCGTCGCCGACGGTAAGGTGAGGGCGCTGGTTCCGCTGCCGATCGCGGGGCTGCTGTCCGACAAGCGCGTCACCGAGGTGGCCGAGGAGGTCAAGGTACTGAAGAAGGAATGGGCCGAGGCCGGCTGCACCATCCCCTATATGGGTTTCAATTTGATTCCCCTATCGGTCATTCCGGAAATTCGCATCACCGACAAGGGTCTCGTGCTGGTGCCGCAGATGGAGCTGGCGCCGTTGTTCGAATGAGCCGCTTTCACGCATTCCTGCATCTAACCGATTGAGCTTGCCGCAATTTCTCTGCGGCTGCCGCATCGTGGAAAATAAAATCGATCTCGTTGAGATCGCGGCTCGCGCAACCGATGATCTCGCTCGCTGACTTGAACCAAGCGAGGTCCGATATGGCGAAGATGCGAGCCGTCGATGCAGCCGTGCGAATTCTGGAGAGAGAGGGCATCTCGACCGCCTTCGGAGTTCCCGGGGCCGCGATCAATCCGCTGTACTCGGCGCTGAGGAAGCGCGGCTCGATCCACCATATCCTGGCACGACACGTCGAGGGCGCTTCGCACATGGCGGAGGGCTATACCCGCGCCAAGGCCGGCAATATCGGCGTCTGCATTGGAACCTCGGGGCCGGCGGGCACCGACATGATCACCGGGCTGTATTCGGCGATTGCCGATTCCATCCCGATCCTCTGCATCACCGGACAGGCGCCGCGGGCGCGGCTCTACAAGGAGGACTTCCAGGCGGTCGACATCGAATCGATCGCTAAGCCGGTGACGAAATGGGCGGTGACGGTGCGGGAGCCGGCGCTGGTGCCCCGCGTGTTCAGCCAGGCGTTTCATGTGATGCGCTCAGGCAGGCCCGGACCGGTCCTGATCGACATGCCGCTCGACGTGCAACTCGCCGAGATCGAGTTCGACGACGAGACCTATGAGCCGCTGCCGGTCTACAAGCCCACGGCCACGCGCAAGCAGGTCGAGAAGGCGCTGGAGATGCTCAACGCCGCCGAGCGGCCACTGATCGTCGCCGGTGGTGGCATCATCAACGCCGACGCATCGGACCTGCTTGTGGAGTTCGCCGAGATCGCCAACGTGCCCGTGGTGCCGACCCTTATGGGATGGGGCGCGATCCCCGACGATCACGTGCTGATGGCCGGCATGGTCGGGCTTCAGACCAGCCACCGCTACGGCAATGCCACCATGCTGGAATCCGACTTCGTGCTCGGCATCGGCAACCGCTGGGCCAACCGCCACACCGGCTCGGTCGAGAGCTACACCAAGGGCCGCAAATTCGTGCATGTCGACATCGAGCCGACGCAGATCGGACGCGTGTTCAATCCCGATCTCGGCATCGTCTCGGACGCCAAGGCCGCGCTCGAGCTGTTCGTCACCGTCGCCAGGGAGTGGCGGCGGGCGGGCAGGCTCCGCGAGCGCCAGGCTTGGCCGGCTTCCTGCCGCGATCGCAAGAAAACGATGCTGCGCAAGAGTCATTTCGACAACGTGCCGATCAAGCCGCAGCGCGTCTACGAGGAGATGACCAAGGCCTTTGGTCGTGACACCTGCTACGTCACCGTGATCGGCCTGTCGCAGATCGCCGGCGCGCAATTCCTGGGCGTCTATCGCCCGCGCAACTGGATCAATGCGGGACAGGCCGGGCCGCTCGGTTGGACCTTGCCTGCCGCGCTCGGCGTGCGCGCGGCTTGTCCGGATCGCGACATCGTCGCGCTGTCGGGCGACTACGACTTCCAGTTCCTGATCGAGGAACTCGCGGTTGGGGCGCAGTTCAATCTGCCCTACATCCACGTCGTCGTGAACAATTCCTATCTCGGCCTGATCCGCCAGGCCCAGCGCGGCTTCGAGATGGACTATCACGTCCAGCTCTCCTTCGAGAACATCAACGCGCCCGAGATCGGCGTCTACGGCGTCGACCATGTCGCGGTCGCCGAAGGCCTCGGCTGCAAGGCGATCCGCGTCACCGATCCGAAGGACGCACAGGCCGCGTTCGCGACCGCGCGCGAATTGATGGCCAAGCACCGCGTGCCCGTGGTGGTCGAGTTCATCCTCGAACGCGTCACCAACATCGCCATGGGCACCGAGATCGACAACATCGTCGAGTTCGAGGAGGTGCTGGACCTGCCGCTCGACGAGGTCGGGACCGTCAGGCCCGGCGTGCTGCAGCCGGCGGAATAAGGAGAGCATCATGCCGAAATTCGCCGCCAACCTCACCATGCTGTTCAACGAGATGCCGTTCCTCGACCGCTTCGCAGCGGCGAAAGCGGCGGGCTTCTCCGGGGTCGAATATCTCTTCCCCTACGATTTCGACAAGGCGCAGCTGCGCGAGCAGCTCGAAGCCCATGGTCTGACGCAGGTGCTGCATAATCTGCCGGCCGGAAACTGGGCAAGCGGCGAGCGCGGCATCGCGATCCTGCCCGATCGCACCGCCGAGTTCCGTGACGGTGTGTTTCGCGCCGTCGACTATGCTAGGGCGCTCGACTGCGAGCAGCTCAACTGCCTCGTGGGGATCGCGCCTGTCGATGCTGATCCGCGCGAGCTAAAGGAGACGCTGATCGGAAATCTGCGCTTTGCCGCCTCGACGCTGGCCCGCGAGAACATCAAGCTGCTGGTCGAGCCGATCAACACACTCGACATTCCCGGCTTCTTCCTCAACGGCACCGAGCAGGCGGTGCAGCTGATCTCGGAGGTGCGGTCGAACAACCTTTTCATCCAGTACGACATCTACCACATGCAGATCATGGAGGGCGATCTCGCCCGCACCATGCAGGAATATCTGCCGGAGATCGCCCATATCCAGCTCGCCGACAATCCCGGCCGGCACGAGCCGGGCACCGGCGAGATCAACTATCCCTTCCTGTTCCGTCACCTTGACGCGATCGGCTATCGCGGCTGGATCGGCTGCGAATACAAGCCGCGCACCACGACGCTGGAAGGCCTGTCGTGGCACGCCGCGCAGACGTTCGAGACGTAAGCGCGCGGCCACAACGACGGTGCGCTCCCTCTCCCGCCTGAGGGAGAGGTGCACCGAGCTCGCGGATGAATTTTGCTCCTCCAACTGTGAGACATCAGACCATGATCGACATCGGCTTCATCGGACTTGGCACCATGGGACGGCCGATGGCCGGCCATCTCCTGGCGGCGGGCCATCGCGTGCTCCTGCATGACGTCGCGCCCGTTGCGCCGGAGCTGATCGCGGCCGGCGGCATTCCCTGCAAGTCCGGCAAGGAGATCGCGGAGGAAGCGGATGCGGTCATCATCATGGTGCCCGACACCCCGCATGTGGAGGCCGTGCTGTTCGGCAAGGACGGGGTCGCGAGCGGGATTTCCAAGGGCAAGATCGTGGTCGACATGAGTTCGATCTCGCCGCTGGCGACGAAGGAGTTCGCCAAGAAGATCGAGGCGCTCGGTGCCGACTATCTCGACGCGCCGGTGTCGGGCGGGGAGGTCGGGGCCAAGGCAGCGAGCCTCACCATCATGGTCGGCGGCCCGGAGCGGGCTTTCGTCACCATGAAGCCGATCTTCGACAAGATGGGCAGAAACGTCACCCGCGTCGGCGGCAACGGCGACGGGCAGACCACCAAGGTCGCCAACCAGATCATCGTCGCGCTGACGATCGGGGCGGTAAGCGAGGCGCTGTTGTTTGCGTCGAAAGCCGGCGCCGATCCGGGGCTGGTGCGGCAGGCGCTGATGGGCGGCTTTGCCTCCTCACGCATTCTCGAAGTGCACGGCGAACGGATGGTGAAGCGCAATTTCGATCCCGGCTTCCGCATCGAGCTGCACCAGAAGGATCTCAATCTCGCGCTCGAGGGCGCGCGCTCGCTTGGCCTGTCGTTGCCCAGCACGGCGGTGGCGCAGCAATTGTTCTCGGCCTGCACCGCCCATGGCGGCAAGGCCTGGGATCATTCGGCGATGGTGAGGGCGCTGGAACTGATGGCGGGCCACGAGATCGCCGCTGCCTGAACTGTTACGCCGTAACAGTCTCCAGATCTGGCGTCTCTTTCGCCGCAGGGAACCGGAACAACGGTCCGGCCCCGCGGTTGAAGGCGCATAGCAATCACTGGAGGCTCAAGAACATGAAGACCCGTTTTGCGATTACGTTGGCCGCCGCTTCGTTGCTGGCGTCGAGCGCGGCCTTTGCCCAGTCGACGACCGAACAAGGCGCCAGGGACGGCGCGCGTGCAGGTGGCGAAATCGGCGGACCGATCGGCGCAATGGTTGGCGGCACCGTCGGTGCAGCCGTTGGTGCCGGCCTCGAAATTCCGAACGCGGTGCTGGGCGGAATCCCGCGCAACGATTCCGTGGTGATCCAGGAGCGCGTCGTGGTCGGGGAGCCCTTGCCGCCGACCGTGGTGCTCCGCCCCGTGCCGAACTACACCGAGTACCGCTATGCCGTCGTGAACGACCGCCGCGTGATCGTCGAGCCGCGCACGCGCCGCGTCGTCAAGATCATCGACTGATCGGCGACAATCCTATGGGTTGAAAGAATGGGCCCTGCGGAGCGTCACTCCGCGGGGCCTTCGCTTGTCGCGACGGGCCTTGCGCGAAAGCGCGTGAGCAGCCACTCGACCGCGGCCGCGAGCGCAAAGCCGATGCAGGCGGTGAGCGCGTCGACCAGGAAATCCTCCAACCGGGCGTGGCGGCCGGGTGCCCAAAATTGCATCAGCTCGAGCACGGCGATCAGGACCACGGCGGCCGCCGCGATCAGCAGGCGCCGGCGCCGATAGGCGAGGCCGAAGGCCAGCCCCACCAGGATGAATGCGAGTGCATGTTCGCCGTCTTGGCCGAGGTCGGAATGGGGCCGCAGGCCAGGGGGACCGAGTGTGGCGAAAGTTACGGCGGCTGCGAGCAGCCAGGCAAATGAACGTACCAAAATAGACATTCGCTCCGCTTAGCACACATGGCAGCGGGCCGGTACCTTCCGTCCATCAGATCGCCGTGTAGTTAATGACCAAACGTTAAAGTGGCTCGCGCACGCCGAGCCCGAGCATGAAGCGTTCCCGGATCTGCACGGGATCACGCCTCGTGGTTCCGACCCCGGGCTTGTCGTCGATCCGGACGGCGATCAGGTGTGGCTCGGCGGCGGACATCGCCGCGTCGAGCAGCCGTTCGAAATCCTCCTCGTCCGCCGCCCAGGCGCTGTGGGCGAGGCCGGAGCCGATGGCGATGGCCACGATGTCGGCGACGCCTGCCGCGGGTGTCGGTTGGGCGCCGGTGATCTGGTAGATACCGTTGTCCATCACGACCATGACGAGGTTCTTCGGCTTCAATGCCGCGATGGTCGACAGCGCGCCGAGCTGCATCAAGAGCGAGCCGTCGCCTTCGAGCGCGAAGACGCGCCGATCCGGCTGCGCCAGCGCCACGCCCAGCGCGATCGGAAAGGCGAGCCCCATGCTGCCCAGCATGTAGAAATTCTGCGGACGGTGGCCGGCGGCCCAGAGGTCGAAATTGGTGTTGCCGATGCCGCCGATCACGGCTTCCTCGTGCTTAAGCTTTGCGATCAGCCGCGAGGTCACGTCGAAGCGGCTCATGACCTTGGTGTTTCGCGTATTCATGGTGGCGCTCACTTGTCGAAAACCTTGCCGCCGGTGAGCAGCGGGTTGAGGATCAGCGCCACCGGCGCCTGCGTGGTAACGGCCTGCTTGATCGAGCGGTCGGCGATGAATTCGAGCTCGTCGAGCCGGGTGATGGTGTGATGCTCGAGTGCCAATGAATCCAGCACCGGCCGCATGGTGCGGCAGACCAGCGATTGCCCGTAATTGAATTCGCCGAGCGTGCCGCGTTCGGACACGAACATGATCAGGGGGATCTGGTAGGGCACCGCGAGCGAGGCCAGCACGTTGGCGAGCGTCGCGAAGCCGGAGGTCTGCATCAGTACCGCGCCGCGCCGGCCGCCCATCCAGGCGCCTGAAACGATCCCGACCGCCTCTTCTTCGCGCGCGGTGGCAAAGGTGGTGAAGAACGGATCGGCGTGCAGGCTCTTGATCAATGGAGTCAGCACGCGGTCGGGCACGTAAGGGACGAGGCTGATCTCGTTTCGTTTCAGGGTTTGCAGGACGATGCCGTGCCAGCTCCCGTCGCTGGCCCCCTGTGCCGCCTGAGGAGGCGAAGTCCGCTGTTCCGCTATCGCCATGGCGATCTCCCTCGCGCCGCGCCGGCTTCTTGGTCTTTGCCATCGCCATTGCGTTGGCCGTCGCGGCAGTCTGCCGAACTTGACGGAGCGGGCGGGATTGTCAACATGTCCGGGCCGGCACCGTGATCTGCGCCAGACCGCCTGCCGTGGCCGGCACCGCCGTGTCATAAGCGGCGACGATTAGAAAATAGGAGGGAGGCAGGGACGCGCGCATCGCGCTGACCTTGCGCAGCCCTTCAAGAGAGCCGGAAGGGTCCTGATGTCCGTCAACAACAAGCGTGTCTTCTACGTCAAATACCTGGCCAATCCGATTTATGTCGACATCCTGAAGGCGCGGTCCGACGTCCGGCTCGACCGCATCGAGAACGAGAGTCCCGAAGACTTCTACGCGCCCATCCTCAGCGCGGCGCATGTCTACCAGATCGGCGCCGCCCGCGACGAACTCGCCCCGCATTTCCATGTCGATGCCGCCTTCCTGAAGCGCACCCCGAACCTGCTGCTCGTCTCCAGCAACGGCGCGGGCTTCGATCCGGTCGATGTCGAGGCCTGCACCGATGCGGGGGTGCTGGTCGTCAATCAGTCCGGCGGCAATGCCCATTCGGTCGCCGAGCACGCGCTGGCGATGATGCTGACGCTGTCCAAACGCATCATCCAGTCGGATCGCCGCCTGCGCCGCGAGCGCGACGTCAACCGCAACGAGCTCGTCGGCAACGAGGTCGAGCACAAGACCGTCGGCATCATCGGCCTCGGCAATGTCGGCCGCCGCATCGCCGCACTTTGCAAGGGCCTGCTCGGCATGAAGGTGCTGGCCTACGACCCCTATCTCTCGGCCGAGGTGATGGCCGAGCGGGGTGGGGAAAAAGTCGAGCTCGACGAGCTATTGCGCCGCGCCGATTTCGTCTCGATTTCCTGTCCGCTCGACAAGGGCAGCCGCAACATGATCAGCACGCGCGAGTTTGCGCTGATGCAGCCGCATGCCTACTTCATCACCACGGCGCGCGGCTTCATCCACGACGAGGATGCGCTGCTCCAGGCGCTGCGCGACAAGCGCATCGCCGGTGCCGGTCTCGACGTCTGGTCCAAGGAGCCCCCGCCGCCGGAGCATCCGCTGCTCCAGTTCGACAACGTGCTGGCAAGCCCCCATACCGCGGGCGTGACGGTCGAGGCGCGCCGGAACATGGGCCGGATCGCGGCCGAGCAGGTGCTGGACACGCTCGACGGCAAGCGCCCGCCGCGCATCATCAATCCCGAGGTCTGGCCGCACTATGCGGAGCGCTTCAAGCAGGCTTTCGGCATGACGCCGGGATAGGGGCAGCCAGATTGCCGTTCCGGGAAGGAGGCGCGGCGGGGAATCGCCGCCCGACCTTGATCCGCGTCAAAATCTCCTTTTCCGGCCCGGCCTAAATGGGACTAGAGTGCTGTCGGGGCAGCAGGGAGGTCCCATGTCAACCTATGTCGTCAAGTTCATGAAGAACGTGCTCGGTGAGTACGGCCGGCAGAGCGAGGTTTGCCAGAGCACGCTGGAAATCGACGCCGCTGACGAGAACGAGGCCAGGGAGCAGGCGAAAGCGAGATTCTGCAAGGATCAGGCACTGCATCACTGGTCGCTGCATGCCGACCGCATCCATGTGAAGCCGGCCGACTTTCCGTCGTAGGCCTGTTGTTTGAGCTGATCTCCGTGCAAACGCGTTCCATGGTTGCCGCGAGGAGCCGCAACACTTTGTGCTACGCGGTCCTCCGGGTCCGGATCACACTCTATCGGCCCGGCGCGTGACCGGCGGTGGCGTCGTCGTCCCGGCGCCGAGCGAGCGTTGCACCATGACGGTGTCGCACCAGCGGCCGTGGCGATAGGCGACGCCGCAGAGCAGGCCGGCGCGCGCGAAGCCAAACTTCTCGTGCAACGCCAGCGAGGGCTCGTTGTCGGCATCGATGTAGCCGATCATCTGGCGGAAGCCGGCCGCCGCGCAGGCATCGATCAATTCCTGGAGCAACAGCCGTCCGACACCGCGGCCGAGATGCGTGTGGTGGACGTAGATCGAATGCTTGGCCGTGTAGCGATAGGCCGGCCGTTTGCGAAACAGCACGGCGTAGGCATAGCCGACCACTTCGCCGCGAAAAGTCGCGACCAGATGGGGAAGGCGGGTCTGCTTCAGGTTCTTGCGCCGGTCGCGCAAATCGTCCGGTTCCGGTGCGCCGGTTCCCTCGACATCGCGCGGCACGCCACTGCGGACATGATGGCGGTAGATCGCCAGCATCGCCTCGACGTCGCTCTCGCGTGACGGGCGGACCAGGACGGGTTCGTCACTCGCGCGCATGGCTGTTTCGATCATGGGCACCTACTCGGCGACGACGTAAGTGTAGAGCCCGATCCGCCCCTGAGCATCGATCTCCTTGTAGACGCCCTGGATCTCGACGTCGAAACCCGGGAACGTGTTGAAGCAGGTCTCGAACATCTTGAGATAATCCACCATGGGCTTGGCGCGTTCGGTCAGTCGTTCGCCGGGCACGATGGTGGCGATGCCGGGCGGGTAGACCACGAAGGGCGTGGTGGCGATGCGGCTCGCGATTGCCTCGATCGGGAGGTAGTCAACGTCGTTCTTGAACAGATAGCGCGCGGCATCGCGGGGCGACATTGCGATCTCAGGCATGTGCTCAGGCATGAACTGCCGCGCCTGGAGCGCGCTGACATCGGCGGCGCGGAAGAAGCCGTGCATCTGCCCGCAGAGGTCGCGCAGCCGCACGCCGGCATAGCGCGCCTGCCGACGTTGATAGAACTCCGGGATGACATCTGCCAGCAGCGCATTGTCGTCGTGCAGCTTCTTGAAGGCAACGAGGCCGGAGATCAGCGTGCCGGCCTTGCTGGCCTCGACGCCGGGCGTGAGCAGGAAGAGCAGGGAGTTGAGGTCATTCTTCTCCGGCACGATGCGGTTTTCGCGCAAGTATTGCGCGACCACGGGGGCGGGAATGCCGTGCTCGGCATAGGCGCCGGTGGCGCGGTCGAAGCCGGGCGTGAGCAGTGTCAGCTTGTTCGGGTCGGTCATGGCAAAGCCTTCGGTGACGCCGGGGAAGCCATGCCAATTGCTGTCGAGCGACAGCTGCCACAGCGCAGGATTGGTGGCGAGCTCATCGGTGGAAAGCGTCTCCCAGGCGACATTGTGCGTGGCACCGGGACGGCTGACATCGGGAATAGCGACACGGTCGGGCACGAAGGGCTCGAAGAACCAGCGGCGGTCCGGATTCTGCTCTTTCTCCTCGAACTCCCTGCGCATCGCGCGGATCTTCTTGCGCAGCTCGATGCCAAGCCGGATCGTGTCGTCCCACAGCACTTCACCGGAGCGGCCCTTCATCATCTGCGCACCCACATCCAGCGATGCGAACAATGGGTAGAAGGGAGATGTCGAGGCGTGCTGCATGAAGCTTTCGTTGAAGCGGCGGTGCTCGACGCGCCGCTTCTGGCCGTGAATGTGGCGGTCCTTGATGTGGATCTGCGAAGCCTGCGAGAAGCTGGCAAGCTGCTTGTGTGTCGACTGCGTCGCGATGATGCCTGGCGCTTCCGGGGGAAGGTTCGAAAGGCCCATGGCGAAGCGGCCAGCATAGAGTGGGTGAAATTTCATGAAGCCGGCCCAGGCTTCGTCGAACAGGATGTAGTCGCAGAGATGGCCGATGCGCTTCAGGATCATTTCGGCGCTGTGGATCGAGCCGTCATAGGTGCACTGCTCGACGACGGCGACGCGAAATGGCCGCTCCCTGCGCCAGGCGTCACGATCCCGGACCAGCGGATGGTTGCGGATCGCCTCGCGCAAGGTCTTCTCGTCGAGCGCGTCCCAGCGCATCGGGCCGATCAGGCCCCAGGCGTTGCGGACGGTTGGGACATAGACCGGGATGCCGCCATTGATCATGAGCGCGCCGTGATGGGCGGCCTTGTGGTTGTTGCGGTCGAACAGCACGAGGTCGCCGTCGGTGACGAGGGCGCCGAGCGCGATCTTGTTCGAGGTCGAGGTGCCGTTGAGAACGAAATAGGTCTTTTCCGCGCCGAAGATGGCGGCTGCTTCCTTCTGGGCCTTCAGCGCCGGCCCCTCATGGGTGAGGAGGTCGCCGAGGTCGAGCACGGAATTGTCGAGGTCGTCTCGGAACACGGATTCGCCGAGATGCTCGACGAAAACGCGGCCGATCGGGCTGCGATTATAGAACACGCCGCCATTGTGGCCCGGGCAGGTCCAGAGCTGGTTTCCTTCCTCGGCATAGTCGACGAGGGCGCCGAAGAACGGCGTTTTCAGCGTCTCGGCGTATTGCTTGAGCCGGCTGATCAGGTTCTTGGCGATGAAGGGCGGGGTTTCCTCGGACAGAAAAACGTAACCGTCGATGAAGTCGAGCACCTCGACCGGCAGATCTTCGAAGCGCTTGCGCCGGATCAGGAGGATGATCGGAAAGTCAAGGCCACGGCGCCGCATCAGATTGATCAGGGCCGAGGTCTTGCCTTCGAGACCCTTCTTGCCCCAGTCCACCACCATGCAGCCGATCGCGGCATCGGTTTGCACCGCGATCTCGGCGTCTTCCAGCTTGCGGGCCCGGACCACCTCGAAGCCGGAGCGCTGGATTTCCTCGATGATCTGGTTGAAGCGAATGCCCTCGAGGTCGTCGGTGTCGAAGGCCGGTGCGGCGAAAAGGAAGTTGAAGCGCTTGAAATAGTCCATGGTCTGTCCCGAATGTGCCAGGAGATACAGCTCTCTGCACATTCGATGACAGCTGGATGACAGACGGCGGCAGACGGAGAAGCGCTAGCGTTTCGCCTCGCCGAACACCACCGTCGGCACCGCGCGGTTGACGATCTCGCGCAGCGCGAAGCTCGATTGCACGCGCGCAACGCGCGGCAGCCGGGACAGCTCGGTCCGGTGAATGCGCTCGAAATCCTGGATGTCGCGGGCCAGCACGATGAGGATGTAATCGTCGGTGCCCGACATCAGGAAGCAGCGCACGACGGAGGGGCATTTCACCACCTCCGCCTCGAAGGCCTTCAGCGCATCGTCGCTCTGGCTCTCCAGCGCGATGCGAACCAGCACAGTCGTGGTGAGGCCGAACTGGCCGAGGTCGAGCGTGGCCTGGTAGGCCTGGATGTAGCCGTCGTCCTCGAGCGTCTTCTGTCGCCGTGCCAGCGCCGTGCTCGACAGGCCGATCTTGCTGGCAAGCTCGGCATGGCTGGCGCGCGCATTGGTCGTGAGTTCCGCGAGGATCGCGATGTCTTTCCGGTCGAGGGCCAAGGTTTCGTTTCCAGCGTGAAAGAGCATTTCGGCGCCGGAAACCGGCGCTGGCGCGTCGAAACTAGCGGATATTTGCACGAAACCAAACCAGCCCCATCGCTACGATGAAGATCGGAATCGATCCGTTGGCGAAGGAGCTCAAGATGCGCGTCGGTGTTCCCAAGGAGATCAAGGTGCAGGAATATCGCGTCGGGCTCACCCCGGGCGCGGTCCGCGAATATGTCGCGGCCGGTCATCAGGTCGCGGTCGAGACCGGGGCCGGCGCCGGCATCGGCGCGTCCGACGAGGTGTATCGGCGGGCAGGGGCCGATATCGCCGACAGCGCCCGCGACGTCTTTGCCAAGTCCGAGATGATCGTGAAGGTGAAGGAGCCGCAGAAAAGCGAGTGGGCCCAGCTCCGGGAAGGCCAGATTCTGTTTACTTATCTTCATCTTGCGCCGGATCCGGAGCAGGCCAAGGGCCTGCTTGCCTCCGGCTGCACCGCGATCGCCTATGAAACCGTCACGGACGCGAGCGGTCACCTCCCGCTGCTTGCGCCGATGAGCGAAGTCGCCGGCCGCCTCGCCATCGAGGCCGCCGGCGCCGCGCTCAAGCGATCGGCCGGCGGCCGCGGCCTTCTGCTCGGCGGCGTGCCCGGCGTGCAGCCGGCGCGCGTCGTCGTGCTGGGCGGCGGTGTGGTTGGCACGCAGGCGGCGCGCATGGCCGCGGGTCTCGGCGCCGAAGTCACCGTGATCGACCGCTCGATCCCGCGCTTGCGCGAACTCGACGATCTCTTTGCCGGACGCGTGCGCACCCGCTTCTCGACCATCGAGTCGGTCGAGGAGGAGGTGTTCGCCGCCGACGTCGTGATCGGTGCGGTGCTGGTGCCGGGCGCCAGCGCGCCGAAGCTGGTCACACGCGCGATGCTGACATCGATGCGGCCCGGCGCCGTGCTGGTCGATGTCGCAATCGACCAGGGCGGCTGCTTCGAGACGTCGCATCCGACCACCCATAGCGATCCGACCTATGAGGTGGACGGCGTCGTGCACTATTGCGTCGCCAACATGCCGGGTGCGGTGCCGGTGACGTCGAGCCAGGCCCTGAACAACGCGACGTTGCCGTTCGGCCTGATGCTGGCCAACAAGGAGTTTGCCGCGGTGCTGGAGAACCCGCATCTGCGCAACGGCCTGAACGTGCATCGCGGACGGATCACCAACAAGGCGGTGGCGGAAAGCCTCGGCCTGGATTTCGCTCCGGTCGGGAGTGGGCTGGCGGCGTAGCTGCGCGCAATCTCCGTCGTTGCGAGCGTAGCGAAACAATCCAGAATCCCTCTGCGGAAAGACGCTGGATTGCTTCGCTACGCTCGCAATGACGCTGTGGGACGAGCGCAACTCAAGCGTCGATCGGAGTCGGCACCGCGAGATTGAGTTACCCCTTCGTTAGCCTGTACTGCCGCAGATCCGGATCGTGCGTCATGCGCCAATAATCGACGAACCGCCACGGCATCGCCGAGAACACGCGGCCGCTTGCATTGCGGTAATAGGTGCTCATGCCCGGATGCGTCCAGATCATCGCCTCGTGCTCGGCATCGACCTTGCGGACATAATCGTCGAGCACGTCCTGACGGACGTCGATCGCCGCGACGTCCTGCTCGATCATGTCGACCAGGCAGGCCGAGATGTAGCGGCTCTGGCACTCCGACTGGAAGATCACGCTGCCGCCATGGGCGGGGCCTGAATTCGGGCCGAGCATGCAGAAGAAGTTCGGAAAGCCGGGCACGGTGAGGCCGAGGAAGGCCGTTGGATTGTCGTTGGCCCAGGCCTGCCGCAAATCCTTGCCGTCGCGGCCGCTGATGTTGAGACGGGCCGCCATTTCCGTCACCTTGAAGCCGGTCGCCACCACGATGATGTCGGCGGGACGGTGCTTGCCGTCTGCGGTGACGATGCCCGTTTCGTCGAAACGGTCGATCGCATCGGTGACCAGCTCGACGTTGTCCTGCCGCAAGGTCTTGAACCAATTGTTGTCGAGCAGGATGCGCTTGCCGTAGGGCGGATAGGTCGGCACGCATTTCTCGATCAGGTCGGGCCGGCCCTGTAGCTCCGACAAGATGAAGTCCGTCAGCTCCTGGCGGTGCCGGTCATTGCCTTTGTTGACGGCGCGCTCGGGATGCGGCCAGGCCGGATCCTTGCGCAGGAAAGGCAAGAGGCCGTCGCCATAGCGCCAGAACATGTTGAAACGGTACCACTGCACGTAGAACGGCAGATGCGCCAGCAGCCAGCGCGCGCCCTCGCTGATCGGATCGGCATAACCCTTCACCGGCCGCGCCCATTGCGCGCTGCGCTGATAGACCGTGACCGACGCAACGCGGCCGGCAATCGACGGCACGAGCTGCATCGAGGTCGCGCCGGTGCCGATCACGGCGACATGCTTGCGATCGACGTTGATATCGTCTGACCACAGCGCCGAATGCAGGATCGTTCCCTTGAAGTCCTCCTCGCCTTTGAAGCGGGCGCGGGAGGGATCGTTGAGCTGTCCGATCGCACTGACCAGTGCGGTGGATTCGAATGTCTCTTCGCCGTCCTTGGTTCTCAGCGTCGAGATCCAGCGCCGCCGGCTTTCGTCCCAGCGCGACGAGGTCAGCTCGGTGTTGACGCGCAGATGCTTGCGGATGCCGTATTCGTCCGCGACCTTTTGGAGGTAGCCAAGCAATTCCTCGCGCTGGCAGAAGTAGCGGGTCCATGCGTTGCCGGAGCCGAACGAGTAGGAATAGGAATGGTTCGGCGTGTCGACGCCGCAGCCGGGATAGCGGTTGATCCACCAGGTGCCGCCAAGCTCGGCATTCTTCTCGACGATGGTGTAGGGGATGCCGAGATGGCCGAGTGCGACGCCGAGCGCAATGGCGCAGACGCCGGCGCCGACAATCAGCACATGCTGCCGGGCGAGCTTGTCGCGCGAGGGCTGCTTGCTCCAGCGCGCCTCGCGTGGGGCAAAGCCCATCTCCTCGCGCATCAGGGGCGCGTATTCCGGCGCGACGTTCTCGCCGAGACAGGCGCGCATCATCCTCAGCAGCAGCTCCTCGCCGGGATCGGCGATGACGGGCTTGGGCGTGCCGTTGGCGAACAGTTCGACCACCGCGGCGCGGATTTCGTCCTGGATCTCCGGCGGCACGCCGGCCTCGGGATCGGGGATGAGGCGGATATCGCGTTTGGGCAGGTACGGCGGTGCGAGCCATTTCTCGTCGCCGGTCATGTGCACCAGCACCATCAGCAGGCAGCGGATGTCGCCTTCTGCGATGGTCGAAGCAAGGTCGAGCCTGTGCGGAGAGTCGATGTTCATGGCGTGTCCTGGTCTTCGGACGGATTCATCAGCTGTATTGTGCCTGGGGTCACCACGCCATGCCACTGGTCCGGCGCAATCTGACCTTTTAGCTGGGACTTTGGTGTCCGGATAGGCCGGGAGAAGAAAACTATTGCCGTGACTCGGGTGCAAGGAAGGAGTTTCCCCTCCGGAGGCCAAAAACGCCAATCGCTTCCATTGCCGTTTGGACGGGAAACGACGACATTCCCACCAGGAATTGATGGATCGGCAGCTATGGAACGCACTGGATTTGAGCCCTTCGGCGAGCAGCTGGTGTCCGCGACGGACACCCAGCCGCGGTCGCGTGCGTCAAAGATGCTGTTGCGGGTCGGCACTGGTCTGTTCTGGTCGCTGGTTGCCGGCATCGTGCTGGCGCGTGCGGCCTTCTTCGAGCCGGGCATCTATGACGGCTTCAGCCGGGTCGCCTCGCTGGCCAAGAGCTTGATCTTCTGACCCAGACCATTCCGGTCTGAGGACAGGACTTCCCTCGGCCCTGGTATGTCGAAAACTTATTCCCCATCGAGCTGACGCTGCGTATAAATATTTCTCCTCTGGGAGAGATTTGTGTCGCAGAATCAAGCATCCAGTCCGGCCGATGCCAAGCCGGCCACCGCCGCAAGCCGTATCGCGGCGCTGATCCCGGGTATCCTCCTCTGCGTCGCCGTCGCCGGTGTCTCGGCCCTGCTGGAGCGGGCGGAACTGGGCTTTTTCGAACATCCCTATGTCGAAGCGCTGGTGATGGCGATTCTGCTCGGCATGGCCCTTCGCAGCTTCTGGAAGCCTGCGCCGCGCTGGCAGGCCGGCATCGCCTTCAGCGCCAAACAGCTGCTTGAAGTCGCGGTGATGCTGCTGGGCGCCTCCATCAGCTTCGCCGCCATCGCCGCCTCCGGCATCGCGCTGCTGGCCTCGATCGCCGCGGTCGTCGTAGTCGCGCTCTCCGTCTCCTTCGGCATCAGCCGGTTACTCGGCCTGTCGACGCGGCTGTCGATCCTGATCGCCTGCGGCAACTCGATCTGCGGCAATTCCGCAATCGCGGCGGTGGCGCCGATCATCGGCGCCAACAACGATGAGATCGCGTCCTCGATCTCCTTTACGGCCATCCTCGGCGTCATGATGGTGCTCGGACTTCCGCTGCTGATCCCGCTGCTGCAATTGTCGGCGACGCAATACGGCATCCTCGCGGGCCTCACCGTCTATGCGGTGCCGCAGGTGCTGGCCGCGACGGTCCCGGCCGGCCTCGTCTCGACGCAGATCGGCACGCTGGTGAAGCTGATGCGTGTTTTGATGCTCGGGCCGGTGGTCGTTGGCCTGTCGCTGGTCGCCTCGCGCTGGCAGAGCGACGCCAAGAGGACCAATGTCGGCTTCTTCCGCCTGGTCCCCTGGTTCATCCTCGGCTTCCTCGCGCTCGCCACGCTGCGCTCGCTTGAGATCGTTCCGCCCACGGTGGTCGGCCCGGTGACGAAGATCACGGGCTTTCTCACCGTGGTGTCGATGGCCGCGCTCGGTCTCGGCGTCGACGTCCGCGTGCTTGCCAATGTCGGGGGACGGGTAACCGCAGCCGTGACGTTGTCGCTGCTGCTGCTGCTCGGCATCAGCATCGCGCTGGTGCATTGGTTCAAATGATCAGGGCAGAACTGCCGTAGGGTGGGCAAAGCGAAGCGTGCCCACGCATTTTCGCGATCGAGAGAGGTGGTGGGCACGGCGCAAGGGCGCCTTTGCCTACCCTACGAAACCGTCATCGGCGCGAGCGCATCGGCAAAATCAGATCACATCCGCCAGGGAGTGCCCATGCAGCTCGATGCTCAGCCCCTGCATGCCCATGTCGCTGATCTCGCCGCCCATGGCCTTCAGGCTCTCTTCGCGGATCAGCGACATCAGCCCGCGGCGCAGCGCCAGGAACTCCGACGACATCATCATCGATTGCTGCCGCGGCCGCTCCAGCGGGATCGGGATTTCAGCCTTGATCGAGCCGGGGCGCGCGGTCATGCAATAGACGCGATCGGACAGGAAGATCGCCTCGTCGATGTCGTGTGTGACGAACAGCACCGAGATCTTGAGCCGCTGCCACATGTTTGTGAGGATCTGCTGCATGATGACGCGGGTCTGCGCGTCGAGTGCACCGAACGGCTCGTCCAGCAGCAGCACCTTCGGTCCCGTCGCCAGCGCGCGGACGATGCCGACGCGCTGCTTCATGCCGCCTGAGAGTTTCTCGGGATAGTGCTTCTCGAAGGCTTCAAGCCCGGCAAGGCCGAGCAGCGTACGTGCCGCGCGCTCGCGCTGCGAGCGCGGCATGCCGCGCATCTTCAGCCCGAACTCGACGTTCTCACGCACCGTCTTCCAGGGAAACAGCGAATATTGCTGGAACACCATGCCGCGCTCGGCGCTGGGACCGCTGACCTTCTCGCCGTCAACGGTGACGATCCCGGTGGTCGGCTTGAGGAAGCCGGCGACCGCGTTGAGCAGGGTCGACTTCCCGCAGCCGGAGGGGCCGACGATCGAGACGAACTCGCCGGGCTTCACGTGGATCTGCGTATCGGTGACGGCCTGCACCGGTCCCTCGATGGTCTCGTAGGCGAGGGAGAAGTTCTTGACCTCGACATGGCCCTTCGGCGTGCCCGCAATCATCTCGCTCATGTCGTCCTCCATGGCATCACCAATTTTCCGGCGCCTCTGATCAGGACGCTCGATCCGAGCCCGAGCACGCCGATTGCGATCATGCCGAGCGCGATGTCGGCGTACTGGACCAGCGAATAGGCCTCCCAGGTGAAGTAGCCGATGCCGTATTGACCCGAGATCATCTCGGCGGCGATCAGCGATACCCAGGCGACGCCCATGCCGACCGTGAGGCCGGTGAAGATGTGCGGCAGCGAGGCCGGGAAATACACCTCGCGGAAGATCGAGCGCTCGCGGGCGCCGAGACATTGCGCGGCGCGCACCAGCACGGGATCGACCAGCGACATGCCGTGCAGCGTGTTGACCAGGATCGGGAAGAACGAGCCGAGGAAGGTGATGAAGACGATGCTCTGCTCGTTGGTCGGCCACAGCATGATCGCCATCGGCACCCAGGCGATCGCCGGGATCGGCCGCAGCACTTCCGCGACCGGGAAGATGATCTCGTGCACCAGCTTGAAGCGGCCCATGATCAGCCCGAGCGGGACGCCGACGATGGCGGCGAGCGAGAAGCCGATGAAGATGCGCCGGCAGCTCAGCGCGATGTGCATCAGGAATTTGGGATCGTGGATCGCCGTGTTGAAGCTTGCATAGACCGCGAGCGGCGAGGGCACGTTGGTGAAGCGCACGAAGAACACGACGCGATAGGTGGTCAGCAGGTGCCAGACCAGCAGGAAGGCGAGCAGCGAAATCACGCCGATCGCGGTCGCGCGCAGCCCAGCCCGATTGAGCCGGTACCAGCGCAGCGCAAGTGTGCCGAAGGAAGGCGGCGCCGCAGGCGGCTGGGCGCTCACCGCGGGCGCAGGTCCCGCCTCTGCAATGGCTGTTGCCGGCATGCTGTCCTCGGGATGTCTGAGGAGGGCGGGACTGCTCACGTCTTGCCTCCGCCCACGGCGGCCTTCACCGCGTCATCGAAGCCAAGCACCTTGCCGCCGACCTTGGCGGCATAGGCTTCGGCGTCCTTCTTGAGCAGGAACGGGGCGACCTCGCCATTGCCGACCGCAAAGAAGGCTTGGTCGGCGAACAGCTTGATGCCGCGCGTCGTGTCGAAGACATAGGCGACGTTGATCTTCTTGCCCTTGGCCTTGTAGTCGGCGTACGCCCCGAGGGTGCAGGCGGCGGACGAGAAGGGCAAGATGCCGGCATCATCCACCCAGACCTCGCCGGCCTTGCGCGGATCGGCGATCGGCTTCTTGCAGAAGGCATCTTCGCCGGAGATCTCGCAATTCTTCGTGCTGGCCAATTGTGCGTCGTAGTCAAGCTTCATCTCGGCATAGGCCTTGCGGATATAGCTGTCGTCGACCCATTTCTTCGGATCGAATTCCTTCATGCGGCCGAGGTTCTGGAGAACCTTGACGTCGGCCGCGGCGGCATCGATCAGAGCGGGCTTGATCGTCGGATCGGTGGTCATGTTGCCGCTCGGCCCCAGGAAGATGTAGACGACTTCCTTGTTGATGCCGGTCCATTCCTGGATCTTTTCGGCGGCCAGCTTGGGATCGTCGCGCAGCCACTGATTGGCGGCGATCAGCGCCTTGAAATAGGCGACGACGACCTCAGGATATTTTTCGGCGAAGTCGGTGCGGACCACGATGCCGTGGAAGGTTGGCAAATTCGTCTCGACGCCGTCGAAGATCTTTCGCGCGAAGCCGCGGAACGGCAGCAGCTCGGCGAAGGGGACGAAGTCGGCATGCGCGTCGATCTTCTTCTCCTGGAGATTGGTCGAGCCGACCTCGGGGCTCTGGCTGACGAGCTGGAAGAAGTCCGATGCGTAGCCGCGATCCTGCATCGCCTTCAGCACCATGCCGTGCGCGGCGGAGCCGAAGGGAACGCTGACCAGCTTGCCCTTGAGATCGGCGAGGTCGTAGTAGGGTGAATCCTTGTGAACCACCATGCCGTTGCCGGAGCCGGACAGGCTGTAGGCGGCGATGCCCATCAGCCGGCTCTTGCTCTCGGGATTGCTCTCGAAGGTGAAGCCGTTCACGATCAGGGGATAGTCGCCCATCATGCCGATCTGCAGCTTGTTCGCCATCATCGCATTGGTGACGGGCGGACCCGAGGTGAAGTTCTGCCATTCCAGCGCGAACTTGATGTTGGCGTATTTGCCGTCCTTGGGCAGATATTTCTCCAGGAGGTGGAGCTGACGGATGACGACGCCCGCGGTCACCGTGTTGGTCGTGGTGTCCTGCGTTCCGATACCGAGCGTGACGGTTTCCGCCGCCGCCGGTTGCGTGACGAGTAGCGCCAGCGACGTCACCGACATCGCGATCGAGAGCGTGGGAAGATGGCGGACCATTCTCATCCTCATTCGGTTGGATGTGCTGTGGTTGCCATGATTGGGTGAGGGCGGGGGCAGGGCAAATCCGGAATGGTGACCGCAGTCGATTAGTTGCCGGGAAAAGGTGATTGCATACTCCTTGGGCAGTCTTGCACTATAAAGCCGCTTGCCTGTGCATCGGCCTTGGTCGCAAATTCGCCTAGTCAGCTGCGTGACCGCGCATCTCCTCCAGCACGTCGGTCCGGCAGACCACGATCTGCGACCGCTTGGTCTGCACGATTCCCTTTTCCTGCATGCGCTTGAGGCTGATGGTGACCCACTGCCTGGTGGCGCCGACCATGTGGGCGATGTCGGCGTGGGTGAAAGCCGCCGCGATCACGGTGCCGTCGGCGTCGTCGACGCCATAGAGCTCGACGAGATGCAGCAGGAGATGCGCAAGGCGCTGGGTGATCGAGCGCGTTCCCAGCATCTGCGCCAGCGCCGAATAGCATTTGCCCTTGAAGGTCAGGCCCTCGATCAGGCCGATGGCGAGGTTCGGGATCTCGGCGGCCAGGGACCGCAATTCCTTGCCGGGCAGGTGAACGACGCTGCAATTGCTGGACGCAACGCCGGACCATTGATGCACGGTGCCTTCGAACACTTCGGGTCCGCCGACGAAGTTGCCGACATGCCAATAGGCGAGCGTGATCTCGCGCCCCTGCGGCGAGGTGTAGAACACGCGGATACGGCCGCTCTCGATCAGCCAGATGCCGTCATGCTTGCCGCCCTGGTTGAACAGCGTCTGGCCGCGGTTCAGCACCTTTCGCCGGCCCTGTCTCAGCACCAGCTCCCGCTCGCGCGGCGACAGCTTGTCCATCAGCGGCGGCGGCCCCCCGATCCATTGCTGGTTCTCGGTAAGCAGCAGCGACGAGCTGCCCGCAGGCCGGACTGCCGGGGGAACGGCCCCGCGAACCGCATTCGCTGCCTGTAACATCGCCTACCTCCGGAACGTTCAAATCGTTCTAAAGAGGAGCAATGTCCGTGCCAGATGGAAAGCGCCAACCTCCTGCGTCATTCCGGGATGCGCGCAAGGCGCGCAGACCCGGAATCCATGATTACGAGCGGGGGTTATGGATTCCGGGCTCGTCCTCCGGGCGCCCCGGAATGACGACATTGGTCAACGCCCCGCCAGGCTCAGCAGATACGGCTTCGGGTAAATCCCCCTGTCATGCCCGTCCGAGAACGAGATGTTCAGCCCGTAGCCGAGATCGCCGATACCTGTGATCGCAACACCCGGAAAGGTTTCCGGGAAGCGGCCGTCGAAGCGGGCGCGCGTGCAGTGGGCGCATTTGCAGGAGAGGCGGAGTGTTTCGGCGGATACGCTCAGCGCATCGTCCTGCGTGGTGCGGACGAGAAGCGCGGCGAGATCGGCGCTCGCTTCGTAGTCGGCCACGGTCGGCGCCACCAATGCGGTCATGGTCATGACGAACCTCCGGCTTCTATCTATGTCGGCGCGGGCTTGCGCGAATAGCAACTAATTGCCGGGGAGGGCATGACCACCGCGCTCATTTCGATCACCGCTCCGCGAAATGGGAAACTAATCGACCGGAACTCTCACTTCCGAATTGCCGGACTCTCCTCTCTCCGAGACCTTGAGATTATCGATAAGGAGAGATCATGAGTGCATTTCAGAAGGAGACGGTTCTGTCAGTCAAGCACTGGACCGACTCTCTGTTCAGCTTCACCGCGACGCGCGATCCCGGCTTCCGCTTCCAGAACGGCCAGTTCGCGATGATCGGGCTCGAGGTCGAGGGCAGGCCCCTCATGCGCGCCTACAGCATGGCCAGCGCCAACCACGAGGAGGCGCTCGAATTCTTCTCGATCAAGGTGCAGGACGGCCCGCTGACCTCGCGCCTGCAGAAGATCAGGGAAGGCGACATCATCCTGGTCGGCCGCAAGGCGACGGGGACGCTGATCACCGGCAATCTCATGCCGGGAAAGCGCCTGCTGCTGCTCTCGACCGGCACGGGGCTTGCGCCCTTCGCCAGCCTGATCAAGGATCCGGATGTCTACGAGAACTACGAGACCATCGTGCTCGCTCATGGCTGCCGCCAGGTCTCCGAGCTTGCCTATGGCGAGAATGTCGTCGAAAGCCTGCGCAATCACGAATTCTTCGGCCCGCTGATCCGCGACAAGCTGGTCTACTACCCGACCGTGACCCGCGAGCCGTTCCGCAATCGCGGCCGCATCACCGATCTGATCGCCTCGAACCAGCTGTTCGAGGATGTCGGGCTATCAGGGCTCGATATCGAGACCGATCGCATCATGCTGTGCGGCAGTCCTGCGATGCTGGAAGAGCTTCACGCGATGTTCTCCGCGCGCGGCTTCGTCGAGGGCAACCACAGCCGGCCCGGTCATTTCGTGATCGAGAAGGCCTTTGTCGAGCGCTGAGGCGCAAATCGCGCTCCGGCGACAACTAATTGCTATCGCCGCGACGCCCCCTGAACAACTCTGATGCAAAGGCGCCGGAGATCGGCGAACCAGGAGCAAGTGATGGCACTAGATCAGATCGTCGACGGACTTTCGGAGGTTTCCTGCGATGTGCTGGTGATCGGCGGCGGCACGGCCGGCCCGATGGCGGCGCTGAAGGCGAAGCTGAAGAATCCGAAGGCCAACGTCGTCCTGCTCGAGAAGGCCAACGTCAAGCGCTCCGGCGCGATCTCGATGGGCATGGACGGGCTGAACAACGCCGTCATTCCCGGCTATGCGACGCCCGAGCAGTACACCAAGGAAATCACCATCGCGAACGACGGCATCGTCGACCAGAAGGCGGTCTATAAATATGCCCAGAACTGTTACTCGATCATCGAGGAGCTCGACAGCTTCGGCATCCGCTTCCTGAAGAACGAGAACGGCGATTACGCGGTCAAGAAGGTGCACCACATCGGCACCTACGTGCTGCCGATGCCGAACGGCGAGACCGTGAAGAAGGCACTCTACCGCCAGCTCCGCCGCGCCCGCATCCTGATCTCCAACCGCTACATGGCGACCCGGCTGTTGAAATCCTCGGACGGCCGTATCGCCGGCGCGGTGAGCGTCAACACCCGCACCGCCGAGATGCTGGTGATCAAGGCCAAGGCCGTGATCCTGTGCATGGGCGCCGCCGGCCGCCTCGGCCTGCCGACCTCGGGCTACATGTTCGGCACCTACGAGAACGCCGCCAATTCCGGCGATGGCTACGCCATGGCCTATCATGCTGGCGCCGCGCTCGCGAACCTCGAATGCTTCCAGATCAATCCGCTGATCAAGGACTATAACGGCCCGGCCTGCGCCTATGTCGCCGGTCCCTTCGGCGCGTACACGGCGAACAACGAAGGCTCGCGCTTCATCGAATGCGACTATTGGTCGGGCCAGATGATGCTGGAGTTCTACAACGAGCTCCTGTCCGGCAAGGGTCCGGTGTTCCTCCAGCTCAAGCATCTGCATCCCGACACCATCTCGGAGATCGAATCCACGCTGCACAAGGTGGAGCGGCCGACGCGCGGGCTGTTCCAGCAAGGACGGGGCGTCGACTACCGCAGCGAGTCGATCGAGATGCACATCTCCGAGATCGGCTTCTGCTCCGGCCACAGTGCCTCCGGCGTGTTCGTCGACGACAATGCACGCACCACCGTGCCCGGCCTCTATGCGGCCGGCGACATGGCGAGCGTGCCGCACAATTACATGCTGGGCGCCTTCACCAACGGTTCGGTCGCCGGCATCGACGCCATGGAGTTCGCCGACAGCCATGATTTCGCGGACTTCGATGCGGCCGACGTCGCGATGGAGCGCGAGCGCGTGATGGCGCCGACCAGGCGCGAGGACGGCATTCCGCCCAACCAGATCGAGTACAAGACCCGCCGCCTCGTCAACGACTATCTCCAGCCGCCGAAGGTCACGCGCAAGTACGAGCTCGGCATGCGGCGCCTGGCCGAAGCGCGCGAGGACATGCAGGAGCACATGATCGCGCGCAACGCGCACGAATTGCTGCGCGCGCTCGAAGTGCAGTCGATCATGGATTGCGCCGACATGGCCGCGCACGCCTCGCTCTACCGCGAGGAAAGCCGCTGGGGTCTCTATCACTGGCGCACCGATTTCCCGGAGAAGGACAACGAGAACTGGTTCTGCCACACGCTGCTGTCCAAGCAGGACGGCAAGATGACCAGCGAGAAGCGCGCCGTCGAACCTTACGTCGTTCCGATCGCGGATGACGAGAAGGACCTCTACGACAAGCAGCGAATCCGCGCCTCGGCCTGATCCACCCGAACACAGCAACAGGAGACATCACATGCCTCTCGCGTCCTATCAGACATCGGTTCCGGTGGTCGTTGACGACGCCAAATGCATCGCCGACAAGGGCTGCACCGTCTGCGTCGACGTCTGCCCGCTCGACGTCTTGCGCATCAGCGACATGACCAACAAGGCCTACATGGCCTATGACGAGTGCTGGTACTGCATGCCCTGCGAGGCCGATTGCCCGACCGGCGCCGTCACCGTCAATATTCCCTATCTGTTGAGGTGATCATGTCGAGCCCGTTTGAATCCTACGACGATCTGGAGGATGCCGACGAGCGGTTGCAGGCGGCTGATCCCGCCGAGCGCCGCGTCGCCATCATCGCGCTCGGCCATTCCGGCGATCCCGCCGCCGTCGCGCATCTTGCCAACATGGTCGCCGATCCCGACGCCGGCGTGCGCCAGCAAGTGGCGATGGCGCTCGGCGAGTTCGACGGGCCGGAGGCGGCGAGCGCGCTGGTGAAGCTGCTGGTCGATCCCGAAAGAATCGTCGCAGCCGCTGCGGCCGACAGCATGGCCGAGTTCAAGGATCCCGCCTGCGCGGAGGTCATCCTGCCCCTGGTCCGGCACGCCCACGCCTTCGTCCGCATGGGCGCGCTGCGTGCGCTGAAGGAGCTGCGATGCAAGGACACGCTGAAGCCGGCGCTGGAAGCGCTGCAGGATTCCGATGCCGCCGTGCGCGTGCAGGCCATCGGCGTGATCGGCTTCCTCAAGCTGGAGGAATCCATCCCCGCCCTGACCGCACTGATCAACGATCCCGACGCCCATGTCCGCCGTGCCGCCGTGAGCGCGCTGGCGTTCTCGCAGATGAAGCCGGCGGCCGAGACCATCACCCGTGCGCTGAAGGACGGCGACTGGATGGTGCGTGAGATGGCCGCGGAGACACTGGGCCTGAACGCCAATGGTGCGATCGCGGCTGATCAGCTGGTCGCATGCCTCGCGGACGAATTCTGGCAGGTGCGGCTGAAGGCGATCCGCAGCCTCGGGAGGATGAAGATCGAACGTGCGGTGCGGCCGATCGGCCATTGCGTCAACCACGACCAGGCTAACTTGCGCAAGGAAGCGGCCGCCGCGCTCGGCGAGATCGCGCATCCCGACGGTGAGGCGTTCCTGGCCGTGATCGCCGACGATCCCGATCCCGACGTCCGCAAGAATGCGCGTTGGGCGCTGCAGCAGATCGCAGCCCGCAAGGCCCGGGCAGGGGCCTAGCGGCGCCGCTCTGGACATCCGGAGCCAGACGTTTATTTGTCTTCGCCAACGAGATCGGCTGCTGCGAACGGCCGATCCCCTGGATAGAGCGAGGACGCCGCCATGACGACATTGACCGTGAAGGACCTTCTCCCCGAGGATGGAACGAAGGGGACGCTGGTCGGCCGCGTCTGGCTGCCGCAGGTGAACGGTCCGGCCGTCGTCGCCGTGCGGGGCGATGGCGTATTCGACGTCACCGCAAAGTTTCCGACCGTCAGCGCGCTCTGCGAGGAAGACGATCCGGCCAAGGCGCTCGGCGCGACCAAGGGCGAGCGCATCGGCGATCTCGAGGCCCTCGTGGCCAACACGGCACCCGATGGGCGTGATCCGAAAAAGCCCTGGCTGCTCGCGCCGGTCGATCTCCAGACCCTGAAGGCGGCGGGCGTCACCTTCGCCATCTCGATGCTGGAGCGTGTGATCGAGGAGCGCGCCAAGGGCAATCCGGCCTCGGCCGAGGCGATCCGCAAGGAGGTGACGCGGCTGATCGGCGACGATCTGTCGAAGCTCAAGCCGGGCTCCGATCAGGCCATGCACCTGAAGCAGGTGCTGATCGATCAGAACGCCTGGAGCCAGTATCTCGAAGTCGGCATCGGCCCCGATGCCGAGGTCTTCACCAAGGCCCCGACCATGTCCTCCGTCGGCACCGGCATGGATGCGGGCCTGCACCCGAAATCGACCTGGAACAATCCCGAGCCTGAGCTCGTGCTGTTCGTCTCCAGCCGTGGCAAGATCGTCGGCGGTGCACTCGGAAATGACGTGAACTTGCGCGACTTCGAGGGGCGCTCGGCGCTGCTGCTGTCGAAGGCCAAGGACAACAACGCCTCCTGCTCGATCGGCCCGTTGCTGCGCCTGTTCGACGACAGCTTCACGCTCGACGATGCGCGCAAGCTCGACATCAGCCTCAACGTGAAGGGCACGGACGGGTTCGTTCTCGACGGTCATTCCTCCATCAGCAAGATCAGCCGCGACCCGACCGACCTCGTCGCGCAGACCATCGGCAAGATCCATCAATACCCCGACGGCTTCGTGCTGTTCCTCGGCACCATGTTCGCGCCCGTGAAGGACCGCGATGCGCCGGGGCAGGGCTTCACCCACAAGCGCGACGACATCGTCACGATTGCCGCGCCCCAGCTCGGCAAGCTCGTCAATCGCATGCGCACCAGTGATGAGTGCGAGCCCTGGACCTTCGGCATCGGCGCGCTGATGAAGAACCTGGCGCAGCGGAAGCTGATCTAGCTCTTCGCCTCAGCGCAAAATACGCAAAGCGTGGGTTGATAGACGCGGAGCTCTATCCACCGAGGAGCGCGCGCGACCGTTTATCGCCGCCGTTGCGGACCGATCACTTGCATCCAAATCCGCAAATTCCCTTCATCTGCCCGTTGCATCACTGGAACAAAATCCCGCTTAGCGTGTCATAGAAGCGCGCGCTGCTCCTCCGTGCGTTTTCCCCAAATAGTCAAATAATATGACTAGTCGGAACCCCTCTTCCGTGGAATAGTGCCCGCCATCGCCCGCAAAGGGCGGTCTTTGCGGGCGCCAGCGACCAATCCGGCGCCCAGGACAAATCTTGGGAGACGCGCCTGACGACCCTCAAAGCCCTCTTTGCGGCCGGCGCCACGGCCGCGTTGCTGCTCGCGCAGCCCGCCCGGCGGTCTTCGACGCTGCGTTGCGGTTGCCCGGAGGCGGGCGGTTGACGGCGATCGCGATCATCATGCTGGTGCTCGTCATCGGCGGCGCCCTGCTGCATCTCGCCCGGTTCGGCGCCAACGTCTACGCGCTCGGCGGCAGCCGGGTCGCGCTCGCGCGCCGGCCGGCGACGAAGAGCGCAGGAGCCGCCGCATGACCTCGCGCATCGTCGTCATCCCGACGCGGCGGGCTCACTCCAACCATGCGGAGGTCGCCCGCTCGATCGGCATCGACATCATCGCCGGACGTTACGCGGAGGGGACGCGCCTGCCGGGCGACGCCGAGATGATCGCGATGTTCGGCGTGTCGCGGCCGGTGCTGCGGGAGAGCGTGAAGACGCTGGTCGCCAAGGGGCTGCTCACCACCAAGGCGCGGGTCGGCACCGTCGTGCGCGAGCGCGGCGCCTGGAACATGTTCGACGCCGACGTGCTGGCCTGGCACCTGGACGCCGGCATCGACAAGCGTTTCCTGAACGATCTCGCCGAGATCCGGCTTGCGGTCGAGCCGCGCGCGGCGATGCTGGCGGCCACGCGGCGGTCCGAGCACGATCTCGCCGAGCTCCGGCACAGCATGGAGCGGATGCGGCTCGAAGCGTCCGACTCGGTCGGCTTTGCCGATGCCGACCTCGCGCTTCACGTCGCGGTGGCGCGCGCCTCCGGCAATCTGTTCATGCGCTCGATCGGCCACGTCATCGAGGCAGCGCTGCGCGCCTCGTTCCTGCTCAGCGCCCCGGTCGAGCCGGAGGACCGCGACACGGTGCTGCTGTGGCACCAGAACATCGTCGATGCGATCGCGGCGGGCGATGCCGACGCCGCCTCGGAGGCGATGGTCTTCGTCATTCACAACGGCATGCATCGCCATGAGGGCACGGTCATCGAGACCGCAGCGGCCGAGACGGTGCCATCGGCCGAATCCGGAGAGAGATCGTGACGGAACTTCGCATTGCCATCGTCGGCTTCGGCAAGATCGCGCGTGACCAGCACGTCGGGGCGATTGCCGCGGTGCCGGGCGCGACGCTGGCGGCGATTGCCAGCCGCAATGCCTCGCTGCCGGGCCTGCCGCACTTCGCGACCGTCGAGGAGCTGCTGGAGGAAGGACCGCCGATCGACGCCGTGTCGCTCTGCACGCCGCCGCAGGTGAGGCGCGCGCAGGCGGCCGCGGCGCTTGCTGCCGGCAAGCATGTCATGCTGGAGAAGCCGCCGGGCGCCGGCGTGGCCGAGCTCGATCCGTTGATCGAGATGGCGGCGCAGGCAAAGCGAACGCTGTTTGCGACCTGGCATTCGCGCCATGCGCCGGCGGTCGAGCCGGCGCGACAATGGCTCGCCGAGCGACGCATCCAATCGGTGCACATCAGCTGGAAGGAGGATGTCCGCGTCTGGCATCCCGGCCAGAGCTGGATCTGGGAACCCGGTGGCCTCGGCGTGTTCGATCCCGGCATCAACGCGTTGTCGATCCTGACCAGAATACTGCCCAGGCCGGTGTTCGTCACCGCGGCCGAACTTGCCTTTCCGGCCAACTGCCAAGCGCCGATCGCTGCGAGCCTGACCCTGACCGACATAGGCGGCCTGCCTGTGACCGCCGAGTTCGACTTTCGCCAGACCGGGCCGCAAAGCTGGGATATTGTCGTCGATACCGATCGCGGCCGGATGACCTTGTCCAGCGGGGGCGCACGCATGGCCATCGACGACAAGGTTCTTGCCGAAGCTCCCGATGAGGAATATCGCGGGCTCTACCGGCGCTTCGTCGAGCTCGCGGCGACCGGTGCAAGCGATGTCGATCTGACACCGCTACGCCTCGTCGCCGACGCCTTCCTGCTTGGCAAGCGTACAATTGTCGAACCGTTCGTGGATTAGACATGGCTGGCTCAACAATCGAAAAAGATGTCTTCGGAAGACTGCCTGATGGCCGCGATGTCGAGCGCATCGTGCTGCGCGGGGCAGGCGGGTTCGAAGCGCGGATCATCACCCATGGTGCGGTGCTTCAGGCGCTGATCGCGCCGGATGCGAAGGGCGGCCATGACGACGTCGTGCTCGGCCATGACGCGTTCACCGGCTATCTTGCGGAACGAAAGTTCTTCGGCGCCACCGTCGGCCGCTACGCCAACCGCATCGCCAAGGGACGGTTTTCGCTGGATGGCGAGACGGTGCAGCTTGCCGTCAACAACGGGCCGAATGCCCTGCACGGCGGTCTCGATGGATTCGACCGCAAGCTCTGGGAGATCGTGGAGATCGACGAGGGCGCAGAGCCCGCAGTGACACTCGCCTATACGAGTCCGCCCGGGGAGGAGAATTATCCCGGCAAGCTCGATGTTCGCCTGACCTATCGCGTCACTGGCCCATCCGAGCTGTCGCTGACTATGGAAGCGCGCAGCGACCGGCCGACCATCGTCAACCTGACCAACCACAGCTTCTTCAATCTCGACGGCGCAACGTCGGGCACGTCCATCCTCGACCACCGCCTGACGGTCGCCGCCGAGCATTTCCTCGCGATCGATCCCACCGCCATTCCCTTGCCGGAGCCGCCGCGTCGCGTTGCCGGCACGCCGTTCGATTTCCGCGAAGCTCGGCCGGTCGGCGAGCGCATCCGGCAGGGCGATCAGCAATTGCAGAACGGCAGGGGCTACGACCACACCTACTGCCTCGGCCGCGACGGCAAGCTCGCGCTCGCCGCAAGGCTGGAGGCGCCGCGCTCGGGGCGGATCATGGAGCTGTTCACCGACCAGCCCGGCCTTCAGGTCTATTCCGGCAATTATCTGGACGGCACGGTTTCGGGGAAGGGCGGCAAGCTGATCCGGCAGTCGGACGCCATTTGCCTGGAGCCGCACATCTGGCCTGATGCGCCGAACCGGCCGGATTTTCCGAGCCCGCGCCTCGATCCCGGCCAGGTCTATCGCCATCACACGGTGTATCGCTTTGCAGTGAGGACGCCATGATGGAGCAGGTGCCGACCACCGTTCTCTCGGATGAACCCTGCCACCTCGGCGAGGGCCCGACCTATGACGTGACCACCGACACCGCCTGGTGGTTCGACATCCGCGAGGGACGGCTGTTCGAGGCGCAACTCGGCAACGGCAGCATCCGCGTCCATGCGCTCGGCCGGATGGCGAGCGCGCTCGGACGCATCGATGCCGAACGGCAGCTGATCGTCGCCGAGGACGGGCTTTACATCCGCAAGCTCGCCGATGGCGCCATGACGCTGTTCCTTGCGCTCGAGGCGGACAATCCGGTCACGCGCTCCAACGATTGCCGTGTGCACCAGTCCGGCACGTTCTGGATCGGCACCATGGGCAAGAAGGCCGAGCCGAAAGCCGGGGCGATCTACGCGCTCCATCGCGGCAAGATCTCGACACTGTTTCCCGGCATCAGCATCCCCAATTCGATCTGCTTCTCGCCGGATGGCGCCACCGGCTACTTCACCGACACTCCGCGCGCTGTGCTCTATGCCGTGCCGCTCAATCCCGCGACCGGCCTGCCGCGCGGCGAGCCGGAGGTGTTGCTGCGCCATACCGGCATTGGCGGTCTCGACGGCTCGGTGTGCGACGCCGACGGGCAGATCTGGAACGCCTGCTGGGGCGCGAGCCGGATCGACGTCTATTCTCCGCAAGGCGAACGGCTGCGTTCGCTCAGCGTGCCGGCACGGCAGGCGAGTTGCCCGGCCTTCGTCGGCCCCGACCTGTCGCGCCTCCTCGTCACCTCCGCCTGGCAGGACATGGACACGGCCGCGCGCGCCGCCGATCCGCAAGCCGGTTACACCTTTCTATTGGAGGCCTCCGCGCGCGGTCGCGCGGAGCCCGATGTCAAGCTCGCATAGGAGACAAGAAAGCAACCACGGCACGTTCTCGACGACACGAACGGACAATCTGAACACCCAAGGGAGTGAAACATGCAGAAACTGAAGATCGCATTCCTCGCACTGGCGCTGGCGGGCGCTGCGACGATGGCCACGAGCCTTCCCGCTGCCGCCCAGGACAAGGCGACCGTCGGCATCGCCATGCCGACAAAGTCGTCGGCGCGCTGGATCGACGACGGCAACAACATGGTCAAGGTGCTGAAGGAACGCGGCTACAACACCGACCTGCAATATGCCGAGGACGACATTCCGAACCAGCTCTCGCAAGTCGAGAACATGGTGACCAAGGGCGCGAAAGCACTGGTGATCGCCGCAATCGACGGCACGACGCTGTCCGACGTGCTCAAGCAGGCGAAAGCAAAAGGCATCACCGTGATCGCCTATGACCGCCTGATCCGCGGCACGCCGAACGTCGACTATTACGCGACCTTCGACAATTTCCAGGTCGGCGTCTTGCAGGCGCAATCGATCGAGCAGGGGCTCGGGCTGAAGGACGGCAAGGGCCCGTTCAACATCGAACTGTTCGGCGGCTCGCCGGACGACAACAATGCCTACTTCTTCTACAACGGCGCGATGAGCGTGCTGAAGCCCTACATCGACAGCGGCAAGCTCGTCGTTGCCTCGGGCCAGATGGGCATGGACAAGGTCGCGACGCTGCGTTGGGACGGCGCCACGGCCCAGGCCCGCATGGACAACCTGCTCAGCGCCTATTACGGCAACAAGAAGCTCAATGCCGTGTTGTCGCCTTATGACGGCATTTCGATCGGCATCATTTCGTCACTGAAGGGCGTCGGCTATGGCAGCGCCGGTCAGCCGATGCCGATCATTTCGGGGCAGGACGCCGAGGTGCCTTCGATCAAGGCGATGCTGCGCGGCGACCAATATTCGACCATCTTCAAGGACACCCGCGACCTCGCCAAGGTCACCGCGGACATGGTCGACGCCGCGCTCGCCGGCAAGCAGGTCACGGTCAACGACACCAAGACCTACGAGAACGGCGTCAAGACCGTGCCATCTTACCTGCTCAAGCCGGTCGTGGTCTACAAGGACAATTGGGAGAAGGTCCTGGTCGACAGCGGCTACTACAAGAAGGCGCAGTTCCAGTAGTTTATTGCTCTGTCATTCCGGGTCGATGCGAAGCATCGAACCCGGAATCTCGAGGTTCCGGGTTCGCCCTACGGGCGCCCCGGAACGACGACGATTGAAGGACACGCTGCCATGACCGCCATGCTGGAGATGCGCAACGTCAGCAAGAGCTTTGCCGGTGTGCAGGCGCTGCGCGACGTCAACTTCTCGGTTCACGCCGGACAGATCCACGCGCTCGTCGGTGAGAACGGTGCCGGCAAGTCGACGTTGATGAAGGTGCTGAGCGGGGTCTACCCGTATGGCAGCTACGAGGGCACCATCGTCTTCGAAGGCGAGGAGCGGCGCTTCCGCGACATCAACGATTCCGAGGCGCTCGGCATCATCATCATCCACCAGGAGCTGGCGCTGATCCCGCTGATGTCGATCGCGGAAAACATCTTCCTGTCGCATCCGCCCTCGAAGCTCGGCGTGATCGACCGCGACGAGGTGTACCGGCGCACGCAGGAGCTGCTGGCCCAGGTCGGCCTGAAGGAATCCCCGGATACGCTGATCACCGATCTCGGCGTCGGCAAGCAGCAATTGGTCGAAATCGCCAAAGCGCTGTCCAAGCGCGTGCGGATGCTGATCCTGGACGAGCCGACCGCCAGCTTGAACGAAGCCGACAGCGCCGCGCTGCTCGAGCGCCTGATGGCCTTCCGCCAGCAGGGCATCGGCTCCATCCTGATCTCGCACAAGCTCAACGAGGTCGCCAAGGTTGCCGATCACATCACCGTGCTGCGCGACGGCCGGACCGTCGACAGCATCGATTGCCATGCCGAGCCGATCCAGGAAGATCGCATCATCCGCAGCATGGTCAATCGCGATATGGCCCACCGCTTCCCGGAGCGTAACGCCAAGATCGGCGAGCCCGTGCTCGACGTCGCCAACTGGTCGGTCTACCACCCGATCCATCCCGAGCGGCAGGTGATCAAGAACGTCGATTTCGGCGTCAGGCGCGGCGAGGTCGTCGGCATTGCCGGATTGATGGGCGCCGGCCGCACCGAATTCGCCATGAGCCTGTTCGGCCGCTCCTGGGGAACCAATATCAGCGGCACGATCCGGCTGGAGGGACGGGAGATCGTGCTGCCGAGCGTCGCGGCGGCGATCGACGCCGGCCTTGCCTATGTCACCGAGGACCGCAAGCAACTCGGCCTGATCCTCGCCGACGACGTCCGCAAGAACATCACGCTCGCCAGCCTCGACCAGGTCGCGCCGAGCCGGGTGATCGACGACATCGCCGAGCTGAAGGTCGCCAGCGATTACCGCACCCGCATGCGCATCCGCTGCTCCGACGTCTACCAGGAGACCGGCCAGCTCTCCGGCGGCAACCAGCAGAAGGTGGTGCTGTCGAAATGGCTGATGACCGACCCGAAAGTCCTGATTCTGGACGAGCCGACGCGGGGCATCGACGTCGGTGCCAAGTACGAGATTTACTGTATCATCAACGAGCTGGCGGAGGCCGGCCGCGGCGTCGTGGTGATCTCCTCGGAGATGCCCGAACTGCTCGGCATCTGCGACCGCATCTGTGTCATGAATGAAGGCGCCTTCGTGGGCGAGTTCAAGGGCGCGGACGCGACGCAAGAGAAGATCATGCGCGCCATCATGCGCAACGAACGAAACATTGGGAACGCCGCGCCCGCGGCCGCGGAAATGGGAGGAATGCAGCCATGACCGACAAGACGGTGTCGCTGCCCGAGGAGCGCCGGCACGGCAGCTTCATCAAGAACAATCTGCGCAACTACGGCATGCTGATGTCGTTGATCGCGATCATGCTGTTTTTCCAGGTGATGACCGGCGGCACGCTGCTGCAGCCGCTCAATCTGACCAATCTCGTACTTCAGAACAGCTACATCGTCATCATGGCGCTGGGCATGCTTCTGGTGATCGTCACCGGCCATATCGACCTCTCGGTCGGCTCGGTCGCCGGCTTCGTCGGCGCGGTCGCCGCCGTGCTGATGGTGACCTACAAGGTGGACTACACGCTCGCCTTCATCGCCTGCCTGCTGCTGGGGGCGGCGATCGGTGCGGCGCAGGGCTACTGGGTGGCCTATTTCGGCATTCCGTCCTTCATCGTCACGCTGGCGGGCATGCTGGTGTTCAAGGGGCTCGCCCTCGCGGTGCTGCAGGGCCAGTCACTCGGCCCGTTCCCGGCGACCTTCCAGAAGCTGTCCTCCGGCTTCATTCCGGAGCTTCTGCCCGAGGCCGGCACGCTGCATCCGACCTCCATGCTGATCGGCGCCGTGCTCGCGCTCGGCCTCGTCTATGCCAGCGCCAAGGGCCGGTCGCGCGAGCAGGCGCATGGCATCGAGGTCGAGCCTTACGCGTTCTTCCTGGGCAAGAGCGTCCTGCTTGCCTGCGCCGTGCTCTATTTCACCTATCTGATCGCCTCGCATCGCGGCCTGCCGAACGTGCTGGTGATCATGACCGCGTTGATCGCGCTCTACGGCTTCGTCACCCGTCGCACCGTGATCGGTCGGCAGGTCTATGCAGTCGGCGGCAATGCGAAGGCGGCGAAGCTGTCGGGCATCAAGACGGAGCAGCTGACCTTTCTCACCTTCGTCAACATGGGCGTGCTCGCCGCGCTGGCCGGCCTCGTCTTCGCCGCGCGTCTCAACACCGCGACCCCGAAGGCCGGGCTCGGCTTCGAGCTCGACGTCATCGCCGCCTGCTTCATCGGCGGCGCCTCGGCCTATGGCGGCGTGGGTCGGGTCGGCGGCGCCGTGGTCGGCGCCATGATCATGGGCGTGATGAACAACGGCATGTCCATCCTCGGCATCGGCATCGACTATCAGCAGGTCATCAAGGGCCTGGTGCTGCTCGGGGCGGTGTGTATCGACGTGTATAACCAGCGGCGGTAGCCGCAGAGAAGGTCTTGTAGCAACCATTAAACGGCGCCCGCTTGCCGGTGAGCATGACGCCGTGCTTGCGGCCGTCAAGGCGTGGCCTGGCGGCAGTGGGGCAGGGGTGAGGCCGGCGCGACGGCCAGCCTTGACGGCCGCGGCGCGCGGCGTCTTTGTGAGGGCAGGTCGGGACGAAGAAACGGTGCTTCGGCCGAACAAAGAAACGCGATCAAGTGGCTGGTATGCCGGCGACTTCAGGCAATTTTTTCTGCCAGGGCGTGCCGCGAGCGACGACTGTATTGGCGAAGATCAGCAGCTTTCTGGCACACGCGATCAAGGCGCGTTTGTGCTCCTTGCCGGCTCGGGTCAGCCTTCCGTAGAACGCGATCAGCTGCGGATTCCAGCGGAATGAGGCGGGAAACGCGGCAGCAAAGAGCGCACGTCGCAGTCGGTCACGCCCGCCGGCGATCTGACGAGCGCCGGAGCGATCGCCGCTGTCGTCGTCGTAAGGGGCAATGCCAGCCAGCGCGGCCGCTTGTTCGCGCGTGATCTGACCGATCTCAGGCATCCGCACCAGAATGACCATGGCGGTCTTCAGCCCAATACCGTCGATGCTGTTGATCAAGGCGAGCCGCTTGGCAAGATCGCGATGCTCACGGATTGCGGCGGCCAGTGCCTTCAGTTCGACCCTCTCGCGCTTGGCCAGGCGGGCGATATCTTCCTTCCACAGCTTCTGGAGCCGCATATTGCGGCAGCTCTCGATCCGGTTCTTCAACCGAGCAATGTCCTCCGTGATCTGGTCGATCATCGTCAGATGCTCGGCAAAGGGCTGCAACCGGGGATCCGGAGCTGCGTGGATCTTCTTGACCGCGGCGGTACAGGCTGCAATCAGCGCGGCATCGATCTTGTCATTCTTGGCTCGCTGCAGCTGGAACACGCCATAAGCGCGCACCTGGGCCGGCTGAAACACGACGACCACAAACCGCTGCCGCCGCAGTTCGGCGACGACAGCTTGCTCATAGCCGCCACTCGCCTCGATCCCAACCCGCTTGATCTTGTGCTGCCGCAGCCATTCCACCAACACTTTATGGCCATCCGGCGTGTTGTCGGCCTGAAACCGCTCCGAACCACCATCAAGTGCAACATCGAGCTTACGTTTGCCGGTATCGATCCCGGCACACATCGTGATACGCTTGGCCATCTTCGTCGACCCTCCCTTGTTACGCGAACCTGAAGTTCGTTCAACCATCCGGGTCCCGATGAAGTGCCGATCGCGATCTTGCTACGTCTGACAGCCCTCAAGGCTTCGGTGGGCATCGATCCGATCGAACGGCGACCCAGCTCGGGCGGCCACCCGGGCTGGGCCATTCCTCACGGAACGCCCCATTATAAGCCGGCGCGCTGATACAAGGGTGGGCAAAGGCGCAACGCGCCGTGCCCACCATCGTTCTCCGATCGAAAGAAGTGGTGGGCACGCTACGATTTGCCCACCCTACGACAACGGCGCTACGGCAGCGGTGATTGCGTCGTGAACAGCACCGCCGCGATCGCGACGGACAGGCTCACCGCCGATATCGTTGCCACGGTCGACAGCACCCCCATTCGCCGGAGCGCGAGGGCGAACACGATGATGATGGGGGTCGCCGTCATCAGCCCGATCTGTGCATCGCTCATCTCTTCGCTCGCCGTTTTGCGGAACCGCCCGATGGCATCCACCCTATGACGGCGGGGCGGGCGGAACGTTGCGGCAGCGCAAACGTGCCTCTGGCCGGTTGCACTATTTGTCCGGCGACAAAGTCGGAACGGCGCACGTGGGATATCTGTCCGGCGGCTTGATGCGGAAGGCAGATGTCGGCGACGGACCTCGAACAAGAAGGCAGCGGCTGGGGAATCCTGGAAGATCTTCCTGGCGATCCCATGATCTGGGTGCTCATCTTCAGCGAGCTCGCCGCGTTCGGCCTGTTCCTGGGTGCTTTCGTCGTCGCTCGTGCGCTTCACCCAGCGGTCTTCGCGGCCGGTCAGGCCACGCTTGATGCGCATCTGGCGGGACTCAACACCATCGTGCTGGTGACCAGCGGCTGGGCTGCCGCACGGGCGACGGCTGCAGCACGCGCGGGCGACAGGGGACGTGCGCGCGGCTGGCTGTTCGGTGCCATGGCGCTTGGCACGCTCTTCATCGCGGTCAAGCTGCTCGAATATGCCGGCGAGATTGCGTCGGGAAACGGCCTGGAGACCAGTCCGTTCTTCACGCTGTACTTCCTCCTCACCGGATTCCATCTCCTGCATGTCGGCCTCGGCATCGTGATTCTCGCCGTGGTTTCCCGGGGTGCCCGGGCGGCAAGCGTCGAGACCGGAACCGCGTTCTGGCACATGGTCGACCTGCTCTGGATCGTCATGTTTCCCATCATCTATCTGGTGCACCCGTGATTCCCGATCGTCTCGACCTCGCCTGGATCGTGTTGATCGGCCTCGCGCTCGCGACCCTTCTGGTTCCGGCGCTGGTGTCGCGACCCTTGTTCGCCAATGCCTTGCTGCTGACCTTCGCCGCCCTCAAGGGCCGCCGTGTCGTGCTTGACTTCCTCGACCTTCGCGCGGCACCGGCGCTCTGGCGCGGCCTCGTCAGTGCCTGGATCCTCATCGTGGTGCTGTTCGCGTGGCTCGCATCCGCCATCGTCGTTCTGATCTGACCCCTATGTCGCGCATCTTCGCGCTCGTTGCGCTTCGACAAAGATTGATCGGCGCCCTTCGGCAATAAATCGCATCACCGAATTTTTCGACTCAAACCGGAAAGGATTGGCAATGGCTGAACGCCTGACCAAGTCGGCCGCTCGAAACGTGTTCTACGGCGGCTCGGCCTTTTTCTTCGCCATTTTCATAGGGCTGACGGCGCACAGCCATTACTACATCGCCACGACGTCCACGGACGCAACGACGCTGACGTCGTCGGTCGCCCGCGGCAAGCATGTCTGGGAGAAGAACTCCTGCATCAACTGCCACACCTTGCTCGGCGAGGGCGCCTATTTCGCGCCTGAGGTCGGCAACGTCTGGGATCGCTGGGGCGGCAACGAGGACCCGGCCGCAGCGCGCGAGACGTTGAAGGCGTGGATGCAGTCGCAGCCCTCCGGTGCGCCGGGCCGGCGGCAGATGCCGCAGTTCAACCTCACCAATCAGGAGCTCGACGATCTCGCCGACTTCCTGGAATGGACCAGCAAGATCAAGCGGCAGGAATGGCCGCCGAACAAGGCCGGCTGAGCGCCTTCCTCTTTCAAGACAGAGAGAACCCGAGATGAAATATCAAACCCAGAAAGTCGCGATGCTGTATTTCTACGGCGCGCTGACCCTGTTCCTGGCCCAGGTCCTGTTCGGCCTTCTCGCCGGAACCATCTACGTCCTGCCCAACACGTTGTCGGCCCTCCTGCCGTTCAACATCGTCAGGATGATCCACACCAACGCGCTGATCGTGTGGTCGCTGATCGGCTTCATGGGCGCGACCTACTTCCTGCTCCCGGAAGAGACCGAGACCGAGCTCTATAGCCCGCTGCTGGCGAAGATCCAGTTCTGGCTGTTCTTCGGTGCGGCCGGCGTCGCCGTGGTCGGCTATCTCTTCCACTATCACGAGGGCCGTGAGTTCCTCGAACAGCCCTTCATCCTCAAGGTCGGCATCGTCGTCGTCTGCCTGATGTTCCTGTTCAACGTCACGATGACGGCGCTGAAGGGCCGCAAGACCACGATCACCAACATCCTGCTGTTTGGCCTGTGGGGCGTCGCGATCTTCTTCCTGTTCGCCTTCTACAATCCGGTGAACCTTGCCGTCGACAAGATGTACTGGTGGTACGTCGTCCATCTCTGGGTCGAAGGCGTCTGGGAGCTGATCATGGCCTCCGTGCTCGCTTATCTCATGATCAAGCTCAACGGCATCGATCGTGAGGTGGTCGAGAAGTGGCTCTACGTCATCATCGGTCTTGCCCTGTTCTCGGGCATCCTCGGCACCGGCCACCACTTCTATTGGATCGGCGCGCCCGGCTACTGGCAGTGGATCGGTTCGCTGTTCTCCACGCTCGAAGTCGCGCCGTTCTTCACGATGGTGATCTTCACGGTGCAGATGACCTGGAAGGCCGGCCGCAAGCATCCGAACCGCGCGGCGCTGTTGTGGTCGGTCGGCTGCTCGGTGATGGCGTTCCTCGGCGCCGGCGTGTGGGGCTTCCTGCATACGCTGTCCTCGGTGAACTACTACACCCACGGCACGCAGGTCACCGCCGCGCATGGCCATCTCGCTTTCTTCGGCGCCTATGTGATGCTGAACCTGTCGGTGATGGCCTATGCGATCCCGCAGCTGAAGGGACGTGCGCCCTATAACCAGTGGCTGTCCATGACGAGCTTCTGGATCATGTGCACGGCCATGATGGTGATGACCTTCGCGCTGACCTTCGCCGGCGTCGTCCAGGTCCATCTCCAGCGCGTGCTCGGCCAGGGCTACATGGACGTGCAGGACCAGCTCGCGATGTTCTACTGGGTCCGTCTCGGCTCCGGTGTGTTCGTGGCGATCTCCGCGCTGATGTTCGTCTGGGCCGTGCTGGTGCCGAGCCGCGAGAAGCAGGCGGTCGTTCCCGCCGCGCTGCAGCCGGCTGAGTAAACGCAAAAGGCGGCCGCGGTTCGTCGCGGCCGCCCTCTCTTTTGAAATCCGGAGGAAGATCATGAACGCAGCACTTCTCGCCGTGGCAGCACCTCGGCCCGAGCTGCCGGCTTATGTCGCGAGCGGCAACGAATGCGCGCTGTTCGAACACGCCTGGCGCCATCAGCTCCCCGTACTGCTCAAGGGGCCGACCGGCTGCGGCAAGACCCGCTTCGTCGCGCATATGGCGGCCCGGCTCGGGCTGCCGCTTCACACCGTCGCCTGTCATGACGATCTGACCGCCGCCGATCTCACCGGCCGTCATCTGCTCAGGGGCGGCGACACCGTCTGGACCGACGGTCCGCTGACGCGCGCCGTGCGCGACGGCGGTATCTGCTATCTCGACGAGGTCGTCGAGGCCCGCAAGGACGTCACCGTCGTGCTGCATCCTCTGACCGACGATCGCCGCATCCTGCCGCTGGAGCGCACCGGCGAGGAGCTGGTGGCGCCACGCAGCTTCATGCTCGTCGTCTCCTACAACCCCGGCTACCAGACGCTCCTGAAGGCGCTGAAGCCCTCGACGCGGCAGCGCTTCGTCGCCATCGAATTCGATTTCCTGCCGCCGGAGCAGGAGATCGGCGTCGTGTCCGCCGAAAGCGGGTTGTCGCCGGAGCAGGTGCGGCCGCTGGTGGGGCTGGCTGGCCGGCTGCGTGCGCTCAAGGGGCACGATCTGGAGGAGGGCGTCTCGACCCGGCTCGTGGTTTATTGCGCCACCCTGATCGCCGCGGGCACGCCGATTGCCGATGCCGTGCTGGCCGGCATGATCGAGCCGCTTACCGACGACCCCGACGTCAAGGCGGCGCTGCTGGACGTCGCACGCGCCGTCATCGGGTGAGGCCGCACCGATGCTCGACTTCCTCGAACTGGAGGAGACGGTCGGCCGCGCCTGGCACAGGATGGTCGGCGGCACCGCGAGCTATCCGGTTCACGACGAACACGTCGTCGCGCTGACCGAGGTGAGGGGGCGGCTCGCGGTGATGTTCCGCGCGCTCGGCGGCGAGACCGGGGTGCAGATTGCAAGCGCAGGCGCGCGAAAATCGGGGCACCGCCTCGGCTGGCGGCAGCGCATCGGCCTCGGAGACGAGCGGCTCGAGCAGCCGGGCCGTGATGCTGCGACCATCTACCTGCCCGATCGCATCTCGATCTATCCCGACCGTGCGCTCAACGCGGCGCTCTATCGCTGGCTTGCGGCGTGGTTCGCCGCCGCGCCGATCGACACGATCACGGAAGCCGATCCGCTGCGGCGGGATCTCTTGGTGTTGCGCCGGGCCAGCGAGACGGCGGTGTTTGTGCTCATGCAATTTCCCGGCCTTGTCGGCGATTACGCGAAGCTCGCCGCAGCAACCGCCGAAGCCCGGCCCCGCCGTCCCCTTCCGCGGATCGAGCAGGAGGTCGAGCAGATCGTGCTGGCCCTGCTCGGAACCGGCAAGGCGCCTGCGGGCAAGCTGTGGCCGGCGATGATGGGCACGGGCCCGCTGCCGGACAAGGCGCCGCCGGGCTATCATTCGATCCTCCCGTGCCCGCTCTGGGGGGATTGCTGGACGCGCGAGCTCTCGCCCGCACATGCCGGCGAGGACGAATGCGCACCGGGCGCGGAAGCCGCGGCCGAGAACGATCGCAAACGCTTTGCCGTCCGCGAGCGCGAGGACAATGCCAACCGCCGCGATCCTTTCGTGCTCAACCGCTTCGAGAAGATCCTGGCGATGGCCGAGATGGTCAATGTCGACCGTCCGGCCGACGACAGCGAGGACGAGGATGCGCAGAAGGCGGCCGACGATCTCGAGGAGATCACGCTCAGCCGCCGCACCGGGAAGCCGGCGAGCCGGTTCAAGTTCGATCTCGACCTGCCGCCGGAAGCCGTCGATGCCTCGAAGTTGAATGCCGACCTCACCTATCCCGAATGGAACTATCGCAGCGGCTCCTATCTGCCGGATCATTGCCGCGTGCTCGCAGGCGCGGCCTCCGAGCAGGGTGAGAGCTGGACGCCTGACGATGCCACGCGCCGGCACATCCGTCAGGTGCGCCGTCGCTTCGAGGTGCTGCGGCCGCGCCACGAATTGATGCGCGCACAGACCGACGGACACGACCTGGATCTCGACGCGCTGGTGCGGGCGCAATGCGACCTGCGTGCCGGCAGCGGCGGCAGCGGTCTCGATCGCATCCATGTCGCCATGCGTCCGCAAGGGCACGATCTCGCCGTCACGCTGCTGGTCGACGTCTCGCTGTCCACCGACGCCTGGGTCGACGGCTACCGCGTGCTCGACGTCGAGAAGGAGGCGCTGCTGGTGCTCGCCCACGGTCTCTCGGCCTGCGGCGATCACCACAGCATCCTGACCTTCACCTCGCGCCGGCGCTCCTGGGTGCGGCTCGAAACGGTCAAGGCGTTCGGCGAGCCGATGAACGCGACGGTGGAGCGCCGGATCGGCGCGCTGAAGCCCGGCTATTACACGCGGATCGGCACGGCGGTGCGTCACGCCGCGGCCGAGCTGGTGCGCCAGCCGCAGCGCAAGAAGCTGCTGATCGTCCTTACCGACGGCAAGCCGAACGACGTCGATCATTACGAAGGTCGCTTCGCGGTCGAGGACACCCGGAAATCGGTGCAGGAGGCGCGCCGGCTCGGCATCGCCGCCTTCGGCGTCACGGTGGACGCAACTGCGCAATCCTACTTCCCAACCCTGTTCGGCCGCGGCGGCTACGCCATCGTCGGCAACATCAAGCGGCTGCCCGCGGCGCTGCCTGCGATCTACCGGCAGGTCGCGCATTGACAAGAACCCCCGGCGCCCCCTTGTCCTGTGAGCTATTGCTCACATTGTGGGTATATGATCGAATGGCCGGATGGAGCAGGACCGGCCGAGACCCGAACTGATCATCTTCGATTGCGACGGCGTGCTCGTCGACAGCGAGCTATTGAGCTGCCGGTGCCTGTCCGAGGTGCTGGCCGAGTTCGATATCGCGCTCAGCCAGCAGCAGGCGCTCGAGCTGTTTCTCGGCCGCAGCACCAAGGCGATCGAGCAGCATTATCGTAGTCTGGGACAGATCGTGCCGGAGAGCTTTCTGCCGCGCCTGAAGTCGCAAGTGCTGTCGACTTTTGCAGCTTGTCTTCAGCCGATCCCCGGCATTGCCGGCGTGATGTCCGACTTGTCGGTGCCGTTTTGCGTCGCCTCGTCCAGCGATTTCGACCGCGTCGCGCTCTCCCTCGATGTCACCGGCCTGCGGGCGTATTTCGGCGAGCGGATCTACACCGCGCAAATGGTCAGGCACGGCAAGCCGGCGCCGGATCTCTTCCTGCTAGCGGCGGAGAAGATGGGAGTGCGGCCTGCGCGCACGCTGGTGATCGAGGACAGCGTCAGCGGCGTTGCCGCAGGCAAGGCGGCCGGCATGACGGTCTGGGGATTTGTCGGCGGCAGCCATTACCGCGGCCGTGACGGGCAGGCTATATTGTCCGGCGCGGGGGCCGACCGGGTCTTCGCGCGCATGGGCGATTTCTGGGAGGCGTGAGGGCCGCATGGCCGCCGACAACGACAAGTCGCGACTCGACGACGCCGCGCGCGCCGGCTGGCTTTATTTCATCGCCGGTCACACCCAGGACGAGATCGCAAAGATGCTGCAGGTCTCGCGGGCCTCGGCGCAGCGGCTGGTCTCGCTGTGCCTTGCGGAGCGCCTCATCACCTTCCGGCTCGAGCATCCCATCGCCGCCTGCATGGAGCTTGCCGCGCGTCTGAAGCAGCGGTTCGACCTCGTCCATTGCGAGGTGGTGCCGGCCGATCCGGCTGCTCCCCAGGCCACCGCAGGCATCGCGGAGCGCTGCGCCAATCTGCTCGATGCGGCGCTGCGGTCGGAGACGCCCGTGATCGTGGCGCTCGGCACCGGCCGTGCCGTGCGCGCCGCGGTCGAGCGCGTCACGCCGATCGACCGGCCCAATCACCAGATCGTCTCGTTGGTCGGCAACATCTCCGCCGACGGTTCGGCGAGCTTCTACGACACCGTCGGCCGGCTCGCGGACCGCACCGGAGCGCGACACTATCCGATGCCGCTGCCGTTCCTGATGTCGTCGGAGGACGAGCGCAACAAGATGGTCCGCATCGAGCCGATCGCCAAGGTGAAGGCTGTCGCGGCCAAGGCGGATTTGCGCCTCGTCGGCATCGGCCAGATGGACCAGAAGGCGCAGGTTCACGTCGACGGCTTCGTCACACGCGACGAACTGTTCGAGATGATGCGGCTCGGCGCCATCGGCGAGATCACCGGCTGGGCCTATGATTCCAGGGGACGGCTGCTCAAGGCCGGCACCAACAAGCGCCTCACCAGCATCCCGCCGGAAGTGCCGGCGAAGACCACGACGATCGGTGCCGCGGTGGGCGCAGCCAAGGTCGCAGCCATCGCGGCCGCCCTGAACGGGGGGCTGATCAACGGCCTGATCACCGACGAGACGACGGCACGTGCTATTCTGGAGCGATAGGCCGGCGGGCTAGCGTCTCGCGCCGCTGTCATCGTCCGCGGAGGCGGACGATTCAGTACGCCGCGGCCTCTCTGAGGACAAACCAACTCACGGCACGGAGTACTGGATGCCCCGCCTTCGCGAGGCATGACACCAAGGTTTGGGTCGGCCGCTCCCGCACCGCAGCACTCATAAGTTGCAGGAACGCCGGCGCGCCTGCTTGACAATCCTTCTTGGTTGAGTTGAACATACGCCCAACGCGTGGGCATATGCTCAAACGCGATTGAGGGGAGGTCACCGTGAAGCTCGTCCTGGGCGCCGTCTGCGGCGCATCTGCACTTTTGCTGGCCGTCCCCGCGATGGCCGAAACGACCCTGACGATCGCCACCGTCAACAACGGCGACATGATCCGCATGCAGGGGCTGACGAGCGAGTTCACCAAGAAGAACCCCGACATCACGGTGAAATGGGTGACGCTGGAGGAGAACGTGCTGCGCCAGCGCGTCACCACCGACATCGCCACCAAGGGCGGTCAATTCGACGTGCTCACCATCGGCACCTACGAGGTGCCGATCTGGGCCAAGAAGGGCTGGCTGGTGCCGCTCGCCAATCTCGGCGGCGACTACGACGTCGCCGACCTCCTGCCCAAGATCAAGGATGCGGTCTCCGTCGACGGCAAGCTCTACGCCGCGCCGTTCTATGGCGAGAGCTCAATGGTGATGTATCGCACCGATCTGTTCGAGAAGGCCGGCCTGAAGATGCCGGAAAAGCCGACCTGGGATTTCGTGGTCGATGCCGCCAAGAAGCTCACCGACAAGGGTGCAGGCACCTACGGCATCTGCCTCCGCGGCAAGGCCGGCTGGGGCGAGAACATGGCGTTTCTTTCGGCCATGGCCAATTCCTACGGAGCGCGCTGGTTCGACGAGAAGTGGCAGCCCCAGTTCAACACGCCGGAATGGAAGGCGACGCTGACGACCTACGTCAATCTCATGAAGGACGCCGGCCCGCCCGGCGCGAGCTCCAACGGCTTCAACGAGAATCTGGCGCTGTTCAACGCCGGCAAGTGCGCGATGTGGATCGACGCCACCGTCGCGGCATCCTTCGTCACCAATCCGAAGGACTCCAAGGTCGCGGACAAGGTCGGTTTCGCGCTGGCTCCCAACACTGGCCTCGGCAAGAACGCCAACTGGCTGTGGGCCTGGAATCTCGCGATCCCCGCCGGCTCCAAGAAGACGGAGGCTGCCGAGAAGTTCATCGCCTGGGCGACCAGCAAGGACTACACCAAGCTCGTCGCCTCGAAGGACGGCTGGGCCAACGTGCCGCCGGGCACACGCACCTCGCTCTACCAGAACCCCGACTATCTGAAGGTCGCCCCGTTCGCCAAGCTGACGCTGGCCTCGATTGACGCGGCCGATCCGAACAAGCCGACGGTGAAGCCGGTGCCTTATGTCGGGGTGCAATACGCCGCGATTCCCGAATTCCAGGGCATCGGCACCCAGGTCGGCCAGCAATTCTCCGCCGCGCTGGCGGGCTCGATGACGGTCGATGCCGCGCTGACTGCGGCGCAATCGGCGACCGAGCGCGAGATGAAGCGCGCCGGCTACATCAAGTGAACCCGAGCTCGACCTCCTGAGCTCAGACTTGCGGCCATCCGCCGATCCCGGATGGATGGCCGCCTTCTTTCCAAGGTTTCATTCCGACGCGTTTTCTTCCCGCGAACCGGTCTCAACTTCGCTCGAAAACGCTCTGAAGGAGAAGTCAGGCATGGCAACCCGGCAGACGCAGCTCCTTGCGCGCTCGCTCCTGACGCCTGCGGTCGGGCTGCTCTTCATCTGGATGATCGTTCCGCTCGCGCTGACGATCTACTTCTCGACCCTGCATTACAGCCTGCTCGATCCCGGCTCCGAGTCGTTCGTGGGCCTCGAGAACTTCCGCTACTTCCTCACCGATCCCGCCTTCCTGGCCTCGCTTCGAAACACGCTGGTGCTGGTCGGCTCCGTGCTCGCGCTGACGATCCTGCTCGGCATTCCGCTCGCGCTGCTGATGGACCAGCCGGTGATCGGGCGCAATGTCGTGCGGCTGATGGTGATCGCGCCGTTCTTCGTGATGCCGACGGTCAGCGCGCTGGTCTGGAAGAACCTGTTGATGCATCCGGTGTCCGGCCTGTTCGCCTGGCTCGCCTCGTTGTTCGGGTTGACGCCGATCGACTGGTTCAACGACGTGCCGCTGTTTGCCGTGATCCTGATCGTGACCTGGCAATGGCTGCCGTTCGCGACGCTGATCCTGCTCACCGCGCTGCAATCGCTCGACGAAGAGCAGAAGGAGGCTGCCGAAATGGACGGCGCCCCCGCGGTATCGACCTTCATCTACATCACGCTGCCGCATCTGGCGCGTCCCATCACGGTGGTGATCCTGATCGAGACCATCTTCCTGCTGACGGTGTTTGCCGAGATTTTCGTCACCACCGGGGGAGGGCCGGGCCTGCAAACCACCAACATCGCCTTCCTGATCTATTCGCAGGCGCTGATCCAGTTCGACGTCGGCACCGCCTCGGCGGGCGGCCTCGTCGCCGTGGTGATCGCCAACGTCGTCGCCTTCTTCCTCGTCCGCATCGTCGGCCGCAATCTGGAGGCTTGAAGCATGGCGCGGATGGCGACGACGCGGCGGGTGGTGGTCTCGACGATCGGAGCGTGGTTCTTCGGCTTCCTGATCTTCTTCCCGATCCTGTGGATGATGCTGACGAGCTTCAAGACCGAGCTCGAGGCATTTGCCATTCCACCGTCCTTCCTGTTCTTCCACTGGACCACGGAAAACTATGCTACCGTCCAGGAGCGGAGCGACTATTTTCACCACGCGATGAACTCGATCGTCATCGCCGGCGGCTCGACGCTCATCGCTCTCTTGATCGCCATTCCCGCGGCCTGGTCGATGGCGTTCTCGCCGACCAAGCGCACCAAGGACATCCTACTCTGGATGCTCTCGACCAAGATGATGCCGCCGGTCGGCGTCTTGGTGCCGATCTACCTGATCTACAAGTCGTTCGGTCTGCTGGATTCCCGCATTGGCCTCGTCTTCATCCTGTGCCTCGGCAATCTGCCGATCGTCATCTGGATGCTCTTCACCTATTTCAAGGAGATCCCGCGCGACATTCTCGAAGCCGCGCGCATGGACGGCGCCACCATCGGCCGCGAGCTGGTCTACGTGCTGACGCCGATGGCGATCCCGGGGCTGGCGTCCACGATGCTGCTGAACCTGATCCTCGCCTGGAACGAGGCGTTCTGGACGCTCAATTTGTCGACCTCGAACGCGGCGCCGCTGACCACGTTCATCGCCTCCTATTCGAGCCCGGAAGGGCTGTTCTGGGCAAAGCTGTCGGCGGCCTCGACGATGGCGATCGCGCCTATTCTCGTCCTCGGTTGGTTCAGCCAGAAGCAGCTCGTGCGCGGGCTCACCTTCGGCGCGGTGAAGTAGAGGGGCTGCCGGATCATGGGTCAGATCACACTTCAAGGCGTGCAGAAATCGTTCGGCCCCGTGCACATCATCAAGGGCGCCGACCTCGACATCGCCGACGGCTCCTTCGTGGTCTTCGTCGGCCCGTCCGGCTGCGGCAAGACAACCTTGCTGCGGTTGATTGCCGGGCTCGAAGACGTCTCCGGCGGCAGGATCCTGATCGACGGCAAGAACGTCGTCGACACGCCGCCCGCCAAGCGCGGGCTGTCGATGGTGTTTCAGTCCTACGCGCTCTATCCGCATATGAGCGTGCGCGGCAATATCGGCTTCGGCCTGAAGATGGCCGGCCTTGCCAAGGACGAGATCAACCGCAAGGTCGAGGCCGCCGCCGCGACGCTGAACCTCACGGCCTATCTCGACCGCAAGCCGCGCGAGCTCTCCGGCGGCCAGCGCCAGCGCGTCGCGATCGGCCGCGCCATCGTGCGCGAGCCCAAGGCCTTCCTGTTCGACGAGCCCCTCTCCAACCTCGATGCCGCGCTGCGCGTGCAGATGCGCATCGAGGTGACCAGGCTGCAGAAGCAGCTCGGCACCACCGCGATCTACGTCACGCATGACCAGGTCGAGGCCATGACCATGGCCGACAAGATCGTCGTGCTCAACGGCGGCAAGATCGAGCAATATGGCTCGCCGCTGGAGCTCTACGAGCGGCCGGCCAATCTCTTCGTTGCCGGCTTCATCGGCTCGCCCAGGATGAATTTCGTCACCGGCGAGCTCGCTGCGCAGCAGGGCGCGACCACGATCGGCGTACGGCCGGAGCACCTCAAGATCGAGCGCGACGGCGCCGGCGGCTGGCTGGGCACGATCGCGGTCGCCGAGCATCTCGGCAGCGACACCTTTCTTTATGTCGATGCCGGTGCGCTCGGCATGCTGACGGCGCGCCACGTCGGGGAATTGAGCCTGCACGCCGGCGACCGCGTCTCGCTGTTGCCGGACCCTGCGCGCATCCACCGCTTCGACGAGGCCGGCAACGCGCTTCGACGCTGACAAGAAACGTCAAGACAACGGAAACACCGCCATGTACCTGGAAAAATTCAAGCTGGACGGCAAGACCGCGTTCATCACCGGCGGCGGGCAGGGCATCGGCCTTGGCTGCGCGGAAGCGCTGGCCGAAGCCGGCGCCAGGGTGATCATCGGCGACCGCGACGGCAGGGTCGCCGACAGCGCCAAGGCCAGCCTGAAGACAAAGGGCTTCGACATCGAGACCGCAATCATGGACGTGACCGATACCAGGCGGGTGGCGGAAGTCGCGAACGACCTCGTCGCCCGCCACGGCAAGGTCGATATTCTCGTCAACAATGCCGGCATCGCCCGCAGCGAAACCCCGGCCGAAACCGTCACCGACGAGCACTGGCTCAACGTCATCGATGTCAATCTCAACGGCACGTTCTGGTGCTGCCGCGAATTCGGCAAGCACATGCTGAAGGCGAAAAGCGGCGCCATCGTCAATGTCGGCTCGATGTCCGGCTTCATCGTCAACAAGCCGCAGGAGCAGTGCTTCTACAACGCCTCCAAGGCGGCGGTGCATCACCTGACCAAATCGCTGGCCGCCGAATGGGGCGCGCGCGGCATCCGCGTCAATGCGGTGGCGCCGACCTATATCGAGACGCCGCTCAACGCCTTCGTGAAGAGCAATGCCAGGATGTACGACGCCTGGATCGGTGGAACTCCGATGGCGCGGATGGGGCAGGTCGAGGAGATCGCCTCCGTCGTGCTGTTCCTCTCCTCGGAGGCGGCGAGCCTGATGACCGGCAGCATCGTGCTGGTGGATGGCGGCTACACTTGCTGGTAGGCTGACCGTCAAAAGCGACGGAAAGCGACCGGGAGCGACAATGCCGCGAGCGTATATCGGCGTCGACGTAGGGACCACCAGCGCGCGGGCGGGGGTGTTTGACGAGGCCGGAGACCTGCTTGCGACCGCGCGGCATCCGATCCGCATCTGGCACGAGGCCGGCGACATCGTCGAGCAGTCGTCTCAGGATATCTGGGAGGCCTGCACGACGTCGGTGCGAGCGGCGATGGCGCAAGCGAGCATTGCGCCCGACAGCGTCGGCGGCATCGGCTTTGACGCCACGTGTTCGCTGGTTGTCCTCGACAGACAGGGCGAGCCGCTCACCGTCAGCGCGACCGGCGAGGCGCAGCGCAATGTCATCGTCTGGATGGATCATCGTGCCATTGCCGAGGCACGGCTGATCAACGAGACCGAGGATGCCGTGCTTCGCTATGTCGGCGGCTCGATCTCGCCGGAGATGGAAATGCCGAAGCTGCTATGGCTGAAGCGGCACCTTCGTGGCAGCTTCGACGCAGCCGGCCACTTCTTCGACCTGGCGGACTATCTGACCTGGCGCGCGACCGGCTCGCTGCAGCGCTCAACCTGCACCGTCACCTGCAAATGGAATTATCTGGCCCATGATGGCGGCGGCTGGAGCGCGCAATTCTTCAAGCGTATCGGCCTGTCGGACTTCGTGAACGAGACATACGCCCGCATCGGCACCGAGATCGTTGCTCCCGGCACGCGGCTCGGCAGCGGTCTGACCCGCACGGCCGCGGCGGAGCTCGGCCTGGCGCCGGGCACACCGGTCGGTGCCTCGCTGATCGACGCCCATGCCGGCGGCATCGGCGCGATCGGTGGCCGCAACGGCTCGGGTGGGGACAGCGATGTCTGCGACCGGCTCGCCTACATCATGGGGACGTCGGCCTGCATCATGGCGACGACCAAGGAGCCGTGCTTCGTGCCGGGGGTGTGGGGACCCTATTACTCCGGCATGGTCCCGGACTTCTGGCTCAACGAGGGCGGTCAGTCTGCCGCGGGCGCGGCGATCGACCATCTGCTCAAGTCGCATCCGGCCCATGCCGAGGCCAGCGCGGCGGCGCGCGGCGAGGGGCTCGACCTCATCGACTTCCTCGAGCGCCGGATCATCGCACGTGCCGGCGATGCCAGCCGCGCCGCGCTGCTCGCCCGCGATATCCATGTCCTGCCTGAGTTCATCGGCAACCGCTCGCCCCACGCCGATCCGGATACGCGCGCGGTGATCGCCGGCCTCGATCTCGACACCGACATCGCCTCGATGGAGCGGCTGTTCGTCGCCGGCTTGTGCGGGCTCGCCTATGGGCTCGCCGAGGTGATCGAGGCCTTTGCCGCGCATGGCGTGCGCGCCAGCATGATGATCATGGGCGGCGGCGCCAGCCGCAGCCCGCTGGTACGGCAGATCATGGCCGATACGACGGGGCTCACTGTCGCGCTGCCGCAGACGAAGGAGCCGGTGCTGCTCGGTGCCGCGATGCTGGGGGCGGTGGCCGGCGGGGCCTATGCGTCGATCGGCGAGACGATGGCCAGGATGTCGGCGCTGGGACGGAAGAGCGAGCCGACCGCGCCCGACATGGCGGCGTTTCACACCCGCAAGCGCGAGGTCTACAAGCTGCTGCGCGAGCTCGATCGCGGCAGCCGTGCGGCGATGAGCGGCATCGCGAGAGGTTGAAGGACATGCTGATTGCCTGCGGCGATGCGCTGATCGATTTCGTGCCGACGCGAACCGCCGAGGGGCGCGAGGCGGTGATGCCGGCCGTCGGCGGCTCCTGCCTCAATGTCGCGATCGGCATGGCGCGGCTGGGCGCGCCGGCCGGCTTCGTCGGCGGCATCTCGACCGATCTGTTCGGGCGGATGATCGCAGATCATGCTACGGCCTCTCACGTCGATCTCGATCTCGCGACCCGCAGCGATCATCAGACCACGCTCGCCTTCGTCCGTATCGTGGCGGGCGAGTCGCACTACGCCTTCTACGATGCCGAGACTGCGACGCGGAACTGGACCTACCGGCGCGGGTCCATTCAGTTCGACACTGTCGAGGCCGTCCATGTCGGCTCGACCACCCTGGTCAACGATCAGGGCGCGGCCGAGACCAAGGCGCTGATCGCGGACGCGCGGGCGGCTTCGACGATCTCCTTCGATCCGAATTGCCGACCCAATCTGGTCAAGGACAAGCCGGCCTATCTCGCGCGCATGGCGGAGTTCGCGAACCAAGCCGATCTGATCAAGATGTCGGACGTCGACTTCGACTATCTCTTCGGCGAGGAGCCGCATCCGCAGCGCGCGCGCGCGCTGCTCGGGCAGGGCACCAGCCTCGTCGTCATCACCCGCGGCAATCATGGCGCGATCGCCTGGCACGCGGGAGCAGGGCAGATCGAGGTCGAAGCACCCAAGGTCGACGTCGCCGACACGATCGGCGCAGGCGACAGCTTTCAGGCGGCGCTGCTGTTTGCCCTGCATAAACAGGAACGCATTGCCCGGGAAGCATTGAAGGACATCAGTGCCGACGAGCTCCGCCGCGCGCTGTCCTTTGCTGCCAATTGCGCCGGCCTGACTTGCACCCGCCCGGGCGCCGATCCGCCCTGGAGCAAGGAGATCACTTGGAGCTGGTAGCGCGCCTCACATCCGCGCGACGGCCTTCTCGGCGCATTTGAGAAATCTGGAGATCAGCGGGCTCTGGGAATCCCGCCGCCAGCAGACGGCGATATCGAGGGAGTCGGCTGCATCGCGCAGCGGCCTGAACACGATGCCGTGTGGCGCGCCGAGCTTGGCGCAGGCCGGCACGATCGCAAAACCTTCGCCGGCGAGAACCAGGCTCATCGCCGAATGCACCGTCTCCACCCGGCTCGCGATCGGCATCACGATCTGATGCCGGCGCAGCAGGGCCGCGACGGCGGAGGAGGCCGGATCCTGCTCCGGCGGCGGCAACGCGATCAGCGGGCGGCCGTGCAACCGCTCCATCGGCACCGCACTGAGCCGTGCGAGCGGCGAGCGGATCGGCATTGCCAGCATGAATGGCTGTGCCCCGATCCGCGCCACCTGGATCTCGGGATGGTTGATGGCCGGCATGCACAGCGCGACCGTGACGCTGCGATCGAGCAGCCGGGCCTCGCGCGTCGATGCGCTGAGTTCGGCGAAGTCGAGATCGATGCCCGGAATGGATCGCCGCAGCTCCGGGATCAGAGATGGCAGCATCGCATTCGCCAGCACGAACATGTAGCCGACCGAGAGCCGTCCGCGCTTGCCGGCGGCGACCGCGCGCGCGGCTTCGGCGCCGTCGATGGCCAGCGCCAGCGCCTCGCTCGCGCGGGCCAGCAGCGCCTGGCCGGCCTCGGTCAGGTCCATGCCACGGGTGCCGCGGCGGAATAGCGGCGCGCCGATCTCGGCCTCGAGCTTGCGGATCTGGACGGAGAGCGGAGGCTGCGCCATCCGCAGCCGCTCGGCGGCCTTGCCGATGCTGCGCGCCTCGGCGACGGCGACGAAATAGCGGAGCCGGCGAAGATCCATTGGCATACCGAGAACGTATGGGTTGACGATCAAAATCGTATTGGACGGCGAGTTAACAAAACTGTCATTCTCGCTGTCAATGTCTTGTCGATGTCCTGGGACCAATTGCGGCCCGCTTCGGAGCGTGATGTGGCGATCAACGGTGATCCTTGTCTCTTGTCCGCAACCGAGTTACGCGGCCTCATTGCCGCAAAGAAGATTTCGCCGGTCGAGATCGTCCGTGCCGTGCTCGCGCGCGCCGAGGCGCTCCAACCCGAATTGAACTGCTTCATCACGCTCTGTGGCGAGGAGGCGATGGCGCAGGCGCGCGCGGCCGAGCGCAAGCTGATGGCCGGTGAGCCGCTCGGTCTGCTGCACGGCATCCCGGTTACCGTCAAGGACATCGTCAACACCAGGGGCGTCAGGACCACCTTCGGCGCCGTTCCCTACAAGGACAACGTGCCGACCGAGGACGCCGTCGCGGTGGCGCGGCTGCGCAGCGAAGGCGCGATCCTGATCGGCAAGACCACCACGCCGGAATTCGGCAGCAAGTGCCTGACGGATTCTCCGCTGTTCGGCCGGACCCGCAACGCCTGGGACGCGTGCCGCTCCTCCGGCGGCTCCAGCGGCGGCGCGGCGGTTGCGGTCGCCAGCGGCATCGCACCGCTTGCGATTGCGACCGATGGCGGCGGCTCGACGCGGATTCCCGCCGCCTGCAACGGCGTGGTGGGTCTGAAGCAGAGCAACGGCATCATCCCGCACAGCCAGGCGTTGGATGTCTTCGGCAACCAGACCTATGTCACACCCACGACGCGCACCGTCGCCGACACTGCGCTGATGATGCAGGCGATGGCGGGGGAGGACGCCTGTGATCCCTGGTCGATCGGCGTGCCCGTGCCTGACTTCATCGGCACCGCCGCCCCGCGCGGCGATCTGCGCGGGCTCAGGATCCTGTGCTGCCTGACGCCGCCGGGCCGTCCGGTGTCCGCGGAGGTCGCCGCCAATTTCAAGGCGAGCCTCGACCGACTGGCAGGGCTGGGGGCCGAGCTCGAGGAATTCTCGGGCGACGGTTTCGACATCGAGCCGATCTGGCGCGCCATCAACCACACGGTCTGGCGCACGCGCTTTGCCAAGCTTGCCGCGGAGCACAAGGACGTGCTGAGCGAGGCTTTCCTCAAGCAGCTCGCACTCGCCACCGAGGTCAGCGGCGTCGACTACCAGGAGGCGATGTTCGCGCGCACCGCACTGTTCCGCCGGGTGCAATCGTTGCTTGCGCGCGGGCACCTGCTGGCGATGCCGACCCTGACTCGGACCGCGCTGCCGATCGGCCAGGACCTGTTCGGCACCATCGAGATCGACGGTCGGCATTTCGACAGCGTCCGGCCGCATTGGTTCCCCTGGACCATGCCGTTCAACATGACCGGCCATCCCGCCATCAGCCTGCCCTCAGGCTTCGGCCGTGACGGCTTGCCGATCGGGTTGCAGCTGGTCGGCCGCTTCCGCGCGGATGCGGAGCTGCTGCGCATCTGCGCATTGTTCGAGGCCTCCGCAGGCCTTCTGTCCCGCTGGCCGGAATGACGACATGTCCCCGCAGCAAAAGGCTTGCCTCTCTCGTCCGGACATGTTGATCGTGCCGCAGCTGAGCCCTGAAGCCGAGCGCGCATGAGCGTATTTGTCCTCCGACGTCTGGTGACCTTGCTGGCGACGCTGATCGGCGCATCGCTGATCATCTTCCTGGTGCTCGACGCACTTCCCGGCAATGCCGCGCAGATGCTGATGGGCGCCGATGCCTCGCCGGACGCGGTGCGCGCGCTCACCATCAAGCTCGGTCTCGACCAGCCCCTGGCGGTTCGCTATCTGCAATGGATCAAGGGACTTCTGTCCGGCGATCTCGGCAATTCCTATGTCTACGGCACGCCGGTCGCCAGCCTGATCGGGGAGCGGCTGCTGCTGACCGTTCCGCTCGCGATCATGGCCATGGCAATCACGGTGACGCTGGCGCTCTCGGCCGGCATCTATACCGCCGCCAACCACAACAAGCTCGGCGACGTCGGCGTGATGTCGCTGACGCAAATCGGCATCGCGCTGCCCAATTTCTGGTTTGCGATCCTGCTGGTGCTGTTGTTCTCCGTGCGGCTGCAATGGCTCTCGGCGGGCGGCTTTGCCGGCTGGGAAGACGGCATCTGGCTCGGCTTCAAGTCACTGCTGCTGCCGGCGATCTCGCTCGCGGTGGTGCAGGCCGCGATTCTGGCGCGCGTCACGCGCTCCGCCGTGCTCGAGGTGCTGCGCGAGGATTTCGTCCGTACCGCGCGCGCCAAAGGGCTCGGCAAGCGCGAGGTGCTGTGGAGCCATGTGCTGCGCAACGCCATGATTCCCGTGATGACGGTGATGGGCCTGCAATTCGCCAATCTGCTGGCCGGCACCATCGTGATCGAGAACGTGTTCTACCTGCCGGGGCTCGGCCGCCTGATCTTCCAGTCGATCGCCAACCGCGACCTGATCGTGGTGCGCAATTGCGTGATGCTGCTTGCGACCATGGTCGTAATCGTCAATTTCGTGGTCGACGTGCTCTACGCCTTCATCGATCCCCGCATCAAGGTTCACGACCTGTGAGCGCGCCCATGACCATCGACGCGCCGCTCGCCACGCGGCCGCTGCCGGCCCGGACCTTCTGGCGCCGTGCGCTGCGCCACCGCAGCTTCGTCCTCGGCGGCACGTTGAGCCTTCTCGTGCTCGCCTCGGCACTCCTGTCGCTGGTTTGGACGCCGTGGTCGCCTTACGAGATCGACATCGCCTCGAAGCTGCGGCCGCCGTCGGCGGCGCATTGGCTCGGCACCGATTCCTTCGGCCGCGACATCGTCTCGCTGCTGCTCGCCGGCGCCCGCTCCACCATCATGGTCGGAATCATCGCGGTCGGCATCGGTCTCACCTTCGGCGTCACGCTCGGCCTGATCGCTTCGGCGCGGCGCGGCTGGACCGAAGAGATCATCATGCGCTTCTCCGACTTCACCTTCGCCTTTCCGGCCGTGCTGTCCGCGATCATGCTCGCCGCGGTGGCGGGGCCGGGCATGGTCACCTCGATCGTCGCCATCGGCATCTTCCAGATCCCGACGTTGACGCGGCTGACGCGGGGCTCGGCCAATGCGATCTGGGCCCGCGAATTCGTGCTGGCCGCGCGCGCCGCGGGCAAGGGGCGCTTCCGCATCACCATCGAGCACGTGCTGCCGAATATCCTGTCGATCCTGATCGTGCAGGTCACCATCCAGTTCGCGCTCGCCATTCTCGCCGAAGCGGCGCTGTCCTATCTCGGTCTCGGCACGCAGCCGCCGCAGCCGTCCTGGGGACGGATGTTGAACGATGCGCAGACCCTGCTGTTCCAATCGCCGATGCTCGCGGTCTATCCGGGTGCGGCGATCGCGATCGCGGTGCTGGGCCTCAATCTGCTCGGCGACGGCTTGCGCGACCTGCTCGATCCCAGATTGGCGCGCGAGCGATGACCATGACCGAGCGCTCCGACATGCCGCTGATCGAAGTTGAGAATCTCGGCGTCCGCCTCAACACCAGTCGCGGGCCGGCGCAGGCCGTACGCGGCCTCAGCTTCTCGCTGAAGCGCGGCGAGACGCTCGGGCTCGTCGGCGAGTCCGGTTGCGGCAAGTCGATCACCGCAATGTCGCTGATGGGACTGCTGCCAGATAGCGCCGTGGTCTCGGGCAGCATCAAGCTCGACGGCCACGAGCTCGTGGGATTGCCGGATGCGGATTATTGCCGCCTGCGCGGCAACCGTATCAGCATGATCTTCCAGGAGCCGATGACCGCGCTCAACCCGATGCACACGATCGGCGATCAGGTCGCCGAGCCGCTGCGGCGGCACAAGACATATTCGGCGGTGCAGGCGCGCAGAGAGACGATCGCCTTGCTCGACCGCGTCGGACTGCCCGATGCTGTCAGGCGCGTCGATGCCTATCCGCACCAGTTTTCCGGCGGCCAGCGCCAGCGCATCACCATCGCGATGGCGCTCGCCTGCGAGCCGGACCTCTTGATCGCGGACGAGCCGACCACCGCACTCGACGTCACCATCCAGGGACAGATCCTCGACCTCATTGCCGATCTCGTCGAGGAGCGCGGCATGTCGATGATCCTGATCTCGCACGATCTCGGCGTCATTGCCGAGAACGTGCAGCGCATGATGGTGATGTATGGCGGCGCCGTCGTCGAGAGCGGACCGACCGACGAGGTCTTCCGCCGCATGGGCCATCCCTACACGCAGGGCCTGTTCCGCGCGCGGCCGAAGCTCGGCGCACGCAAGGGGACGCGGCTGCAGACGATATCGGGCACGGTGCCGGAGCTGGCCGATCTGCCGACGGGGTGCACCTTCTCCGACCGCTGTCCGCTGGTGATCGATGCGTGTCGCGCCGCACTGCCGCCGATGGTGGAGGTCGGACCGCGCCATGGCGTGCGCTGCATCAGGACCGATGTGTCGATGGCAGAACGTGTCGGAGCGCTGACCGCATGACCGCCGCGCCGCTTCTCGACGTGAAGGATCTCGAACAGCGCTATGCGCTGCCGCGGGAAAGCCTGTTTCGTGCGCCGGGCCAGGTGCGTGCGCTCAATGGTGTCAGCGTGCAGGTGGCCGCGGGCAAGAGCCTCGGCGTCGTCGGCGAATCCGGCTCGGGCAAGTCGACCTTCGCGCGGCTGGTGATGGCGCTGGAGCGGCCGACGTCGGGACAGGTCGCGCTGCTCGGGCGCGATCTCAACCGCATCCCCGCCGATGAATTGCGCCGCGCCCGCCGCGATTTCCAGATGGTGTTCCAGGATCCCTACGGCTCGCTCGATCCGCGCCAGACCATCGCGCGCATCGTGGCCGAGCCACTCACCGTGCTGGAGGGAGCCGACCGCTCCACGTTCCGCGACCGCGTCGCCGCCGCGCTGCGCCAGGTCGGCTTGCGCGATGCCGACATGGAGAAGTATCCGCACGAGTTCTCCGGCGGCCAGCGCCAGCGCATCGCCATCGCGCGCGCGCTGATCACCCAGCCCAAGCTGATCGTCGCCGACGAGCCGGTCTCCGCGCTCGACGTCTCCGTGCAGGCCCAGGTGCTGAATCTGATGCAGGATCTTCAGGAGCAGTTCGGCCTCAGCTACATCCTGATCAGCCACGATCTCGCCGTCGTCGACTATCTCTGCGACGAGGTCGCGGTGATGTATCTCGGCCGTATCGTCGAGCAGGGCCGGCCCGAAGACCTTTTCGAGCATTGCGCTCATCCCTATACGCGAGCGCTGCTGGAGGCGGTGCCGCGGGCACGTGCCGGCGGCGGTCGGCGGCGGCGCGGCGGCCAGGCCATCGCCTCGCAATCGGCGGCGGCGGCCGGATGCCCCTATGTCGCGCGTTGCCCGCTCGCCGAGCAGCATTGCCGCGAGGCCCTGCCTGCGTTACGCAAGGTCGGCGAGGGACACCTTGCCGCCTGCCACAGGGCGGAGGCCGTGATGGCGTTGCCGCAGGTCGCGATGGAAGGTTAGTGTCCGGAGCCGGATTGGCGTAGGCTGAAGAACGGAACAGGCCGGGGAGTTACGCATGTTGAGGAAATTGTCGATTGTCGCCGTAGCGGCTGCGCTCGTCGCGGCGCCTTTGCCGGTGCTGGCGCAGAGCAAGAAGGACAGCGTCGTCATGGGGATGACGCTGGAGCCGCCGGGGCTCGATCCGACCAATGCCGCTGCGGCTGCGATCGCCGAGGTCACGCTCTACAACATCTACGAGACGCTGACCAAGATCAACGAGGACGGCTCGGTATCGCCGCTGCTGGCCGAGAGCTGGACTGCTTCGCCCGATCTCAAGACCTACACGTTCAAGCTTCGCAAGGGCGTCAAATTCCACAATGGCGAGCCGTTCGATTCCGCGACGGTGAAGTTCTCCTTCGAGCGCAACGCCGCGCCGACCAGCACCAACAAGGACAAGAGCCTGTTCCAGGCGTTCGAGAAGGTCGACGCGCCCGACGCCGACACGATCGTGATCACCCTGAAATATTCCGAGCCGAACCTGCCGTTCCTGCTGGGACAGGCGAGCGGCTCGATCGTCGAGCCCAAGAGCGCGGCGACCAACGTCACCCAGCCGGTCGGGACCGGACCCTATCAGCTGGGTGCCTGGGCCAAGGGCTCCTCGATCACGCTCAACAAATGGGCCGACTACCGCAACGCCTCCGCAATCAAGCTCTCGAAGGTGACGATCCGCTTCATCTCCGATCCGGCCGCCCAGGCCGCGGCGCTGCTGTCGAACGACGTCGACGCGTTTCCGCGCATCGCCACCCGCGTCGTTGCCCAGTTCAAGAGCGACCCGCGTTTCACGGTGCTGATCGGCGGATCCAGGGCCAAGACCATCGTCGCGATCAATCATCGGAAGAAGCCGCTCGACGACGTCCGCGTTCGCCGCGCCATTCTCGCTGCGATCGACCGCAAGGCATTGATCGACGGCGCCGTCGAGGGGTTCGGCACGCCGATCGGCAGCTTCTACACGCCGGGATCGCTCGGCTACGTCGACACCACCGGCGTCAATCCCTACGACCCCGAGAAGGCCAAGAAGCTGCTCACTGAAGCCGGCGTCACCGCGCCGCTCGAGCTGTCGCTGAAGCTGCCGCCGCCGCCCTATGCGCGGCAGGGCGGCGAGATCGTCGCGGCCCAGCTCGCCAAGGTCGGCATCGTCGCCAAGATCGAGAACGTCGAGTGGGCGCAGTGGTTGTCGCAGGTGTTCGCCGGCAATGGCCCGCACAATTTCGACCTCACCATCGTCAGCCACGTCGAGCCGTTCGATCTCGTCAAGATCACCGAGCCCGACTATTATCTCGGCTACAACAACGAGAAGTTCAACGCGCTCTACAAGCAGATCGTGTCGACACCGGAAGAAGCCGCCCGCGCCAAGCTGCTCGGCGACGCCCAGCGCATGCTCGCCACCGACGCCGTCTCCGCCTATTTGTTTCAGCCGCAATGGCCGACCGTCATCAACAAGAAGCTGAAGGGCGTCTGGAAAGAAGTCCCGCAGTTCGAGAACGATTTCTCGGCCTGGGCCTGGGAGTAGGAACGCGCGACCAAGGCGAGCGCGTCGGTTCAATCTTGGCCTCTTCCCGTCGGGAAGAGGCCAATCGTTTGGCAGGCCCAAAGCAAAAACTGAAAAACAACCCCATGCACAGTAGCCGGGCGTAGTCATTTCAATGGCTTGCGCATTGTGCGTTCGATCGTCGAGGCGGTGCGCGGGGACCATTGTCCCGTCGGGCGAAACAGCGATATTCGAAATTCCTCAGCTGCGGAACCGGAGTCCGCGTTAACCATCGCTGACGGTTTCAATCTGAACGCAATCGCTTCGAAGTTTCTTAAATTTTGCCGGGTTACCTCTGTTGGGCATGGTGACCTGGGGAAGCATATGAGCAAGCGAGCCAAACGCAGGAAGGCGGAGACGCTCGCGATACCGATGGCCGCCAGAGTTGCAATTGGCGCCGTGGCCGTGGCTACATTGGGCTACGGCTTGCTGTCTCGCCCGGCGAGCGTGCAACCGGCACGGAAGCCGTCCGCGCCGCAGGCCCAGGCATCGTCATCCCCGGTCTACGTGGCACCTCCGGTTCATGCATCGGCGCCGCCTCCGGCTCCGATTCCGGCACCGGCGCCTCTGGTCGAGCCTCCAAAAGCTGCTGACGGCCCCGGCGCTTTTGTCCGGCAGGTGGTTGACTATGCGAGCCGCCAGGCGCCGGGCACCGTGATCATCGATACCAAGAACACGTTTCTCTATTTCGTCCTGAACGACACGCAAGCGATGCGCTACGGCATCGGTGTCGGCCGCGAAGGTTTCACATGGTCCGGTGAGCAGACCGTGGCCCGCAAGGCAGAATGGCCGGATTGGCATCCGCCCGCGGAGATGGTCACCCGTCAGCCTTATCTGCCGCGGTTCATGGCAGGTGGCCCCGGCAACCCGCTCGGCGCCCGGGCGATGTATCTGGGCGACACCGAATACAGAATTCACGGCACCAACAAGCCCGATACGATCGGGAAGCGGGTTTCGTCCGGCTGTATCCGGCTCACCAATGAGGATGTCGTCGACCTCTATGAGCGGGTGAAGATCGGCGCGAAAGTGATCGTGCTTCCGACGAGTGCTGCGCGTCGACCATCCCAGGGCGTGCCGTCCGACGCCGCTTTCCGGTTGCCGGACCCGGCATCGCCGTCGAACCGGTCCTTGGCAGCCAACGCGAAGATGCCGTCGTCTGGACCTGACATCGCCGACGCCCGGTAACTCGATTCTCCATCTGAGTGAAGGCGGCGGCGCATCGTTCGGAAAACGATGCGCCACCTCTCTCTCATGCGGCTTTCGCCGCGACATTGCCGATCCAGTCGCGCGCGAGCGTCACGTCCGCTTGCGACAATTGATGGCCCGCCGGCAGGATCCTGTGGGTCACGCTCGCGCCAGCTTGCGAGAGCAGGGCCGCAAGCCTGGCCGAATTGTCGGCCGGCACGATCGGGTCGCCCTGACCGGACAGCAGCAGGATCGGCTTTCCGGCGAGATCCGCCGTTGGCGGATCAGACAGCGGCACCATTGCGCGCAGCAGGATCGCGCCGGCAAGCACTTCAGGCTCCAGCAACAACAGCGCGGCGGCGATGTTGGCGCCGTTGGAGAAGCCGACTGCGACAGGCGCGGCGATGCCGTGGCGCTGCCGCGCTTCGCTCACGAAGTCGCCGAGCTCATGCGCGCGGCGGCGCACGTCGTCCTCGTCGAACACGCCTTCCGCGAGGCGGCGGAAGAAGCGCGGCATGCCGTGCTCGAGCACGCGGCCGCGCGGCGACAGCAGGGCCGAGCCGGGCGAGATCATCTTGCCGAGCCCGAGCAGGTCGTTCTCGTCACCGCCGGTGCCGTGCAGCAGCAGCAGCGGAGGGGAGCCCGCGCGGGTGGCGGGCTCGAAGCGATGGATGAAGGCGCTCTCGGTCATGACACGGTCTCTTCCAGGCTCGGCAGCACGCCCTCGATCTGCTTGCGGTGCTGCTCGAGGAATGCAGGCAGCTTGAGGTCGCGCCCCAGCGTCGCGACGGGCTCGTCGACGGCGAAGCCGGGGATGTTGGTCGCGATCTCGAACAGCACGCCGCCGGGCTCGCGGAAGTAGATCGAGCGGAAGTAGTTGCGGTCCCTCTGCTCGGTCGGATGCAGGCCGTGATTGCTCACGAGCTTTTGCGCCATCCGGCCTTGCTCCGCATCGTCAGCCGCGCGGAACGCGATGTGATGCACCGACCCGCCGCCCTGATGCCCGCGCAAGAATCCCTTGGCCTCGTAGATGTCGACGATGCTGCCTTCGGCATCGCCCGCGGCCTTGAAGCGGATCACCGAGCCCTCGCGGCCGGTCTCCTTGAAGCCGAACACGTCGGTGAGGACGGCGGCGGTCTTCGCCGCGCTGTCGAGCAGCAAGGTCACGCCGTGGAAGCCGCGGATCGCATGCTCGGCCGGCACGTCGCCATTGCTCCAGCCGGGCTCGCCTTCGGCGCCGGGAATGCCGACCAGCGCGAGCGCCATGCCGTCGGGGTCGGTGAACGGCAGCACGGACTCGCCGAAGCGCTTCTCCAGCGCCTCATAGGCAATGCCCTTCTCGGTGAAGCGCTGGGTCCAGTAGCCGAGCGAGCGCTGCGGCACGCGGAAGGCGGTCTGATGGGTCTCGCCGACGCCGCGGCGTCCGGGCGAAACGCCGGCCCAGGGGAAGAAGGTCAGGATGGTGCCGGGGCGGCCGGTCTCATCGCCATAATAGAAGTGATAGGTGCCGGGATCGTCGAAATTGACCGTCTTCTTGACGAAGCGCAGGCCCAGATCCCGCGTGTAGAAGCCAAAATTGCGGATGGGGTCGCCGGCGATCGCAGTGACATGGTGCAGTCCAGACATGGTCGTCCTCCTGAGTTCGGGGGAGCGTCTTGCTCTGGCCGGAAATATTGTTCCGCTTTGGATTGGAGACAATCCATGCAAATATGACGGCTATGTCTACGATTTGGAAACAATCGGCAAAGGCGGCCCTTGGATAAGCTCGGCAGCCTCCGGGCCTTCGTGAAGGTGGTGGAAAGCGGCAGCTTCGCGGAAGCCGGCCGGCAGCTGCGGCTGTCGCGCTCGGCGATCAGCAAGTACATCGCCGACCTCGAGGAAAGCCTCGGCGTCCAGTTGCTGATCCGGACCACGCGGCACGCCAGCCCGACCGAGAACGGCAAGCGCTATTTCGAGCGCGCGCTCGTCATCCTCTCGGAGGTCGAGGCGGCCGACCAGGCGGTGACGCAGGCGCAGTCGGCGCCGCGCGGGCTGCTGCGCGTCAACGCGCCGATGTCGTTCGGCACCATGCGGCTCGGTCCGGTGCTCGCCGATTTCATGGCGCGATATCCGGAGCTGCAGCTGCAGATCGTGCTCAGCGACGATCTGCTCGATCCGGTCCAGGACGGCTTCGACGTGACCTTGCGGATCGCGGAATTGGAATCGTCGAGCCTGATCGCGCGAAAGATCATGCCGGTGGCGCGCATGATCTGCGCCTCGCCGGACTATCTGGCGCGGCACGGCACGCCAAAACATCCGCAGGATCTGCGCGAGCATAATTCGCTGACCTACGGCTTCCTGCTGACCGGCAATCAGTGGAAGCTCACGGGCCGCGACGGCGACCACTGGATCCAGCCGGCCTGGTCGCTCTGCGTCAACAACGCCGAGGTGCTGCGTGACGTCGCGATCAAGGGCAGGGGGCTGGCGCTGCTGCCGGAGTTCATCGCTGCCGATGCGTTGAAGAGGGGCGAGCTGCGAACCGTGCTGGACGATTATGCCGCGCCGCCGCTCGCGCTCTATGCGGTGTACCCGCCGACGCGGCACCTGTCGGTGAAGGTGCGGCTCTTCATCGACTTCCTGGTTGAGCGGTTCGGCCGCGAGGACGAGGGCGTGCAGGCGCGTTGAGGCGGATATCTGTGGACTTGCGCATATCAGCTTTCAATCACGATCCGAATGTCCACGTCCGCGCCGATGCGCACATGCCTGCGCGAATCGTGTTCCGCTATCGCCAACGCAAACTCGTGAAGCGTCTGTGTCAGCTCGGGCGCCAGCGCGACCGAGTTTGCGATCTTGATCACATAGGGCGGCTCGAGACCATTCATCCCGCCGCCGAACATCGAATCGAGAAATGCTCCCAAGATGTCGCCGTGCCATTCCGGCGCTCCAATCGCGACCTTGAGCGCGCGTCGAAAATCTCGAGCGGCTTTCCAGCTGCTCGCGTCGAGTTCAATTTTGTGCATGGCGTGTCGAAGGCGATGTTCAGCCGACAGTGCGCTGCTCTTCCGGCCGTAGCAATTCCTCCAGCGCGCCCATCGAGGCCTCCCGAAGCGCTGCGAGCCAGCGCGCGGCATCTTCGCATTCGGCAGGAGACAACGAGGGCGCCGCCAGCTCGACCTCGCGGCAGCGTTCGGACAGGCGGACGAGGCCGAGCGCGCTGGCGGCGCTGCCGAGCTGGTGCGCGGAACGCGCCAGCTGCTTGTGATCGCCGGCCGCCGCGGCGCTGACGATGTCGGCGATGAGCCTGTCGCTGGTTGCTTGCAGCAGATGGTGCAGCTTTGCGATCTGGGTCGGGCCCAGCAGCTCCCGCTGGTCGTCGAGAAAATGCCGGTGGATCAAGGCGCCCGTGGCGAGCTGCGCGGCGGCCGGCTCGGCTTCCGGATCGTCCTCGATCGCCTCGCGCAACGCGCCGATCAGGATCGGCTTGCCGATGATCCGGACGATGCCGGCGTCCGCGAGCCGCTCGCGCGCGCCGGACGATACGTCCGCCGTCACGGCGATGATACGCGGGATGTCTGGCAGATCGAGCGCGCCGATCCGGGTCGCAGCTTCGACGCCATCCATGTCGGGCATGTGCAGATCCATCAGGATGACGTCGAACGGACGATCGCGAGCGAGCGCGACGGCCGATGCGCCGTTCCTGGCGATCGTGGGGTGATGGCCGAGCCGCTTCAGGATCGCTTCCCCGACCTCGCAATTGACGGGATCATCGTCGACCAGCAGCACGCGGCGCAGCCGCGACGGCGGCGGCAGCACGCCTTGCGCGATGCCGCTTGCGGCCAGGCCCAGCGGCACCTCGAAGCTGAACGTGCTGCCCGCGCCCGGCGTGCTCGCAACCGTCAACTGGCCGCGCATCAGGCGGACGAGGCGCCGCGCGATCGCAAGGCCGAGGCCCGTGCCGCCGAACCGCCGCGCGATGCTGTCGTCGGCCTGGACGAAATCCTCGAAGATTCGCTCGTGCATGTCGGGCGCGATGCCGATGCCGGTATCGCGAACGGTGATACGCAGCAGGACGTGATCGTCGTGCCGCTCGGCGGCTGCGGCCACGGCGATCCCGCCCGACGGCGTGAACTTGACGGCGTTGCCGATCAGGTTGAGCAGGATGCGATTGAGCCGGACGGGATCGCCATGCACCGAGGCGTGGACCGACGCATCGCAGGCGAGATCGAAGGTCAGTCCTTTGCCGAGGGCCTGCGGACGCATCAATTCGGCGGCGGTCTCGATCAGCTGGTCGAGGCGGAAATTGCGCGGCTCCAGCGTCTCCGCACTGGCCTCCAGGCGCGCATATTCGAGGATGGTGTCGACCAGGGCGATCAGCGTCTCGCCCGACGCGGCCGCGGTCGCAAGGTGGCGCCGCTGCGCCTCGCCGAGGCTGCCGTCGTCGAGCAGTTGCAGCACGCCTATGACGCCGTTCAGCGGCGTGCGCAGCTCGTGGCTGACGACGGCGAGGAAGCGCGACTTGGTCTCGTTGGCCGCCACCGCCGCGCTGCGCGCACGCTCGGCGGAATCGTGCTCGGCGAGGGCGTGATCGCGCGCCTTCTCCAGCTCGGAGGTGCGCTCGATCACCTTGCGCTCGAGCGTCGCGTAGGACTCGCGCAAGTGCGCCGCCATCCGGTTGAACTGGTCGCCGAGCGCTTCCAGCTCGTCGCCGGTTCTGATCGCGAGCCGCAGACCGAGGTCGCCGCTGCCGATCCGCCGCGCGCCCTGCGTCAGCAGCTGGATCGGCCCGGTCATGCGCCGGCTGAGGAAGAACGAGACCAGCACCGCACCCACCAGCAGGACGGCGAGGAGAAAGGTCGAACGGCCGATCGATGCATAGATCGGCGCATAGGCTTCGCTGAGCGGCAGCTCGACGAACACCAGCCAGCCGAGCGAGGGCACCGTCGCATAGGTCGATAGCACGCGCTGGCCGGTCAGATCCTCCTTGACCAACCCGCCCGAGGGCGGCCCGACGCCGTCGAGCGCGGCGCGCACGTCCGCATGGCCGGACAGATCGCTGCGCTGCAGTGCCCGCCACAGATCGGGATGGGCGATCAGGACTCCCATGCGGTCGACCACATAGGCCTTGCCGGTGTTGCCGACCCTGATCCCGGTGACGAGGTCCCAGATGAAACGCAGATTGACCTCGGCGACGATCACGTTCGGATGGCGGCCGGTGCCGCGCGTGGCGAGCGTCATGAACGGCTCGGTGTCGGCGAAGAAATAGACCGGCCCGTAATAGGCGCGGCTTTCGTTGGCGCCGCGGAAGGCGGGCGAGGCCGACAGATCGGCCTTGCTGCCGATCCGGTCGGCGACACGGCGGGACACGCGCACCTGCTCCAGCCCTTGCGAGTCGAGCTCGGCGATTTCCGCGATCGCCGGCGAGAGGCGGAGGAGACGGATGGCGTCGAGGCGCTCGTCCTCGTTGGTCGACAGCTCCGGCGGCAGGCGCGAGAGCCATCTGATCTGGCTCTCGATCTGGCCGACGAACTGGCCGATCTGGATCGCGGCGGACGCTGCCTGCTCGCGCTGGGTTGCCGCCAGAAGCTGCTTCTGCTCGCGATAGGAGAACCAGACGTCGAAGCCGGTGTTGATGGCGAGCGCGGCAAAGGCGAGGGCGAGGATCGAGTAGAGATATTTGCGGAACAGCCGTCCGGGAGGCGTCCGCAAGTCTCCCTGGTCGCCCGTCCCGTTCACTCGCGGATCTCGTCGGCGCGCGCGAGCAGCGTGAACGGAATGGTCAATCCCAGCGAGCGGGCAACCGTGCGGTTGATCAGGAGCTCGTATTTACGCGGCGACTGCACCGGAAGATCGCCTGCCTTGGTGCCGCGCAGGATGAGGTCGACATAGTCGGCCGAGCGCACTTCCAGCGTCGGCCCGTAGCTCATCAGCCCGCCGGCATCCATGAAGTAGTGGAACGGATAGATCGCGGGCACGCGATGCTTGGCCGTCGCTGTAACGACGGCCTGGCGGTTGACGACAAGGAAGCTGTCGACCAGCGCGATCATCGCAGCCTTGGGCGGTTCGGAGAAACGCCTGACGGCTTCGTCGATCTCCGCCGGCGCGTTGACGGGAGCGGGGACAGCGGACACTCCGGACTGCATCGCCTCCTGCTCGATCGAATCGAGGAAGAAGCGCCCGCCGCGAGGCGTGGTCGCCGGGTTGAACAGGATGCCGACGCGCGCAATGTCAGGAACGGCTTCCCGGATCAGCTGCAGCCATTTGCCGCCCATCTCGGCCGTGCTGCTGGTGAAGCCGGTGACGTTGCCGCCGGGATGCGCAAGGCTCTGGACGAAGCCGTTGCCGACCGGATCGTTGGCGGTCGCAAAGACGACCGGAACGGTTTTCGTGGCGGCAAGGACCGCCGCGGTTTCGATCGTCGATCCCGTCAGGATCACGTCCGGCTTGAGCTCGAGCAGTTCCTGAACGGCCGCCTTCAGCCTGTCCGGTGCGCCGAAGCTCGAGCGCAGCTCGAGGCGGAAATTGACGCCTTCGACCCAGCCGCGCTGCCTCAGGCCGACGATGAGATTGCCGAGGCGAGAGGTCGCGCTGTCGATCATGCTCCGCCTCGTCAGCTCGTCGTCGAGCGGCAATGCGGTCAACGAAGCGACGATCCGCATGCGGTCCGACGTTGCGCCGAGCGCGATCCATCCCGCGGCGGTTGCTCCCGCAAGACGAATGAAGCCGCGGCGATCGACCGCGAGCGCGGAAGGCCGTTCGGTCATGGAGTTCTTTGCATGCTGGCTGGCCCCAGTCCGGATGCTTAGCGCGAACGGCCGGTGTCCACAATTGATCAAAGAATGCCCTTGTGAATGTTCATTCGCAGCGTTTGGCAGCCCAATACCGTATTCGTACGCGGCCCGAGAGCAGCTGTTTCGAACTTAGTCCCCTCGACGGCGTCTTGTAACGCCCTATGATTGCTTCCGGCTTCGCCAAGGCTTCGGCGGGACAAGTCGCTGCGCTCGCGACGACGGAGCATCGTCCGGCGGGCTAACGCCGCAGCGTAAGCTCATCCGCTCCGCGCCGATACTCCCATTTCGCCTGCTCCAGCTCGGGCTGGTCGCATTGGGCTTCCGGATAGCCGATGCAGAGATAGGCGATGAACTTCCAGCCATCTGGCACGTCGAGGATGGCGTGCACGCGATCCGGATTGAGGATCGACACCCAGCCGAGGCCAATGCCTTCCGCGCGCGCGGCGAGCCACATCGCGGTGATGGCGGCCACCACGGAATATTCCGTGGTCTCCGGCATGGTGGCGCGGCCGAGACCGTGGCCGATGTCGCCGGTCTTGTCGGCGAACACCGCAAGATGTCCGGGCGCCTGCTCGAGGCCCGACAGTTTCAGCGTGGCATAGCGCGCGGCGCGCTCGCCGGAATAGCAGCTCAGCGCATCGGCGTTGCACGCCCTGAAATCGTCGATCACGGCGCGGCGGCGCGCGGCATCGTCGACGATGACGAAGCGCCAGGGCTGGCTGAGGCCGACCGAGGGCGAGAGGCAGGCGGTCTCGATCAGGCGGTCCATGGCGCCGTCCGGCAGCGGATCGGTGCGAAAGCGGCGCACGTCGCGGCGCCACACGAACAGCTCGCGCAATTGCCGGCGGAAGCTGTCGTCGAATTCGACCATGAGGTCAGCCTCCGATCTGGAAGGAAGCGGCGACCAGCAGGATGATGGTCTCGCCCAGCTGCTCGAACGCGCCGAGGATGTCGCCGGTCTGCCCGCCGATCTGGCGGATCGCAAGCCGCGCCAGCATCAATCCGGCGAGCGACAGCAGGATGAGGCCGACCAGCGCCTTGCCCGGCCCCAAAGCCAGGACGAGCGCGAGCATTCCGATGGCAATGGCGAGGGCGGTGCTCCGGCCCGGCGGCGCGCCGGCGCTTGCCGACAGACCGTCCGGCCGGGCGGGCGGGACCAGGGCCATGAAGGCCGGGACGCCGGCGCGGGCAACAGCATGCGCGGCGCAAAGCGCGAGTGCGACGGCAACCGGATCGGCGATGGTCGCGAGCGCGCTCCAGCGCAGGCCGAATGAGAGGATCAGCGCGCAGACGCCGTAGGTGCCGATGCGGCTGTCGCGCATGATCTCCAGCTTGCGCTCGCGCGTGCGGCCGCCGCCGAGCCCGTCGGCGGTATCTGCAAGACCGTCTTCGTGCAGCGCGCCGGTGACGAGGGCGGTCGTAACCAGAGCGAGCAGGGCAGCAAGGCTCGGCGTCAGCCCGAACCACATGGCGCCCTTGTAGACGAAAGCGCCGGCGAGGCCGACCAGCACTCCCGCGACGGGAAGCGCCCAGGTCGCGCGCGCGATTGCGCCGTCAGGTGCCGGCTTCGACGATGCCACGGGGAGGATCGTCACGAACGATGCCGCCACCCTGAGATCGGCGACGATGTCTTTGAGAAGATCGGCGCGCGGCATCATTTCAGTTTCATGGGAAGGCCGGCGACGACGAATTCGACTTCATCGGCGGCAGCCGCGATCATCTGGTTCATGTTCCCGGCAGCATCGCGAAAACTGCGCGCCAGCGCGTTGTCGGGCACGATGCCGAGGCCGACTTCGTTGGTGACGAGGACGACGGGGCTCTTCAGACGGGGCAGGGTGCTGGCGAGCTCGGTCACCTCGTGCTCCCAGTCGCGCGTCGCATGCATCAGATTGGAGAGCCACAGCGTCAGGCAATCGACCAGCCGCGCGCCGCCGCCATCGCTTGCGACCAGCGCGGACACGAGATCGAGCGGGACCTCGCGCTCGATCCAGTCGGTTCCGCGGCGCGCGCGATGCTTGGCGATGCGCGCTTCCATCTCGGTGTCGAGCGGCTCGGCCGTTGCGACATAGACGGGCTGCCCGGGAAAGGCGCGCGTGCGCATTTCCGCGCGCTTGCTCTTGCCGGATCGCGCTCCGCCGGTGATCAAGATGACGGTCATCAAGGTCTCCTTCGGGCCTGACTAATCATCAAACGCGGTCAAAGACAAAGCCGAAATCAGGCGCGAAGGGGCTTGCGCTCGCGCCTTGCTTTGCGCAACAGGGGCGGGACAGGAGGCGGGATTGGGCTTTGCGGGCGCGATGGTAGCGGCGATGGCGGTGGATGCCTTCCTGGGCTGGCCGACATGGCTGTTCGCGCGGATCGGTCATCCCGTGACCTGGCTGGGGCAGGTGATTGCGGCCATTGATCGCGGCTGGAATCGCGCCTCCGATGCCCCGGCGCTGCGCCGTGCGGCCGGCATCGCCGGAGCGCTCCTGGTGATTGCAGTCTCCGTCGTGATCGGCTGGATGATTCAATCCTTGCTCCCCAAAGGTTGGATCGAGAGCGTGCTGGTCGGCATCCTGGCCTGGCCGCTGGTCGCGCTGCGTTCGCTGCATGATCACGTCGCTGCGGTCGCGACCCCGTTGCTGGCCGGCGATATCGCCGGCGCCCGCGCGGCGGTCTCGCGGATCGTCGGCCGCGATCCCGCGGCGCTCGACGAGGCCGGCATCGCGCGTGCGGCGATCGAGAGTCTTGCCGAGAACACCTCCGACGGTATCGTCGCCCCGGTGTTCTGGGGCGCGCTGTTCGGCCTTCCCGGCATTCTGGGCTACAAGGCCATCAATACGCTGGACTCCATGATCGGCCATCGCAGCGAGCGGCACGAAGCCTTTGGCTGGGCCGCGGCGCGCATCGACGATGTCGCCAATTTCATCCCGGCGCGGCTGACCGGATTCCTGTTCGTGCTGCTGGCGCCGAGGCGGTCCGAGGCGCTGTCATGCATGACGCGCGATGCGCGCCGTCACCGCTCGCCGAATGCCGGCTGGCCCGAAGCGGCGATGGCCGGTGCACTCGGCGTACGGCTCAGCGGTCCGCGCATCTATCACGGCAGCATCACGAACGAACCCTGGCTCAACGAGGGCGCGCGCGATCCGCTTGCCGCGGATATCGGCGAGGGACTGACGGTGTATCGCCGTGCCATGCTGCTGCTCGCCGGCGTGCTTGCGATCCTGGCCTTCGCGTGAAAGAACGGGGCATGCGCGAGCACGGCGGAAATCTCGATCAAGCCCAAAAGCGTTTTGGCGGACGCGCCGAGGACTGGATCGACTTGTCGACCGGCATCAACCGGTTGCCTTATCCCGTGGGCGAGCTGAGCGCGCGTGCGTGGAGCTCGCTGCCCTCGCGTGCCGAGATCGAGGCGCTGCATCAGGCCGCGCGGCACGCCTATCGCACCAACGCGCCGATCGTCGCGCTTGGCGGCGCGCAGGCCGCCATTCAATTGCTGCCGCAGCTCGCGCCGCCCGGCCGCGCGCGTATCCTCGCGCCGACCTATAATGAATATGCAGGCGTGCTGTCGGCCGCGGGCTGGGATGTGCAGGAGACCGGTGAGCTCGACGCGCTGGCCGGTGCGGACCTCGCCGTCGTCGTCAATCCCAACAATCCCGACGGCCGGAATCATGCGCCGAAGGATTTGTTGGCATTGCTGCCGCGCGTCGGCCGCCTCGTGATCGACGAGAGCTTTGCCGACGCCGTTCCGCTGCTGTCGCTTGCGCCCGAAGCGGATCGGCCGGGGCTGCTGGTCCTGCGCTCGTTCGGGAAATTCTACGGGCTTGCCGGCCTGCGGCTGGGCTTTGCCGTCGGCAATGCCGCCGACATCGCCAGACTCGCTGAGCTCTCGGGCCCGTGGCCGGTCTCGGGCGCAGCAATCGCGATCGGCTGCCGCGCCTTGCGCGACGATGCCTGGGCCGGGGCCACATCCGCGCGGCTTGCGCACGACTGCGTCCGCCTCGACGAGATGGCGCGCGCGCAAGCCTGGACCCCGGTCGGCGGCACACCGCTGTTTCGTCTTTACCGGACTCCTGACGCGCTGGCTGCGCAGGAAAAGCTGGCTCATGGCCATATCTGGTCGCGCGTGTTTGTGCGCGAGCCGACATGGCTGCGCCTCGGGCTTCCCGGCAGCGAAGCCGAATGGACACGCCTCGCCGAAGTGCTAGCGCGCTAGCGCGAGCAGGCCTGCGACGTCGAGATGTTTCTCGATGTGATCGGCGAGCGCCTCGAGCGCGCTTTCGACCCGGCCCATATAGGGCTGGTTGCCGGCGGGAATGTCGAGCCCTGCCAGGTACGCCTTGCGGAAATCATCCGACGTGAACAGGCCGTGCAGATAGCTGCCCTGCACGCGGCCGTCGCGCGAGATCGCGCCCTCGGGCTCGCCGTTCAGCTTTGCGAAGGGGCGGATGCGATCCGGTCCGTCGGTGCGTCCGATGTGGATTTCGTAAGCCTGGATCGTCTGCTTTGTGGCGGCATGCACGGCCGCGACACGCGTCAGCGTCTTCTGCGGGCTCATCACCGTCTCGACATCCAGCAGCCCAAGTCCGGGCGTATCGCCTGCGGGGCCCTCGATGCCATCAGGGTCGGCAACGCTGCGCCCCAGCATCTGATATCCGCCGCAGAGGCCGAGCACGTGGCCGCCGCGGCGATGATGCGCGAGCAGGTCGATGTCCCAGCCCTGCGCGCGCAGGAAGGCGAGATCGCCGCGGGTGGATTTCGAGCCGGGGATGATGACGAGGCGGACGTCGCCCGGAATCGCTTCACCTGGGCGCACCATCACGAGATCGACGCCTGGCTCCAGCTTCAGCGGATCGAGATCGTCGAAATTGGCGATGCGCGACAGCGCCAGGCACGCGATCTTGCATTGGCCGGGCTTGCGCGCATCGCTCAGGCCGAGCGCGTCCTCGGCCGGCAACTCGCCGGCGCGGGCAAACCAGGGCAGCACGCCGAAGCCGGGCCAGGCGGTCTTGTGTTCGATCAGCCGGTAGCCATCGTCGAACAGGGTGGGATCGCCGCGGAATTTGTTGATGACGAAGCCCTGGATTATCGCGGCATCCTCGGGGTCGATCACCGTCTTGATGCCGACGAGCTGCGCGATGACGCCGCCGCGGTCGATGTCGCCGACCAGCACGACGGGCACGTCTGCCTTGCGGGCAAAACCCATATTGGCGATGTCGGCCTTGCGCAGGTTGACTTCGGCCGGACTGCCGGCGCCTTCGACCAGCACGAGGTCGGCGCGCGCCTTCAGCCGCTCGAAACTCTCCAGCACCGCGCTCATCAATGACGGCTTCATCGCGGCATAGTCGCGCGCGCGCATTGTCGCGATGCGCTTGCCGTGAACGATGACCTGCGCGCCGATATCGGTCTCGGGCTTCAGCAGCACCGGGTTCATGTCGGTGTGCGGCTCCACGCCGGCGGCGAGCGCCTGCAGCGCCTGCGCGCGTCCGATCTCGCCGCCATCGATCGTGACGGCCGCGTTGTTCGACATGTTCTGCGGCTTGAAGGGGAGCACGCGCAGGTCCCGCCGGGTGAAGGCGCGCGCAAGGCCGGCCACGATGAGCGATTTGCCCACGTCCGAGCCGGCCCCCTGGATCATCAGCGCACGTGCCATCGGGATCAGAACTCGACGCCGGCCTGCGCCTTGATGCCGGAGCGGAAGGGATGCTTGACCAGCGTCATCTCGGTGACGAGATCGGCGATCTCGATCAGCTCGTCCTTGGCGTTGCGTCCGGTGAGCACGACATGCGTCAGCGGCGGCTTCGAGGTGGTCAGGAAGTCGACCACCTCGGCGATGTCGAGATAGTCGTAACGCAGCGCGATGTTGATCTCGTCGAGCACGACCATGCGCAAGCTTTCATCTGATATCAGTTCCTTGGCCTTCTCCCAGCCGGCGCGCGCAGCGGCGATGTCGCGGGCGCGGTCCTGCGTCTCCCAGGTGAAGCCTTCGCCCATGGCGTGGAACTGGCAGAGCTCGCCGAAATGGCCGGTGAGCAGGCGGCGCTCGCCGGTGTCCCAGGCGCCCTTGATGAACTGCACGACCGCGCAGGGGAAGCCATGGGCGACGCAGCGCACGATCATGCCGAAGGCGGAGGACGACTTGCCCTTGCCGGCGCCGGTATGAACGATGATGAGGCCCTTTTCGCCGCTCTTGGTCGCCATGATCTTGTCGCGGGCGGCCTTCTTCTTCGCCATTTTCTGGGCGTGCCTGGCGTCGGTTTCCTCAGGTGTTTGGGTGTCCGGTTCAGGCGTCATTGGATCCGGTCCTTCGGCTTGACAAGAGGCGGCCACCGGCAAATGGTGGCCCGGCGTTGGTTCCTGTCCTATGACAGGCGAAGAGGGAATGCGATAGGGTCCGAATCGGCAAGATTTGGATCCAAAATGCAGCCGCCCCCGCGACCGTGACCGGAGAGATGCCCAAAGCCACTGATTCCCCAGGGAATCGGGAAGGCGGGGATCGAAGGGCAAAACCCTGCTCCGCAAGCCGGGAGACCTGCCAGCGCGGACGAGTTTTGGACCGGCGGACGGGGTGTTCCGCGACGGGGAAACGGGCCTTCTGACGAATGGTCCGTGTGCCTCATCGCCTCCCGCTGTTATCTGGAAGAGGCGATGACCGTCACACTTCATGTCTGCATCACCTGCCGCGCCGGCCAGACGCTTGGCGAGGGCGAGATCACGCCCGGCAAGCGCCTGCACGGTGCGATCCTCGAGGCCGGCGTGCCCGACGGCGTCAATGTGGTTCCCGTCGAATGCCTGTCGGCGTGCAGCCAAGGTTGTTCCGTCGCGCTGAGCGCGCCCGGCCGCTGGTCCTATGTCTATGGCCGCCTGTCGGAGGCGAACGCGCAGGACGTCGCTGCGGGCGCTGCGGCCTACGCGGCCGCGCCTGATGGCCTCGTGCCCTGGCGCAGCCGCCCCGAAATCTTCCGCAAGCAGTCGCTTGCCCGCATTCCCCCCATCGCAATCGTGCCGGAGGCCGCCGAATGAGCTCGCTCGCAAAAGTTCCGGTCACGGTGGTCACCGGTTTCCTCGGCTCCGGCAAGACGACGCTGATCCAGCATCTGCTCGCAAACCCCGACGGCCGGAAGCTCGCGGTGCTCGTCAACGAGTTCGGCAGCGAGGGCGTCGATGGCGAGATATTGAAGTCGTGCGCCGATGCGAACTGTCCGGAAGAGAACATCGTCGAACTCGCCAATGGCTGCATCTGCTGCACCGTCGCCGACGATTTCATTCCGACCATGGAGCAATTGCTGGCGCGGCCGGTGCGGCCCGATCACATCCTGATCGAGACCTCGGGCCTGGCGCTGCCAAAGCCGCTGCTGAAGGCGTTCGACTGGCCAGAGATCCGCTCGCGCATCACGGTCGACGGCGTGATCGCGCTCGCTGATGCCGAGGCCGTGGCGGCGGGCCGCTTCGCGCCAGATCCTGACGCCGTCGAGGCGCAGCGCGCGGCGGACGACAATCTCGACCACGAGACGCCGCTGTCGGAAGTGTTCGAGGACCAGATCGCCTGCGCCGACATCGTGCTGCTGACCAAGGCGGATCTCGCCGGCAGCGCCGGGATCGAAGCCGCCAAGGCCGCGATCATTGCCGAGATGCCGCGCCGCGTGCCGATGCTGCCCATCACCGACGGCGCGATCGACGCCCGCGTCATCCTCGGTCTCGGCGCTGCCGCGGAGAACGATCTCGCCGCGCGCCCCTCGCATCATGACGGCGAGGAGGAGCACGAGCACGATGATTTTGCTTCCGTCGTGATCGACCTTCCTGAGGTCGCCGACGTCGATGCGCTGGTTGCCTCCGTGCAGCGCCTGGCGCGCGAGCAGAACGTGCTGCGCGCCAAAGGCTATATCGCGGTCGCGGGCAAGCCGATGCGTCTCTTGCTTCAGGCCGTGGGCGAGCGCGTGCGTCACCAGTTCGACAAGCCCTGGGGCGCAGGCCTGAGGCAGTCCAAGCTCGTCGTGATCGGCGAGCACGGCGATATCGATGAGGCCGCGATCAGGTCAGGACTTGGTATCTGATGCACGTCGTCTTCCGCGAGAGCCGCGGTCTGGAGGAGACCGCGACGCCCAGAGACATCGGCCAGGATCCGGCCGATCTTGTGGTGCTCTCGTATTCGGATTCCGACCTTGCGGCGTTCGCGGCCGGCTGGCGCCGTGGCCGGAACAGTCTGCCGTCGCTGCGGCTCGCCAATCTCGCGGAGCTGCGTCATCCGCTCTCGGTCGACACCTATATCGAGAAGACGCTGTCGCAGGCGCGCGGCATTCTGGTGAGGCTGATCGGCGGCGAATCCTATTGGCAATACGGGCTCGCTGCGCTCCAACAGCTTGCGAAGGACCGCAACATCGCGCTCGCCGTGCTGCCGGCCGACGGCCGCGATGACGCGCGGCTCGATTCCTACTCGACCTTGCCGGTGTCGACGCTGCGCCGGCTCAAGGTGCTCTGCGACACCGGCGGTCCGGTCGCCGCGCAAGCGGCGATCGCACAGCTCGCGCTGGCCTCGGGACTTTATGCGGGGCCCGTTACCGGCGAGCTGACGGTGCCGGAAATGGGCTTCTACGATCCCGCGCGCGGCGTCATTGCTGCGCCGGCCTCGAGTGCGGGCAGGCCGCTCGCGCTGGTGACGTTCTATCGCTCCTATCTCACCGCTGCCGACACGGCCCCGGTTGATGCGCTGATCGCGGCGCTGCGCGAGAGGGGCTTTGACTCCTACGGCGCGTTTGTCACCTCGTTGAAAGCGCCCGGCGTCGCCGATTGGTTGCGCGCGCATCTCGCGCAACATCCTCCGGCCGCGATCGTCAACGCGACGGCATTCTCGGCCATCGGCGACGACGGCGCGACGCCGTTCGATCAAGCTTCGTGCCCGGTGTTCCAGGTCGCGCTCGCGACGGCGCGGCGCGAGGATTGGGCAGAGTCGCTGCGAGGTCTCTCGCCCGGCGATCTCGCGATGCATGTGGTGTTGCCCGAGGTCGACGGCCGGCTGTTCGCAGGCGTTGTGAGCTTCAAGTCGGCCGCGATGCGCGACCCCGATCTGCAGTTCTCGCATCTGGCGCACACGCCCGATGCGGGGCGTGTGAAGGCCGTCGCCGCGCGCGTTGCGGCCTGGCATCGCCTTGCAAAGAAGCCCGCCGCCGAGAAACGGCTGGCGATCGTGCTCTCGAACTATCCGGGCCGGCCGCATCAGATCGCCCATGCGGTCGGGCTCGATGCGCTGGCTTCGGTGGAAGTCCTGACGTCGGATCTCGCCGAGGCTGGTTTCGATGTCGCGCGGGTTGATGCGCTCGGTGAGACTCTGTTGAAGCAAAAGCTCACCTGGAGCGTTGCAGAATACCGCGCGGCCCTCTCGCGCCTTCCGCAATCCCTGCAAGACGATCTCGCGCAGGCCTGGGGCGCGCCGGAGCACGATCCGAGCTGCCGCGATGGCGCGTTCCGTTTCGCGGCCATCGCGTGCGGCCGCTCCATCATCGCGGTTCAGCCCGAGCGCGGCGATGCAGTCACGCGCGATGCCGATTACCACGATCTCGCCCGTACGCCGCGCCACGCCTATGTCGCGTTCTATCTCTGGCTCCGTGCGCAGCGGATCGATGTCGTCGTGCACATGGGCGCGCATGGCACGCTGGAATGGCTGCCCGGAAAATCCGTGGCGCTGTCGTCTGCGTGCTGGCCGGAAGCGCTGATCGGCGATCTGCCCGTCATCTATCCCTTCATCGTCAACGATCCCGGCGAAGCCGCGCAGGCCAAGCGCCGCATTGGTGCGGTCACGATCGGCCATCTGCCGCCGCCGCTCGCGCAATCCGCGGTGCCGGAAGGCCTGCGCCGGCTCGAACGCCTGCTCGACGAATATTCGACCGCCGATGGTCTCGATCCCGCACGCCGCCAGCGGCTGATCGCGGCGATCCGCGACGAAGCGCGTGCGGCCGGTCTCGAAGACGATCTCGGCCTCGATGCCTCGGCCGCGCCGGCCGAGGCGATTCCGCGGATCGATCGCTTCGTCTGCGATCTCAAGGAAAGCCAGTTCGGCGACGGCCTCCATGTGTTCGGCCGCGGCGCGTGCGGCGAAGCGGAGCGCGATGCGCTGCTTGCTGCGCTTGGCGGCCAGCGCGTCGCGCCGGGCCCGTCGGGCTCGCCCTATCGCGGCCGCCAGGACGTGCTGCCGACCGGGCGCAATCTCTTCGCCGTCGATCCGCGCGCGGTGCCGACGCCGTCCGCGCATGCGCAAGGGATAAAGCTCGCGGAAGAGCTGCTGCGCCGTCACCTGCAGGATCATGGCGACTGGCCGAAGGGCCTGGTGGTCGATCTCTGGGGCTCGGCGACGATGCGCACGGCGGGCGAGGAGTTCGCGATGGCGCTGCATCTGGCCGGCCTCGCACCGCGCTGGGATCACGCCTCCGGCCGCGTCACCGGTTATGACATCATCGCCCCGGCCGAGCTCGGCCGCCCCCGCATCGACGTCACGCTGCGGGTCTCGGGCCTGTTCCGCGACGTCTTTTCCGGCCTTGCGCAATTGTTCGAGGCCGCTTCCGAGGCGCTCGCCGCGCGCGAGGACGAGGGCGAGGAGAATCCGTATCGCCACCGCGCCTCGCGCGTGTTCGCGCCGCGGCCCGGACAATATGGCGTCGGCCTCTCGGCAATCCCCGACGCGTTCACGCCGGAGACGCGTGAGGCCGCCGGCGAAGCCTGGCTGTCGGCCTCGTCCTGGGCATTCTCGGCCGCCGGCGAGATGCAGTACGATCGCGCCGGCATCGAGGCGCGGCTTGGCTCTGCCGATGCCTTCGTCCACGTCCAGGATTTGCCGGAAACCGACCTGCTGCTCGCCGCCGATTATGCCGCGCATGAAGCCGGCGTGGCGGCCGCCGCAGCGCATCTCGGTGCGGCAGGACCATCGCTCTATCATCTCGACACGACACGCCCCGAGCAGCCGCATGCGCGCACGCTGACCGAGGAGATTTCCCGCGTCGTCCGGGCGCGTGCCGCCAACCCGGCCTGGATCGCCGGCATGATGCGCCATGGTTTCCGCGGGGCCGCCGAGATCACCGCGACGCTGGAGCACATGGCCGCGTTCGCCCATCTTGCCGGCGCCGTGCCGCCGCATCTGTTCGATCTCTATTTCGATGCGACGCTCGGCAATGACGACGTCCGCGCCTTCATGACCCGTGAAAATCCGTCGGCGCTTGCCGCGATGGAGACCTGTTTTGCGCGCCTGCACGATGCGGCGCTGTGGCAGACGCGCCGCAACTCGATCGCGGCGGCGCTGCGGGAGGCCTCATGAGCGCTTCCGCAATCAAGGGCTGGTGTCCCGGCGCGCTGCGCCCAATGCTGTCGGGCGATGGGTTCGTGGTGCGGGTTCGCCCGTTCGGCGGGCGCCTCGAAGCCCCACAGATCACGGGGCTTGCCGACCTCGCCGGGCGGCACGGCAATGGCCTCATCGACGTCACGAGCCGCGCCAATCTCCAGATCCGGGGCGTGAGCGAAGAGAGCCATCGCCCGCTGCTCGACGGCCTTGCGCGACTGCGGCTGCTCGATCCCGACGCTGAGAGCGAAGCCCGGCGCAACATTCTGGTGACGCCGTTCTGGGGCGGCGGCGACGAAACGCAGTCGCTCGCTGCCGAACTGGAGGAGGCGCTCGCCGATTGCGGCCTCGCACTTCCGACCAAGTTCGGCTTCGCCATCGATGACGGCAGGTCGCGGGTGCTCGCCGGCGATTCCGCGGACATCCGCATCGAGCGCGATCGCTCGGGCCGTCTGCTGGTGCGAGCCGACGGTGCGAGGCTCGGCCGCTCCGTCGCGCGCGGCGAGGCCGTGGGCACGGCGCTGGCGCTCGCGAGTTGGTTCATCATCTCGGGCGGCGCGAAGGGCGGGCGAGGGCGGATGGCGGCGCACATCGCGTCCGGTGCGCCATTACCCCAATCGCTGCGGGGCGAGACCGAGCCTGCGCCGGTGATGGTCGCCTCGCGGCCCGGGCACTATCCGCAAGGCGCGATGGTCGGCGTCGCGTTCGGCCAGATGCTGCACACGACGCTGCATCACCTCGCCGGTAGTGGATATGCGCTGCGCATGACGCCATGGCGGATGCTGCTGAGCGAAGGCAGGCGCGAGATGCCGAGCGCGCCGGGTCTCATCACCGAGCCGTTCGATCCTGCACTGCGCGTCATCGCCTGCAGCGGCGCGCCGCGCTGCCGCGAAGCCCATGCCGATACGCGCGCGCTGGCCGCGGCGCTCGCGCCGCGCATCGCCGCCGATGCGCGGCTGCACGTCTCGGGCTGTGGCAAAGGCTGCGCCCATTCCGGCACGGCCGCGGTCACGCTGGTCGCGACGCGCGCCGGCTTCGATCTCGTCCGCGGCGGCTCGACGCGCGATGAGCCGGTGCTGCGTGGCCTGAGCGGCGCCGACATCGTCAGCGACCCCTCCATTCTGGTGGGAGAGAACTGATGCCGCATGTTTACGAGACCGACGGCGCGGCGATCTACCGGCAATCCTTCGCCACCATCCGCACTGAAGCGGATCTTGCCCGCTTCACGCCGGACGAGGAGCAGGTGGTGGTGCGGATGATCCACGCCGCCGGCATGGTCGGTCTGGAGTCGCATGTCCGCTTCACGCCAGGCATGGCGATAGCCGCGCGCACGGCCTTGCAGAACGGGGCGCCGATCCTGTGCGATGCGCGCATGGTCTCCGAAGGGATCACGCGCGCGAGGCTGCCCGCGGCCAACCCCGTCATCTGCACGCTCGGCGACGAGACCGTGCCCGCACTTGCGCAATCGATGCGCAACACTCGTTCGGCCGCCGCGCTCGAGCTGTGGCGGCCGCATCTCGCCGGTGCGGTCGTTGCGATCGGCAATGCGCCGACGGCGCTGTTTCATCTGCTCAACATGCTGGAGGATCGTGACTGCCCGCGGCCCGCCGCGATCATCGGTTGCCCGGTCGGCTTCGTCGGTGCGGCCGAATCCAAGGCGGCGCTGATGGCCGATCCGCCGGCGCCGGCGCTGACGGTCGCGGGCCGCCTCGGCGGCTCGGCGATCACCGTTGCCGCCGTCAATGCGCTGGCGAGCCGGAGCGAATAGCGATGGGACGCATCATTTGCTGCGGTCTTGGCCCCGGCGCCCCTGATTTGATGAGCGTGCGCGCCGATCGCACCGTGCGCAGCGCTAGCCACGTCGCTTACTTCCGCAAGAGGGGCCGGGCGGGCCAGGCCCGGCGCATCGTCGAGGGCATGCTGGCGGCCGGCGTCACCGAATATCCCATGGAATATCCGGTCACGACGGAGATCGCCTTCGACAGTCCGGAATACATCCACTTGCTCGCCGGTTTCTACGATGAATGGGCCGAGCGCCTGGCGCGGCTCGCGCGCGCGGCAGATGTCGTCGTGCTCTGCGAGGGCGATCCTTACTTCTACGGTTCGTTCATGCACCTGCACACGCGCCTGCAAGGCTGCGTCGAGATCGAGGTGATCGCGGGCATTCCCGGCATGGTCGGCTGCTGGAACGGCGTGGGACAGCCGATCGCGCTCGGCGACGACGTGACCACCGTGCTGATGGGCACGCTTCCTGAGGACGAGCTCGAACGGCGCATGCGTGATTCCGATGCGCTCGTCGTCATGAAGACCGGCCGCAATCTTGCAAAGGTGCGCCGTGCACTCAGCTCCGCCGGCCGGCTGGATGACGCCTGGCTGGTCGAGCGCGGCACCATGCCGGGCGAGCGCGTGGTGCGGCTCGCCGAGATCGACGCTGCCGACTGTCCCTATTTCGCGATCGTGCTGGTTCACGGCAAGGGCCGGCATCTGGACGCCGCCGAATGACGGGCTCCCTAACCATCGCGGGCCTCGGGCCGGGCAGCGATGCGCTGGTGACGCCTGAGGTCACGGCTGCGCTTGCGTCCGCGACCGACATTCTGGGCTACGCACCTTACGTCGCGCGCGTGCCGCAGCGAGCGGGGCTCACCCTGCATCCTTCGGATAACCGCGAGGAACTGCAGCGCGCCCGCGAGGCATTGCGGCTTGCCTCCGACGGCGGGCAGGTGGTGGTCGTGTCCTCCGGCGATCCCGGCGTGTTCGCGATGGCCTCCGCCGTGTTCGAGGCGCTCGAACAGGCGCCGCAATATCAGGCGGTTCCGATCCGTGTGCTGCCCGGCATCACCGCGATGCTGGCCGCCGCCGCCCGTGCCGGCGCACCGCTCGGCCACGATTTCTGCGCCGTCAACCTGTCCGACAATCTCAAGCCCTGGGCCGTGATCGAGAAGCGCTTGCGTCTCGCGGCCGAAGCCGATTTTGCGATTGCGATGTACAATCCGCGCTCGGCAAGCCGGCCGGAAGGATTTGGCCGCGCGCTTGCGGTGCTGAAGGACGCGGGCTGCGGCGAACGCGTCGTGATTTTCGCGCGCGCGATCAGCGCGGTTGATGAGAAGATCGAGATCGTGACGCTGAATGAAGCGACGCCGGAAATGGCCGACATGCGCACGCTGGTGATCGTCGGCAATTCGCAGACACGCTGCGTCGGCCGCTGGGTCTATGCGCCGAGGCGGGTCGAATGACCGAGCCATTGCATCACGGCAGTGACGCTCTCGACCCGCCGCCGTTCGGGCAGCGCCGGTCGCGAGATCATGATCACGGGAAGGCCGAGCGTGCGGGCCGCGTCGATCTTGGCGCGTGCGCCGTCGCCGCCGGAATTGCGGGCGACGATCCAGGCGGTGCCGCGCTTGCGCAGCATATCGAGCTCGCAATCAAGTGTGAACGGTCCACGCGAGACGATCACGTCGGCCGTGAAGGGCAGGGGCGCTTCGGGCGGATCGACGAAGCGCAGCGTGTAGCTGTGCTGCGGTTTCGTTGCAAACGGCGCGATATGCTGGCGGCCGATAGCGAGGAACACGTTTGCGGGCGCCTCCGGCAGCGCGGCGACGGCGGCGGTGACATCTGCAACCTCGGTCCATTTGTCGCCGGAGGCCCTGGTCCAAGGCGCGCGCTCCAGCGCGATCAGCGGCGTACAGGTTTGCGCGCACGCTTCGACCGCATGACGGCTCATCTCGGCAGCGAACGGATGCGTTGCGTCGATGACGTGGGTGATTCCCTGACAACGGAGGTAGCCGGCAAGGCCGCTCACGCCGCCGAAGCCGCCGATGCGGGTTGGCAGCGGCTGGTCCGCCGGTGCGCGGGTGCGGCCGCCATAGGAATAAACGGCGTCAAGCCCGGCGCGCGCGATCTCCGCGGCGAGCAGGCTCGCATCGGCCGTTCCGCCCAGTATGAGGGCGCGCATCGTGTCTGATCCCTGGCTGACCATCATCGGTATCGGCGAAGATGGCCTTGCCGGCCTGTCCGAGGCAAGCCGAAAGGCGCTCGATGAGGCCGAAACCGTGTTCGGCGGTGGGCGGCACCTTGCGCTTGCGGGCGTGACGGCGCGTGGCCGCCTTTGGCCGGTGCCATTTGATGCAGAAATCGTGCTGGGATGCCGCGGCCGGCCGACGGTGGTGCTCGCCTCCGGCGATCCTTTTTGGTATGGCGCCGGCGCAAGCCTTGCGGAGAGGCTTGAGGCGGGTGAGTGGATCGCGCATTCGGCGCCGTCGACGTTCTCGCTGGCTGCGGCGCGGCTAGGCTGGCGCCTCGAAACGACTGTTTGCCTCGGTCTCCATGCGGCACCGTTCGAGCGTCTTGTGCCGCATCTGGCGCGGGGGGCACGCATCATCTGCCTGGTGCGCGATGAGAACGCGGCAAGTGATCTCGCGAGATGGTTGACGGAGCGCGGATGGGGCGCCTCCGCATTCTGGACCCTTGCTGCGCTCGGCGGACCGCATGAAAGTATTCGCGAGCATCGCGCTGAGAGCTGTCCAACGGTTGTCCCGGGAAAGCTCGTTGCTGTCGCGCTGGAGGCGAGGGGGGCCGGCGGCCTGTCTCGCAGCTCGGGCCTGCCGGACGCTCTCTTCGCTCACGACGGCCAGATCACCAAGCGTCCTGTGCGCGCGCTGGCGCTCTCGGCGCTGTGGCCCTTCGCAGGCAGCACGTTGTGGGACATCGGCGCCGGCTCGGGCTCGATTTCAGTTGAATGGGCGCTGTGTGGCGGGACGGCAATCGCCGTCGAGGCGCGTGAGGACCGCGCGGCCAACATCCGCAGCAATGCGGAAGCGTTTGGGCTGGCTCACAAGATCACTGTCATCACGGGGAGGGCGCCCGAGGCTCTCGCAGGGCTGAAAGCGCCGGATTCCGTGTTTATCGGTGGCGGGCTCAATGAGGCGATGTTCGACGCCATCTGGTCGCGGCTTGCGCCGGGGGCGCGGCTGGTCGCACATTCCGTCACGCTGGAAACCGAAGCGCTGTTCGGCGAGCTGCACCAGCGCCATGGCGGCGAGCTGATGCGAGTCGAGATCGCGCATGCCGCGCCGCTTGGCCGCTACCGCTCCTGGGAGACGGCACGTCCGGTGGTGCAATGGAGTACGGCCCGATGAAAGTCGCCGGACTCGGATTTAAGAGTAATGTGACGCTGGCCTCGCTGCGGGAGGCGCTTGTGGCGGTGGGTAGCCTCGAAGGCCTCGACGCGGTGGCAACGGTCAGCGACAAGGCCGATGCGGAGGCGCTGCAGCAGCTCGCACGCGAGTGCGGTGTGCCGATCAAGGCTGTTCCGGTTGACATGTTGACCGGTATCGCAACGCCGACCCAGTCACATCTCGTGATGGAGAAGTTCGGGACCGGGTCGGTCGCAGAAGCCGCGGCGCTCGCGGCGGCTGGTCCTCGGGCCCGGTTGATTGCGACGCGCGTGATTTCGCAGGATCGCACCGCAACCGCCGCGATCGCGGAAGGAGACGGCGCATGACGGTGCATTTCATCGGCGCCGGGCCGGGCGCACCTGATCTGCTGACCTTGCGTGGTCGTGACCTGATCGCGGCCTGTCCGGTCTGTCTCTATGCGGGCTCACTCGTGCCCGAGGGCGTTCTGGCGCATTGCCCGCCCGGCGCGCGTATCGTCAACACGGCGCCGCTGTCGCTCGACGACATCATCGCGGAGATGGCCGCCGCGCATGCAGACGGCAAGGACGTCGCGCGGCTGCATTCCGGCGATCTCTCGATCTGGTCCGCGATGGGCGAGCAACTCCGCCGCCTGAGCGCGCTCGGCATTCCCTTTACGGTCACGCCAGGTGTGCCGTCCTTCTCCGCCGCTGCGGCAGCGCTGGAAGCCGAGCTCACGCTGCCGGGTCTTGCCCAGACGGTGGTGTTGACGCGCACACCGGGCCGCGCCAGTGCGATGCCTGACGGCGAGAAGCTGGCCGCGTTCGCCGCAACCGGCGCGGTGCTCGCGATCCATCTGTCGATCCACCTGCTCGATCAGTTCGTGGCCGAGCTCACGCCGCATTATGGCGGCGATTGCCCGGTCGCGATCGTCTGGCGCGCGAGCTGGCCGGATCAGCGCATCGTGCGCGCGACGCTGGCGACGCTCGATGCCACAATCGGCACGGAGATGGAGCGCACTGCGCTGATCCTGGTCGGCAAGACGCTTGGCGCTGCGGATTTCGACGAGAGCCGTCTCTATGCGGCCGACTACGACCGCCGCTATCGGCCGGTCGGAGCCGAGCCGCGCTTTCCGGAGGCGTCGTGATGCCGGCAGGCCTCGTCATCTCCGCACCGGCCTCCGGCGTCGGCAAGACCACGCTGACGCTGGCGCTCGCGCGGGCCTGGCGCCATCGCGGGCTGAACGTGCAGTGCTTCAAGAGCGGGCCGGATTACATCGATCCCGCCTTTCACGCCGCCGCTACGGGACGCGCCTCCGTCAACGTTGACAGCTGGGCGATGGATCGCGGGACGATCGCACATCTCGTTAGCCGCGGCACGGATGCCGATATCGCGCTCGCCGAGGGCTCGATGGGCCTGTTCGATGGCGTCGCCGCGCGCGGCGTCTGCGGCACCGGGGCCACCGCCGACATCGCGGAGATGCTGGGCTGGCCGGTGCTGCTGGTGATCGATCCCTCGGGCCAGGCCCAGACCGCCGCCGCAATCGCCGCGGGCCTGCGTGATTATCGTCCCGGCGTCAGACTTGCCGGCGTCGTGCTCAATCGCGTCGCCAGCCCGCGCCACGAGGATCTGGTGCGTCGCGCGCTCAACGATGCCGGCATCGCCGTGTTCGGCGCGCTGCCGCGCCATGCCGAGATCAGCCTGCCGAAGCGGCATCTCGGCCTGGTGCAGGCGGAGGAGCAGGCGGAGATCGGCAAGCTGATCGACGAGGCCGCGCGCTTCGTCGCCGAGCATGTCGATCTCGATGCGGTGCTGCGCGCGGCCGCGGCCTGGTCGCCGCAAGCGGCGGCGAGCGGCCTGAATGTGGCGCCGCCGGGACAGCGCATTGCGCTGGCGCGTGATGCCGCATTCTCCTTCGTCTATCCGCATATGCTGGAAGCCTGGCGCGCGGCGGGCGCCGAGATCGTGCCGTTCTCGCCGCTGGCCGATGAGACGCCGAACGCAAGCGCTGATGTGTGCTGGCTGCCGGGAGGCTATCCCGAGCTTCATGCCGGCAGGATCGCGTCCAATGTGCGCTTTCGCGGCGGCCTGCGTGCCTTCGCCGAGACGCGGCCCGTGCATGGCGAATGCGGGGGTTACATGGTGCTGGGGGCCGGGTTGACCGACGCGGACGGTGTCCGCCATGAGATGACGGGCCTGCTCGGCCTCGAGACCAGCTTTGCCAAACGCCGCATGCATCTGGGCTATCGCCTCGCGGCGCTCGCCGCGCCGATGCCGGGATATCGCGCCAGTGCGCGTCTGCGCGGCCACGAGTTCCACTATTCGACAATTCTCGCCCAGCCTGACACGCCGCTGGCGGTCGTGCATGATGCCACCGGCGCCGTCATCGCCGAGACCGGCTCGCAGCGCGGCCATGTCAGCGGCACCTTCTTTCATCTGATCGCGGAGGACCGGTGAGCGGGTTCGTTTCCTTCGTCTCCGCCGGGCCCGGCGATCCCGAGCTGCTCACGCTCAAGGGCGCCGCGCGGCTGCGCGAGGCCGACGTCGTGCTCTATGACGATCTCGCCTCGGGCGCAATCCTCGATCTCGCCCGGCCGGGCGCCAATCTGGTCGCGGTCGGCAAACGCGCAAGGCGGCCCTCGACCAAGCAGCATCACGTCAACCGCCTGCTGGTCGACTATGCCGCAACAGGGGCGCGCGTGGTGCGGCTGAAGTCCGGCGATGCCGGCATTTTCGGCCGGCTCGAGGAGGAGATCGAGACGCTGCGCGAGGCCGGCATCGGCTATGAGATCGTGCCCGGCGTCACCTCGGCCTGCGTCGCCGCCGCGCAGGCCGGCATTCCCCTGACCCGGCGTCACACCTCGCGCCGGGTGCAGTTCATCACCGGCGCCGACGTCACCGGCGAGCTGCCGCCGAATCTGAACTGGGCGGCGCTGGCCGATCCCGAGGCGACAACCGTGGTCTATATGGGCCGGCGCACCTTTCCGGCGCTTACCGCAAAATTGATCGCGCACGGCCTCGCCGCGGAGACCCCGGCGCTGGTCGCCGAATCCCTCGGCCGGTCCGACGAGCGGCTGGTCCGCACCACGATTGCCGAGCTGGCCGAGCAGCTTGCCCGCGGCGGTGCTCCTTCGACCGCCGCCGTGATCCTGTTCGGCGCGCTGGCCGGGGATTATCCGTCGTGATCGCCCCGGCCGCGCCTCGCCCCTTGACGCCGGCTCGGCGAAAGGGGCACACAGGAGCGGCAAGGTGCTCTACGCGGCGCAAAGCGCCGGAGCATAATCGGGAATGGGGATGGGCGGACCAAGTCGCGGCGCCCAAAACCCCAGCCGCCCCCGCGACTGTAAGCGGTGAGGGACTTCGATCAGCCACTGGGCCGCAAGGTTCGGGAAGGCCGGAGAACCCAGTGAACCGCGAGCCAGGAGACCGGCCCTGCACGTTTTGAGGCCAAGGCCGTCGGGTGTGACGGCAGGAAGGATCTGAGCCATGCATATCGAACCCGGTCTAGTGACGGGCGCCAAGCTCGTGCTGAGTTACGCAACCGGCATCGCCGCAGGCGGCGTTGCCTTGAAGCTTGCAGCCGAAACCGTGCGCGAGCAGGGCCTCGGCTCGTTCGCAGGCCGGACGCTCGCCACCACGATCCTCGTCTTCATCTTCTTCGAGATCCTGCCGCACTTCCCGGTCGGCGTCTCCGAGGTGCACTTCATCCTCGGCTCGACCTTGTTCCTGCTGTTCGGTGCCGCGCCCGCGGCCTTCGGCCTCGCGTTCGGCCTGCTGCTGCAGGGCGTGCTGCTGGAGCCGGTCGACCTGCCGCAATACGGCATGAACGTCACCACGCTGCTGGTGCCGCTGTTCGCGATCCAGGCCATCGCCTCGCGGATCATCGCCCGCAACACCGCCTATGTCGATTTGAAGTACGGCCAGGCGCTGGCGCTTTCGACGACCTATCAGGCTGGCGTGATCGCCTGGGTGGCGTTCTGGGCGCTCTATGGCTCCGGCTTTGCGATGAGCAATCTCGCCAGCATCGCGACGTTCGCCGCCTCCTATGCGCTGGTGATCGTGATCGAGCCGCTGGCCGATCTCGCCGTGCTGGCGGCGGCGAAGTCGCTGCGCGGCGTCACCGCGCCCGGCCTCGTCACTCCGCGCCTGCACAACGCAGCTTGACTGAGACAAGGGGCGGCCGTCATGGCCGCCCCGACGCGCGATGCTCACGCTTTCCCTGATCGGCATCGGTTGCGGCGATCCCGGCCAGCTCACGCGCGCCGCCGTTCAGGCCATCAACGCCGCCGACCTCATCCTGATCCCGCGCAAGGGAGCGGCGAAATCCGATCTCGCCGATCTCAGGCGGACGATCTGCGCGGATGTGCTCACCAGCGACACGACAGCCATCGCCGAGTTCGATCTTCCCGTGCGCGATGCTGCCGAGGCGGATTACCGCAAGGGCGTGGACGACTGGCACGATGCGGTCGCCGTGACCTGGTCGCAGGCGATCGCAGATCATCTCGGAAGCGGCGGCAAGGTCGCGCTGCTGATCTGGGGCGATCCTTCGCTGTATGATTCCTCGCTGCGCATCGCGCGGCGGCTCGCTCCCTTGCCCAGAATCGAGGTCGTGCCCGGCATCACGTCGATCCAGGCGCTGTGCGCGGCCCATGCGCTGCCGCTGAACGATATCGGCGAGCCGTTCCTGGTCACGACCGGGCGACGCCTGCGCGAAGGCGGCTGGCCGCAAGGCGTCGACACCGTGGTGGTGATGCTCGACGGCGGCACCGCATTCGAATCGTTGGATCCGGCAGGGATTCACATCTATTGGGGCGCCTATCTCGGCATGCCCGATCAGATCATCATGTCCGGCGCCCTCGCCGAAACCGGCCCGCGCATCGTCGCGGCACGGCAACAGGCGCGCGCGCGGCATGGCTGGATCATGGACAGCTATATTCTCAAGCGCAGGCGTTAAGCGAGGCAGCATGCTCCCCGAATGGGTCACCCGGAACTGCCCCGCGATCTCCGCGCTTCATCGCGAGGCGGCGATCGCGCGTCAGGCGCAGCTGACGAAGCCGACCGGCGCGCTCGGCCGGCTCGAGCAGCTCGCGATCGAGCTCGCCGGTTTGCAAGCGACCGAGCAGCCGCGCGCGGCGCGCGTGCCGATCATCGTCTTCGCGGGCGATCACGGCATCGTCGCGCAGGGCGTCTCGGCCTATCCGCAAGCGGTCACCATCGCCATGATGGCGAATTTCGCCTCCGGCGGGGCTGCGATCTCGGTGCTGGCGCGCGAGCTTGGCTCGCGCCTGGAGGTGGTCGATGCCGGCACGCTGGCGAGCGAGGCGATGACGGGCATCGTCGTCGACAAGCCGCGCCACGGCACGCGCGATTTCAGCGTGGAGGCCGCGCTCACGCCGGCCGAGCTGGCGTTTGCCTTCGAGGCCGGCCAGCGCGCGGTTGCGCGGGCGGAGGCCGACCAGCCCGATCTGTTGATCTTCGGAGAGATGGGCATCGGCAACACCACGACGTCGGCGGCGATTGCGGCGAGCCTGCTCGGCATCAGCGCCGAGGAGATCGCGGGCAGCGGCACCGGCGTCGATGCGGCCGGCCGGGCGCACAAGGCGCGCGTGATCGATGCCGCGCTTGCGCGTCACGGCGTTGCGGGCGCTGCGCCGGAGAAGATCCTGTGTGCCGTCGGAGGGCTCGAAATCGCCGCGATCTCGGGCGCGATCATCGCCGCCGCGCAGCGCCGCGTCCCCGTGCTGATCGATGGCTTCATCGTGTCGGTCGCAGCGCTTGCAGCGGTGCGGCTAAATCCATCATCTGAGCCCTATCTGCTGCCGTCGCACCAATCGGCCGAGCAGGGCCATCGTCTGGTACTGCGCGCTTTGAACGTGCAGCCGCTGATCAGCCTCGATCTCAGGCTCGGGGAGGGATCCGGCGCTGCCATCGCGCTGCCGCTGGTGCGGTCGGCCTGCGCGCTCCACAACGGCATGGCGACCTTTGCAGAGGCCAATGTGCCTGACAGGCCTAGCTGATCCGCTGGTTGACCGAGACGACGCGCCAGTCGGCCGCGAGCCGATCGATCCGGGTCAGCGACAGCGGCTCGATCACGAAACGCAAGGCGGCCTGCGGCGTCAGATCGAGCGCGATGCACAGCGCGGCGCGGATGGTGCCGGAATGCACGACCAGCGTGGCTGGTCCGGCTGCGATCCGCGACAGACCGAGCCGCACGCGCGCGACCTGATCCGCAAAGCTTTCGCCGCCCGGCGGCCGTCCACCGGCCGGATCGTCCCAGAACTGCGCATAGGCCGCGCCGCCGGCGGCAGCGAGCTCGTCGTGCCGATGGCCGGTCCAGTCGCCGAAATCCTGCTCGCGGAATTCGCTGACCTGCTCCGGTTCGAGCCCCAGCGCACGCGCCGTGTCGACCGTGCGCCGCGCCGGGCTGGCGTAGCTCGCAGCGTGCCGCGGCAGGCGCTGCCGCAGCGCCTCCAGCTGCGCACGATCGCGGAGATCTGCCGGCGCATCGGCGGCATGGATCGTCCCTTTGACGCCATCGACCGGCGCATGCCGTATCAGCCAGAGGAAGGTCTCGCCTTCCATGCTCTCATCTCCGAGGAAGTTGTTCGCTGTGGCAATAACGCCGCAACTGCACATTGACTCCGTTGTGACGGTAATCCTAGATGCTCGCGACGGTTTCCCCGAGAGGGGATGAAAAGGGAATGCGGTGCGGGGACGTTGTCCCCAATGCCGTGGCTGCCCCCGCAACTGTGAGCGGATAATCCTTCGTCACAAGCCACTGGGTCCTCGGTCCCGGGAAGGCGACGAAGTGGTGATGACCCGCGAGCCAGGAGACCTGCCGTCAGCCGTGGTCACACGCGAAGATGTCGGTCGGGGAGTACAGACATTCGGCTTCATCGGATGGCTGCAAGGCCAAAGGTGAGACCTCGTTCGCTGTGACGTGCCACTGACGTCATACCGAGGTTTTGTGCCGTGTCTCCTGTTTGCATCTTACGACCACGCCGCGTCCTGCTTGCCTCCGCCGCCCTCACATCCTTGGCCGTGCTCGATCTGCCCGCCGCGCTGGCGCAGCAGGTTCGCGAGCCGCTGCCGCCGGTCGAGGTGTCGCCGGCCCAATCCCGCAAACCGGCCAGGTCAACCGGCCGGGAGGCGCAAAGCCCGCGCCGCGCGGCGGCGCGCAGGCCCGCCGCTGCATCCACAGCGCCCAAGCCGCTTGCCCCGGCTGCGACGGCGCAGACGCCGCTCAACTCCAATGCGGTGGCCGAAAGCGCCTCGCGGCTCGGCCTGACGGTGCGGCAGACTCCCGCGACCGTCGAGGTGATCTCGGCCGAAACCATGCGCGAGCAGGGCTACCGCACCGTCTCCGACGTCGCCCAGGGCGCCGTCGGCGTTACCTCCGGAGACAATCCCGCGGAGCCTTCCGCCTTCTCGATGCGCGGCTTCACCAACAGCCAGATCAACACGCTCTACAACGGCATCAAGATCGGCCCGCAGAACATGACCTCGCGGATCATGGATACCGCCAATCTGGAGGCCGTGGAATTCCTGAAGGGCCCGGCCTCGCTGATCTCGGGCGAGGGCGCAGCCGGCGGCGCGATCAATTTCGTCACCAGGCAGCCGCATACGGGACCGATCCGGAACGAGGCCGATTTCTCCTGGGATTCGCTGAACTCGTTCCGCGCGCATTATGGCTCGGGCGGCAGCACCAACGTTCAGGGCCTCGACTACCGCTTCGACATCAGCCGCGCCGCGCTCAACGGCTTTGCCGACGACACCAACACCAAGATGCTGGATGTGTCCGGCCAGCTCAACTACCGCATCTCCGACAGCCTCAAGGTCTGGGGTGCGATCGAGTACCGCGAGGATCGCGGCAAGGCCTATTGGGGCGCGCCGCTGGTGCCGATCGCTTATAGCGGCTCGCATGCGACGAGCGGCATCGTTTCGGGCAATTACGTCTCGAACTACAACAAGACCAATCTCGGCGCGGTCACCATCGACGACCGCACCTTCAACACCAACTACAACGTTCTCGACAATCGCAATGTCGCGCAGGAAGTCTGGCTGCGGGGCGGTTTTGAGCTGAAGCTCGCGCCCGATCTCACGCTGAAAAGCCAGGCCTATGGCTATGGCGCGGAACGCAGCTGGTTCAACAACGAGGTCGAGGCGTTCAATTCCGCAACGAACCTGGTCGATCGCGAGCGCTTCTACGTCGCACACAGCCAGCGTCTCGTCGGCAACATCACCGACCTGATCTGGGACACGAACATCGCAGGCTTCGACAATCGGCTGGTCACGACCTTGTCGTCGAGCTATCTCGATTTCGTCAGGCCGGGCGCGGCAAACTTCCCCGGCGATTCCGTTTCGCTGGTCGACCCTAACCGCGGCTTCTATGGCCTGCTGACGACGCAGCAACAGACCGCGCGGATCGACAACGAAGCGCTCTCCTTCGAGGACCGGCTGAAGCTGACCCGGACCTTCGCGCTGATCGGTGGCATCCGCGTCGAGCATATCGGACTCGATCGCAACTCGACCGACTCCGCCGGGGTCGTGAAAGCGGGCTTCCCGTACACCAAGGACTGGGCGCCTGTGACGGGGCGCATCGGCTACACCTGGGACGCGGTGCCCGGATTGACTTTCTTCAGCCAATACGCGACCGGCGCGGACGTGTCGGCCAACAACATCTTCCTGCTCTCGCCGACCCAGCCATTGGACCTCACCACCGCGCGCACCTATGAGACCGGCGTCAAGCATCTGTTCTGGGACAACAGGGCGGAGTGGTCGTTCTCGGCCTACGACATCGTGCGCAAGAACGTCTATGCCGCGGCCGGCGGCCAGGCGCTCAACATCGCCGGGCGGCAGGAGTCCAAGGGCGTCGAGCTTGCGGCGTCGTTGCGCCCGATCGAGCCGCTGCGGCTGTGGGGCAACATCGCCTATGTCGATGCGCGCTATGCCGACTATAATTTCGCCGGCGGCTCGTTCTCCGGCAACACGCCGCCGAACGTGCCGCGCATCGTCGCCAATGGCGGCGCGTCCTGGCGCTTCTTCACGCCCTGGCCGGTGGAGCTCGGCATCACCGGCCGCCATGTCGGCGACCGCTACAACACCGATGCCAATGTGGTGACGATGAAGGCCTACACCGTCGCCGACGTCTATGCCTTCGTCGACATCCCCAAGACGGTGTTGGGCGCGGTCGACCATGCCCGCCTGACCTTCCGCGTCCGCAACATCGCCGACAAGCGCTATGCGATCTGGGGCGATCCATTCTATCCCGACCAGATCCTGCTGGGCGCGCCGCGCACCTACGAGCTCTCGGCGGCGTTCAAATGGTAGGATGCTGACCGCATGATGGGCGCGGTCGTCCTGTTGCATCGCTGGCTCGGCATCGCGTTTTGCCTGCTGTTCGTGATGTGGTTTGCGACCGGCATCGTGATGCACTTCGTTCCGTTTCCGTCGCTGACGGAAGCGGAGCGCTTTGCCGGCCTCGCGCCGGTGGAGCATGCGGAGACGAGGATTTCGATCGCCGACGCGGTCGCCGCGAGCGGAATCAGCGATGCCACGCGCGTGCGTTTGGTCGAGCGGAGCGGCGGATCGGTCTACATCGTGTCTGGCCCATCGCGCGTCCGCGCGGTTCGTGCCGCCGACGGGCAGGACGCAGCTTTGATCTCCGCGCTTGCCATCGCGCAGGATCACGCCCGCCGCCGCGGGCTCGATGCCGCGCGGGCCGGGATCGTGGCGCTGGAAGACTACGATCAGTGGAGCGTGCCGAACGGCTTTGACCGCCACCGGCCCTTGTTTCGCATCGCGCTCGGCGATGCCGCTGGAACGGAGGTCTATGTCTCGTCGCGTACCGGCGAGGTCGTCCTCGATACCACGCGAGGCGAGCGCGGCTGGAATTGGGCCGGCGCTGTGCTGCACTGGATCTATCCCACGGCCCTGCGGAGCAATTGGTCGCTGTGGGATCGCGTTGTCTGGTCGCTGTCGCTGCTGGCCTTGCTCGCGGCTGCGCTGGGCGCGGTGCTCGGAATGGTACGGGTCAGAATGCGAGGTTGCATGATCTCGACGCCCTACCGCGGCTGGCATGCGCTGCATCACCTCGTTGGCCTTGCGGCAACGGTCTTCGTGCTGACCTGGATCTTCAGCGGCTGGCTTTCGATGGATCACGGCCGGCTGTTCTCGCGCGGAGAGCTGAGCCCTACCGAAGCCGGCGTGATGAACGCGGCACCGGACTGGACGGCGGCTCCGTCATTCGATCGAGAGTCGACAGCATCGCCGGTCCGCGAGGTTGAATGGTTCGCCTTCGGCGGCCAACTCTATCGCCGCGATCGCTCCGCCCTCGGTGTCCAGACCCTGGCCATGGCAGGGGATGCCTCCCGCGCGGAATTTCTGACTGCGCGCGAGGTCGAAGGGCTGGCGGTGCGGCTCGCTACTGGATGCAGTACGCCGTCGGTCCTGGCCGGAAACGACGATTATCCTGCACATTCCGACGTCGCCGGTGCTCCCGTCTTTCGCGTCCGCTGCGGCGATCTCTGGTTCGACATCGACGGTGCCGGCGGCCAGGTGCTGCAACGCCTGGATGCGTCGCGGCGCGCCTATCGCTGGTTCTACAGCGCGCTGCACACGCTCGACTTTCCCGTACTCATGGCGCGCCCGCTTCTGCGCGATGTTCTCATCGTCGGGCTCTGTGCGCTGGGTTTCGTGTTCTCCCTGACCGGTGTCGTGATCGGTTGGCGGCGCCTGCGGCTCTCGCTGATGGTCTGACCCAGGCGAACCAGCCGCGATCCCGACGCGGAGCGCATGCCGGGGCGGCCCAAATCGCAATGAGATCCTGCTGGCGAAGGGCCGGTTCGTGGCATACCATTTGCAAGCCAATGAGCTCTGGTTTCACCTGCCTTTGGCCAACGATGGCCGGCAATCACGGCATTACTGGGAGGGACTTCATGGATCGCAGGACCGTATTGAAGGGACTGGCTGGCGCGGGCGGTCTGGCATTGACCGGCCTCTCGGCCCCGGCCATCGCGCAAGGCGCATCGGCCCGCACGCTGCGGTTCGTGCCCCAGGCCAATCTCGCCAATTTCGATCCGATCTGGGGCACGCAATATGTCGTGCGTAACGCCGCCGCGCTGGTCTGGGACACGCTCTACGGCATCGATTCCACGCTCCAGCCGCAGCGCCAGATGGTCGCGTCCGAGGAGACCTCCGACGACGGCAGGATCTGGACGTTCCGCTTGCGCCCCGGTCTCAAGTTCCATGACGGCGAGCCGGTGCTGGCCAAGGACGTGGTCGCGAGCCTGTCGCGCTGGGCGGCGCGCGATCCGATGGGTCTGATGATCATCGCGATCCAGCAGGAGCTGACGGCCGTCGACGACCGCACCTTCAAATGGGTCTTGAAGCAGCCCTTCCCGAAAATGCTCTACGCGCTGGCCAAGAACAATGCGCCGTGCTCCTTCATCATGCCCGAGCGCATTGCCAAGACCGACCCGTTCAAGCAGATCACCGAATATGTCGGCTCGGGTCCGATGAAGTTCGCCAAGGGCGAATGGGTGCCGGGCGCCAAGGCGGTGTTCGAGAAGTTCGCCGATTACGTGCCGCGCCAGGAGAAGGCATCCTGGCTCGCCGGCGGCAAGCAGATGATGGTCGATCGCGTGGAGTGGATCGTGATGCCGGATCCGGCCACCGCCGCCGCCGCCCTGCAGAACGGCGAGGTCGATTGGTGGGAGAACCCGATCGCCGATCTCGTGCCCGTGCTGAAGAAGAACAAGAACATCAGCGTCGATATCGGCGATCCCCTCGGCAATATCGGCTCGTTCCGCATGAATCATCTGTTCGCGCCGTTCAACGATGTGCGCGCGCGGCGCGCTGTGCTAATGGCGATGAACCAGGAAGACTACATGCGCGCGATCGTCGGCGACGATAACGCGTTGTGGAAGTCGCTGCCTGGCTTCTTCACGCCGGACACGCCGCTCTACAGCGAGTTGGGCGGCGAGATCCTGAAGGGCAAGCGCGATCTCGACGCCGCCAAGAAGCTGCTCGCCGAGAGCGGCTATTCCGGCCAGCCGGTGACGTGCCTGGTTGCGCAGGACCAGCCGATCACGAAGGCGCAAGGCGACGTCACGGCCGACCTCCTCAAGAAGCTCGGCATGAATGTCGACTTCGTCGCGACCGATTGGGGCACGGTCGGCTCCCGCCGTGCGGCGAAGACGCCGCCGGGGCAGGGCGGCTGGAACATGTTCCACAGCTGGCACGCCGGCGCCGACTGCATCACGCCGGCTGCCTACACCGCCATCCGCGCCAACGGCGACAAGGCCTGGTTCGGCTGGCCCAACAGCCCGAACACCGAGAAGGAGATTGCGGGCTGGTTCGAGGCCAAGAATCTCGAAGAGGAGAAGGCGGCGATCGGGCGGGTCAACAAGGCGGCACTCGAGGATGTCGTCTACGCGCCGACCGGCTTCTTCCTGACCTATACGGCATGGCGCAAGAACGTCTCCGGCATCACCAAGGGACCGCTGCCGTTCTTCTGGGGCGTGTCGAAATCCGCATGATGCCGCGCTGAGGCCAGATGCTCTCCTACATCCTCCGTCGCATCGTCGCGACCCTGCCGGTCATGGCGATCGTCGCGCTGTTCGTGTTCAGCCTGCTCTACATCGCGCCGGGTGATCCCGCCGTGGTGATCGCGGGCGACCAGGCAAGTCCGGAGGATGTGGAGCGCATCCGCCAAAGCCTTGGTCTGGACCGGCCGTTCCTGATCCAGTTCGGAAGCTGGGTCTGGCGCATCCTGCACGGCGATCTCGGCACCTCGATCTTCACCAATCTGCCGGTGTCGGCAATGATCGGGCAGCGCCTCGGACCGACGCTGTCGCTGATGATCGTCACGCTGCTGCTCACGATCGTGGTGGCGGTGCCGCTCGGCGTGGTGGCGGCGTGGAAGGCCGGCAGCCTGATCGACCGCGTCATCATGGGCTTTGCCGTGTTCGGCTTCTCGCTGCCCGTCTTCGTGGTCGGCTACATGCTCGCCTACATCTTCGCGCTCGAGCTCGAATGGCTGCCGGTGCAGGGCTATACGCCTCTCAACCAGGGCTTCTGGCCGTGGCTGGAGAATTTGATCCTGCCCGCAATCGCGCTCGGCTGCGTCTATATCGCGCTGGTCGCGCGCATCACCCGCGCGGCCATGCTCGAAGTGCTGCAGCAGGACTATATCCGCACCGCGCGCGCCAAGGGCCTCGGCCAGGGCGGCATCCTTTTCATTCACGCGCTGAAGAACGCGGCGGTGCCGATCGTAACGGTGATCGGGATCGGCATCGCGCTGCTGATCGGCGGCGCGGTCGTGACCGAGAGCGTGTTCGCAATTCCGGGCCTTGGCCGGCTCACGATCGATGCGATCCTGCGACGCGACTATCCCGTCATCCAGGGCATCGTGCTGCTGTTCAGCTTCGTCTACGTCCTCGTCAATCTGATGATTGACGTCATTTACACGCTCGTTGACCCGAGGATCCGCTATTGACCGACACGACCGTCAATCCGCAATCGCTTCCAGCCGGGTTCGTGCTTGCGCCACAACTGCCCGAAATCCTGCGGCCGGTCACGATCCGGCGCGGTTTCCTCGGATTCCTGCGCGGTCATCCCACCGTTGCGATCGGCGGCGCATTGCTGCTGACGCTGGTGCTGATCGCGGTCTTTGCACCCTATCTCGGGTCGGTCGATCCGACCGCGCTGGCGCCGGCCAAACGCACGCGCGCGCCGTCGGCCGATTTCTGGTTCGGCACCGACGTGCTCGGCCGCGACATCTATTCGCGCGTGCTTTACGGCGCGCGGGTCTCGCTCACGGTCGGCCTGTCCGTCGCGATCTTCGCGTCCGCCGCCGGCCTTGCCATCGGCATGGTCTCCGGCTTCATCCGCTGGGCCGACGGCATCCTGATGCGGTTCATGGACGGGTTGATGTCGATCCCGCCGATCCTGCTCGCCATCGCGCTGATGGCGCTGACCCGCGGCAGCGTCGGCAACGTCATCCTGGCGATCACCGTTGCCGAGATCCCGCGTGTCTCGCGCCTCGTCCGCAGCGTGGTGCTGTCGCTGCGCGAGCAGCCTTATGTCGATGCGGCGGTCGCCTGCGGCACGCGCACGCCGATGATCATCCTGCGCCATATCCTGCCGAACACGGTTGCACCCATGCTGGTGCAGGCGACCTATATCTGCGCCAGCGCCATGATCACCGAGGCGATCCTGTCCTTCATCGGCGCCGGCACGCCGCCGACCATTCCCTCCTGGGGCAACATCATGGCGGAGGGCCGCGCGCTGTGGCAGGTCAAGCCCTACATCGTGTTCTTCCCGGCCGCGTTCCTGTCCGTCACCGTGCTCGCCGTGAACCTGCTCGGCGACGGTCTTCGCGATGCGCTCGACCCGCGCATGGCCAAGAGCCTGTGATGTTGCCTGTAATGTTGCCTGTGATGGACCGAGGTTGACGCAATGGCGCTGCTCGAAGTCGACAACCTCCAGACCCATTTCCGCACCCCCGGCGGCATCAACCGCGCGGTCGACGGCGTATCCTTCCATGTCAATGAAGGCGAGACGCTGGCCATCGTCGGCGAATCCGGCTGCGGCAAGTCGGTGACCTCGATGTCCCTGATGCGGCTGATCCCGGAGCCGCCGGGCCGGATCGCAGGCAGCATCCGCTTTGCGGGCAGGGACCTCCTCAAGCTGTCCGATCGCGAGATGCGCGCCATCCGCGGCAACGACATCTCGATGATCTTCCAGGAGCCGATGACGAGCCTCAATCCGGTCCTTACTGTCGGCCGCCAGATCCGCGAGACCTTGATGATCCATCAGGGCCTCGACAAGCAGGCCGCCGAAGCGCACGCGATCGAGATGCTGACGCTGGTCGGCATCCCCGAGCCGAAGCGGCGGGTGCGCGAATATCCGCACCAGCTCTCCGGCGGCATGCGCCAGCGCGTGATGATCGCCATCGCACTCGCCTGCAATCCGAAGCTGCTGATCGCGGACGAGCCCACCACCGCGCTCGACGTGACGATCCAGGCCCAGATCCTCAAGCTGATGCTGGACCTCAAGCGCCGGGTCGGCGCCGCGATCATCCTGATCACCCACGATCTCGGCGTCGTCGCCGAGATCGCCGAGCGCGTCATGGTGATGTATGCCGGCCGCAAGGTCGAGGAGGCGCCGGTGGCCGAGCTGTTCCGCTCCCCGCGTCATCCCTACACCCAAGGCCTGTTAGGCGCGGTGCCGCGGCTCGGCTCCTCGCTGACGGGCACCGCGAGGCGGCTGGCCGAGATTCCGGGGCAGGTGCCCGATCTGCGCAAGCCGATCGCCGGCTGCGTCTTCGCCGGCCGCTGCGCGCTCGCGACCGATCTGTGCCGGCAGTATGCGCCGGGGCTCGAAGAGAAGGGCCCGCGCCACATCGCCGCCTGTCACTACGCGGCCAAGGGGGCCGTCGCGGCATGAGCCCTCCGCTGCTCCAGGTCAACGACCTCAAGAAGCATTTTCCGGTCAAGGCCGGGCTGTTCAGCCGCAAGTCCGAATTCGTCTATGCGGTCGACGGCGTGTCCTTCGAGATCGCGCGCGGCGAGACGCTGTCGCTGGTCGGCGAGTCCGGCTGCGGCAAGTCGACGGTCGGCCGCGCCATCCTGCGCCTGTTCGATATCACCGCAGGGCAGGTGATCCTCGACGGCCAGCGTATCGACGATGCCGCGCCGAGCACGATGCGCCAGATGCGCCGGCGCGTGCAGGTGGTGTTCCAGGATCCGTTCTCCAGCCTCAACCCGCGCATGCGGGTGCGCGATATCCTGGCCGAGCCGATCCGCAATTTCGGCCTCGCCAAATCCGCCGAGGATCTCGAAGTTCGCCTCACAGCGCTGATGGACACCGTGCGATTGCCGCGCGAGGCGCTCAATCGCAGGCCGCACGAATTCTCCGGCGGCCAGCGTCAGCGCATCGGCATCGCCCGGGCGCTGGCGGCAGAGCCCGAGCTGATCGTGTGCGACGAGGCGGTGTCCGCGCTCGACGTCTCGGTCAAGGCGCAGATCGTCAATCTGCTGCAGGATCTCCAGAGCGAATTCGGCCTCGCGCTTTTGTTCATCAGCCACGACCTCGCGGTCGTCGAGCACATGACCCACCGCGTCGCGGTGATGTATCTCGGCAAGATCGTGGAGGTGGCGCCGCGCCGCGAGATATTCGCCGCGCCCAGACATCCCTATACCAAGGCGCTGCTGTCCGCGGTGCCGTTGCCCGAGCCGGGTGCCCAGCGCAACCCGATCATCCTCAAGGGCGACGTGCCGAGCCCGATCAACCCGCCGAAGGGATGCCGCTTCCACACCCGCTGCCCGCTCGTGTTCGATCGCTGCCGGGCCGAAGAGCCGGTGCTTCGCGCAGCCGGACCCGAGCAATGGGTAGCCTGCCATCTCGACGAGGCCGCGCCAGCGGCGAGCCCGGAAGGGTGAGTTTCGCGCTGGAAATTCGTCAGCAGAAACAAACCCCGTTCTACTGTGCATGGGGTTGTTTTCGCAGTTTTGATGTGGTGTGAGGGCGCCAGAGGTTGAACTCGGCAGCCTTTCCAAAGCTGTCGAGATCTCTGAAGTCGCGATGATCTACCCGCCGATGTTGCCATCATCGTTCGCCGCATTGGCCGATGCACCGCGGAGCCGGGGACCTGGATCGACGCGGCGAAGTGAGCGGGAAGCATCCATGTATCTTGGCATCGATCTCGGCACCTCCGCAGTCAAGACCGTTCTCGTCGACGACGCCCAGCGCGTGATTGCAAGCGCGAGCCGGCCGCTGACGATCGCCTCGCCGCAGCCGGGTCATTCCGAGCAGGATCCCGCGCAATGGATCGAGGCGGCCTTCGCCACGCTGGATGCCCTGAAGGCGAGCCATGCCGGCGCGCTGGCGGCGGTCGAGGGCATCGGGCTGTCCGGCCAGATGCACGGCGCCACGCTGCTCGATGCGAGCTTACGTCCCTTGCGGCCTTGCATCCTCTGGAACGACGGACGCGCGGCGGCGGAGTGCCGTATCCTGGAGCAACGCTGGCCGGCCTTGCGTGCGGTGACCGGCAACAAGGCGATGCCGGGATTCACCGCGCCAAAGCTGCTCTGGATCGCGACGCATGAGCCCGAGATCTTTGCGGCGACCAAGCTCGTGCTGCTGCCAAAGGCATATTTGCGCCTGGTGCTGTCGGGCGAGGCCGTCGAGGACGTCTCGGATGCATCGGGATCGCTATGGCTCGACGCCGCGCGCCGGGACTGGTCGGACGCCGCATTGGCCGCGACCGGCCTGACGCGCGAGCACATGCCGCGTCTGGTCGAGGGCTGCGCGCCCGCCGCAACGCTGCGCGCCGAGCTCGCGCGGCGCTGGGGCATGACAAGGCAGCCGGTGATCGCGGGCGGTGCCGGCGACAATCCGGCGGGCGCCGTCGGCATCGGCGCGGTCCAGCCGGGAACCGCGTTCGTCACGTTGGGAACATCGGGGGCGCTGCTGGCGCCGACCGCCACGATCGCCGCCAATCCGGATCGCGCGGTGCATACGTTCTGCCACGCCATTCCCGGCATGTGGATTCAGGCCGGCGCGATCCTGTCGGCCGCCTCCTGCCTCGCCTGGGCCGCGCGCCTGTTCGGCGTCACCGAGGCCGAGTTGCTGGCGCCGCTGGGATCACGCCCGCAGGCGCCGTCGCCGGTGAGCTTCCTGCCGTATCTCGCGGGCGAGCGGACGCCGCACGACGATCCCGCGGTGCGCGGCATGCTCGATGGCTTGAGCCATGGCACCGATCGCACCGCGATCGTGCAGGCGGTGCTCGAAGGCGTTGCCTTCGCACTGGCCGATTGCCGCGACGCGCTCGCGGATGCCGGCATCGTGATTGCGGAAGCCGACGCCATCGGCGGCGGATCGCGCTCGCCATTCTGGCTCTCGGTTCTTGCAAACGTGCTGAATGTTCCGATCCATCGCTTTGCCGGCGGCGAGACCGGCGCGGCGTTCGGTGCGGCGAGATTGGGGCGGCTTGCTGTCACGGGTGAGGCAATCGCCGCCGTGTGCACGCGGCCGCAGCGCGTCGAGACGTTCGAACCTGACGCCGGGCTGGCGGATGCCTACGCCGAGCGGCTTCCCGCCTGGCGCGAACTGTATCGGCCGCGCCACTAGCGCCGCCGCGATGCTGCGTTCGCTCGTGTTCAGCCTTGCCCTGCGCCGCGGCCTTTTGTTTAATGCGTGAACCGCGCTGACAAGAACGATAGAGACGCGGGTGGGAAACGCATTGTGCGCGGGAGGCACGATGAACGATCCGATCCTCGAGATGCGCGGGGTGTCAAAATCTTTCTTTGGCATCAAGGCACTGCGTGGCGTCGATCTCACCGTCTACGCCGGCGAGATTCACGCCTTGATGGGCGAGAACGGCGCCGGCAAGTCGACGCTGATGAAGATCCTGTCCGGCGCCTACAAGCCTGATCCCGGCGGCGAGATCCGCATCGAAGGACATCCGGTTCGGATCGAAGGTCCGCTCGGCGGCCGCGCGGCGGGCATCTCCATCATCTATCAGGAGCTGTCGCTGGCGCCCAATCTCAGCGTCGCGGAGAATATTTATCTCGGACGGGAGATCTCGCGTTCAGGACTGCTGGCGCGCGGGGAGATGCGCGAGGGCGTCGGTCCCATTCTGAAGCGGCTCGGCGCAGACTTCCTGCCGTCGACGCTGGTGGCGCATCTGTCCATGGGCCAGCGGCAATTGGTGGAGATCGCGCGTGCGCTGCACGCCAGATCAAAAATTCTGATCATGGACGAGCCGACCACCGCGTTGTCGGCCGGCGAGACTGCGCGGCTGTTCGCGCTGATCCGTCAGCTCAGGGCGGAGGGGCTTGCCATCATCTACATCTCGCATCGCATGGACGAGGTCTACGCGCTCGGCGACCGCGTCACCGTGCTGCGCGACGGCCGGCTGGTCGGCTCGCTCGACAAGCCCGAGATCCGTGCCGACACCATCGTGCGACTGATGGTCGGGCGCGACGTCTCGTCGTTCTACAAGAAGGATCACGATCCCGATGCGGGGCGTGGACATCCCGTGCTCGCTGCGATCGACATGGCCGACGGCCAGCGCGTCAAGGGCTGCTCGCTGACCGTGCATGCGGGCGAAGTGGTCGGGCTCGCCGGCCTGATCGGCGCCGGCCGCACCGAGCTTGCCCATCTCATCATCGGCGCGCAGCCAAAGACCTCCGGCCGGCTCGAGCTGGAGGGACACCCGGTCGAGATCCGCAACCCCGGCGCGGCGCTCGAGGCCGGGATCGCCTATCTGACCGAGGACCGCAAGGCGCTCGGCCTGTTCCTGGATATGTCGTGTCTGGACAACATCAACCTCGCGGTGCTCGGCCGCGACGCCAAGCTCGGCTGGTTCCTCGATCGCGACAAGGCGCGCGAGCGCGCCGAGAGGGCCTTCGCGGGCCTCAGCATCCGCGCCGCCAATGTCGGCGTTCCGGCCGGTGGCCTGTCCGGCGGCAATCAGCAGAAGCTGCTGCTGTCGCGGCTTCTCGCCATCGCGCCGAAGGTCCTGATCCTCGACGAGCCGACGCGTGGCGTCGATGTCGGCGCCAAATCCGAGATCTATTCGATCATCGACAATCTGGCCAAGGCTGGCACCGCCATCCTCGTCATCTCGTCCGACCTGCCCGAGATCATCGGCATCTGCGACCGTGTCGTCGTCATGCGGGCCGGCCACGTCGCAGGCGAGGTGAGGCGCGGACCGAATTCGCCGCTGACACAAGAGGACATCATGGCGCTTGCCACGGGGATGGAGCATCTCGATGCCTGACAACGGTGCTGCGGAGGTCCGGTCCGACCTGACGACGACCAACGGTGCTGCCGCCGAGACAAAGCGCCAGCGGGTAAGGATGCTGATCAGCGCGCTCGGCATGCTGCCGGTGCTGTTGATTCTCTGCATCGGCTTCCATTTCCTGTCCGAGGGCCGCTTCTTCACCGGACAAAATCTCGGCATCGTGTTGCAGCAGGCCGCAGTGAACACCGTGCTCGCCGCAGGCATGACCTTCGTCATCCTCACCGGCGGCATCGATCTCTCGGTCGGCTCGATCCTGGCGGCCTCCGCGATGGCCGGATTGACGCTGTCCAAGCTGCCGGAGCTTGGCGTGCTGTGGCTGCCGGCCGCGCTGCTCACCGGTCTTGTCTTCGGTGTCGTCAACGGCGCGCTGATCGCGCTGCTCCGCCTGCCGCCCTTCATCGTCACGCTCGGTTCTCTCACCGCGGTTCGCGGCCTCGCGCGACTGCTCGGGGCCGACACCACCGTGTTCAATCCGTCCATTCCCTACGCCTTCATCGGCAACGGCTCGCTGACACTCGTTCCCGGCGTCGCGTCGATCCCGTGGCTCTCGGTGATCGCCTTGCTCGTCATCCTTGTCTCGTGGCTGGTGCTGCGCCGGACCGTGCTCGGCGTGCACATCTATGCGGTGGGCGGCAACGAAAGCGCGGCGCGGCTCGCGGGCATCAAGGTCTGGGCCGTGCTGATCTTCGTCTATGGCATCTCCGGACTGTTCGCCGGGCTCGGCGGCGCCATGCAGGCGGCGCGGCTCTACGCCGCCAACGGCCTGCAACTCGGCCAGTCCTACGAGCTCGATGCGATCACCGCCGTAATCCTGGGCGGCACCTCGTTCGTCGGCGGCATCGGCTCGATCTGGGGGACGCTGGTGGGCGCGCTGATCATCGCGGTGCTGTCGAACGGCCTCATCCTCGTCGGTGTCTCCGACATCTGGCAATATGTCATCAAGGGCCTGGTAATCATTGGCGCCGTGGCGCTCGATCGTTATCGGCTGCAAGGCTCCGCCAGAACCTGAGGGCTCCGCCAGAACCTGAGGGCTCCGCCAGAACTTGAAAGGCTCCGCCAGAACCTGAAGGCTCCGCCAGAACTTGAAAGCTTCCGTTGCGGCAACTGGTCTGCCGTGCCGGGAAAGAAGACAGACCAGGGAGGAAGTCCATGTTGAAGACGATCATGCTCGCCGGCGCCGCGACGGCGCTTGTTCTCAGCACCGCGCCGTCCTCGGCCAAGGAGCTCAAGTCGATCGGCGTCTCGCTGGGGTCGATGGGTAACCCGTTCTTTGTCGCGTTGTCGAAGGGCGCCGAGTTCGAGGCAAAGAAGACCAATCCCAACGTCAAGATCACCACGGTCGGCTTCGAATACGATCTCGGCAAGCAGGTCACCCAGATCGACAATTTCATCGCCGCTGGCGTCGATCTGATCCTGCTCAACCCCGGCGACCCCAAGGCGATCGGGCCGGCGATCAAGAAGGCGCAAGCCGCGGGCATCGTCGTCGTCGCGGTCGACACCGCGGCCGAAGGCGCCGATGCCACCGTGACCACGAACAACGTGCAGGCTGGCGAGATCTCCTGCCAGTACATCGTCGACAAGCTCGGCGGCAAGGGCGACGTCATCATCGAGAACGGGCCGCAGGTCTCCGCCGTGATCGACCGCGTCGTCGGCTGCAAGAACGTTCTGTCGAAGAATCCAGGCATCAAGGTGCTGTCCAGCGACCAGGACGGCAAAGGCTCGCGCGAAGGTGGCCTCACCGTCGCGCAGGGCTATCTGACCCGCTTCCCCAAGATCGATGCTATCTTCGCCATCAACGACCCCCAGGCGATCGGCACCGACCTTGCGGCCCGCCAGCAAAACCGCAGCGGCATCATCATCACCGCGGTCGACGGCGCCCCCGATATCGAGGCCGCGCTGAAGGATCCGCAGTCGCCGCAGATCCAGGCCTCGGCTTCGCAGGACCCGTTCTTCATGGCGCGGCGGGCCGTGCAGGTCGGTGTCGGCATCCTCAATGGCCAGAAGCCGGCTTCGACCGTCGAGCTTTTGCCGTCCAAGCTCGTGACCAGGGACAACGTCGCCCAGTACAAGGGCTGGACCTCGGATCGTTCGCAGTAAGCGCCGTCGTTGCTGACGTGCAGACTACGAGACAGCGGGCGGTGTGCTTGATGCGCGCCGCCCGTATCGTGATAGCCGACCCTGATCCGCGTCAGCGCGCCGCGGAAGGATTGGCTCGCGCGGGCAACACAGTCGACGGAGATTTGCTGGTAAAAGCACGGGTCTTGGGTTGGACCCGTGAGCCGTCGATTACTTCAAGCCGACCGCAGCGGTTCAGGGTGTGGAGCTTCCTGCCGGGCCACGCCGGTCCGGGCTTAAGGGAATGGCGCACGGTCTGCCTGAAGGCCGTCGGCGACAGTTCGACCACTTCCGCCAGCGCGAGCGCCGCGCCGTATCCGTCGGCGCAGTTCTGGACCGGACGCCACAATTTATCGTTGATGGTGACGAAATTCCCTGCCGGCCGCGTGCTCGCGCGGTCGATCAGGACCGGATTGCTGGCATGGGGCAACCAAGGCCCCAGGAGGTGCTCCGCGTAGTAAATCGCCAGCGAATCCGAATAGCCGCCGGTGCCGTCGCGCCAGGCGCCGAACAGATAATGCAGGCCGTTGTGCTGCGTGATCGTCGCGTCGGCCAGCTCGAGACCGGACAGCAGCGTCGCGTGCCGCTCCCATTTGTCGGGGAAGCGGACGCATTTGTAGAGGGCGACGTCGCCGTGCGTCGAGCTCTCCGGGATCATCCACAAGGCGCCGTCGTGTTCGATCAGGAACGGATAGGAGAGATGCCAGGGCTCCTCCAGCACCGGCACGGCCTCGCCGACCGGTCCGTTGTCACCGAACTCGACCGCCGAAATGATGCCTTTTCCGACGCGGTGATCGAGGTCCTCGAAGAAGACGAATGTTCGTCCCTGCCACGTGATCGGAAAGGGATCGGCGTAGAAGTGGTTTCCGGGATCCTTCAGAACGTTCCAGCCCGGACCTGAGAGATCTCCGGTCTGCCAGACCCCCGCGCCGTCATTGAAGCGCCATCCGACATGCCAATGCGGGGCATAGCAGCAGAGACGATAGATCTCCTTGGCGATCGATACGGCGAGGCCGCGCACGACATAGGCCGTCGGCTGCCGGCCGACGCCTGCTCCGGCGGGGCGCGCCAGTTGCGGCACGATGCGCGGCCGTCCCGACAGGATCGCCGCCACCATGGTCAGGGTTCGCGCCATGACGGTTTCGAGCGCGCCGCTGAGGCCTGCGGCAATTTCGCCGGACGGATGGCCGCGATCGACGACCGAGCCGTCGACCTCGTTGATGATCTCGATCACCGGCAGGTCGCCGGCCAGAATGGCGGCGAGCGCGGCATTCTCGCCGGCAACTCCGTTGAACAGCGGACGGAGATACAGCCGAGCGGAGCTGCCCGGATCGCGCGCGCCGCCGGTGAAATCGACGATCACGTCGGCGGTCTCGGTATGAGCCTGCGTGCGCTGCGGAATGACGTCGAGCCTGTTGGCGCCACTGGGCTTGCCCCTGTGCAACACCACGCGTTCGAGCTCGAAAAGGGTGTCGAGGCCTGCGGGCCGCGGCTCGGCATTTGTGGTCCACGCGATTTGAACCGGAACATCGCGGCCGTCGATCGACAGCGTCTCGCGGCTCATCCACCGCCGCGCGTAGTCCCGTTCACAGCGAAACTCGATGATCATGTCGAGCCGATCTATCCAAGGTTTCAGGTCAAATGACCTCGTCGAGAATACGAACGTATTCCTCCACCATGGCATCTACCGAATAGCGCAGCCTCAGGCCTTTGGCGTTTTGTCGCAGCGCCTCGCGCAAATCTTGGTCCGTCAGCAGCCTGGAGACGGCCGCCGCGAGCTTTGCGTGCTCGGAGGCATCGACGAAGAGCGCAGTCGGCCTGCCTTCGTAGGACAGCACTTCGCGCAAGACGGGAAGATCGGTCACGACGGAGGGAACACCTGCGTTGGCAGCCTCGACCGCGGCCAAGCCGAAGGTTTCGGCCTGTGTCGGGAACACGAACACGTCGAGACAGGCGAGGAAGTCCGCCATCCGGCTGGGGGGAATCTCGCCGAGCAGATGTAGCCTGTCGGAGACCTTCAGCTCATCCGCCAGCAGCTTGAGCCGGGCCTCGTCGGCGCCCTGGCCGGCGAGAGCGAGATGCCAGGACGGCTCATCTGGCAGCAGACGTATCGCCAGGTCGAGCCGCTTGTGCGGATGCAGCCTCGCGGCGCAGCCGAGCAGGACGCGATCGGGCGGCAGATTGAATGTCTGCCGTGCAGCGTCCTTCGACAGGGTGAGGGCCTTGTCGTCGAAGCCGTGCGGCACGTGCACCATGCGCGACCGGTAGGCTGCGGGGTAACGCGAATATTCGCGCTCCATGTCCTTCGAATTGAGCGTGATGCGGTCAAAGAAGCCGAGGCTGCCCATGACGATGTCGGCGGTGCGGACCGGCCGGCTCATCGCCAGCGCGGATGAAACCTGATTGGCGACGACAGGTGCGCGGCTGACGAGGCGCGTCATGCCGGCGCCGATGACGTTGCCGAAATGCTGGAACGTCAGGACGGCGTCGGGCCTGATGGTCCTGATGTGACGGCCGAGCGTCCAGAGCATGCGAAGCAGCGCCACCGGATTGCCCGGCCGGCTCGGCGCGCAATAGAGCGTATCGGGCGGCTCGTCGAACGAATCCGATTTACGGAAGAAGAACAGATTGGTGACGCGGTAGCCGCGCGCGGTCAGCCCGGCGCCGAGCAGCCTGGAGATCTCCTGCGCGCCAGCGTTCTCGGCCTGTGTTTGCGCGAGCAGCACGTGCGGCTTTGGTCCGCCATGGTTCGACCGCGCGGGTGCGGTCGCAGTCGGCTCGCCCAAATCCTTGTTCGGCTGATAGTGCAGCACGGCTCCCGATCCGCTCAAGAAACGAAATCTTCACCTTCTTAACTCCGTACCTATCATGCGGGCATCGCGCGGACACTGGCTAGCCACAAACGGAGTTAATGCGAGGCGCGACCGTCGACATCGATCACGCAGTTATTTCGCTGGTTCCCGGACGCTGCGCAGCGAGCGCGTTAACCAATCGGTCTTGCGCGCCGCTGATGCGTGAACGCGAGCTAGTCGCCGGAGTCGGCGCCGCGTACGGCATAATTGCCGCGTTTGATGGCGCTGAAGCGCAGCAGCACCAGAATTGAGGGATCGACCCCTGAGCGCCGACGGCAGATCACATTCAGGGCAATGGTTGCGAGCGCCAGCGACACCGTGGCGGAAATCGCCGCGCCAAGCAGGCCGAGCCAGGGAATGAGGACAAGAAATCCCACGAGCCGCAGTGCGACGTTCGCAGCCACGACGGGAACATAGATTCGTTCGTGGCCTGTCAGCTGCAGGATCGCAGCTGCGGGGCCGCCCGCGGCCTGGATGGCGGTGCCGACTGCCAGCACGATCAGGACCGAATGCTGCTCGGTGAAATGGGGTCCGAACAAATTGAGGAGATAGGTGCCGCCGATCCAGACCGTGGCGAGTCCGGCGGCCACGCACAGCGCGGTCACTTCCGCCATCAACCGCAGGGTCCGCTCGAACTCCCGATGATTCTTGCTGAAGTACAGTGAGGGCAGCCGGCGCGCGCCGAATGTATACAACGCTGCCGAGACCATGGCGAAGATGTTGGCGAGGCGCGAGGCGGCAAAGTAGATGCCGGCCGTCGTCGGATCCAGCATCCAGTAGACCAACACGACGTCTAAATACTGAGTGGCGACCTCGAGGATCGATGCAAGCCAGAAGTGCAGGGCACTCGATCGCCAGCGTGACGTCTCCGAGCGCGCGGGCGTGCTACGCAGATCCGGCAGCACGCGCGCGACGGATACGATCTGCGCAACAAGGCCAACCGCCATGGCGATCGTCATCGCCGCGAACAGCTCGACCGGATCGAGTTGGCGATGGGCGAGCAGCATCACGAGCAGGAACAGGACGACGATGGCCCGCCAGAGGAATTCGCGGTTTCCTTCGCCCATGAGAATGCTGACCAGCGAGCGCGCGATCTGGCTGCCGAGCATCAATCCGGCATTGACGGCGGTGAAGGCCGACACTGCAAGGATCAGCAGCCACCAGTCGCCTCTCAAGCTCGCGGCGACGGCGATCCCGCCGATCACGATCAGCATTGCGACGGACGCGATCTTCAAGCTCGATTGGAGTACGCCTTTGGTAAGGTCCGGCCTTTTGCCGACCTGATACTCGTTCAGGAATCGCACCAGCAAGGATTCCTGTCCGACCAGCCCCACGACGGCCGCGATCTGTGCGACCGAAAGCCAAGTCGCAAAGATGCCGAAGCCGTCGGGCGACATCGTCCGCGCCGCCAGCGAGAACAACGCGAACGCGAGCACGCCGCTGCCAACCTTCAGGAGGATGGTTCCGACGACACCGCGCGTGACGTCACGCCGCAACAATTGAAGGATGGATTCGATCATGGAAATTTAAGGAGCTGCTCTCTCCTGAGAGGACGTGTTCGGACGCCGACGGCAATCTAGCATGCGGAAAAATCGCGAGTGTTAATGGGTGGCAAGCGGGATCCTGCCGGCGACATCAGCCTCGTGGTTCCAATTGCTTCACTGTGAAACATCGCCGTCCTCGTTGTCTCAAATAGAGCAGGACTTGGCCGGACCGAATGAAGGCGTAGCGCCATATCGACGGCCGATAACGGCGAAGATCGGTCGTTCGAATGCGGGTTGGCCCGTCCGGATCGGACACCGCGCTACCGAACACCCAAGTTACGGGAATCCCGAGCAAGAGGCGTGCCGGCCATCGTCGCGACAGCCGGCTCGCAGCTCCGTTAACCTCGATAGCGAGAAATGATCGCGTTTGATCCTGCGATGCGACATCAGGCCGGAGAATTGCACGTGCGACTTTAGTTGACCGTGGGAGCCTTGGATCATGACGGCGGACAGAACCGGGACCGAGCCGATCGCCAAAGCCGGCACTTCGAGGACCGATGCGGACATCGCGATCGTCGGCGGCGGCCTTGCGGGATCGCTTGCGGCGGCCGTGCTGGCGCGGGCAGGGCACCGCATTGCCCTGATCGACAAGCGCGCGGTCTATCCGGACGAATTCCGGGTCGAGAAGATCGGCGGGCATCAATTGGCGATGCTCCGCAAGCTGGGCTTCCTCGGCGCGCTCGAGAATGTTGCCTGTCGATATGATCAGGTGCTCAATATCCGGGAAGGCAAGGTGGTCGACGTCAGCGTCGGTCAGGCCTACGGCTTTCCCTATGCCGATCTCGTGGCCATGGCGCGCAGCCAGATGCCCGATCCATCCGGCCTGATCGTCGACGAGGTCACTGCGATCAGCTGCAGCGACGACGTCCAGCATCTCGAACTGGCCTCCGGACGGCGCGTGACCGCGCGCCTCGTCGTTCTCGCCACAGGCATGTCGGAAGCTGTTGCTTACAAGCTCGGGATCAGACGGCGCGTGCTGGCCGAGCGCCATTCGGTGTCGTTCGGCTTCACGATCGTCCGCCAAGATGGTCGCCCGTTCGATTTCGAGGCGCTGACCTGTTATGGTGAACGCACGGCGGACGGCATCGACTATCTCAGCCTGTTTCCGGTCCGCGCCGGCATGCGGGCCAATCTCTTCATGTTCCGCGACCCGACCGATCCGATCATGCGCGAGCTGCGTCGCGAGCCGGAGACGACAATCTTGCGCCTGCTGCCGGGATTGCGGCCCTATCTCGGTGACTTCCGCGTCATCGGCCGGGTCCAGAACTGGGTGATGGATCTGACCGTCGTCGAGGGACACCTGCAGCCTGGCGTCGTGCTCATCGGCGATGCATTCCAGACCAATTGTCCTGCCGCCGGCACCGGCGTCGCGCGCCTGCTGGTGGACGTCGATCGTCTGTGCACCGAATATGCGCCGCGATGGCTCATGACATCAGGCATGGGCCAGGAGAAGATTTCGCAGTTCTATTCCGATCGCGACAAGATCGCGGCGGATCAGCAGTCGCTGAAGTTGGCGCGCTTCCGCCAGGCCCTGACGTCCCGCGACGATATCGGCTGGGACGTCCGGCGCCGGTTGCACTTCCTGCGCCGCAGCCTGGCACATCGTGTCGATCAGATGCATCCGGGCTGGCTCGGGCGTGTTCGCGGCGCGCTGCGCGCCTGAGTCTTGTGGCCGTTTGTCTGCCGCCGGATCAGCGCGTGGGCGTCGGCGTGCGGGCGGGCAGGAGCCGCAAGTCCGCTAGCCGCTTGGCCGCCAGCTTCAGCCAGGGCGCCTGCTTCAGCGCGAACAGGGCGATGGTGCCTGCCGGACTGCCGGCCTGCGTGACCGCCCACATCGGCGACGGCTGTCCGCCGAACAATTTCTTGTATGGCTCGTCACCAATGGTGAAATCGAGCATCTGATCGCCGCGCTCGATACAATCCCGCGCCACCTGCTCGAACATCTGTGCGCCGATCGACTGGCTCTTGTACCCGGCAATGTCGAAGGCGCTCATGATGACGAGGAAGCTGCCCCGATGGCACAGTCCGAGCACGGCGGCGATCACTTCTCCATCCATCTTCATGGCGTAGAGGCGCACGAAGCTGCCGAGGCCACGGAGGGCCACGTCGGAATAGAAGCCGAAATATTCGGGGCGCTGAAGCAGGTCGCCGTCGCCTTGTGCCTGAAAGCGCGGACCGCGAAACTTCTTCATCACCTCCAGTGTTTCGAGCACGGAGGCGCCGTCGGTGCAGCATGAGAAGCTCAGCGCGCCTTTCTTCTGGAGCTGGCGATACTTCTTTGCGAGCTCCTTCTGATAAGAGCGATCGATCGCGCTGGCCCGCCATTGCTCGAATGGTGCGACGAGAACCGTCGCGTAGGCATTGGTGTCCATCGACACGCGGCGCGAGGCAGCCAGGAGTTTCTCGATCGGAAGCCGCGCGTCGGGCAGCTTGGTCATGCGCAGCAGATCGAACGGGCGAACCAGGCGCCGAATCTCCGCGCATGCCTCCGCGTCGTCGAGCAATTGCGAGAACACCTCCGGGCTGCAAACCGGTGCCAGATAATCGGAGACGCGCAAATCGGCAAACTCGACCGTTCGGATCGGCCCGCGCCGGATCCGCAGCAGGGGCAGCACCATCGCAAGCGCCCCCGTCGCGCGGGTGCGGACCACGACGACCAGCGCTGTCGCGCCGGCATCCGAGGCGAGCCTGGTGTAGAGGCTGTGCAGCCAGATCGGATGCTGGAACGCGGTCGCGGCCGAGCGATCGAACAGCTCGGCATATTCCGGGGACAGAAAGTCGAACGCTTGCTCGATGACGATGTCGAACGTGTTGCTAGGCTTGTTCATGCGCAATCAAGGACACCGGGCAATTCGCGAAGATCGATCGAACCGTCGCTGCGCTTTATAGCAGGCTCGTTACGGGCGAGACACCAGCACTGTGCGATTTGCATCAATGCGTTCAACCATGTTGGTATTGTTACCAAACTCTTAAATCTCAGGCCCGTTTGGATATCGTGCCCCGATCGCAGTGGTTCATGGACCTCGACCGCGAGGATTGCAGCGGCAAGATCCTGCAATTGCGCCATGCCGGCAAGTTGCGGCTGATCGCCGTGACGAGCGATCGGCGGTTGCGCGGCGTCACAATGTAGGCATGAGCCCGGATCGCGTGTCGCGAGGAATCGATCCAGCTGTCTGGCGCGATGTCATAGGCGGACGCTGCTCGTCGCAAACGCTTGGGCGGCGGGCTCCTCGAATCTGTTCAAGATCACCATCCCCGCAATCGCGATCAGTACGGCCGCGACACAGCCAAGCAGAAAGGCCTTCATCTTCAGACTCTCTCGATCGGAACATCAAGCCATCTATACGATACATCCTTGATGTGACCAGCCGGAAACCAGCGTCCCGGCGATGCCAAAAGTCGGTTATTGCGGTGCACGCTCCGGAACGGAACGCGGCTTGGCCGATTTCAGTACGGATATGGGAGGATTTCGCGTGAAACTGCTGACAACGTCTTTGTGTCTCGCAGCACTTTGCCTTTCCGGAAGCGTCTGCGCACAGCCCGCACAATCCGGCTCATCGGCTGCGCACACCCCGCCCGAGGACAAGGGCCAGCTCCAGCCGCAAGGCTGGACCGGTCCGATCAATACAGGATCGGGTGGCGCGCCCGCCGAAAGTCCGCAAGGTCAGAGCCCGCCTGGAATGCAGGCTGCGCCCGAGGGGTCGTCGAAAACCACGACGGCGCCGGCCAAGTAAGCCCGTTAAGTAGGCCGGTTCCGATATTCATCTCAGCCGGCTCTTCTGGCAATCTTGTGAGCGCGGATGTGACCGGGGCCGGCCAGGAATGACCAGATCACCTTTGTGCGCGACGTTGGCCGCCGCACTGTGGGCCGTCTTTGCCGTCGCATCCGCGCACGCCGACATGGCGGGACACGGTGGCCCGATACGGGCGCTTGCCGTTTCCGCCGACGGCGACGAGCTTCTGTCCGGGGGCTTCGACACGTCCGCGATCCATTGGTCGCTCAGGACGGACAGCGCAGTGCAAGTGCTTCGGTATCATGCCGATGGCGTCAATGCGGTCGCCCTGCTGAAGGGCCACCGCATGATCACGGCCGGCGCGGACGCACGGATTGCGCTGTGGACGGCGGGCCGGCCGCAGCCGGACCGCGTGCTGGAGGGGCATGCCGCGCCGATCGTGGCGCTTGCCGTCTCGCCCGATGGATCGCTTCTCGCCTCGGCATCGTGGGATCGGACGGTGCGGCTCTGGTCGCTGTCGGACGGCACCTCGCGTGTGCTCGAAGGGCATTCGCAGAACGTCAACGGCGTCGCCTTCACGCCGGACGGCAGGCTTGTCAGCGTCGGCTACGATCTTGCGCTGCGCATCTGGCGTTTGCCGGATGGCCAGCCCGAAATCGTGACGTTGCCGGCGCCGCTGAACGCCGTGGCCGTGGCGCCGGACGGTGAGATCGTCACGGCTGCGGTCGATGGCAGGCTGCGCATGTTGACCGGGGAGGGCAAAGTCAGCGGCGAGGTCGCGGCCGGTCCCACGCCGGTGGTGGCCTTGGCACTATCGGCGGACGGCGCCTTGATTGCCGCGGCCGGCATCGGCGGCACAGTGGCGATCATCGATCGCAGGTCGCGCAGCCTGCTGCGAACATTGATCGGACCTGGACTGCCGGTGTGGTCGGTGGCCTTCCTGCCGGATCGCGAGACGCTGCTGACGGGTGGCGCGGACGGCAAGATCAGACGCTGGAATGCGCGCACCGGCGAGCCCATCGGCTCGATCCTGGCAGGATCGCCGCCCGATCCGCTCGCCGCCTATGCCGGCGATCATGGTGCCGATGTGTTCCGGGCATGCGTTGCCTGTCATACGCTGTCGGAGAAGGAGGTGCAGCGCGCAGGTCCGACGCTTGCCGGATTGTATGGCCGCAAGATCGCGTCGCTGCCGGGCTATCGTTTCTCCGATGCCCTGAAGATGATGGACATCATCTGGACGCCGGAGACGGTTGCGAAGCTGTTCGAAATCGGGCCGAACGCCTATACCCCCGGCACCAAGATGCCGGAGCAACGCATCGGCTCGGCCGAGGATCGCCGCGCGCTCACCGATTTCCTCGGCCGGGTGACGTCGCGCTAGAGCTGCTCCGCAAAAGCGCGCAGCGGTTTTCCGGAAAGATCATGAGCAACCGCCGCTCAGATCGAATCCCAATTATCCATCGGTAGATCCTTCATCTCCGGATGTTGCTTGAGGATCTGAATGACGTCGATGCCGGGGTGTTCCTTGAGCGCTTCCGCGACGCAATGGTTGACGTATTTGCGGCGCGACAGCCAGGCGATCTTTTTGCCCTTGGCTTCGGCTTTGCAGCCGACGATCGCCTGCTTCAGGGCGACCTTCTGTGCCTTGGTCAGCGGCGGAGCGGCAGCTTCGGCCGCGCCGCCCGCGAGAGCGATGGAAATCATGCACGTCGACAAAGCTGTGATCAAACGAGACATGGTGATGCTTCCCCCTGGTTTCCTGCCCCTGATGTCTGGCGGTCTTTTCTAGTCCTTGCCCTCGCGCTGGCGTAGATAGTCGTCCGTCGTCCGCGGCGGCGTTCGTTGCGGAACGCCCTTGAATGGATCGAATTGCTGCTCGCTCGTGACGATGACGCGGCAGTCGGCGCACATCCTGAGCGTCTCGACCAGCTTGTCGCCGGCCGGATACATCCAATGGCGGCCTTCGAGCTTGGCCGCGATGCGGTCGATCGTGCTCTTCACGCCGAACGGCGTGCTGCAACGGATGCAGAGCGCGGGTTCCTCCTCCTTGAGAATGGCGGCAGGCGCGCGGGCCGCGCGGAAATCGATCTGCGGCTCGAGGCTGATGACCTTTTCGGGACAGGTGCTCTGGCACAGCCCGCATTGCACGCAGGCATCCTCGATGAATTTCAGCACGGGCCGATCGGGATCGTCCCGCAGCGCGCCGGTCGGGCAGGCCGAGACGCAGGAAAGGCACAGCGTGCAGCCGCTGGCGTCGACGCGGATCGCGCCGATCGGCGCGCCCTGCGGCAGCGCGATCACGTCGACCGGCTGCGGCGCCAGACGATGCAACTCGCTCAATCCGAAGCGCAGGAGGTCGCGCCGCTTGCCTACGGTCTTGAAGGTCGCGGGCGTCGCGACGGCCGAGAGGGGGACGATGCCGGTCAAGTGCTCGCCGAGCGCGTCGGGATCGTCCGTTTCGATGGTGGCGAGACGGCGGCCGGAAAATCCGAGACCACTGAGGATCGGCTCGGCCATGCCGATCGTCTGCAACAATCCGCTCACATCGTGGCGCGGCTTGGCGCGCAGCAGATAGCGCACGGCGGATACGCCATAGGCGAAGGCGCCGACGATCGCCTCGAGCCCGAGCTGCGTGAGCTCGTTGACGGCAAAGGGAAGCACGTTCGCCGGCAGGCCGTCGCCGTGACGCGCCAGGGCGTCGATCAGCGGCGTGCCGTGCGGGCCGTCGTGAAACAGCAGCACGGCGTTCGCGCCGCCGGCCTCGCGGTAGGCGAGCAGCATGGCGCGAATTCGCTGCAGCTGCGTATCGGCGGGCGGCAGCGTGTAAGATGCAGCGCCGGTCGGGCAGGCGGCGGCGCATTGGCCGCAGCCCGCGCAGATATTCGGGTCGATTGCAATGTGATCGCCGACGGGCGTGATCGCCCCGGTCGGGCAGAGATCGAGACAGCGATGACAGCCTGTGCGCTTCGAGCGCGAATGGGCGCAAAGAGCGGGCGCGACATCGACATATTTCGGCTTGTCGAAGCTGCCGACGAGATCGCGGGCGGTCAGCACGGCGCGCAGCACCGCAGCGGGATCCTTCGTGTCGGCGCGAAGATAGCCGTCGCGCAGATCGTGAGCGGGAAACAGCGGCATATCGCCGGAAAGATCGAGCACGATGTCGCAGCGCGAGGTGACGCCGCTTCGCGCCGCATCCAGCACGAAGCGATCGCGCGAGGAGGGGCGGGGACGCGCATAGTCGTCGATCGCAAGCTCGAAAGCGCCGAAATGCCCCTTCGCGGAGCGGATCGTCCCCTTCACGATCGGGAAAACCGTCGCGGCGGGCGGCACCGTATCGTCGAGCTGCTTCAGCATCACGGTGACGTCGAGGTGATCGGCAAGCAGGCGGCCGGCCTCGATCGCGGCCTCATCACGTCCGTAGATCAGGACCACGCCCTCGCTCGACAAGGTGAGAAGCGGATAGTCCGGCGCCTGGACGGAAGCGGACGCGAGCAGGGCGGCCATTTTCGCGCCGGCGCGCGCACCGTCGCGCGACCAGCCGGCGGTTTCGCGGATATTGACGAAACTGATCGCATCACTCCGGTTGCCGGCCTCGTCCGAGAATTGCGCCGCCTGTTGCGTGCAGGCGACGGTCAAGGCGCCTTCTGCCGCCGCGATCCTGCGGAAATGATCGAGCTCCGCACCGCAGAGATGGCTGAAGCTCTTGATCTCGCTGCCCGGACATCCGCGCCGGATCGCGGCCGCGTCGAGGCGCATCGTGCCTTCGCACGAGCAGATCAGGACGGTCTTCGCTGGCTGCTCCAGGTGAACCCCTCCGCCATTCGGACGCCGGCGGCGGACTCGCGCCGGCCTCTCGTCTCGTATAGACATTATCCATCGGGAAGAAAAGGAAAGCGGAGGACGGCCTGCCGTCGACCCCAGTGAGCCATGTTTCCCTGGCGGAACCGATTCACCTGCCGCCGCCGTTCACGTTGGTGCGGCTGCGTGAGAGCGGCGACGCCTTTGCCCACGCATGCCGCATTGCACCGGAAAGCGGCGCCGGCACGCTCGTCTATGTCGGCCGCTTCGACCTCGCAGAGTTCGCCGTCGTGCTCGAGCCGGCCGAGCCCTTGCGCAGCGCGCGGCGCGCATTCTACGCGGGCATGGTCGCGCTCACCGATGCACTTCGCGCCTATGCGCCGCCGAGCAAGCCGATCACGATCGACTGGCCGGATGCGGTCCGGATCGACGGCGGGCTGGTCGGCGGCGGCCGGATGGGGTGGCCGTCCGATGCCGACGAGGATGCCCCGCCGCCCTGGCTGGTATTCGCAGCCATGATCCGGACCGTCGCCATGACCGATGACGAGCCGGGCGTTCACCCGCTGGCCTCGGCCCTCGATCAGGAAGGCTTTGGCGAGGCCGGCGCGGCGCAGATCACGGAGAGCTTTGCCCGCCATCTGATGCTGGCGCTTGATGGCTGGCGCGTCGATGGCTTTGACAGCCTCGCGCGCGATTATCTCACGCGGATGCCGCGCGAAAGGCAGACCGTTCAGCGCATTGATGATCGCGGCGATCTGCTCACGCGCCGCCTCGGCACCGACAAAACCGAAAGGAACGATCTCGTGCAGGCGCTCGCGACGCCATCCTGGCTCGATCCGGCGCTCGGAGGGCCACGCCTATGAAGCTCCTGCGCACCATCGCACTCGATCCCTCCGACACCTTCATATTCGATGTGGCGGCAGAGCCGGGCGAATGGGCCGTCTCCGGCGCCTTCCGCTTCTGGGACTGCGACGGATCGAAGCTGGAAGGCAAGCCGCGCGCGGCGTTTCGCGGCGGCTTCCTCGGGGTGCAGTCCTGGGGCTGGTCGACGCTGGCGCAGATCGTGCCAGCCACGGCGGATGACTGCCACAGTTTGATCGATCTGCTGGCGAGGCAGCTCGTCGATCGTTTCGGCGCGCCGGACATCGCCGTTGCGAGGGCAGCCGCGGAAGAGGAGGTCGCATTCGCGCAGTCGCTCTGCAGCCATCCGATCAGCTCGCTTATTGCAGTGCACCGCACCTCGAGCGATGGCGAGGTGCGCGAATCCTTCCGCCGGCTGCAGCTCCGCGAAGGGCAGGGGCACAGCAAGGCGTTCTCGTTCATGGCAATAGAGGACGACGTCCAGCCCGACGGCGATCTCAAGCTTGCGGATCTGGGCCGGGAGCCGACCGTCAGATGAACGATTTCTGGATCGCGTGCGGCCATCACCTGCTCGATCGCGACGAGGGCGGCGGGCTTCGCGTCACCGATGAGTTCCTCAAGGCCTATTTTGCCCGGCCTGAGCTGATGCCGCCGGACGACGCGTGCCCGGTCGAACGCCGGCTGCACCGCGAACTGCTCGCCGAGCCACGGCGCATGGTCAGCGCTGACGAAGTCGCTGGGATCGTCGATGCCGATGCCCGGGAGAACTGGCGCTTCGTGCTGGCGTTTCGCGATCTGCTGGTGCGGCATCCGACGCTCGAAGCCGCTTATCTTGCATTCGTCCGGTCCGGCGCGAACAATCTGCCGCCGCTGTTCGTCAACCAGCTCGTGCACGTCATCCTGCGCAATGCACTCGACGGCTGCGACGACCCCTTCGTGCTCCGCGCGGCCGAGCTGTTCTTCCGGATCCAGCGCGTCCTGCCGCATGAGCAGGCCCTGCTGCTCGGCGACGAGGAGATCGTCGGCGGCCGGAGCCCGACGCCGGTGCTCTCCCTGATGTCGATGCTGGGGGCGACCATTGATGCGACGGTCGAGGTCTTGAGCGAGGACAATGCGCAGGCCTATTGGCAGCGCAGCGACCAATTCGACATGGCGCTCGACCTCACGCCCGATGGGCAGGGACCTGCGGCGCTGGCCCTGGCGATGACGCGCTGGGTCTCCCATCTGCTCGGCATCGACGTGACGATCGAGCCGCTGCGGGCGCTGCAGGACGCCAGGCTGACCTGGTATGTCGGGCTCGACGCCGACGCCACCAGGCTTGGCGATCGTCTTTGGCGCGGGGAAGAGCTCGACGAGCGCAGCGCCGACCGCGTGCTCGCGCTGTTCCGGCTGACCTTTGCGGATTCAAGCCAGGCGCTCGACGATGTCGGGGCTGAGCCCGTCTACCTGATCCTGTCGATGACGTCCGATCAGAAGCTCCGGTTGAAGCCGCAGAATCTGCTGACCGGACTGCCGGTGAAACGCCTGGAGATGGCGACATGAGCCCTGCGGCGCTGCCGACCCTCTCGATTCCTGTCGGCGTCGTGGTCGAGCGGCGCAAGGCCGCTTCGCCCTGGGTCGATTTCGTCTGGCGCGGGATCGCCGTGCTGCCCGACGAGCCGACCACAAGGCCCTGGACCGTGCTTCGCGAGCAGGACGACACGACCCTGTTCTATGCCGGAAGCGCCGCCATCGAGCTTTATCCGTCCGAAACGGCGCGCTATCGCGACAATCTGGCTTCAGGCAATCCAAGCCTGTGGACCGTGCTGTCGCCATCGGAAGGCGTCTTTCCCTATGCGGTTGCGGCGGTGACCGCCGATCCCGCGGAGGGCGAGGGCTTCACCGAAGCCGCCGACAATCTCGTCGAGGCGGTGCCGATGCCGGAGACGCTGCTCGAGGCAATTGAAAAGTTCGTTGCCGAGCATCATGTCGAGCGGGAGTTCGTCAAGCGCAAGCGGCGCCGTGCCGACCCGGAGGCGCTGGCGCGGCGCGAACCTGAAGGCGGACAGGAATGAGCGAGGAGGAGTTCCTTTCGCGCTGGTCCCGCCGCAAGCGCGAATCGCGAGCGGAGCCGGCGAAGCCTGCCGAGGCGCAGCCCGCGCCGCCGGCCGAAACGGAGAACGCCGAGAGCGAGTTTGATCTCTCCAGCCTGCCGTCGATCGACGACATCAATGCGGCGACTGACATCACCGCCTTCCTCAGCAAGAATATTCCACAGGAGTTGAGCCGTGCGGCTCTTCGCCGCGCCTGGGCGACCGATCCCGCCATTCGCGACTTCGTCGGGCTTGCGGAGAACGCATGGGACTTCAACGACCCGACTGCGATGCCGGGCTTTGGGCCACTGGATTGCTCCTCGGAGGAATTGGCCGCGCTGGTCGATCGCGTCGTCGGCGGCGTGCGCGAGGCACTCCAATCTGCTCCGGATGTCTTGATCGAAGCAGCGGATTCTTCGCCGCAATTGCATCAGGCCGCCGCAACGACCGCCGATGTCGCCGAGACGCCGGAGGCGACAGAGTCTTTGGCAATCCCTGTTGCAATGCAACCGACGGCGGTTGACCGATCGATCGACCATGCTGAGCCGATCAGGACTCGCACCCATGGTGGCGCGCTGCCGCGCTGAGCAACGCGACCAAAGGCTATAGGCTTTGCCTATGGGGAGCGATTGACCGCCCGCGGAACCCGGATTACGCTTGCCTACTGCTTTGTAACAAAAGCGATAATCAAGCAGACGGGACTTGGATGGGAGGTCCACGTGCGTGATGACGGGCTTGATCGCGCGATTGATGCCGCAGGCGGCATCGCTCAACTTGCGCGCAAAATCGGGATCAGCCAGCCCTCCGTCTCGAGCTGGTCTCGCGTGCCCGCACAGCGGGTGATCGCCGTCGAAACCGCGACCGGTGTTTCCCGAAACGAGCTGCGGCCCGATCTTTACTGCGAGCACACTGAAGCCACTGAGCTGGTCGACCCCGTCGATGCCGCGCGCGCGCAGGAATACGCGCTGCTGGCGACGCTGCTGTCTGTACCTCCGTCGAAGCGTCTGCTCGATCGACTCGCTGCGCTGGCGGGTGATGTAACGCCGCTCGGGCGCGCACATGCGGCGCTGGCCGACGCCGCCGCGAGCGCGGTCGCAGCGCAAGTCGAGCGCGAATATTTCGATCTGTTCGTCGGCCTGGGCCGTGGCGAATTGTTGCCCTACGCGTCCTATTACCTGACGGGTTTCCTGAACGAACGGCCGTTGTCGCGCCTGCGCGCCGATCTGACGGCGCTCGGCATCGAGCGGATCGCCAACAATTCCGAACCCGAGGATCACGCCGCCATCCTGTGCGAGATCATGTCGGGACTTGCCGACGGCAGCTTCGAGGCTTCGCCCGAGGCGCAGCGCGCATTCTTCGAAAAGCACGTGTCGCCTTGGATGGGGCGGCTGTTCGCCGACATGGAGAATGCCGGCAGCGTCCGCTTCTATCGGGCGGTCGGCGCGCTCGGGCGCACCTTCATCGAGATCGAGACGGAAGCATTCACATTCGCCAACTGATCGACGCGGGTCGGTCCGGGAGAGATGCGATGAGTGACGAGACGAAAGCAAAGGTCGGACGCCGAGACTTCCTTCGCAAGGTCGGCATCGGCACGGTCGGCGCCGGCGCGACGCTTGCGACGCCGCTGGTCGGGGCCGCGCAGGCGGACAGCGAAAACAACGATGAAAAGCGCAAGGCGCGCTACAAGGAATCCGATCACGTCAAGACGTTCTACCGCGTCAACCGTTATCCGGCCTGACAGGGAGGCTGCCCGTGCTTATCAAGCGAACACACCAGCGGTCCGATCGCCGCGGCTCCGTCGCCGAAACCCTCGCAAGCCAGGGCGGCGGACTTGACCGCCGTACGTTCCTGCGCAGGTCCGGCCTTGCCGGCGGCGCCCTTGCTGCGCTCGGAACCATGCCGGTCGGCAGCGTGCGCAAGGCGGAAGCGGCGGCTGCCGGTCCGCTCGCGGCCGGCGCCGTGGTCAAGAAGAGCATCTGCACGCACTGCGCGGTGGGCTGCACCGTGACGGCGGAAGTGCTCAATGGAGTCTGGATCGGGCAGGAGCCGAGCTGGGATTCGCCGATCAACCGCGGCTCGCATTGCGCCAAGGGTGCCTCGGTGCGCGAGCTCGTGCACAGCGATCGCCGGCTGCGCTATCCGATGAAGCTCGTGAACGGGCAGTGGACGCGCGTGTCGTGGGACACCGCGGTGAACGAGATCGGCGACAAGCTGCTTCAGGTCCGGGAGAAGTCGGGCAGCGATTCGGTCTACTGGCTCGGCTCGGCCAAGATGACCAACGAGGGCTCCTACCTGTTCCGCAAGCTCGGCGCGTTCTGGGGCACCAACAACACCGACCATCAGGCGCGAATCTGTCACTCCACCACCGTCACCGGCGTCGCCAATACCTGGGGCTACGGCGCGATGACGAACAGCATCAACGACATGCGCAACTCCAAGACGATGCTGTTCATCGGCAGCAACGCGGCGGAAGCGCATCCCGTCAGCATGCAGCACCTGCTCGAAGGCAAGGAGCTCAACAAGGCGAACTTCATCGTCTTCGATCCGCGCCTGACCCGTACCGCGGCGCATGCCACCGAGTATGTCCGGATCCGTCCCGGCACCGACATTCCCGTCCTCTACGGCATGATGTGGCACATCCTGAAGAACGGCTGGGAGGACAAGGAGTTCATCTCCCAGCGCGTCTACGGCTTCGATGACCTGCGCAAGGAGGTCGAGAAGTGGAATCCGCAGGAGGTCGAGCGCGTCACCGGCGTGCCCGGCGCGCAGCTCGAGCGCGTCGCCAAGATGTTCGCGACGGTGAAGCCGGCGACCATCATCTGGTGCATGGGGCAGACGCAGCACACCGTCGGCACGGCCAATGTACGCGCGAGCTGCATCGCGTTGCTGATGACCGGCAACATCGGCAAGTCCGGGGCCGGCGCCAACATCCTGCGCGGCCATGACAACGTGCAGGGCGCGACCGACGTCGGCCTCGATATCGTGACCCTGCCGTTCTATTACGGCCTGGCGGAAGGCGCCTGGAAGCACTGGTCGCGGGTCTGGGAGGTCGACTACGAGTACCTGGTCTCCCGCTTCGACGAGAAGAAGCAGATGGAGACCCCAGGCATCCCGCTGACGCGGTGGTTCGATGCCGCGCTGTTGCCGAAGGCCGACGTCGCGCAGAAGGACAACGTCAAGGCCGTGTTCGTGCAAGGCCACGCCAGCAACAGCATCACCCGCATTCCCGAATCGATGAAGGGTCTGAAGGCGCTGGAGCTGCTGGTGATCGCCGATCCGCACCCCACGACGTGGGCGTCTCTGGCGGTCGAGGCCGGGCGCAAGGACGGCGTGTATATCCTGCCGGTGGCGACGCAGTTCGAGTGCGCGGGATCACGCGTCGCCTCGAACCGCTCGATGCAGTGGGGCGAGCAGATCGTCAAGCCGATCTTCGAATCCAAGGACGACCTCGAGATCATCTACCTGATGGCGAAGAAGCTCGGCTTCGCCGACAAGATGTTCAAGAACATCAAGGTCGAGAGCAACCTCCCGGTAGCCGAGGACGTGTTGCGCGAGATCAACCGCGGAAGCTGGTCGACGGGCTATTGCGGCCAGTCGCCGGAGCGCATCAAGGCGCACATGAAGAACCAGCACAAGTTCGACCTGGTGACGATGCGCGCGCCGAAGGACGATCCGGAGGTCGGCGGCGACTATTACGGCCTGCCTTGGCCGTGTTGGGGCTCACCCGAGGTGAGGCATCCCGGCTCGCCGCTGCTCTACAACAACAACCTGCATGTCATGGATGGCGGCGGCGCCTTCCGCCCACGCTTCGGCATCGAGCGCGAGGAAAAGCTGCCGGACGGCACGACGCGCAAGGTGAGCCTGCTCGCCGACAAGTCCTTCTCCAAGGGCTCGGATATCCAGGACGGTTATCCCGAGTTCACGCTGGCGAGCCTGAAGAAGCTCGGTTGGGACACGGATCTGACCGAAGCCGAAATGGCGACGATCCAGCGGGTCAACCCGGCCAATCCGGATGCGGTCTCCTGGGCGCTCGACCTTTCCGGCGGCATCCAGCGCGTCGCGCTGAAGCACGGCTGCGTGCCGTTCGGTAACGGCAAGGCGCGCATGAATGCGTTCGGCTTGCCGGACCCGATCCCGGTCCATCGCGAGCCGATCTACACGCCGCGCGTCGACCTCGTCGAGAAATATCCGACATTGCCCGATGCCAGGCAGTTCCGCCTGCCCAATATCGGCTTCTCCGTGCAGAAGGCGGCGGTGGAGAAGGGCATCGCAAAGCAATTCCCGCTGATCCTCTCCTCCGGACGTCTCGTCGAATACGAAGGCGGCGGCGAGGAGACCCGCACCAATCCCTGGCTCGCCGAATTGCAGCAGGACATGTTCATCGAGATCAGCCCGGCCGATGCCGCCGATCGCGGCATCAAGGACGGCGGCTGGGTCTGGGTGAGCGGCGCCGAGAACAATTCGCGCGCCAGGATGAAGGCGCTGGTGACCGAACGCGTCGGCAAGGGCGTCGCCTGGATGCCATTCCATTTCGGCGGCTGGCTCGGCGGCGTCGACCTGCGCAAGAACTATCCCGCCGGCACCGATCCGATCGTGCTGGGCGAGAGCGCCAACACGATCACCAGCTACGGTTACGATCCTGCAACGGGCATGCAGGAGCCGAAGGTCACGCTTTGTCAGATCGTCGCAGCCTGAGAGGAGCACGCACATGGCTCGGATGAAATTTCTCTGCGACGCTGATCGCTGCATCGAGTGCAACGCCTGCGTCACCGCCTGCAAGAATGAGCACGAGGTGCCGTGGGGCATCAACCGGCGCCGCGTCGTCACCATCAACGACGGCAAGCCGGGCGAGCGATCGATCTCGATGGCCTGCATGCACTGCACGGACGCGCCCTGCGCGGCCGTATGCCCGGTGAACTGCTTCTACACCACGGCCGATGCCGTGGTGCTGCACTCCAAGGATCTCTGCATCGGCTGCGGCTATTGCTTCTACGCCTGCCCATTCGGCGCGCCGCAATACCCGAAAGTCGGCAACTTCGGCTCGCGCGGCAAGATGGACAAATGCACCTATTGCGCCGGCGGCCCCGAGGCCGACGGCAGCAAGGAGGAATACGAGAAGTACGGCGCGAACCGGCTGGCCGAAGGCAAGCTGCCGCTCTGTGCCGAAATGTGCTCGACCAAGTCGTTGCTTGCAGGCGACGGCGAGATCATTGCGCAGATCTACAAGGAGCGCGTCATGAAGCGCGGCTATGGCTCGGGCGCCTGGGGCTGGAAGACCGCTTATCGCGAGACGATCGAGTCCTGATATGGACAATCGAAGGGCGCGCAATACCGGGGAGGACGTCATGGCGTCGTTTGGAAGGTTCGTTCGTCTGGCGCTGGGCGCCTTCGCGCTGCTTCTCCTGGTCACGGCGGTGCCCGCCGGCGCACAACAGGTCAATCCGACCGCTAGCGCGGTCAAGGAGGAGCAGCTTCTGCAGGAGCTCAACCGGATTCAGGGACGTGTCACCATTCCCGATCGGAATTCCAGCGTTCTCGAACAGCCGCAGGGACGGGAGTGGCGCGAGTTCCGCAATGTGACGCTGCGCTGGATCGGCGGCATCGCCATCCTCGGCATGATCGCGATCATCGTGATCTTCTATCTCACCGTCGGCATGGTGCGCCTCGAGGCCGGGCGGTCGGGCCGCACCATCGTGCGCTTCAACGCGTTCGAGCGGTTCGTGCACTGGCTGACGGCAACCTGCTTCATCGTCCTGGCGATTTCGGGGCTGAACATCACGTTCGGCCGGCCTCTGCTGCTGCCGCTGATCGGCTTCGAGGCTTTCTCGGAATGGTCGCAATGGGCGAAGTTCGCCCACAATTACCTGAGCTTCCCGTTCACTCTCGGCGTCATCCTGATCTTCCTGATGTGGATCGGGGGCAACATCCCCAACAAGGTGGATATCGAATGGGCCAAGCGCGGCGGCGGCCTGATCGGGCATGACCATCCGCCGGCCTATCGCTTCAACGGCGGCCAGAAGATGATCTACTGGATCGTCGTGATCGGCGGCGCTCTCGTCGCGACGAGCGGCTATGCGCTGATGTTCCCGTTCTACGGGACGGGAATCGAGGGCATGCAAATGGCCCAGATCGTCCACTCGATCGTGGCGGTCCTGTTCGTCGCGGCGATGATCGCTCACATCTATATCGGCACCATCGGGATGGAAGGTGCGTTCGAGGCCATGGGCTCGGGCGAGGTCGACGTCAACTGGGCGCGCGAGCACCACAAGCTCTGGCTCGAGCAGCAGAACGCGCGAACCGGACCGAACGACGGTCAGCCGCAGCCCGCAACCGCGCCGGCGGAGTAGAGCGCGCAGCCCGAACCCGGGCAGCCGGCTATGGGGCCGGCTCCTTGCCAAACAAGACGGAACGGTCCTGGATGTCCTGTTCGCGGAGCCGGGCCGTTTGGCCTGTCTGCATGTCCTGAATGGACGCCATGCCGCTTTGACCGGAGCCGAACAGGGCATGCGATTTGAGCATGGTGCTGGCCGCACCGGCCAGAGCGAGGGCTGCAATGAGCGAGAGCATGACGCGGTTCATGCGCATCTCCGTCGGCCATCTCCACCCAACATGATCAATACATCCGGATCGTCCCGTTGGATGTGAGCCACTTCACGGCGATCGGTTCCATGTTCGTTGAGGTGGCCAACGCGCTCCGCACGATTGCGCTCTCTATTCTCTCTGCCGAATTTCAGCAGCGCTGATTTGGAATCTTTCAAAGAAGAACTTTGGAATCTTTCCAGATCGCAACGCGACCACATCGCAAATGATCGAGACATTCTAAATCGCCGTGCACGCATTTGCGTTGCCGTCACGAGAGCGTCTTTCTAAAGAGGCGATGCAGATTGCTGACCATCGATGTTGCAGGCGAAGGCCGTCAACGCGAAGCGTGAGGCTGCGGACGGTTTGGTTGAAGGCCACAAGTGCCGGCTGCGTTCGGACGCGAAGAGCGATGATCCATCATCGTCCCGCGCGCCGAGCGACCGCCTCACGGTGGGCCACGTGCTATTGATGAAGGACTTTTTGATGCGGCGTACGGGTGGGGTCGGTACGGTAGCTCGCTTTACTGCGGCGCTGCTGGGTGGCGTGGCGTTGCTGGCGTGGTTCGAATCGCCCGCCCGGTCCCAAACGCCGCAAGGCGGCAGCTCGCTTCCACCCGTGACCGTCGATGCGCCGGCGCAGCAATCGGCTCGCCGTGCGCCAACAAGGCGAAGCGACGCCCGCGTCCGATCGACGCCGCGGCGCGCGCCGCAGGCCCTGACCGTCGCTGTGCAATCGCAACCGAGTGTCGTGCCCGAATTCGCCGGCGGCCAGGTCGCCCAAGGCGCGCGGCTCGGACTGCTCGGAAATACCAGCACGATGAAGTCGCCATTCAACGCGACGAGCTACACGGACAAGTTCATTCGGGATCAGCAGGCGGCAACGGGTGCGGATGCCTTGATCCTCGATCCGTCCGTGCGAAGCTCGCACCCGACGGGCGGCGTGGTGGACTCCTTCAACATTCGTGGATTTCCGATCAACGAAGGCAACAACGGTGAATTCGCCTTCGAGGGTCTTTACGGAATTGCGCCGTCATATCGCATCTTCACCGATTACGTCGAGCGCATCGAGGTGCTCAAAGGTCCCTCGGCCGCGCTCTCCGGCATGGCCCCCAATGGCGGCGTGGGCGGGGTCATCAACATCGTGCCCAAGCGCGCGGAAGAGGACCTGACGCGCCTGACCGCGAGCTACGGCTCGACTGCACGTTTTGGCGGACACTGGGATGTTGCGCGGCGCTACGGCGACAGCAGGGAATGGGGCGTACGCGCCAGCGGGAGCGTCCGCGGCGGCGACACGCCCATCGATCGCCAATCCGAGGCGACAGGTGTCGGATCGCTGGCTCTGGACTATCGGGGCGAACGGTTCAGGTCGTGGCTCTATCTGATCACGCAGACCGATCGGTTCGATGCGCCGTCACGTCCCTTCCTGATGGCTCCCGGCCTGCAGGTACCAAAGGCGCCGGACGGCCGGCTGAACGTGACACAGCCCTGGGAATGGTCGCACATCACCGACCAATCCGCCTTGCTGAAGACCGAGTACGATGTCAGCGACCAGGTCACGCTGTTTGCGGACGTCGGCGGATCCCGCACCAATGTCGAGCGGTTCTTCGGCCTTCCGACGATCGTCAACGCCAACGGCAACACGACCTCCACGCCCCAATTCTTCGGACTGAGCATCGATCGGAGCACCTATGACGGCGGTGTTCGCGCCCGCTTCGACACCGGCTTCGTCCATCATGCCGTGGCCTTCCAGGCTTCGGTTTACCACGACGCGCTGCACCGGCGGCTGACCAACGGCAGCCCGGTCACGTCGAACATCTACAATCCGACCGTCGCGCCGACCCAGTTCGCCAACGAGATCAGCGACCGCCCGCGGCTCTCGGACAGCGAGCTCACCGGGCTCTCCATTGCCGACACCTTATCCGTGCTCGACGAGCGTGTGCTGCTGACCCTGGGTGTCCGGCGCCAGGGCATCGAGGCGCACAACTACCTCTCCAACGTCGGGACGTTGACGTCGTCCTACGACAAGAGCGCGGTTACCCCGGTGGTCGGCCTCGTCGTCCGCCCGGTGGAGAATGTCTCGCTGTATGCGAATTATGTCGAAGGCCTCGCGCGAGGCGACGTGGCTCCCCAGAACGCATCCAATTTCGGCGAGGTACTGCAGCCCTACGTCGCCAAGCAGTACGAAGCCGGCGTCAAGGTGGACTTCGGCCGGATCGCAACGACGTTCAGCGCCTTCCAGATCTCGAAGGCGAGCGGCGAGCTGTCCGCCGGGCGCTTCGCGGCGACCGCCGAACAGCAAGTCCGCGGGCTCGAGCTCAACGTCTACGGCGAGCTCATGCCGGACGTGCGCGTGCTCGGAGGCGTTTCGCTGCTGGATGGCACGCTGACGAAGACTGCCGTCGCGGCCAATGTGGGTCACACGCCGATCGGCGTTCCGAACGTTCAGGCCAATATCGGCATGGAATGGGATCTGCCGTGGATGAGAGAGCTCACGTTGAACGGGGCCGTCATCTACACCGGCAGGCAGTTCATCGACACCGCCAACAAGCAGCCGATCCCGGAGTGGACGCGGCTCGATCTCGGCGCCCGCTACACCACGGCGATCAACGGCAGGAAGACAGTCTTCCGCGCCAACATCCAGAACGTGACCGGCGAGAGCTACTGGTCCAGCGTGGCCTCGTTCGGAACCTTCTTCCTGGGAGCACCACGCACCTACCTGCTGTCGATGACCGTGGACATGTGAAACGGCTCCGGCCGCGCGTGACGGCGGTCGCGGGAGTCGTGGGCGACGCGCCCGCGGAGCGGTCAACTTGGTCGGCCAAGTGGATACTTGCTTGCCAATCGGCGCAGCTCATCCTGCGCCCGGCGCAGCGTCACGCCGAAATCTAAATCGTCAATTAAATCAATGTGTTAGCTTTTCCAATCCGCGCGCCTTCCGGCCGTCAGGTCGAAAGTGGCGCGGCTCTTGCTCTTGCCAGTATGAGGGTTCTTGATAAACGTCATACTGTGGGATGGGGCGAATGGAGCAAGCGGTGAGGCGGAGTTTGCGGGCGATCGAATCCGGCACGCTGGTGCTGTTCGGCGGGCTCGTCGCCACCAATATCGCGGCATGGGCCTGGGCCTTCGCCCTGTTCGGCGACCGGCCGACGTTGCTGGCGACGGCGCTGCTGGCCTGGGTGTTCGGTCTGCGCCACGCCGTCGATGCCGATCACATCGCCGCCATCGACAACGTCGTGCGCAAGCTGATGCAGACGGGTGGCGCGCCGCAGAGCGTCGGCCTCTATTTTGCGCTCGGCCATTCCACAGTCGTCGTGGTCGCGACCCTGTTGCTTGCGTTCGGCGTGGTGAGCCTTGGCGGCGACAGCCTGCTCCGGGAGGTCGGCGGCCTGATCGGCACCTCGGTGTCGGCGCTGTTCCTGCTCGTGATCGCGGCCATCAATCTCGTCATCTTCGTCGGCCTGTGGCGGACGTTTCGCGCTGCACGGGAGCAGGGGGTTCACGACGCTGAAGGGCTGGAGAGGCTGCTCGCCAGTCGCGGCGTCCTCGCCCGACTGCTCGGGCCGCTGTTCCGCCTGGTCACGAAGCCCTGGCACATGTATCCGCTCGGATTCCTGTTCGGACTGGGCTTCGACACGGCGACCGAGATCGGCCTGCTCAGCATCTCCGCCACCGAAGCCGCGCGCGGCGCTTCGCTCGCGAACATCCTGGTCTTCCCTGCGCTGTTCGCGGCCGGCATGGCGCTGGTCGACACTGCCGATTCCGCGCTGATGGTGAGCGCCTATCGCTGGGCGTTCGTCGATCCCCTGCGCAAGCTCTGGTACAACCTCACGATCACCGGCGCCTCCGTGGCGGTCGCGCTACTGATCGGCGGCATCGAGGCGCTCGGCCTGGCCGCCGACCGGCTCGGCCTGTCGGGAACCATGTGGACACTGGTCGAGGGCCTCAACGAGTCGCTCGCCAATGTCGGCTTCGCCGTGGTCGCGCTGTTTGCGATCGCCTGGCTGGTCTCGGTCGTGCTCTATCGTCGCATCTTCGGGAGCGGCCGGCCCCTGGCCACCGCGGAAGCTCTGGAATGCGCCGATGCGACCGAAGCGGTGTGAGCCCGGTCGTGGCGGCGCGCTGACGGCACTGGCGGCCCTGCTGCTGCTCGCCGACGACGGCCGCGCCCTGGCGCAGAGCAGTCCGACCTCGGGCGAGCTGCCGCCAATCGAGATCGCTGGCGGCGAAACGCCGGCGCGAAAGAAGCCGGCTGCAGCGCGCCGCGCCGGCAAGCCGCTTGCGGCCGGCCACCGCATCCTTGTGTATCCAGCGGCGGCGCAGGGCGCGGATGTCCGCAGCGTTGCCTCGGGTGCGAAGGGCCAGCCAAGCATGGCCAGCGAGATCACTGTCTCGGGCGAAGAGCTCAACGCCCGCCCTTTCACGCGGCCGGGCGAAGCGCTCGAAGCGGTGCCGGGTCTCATCGTGACGCAGCATTCCGGTGAGGGCAAAGCCAACCAGTATTTCCTGCGCGGCTACAATCTCGACCACGGGACCGACCTTGCCATCAGCGTCGACGGCGTCCCCGTCAACATGCGCACCCATGGGCACGGCCAGGGCTATGCCGATCTCAACTGGCTGATCCCGGAAACCATCGCGGCGGTGGACGTGCGCAAGGGCCCTTACTTCGCCGACGAAGGCGATTTTGCCTCGGTCGGCAGCGTCCATATCGGCCTGATCGACCGCACCAGGACACTGGCGCAGGTCACCGTCGGCAGCTTCGGCTACCGCCGCATGCTCGGCATGGATTCCGCAAAGCTCGGCGACGGCGCGTTGCTCGTGGCCGGCGAGATCGGCACCTACAACGGTCCGTGGGACAATCCGGACAATGTGCGAAAGCTCAACGGTCTCGTGCGCTACAGCCAGGGCACCGCGACCGATGGCGTGTCCGTCACCGGCATGGCCTACACCAACGCCTGGAATTCGACCGATCAGGTGCCGCAGCGTGCGATCACCGGCGGCTTGCTCGACCGGTTCGGTTCGGAGGATCCCACCGACGGCGGCAACGCCAACCGGTTTGCATTGTCAGGCCGCATTGCGCAGACCGACGAACTCGGCTCCTGGCGAGCCAACGCCTATGTGGTGAAGAGCCAGCTCGATCTCTTCAACAACTTCACCTACTTCCTCAGCGATCCCGTGCTCGGCGATCAGTTTCACCAGCGCGACGATCGCTTGATGGCGGGCGCCAATGTCTCGCGCACGCTGGACGGCTCGTTGGCCGGTCTGCCGATGCAGACCACCCTCGGCCTGCAATCGCGTTATGATGCGATCGACCTCGCGCTCAGCAACACCTTCCAGCGCGGCTTCCTCTCCAACGTTCGCAGCGACAAGGTCGGCGAGGGCAGCGTCGGCCTCTACGCCGAGAACACGGTGCGCTGGACCGACTGGCTCAGAACGACGGTTGGCTGGCGCGGCGACTATTATGCCGCCGACGTCACCTCGCGGTTCAATGCCGGCAATTCCGGCCGCGCCGACGCCGCGCTCGGCAGTCCGAAATTCAGGATGGTGCTGGGTCCGTTCCGTCAGACCGAGTTCTTCCTCGGCGCCGGCTATGGCATGCACTCCAACGACGCCCGCGGCGCGACCACGACCGAGGACCCCAGCGATCCCGCGACGAAGCTCACGCCGTCGCCGCTCCTGGTGCGGACCAAGGGCGCGGAGATCGGCGTGCGCAGCAGGATCGTTCCCGGCCTGGATACCTCGCTCAGCGTCTTCATCCTGGATCAGGATTCCGAGATCCTGTTCGCGGGCGATGCCGGCGACACGTCGGCGACGCGCGCCAGCCGCCGCTACGGCTTTGAATGGACCAACCATTATCGGCCGAGATCGTGGATCGACATCGATGCCGATCTCGCCATGACCCATGCGCGCTTCCGCGGCTATGACAGCGAGCAGGCCGAGGTCTATGCCTCGCTTGCCGGCTATCCCGAGGCGCAGATCGGCAACGCACCCGGCAACTACATTCCGAACGCGCCGGCGATGGTGGCATCGGCCGGCGTCACGCTGGGCGAGAGGACCGGCTGGTTCGGAACGTTGCGCTGGCGCTATCTGGCGTCGAGCCCGCTGACGGAGGACAACGCGTTCCGCTCCTCCGCGACCAGTATCTTCAACGGCCGTCTCGGCTATCGCATGGACAACGGCTGGCGCCTCCAGCTTGACGTGCTCAACCTCTTCAACACCAAGGCGAACCAGATCACCTATGCCTATGGCTCCCTGCTCAAGACCGATACGCTCTACAACCTCTGCACATCGGGCACCGCGCCGGCTTCAGTCTGTCAGAATGGCGTGATGGACTACGTGCTGCATCCCGTGGAGCCGTTGACGTTCCGGGTTACCATCGCCGGGGCGTTCTAGGTTTGCGCGGGTCGCGCATCCGGGATTGCTGGACCATGGGTGGGTTGTGGTAGTGAACGGCCAGATGGCGGCACGTCGCGGCCTGAAAGCGCAGCAGGGGACCGCCGATGATCCGTGACCTCGATCTCGCCGAGTTTGAATTGCATCCGCAGCGCGGCGCGGTGCTGGCCGAGGTGCATGCTCGCCCATTCACCCGGCTGACGGCGCCGGTCACGGTGCTCCGCTTTGCTTTTCTGGGCCAGGGCGAGGTCGCGGCCACGGACCGGCAAGAGTTCGTGGCGTTCTGCACCTCGCACCGGCAGGCGCCGCCGGAGGACGGGACCAAGCATCACCAGGTGACGATCGGCACCACCCAGCTGCGCTGGGAGCAGCATTCGGAGTTCAGCACCTTCACCTGGATCCTGGGCGGCTCCGAGACATCGGCTCGCAGGTTCGGCGAGATCGGCGCCGAGTCCGCCGCGCTGATCCGGTCGCTGCGCCAGTCCGGGCAATTGCTGGTGGCGGTCAAGCTCGAGGTCGAGCAGACCTCGGCGGCGCTGGAGCGTGCGCAGCAGCTGTTCGAAAGAGGCAGCCTCGCCATCGCAGCAGTCCGCAGCGGGCCCGCGGTCGTCGCATCCGACTTTCGCACCGACGATCAGGGCTTCGTTCGTATCCTCGTCTGCAACGACGGCTTGTCGCCGGGCCGGCTCGGCGCCCTGGTGCAGCGCGTGCTGGAGATCGAGACCTATCGCACGCTGGCGCTGCTCGGTCTGCCCGCTGCGCTCGAGCTTGCGCCCTCCGTCGATCATATCGGCCGGCGTCTCGTCGAAGTGCTCGAGGAGATGCAAGGCGCCGAAGACCTCAAGCTCAACAACCATCTCTTGACGGAACTGACCGCATTGGCGGCTTCGCTCGAAAAGGGCGCGGCCGGCAGCTCGTTTCGTTTCGGCGCCAGCCGGGCCTACAACGAGATCGTGCAGGCTCGCCTCGCCGTGATCGAAGGCGGCGAGATCGCGGGCTATCCGACCTGGTCCTCCTTCCTCGCCCGTCGCATGGCACCGGCCATGCGCACCTGTGCGACGATGGAGGACCGGCAGGCCGACCTGTCGATCAAACTTGCGCGCGCAGCCGATTTGCTGCGGACCCGCGTCGACGTCGAGCTCGAGGAGCAGAACCGCGATCTGCTGCGCTCGATGAACGACCGCACCCGGCTGCAATTGCGGCTGCAGAGCACGGTCGAAGGCTTGTCGGTGGCGGCCATCGGCTATTACGTCGTCAGCCTGTTCGGCTATCTCGCCAAGGGCGCCCATGACGGCGGCCTGCATGTCGAGCCTTCGCTGGCAACCGCGATCTTCGTGCCGATCGCCGTGGCGGTGATCTGGATCGTCACCCGCAATATCCGCAGGCGGCACTTGAAGCATGACGAAATATCCGGCGCTCACGATTGAGGCGCGAACGAGCCTCTTGCGCTTCGAAGGCGAGCGGTTGAAGCTGGGGCGAGCAGGAGACGTCAGATGAGCCGATCCGATGCAATGACCAACGTGCTCTGGCTGCAGGGCGCCAGTTGCGGCGGCTGCACCATGTCGATCCTCGAAAGCGGCGCCTCGGGCTGGTTCGACGAGCTCCGGCAGTTCGGCGTCAATCTGCTGTGGCATCCGTCCGTCAGCGAGGAGACCGGCGAGGAGGCGGTCGACATCCTGCAATCCGTGCTCGAGGGCAAGGTGCGGCTCGACCTTCTCCTGCTGGAAGGATCCGTCGCCCGTGGACCGAACGACACCGGCCGCTTCAACATGCTCGCGGGAACCAACCGTTCGATCTACCGCTGGATGTTGGATCTCGCGCCGCACGCCGGCTATGTGATCGCGGTCGGAAGCTGCGCGGCCTATGGCGGCGTGCCGGCCGCAGGATCGAATCCGACCGATGCCGTCGGCCTGCAGTTCGAGGGAACCGATAGCGGTGGCGCGCTGGGGGCGGCGTTCCGCTCGCGGCTCGGCCTTCCCGTCATCAATGTCGCGGGCTGTGCGCCGCATCCGGGCTGGATGATGGAAACCATCTTGGCGTTGACCGCCAGGGATATCGCAGCGAGCGATCTCGACGGATACGGACGGCCGAAATTCGTCGCCAATCATCTGGCCCATCATGGCTGCTCTCGCAACGAGTTCTACGAGTTCAAGGCAAGTGCCGAGACCATGTCGGAGCGCGGCTGCCTGATGGAGCATCTCGGCTGCAAGGCGACGCAGGCGGTGGGCGACTGCAACCAGCGCTCCTGGAACGGCGGCGGCTCCTGCACCAAGGGCGGCTATGCCTGCATCGCCTGCACGTCGCCGGGATTCGAGGGGGCTCAGAACTTCCTGGCGACCGCGAAGCTTGCCGGCATTCCGGTCGGCCTGCCGACCGACATGCCGAAGGCCTGGTTCGTTGCGCTCGCCGCACTGTCGAAATCCGCGACGCCGCGCCGCGTGCGACTGAACGCAACTGCCGATCATGTCGTCGTGCCGCCGGGCCGCACTACCAAGACCAAGCCATGACCCGGATCACGATCGGGCCGTTCAACCGCGTCGAGGGCGATCTCGAAGTGCGTCTCGACGTCGAGAGCGGCCGCGTCATGCGTGCCGAAGTGACGGCGCCGCTCTACCGCGGGTTCGAGCAGATCCTGGAGGGCCGTCCACCGCTCGACGCGCTGGCGCTGGCGCCGCGGATCTGCGGCATCTGCTCGGTGTCGCAATCGGTCGCCGCCGCCGCGGCCCTGCGCGAGGCCATGGCCGTCGAGGCTGCGCCCAATGGCCTGCTCGCCACCAACATCGCGCATGCCGCCGAGAACGCGGCCGACCACCTCACCCATTTCTACATCTTCTTCATGCCGGACTTTGCCCGCGAGGCCTATGCCGGCCATGGCTGGCACGAGGCCACGCGCGAGCGCTTCGCCGCGACCCGTGGCAGCGCGGCCCGCGACGCCCTGCCGGCGCGGGCGCGGCTGCTCGAGACCATGGGCATCATCGCCGGGAAATGGCCGCACAGCCTCGCCTTCCAGCCCGGCGGTACCACACGCGCGATCGATCTCGGCGAGCGCGTCCGGCTGCTGTCGATCACGACGGCGTTCCGGAGCTTCCTCGAACGTGTCGTCTTTGCGGATTCGCTGGAGAATGTGCTGGCGATCGCCAGCGCCGAGGAGCTCGATCGCTGGCGTGACGGCCGTGGCGGCGATTTTGCCCATTTTCTGCGGCTTGCGGACAGTCTGGCGCTCAGCGCGCTCGGCAGGGGCACGGGCCTGATGATGAGCTACGGCGCCTATCATGGCGCCGACGGCGAGCTGTTTCCGCGCGGCCTGTTCGGCCCGCGCGCCGCGATCGAGCCGCTGCCCTTGACGCAGATCACGGAGGATGTCTCGCATGCCTGGATGCGGGATTCTTCCGTCGATCCCGCCCATAGCAGCACGGTTCCGGATCCCGACAAGCCGGCCGCCTATAGCTGGTGCAAGGCCCCGCGGCTGTCCGGTCAGCCGATCGAGGTCGGCGCCATCGCGCGCCAGACCGTGGCAGGGCAGGCGCTGATTGCGGACCTCGTATCGGTGAGCGGCACCAACGTGCGCAACCGCGTGATCGCGCGGCTGATCGAAACCGCGCGCATCGCGCTTGCCATGGAGCAGTGGACGCGCGCGCTGCGTCTGTCGGAGCCGTTCTGCCACAATTCCCGCGACATCCCCAACGGGAGCTATGTCGGACTGGTCGAAGCCGCGCGCGGCAGTCTCGGTCACTGGATGGCGGTACGGGACGGCAGGATCGAACGCTACCAGATCATCGCACCGACCACTTGGAATTTCTCACCCCGCGATTCCTTCGACGTGGGCGGGCCGCTGGAACAGGCGCTGGTCGGCACCGATGTCGGCGATGCCGGCGCGCGCGCGGTTGCGATCCAGCACATCGTGCGTTCGTTCGATCCCTGCATGGTGTGCACGGCGCACTGACCGGAAACTTCGTTGCCGGCTGCAAATCGAGTTGTTTCCGCTTCTCGGCCTTTGTCGTGCTCTCCCTTCCTTCATGAGAGCAATTCAAACACGTAACATTTTGGAATCTCTCTACATTTGAATCGCTCCAGGCTGTTGGCCTGCTTCTTGCTGTCTTTGGCGTCATCGAAAAGTCAAAGCCGAAGGCGGGAGGATTCATGGGCGCGGCGACGGAAACGTTTTACAGCGTGATCAGGCGGCAAGGCATCACGCGTCGGAGCTTTCACAAGTTCTGCAGCCTGACGGCGACGAGCCTCGGGCTCGGCCCGCTGGCGGCGAGCCGTATCGCGAACGCGCTCGAAACCAAGCCGCGCGTACCCGTCATCTGGATGCACGGGCTCGAATGCACCTGCTGCTCGGAGAGCTTCATCCGGTCCGCCCACCCGCTGGTGAAGGATGCGGTGCTGTCGATGATCTCGCTCGACTACGACGATACCATCATGGCGGCGGCGGGCCACCAGGCGGAAGCCATTCTCGACGAGACCCGCGCCAAGCACAAAGGCCAGTACATCCTCGCGGTGGAAGGCAATCCGCCGCTGAACGAAGGCGGCATGTTCTGCATCGACGGCGGCAAGCCGTTCGTCGAGAAGCTGAAGATGATGGCCGAGGACGCGATGGCGATCATCGCCTGGGGTGCCTGCGCGTCCTGGGGCTGCGTGCAGGCGGCAAAGCCGAATCCCACGCAGGCGACGCCGATCGACAAGGTGATCACCAACAAGCCGATCATCAAGGTGCCGGGATGCCCCCCGATCGCCGAGGTGATGACCGGCGTCGTCACCTTCATCACCACCTTCGGCAAATTGCCCGAGCTCGACCGCCAGGGTCGGCCAAAGATGTTCTACTCGCAGCGTATCCACGACAAATGCTACCGCCGCCCGCATTTCGATGCCGGCCAGTTCGTCGAGGAATGGGACGACGAGGCCGCGCGCAAGGGCTACTGCCTCTACAAGATGGGCTGCAAGGGCCCGACCACCTACAACGCCTGCTCGACCGTGCGCTGGAATGGCGGCGTCTCGTTCCCGATCCAGTCCGGTCACGGCTGCATCGGCTGCTCGGAGGACGGCTTCTGGGACAAGGGCTCGTTCTACGACCGTCTCACCACCATCAAGCAGTTCGGCATCGAGAAGAACGCCGATCAGATCGGCATGGTGGCAGCCGGCGCCGTCGGTGCCGCGGTGGCCGCGCATGCGGCAGTGACGGCGGTGAAGCGGCTCGCGTCGAAGCGCGAAGACGTTGATCACAACAGCTGAGCAAAGCGACAGATCAGGGTAGGGCAATTATGGGCATCCAGACTCCCAACGGCTTCAATCTCGACAATTCCGGCAAGCGCATCGTCGTCGATCCCGTGACCCGGATCGAGGGTCACATGCGGGTCGAGGTCAACGTCGACGCCGACAACGTCATCCGTAACGCGGTCTCGACCGGCACGATGTGGCGCGGCATCGAAGTGATCCTTAGGAATCGCGACCCGCGCGACGCCTGGGCGTTCACCGAGCGGATCTGCGGCGTCTGCACCGGCACGCACGCGCTGACATCGGTGCGCGCGGTGGAGAACGCGCTCGGAATCACCATTCCGGAGAATGCCAATTCGATCCGCAACCTGATGCAGCTCGCCCTGCAGGTGCATGATCACATCGTTCATTTCTATCACCTTCACGCGCTGGACTGGGTCGATGTCGTCTCCGCGCTGTCGGCCGATCCGCGCGCGACCTCGACGTTGGCGCAGTCCATTTCGAACTGGCCGCTGTCCTCGCCCGGCTACTTCAAGGATCTGCAGACCCGGTTGAAGAAGTTCGTCGATTCCGGGCAATTGGGACCGTTCAAGAACGGCTATTGGGGCAGCAAGGCTTACAGGCTGCCGCCGGAGGCCAACCTGATGGCGGTGGCGCACTACCTGGAAGCGCTCGATTTCCAAAAGGAGATCGTCAAGATCCACACCGTTTTCGGCGGCAAGAATCCGCACCCGAACTGGCTGGTCGGCGGCGTGCCCTGTCCGATCAATGTCGACGGCACCGGCGCCGTCGGCGCCATCAACATGGAGCGGTTGAACCTGATCTCCTCGATCATCGATCAATTGATCCAGTTCAACGAGCAAGTCTATCTGCCGGACGTCGCGGCGATCGGCTCGTTCTACAAGGACTGGCTCTATGGCGGCGGCCTCTCCGGCAAGAGCGTGCTCAGCTATGGCGACGTGCCCGAACATGCCAACGACTATTCGGACAAGAGCCTGAAGCTGCCGCGCGGCGCCATCATCAACGGCAATCTCTCGGAGGTGTTTCCGGTCGATCTCGCCAACCCCGACGAGATCCAGGAGTTCGTGGTGCACTCCTGGTACAAATACCCCGATGAGACCAAGGGCCTGCATCCCTGGGACGGTGTCACCGAGCCGAATTACGTGCTGGGCCCGAAGGCCAAAGGCACCAAAACCGCGATCGAGGAGCTCGACGAGGGCGGCAAATATTCCTGGATCAAGGCGCCGCGCTGGAAGGGACACGCCATGGAGGTCGGCCCTCTGGCGCGCTGGATCGTCGGTTACGCGCAGAACAAGGCCGAGTTCAAGGATCCCGTCGACAAGTTCCTGAAGGATCTGAACCTGCCGACGTCGGCGCTGTTCTCGACGCTCGGCCGCACCGCGGCGCGCGCGCTCGAATCGGTCTGGGCTGGCCGTCAGATGCGCTACTTCCAGGACAAGCTCATCGCCAACATCAAGGCCGGCGACTCTTCGACCGCCAATGTCGACAAATGGAAGCCGGAGAGCTGGCCCAAGGAGGCCAAGGGCGTCGGGTTCACCGAGGCGCCGCGCGGCGCGCTCGCGCACTGGATCAAGATCAAGGACACCAAGATCGACAATTACCAGTGCGTGGTGCCGACCACCTGGAACGGCTCGCCTAGGGATCCCAAGGGCAATATCGGCGCGTTCGAGGCGTCGCTGATGAACACGCCGATGGTCAATCCGGAGCAGCCGCTGGAGATCCTGCGCACGATCCACTCCTTCGATCCGTGCCTTGCCTGCTCGACTCACGTCATGAGCCCGGACGGCCAGGAGCTCGCCAAGGTCAAGGTCAGGTAGGAGGAAGCCATGATGGACGCCATTGCTCCCGGGTCGGACTCACGGCCGGATCTCGCGGCGCTCGCTGCTGATGCTTCCGGAGAACGGGCGGTGGGTCGACCCACCGTCTATGTCTACGAGGCGCCGGTGCGGATCTGCCACTGGGTCAACGCGTTCTCGATTCTCGTGCTGATGGTGACCGGCTATTTGATCGGAGCGCCGCTGCCGACGGTCGCGGGCGAGGCCTCCGACAACTTCGTGATGGGCTACATCCGCTTCGCCCATTTCGCCGCCGGACAAGTGCTCGCGGTGTTCTTCCTCACGCGTATCCTGTGGGCCTTCGTCGGCAATCACCATTCCCGGCAGATCTTCTACATTCCGGTTCACCGCAAGCAGTTCTGGAAGGAAGTGCTGCACGAAATCCGCTGGTATGCGTTTCTCGAGCGGGAGCCGAAGATGTATGTCGGCCACAATCCGCTGGCGCAAACCGCGATGTTCACGGGCTTCACGCTGTTCGTGGCCTTCATGATCGTCACCGGCTTTGCGCTCTATTCGGAAGGCGCGGGGATCGACAGCTGGCAGCACAAGCTGTTCGGCTGGGTGTTTGCGATCTGGCCGAACAGCCAGGACGTTCACACCTGGCACCATCTGGGCATGTGGGCACTGGTCGTGTTCGTGATGGTGCACATCTACGCGGCAATCCGCGAAGACATCATGTCGCGCCAGAGCATCATCTCCTCGATGGTCTCCGGCGAGCGGCAATTCCGCGATTGAAAACGGGAACCCGACCGATGCCGACATCTTCGCAGCGCGATCGCATCCTGGTGCTCGGCATCGGCAACATCCTGTGGGCCGACGAAGGCTTCGGCGTGCGCACGGTGGAGGAGTTCCACCGTCGCTACGCCGTGCCTGACAACGTCACCATCCTCGACGGCGGTACGCAGGGTCTCTATCTCGTGAATTATCTGGAAGAGGCCGACCGCCTGATCGTGTTCGACGCCATCGATTATGGCCTTGAGCCGGGCGAATTGAAGCTGGTGCGCGACGACGAGGTGCCGCGCTTCACCGGCGCCAAGAAAATGAGCCTGCATCAGACCGGTTTCCAGGAAGTGATCAGCGCAGCCGACCTGCTCGGCAGATGCCCGAAGCATCTCGTGCTGATCGGCTGCCAGCCGCTCGATCTCGACGACTGGGGCGGGCCGCTGACGCCACCGGTGCGCGACCAGATCGCGCCCGCGATTGATCTCGCTTGCCGGATCTTGGCGGAGTGGGGTGTCACGGCGAGCCGCCGTAGCGCGCCGTTGGCGGACACCGAGCGGTTGCTCGCCAATGACATCGACCACGCCAATTACGAGATGCGGCCGGCCTGACCGGCTGGCCTTTGGGAGCAAACGCGATGTGTCTCGGCCTGCCGATGACGATCGTCGAGACCGACGGAATCTCGGCGCTGTGCGAATTTCGTGGTGGGCAGCGACGCGTCTCCATGCTGCTGCTCTCCAATCCGCCGGTCGGCGCCCATGTGCTCGTCTATATTGATACCGCGATCCGGCTTCTGGATGAGGAAGAGGCGCGTCTGATCGGCGCTGCAATCGATGGGCTTGGTGCCGCGCTCGATGGCGAGGATTGCGACCGCTTCTTCGCCGATCTGATCGACCGCGAGCCGCAATTGCCCGCACATCTCCGGTCGGAATAGGCAAAACTCCAGCAGCTGTGACCGCCGTGCCCGCGGCTCGTATCCGGCCTCGCGGGACCCAAGTCTTGTCTGGAAGTCACCTTTCCATCTGCAAAGAGATATTCCATCAGGATTGGAAAGTATCTTACCATTGATGGATGGCGAGTTCTGGATGTTAGAGAATAGATGATCTAAATCAAAGAGATAGTCTAGAAGAACTGCTGGAATGTCCTGGCATGTGCCTTGCTAATCCTGCTCCGAGCAAAATCATAAGCTTGTCAGGGGAGGTCTGATGGAATTCCAGGTGGCGAAGCAGGATCTGACGCGGCACGGCCTGACCGAGGTCAGTGCCGCGACGGTCGATCGTTTTCTTGACGCGGCCGATGAGGCCGGCGCGGTCGCGGTGCTGCTGTCGGCAGGCGATCCCAACCGTTTCCCCGAGGCGATCGACGTCGCCGTGGTGCTGCCGGAGCTGATCACCGCATTCAATGGCCGGCTGCGCGGCGCGATCATTGCCCGCGACGACGAGAACGTGCTCGGCCAGCGCTTTGGCGTGCGGGTGCAGCCGACGCTGATCCTGGTCGCCAAGGGCGAGACCCTGGGCCTGATTGCCAAGATCCAGGACTGGTCGGTCTACATCGATCGCATCACCAAGCTGATCGACCGACCGCGCGGCCAAGCCGCCGCGGTCGCCGTCACCATCGTTCCCCAGCATCGCGCGCAAGGTGTCGAGCTATGAAGGTCGGATTCTGGGACGCGCCCGAAGGCGCCGAGCAACCGGTCAGCGTGTTTCCGATCGGCGAGGAAAGTCTCAATGCAACGAAAGGCAGCCTGACGGCGGCCGGCGCGCTGGCAAAGCTTGCCACGCTCGACAGCGTGGAGCTTGCCGAGCGCTGCCCGAACGCGGTCGCGCTGCTCGCGAAGATCGCGCAAGCCATCGCGGGCCAGAAGGCCGATGGCCCCACCCAATTGTTCCGGCTCGCCAACCTCAACGAGCTCGAGAGCAAGCTCATCGCCGACGTACTTGGCGAAGGCGAGGTCGCCGGGGTCGTCGCGTTGCCGGACGGATCGCTGGCCCAGATCCAGGAATCGGTCTTGGCGGGCATCTGGCGCGTGCGGCTGGAGACCGACGCTGCCTCCGAATATCTCGAAATCGGCGCCATCCCGGAGATCGTCAAGCGGGCCGCCGCCGATCTGACGTCCGCCGATTTCGAGATCGGCGAGGTGCCGGAAGGCGCCATGAACGTGCTGCCGGTGCTCGCCGAAATCCGCGAGCGCGCGCTGGCCTGGCGGCCAGGCATGCGCTCGCAGATCATCAATTTCACCTTGCTGCCGATGAGCCCGGTGGACATGAGCTTCCTGCAGGACACGATCCGCAACGGGCCGATCCAGCTGGTGTCGCGCGGCTATGGCACCTGCCGGGTGCTGTCGACCGGCATCCGCAATGTCTGGTCGGTGCAGTTCTTCAATGCCATGGACACCATCATTCTCGATACGCTCGAGGTCGGCGGCGTGCCGACCGTCGCGCTGGCGGCGGAGGAGGATTTCGAGGATTCCGCCGAGCGGCTGCAGGAAATCATCGAGGCCTATTTCAAATGAGCGCCTTCGAGAACTTTGGCGTGCGCCAGGACGTCACCGAGGCCACGCGGCTGGAATGCGGCATCTGCTGGACCGTCTACGATCCCGTCGACGGCGACGAGGTGGCCCAGATCGCGCCTGGCACGCCGTTCGCGGCGCTGCCGGAGGAATGGCGCTGCCCGAACTGCGACGCTCCGAAATCCAAATTCATGGCGATCGAAGCATGACGGGGGCCGCGCCAGATCCCGATGCCGAGGACGCCGTCGCGTGGGGCGAGCGTCTGGCCGGAAGCTATCGGGAGATCGGCGATCGCGCGATGCGCGATCTGCCGATCTACAACGATGCGCTCGGGGTCGACGCGGTCGGCTTCCGCCGCTTCAACGGCACGATCATCGGCATCATGGTCACGCCCTGGTTCATGAACGTCGTGATGCCGGCGGGCGCCATGCGGGAGACGTCGGGCACGACCTTGCAAGTTCGTTTTCCCGCAGGCGAAATCGAGTTCGTCCTCAGCGAGGTCGGGAAGATCGGGCAGATCGCGAGCTGCTCGCTGTTCTCCCCGATGTTCGAGTTCGCCGACATGGCTGCCGCGCGGGCGACGGCCGAAGCCGCGCTTGCCGAGCTGATGCTGCCTGATGACAGCGAGGAGGCGGTTCGCCGTCGCGAGCCCGCGACAACCCCGATCGATCGGCGTAGCTTCCTGCGCGGCACCTTGGCGGAGCGGCGCGGATGAACCTGGCTTTCCGCAATGAGATCGACATCACGGTGTGGCTTGCCGGCGGCACCATTGCCGACGTTGCGATCCAGCCGCGCAGCCGGCCGCCGCTGACGCGGTTGTTCGCGGGTAAGCCGGCAGCGTCCCTACTTACCGTGCTGCCGCGGCTGTTCTCGCTCTGCTCGGTCGCGCATCAGGTGGCGTTTCTGTCGGCGGTCGAGGCCGCGCAAGGGCAGCAGGCGACGCAAGCTGCGGCGCGCAGCCGCCTCACGGCGGTCGTCGCCGAGCGGCTGACCGAATTGCTGCGCAGCCTGTTCGTCGGCCGGCTCGCGCTCGACGGCGCGAGCGCTGCCGCTGTGCGTGCCATGATGCAGGCGAGCACGGTCCTCGGCGGCGCCAGCGAAGGGGTGTCGGAGACCCTGCGGCGTGAGGCCGTGGCTCAGATCAAGGCCGCGCTCGCCGGCTTGGGGATCGCCGGCGACGGCCAGGGTCTCGCGCCGGGCAGCGCGCTCGCTGTCCATCTCGAACGCTGCGGGGGTGAGGAATTGTCGCCGCCGCCGGCCGAGCAATCCTTCCTGACGGCGGCTGACGATCTCGACGTCGTTACATCTCTGCTTGCGGGCGGGGCTGCCTATTCCGACGCGCCGGAGCTCTGTGGCAAGATTCCGGAAACCGGTGTTTGGGCCCGGCGGGCGCGGCGCGAACCGGTGTTGCCTGCGGCGGGCTCGGCCGCGCGACTCCAGGCGCGCATCGCCGAGGTCGCGCGGCTCTGCGCCTGGCTCGAGCGCGGCGACGGCGACCTCGACGATGGCGTCGTCGCGAGCTATCGGCTCGCTGCGGGCAAGGGCGCCGCGGCGGTCGAATGTGCACGGGGCCGGCTCTACCACGCCGTCGTGCTCGACGAGGCGGACCGCATCGTCAATTTCGAGTTCCTGGCGCCGACCGAGTGGAATTTTCACGCCCGCGGACCGTTGGTCCGGAGCCTCAAGGGAGCGGTGCTGACCGCGGGCCGGCGCGGCCAGGACGCGGTGCGCGCGCTGGTCGGCGCGTTCGACCCCTGCGTCGGTTTCAATCTCAGCTTTCGCGAGGTGGGCCATGCATGAGATGGCGCTCTGCGAAGGCATCATCGGCATCGTCGAAGAGGAGGCGCGCAAGCGTTCCTTCGCCAAGGTGAATGTCGTCTGCCTCGAGATCGGCGCGCTCAGCCATGTCGCGCCGGAGGCGATGAAATTCTGCTTCGAGGCCGTCGCAGCGCGGACCATCGCGCGCGGGGCACGGCTCGAGATCGTCGAGACCCCGGGAACGGCCTGGTGCATGGCTTGCTCCAGGAGCGTCGAGATCAAGCAGCGTTACGAGCCATGCCCCTCCTGTGGCGACTATCAATTGCAGGTGACGGGCGGGGAAGAGATGCGCGTAAGGGAACTGGAGGTCGATTGATGTGTACGGTCTGCGGCTGCGGCGACGGCAAGGCGTCCATCGAACACGCGCATGATCATCACCATGACCATGACCATGGTCACGGCGGGCATCATCATCGTCACGGTCATGCGCACGGTCATCATCATGGGCATGGCCACGGCCATGTTCACCCTCACCACCATGACCACGCCAAGGACGAGGCGGGGTTGCTCGATTGCGGCGCCAATCCGGCCGGTCAAGAGATCGCCGGCATGAGCAGCGAGCGCATCATTCAGGTCGAGCGCGACATTCTCGGCAAGAACGACCGGCTCGCCGCCGACAATCGCGCGCGCTTCCATGCCGACGAGGTGCTTGCCTTCAACCTGGTGTCGAGCCCGGGCGCTGGAAAGACCTCGCTGCTGGTTCGCGCAGTCTCGGAATTGAAGGACAGCTTCCCGATCGGCGTGATCGAGGGCGACCAGCAGACCTCCAACGACGCCGAACGTATCCGCGCCACCGGCGTGGCGGCGATCCAGGTCAACACCGGAAAAGGCTGTCACCTCGATGCCGCCATGGTCGGCCAGGCCTATGACCGTTTGCCCTGGCTGAACGGTGGCATCCTCTTCATCGAGAACGTCGGCAACCTCGTTTGTCCGGCCGCGTTCGATCTCGGCGAGGCCTGCAAGATCGTGGTGTTCTCGACCACCGAGGGCGAGGACAAGCCGCTGAAATACCCAGACATGTTCGCGGCGTCGTCCTTGATGCTGATCAACAAGATCGATCTCGCCCCGGTGCTTGATTTCGACCTTGCCAGGACCGTCGAATATGCCCGCAGGGTCAACCCTGGCATCGAGGTGATGACGGTGTCGGCGCGCACGGGCGAGGGTTTTTCGGCCTTCTATGCCTGGATACGCAAGCGCCGGGCGAAGGCGAAGCAGGCCGCGATGGCCATGCAGGGATGACGATGGACGGTGGGACGCGCGCGCCCGAGGTGAGGAGACTGCGCCTGCACGTGCGCGGCGCGGTGCAGGGCGTCGGCTTTCGCCCCTATGTCTACGGCCTCGCCACGCGCTACCGTCTCGGCGGCTTCGTCGCCAACGACCCCGACGGGGTCGTCATCGAGGTCGAGGGCGAGCGCGCCGCCGACTTCATCACGGCGCTGCCGCTGGAAAAGCCGCCGCTTGCCCGCATCGACGACATCTCGGTGCATCCGGTCGGGACGGTGGCGGGCGAGGGGTTCTGCATCCGCGCCAGCGAGCAGGGCAGGGTGTCGACCCGCATCGTCGCCGACGCTGCGACCTGCAAGGAATGCCTGCGCGAGCTGTTCGATCCGAGCAGCCGCTTTCATCGCTATCCCTTCATCAACTGCACCCATTGCGGGCCGCGCTACACCATTGCCGAGCGGCTGCCCTACGATCGTGCGGCCACGGCCATGAAGGGCTTTGCGATGTGCAGAGCCTGTGCGGACGACTATGCCGACCCCGACAGCCGCCGCTTCCATGCCGAGGCGATCGCCTGCCCGGATTGCGGCCCAAGGCTCAGCCATGAGGTCGCGGACATTGCCGCCGCGATCGCCGGCGGCAGCATCGTCGCGATCAAGGGGCTCGGCGGCTATCAGCTGCTCTGCGATGCGCGCGACGATGAGGTGGTGCGGCGGCTGCGGCAGCGCAAGCAGCGCGACCAGAAGCCGTTTGCCGTCATGGTCGCTTCGGTGGAAGCGGTCGCCGATATCGCCGAGGCCGAGACCGCCGAGCTTGCGTTGCTGGAAAGCACGCCACGACCCATCGTGCTGCTGAGGTCGCGCGATCGGCTGGCGCCGGCCATCGCGCCGCAGCTGTCGCGTCTCGGCGTCATGCTGCCGGTCGCCCCGCTCCATCACCTGATCTTCGATGCACTGAATGTGGCCCATGCGCGGGTCGGCGACAGCTGGGCGATCGTCGCCACCAGTGCCAATCCCGGCGGCGAGCCGCTCCTGATCGACAATCGGCAAGCCGAGCGACGCCTTGCCGGCATTGCCGATCTCATCGTCACGCACAACCGCGACATCGTCACCCGTGCCGACGATTCCGTCGCGGCAATCGTCGCGGGCCGGATGCAATTCATCCGGCGCGCCCGCGGCTACGTGCCCGAGCCGGTCCGCCTCGCGCGGCCGGTGCCGCCGATCCTTAGCGTCGGCGGGGCCTTGAAAGCGACGGTGACGGTCACGCGCGGCAACGAGGCGTTCGTGTCCCAGCACATCGGCGACCTCGACACTGCCGAAGGCGTCCGCTTCTTCGAGGAGACCGTGGATCATTTGCTTGCGACACTCGACGTCGAGCCGGTCGTCGTCGCGCATGACCTGCATCCGAATATGGCCTCGACCCGCTTCGCCGAGGCCAGCGGCAAGCGGCTGATCGCGGTCCAGCACCACCACGCCCATGCGGCCTCCGTGATGGCCGAACATGGCATCGCAGGACCGGCGCTGGCGCTGGTGCTCGACGGCTTCGGCCATGGCAGCGATGGCGGCAATTGGGGCGGCGAGCTCCTTGCATGCGACGGCGCTGCCTTCCGGCGGCTCGGGCATCTGGCCCCGATGAAGATGCCGGGCGGGGATCGCGCCGCGCGCGAACCGTGGCGGATGGCTGCGAGCGTGCTACATGGCTTGGGGCGAGGCGACATCATCGCGGCGCGTTTCGACGCGCAGCCGCAGGCGCCACGCCTCTGTGCGATGCTCGAGCAACCGGGCGTGCCGACGACGACCAGCGCCGGCCGGTTGTTCGATGCGGCCGCCGGGCTGCTGGGCCTTTGCCCGGTGCAGAGCTACGAAGGCGAGGCCGCGATGAAGCTGGAAGCGCTGGTACGCACCCCCCGCATCGCGCAAGACGGCTGGATCGTCGAGGACGGCGTGCTGTCGCTGGCCCCGTTGTTCGAGCGCCTGGCAGGTGCGAGCCTCGATCGGACCGAACGCGCCGAGCTGTTCCATGGCACGCTCGCCGCGGCCTGCACCGACTGGATCGGCCGCATGGCGCGCGAAACCGGCATCACCACAATTGCCCTCAGCGGCGGCTGCTTCCTCAACGCGGTCTTGTCGGATGAGATCGCGCGCGGCTGCATCGCGGCCGGCCTTTCGCCGCTGCTGCCGCGCCAGATGCCGCCCAATGACGGTGGCCTCAGTTTGGGCCAGGCCTGGGTGGCCGCGTTGACGCTCCTCGAACAGCAAGATCTGGAAGGAACCGCCTGATGTGTCTCGCGATACCCGCGGAGGTCACGAAGCTCCTGCCCGACGAGATGGCCATCGTCTCGATTGACGGCGTCAGCAAGGAGATCTCGGTCGCCTTGATCGAGAACCTCGCAGTCGGGGACTACGTGATCATCCATGTCGGCTATGCCCTGACCAAGATCGATCCGGAGGAGGCGCGGCGGACGCTCGAATTGTTGCGCGAGCTCAGCCTCGAGGGACAGGGAGCGGCGCCATGAAGTATGCCGACGAGTTTCGCGACAAGGAGATCGCGCTGGGGCTCGCGAGGACGATTCGCGCGGAGACCGATCCGGGGCGGCCGTACCGCTTCATGGAGTTCTGCGGCGGCCACACCCATGCGATATCACGCTACGGCCTGGAAGACATGCTGCCGGACAACGTGCGCATGATCCACGGACCCGGCTGCCCGGTCTGTGTGCTGCCGGCCGGGCGCATCGATATGGCGATCCGGCTTGCCGAGCGCAGCGAGATCATCCTGTGCGTCTATGGCGACCTGATGCGCGTCCCCGGCTCGCAAGGCGCCTCGCTCCTGAAGGCGAAGGCGCGGGGCGCCGACATCCGCATGGTCTATTCCACCATCGACGCCGTCAGGATCGCGCAGGAGAACCCCGCGCGCGAAATCGTGTTCTTCGCCATCGGCTTCGAGACCACCACGCCGCCGACCGCGGTGATGATCCGGGTGGCCGAGAAGAAGCAGCTTTCGAACTTCAGCGTGTTCTGCAATCACGTGCTGACCCCGCCCGCGATGCAGAACATCCTGGAGAGCCCCGATATCCGCAACATCGGCCGCGTCGAGATCGACGGCTTCGTCGGGCCTGCGCATGTCTCGACCATCATCGGCACCGCGCCTTACGAGTTCTTCGCGGAAGAGTTCGGCAAGCCCGTAGTGATCTCGGGCTTCGAGCCGCTCGACATGATGCAGGCGATCCTGATGCTGGTGCGCCAGGTCAACGAGAACAGGCACGAGGTCGAGAACCAGTATAGCCGCGCGGTCACGCGCGACGGCAATCTGCGCGCCAAGGAGGAGGTCTCCGACATCTTCGAGCTGCGCGACCAGTTCGAATGGCGCGGGCTCGGACAGGTTCCCTATAGCGGGCTGAAGCTGAAGCGCGCCTACGCGACATACGACGCCGAGGTCCGCTTCGGCATGAACGAGCTTTGCGTCGACGACAATCCGGCGTGCGAATGCGGTGCCATCCTGCGCGGCGTGAAGAAGCCGGTCGACTGCAAGCTGTTCGGCACGGTCTGCACGCCGGAGACGCCGATGGGATCCTGCATGGTCTCCTCGGAGGGCGCCTGCGCCGCGCATTGGACCTACGGCCGCTTCCGCGACCACCAACAGAGGCGGGCGTCATGAAGGCCTATCAGCGCAAGCTCGATATCAGGAACGGCTGCGTCGACCTGTCCCACGGCTCGGGCGGCCGGGCGATGGCGCAGTTGATCTCGGGGCTATTCCATGAGGCCTTCGGCAATGAATGGCTGGCGCGCGGTAACGACCAGTCGGCCTTCGACGTCGGCGCCGGACGCATGGTGATGACCACCGACGGCTACGTGGTCTCGCCGCTATTCTTTCCCGGCGGCAATATCGGCTCCCTCGCGGTCCACGGCACGGTCAACGACATCGCGATGGCCGGCGCAAAGCCGCTTTATCTGTCCGCGAGCTTCATCATCGAGGAGGGATTTCGCTTCGCCGACCTCAAGACGATCGCGGACTCGATGGGTGAGGCGGCGCGCGCGGCCGGCGTCCACATCATCACCGGCGACACCAAGGTGGTCGAGCGCGGCAAGGCCGACGGCCTGTTCATTTCGACATCGGCGGTCGGGATTCTTCCCGACGGGCTCGATCTGTCGGCCGAGAACGCACGCGTCGGCGACCGCGTCCTGATCTCGGGCACCCTCGGCGATCACGGCGTGGCGATCATGTCGAAGAGGCAGAACCTCGCCTTCGAGACCGAGATCGTGTCGGACTCGGCGGCGCTGAACGATCTCGTGGCCAGGATGGTCGAAGCCGGGGGCGCCGGCATCCGCCTGATGCGGGATCCCACCCGCGGTGGCCTCGCCGCGACGTTGAACGAAATCGCCCAGCAATCGCGGCTCGGCTTTCACCTCGTCGAGGAGGAGATCCCGGTCAAGCCGGGCGTGGCGGCGGCCTGCGAATTGCTCGGGCTCGACCCGCTCCATGTCGCCAATGAGGGCAAGCTGGTTGCGATCGTCGCGCCCGACATCGCCGGTGCCGTGCTCGCCGCTATGCGAGAACATCCGCTCGGCCGCGACGCCGCCGACATCGGCGAGGCCGTTGCTGACGACCATCATTTCGTGCAGATGGCGACGAGCTTCGGCGGCGGGCGGATCGTTGACTGGTTGTCGGGCGAGCAATTGCCGCGGATTTGTTGAGGGATCCCGATGCGTATCCTGCTGCTGTCGCATTCTTTCAACAGCCTGACACAGCGCCTGCATGTCGAGCTGCGCGAGCGCGGCCATGAGGTCTCGGTCGAGCTCGACATCCACGCCGACGTCACCCGGGAAAGCGTGGCGCTGTACCAGCCGGACCTGGTGATCGCGCCGTTTCTCAAGCGGGCGATTCCCGAGGATGTCTGGCGCAGCGTGCGCTGCCTGATCGTGCATCCCGGCCCGCCCGGCGACCGCGGCCCGGCCGCGCTCGACTGGGCCATTCTCGAAGGCGCGACCGAGTGGGGCGTCACTGTGCTGCAGGCGGACGGCGAGTTCGATGCCGGTCCGGTCTGGGCGTTCCGCACGTTCCCGATGCGGCGCGCTGCGAAATCCAGCATCTACCGCAACGAGGTGACCCGATGCGCGGTCGAAGCGGTGCTGGAGGCCGTCAACGCGATTGGAGCGGGACTGCCGACGCCGCAGCCGATGGCGGCGAACGACGGGCGCATTCGCGTGCGCGGGCCCTGCCGCCAGTCGGACCGGGCGATCGACTGGCAGCACGACACGACCGAAACCGTGCTGCGCAAGATCAACAGCGCCGACGGCATGCCCGGCCTGGTCGACAGCCTGTTCTTCCAGGACGTGCGGCTGTTCGACGTCCATGAAGCACGGAATATCTCCGGCATTCCCGGCACGGTCGTGGCCCAATGCGACGGCGCCTTGGCCCGTGCGACAATCGACGGGGCAGTCTGGATCGGCCATGTGCGGCAGCTGGCGCCGAAGAGCTTGAAGCGGTCTGCGGCAAAGGTTTTCGCCGCGCAGGCCGCCTGCCTGCCGCGGCGGCCGGATTGCGGCTATGCTCCGGTTCAATATCGCGAGCACGGCGAGGTCGGCGAGCTGCAGTTCGCCTTCTACAACGGCGCGATGTCGACGGATGATTGTGCAGCGCTGCGCGATGCCTACCATGCCGCGCTGGCGCGCCCGACCAAGGTTCTGCTCCTGACCGGCGGTTTCGACTATTGGTCGAACGGCATTCATCTGGCCGAGATCGAGGCCGCCGACAGTGCCGCCGATGAATCCTGGCGCAACATCAACGCCATCGACGATCTGGCGCGCGCGATCATCGAGACCACGGACCGGCTGGTGATTTCGGTCATTCGCGGCAATGCGGGCGCGGGGGGCGTGTTCCTGAGCCTGGCGGCCGACGAGGTCTGGGCCAGCGACCAGATCGTGCTCAATCCGCATTACAAGGACATGGGAAATCTGTTCGGTTCCGAATACTGGACCTATCTGTTGCCGCGCCGCGCGGGCGCCGGGAACGCGATAGGGATCACGCAGTGCCGGCTGCCGATGGGCGTCGCCGAGGCGCAGCGCCTCGGCATCGTCGACCGCGTGCTCGCACGCGTCGAGCTGGCACGCGAAAGTCTCGTGAAGCTGGCAGCTGCTGCAGGCGCGGATCCAGGCTTTGCAGCGCGCCTCGCCGAGAAGCAAAGGCGCCGCGCGGCGGACGAGGCCGAAAAGCCCCTGCAGGCCTATCGTGACGAGGAGCTGCGGCGGATGAGGCTCAATTTCTACGGCTTCGATCCGAGCTACCACGTCGCGCGCTACAACTTCATCCACAAGGTGCCGAAGTCGCGCACGCCGCTGACCATCGCCAATCACAGGGCGCGGCGGACGACCGAGCGGCAGAGACCCGTGGCGGTGCCCTCATGAGCGTTCTGGGAACCATTCTCGTCGTCGACGACGAAGTCCGTTCGCAGGAAGCGCTGCGCCGCGTTCTCAGGGAGGATTTCGAGGTGCTGTGCGCGGGTAATGCAGCCGACGCGGAGAAGCTGCTGGAAGGCGAGATCGTCCACGCCATCCTCTGCGACCAGCGCATGCCGCATGAATCGGGCGTGAGCTTCCTGAAGCGCGTGCGCGAGCTGTGGCCCGATCCGGTGCGGATGATCATCTCCGGCTATTCCGATTCGGAGGATATCATTGCCGGCCTCAACGAGGCCGGCATCTATCAATACATCACCAAGCCCTGGCAGCCGGAGCGGCTGGTCGACATCGTCAAGGAGGCGGTGCAGCTCTATCGCCTGCAGAAGGAGACGGAAACCGCCGGTGTCGACGTCAAGGCGACGCCGGGGCATATCAAGAAGGTCGTCTCGGTCAAGCGCGGGGTTGCCAAGCAGCTCTATGATTTCGACCGCATCGTGCATTCGCCGGAAAGTCCCATGCACAAGGTGATCGAGCTCGGCAGGCGCGCCGCAGACTACGACATCTCCGTGCTGATCACCGGCGAGTCCGGGACCGGCAAGGAGCTGCTTGCGCGCGCGATTCACTACGGCTCGGCGCGCGCCAACAAGGCTTTCGTGGTCGAGAATTGCGGCGCCTTGCCGGACGAGCTGCTCGAAAGCGAGCTGTTCGGCTGCAAGAAGGGTGCCTTCACCGGCGCCTATCAGGACAGGATCGGCTTGTTCGAGGTCGCCGACGGCGGCACCATCTTCCTCGACGAGATCGGCGAGACTTCGCCAGCATTCCAGGTCAAGCTGTTGCGCGTTCTGCAGGAGAGCGAGATCAGGCCGCTTGGCGCACAGCGGGTGCGCAAGGTCGACGTCCGTGTCGTGGCGGCGACCAACCGGGATCTCGAAGCCGAGGTCGAGGCGGGCCGCTTCCGGCGCGATCTCTACTATCGCCTGGCGGCGTTTCCCGTCCACATGCCGGCCTTGCGCGAGCGCCCGATGGATGTCTCGTTGATCGCCGAAGGGGTGCTGTCGTCGGTGAAGACTTCCTTCAACCGGCCCGGCCTGCGCTTTGCTGCCTCCGCGCTCGAGGCCTTCGCCAGGTATCATTGGCCCGGCAATGTCCGCGAGCTGCAGAACGAGATCCAGCGCATGGTGGTGCTGGCGGACGCGGATGAATTGCAGGCCCCGCCGCTGCTCGGCCGGCGCAACGGCAAGCCGCCGGCGGCGGCGATCCAGGGCAAATTGAACGGCTCGGCGACCCTCAAGGACAAGGTGGAGGATCTGGAGAAGGCGGTTATCATCAGCACCCTGGAGCGGTACGAAGGCAATATCAGCCGGGTCGCCAACGAGCTCGGGTTGTCGCGCGTCGGGCTCAGGAACAAGCTGTCCCGGTATGATTTGAGGAAGAATGCCTGAGGTGACGCATCCTCCTGAAGCCAGCGAGCCCGAAACGCTGCTCAAGCTGATCGCCAAGCGTGGCGCGATGGAGCTTGATCAGGAGCGTGAGGGCGCCTGGATCGAGGTCATCCGCAAGATGGACGAGGTCTATTCCGACCTCCTCCGCTACGAGGTCGACCTCGAGCACAAGAATGCGGAGCTGGAGGAGGCGCAGGCCTTCGTCACCAACGTCATCGAATCCGTCTCCGACATCCTCATCGTCTGCGATGCGAAAGGGCTGGTGCAGCAGGTCAATTCCGCCTTCCAGCACACGCTCGGCTGCAATGTCGCGGATATCGTCGGCAGGAACATCGCCGACGTGATCGATATCGAGGACAAGTCCAAGCTGGTCCCGCTGCTGAAGCCGCGCAGCGCCTCCGACGTCGTCGACGGCGAGCTCAGATTTTCGGGCGAGGGCGGCAGCTCGGATCTGTTCGCCATCAACGCCTCGCCCCGGCACGATCATCGCGGCCGTTTCATCGGCGTGGTGCTGACCGGCCGGCCGATCGGGGAGCTTCGCCGCGCCTATGAGGAGCTGCACAAGGCCCATCACGAGTTGCAGCGTGCCCAGCGGCAATTGGTCGAGCAGGAGAAGATGGCCAGCCTCGGCCGTCTCGTTGCGGGCGTCGCGCACGAGCTGAACAATCCCATCAGCTTCGTCTACGGCAACGTCCATACCCTGATGCGTTATCGCACCGCCATCGCCGCCTATCTCGACGCGGTCCACGGCGAGGCCGGGGAGGATGACCTCGCCGCCAGGCGGCGGAGCCTGCGCATCGACGAGATCCTGGAGGATTTCGGTCCGCTGATCGAGGGCACGCTGGAAGGCGCCGTCCGCATCAGCGAAATCGTGAAGAATCTGCGCCGGCTGTCCTTCAGCAAGCTCGGCGAGGTCGAGCGCGTCAACATCGAGCGGCTCATCAACACCGCGGTGCTGTGGGCCGTGCGCACCAAGCAGGTGCGCATCGACTTGCAGTTGGAGATCGAGCCGGAGCTCTGGGTCAGCGGCAACGAGGGGCAATTGCACCAGGTGATCGTCAATCTCGTGGAGAATGCGATCGACGCAATGCGCGGCACCGAAGCGCCGCGGCTGGTGGTCTCGGCGGTGCGCAAGGGCAACGAGATCCTGTTCCGGATCGCGGACAACGGACCGGGAATCGACAAGGATCACATCAGCCACATCTTCGAGCCGTTCTTCACGACCAAGCGGGTCGGCGAGGGCACCGGACTCGGCCTCTGGATCAGCTATGGCATCGTGCGCGAGCACGGCGGCGAGCTGGTCGCAGGCTATGGGCCGGAAGGCGGCGCGACATTCTCGTTCGCGTTGCCGGCGGCCTAAGCGCGGGCTACGGCATCGCGCCTGTGTCGCCCCGCTGTCAACCGGCTTCGCCAAAAATATTCCACTTTACCGAAATTCGGTTTTGACGTATGTGTCGTCCATCCCGGCTCAACCAGGAGGGGCGATCTCGAGGTCGTCTTGATCGCGAGCCGGGCTTGCGGTGGACGCGGCAGCGTCGGCACGAGAGGGGACGGGCAGGGCGGGTAGTCCCTGTGAGCCCGACACCCGCGTGCAGACGAACGGCGCTGCTAGGCTTCGTCTCGCCTGTAGGTTTCGCAGCTCCGTCGACAGGGCTGGAAATACTGCGGCGAAAGGGCGGGCCGTGCGTACGGCAAAACCGTGTGGTCCTGGCCGTCGTTGCTACGGTCAAGCCGGATCGAAGATGTGCGCGAGCCCAACCGGGTGGACGGCATCGTCAATTCGACCGGCGAGGGAGGCCAGAAGGAAAGTTCGGCTCCCGGGAGAGCACGGCATAAGCCGTCCGACCATCGCGCAGGGAAGGCCGAGTGATCGGCACCACCTGTATGCTGCTGTGCGGTTCTTCTGCGTGTGCATTTTGCGCAGCAGACCGCGGGTGCGTTGTCAGCACCCGGCCTTCCCTGCGCCCTCTTGGATTTGAGGGCGGAGACGCAAGCAAAGCTCGGGCGAAATCAGTCGCGAGAGCGTGAAGGCATGTCTGTGAGTCAAAGTGCTTGCGACAAACTTCATTTCGTAGAGTGAGCAAAGCGCAGCGTGCCCACGCGTCTATCGCCGCATCGGACAGATCGTGGGCACGGCGCTAAGGGCGCCTTTGCCCACCTTACGGCCTCGCAATGACGTCGTTGGGAAACCGTGCGCTATTCAACTCTCGTGCCCCGGACGCAGCGCAGCGCTTCCCCGGCGATGCGAAGCATCGTCCGGTGCGGTGCGCTGCAGAGCCGGGCCCATGTCGCAGCATTGGACCGTGTCGCCCTGGGTCCCGGCTCTGCGCCGCAACGCTTGCGCGTTGCGGCTTGTCCGGGACACGATGGTTTTGCAATGACGCGGGAGGGGCCGCCGGCGTCGACGCCGGGAGCATCAACCCACGCCCTTCCCACGATTCAAGTATCGAAGCGCGAGCTTGATGAAATTGTGCACCACGATCGATGTCTCGTCCGCTCTGAAGACCAGAAACACGTCGGCCGTGGGCGGCGCGGGCCGGATCGGACGGAACACGATGTCGGCGGTGGTGAAGCGCGCGATCGACTGCGGCACGAGCGCGACGCCGAATCCCGCGGCGATCAGGCTCGGGATCGACTGGGCATCGACGACTTGCTGCGACACCTTTGGCAGGAAGCCGGCATCGACACAGCAGGTCTGCAGGTGTCGCGCGAAATCGGAGCTGTCGGGATGGAGGACGACATGATCCTCGGACGCGAGTTCACCGAGCGCGATGCGTTTGCGGCGCGCCAGCTGATGGGTGCGGGGCATTGCGATGACGACCTCTTCCCGCCACGCCAGCTTGCTGGTCAGGTCGCGCTCGGCGGGAATTCCGCGAATGAGACAGATGTTGGTCGTGCGGCTGAGCAGCGCCGCGATCTGCAATGCCGGCGCCTGCTCATGCACCGTCATCCTGACCTGCGGGGCCACCTTGCGGTACGCCGCGAGCAGCTCGGCGAGACGGCCGCGCAGGATCGAGCCGGTTGCCCCGACATCCAGCGTTCCGATCAGGCCGGCTCCGATCGACCGCGCCTCGTCTTCCGCGGCTTTGACCTGTTGCAGGATGGCGCGTCCGCGCACCAGCATGGCCTTACCCGCCTGCGTCAACTCGACCCTGCGGCTGGTCCTGTAGAGCAGCGGGGTCGCGAGCTCTGCCTCAAGGGCCTGGATGTGCTGGCTGAGCGGCGGCTGCGAGAGGTTCAGCCGCCGGGCGGCGCGGGTGAAGCTGCGCTCTTCGGCAACCGCGATGAAGTACCGAAGCTGGCGGAGATCCATAGCGAAAACCTATCAATCGTGTCGGTCTATATATTGGACTTGATGTCGCAGCTGGTCAACGAATGACCCACGCGGGCCTGCAGACCCTTTGAATGCGGAGTGCTTGAGGTTGGCTATGATGACGCTCTCGATCGAGCCTTTGACGAAGCAGGCGTTCGCTCCGTTCGGAGACGTCGTCGAAACGGAAGGCAGGACGCCGCTATCGATCAACCAGGGCTACGCTCAGCGCTTCGACGGGCTTGCCGATATCGACGTTGCCGCGGAAGGCGGACACGTCAACATCAGCTGGTTCATCGCCTCGGTGCGGCCCGCGCCGATCGCGATTCGCCTGATGGAACGTCATCCGCTTGGAAGCCAGCTGTTCATGCCCCTGAACGCAGCGGATTGGCTGGTCGTCGTTTGCGACGACCCCAGCGTCTCGTCGAGCTACCGGGCATTCGCGGCAAGGGGCCACCAGGGCGTGAACTATGCTAGAAATTGCTGGCACCATCCGCTCCTGGTTCTCGAGGACGCAAGCGCGTTCCTCGTTGTCGACCGCAAGGGAGATGGCGCCAATCTCGAAGAACATTGGCTGACCGAGCCGCTACAGCTCGGTGTCCGGTCGGCTGCAAGCTGATACGTTCCCATCGGTAACCTTCACGAGGCTTGATGATGTCATCGCGCACCTATCACGTACCGCAGGGCGGCCTTCCGTCCCAGACGGACCTGCTGAGCGGCCGCGCGGTCTTTACGAACGCATACGCCGTCATCCCCAGCGGCGTGCAACGCGACATCGTCGTCAGCCACCTGCCGCACTGGGACAACACGCGGCTCTGGGTGTTGGCGCGACCGCTGTCCGGTTTCGCCGAGACGTTCTCCCACTATCTCATGGAGATCGCGCCGGCCGGCGGAAGCGACATGCCCGAGCCGGACAAGGATGCCGAAGGGGCGCTGTTCGTCGCAGGCGGGACGTTGATGCTCAACTTGGAAGGTGAACGTGAACTGAGGCCTGGCAGCTTCGCCTATCTGCCGCCCGGCTGCGCCTGGAGCGTTCGCAACCGCGGTCCCAGCCCTGCACAGGTGCACTGGATCCGCAAGCTGTACCAGCGCGTGCCGGGGTTGGCCGAGCCCGAGGCGATCGTGACCCACGAAGAGTCCATCGAACCCGTCGCGATGCCGGGCACGGAGGGAAGGTGGGCCACCACCCGCTTCATCGATCCGGCCGATATGCGCCATGACATGCACATCAACATCGTGACGTTCGAGCCGGGGGCGACGATCCCCTTTGCCGAGACGCATGTCATGGAGCACGGGCTGTACGTGCTCGAGGGCAAGGCGGTCTACCGTCTCAATCAGGACTGGGTGGAGGTCGAGGCCGGCGACTACATGTGGCTGCGCGCCTTCTGCCCCCAGGCATGCTACGCCGGAGGCCCGGGCCGGTTTCGCTATCTGCTGTACAAGGACGTCAACCGGCACATGAATCTGCGGCAGGGCCCGCCGCTGCTCTAGCCCCGGCGGTGGGCCCGCGCGCGCGCCGCTGCGATCTAGTCGATCGCGGTGCGCGAGCGGCGGGAGCTGCTCTGAAGCTCGGGATAGCCGGTCAGCATCAGCTTGTCGGCGCGGACGCCCCAGCTCTCCAGGCGGTCGAGGAAGCTCATGCCGAGCAGGTTGGTCTTCATCTGCCCGCGTTGGACGACCAGCGCCGGCACCGACTTTTCGACGAGATGGCCGACGGAGAGACGGTCGAGCGTGAGCCGGGCCGCCTTGGTGTGGCCGTTCGCGGTTTCGAGTTCGACATCGTATTCGAGCATTTCGAGCGGCAGCCCGATGGCTTTCGCAGTTTCCCAGGTCAGCACCACCGAGGTCGCACCGGTATCGATCACCATCGGCGCTGCGACACCGTTGATCTTCGCACGCAACGCAAATTCGCCGCCCTGGCCACGCGGGATCTGCACGGCGGGGGCGGGCGCCACCGTCTGCGCGCGAAAGATGTGCGAGACCTTGTGGCCGGCGCGCGCGATCTGCTCGGGATCGCCATAGGCGACGACCGCGCCGGCCGTGCCGGCGAGCATGACGAGGACGAGCAGGAAGCGGATCATCGTGCGCCTCCGCAGGCGCGCAGGCCGGTCAGGCCCGCTTCGGAGATGCCGCGATCGGTGCAAGCCCGGCTTCCGTCATGCGTTCCGGCAACATGGCCATGACCGCGCGCCGTTCCGCGCTGTCCATGGCGTGCCAGCGCGCGATCTCGGGCAAGGTCCGGCCGCAGCCGAAGCACAGCTTGGTCCTGGGATCGATCATGCAGACGGCGACGCACGGCGTTTCTTGGCTCATTCGGACATAGTGGGGGATTGTCGGGCATGTCTGCAAGCATCTGGTTAGGAGCCGGTGCCGGCGCTCATGATCGGCTTGTGGCGCGGCCGGCGCTTCTCGTCGGGCAGTGCGGAACCCTCCGGCTGGAGCGGTGGCGAATCGTCCGACAGCGGCGCAAGCGCGCTCATCACCCGTTCCGGCGGGAAGGTGACGATCACCTCGGTGCCGATGCGCAGCTTCGATTTCAGCGTGAACGTGCCGCCGTGCAGGTCGATCAGATTCTTGGCGATCGGCAGGCCGAGGCCTGCGCCCTGTTCGGCCGATTTGATCGAGTTGGAGCCCTGGCCGAACGAGGCGAGCACGACCGGTATCTCGTCCTCGGGGATGCCGGAGCCGGTATCCCTCACCGAGAGGTATTGTCCGCCCGAAGCGGTCCAGCCGGCCTTGAGCCAGATCTCGCCGCCCTGCGGCGTGAACTTGATCGAGTTGGAGATCAGGTTGAGCACGACCTGGCGGATCGCGCGCTCGTCGGCCCAGAGCCGCGGCATGGACTGCTCGAACACCTCGTGGATGGTGATGCCCCGGCTCGATGCGCGCAGCTTCATCAGATGGTGGCAGTCGGCGACGATGCCGACCAGCGACACCGCCTCCTCGTTGAGCTCGTAGCGGCCGGCCTCGATCCGCGACAAATCGAGGATCTCGTTGATGAGGTTGAGCAGGTGGACGCCGGAATTATGGATGTCGGCCGAATATTCCTTGTAGACCGGCACCGCATGGGCGCCGAAGATCTCGCTCTTCATCACCTCGGAGAAACCGAGGATGGCGTTCAGCGGCGTGCGCAGCTCGTGGCTCATCTGCGCCAGGAAACGCGACTTGGCGACGTTGGCGGATTCGGCGCGGTGGCGCGCTTCGTCCGAGATCGCCTTGGCCTGTTCGAGCTCGCCGATCAGCGCGTCCTTCTCGGCGCGCGCCTCCAGCGTCGCGAAGGTGGAGGAGTGCAGGCGGTGCGCCAGCAGCACGAAATAGCCTTCGGCCGCGAGCGAGAGCGCGGCCAGGATGTAATTGTCCAGCGAGCCGGTGATCGCAAAGCTCAGCGCCATCGCGACCGCGACCGGCGCGGTGGCGGCAAGGGCTGCGATCGGCAGGTTCGCCGCGACCATGCTCGATACCGCGATCACCAGCAGCATCAGGAACATCATCAGCGTTTCCGTGACCATGTCGAGCACGGGATGAATCAGGATCGCCATCCAGCACAGGCCATAGAGCAGATCGAGCACGACGAAGCGCGTCCGCCACGCCCGCGTCGCCGCGGGCGAGGCGGGCTCGGTCAGGAAGCGCCGGCAGCTGCGGATCATCGCCGCATGGATGCAGAGCATGCCGACGGTCCAGGCGGCGGCCGGGATCGGCTGCATCCACAACCCGAACAGCAACCCGGTCGCGACCACCAGCAGCATCACGACATAGGAGGCCGACAGCCGGGTCTGGGCGTATTGCCGCAGCATCTCGGCGTCGAAGGCCGGCCGGGTTCCGCTGGTCGACGTTAACTTGTCGCGCGCCTCGCGCACCCGCTGCGCCGCAGCCCGTCGGCTGCTCGCCGATGGAGCGCTCACCGGCTCGGCCGGAAGCTGCACAACCTCGGGCTTTTCAGCGGGGTTACTCATCAAGCAACAACGATTCCTGCCCACGCCGGACGAGGGCCTTCTGCATTGTCTATCTCTGGCAAGAAATCCTTAAGAGGTGACTTAAGGAGCTAAAGAATTACGTTAACGGGGCGTTAATCCAAGACCCGGCTCGACCTCCGCTCGCGGACCCCGCAGGCCCTTCACCTGAAGAAAACGAGCGTGACCAACGCGAACACCGGCAGCAGCAGGACGGAGGTCCAGGCCATGTACCCGAAGAAGCCCGGCATGGCGACGCCGCTCCCTCGCGCGATCGCGTACACCATGAAGTTGGGCGCGTTGCCGATGTAGGAGTTTGCGCCCATGAACACCGCACCTGCCGAGATCGCGGCCAGGGTCATGGCGCCATTCGTCATCAGATGCTTGGCGTCGCCTCCAGCAAGCTCAAAGAAAACCAGATAGGTCGGCGCGTTGTCGAGAAAGGACGAGAGCAAGCCGGTCAGCCAGAAATAGGCGGCATTGTTCGGCGTGCCGTCGGCATTGGTGACCATGTTCACGACGGAGGCAAAGGCGCCGGATTTTCCGGCGTTGAGGATCGCAAGCACGGGAATGATGGTGATGAAGATGGCGGCGAACAGCTTTGCCACTTCGATCATGGGGCCCCACGAGAAGCCGTTCGCGTCGTGGTCCTCCTTCGAGGTGACGGCAAGAGATGCGAATACGACGCCGATCATCACGGCATCGCGCAGAAGATTCTGCAGCTGAAGGTGCGTGCCGAGAACCTCGAATCCGCCGAGATCGAGCTTGGCACTCAAGAGGATCGCAGCGATGATGACGCCCATCAGAGCGAAGTTGAGGCCGCCGCTGATCCGCAACGGATTGTCTGGAGTCGGGTCCGGTTTGACGCGGCCTTCCTTGCGATACAGATAAGCGTCGATGCAAAAGAACAGGACGAGCAGAATCCAGGCGGCGAACGTCGTCTGGGGGAACAGGTGCGTCGTCGTCCAGAAGAAGTCCACGCCGCGCAGGAATCCCAGAAACAGCGGCGGATCTCCCAGGGGCGAAAGCGAGCCGCCGATGTTCGATACCAGAAAGATGAAGAAGATGACGACGTGCGCGTTGTGCCGCCGGTCGTCATTGGCGCGGATCACCGGCCGGATCATGACCATCGACGCGCCGGTCGTGCCGATGACGCTCGCGATCAGGGTGCCTAGCGCGAGCAGCAGGGTGTTCAGGACCGGCGAGCCGTGAAGATTGCCGCGCACCACGATTCCGCCTGCCACCGTGAACAACGCAAGGAGCAGCAGAATGAAGGGGATGTATTCGAGCAACGCGGTATGAACGAGAGCCTGGATGGTCGGCAGCGGGCCGTGCCAGACTACAAGCGGCAGCACGATCAGGGCACCCCACATCGCGGCAATCTTGCCCTGGTGGTGCTCCCAGAAGTGAGGCGCTGCGAGCGGAAAGATCGCGATCGACAGCAGCATGCCGGCGAAGGGAAGCGCCCATTGCGGGCCGATGCTGGCGCCATCGAGCGATGCGGCGAGCGCCTGCGAAGGTGATGCAGCCAGGATCAGGAGCGCGACCGGGAGCAGGCGCACAACAACAAGGATGGCGGCGATCACGCTAAGCAAGGCTCCCCCCGAAGGCTATTTTTCTTTCCGTTCAACCGCTTGGCCGAAGCTTCGTCGCGGCCGAGGTCGCGACGAAGCTCGGATGCTGCACGCCCCCGAACGACGCCGCAACAGCTCCTCAGCGCTGCAGGCGCGCGAGCAGGCTGGAGGTGTCCCAGCGCTTGCCGCCCATCTTCTCGACCTCGGAATAGAACTGATCGACCAGCGCGGTGACAGGCAGGTTGGCGCCGTTGCGGCGGGCTTCGGCGATCGCGATCGAGAGGTCCTTGCGCATCCATTCGACCGCGAAGCCGAAATCGTACTTGTCCTCGTTCATGGTCTTGTAGCGATTTTCCATCTGCCAGGACTGCGCGGCCCCTTTCGAGATGGTCTCGATCACAGCAGTGACGTCGAGGCCGCTCTTCTTGGCGAAGTGGATACCCTCGGAGAGACCCTGCACCAGACCGGCGATGCAGATCTGGTTGACCATCTTGGTCAGCTGGCCGCTTCCGGCCGGCCCGAGCAGCTTGCACATCCGCGCATAAGCGCCTGTGATGATCGGCTCGGCGCCGGCATAGCTATCGGGCGCGCCGCCGCACATCACCGTCAGCACGCCATTCTCGGCGCCGGCCTGGCCGCCGGAGACCGGCGCGTCGACGAATTTGAAGCCGGCCTTGCCGGCGGCTGCGTCGAGCTCACGCGCGACCTCGGCGGAGGCGGTGGTGTGATCGACGAAGGTCGCGCCCTTCTTCATGCCGGCGAAGGCGCCGTCGGGCCCGATCGTGACCGCGCGCAGATCGTTGTCGTTGCCGACGCAGCACATCACGAAATCCTGACCCTCGGCGGCCGCCTTCGGGGTCGCTGCGGTCTTGCCGCCGAACTTGTCCGACCATTCCTTCGCCTTGGCCGCGGTGCGGTTGTAGACGGTGACCTCATGGCCCCCTTTTTTCACGAGGTGTCCGGCCATCGGGAAGCCCATGACGCCGAGACCGAGGAAAGCGACTTTAGCCATGTGTGGTACCTTGTCCGTAGTTTTGAGCTTTACGGTTGTAGCAGGGCGAGGGCGCCGGGCGGCACCCTCGAAGTTCCGCAGCGAGGGCGGATCGGAGGCGCACCATAAACCGTTAAGCCGGGAGGGCAACGGCTTCGTTTGGCGGCCCCCTGTGCTAGGATGGCGGGACCTAAGGACTTCGAAAAAGGGAGCGAAACATGGCATCGGGCTTGGGCGGTGTGAGCGTTGGCGTCCTCGATCATTTCAACATCCGGACCCGCAATCTGGCCGAGACCGTCCGTTTCTACGAGGACGTGCTGGGCCTGGAAAAAGGCGCCCGTCCGAATTTCGCCTTCCCCGGCGCCTGGATGTACAGCGAGGGCCGGGCGGTGGTGCACCTGGTCGATATTTCCGCGACGGCGGAGCCGCAGAAGCCGGATTCCGGCGTCGTCCATCATGTCGCCTTCGTCAGCCGCGGTTTTGACGGCATGAAGCAGCGGCTGGCCTCCAAGGGGATGAAGTTCGACGCCCGCCAGGTGCCCGGCGGCGACCTCTGGCAGATCTTCGTTCACGACCCCAACGGGGTCATGATCGAGCTGAATTACGAGGCCGCCAAGGAGCAGGGGGCGGCGCCCGCCGAGATGGCTGACGATATCGGCAGGCAGTAGCCTTTTGAGCGTTTCCGCTCTAATGGGGCATCCTAAAGTCTCGTGCCTGGCCCTGCCGGAAAGCCGCTTCCCGCTTCGCGCTGGTGCGGCCCTCCGGGTCCGGATCAGGCTCCGTCCAGGAGATGCACTTTGAGCGTGACGCAGCAACAGGTTCTCGACAGCCTCGCCAGGATCAAATCCCCCCGCGGGGTCGCGCTCACCAATGCCAACGTGCTGAGCGCGATCAGCGCGTCCGACGGCAAGGTGTTCTTCTCGATCAATGTCGATGCCGCCGAGGCCAGGGCCTGGGAATCCATCCGGGCCGAGGCCGAGGCCGCCGTGCGCAGCATCCCCGGCGTCACCACCGTCATGGTGGCACTGACCGCCGAGCGCAAGCCGGGCTCCGCACCGCCGCCGCCTCCGCAACCCAGTCGCGGCGCGCCGGGCGTGCAGCCGGCCCATGCCCACAAGCCGCCGCAGGGAGGCGGCTCGCCGATGGCGCGGCAGTCGGAGATCCCGGGCGTCGCTGCCGTGATCGCAGTCGCCTCCGGCAAGGGCGGCGTCGGCAAGTCGACCACCGCGCTGAACCTGGCGCTCGGCCTGCGCGATCTTGGCCTTAAGGTCGGGCTGCTCGATGCCGACATCTATGGCCCCTCGGTGCCCCGCCTGACGGGCCTGCGCGACAAGCCGGAGCTGAACGACGAGCGCAAGATGATTCCGCTTCGACGCTTCGGCCTCGCCATCATGTCGATCGGTTTCCTAGTCGAGGAAGAAACCGCGATGATCTGGCGCGGTCCCATGGTGATGTCGGCGGTGACGCAGATGCTGCGCGACGTCGAATGGGGCAAGCTCGATGTTCTCGTGGTCGACATGCCGCCGGGCACCGGCGATGCCCAGCTCACCCTGGCGCAGAACGTGCCGCTCAAGGGCGCGGTGATCGTCTCGACCCCGCAGGACCTGTCCCTGATCGACGCGCGGCGGGGACTTGCCATGTTCAAGAAGGTCAACGTGCCCGTGCTCGGTATCGTCGAGAACATGAGCTATTTCCAGTGCCCGCATTGCGGCACGCGGTCGGACATTTTCGGCCATGGCGGCGCGCGGCACGAGGCCGAGAAGCTCGAGGTGCCGTTCCTCGGCGAGATCCCGCTGCACATGGCGATTCGCGCGACCTCGGATGCCGGCAACCCCGTCGTCGATAGCGAGCCGGACGGTCCCCATGCGGCGATCTACCGCGCCATTGCAGGGCAGGTCCGGGACCAGCTCAAGGGCGTCATCGCGGCGGCTTGAAGCGGCCGCCGGCGCGCCGCCTCGTCCCCTTGGGAGACATGCGACTTTCGTAGAGCCCCGTCATGCCATTGTCGCGTTCCGCAAACGCGCCTTCCGTGTTAAAGGCCCACCGCAGTCAAGCCCCTTCGGTTCGACGCGGCCCTGTCGCGTCGCCGGAATCAGCGGCGGCACAAGAGAAGTTCAAGGGGAAACGCCCCAGCAAGGAGAGACCTGAAGATGAAGCGTCGTGATTTTCTGAAAGTGTCGGCAGCAGGCGCGGCGGCGACCGCAGTGGCCTCGCCGGCGATCGCGCAGTCCTCGCCCGAGGTGAAGTGGCGCCTGACTTCGAGCTTCCCGAAATCGCTCGATACCATCTATGGCGGTGCCGAGCAGGTGGCGAAGTACGTCGCCGAGATGACCGACAACAAATTCCAGATCCAGGTGTTCGCCGCCGGTGAGCTCGTTCCCGGCCTGCAGGCGCTGGATGCGACCACGAACGGCACCGTCGACATGTGCCACACCGTGTCCTACTATTACGTCGGCAAGGACCCGACCTTCGCGATCTTCGCCTCGGTGCCGTTCGGCCTCAATGCGCGCCAGCAGAATTCCTGGCTGTTCCAGGGCGGCGGCAACGAGCTCGCCAACGAGTTCTTCAAGAAGTCGAACGTGATCGGTTTCCCCTGCGGCAACACCGGCACCCAGATGGGCGGCTGGTTCCGCAAGGAGATCAAGACCGTCGCCGACCTCTCCGGCCTCAAGATGCGCATCGGCGGCATCGCCGGCCAGGTGCTCCAGAAGGTCGGCGTGGTGCCGCAGCAGCTCGCCGGCGGCGACATCTATCCGGCGCTGGAGAAAGGCACCATCGACGCCGCCGAGTGGGTCGGCCCCTACGATGACGAGAAGCTCGGCTTCGCCAAGGTCGCCAAGTACTACTACTATCCGGGCTTCTGGGAGGGCGGTCCCACCGTCCACGCCTTCGCCAACCTGGAGAAGTTCAACGCGCTGCCGAAGAACTACCAGGCCATCCTCGCCAATGCGACCACCCATGCCAATACCTGGATGGCCGCGCGCTACGACATGCAGAATCCGGCGGCGCTGAAGCGCCTTGTTGCCGGCGGCACCCAGCTTCGTCCCTTCACCAACGAGGTGCTGGAAGCCTGCCTCAAGGCGACCAACGAGCTCTGGGCCGAGGTCTCGGCCAAGAACGCCGACTTCAAGAAGGTGATTGACGCCATGCAGGCCTACCGCTCCGACGAATATCTGTGGTGGCAGGTTGCCGAATATACCTACGACAGCTTCATGATCCGCTCGCGCACGCGCGGCTGATCGCCTGGAATCGCAAGACCGCAGAGCCCGGCCTCCTGGAGGCCGGGCTTTTTCTTTGCCCCAGTGCGATCGGGGATGGCATTGCGTCCCGGCTTGCGTCATGCTGGCCCTAAGCCTCGGCAAGAAGGCCCACAATCGCAAACCATCAGGGCAGGAAATCATGAAGAGAAGAGACTTCATCAAGGTCACCGGACTTGGCGCGGCCGGCGCCGCCACGCTCGCGGCTCCCGCGATCGCGCAGTCGATGCCGGAGATCAAATGGCGTATGCCGACGAGCTGGCCGAAGTCGCTCGACACGCTGTTTGGCGGGGCCGAGATGATGTGCAAGATGGTCGCTGAGGCGACCGACAACAAATTCCAGATCCAGATCTTCGCGGCCGGCGAGATCGTTCCGGGCCTCCAGGTGCTCGACGCCGTGCAGAACGGCACCTGCGAAATCGGTCACACCGCGTCCTACTATTATTTCGGCAAGGATCCGACCTTCACCTTTGGTTCGGCCGTGCCGTTCGGCCCCAACATGCGCATCAACCAGGCTTGGTACATGCTGGGCGGCGGCCGCGACGTGCTCAACGAATTCTACAAGAGCTACAACGTCGTCTCGCTGCTCGCGGGCAACACCGGTTGCCAGATGGGCGGCTGGTTCAGGAGAGAGGTCAATACGCCCGACGATCTCAAGGGCATGAAATTCCGCATCGGCGGCTTCGCCGGCCGCGTGCTCCAGAAGCTCGGCGTGGTCCCGCAGCAGCTCGCCGGCGGCGACATTTATCCAGCGCTGGAGAAGGGCACCATCGACGCCGCCGAATGGGTCGGCCCCTATGACGACGAGAAGCTCGGCTTCTACAAGATCGCGCCGCACTACTACTATCCCGGCTGGTGGGAAGGCGGGCCGATGCTGATGGCTTTCGTCAACCTCGACAAGTGGAACGCGCTGCCGAAATATTACCAGAGCGTGCTGGAGCAGGCCGGCCACTATGCCAACAACTACATGATGGCGCGCTACGACAATGCCAATCCGCTGGCGCTGAAGAAGCTGCTCGCCGGCGGCACCAAGCTGCACGCCTTCTCGCCGTCGATCATGGATGCCTGCCACAAGGCCGCCAAGGAGCTGCACGCCGAAGTCGCCGCGAGCAACCCGAACTTCAAGAAGGTGCACGACTCGCTCGCCAAGTTCACGAGCGACGGCTACTCCTGGTTCCAGGTCGCCGAGGTCGGCTACGACATCTTCATGGCGCGCCGCTCACAGAGCTGATCACGCCATCTCTCGCAGGCAGCGCCCCGGTGTGAAAGCTCCGGGGCGCTGTCGTGTCTGGCGGCGCCCGGACTTAAAAACTGAAAAACAACCCCATGCACAGTAGCCAACGGATTGATAAGTCAGCGGAAAAAATTGGCGATCCAAGCGGCCTTCGCCGAGGCGGGAACGGTGCTGAGCTTCGACCCAGATGACGTTCAGAGAACGCTGCGCAGGGCATGGTCGCTGGCGACGGCGAGACAATGGACCGCGAGCAATCCGGCGGCGGGGCAATGCAACGTCACGGCGCTGCTCGTTCATGAGCTGTTCGGCGGCGACCTCCTGAAGACGCCGCTGCCGGCCGGCGACCATTTTTACAATCGGATCGAAGGCGAGCGGTACGACTTCACGGCGAGCCAGTTCGATCAGCCGATCGCCTACCTGGACTTGCCGGCAAGCCGCGCCGACGCAGAGCGAGGGGCGACGGCGCACGAACTGGCTGAGCTCAGGACCGCGTTCCGGCTGCACAGTACCAAGTCGGGCTGAAGCGAAGCAACGCTATGGCCGCACCGGATCTCTGCACCTGCGCGGCTCCGGCCGGCATGAACTTGACAGGGAAGGGCGACCGACGCCGTGCTTTTTCGCTGGCCGAGGCGGCCGGAATGGTGGAAGAGAGCGAAGATGCCGCGCGAGCGGTGCGGTGACTTGAGTTTTCGGCGGACATGCGATGCGCCTTCTGATCGTCGAGGACAATGCCGAGCTGTCGCGGCTGGTCGCGGGCGGGCTGGCGGCGGCCGGCTATCAGAGCGACATCGTGGGCAGCGCGGCCGAGGCGCGCGAGGCGGTGAGCAGCGTCAGCTATGCCGCGATGATCCTCGACCTCGGGTTGCCCGACGGCGACGGCCTGTCGGTGTTGCGCGAGCTGCGCGCCAGGATGGAGCCGCTCCCCGTGCTGGTGCTGACCGCACGCGGCGGCCTGCAGGACCGCGTCGGCGGCCTGCGCAGCGGCGCCGACGATTATCTCGCAAAGCCGTTCGCGATGGAGGAGCTGGTGGCGCGGCTGGAGGCGATCCTGCGCCGGCCCGGCCAGCTGCTCGGCCGCTCGCTCAGTCTCGCCAACCTGGTCTACGACACCGAGAGCCGCCAGATCTTCGTCGACGACCAGCCGCGGATCATCTCCGCGCGCGAGACCTCGGTGCTCGAGATCCTGCTGCGCCGGCAGGGGCGGGTGGTGCCGAAGAAGAACGTCGAGGACCATATCTTCGGGCTGGACGGCGAGGTCGCCTCCAACGCCGTCGAGGTTTATGTCTCGCGGCTGCGCAAGCAGCTCGCCGAACACGGCGCCAGGGTCGTGATCCACACCATCCGCGGTGTCGGCTATCTCATGACCGAGGAGAAATAGCGTGCCCGCCAAGGGCCATGTCAGATCGCTCGCGTTCAAGTCGCTGATCTCGCGGATCGTGTTCCTGCACATCGTCGCGGTCGCCGTGGTCGCGATCTTTCTGCCCCTGGTTCTGTTCTGGCTGCTCAACTCCGAGATCAACCAATTGCATCGCGATGCCATGCGTGCGCAGGCCGAGGTGCTGGCGGAGCGCGTCGCCGCGCAGCCGGACGGCTCGTTGAGCTTCAGCCTGCCGGACAGCCTCAAGGGACTCTACTCGGACGCCTACGGGCGCTACCAGTTCGACATTCGCGATGCTGACGGCAGGTTGCTGTTCTCCTCCCACCGACGCTCAGCCGCGACGGCGCCCTCGCGCTTCTCCGAGAGCATCTCCGGCGCCAGCGTTACTCGGGATGTTGCCGGCAAGATGGTGCGCATCCAGGTTGCCGAGGATCTTGCGCACCGCGACGTCATCATCGACGACATCGTTTCGAACTTTTTTCGGCGGGTAGGGTGGATTACCATCCCGATCCTCCTGGTCCTGCTTGCCATCGACATCATCATCTTCCGCCGCGCGATTGCGCCGTTGTGGAAGGCCTCTCAGGATGCCAGTAACATCGGCCCGGCCCGCACCGACATTCGCCTGCCGACGGCGCAGATCCCGAGCGAGATCCTGCCGCTGGTCACCGCCGTGAACCAGGCCCTCGGTCGCCTCGAGCGCGGCTTTCGGGTGCAGCGGCAGTTCACGGCGGACGCCGCGCATCAATTGCGCACGCCACTTGCGATCCTGCGCACCCGGATCGATACGCTTGGCAACGATGCGGCACGACGGGCCCTGCTGACCGACATCGAAGCCATGAGCCGGATTGTCGCGCAGTTGCTGGAGATCGCCGAACTCGACACATTGGTGCTCAATCCAGGCGAGACCGCGGATTTGCGCGCCGTCTGCGCCGACGTGGTCGGTTCGATCGCGCCATTCGCGATCGCGCAGAAGAAGGACATCGCGCTGAAAGGAACCGACTCGCCCGTCCTGATCCACGGCAATTCGGAGATGCTCCAGCGCGCGATCTTCAATCTCGCCGAAAACGCCATCAAGTTCACGGCAAAGGACAGCACCGTCGAAATCGAGGTGGGCGAGGACGGTTCGGTGCGCGTGCGCGATTCCGGTCCGGGGATCGCGGAGGCCGAGCGCGAGCTGATCTTCCAGCGCTTCTGGCGCGCCGACCGCCGCCGCAGCGACGGCGCGGGCCTCGGACTCTCGATCGTGCGCGCGGTGGCGGACGATCACGCCGCTACGGTTGCGGTGGAGAATCTTCCCGGCGGCGGAGCCGAGTTCACGCTACGGTTTCGGCTGGCGGATGCGGCAAAGGCTGTTGAGGACAACTGGCGCGGCAGTGACGCTGCACCGTCTCCCCCTGTGGGAGAGGGTGGCGCCCCGCGTTAGCGGCGAGACGGGTGAGGGGTTCTCTCCGCGAGTCCTACTCTCAATTGACGCGTGGAGAGAACCCCTCATCCGGCGTTTCGCGCCACCTTCTCCCGCAAGGGGAGAAGGAAGAAGGCTCGCCCCGCTATTTCTGCGGCGGACCGAGATCAAGCGGCGGCAGCTCGATCTGCGGCACCTCGATCTTGATGGTGTTGGGATCGATGTTCGACTGCACACCCTTGTAGTGCATCACCATCGCGGGGAAGGCGATGACCAGGCCGACCATGATGATCTGGATGACGACGAACGGCACCGCGCCCCAATAGATCTGGCCGGTGGTGACCGGGTCCATCCGCTTGCCGGTGACGCGATCGGTGTAGCGTTCCTTTGGCGCGACCGAGCGGAGATAGAACAGGGCGAAGCCGAACGGCGGATGCATGAACGAGGTCTGCATGTTGACGCCGAGAATGACGCCAAACCAGATCAGATCGATTCCGAGTTTCTCGGCGGCCGGTCCGAGCAGCGGGATCACGATGAAGGCCAGCTCGAAGAAGTCGAGGAAGAAGGCCAGTATGAACACGAGCACGTTGACGAAGATCAGGAAGCCGACCTGGCCGCCGGGCAACGAGGTGAGCAGGTGCTCGACCCAGACGTGGCCGTTGACGCCATAAAATGTGAGCGAAAAGATACGGGCACCGACCAGGATGAAGACGACGAAAGCCGACAGTTTCGCGGTCGATTCCGTGGCCTGTCGGATCAGATCCCAGCTCAGCCGGCGCTTCACGGCGCCCAGGATGAGGGCGCCCGCAGCACCCATGGCGCCGCCTTCGGTGGGCGTCGCGATGCCGATGAAGATCGTGCCCAGCACCAGGAAGATCAGGAACAACGGCGGCACCATGACGAAGGTGGTCTGCTGCGCCATTTTAGAGAGGAAACGGAATCCGGTCAGCTTATCCACCACCCAGTTCAGCACGGCGACGACGAATGCGAAGATGATGCCGTAGAACATGCTGAGCACGACGTAATCGGCGCCACGCGTGGTGGAATTGCGCATCATGAACCATCCGAACACGCAGCTCGCCAGGAACAGCATGCCGAGCGAGACCAGGCCGCGGTCGCCATTGTCTTCGCGGAAACCGATGGCGTCCTTCGGCAGGCCGGGTGCTGCCGCCGGGAAGATCATGCTGACGAGGAAGGCGTAGCCGGCATAGAGGGCCGCGAGTACGAGGCCGGGGATGAAGGCGCCCTCGTACATGTCGCCGACGGACTTGCCGAGCTGGTCGGCCATCACGATCAGAACCAGCGAGGGCGGGATGATCTGGGCGAGCGTGCCGGAGGCGGCGATGACGCCGGCTGCCACCCGGCGGTCATAGCCGTAGCGCAGCATGATGGGCAGCGAGATCAGACCCATCGAGATCACGGAAGCCGCGACCACGCCCGTCGTCGCGGCGAGCAGCGCGCCGACGAAGATCACGGCATAGGCGAGGCCGCCGCGGATGGTGCCGAACAATTGGCCGATGGTGTCGAGCAGGTCCTCGGCCATGCCCGACCGCTCCAGCACCAGTCCCATGAAGGTGAAGAACGGGATGGCGAGCAGCGTGTCGTTGTTCATCACGCCGTAGACGCGCTCCGGCAGGGCCTGGAGGAAGTCGGGGTGGAACTGGCCGAGTTCGACGCCGATCACGGCATAGAACAGGCCGACGGCGCCGAGCGAGAATGCCGCGGGATAGCCAAGCAGCAGCATGACGACCAGCGACACGAACATGATGGGCGCCATATTGGCGATGATGAATGCGGTCATGAAATCCCCCTACACCGTCGCCAACGGCTATTTCTTCTCGATCGCTTCGACGAGATGCTCGACTTCCGCCTCCAGCGCCGACACCTGGGATTCATGCGGGTCCGGGATCAATCCGCGCATCACCGCAATCCGCTTGATCAGCTCGGAGATGCCTTGAACGAGCAGGAACGCGAATGCGATCATGATCAGGGATTTGGCCGGCCATTGCGGCAGCCCGCCGGCGTTGCCGGATTGCTCGTTGATCTGGAAGGAGCGCAGGAAGAACGGCACCCCCGTGATGATCATCACGATGCAAATCGGAAACAGGAAGAATACGTGGCCAACCACGTCGATGACGTTGCGGGCCTTCTTCGGCAGCGTGTTGTTCACGATGTCGATGCGGATGTGCTCGTTGTCGAGCAGGGTCCAGGGGGCACAGAGCAGGAAGACGATGCTGAACAGCACCCATTGCAGCTCGAGCCATGAATTCGAGGAGGTGTCGAACGTCTTGCGGATGATGGCGTTGACCGCCGAGATGATCACGGCGAGCACGATCAGCCACGCCACGCGCTTGCCTGTCCAGCGCGTGAACGCGTCAATCCTGCTGCTCAGCTTAAGGAGCGCTTGCAACGATAGGTCCTCCCCCGATTGTGCCCCGGCCGTCTTGACTGCGCCGAGATGGCGCGTGGCTTGTCTCGCCGCGCAGGCATGAGGCCGGCGCACCAAACCAGTGGGCGTGCCGCCAGTCAATCGGAAGTTTGTTGATAGTTAAGGGGAATAAGGCCGTAATCCGCCGGTGTCAGCCGCCGGTGACGCTCATGTGCCTGCTGACGCTCGGACGGTCGTGGCGGCGGTCGATGATGAAATCGTGGCCCTTCGGCTTCAGGCCGATGGCGCGGTCGATCGCATCCGCAAGCAGCATGTCGTCATCGGATGCACGCAGAGGTTTGCGCAGATCCGAGGCATCCTCGTGGCCGAGGCAGGTGTGCAGCGTTCCGGTGCAGGTGATGCGAACCCGGTTGCAGGATTCGCAGAAATTGTGCGTCATCGGCGTGATGAAGCCGAGCTTGCCGCCGGTCTCGGCGACGCTGACATAGCGGGCTGGACCTCCGGTGCTCTCGGCGAGGTCGGTCAGCGTGAATTGCTGGGCAAGGCGCGCACGCACCAGCGACAGCGGCAGATATTGGTCGATGCGGCCCGAGCCGATCTCGCCCATCGGCATGACCTCGATCAGCGTCAGGCCCATGCCCTTGCCGTGGGCCCAGCGCATCAGTTCGGGAAGCTCGTCCTCGTTGAGGTTCTTCAGCGCCACCGCGTTGATCTTGACGGCAAGGCCCGCGGCGCGCGCGGCCTCGATGCCTTCCAGCACCTTGTCGATCTCGCCCCAGCGCGTGATCTCGCGAAACTTCTTGGGGTCGAGCGTGTCGAGCGAGACGTTGATGCGGCGGACGCCGCAATCGGCGAGCTCGCTCGCGTGTTTCGCCAGTTGGGTGCCGTTGGTGGTCAGCGTCAGCTCGTTCAGGGCGCCGCTCGACAGATGCCGCGACAGCGAACGCACCAGCGTCATCACGTTGCGCCGGACCAGCGGCTCGCCTCCGGTGAGGCGCAGCTTTTTGACACCCTTGGCGATGAAGGCCGAGCAGAGCCGGTCGAGCTCCTCCAGCGTCAACAGGTTCGCCTTGGGCAGGAACGTCATGTCTTCCGACATGCAGTAGAAGCAGCGCAGGTCGCAGCGGTCGGTCACGGACACGCGCAAATAGCTGATGGTCCGCCCGAACGGATCGGTCATCGGGGTCGACAGCGCGGCGGGTCCGTTCATGCGAGAGGCCTTGTCACTGATGGCGACGGGGGCACCTCGGCTTCAAGCGGTGGCTTCAAGCGGTGCTCGGGACGCAATCTAAGCACCGGACGCGGCGAGGACAATCGGGTGGTATACTTAGCTCAGCGCCGGCCGGCGTTCGGATCGGGGAACGGCGAGGCCGCGGCCGGAGTAGCCTGAGCCGGTGCCGCAGCAGGCGCCGCTGCGGCTGGTTTCGGTTTCCTCGGCCGGTGCGGCTTGCGGACCGGTTTGGGCGGCGTTGTCGGCTGCAGTTCCGCAAACACTGGATTCGGGTCCGTGGTCACCGAGGCCGGGGTGGTGAAATCCCCAGGATTCTTGATCAGGTTCACCGGGACGGTTGCCGGCTGGTACTTCGGCAGCGCGAACGCGACCGTGAAGGGGGCATCTGGAGCTGGAACCGAGACGGAGCAGGGGGTCTTGCAGCCCGGGCCGAGCGAGGTCGTGGCGTCCGCACCCGGTGGATTGGATTCGAGCCGGACCTGGACCGTCGGCGGGGTCGATTTGAACACGTCCCAGGACATCGAGGAGCAGCCGCCAAGGCTGGCCGCTCCCAACAGGCCCGCCCCCGCTACTGCAGCCGCGATGACACGACGCATGACCCATCCACTTCAACTGCGACGAACCGCCACACAAGTCCCGCACCGACCATAGGAGTGTCGTTTGAGGCAGGCAACCGGCGGGCGGCGCATAGTCAATGAATGGTAAATGCGAGATCGGGTGAAATAAACCAAGTTATTTCAATAGGTTGATCGCCTCTGCGGTCATCAGGCTGCTGGCGGCAGCCGGCAGGTCGCGCATGTGATGGATCAGCCGGTCAGGCTTCAGCTCGGCAATCGGCACGTCCGTGTAGCCGAAGCTGACCCCGATCACCGGCACCCCCGCCCGCCGGGCCACCCCGACATCGGTTCCGGCATCGCCGACCATGATGCTGGCTTTGACCGCGCCGCCGGCCCGCGCCACCGTTTCCCGGAAGATGGTCGGATCGGGCTTCTGGACGCCAAAAGTGTCGGCGCCGCAGATCGCAGCGAAGCGGCGGCTGAGGTCGAGCTGGTCCAGCAGCCGCTTGGAGAGCCATTCCAGCTTGTTGGTGCAGACCGCGAGGCGGTGGCCCTGAGCCGAGAACTGGTCGAGCGCGGCCTCGAGCCCGTCGAAGGGGCGGGATTCGACCGCGATATGATCGGCATAATAGGCGATGAAATCTGCGGTCATCCGGTCCATGTCGGCGGGCGTGACGGTGCGGCCCTCCGCCTCCAGCCCGCGCTCGATCAGCTTGCGGGCGCCGGCGCCGATCATGTTGCGGGCCGAGGCCATCGGCACCGGCGGCAGCCCTTCGCGGTCGAGCACGTAGTTCAGCGCGGTGATCAGGTCGGGCGCCGTATCCACGAGCGTGCCGTCGAGATCGAAGACGATGGTGTGTGGGGAGGTCATGATCCAAGCGCTACCGGCCCGGTCGCGTCCACGCAAGGGGCGGGCCCATAAGATCACCTTATAGGCCTGTTCCCGCGCGGAAAACGAGGCTACATAGGCCGCCGAAAACGGTCGCTGTCGGCGGCTCACGAATTCAGAGGCGGGCGCAAACGTGAACATGGACCAGTTGAAGCGACAGGCTGCCGCCCGCGCGCTCGAGGAGGTGCGGGACGGCATGCAGCTCGGGCTCGGCACCGGCTCGACCGCCAAGCATTTCGTCGAGCTGCTCGGCGAGCGCGTCGCCGCCGGGCTGAAGGTGATCGGCGTGCCGACCTCCGAGGCGACGCGCCTGGACGCGACGCGTTGCGGCGTGCCGCTGACCACGCTCGACGAGATCGACCATCTCGACATCACGGTCGACGGCGCCGACGAGATCGATCCCGCGCTCAACCTGATCAAGGGCGGCGGCGGTGCGCTGCTGCGCGAGAAGATCGTGGCGGCGGCCTCGGATCGCATGATCGTGATCGCCGACGACAGCAAATGGGTGCCGACCCTCGGCAAGTTTCCGCTGCCGGTCGAGGTCATCCCGTTCGGCCTCGGTGCGACGCGCCGCGCGATCGAGAAGGCATTTGCCGAATGCGGCGTTTCCGGGCAAATGGCGGTCCGCAAGGGCAAGGACGGCCACGTTTTCGTCACCGACGGCGGCCACTGGATCATCGATGCCCAGCTTGGACGGATCGAGGATCCTGCCAGCCTCGCCAAGGCGCTGAGCGCGATCCCCGGCGTCGTCGAGCATGGATTGTTCATCGGCTTGGCCAGCTCTGCCGTTCTGGCAGGTGGCGAGGGAATCCGCGTGATTGAACGGCGCAAGCCGAAAGGAGACTAGGAATGAAGAGCTTTTTGAGATTCTTGCCGGCCGCGACGCTCGCTGCGGGCCTGGCCCTCGCGGCCGTCCCGGCCGTGGCGCAGCAGGCCCAGAAGGCGCCCGCGGCGCCGGCCCAGTCGAAGGCTTCGCCCGGGGCGATTGCGGCCGCCAAGGAGATCCTGCAGATCAAGAACGCCAGCGGGATGTATGCGGGCGCCGTGCCCGGCCTCGTCGAGAAGACCAAGAATGCGCTGCTCCAGCAGAACCTCAACTACCAGAAGGACCTCAACGAGATCGCCCCGATCGTGGCCCAGCAGCTCAACGGGCGCCAGAACGAGATCGGCGACGGCATGGCGCAGATCTATGCCAGCGAGTTCACCGAGCAGGAGCTGAAGGACCTCGTCGTCTTCTACAAGTCGCCGCTGGGCAAGAAGCTGCTCGACGCCGAGCCGCGCGCCATCGGGCTCAGCATGAACTTCATCAATTCCTGGGCCCAGACCTTCTCCGAGACCGTGATGGCGGCCTTCCGCGCCGAGATGCGCAAGCGTGGCAAGGAAATCTGACAGACCCTATCTGACAGGGAGTTCCTCAAGCGCGTCATCGCGCTTCAGGTGGTTGTTTGAGTATGGTCCTCTCGGAAGACCGCTGCACGCTTTGCGCTGGCACGGCCCTCCGGGATCGGACCATGAATTTGAGGTCGGAGTGGACAATGGCTGAATTCGACGTCGACCTCTTCGTCATCGGCGGTGGCTCGGGCGGCGTGCGTGCCGCCCGCATTGCGGCCGGTCACGGTGCGCGCGTAACGATCGCGGAAGAGTACCGCATGGGCGGGACCTGCGTGATCCGCGGCTGCGTGCCGAAGAAGCTGTTCGTGATCGGCTCGCACTTCCGGCAGGATCTGGAAGATGCCGCCGGTTTCGGCTGGACCGTTCCGCCCGCCAGCTTCGACTGGGCGACGCTGATCGCCAACAAGGACAAGGAGATCGCGCGGCTGGAGGCGGCCTACACGGCCAATGTCGAGAAATCCGGAGCGCAGATCGTCAAGAGCCGCGCGGTGATCGAGGACAAGCACACCGTCCGTCTGCTCGAGAACGACCGCAAGATCACCGCAAGATACATCCTGATCGCCACCGGCGGCGCGCCCAACCATGGGGCCGCGATCCCCGGCATCGAGCACGTGATCTCCTCCAACGAGGCGTTCCATCTGAAGAAGCTGCCGAAGCGGATCGTGATCCAGGGCGGCGGCTATATCGCGCTGGAATTCGCCGGCATCTTCGCCGGCTTCGGCTCCGACGTCACCGTGGTCTATCGCGGCGACAACATCCTTCGCGGTTTCGACGAGGACGTCCGCGCCCATGTCCGGGCCGAGATGGAGAAGCAGGGCATCACCATCCTCACCGGCTGCACCGTGGCGAAGGTCGACCGCCACGGCGAGGAGTTCACCACGCATCTGTCGAACGGATCGAGCCTCGCCTCCGACCAGGTGATGTTCGCGATCGGCCGCCATCCGGCGGTGGCCAATCTCGGGCTGGAGAAGGCCGGTGTCGCCATCAATCCCGCCAACGGCGGCATCGCGGTCGACCATTTCTCGAAGAGCTCGGTCGACAGCATCTATGCGATCGGCGACGTCACCCATCGCTTCAACCTGACGCCGGTCGCGATCCGCGAGGGCCATGCCTTCGCCGATACCGTGTTCGGCAAGCGCGAGGTGAGGGTCGATCACGCCAACATCCCCACCGCCGTGTTCTCGCAGCCGGAGGTCGGCACGGTAGGCCTGACCGAAACCGAGGCGCGCGCGCAGTTCAGCCACGTCGACATCTACAAGACGACGTTCCGCCCGATCAAGGCGACGATGTCGGGCCGCGACACCCGCGTGCTGATGAAGCTCGTGGTCGACGGTGCGACCGATCGCGTGCTCGGCTGCCATATCGTCGGCGATGCCGCCGCCGAGATCACGCAAGCCGTCGCGATCGCCGTGAAGATGAAGGCGACCAAGGCCGATTTCGACGCCACGATCGCGCTGCATCCGACCGCGACCGAGGAGCTCGTCACCATGCGCACGCCGACCGCGCGGCACGTGCGCCAGGCGGCGGAGTAGGCTCGGCCGCTCAGCCGTACAGATACCCGACCGGCTTGCCTTCGGTGCGCAGCGGACGGACATCACTGTGGGTGATGATCTGACCGGCAAGGCCGTCGATCTCGTCACGCTGCGCAGGCGTCCAGCTGCGCAGCTCGTTCATGCCCTTGAGCAGGCCGAGGCGGAGCAACTGGGTATTTTCGCCGAGGCCGACGAGGCTGATCGAATCCTTACCCGCCGTCACGACGTCGCCGACGGCAAGTTCGAAGGTCTCGCCGGCTCTCTTCCTGAATTCGGCTAAGCCGCGAATGACGCGGTAGATCACGACCTCGCCCTTGGTGAAGCAACTCGCATCCGCCGCGATCGACGTGCTCTTCGGCAGCAGCGACTGGCCGCGCGGGTCGGTTGCGATGATGTGGCCGGTAACGAGATGACCGCTCGGCACCTCGATGCCGATATCGCGCAGATAAACCGGCAGCGCCGATTTGATCGAGCCATCGGTGAGCGGCTTGAACAGCGCATCCAGCGCCAGCGGATCCTGCAGCCAGAAGCCGGCATCGACCGGCCGGTCGTGCAGCTTGTGGCTCCAGGCCAGGCGCGGCGTCTCGGCCTCGTCGATCTGGTCCGGACCCACGATGGTCGGATTCGGAAAGGTGGTGGGATCGGTAATGAAGGCTTCGAGGAACTTGCCGGAATAGCCCATCGAGATCGGGTCGGGCACCACCGTCTGGGGCGTCTTCAAATTCTCTTCGGTTGGCAAGCCCGACCAGGTGTAGAACAGCTGGCGATGCACGATCGCGCTTTGCAGCATCACCGCGCCAGGGCCGACATTGTAGAAGCGCCCGTCATAGTCGAAGGTGAAGGCGCCCGAGGTGACCAGCACGAGCTGAAAGCCGCCGGGCGGAAGATGCAGATGGAAATCGGTGGGACCGGTTTCGGGACGGTAGATCGGCAGATTGGTCGCCACTTCGTGCAGCAGGAAGGTTTCGTTGTTGGCGTGAAAGCCTTCGTTGGCGCGATTGTAGAGCGCTTGCGGACGATACGTCGCCTCGAACTTCGCATTCCGGTCGCGGTCGATTGCGACGAAGTCCTGCATGTTGAGGCGAAGCGGTGCGCCGTTCGGATGAGTCAGGCCGGTCGTCTTGAGATCGCCCGCAGCATGCACGTTCATGACGTTCTCCGCTCTGCGCCGTTGCTTCGCTCGCAACGTCATTGCGAATTTTGGGCCAGTCGGTTGACGAGCCAGCAAGCGAGCCCGGCGCGGCGATGCAGGCGTGCCTGTGCAGAAGAAAATTCGATGGTTGCACGGGACGTTAGATCGATGGCTGGGTCTGATCGTCAGGCGCCGGTGCGAGGGGCGCGTGCTTCCGGGGCGCGACGGCAGCTGTCTAATTTGTCAGCAAGCTTCGCCAGTGCGTGCAGCGCGTCGGGGAAAAGCGAGTGCGATGCAGGCCTTGAGATGGGGGTCTTGGGATGAGCGAAAACGTCGGGTCAAGGCCTCGCGGCGATTGACAGATTGTTCACGTTTTGTTCTTATGCTGTCACCGAGATGGAGGCAGCCATGGACAATCGTATCAGCGAAATTCGCAAAACCATCAGGGCGCTTCGCGTCAGCATGCGCGAAGCCGAGGCGATCATGCACGAGCAGATCAACCGCGACGAGGATTGCAGCTTCGTGGCGCAGGAAGTCATCAAGATGCGCGCGGTCATGAGCCTGCTCGCGAAGGAGCGGATCGCGCTCGGCGATCACGAGCCGATCCTCGTGAACAATTTCTTCATCCCGCGGCGCCGGCCGGCGCGAAAGCCGGTCGCGGCGCTTTCACCCGCCGCCGAATCCGCGTTCCGTCCGCGCCTGGTAGCGCGGGCTTGACGCGGAGGGCGCCTCAATCGAAGGCGCGGGGCGCGGCCCGATCCGGCTTGCCGGCCGGGCTGTCCGCCCACTTCGCCATCTCCATGGTCCGCGCATCGACGCCCTCGCACCACAAGCAGCTCGGCCGCGCGCGGTCGTTCTCGGACAGGATCGGAACCAGGCTGTGGCCGCAACCGGTGCACCAGGTGATGTCAGTCATGCATTCCCCCACGGCCTGCCAAATTCAGAAATGACGTTCTCGTTCGCAAAGCTTGCGCGGCCGCTACGATGGCGCAGGAGCGCTGCGTTGGACAGGCGCGCTCGTTCCGGACAGCGTAGACGTAGCAATCCATCGTGACACGGCTGTGATGTCGTCGCCGTTGTCGCGATAGGCGCGAAGCTGGAATTCGGCCGAGCTGCCGCGGTCGACGATGACGCGGCAATGCTCGATCTCGGCGGTGCAGCCGAGTGCGTCCGCGTCCTCGGCGGTGGCGTCGATGATCCGGGAGAGCATCTCCGAGATCGTGACCGGTCCTTCCCGGGAGGCGAAGATGCAATCGGTCCCGTAGCGCTGGGCGCGCCATTTGTTCTCCACCGCGATGGCGCGGTCGACCGCCGTGACCTCCTTCGACAAATGAGGCCGCAGATAGAGGTGACGTGTCAGGCAGCGATAGAGCGAGGCGATGGCGACGGCATCGTCGACGAAGGTGCAGGTGTCGGGCGCACGCAGCTCGAGCGTCGGGTGCCGCATCGAAGGACGCATCGCCCACCAGATGTGGCTCTCGTCGGGGATGACGCCGGAGCGCTGCAAGGCGCCGACATATTCGTCGTAATCCCGCCGGCTCTCGAACAATTCGGGCAGGCCGGTGCGCGGCAGCTCGGAATAGGCGGCGAGGCGGTAGCCCTTCAGCCCGGTCTTGTGCGAAGCCCAGAACGGCGAGGATGCCGACAGCGCGATGAACAGCGGCAGGTGCGGCAGCATCGCCCGCATCACCGCCATGCGCTTCTCGGGATCCGGCAACTGAACATGCACATGCATGCCGCACATCATGTTGCGATGGCCGATGCTGCGCAGATCCTCGATCATCTCCTCGTAGCGCGGTTTCGGGCTCGGCTGCGACATGCGCCAGACTGCCGTCGGATGCGTGCCGCAGGCCATGATCACGAAGCCATATTGCGCGGCGACGTTCGCGACTTCGCGCCGCAGGAAGCGCAGCTCTTCGCGGGCGTCGTTGACGTCGACGTGAACGTTGGTGGCGACCTCGAGCTGGGATTGCAGCATCTCGCGCATGGCCTGGCCGCCCGTCGACCAGTTCGCCGATTCGAACAACTCGTTGGGCGTCTGGATCGCGACCTCGAGGCTGCGGCGGTCGGCCAGGAAATACTCTTCCTCGATGCCGAAGGAATAGTCGGTGGCCTTGCCGCGTCCGCCGGCGGAACGGATGACGACGTGCTGCTTGTCGTCGGAAGACTCGAGACGCAGCAGTTTCAGAACGTCGGAAGCGATTGACATTTATCCCACCCGGCAAAGGAACTATCTGCGGGCGATAATCCTTTTGACCGGAACCGGTTCCGCATCGCTCTCACTGGAAATTGCAGGCTCGAACGGAACAATCTTTGCGCTCTCGGACGCACGCGCGATCAAGGCGTGATTGGGAGGCACCTCAATCCAATCCGATTCCTTGTCGAACGGCTCGGAGACGACGATGACCTCGCCGCCGTCCTCGCGGAAATAGAGCGTGTTGGCGGCGTCGTTGACCGCGACGCGGAAGGCGTAGAGGTCCCTGCCGTTGGCGATCGCACTGGTGAAGCGCAGCCGTTCGCGCAAGTGGCCTTCATTGACGAGATCGACGAGCGCTTGCAGCACCCGCCGCGTCGCCTCGAGCGGATCGCTGTCGAGGCCGGCGCCCATCATTGCCAGGAACACGGCTTCGGAGTCGGTCGTGCCCAGCCGCGACGGGTAATAGTCGTTGGGAATGAGCGCCTCAACCTTGCGCCGCAGCCGATTCCAGCTTCCGATGAATCCGTTGTGCATGAACATCCAGTGCCCGCAGGCAAAGGGATGGCAATTCTGCCGCGTCACTGCCGTGCCGGTGGCGGCGCGCACATGGGCAAAGAACAAATGCGAGCGCAGATGCCGGCAGAGGTAGCGCAAATTCTCGTCCGACCACGCCGGCCGCGTCTCGCGATAAAGGCCCGGCTCCGGATGCTCGCCGTACCAGCCGAGACCGAAGCCGTCGCCGTTCGAGCCCGCCGTCGATTGCAGCGAGCGGATGCTCTGCGCGACCAGGGAATGCTCGGGTTCGGTGACATAAGGCTCGAACGACGTCGTCTCGCCCCGGTATGCGATCCAGCGGCACATGGGTGTATCCTGTCGGGAGATGCCGTGATGTGCGGTAACTCATTGGCCTGCATGATAGTTCCTGACCGCTGGCGAACTGCCCGCCAAGTTCTGCCAGTGCATACGGCCGCAGGACGAGCGTCGCGGTCACTGACAAGTTTGTGGTAGCCACGGAGTTATTTCCCAAAGAGAAAGGGCCAGCGTGGAGCTGACCCCCTCTGCAGCACTGTAACGGTCAAGAAAAAGCGCTCACTTCTTGCACTTCTTGGCCGCCTCTTTGTCCGCATACGGACCACAATTGTAGGCGTTGGTCAGTTCGTCCATCGTCTGCGGCCAGCTATCCATGGAGCCCGCCCGGGCACCATTCTGGGTCGTGCCGAGCTGGCTGATTCCCCCGTTCTTCACCTGCTGGGAATGACGTGGGTTTGCTTGTGCATCAACCGCGAAAGATGCGGAGAGAAAGCCGGCTGCAAGAAGGCCGACGAACAGCGTCTTGGTAATCATCATGGTTTTGTCCTTTTGGAGTTTGAGTTCAGACATCCGTTGGTGGCTACGCAAATCGGATGGGTTCGAGATCAGCGCGGACGGCGTGACCGACATCACAATCAGCGATCAGCGATCAGTATTGTTGCCACGCGCGGCGCACGATCGATCGAACCGAGCATTCAGATGCTGCCACGTCCGCTTCTGACCATCGGCGAAGGAGCTGCGCACCTCCGTTGAGGTCCGCTCAGTGAGGCATGGCGGACCAGATCTGCTCAGGTTGAGATCTTCGCATTTTGACCCCAAGCGGACATTGTTTAGTTCGGCGAGCGCAACGACGATTGGACACCGAGCTGGTATCGCGCGGCGCCTAGCAGGGAGCGCGAAGGACAGAGTCGATGACCAAAGTGAACGTGTCGATGACCTCCGCCTCGCTCGCAATTTCGCGAATTAGCGCTGCCGAAAGCGCTTCCCCGGCGCCGACTAGCGCGACGCACCGTCGCTCGACCTCGGCAGGCGGTAGAGCAGGATTGTGCGGCGACAGCACCGACACAAACATCTGAACCGAATTATCGAGCAGCTCCTGAAAGACTTTCGCCTTTTCATCGCTGCCTGCCAAGGCGGCGCCGACCGCGTGAAATTCACCTTTCGTGTCGGCGGCACATTTGATGTAGGCCGCCGACAATGCCGAGACGGTTTCAGTCTGGCTAAGTTGCTCCTCGGCCATCGCTCGACGGAACGCGTTCACGCGCTCGAAATCGATCCACCGATACAGTTCGATCAACAGCGCCGATCGTGTCTTGAAGTGTTCATAGGCGACGGGCTTGGAAACTCCCGCACGAGCGGCGAGATGCCCAAGCGTTAATCGATCGGCGCCCTCCTCCCGCACGATCACCATCGCCGTGTCCAAAAGCTGTCGTCGGCGCTCGGCCCCCGCAAGACGACGCGTGCCCACGCCCTGAGTCTTTCGCTTCCCGCCTGCCGTCACTTGATCGGACCTATTTCGTACATCGGTACAGGAACCTACGAACAGTAGTTTGGTTACATCCTACCAAAGGTAAGTTAGGCCGACCGCGTTTGTCCGCAAGCTGGAAGGAGCAGCTGTATGCAACAAAGTTCCGCGCTATTGACGGCAGTTCGAAGGGGCGATCTCGCCGACGCTGCTGACCGGTTGCGCTTGGGCGCGGATTGCGACTCTCCGGACGCGGAAGGTCTCACGCCCCTCATGATTGCTTCGGGGCGTGGGCAGGCGCAGATGGTAGAGCTTCTGCTGGCTGCTGGCGCACAAGTTCATCTCGTTGATCCCCGGGCTGGCGCGACAGCGCTGCACAAGGCTGCCTTGGCCGGCAATCCGGACGTCGTAACGCTGCTGCTCGATCGCGGCGCCTTTATCGATCAACAATGCCCTATCCTGGGGCACACCGCATTGCACGATGCCGTCGTCTACAAGGCGGAAATGGTGGTGCGTCTGCTGCTCTCGCGCGGCGCACGCACGAGCATCCGAAATCACTGGCAGGAAACGCCGCTCGACCTGGCGCGGCGCGATAAGCTCGAGGTCTTGGCGCGCCTGATTTCAGCAAGGGACAAGGCCGCCGAAGATCACATTGCCGCGCTCCCGCTGGTCGCAGCAATCGCCGCCGGCGATCCGGACAAGGTGGGTCAGCTGATCGGCGAAGGGGCGGACATTGATGTTCGGCTGCCGATGGTTGGCGCTCCCGACGACAATTATACGCCGCTGGCGATTGCCGCGCGCGAAGGACATGCTGGCATCGTCCGGTCGTTACTGGCGGCGGGCGCCAATCCCCGGCGGGTGATTGGATTGTTTCTTGGAACCGCGATGCACGAGGCCTGCTATTTTGGCCACAGCGACGTACTCCGGGTGATGCTCGACGGTCACGAGCGCGACGATATCAGGCCTTCCGAGCTTGATGCACAGGGCGCGTTGAACGGTTTCACACCGCTCCACGATGCGGTCTGGCACGGACACAAGGAGGCTGCGCGCATTCTGGTCGAGGCGGGTGCTAGGCTCGACCTCGTCAACCACGCTGGGCTGACGCCGCGCGAGCTGGCGGTGCGCTACGGCTATGGCGAATTGGCGCTGCTGCTGGCGGATACCGAACGAAAGAGCGATGCAACGTCTGCCGCATTTGCCGAAGCAAGCGCCCGCGCTACGTGACCGTGTTGTTCGAATCCCTTTACTGCGAGGTGCACCGATGTTCGCCCTTTCACGCAGAGCTATGCTTGCCGGATCAAGTGCTGCGGTCGTGAACGCCGCGATGCCCGCTGTCGCGCAGCAGACAACGATGCCGGCAGTGCGCATGGTCGAGACCAACGGCATTCGGCTCGCCGTCTATGAGGCTGGCGCCGGACCGGCGGTCGTCTTGCTTCACGGCTTTCCAGGGTTAGCCTTCAGCTGGCGAAACCAGATACCGGCGCTGGTTGATGCCGGTTACCGCGTGATTGCCCCCGACTTGCGTGGTTATGGGCTCAGCGATGCGCCACAGGCCGTCGAGGCCTATGACATCACCCAGTTGACTGCCGATCTCACGGGCCTCCTTGACAAGTTCGGCATCGAGAGGGCGGTGTTGATGGGGCATGATTGGGGCGGGTTGCTCGCCTGGCAGATGCCGCTGCTCCATCAGGAGCGAGTGGCAGGTGCGATCGGGATCAACACGCCGTTTGTTCCGCATTGGATGCTGTGGCTGCACCCTGATTTGGTGAAGGCCGCCCGGCCTGGCGAGAAGAGCTTCATTGCAGATCCGGCGCGCGATCCCATCGCGCAGATGCGCGCTGTCTACAGCTCCAAGATGTACGTATTGCTGTTCCAAGACGGACATTCCGCCGACGAAGCGATGGAGCGCGACCCACGTGCGACCCTGCGCAACTCGATGCGCAAGGATTTAATGACGAGCGCCGAGTGGGGACGATTACCTCCCGAAGTTGCGAACATGGAATATTATGGGCAGCCGATTCCTGCCGAATTGCCGGGCAAGGACGTGCAGACAGATGCCGAACTTGACTTCTTCGCCGAGCGGTTCAAGCGCACCGGCTTCACGCCAGGGATCAACTGGTATCGCAATCTGACGCGCAACTGGGCGTCGGGTCTCGCAGTCGACCAGACCATCCGCGTGCCGTCGCTGATGATCTCGGGCTCCGAGGACGTGGTCTTGCGGGCCAGTATGGCGGCGGGCATGCACGCACACGTTCCTGATCTTGAGCGGCAGGTGATCGAGAATTGTTGGCACTGGACCCCCGAGGAGAAACCAGCGGAACTCAACCGGCTGGTCATCGCGTGGCTGAAGCGGCGCTTCCCCGCGTGATTAGTCGGCCGAACCACCGACGGGCTCCCCATAACCGGATTGAGCAGGCGTCGGCCCACGTCCGCTTCCGGCCTTAAGAGACCAATCGGGGCGAACTGGCCATGTCCGTCTTGAAGGTTAAACGGACTCGCCCTCCGCGCAGGTTGATCGGGTTTACGAGACCACGTTCTAGTAAATCATTAACAGGACACGGTTAGGTTGCGCCCGATAATTTGAGTGCGCATCATGAGCCGCTTCATTCTTTTCACTTGCATGGCATTCGTCACCGCATTCGTCGGCGTGTCCTGGGCGATGCGTGGTTTTCCCACGACCGGCGCTTCCTCTTCACTGAGCGGAGAGTTGAAGGCGAAACTCACGACCTCGTTCGGCGACGAGAGTGTCAAGGTGCACGAACGCAAGGCGTGGGAAGCCAAGCATACCCTGCAAAGTGACAAGGATCCGCAGCTCGATGCGCTACGCATGGACGCGCTGCAGGCGGGGACCGCCTACGCGATGTCGCCGTGTGACAAGACGATGAAGGCGAACCTCATCGCGGCCACGTCGGCCTATGCGCGGGGCTACATGAAGATTTTCGACTGCCCAAATCCGGCACTGGCGATGTTCTGTAGCGAAAAGAAGCGTGATCAGGCCAACGCCGCGTACTCGACGCCACTTGACGTTCGCGTCCAGGCCCAGCTCGCCGAGGCGTTCGACCAAAAGGGAATCGTCAAGGAGGATTTCCCGGAGGAGATCCGCCTCACGGTACTCCAGTTTGCCGGGCCCGGCCTGTGGTCCGATCCGTCTCCTGTATGCCTGCCGCAGCAACGCGGGACGAATGTGCGATGAACCGCGCCTGGTTCATCGTCTGGGCCCTGGTCGTCTGTCAGGTTGCCGCATGGGCATTTGCGCCGCAACAGTCAGCCGAGCCTGCAAGGCCAACCGACGGTCCGGGCTATGACTCCAACGAAACGATCTTCGTCGACGGGAGAGCGAGGACGCGCCGTGAAGCGACGCTGGCGTTCGAAATTCCCTATGGCTCACGCTGTGCAGGTGAGGGCCGGAAGCGGTTCATCGGTTCGGTCAGCGGATATTACTATCGCCGTCAGAACGAGACCGAACGTTACCCCGAGACCTTTGGCAAGCCCGGTGCGGACTACATCACGAAGCAATGGTCCACCGGCGAAGACAAACGCCTGGAGCGATTGACGCAGGAAGCTTATGCGCAGGGCTATCTGCAACCGTCCGACTTTGACGACGTCGCACGCAAAGCGGTTGAAGCGGTCGTCAGGGGGGAGCGCGTGACGATGCGCTCCTGCGCAAGCTGACATCAGGATGGGGTTCGAAGGCGTCGCTACCACGGCCAGATCCGACCGATATGGAACCGATGCGGCGGCTGGTCGCAGTCATCTTGCCTTGATTCCGACAGACGCACCTATATTTCTGGTACGAACAAGAATCCGGGCCCCTCTGGCGAGGACGCCGACAATGTCGGCAAACCTCGTGATGTCGGATGACCTGTCCCGCGCGAATGCGATGGATTGGCCGATCGTCGGGCCCCAGATGTTCTCTCCGACTCCATCGACCCCCATCGCAGCTCCGTGCGGCCATTTCGCAAGACCAAGGGAGCAACGATGTCTGACGTCAAGCATTCAAATCCCATCGAGATCGCAGAGCCGTCCAGCCTGAACGAGCAGGCCGCGGCCGCGCTGGTGATCGCCGGCGCGCTCGTCGCCGTGGCCGACCGGCAGGTTTCGCCGGTCGAGCGCGACGAGGTGATCCGGTTCATCAGGGATCGCGGCTTGGCGCCGCATCTCGACGACGAGAGGCTGTTTGCAATGTTCGACGCACTCGCCGAACGGCTGGAAGAACCGGATTTCGCCAATGTCGTGATCGACACGCTGCGGCCGGTCTCGGACATGCCGTTGTCGTCACATCTGATGGATCTGTCGCAGCGGGTCGCGGCCGCCGACCAGGACGTCCATCCCCACGAAGTGCAGGCGATCAAATTGTTGCGCCTGCTGACGCTGGCGCTGCCGCGCGCGAAGCCGATCCCACAGGGGCAGGCGCGCACCGAACGGCAATTCGCCACAGAGGAATAAGCATGAGCGCAGCATCGAACGGGCGTACGCGTCAGGCCACGGGTCCCGCCAGTGAGCTGGCGGGCGGTGACCCGCGCCTCGACAAGCTCGTCGATCGACTGCCGCCGCGCATGGGTGATACCGTCACCTATCTGCTCAAACCGTCGAGCCGCTGGGTCAGAATTCCCTCCGGCGCGCTGCTCATCTTCGGCGGCGTGTTGTCCTTCCTTCCGATCCTCGGTGTCTGGATGCTGCCGCTCGGCCTGGCTCTGCTCGCCGAGGACGTCCCTGCGCTGCGCACCTCCCGTTCAAAAGTCTTCGACTGGATCGAGCGCCGCAAGCCGCATTGGCTCGAATCGTCGGCCTCTAGGAATGATCAATCATGACTGAACTCATCACCGCCGAAGCGCTGACCGCGCTGTTCCAAGTCATCCTGATCGACCTCGTTCTCGCCGGCGACAACGCCGTCGTCATTGGCCTTGCCGCAGCGGGACTGCCGGCCGAGCAGCGCCGCCGCGCCATCATCGTCGGCATCGCTGCCGCCACCGCGCTGCGCATCGCCTTTGCCGGCGTCGCGACGCAGCTGCTTCAGGTCATCGGCCTGTTGCTTGCCGGCGGCGTGCTGCTGCTCTGGGTGTGCTGGAAGATGTGGCGCGAGCTGCGCGAGCAGTCTGCGCATTCGCGGCAACTCGCCTTCAGCCATGGCGGCAGCCAGGACGCTGCCCCGGTGCAGTCAAAGACCTTCGGGCAGGCCGCGTTGCAGATCATTGCAGCCGACGTCTCGATGTCGCTCGACAACGTGCTCGCGGTCGCGGGCGCCGCGCGCGAGCACCCTTACATCCTCGCTTTCGGCCTGTTGCTCTCGGTCGCGATGATGGGCGTCGCCGCCGATCTGCTCGGCCGCGTGCTCCAGAAGCAGCGCTGGGTCGCCTATGTCGGCCTTGCCATCATCATTTACGTCGCCTTCGAGATGATCTATCGGGGTTCGCTCGAGCTCGCGCCTGTCATCGCGAGTCTCTGAGGCAGCATGCCTGCCTGCAACCCGGAGTGATCAATGACGTCTGAACCCAAAGCACCTTCGGCGACGGCCGCGCCACTGCCGCCGGTCGGCCTGCTTCCGAAGCTGATCTTCGGCTCGCGCTGGCTGCAATTGCCGCTCTATGTCGGCCTCATCGTCGCCCAGGCCGTCTATGTGCTGTTGTTCCTGAAGGAGCTTTGGCACCTGGTCCTGCATTCGTTCGACGCCAGCGAGCAGCAGATCATGCTGGTCGTGCTCGGGCTGATCGACGTGGTCATGATCTCGAACCTGCTGATCATGGTGATCGTGGGCGGCTACGAGACCTTCGTCTCACGGCTGAACCTCACCGGCCATCCCGACGAGCCGGAATGGCTCGGTCACGTCAATGCCAGCGTGCTCAAGATCAAGCTCGCGATGGCGATCATCGGCATCTCCTCGATCTCGCTGCTCAGGACCTTCATCGAGGCCGGCAATCTCGGCACGACGCGCAGCAATTTCACCGAGAGCGGGGTGATGTGGCAGGTGCTGATTCACATGACCTTCATCGTCTCCGCGGTCGGCATCGCCTGGGTCGACCGCCTCAGCGAGAGCGGCCATCGCGAGAAAGCCGCCCACGACTGACGAATCCGGCCGCCTGAGACCTCCCGAGCGGCCAAGCCTGGAGCCCGCCTGATCCTCCGATCCGGCGGGCTCTTTTTTGCAGGATCGATAAGATTGTCTGCAATCCGTTCAGCGGCGGCAAAGCCTGCGGACAAGAAGCCCGACGCTTTAAACCAGGCCTTTGGAACCGGTCTGCATCCTGCCTGCAAAAGGGCAGGGCTATGGGCATGGCAATTCTCAGGGAGACCATCGCAGCCGTCGCGGGAGTCTACGCGCTCCTGCTGGTCTGTGACGCATTGTTCGGGATCGGCGAGGCGCGCTTCGACGATTCCTATTACCGCGCCAGCTTCTACGCGCCGCGGCCGAAGGAGTTTCGGTTTGCGAGCGACACGCCGCCGGCGGTCCGCGTCAGCGAGGCATTCGCGCAATTCGCGCCGGGCGATGCAAAACCGAACAGGCGTTACTCGTCTCTCACGACCATCATTCGCTGACGCGGTCTCACTCCCCCTGGACCCATTCCGCGACGCCGCGCCATAGCGTGTCGCGGTGTTCGGGGCGGAAGAAGCCGAAATGGCCTATTGTCTTGGCGCCGACCTCGGACGGCTTCAACGTCAGCACCTCCGGCTTGATCGCGGAGAACCCGCTCGTGAGCAGCTCGACCGCGGGCCGCGTCGCCCAGGGATCGTCGGAGAAGCACAGCGCGCGCAGCTCGCCCTTGAACCTGGTGAAATTGTCCAGCGCCGGCAGCTTGGAATCGAAGAGATAGCGGGGGCTCGAGACCCACTCGGCCCATTGCAGGAAGACCCCCTTGGGCAGATCCTCGCCGATCCCGGCCCAGCCCGGCGCATAGCCGAGCGTGTGGGTGAGCGGTACGCCGATGAGGTTCATGAAGGCGAAGACGCGGTACTTCTCGGGTGAGGTCATCAGCCGCCAGGTCGCGGCCTGCGAGGCCACCAGGGCCGCGCGAGAGATGTCGGTATTGTTCTCGATCAGCCCGAGCGCCTGACCGCCGAAGGAATGGCCGATATAGGCGAGCGGCAGCGTATTGTACCGCTCCCGCATCCAGCGCACCGCGGCGGTGACGTCGAGCGCGGCCCAGTCCGACATCGAGGCCTTGAAGCCGACCAGCGATTTCGGCTGGTTGTAGCCGACCATCGCCGGCAGGCGGGAATCGCCGATGCCGCGATAGTCGTAAGTGAGCACCGCGCAGCCGCGATGGGCGAGGTAGGATGCAAAGCCGCGATAGATCTTGCGCGGGACCGCGGTCGCCGAGCTGATCAGCACCGCGTGGCGCTTGGCACCCCGCGGCAGGAACAGGGTGCCGGTGAGCCCATACCCGTCGGCCGCCGGGAAGCTGATCTCGTCGATGAAAACGTCGTCCAATGCCGCGCCCATGGCCAGAAGGTATTTGCCAGTTTCCTCAAGCTTTCCAGCAAATGCGAATTTGGCTTTCGCCGCAAGGGCTTGCGACGCCAAACGGATTTACAACTGGCGGGGCGGAGCGAGCCTGTGTATAAGGCGGCCCTCACAACCCCTAGATCAGGTTGTGCTTTTTGCTTCACGGAGAGATTGCGATGTCCGAGCGGTGGACGCCCGAGTCCTGGCGCAGCAAGCCGGTGCTACAGGTGCCCGACTATCCCGACGCCAAGGCCCTGGCCGACGTCGAGGCGCAGCTTGCGACCTTTCCGCCGCTGGTGTTCGCGGGCGAGGCACGCAACCTGAAGAAGGCACTGGCGCGCGTTGCCGCCGGCGAGGCCTTCTTGCTTCAGGGCGGCGACTGCGCCGAGAGCTTTGCCGAGCACGGCGCCAACAACATCCGCGACTTCTTCCGCGTGCTGCTGCAGATGGCGGTGGTCTTGACCTATGCCGGCGCAGTGCCGGTGGTGAAGGTCGGCCGGATCGCCGGTCAGTTCGCCAAGCCGCGCTCGTCGCCGACGGAGAAGGTGAACGGCGTCGAGCTGCCGAGCTATCGCGGCGACATCGTCAACGACATCGCCTTCACCAGGGAAGCGCGCGTCCCCGATCCGCAGCGCCAGCTGATGGCCTATCGCCAGTCGGCCGCGACGCTCAATTTGCTGCGCGCCTTCGCCACCGGCGGCTTCGCCAATCTCGGCAGCGTGCATCAATGGATGCTGGGCTTCCTCAAGGATTCCCCGCAGTCCCGCCGCTACAAGGAGCTGGCCGACCGCATCTCGGACGCGCTCAACTTCATGCGCGCCTGCGGCCTCGACCTCGAGAGCCATCCGGAGCTGCGCGCCACCGATTTCTACACCAGCCACGAGGCATTGCTGCTCGGCTACGAGCAGGCCCTGACCCGCGTCGATTCCACCACCGGGGACTGGTACGCGACCTCGGGCCACATGATCTGGATCGGCGACCGCACCCGCCAGCTCGACCACGGCCATGTCGAATATTTCCGCGGCATCAAGAACCCGATCGGGCTGAAGTGCGGCCCGTCCCTGAAGCCCGACGAGCTGTTGAAGCTGATCGACGTGCTCAACCCCGACAACGAGCCGGGCCGGTTGACGCTGATCGGCCGCTTCGGCTCGGACAAGATCGGCGAGCACCTGCCGAACATGATCCGCGCCGTGAAGCGCGAGGGCCGTGTGGTGGTCTGGTCCTGCGATCCCATGCACGGCAACACCATCACCTCGACGTCGGGCTACAAGACGCGGCCCTTCGACCGCATCCTGTCCGAGGTGAAGTCGTTCTTCGCGATCCATGCCGCCGAAGGCACCCATGCCGGCGGCGTGCATCTGGAGATGACGGGCCAGGACGTCACCGAATGCCTCGGCGGCGCCCGCGCGATCACCGACGAGGACCTCAACGACCGCTATCACACGGTCTGCGATCCCCGCCTCAATGCCGAGCAATCCATCGACATGGCTTTCCTGGTCGCTGAGCTGCTCAAGCAGGAGCGCGCCGGCAAGGCCCAGCCGATGCCGGTCGCAGCGGGGCTCTGACACCTTGCTGCGGATCTGGAAGGCCACGATCAATTCCCGTAACGGTCTGGCCTTTGCGTTCAAATCGGAGCAGGCCGTCCGCGAGGAGATCTTTGCGCTTCTGCTGTCGGTGCCGCTTGCCTGGTTCATCGGCGCGACCGCGATGCGCGCGGTCGAGCTAGTTTGTGCCGTTGCCTTCGTGCTGGTCGTCGAGCTGCTCAACACCGCGATCGAGAAGCTCGCCGACCGGCTGACCATGGACCACGACAAGCAGATCGGCCGGGTCAAGGACATGGGCTCGGCGGCGGTCGGCGTGGCGTTGCTCATGGCCGGTGCGTTCTGGATTTTCGCCATCGTCGAGCGGTTGGGTTTCGTCTAACGAGGAACGGATAAAGGCGCCCGATGACCGAACGTCTCAACGCATTCGCGGTCACGCTCGCCCAGCTCAATCCTGTTATGGGCGACATCGCGGGCAATGCCGCCAAGGCACGGGCGGCGCGCGCGCAAGCGATCGCCGAAGGCGCCGATCTCGTGCTGTTTCCGGAATTGTTCATCGCCGGCTATCCGCCGGAAGACCTCGTGCAGAAGCCGGCCTTCCAGGCCGCCTGCCGCGCCGCGATCGAAGCCCTGGCGCGCGAGACCGCCGATGGCGGGCCTGCAATGCTGGTCGGCACGCCCTGGGTCGAGGAGGGCAAACTCTATAATGCCTGCGCGCTGCTCGACGGCGGCCGCATCGCGAGCCTGCGCTTCAAATGCAACCTGCCGAATTACGGCGTGTTCGACGAGAAGCGGCTGTTTTCGCGCGGGCCCGCGGCGGGCCCGGTGACCGTGCGCGGCGTGCGCATCGGCGTGCCGATCTGCGAGGACATCTGGCTGGAGGAGTCCGAGGATTACGAGAACGTGGTCGAGACGCTGGCCGAGACCGGCGCCGAGATCATCCTGGTTCCGAACGGCTCGCCTTACGCTCGCGACAAGAACGACGTGCGCCTGTCGGTCGCGGTCGCCCGCGTCACCGAGAGCGGGCTGCCGCTGGTCTATCTCAACCAGGTCGGCGGCCAGGACGAGTTGGTGTTCGACGGCGCCTCGTTCGCGCTCAACGGCGATCTCTCGCTCGCGGCGCAACTGCCGGCATTCGAGGACAGCATCGTCACGCTGCGCTTCACACGCAACGGCGACGATTGGCGCTGCGCGGGGCCGGTCGCGACGTTGGCCGAAGGCGACAAGGCCGATTACGCCGCATGCGTGCTGGGCTTGCGCGACTATGTCGGCAAGAACGGCTTTCCCGGCGTGCTACTCGGCATTTCCGGCGGCATCGATTCAGCTTTGTGCGCGGCGATCGCGGTCGATGCGCTCGGTGCCGATCAGGTGCATGGCGTGATGCTGCCGTATCGCTACACGGCGGCACACTCGATTGCGGATGCGGGCGAGCTCGCCGGCCATCTCGGCATCCGCTACGAGGTGTTGCCGATTGCGGAAGCCGTCAATGGGTTCGAGACCATTCTCTCGGGCCTGTTCAAGAATCTGCCGCCAGACATCACCGAGGAGAATCTCCAGGCCCGCACCCGCGGCACGCTCCTGATGGCGATCTCCAACAAGACCGGCCTGATGGTGGTGACGACGGGCAACAAGTCCGAAATGTCGGTCGGCTACGCCACGCTCTATGGCGACATGAACGGCGGCTTCAATCCGATCAAGGACATCTACAAGACGCAGGTGTTCCGCCTGGCAAGCTTGCGCAACAGCTGGAAGCCGGACGGCGCGCTCGGACCCGCCGGCGAGGTGATCCCGCCCGACATCATCACGCGGCCGCCGACTGCGGAGCTGCGCGAGAACCAGACTGACCAGGATTCGCTGCCAGCCTATGACGTGCTCGATGCCATCCTGGAGTGCCTGGTCGAGCGCGAAGAGCCGCTGGACCGGATCATTGCTGCCGGCTTCGATCGCGAGATCGTCACCCGCATCGACCATCTGCTCAACGTCGCCGAATACAAGCGCCGCCAGGCCGCGCCCGGCGTGAAGGTCACGCCAAGGAATTTCGGCCGCGACCGCCGCTATCCCATCACCGACCGCTTTCGCGACAAGGGTGAGAAGCTGCCGGCCGCCGACGAGACGCTGGTGTCGCGCGCGAGCAGGGCGTCGATCGACGCGTTCGAGGGGTGAGTGGGAGGCGGGCGATGGCGCTCAGGTGTTTGCTGTCATCATCCGCGAAGGCGGATGATCCAGTACTCCGCGGCGGACGTTGTCGAACAACAATTCCCGCCGGGGAGTACTGGATGCCCCGCCTGCGCGGGGCATGACCGTTGAGATGGGAGCGGGCGCCTTACGCTACTTCTGCTGCTGCGGCAGGAAGGTGGGCCCGACTGAGCGGATCGGCTTGTTCTCCGACGAGGTCGCCGGGGCTGCATCCGCCGCCGGCGCTGCGGCCGGTGCATTCGCGGTCGTCGGCGCGGGGGCGGCACCCTTCTTGGCATTCGCAGGCGTGCCCTTGTTGAGCCGCTGCTGCTGCATCTTCTTGGCGCTCTCCTCGGTGACGATGATGTCGCCCTGCTGCTCGGCCGCGGCCTTGTCGTCGGCGGATTTCAGCGCATCCGCCCAGGTCTGACCTGCGGCCTTGCAGGAGCAGGACGGATTGAACTCGCTGCGGAATTTGAACGCGGTCGGCAGCGCCGTATAGGGCTGGCCGCTGATCGAGACCGCGGAGTTCATGTCTTCGCCGGGATTGCGATGGGTGTAGAGCACGGCTTCCGCCGCCGGGCAGAGCGCCTTGCAAGTCTTCTCGTCGTCGGGGAAGCGCGCCGGCACCGTCGCGAACGAGACCGGGAAATAGGCGCCATCGCAGGTACGCACGCACACGGTGCGGAAGGTGCCGGATTGCGGTCCGAGATCGGACGGCGGCATGCCTTGCGGATTGTTCGGATTATTGCCGCCGAACAGATTGCTCAGGAAGTTGCCGCCGCCTTGCTGCTGCGCCGCCGCCGCATATTGCGGGCCGCAATTGTTCTGCGCCAGCGCCGCCAGCACCGAGCGGCGCTGGGCGTCGCGTTCCGGGCTGAAGCCGCCGGGGCCGCCACCGCGCAGGCGCTCGAGATTGCCGGTGATCTGGTCCAGATTGGCGCGCATTTGCTGGATCTGGGTGTTGACCGGGCCGCATTGCGCCGACTGGCCGCTGAACAGCGAGAAGAAGCCGGAGGAATCGCAGCCCATGCGCTTGGCCTGCATGGTGACGCGGTCGAGCTCGGCCTGCTGGCGGGTCTGGGAATCCTGGTAGCGGCGGACCTGCTCTTCACGCGCGGGGTCGCCACCGCCGCCGCGATCCAGCGCGGCGAGCTGGCCCTCCAGGCGCACGCACATCGGATTCGGCCCGACGCCGTTCTGGCCCGCTTGCGGCGGCGGTCCAGGCGGACCGGCCTGCGCGAAAGCACCGGTGACGAGCACGGCCGTGCTCAACAGCACGGTGCAAGCAAGGAGACAGCGAGCACGGGAGAGAGACAGGAATTCAGGCATATCCGCCATTCTAGCGAGGTCACGGCCCAATGTGACTATCCACCAACTTGACTTGGAGGGCCGAAGCGCGCCCTCCAATAGCCGCTTCCTGCGGCATCGTCACGTCGTTTCAGGGGGCCAAGGACCGGCCTAAGCTGCGCCAGCTCCGAGCAAATTCAGCGCTGGCAGGTGATTGCGACATATTCGTCGCAATGGCCATGGGAGCAATTTGTGCCGGATTTGGGGACGGAGCCGGTAATTTCGTCGGGATCGACCCGGCGATAGGCTGACGCCTGGGCAAAATCTCGTGACTGGCAATAGGTGCGCGCGGCGGAGGCGCCGCATTTGTCACCTTTGGCCAGGCACTGGTCGACGCCGTAGCCGCTGGCCTGGTTGGCGATGATGAAGACGCGGGTCTCGGCGCAGGCGTTGGATGCGGCGAAGACGAAGGCGCTGGCAATGAGCGCGGGCAAGAATCGCATGAAAAGGCACCGGGGCAAAAAGGGGAACTGCCGGTTCCAGAATGGGCTCAAATGGTTAGGGGATCGTGAACCCTCGGGACGGACGCGCCTTGCGGGAGACAAAGCGGGGCTTCGCGGCTCTCTTGACGCAGGGGCGCCTGATGGCCCATATGTTCCGCATGAACGGTCTCCTCGCCATTTGCGCCATTTGCCGCGAGATTACGAGCTAGCGATTCGCTGGCTGGAGCCGTCTTTTCTCAAACACGTTGAGAGCCTTGGACGCCCGGCCGCAAGGGATGGGTTGTCATGGAATTGCGCCTCTACGATACGCTGAGCCGGGACAAGCGGGCCTTTGTGCCGCTCGATGCCAGCAACGTCCGCATGTATGTGTGCGGACCGACCGTCTATGACTTCGCCCATATCGGCAATGCGCGGCCGGTGATCGTGTTCGACGTGCTGTTCCGGCTGCTGCGCCACCTCTACGGCGAGGCGCATGTCAAGTATGTCCGCAACATCACCGACGTCGACGACAAGATCAACGACCGCGCCGCGCGCGATTTCCCCGGCCTGGCGCTGAACGAGGCGATCCGCAAGGTGACGGAGGAGACGGGCCGGCAGTTTCATGCCGACGTCGACGCGCTGGGCTGCTTGCGGCCGAGCGTCGAGCCGCGTGCGACCGAGCACATCGCCGAGATGCGCGAGATCATCGAGCGGCTCGTCAAGGGCGGCTTCGCCTATGTCGCCGAGGACCACGTGCTGTTCTCGCCGCAGGCGATGAACGCGGCCAATTCCTCGCTGCCGCGCTATGGCACGCTGTCGAAGCGGTCACTCGACGAGATGATCGCCGGTGCGCGCGTCGATGTCGCGCCCTACAAGCGTGATGCGACCGATTTCGTGCTGTGGAAGCCGTCCAAGCCCGGTGAGCCGTCATGGGCCTCGCCGGCCGGCATCAAGGCCGAGGGCCGTCCGGGCTGGCACATCGAGTGCTCGGCGATGGCCTGGAAGCATCTCGGCGAGCATTTCGACATCCATGGCGGCGGCATCGATCTCGTGTTTCCGCATCACGAGAACGAGGTCGCGCAGAGCTGCTGCGCCTTCCGCCGCGAGCGCATGGCGAACTACTGGATGCACAATGGCTTCCTCCAGGTGGAGGGCGAGAAGATGTCGAAGAGCCTCGGCAACTTCATCACGATCCACGAGCTGCTGAAGGACTGGCCGGGCGAGGTGCTGCGCCTGAACATGCTCAAGACGCACTACCGTTCGCCGATCGACTGGACCATGAAGTCACTGGAGGAGAGCGCCAAGACGCTGGACGATTGGTATCGCGTCGCGGCGGACGTCGAACCCGGCAAGCCGGCTGCGTCCGTCATCGAGCCGCTGCTCGACGATCTCAACACGCCGCTGGCGATCGCGGCAATGCATGGTCTGCGCGGCGGAGACGTGAGTGCCCTGGCGGGCTCGCTGCGGCTGCTCGGCTTCCTGTCCGAGAGCGCTGCGCAGTGGGAAGGCCGCAAGCAACAGGCGAGCGGCGTCGATGCCACGGAAGTCGAGCGCCTGATCGCGGAGCGCACCGCGGCCCGTAGCCGCAAGGACTTTGGGGAATCCGACCGGATTCGTGATCTGCTCGCCGCGATGGGCGTTGCGATCAAGGATTCCAAGGAAGGAACGACGTGGGAGATTGCGCGATGAAGCGGCCCGACACGCCTTTCCCGCGGCACTGGATCTATTACATCGCGCTGAAGATCGCTCTGCTCGCGGGCGCCGTAGCGCTGGTGCTCAAGCTCTATGGGATGTGGTGAGGACGATGGGACAGACTCTGCCAAAGCCCGCACTTAGGCCGTTCCTGCCCGAGGACGTGCCGCTGCTCGCAGCGATCTTCACCGCCAGCATCGAAGAGCTGACCGGCGAGGACTATAGCGAGGTGCAGCAGCAGGCCTGGATGGAGCTCGCGGAAGGCGAAGAGTTCGGCAAGCGGCTCGCGGCCGACCTGACGCTGATCGCGACCATCGAAGGCTCGCCGGTTGGTTTTGCGTCGCTGCGCGGCAACGACCACATCCGCATGCTCTATGTGCATCCGGCAGTCAGCGGGCACGGCATCGCCAGCATGCTGGTCGACGCGCTGGAGAAGCTTGCCGGCGGCCGCGGCGCGCAAAGCCTCACCGTCGACGCCAGCGACACCGCCGAGGGCTTTTTCGCCAAGCGCGGCTACACCGCCCAGCAGCGCAACAGCATTACCGTCAACGATGAGTGGCTCGCCAACACGACGATGAAGAAGACGCTGGGAGCCGCGCGATGAGCAAGCAGCGTCTTTATCTGTTCGACACCACGCTGCGCGACGGCGCGCAGACCAACGGCGTCGACTTCACGCTGACCGACAAGCAGGTCATCGCCGCCATGCTCGACGACCTCGGCATCGATTATGTCGAAGGCGGCTATCCCGGCGCCAATCCGCTCGACAGCGAGTTCTTTGCCAGCAAGCCCAAGCTCGATCATGCGCGCTTCACCGCGTTCGGCATGACGCGACGGGCCGGGCGCTCGGTCTCGAACGATCCCGGCGTGGCCGGCTTGTTGGAAGCGAAGGCGGATGCGATCTGCTTCGTGGCGAAGGCCTCGGCCTATCAGGTGCGCGTCGCGCTGGAGACGACGAAGGAGGAGAACCTCGCCTCGATCCGCGACAGCGTCGCGGCCGCGAAGGCCGCCGGCCGCGAGGTCATGCTCGATTGCGAGCATTTCTTCGACGGCTACAAGGAAGATGCCGCATTCGCACTCGCCTGCGCCAAGGCCGCCTTCGATGCCGGCGCGCGCTGGGTGGTGCTGTGCGATACCAACGGCGGCACCATGCCTGACGAGGTCGAGGCCATCGTCACCGAGGTGACGAAGCACATCCCCGGCGATCACGTCGGCATCCACGCCCATAACGACACCGAGCAGGCGGTGGCCAATTCGCTCGCCGCCGTGCGGGCCGGCGCGCGGCAGATCCAGGGCACGCTGAACGGCCTCGGCGAGCGCTGCGGCAATGCCAATCTCTGCTCGCTGATCCCGACGCTGAAGTTGAAGCAGGGTTTTGCCGATTCCTTCGAGATCGGCGTCACCACGGAGAAGCTGGCGACCCTCGTCAAGGTCTCGCGCACGCTCGACGACATGCTCAATCGCGTGCCGAACCGGCATGCTCCTTACGTCGGCGAGAGCGCCTTCGTCACCAAGACCGGCATTCATGCCTCCGCGGTGTTGAAGGACCCGCAGACCTACGAGCACGTGCTGCCGGAGACGGTGGGCAATCACCGCAAGGTGCTGGTCTCGGACCAGGCCGGACGGTCCAACGTCATCGCCGAGCTCGAGCGGGCCGGCATCGCTTACGAGAAGAGCGATCCCAAGCTGACGCGCCTCGTCGAGGAGTTGAAGGAGCGCGAGGCGCAAGGCTACGCCTATGAGTCCGCCAACGCCTCGTTCGAGCTGCTGGCGCGTCGCACGCTCGGCAAGGTGCCGCATTATTTCGAGGTCGAGCAGTTCGACGTCAATGTCGAGCAGCGCTACAACGCGCTCGGCGAGCGCGTCACCGTGGCGCTCGCGGTGGTGAAGGTCGACGTCGCCGGCGAGCACCTGATCTCGGCCGCCGAGGGCAACGGCCCCGTCAACGCGCTCGACGTCGCCATGCGCAAGGACCTCGGCAAGTACCAGAAATACATCGAGGGCTTGAGGCTGATCGATTACCGGGTGCGTATCCTCAACGGCGGCACCGGCGCGGTCACGCGCGTGCTGATCGAGAGCGAGGACGAGAACGGCGACAGCTGGACCACGGTCGGCGTCTCCCCGAACATCATCGACGCCTCGTTCCAGGCGCTGATGGATTCGGTGATCTACAAGCTCGTGAAGTCGGGCGCGCCGGCGTAGAGTCCTGTCTCGTCATTCCGGGGCGGTCCGCAGGACCGAACCCGGAATCTCGAGATTCCGGATTCACGCTTCGCGTGCCCCGGAATGACGGGGGGACCAATGATCGACCACATTTCCGTCGGCGTCAGCGATCTCGATCGCGCCGCCAGATTCTACGAGGCGACGCTCGCAGCGCTCGGCCTTGCGCGCCTCGTCACCCGGCCGCGGACGGTCGGCTTCGGCAAGGCCTATCCCGAGTTCTGGATCAATCTGCGCGAGAGCATGCCGCCTGTAGCCCGGGAAAGCGGCGTGCACATCTGCCTGCGGGCCAAGACGACGGACGACGTCGATGCGTTTCATGCCGCGGCTCTCGCGGCGGGCGGGGCCTCGGACGGTGCGCCCGGCATCCGCCCGCACGATCGCGTGCGCTACTACGCGGCGTTCGTCGTCGATCCCGACGGCAACCGCATCGAGGCGGTGACGTTTCCGCAAGGGTAGCGGGCGGCCTAAAGCGCGATGCGATTGGGATGAATCGCCATCGCGCTTTAGGTTGTTGTTTAAGCATGATCTTTCCGGAAAACCGCTGCGCACTTTTCCGGATCATGCTTTAGAGCCGGCGCGCCACGTCGGGCGCGAGATCGCGTTGGCTGTCAGGAATCTGCGCAGCAGCGGCGCGCAATCGCGGAACGATCTCCTCGACCTTGTCGGCCTTGAGGATATCGACGGTGAGACCGGCGCGGATGAACTCGGTTTGGCGCATGTGGGCCACCAGAGAGAACAGCGGCTCCCAGAAATTGTCGATATTGGCGAGCAGCACGGGCTTGGCGTGACGACCGAGCTGCTGCCAGGTCAATTGCTCGACCAGCTCCTCGAGCGTGCCGAGGCCGCCGGGCAGGGCGACGAAGGCGTCGGAGCGTTCGAACATCAGCCGCTTGCGCTCGTGCATGTCGGGCGTGACGACCATCTCCTGCACGCGCGTCAGCGCGTTCTCGCGCATCCGCAGGAAGTCGGGGATGATGCCGGTGACCATGCCGCCGTGATCGAGCACGGAGGTTGCGACCGCCCCCATCAGCCCGAGCGAGCCGCCGCCATAAACGAGGCGGATCTTGCTATCCGCCAGCGCCTTGCCGAGCGCTTTCGCCGCCTCGATGAAGTTGGGATTGGTTCCAGGGCCGGAGCCGCAATAGACACAGACGGTTTTGATCGTGCTCATTGGTGCCATGATGCATTGCAGCGAAGAGGCGTCAAGCCCTTCAGGTGATTCGATACTCCCGGAAATCTACCGGTAAATGGCGGCAAACAATCGAAGATTCGCCATTTGACGGGGTGCGCTGGCATCGGGAAGGCTCTATATGACAGGGGAAAATCGTAAATCTCGATGACGCCCGCATCCGGTGGGCTTTCAGGCTTCTTGATGGACCAACCTCAATCGTTCGACGGCGCCGACGTTCCTGTCGGCGGTGCGCCCGAGCAGGGGACGCTGATGGGCACGCTGGCGCATCTGTGGCCCTATATCTGGCCGGGCGACCGCTTCGACCTGAAGATGCGCGTGGTGTGGTCGCTGGTGCTGCTGCTCGCGGCCAAGCTGATCACGCTCGCGGTGCCCTTCAGCTTCAAATGGGCGACGGACGCGCTGACCGGCGCCAACACCGCGCCGATTGCGGCCGACAATTGGCAGCTCTGGGTGATCGCCTCGCCGTTGCTGCTGACGGTGAGCTACGGCGTGATGCGCATCCTGATGGCGCTGCTGACGCAATGGCGCGACGGCATCTTCGCGCGCGTCGCCATGCACGCGGTGCGCAAGCTCGCCACCATCACCTTCATCCACATGCACGAGCTGTCGCTGCGCTTCCACCTCGAGCGCAAGACCGGCGGCCTGACCCGCGTGCTCGAGCGCGGCCGCGAGGGCATCGAGGTCATCGTCCGCATGGTGATCCTGCAGCTGATCCCGACCATCGTCGAGGTCTCGCTGCTGATGGCCGTGCTGCTCTGGCAGTTCGACTGGCGCTACGTGGTCGCGACCCTGATCATGGTCGCGCTCTACATGTACTACACCTACATCGCGACCGAGTGGCGGATCGGCATCCGCCGCAAGATGAACGATTCCGACACCGAGGCGAACACCAAGGCGATCGACTCGCTGCTCAACTACGAGACCGTGAAATATTTCAGCGCCGAGGCGCGCGAGGCGCAGCGCTACGACAAATCGGTGGAGCGTTACGAGGAAGCCAGCGTCCGCACCTATACCTCGCTCGCGGTGCTCAACACCGGCCAAGCGGTGATCTTCACGCTGGGCCTGACCGCGACCATGCTGATGTGCGCGATCGGCGTGCGCAACGGCACCAACACCGTCGGCGATTTCGTGCTGGTCAACGCCATGATGATCCAGCTCTACCAGCCCCTGAACTTCATGGGCATGGTCTATCGCGAGATCAAGCAGGCGATCATCGACATCGAGAAGATGTTCGGCGTGCTCGGCCGCGAGGCCGAGATCAAGGACGCCCCCGATGCCAAGCCGCTGGTCGTCTCCGCCGGCACCTTGCGCTTCGAGGACGTGCGCTTCGCCTATGAGCCGACGCGTCCGATCCTCAAGGGCATCAGCTTCGAGGTGCCGGCCGGCAAGACCGTCGCCATCGTCGGCCCGTCGGGCGCAGGCAAGTCGACCATCTCACGCCTGCTGTTCCGCCTCTATGACGTCTCCGGCGGCAGGATCCTGATCGACGGCCAGGACATCCGCGCGGTGACGCAGGATTCGCTCCGCGCCTCGATCGGCATGGTGCCGCAGGATACCGTGCTGTTCAACGACACCATTCGCTACAACATCCGCTACGGTCGCTGGGACGCCAGCGATGCAGAGGTCGAGGAAGCGGCGCAACTGGCGCAGATCGACCGTTTCATCCGCATGGCGCCGAAGGGCTACGAGACCCAGGTCGGGGAGCGCGGGCTCAAACTGTCCGGCGGCGAGAAGCAGCGCGTCGCGATCGCGCGCACCGTCTTGAAGGCGCCGCCGATTCTGGTGCTGGACGAGGCGACCTCGGCGCTCGATACCCACACCGAGCACGAGATCCAGGGCGCGCTCGATCGCGTGGCGAAGAACCGCACCTCGCTGGTGATCGCGCACCGGCTCTCGACCATCGTCGGGGCCGACGAGATCATCGTGCTGGATCAGGGCCGCATCGCCGAGCGGGGTACCCACGCCAAGCTGCTCGCCCATGGCGGCCTCTATGCCAGCATGTGGAACAGGCAGCGCGAGGCCGAGGCGGCGCGCGAGAAGCTGGCGCAGATGGGCGACACCGCCGAGGCCCCCAACCGGGAGCCGCCCCCGGTCGATGACGCCCTGACGACGCCTGCGGCGGCGGTGTGACCTTGTCTCCGGTCCCAACTCTGGCCTAAACAGGCCCGCGCGACCTGCGCCATTAACCCCGAGCGGCAGATAACGATGTCCATTCTCGATTCGATCCAGCGTCAGATCCCGCCGATCCACAAGGAGGGCTATCCCTTCATCGGCGGCTTTGCGCTGGTCAGCCTGGTCCTGTTCTGGCTGTGGTCGCCTCTGGGCTGGATCGGCACGATCCTGACCGTGTGGTGCGCGCTGTTCTTCCGCGATCCCGTGCGCGTGACGCCGGTGCGCGAGGGGCTGGTGGTGTCGCCGGCCGACGGCCGCGTCTCGATGATCACCATGGCGCTGCCGCCGGCCGAGCTCGGGCTCGGCGACCGGCCGCTGCCGCGCATCTCGGTGTTCATGAGCGTGTTCAATTGCCACGTGAACCGCGCGCCGGTCGCGGGCCGGGTGGACCGCATCGCCTACCGCCCCGGCCTCTTCATCAATGCCGAGCTCGACAAGGCCAGCGAGGACAACGAGCGCAACTCGCTGGTCATCTCGACGCCGACGGCCCGCATCGGCGTGGTGCAGATCGCAGGCCTCGTCGCCAAGCGCATCGTCTGCTTCGTCCGCGAAGGCCAGGCGATCGGTGCCGGCGAGCGCTTCGGCCTGATCCGCTTCGGCTCGCGGCTCGACGTCTATCTGCCCGTTGGCACCAAGGCATTGGTCTCGGAAGGGCAGACCGCCATCGCCGGCGAGACGATCTTCGCCGATCTTGCCGGCGACGACCCCGGCCGCGCCTTCCGCGCCAATTAACCTATAGTCGGTCCACGCGGGCCTTCCGCTGCGATGGCGGAGGGGGGCGCGGCTTGCTATATCTCGCCTCGAGGTGAGGACAGCCATGACGCCCTACGATCTGAGAGATCCCGATACGCGCCGCCGGCGGTTCCGGCCCATTCCGGTACGGATGCTGGTGCCGAACGTCATCACATTGCTGGCGATCTGCGCCGGCCTGACCTCGATCCGGCTGTCGATCGAAGGGCGGATGTCGCTCGCCGTCTATGCCATCGTGTTTGCGGCCGCGCTCGACGGTATCGACGGCCGCATCGCGCGCATGATCAAGGGCCAGTCCAAGTTCGGCGCCGAGCTCGACAGCCTCGCCGATTTCGTCAATTTCGGCGTCGCGCCCGGTCTGATGCTGTATTTCTGGCAGCTGCACGAGCTCGGCAATGCCGGCTGGATCGCCGCCATGGTGTTCGCGATTTCCGGCGGCCTGCGCCTGGCACGCTTCAACGCCACCATGGACGATCCCAACAAGCCGGCCTTCGCCGCCAATTTCTTCACCGGCGTGCCGGCGCCGGCCGGCGCGATCACCGTGCTGCTGCCGATCTACGTCGCCTTCCTCGATCTCGGCCGCATGCCTGCGGCGGTGACGGCGGCCTACACGCTTCTGATCGCCTTCCTGATGGTGTCGCGCCTGCCGGTGTTCTCCGGCAAGACCAAGCGCATGCGCGTGCCGCCGGAGCTGGTGCTGCCGGCCTTCGTCGCGGTGATCGTCTTCATCGCGCTGCTGATCGCCTATCCCTGGCACGTGCTGTCGATCGGCACGGTGCTGTATCTTCTGGCTTTGCCGCTCGGCTACAAATCCTATCGCGACCAGGCCCGCGCGATGGAGGCTGCTGCGCCCGCGGGAGACGAGGTCTCTTCGCCGCCCTCGGCGCCGACGCTGACGAATTTGTCGGAGCCGCCGCAGGACGACGACCGGCCCGGACGGCTGCACTAAAGCGCACGCGGATATCTGCCATGAAGCAGGCCTGAGTTGGGTTGAGACCCGATCTCGGCTATATCGCCCTGTGACGGCGGCATCACGTCAATCAGCCGCCAATCTGGGAGAGAACGCCGTGACCGATAACGCGACCGGGCCGCTGCCCGCTTCCGTCCTCGAAGCGCTGGGCCGCTACGACACGCCGACGATCTGCAATGCCATGGAGATCGTGGCGCCCGAGCGCCGGCTGATCGGCTACACCACCAAGCAACTGGTCTGCCCGTTCCCCGATTTGCCGCCGATCGTCGGCTATGCCCGCACGGTTGCGATCCGCTCGGTGCTGAAATCCTCGCTTCCGGCCGAGGAGCAGTCGAAGCGCCGCATCGAGTATTACGAATATGTCGGCACCGGCCATGGGCCGCGCATCTCCGTGATCCAGGACATCGACGGTCCCGACGTCGGCTACGGCGCGTTCTGGGGCGAGGTGCAGAGCAACGTCCACAAGGCGCTCGGCTGCCTCGGCGTCATCACCGACGGCTCGATCCGCGACATCCCGCAATGGGCCCCTAGCTTCCAGGCGCTGGCCGGATCAATCGGCCCGTCGCACGCCTGGGTCCATGCCGAGAGCTTTGGCGGCGAGGTCCGCGTCGCCGGCATGACCGTGAGGTCTGACGACCTGATCCATGCCGACCGGCACGGCGCCATCGTGATCCCGCTCGACGTCGCCGCAAAGCTGCCTGAGGCCGCCGAGCTCTGCGGCCGCCGTGAGACGCCGATCCTGGAGATCGCCCGCAGTCCCGATTTCTCGCTGGATAAGCTGAAGGCCGCGCTGAAACGCTCGGCGGAGATCCACTGAGTCTATGGCGACGACGCCGATCGCGGGCTGCCTTGTTCGGCCAGGAACAGGGCAGCCTGATCCGGCTCTCCCAGCACGGCGGCGGCACATCCGATCAAGGCGAAGCCGCCGGCGAAGTCCCACAGGGTGATGTCGTCCGCGCTGTTGGGGCTGTGAAGCAATCGCGCCGCGAGCAGGGCGAAGGCCGCCTCGACAAAGAGCAGGGCGCTGAACGCCGGCAGGACCAGCTCCGGTTCGAGCAGATGGAGCGCCAGCACCGCCGGCAACGCGGTGAGAACACCGAATAGCGTCAACATTGCAATCGCTCCCGCGATCGAGCATGTGCAGGCCGCAGAATAGCAGATCATTGAGGGGCCCGCCCGTGGCGCAGGGCCGCAGTTCGCTTGGGAACTCAGCTTCGATGGCGAGCGAGCAGTTCCTTAAGCCTCCGGCCGTGGTTCCGGACTGAATTGCCCGAACCGTGGTTCGGTCCCGGCGAGCAGGCGCTGAATGTTGGTGCGATGGCGCACGATCACATAGATGCCACCTGCAATCACCAGCAATCGAAAGGGCAAGGGTTGCTCGAGGACGCAGACGAGGGCGATCGCCGTCAGCGCGGCCAGCATCGAGCCCAGCGAGACGATGCGCAAGACAGCCAAGGCGACAGCAAAAGCGATTGCTGCTCCGAGCCCGACCGGCCACGCCATCGCAAGCAGGACGCCGAGCCCTGTCGCCGCGGATTTGCCGCCGGTGAAGTTCAGCCAAATCGAAAGGGCGTGTCCCAGCAACGCGGCAAGTCCGGAAAGACACACGGCCCAGTCGATCCAGCCTTGCGGATCGAGCGCGGCCGGCGGCGACCCCGATGGAAACGTGAAGACCCAGCCAAAGAACCAGCGGGCAAAGACGATTGCCGCGGCACCCTTGAGCACATCAACCAGAAGCACAGCCAGCGCGGGCCATTTTCCGAGGATGCGCAGCACATTCGTCGCGCCGGTCGATTTGGAGCCGTGCTTGCGAATGTCGATACCCCTCAGCAGTTTCCCTGCGAGATAGCCGGTGGGCACAGAACCAAAGAGATAGGCGATGGCCAATCCAATCGCGCACGTCAGCCAGAAAACCATGGGAGACCCCTCGACGCTCCAGTGTCGGCCATAACGGCTGCGTGTTCATGGGTCCGCCGCCCGGAGGGCGAGGACATCATCGGCCGAGGGCGCTTTTATGGTTAGTGAAACGTTGAGATCCCTGTCGGCAAGCGGCAAAGCCGGCATCCCCCAAGCGCACTGTGCCGGTCCGGCGTGCTGGCTCAACTTAACCTTTACGCGGCTTTAAGGGCGGCGCTCTAGGGTTTGCGATGCGGTTCGGGGTTGGGCCGCACCAGCGGCCAGGACGGCCGTTGTCGCGTACGCGTTGGAGTCGAGAATGGATATCGCAACACTCGTCGGGTTGGCCGCGGGCGCCGTGGTGGTGTCGACGCTGATCTTGATGGGCGGCAGCTTCGGGATGTTCTACGACATCCACGCCGTGATCGTCATCTTCGGCGGCTCCTTCGCCGCAACGATGATCCGCTTTCCATTGTCTGCGATGATCCATGGCGTGCCGCTCGGCGCGAAGTTTGCCTTCACGCTGAGCCGCCTTTCGGCCCACGACCTCGTCGACGAACTCGCCCGCATCGCCGAAATCGCCCGCAAGCAGGGTCCGGTCGGGCTGGAAAAGGTCGAGACTGACGAGCCGTTCCTCGCCAAGGGCATCCGCTACGTCGCCGACGGCTACGACCTCGATTTCATTCGCGACAATCTGGAGCGCGACCGCGACAACTTCCTGATGCACCTCGACGAAGGCAGCAAGATCTACCGCGCCGTCGGCGACTGCGCCCCGGCGTTCGGCATGATCGGCACGCTGCTCGGCATGGTGCAGATGTTCTCCAACATGTCGGATCCTTCCAAGCTCGGTCCGTTCATGGCCACCGCGCTGCTGGCGACCCTGTACGGCGCCGTTGTCGCCAACCTGGTCTGCCTGCCGATTGCCGACAAGCTGCACGGCAAGCTGCTCGACGAAGAGACCAACCGCACCCTGATCATCGACGGCATCCTGATGATCCGCGACTCCAAGAGCCCGACCCTGGTGCGCGAAATGCTGCTGGCCTATCTGCCGGAGAAGCATCGTAACACCGAGGGAGAGCCGGTGCCGGCCTAAGGCCGCTGCCTGGAATTTGAGAGATGGCCAAGAAGAAGCGCGGCAATGCTCACGGCGGCGGCCACGGCTGGTTCGTGACCTTCGCCGACCTGATGGCGCTGCTACTGGCGTTCTTCGTCATGTTGGTCGCGTTCTCCACGCAGGATGCCAACAAGCTGAAGATCGTCGCGGGCTCGATGCGCGAGGCGTTCGGCGTGCAGAGCGAAGCGCGCTACTCCGGCATCGTCGAATCGGACGGTCTGCCGACGCGCCCGCGGCTCAAGAACGTCGACCACATCCAGCCGGAAGATGCCTCCAACACGCCGACGCCGGATCAGGAAGACCGCGAGAAGACTTCCGGCGCAAAGATCAAGGTCGACCGCAATTTCGCGCTCGCCGCAGCCTCGCTGCGCCAGGCGTTGCAGGACATGCCGGAGCTGACCGAGATGTCCAAGCACATCATGTTCGAGGAGACCAAGCAGGGCCTCAACCTGGAGATCGTCGACCAGGACGGCCGCTCGATGTTCGCCGACGGCTCCAAGGTGCCCTATGACCGCACCCGCCGCCTGGTCGAGAAGCTAGCGATCCCGCTCAAGGCCACGCCGCTCCGCGTCTCCATCGCCGGCCACACCGCGGCCGGCTTCGTGCCGAACCGCAGCGATTACGGCGCCTTCGATCTGTCGGCCGACCGCGCCAATGCCGTGCGTCAGATTCTCGAACGCGAGGGCCTGCCGCCGTCGCACATCTTCGCCGTCTCCGGCAAGGCGGACACCCAGCCACTGTTTCCGGACGATCCTTCGCTCGCAGCCAACCGGCGAGTGACCATCACCCTGATGCGCGAGGATCCGCCGCTGCCGCCAAATCTGAAGCCCTGATCGGGACGGTGAGCGTCGGCTTCCGACGCGATCATGCCCGGAGGATAATTCTCTTGCGCTACCATGTTACCTGAGGCATGTCGTCGCGCGGGCGATGAGCGTGGCTGCAGCGTCACAGCATCCGGCTCCGCGCCTGCTATGGTGGTGCGCCGATTGACAGGCGCACCGGAAGCGTCAAAAGGCGCCGGATCAATTCCCAGGGAAGAAGCGTTCTCCACCCTCATGACGGCGAGCATCACACAGGCCGAGACCCAGGAAGGGCCGGTCAGATCAGGTTTTTGGGCCCTTACGCTCGGGAGCATCGGCGTCGTCTTCGGCGATATCGGCACCTCGCCGCTCTACGCATTTCACGAGGCGGTCAAGGGCGCGGCCCATGGCGAGCCGGTCTCACGGGTCATCGTGCTCGGTGTGCTCTCGCTGATCCTGTGGGCCCTCTTGATCGTCGTCACCGCCAAATACGTCCTGCTGTTGCTGCGTGCCGACAATAACGGGGAGGGCGGCACGCTCTCGCTGATGGCGCTCGGTCAACGCGCGCTCGGGCGGCGAAGCTGGGTCTTGATGGCGCTCGGTGTGGTGGGCGCCTCCATGTTCATCGGCGATTCCATGATCACGCCGGCGATCTCGGTGCTCTCGGCGGTGCAGGGCCTCAAGCTCGCGACCCCCGCGCTCGAGCACTATGTCGTGCCGCTCACCGTCCTCATCCTGGTGCTGCTGTTCGCGGTCCAGAGCAAGGGGACCGCCTTGGTCGCATCGGCCTTCGGGCCTGTGATGGTGGTCTGGTTCGCCGTGATCGCGGTGATGGGGGCCGTCCACATCGCAGACGACCCCACCGTGCTCGCGGCTATCAATCCCTATTACGCGGTGCAGTTCGTGCTGTCGCACGGCGTGATCGGCCTCGTGACGCTCGGCGCCGTGTTCCTGGCGGTGACTGGCGGCGAGGCGCTTTATGCCGATCTCGGCCATTTCGGCCGCAAGCCGATCCAGTCGGCGTGGATGTTCTTCGTGCTGCCCGCGCTCCTGATCAACTATTTCGGGCAGGGTGCGCTGGTGCTGTCCGATCCCAGCGCGATCGAACACTCCTTCTATCGCATGGTGCCCGAGAGCCTGGTGCTGCCGCTGGTCGGACTCGCGACAGCTGCAACCGTGATCGCGAGCCAGGCGGTGATCACCGGCGCCTATTCGCTGATCCACCAGGCCGTGCAACTCGGTCTCCTGCCGCGTTTCGAGGTGCGATACACCTCCGAATCCCATGCCGGCCAAATCTATCTGCCGCGCGTCAATCGCCTCCTACTGATCGGCGTGATGCTGCTGGTGCTGCTGTTCCACACCCCCAGCAATCTGGCCTCGGCCTACGGCATTGCCGTCTCCACCACCATGGTCGTCGACGGCATCATGGGTTTCGTCGTGATCTGGAAGTTGTGGAACTGGCGCGCGGCGACGGCCGCGGCCGTGATCGTCCCCTTCGTCATCGTCGATTTGAGCTTCTTCAGCGCCAACCTGCTCAAGCTGCTCGACGGCGCCTGGGTGCCGCTGCTGTTCGGCGTCGTCATGGCGGGGACGATCTGGACCTGGCGCAAGGGCTCCGGAATCCTGATCCAGAAGACGCGACGGATCGAGGTGCCGCTCGACGATCTGATCCGCAGCCTCGAGAAGCGGCCCCCGCACATCGTCAAGGGTACCGCGGTGTTCCTGACCAGCGATCCCGCGTTCGTGCCGACCGCGCTGCTGCACAATCTCAAGCACAACAAGGTGCTGCACGAGCACAACGTGATCCTGACCATCGAGACCGCGCACACGCCGCGGGTCGATCTGGCGGAGCGATTCCGCATGGAGAAGATCAGCGACAAGTTCTCCAAGGTCCGTCTGCGCTTCGGCTTCATGGAGCAGCCGAACGTGCCCAAGGCGCTCGCGATCGCGCGCAAGCAGGGCTGGCAGTTCGACATCATGTCGACGTCGTTCTTCGTGTCACGACGATCGCTGAAAGCATCCGCGCAGTCGGGCATGCCGCTGTGGCAGGATCATCTGTTCATCGCGCTCAGCCGGTCCGCCAACGATGCCACCGACTATTTCCAGATCCCCACCGGTCGCGTGGTTGAGGTCGGAACCCAGGTCACCATCTAGAACGAAACTGCAGTAGCTATGCGGATTTGCATGGCTAAGGCCCGAAATCGGGCTAGGCCATGCCGGTAGCGCAGGACTATAAGCCGCGCGCTCTTCCGCCGTTGTGCAGTGAAGCATTCTAGAGGCCGCAGGCTCTCCCATGACAAGTGATGTAGCGATTTCCGCTCCGGAAACGGTGGCGGCCAATGGGCATGGCGACGCCCATACCACCGCCGGTTTCGGGGCGCTGACGCTCGGCAGCATCGGGGTGGTCTACGGCGATATCGGCACCAGTCCGCTCTACGCCTTCCGCGAGGCGGTGATGGCCGCCTCGGGCGCAGAGGGGCTGCCGACGCCGGCCGCGGTGCTTGGCGTGCTCTCCCTGATCCTGTGGGCGCTGATCGTCGTTGTGACGCTCAAATACGTCGTGATCCTGCTCCGGGCCGACAACAACGGCGAGGGCGGCACGCTGGCGCTGATGGCGCTGGCACAGCGCGCGGTCGGCACCGGCGGGACGACCATCGTGCTGCTCGGCATCATCTCCGGCGCGCTGTTCTACGGCGACGCCGTGATCACGCCGGCGCTCTCGGTGCTGTCGGCGATCGAGGGCATGAAGGACGTCACGCTCAGGTTCGAGCCCTATATCGTGCCGCTGACGGTGATCATCCTGGTCTGCCTGTTCGCCGTGCAGTCGCGCGGCACCGCCCGCGTCGCCGCCTTCTTCGGCCCGATCATGTGCGTCTGGTTCGCCGTCATCGCGGCGGCGGCAATCCATCCGATCATCCAGCAGCCGCAGGTGCTGCTGGCTCTGAACCCGCTCTACGCCGTGTCCTTCATGCTCCACCACGGCATCATCGGTTTCGTGACCCTGGGCGCGGTGTTCCTGGCCGTCACCGGCGCCGAGGCGCTCTATGCCGATCTCGGCCATTTCGGCAAACGGCCGATCCAGATTGCCTGGCTGTCGATCGTGCTGCCCTCGCTGGCGCTGAACTATCTGGGGCAGGGCGCGCTCGTGCTCAGCGACCCCGGCGCGATCGTGAGCCCGTTCTTCCAGCTGTTTCCGCAAGGCTTCTTCCGCGGCTGCATGGTCGTGCTCGCCACCATGGCGACCGTCATCGCCAGCCAAGCGGTCATTACCGGCGCCTATTCGCTGACGCGCCAGGCGATCCAGCTCGGCCTGCTGCCGCGCTTCGAAATTCGCCACACGTCTGAAGCCCATTCCGGCCAGATCTTCATCCCCCGCATCAACCAGCTGCTGCTGGTCGCGGTGGTGCTGCTGGTGCTGCTGTTCCGCTCCTCGAGCGCGCTGGCTTCGGCCTACGGCATCTCCGTCACCGGGACCATGGTGGTCACGGCGATGATGGGCTTCGTCGTGGTCTGGAAGGGCTGGCGCTGGAAGCCGCTGGCGGCCGCGGCGCTGATCGCCCCGTTCCTGCTCCTCGATCTGACCTTCCTGAGCGCGAACCTGCTCAAGGTGCTCGAAGGCGGCTGGGTGCCGCTGGCGCTCGGCGCGCTCATGATCATCGTGATGTACACGTGGCGGCGCGGGAGCCGGCTCCTGTTCGAGAAGTCGCGTAAGCTCGAGTTCCCGCTCGCCGAGCTCGTCGCCATGCTGGAGAAGCGGCCGCCGCAGCGCGTGCCGGGCACCGCCGTGTTCCTGACCTCGGATCCCCTGAGCGCGCCGACGGCGCTGATGCACAGCCTGAAGCACTACAAGGTGCTGCACGAGAAGAATGTCATTCTCACCATCGAGACGGCGCAGACCCCGCGCATCGATCCGTCCGAGCGGGTCAAGCTGGAGCAGATCTCGCCGACCTTCTCCAAGGTGACGCTCAGGTTCGGCTTCATGGAATCGCCCAACGTGCCGAAGGCGCTGGCGATCGCCCGCAAGCTCGGCTGGCAGTTCGACATCATGTCGACCTCGTTCTTCCTGTCGCGAAGGGCGCTGAAGCCCGCAGCTCATTCGGGCATGCCGCGTTGGCAGGACCGGCTGTTCATCTCGCTCAGCCGCTCCGCCAACGACGCCACGGACTATTTCCAGATCCCGAGCGGCCGCGTGGTCGAGGTCGGCACCCAAGTGGCGATCTAGCTCCGCTGTCGTCGCCCGGCTTGACCGGGCGACCCAGTCTTCCAGAGACGGCGCGGCTAGAACCGAGGAGCCGCGGCGTACTGGATTCCCCGCCTGCGCGGGGAATGACATCGAGGGCGTGGTGAGAAGGAGCGCGGTGTCTCTGGCGCGGCCTCCGAACGCCGCACTTCAAGTCGCTGTGATTTAGCTTTAACTTGCGCCGCGCGGCTCAAGCCTTTGTAGCGCTTGATTTTCGTCTCCCGAGAGGCGAGGTTGCCGGCGGCCGGGACGCCCCGGCCTGCGGCTCGCGATGTTGGAGGATGATGTGGCAAACCAGGTGCAGGATCTGACCCCGGACGAGGTCTCCAAAGGTGTCGCGGAAGGACGCTATCTGCTGGTCGACGTTCGCGAGCCGAACGAGGTCCAGGCCGAGGCCTATCCTTACGGCGTCGTCGTTCCGCTCTCGACCTTCGATCCCAAGGCGATTCCCGATCCCCAGGGCAAGCAGGTCGTGTTCGCCTGCCGCTCGGGCAAACGCTCGGTGACGGCCTCGCTCGCGGCGCAGGCGGCGGGCCTGCCTTACGACAAGCATCTGGCCGGCGGCATGCTGGGCTGGAAGGCGGCCGGTCTTCCCAGCAAGGCCGGCGGCTGACCTCACCCGATGTCCAAGAGCTCCTCGCTGAACAAGGTCTTCGCCGACCTTCCCGTCACCATCTTCGAGGCGATGTCGCAGGCCGCCCGCGACAACGACGCGATCAATCTCGGCCAGGGCTTTCCTGACGATCCCGGCCCGGAGGACATCCGCCGTGCCGCGGCCGAGGCCTCGCTGAACGGCTACAACCAGTACCCGTCGATGATGGGCCTCCCGGAGCTGCGCCAGGCGATCGCGACCCATTACGGTCATTGGCACGGCCTCAAGCTCGATCCGATGAGCGAGGTGATGGTCACCTCCGGCGGCACCGAGGCGCTGACCTCGGCGATCCTCGCGGTGGTCCAGCCCGGCGACGAGGTGGTGTGCTTCCAGCCGGTCTATGATTCCTATCTGCCGATCATCCGCCAGGCCGGCGGCATTCCGCGCCTCGTGCGGCTGGAGCCGCCGCACTGGCGGCTGAATGAGGACATGCTGAAAAGCGTCTTCAATTCAAAGACCAAGGCGGTGCTGTTCAACAACCCCTTGAATCCGTCCGCGGTGGTCTATCCGCGCGAGGACCTCGAGCTGCTGGCGCGCTACTGCCAGGAGTTCGACGTCATCGCGATCTGCGACGAGGTCTGGGAGCACGTCACCTTTGACGAGCACAAGCACATCCCGTTGATCACCATCCCGGGCATGCGCGAGCGCACCATCAAGGTCGGCTCGGCCGGCAAGATCTTCTCGCTGACCGGCTGGAAGATCGGCTTCGTCTGCGCCGCGCCACCGCTCCTGCGCGTCGCCGCCAAGGTGCACCAGTTCCTGACCTTCACCACCGCGCCGAACCTGCAGGCCGCCGTGGCCTACGGTCTCGGCAAGTCCGACGACTACTTCCTGTCGATGCGCAAGGATTTGACGCGGAGCAGGGACCGCCTGACCAGGGGGCTGGAGAGCCTCGGCTTCCCCGTGCTGAAGTCGCAAGGCACCTACTTCCTCACCGTCGACCTGTCACCGCTCGGGCTCAATGAGAGCGACACCGAATTCTGCTGGCGCATCGTGAAGGATTACAAGGTCGCGGCGATCCCGGTCTCGGCATTCTACGAGCAGGACCCGGTGACCTCGGTGGTGCGTTTCTGCTTCGCCAAGAAGGACCAGACGCTGGACACCGCGCTGGAACGGCTCTCTGACGCGGTGCGTGGACGCAAGAGGTAGTGATGACGAAGGTCGGCCGCGCGAGGCTTTGCTTTTCCTGGCTTTGCCTTGGTTTTGCGATCGTCGCGCCGCTGACGTTGCTTTCCGCCCCGGTTCAGGCGGAGCAGCGGGTCGTCAATTTCTACAACTGGTCCAATTACATGGCGCCTGATGTCCTGGAGGCCTTCACCAGGGAGACCGGGATCAAGGTCGTCTACGACACGTTCGATGCCAACGAGACGCTGGAGACGCGCCTGATGGCCGGAAAGTCCGGCTACGACGTCGTGGTGCCCACCGCCTATTTCCTGCAGCGCCAGATCAAGGCCAGCATCTTCCAGAAGCTTGACAAGGCGAAGCTGCCGAACCTCGCCAATGCCTGGCCGATGGTGACCAAGCATCTGGCGACCTACGATCCCGGCAACGTCTATGCCGCCAACTACATGTGGGGCACGACCGGCATCGGCTACAACGTTGCCAAGGTGAAGCAGATCCTCGGGGCCGATGCCAAGATCGACAGCTGGGACATCGTCTTCAAGCCGGAGACCCTGGCAAAATTCAGAGATTGCGGCGTGCACATGCTCGATTCCGCCGACGACATCTTCCCGGCGGCGCTGAACTGGCTCGGGCTCGATCCGAACTCGACCAAGCAGGCCGACCTCGAGAAAGCCGCCGATGCCGTCGCCAAGGTCCGTCCGTCCGTCCGCAAGTTCCACTCGTCCGAATATTTGAGCGCGCTCGCCACCGGCGAGATCTGTTTCGTGGTCGGCTGGTCCGGCGACATCATGCAGGCCCGCGCCCGCGCCGCCGAAGCCAAGAAAGACAACAGCAGCGGCATCGAGATCGGCTACGCCATTCCGAAGGAGGGCGCGCAGATGTTCCTCGACAATTTGGCCATCCCCGCCGACGCCAAGAACGTCAACGAAGCCCACGAGCTGATAAACTATCTCTACCGTCCCGATGTCGCCGCCAAGAACTCGGACTTCCTGTCCTACGCCAGCGGCAACCTCGCCGGCCAGAAGCTGGTCGATCCGAAGATCCTGAACGACAAGAACATCTATCCGGACGAGGCGACGCTTTCAAAGCTGTTCGTCATCACGGCGCGCGAGCCGGCGACGCAGCGCATCATCAACCGGCTCTGGACCAAGGTGAAGACGGGGCGGTGAGGCTCAGGTCATTCCGGTGCGATGCGAAGCATCGAACCTGGAATCTCTAGATTCCGGGTTCGGTCCTGCGGACCGCCCGGAATGACGGCAGACGGCTGCTACCGCCACCTGCGATGCAGCCACAGCCATTGCTCGGGATGTTCGCGCACCCAGCTTTCCACCACGCTCGTGATCGCCTGGGTCGTGCCCTGGATGTCGATCTTGCCCTCGGCGTCGCGCACCGGCGGGATCTCTTCGCTGATCTCGCCGCGGAAGCGGCCACCGGGCAGGCGGATGATGCGCACGCCGTGGATCGGGCAGTCGACCTGGCGCAAGAGGCGCGCCAGCATCGGATTGGCGCGGGTCTTGCGGCCGAAGAAGGTGACCTCGACGCCGCCGGTCAGGTATTGGTCGATCAGCATGGCGACGTGCTTGCCGTCCTTCAGCGCCTGCGCGAGCCGCAGCGGCGCGTCGCGGCCGGCGGGGATCAGCGTGCCCATGTTGACCTGGCGCATCTCCTGGATGATGCGGTCGGCGGAGGCAATGTTGGGGCGGCGGTAGAGGATCGCAGCGTCCAGCCCGTGCGCGACTGCCGCGAGCGCCGGCAATTCCCAATTGGCCAGGTGTGCGGCGAAGATCAGCGCCGGCTTGCCGTCGTCGCGGATGCGGTCGAACAGTTCGATGCTGCTCTGGCTCAGTTCGATCCGGCTCTTCTCCGGATGGGCACGGTCGTAATCCCAGACACGGTCCATATGGGCGAACTCGGCGCCGACGCGGCCGAGATTGTCCCACACGCCCATCAGGATCCGTTCGATCTCCTCCGGCGGTTTCTCGGGAAATGCCGCAGCGAGATTGGCACGGCCGATGCGGTGCTCGCGCAGGCGCGGGCCGATCGTCTTCACGACGCGTGCGAAGAAGTCCGAAGTCTTGACCGGGTCGAAATAGCGCGTGGTGCGCAGCATGCCGACCGTGGCGGCACCGATCAGGCTGCCGCCGATTGATTTGGCAGCCGCCCGCGCGCGGGCCTTCGTGCTCGCAGTCAGTAGCGCCATGCGTCCGGTCAGGCCGGTTCGCGGGTCAGGATCAGCGAGGCGTTCTGGCCGCCGAAGCCGAACGAGTTCGACATCACGGCGGTGACGCGGGCATCGCGTGCCTTGTTGCCGACGACGTCGAACAGGATCGTGGGATCCGGGGTGTCGTAGTTGATCGTCGGCGGAATGCGCTGATGCTCGAGCGTGAGCAGCGAGAAGATCGCCTCGACCGCACCGGCGGCCGAGATGGTGTGGCCCACCATCGACTTGTTGGAGGTGACCGGAATCTTCTGCAGGAGCTCGCCGAACACGGCCGATGTCGTGTTGTACTCCATCTTGTCGTTCTCGGGCGTTGCGGTGCCGTGCGCGTTGATGTGGTCGATCTGGTCCGGCGTCATGCCGGCGTCGGCCAGCGTCTTGTTCATGCAGCCGATGATCGGCTTGCCGTCGGGCGAGGAGCGGGTGCGATGGAAGGAATCGGTGAGCTCGCCGCAGCCGGCGATCACGCCGAGAATCTTTGCGCCGCGCGCGGTGGCGGCCTCGTAGCTTTCGAGCACCAGCGCGCCGGCGCCTTCTGCCATCACGAAGCCGTCGCGGTTCTTGGAGAAGGGGCGGGAGGCCGCCTGCGGCGGATCGTTCTGGGTCGACAGCGCCGAGAGCAGCGAGAACCGCACCATGGCTTCAGGATTGACCGTGCCGTCGGTCGCGACGCACAGCGCAGCGTCGGTCTCGCCGCGGCGGATCGCTTCGACACCGAGCTGGATCGAGGTTGCGCCGGAGGCACAGGCTGTCGACAGCGAGATCGGCGAGCCCTTGGTGCCGAAGGTCTCGGCGAGGTGTGCTGCGACCGAGCCGAACATGAAACGGTGATGATAGGCGGCGTACTTGCCGCCGCCGGAGATGCGCAGCAGATCGTCATAGTTGAAGTCGGGCTTGCCGACGGCGCGACCGAGCTCGCGGCGCTGCGGCCATTCCACCTCGACCGGCGCGACCGCCAGGAACAGGGGGCCCGGGAAATCGGCCTTGGCGCCGATGCCGGCCTGATCGAGCGCCTCCTGCGTGACGAGCTCAGCCATCCGTTCGGACAGGCCGGTGGACGAGAACGGCTCGACGCTGACGAAATCGACAGTGCCGGCCATCGTGGTCTTCAGACCGTCGACCGGAAAGCGGGTGATGGTGCGGATGCCGGATTCGCCGGCGACGAGCTTCGCCCAATTGTCGGCCTTGCCGGCACCGAGCGAGGTCATGATCCCCATGCCGGTGACGACGACGACGGGGCGCCCGAGTTTGTCGCGTGGTGCAGTCATGTCGATCCCCCGGGTGAGCTAGTCAACTGCCTCGACCAGCGCCATGCCTTCGCCGCGCCAGTGTCCGGCTCCCACCACCACAATCTGGGTGGGCGCTCCCTGCATTTCAATCTCGGTGCCGGTGGAATCGTTCGGCGGGAACAGCGCACCACGCGAGATCGACAGCGCGGCGAGTGCGATGCCGAGCGGGAATTGCGTCTCCATGGTGTGGCCGAACATCGTGCCGGTCGAACGCACCGGGAATTCGGCGTGAGCCTTCAGGAAGCCGCGCTCTTCGCTCGTCGCCGGCTCCGCACCGGTCGCGCCCGTGATGATCGCGCCCTTGCCCTCGCGCTTGGGCAGCTTGGCCCAGAGCTGCTCCAGCGTCGCGGCCATGTCGCCGGGCTGCTTGCGCCGGGCGAGATCGGCGACGACGCTCGACAGTCTTGCGAACGGCTTTGCGCCGCGCGCTTGCGCGTGGGCTTTCGATTCCAGCACCAGGAACGCGCCGGCCGAGCCGAGCGCGAAACCGGCGTGATCCTTGCGCGCCCACACCGGTGCGAACTTGTCCTTCAGGTTGAAGTCGCCGAATTCATAGAGGACCATGAGGTCCTTGCGCTCGCCGTTATGCGAGCCGCCGACCAGGGCAATGTCGCTCTCGCCTGAGGCGATGCGCGCCAGCGCGATGCGGGCGGCATCGGCCCCCGCAACTTCTTCGCCCATGAAGGTGCGCGAGGTGCCGCCAAGACCGTGCACGATGGCGATGTTGCCGGCGAGCAGGTTGGAGAGCTGCGCCAGGAACAAGGTCGGCCGCAGATCGCTCATCAGCCGTTCGTTGAGGAAGCCGGGCGCGTTCGCCCCCTTGGCCTCGGCTGTCAGCACGCCGGTGTCGACGTTGAGGTCGCGCTCGCCGCCGCCGGCGGCTACCACCATGTCGATCTTCGACAGGATGTCCTTGTTGCCCTTGATCCCGGCGGAATCGAGCGCAAGGCCGGCGGCATAAGTGCCGATGCGCTGCCAGGCTTCCATCTGGCGCTGGTCGCCCTTCTTCGGGATCTGGCTGTCGAAGCTGACAGGCATCAGGGGATGCACGATGTAGGGCGCAAAGCCCTTCTCGTCGACGTTGATGCGCTTCTCGGAAAGCGCGGCCCAATTGGCGTCCAGGCCTTCGCCGAGCGAGGTGGCAAGGCCAATGCCGGTGATCCAGACCTCGGTCTGGCCGGGCTTCGAAGCAGTGTCAATCATGGCGATACGGCCTGTTGCGGAAAGCCGACACGCTCGGCGACTTTCGCCATGTATCCGCGCATATCCGCATTGGGGAAGGGGATCAGCGTGAAGGTCAGCGCTGAATTCGCGCGCAGCTTGCCGCCGACCCTGATCTTGGCTTCAGTCATGGCGTAGCCGGAGCCTTCATAGGTGAGGCTCGCCTCGATGCTCATGAGATCGCCGGGGAAGACCGAGCCGCGCACCTTGGCTTCCTTCACGGCGGCAAGAATCGGCATGCGCTCGAACTTGAACACGCCGAGTTGGAGCCAGCCGGAGGCCTGCGCCATCGATTCGATCAGGAGCACGCCGGGCATCAAGGGGTAACCCGGAAAGTGCCCCTCGAAGATGGTGCTCTCCTTGGGGACCTGGGCTTCGACGACGATCGTCTTCTCGTCGACCTTGAGGTCGACGATGCGATCGATCATGTGGAAGTATTCGAGTTGCATGGCCGCGCGCTTACGCGCTCGCGCCCTTGGCCGCAACCAGTTCGTCGATGCGGGCGCACAGGTTCTTCAGTACGAAATACTGCTCGGTGGTCGCCTTGCCGTCGTTGACCTCCTGGGTCCACTTTTCCAGCGGCAGCTTGATACCGAACTGCTTGTCGATCGCGAAGGCGATGTCCAGAAAATCGAGGCTGTCGATGCCGAGGTCATCGATGGCATGGCTATCCGGCGTGATCGTGTCGCGTGGGATGTCGCAGGTTTCAGCGATGATCGTGGCGACCTGATCGAATGTGGAGGACATCACTAAGCCTTTGATATATTGCGGGTATTTGTCAGATTGTCCAGAGTGGCACGGTGGGTGGGCATCGCGCCCCTGATGACGCCCTCAACCCCCGCTCTGGCCGGGTCGAAAGCCCGTATATCGGAGCGCCGCCCTGAGTTCAATGGAGCCGGGCAGGCGAGGAGACGGGGCTGGGGACGCCCGCCGGGGCCTGCTCCCGCCGGCGGACCGGGCCTAGATATGCGGCGTCGTGATCTTGACGCAGTCGCGACGGCCCATCAGCACGCAATCCTGGGTCCGGCGCAGGTCAGCGATGCTGACCGCGAGCCAAATTCCAATGGCGGTCAACGCGATGGTGAAGGCCAGCGCCGCGATGTTGGCGAGCATGCGATGACGGAAATCGCCCGGCTCGGCACGAGGCTGCTCGTAGCGCGACAGGTCGAGCGGTTCGGGCGCGCCGCGCAACGGCTTCACGGTACCGCTACCGCGGTGGACCGCGGGGGGAGGCGAGGTGCGCGGCCTGAACTGGAGCACCCGGTGCTCGTCGTCAGAGCTTATGGGCCGCTGGGTCGTCATAGGGCGGGATCACTCCGAAGCACGCTTTTTGATAGCATACGTGATCAACGTGTTGCAGAAAATCTTCGCAATGTCCGCGTGCAATCATGCGCCCGCTCTATTTGTGCATGGACTGTGCGGAGCGATCGTGAAACCGGCCGTCACGGCGTCGGCACGACGCGAGGGTTGCGTTGCAACAACGGGCATAGCGACGGCCACAGACGTCGCGCCCTGGTTTCCGTCTCCGGCCGCGGCGCGCGCCTCATGGGATCGAGCATCAACGCGGCCGCGCCCCGCCATACACGGCCGCGCGTGAGCGCATGGCGTCAACCGGCCAGGCCTCGTTCGATGTTCCGCAGCCGCACGAAGGCCGCCCATGCCCGCGGATAATCCTTGTCGGCGGGATCGATCGAAAGCAGCGCGCAACGCGCTCTCTGGATCTCTTGCGACGACACACGTTTCGTCGGAGCCTCCGATGTTCTCGACTGCTCCCAACGCGCCTCGATCTCCTTCGCAGCAGCCAAGGCTTCGGCGGCCGTCAGCTCCTGCGTCGATTTCGCCGGACACTGGCCTGAGGGCGGCGCCGGCCATGCGACCGGTGGCCGATCGGCCTGCCAGATCGGTTCGCTGTCCGGTGCAGCCTTCATCTGCGACACTGTAGGTTGCCCTGCCGGCGCCGGTCCCGTCCCGGCCAGTCCTGTCCTTGCCGGACCGGGCGAGCCCGCCACGGCTGGTGCGACTGCTGCAGTCCGCGCGGCGAGTTGGCCAAGCTGTTGCTCCATCGTGCCGCCGCTCGGTTGGGGAATGACCTTCCCGACGGCCTTGGCGACGGCCAGCGCGCCGGGGGCTATCGGCATTTGTTGTTCGGCAGTCCTGACCTCGGTTGCCGTCGGGCACGATCTGTATGGCAGGTGTTGAGAGGTAATCCGGCCGCCGTCGTCGACCCGGGCGAGGTCGCTGGCCACGGCGTAAACGAACGCGGCACCGATCGCGTGGCCGGCCTTGTCCTTCGCGTTCACAGCGCCGCAGACATATCTCGCAGCGTCCACCTCGACCGTGCGCAGGCCGCTGAAGTGAGCTGAATGCGGTTCGATCAGCATGCGGGAGACTGCTGCTCGGGCCTTGCGATGCTCAGATTGAAACATGCTCCATATTTCATCGGGATTGACGATGTCGGGCTGGTAGTTCCACATGTAGCCAGCCCCGAAGAATGCTGCGCCGACGCACGTCGCGATGATGGATGCTCGCAGGTTCATGAGATCGCGCCCTCCAGCAGGCACGACTCGTCCGCGTCTCCGTCTGTGGACTTGACGAAAACCGTGGAGGTTGTGCCGGATTATTTACGCTAGTAGTGCGCGAGACTCTTAATAAAGCGTGTTCGATTGTGAAATCATCTCGGTTCCCGTAGGGCGGGAACTTTATTTCCCGCCGGCGGCGTCATTTTCGCCTGCGAGCTTCACTCTTCGTTGGACCGCGCTTGTCATGAGGGTGTCATGAAGCAAGCGGCGGCGGAGTTCTCGGGATCGGCGCCATCGCGTCCCGGGCAACGGTTTGACATTCCGCAAACACGTATGGGGGCTGCCCGGTACTGTCCGCCTGCATGATTGCCGAAGCAGCGTTCTGCCCCGATGTCGGGGGTGAGGTGGGCTCCAGGTCATGCTAACTGGAGACACGACCATGAGCATCATCTTCCGCATCCTCTTCGTCATTGCCGGCGCCATCACCGCGTTGTTCGTCGCGCGTGATGCCCTGAACTTCACCATCATTCAGACCTTCGTCGCCGTCCTGCTTGTGACGGCCATCGTGGGGGCTGGAAGTCTCTGGGGCCTGCGGCGGAAGACGTGAGCAAGGCAGAACGCGGCGTTTCCGGCGGACTGAGCGAAACCGAGGCTCGGCTGCGGCTGCAACACGAGGGGTTCAACGAACTGCCTCGGGCCGAGCGACGCACGCCGCTGCGCATCGTGCTGGAGGTGCTGCGCGAACCGATGCTTGCGCTGCTCCTGGGCGGCGGGCTGGTCTACCTCCTGCTTGGCGACCTCCGCGAGGCGCTGCTTCTGCTGGCGTTCGGCGCCATCTCCGTCGTAATCACGATCGTGCAGGAGACCCGCACTGAACGCGTGCTGGAAGCCCTGCGGGAGCTGACCAGTCCGCGCGCGCTCGTGGTCAGGGATGGGGAGCGGCGGCGGATCGCGGGCCGGGACGTCGTCCGCGGCGATCTTCTCGTCCTGGCCGAAGGCGACCGGGTGCCGGCGGACGCGGTGCTCGTCAGCGCGCATGATCTGGCGGTCGACGAGTCGCTGCTGACCGGCGAGTCGGTCCCTGTTCGTAAGCAGGCCGTCAAGACGCCGGCGCGCGAAGCCGCTTCGGCCGAGCATCGCCCCGGCGGCGACGATCAGCCTTTCGTGTATTCGGGCTCGTTGGTGGTGCGAGGCGAGGGACTGGCCGAGGTCGGGGCCACCGGCCCTCGCAGCGAGATCGGGAAGATCGGCCTGTCGCTACATGGCTTGCAGGCAGAGCCGCCGCGGTTGCAACAACAGACCGCACGGCTCGTGCGGCTTTGCTTTCTCGGCGGCGCGGCGATCAGCCTGGCCGCTGTCCTGCTTTACGGAACGTTGCGCGGGGATTGGCTGCAGGCGCTGCTCGGGGGCATCGCCATCGGCATGTCCATGCTTCCCGAGGAGTTTGCCGTCGTCCTCACGGTGTTCATGGCGATGGGCGCCTGGCGCATTTCGAAGGCGCGCGTGCTGACGCGGCGCTCCGCCGCGATCGAGGTGCTTGGCTCTGCCACGGTGCTGTGTACCGACAAGACCGGCACGCTGACGCAGAACCGGATGTCGGTTGCGGAGCTGAGGCTGCGCGACGGGACGAGCATGCGCCTTGCCTCATCGCAGCCAGCTCCCGTGGGAGCAGAGTTCTTCGAGCTGGCGCGTTGCAGCGTGCTGGCGAGCTCGCCGGAACCGTTCGATCCGATGGAGAAGGCCCTGCACACGTTCGTGCAGGCGCAGCTGCCGAAGGATGAGGAAGCTGGCGGCGCTCGGACCTTGATACGCACCTACGGCCTGCGGCCCGAGCTGCTGGCGATGACCCAGGTTTGGCGGTTGTCGCACCGCCAGGAGATATTCGCTTCCGCGAAAGGCGCCCCCGAGGCGATCGCCCGCCTCTGCAAGCTGGACGGTGCGCAGCAGGAGGCGATGCGCGATTCGGTCGCGGCGATGGCAAAGAACGGCCTTCGCGTGCTGGGCGTGGCCGCTGCGAGCCATGGCGGCGAGAGTCTGCCGACCTCGCAGCAAGGTTTTTCGTTTCGTTTCCTCGGTCTCGTCGGGCTGGCCGATCCGCTGCGTCCTGGCGTCCCCGAGGCAGTGGCGGAATGTCGTTCGGCCGGCATTCGCGTCGTCATGATCACGGGCGACTATCCTGCGACCGCCATGGCGATCGCCGGGCAGGCCGGGCTCGACGTCGAGGAGGTCGTAACCGGCGAGCAGATCAAGCTCGCGAACGAGGACGAGCTGGAGGCACTCGTCAGGAACGTGAACGTGTTCGCCAGGGTCCTGCCGGAGCAGAAGCTGCGGATCGTTCAGGCGATGAAGCGCAACGGCGAGATTGTCGCGATGACCGGCGACGGCGTCAACGATGCGCCGTCCCTGAAGGCTGCCCATATCGGCGTCGCGATGGGCGGCCGCGGCACCGATGTGGCCCGCGAGGCGTCCTCGATCGTCCTGCTCGACGACGATTTCGGCTCGATCGTCGCATCCGTCCGCCTCGGGCGCCGGATTTACGACAATCTCCGCAAGGCGATGGCCTTCATCTTCGCCGTCCACGTTCCGATCGCGGGGCTTGCCCTGCTTCCCCTGGTGTTCGGGTTGCCGGTGATTCTCGGCCCCGTTCACATCGCGTTTCTGGAGCTGATCATCGATCCCGTCTGCTCGCTGGTGTTCGAAGCCGAGCGGGACGAGCGCGATGTCATGGCGCGCCCGCCGCGGCGCGCCGACGCCGAGCTGTTCTCGTGGGCATTGGTCGGGTGGAGCGTTCTTCAGGGCGTTCTGGCATTTGCGCTGATCGCCGCGATCTTCGTCGTCGCGCTTCGCTCCGGCATTCCTGCCGACGAGGCGCGCACGCTCACCTTCATCGCGCTCGTCGTCTGCATCGTCGCGCTGGTGCTGGTCAATCGGTCCTTCAGCGCGTCGTTCCTGTCCGCCTTCTTTCGTCCGAACCCGGCATTGCTCTGGATCTTCGTGTCGATCGCGTCGATTCTGACTACTGCTCTGGTCTGGCCGCCGGCGTCCGGCCTGTTTCGTTTCGGTCCCCTGCACCTGAACGATCTGATGGTCACGCTCGGCGCAGGCCTGCTGGTGCTCACGGTGCTCGAATTGCTGAAACCGATCTGGGCGCGGCGGCTGCGATTCTAGCCTTCGTCCCGGCGGGCCGTCTTTGTCGAAGCCTCCACCCGGTGAGGATCGTCCTTGCCACCGAGCATCCGATGCAGCCAGCGCTCCAGGCGGCGGCCGATCGTCAGCAGAACGAAGGCGAAGGCCAGCGCGGCCAGCACGATCTTCCATTGCCCGGCGCCGCAGGCAATGCCGAGACAGGCGGCCAGGAAGGTGCAGGCGGCGCTGGTCAGGCCGCGCACGCGAAAATGTTCGCTTTCATGGACGATGACGCCGGCCCCGAGGAAGCCGATGCCGGTCAGGATGCCCTGGATCACACGGCTCGCCGCATCGGTGATCTTGCCGGGCTCGGCGAATTGGACCGCAAGCAGCACGACGGTTGCGGTGGAGAGCCCGACGATTCCAAGCGTCTTCAGCCCGATCGGCTTGCCGTGCAGGTCGCGGTTCAGGCCGATCGCGCTGCCGGCGAGCGTCGCGCTGCCGAGACGCAGCAGGATTTCGGGCCAGTCCAGCTCGGTCATGTCCTGTTCGTCATCTCGTTGGCCCGCATCGCATGAGATCGCAAGCCGGCCTGTCATGGGAAGCGACAGGGGTTCGCACCGGCGAACATAGTCGATGCGGGCGAGAGCCTCCAGAGGCGGCCATCACGTCTCGTGCCCGGGACGCAGCGCAGCGCTTCTCCAGCGGTGCGCTGCAGAGCCGGGGCCCATGCCTGCGAGAGTGCTGCGTTTGTAGTGTGGTCACGGCTCTGCGCGGCAGCGCTTCACGCTGCGGCGCGTCCGGGACACGGGTGCTACCGCAGCGGCTTCTTCAGCAGCGAGAAGCGATCCGGATCGAGCCCCATCGACGGTTGCAGCATCGGGGCCTCGACGCTCCCGAGCGTCTTGGCGGGCGGGGCCGAGAACACCGGATCGTTCGGCACGTCGCGCTGCGAGGTGGCGCCGCGCCAGCGCTCGAGCACGGCGCTGACGAAATGCATGTCGTGGCCGGAGGTGACCGACGGCACGCTCGAGATGGTGGCTTCGCCGCGCGGCAATTGATGCGGCGGCACCTCCTTGAAGCGCAAGCGCGTCGGCAGCGCGACGCCCTCGCCGAAGGCCAGCACTTCACGGGTGCCGAGCGAGGGCACGAAGGACAGCAGGTTGGCGGCGGCGTCCGACACCGCGGCGCGCAGCAGCGCCTGGTCTCGGTCGTTGGCAAGACGCATCGTAAACAGCGTGTTGCACTGGGAGATGATGGTGGCGTCGAGCTCGGCCGGACGCTGGGTGATGAGGCCGAGATAGACGCCGTATTTGCGGCCTTCCTTGGCAATGCGCGACACCGCCTTGCGGGTCGGCCCGAAGCCGATGTTGCGGTCGGCGGAGGCGTAACGATGCGCTTCCTCGCACACGAACAGCAGCGGCGAGACGCCGTCGCTCCACAGGCCGAAATCGAAGGCCATGCGGCACAGCACCGAGACGACGGAATCGATCACTTCGGCCGGGAAGCCGGCGAGTTGCATCACCGTCATCGGCTTGCCGTTGGCCGGCAGGCGGAACAGATGGCTGATCACTTCGGCCATGGTGTCGCCGCCGACATTGGCGTTATCGAACATGAAGGTGTAGCGCGGGTCGTTGCGCACCGCCTCGATGCGCGAGATCAGCTTGTGATAGATGATGCGCGAGGAGCGGTTCTCGAGCTTGCCCATGCGCTCGTCGATCAGCGACAGCAGGTCGACCAGGCGATAGGGCACCGGCGTGTCGACCGTGTAGCCGATCTGCTTGGGATCGATGCGCTTGAGGCCGATGCGGTCGGCGTTCTGGTACTGGGTGTAGACGCCCTTGGCGAGCGGGATCACCTCGGCGAGGATGTCGAGCTCCTCGGGCACGCCGGCGCGGCCACCGAACAGCACGTCGACGATTTCCTCGAAGTTGAACAGCCAGAACGGCAGCTTCAGGTTGCGCGGGTTGAGGACCAGCGCGCGATCGCCGAAGCAGCGGCCATATTCGTTGTGCACGTCGAGCAGGAAGATGCGCAGGTTCGGGCGCGCCTTCAGGATCTCGTTGAGCAGCAGCGACACGCCGGTGGATTTGCCGACGCCGGTCGATCCCAGCACCGCAAAATGCTTGGACAGCATTTCCTCGACGTCGACATAGGCGACGACGGAGCGGTCCTGCTGGAGGAAGCCGACATTGATCTGGTCCGAGCCGGTGGGCGCGTAGATCGTGCGCAGCTCTTGGCTGGTGATCAGGTCGACGGCATCGCCGATGGTCGGATAATTGGTGACGCCGCGCTGGAATTTCGGCTTGTCGCTGGCGTTGAGGATTTCGCCGAGCAGGTCGACCGATGCGACCGCGATGTAATTGTCGCTGCTCGACAAATTCTCGCAGGACACCTCGGTGATCATCGCGACGATGACCGAGCTGGCACTGCGAATGCTGACGAAGCGGCCGACGGTTGCCCGAACTTCCGAGATCGGCATCTGGCTTTCCGCCAGCAGCCCAACCCGGGCGAGCGATCCGCGAACCGAAATCACGCGTCCAAAGGATGTCACGATCAATGAACCTGGCAAGAGCGAGAGATTTGTCCCGGACTATGCCCGGCGGTCGCTGGACAAACGGTTAAGCGCCAGGCGCGGCCGCTTTGTTAAATCTGTGACAATTCGGCCGTGAGGTTTGTTTCCGAATGCGGACTTATGGGCGGAAACGTCGGGAAAATGCTGCAGTTCAAAGGCCTTTGAAGCAAAAGACGGGTTAAGGAATATTTTACCATCCGGTCACTCCGCTCCCCGTTCGGGAATGATGGCCCTCGCGCAGCGAACGTCATCCGAGTCCGGGCTGTCGTTTGATTTGTTGACGGCACCTAATCATTTGTACATTAGTACAAATGAGCCGGCGGCCTCGGTGGCGCCATGGGGCGGGTGAGCGTGCTGCACCCCCGCACCCGATCGCGCGATCCGGTCCGGCGGGTCGCTAGCCGTGGAGGAAGACATGCAGCCCGAACCGATCCTCGATCTCGCTCATCTCGGCCATATGGAGCTGCTGACGCCCAAGCCCGATGAAAGCCTGAAATTCTTCGTCGACGTCATGGGCATGACCGTCAGCGGCCAAAAGGGCGAGTCGGTTTATTTGCGCGGCTGGGACGATTACGAACGCTACTCGCTGAAGCTGACGGCGTCGAAGACCTCGGGCATGGAGCACATGGCGCTGCGCGCGCGCAGCCAGCAGGCGCTGGAGCGCCGCGTCGCCGCGCTGAAGGGATCCGGCTTCGACATTGGCTGGATCGACGGCGACATGGGACAGGGCCCGACCTTCCGCTGCCGCGACCCCGATGGCCACATCGTCGAGCTCTATTACGAGACCGAATGGTATCAGGCACCGCCGGAGCTGACGCCCGCGCTGAAGAACCAGGCGCAGCGCTTTCCCGCGCGCGGCGTCAATGTCCGGCGTCTCGATCACCTCAATTGCCTCGCGGTCGACATCAAGGCCAACCGCGAATTCTTCGAGAATTACCTCGGCTGCCGCCTCACGGAGCAGATCGTGCTCAACGACGGCCGGGAAGCGGCGATGTGGCTGACGATGTCGAACAAGAGCTACGACTTCGCCTATTCGCTCGACCATTCCGGCGTGCCGGGCCGTTTCCATCACGTCACCTACGCGCTCGACAGCCGCGAGGAAATTCTTCGCGCGGCCGATATTTTCCTCGAGAACGGCGTGCATATCGAGACCGGGCCGCACAAGCATGCGATCCAGCAGACTTTCTTCCTCTACGTCTATGAGCCCGGCGGCAACCGCGTCGAGGTCGCCAATGCCGGCGCGCGCCTGATCCTCGCGCCCGACTGGAAGCCGATCGTGTGGACCGAGGAGGAGCGCAAGAAAGGCCAGGCCTGGGGATTGAAGACGATCGAGTCCTTCCACACCCACGGCACGCCTCCGGTGGAGATGAAGCACGGTTAGAGTTGAAGGCGTGAGCGGGGCGAGGTCTGAGCAAGCGCCTCGCCCTTCGAGACGACCGCTTTCGCGGTCTCCTCAGGGTGAGGCTAAGCGGCAGCCTTGCCCTATTGAACTCGTCCCACGTACTCCGTCCTCATCCTGAGGGCCCGCCGCAGGCGGGCGTCTCGAAGGATGGCCACAGGCAAGCGTTCAGCCACGCCTTCCTTCGCCTTATCTCAGTGCGCCGACACGCGCACCCGTGCGATCGTATCGCGCACGCCCGGCCACGCCGGCTTGTCGGGTGCGAACTGCCTGCGCAGGAACGTGACGAGCTCCTCGACCTGCGCGTCGCTCATGCTGTTCCCGAACGCCGGCATGTAGCCGAGATCGCTGGAGACCGGATCAGTGATCCCGTGCAGGATCACCTGGACCAGATTGTCCGCCGTCGCGCTGTGCAGGTTGCTGTTCAGCGCGAGCGAGGGGCGAGTGCCGAACAGCGGCAGGCCGCCGACCTCGTGGCACACTGCGCAGGCGCCCTGATAGAGCCGCGCGCCGGGGGACGAGGCGACGGTGACTTGCGTCGCGCCCTCCAGCCTTGCCGCGAGCGCATCCTGTGCCTGCGTCGCAGGGTCGTTGAACGAGTTGAGATAGACCGCCATTGCGCGGATGTCCTGATCGGGAAGGGCCTTGAGATCTCTGACGACAGGCGCCATCGGTCCGGCGGCGACGCCGTGATAGCGCGAATGACCAGTGCGTAAATAGGCGTAAAGTTCGTCCTCGTTCCACGGGATCGGCGCGTGCGAGAGCGAGGTCAGCGGCGGTGCTTCCCACCCCTCGGCGAAGCCGCCGGCGAGATAGGCATTGCGCTGCTCTGCGCCGAGCGCGTTGCGGGGCGAATGGCAGCCGCTGCAATGGCCGAGGCTTTCAATCAGATAGGCGCCGCGATTCCATTGATCGGACCTGGCGGGATCGGGCTTGAATTCCTTCGTGTCGTGGAACAGCGCATTCCAGCCCGCGAGCAGCGGGCGCAGGTTGAACGGGAAGGCGAGTTCGTTCGCCGGTGCCGTCGCACGCACTGAAGGCTGCGCCATCAGGTAGGCATAGAGCGCCTGCATGTCCGCGTCGCTGGTCTTTGCAAAATGCGTGTAGGGAAAAGCGGGATAGAGTTGCCGTCCATCGCGATGCAAGCCATCGCGCATCGCGCGCTCGAAGGCGGGATAGGACCAGGCACCGATGCCTGTCTCGACGTCGGGCGTGATGTTGGTCGTGTAGATGGTCCCGAATGGCGTCTCCAATGCGCGGCCGCCGGCGTTGAGCGCGCCGCCATAATTGGTGTGGCACTCCGCGCAATTGCCGAGCGCTGCAAGCTGCTGGCCGCGCGCGATGGTCGCCGCCGAATAGACCGAAGCGTCGGGCCGGGTGATCGGTGCGATGGCGCGGCCGGGCAGCAGCGCTGCCCCGACGCCGATCGCGGCGGTGCAGACGGCTGCGATCGCTGCAGCGATACCGGCGCGCTTGGCGAATGGATTTACCCAGACGCGAGATGGCTGCGGGGGCGCGGGAGCGGGCAGGGCCTGCGGCGTCACCGCCGCTTCGCCGTGCAGCCCTTTCAGGATGCGCTCGGGCGTGAATGGCGGCTCGCGAAAGCGCACGCCGGTGGCATCGAAGATCGCATTGGCAATCGCCGCCGCACTCGGCACCGAGGCGGACTCGCCAACGCCGAGCGGCGGCTGGTCCTGCCGCGGCAGCATCAAGACGTCGATCTTGGGCACGTCGGGGAAGGGGATGATCGGATAGGCGCCCCATTCGCGCGCCGCCACCGCGCCGCGTTCGAACGAGACCTCTTCCATTAGCGCGCGGCTGGTGGACTGGATGACGTTGCCGTGAATCTGGTGGCGCACGCCGTCCGGGTTGATCATCAGGCCGGAATCCTGCCCGGCGACGACGCGGGTCACGCTGACGTCGCCGGTGGTCTTGTTCACGGCAACATCTGTCACCCAGGCCGACCATGCCGCGCCGTAGCCGGGAAACTTGCTGTGGACGTAAAGGGCATAGGCAAATCCGCGCCCGTGCACGATTTCGCCGTCCTTGTCCTGCCTCACAGGCCGTGGCGTCCAGCCGGCGCGCTCCGCCACGGCATTGACGAGATCGATGGCGCGCTGGTCTTTCAGGTAACGCAGGCGATATTCGATCGGGTCGATTCCGGCCTCGGTGGCGGCCTCGTCGATAAAGGATTCGTGCGCAAAGGTGTTCGGCAGCGCAGAGACGCCGCGAAACCAGGACGCGCGCACGATCGGCGGCGTGTCGTGGGCGACGACGCGCATGTGCTCGTAGTCATAGGGTGGGATCGCAGTGCGGTCGCCCATCTGGAGCACGGCTGGTTCCGGTGAGATTCGACCGGTCAGCAGTAACGCCAGCGTCGGCGCGGCGTTCGAGGGATAGCGCGTGGCGAGATCGTAACCGGCGATGCCGCCGTCGGCATCGAGCCCGCCATTGACGTCGATGAGCTGCGCGGTGCCTTTGGGCTCCCAGGCGTGCTCCTGCTCGCGCGACAGCTGCACGCGCACGGGACGGCCGACCGCACGCGACAGCAGCAGCGCGTCGGCGGTGACGTCGTCGGCGCAGTTGCGGCCGTAGCACCCCGCGGCCTCCAGGCGGATGACCTCGATCTCGCTCTCGGGCCGCTCGATCAGGAGCGCAAGATCGCTGCGCAGCAGGTGCGGGTTCTGCGTGCCCGACCAGACCCTGATATGGCCGTCCTGGAAATCCGCGACCGCGCAGGAGGGACCGATCGAGGCGTGCATCTGATACGGCCAGACATAAGTGCGCTGCATCGGCTTGGCCGCGCCGGATATCGCCGCGCCAACATCGCCCTTGTCGATCAGCGTGCGCGGGGTCGATGGATTGGCGCGCAGTGCGGTCTCGACGTCGGAAAGATCGGTGAGGGTGGGCGTCGGCTTCCAGCTCAGCTTGAGCTGCTCCGCCGCCCGGATCGCATTCTCCTCGCGCTCGGCGACGACACCGACGAAATCGCCGATGCGCACCACGGCCACCAGACCAGGAATGCCGCGGACCGATGCTTCATCGACGCCGATCAGGCTGGTGCCGACAAAGGGTCCTGCATCGACGCCGGCATAGGGCGGTCGCACCACGCGGCCGTGCAGCATGCCGGGCACGCGAATGTCGTGGACGAAGGTCAACTCGCCCGTGGCCTTGGCCGGCAGGTCGACGCGGGGGACGGACTGACCGACGATCGCGTAGTCGCCGACGGGTTTGACCGCGACATCTTCGGCAAGCTCGAGCCGGATCTCTTCGCCGCCGATCAGCTCGCCATAGCTGACGCTGCGATTGTCATGCCCGCGCACCAGGCCGTCCTCGATCCTGAGATCGGCCTCCGGCAGCTCCAGCCGCTCCGCCGCGCGCGAGATCAGGAAGCCTCTTGCCTGCGCTGCGGCCTTGCGCAGCGGCACGGCGGTGATCTGGATGGTCTCGCTCGCGATGGTCGCGCCCTGCTTCGGCACCAGGGCCGTGTCGCCGAGCACCACGATGACGCGTGCAAAAGACACGTCCAGCTCTTCGGCGACGATCTGACCGAGTGCGGTGCGAATGCCGGTGCCGAGATCGACATGGCCGTTATAGGCGGTGACCGAACCGTCGGCCGTGATGCGGACGAAGGTCTCGGACGTCATCTCGTCCACGGTGCGGACGACGACAAGCGATCCCGATGACCGGTCGGCTCCGTTCGAAACAGGGGAGGCCATCAGTCAGCCGCCTCGATGAGCTGGCCCGACGCCCGCATCACGGCGCGCAGGATTTCGACATGGGTGCCGCAGCGGCAGAGATTGTAGCGCAACGCCGCCAGCGCCTCCTGTTCGGTCGGCCGCGGGTTGATTGCAAGCAATGCCTTGGTGGTCATGATCATGCCGTTGAGGCAATAGCCGCATTGGGCGGCCTGCTCGTCGATAAACGCCTGCTGCACGACGTCAGGCTTGTCGCGCGTGCCGAGACCTTCGAGCGTCACGATGTCGCGGCCGGCGCAGCCACTGACGGGAATCACGCAAGCGCGCGCTGCAGCTCCGTCGATCAGGACGGTGCAGGTGCCGCATTCGCCCAGACCGCAACCATATTTCGGGCCGTTGAGCGCGAGATCGTTGCGCAGCACATAGAGCAGCGGCGTCTCCGGCGCCGCATCGATCTCGTGGATCCTGCCGTTCACGGTGAGGCGGATCGGTGTCTGCGTCATCCCTAGGTCCAAGCCCGCATCAAATTCGACATCGTGACGATACCGTTTGTACACAAACGTGCAAGCCATGCATGCCGCAGTGCAGCGCGGCTGCCTTGTTTGTGGACAGAGCGGATGGGCAAATGAGGCTTTATGCGGCAGTTGCATCTTTTGCACTGCACCGCCGCTTGACAGTCGGAGGCGACCGCGCGCAACATCGTTCGTATACGAATGATAACCCGCGCCAGCTGGCTCCGACATGGTGACTGAAACGACGAGCGCCGCCATCGACAAGATCCGCTGCGATGCGTGTCCGGTGATGTGCTACATCAAGCCGGGCGCGGCGGGTGCCTGCGACCGCTATGCCAACCACGACGGCAAGCTCGTCCGCGTCGATCCGCACGTGATCCTGGAGCGCACTGTCTCGCATGGCGGCAAGCTGGTTCCGTTCAGCCGCACGGAAGACTGGGACGGCAAGATCGTCCACGAGCCCTCGACCTTCGTCACCGCGATCGGTGCCGGCACCACCTATCCCGATTACAAGCCTGCGCCCTTCATCGTCTCCGCCGAGGTCGACGGCGTCGACATGGTGACCGTGGTCACCGAGGGCATCTTCTCCTATTGCGGCGTCAAGGTGAAGATCGACACCGACCGCTATCTCGGTCCGGAGACCGCGACCGTGCGCGCGCAGGGTGAGGCGGTCGGCCACGCGACCACCAGCGAATACGGCTCGCAGATGCTGTCGCTCGGCGGCGTGCATCATCTCACCGGCGGCTCCAAGAAGGAGGGCCGCGTCACCTGCGACACGCTGATGGACCTCGCCAATTGCAGGCCGGTCGAGCTCACCATCGACGGCGGCGCCACGGTGGTGGTGCAGGCCGGTCAGCCGCCGATCGTCAACGGCGTCAGGGAAGAACGCATGCGCGTCGGCTGCGGCTCGGCGACGATCGGCATGTTCGCCAAGCAATGGCACGGCAAGGTGGATGAAGTCGTCGTGGTCGACGACCACATCACCGGCGTGCTGAGCGAGCACCAGGCCGGCAAGCTGCTCGACATCGCCGACACCGGCATCAAGATGAAGGGCCGGCGCTCGACGCCGGGCCGCTATTTCCAGGTCGCCGATCCCGGCACGGGGTGGGGCGGCACCAACATTTCCGATCCGCTGACGATCCTCGGACCATTCGATGCCAAGGAAGCCAGACCCGGCCTGACCATGCTGATGGTCTCTACCACCGGTGAGCACTCGTCCTACTACGTGCTCGACGAGGCCTTGAAGCCGGTCGAGACCGAGATGCCTGATGATCTGAAGTTCTCGGTCGAGCGCATCCAGGAGAACTGCGAGCCGGCGCTGTGCACGGTGCTGTTCATGGCGGGGGCCGGCGGTTCCTTGCGCGCCGGCGTCACCGACAATCCGGTGCGGCTGACGCGCTCGGTGAAAGACGCGCTGACGCGCGTCACCAGCGGCGGTGCGCCGGTCTATGTCTGGCCCGGCGGCGGCATCACCTACATGGTCGATGTGACGCAGATGCCGGCAGGCGCGTTCGGCTACGTTCCGACCCCGGCGCTGGTCGCGCCGATCGAGTTCACGATGAAGCTGTCGGACTATGCCGCGCTCGGCGGCCATATGGATTACGTGAAGCCGCTCTCCGAGGTGCAGAATGGCGAAGATGTGCGGCAGCTGCCGTGGCAGAACCCGATTCCTGGGCCACGGGCATGACGAGGCTCCCGCAAATCGCATTGCTGTCTGAGGGCCGGCGGCTGCATTTGCAGGATGGACCGATCGACCTGATCATCGAGGCGAGGGGGCGTGCCGACGCGGTGCGTGCGGCCTATGAGGCCGCGGCGCAGCGGTTCAACGGATTGCTCGACGAGCTCTGCGCGGAGCTGCCCGCGCTGCGCGCTGCGGCCGAGGCGCGGACCTCGCTGAGCGGCGTGGTGGCGCGCCGGATGCACGCGGCGGTCGCGCCCTTTGCCGCCGATGGCTTCATCACGCCGATGGCCGCCGTTGCCGGCAGCGTGGCGGAGGAGATCCTCGGCGCCATGCTGGGCGCTGCGACGCTCGATCGCGCCTATGTCAATAATGGTGGCGACATCGCTCTGCATCTCGGCCGAGGCGAGCATTTTTCGATTGGCCTGATGGATCGCCCCGATGGTGAGGGCGTGATGCGCGCCATGCGGGTCGATGCGGATGACCAGGTCGGGGGTATTGCGACCAGCGGGCGCCACGGCCGCAGCTTTTCGCTCGGGATCGCCGACGCGGTGACGGTGCTGGCCGCGACGGCGTCGCAGGCCGATGCGGCGGCGACGGTCATCGCCAATGCCGTGGATCTGCCCGGGCATCCTGCCATCGTCAGGCAACCGGCCTGCGAGCTTCAGCCCGACAGCGATCTCGGCGCACGTCTTGTCACCCGGCATGTCGACGAGTTGTCAAAGAGCGAGATCGCAGCTGCCCTCGAATCTGGCGTGGAATGTGCACGTCGATTGTTCGATCGCAGATTGATCGAGGGTGCGGTAGTGCGCCTTTGTGGTGATATGCTTGTCATCGGACCTAAGGATATAAGAGAGCAACGAACGCGCCCGCGTCTGCCGGAAGACGCGGTCTGTGCCTGAACAGGGAAGCGAAACATGAGCGCGATCATCCGCAAGATCGTCACCGTCGTCGAAGAGACGCACATGGAGATGGGCCGGCAGGTGTCGCCACCGACGCGGCGTGCGGCTGCGATCGCAGTCATCGAGAATCCCTTTGCCGGGAAATACGTCGAGGATCTTTCGCCGCTAATCGCGATCGGCGAGGAGCTGGGCGAATTGCTGTCGAAGCGTGCGGTGGCGGCGCTCGGCATCGATGGCGCGAAGGCGCAGAGCTACGGCAAGGCCGCGGCCGTCGGCGAGAACGGCGAATTGGAGCATGCTGCCGCGATCCTGCATCCCAAGATGGGGGCGCCGGTGCGCAAGGTCCTGGGCAAGGGCGCGGCGCTGATCCCGTCCTCGAAGAAGCGCAGCGGACCGGGCACGACGCTCGACATTCCGCTCGGGCACAAGGATGCGGCCTTCGTGCGCAGCCATTTCGACGGCATGGAAGTGCAGATCAACGACGCCCCGCGCGCCAACGAGATCATGGTCGCGGTCGCCGTCACAGACAGCGGCCGTCCGCTGCCGCGCGTCGGCGGGCTGACGGTCGCGGAGATCAAGGGCGAAGACGGTCTGAGATAGGGTTTGAACCGGGGAGGCGGGCATAGCTTCCCCGACACGATTACGCTGAAGACGTAGAGAGTTCAAAACTGGAGGTTGGGATGCGAGCGAGAAACTATTTTGTGGGAGCGGCCTTCGCGCTCCTGGCAGGCGGCATGGCTCATTCGGCCATGGCGCAGGACATCAAGATCGGCGAGATCAACAGCTATTCGCTGCTGCCGGCGTTCACCGAGCCCTATCGTAAGGGCTGGCAGCTCGCGGTCGAGGAGGTCAACGCGGCCGGCGGCATCAACGGCAAGAAGCTCGTCGTCGTCTCCAAGGACGACGGCGGCAAGCCGGCGGACGCGCAGACCGCGGCCAACGAGCTGGTGTCGAGCGAGGGGGTTGCGATGCTCGCCGGCACGTTCCTCTCCAACATCGGCCTCGCCGTCAGCGACTTCGCCAACCAGAAGAAGGTGTTCTTCCTCGCAGCCGAGCCGCTGACCGACGCCATCACCTGGTCGAAGGGCAACAAATACACCTTCCGCCTGCGCCCCTCCAATTACATGCAGGCCGCGATGCTGGTGGAAGCCGCCAGCAAGCTGCCGGCCAAGCGCTGGGCGACGATCGCGCCGAATTATGAGTACGGCCAGTCGGCGGTCGCGGTGTTCAAGAAGCTGATGTCGGAGAAGCGCCCGGACATCCAGTGGGTCGACGAGCAATGGCCGCCGCAAGGCAAGATCGACGCAGGTCCCGTGGTGCAGGCCGTTGCCGCCGCCAACCCCGAAGCGATCCTCAACGTCACCTTCGGCGCCGATCTCGTCAAGCTCGTGCGTGAAGGCAACACCCGCGGCCTGTTCAAGGGACGCGAGGTCGTCTCGTTCCTGACCGGCGAGCCCGAATATCTCGATCCGCTCAAGGACGAGACGCCCGAGGGATGGATCGTCACCGGTTATCCCTGGTACTCGATCAAGACGCCCGAGCATGATGCGTTCCTGAAGGCCTACCAGGCCAAGTACAACGACTACCCGCGCCTCGGCTCGATCGTCGGCTACCAGACCATCAAGGCGGCAGCGGCAATCCTGGCCAAGGCCGGCTCCACCGACCCGGAGAAGCTGATCGCGGCCGCGGAAGGGCTCTCCATGCCGTCACCGTTCGGCGAGATCACCTTCCGCAAGATTGATCACCAGTCGACACTCGGTGCCTTCGTCGGCAAGACCGCGCTGAAGGACGGCAAGGGCGTGATGGTGGATTCGTCCTACAAGAAGGGCGCGGACTATCTGCCGAGCGATGCCGAAGTCGCGAAGCTGCGTCCGAAGGATTAAAGAGCCGTTCCGAACTCCGCCGCGTAGGGTGGGTTAGCCGAAGGCGTAACCCACCTTCTGCGGCACACGAGAGATGGTGGGTTACGCCGGGCGACAGCGCTCCGCGCTGTCGCTGGGCTAACCCACCCTACGACATCACTCAACCCGGACCGCCGATGGCCTTTTACGTCGTACAGTTTCTGACCGGTCTCGCCAGCGCGGCGTCGCTGTTCCTGGTGGCCTCGGGCCTGTCGATCATCTTCGGCGTGACCCGGATCGTGAATTTCGCGCATGGTGCCTTCTACATGATCGGCGCCTACATCGCCTTCACGCTCACCGAGCGCCTGTCCGGCGCGTTCGGCTTCTGGGGCAGCATCGTGCTGGCGGCGCTCGCGGTGGCCGTCATCGGCGTCATCGTCGAGATGGTGCTGCTGCGCCGCATCTATCATGCGCCGGAATTGTTCCAGCTGCTCGCGACGTTCGGCCTGACCTTGATGGTCGAGGATCTCGTGGTGCTGGTCTGGGGGCCGGACGATCTCGTCGGCCGCCGCGCGCCGGGCTTCAGGGGCGCCATCGATTTCTTTGGCCAGAACATCCCGAGCTACGATCTGTTCCTGATCGTGCTGGGGCCGGTCGTGCTCGGTATCCTCTGGCTGCTGTTTCAGCGCACGCGCTGGGGGGTCCTGGTGCGCGCCGCGACGCAGGACCGCGACATGGTCGCAGCCCTCGGCGTCAATCAGAAATGGCTGTTCACGTCAGTGTTCGCGGTCGGCGTCTTCCTCGCCGCGCTTGGCGGCGCCCTTCAGATCCCGCGCGATGCCGTGCATCACGCCATGGATCTGCGCATCATCGTCGAGGTCTTCGTCGTCGTCGTGATCGGCGGCCTCGGCAGCATCATCGGCGCCTTCGTCGCGGCGGTGCTGGTCTCCGAGCTCAATGCCTTCGGCATCCTGATCTTTCCGAAGATCTCCATCATCCTGGTCTTCCTGGTGATGGCGGTGGTGCTGATCGTGCGCCCCTGGGGCCTGTTCGGCAAGCCGGAGGCGCCCGCGCGCAAGACGCCGGGCCTGACGGTCAATCCGTGGCGGCCGTTGACGTCAAACGAACGTCTGGCCGCGTTCGCAGCGCTCGTCGCGGCGGCCACCTTGCCGCTGTTCGCCGGCAATTACCTGCTGACCGTCGGCTCGGAGATCGCGATCTTCGTGATCTTCGCCGTCTCCCTGCATTTCCTCATGTCTGTCGGCGGGCTCGCGTCGTTCGGCCATGCCGCCTATTTCGGCCTCGGTGCGTATGGCATCGCATTCCTTGCCAAGATGGCGGGGCTGCCGATGGTCGTCTGCCTGCTTCTCGGGCCGCTGCTGGGCTGCATGGGCGCCGCCGTGTTCGGCTTCTTTGCCGTGCAGCTCTCCGGTGTCTACTTTGCGATGCTGACGCTGGCCTTTGCACAGATCGTCTGGTCGATCGCGTTCCAATGGGTCAGCGTGACAGGCGGCGACAACGGCATCCTGGGCGTCTGGCCGGAGACGTGGGCGGCGAGCCCGTCGCACTTCTATTGGCTGGCGCTCGGCGTTGCGGCGCTGGTCACCGTCGCACTGCGGGCCATGGTGTTCTCGCCCTTCGGCTACGCGCTTCGTGCCACGCGCGACTCGCTGCTGCGCAGCGAAGCAATCGGCATCGACGCCAAGCGCATCCAGTGGACGGCGTTCGTGATCGCTGGCACGACCGCCGGCATCGGCGGCGCGCTGTTCGCCTACCTCAAGGGCAGCGTCTTCCCCGACAATCTCGGCATCTCGCTGTCGGTCGATGCACTCGTCATGGTGCTGCTCGGCGGCGTCGAGACGGTGTCGGGCGCGGTGATCGGCGCCATCGTCTACAAGGCGCTCAACATCTGGCTGGTCAGCCAGACCGATCTGTCGAAGCTCGTGCTCGGCGGCTTCATCATGCTGATCGTCGTCGTCTTTCCCAAGGGCATCGTCGGCATGCTGGAAACGTTGGCGCAGCGCCGCAGGAAAGCGCCGCCGCCGGCCTCGCCTCTGCTTGCCAAGCCGATCGAGTCTGCCGAATGAGCGTTGCACCTCCACTTCTCGCGGTCGAAGGTCTGACCAAATCCTATGGCGGCATCCATGCCGTGCGCGGCGTCTCGTTCTCACTGCGCGCCGGCGAGATCCTGGCACTGATCGGGCCGAACGGTGCGGGAAAGAGCACGTGCTTCGACATGCTCAACGGCCAGAACGTGCCTGATAGCGGGCACGTCCGCCTGCTCGGCGAAGAGATCACCGGCAGAAAGCCGCGCGATGTCTGGCGGCTCGGCGTCGGGCGCACCTTCCAGATCACCGCGACATTCGCCACCATGACCGTGCGCGAGAACGTGCAGGTCGCGCTGATCTCGCACGGGAGGCAGCTGTTCAATCTGTTCGGTTCGGCACCCAAGTTCGACCGCGACGAGGCCGGCCGGCTGCTCGAACTGGTCGGCATGGGCGGTTATGCGGATCGGCCCTGCGGCGAGCTCGCCTATGGCGATCTCAAGCGGCTCGAGCTTGCGGTGGCGCTCGCCAACCAGCCCAAGCTTTTATTGATGGACGAGCCGACTGCCGGCATGGCGCCGCGCGAGCGCGTCGATCTGATGCGGCTCACGGCGCAGATCGCGCGGGAGAAATCGATCGGCGTGCTCTTCACCGAGCACGACATGGACGTGGTGTTCGAGCATGCCGACCGCATCATTGTGCTCAACCGCGGCACCCTGATCGCCGAGGGCTCGCCGGCCGAGGTGCGCGGCAATCCGCAGGTACAGGCGGTCTATCTCGGCGAGGGCCTGGTCTACGATCCCCGCCACCGCGAGGGAGCATCCGCATGAAGCTCACGGTGCAGGACCTCAACAGCCATTACGGCCCGGCCCATATCCTGTTCGACATCGGCTTCGAGGTCGGCGAAGGCGAGGTGGTGGCGCTGCTTGGGCGCAACGGCGCCGGCAAGTCGACTACGTTCCGCTCGATCGTCGGCCTCGTCGCACAGCGAACCGGCCGCATCACGTTCGAGGGCAGGGACGTCTCGACAAAGCCGACCCACGAGATCGTGCGCGGAGGGCTCGGCTACGTGCCGGAGGAGCGGCGAATCTTCACGGATTTGACGGTTGAAGAGAATCTCGAGGTCGGCCGCCAGCCGAAGCGGGCGAACGCGCCGCACTGGACGCGCGAAAAGCTGTTCGCGCTGTTTCCCAATCTCGGTGAGATGAAGAACCGTCCGGGTGGCCGCATGAGCGGCGGCGAGCAGCAGATGCTCACCATCGCGCGTACGCTGATGGGCAATCCCTCGCTGGTGCTGCTCGACGAGCCCTCGGAAGGCCTATCGCCCAAGATCGTGGAGCAGATGGTGGATGCCATCCTGACCATGAAGAAGGAGGGCGTCAGCATCGTGGTCTCCGAGCAGAACCTGCACTTTGCGCGGCTGATCTCGGATCGCGCCTATATCATCGAGCGCGGCCGCATCTGCTTCGGCGGCACCATGGCCGAGCTCGACGCGCGTCCTGATATCCGCGACGCGCATCTGTCGTTGTAGGGGCGGGGAACGGATGGCGAGAAGCGTCACGGCGAAGAAGAACGTCAAACCGGCAAAACCGCCTTACGTGCTCGACGAGCAGGTCGGCTTCATCCTGCGCCAGGTCTGGCAGCGCCACAGCTCGATCTTCGCCCGCGATATCGGCACCAATCTGACGCCGACGCAATGGGCCGCGTTGTCCAAGCTCGCCGAGACCGGTCCGTGCTCACAGAATCAGCTCGGCCGCCTGACGGCAATGGATGTCGCCACCATCAAGGGCGTGATCGACCGCCTCACGGCGCGCGGCCTGACCGAGACCAGTCAGGATCCCGAAGACGGACGCCGCTTGCTTGTGAGCCTGACGCGCGCCGGCCAGCAACTCGCGGAGAAGCTGGCGCCCAATGCGCTGGCGATCACCCGCGAGACTCTGGCGCCGCTCGACGCCAAGGAGCGCGAGACGTTGATGGCGCTGCTGAACAAGCTGCGCTGACGACGGTGTCGAAGGGTGGGCAAAGCGCAGCGTGCCCACCATCTCTGTCATCAGTGAGAGATCGTAGGCACCGCGCTTTGCGCCTTTGCCCATCCTTCGGCAGTTGGACAAGGAGCGCAGATCTGTTTGCGTTGTGAAATTCCTAAAGAGAGCCGTTCTCAACGTTATGTCTTGCCCGGCCATTTGGCGCGGTAGCGGATTTCGCTGCCGTCAGTCAGCCGCCGCCACGTTCCGAACTCCGGCGTATGCGGGGCGCGGGCCGTCAAGTCGATCGGATAGATTCGGGTCGGCTGGCCCTGGATGCTCACAGCGAGTTGACGGTGCGAGGTTCGAAAGGCGAGTTCGACCTCGCCTGCGATGACAGGCTGGTCGCCGTCGCGATAGAAGGCGGTCGGGTTCACTTCGCCCGGCATGGTGTTGAGGTCGGTTTGCAATTCGATGCTGATGCCCTGTGCTGCCGTCGGCACTGCTACTCCCGCCGGAAGGCGGACCTCGAACACGAGAAGCGGATTGGCCGCGTTCGGATTGAGCCACGGCGTCGCGGTCGCATAGGCGTAAGCGAGGTAAGCGGCGGCGGCTGCGACGCACAAGAGTGCGACGATACCAAGGGACTTCAGACTGGTGCGGGCGACGCTTCCGTTGCTTGCGTCTGTCTCTGGGCGCGTCACCAGCCAGCTTGCGAGCACCGCGCCGGCGATTGCGCCGATGGGAGAGTAGACGAACAGTCCCAGCAGACCCGATGTGATCGGGTCCGCCCGGTTGCCGAAATCGAAGAAGGACAACAGCACAAAAGTGGCGATATAGCCCGCCACCGCGCCGGCAGCGCCGACGGCTATTCGCGATGAGCTTTTCATGTCTGCCTCGATGGTCCAGCAATGAATTGCCGCCGCCGAGGGCTGCCTGCGTTAGACGCAGCAGGCCGCAAATTTGTTCAAACTCTTCGAGGGACGATGCGGAGCGTTTGGCCGCTCCGCCTGAGTCACTTCGCCACCACCTCGGGCACTTTCCCCGCCGGCGGGGTGTTGCGGCTGCGCTGGGTGCGTACGATGCCGTCGATGATGGTCATGCCGATGCCGGGCAGGTCGCCGAGCTGGACGCTCTCCAGGATGTTCTTGCCGGGCGAGTGCTGCGCCTTGTCCATGATGACGAAGTCGGCGGAACGGCCGACCTCGATCAGGCCGCAATCGAGCTGCCGCATCCGCGCGGTGTTGCCGGTGGCGAGGCAGAACGCGATCTCGGCCGGCAGATCGCCGAGCGAGGACAGCATCGAGACCATGCGCAGGATGCCGAGCGGCTGCACGCCGGAGCCGGCGGGCGCATCGGTGCCGAGGATGACGCGGTGCAGGTCGCCCATCTCGCGCGCGGTGCGCAGCGTGAACAGGGCCGAGCGTTCATTGCCGTTGTGCACGAGCTCGAGCCCGCGCTTGCAGCCCTCGCAGATGCAGCGGATCTGGTCGTCGGGCAGCGCCGTGTGCCCGCCGTTGATGTGGCCGACGACGTCGGTGTCGGCCTCCAGCACCACGTCCTTGTCGATCAAGCCGGAGCCGGGGATCGAGGGGCCGCCGGTGTGGATCGTGCTCTGGATGCCGTATTTGCGCGCCCAGCCGACCATCTTGCGTGCAGTCGGGCCGTCCTTGACGCCGCCAAGGCCGACTTCGCCGAGCAGCTTGACGCCGTTGGCGGCCATCTCCTTGAAGTCTTCCTCGACCATCTCGCATTCGATCACCGGCGCGCCGGCGTGAACCTTCACGCCGCCGGGACGCAAGGTCCAGAACGCGCGCTGGGCGAACACCGCCATGGCCTTGAGGCCGACGACGTCGCGGGGACGGCCGGGCATGTGCACCTCGCCGGCGGAGATCATGGTGGTGACGCCGCCATGGAGATAGCTGTCGATCCAGTTGATCTGGTTCTGCCGCGGCGTCCAGTCGCCGGCGACCGGGTGGACGTGGCTGTCGATCAGGCCCGGCGCCACCGTGGTGCCCTGGGCGTCGACAATGGTGGTCGCGCCCTCGATATCGACGTCCTTGAAGCGGCCGATGGCGGTGATCTTGCCGTTCTCGGCGACGATGGTGTCGCCGTCCAGGATCGGCTTTTCCAGGGCGCCGGACAGGATCAGGCCGATATTCCGGATCACGAGCTTGGAGGGTCCGGCGGCCTGGGGGGCGTCATGCGCCATGGAAAGGGCTCCTTATTCCTAACTGCAACGCTTCCGATCTTGGGCAGCCTTGACCGCGGGATCAAGCCGGATTATTCATTAGTACACGAATGATCGTGTACAAACGACGCATAGCTGGACCGCCTCGAAGACCGCAATTGACGCGACAGGGAAGGTGAGATGAGCAATTTCAATCAGGAAAGCGTTTTGAGCGTCCACCACTGGACCGACACGCTGTTCTCTTTCAAGACCACGCGGAGCCCGACCTTCCGCTTCCGCAACGGCGAATTCACCATGATCGGGCTCAAGGTCGGCGAGAAGCCGCTGCTGCGGGCCTACAGCGTCGCCAGCGCCAATTACGAGGACACGCTGGAGTTCTTCTCGATCAAGGTGCCCGACGGCCCGTTGACGTCGCGGCTGCAGCACCTGAAGGAAGGCGACGAGATCATCGTCAGCCGCAAGGCCACCGGCACGCTCGTGATCGACAATCTGGAGGAGGGGCGCAACCTCTACCTCATCGGCACCGGCACGGGCCTTGCGCCGTTCCTGAGCGTGATCAAGGATCCCGAGACCTACGAGCGGTTCCAGAAGGTGGTGCTGCTGCATGGCTGCCGGCACGTCAAGGAGCTCGCCTATGGCGAGATGATCACCCAGACGCTGCCGCAGGACGAGCTGATCGGCGAATACATCCGCGAGCAGCTGATCTATTACCCGACCGTGACCCGCGATCCCTTCCGCAATCGCGGCCGCATCACCGATCTGATCACCTCGGGCAAGCTGTTCAGCGATATCGGTCTGCCGGTGCTGGAAGCCGCCCACGACCGCGTCATGATCTGTGGCAGCCCCGCGCTGGTGGCGGACACCCGCGTGCTCCTGGGCGAGCGCGGCTTCGTCGAGGGCAATCACGGCGAGCCGGCCCAGTTCGTGGTCGAAAAGGCCTTCGCGGAGCGCTAAGCGCGCAGAAAGACCGTATTTTCGCCCTCGGGCGGGCGTTGCGGTGCCGATTCGGCGCTTGATACACTGTGGGAACGAATCAGCGGAGTTCCCACATGGTTGCGGACAGCGACAGCAACATCGCCTGGCACCGGGTTCAGTTGAGGAAGAATCGTGCCGAGTTGAAGGCGCTCGAGACCGCGCGCTTCACGATGGGGGAAATCGCATCGTCGAAGCGGAACGGCCAGACCCAGAAGGCGGTCGCGGAAATCAAGCGCAAGATCGCGCAGTCGGAGCGTGTGATCGCCGATCACGACAAGCGCACGCGCCGTCCGCTCGCAACCGACCTGCAGAGCCTCAGCAATGGCAGTTGGAGCCATTGGGACGCCTACACCCAGCAGCAGCGCAAGACGGGTCAACGTTCGCCGGAACGCGGCTAGACTCGTCTCGTTCCCGAAGGGGAAGGCCCCTTGCGCCGCCCGGGCCGCGCACCATCTGGGTGAGACGCCAGTAATCAGTGCGGTGATCCCATGAATGTGCGCCTCGATTTCACCAGCGAGGCCTTCTTTCGCGATCCGCCCAGGGCCATTGCGACGCTGCGCATGTCCGGGCCCGTGGTTGCGACACGGTTTCCTCTCATCGGCGACGTCTGGATCACCACGACCCATGACGCCACCGCGCAGGTCCTGAAGGACGACGCGATCTTCACGTTGCGAAAGGAAGACGGCGACGTCGCCGGTCTGCGCTGGTGGATGCCGCGCTACGTCCGGACCATCGCCAACAACATGCTGACGATGGACGAGCCGGATCACACCCGGCTGCGCAGCATCGTGGACGAGGCCTTTCGCCGCCGCGCGATCGTCGCGATGGAGCCGCGCATCCGTGCCATCGCCGACGGCCTCGCCGACGAGCTGTTCTCGGCGGGAAGTCCGGCCGATCTGGTTCAGCGCTATGCGCGCATCCTGCCGCTCGCGGTGATCTCGGAATTGCTCGGGTTGCCGTTGGCCGATCGTCCCCGCTTCATCGCCTGGGCCAATACGATGTCCTCGCTGACCAACGTCGTCAGCTTCTTCCGCCTGCTGTTTGCGTTCCGCAAGATGCGTGCCTATCTGGATCGACAATTGCAGGTCGCGCGCGAACATGGCGGCGAGGGCCTGATCGCAGAGCTGGTCCAGGTCGAGCGCGAGGGCGGCCAGATCACGCCGGATGAAATGGTCTCGATGGTCTTTCTGCTGCTTGCGGCGGGGTCGGAGACCACCACACATCTCATCAGCGGCTCCGCTTACGAGCTCCTCAGAAGTCCGGACTTGCGCGATTGGCTGGAGCAGGACTGGAGCCGCATCGGGCTCGCTGTCGAGGAGTTCCTGCGCTTCGTCTCCCCCGTGCAGTTCTCCAAGCCGCGCTATGTCCGGCGGGATGTCGTGGTCGAAGGCGTACGTCTGAGCAAGGGCGATCGGGTCATGGTGATGCTCGCCGCCGCGAACATGGATCCGGCGATGCATGACCGTCCGGAGCGGCTCGATCTCGAGCGCAAGCCGAATCGTCATCTCTCGTTCGGAACGGGAATCCATTTCTGCCTCGGCCATCAGCTCGCGCGCATCGAGGCGGCCTGTGCGCTGGAAGCGCTGTTCGTGCGCTGGCCGAAACTCGGCTTGGCCGTCGATCCCGCAGAGGTGCACTGGCGCAAGCGGCCGGGCTTGCGCGCGATCGCGAGGCTTCCGGTCACGGCCGAGGGCCGGGGAACACGGATGACTGCGTGCAGCGAAGCAAGCATCGATCGTTCCCTTACCGCGGCGAGCTGACGCAAGTGTCCCTTCGGAGAATCTTTGTCACACATCGTCCAGGAACGGTGTGCCGCTCGTCCTGTTGTCCCCTCGCACGTTCGAACGGGAGACAGATCATGACCAGCAAGATGCCACCTGTTCCGCCGGAAAATCAGAGTCGCAAGGGAACCAGCGACAGCAAGCAAATGTCCGCTGATCAGACGCCGCATGGCCAGCAGCGCGCGGAAAATCCGGACCAGCAGGGACAGCAGGGCAACATCAAGCAGAACACGACCAACCAGGGATATCAGCAAGATCGTTGAGGAGGGCGACATCCATGTCGACATCCACCAAGACCCCGAACAGCATCCGCCAAGGCGGACCCGGCGCCTCACACGAGAACGCCAAGGCGCCGCTGGAGGTGAAGAAGCCGCCCGCCGACAATTCGCAACGCAATCATAGCCGCGTCTCGGGCGGTGGAGGCGAGCGCGACTCCCATCACACGCACGACGAGGCGGGCAAGGGCGGCAGGTGACGCTGCAAGTTCCGATGCAGAGCTCGTCACGGAAACACGAAGAAGATCACTGCAAGAGGAGAAACCGATGCCAGGAGGGCATGGCAGCAAGACGCATTTCAGATCCGGCATGCACGGCAAGGGCGACGGCACCGGCGGCATGACCGAAATCCCCAAGGAGATGATCGGCGACAACATGGTCCTGTCCAACCGCGACAAGAAGCAGCATTCGGACATCCGCGGCATGGACGGCAAGACCATCCAGACCGAACAATATCAGGACCACGCCGCCAACCGGCTCGACGAGAAGCCGGAGACCGACGAGACCTAACAGCGTTCCTCCCGACCAACTTGCGGACCGGTGTTCAACCGGTCCGCTTTTTTGTGAGCGCGAGGTCGCGTTCCCAGCCGAACACGGAGCGGCCGTCGAGATCGGGCGAGGCGGCGCGCTCATTGGCGATGTAGGCCTCCACCGAAGGTCCCCGGGCAGTCCGCTCCAGCCGCCGGGCCTGATCGTCGAGCCGTTTCATCGCCTGCATCTCTTCCTCACGCCCGAGCTTGGCGCTCTGGATCGCGCCCTTCAGCACGCGGATGGTCTCGTCATAGACCTTGATCGGGACGGGATAGGGATGCCGGTCCTTGCCGCCATGGGCGAGCGAGAAACGCGCCGGGTCCGCGAAGCGATAGGGCGCGCCGTGCACGACCTCCGCGACCATCGCCAGCGAGCGCACGGTGCGGGCGCCGACGCCGGGCGTCAGCAGCAATTCGGGAAAGTCGGCCGGGCCGCGCTCGGCCGCGGCGGCCAGCGTGCCGTGCAGGCGGCGCGCAAATACGTCCTTCGGACGCACGTCGTGGTGCGCGGGCATGATCAGATGCGGCAGCATGGGCTGAGCCGGCTCGGACGCAGTCCCGACCAGACGTTCGAATTCGGAGACGATGCGATCGGGACCGAGATCATCCAGGAGATCGAGCTGCGCGGTGCGTGAGACGTCGGCGCGATGGTCGGTGAGATTGACGATCTCGCCCTGTTGCGGCCCGTCGATCGCGCTATGCGGCGCATCGACGAAGCTCTTCAGCGCCTCGGAATGCCAGTGATAGCGGCGGGCCTGGCGCTTGTCGCCGTTCATGCCCTGCTGCACCACCGTCCATTTGCCGTCGGCGGTGACGAAGAAGCCGTGGAGATAGAGGTCGAAGCCGTCCTGCACGGCCGCGCTGTCGACCTTCGCCACCAGGCGGCTGGCGCGAGTCAGCTCTGCGCCGTCGAAGCCGACGCGCTCGCCGAGTTGCATCAGCTCGTCCGGTGTCTTGCGCGAATGCTGGCCCCGGCCGCCGCAGACATAGATCCCGAGCTCGTCCTGAAGCGGGCCCAGCCCGCGCTTCAACGCGCCGATCACCGACGTCGTGATGCCGGAGGAGTGCCAGTCCATTCCCATCACGGCGCCGAACGACTGGAACCAGAACGGATGGGACAGCCGCTGCAAAAATGCATCGCGGCCGTAATGATGCACGATCGCCTGCGTGACGATCGACCCGAGCGAGGCCATGCGGCTCGCCAGCCAGGGCGGAACCCGTCCGGTATGCAGGGGAAGATCGGCGCTGCCGCTACGTCGAGTCATGAGCCCCCAAATTAGCCCAGTTCGGCGACACTTGCACCTATGGGATGCTGCGTTGCACAGGGCGGGGGAGCGAAGCCGGCTGAGAGGCGTTGAGCCGGCTGTCGCGGAGCAAATTGGGAAATGGCGATGCATTGGCAGGCTGTGATGGCCGACATCGACGGAATGCTCGGCTGGATACCGTCATGGTTCATCGGTCTCAGCCTCGTTGCGGCAGCAATCCTCCTTGCGCTGTCGTTCTACCGGATCGCCAAATGGCTGCTTAACCGGGCCTTTGGAACCCGCCTGCCGCTGCTGAGCGTGTTCATCGAGCGGACGTCCGGCCCGGCTCAGCTGGCGCTGTGTCTGGCGGCCGTCGCCCTGGTCCTGCCGCTCGCGCCGCTCGACGACACGATCCGTACGCCGATGATGCGCCTGTTCGTCGTCGCCGTCATCGCACTGATCGGCTGGATCTCGATCAGGATCGTCGATATGAGCGCGGCGCGCTATCTGCAGAATTTCCGCGATGTCACCGAAAATTTCGTCGCGCGCAAGCACGTCACGCAGGTCCGCGTGTTCAAGCGCGTCACCGACACCATCATCGTCATCATCACGGTGTCGACCGCGCTGATGACGTTCGATTCGGTCCGGCAATACGGCGTCAGCCTGTTTGCCTCGGCAGGCGCCGCCGGCATCATCGTCGGCCTTGCGGCGCGGCCGCTGCTGAGCAACCTGATCGCGGGCTTGCAGATCGCGATCACCCAGCCGATCCGTATCGAGGACGCGGTGATCATCGAGAACGAGTGGGGCTGGGTCGAGGATATCGCCGCGACCTATGTCGTGATCCGGCTGTGGGACTGGCGCCGCATGGTGGTGCCGCTGTCCTATTTCATCGAGAAGCCGTTCCAGAACTGGACCCGCGACACCGCATCCCTGATCGGTGTGATCGCGCTTCATGTCGATTATCGCGCCGACGTTCCGCGCATTCGGCGCTGGCTGGAGGAGGCGGTGAAGCAGTCCAAGCTCTGGGATGGGGCCGTCGTCAATCTTCAGGTGATCGATGCGGACGCGCGCACCATCGAGCTGCGCGCGCTGGTCAGCGCGCGAAACGCGCCGCAATCCTGGGATCTGCGCTGCGAGATGCGAGAGAAGATGATCGCCTTCATCCGTGACGAGATGCCGGAAGCGCTGCCGCGCGATCGCGCGATCCTGATCCCCTCGGCCGACAACGATGGCGATCTCTTCCAGCGCGTCGCACCGGAGAAGATGCGGGCGGGCGCACGCAATTGACTCTCCGCGCGATCAGCTAGCGCCGACCATTGCCGCGTCGGTCGGCCCCTCCGCGCGCGGTCGCCGCTTGCGCAACGTTCGCCGCGCCCAGATCAGCAGGCCGGTCGACAGCAGGATCAGCAGCGCGATCGACGTCACGACATTGAGCGGCGTGGCGATCAGGGCCGACCAGTTTCCCTCGTGGATCAGGCGCGGCCAGTTGCGCGGCAGGGGGGTGGCCCCGGACGACGTGACGGCATAGGCGCGCAACTCGCCGCCGTCATAAAGTCTTGCCATCGTGCGGCCGCCGCGCGTGCCGATCGAGACCAGATGCGACAGCTCATGCGAGGCTGCAACCATGCGGATCGCGTCCGGCAGGGCGAGAGGGCGGTCGGTTGCGGCCGGAGCAGTTCCACTCTGGAATGTCAGGCCGAACGCCATGCACAGACCGGTCAGCGGACTGAGCAGGATCAGCGGCAGCGTGAACCAGGCGGTTGCCTTGTGCCATCCCGACAGCGTGTTGCGCAGCCGCGGCAATCCCATGACGATGCCGAGCAGCATGATGATCACGATGGCCAGCGTGGATGCCGTCACCAGCCAGGCCTGGCCGATGAGGCGTTCGTGCGTGAACCGGGCCCAGAGCAAGACATTCGACAGGGTCGAACCCGCCGAGGCGGCTTCGCCGGTTGCAAGATCGATCGCCGGCACGTTGGTGCCCCGGAGCGTGATGCTGCGGCTGCCCGCGTCGATGGAGAGGCCTCGCGCCTTGCCATCGGGATCGTATCGCTCCACCACCTCGATGATACGGTCGGCCTCGATCGCGGCACCGCTCATGATAGTCGTTTGCACGAGAGGCTCGATCGACAGAATCAGGCCGGTGACGATGATCGCGAGCAAGGGAAGAGCGAAGACCAAAGTGATCCAGCGATGCAGCCTCAACAATGCGGGTTTACTCATTCGTCGTCCTCGGTGCCTTCCAGACAGTGCTCGCGCAGCGCCGTGCAAAACACAAATGACGCTTTGTCCATGCTGTTGCGTTGACGCGCAGCAACCGGGCTCAGAATTCGCGGCGAAATATGCCGTCGCCAGCCGATCGGTTCGGCAAGCGGATTCGACATGCCTAGGAGAGGCTTGTCCGGCTCCTTCCGAGCCGTCCTCGCAGGCCGCCGCGGTTTTTGTTGACGAGACCTGATCTTTTGTACGATAGTACAAATCACATGGTCCGCAAGCCCACCAGCAAGGAAACGGCCCGCAAGCCGAATATGCGCGAGGCAATCCTCGCCGCGGCCGAGGAGCTGTTCGCCACCAACGGCTTCAATGCCGTCTCGGTGCGCGATATCGCGCACGCGGCCGGGGCCAATCCCGGCAGTGTGACCTATCATTTCAAGACCAAGGACGGGCTGCTGCTGGAGATCTATCGGCGCCATTGCGGGCCGATGAACCTGCGCCGTTCGGAGCTGCTCGCGGCCGCCCGGCGCGTGCGCGATCTGCAGGACCGGCTGGAGGCGATCGTGCGCGCCTATGTGGTGCCGGCATTCACCTCGGGCAGCGATCTCGCCGGCGGCGGGGCGCGCTTCACGCGGCTGCGCGCTGTGATGTCGGCGGAAGGCAACGAGGTCACGCGAAAGATCATCGCGCAGACTTTTGACGATACCAGCCACGCCTTCATCGATGCGGTCCACGAAAGCCTGCCGCATATTCCGCGCACCGACATCGTCTGGCGCAGCCATTTCCTGCTCGGCGCGCTCTATTATTCACTGGTGACGCCGGACCGCGTTTCGCGCCTGTCGCGCGGCGAGGCCGACGGCGGCGATGCCGCCACTGCCATCGAGCAATTGGTGCAGGCGACGGTTGCCTCGTTCCAGGCGCCGCCGCTCGATCATGCCGCGCCGGCGCGGCGCCGGCCGGTCGTCAGCAGCAAGACTTGAAACAAGCGGTCTCGCTTCGGCGGGCTCACCTGATGACGATGATGTACACGCCGACCATTCCGCCGCCCGATCCGAACACGCGCACGCCGAAGTTCAAGCTGCCGAAGCTGGCTTGCGACGCGCATTGCCACATCTTCGGGCCCGGCGCGAAATATCCTTATGCGTCGGATCGGTCCTACACGCCGCCGGACGCGCCGCTGGAGGATTTTCGCGTGCTGCATGCCAAGCTCGGTGTCGAGCGCGCGGTCATCGTCAATGCCAGCGTGCACGGCACTGACAATACGGTCGCGCTCGATGCGATCGCTGCGAGCAACGGTGCCTATCGCGCGGTCGCCAATATCGACGACACCATCACCGAGCGCGGGCTTCACGTGCTGCACGAGGGCGGCTTTCGCGGCTGCCGCTTCAATTTCGTCCGCCATCTCGGCGGCGTGCCCGATAAGGGCGTGTTCGACCGCGTCATTGCCATGGTCGCGCCGCTCGGCTGGCACATCGACCTGCATTTCGACGCGATCGACCTGCCGGATTATGCCGATATGCTGGCAAGGCTGCCGCTGAGTTACACGATCGACCATATGGGGCGGGTGAAGGCCGCCGAGGGGCTCGACCAGCTTCCGTTCAGGATCCTGATCGAGCTGATGCAGCGTGACGAGAAATGCTGGGTCAAGATCTGCGGCTCCGAGCGGGTGTCCTCGGCCGGTCCGCCGTTTACCGATGCGGTACCGTTCGCACGAAAGATCGTCGAGACCGCGCCCGATCGCGTCATCTGGGGCACGGACTGGCCGCATCCCAACGTCAAGGCGATGCCGAACGACGGAGACCTCGTCGATCTGATCCCGCTGTTCGCGCCGGAGCCGGAGTTTCAACAGAAGATCCTCGTCGACAATCCCGCGCGCCTGTTCGGGTTCGACCGATGACCGGGCGCCGATCAATTTGATGCCTACAAACGAAAGAAGGGAGTTCGTCCCATGAAGACAGGTCTCGTGGTCACCGCCCATCCCGGCGATTTCGTCTGGCGCGCCGGCGGCGCTATCGCGCTGCATGCGAAGAAGGGCTATCGCATGAAGATCGTCTGCCTGTCCTTTGGCGAGCGCGGCGAGAGCCAGTTCGCCTGGAAGGAGAAGGGCGCGACGCTGGAATCGGTCAAAGCGGGGCGCAAGGACGAGGCGGAGCGCGCGGCGAAGCTGCTGGGCGCCGAGATCGAGTTCTTCGACTGCGGCGACTATCCACTGAAGCTCACCGAGGCGCACTTCGACCGCATGGTCGACATCTACCGCGAGCTCAATCCGAGCTTCGTGCTGACGCATGCGTTGGAAGATCCGTACAATTTCGATCATCCCAACGCGGCGCATTTCGCACAGGAGACCCGTGTGGTCGCGCAGGCGATGGGCCACAAGCCCGGCGCGCAGTACAAGTATGCGGCACCGCCGGTGTTCCTGTTCGAGCCGCATCAGCCCGAGCAGTGCAACTACAAGCCCGACCTGCTGCTGAGGATCGACGAGGTCTGGAAGGAGAAATACGAAGCGTTCCAGATCCTGGCCGCGCAGAAGCATCTGTGGGGCTATTACGAGCGTGTCGCGCTCAACCGCGGCATCCAGGGCAGCCGCAACACCGGCGTGCCCATGACCTATGGCGAGGCCTATCAGCGCCTGTTCCCGACGGTTGCAGAGGAGCTGGCATGAAGCCGGTCGTCGTTCGCAACATCAAGCGAGCCGACCCTGCCGGCATGGCCGAGTATGGTGTCTCGACCGTGCATGAGGCCTACGGCCGCCTCGGCCTGATGAAGCCATACTTGCGGCCCGTCTGGCCCGGCGCGGCGATTGCCGGTCCCGCGGTCACCGTGCTGGCGCAACCCGGCGACAATTGGATGATCCATGTCGCCGTCGAGCAGTGCAAGAAGGGCGACATCCTCGTCGTCGGCTGCACCACGGACAATACCGACGGCATGTTCGGCGAGCTGCTGGCGACCTCGCTGCAGGCGCGCGGCGTGCAAGGGCTGATCATCGATGCCGGCTGCCGCGACGTCAAAGCGCTGCACGAGATGGAATTTCCGGTCTGGTCGCGCGCGGTCTCGGCCAAGGGCACGGTCAAGGCGACGCTCGGCTCGGTCAACGTTCCCGTGGTCTGTGCCGGCGTCAACGTCGATCCCGGCGACATCGTCGTCGCTGACGACGACGGCGTCGTGGTGGTGCCGAAGCGCTACGCCTCGGAGGTCGCCGACAAGGCGAGAAAGCGCAACTCGGACGAGGGCGGCAAGCGTAAGCGGCTTGCCTCCGGCGAGCTTGGCCTTGACATGTACAACATGCGCGAGGCACTGGCGAAGGCCGGGCTCGTCTACGTCGATAATCCCGAGGACGTCTAGGGCGAACACAAGCGGAGCAGGCGGATGGATCGTCTCAAGCTGAAGGCCGTGCTCGGCAACCACCGCCATGTGCAGGCGGTCAAGAGCGGCGAGCTCCGCTCCGACCAGTTCGATCTCGACTTCATCGAGTACACACCGACCAACACCGCGTTCAAGCCGATGGTGCGCGAGCAGGCCTTCGACGTCTGCGAGATGGCGATCGTCACCTATCTGATGGCGAAGGCGCACGGCAGGCCGCTGGTGCTGCTGCCGGCGACCATGCTCGGCCGCTTCCAGCATTCCTACGCGCTCTACGATTCCGCACGTGGATCGCTCGGGCCGTCCGATCTCGAAGGCAAGCGCGTCGGCATCCGCTCGTTCACCACGACGACAGGCGCCTGGATCAGGGGCATCCTCGCCAACGACTACGGCGTCAATCTCGACAGGATCCGCTGGATTACCTTCGAGGATCCGCACGTCGCCGAGTATGTCGACACCACCGAGCGCGCGCCCAAAGACAAGAAGATCCTGCAGATGCTGCTCGACGGCGAGCTCGATGCCGTGCTTGGTGAGACCTCCGACGATCCCCGGCTCAAGTCTCTATTTCCTGATCCTGCCGCCGAGGCCGCCAGATGGTACGCCCGGCGCGGCGTCGTTCCGGTCAATCATCTCGTGGTGGTGACTGAGAAGCTGGCGAAATCGCGTCCTGACGTGGTCGCGGGCCTCTATGATCTGCTCAAGCGGAACAAGGAACAGATGAGGCCTGCGGCAGAACCCGATCTCGTGCCGTTCGGGATCGAGGCCAACAGGAGGCCGCTCGAGCTGATCGTCGACTACGCCTTCCAGCAGTCGCTGATCCCGCGCCGCTATGCGATCGAGGAGCTGTTCGACGAGACGACACGAGGATTGAACTGATGGCGGATCCGAAGCGCTGGCAGATCGGGCTGATCGGTTATGGCGAGGTCGGGCGGATCCTGGCCGAGGATTTGCGCCGGCAGGATATCAAGGTGTCAACCTACGACATCAAGCTCGGAAGCGAGCAGGGCGCCTCGCTGCAGCAGCATGCGGCAAAATTCGGTGTGGCGCTCGCGGCTTCGCACGCCGAGTTGGCTGCGAAATCCGACTTCATCATCTCCGCCGTCACTGCCAGCCAGGCCGTGCCGGTGGCGAAGGCCTGTGCCGTCGCGCTCAACCAGGGCACCTGGTTCCTCGATTTCAATTCGGCCTCTCCCGGCGCCAAGCAGCGCGCGGCGGCCCTGATCGACGGTGGAGGCGGCCGCTACGTCGAGGGCGCGGTGATGACCTCGGTGCCGCCCTATCGCATCAAGGTGCCGCTGCTGCTCGGCGGCCCCGGCGCGAGGGAGATCGAGCCGCTTCTGAATGCGATCGGCTTTGCGGCCAAGATTGCGAGCGACGAGCTCGGCGTGTCCTCCGCGGTGAAGATGTGCCGCAGCATCATGATCAAGGGCCTCGAGGCCATGGTCATCGAGAGCTTCACCACCGCGCGCGCCTATGGGGTCGAGGACGCGGTGCTGGCCTCGCTCGCGGAGACGTTTCCCGGAATCAACTGGGAGAAGCAGGGCGCCTATTGCTTCCAGCGCGTGATCGAGCACGGCCGCCGGCGTGCCGAAGAGGTGCGGGAGGTCGCCGAGACCGTGCGCGAGGCGGGGCTGACACCATGGTCCGCGCAGGGCACTGCCGAACGGCAGGCGTGGATGGCCGATCTCGCCGACGAAGGGGTGTTCGGCGCCAGGGGCACCAAGGAGTTCGCCCGCAGCGCCGATTGGCGGACCGAGGCAGACCGGATCTTGGCGAAGATCGGGTGCTGAGGCCGAACGCCTGCGTTCAGCTCAACGCCCTGCGGCCGTCGCGATAGTTCGAGATTTCGTCACGAGCATGCTCGATCGCATCGACCAAGCTCTTGGCCTTGCGGACAACCTGCTCCTTGGCGGGCGCGGTGCGGAACTCCGAGACGATCATGCGGATGCACTTGTCGGCGGTCTCGAGCGTCCAGAGCGCGCGGGTCATGTCGTCCTGTGTGTGGATCGTGGAGATATCGAGGCTCGACAGGACTTCGCCGATTCCGTTGAGTCGCTTGACGGCGGTTTCCGCAGGGCTGTTGGCCCGAATGGAGCGATAATCGAGGCTACTGAAAGCGTTGAACATGGACAGACTTCCCCACTGAACCCGGATGGTTCAGAGCGCCCCCTTAGTATGATCCGGATGACCTCTTGTTCAATGCGCACAGCTACGGTCCGGGATTCTACCGGACTCGGATTTGGGGTGAGATCGGCCGTGAAACCAGCGCGAACGGCCTATATCCGGCTCCGTGTCCCGACGATTCTACCATTGGTGTTCAACTGAAAGGGGTCCAGGTTCCGGGCCGGAACAAGGTGGGCCGCTGCCGCTGAAAGGTCTGCCGGCCGCGCTTGAAGCCCATCACGACATCAGGCAGCTCGGCGATGGCGAAGCGGCTATCTTTCGTATCGAGGACGATGAGATCGGCGGGATTTCCGACCTTGATGCCGTAATCTGCAAGGTTCATCAGCCGGGCCGGCTGTTCGGTCACGAGATCGAGGCAGGTGTCGAAATCGGTCACCGCGACGTGCGCGACATTGGCGTAGAAGTTCGCCATCCGCAGCAGCGAGGCGTCGCCGAATGGCGTGAAGGGATTGAGTACGTTGTTGGTCGCAACCGAGCACACCACGCCATTGCCCGCGAGCTTGTGGGCGAGCGTCAGTCCGCGCGGCGCGTTGTGGGTGACCTCGCGGCCCATCAGATAGAGATCTGTCGCGGGCAGCACGGTGACGGCGACGCCGGCTCTTGCCAGCTGCGCGGTGGCAGCCTTCATCCGATCCGGCGGCAGGGCCGAGAGTTTTGTCGCATGGCCGATCACGACCCGTCCGTGATAGTTGCGCCGCTCGGTCTGCCGGCAGACTTCGTCGAGATGCCACCAGGAGGGATCGAGATCGAAATCCAGGTGAAGGTCGACGTCGACGTCGAATTCCCGCGCGAGATCGAAGATGCGTTCGAGATGCGCGTTCGGATCGGTGTCGGTATAGGGACAGCCGCCGATCACGTCACCGCCGTCGCGCAAGGACTGGATCAGCAGGTCCTCAGCTCCGGGATCGTTGGTCAGGCCTTCCTGCGGGAACACGCAGAGCGACAGGTCGATGGCCCAGGCGTAATCGCGTTTCAGCGCCTTCACCGCTTCGAAGCTCCGCAGGCCGATCCGTGGATCGATCTCGACATGCGTGCGCATCCGCGTCGTGCCGTGCACGATCGCGCGCTCCAGCACCTTGGCGCCGCGGGCGTAGACGTCCTCGACCGTGAAGTCGCGTTTCATCGCCGACACCGCCCGGATGGCGTCGCCGAGACTGGCGTGTTCGTGCCCGCAGCGGTCGAGCAGGCAGGCCTTGTCGAGGTGGATGTGGGTATCGACGAAGCCGGGCAAAGCCAGATGCCCGCCGAGATCGACGTCGAGCGTTTCGCAGGCCAGCTGTGACTCGATCGCGGCGATGCGGCCGCCATTCACGCCGATATCGACGGGTGCGGCCGACGATCGCAACAGCGCGTTGCGGAAGATCAGGTCGAAGGCGGGTTGGGTGATCATGGCTCTTGCGGACGGAATTTAGAGCAAGCGGCCGGGATCGGCGGCTCCAGATTGTCGGCAGTGTAGCGAGGCAAATGTCCAAAATATATGCATGGATCTTGTGCGAGTGGCGGTACTATTCCGCAAGTTCCGGGAGACCCAGCCATGTCCGTCGCCGTCAAAACCGAAGCCGCTCCATTGCCCGACGTCGCAATCGTGGAGGCCTATCTCACGGCATCGATGATCCCGGATCCGGATGCTGCGGCGGCCTATATGGCGCCGGGCACGGTTATCACCTTCACCGGCGGAAACACGTTCGATCATCCGCGCGGCCCGACCGCCTTCAACGCCAAGCGCTACCGCTGGGTCAAGAAGAAGATGGACCGGTTCGACGTCTGCCCCGGCGACGGCGAAACGGTGGTTTACAGCGTCGGCACGCTCTACGGCGAGTGGAAGGACGGGACCCCCTTCGAGGGCAACCGTTACGTCGATCGTTTCGTGGTGCGCGGCGGCAAGATCATCAAGATGGATGTCTGGAACGACAGCGCCGAGCGCATCCTGATCCGGCACGGCATCGACGCGTAAGAGCCGTCTCGCGTATTGAAAGCCGGGATAGCTGATAGGCGCAAGCGAGGCTGGCGGCCGGTGCGCGCCTGCGCTATCAACGCGCTCGATTGCGCCCGGCAAGGAGGCGCGAGACCCCTTGAGGAGCAGCCGATGCGTCTACCTACCGTTATTCTGGCCCTGACATGTCTTGCGAGTGCCGCCTCGGCCGAGGACCTCACGGGCACGCTCCAGAAGATCAAGGAGACGAAGAAGATCACGCTGGGCTATCAGGAGGCCTCGGTCCCGTTCAGCTATCTGGACGGCAACCAGAAGCCGGTCGGCTTTGCCATGGACATCTGCCTCAGGATCGTCGATGCCGTGAAGAAGCAGCTGGGCATGCCCGACATCGCCGTCGACACGCTCGCCGTGACCTCGTCGAACCGGATCCCGTTGATGGTCAACGGCACGCTCGATCTGCACTGCTCGGCGACCACGAACAACGCCGATCGCCAGAAGCAGGTCGCCTTCACCAACACGCATTTCCTCAGCGCGACGCGGTTCGCCGCCAAGAAGGCCGCGAAGATCAACACCATAGACGATCTCAAGGGCAAGGCGGTCACGGCCGTCGCCGGCTCGGTCAACCTGACGCAGCTCGCCAAGGTCAACACCGAACGCAATCTCGGCCTCAACGTGATGCCGGCGAAGGACCAGGCGGAGGCTTTCCTGTTGCTGGAAACCGACCGCGCCCAGGCCTATGCGCTCGATGACGTGCAGCTGGCGGTTGCGATCGCGCGCTCCAAGGAGCCGCAAGCCTACATGATCAGCGAGGAGGCGTTCTCGAAGCCGGAGCCTTACGGCATCATGCTGCGGCGGGAGGATGCGCCTTTCAAGGCACTCGCCGATCGGGCGACGGCGGAGCTCTACGCCAGCCCTGAGATCGAGGTGCTCTACAAGAAGTGGCTGCAATCGCCGACGCCGCCGAACGGCCTCAATTACAACGTCCCGATGTCGTCCGCCTTGCGCAACGCTTTCAAGAAGCCGAGCTCCAGCGCCGATCCCGACGTCTATGTGGTCAACTGAGGCGAGGGAAGAGCGCCGTTCCTACGCGTTCGAATATTTCCTCAGCTCCAGCCGCGCGATCTGGTTGCGATGAACCTCATCCGGTCCATCGGCCAGACGCAGCAAGCGTGCGGTCGCATAGGCGTGCGTCAAGCCGAAATCGTTCGAGGTGCCGCCGCCGCCATGGGCCTGGATCGCCCAGTCGATGATCTGGCAGGCCATGTTGGGCACGGCGACCTTGATCATCGCGATCTCGGCTTTCGCCACCTTGTTGCCGACCGTGTCCATGGCAGAAGCGGCGTTGAGCGTCAGCAGCCGGGCCTGCTCGATCATGATGCGGGCCTCCGCAATGCGCTCCTGCGTCACCGTCTGCTCCGAGACCGGCTTGCCGAAAGCGACGCGGCTGCGCACGCGGCGGCACATCTTCTCCAGCGTGCGCTCGGCGAGGCCAATCAGCCGCATGCAGTGGTGGATGCGGCCGGGACCGAGGCGTCCCTGCGCGATCTCGAAGCCGCGGCCCTCGCCGAGCAGCATGTTTTCCCGCGGCACACGCACATTGGTGAAGACGACCTCGGAGGCGCGGTCGGGCACGCCGTAGAAGCCAAACACGGGAAGGGGACGCTTGACCTCGATGCCGGGCGTATCCATCGGCACCAGAATCATGGACTGCTGCTTGTGGCGGTCGGGATTGTCAGGGTCGGTCTTGCCCATGAAGATGCAGATCTTGCAGCGCGGGTCGGTTGCGTTGGTCGTGTACCATTTGCGCCCGTTGATGACGTAGTGGTCGCCGTCGCGCACGATCGAGCTTTCGATGTTGGTCGCGTCCGATGAGGCGACCGCTGGCTCGGTCATGGCGAAGCAGGAGCGGATCTCGCCCGCGAGCAACGGCTTCAGCCAGCGCTCCTTGTCCTTCTCGCTGCCATAGCGCTCCAGCACCTCCATGTTGCCGGTGTCGGGCGCCGAGCAGTTGAACACCTCGGGCGCAAGATGCGAGCGGCCCATCACCTCGCAGAGCGGGGCATAGTCGAGATTGGAAAGACCCGCGCCATGGCTTGATTCCGGCAGGAACAGATTCCAGAGGCCCTCCGCGCGCGCCAGCGGCTTCAATTCTTCGACGACCGGATAGACCTTCCACGGCCCGAGTTCCTCGGCCTCACGATAGAAGCGCTCCTCGTTCGGATAGATGTGCCGGTCCATGAAGCTCTCGAGCTTGCGCTTGAGCTCGACGACCTTTGGCGACATCGGGTACAGCATCTCTGGTCTCCTTGATCGAAGGCGGGCGGCTCACGCAACCCGGTACTCTTTGAATCTATCGCGCAGCGCCGACTTTAGCACCTTGCCGGTCCCCGTCATCGGAAACTCGTCGAGGAATTCGACGGCGTCCGGCATCCACCAGCTTGCGATCTTCGGACGCATATGGTCGAGCAGCGACTTGCCGTCGACGCTCGCGCCTTTCTTGCGGACGACGAGGAGCAGGGGACGCTCCTGCCATTTCTCATGGTGGATCGCGACCACCGCGGCTTGGAGCACATCGGGATGCGACAGTGCGACATCCTCAAGCTGGATCGATGAGATCCATTCGCCGCCGGATTTGATCACGTCCTTGGAGCGGTCGGTCAGCGTGACGTGGCCTTGAGGGTCGATCACCGCCATGTCGCCGGTGATCAGCCAGCCGTCGCGGTCGAGACCTTCGTCCAGCTTCATGTAGCCGGAGGCGACCCAGGGGCCGCGGGCGCGCAGATGTCCGACCGTCTTGCCGTCGCGCGGCAGCTCGTTTCCGGCGTCATCGACGATGCGAAGAGAGGTGCCGAAGCAGGCACGGCCGGACACCTGGCGGCGGTCGAATTTCTCCTTCTCGCTGAGGTGCTCCGAGCCCGGCCGCAGGCCCGGCATCGAGCAGCCCAGGGCCTCGGTCATGCCCCAGGCCTGGATGTAGTCGATGCCGTAGTCGCGCTTCAGTTTCTCGACCATCGCGCGCGGCGGGGCGGAGCCAGACGACAACGTTGCGCGCAGGGTCGAGAACCCGTTGCCGGTACGCCCGAGCCAGTCGAGCAGGATCAGCCAGAAGCTCGGCACGCCGGCCGACAGCGTCACCTTCTCGCCTTCGAGCAGTTCATAGAGCTTGTCGGGCTCGTAGTTGCGGCCGGGCAGCACCAGCTTGGAGCCGGTATAAGGCGCGGTGAATGGCATGTTCCAGCCGTTGCCGTGGAACAGCGGCGCCATCGGCATCATCACCTCGCGCACGCCCTCGACATGTCCCGGCAGGAAGTCGAAATTGCAGCAGGTCATGGTCTGCAGGATCGCGGCGCGGTGCGAATAGATCACGCCCTTGGGATTGCCCGTCGTGCCCGAGGTGTAGCAGATCGTCGAGGCTGACTTCTCGTCGAACTCTGGCCAGGCGAAGCCGGCGTCGTTCTCGCGCGCCAGAAGCTCCTCGTAGCAATGCACGTTCTCTAGCTTCGTCTCCGGCATCCGCTCGCGCGAGGACATCACGACGTAACCCTCGACTGTCTCGAGCTGCGGCGCGATCGCTTCGACCAGCGGCAGCGTGGCGCGGTCGACGAACAGCAGGCGGTCTTCGGCGTGGTTGATGATGTAGACGAGCTGCTCGGGAAACAGCCTGGGATTGACGGTGTGCAGCACGTAGCCCATGCCCGGCGCGGCGTAGAACATCTCGAAATGCCGATGGGTGTTCCAGGCCAGCGTGCCGACGCGGTCGCCTTGCTTCATGCCGAGCCGCTTCAACGCCAGCGCCATGCGCTTGATGCGCGGATGTGCGTCCGCATAGGTGTAGCGATGAATGTCGCCCTCGATCTCGCGTGCGACGATCTCGGCTTCGCCGTGATAATCGGCGGCGTACTGGATCAGGCCGCTGATCAGAAGCGGCATGTCCATCATCAATCCCTGCATGGTCTCCTCCGGAAGCCACGTCGTTGCGCGGCGTACGCTTGTGATTTGCGCGCGAGGTTAGCGGAACGTCTCGCGACGTTCACGCAAAAAGCATTGGACGCGATTGCATGCCTCACTTTTTCGGGGCTAACGTAAGGCGAGCTGCCGGCGAAGCAGCGCTCTACTTGGAGGACGTGCATGGCAGCGGAAAGACACAAGACCGGTGCAGCCGGCGAGCCTACCGTCGACATCGCGACTCTTCGTGTGCGCTATCGCGAGGAGCGCGATCGCCGTTTGCGTGCCGAAGGCAAGGCTCAATATGTCGAGGTGGCAGGCGGCTTCAGTCGCTACCTCGACGATCCCTGGGCCGATCCCGGTTTTGCGCGCGCACCTGTCACTGAAGAGACCGAGGTGGTGGTGGTCGGCGGCGGCTTCGGCGGGCTGCTCTGTGGCGCGCGTTTGCGCGAGGCCGGCATCGATGGTTTCCGCATCGTGGAAAAGGCTGCCGATTTCGGCGGCACCTGGTACTGGAATCGTTATCCTGGAGCTGCCTGCGATACCGAGAGCTACATCTACCTGCCGCTCCTGGAAGAGACTGGCTACATGCCGGTGCGCAAATACGCCCGGGCGCCGGAGATCTACGAGCACTCCCGCCGCATCGGCCGTCATTTCGGTCTCTACGAGCGCGCGCTGTTTCAGACCGTCATCTCCCGCATGGTGTGGCGGGAGGAGGAGGCGCGTTGGCTGGTCGAGACCGATCGGTGCGATCAGATCCGCGCACGCTTCGTCATTCTCGCCGGAGGCCCGCTCAGCCGCCCCAAGTTGCCGGGCATTCCCGGCATCGAGAGCTTCAAGGGCCACAGCTTCCACACCAGCCGTTGGGACTACGACTACACCGGCGGCAGTGCTGATGGCGGTCTGACCGGGCTTGCCGACAAGCGCGTCGGCATCATCGGCACCGGCGCCACCGCGGTGCAATGCGTGCCGCATCTCGGGCGTTCGGCGAAGGAGCTCAATGTGTTTCAGCGCACGCCGTCCGCGATCGGCGTGCGCGACGACCGGCCGACGGATCCGCGCTGGGCAGAAAGCCTGAAGGCGGGCTGGCAGCGCGAGCGCATGGACAATTTCACCGCCGTGATCTCAGGCGAGCCGTTCGAGCGGGATCTGGTGCAGGACGGCTGGACCGGCCTGCTCGGCGAGATCCTGCTCGCGCCGCGCCGACAGCCGCAACCCGTCACCTCGATGGAGGAGGCGTTGAAGGTCATCGAGCAGGCCGACTACCGCAAGATGGAGGAGATCCGCGCCCGGGTCGACGCGGTCGTCAAGGACAAGGCGACGGCGGAGGCGCTCAAGCCCTGGTACAAGGCGTTCTGCAAGCGGCCATGCTTCCACGACGAATATCTCGACACTTTCAATCGTCCCAACGTTCATCTCGTCGACACCAAAGGGCAGGGTGTCGATCGGATCACCGAGAATGCCGTCGTGGCCGGCGGCAAGGCTTATGAGCTCGACTGCCTGATCTACGCCAGCGGCTTCGAGGTCGGCACCGATTACGCCCGCCGCATGGGTTTTGAGGTCTATGGCCGCGACGGCATGAGCCTGTCCGATCGCTGGCGCGATGGCGTCAAGACCATGCACGGCTTCTACAGCCGCGGCTTTCCGAACTGCTTCCTGATCGTCACGGTGCAGGCCGGCCAGAGCGCGAACTTCCCGCACATCATCGACGAGCAGTCGCGGCACATTGCCTATGTCATCGATCAGGCGCGCAAGCGCGGCGCCAGAACGCTGGAGCCGACGCTCGCCGCCGAGGATGCCTGGGTCGACGAGGTCGTCAAGGCCGCGATCGGCCGGCAGACCTATCTCGCCGAATGCACGCCCGGCTACTACAACAATGAAGGCGTGTTCGATCCGATCGCGGCAAGAAACAGCCAATATTGGCGCGGGCCGGTGGCGTTCCTGCGGCTGCTCGACAAATGGCGGAAGGAAGGCAATCTGGCGGGTCTGGAATTGACCTATGATCGCACCATGGAGTCGGCGCCTTTGACGGGGTAAGATTGCCGATCGGTACAGGACGGGAGACGGCGGGTATGATCAGGGGCAGGGCTGTTGCGGGGGCGATTTTTGGCGCGATGGCGCTGTTTGGTTGTCTGGCGCCCGCCGCCGAGGCGGCCACTTGCGGCAACGGGCCCGGCGGGTTCGAGGCCTGGAAGCGCGAGTTCAGCGCGGAGGCGCAAGGCAAGGGCATCGGTCAGACCGCGCTCTCGGCCCTGATGCAGACCAACTACGCCAGCGCCACCATCGCGGCCGACCGTGGCCAGCGCAGTTTTTCACTGACGCTCGACCAGTTCCTCGCCAAGCGCGGCGCCACCACCATCGTCGCCAAGGGGCGGCAGCTCAAGCAGTCGCAGGCCGCCTTGTTCGCCTCCATCCAGCAGCGCTATGGCGTCCCGCCTGGACCCTTGATCGCGATCTGGGGCATGGAGACCGGTTTCGGCAGCCAGCGCGGCAACCAGAACATGCTGTCGTCGATCGCGACCCTTGCCTATGATTGCCGCCGTCCCGAATTCTTCACCGACCAGCTCTACGCCGCGCTGAAGCTGATCGACCGCGGCACGTTGTCGGGGGCAACCCGCGGCTCCATGCACGGGGAGGTCGGCCAGACCCAGTTCATGCCCAAGAGCATCCTGGCCTATGGCACCGGCAATCTCGAAGTGGCCGCCAACGCGCTGAACTCGACGGCGAATTTCCTGAAGGCTCATGGCTGGCGCGCGGGAGCCGGGTACCAGCCCGGCGAGCCGAATTTCGCCGCGATCGAGGCGTGGAATGCCGCCGGCGTCTACCAAAAGGCGATCGCCTTGATGGGCCGGCAAATCGACGAGGGCGGAGCGGCGGCCGCCTCGCGGTGACCAGTTCAGCAAGGCGTGATGCGCCGGCGCGAGAAAATTGTTGCCATCAGGAACAGACGGCACGAGGTTTGCTTTGATCAGATTCAGGGGTGGGCATGAGGAGACTCAACATGGCAACCCAGATCGTGATGGACCAGACGGGCGATACACGCCACGAGTTTGATCCTGGCAATGCCGAAGCGCTGGCGCGAGCCGAACGGCGCTTTCGGGAGCTGACCGGGGCCGGTTTCACCGCCGCCCTGCGAACCGGACCTGGCGAGGTTACCCGCATCAAATCGTTCGACCCGACCGCGCAGGAAACGCTATTCTATCCCCGTCTGGTCGGCGGTTGATCTGAGCTGCACATGATCGCGGCAGTTTGGCTCCGCGCGCCGGCGCGTGCGCGTTTGCATGCGCTGCGTGAACTCTATCGGCGGTTCTTCGGCGAGAACACGCCGGATGCTCGTGGCCGCCGGCTTCTGGCCGAATGGTTGACGCCGGCGCAGCGCGCACAGTTCGAAGCGCACCGGTATTTCGACGTCGTCGGCTGTGACACCGGCAAGACATACCGCATCCACTACGGCACGGCCGCCAATGTCCACGAGATCGACGAGGCCGGGCATGCGACGATGGGCTGGTGCTTCGTCCCGTCAGGCTTTCTCGTCCCGGGCGACGTGATGCTGGCTCAGAAGATCGGGCTCGAAACGGACGAGAAGGGCACCTTGGCGCTCGCCAACCGCTTTCCACCGGCAACGCATTCAGAGCACTTCTACCGGCGACCATTCTAGTGCCGGAGAAGCGAGCCGGTCATGAATGCGTGGTGCGGTAGGCATCCAGCGCATGCGCTGCGAAAACGCCGACGCTGCAAAGGGCCAGAAGGGCGGAGATCAACTCGATCATAACTCGTCCTCCTGTAGCGGCTGGGCGACGAGGTTCTGACAGCAGGAATATTCGTAGATCAGGTCGAGAAGGAATTGCATGGTGGCCGTCCCTGTACTTGTTTTGACAACCACTTAACCGGCGATCTGTTTCAGGGATGTTTCGTCGCGTCAGGAATGCGGTTTCGCGGGGAACCCGGAGGGCGGGTTTGTGCGCTGCGGCCGCACCAAATGCCGGAGCCGAACAAGGATGAAGGCACCCTTGCGGCCGGCGCGGACCCTTGCGGCTCGCCCACGGAGGTGGTCATCTCGGCGCGGGGAATGCGCTGGAGGCTGACATGACACGATTCTTTCGCGCCGTTTTGCTGACCGCGAGCGTCCTTGGGGCAGGGCCGGCGCTGGCGCAGAAATCCAAGGTCGGTGACTGGACCATCGAAAAGCGGACGCAGGACACCCATTGCAATGCGAGCCGGGGCTACAAGGACAAGGACGACGAGAATCGCGACTACGTCATCGTGATCACCTATTCCGAGAAGACGATCGTGATCGTGATGATCTATGACGGCTGGGAATGGGAGACGGCCGGCGAGATCCTTCGGGCCGATGTCGGCACTGACGATGCGGACATCATGAAGAAGGCGAAGTGGGAGGTCATGGACAGGACCACCGTGCGCGGCATCTTCGAGTACGACCAGTCGATGATGGACCGCCTGTCGAAGGCCAAGCGCCTCACGCTCGACTTCGAAGACGATGACGACGACAGCATCGAGATGCAGACACCGCGCGCCGGCGAAGCGCTGGCCGCGTTGAAGTTCTGCGAGGAGAATCGGAAGTAAGCGATGCGAGCTTGGTCCCGCCGCGGGCGTGCCGCGGCGGAACTCACTCTGCAGGCCCATGAACAGGCGCCGCGCTAGTGTCGCTGCCGTGATGCGTCAGCGGCTTCATGCCGGTGATGGTCCGCAGCAGCACGTAGAACACCGGCGTCAGGAACAGGCCGAACACGGTGACGCCGATCATGCCGGAGAACACGGCAACGCCCATCGCGCGGCGCATCTCCGAGCCGGCGCCGGTCGAGAGCACCAGCGGCAGCACGCCCATGATGAACGCCATCGACGTCATCAGGATCGGACGAAGCCGCAACCGGCTCGCCTCGATCGCGGCCCGGATCGGCGTGCGGCCCGCGAATTCGAGCTCCCGCGCGAATTCGACGATCAGGATCGCGTTCTTGGCGGAGAGGCCGACCAGCACGATCAAGCCGATCTGGGTGAAGACGTTGTTGTCGCCCTTGGAGATCCAGACGCCGAACATCGCTGCCAGGAGGCCCATCGGCACGATCATGATGATCGAGAGCGGCAGGGTCAGGCTCTCATAGAGCGCGGCCAGCACCAGGAACACCAGCAGGATCGCCAGCGGGAACACCCAGATGCCGGAGTTGCCGGCGATGAACTCCTGATAGGTCAAGTCGGTCCATTCGAAGGCGAAGCCGGGCGGCAGCACCTCGGCCGCGATCCGCATCGCCGCCTCCTGGGCCTGACCCGAGGAGAAGCCGGGCGCGGCCGCCGCATTGATGTCGGATGACAGGAAGCCGTTGTAGCGGATCGCGCGCTCCGGCCCCGCGCTCTGACGGATCGTGAGCAGGGCCGACAACGGCACCATGTCGCCCGATGACGAGCGCACCTTCAACTGCCTGATGTCGTCGGCACGCGCACGGAACGGCGCGTCGGCCTGCACGCGGACGGAATAGGTGCGACCGAACTTGTTGAAGTCGTTGACGTAGTAGGAACCGAGGTAGATCTGGAGCGTGTTGAACACCTCCGTCACGGGCACGCCCAGCTGGAGCGCCTTGGTGCGATCGATATCGGCGAACAGCTGCGGCACGCTGACCTGAAAGCTGGAGAACACGCCGGCGATCTCCGGCGCCTTCTGCATCGCGGCCATGAAGGCGTTTGTCGCGTCGTTGAGGGCCTCGTAGCCAAGGCCCGCACGGTCCTCGATCTGCAGCTTGAACCCGCCGATGGTGCCGAGGCCGTTGACGGGTGGCGGCGGGAACATGGCGATGAAGGCTTCCTGGATGCCGGCATATTTCTTGTTTAGCTCGGCAGCGATGGCATTCCCACTCAGCGCGGGGTCCTTGCGCTCGTCGAACGGCTTCAGCGTCGAGAACACGATGCCGGCATTGGACGAGTTGGTGAAGCCGGAGATTGAGAGCCCCGGGAAAGCGACCGAACTCTCGACTCCAGGCTGTGTCAGCGCGATGTCGCTCATCTTGCGGATCACTTCTTCGCTGCGGTCGAGCGCGGCGCCATCGGGCAGGCGGGCGAAGCCGACGAGGTACTGCTTGTCCTGCCCCGGCACGAAGCCGCCCGGCACCTGCTGGAACAGGAGCGCGGTGAGGCCGACCAGCACGGCGTAAAGACCCATCACCGCGGCCTTGCCCGAGATCACCCGGGTGACGCTGCTGCCGTAGTTCTCCGAGGAGCGTGTGAAGGCCTTGTTGAAGCCGCGGAAGAACCAGCCGAGGCTCTTTTCCATGATCAGCGTCAGCCGGTCCTTCGGCTCGTTGTGCCCCTTGAGCAGCAGCGCGGACAGCGCCGGCGACAGCGTCAGCGAGTTGACGGCGGAGATCACGGTCGAGATCGCGATCGTCAATGCGAACTGCTTGTAGAACTGCCCGGTGAGGCCGGAGATGAAGGCGAGCGGCACGAACACCGCGATCAGCACCATCGCGATGGCGATGATCGGTCCCGACACCTCGCGCATCGCCTGATAGGTGGCATCGCGCGGCGATAGCCCGGACTCGATGTTGCGCTCGACGTTCTCGACCACGACGATGGCGTCGTCGACGACGATGCCGATCGCGAGCACGAGACCGAACAGGCTGAGCGCGTTGATGGAGAAGCCGAACACGTGCATCACCGCAAAGGTGCCGACGATCGACACCGGCACCGCCAGCAGCGGGATGATCGAGGCGCGCCAGGTCTGCAGGAACAGGATCACGACCAGTACCACCAGCGCGATCGCTTCCAGCAGCGTATGGATCACCGCCTCGATCGAGGAGCGCACGAACTGGGTGGGGTCGTAGACGATCTGGTAAGACACGCCTTCCGGCATGTTCTTCTTGATCTCGGCCATGGTGGCGCGGACGTTGTCCGAAATCTGCAGCGCGTTGGAGCCGGGCGCCTGGAAGATCGGAAGCGCCACCGCCTGCTTGTTGTCGAGTAGCGAACGCAGGCCGTATTCGGATGCCCCCAGCTCGATGCGTGCGACGTCGCGCAGGCGCACGACTTCGCCGCGCGTGCCCGTCTTGACCACGATGTCGCCGAACTGCTCCTCGTTCGAGAGCCGGCCTTCTGCGTTGACGGAGAGCTGCAGGTCGATCCCCTTGACGTTCGGGGAGGAGCCGACCACGCCGGCGGCGGCCTCGACGTTCTGGGCCTGGATCGCCCGCACGATATCGCTGGCGGTCAGGCCGTGCTCGGCGGCCTTCTGCGGATCGACCCAGACCCGCATCGAATAGTCGCCGGCGCCATAGAGCTGCACGTCGCCGACGCCGTCGATCCGCGCAAGCCGGTCCTTGACGTTGAGCACCGCGTAATTGCGCAGATACGTCATGTCGTAGCGGCCGTTCGGCGACAGAAGATGCACGACCATGGTGAGGTCGGGCGATGACTTTTTGGTGATGATGCCGAGCTGGCGCACTACGGCCGGCAGGCGCGGCTCGGCCTGCTGCACGCGATTCTGCACCAGCTGCGTCGCCTTGTCGGGGTCGGTGCCGAGCCGGAACGTCACCGTCAGCGTCATCGCGCCGTCGGTGGTCGCCTGGCTCGACATGTAGAGCATGTTCTCGACGCCGTTGATCTGTTCCTCGATCGGCGTCGCCACCGTTTCCGCAATCACCTTGGGATTGGCGCCGGGATAGGTCGCGCGCACCACGACGGAGGGCGGTACCACGTCGGGATATTCCGAGATCGGCATCGCGAACAGCGAGATCAAGCCGGCAAGGAAGATCAGGACCGACAGCACGCCGGCGAAAATCGGACGATCGATGAAGAACTTTGAAAGATTCATGGTCTTGCCCCTGGGCAATATCTTGGTCGTCCCCCGAACAACTCCGCAGTCATTCCGGGGCGCGCAAAGCGCGCGCCCGGAATCCAGAGGTGATGTGATCGGAGTTCATAGGCTCGAGATCCCGGGTTCGCGCGATGCGCGCCCCGGGATGACGGCGTGCACTAACGCTGCACCACGTCCTGGTTGCTGTGGTTGGAGGCCTGCTGTGCTCGCGAGCCCATGGCGGCAACCTCCGTTTTGAGAAGGCCGCCGGGACGCACGCGCTGCAGGCCGTTGACGACGATACGGTCGCCCGGCTTCAAGCCCGAAGTGACGACGCGAAGTCCGTCCACGGCGCCGCCGAGCGTGACCGGCCGGTACACTGCGCGGCTGTCATCGCCGACGGCCATCACGAACTTCTTGTCCTGGTCGGTGCCGATCGCGCGCTCGTCGATCATCACCAGCGCCTGCTGCTTCGGTTGGCCCATGCGCACGCGCGCGAACTGGCCGGGCATGAGACGGCCATCCTCGTTCCGGAACACCGCCCGGACCCGGATCGTGCCGCTCTGGCCGTTGACCTGGTTGTCGATGAGCTGGATGTGCCCTTTCGCCGAGAGGCCGCCGGAGGTCGTCATCTCCACGGGGATCTGGTCGAGCTTGCCGCGCTGGCCGGAGGCGTCCGCGATCGAGTTCAGCGCCCGCAGCACGACCTCTTCATCCGCATCGAACGAGGCGTAGATCGGATTGACCGAGACCAGCGAGGTCAGCACCGGGGAGGCGGTGCCGGCGGCAACGAGATTGCCGACGGTGACCTCGATCTTGCCGACGCGGCCGTCCACCGGCGCGCGCACCTCGGTGTAATCGAGATTGAGTTTTGCGGTCTGGAGCGTCGCCTCGGCCGCCTTCACATTGGCGATCGCTTCGCGGTTGGCGTTCTCGCGTTGGTCGAAATCGCGCCGCGTCACCACGGCGTTGCCGACGAGCTGTGCGCCGCGTTCGACCTCGCCGGTGGTGAACACCATGCGTGCCTTCGCCGCCTCGAGCTGGGCGTTGGCCTTGTCGACCTCGGCAGCATAGGGCGCCGGGTCGATCTTGAACAGGACGTCGCCGGCCTTCACCAGCGCGCCTTCGGTGAAGTTGGCGGAGAGAATTGCGCCCGCAACGCGCGGGCGCAGCTCGACGCGGTGGATGGCCTCGAGCCGGCCGGAGAAATCGTCCCACAGCACGGTCTGCTTCGGTTCGATCAGCGCGACGGTGACGGGCACCGGCTGCTCGGCCGCGGCGGCTGTTGCTGTCGCCTGGGCGGCGTGGAAGTAGCGGCCGGTCGCGATCGAGCCGGCGGCGGCGAGGACGCCCACGACGGCGACGCCACCGAGAAGACGGCGAAAACGGCCGGCGGAAGACGTTTCTTGGGAGGGGGGCATTTGCGCGCTCCAGATATGTAGTGTTCACTACAGATGTGGAGCTGGATACCGCAGCGCAAGATACTTATGTACCGGTCACTAAGAAAAATGTACGCCGATACCGCGACAATTGGAAGACACAAGAAAAAGAAAGCCAGAACAAATAGATAGGAACTGGCGTTAGGCTGATACGGTCCGCCGCTTCCGAGGAGACAGGCACATGCGCATGGGACGCCCCCGCGAATTCGACGCCGAAGCGGCGTTGGACCAGGCGATGGAAGTGTTTTGGCGCCATGGCTATGAGGGCGCTACCATCGCCCAACTCACCGAGGCCATGGGCATCAATCCGCCAAGTCTCTACGCCTGCTTCGGCAACAAGGAGGGCCTGCTGAAGGCTGCGCTCGACCGCTACACGCAGCTGCGCAATATCTGGATGGACGAGGTGGTCGCGGCCCCCACCGCCCGCGACGTCGCCGAGCGGATGCTGATAGGCATTGCCGACAAGCAGACCGATCCCGCCAATCCGCCCGGCTGCCTGCTGGTGCAAGGCGGCGTCGCCTGCGGCTCCGGCTCCGAGAGCGTCCCCTTCGAGCTCGCCGCGCGCCGCGCTCAGAACGAGGACCAGCTGCGCGAGCGCTTCATCCGCGCCAAGGTTGAAGGCGATCTGAAGCCGACGGCCGATCCCGCAGCCCTCGCGCGCTACGTCTCGGCGGTGGCCGTCGGCATGGGCGTGATGGCGTCCTCCGGTGCCGACCGTGAAGCGCTGCGGCAGGTGGCTGAGGTCGCCGTGCAGGCAGTCGAAGCGCAGTCGACCGCCAAGACGTAATCGACCATCATCACGGCGCGGACTGCTTCTCGGACAGCGACGGCGCCGTCGCGGCGAGGACGGGCGCTGGACACACGGACGACGATGTTTGCCCTCACATTCCTCGGCACCTCGGCAAGCGTTCCCTCCGCCGAACGCAATCATCCGGCTCTCCTCGTCGAGGCCGCGGGCAAGCGTGTCCTGGTCGATTGCGGCGAGGGAACGCAGCGCCAGTTGTTGAGGAGCGGCTCGGGCTTTCGGCGGCTCGACCGCGTGCTGTTGACGCATGCTCATCTCGATCACGTGCTCGGCATCCCCGGTCTGTTTTCGACACTGGGGTTGCGGCAGAGCGCTGAGGTGATGACCATTCATGGCGGGCTGGGCACGCTCGACAGCGTCATCCGAATGCTCGCCGGGTTATGGGGTGCGGGCAGGGCGCCGATCGCGGTCGAGTTCGTGGCGCTGTCCGAAGGAGAGGTCGTCGACGCCGGCGATTTCACCATCGGTTGCTTTCCGGTTCGTCACCGCGACTCCGACAGTTTTGGATTTACCTTCCAGAGCCCCTCGCGCCGCCATCTTCAGCCGGACCGGCTCGCGGCGCTGGGCGTACCCGACGGTCCCTTGCGCGGCGAGTTGGCCGCAGGTCGGGCGGTCGTGACCGAGGGTGATCGCAAGGTCGATCCGGAGGATGTTCTGGGGCCGCCGAGTGGCGGCAAGAAGCTCGTGGTGATCGGCGACACCGAAACCACCGAGGGATTGTCGCAATACGTCGCCGGCGCCGATATGCTGGTGATCGAGGCGACCTTCCTCGAGCGCGACGCCGCAACTGCGCGGGATTACGGCCATCTGACCGCGGCGGAAGCGGCCGCACTCGCGGCCGCCAGCAACGTCCGCCAGCTCGTGCTGACCCATCTGTCCGGACGATACGAGGACGACGAGATCCTGGCCGAGGCGGCGCGGATCTTTCCGAACACCCGGATCGCCGCCGATTTCGATCACATCGTGATCTAAAGCGCGCCGGCCGGCGCTCAGCTCGTCAATCCCGACTTGATCGCGAGATCCTGCACTTGGGCCGTCACCTGCATCAGCCTCGGCAGCGCTTGGTCGCGGAAGGCTGCCATCTCCATGCGCATCGCATCGACGGTAACGCTCAATCCTCCGATGACCAGTCCCTGCGCGTCGAAGATCGGCGTTGCCAGCGTGCGCAAGCCATAGGCGTTCTCGCCGTCGGAGACGGCGTGGCCTTTCTTCTTCACCTGGTCGAGCCGGGCGAGCAGGGCATCGAGATCGGTCAGGGTCCGCTCCGACAGTTTGACGCGCGGGCGCGATTCCAGCCGCGCGATCTGCTCCTCGCGCGACAGATGGGCCAGCATGACGTGGCCGAGCGCGGCGCTGTAGGCGGGAATGCGCGTGCCGGGCCGGCGGTCCATCTTGTGGCGGTCAAGGCCCGCGCCGACCCGCGCGAGATAGACGACGTCGCCGCTGTCGAGGATGCCGAGCGAGGCGGCATCGCCGACATCAGGCACGAGCTCGCGCAGCAGCGGCTCGGCGATCGGCCGCAACGATCCGCGCGACAGCACGGTGTAGCCGAGGTCGAGACAGGCAATCCCGAGGCGGAACCGCCGGCTCTGCGGAACGGCCTGGAGATACCCGAGCTCGACCAGGGTCTGGATCAGGCGAAACGCGGTCCCGCGATCGAGACCGGCAGTTGCGGCAATCTCGCTCAGGGTCAGCTCGAAATGCTCGCTGCTGAAGCTGCGGAGCACGGCAAAGGCCTTCCCGACGGAAGCAACATGGTTCTTTGGATTTTTCGGGAGCGAGTCCGATTTGCGCTCGGTGGCCTTCTTCTCGGCGTTGGCCATGCTCGAATACCTTGCCAATGGCAGCCATCGCCCTTGACGTGGCGGCCGGCTGATTTTACGACAGGTCACGCTAATAACAAATGTTCGCATTCCGAACAATGCTGATTTGACGATCGGAGGAAGCTTGTCGACACCATCGCTGCACCCCCGTGGCGTGTTCTCCGCCGCGCTGACGCCGCTCGATGCCGAGCTCGCCCCCGATCACGCGCGCTTCGTCGCGCATTGCCGCCATCTTCTCGATGAAGGCTGCGACGGCATCGCGCTGCTGGGTACGACAGGGGAGGCGAACTCCTTCTCCATCGCCGAACGCACGGCTCTGCTCGAGGCGGTGGTGGCGGCCGGAATCGCTCCGCAACATCTTCTGCCGGGCACCGGTGTTGCCGCACTCAGCGAGACCATCGCCCTGACACGGCACGCGCTCTCGGTCGGCGTCGATACCGTCGTGATGCTGCCGCCGTTCTACTACAAGGGCGTCAGCGACGACGGCATCTACGCCTCCTATAGCGAGATCGTGCAGCGCATCGGCGATGCCAGGCTCAAGGTCGTGCTCTATCACATCCCGCAGATGTCGGCGCAGCCGATCTCTCATGCGCTGATCGAGCGGCTGCGTGCGGCTTATCCGGCGACGTTCGTGGGGATCAAGGATTCCTCGGGCGACTTCGCCAACATGACCGCGATGGTCGACCGCTTCCCGGGCTTTTCGGTCCTGGTCGGAGCCGATCCCTTGCTGCTGCCGCTGCTGCGCAAGGGCGGCGCGGGCTGCATCACAGCGACCTCCAATCTGGTCGCGCGCGATCTGGCCTATGTCTACAAGCATTTTCGCGACAGCGACGACGACGCGGCGCTCCAGGCGGCGCAGGCGCGCATCGTGAAAGCGCGCGAGCTGGTCTCGCGCTTCCCGCAGATGGCGTCGCTGAAGACGCTGGTGGCCGAGCGCACCGGCCATGCCGGATGGCAGCGTTTGCGGCCGCCGCTGGAATCCTTGCCGTCGGCTCAGGCGAAGGAGCTGCTCGCAACGGCCGCTGCATTCGCAGCCGCCGCTTAAGGCCAGGCCCGAGAGGCGAGGCGATCCGATGTCCGACTCTTTGCAGGATGTGGTGGCCGGGCTTGCTGCGATCGTCGGCGACAAGCACGTCATCGCACCCGGGTCCGACCAGGAGCCCTACGTGGTGGACTGGCGCGGGCGCTATCGCGGCCGCGCCGCCGCGGTGGTGAAGCCCGGCTCGACCGCGGAGGTCGCCGCGATCGTCAAGTTCTGCGCGGCGCGCCAGCTCGCGATCGTGCCGCAGGGCGGCAACACCGGCATGTGCGGCGCCGCGACGCCGGACGATCGCTCGGGCAATGTCGTGATCCGGCTCGACCGGATGCGGGCGGTGCGCAACGTCAGTCCGCTCGCCAACACGATCACGGTGGAGGCCGGCTGCATCCTGTCCGAGGTGCAGAACGCGGCCCGTGACGTCGATCGGTATTTCCCCTTGAGCCTGGGCGCCGAAGGCTCCTGCCAGATCGGCGGCAACATCTCGACCAATGCCGGCGGCACGGCCGTGCTCCGCTACGGTCCGACGCGCGATCTCGTGCTCGGGCTGGAGGTCGTGCTGCCTGACGGACGCGTCTTCGACGGCCTGCGCGCATTGCGCAAGGACAACACCGGCTACGCGCTCAAGCAGCTCTTCATCGGGGCAGAGGGGACGCTCGGCATCGTCACCGCGGCCGTGCTGAAGCTGTTCGCGCCGCCGCGCAGCTCGGCGCTGGCGCTGCTGAAATTGCAAGGGGTGGAGCAGGCGCTCGAAATCATGCAGCGGCTGCGCGGCACGGTCGGCGACCGGCTCGGCAGTCTCGAAATCATGTCGCGGTCGCAGATCGAGGCGATCGCGGCGACGGTGCCGCATGTCGCGATCCCCTTCGAGCTGACGACGCCGTGGTATCTGATCGTCGAGCTGACCGACGCGCTTCCCGGCGTCGACCTCGACGAGCCGCTCGCCACGGTGCTGGCGGAGGCGATGGAGGCGAAGCACGCCGAAGACGTGATCCTCGCGTCAAGCCTCGCGCAGGCCAAGGCGATCTGGGCGGTCAGGCACAGCGTGTCCGAAGGCAACAAGCGTAGCGGCTACGTTGTGTCGCATGACAGCGTGGTGCCGCTGGAGCGGCAGGCGGCCTTCGTCGCCAACGTCGAAGCCCGGATCAAGGCCGCTGTTCCCCATGCTAACGTGGTGATGCACGGCCATATCGGCGACGGCAACATCCATGTCATCGCACTGATCGATCGCGCCCGTTGCCAGGACCCGACCGCGACGGCCGCTCTGGTCGCCGAGATCAACGGGATTGTCGACGACGAGACCGCGGCGCAGAATGGGGCGATCAGTGCCGAGCACGGCATCGGCATCACCAATCGCGACCGGCTCGCCCGCGTCACCGACCCGCTCGACATCGAGCTGATGCGCGATATCAAGCGGCTGTTCGATCCGAATGGCCTGATGAACCCGGGCAAGATCTTCGGCGCGGGAGCGGCACGATGACGAGCATCCGCCTGCTGGCCGACGATCTCACCGGTGCGCTCGACACCGCGGCGGAGTTCGTCGGGCTGGGCGGACCGTTCGACGTCGTCTGGTCGGAAGCGTTTGCGCCGCGGGACTCCGGCAGCTTCGCCATCGATAGCGGCACCCGCGAGCGCTCGAAGGCCGACAGCGTCGAGATCGTCGGGCGACTGGTGCCATACCTTCAGAGCGGGACGATCGCTTACAAGAAAGTCGACAGCCTCCTGCGGGGCGCTTGGGCGGCCGAGCTGGGCGCCTGCCTGCGCAATGGCCATTGGGCCTCGTGCGTGGTCGCGCCCGCGTTCGACTACCAGGGGCGCCGCACCGTCAGCGGCCAGCAATTCGCCCGAACCGTGCATGGCGATTGGCATAAGGTCGGCGACAATCTGCTGGATCAATTGAGGCAAGAGGGCATCGAGGCACGACAGGGCACGGCCGACACGCTCTCGCAAGGCGCCGTTCAGGTGTTCGATGCAGAGAACGATCTCGACCTCGATCGCGTCGTCGAGATGGCGCGGCGCATGCCGGGGCCGGTGCTGTGGTGTGGCAGCGGCGGCCTCGCCGGTGCGCTGGCCCGCAGCCATCGTGCCGATGCACCGAACCAATTGAAGCCGCCGGTGCTGGGCCTGTTCGGCTCCGATCAGGCGGCCACCGCATCGCAACTCGCGGCATGCGGCGAAGTCGCCATCGCGCTGGCCGAGGGCGAGGGCGGCGCGGGCGTTCGACGCAAGCTGGCTGACGAGGGCGTGGCGCTGGTTAAATTCTCCCTGGCCGACGGTCTGTCGCGCGTCGAGGCGGCGCGGCAGATCGCGCGCGAGATGAGCGGGCTGATCGCGTCGCTCGAACCGCCGGGCACGCTGATCGTGGCCGGTGGAGAAACCCTGAAGGCCGCCTGCGTTGCCCTCGGCGCGCATGCGCTCCAGGTGACAGGACGTATCGTGCCGGGATTGCCGCGCTCGATCCTGCAGGGCGGCCGCTGGGCCGGTGTCGACGTCATCTCGAAATCAGGCGCATTCGGCCCGAGCGCGCTGTGGCGCGACCTGCTCCGGGACAATCATCTGCTCAGAATGGAGAGTCCGACATGACCTCTCGTCATCTTGCCATCACCATGGGCGATCCGGCCGGGATCGGGCCGGAGATCATCGTCAAGGCCTGCGTCGGGCTCAAGGACCGGATCGCGAGCGGCGATCTGCGCCTGCTGGTCATTGGCAGCGGCGCGGCGCTCGATGGCGCGAAGGCTGCGCTCGGCACCGACATCGCGATCCCCCAGGTCTCAGCGGAGGACCGCGACTGGCCCAACCTCTGCTACCTGCAAGCCGACGCCGAGGGCGATCCGATCAAGCCCGGCGTGCTCAGCGCCGATGGCGGCCGCTTCGCCTACAAGGCGATCGAGCAGGGCGTGCGCCTGACGCAGGCCGGCCGGACCGCGGCGATCGTCACCGCGCCGCTCAACAAGGAAGCGCTCAACAAGGCCGGCTATCATTTCCCAGGCCATACCGAGATGCTGGCGCATCTCACCGGCGTGCGCGGCTCGGTGATGCTGCTCGCCCACGGCAACATGCGTGTCAGCCACGTCTCGACCCACGTGGCACTGGAGGACGTGCCGAAGCGTCTGACGCCGGAGCGGCTGCGCATGGTGATCGACCTCACCAACGATGCCTTGCTGCGGCTCGGCATCGCCAAGCCGAAGATCGCCGTCGCCGCGCTCAATCCGCATGCCGGCGAGGGCGGCCTGTTCGGCCGGCAGGATATCGACGTGTCCGCGCCGACGATCGCCAAAGCAGTTGCGGATGGTCTCGATGTCGTCGGGCCCGTGCCCGGCGACACCATCTTCGTCAAGCTGCGCGCCGGTCAATACGATGCAGCGGTCGCGATGTATCACGATCAGGGGCACATTCCGGTCAAGCTGCTCGGCTTCCAGGTCGATCCCGCGACCGGCCGCTGGCAGGAGCTTTCCGGCGTCAACATCACGCTCGGCCTGCCGATCATCCGCACCTCGGTCGATCACGGCACCGCCTTCGACATCGCCGGCAAGGGCATCGCCAACGAGCACAGCCTGATCGAGGCCATCGACTATGCCGAACGGCTGGCCGCCGGCGCCTCCGCATCCAAATCATGAGATCGAACGCACGATGACCAACGCCTTCACGCCCATCGAAATCCAGCGCCCCACCATCCTCGAGTTCGGCAACGGCACGATCGTCGCGGCGGCGCGCTTTGCCAAGCGGATCGGCGCCAGGCGGCCGCTGGTGATCTCGGATCCGTTCAACGCGCGGCGCGTCGACGTGCTGGCGCTGCCGGGCGCCGTCAAGGTGTTCGGCGAGGTCAAGCCCGAGCCGGACCTGCCCAATCTCGAGAAGGCGGTGGCGATGGCGAAGGACGTCAAGCCCGATCTCGTCGTGGGTTTTGGCGGCGGCAGCGCGATGGATCTCGCCAAGCTGGTCGCGGTGATGTGCAGGGGTGACGTGGCCTTTGCCGACATCGTCGGGCCGGAAAAGGTGGCGGGCCGCAGCGTCGCGCTGATGCAGGTTCCGACGACGTCCGGCACCGGGAGCGAGGCCGGCACGCGCGCGCTCGTCACCGATCCCGTCAGCCAGAACAAGCAGGCGGTGCAGAGCCGTTTCATGCTGGCAGACATCGCCATCGTCGATCCGGACCTGACAATGACCGTGCCGAAGGAGGTCACGGCGGCGACCGGGGTCGATGCGCTGGCGCATTGCGTCGAGGCCTATACCAGCCGCAAGGCGCATCCGGCGATCGATCTCTACGCGCTCGAAGGCGCCCGCTTGGTCGGACGTTATCTCAAGCGCGCGGTGGCCGACGGCGACGACCGCGAGGCGCGTGCCGGCCTGTCGCTGGCCTCGCTCTACGGCGGCTATTGCCTGGGACCGGTCAACACGACCGCCGGCCATGCGGTGGCCTATCCGCTCGGCACGCGTCACCATGTGGCGCATGGACTGGCCTGCGCACTGATCTTCCCGCACACGCTGGCCTTCAACATGCCGGCCGTGGAGGCGAAGACGGTCGCGGTGCTGGGTGCGCTCGGCTTGCCGGAACGGAGCGATCCGCAGCTCGCATTCGACGCCACCTACGCCTTCTGCAAGGATCTCGGCATCGAGATGCGGCTCTCCGCACTCGACGTGCCCAGGAACGATCTCGGCGTGATGGCGGACGAGGCGCACGCCATTCGCCGCCTGCTCGACAACAATCCGCGCGACCTCGGCCGGGATGCGATCCTGACCATGTACGAGGCCGCGTTCTAGCCCATCTGCCGCTCGCGGCAGTCAATCAACAACACAGTAAAAGCAGAGGAAACTTCGATGAGATCGATGTGGTTTGGTCTTGTGTCGGCACTGGTGCTGGCGATGTCGCCGACGAAAGCGCAGGAGGCTTATCCGTCCAAGCAGGTGACGGTGATCGTTCCCTTCGCCGCCGGCGGCACGGCGGACATCTTCGCGCGCATGGTCTCCAACCATTTGCAGGCAAAGTTTGGCAAGCCTTTCGTGGTCGAGAATGTCGGTGGTGCCGGCTCGATCCTCGGTGTGACGCGGCTGGCGAAGTCGGCGCCGGACGGCATCACGCTCGGCGTTGTCAGCACGTCCGCGCTTGCGATCAACCCGTCGCTCTACGGGCCCAAGCTCAGCTACCAGCCGGACAGGGATCTGGTGCCGGTCGCGCAGATCAGCGTCGTGCCCAACGTGCTCGTCGTCAATCCCAACAAGATCAAGGCGCGCACCGTGCCGGAGCTGATCGCCTATCTGAAGGCGAATCCGGACAAGATCTCGTTCGGCTCGGCCGGTGTCGGCACCTCGCAGCATCTTGCCGGCGAGCTGTTCCAGCAGATGACCGGCACCAAGATGGTGCACGTGCCCTACAAGGGCTCGAGCCAGATGCTGACGGACCTGCTGAGCGGACAGATCGACCTCGCCTTCGACAACGTGCCGCTGCTGCTGCCGCAGGTGAAAACCGGCCAGCTCGCGCTGCTCGCGACCGCAACGCCCAAGCGCGCCGACTTCGACCCGCAGGCCCCGGCCGTTGCCGAATTCCTGCCCGGCTTCGAGGCGGTGGCCTGGCACGGCTTCTTCGTTCCTGCCGGAACGCCGAAGCCGATCGTCGAGAAGCTCTCCGCAGAGATTCGCGCCTTCATGCAGCAGCCGGAGACGGTGCAGAAATTGGCCGAGCTCGGCGCCACCGCGGTCGCCGTGGATTCCGAGCCCTTCGCGGCCTACATCGCCGCCGAGACGGCGCGATGGAAGAAGGTGATTGAGGCCGCAAACATCAAGCTGGAGTAGGAATGATCCATCCACCGCAGCGCTTGCCAGCCCGGGGACGAGCGGGTAGAACCCTGCCACGCCTGAGCCGTGATTTGCGCCAAACGCGCTGCCGGCGACAGTCGAACAAATCAGCAAGTCATTGAATTTGTTCGACTATTCCGTTGGGGAATGGTGTAACGGTAGCACAACAGACTCTGACTCTGTTTGTCTTGGTTCGAATCCAGGTTCCCCAGCCAGTTCCGGGCGCTTTTCAGAGTCCAGCTCCCCGTGTAGAGCGTCGGGGACGTTCGCGCCATTGGCCGCTCCGCCGCTCGCGACGGTTTGCCTCATCCTGAAATCGCATCTCGACGTCGGATCGCGCCGCGCTCCATCGTCCTTGGGCCATACAACCCAAGGAGATCTGTGATGCCCTATGTCGATGGTTTCGTTCTGGCCGTGCCGAAGGACAAGCTCGAGGCCTACAAGACGCTGGCGACGACCGCCTGCACGATCTGGATGGAGCACGGTGCGCTCGATTATGTCGAATGCATCGGTGACGACGTTCCCTATGGCGAGCTCACCTCGTTCCCGCGTGCCGTGATCGCGAAGGAGGACGAGATCGTGGTGTTCGCCTGGATCGTCTATCGGGACCGCGAGAGCCGCGATGCCATCAACAAGAAGGTGATGGCTGACCCGCGGCTGAAGATGGAGGGGATGCCGTTCGACGGCAAGCGCATGATCTATGGCGGCTTCAACACCCTGCTGCGGGCAAGCGACGTGATCGGCTGACGAGAGGCGAGCTACTTGATCTTGTCGTAGGCGGCCGCGAAATCGCCCAGCGGCATCGGGATCGCGATCGTCTCCTTGGCCATGTTCTGGAACGAGACCTTCAACTGCTTGCCGGCCCTCAAAGCGGCGAGCAGGTCCGCTGCGATCGGGGTCGAGGCGTAGCAGCCGCGGTTCTCGCAGGTCTGGATCTGCAGGTCGAAGGTCTTGCCTTCGTCGACCTGGAGCTTGGCGCCGACGGGAAGGTTGAGGCCCAGCGGCAATTGCAGCAGCGCGATCGGCGTGCGGGTGTCGGGCGCGATGCGGATGTTGATCAGGACGACGGTCTGGCCGGTCTTGGTCAGCACCGCGTTCTGCTCCATCGCGCATTCGAGCGGGGCCTCGCGGCTGGCGCTGGTGCAACGGACGATCCAGCCGGGCTGCCCGGGAGCACCGTCAGCCTGTGCTTGCGTCGGCGCGGGCGTGGGCTGCGCGGCCGGGGCAGGCGCTGCGTTCTTCTTCGCGCTCTGCTGGGCCTGCGCGGCGGCCGTCGACAACAGGATAGCGGCGGCGAGAGCGGCAAGTCTGGATTGCATGGGCATGGCGAAACCACGTTGGCGTTAACCGAGGGCCTCGCTGTAGCGTCGTGGCGGCCGCGGCGCAAGCTTACTCGGCGGCTTCCTTGACCGTGCCGGGCGCGGGTGCCTCGTCGCCTTCGTCGTCACCCGAACGGCCCCAGGTCGAGAACCAGTTGTTGAGCTCGTCGAGATAGAGATAGACCACGGGCGTGGTGAACAGCGTCAGCGCCTGGCTGACGATCAGGCCGCCGACCATGGCGTAGCCGAGCGGCTGGCGGATCTCGGCGCCGGTGCCGTGGCCGAGCATCAGAGGCACGCCGCCGAGCAGCGCGGCCATCGTCGTCATCATGATGGGGCGGAAGCGCAGCAGCGCGGCCTGGCGGATCGATTCCTCCGGCGTCTTGTGCTCGTCGCGTTCGGCTGCGATCGCGAAATCGACCATCATGATGCCGTTCTTCTTCACGATGCCGATCAGCAGGATGATGCCGATCAACGCAATCAGGCTGAAGTCGAAGCCGGCCGCCATCAGGATCGCGAGCGCGCCGACACCGGCTGAGGGCAGCGTCGACAGAATCGTGATCGGATGGATGTAGCTCTCGTAGAGGATGCCGAGGACCAGGTAGACCACGACGAGCGCGGCGAGGATCAAGAGCGGCACGGTGCCGAGCGACTGCTGGAACGCCTGCGCAGTGCCCTGGAAGCTCGAATTGAGCGTCGGCGGCGCGCCGAGATCGGTCATCGCCTTCTGCACCGCCTCGGTCGCTTGGCCGAGCGCGACGCCTTGCGCGAGGTTGAAGCTGATGGTGATCGACGGGAACTGGCCCTGATGGCTGATCGAGAGCGGACGGACCGGATCGGTGGTCCAGGTCGCGAATGTCGACAGCGGCACCTGGTCGCCGGTCAGCGGCGATTTGAGATAAAGCTTGTTGAGGCTGTCGAGATTGCCCTGCATCTCCGGCAGGATCTCCAGGATCACCTTGTAGGTGTTGAGCTGGGTGAAATATTGCGTGACCTGCCGCTGTCCGAAGGCGTCATACAGCGTGTCGTCGATCAGCTGCGGCTGGATGCCGTAACGTGAGGCGGTATCGCGGTTGATCTTGAGCTGGACGGTGGTGCCCTGCGTCTGCTGGTCGGTCGCAACGTCGCGCAGCTCCGGCAGCGTCTGCATCTTGGCGAGGATCTTGGGCGCCCATTCGTTGAGCTCTTCCAGATTGGCGTCCTGCAGCGTGAATTCGAACTGCGTACGCGTCGGCCGGCCGCCGAGCCGCACGTCCTGGGCCGCCTGCATGTAGAGGCGGGCGCCCTCGACCTTGTCGAACTGGGGACGCAGTCGCGCGATGATCTGCTGCGCCGAGGCCTCGCGCTGGTCGCGGGGCTTCAGCGTGATGAAGATATTGCCGTTGTTGCCGGCACGGCCGCTGCCGCCGATCGACATGGCGACGCTGGCGACGTCGGGATCGGCCAGGATGATCTTGCCGAGCTGCTCCTGGCGCCGGGTCATCTCCTTGAACGAGATGTCCTGCGAGGCTTCCGAGGTGGCGGTGATCAGGCCGACGTCCTGCTGCGGGAAGAAGCCCTTCGGGATCAGGACGAACAGGTAGATCGACAGTCCGAGCGTGGCGAAGAAAATCGCAAGCGTGGTGCGCCGCCAGGCGAGGGCGTGATCGAGGACGTATTCGTAGCCGCGCAGCATCGCGTCGAAGGCGCGCTCGCTCCATTGATAGAAGCGGCCGTGCTGCACCTCGCCATGGGCACGCAGGAAGCGCGAGGCCATCATCGGCGTCAGGGTCAGCGACACGAACATCGAGACGAAGATGGTCATCGCCAGCACGACGGCGAATTCGCGGAACAGGCGGCCGATGATGCCGCCCATCAACAGCAGCGGGATCAGCACCGCCACCAGCGAGATGCTGATCGAGACGATGGTGAAGCCGATCTCCTTGGAGCCCTTGAAGGCGGCCTCCATCGGCGAGTCGCCTTCCTCGATGTAGCGGGTGATGTTCTCGAGCATGACGATGGCGTCGTCGACCACGAAACCGACCGCGATGGTGAGCGCCATCAGCGACAGATTGTCGAGCGAATAGCCGACCGGCCACATCAAAGCGCACGCGCCCAGCAGCGCCAGCGGAACCGTGACGGTAGGAATGACCGTCGCCCAGAAGCTGCGCAGGAAGATGAAGATCACCATGACCACGAGGGCGATGGTCAGCAGCAGCGTGAACTGGACGTCCTCGACCGCCGCGCGGATGGTCGTGGTACGGTCGCTGATGAGCTCGATCTTGATTGCGGGCGGGATCGCCGCCACCAGGCGCGGCAAGGTCGCCTTGATCCGGTCGACGGTCTCGATGACGTTGGCGCCGGGCTGCTTGAAGATCACCAGGAACACGCCGCGCTTGCCGTTGGCCCAGGCCGCCTGCTTGGCATCTTCGGCGGCACTGACCGCCCGGCCGACGTCGCGGATTCGCAAGGGACCGCCGTTGCGATAGGCGATGATGACGTCGTTCCAGTCCTTCGCCTGCGTGAGTTGGTCGTTGGCGTAGATCGTGTAGGCGCGCTTCTCGCCGTCGATATTGCCCTTGGGACTGTCGACGGTGGTGATCGCGATCTGGCTGCGGACGTCCTCCATCGACAGACCCTTGGCAACCAGCTTGGCGGGGTCGACCTGGATTCGGATGGAGGGTTTCTGCTGGCCGCCGATGAAGACCTGCGCCACGCCCGACAGCTGACTGATCTGCTGGGCGAGCTGGGCATCGACCGCGTCGCTGACGCTGGTCAGAGGCAGCGTATCCGATGTCGCCGACAGCAACAGGATCGGCGCGTCGGCCGGGTTGACCTTGCGGTAGGTCGGCGGCGAGGGCAGGTTCTTCGGCAACTGGCCGCTGGCGGCGTTGATGGCGCCCTGCACGTCGTTGGCGGCGCCGTCGATGCTGCGGTTGAGGTCGAACTGGATGGTGATCGACGCGGTGCCGAGATAGCTCGTCGAGGTCATCTGGGCGATGCCGGGGATCTGGGCGAACTGGCGCTCCAGCGGCTGGGCCACGGACGAGGCCATCGTCTCGGGGCTGCCGCCCGGCAAATTGGCGGTGATCTGGATGGTCGGAAAGTCGACCTGAGGCAGCGGTGCGACCGGAAGCAGGGGATAGGCGACGAGACCGACAAAGAGGATGCCGGCCATCAGCAGCGAGGTGCCAATGGGATAACGGATGAAAGGTGCCGAAATCCCGCCCTCGGTCATTCCTGTCGCACCTTGTTCTGGGTCGGGTTCGAACTCGCCACCGCCGTCGAGACCAGGCTTCCGGGCTGCACCTTGAACTGGCCGCCGGTGATCACCTGCTGCCCCGGGCTCAAGCCTTCTTCGATCACCGAATGTCCGTCGATGGCATAGCTGACCTTGACCTTGTGCAGCTCGGCCTTGTTGTCCTGATTGACGGTGTAGGCGTAGAGGCCGTTGGTGGAGTGTTGGACCGCGTCGTCCGGAACCACGGTCGCATCCTTCAGCGTCCGCACCAGAAGCCGCGTCGAGACCGATTGGCCCGGCCACAGCGCGTGGTCCTTGTTCTCGAACACGGCCTTGAGCCGGATCGTCCCGCTGCTGGTGTCGACCTGGTTGTTGATGACTGCGAGCTTGCCCTCGGCCAGCGTCTTCTTGCCGTCGGTGGTGAAAGCGATCACCTTGAGCGGGCCGCTCTTCTGGCCTTCGCTGATGTAGGGGAGCTGGTCTTCCGGCGCGGTGAAGATCACGGAGATCGGCTCGACCTGCGAGATCGTGACGATGCCCGTCTGCGTCGAGGCGTTGACGATGTTGCCGACGTCGACTTGGCGCAGGCCGGCGACGCCGGTAATCGGTGCCTTGACCTGGGTGTAGTCGAGCTGGGTCTGGGCGTTGGCGATCGCGGCTTCGTCGGCGGCGATCTGGGCGGTGAGCTGGGCCACGGTCGAGCGCTGGGTGTCGACCCGCTGCGCGGTCGCGAATTCGCCGAGCTTCATGGCGCGCTGAAGCTCGAGATTGGCGTTGGCGAGGCTCGCCTCATCCTGCGCCTTCTTGGCCTTGGCCTGGTCGAGCGTGGCCTGATAGGGACGGGGATCAATCGAGACCAGAAGCTCGCCCTGCTGGACGATCTGGCCTTCCTTGAAGGTGAGCTTGTCGATCTGCCCGTCCACCCGGCTGCGGACTTGGACGGTGTTGAAACCCTGAACCGTGCCGAGACCGGTCAGGTACACCGGGAAGTCGATCTTCTGGACCGGCGCAACGCTGACGGGGACGGGGGGCGGTCGCGGTGGACCCTTCTGGGCGGTCTGGGTTTTTCCGGCTCCAGGTCCGAATTTCTGCCAACCATAGTAACCCGCGGAGGCCACGGTCGCGATGATCAGAAGCCAGAGGATCGGCCGGGACTTTTTCATGTCGTCTCGTGTCGGCTCGTATGCCCTCAGCTGAGAATGACAGGGCAATCGCAGGGTTCCAGCGCGTTGTATAATACACGCCAAGTTCCAGTGTAAACAGCACTATCCGTTGATAATCCTAAACAATTGGAAAGCTTTGCACCGTGTGGGCAGTGCTCTGGCGCGGCACTGTGCAGCGCTGCATTTTCGCGGGCGGGTCGATCGGCGACAAGTCTTGGACGATGCCTCTTGGATGATACCCGCAGACGGTCTGCTCGAGCCGACGGCGCAGCCGACCCCGCTCGCGCGACCGACAAGAACGGTTCTAAATCGCGCGGACGCCGTTCCGGTTGTCAGCAATTTCGGCATCATTCATATCGGCGCCGCCACCAATGGAGCGCAGCATGGATGAATTGAACGGCAAGCTGATCGCGTGTCAAATTCTGATCACGGGATTGATCGCGCGGGTGGCCAACGAGCAGCGCGATCCCTTGCGCTTCCTCACCGACTTCCGCGACGAGATCAAAGCGGTGGTGAACGGTATCAACATCGCGGGCATGGACAGCACCGATCGGGTGCGAGCCGTCGCGCAGAAAACCGTCGACGAATTGTTTTCACTGATGAAGCCGCCAAGCAGCGATTGATGAGGGAGGCTGCGATTGCGCGGCGAGCGGCGCGTTTCTTAGAACGAGTCCAATCGCAATTTAGAACGGTTTCAAACTGTAGTTTAGAATTGTTTTGATCTGGATCGATTCAAGGGTTCTTGCGAGGTGCTCGCATTGACCCGCTATTTTGCGGCCGATACCAACACTCGTTGTTCGCCGAAGAGAATGAGCGAACAGGAAGATGGGGCGTTTGGTAATGGGGCAGGTGGTCGCACCGAAGTCGTTGCGTTCGGTCGCAGCATTCGATCTGGTGGATGAGAAATTCGCGGGCGTTTCCGGTAAGAAGGTTTCAGCGGTTGCGAGCTTGATCGCAGCGGCATCGGTGTCGAGCGGCGCGCAGGCGCAGCAGTCGAACCTGCCGCCGGTGACCGTCGACGCACCGATCGAGCGGCCGCGTCCGACGGCATCGAAGCCCTCGCCGGAGCAGGTCCGCGCCCGCAACGCGATTCGCCGCGCCGCGCAACGCGAGCAGGCGGCGCAACAGACGGCGCCGACGACGCCGTCAGGCGCTCCCGACGGCAATCCCTATGCCGATCCGGCCGCACCCTACAAGGTCGACCACGTCCAAGCCTCGGGCAAGTTTCCCGAGAAGATGCTGAATACGCCGAAATCCATCACGGTGCTCAGCAAGGAAGTGCTGGAGGACAAGAACGCCACGACCCTGAAGGAGATCGGCCGCTCGACCGCGGGCGTGACGCTGGGCTCGGGTGAGGGCGGCAACGCGTTCGGGGACCGCTTCTTCATCCGCGGCTTCGACGCGCGCAACGACGTCTTCATCGACGGCATCCGCGATCCCGCTGTGTCCATTCGCGAGAACTTCTTCACCGAGCAGATCGAGATCCTGCGCGGGCCGGCATCGTCCTACGCCGGCCGCGGCACCGCCGGCGGCGCCATCAACATCGTCACCAAGCAGGCCGGCAATCGCAACTTCCAGCGCGTGGACTCCGAATTCGGCACCGACATGACCAAGCGCGTCACGCTCGACGTCAACCAGGTCATCGACCCGACCTTCTCGGTTCGTGCCGGCGGTCTGTTCCAGGACGCCAACGTCGCCGGCCGCGACCACGTGACCGACAATCGCTGGGGCAGCTTCATCTCGACCAAGTACACGCCGACCAACGATATCAAGATCACGACGAACTACGTCCACACCGACCTCAGCGGTTATCCGGATTTCGGCGTGCCTTACTACAAGCAGGGCAACGTGCCGGTGACCTCGGCCGGCATTCCGCGTCAAAACTGGTACGGCTTCCTCAACCGCGACTTCCAGACGGCGCGGCAGGATTTCGGCACCGGCACCATCGAATACAAGGTCAACGAGGCCATTACGCTCACCAGCAAGGTGCGCGGCGAGCACTCGCTGCTCAACTATATCGGCACGCTTCCGCAGAATCCGAATACCACTAGTCCCAATCCGCTGCTCTGGACCACGACGGCGAGCGCGCAGAGCCGCTACCAGAACGTGGACGTGTGGGCCAATCAGAACGAGGCCACGTTCAAGCTCGACACCGGCGGGATCAAGCATACGGCGGTGTTCGGTGTCGAATATTCGAACGAGAACATTTCGATCGATCGCTATGCAGGACTGGCATCGGAACTGTCCGGCTCCGCCTTCACGAGCAACGGTGCCGTGACCGGCGTCAATCTCTACGCGCCGCAATACACCTACATTCCGTTCGGCATACCGTCGCTGATGGGCAATCCGACGCGCTATGGCGTCAACACGACCAGCGTGTATGTCATGGACACCGCGAACTGGCAGGACACGGTCATCGTCAACGGCGGCGTGCGCTATGACGGCTACAGCCAGAGCGCGTCGAACAATGGTCCGCAATATGTGAAGCAGAGCTCCGATCTGGTGAACTACAACGTCGGCCTGGTCTACAAGCCGATGTCGATCGGCAGCATCTATGGTGCCTACGCGACCTCGGCCAATCCGTTCGGCTCGGAGCTCGACGCGACCGGCACCGAGTACGGCGGCGTTCCCGCCAACTCGACTATCTTGCTCGGGCCCGAGCGCAACAAGGCGATCGAGCTCGGCACCAAATGGGAGCTTGCCGATCGCCACCTGCTGGTCACCGGTGCGCTGTTCCAGACCACCAAGGACAACGCGCGCGAGACCGTCAACGGTCTGCTGACCTCGGGCGCTGCCTACAGGATCCAGGGCATCGACATCGAAGCCGAGGGCAAGATCACCGATCGCTGGAGCATCTTCGGCGGCCTGGTGCTGATGCAGTCCAAGGTCACGCAGAGCGGCGTTGCTTCGAATCTCGGGCTGCAACTGGCCAACATTGCCCACCAGTCGTTCAGCATGCTGACCAAGTACAAGTTCGACGACGGCTGGGAGCTTGGCGGCCAGGCGGTGTACCGTTCCAAGGTCTATGGCGGCACGTTCGCGGCCAACACCAACGAGCTGCCGAGCTATTGGCGCTTCGATGCGTTCGTCGAGAAGAAGATCGACAAGAACTGGACCATGAAGTTCTACGCGCAGAACCTGACCAACAAGCTCTATTACGACTCGTTCTACCGCAGCAACGTACCGTTCGTGGCGGTCGCGCCTGGCCGGGCGTTCTACGTCGTGACCACAGCGAAGTTCTGATCATGTTGACGTGCCTGCCAGGCGTTCTCGGCAAGGATGATGTGGCGGACTTCCGCCGCATCATGGACGCCAGCGAATGGGAGGACGGGCGTTCTACCGCGGGCGCGCAGTCGGCCATGGTGAAGCGGAACGAGCAATTGCCGCCGGACAGCGAGGTCGCGCGCAAGCTCGGCAATCGCATCATCTCGGCGCTGACGTCCAACCCGCGCTTCATTGCGGCGGCTGTTCCGCTTCAGATCTTCCCACCGCTGTTCAACCGCTATGCGGCGAGCAGCGGCCATCATTTCGGCCTGCATGTCGACAACGCGATCCGCGGCGACCGTCTGACCGGCCTGCGCATCCGCACAGACCTGTCGGTGACGCTGTTCCTCGCTGAGCCGGAAGAGTACGATGGTGGCGAACTTGTGATCGAGGACACCTACGGCTCGCACGAAGTCAAATTGCCGGCCGGCGATTGTGTGCTCTATCCCTCGACCAGCCTGCATCTCGTCACCCCCGTGACGCGGGGAACGCGGGTTGCGTCTTTCTTCTGGCTTCAGAGCATGATACGGGACGACCAAGCCCGGAGCATGATCTTCGACCTCGACACCGCGATACAGGCGCTGGTGGAACGGCTCGGGCGTGACGATCCCGAAACGGTCAAATTGACGGGTATCTATCACAACCTCATTCGCTACTGGGCCGAAGTATGAAGACCATGACCTTCCAAGCGAGCCTTGCCGCAGCCGTCATCCTGACGGCCGCCTGGCTCGCGACCCCTGTTTCCGCCCAGACGCAGACCCCGCCCGCGGCGGCGGCGCAGCAGGCATCTCAGCCGCCCGTGGCCAGCCCGGCCCCGGCGGCTCCACCCTCAGCACCTGCGGCCTCGACGGCGACCGCGCCGGCAGCCCCGTCCGTGGCCGCCGCTCCGGCGCCCGCAAAGTCCGAGACCTCCGCTGTCGCGCCGGCGATGAAGGAGCTGTCGCCCTGGGTCATGTTCATGTCGGCCGACGTCATCGTGAAGGCGGTGATGATCGGGCTCGCCTTCGCATCGCTGATGACCTGGACCGTCTTCATCGCCAAGTCGATCGAGCTGTCGGTCGCCTCCACCAGGCTTCGCTCGGCCCTGAAGAAGATCGCCGAGACGCGCTCCCTTGCCGAAGCGCAGATGGCGCTCGGCGCCAAGCAGGGCGTCCTGTCGTCCTTCCTGGCGGCGGCTCTGCGCGAGGCGCGGATGTCGGCCGGCCTGTCCAGCGATGCCGGCATCAAGGAGCGTGCGGCCTCCAGCTTCTCCGAGATCGTGCGCGCCGAGGCGCGCCGTATCCGGATCGGTATGGGCGTGCTCGCGACCATCGGCTCCACGTCGCCCTTCGTCGGCCTGTTCGGTACGGTCTGGGGCATCATGAACAGCTTCATCGGCATCTCGAAGTCGCAGACCACGAACCTCGCCGTCGTCGCGCCCGGCATCGCCGAGGCGCTGCTCGCCACCGCGATCGGCCTCGTCGCCGCCATTCCCGCCGTCATCATCTACAACCACTTCTCACGCGTGACGAAGGGCTATCTCGAGCTCGTCAGCCGCGCCTCGGGGGCGGCGGGGCGGCTGCTCTCGCGCGATCTCGACCGCAGCCACGGCAGCGTGCATTCCCGCGCGGCGGAGTAGACCATGGCCGTTTCGCTCGCAGACAACGATGACGACGACGACTTCTCGGAAACGCATGACATCAACGTCACGCCGTTCATCGATGTCATCCTGGTGCTGCTGATCATCTTCATGGTCGCAGCCCCGCTCTCCACGGTCGATCTGCCGATCGACTTGCCGACGTCGAGCGCGACGCCCCAGAAGAAGCCGGACAAGCCGACCTATCTCAGCATCAAGCCCGATCTGACCCTTGCGATCGGAGAAAACGCGGTGCACCGGGCCGAGCTGATCGGGACGCTCGACGGCCTGTCGGATATGAGCAAGGATAAGTACGTGTTCCTGCGTGCCGACAAGTCGGTACCGTATGGGGAGTTGATGGGGGTCATGGAGCTGTTGCGCTCAGGCGGCTATACGCGGGTGAAGCTGGTGGCGCTGGAAGGCGCGCCTGCGGCCGGCGCCGCTCAGCCTTGAGAAGGCCCGCTATGTCGGACGAGCTCAGACCATCCCGCAAGCTCTGGATCCTGGCCGCCGTGGCGGCGCTGGCGCTGCATCTGGGCGGTGCTGCGCTCGCGCTGGCGCATCTGCGCGCCGACGACGACGGCGACGGCCTGGGTGCGAACGGTGCCGAGTTCGCCGTGGAGATGGCATCGCCCAAGGCGCCCGAAACCGATCTGCCGCCCGGGCCGGACAGCGAAGCGATGCAGGAGCAGCAGGCGCTTCCCGAGCAGAAGGCCGAGACCCAGGAGACGGAGCTTCCGAAGGATCAGCCGCAGGAGGTCGAGGATCCCGACCGCGTCGTGACCGAGAACAACGCGAAGAAGCCGACGGAAGACGATCCGAAGATTCAGGCGGTCGAAACGCCGGCCGCCGAAGCCTCGCCGAAATCGGTTGCCACGGCACGGCAGACGCTGGAGGAGGATGCGCGCGAGGCCGAGAAGGCGCTGGCGCCCGTCATCGGCATCGGCAAGGACGTCCTGAAGCTGACTGCCGACTGGAACCGCAAGATCAGCGCGCATCTGTCGCTGCACAAGATCAATCCGGAAGGCAAACATCCCAATAATCAGAAGGTCAAGGTGAGCTTCGCGATCAACCGGAAGGGCAACGTGCTGTCGGTGGATGTCGTGGAATCGTCCGGGGACGCCGCCTACGATGCGGCCGCGGTCTCGATCGTCCGCAAGTCCGATCCCATCCCGCAGCCGCCCGCCGGCCTGACCGAGGACCGGTTCGAGCGGACCGTCGATATCATCTTCACGCCGCCGGACGCGAAAAAGAAGAAGACCGCTCAGCGCCAGTAGAGCCGGATCCCGACATAGACCACGACCAGGCATGCGAAGATCAACGCCACCGGAAGCGGTCGTTTCTGGGGACCGGCGAATGCCGCCGCCCCGAAGGAAGCGGACCTCTTCGGCGCGGGTGGGGGGCGGCGGAAGGCGGTAACATTGTCCGCCGCCGGCTCGGCCGCGCGAGGGCGGACGTCGGGCGCAGTTCCCGCGCCGCCCATCTCGGCATAATAGGCCTTGTAGATCGCACCGATGGTGGCCTCGGTGGCCTCGCCCTCGCTCATCTGCGCCAGCAGGTTCTGGTAGCTCGCCAGGAATTCCTGGGCCTCCGGGGGTAAAGCGGACGCCCCGTTGAGCTTGGCCATCATCTTCCAGGTGGCGAAATCGGCGCGGGCACGGGTGTCGGCGCGTCGCGCGATCAGCATATCGGCAGCTTTGACCAAGTCGGCCTCTGGCCCTTCGGCTTGTGTTCGGTGTCGTTCGTCAACTACGCGTTGCCGGTCAGGAAGAGAACAGCCTGAATCACATGCCCGGTCAACGTCCGCAGTATCGCTGAAATAACATCAAGATTTAGACCGAACTGGGAACCCGCAAGGGGCAGCAAGATCAACAGCCCGATCAGGATCAGCATCCCGAACGGCTCGAGCCGCGCCAGGGGCAAGGCGAGGGGGCGGGGCAACAGCCCGACCGCGACGCGCCCGCCATCGAGCGGCGGGATCGGCATCATGTTGAAGACCGCCAGGATCGCGTTGATGATGAGGGCGTTCTTGAGGTTGTCGGCAACCCATTTCGCCGAGCTCGCCGGCATCAGGGGCAGGGCATGGAAAGCGAAGGCGGCGGCCAGCGCCAGCAGGATGTTGGTGGCAGGCCCCGCCAGCGCCACCCAGACCATGTCGAGCCGCGGGTTGTTCAGCTTGCGGAAGTTCACCGGCACCGGCTTGGCATAGCCGAACAGGAACGGCGAATGCGCGAACAACAGCATCGCCGGCAGGATCAGGGTGCCGAACGGATCGATGTGCCTGACAGGATTGAAGCTAACCCGCCCGAGCTGCGCGGCCGTGTTGTCGCCGAGCCGGTCCGCGACGAAGGCGTGCGCAGCCTCATGAAAGGTGATGGCGAGCAGCAGTGGCAGCACCCAGACGGAAAGGTCGTAGAGGGAAATGTTCACGGCTCGTTGATCCCGGTTAGCCTGCGGCCTTGCAGACCAGCCGAACCGGCGGTGCAGCAGCGCTTCGACGCAACATAGGGTGGCCGGTCCAGAAATGCCACGCTGCTGATGACGGGGGCCCCGGAGTCGCAACGCCGTCCATGCGGGCTTACGCGGGTATCGTCCCCGGATGTTGCACCAGACCGTCATCGAGCTTCAGCCAGGCGGGCTTTTCCGCCACCCAGATGTGCTCGGTCGGCGCGAAGGCGTTGCGATCGTCGAAAACGGAGAGGGACACGCCCGCCAGCGTGCCGTTGCGCCGCCAAGCGAATAGCCGCGTGCCGCAGCGCATGCAGAACACCCGGTCGATGGCCTCCGAGGAGGCGTAGCGCTCCGTGTCGCCGTCGACGGTCAGCGCACGCTGGTCGAACTGCGCCCTGGCGAAGAAGGGCGAGCCCATCGCCTTCTGACAGATGCGGCAATGGCAGATGCGAACGTTGAGCGGCTCGCCCTCCGCCTTGAACCGCACCGCGCCGCACAGGCAACCGCCTTCCCGGATCATGATATCCTCAATAGGTTGCGCGCCCGCCCGAAATGTCGAACACCGCGCCGGTCGAGAACGCGCAGTCCTCCGAGGCCAGCCAGCTCACCATCGCGGCCAGCTCTTCCACCAGCACAAAGCGCCCCTTGGGGATCTTCGACAGCATGAAGTCGATATGCTGCTGCGTCATCTGGTCGAAGATCGCAGTCTTGGCCGCCGCCGGGGTCACCGCGTTGACGAGGATGTCGTGCGCCGCGAGCTCCTTGCCGAGCGACTTCGTCAGCGCGATCAGGCCGGCCTTGGACGCCGAATAATGCGCCGCGTTCGGATTGCCTTCCTTGCCGGCGATCGAGGCGATGTTGACGATGCGCCCGTACTTCTGCGCGAGCATTGCGGGCACGATCGCCTTGCAGACGATGAAGGGGCCGTCGAGGTTGATGCGCAGCACCTTGCGCCATTCCTCCAGATCCGTCTCCCAGACCGGCTTGTTGATTCCGGCGATGCCGGCATTGTTGACGAGGATGTCGATCTTGCCGAAGGCGGCCAGCGTCGCATCGCGCGCCTGCTCGACGCCTGCGGTGTCGGTGACGTCGACCTTGAACACGCGAACGCCGTCGCCGATCTCCTTTGCGGTCTTCTCGGCCAGCGCCGCGTCGAAATCCCAGATCGCGACCTTGGCGCCGGAGGCGACGAAACGCTCGGTGATGGCGCGGCCAAAGCCCTGCGCGCCGCCGGTGACGACGGCGATGCGCCCGTTGAGATCGATCTTGTTCATGCCGCAGGCCCTTGGCGTCAGAGCATATAGCCGCCGTCGACGACGAGGTCGACGCCGGTGGTGAAGGCGCTCTCGTCGCTGCCGAGATAGACCGCCATGGATGCGATCTCCTCGGCGGTGCCGAGCCGGCCCATCTTCTGGCGGGAGATGAACATCTCCTTGCCCTGCGGTCCCTGCGCGGCGGCGCGGTCGAGCATCGAGGGCGTCTCGACCGTGCCGGGGCAGATCGAGTTGCAGCGGATGCCCTTGGTGATGAAGTCGAGTGCCACCGCGCGCGACAGCAGCGACACCGCCGCCTTCGACGAGGAGTAGACGTAGCGGTTGGCCGGCGGCCTCAAGGCCGCGCAGGACGAGATGTTGACGATGCTGCCGCCACCGCCGGCGATCATGTCGGGCAGGAACGCCTTGATGGTCCGGTGCATCGACTTGACGTTGAGGTCGAATGAGAAATCGAAATCCTCCTCCGAGCAGTCCAGGATGGTGCCGTGGTGCACGAAACCCGCCGCGTTGAGCAGGATGTCGATCCTGCCGACACGCTTGGCAAAGGCATTGACGTCGGCGGTGTTGCGGACGTCGAGCTTGGCGACTTCAGTGATGCCTTCCTTGGTCAGGCTCGCGATGCCAGCCTCGTTGATGTCGGTGGCGATGACGGTTGCGCCTTCACGCGCGAATGCGATGGCGCAGGCGCGGCCGATGCCGGCGGCTGCAGCCGTGACGACGGCGCGTTTGCCCTTGAGGCGGTCTGCCATTTTTCTTCTCCTTTAAATGAGTGCCGTCATTCCGGGGCGCGACGTAGTCGCGAGCCCGGAATCCATAACCACGATCGGGAGTATGGATTCCGGGCCTGCGCCTAACGGCGCATCCCGGATTGACGGTCTTTCCTAGTGATTATCCCGCGCCACACCGAACGTGCCGGCGACGTTCTGATAGCGCGTGGCGAGCTCCATGCAGGCGCCGGTCGATTGCTGGCCGACGGTGTTGCGGTAGATCTCCTGCCACGGCGTCTGATTCGGCGGATGCTTGAAGCCGCCGCTGGCCTTCAGCTCGGCGTGGCGCTTCTTCAGCTCCTCGTCCGAGATCAGGATGTTGGCGCTGCCCTTGTTGAGGTCGATGCGCACCTTGTCGCCGGTCTTGAGGATCGCAAGACCGCCATTGGCGGCGGCTTCCGGCGAGGCGTTCAGGATCGAGGGCGAGCCAGAGGTGCCGGACTGGCGGCCGTCGCCGATGCAGGGCAGGGACAGGATGCCGCGTTTGATCAGCGCCGCCGGCGGTTGCATGTTCACGACCTCGGCGCCGCCGGGGTAGCCGATCGGCCCGGTGCCGCGGATGAACAGCACGCAGCGCTCGTCGATGTCGAGCGAGGGATCGTCGATCCGCTCGTGATAATCCTCCGGGCCCTCGAACACGATGGCGCGGCCCTCGAAGGCGTTGAGGTCCTTCGGGTTGCTGAGATAGCGGTCGCGGAATTCCTTGGAGATCACCGATGTCTTCATGATCGCGGAATCGAACAGATTGCCTTTCAGCACCAGGAAGCCGGCGTCCTTCACCAGCGGCTTGTCGTAGGCCCAGATCACGTCGTTGTCGGGCTTTGGCGCATTGGCGCAGTTCTCGCCGATGCCGCGGCCGTTGACCGTGACGGCGTCCTCGTGGATGCGCTTGTGCTTCATCAGTTCGCGCACCACGGCCGGCACGCCGCCGGCGCGGTGGAATTCCTCGCCGAGATAGAAGCCGGCCGGCTGCATGTTGACCAAGAGCGGCACGTCGTGGCCGACTTTCTGCCAGTCCTCGATCGTGAGCTCGACGCCGATGTGACGGGCCAGCGCATTGATGTGGATCGGCGCGTTGGTCGAGCCGCCGATCGCCGAATTGATCACGATGCAGTTCTCGAACGCCTTGCGGGTCAGGATGTCCGAAGGCTTGAGGTCTTCCCAGACCATCTCGACGATGCGTTTTCCGGTCTCGTAGGCGATCTGGCCGCGCTCGCGATAGGGGGCGGGAATCGCCGCGCAGCCCGGCAGCGAGAAGCCGAGCGCTTCGGCGAGCCCGTTCATGGTCGAGGCGGTGCCCATGGTGTTGCAATGGCCGACCGAGGGCGCGGAGGAGGCCACGATCTCCATGAACTCTTCATAGTCGATCTCGCCTGCGGCGAGCCGCTCGCGCGACTTCCAGACGATGGTGCCGGAGCCGGTGCGCTCGCCGGCATGCCAGCCGTTCAGCATCGGGCCGCCCGACAGCACGATCGCGGGCAAGTTCACCGTCGCCGCCGCCATCATGCAGGCCGGCGTGGTCTTGTCGCAGCCGGTGGTGAGCACGACGCCGTCGAGCGGATAGCCGTAGAGGATCTCGACCAGGCCGAGATAGGCGAGGTTGCGGTCGAGCGCCGCGGTCGGGCGCTTGCCGGTCTCCTGAATGGGATGGGTCGGGAATTCCATCGCAATGCCGCCGGCCTCGCGGATGCCCTCGCGGACCCGATGGGCCAGCTCTATATGGTGGCGGTTGCAGGGAGAGAGGTCATTGCCGGTCTGGGCGATGCCGATAATCGGCTTGCCGGACTGCAGCTCGGCGCGGGTGAGGCCGTAATTGAGATAGCGCTCCATGTAGAGCGCGGTCATGCCCGGATTATGCGGGTTGTTGAACCATTCCTGCGAGCGAAGATGGCGTCGCGCGCCGTTGCCGGCGGGCGCATGCCCATTGGTTGGTTTCTTTGTCATTGGTTTCTCCTGCAATGCAAACGCACCGGCGTCCGTCCCGGGGTCTCGGCTTGTGCGATGCCCAGCGGCGCGAATGATGGATCGCTGGCCCGCTGGCGGGTCGTTTCCTCACAGATCCGATACTAGTCATGACCGCTTGGTAACGCTACCATTTTGTTCGCCGGACCCGCGCCTGATACGGCCGGCCTGCTTTCCGAATGACGCGACGACGAGCTTTGCCGCTCGATCACCTTGAAGCCGAGATCGAGCACCGGCTGCTCGGGACGTCGTCCGTCGATCGCCTCGATCAGCATGGTGGCGGCTGTGTTGCCCATCTCGTAGCGGTTGGTGCGCACGCTGGTAAGGGTGGGGACGGCGGAGGCCATGAATTCGAGGTCGTTGAAGCCGACGATCGCGAGCTGGTCGGGGACCGCGATCTCGCGGCGCCGGCATTCGAACAGCACGCCGAGCGCGAGGTCGTCATTGGCGCAGAACACCGCGTCGAGATCGGGCTCGCGCGCCAGGAGATCGGCGAACAGGGCGCAGCCGAGCGTCACCGAGGTCGGCGTCGCGGTGGTGACGACGAGGCGCTGCTCGAACAATGCGGCGTCCTTCATGGCCGAGACATATCCGTCCAGCCGCCGCTGCACCCTGGGATCCATCCGGGCACCGATGAAGCCGATCTTGCGGCGGGCCTGGTCGAACAGGTGCGCAACCGCCGCGCGGGCCGCATCATAGTGCGAAAAGCCGATCATCATGTCGACCGGATCGGGGCCGATCTCCATGATCTGCACGATCGGGCAGTCGGCGGCCTCCAGCATCGCGCGCGATTCGGCGGTCTGGTCGATCCCAGTGACGATCAGACCGGCCGGCTTCTGCGCGAGAAACAGCCGCAGCAGCTTTTCCTCCTGGAGAATGCTGTAGCGCGTGTTGGACAGCTGGATCGAGTAGCGGCTGCCTTCGGACGCATCGTAGATGCCGCGCAGCACGTCCGAGAACACGTTGTTGGTGAGAGAGGGGATCAAGACACCGATGACCTCGGTGCGTTGCGAGGCCAGCGCGCGTGCCGCAAGGTTCGGGACGTAGCCGAGCTCCTTGGCCGCGCTCTCCACCCGCGTCCGCTTGGCGACCGACAGGGCCTCCGGATTACGAAAGAAGCGAGACGCTGTAATCGGGCTGACGCCGGCAAGCTCGGCGACTTCCGCCAGCCGGATTTTGCCTGACTTGGTGCGTTTTCGACCCATTTGCTGCTCTTAACACAGTCGGTCCCGCAAACAAAGGAACGTTGACAGCGCTACCAGCAGCGACTAACCAAAGACAAATTGCCAAAACCGCACAAACTGCCGACAATGTTGCCCGCTACGGTCGGGCTTCGTTCGGCGAAGTCTGAAAAAACAAGACGGTCGCGGCGCCAAGGGCCGTCGTGGACTATCGAGGAGGGAGCTAGATGTCGTCTGTGCAAATCCGCGACGTGCGGAAATCGTTCGGCAATTTTGAAGTCCTGCACGGCGTGACCGTACCGATCGAGGATGGGCAGTTCGTCGTCCTGGTCGGCCCCTCCGGCTGCGGCAAGTCGACGCTTCTGCGCATGCTCGCCGGTCTCGAGAACATCACCTCCGGCACGATCTCGATCGGCGACCGCGTCGTCAACAATGTCCAGCCAAAGGAGCGGGACATTGCGATGGTGTTCCAGAACTACGCGCTCTATCCGCACATGACCGTCGCCGACAACATGGGCTTCTCGCTCAAGCTGCGGAACGCGAGTGCCGACGAGATCAACAAGCGCGTCAAGCGCGCCGCCGAGATCCTCGCGCTGGCGCCGCTGCTCGATCGCTATCCGCGCCAGCTCTCCGGCGGCCAGCGCCAGCGTGTCGCGATGGGCCGTGCCATCGTGCGCGACCCGCAGGTCTTCCTGTTCGACGAGCCCTTGTCGAACCTCGACGCCAAGCTGCGCGTCGCCATGCGCACGGAGATCAAGGAGCTGCACCAGCGGCTGAAGACGACGACCGTCTACGTCACCCACGACCAGATCGAGGCCATGACCATGGCCGACAAGATCGTCGTCATGCATGACGGTATCGTCGAGCAGATGGGTACGCCGCTCGAGCTCTACGACAAGCCCGACAACCAGTTCGTCGCCGGCTTCATTGGCTCGCCTGCGATGAACTTCCTGAAGGGGCATGTGCGCGTCAACGGTGTCGCGAGCTTCGAGGGGCCGAACGGCGTCAAGTTGCCGCTCAAGACCGCGCCCGCGGCGTCCGACGGCCGTCCTGCGGTCTACGGCGTGAGGCCCGAGCATTTCACCATCGCCGACGACGGCGCCGAAGCGGAAATCATCGTGGTCGAGCCGACCGGCTCGGAGACGCAGGTCTTCGCCAAGATCGGCGGCGAGCAGGTCGTCGCGGTATTCCGCGAGCGTCACCAGTTCAATCCGGGCGACAAGATCCGGCTGAAGCCGGATCCGTCGCTGGTGCACTTGTTCGACGAGGCGACGGGAAAACGCCTGAACGCGTAGTGTGAGTTTTACTTAAGATAATAAAAGCATCACAGGGAGGACGACATGCAAGACTTTACCCGCCGCACGCTGCTTCAAGGCGGAACGGCACTGGCTGCGACCGGCATGCTCACCGGGCCGGCGCTGTTCGACTTCGCCAAGGCCTGGGCGCAGAGCGCGCCCTGGAAGCCGGAGGCGGGCGCCAAGCTGACCGTGATGCGCTGGAAGCGCTTCGTGCCTGCCGAAGACGATGCGTTCAACCAGATGGTGGCCGCGTTCAAGGCCGCGACCGGCACCGAGATGAACGTGTTCAGCGAGTCCTTCGAGGACGTGCAGCCGAAGGCCTCGGTTGCCGCCAATACCGGCTCGGGGCTCGATCTCGCCTGGGGCCTGCACACGCTGCCGCAGCTGTTCCCCACCAAAGTGCTGAAGATGAACGACGTCGCCGATTATCTCGGCAAGAAATACGGCGGTTGGACCGATGCGGCCGCCAAGACCTGCAAGCAGGGCAACGACTGGCTCGGCATCCCCGTCGCGACCAACGGCGGCTACATGACGTACCGCAAGTCGGCGCTCGACAAGGCCGGCTTCAAGGAATTCCCGAAGGACTTCCCGGGCTTCCTCGAGATGTGCAAGGCCTTGAAGAAGAACAATACGCCGGCCGGCTTCGCGCTCGGTCATGCCTCGGGCGACGGCAATTCGTGGCTGCACTGGGTGCTGTGGGGTCACGGCGCCTACACGGTCGACCAGAACGACAAGATCATCATCAATTCGCCGGAGACGGCGAAGGCGCTGGAATATTGCAAGGCGCTGTACGACGCGTTCATCCCGGGCACCGCGTCCTGGAACGATTCCTCCAACAACAAGGCGTTCCTCGCCGGCGAGCTCTATTGCACGGCGAACGGCATCTCGATCTACGTCGCTGCCAAGACCGATGCCAGCAAGAAGGAGCTCGCCGAGGACACCTATCACGCGCTCTGGCCGGTCGGGCCGGTCGGCAAGCCGACCGAGCTGCAGCTGGCTCTGCCGATCCTCGCTTTCAACTTCACCAAGTATCCGAACGCGGCGAAGGCCTTCGTCGCCTTCATGCTGGAGAAGGAGAACTACGAGAAGTGGCTGGACGGCGCGCAGGGCTATCTGACACAGACCCTGAACGCCTACGAATCGGCGCCGATCTGGAAGGCCGATCCCAAGAACGAGGTGTTCTCGCAGGCCTCCAAGCGCACGCTGCCGGCCTCCGGCATCGGCACGGTCGGCGAAAAGGCGGCAACGGCCATCGCCGACTTCATCGTCGTCGACATGTTCGCCAATTACTGCACCGGCACCAAGGATGTGAAGGGCGCGATGGCGGAAGCCGAGCGCCAGCTGAAGCGCATCTATCGCTAGGCATCACGGAGCGGGCGGCAGTCGCGCCGCCCGCTCGTCAACATTTCGATCAGGGATATCGGGCATGGCTGATGTCGCAATTCCCAGGGCCAAGCCTCAGATGAGCGAGGGCGGCGCCTGGACCCAGCTCAAACACAACCGCAACTGGCTCGGCTTCTGGTTCATGGTGCCGGCCATGGCGTTCCTGATCTTCTTCCTGGCCTATCCGCTGGGGCTCGGCATCTGGCTGTCCTTCACCGACACCCGCATCGGCAGGGTCGGGCAATTCGTCGGCACCGAGAACTATGAGTGGCTGTGGGACGATTCCATCTTCTGGCTGTCGGTGTTCAACACGCTGCTCTACACCTTCGTCGCCAGCGCCCTCAAATTCGCGATCGGGCTCTATCTCGCGCTGCTGCTGAACGAGAACATGCCGTTCAAGGCGATGCTGCGCGCGATGGTCCTGATCCCCTTCATCGTGCCGACGGTGCTCTCGGCATTGGCGTTCTGGTGGATCTTCGATTCGCAATTCTCGATCATCTCCTGGTCTCTGAGGCATCTGGGACTGATAGATCAAAACATCAACTTCCTCGGCGACACGACCTGGGCACGCATCTGCGTGATCTTCGCCAACATCTGGCGCGGCGTGCCGTTCGTGGCGATCACGCTGCTCGCCGGCCTGCAGACGGTGTCGCCGTCGCTCTATGAAGCCGCGACGCTTGACGGCGCCACGCGCTGGCAGAATTTCCGCTACATCACCTATCCGCTGCTGACCCCGATCATCGCCGTCGTCATGACCTTCTCGGTGCTGTTCACCTTCACCGACTTCCAGCTGATCTGGGCGATGACGCGCGGCGGCCCGGTCAATGCCACCCATCTGATGGCGACGCTGTCCTATCAGCGCGCGATCATCGCCGGGCAGCTCGGCGAGGGCGCGGCGATCTCCAGTGCCATGATTCCGTTCCTGCTCGCTGCGATCATGGTGTCCTGGTTCGGCCTGCAGCGCCGCAAGTGGCAACAGGGGGAGAACAATGACTGATCTCCGCACTGTTTCCGTCTTTTTCGCGCGAACGGGGCAAGCCCCGCGCGCGCTGCCGCAAGTGGCAACAGGGAGAGAACAATGACTGATCTTCCTGCCTCCAAGGTCGATCTCAAGGGCGTCCTGTCGGCGTCCGCGCGCGTCGATAACAGCGAAGGCATGAGCTATCTGCAGTCGGTGCCGCGCCGGCTGGTGACGCTGTATCTGCCGCTCGCGATCATCGTCGTGGTCCTCCTGTTTCCGTTCTACTGGATGGCGCTGACCTCGGTGAAGCCGGACGAGCAGTTGCTCGACCTCGACAAATACAACCCGTTCTGGACCTGGAACCCGACCTTCAAGCACTTCCACAAGCTGCTGTTCGAGAGCTACTATCCGTACTGGCTCTGGAACACGATGTACGTGGCGATCTGCGCCACCATTCTCTCGATCATCGCCTCGGTGCTGGCTGCCTACGCCATCGTGCGCCTGCGCTACAAGGGTGCCAATCTGGTCGGCGGGCTGATCTTCCTCGCCTACCTGGTGCCCCCGTCGATCCTGTTCATCCCGCTCGCCACCGTCGTGTTTCAGTACGGCCTGTTCGACTCGCCGCTGGCGCTGATCCTGACCTATCCGACCATCCTGATCCCGTTCTCGACTTGGCTCTTGATGGGCTATTTCAAGACCATCCCGTTCGAGCTCGAGGAATGCGCGCTGATCGACGGGGCGAGCCGCTGGCAGATCCTGATCAAGATCGTCCTGCCGCTCGCCATCCCCGGCCTGATCTCGGCCTTTATCTTTTGCTTCACGCTGTGCTGGAACGAGTTCATCTACGCGTTGACGTTCCTGCAGTCGACCAGCAACAAGACGGTGCCGGTCGCGATCGTCAACGAGTTCGTGGACGGCGACATCTACCGCTGGGGCTCGCTGATGGCGGGTGCGCTGGCCGGCTCGCTGCCGCTCGTCATCCTTTACGCCTTCTTCGTGGAGCATTATGTGTCCGCGATGACCGGCGCCGTGAAGGAATGATCGCGGGCTTTGCCGAGGGCGCGCCAGGAGCAGCGCGCTCCGGCCAATGACAAGGAGTTGAGCTCTTGCACATTCTGGTTCTGGGCGCCGCCGGCATGGTCGGCCGCAAACTCTGTGAACGGCTGCTGCGCGACGGCCGGCTCGGCAAGAGCGACATCACCAAGCTGACCCTGCATGACGTGGTCGAGCCGAAGCAGCCGGAGAAGGCCGGTTTCCCCGTCGAGACGATGTCGGGCGATTTCGCCGTGCCGGGCGCCGCCGAGAAGCTGATCGCCGGCCGTCCGGACGTGATCTTCCACCTGGCCGCCATTGTCTCCGGCGAAGCCGAGCTCGATTTCGACAAGGGCTACCGCATCAATCTCGACGGCACGCGGATGCTGCTCGATGCGATCAGGCTCGTGGGCGGCGGCTACAAGCCGCGCGTCGTCTTCACGTCCTCGATCGCGGTGTTCGGCGCGCCGTTCCCGGATGCGATCGGTGACGAGTTCTTCCACACCCCGCTGCTCAGCTACGGCACGCAGAAGGCGATCGGCGAGCTGCTGCTGGCTGACTATTCGCGCCGCGGCTTCCTCGACGGCATCGGCATCCGCCTGCCGACCATCTGCATCCGGCCCGGCCTGCCCAACAAGGCGGCCTCCGGCTTCTTCTCCAACATCCTGCGCGAGCCGCTGGCCGGCAAGGAAGCGGTGCTCCCGGTGTCCGAGGATGTCCGCCACTGGCACGCCACGCCGCGCTCGGCCGTCGGCTTCCTGCTCCATGCCGGCACCATGGATCTCGCCGCCGTCGGCCCGCGCCGCAACCTGACCATGCCGGGCCTGTCGGCCACGGTCGGCGAGCAGATCTCGGCCCTGAAGCGCGTGGCCGGCGAGAAGGTCGCGGCGCGCATCAAGCGCGAACCCGATCCCTTCATCGTCGGCATCGTCGGCGGCTGGCCGCGCAATTTCAGCCCGAAGCGGGCGCTCGAGCTCGGCTTCACCACCGCCGAGAAGACCTTCGACGATATCATCCGTATTCACATCGAAGACGAGCTCGGCGGCAACTTCGTCGCTTGATCTCTGACTGAGCGGGCCTGGTGATGGCGAGCGTTGCTTGCATCGGCGAATGCATGGTCGAGCTCCGGCAGGCGCAGGGCGGCGCGTCCGCCGGGCAGGGGGGCGGGCTTTATTCACGCGGCTTCGGCGGCGATACCCTCAACACTGCCGTCTATCTGGCGCGGCTCGAAGTGAAGGTCGACTATCTCACCGCGCTCGGCGATGACGCCCTGAGCGACGAGATGATCGCGGCCTGGATGAGCGAAGGTGTCGGTACGAGGCGCGTCGTGCGGATCGCAGGCAAGCTGCCCGGCCTCTACATGATCCAGCTCGACGCCAAAGGCGAGCGCCAGTTCTTTCACTGGCGCGACAGCGCGGCGGCGCGCCAGTTGATGAACCTGCCGGAGACCGACGAGCTGCTCAATTCGCTGATGAGCTACGACATCGTCTATCTCTCCGCGATCACGCTCTCGATCTACGATGCGCCGGGGCGCGAGCGCCTGTTCGCGGCGATCAGGCGTGCGCGCCTGCTCGGCACCCGCTTCGTGTTCGACACCAATTTCCGTGCGCGGGGATGGCCGGATCGCGACATCGCGCGGGAGGTGTTCGCGTCGGCGTTTGCGGTCGCCGACATCGTGCTGACCTCGACCGAGGATCTGCTCGCGCTCTATCCCGGCGAGAGCAACGACCAGCTGATGGCGCGCATCCCGGCACCCGAGCTGGTGTTTCGCCTCGCCGAGCCGGTCAGTCTGCTGCGCTTCCCCGGCGGTACGAGCGAGGTCTCCGCCGAACCGATGTCCAAGCCGGTCGTCGACACCACCGCGGCCGGCGACAGCTTTGCCGCCGCCTACATTGCCGCCCGGCTCGCCGGTTCCGATCCGGTCGAGGCCGCTCAGGCCGGGCATCGCCTCGCCAGCGTCGTGATCTGCTATCCCGGCGCCATCATTCCGGGCTATGCCATGCCGCCGAAGAAGCGGCACCGGCCGCCTGTCTCGCGTCAAGCGACCAAGTGAATCGAGATCCCATGCCCACGACTGCCCAACAGAACCACCTCGTCGCGCTGTTCAGGGACGCGACCGTCATTCCCGTCCTCACCATCGAGCGCATCCAAGACGCCGTGCCGCTGGCGCGCGCGCTGGTCGCCGGCGGAATCCGCACGCTGGAGGTGACCCTGCGCACATCAGTTGCGATCGAGGCAGCGCGGGCGATGATGGCCGAAGTGCCCGAGGCTGTCGTCGGCATCGGCACGATACTCAATCCGGCCGATTTTACCCGTGTCGAGAAGCTCGGCGTCGCCTTCGGCATCAGCCCGGGCCTGACCCCCGATCTCCTCGAGGTCGCGACCCACAGCTCCCTGCCGTTCGCACCGGGCATTGCCACAGCGTCCGAGCTGATGATGGCGTTGGCACACGGCTTCGACGTTGCAAAATTCTTCCCGGCCGAGCAGGCCGGCGGCATCAAGGGCCTGCGCGCGCTCGGCGGTCCGTTCCCCAACGTGCGGTTCTGCCCGACCGGCGGCATCGGCGAGGCCAATGCGGCGAGCTGGCTCGCCGAGCCCAACGTGGTCGCGGTCGGCGGTTCCTGGCTATGCCCGACGGCAGAGATTCGGGCCGGGAACTGGGCCGGCATAACAGCCATCTGCCAGCGCACCCTGAAAGCCCTGAAAGCTGCGTGAAGTCTTGCCATCCCTGGGCTAAGACTTAGCTCAGGAGAAGACCCCCAGGGAGAGATGACCATGACCGCCAGCATCGTCGGATGGGCGCATACGCCGTTCGGCAAGTTCGACACCGAGACCGTCGAAAGCCTCATCACCCGTGTTGCCAATGAGGCGCTGGCGGATGCCGGCATTTCGGCCGGCGATGTCGATGAGATCGTGCTCGGCCATTTCAACGCCGGCTTCTCGCCGCAGGATTTTACCGCCTCGTTGGTGCTCCAGGCTGATCCGATGCTGCGCTTCAAGCCGGCGACCCGGGTCGAGAATGCCTGTGCCACGGGATCTGCCGCCGTGCATCAGGGCCTGCGCGCGATTGCCGCAGGCGCGGCCAAGGTCGTGCTGGTCGTCGGCGTCGAGCAGATGACGCGCACGCCCAGCGCGGAGATCGGCAAGAACCTGCTCAAGGCATCCTACCTGCCCGAAGACGGCGACACCGTCGGCGGCTTCGCCGGCGTGTTCGGCAAGATCGCCAGCTCCTACTTCCAGAAATATGGCGACCAGTCCGATGCGCTGGCGCTGATCGCGGCCAAGAACCACAAGAACGGCGTCGCCAATCCCTTCGCCCAGATGCGCAAGGATTTCGGCTTCGATTTCTGCCGCGCCGAGAGCGAGAAAAACCCCTACGTCGCCGGCCCCCTGAAGCGCACCGACTGCTCGCTGGTGTCCGACGGCGCCGCGGCGCTGGTGCTGGCCGACGCCGAGACCGCCAAGGGCATGGCCAAGTCGATCGGCTTCCGCGCCACCGCGCACGCCCAGGACTTCCTGCCGATGAGCAAGCGCGACATCCTCCAGTTCGAGGGCTGCACCGTCGCCTGGCAGCGCGCGCTGGAGAAGGCGGGCGTGACGCTGTCCGATCTCTCCTTCGTCGAGACCCATGATTGCTTCACGGTCGCCGAGCTGATCGAATATGAAGCGATGGGCCTGACGCCGAAGGGGCAGGGCGCCCGCGCCATCAAGGAAGGCTGGACGCTCAAGGACGGCAAGCTGCCGGTCAACCCGTCCGGCGGCCTCAAGGCCAAGGGCCATCCGATCGGCGCCACCGGCGTCTCCATGCACGTGATGACCGCGATGCAGCTCGCCGGTCAGGCCCCCGAGGGCATGCAGCTCAAGAACGCCAAGCTCGGCGGCATTTTCAACATGGGCGGGGCCGCGGTCGCCAACTATGTCTCCATCCTGGAGCCGCTGAAATAAGCCTTGTAGGGTGGGTTAGCCCAGCAGATGCGCGAAGTGCATCTGCTCGGCGTAACCCACGTCGTTTGTCTCCGAGGAGACAGAGTTGATGGATTACGCCTGCGGCTAATCCACCCTATGGCCTTTGCGCTAGATCATGGTGGAGACGCTGGGGGCCCTTAAAGCTCCTGATTGACTTGCAGGGAACGCATCATGAGCACTGACTACGAAGACTCGCTGTCGATGGACGCACTCAACGATCGCATCGCGATCCTCGAGGACAATATCCGCCAGCTCATCGAGCAGGCCGCGGCCGCCTCGGGCGAGCAGAGCGAGTCGCGCATCGCCGACCGGATCAGCCAGCAGAACGACGAGCTCGACCGGCTGCTCAGGATCCGCGAATCCCGCCAGAAGAAATAGCGGCCGGTATCGCCGCGCGGCGCATGCGGCCATACGCCGGCCGCCCTTGCGCGCACGGCCTCGCTGTCTTTAGCTGGACCGAATTCGCGGGGCCGCGCCTTGAGCCCTGCGCAATCGGGAGCGAACGATGGGGCCGCTGAAGGGCATCAAGGTCATCGACATGACGACCGTGCTGATGGGGCCCTATGCGACCCAGATGCTCGGAGACTACGGTGCCGACGTCATCAAGGTGGAAGCGCTCGACGGCGACGTCACGCGGCTGATCGGCCCGACGCGCCACGCCGGCATGGGCCCGGTGTTCCTCAACACCAACCGCAGCAAGCGCTCGATCTGCCTCGATTTGAAGAAGCCCGCCGGCCGCGAGGCCGTGCTGCGGCTTCTGAAGGACGCCGACGTGCTCGTCTACAACGTGCGTCCGCAGGCGATGGCGCGGCTTCAGCTCGGCTACGATGTCGTGTCCGCCATCAATCCGCGTCTGGTCTATGCCGGCGTGTTCGGATTCGGCCAGGACGGGCCCTATGCCGCAAAGCCCGCCTATGACGATCTGATCCAGGGCGCCACGGCCCTTCCGGCGCTGATGGCGCAGACCGGCGACGGTGTGCCGCGCTACGTGCCGAACGCGCTGGTCGACCGTATCGTCGGCCTCACCGCCGTCGGTGCGATCTGCGCCAGCCTGGTGCATCGCGACCGCACCGGCCGCGGCCAGCGTGTCGACATCCCGATGTTCGAGACCATGGCCGGCTTCGTCATGGGCGACCACATGGGCGGCCTCACTTACGAGCCGCCGCTCGACAAGGGCGGCTATGCCCGCCACCTCTCGCGCGACCGCAGACCCTACAAGACCTCGGACGGCTATCTCAGCGTCATCGTCTACAACGACAAGCAGTGGGAGAACTTCTTCAAGGCGACCGCGCGCGACGACCTGCGCGCCGATCCCAAATTCGCGACCTTCGCGGGGCGCGCCGCCAACATCGACGTCGTCTATGCCGAGCTCGCGCGCATCTTCGAGACGCGCAGCACGGCCGAATGGATCGAGCTGCTGACCAAGGCCGACGTGCCGGTGATGCCGATGCACGACCTTGCCTCGATCCTGCACGATCCGCATCTGGAGGCGACGAATTTCTTCCCGGTCGTGACCCATCCGACGGAAGGTGCGATCCGCAGCATGAAGGTGACCGCGACCTGGTCGGAGACCGAGGCCGAGCCGGTACGGCTGGCGCCGCGGCTCAACGAGCACGGCGCGGAGATTTTGCGCGAGCTCGGCTATTCCGCCGACGAGATCGCCGCCATGGTCCGCGACGGCGTGACGCGGTCGGCGCCGGAGTAGGGCATGACGATGAGTCTCTCATCCGTCATTCCGGGGCGATGCGTCAGCATCGAACCCGGAATCTCGAGATTCCGGGCTCGGCCCTTCGGGCCGCCCCGGAATGACAGCGGAGAGAGAGCATGAGCTTCGTTACCGGCGTCGGCCTCACGCCGTTCGGCAAGCACGAGGGCTCGTCCTCGCTCGACCTGATGAGCAAGGCGGCGCAAGCCGCGCTCGACGATGCCGGCCTCAAGCGGAGCGACATCGACGGCATTCTCTGCGGCTACTCCACCGTCTCGCCCCACATCATGCTGGCGACCGTGTTCGCCGAGCATTTCGGCATCCGCCCTGCTTACGCCCACGCCGTGCAGGTCGGCGGCGCCACCGGGCTCGCGATGACGATGCTGGCGCATCATCTCGTCGCGTCAGGCGTGGCGCGCCACGTGCTCGTCGTCGCCGGCGAGAACCGCCTCACCGGGCAGAGCCGTGATGCCTCGATCCAGGCGCTGGCGCAGGTCGGCCATCCCGACTACGAGGTGCCGCTCGGGCCGACCATTCCCGCCTATTACGGCCTCGTCGCCAACCGCTACATGCACGAATACGGTGTGACCGAACAGGATCTCGCCGAATTCGCGGTGCTGATGCGCAAACACGCCTGCACCCATCCCGGCGCGCAATTCCACGATCCCATCACGGTCGACGACGTCATGGCCTCGAAGCCGGTGGCGATGCCGCTCAAGCTGCTCGACTGCTGCCCGGTGTCGGACGGCGGCGCGGCGTTCGTCGTCAGCCGCGAGCCGACCGGAGAGGTGGGCGTGCGCATCCGCGGCTGTGCCCAGGCGCATACCCATCAGCATGTCACGGCCGCGCCCGCGCTTCATGAGCTCGGCGCCGAGATCTCGATCGCGCGCGCCAAGCAGGCTTGCGGCCTTGCGATCTCCGATGTGCGCTACGCCGCGATCTACGACAGTTTCACGATCACGCTCGCGATGCTGCTGGAAGACCTCGGCCTTGCCGGTCGCGGCGAAGCCGCGGCCCGCGTGCGATCGGGTCATTTCGGCCGCGACGGCGCGATGCCGCTGAACACCCATGGCGGCCTGCTCAGCTACGGCCATTGCGGCGTCGGCGGCGCCATGGCGCATCTGGCCGAGGCGCATTTGCAGATGACGGGGCGGGCGGCTGGCCGCCAGGTGCGCGACGCCTCGATCGCGCTGCTTCATGGCGACGGCGGCGTGCTGTCGTCGCACGTGAGTATGTTCCTGGAGCGGGTGCGATGAGTGAGCCTCCGGCGGACTGGACCAAAGGCGAAGCGGCCATCACTTACCAGGCCTGCACCTCATGCGGGCACGTGCAGTATTTCCATCGTGCCTTCTGCGCGGCATGCGGAGAATCGGATCCGCGTGTGCTGCGCGCCAACGGCAAGGGCACGGTCTACGCGGCCTCGCTGGTCTGCCGGGCCGCCACGCCCGAGACGCGGGCGCACGTGCCCTATAACATCCTGCTGGTCGATTGCGCCGAAGGTTTTCGCATGATGGCGCACGGTGAGAATGACCTCGCCATCGGCGATTCGGTCATCGCGAGCTTCAGGCCGTTTACCGGCAGGCTCGTGCCGTTCTTCACGAAAGACACATAGAGGGATTCGTCATTCGGGGGCGGTCATGCGACCGAGCCTGGAACGGGTATTCTGGGCCTGGCCTGTGCGAGAGCCACCCCGGAATGACGAAAACGCTAAAACTCCAACTAGCGCCCGTAGAACAAGATGCTGGCGATGACGAGCATCGCCGTCACCGCCAGCATATGCGCGAGCGCTCCCGAGGCCGCCCCCTTGGTGGCTTCCTTCATGCCGTTTTCTCCCTAGACTTGGGCGTGACTCATCGTTGTGCGGCTAGCGCACCCGACGGCCAATTGTTTTACTCGGAACACCCCACTTCTCGAGTACGCGCCGCGACGTGTCCCCACGCGGCGAATATCGATTGTCTCAGGGTCGATCAGCAATGCGGCGGCAATTTGACTCGATGATGTTGCTCCTGCGTCGGTGCAAGAATAGAGTTTCAAGGAACTCTCGCCGGCAATTGCAAAAAGCATCAAAAGCTCTGGGAAAACTTCAGGAAAATCATGGCCCGCATTCCGTACAGCGACCCGTCCAAGGCATCCGACCGCACCCGCGAGATCCTCGACAAGAACCGCAACGCCAACATCTTCCGCATGATGGCGCACTCGCCGAGCTACTTCGAACAGTATTGCCGGCTGGGGGGCGCGATCCGCCACAAGGGTGAGCTCGATCCTGTTGTCCGCGAGCTCGCGATCACCCGAACCGGGATCTTGTGCGAGGCGCCGTACGAGATCGTCGCGCACAAGCGGATCGGCAAGAATGTCGGCGTCACCGACGCGCAGAACGAGGCGCTCGAGAACTGGCAGGCGGCGACCTGCTTCAACGAGGTGCAGCGTGCCGCGCTCGCCTTCACCGACGAGATCGTCAAGCTGAGGAAGCCGACCGATGCGACCTTCAAGGCGATCGCGTCGCGGCTGACGCCGGGCGCGCTGGTCGAGCTGCAGCTCTCGGTCGGATTCTACATCATGACTTCGAAATTTCTGGAGACCTTCGAAATCGATCTCCAACCCGTCACCGAAGTGGTAGGCTGACCCAAAGACCCGGCGAGGGATGCTCATGACGATCGACGAGTACGCGGCCTGGGCCGCGACCATTGCCAAGGTCGGTGAGCATCCGTCCAACGAGCGGCTGTCCTATCTCGGCCTCGGTCTCGCCAGTGAGGCCGGCGAGGTCGCCGATCACATCAAGAAGCTGCTGCGCGACGACTGGCTCGACAAGGCAGGTCTGGTCGATGAGCTCGGCGATGTCATCTACTACTGGGCCTGCCTGTGCGCCGCGACCGGCCAGCAGCCGTCGGCGCTGCTCGAAGCCAGCGCAAAGAAGATCAAGCGACGGCTGAGCGAGGCGGCCAGCCGCTGAGGCATCTCTCAGTGGCCCATCCTTCGAGACGCCCGCCGTTGGCGGGCCCTCAGGATGAGGATCGAGCGTGCGGCAGCAGTATCGACGAGCAGAGATGCCGCTTAGCCTCATCCTGAGGAGACCGCGAAGCGGTCGTCTCGAAGGACGAGGCGCGCGCTCACGTCGAGGTCAGAATATCCACCTTCGCGTTCGCGACGATCAGGCGGTCGGCGAGCAGCTGCGCGAGGTTGCGCATGACGCGCTCGCTTGCGCGCGGGTGCTGCTTGCGGAAGCGTTCGAACGCTTTCAGCGGCACTTCGAACGCGGTCGCCGCCATGTCGGCGAACACGTCGGCCGAGCGCGTCGGCTCCAGCAGCGCCATCTCGCCGAACGCCATGCCGGCGGTCAGCGTCGCGAGCCGCACGCCGTCGGGCAGCGTGACATGCACCGCGCCGCTGCGCAGGAAGAACAGGGAGGAGGCCGGATCTCCCGTGGTGATGATCTTCGCGCCGGCCTGATAGGTGCGGATCGTGCAGATCGATGCGAGATCGGTCAGCTCTTCCTCGCTCATACCGGCAAGCAGCGGCTGCTCGGCAAGCGCAGTGGTCTCGTGGAAGTCGATGGAGCCGCCATAGCGGTAGACGATCTGGTCTTCGGCCCATTCGATCGCGGTGTCGAGCAAATAGAAATCGCGGACGTTCTTCAGCTCGGCGGTCCATTCCCGCAGACTATCCCATTCCCTGGAGGCGCGCCTGACGCCGGACAGCACCACCGTGACGTTCAGGGCCGCGAGCTCTTCGAAGGCTTCGGCGATCAGCCGCGCGCCCGCGCGGGTGGTGGACGTGACACGGTGCAGGTCGAACACGACGATTTGCGGCCGCGGTCGTCCGGCCAGCCGGCGCGAGACGTAGTCGACGGCCGATAGCGACAGCGTGCCGACCAGCTCGATGACCCGTACCTCCTGCTCGTGCGCGGCCAGGATCTCGCGCTCCTGCGGCCGGCGCACGCGGCGGGACGGGCTCTTGCCAATATCGTAATCGGCGATGACGGCGTTGCGGGCGTCGTCGCTGCGGTTGAGCATGTGGAGGTCGTAATGCGAGGACAGCGCCTCGCAGACCTTGATGCCGCGCACGCTGTTGCCGTGCTTGTCGAGCTTTGGCGAATAGCTGCCGAGCCCGAGGCGGGCAGGGAGCGCGGCCAGAATGCCACCGCCGACGCCGCTCTTGGCGGGAATGCCGATGCGGTAGATCCATTCGCCGGCATAGTCGTACATGCCCGACGAGGTCATCACCGAGAGGGTGCGCGAGATCGCGTAAGGCGTCAGCACCTGCTCGCCCGTGACCGGATTGACGCCGCGATTGGCCAGCGTTGCCGCCATCACCGCGATGTCGCGCGCGGTGACGAGCACCGCGCATTGCCGGAAATAGACGTCGAGCACGGCGGCGACGTCGTCCGAGATCACCGCGTTGGTCTTGAGGAGATAGGCGATGGCGCGGTTGCGGTCGCCGGTCTGGCTTTCTGACGCATAGACGGCCTCGTCCACGGCGAGCTCGCGGCCGGCAAAGCGGCCGAGCGCGAGACGGATCTGCTCGAAGGCTTCTGCGCCCTTGCTGTCGTGGATCAGCCCGGTGCAGGCGATGGCGCCGGCATTGACCATCGGGTTGAACGGGTGGTTCTCGGCGTTGAGGCGGATCGAGTTGAAGGGATCGCCAGAGGGCTCGACGCCAATCGCGCGCTCGACCCTGCCGGCGCCGAGCAGGTCCAGCGCCAGCGCGAACACGAACGGTTTCGACATCGACTGGATGGTGAAGGGCACCCTGGAATCGCCGACCTCGTAGACGTGGCCGTCCAGGGTCGCGAGGCTGATGCCGAAACAGGCAGGGTCGGCCTTGCTCAGCTCGGGAATGTAGTCGGCAACGCTGCCCGAAGTTTCGGCAGAGAATTCGTTGAGGCAGTTGTCCAGGAACCGCAGCAAGGGCGGTTGCGAGCGGGTCCAGGCGGCGGCGAGAGGCGAGAGCGGTGTCATCGCCTCACTTGTGCAACGCAATCAGGGGGCGCGCAACCCGTCCGGCACCATGGTCTGCCGCCGGACCAGCACGAGCGCGAGCAAGGCGGCGGGCACGAGAATGGCAAGGCCGAGCAGCGTCACCTGCAGCTGCGACAGCGGCATGATGCCGCCGCCGGGCGTGGCCACCACGAAGCCGCCGATCACCAGCAGCACGCGGATTGGCCATTCCAGCGCGCCGGCGCCGCGCAAATCACCGACGAAAGGCTGGTAACCCTGAATGCCGCCGCAGATGAACAGCGTACCGAAGGCCGCGAGCCCCATCAGGCCGAGGCCGGCCAGATACGGGCTCGGCCCCTGCAGCACCAGCGCCGGATTGAGCACGAAGAAGAATGGCAGGAAATAGATGATGCTGCCGACCCACATCGATTCCCATCCGGTCTTCATCGCCGGCGAGCCGGCGATGCCGGCCGCGGCGAAGGAGGCGATCGCGACCGGCGGGGTGATCGACGACAGCATGCCCCAATAGAAGATGAACATGTGCACTGCCATGCGGTTGAGCCCGAGCTTCTCCAGCGCGGGCGCGACCAGGATGGCGAGGAAGATGTAGCAGGCCGTCGTGGTCAGCCCGAGGCCGAGGATCAGGCTGGTCAGGGCGCACATGGCCAGCAGCAGGAAGGGATTGTCGCCGGCGATATGCAGGAGGTCGTTGGCAAGGCTCGACACCACGCCGGTCATCGAGAATGCGCCGATCAGCAGGCCGCAGCCGGCGAGGATGCCGACGAGCTCGACGAAGGTGCGCCCGTTGACCTCGAGGAACTTGCCGATGGTCGCAAGCGTCCAGCGCGTGTCCTTGGAGAAGAACTGGTTGAGCACGAGCAGCAGCGCGGTGGCATAGAACGGCGCATGGCTCTCGCGCTTGAAGTAGAGCAGCATCACGACCAGGAGCGCGATGACGAAGACATAGTACCAGCCGTCCTTGATCGTATCCATGACCCGCGGCAGCTCGGCGCGCGGAATGCCTTTCAGCTTGTGGCGCGCGGCGTAGGCGTCGACCTGCATGAACAGGCCAGCGTAATAGAGCACGGCCGGAATGATCGCGGCCACCGCGACGTCGGCATAGCTGACGTTGAGGAACTGCGCGATCACGAACGCCGTGGCGCCCATCACCGGCGGCGCCAGCACCGCACCGGTGGAGGCGCAGGCCTCGATCGCGCCGGCATAGGAGGCGCGGAAGCCGCTCTTCTTCATCACGGGGATGGTCATGGTCCCCGCGGTCAGCACGTTGGAGATGATCGAGCCCGACATCATGCCGAGCAGGCCGCTGGCGAAGATGCAGACCTTGGCCGCGCCGCCGCGGAAGGTGCCACACAGCGCGAAGGCGAGGTTGATGAAGAACTTGCCGGCGCCGGTCATCATCAGCGCGGTGCCGAACACCAGGAAGCCGATCACGGTGTCGGCAAAGGCCTGGATCGGAATGCCGAGCAGGCTCTCGCCCGACAGCACGTGATAGGCGGTCGCCTGCTCCAGCGTCGATTGCGTGCCGCGGAACGGTCCGAGCCAGCCGGCTTCGGCGAACAGAGGATAGACGGTGAAGGGCAGCACGCTCAGCAGCAGGCTCCAGCCCCCGGTGCGGCGCAGCGCCTCCATCAGGATCGCCCACATCACGAGGCCCGCGGCGATCACGCTGGTCGGCGCGCCGCCGAATTCCCAGCCGGCCTCCGCCGCCTTGCGTACGTTCGACATCAGCAGCAGCGCGGCGGCGAAGGTCGCGACGAACAGGACGAGGTCATACCAGGGAATGCGGTCGAGCGGCGCGCGCCCGGTGCCCGGGAAAATCAGGAACGTGAACGGCAGCATCAACGCGATCAGGAGGTAGAAATATTCGGTGTTGAGCTGGGTGTAGCCGACGAAGAATCGCAGCGAGAATTGCTGGTTGATGCACAGCAGGATGGTCGCCGCGGTCGCGGCCACCAGCATCCAGCGCCAGGCGCCGCGCAGCGTCCGCACGCGCGTGACCTCTGCTTCCTGCAGGTTGGCGGCGGCGCCATGCGGATCGTCGAACACGACCCGCGTGGCCGCGTCTTGCGGGGCGGTGGAGGTGGAGGAAGACATGAGTGACCCCGCGGCGTGGGCTGGTAAGTCTTAACTAGGTGAATGGCTGTTGGTTGAATCGACGGCGCCGCGTACTCGTCAACCTCTCCCGCTTGCGGGAGAGGTCGCGCCGAAGGCGCGGGAGAGGGCTCTCCTCCAGGGGATTGTCCCTTTGCGGAAACACCCTCTCCCCAACCCTCTCCCGCTTGCGGGAGAGGGGGTGCACCTATCGCGTGACGACGATCGAGTCCAATAACGCCTCCCTCTATTCCTCGAACCCGTTCGGCATATCCGCCTTCGCGAGCGCCGCCGCGCGGGCCTTCATCCAGCCGTCGAGAAACGCCTTGTCATCCGCCGGCGGATTGGACTTGCCGTAATCGGCCCATGCCGCGCCGAGCACCTCTTGGCGCTTGATCAGCTTGTTGTTGTGCGCCTCCTGCGCATCGCTCCATTGCCCGGCCTCCTTCAGCGCCTTCACCGCGCCGGGATGCACCGGCACCACCCAGTTCTTGGTCTGGCGATCGGCGGCAAGACCGCCGGCGCCGGGGGCGGAATCCTTGTAGGCGTCGTAGTTGACGATCATGGCCTTGGTCATCGCATAGACCTGGTCGGCCGGCTGCGAGGCGTAGGCCACGAAGATCGGGTAGGGGTAATTGCCGAGCTCGACCGGCTTCTGCGGCGTGATGCCGGCGCCGCAGGTCGCGACCTGCGGGAAGAAGAACGAGCCGACCTTCTGCATCCGCGCCCAGCCTTCCTTGTCCTTGGCGGGAAGCGGCGGCCAGATCAGGCCGCGCGGCGAGGTCTCGGCTTCCTTGGCAGGGCCGGTGATGGTAGTGCCGAAGGCGGCATCGACGTCGTTGTTGATCAGGCCTTTCCACATCGCGCCGTAGCTCGCGAACTCGACGACCTTGACGTCCTTCTGGGTCAGACCGGCGAAGGCCAGCACCGCGAGCGAGTTCTGGTTCAGTGCCGGCGAGCCGACCACGAAGCCGACGCGCTTGCCTCTGAGGTCTTTCAGCTCCTTCACGCCGGTGTCGGCGGCAACGCCGAGCGAGCCGCAATTGCAGTCGACCGACGAGAGCAGGATCTGCAGCGGCTGCGGTCCCCATTCCTTCGCGCCGAACTCGAACACGCCTTCCTGCGCGAAATAGGTTCCAGATCCCATCGCCGATGACACGGCGCGCTTGGCGCGCAGCGGCGCAAGGCGGGCGACGTCGTTGCCCGCGGGGAGCACGCGCACGTCGGTGCCGTACTTGTCCTTCATCATCTTGCCGACGCCGACCGCGATGTTGAAGCCGGCGGTGCCGGTGTCATAGGCGGTGAAGGCCAATGTCGCCGGCAGCTTGAGGTCTTCGGCGAACGAGTAGCGTGTAGACGCAAAAGAAATGCCTGCCACCAAGGCAGGCGCGAGCACGAGCAGCCTACGAAGCATGTTTCCCTCCCATCATCCTCGCTTTGTCGCGAAGATTTCTTTCTTTGTTTGAAACAACGTTTTGTTTGCAACAGATCATGTCACCGCGATCGAGCGATGGCAACGCCGTAGCTCGCATGCGGGAAGGAGGCTGACAGAATGTCGCGCAAGACTCCGAAACAGAACACTCAGTACGCGACAATCGCGATCGCCTGACCCTCCGCGACGACGTCGTCGAGCTTCACCAGCAGAGACGTGATCGTGCCGCTTGCGGGCGAAGAGACCGGTATCTCCATCTTCATGGCTTCGACCACCACAACGTCATCGCCATCCGCGACGGTTCCTCCAACTTGCACGGGAGTTGCGCAGACGCGTCCCGCGATCTCGGTGACGATCTTAATTTCTGGCATGCCATCGCCTTTTTGTTGTCGTCGCAAAATGCCTGAGGTAGCGTCGTCTGCAAGTGGAATTTAATTCCGCAGAGCGGAACACACGGTAGGGAACATGGGACGACGATCGGAGCGGTTGAGTAGGCAAGGCGCACTCGCTGGCGATGCCGGCGAGGGAGATGTCATCCAGGTGGTCTCGCGCGCGTTCGACGTGTTGCGATGCTTCGAAGGCCATGAGGCGAGGCTCGGCAATCTCGAGATTTCAAATCGCTGCGGCCTGCCGCGCTCGACGGTGTCGCGGCTTACGCACACGCTGACGCGGATGGGACAACTGGTCTATCTGCCGCGCGATCAGAAATATCGCATCGGCCCGAGCGCGGTCGCGATGAGCGCCACGATGATGAAGGGCGCGCAGCTGCGCAGCATGATTCGCCAGCGGCTGCAGGAAGTCGCCGAGCAATTGCCGGGCACGGTCGGCTTCGTCGTTCCGGATCGCTTCCATCTCGTCTATCTCCTGTTCGCGCGCTCGGCGACCGCACTCGGCCTGCACGAAGGCACGGGCAGCCGCATCGCGATGGCCTCCACCGCCGCCGGCGCGGCCTACACCGCGGCGCTGGCGCCGGAGCTCGGCGATGCCTTCATCGCGGAGATGGAGCGGGAGGCTCCCGAGGCGGCGAAGATCCTGAAGCCGCGCATCGAAGCGAACCGGCAGATGCTGCGCGAGCGCGGCTATGTCGTGGCCTGCGGCCTGTGGAGCCCGCACATCAACGGTCTCGCGCTGCCGATATGGTCGCCGCAGTACCAGACCTTCGTGGTCATTACGATCGGCCTGCTTTCGGCGATGTATGACGAGGAGCGGCTGCATGCCGAGGTCGCGCCATTGATGCTCGAGCTCGGTCGTTCGCTCGGCGGCCTGCTCGAGGGCGCCGAAGGTGACGTCTTCAACAACCGAATCCCGCGCAAGCCGGTCGCAATGGCCCTGCACAACAATAACAAGCCGATCCATTCGGAGGGAGTGAATGAACTGGAAGCCGGAACTCGACGAGCTCGCCCGGCGCGAAGCCTTCGCGCGGGAGATGGGCGGCGTTGACAAGGTCAAGCGACAGCATGACCAGGGCCGGCTGACTGTTCGGGAGCGCATCGACAAGCTGACCGACAAAGGCAGCTTTCACGAGATCGGCGCCGTCTCCGGCATCGGCGAGTACGATGCCGGCGGCGAACTGCAGAAATTGACGCCGGCCAACTGCGTGTTCGGCCGCGCTCGGGTCGACGGGCGCACATTGGTCGTGGTCGGCGACGATTTCACGGTCCGCGGCGGTTCGGCTGATGCGTCGATCTCGGCAAAGCCGTTGATGGCTGAGGAGATGGCGCACGACTTGCGCCTGCCCATCGTCCGCATCATCGAAGGCTCCGGCGGCGGCGGCTCGGTCAAGACCATCGAGACCAAGGGCGCGGCCAACCTGCCGGGCGGCATCGGCGGCACGCGCTGGTACCGCTTCACGACGGAGAACCTGTCGCGCGTGCCGGTCGTCGCGCTCGGCCTCGGCTCGGTGGCGGGCCTCGGAGCCGCGCGCCTTGCCGCCAGCCACTATTCCATCATGACGCGGAAGTCCGCGATGTTCGTCGCGGGGCCGCCGGTGGTGAAGGCGCTGGGGCAGGACCTCTCGAAGGAGGAACTCGGAGGCGCCGACATCCAGACCCGCGCCGGCGCAATCGATCATGCCGTCGACACCGAGGAGGAGGCGTTCGCCTGCGCGCGGCGTTTCCTGTCCTACCTGCCGTCATCGGTCTACGAGCTGCCGCCGACCTTGCCCTGCACCGACAATCCGGAGCGCAGCGACGAAGCGCTGATGAACGCGGTGCCGCGCAACCGCAAGCAGGTCTACAAGATCCGGCCGATCATCGAATCCGTCGTCGACCGGGGCTCGTTCTTCGAGGTCGCCAGGAATTTCGGCAAGCCCATCATCGTCGGCCTCGCGCGGCTCGAGGGCAGGGCGGTGATGGTGCTGGCCAGCGACAGCTTCCACTATGGCGGGTCCTGGACGGCGGATGCCTGCCAGAAGGTGGTGCGCTGGGTCGACTTCGCCGAGACCTTCCACCTGCCGATCGTCTACCTCATGGACTGCCCCGGCTTCATGATCGGCCTTGATGCCGAGAAGGCGGCGACCATCCGCCACGGCGTCCGCGCGATGGCCGCGGTGAACCAGACCACGGTGCCCTGGTGCACCGTGATCCTGCGCAACGCCTTCGGCGTCGCCGGTGTCGTGCATCAGCCGGCCGACCGCTTCTCGATCCGCTACGCCTGGCCGTCGGCCTATTGGGGCTCGCTGCCGCTCGAAGGCGGCATCGAGGCCGCCTATCGCGCCGACATCGATGCGGCCGAGGACAAGGCGGCGAAGCTGGAGGAGATCCAGCAGCGCCTCAACAAGCTGCGCTCGCCGTTCCGCTCGGCCGAGAAATTCTGGGTCGAGGAGATCATAGACCCCCGCAAGACGCGATCGCTGCTGTGCGAGTTCGCGCGCCTCGCCGAGCCGCTGCGTAAGCCGGGGCCGCCGGAAAATTTTTCGATCCGGCCGTAGCATCCTCGTGCCAGGACATGATCCTCGTGCCCCGGACGCAGCGCGCCGCTCCTTCAGCGGTGCGCTGCAGAGCCGGGGCCCATTTCACCGCGAACTCGGAGCCCCCTGGGTTCCGGCTCGGCGCCGCAACGCACGAAGCGTTGCGGCGCGTCCGGGACACGAGGTGCGGCACCGACAGATCCAAGCCACTTCCACAGCAAAACAATAACGGGCTAAGCTCGCCCAACAAGAACAACAGGAAACGCCAATCGTGTACGACTTCATCATCGTCGGCGGCGGCTCGGCAGGGTCCGTGCTGGCGCACCGGCTCTCGGCCAGAAGCGCCAACAGGGTCCTGCTGTGCGAGGCCGGACAGGACACGCCGCCCGGCAACGAGCCGGCTGAAATTCGGGACAGCTATCCGGGCACCGCCTATTTCGATCCGCGCTTCCACTGGACCGAGCTCAAGGTTACGACCCAGGTCGTCAGCCACAACAATCCGAACGAGGCGCGGCCTCCCTTGCGCAAATACGAGCAGGCGCGCGTGCTCGGCGGCGGCTCCTCGATCAATGGCCAGATGGCCAATCGCGGCGCACCGACCGATTACGATGAATGGGACGCGCGCGGCGCCGAAGGATGGACGTGGAACGAGGTGCTGCCCTTCTTCAAGAAGGTCGAGCGCGACCTCGATTTCGACGGTCCCTATCACGGCAAGGATGGCAAGATCCCGGTTCGCCGCATCCCCAGGGAGCACTGGACCAGGCACTCCCAGGCATTCGCCGAAGCCTTCCAGCAGGCCGGCCATCAGTTTCTGCCGGATCAGAACGGCGAGTTCGTCGACGGCTTTTTCCCGGTGACGCACTCCAACCAGGCCGAGCAGCGCGTCTCGGCCGCGATGGGCTATCTCGATCGCGATACCCGCAAGCGCGCCAATCTCACCATCTCCACCAATACCCAGGTGCGCGAGCTATTGTTCGAAGGCACGCAATGCGTCGGCGTGAAGGCCGTCGTCGACGGACGCGAGCAGGAATTCCGCGGACGCGAGATCATCCTCTCCAGCGGCGCCATCCATTCGCCGGCGCATCTGCTGCGTGCCGGCATCGGGCCGGTCGGACACCTCAAGGACTTGGGCATTCCCGTGCTGATGGGCCTGCCGGGCGTCGGCCAGCGCCTGATGGATCATCCCTCGATCTCGCTGTCCTCCTTCGTTCGCCGCGGTGCGCGCATGAACGAGCATACCAGGCGCCACATGCAGCTGGGCCTGCGCTACTCCTCGGGTCTTGCCGGTGTGCCGAAGGGCGACATGTTCGTCGTCCTGCTCTCCAAGTCGGCCTGGCACGCGGTTGGTGAGCAGATCGGCTCGCTGCTGACCTTCGTCAACAAGACCTATTCGGAGACCGGACAGGTCAAGCTCGCCTCGCGCGATCCCTCCGCCGAGCCGATCGTCGAGTTCAACCTGTTGTCCGATCGGCGCGATCTCGATCGCCTGATGAGCGGCTTTCGCAAGATGGCGGCGATCCAGATGAGCGACGTCGTCAGGAAGGTGACGGACAAGCCGTTTCCGGCCGCCTACACCGACAAGGTGCGCAAGATCGGCGTGGTCAACACCAAGAACAAGATCCTCACCGCGATTGCCGCAGCCCTGATGGACGGTCCGGCGGCGCTGCGCCATTACATGATCGACAATTTCGTGGTCGAAGGCTTCACCTTCGATCAGGTCATGAATGACGATGATGCGCTGGAGGCCTTCGTGCGCAAGGCCACCATCGGCGTCTGGCACGCCTCCTGTTCATGCCGCATGGGCCGCGCGGACGACCCGATGGCGGTGGTCGACAACCAGGGCCGCGTCAAGGGCATCCAGGGCCTGCGCGTCGTCGACGCCTCGATCTTCCCGGTGGTGCCGTGCGCCAACACCAATTTTCCGGTGTTGATGTCGGCGGAGAAGATCGCGGCTGCGATCATGCAGCCCGGTTGAGTGCATGCGCATGCGCGGCTTTGGCGCGATATGAACATAACCTAAGTTAAAGGGCGTAAGTAAAAGGCTTTTTCTGCCGCCCTTTGGGCCCATTTCGGACAAACCAATATTGGTTTCTCCGCAGCGGGGCAGGACCCTCCAACCAAGAGTCCTGCAATGATCAAGCAAGTTGTTTCTGCGTGCGTCGTCGTTATGGCCATGTCAGCCGCTGCCGAGGCGCGGCCCTATCGCATCCTCCAAGCGCCCGAATGCAACGTCACCATGCCCTGCGATTTCTCGCACTCGCAGGTGCGTCGCGAGCGGGCTCGCGGGGTTTCAATCCAGAGAGCTTCATTGCCGAAGGCTTCATTGCAGGCCTATCGCTCGATGCAAATGACCGCGACCGATGCCGGCAACGCCGCCACGACGATCAGCGTCTCCGGCGAGCGCGTCGTCGGGGGCCGCCCGGCCGGCTGCCCGTCGTCCTTCTGCGGCTGCGGCGCGTCCTTGCGCGTGTTCGGCCGCGTCGTGCCGGAGTTGAATCTCGCGTCCAACTGGCTGCGCTTTCCGCGCGCGGCGCCGGCGCCGGGAATGGTCGCGGCGCGCCGCGGGCATGTCTTCGTGCTGGAGCAGCATCTCGGCGGCGACACGTGGATGGCGTACGACGCCAATTCCGGCGGGCGCGCCACGCGAATCCACGCGCGCTCGCTGCGGGGCTACACAGTCGTCAATCCACACGGCTGAGACGATGGCGAAGGTGCGCGGCGTTCATCCCAGCCGCAGCACCTTGCCGGGATTCATGATGTTTTGCGGATCGAGCGCGCGCTTGATGGTGCGCATGATGTCGAGCTCGGTCTTGGAACGGTAGTGGCTGAGCTCGTCCAGCTTGTCGATGCCGATGCCGTGCTCGGCCGAGATCGAGCCGTCCATGGAGGTGATGAGGTCGTTCACCGTCCGCGTGATGGCGGCCTTGTATTGTGTCAGCGTCTGTTGGTCCATGCCCACCGGCGCCATGAACGAGAAATGCAGATTGCCGTCGCCGATGTGCCCCAAAGGATAGGGCCGGATGGTCGGGAGAATGTCGAGCACGGCCTTGAGCCCGAGATCGATGAACTCCGGAATCCGGGAGATCGCCACCGAGATGTCGTAGCTCAGCCCAGGCCCCTCGGCGCGCGAGGCCTCGGCGACGCTTTCCCTGATGCGCCACATGTTGTGCGATTGCTGTCCGGTCTGGGCGACGACCGCGTCGATCACGCGTCCGGCCTCGAGTTGATCGGCGAGAAACTGCTCCATCTTTTCGGCGATGCCGGCGGTCCCGTCCTGCCGCGCCCGCGCGGACGACCATTCCAGCAGCAGGTACCATGGCGTGTCCGCCTTGAGCGGATCCTGCGTGCCGGGAATGTTGCGAAGCACCATGTCGACGGCGGCGCGGCTCATCAGCTCGCAGGAGCCGACATTGTCCTCGGATGCGCTGTGGGCCTCCGACAGGATCTCCAGCGCCGCGCGCGGATCCCGAATCGCCAGCCACGCCGTGCAGACGTCCTTCGGCGCCGGCCACAGCTTGAGCACGGCCTTGGTGATGATGCCGAGCGTTCCTTCGGCGCCCATGAAGAGGTGCTTGAGGTCGTAGCCCGTATTGTCCTTCTTGAGCGCGCGCAAGCCGTTCCAGACCTCGCCGCTCGGCAGCACGACCTCGAGACCCAGCACGAGATTGCGGGCATTGCCATAGCGGAGCACCTGCACGCCGCCGGCGTTGGTCGACAGATTGCCGCCGATCATGCACGAGCCCTGGGCGCCGAGGCTGAGGGGCAGGAACCGGTCGTGCCGGCTTGCGGTCTCCTGCAGGGTCTGCAGCACGCAGCCGGCCTCGACCGTCATGGTGTATCCGGTGGCATCGATGTCCAGCACGCGGTTCATGCGGCCAAGCGACAGCACGATGCCGGTGTGCGCCGGCCAGGGCGTGGCGCCGCCCATCAGGCCGGTGTTTCCACCCTGTGGGACGATCGCGATCCCATGCTCGTGGCAGAGCCTGACCACCGCCGCGACTTCCTCGGTGCTGCCGGGGCGAACCACGGCGCCGGCGCTTCCAGCCAGCAATCCCCGCCAATCCGTCACGTACGGCTGCTTGCCGTGCGCGTCCTCGATAAGGCCTTTCTCACCCACGATCGCGCGCAGCGAATCGCGCAATGGGACGGTGAGCGGAACGGTTGGAATGATGGGTTCGGACGACGGACCGGCAACCGGCATTTGTTTCCCCTGGCGCATCTTGATGTGCACTGCGCACGCGGCGTGCGTCAGAGCATTGTCCACGTTTGCGCCGTGGAGTCTAACGGCAAAATGTCTCTCACCGGGGGGGCCAGACGGGCAGGCTTGCGCAGGCGGCATGGGGTCGTCTTCGGATTTTCCGTTTGATCCGCGCCGCACCGGGCGACCGCGGCGCTCCGCCGGCCGGCACCTCCGGTATTTCTACGGGGCGATGCTTAGGGTTTAGCGCCAATGTCTGCGACCGGATTCAAGCGACATTAATGATGCCTTCTCGATATGAGACATCCCGGTCCGCTTCGGCTGCTGTTTGCGGATTGCCCGTAAGCGTTGATTAAGAGAGCCGTCGTCATATCCCGCCTGTGATGGGCGAGCGCCGGGATCGATACCCGGCAGCCTCGTCCGGCGATTTCAGGGAAAAGACCGCTGCCGCAACGACGGCAGCCAGGATGAACGACATGCTCCGCCGCGCAATGCTCTGTTTCGCGACAGACCGGAAGGCCAACGTCGCCATCATCTTCGCGCTGACGATGGTTCCTATCATCTTTCTCCTGGGCATGACCCTCGACTACACGCTGGCCTTGCGCAAGCGCGAGCAGCTGAACGCAGCCGCCGATGCGGCCGCGATCGCAGCCGTGCGGCCCGCGATGCTGACGCAGACCGACGAGGCCACCATCCGGAACACGGCGGCTGCCGTCTTCGCTGCGAAGGCGAAACTTCCCGGGCTCGCCGCCGTGCCGACGCCGACGGTCACGGTCACGGATGTCGGTCTGTCGCGGACCATCACGGTGTCCTACGCTGCGGAATCGGTCAACAATTTCCCCGGCGTGCTCGGCAAGCAGACCTGGAAGGTGGCGGGGGCGGCGACGGCGCAGGCGTCCAGCGCCCCCAACATGAATTTCTACCTGTTGCTGGACGATTCGCCGTCGATGGCGCTGGCGGCCACCCAGAAAGACATCGACAACATGGTTCTCGCCACGAAGAACCAGCCCACTTACGCGAAGAATTGCGCATTCGCCTGCCACGAGGCGCATCCCAACAACGCAAATCCCAGCACGACGAACAAGGACAATCTCACGGTCGCGCGTGCGAACAACATCACGTTGCGGATCGATCTCGTGACCAACGCCGTCAAGCAATTGATGGTCGGGCCGTGGACCTGTCCGCAGTCGGGCACCACGGGCGGCGTCATGCAGTGCATGTCGGCGATCAACAACACGACCTACAAGGCCGCCATCTACACCTTCGACTACGCCTTGAATACGATCCAGATGCTGACCACCCCGACCACCGCCGGCACGAAGATCGGCAACATTCAGCTCCTGAAGGTCGACCATCAGAACTGCCCCGTTCTCGACAGCAAGGGCGCCTGCATCTACACGACCGACTACGGCACCGACATCTCGAAGGGGCTGACGGACCTCAATGCCATCATGCCCAATCCCGGCGACGGTACCGCGGCCGGCACGCCGCAGGAAGTGGTTTTCCTTGTCACCGACGGCGTCGAGGACAAGCTGATTCCGAAGACGGGGGGCAGCTGCGATCCCAGTGCCACCTATCCGCTTCCGCAGGCCAACACCTCGACTTTGCGATGCCAGCAACCGCTCAACACCGCCGTATGCGATACCATCAAGAGTCGGAACATCCGTATCGCGGTCCTCTACACCGAGTATCTGCAACTGCCGAGCGACGGCTGGTATAACGGCCGTATCGCGCAGTTCAACAACCCGACCTCGTCGACGGGCACGATCGCACAACGGTTGAAATCCTGCGCGTCGCCGGGCCTGTACGCAAACGTTCAGAATGGTGGCGACATCAGCAAGGCACTGACGGACCTGTTCATCAAGGTTGCGTCCAGCACGGCCAGCCTCGTGCAGTAGGAAGAGGCCATGTCCGGATCCCCCGCCACAATGAGGAGACGCCGCGATCGCTGCGCCGGTTTCGCGCGGGATAGCAGGGGCGCCACGGCGGTCGAGTTCGCGCTCGTCGCCGCGCCGTTCCTGGCCCTCGTCATCGCGCTGATCCAGACCTTTCTGGTCTTCTTCGCCCAGCAGACGCTCGAATCCATCGTGCGGCAGTCGGCGCGCCTCGTCATGACCGGGCAGGTCCAGTCCGCGAACATGACCCAGGCCGTCTTCAAGCAGAAGGTCTGCGACCAGATCCTGATCCTGTTCAAATGCAGCGGCATGATGGTCGACATGCAAGTCGCGACCTCGTGGACCTCCGCGAACACGGCGATGCCGACCCTGACCTACGACGGCTCGGGCAAGGTCTCCAACGTCTGGCAATTCAACCCGGGCCAGCCCGGCGATATCGTCGTGCTCCGCATCATGTACGAGTGGCCGGTCGTCCTCGGTCCGCTCGGTTTCAACCTGTCGAACCTCAGCAACGGCAACCGGCTGATCATGTCGTCCGCCGCGTTCCAGAACGAGCCATGAGCCACCCGATGATCTCCGCCCTGTCGTCCCGCGCCCGTCACCTGTTGACCGATGTCCGCGCCGTTGCAGCGACCGAGTTCGCCATCGTGACGCCGTTCATGCTGTTGCTCTACATCGGCGGCGTCGAGCTCGGCACCGCGCTCTCCATGAACGTCAAGGTCAGCGCGACCGCGCACAGTGTTGCCGACATGATCACGCAGAACACGTCCGTTAGCCCAAGCCAAATGGACGGTATCCTCGCGGCTGCGACCGCCATCATGGCGCCGTATCCCATCAAGAATGGCAGCACCTCCTTGATGACGATTACCGTCTCGGAAGTCTCGACCGACAGCAGCGGCAACGCAACGGTACAATGGAGCAAGTCGACCAGCGCGTCGGGGGCGAGAACGCCGGGGACCGCCATGACCTTGTCGTCCTTTACAGCACCGGGCGGCACCACCAACGCCAACATCTCGCTCATCCTGAGCGAAGTGTCCTACGACTACACGCCCAATCTCGGTTTCACCATCGCGGGCACCGTCAAGCTGTCCGACAGCTATTACCTGTTTCCGCGCTGCTCGACCAACGGTCCCGGCGGCTCCTCCAGCCCGCCTTATTACGACGTGAAGTATTCCACGACTTATCCGACATCGACCACCTGCACCTGCGTCCAGCATTTGCAGCAGAAGACCTGCTAGTCCCGCGCGAGCGGGCAGGGCTATCGTATTTCGGAGCGGGTTTTGGCTTGCGGCCGTCCGTCGAGACGCTCGCCGCTGGCAGGCCCTCGGTATGAAGACCGCGTGCGCGGCACAGGCCTCGACGAACCCGGATACTGCCCCACCCGATCCTGAGCAGACCGCCACCGGCGCGCGGGGCTGGTCTACAGCAACCCGCATTGCTTTGCGACATCGAAGCGGGCATTGATTGCGAGGAACGACGCCCCGACGCGCTCGACGCATTCACCCCGTGGATTTCTTGCAATGACCGGGCCCAAGGACAAAGAAGGCGAGGGGAGTCCCATAGAAGAGCCCAAGGATATTCAGGCCATGACCCAGGCACCCGCCATCAGTCGCTTTCCTGTCCCTGATCTTGCCAACATGCCGGACGACATTCGGGCCCGTATCCTGGCCGTCCAGGAGAAGTCCGGCTTCATTCCGAACGTCTTTCTGGTGCTCGCGCACCGACCGGACGAGTTTCGCGCCTTCTTCGCCTACCACGACGCGCTCATGGACAAGCCGGGCAACCTCACCAAGGCCGAGCGGGAAATGATCGTGGTTGCGACCAGCAACCTCAATCAATGCCAATATTGCGTCATCGCGCATGGCGCGATCCTGCGCATCCGCGCCAAGGATCCGTTGATCGCCGATCAGGTCGCGGTCAATTACCGCAAGGCGGACATTACCGATCGGCAGAAGGCGATGCTCGACTTCGCCGTCCGCGTCTCGACCGAGGCCTACAAGGTTTCCGAATCCGATTTCGCCACGCTGAAATCGCACGGGTTCACGGAAGAGGACGTCTGGGACATTGCCGCGATCACGGCCTTCTTCGGCCTCTCCAACCGGCTTGCCAACGTCACCAGCATGCGTCCGAACGCGGAATTCTACGGCATGGGGCGCGGCTGACCGAGTCCGCACGTTCACGATCGGGGGCTGCGCGGCTCAGGTGCCGCGGGCGAAGCCGGAAGTCGATCCTGTTCGATCGGCCTCCTGGGAAGCGAAGGGAGAGGTGGAGACATGACGGATTTCGTAACGCCGCAGCAGATGGCGGAGATGATACCTTCTGGGTGCAAGCTCGGCCTGGCACCGGACGACTACGCTGCGGCCCCGGGATTGGTTCGGATGCTGATCGAGCGCGGCATCCGCGATCTGCACGTGGTCTGTGCGCCGATCGGCGGCATGCAGGTCGACATGCTCATCGGTGCCGGTGCCGTGGCGACGCTGGAGACGAGCGCGGTCAGTCTCGGCGAGGCGGGCGGCGCGCCATGTTTCAGCCGGGCCGTCCGCGACGGATCGATTCGCCTTCGCGACGCGACCTGTCCCGCGGTGTTCGCAGGCCTGACGGCCGCCGAGAAGGGCGTTCCGTTCATGCCGATCCGCGGCATCATCGGCAGTGACGTCCTGAAGAAACGGGACGATTGGAAGCTGATCTCCAATCCGTTCGACGACGGCGAGAAGATCGTGGCGGTCTCGGCGATTCGGCCCGACATCGCCTTGTTTCACGCGCCCGAAGCGGACCGGTTCGGCAACGTCCGGCTGGGGCGCCGGCGCGAGGTGATGTTGCTGGCGCACGCGTCGAAGCAGGCCTTCGTGACCGTCGAGCGCATTTCCGAGGTCTCGCTGCTCGACGACGAGAAGATGGCCGCGGGCGTCCTGCCGGCGATCTACGTCAGCGCGGTGGCAGAGCTGAAGAACGGGGGGTGGCCGACTGGGCTCTACGCCGAATATCCCAGGGACGGGCAGGAGGTCGAGAAGTACGCGCGCGCGGCCCGCTCGCCGGAAGGCTTCCAGGCCTACATCCAGGGTTCGGGGAGCGCGGCATGAGCGAGCCGTGCACCAGCCGTGAGTTGATGATCTATACGATCTCGCGGCTGCTGAAGGGGGTGCGGCATGTTGCGGTTGGTCAATCCTCGCCGATGCCCGCGGCGGGAGCCATGCTGCTGCGTGCGCTCAACGAGCGTGACGGACTGGAACGCCTGCAGGTCTCGATCCTCGGCTCGGTCAAGCACAATGCCTTCACCGGCGGTGCCGAAGAGCTGTTCGATTGCGCCGCGCAGGGGCGGCTCGACGCGTTCTTTCTTGGCGGCGGCCAGATCGACGGCCGGGGCAACGTCAATCTCGTCGGCACCGGCGACTATCCGAACAATCCGGTCCGATGGCCCGGCTCGTTCGGCTCGGCCTATCTGTATTTTCTGGTGTCGCGCGTCATCCTGTTCCGCGAGGAGCACAGCCTGCGGTCCCTGGTGGAGCGCGTCGATTTTGTGTCTGCGCCCGGGGTCACGGACGAGACGGTCTACCGGCGCGGCGGCCCGCACGCGCTGCTGACCAACGCGGCGTTGTTTTCCTTCGAGCGCGAGGCGGGACGCTTTCGCCTCGAGAGCATCCATCCGGGATATGATTGGCGCGACATTCGCGGCACCACGGGCTTCGCGTACGACAACGAGCAATGTGAGGTCACGACGCCGTCGCCGGACGAGGCGACACTCGCCTTGATCCGGCGCCGGATCCGCGAGGAGCTGCGCGAATGCTATCCGCAGTTCGCAGGGGCCATGCCGGGGCCGGGGTAGGATATCGCTGGCTTTCACGCGCTCGCAATGACGAGGAGGAGAGAGTTGCGCGCGATCTGTCCTGCCGGTGCACGCCGCACCGGGGAGATATCCTTGTGCCGCCTTATGCCATCGCCGCTTGCGGCTTCGGTTGCCGCGACAGCGCCAGCACGATCAGGGCGGCGAACACGCAGAGCGCGCCGGCGATGAAGAACGCGGGCAGGTAGCTCTGATAGACCGTTCGCGAGAATCCTGCCCCGAACGCCGCGGCGCCGGCGCCGAGCTGATGGCCGGCGAAGATCCAGCCGAACACCAGGTTGGCGCGCTCGGGCCCGAATTTCTGCGCGGTGAGCCGCACCGTGGGCGGCACGGTCGCGATCCAGTCGAGGCCGTAGAACAGCGCGAAGAGCGAGAGGCCGTAGAAAGAGAAGTCGGTGAAGGGCAGGAAGATCAGCGAGAGCCCGCGCAAGCCATAATACCAGAACAGCAGATAGCGGTTGTCGTAGCGGTCCGACAGCCAGCCCGACATGATGGTGCCGAAGAAGTCGAAGATGCCCATCGCGGCGAGCAGGCTGGCGGCCTGCACCTGCGGGATGCCGAAATCGAGGCACATCGGGATCAGGTGCACCTGGACCAGGCCGTTGGTCGAGGCGCCGCAGACGAAGAAGGTCGCAAACAGGATCCAGAACGCCGTCGACTTCGAGGCGTCGGCCAGCGTGCCGAGCGCCACCGCGGTGATCGAGCCGTGGCTGGCGGGCGGCGCGGGCAGGGGTTTGGTGCCTTCGTCGCCGAACGGGCGCTGGCCGACATCGCTCGGCCGGTCGCACATTGCGAGCAGGACGGCCAGTGCGGAAACGCCGAGCATGATGCAGACGAAGCCGAGCGCGAGCCGCCAGCCGTAGCGTTCGGTGAGGCTCGCCAGCAGCGGCAGGAACACGAGCTGGCCGGTGGCGACGCTCGCGGTCATGATGCCGACCACGAGGCCGCGTCTTGCCGCGAACCAGCGCGTCGCGATCGTCGCGCCCAGCACCAAGGCGGTCATGCCGGTGCCGATCCCGATCACCACACCCCAGAGCGCGATGAGCTGCCAGACCTCGGTCATGCCGAGCGAGGCGACGAGGGCCGAGACGACGATCAGCTGCGCAACCAGCGTGACGTTGCGCAGGCCATAGCGGTTGAGCAGGGCGGCCGCGAACGGCGCCATCAGTCCGAACAAGATGAAGCGGATCGACAGCGCCGAGGAGATTTCCGCCGTGCTCCAGCCGAATTCCTTCTGCAGCGGAACGATGAACACGCCGGGCGCGCCGACCGTGCCGGCGCTGATCAGCGCGGCAAGGAAGGTGACGCCGACCATCACCCAGCCGTAATGGATGTTGCGGCGGGAGAGTGCTGCCGCGAGCCAGTTCGAGATCATCGAGCCTCAATCATGGTTGTCGAGCCCATGGGGACCCGCATCATCGTTGCAATCTGGCACAGGCGAGGAAAGTCTGAAACGCCAGACTTCCCTCAATTTCAGACATCGAGGTCAGCGGGCCGGCCGCTCGACGGCGATGGCCGTGGCCTCGCCGCCGCCGATGCACAGCGCCGCGATACCGCGCTTGAGGTTGTTCGCCTCCAGCGCATGCAGCAGCGTCACGATCAACCGCGCGCCGGTGGCGCCGATGGGGTGGCCGAGCGCGCAGGCGCCGCCGTTGACGTTCAGTCTGTCGCGGGGAATGCCGAGATCGCGCTGTGCCGCCATCGCGACCACGGCGAAGGCCTCGTTGATCTCGAACAGGTCGACATCGGAGGCAGCCCAGCCGACCTTGTCCAGCAGCTTGCGGATCGCCGGGATCGGCGCCGTGGTGAACCATTGCGGCTCCTGGCTGTGGGTGGCGTGGCCCCTGATCTCGGCGAGAACCGGCAAGCCGTTCCGATCGGCAAGCGAGCGTTTCGTCAGCACCAGCGCCGCGGCACCGTCGGCATTGGCGGAGGAGGCCGCCGGCGTGATGGTGCCGTTGGCGCGGAATGCAGGCTTGAGGCCCGGGATCTTGGCGGGGTCGACCTTCAACGGATGCTCGTCATTGGCGATCACGCGCGGGCCTGCCTTCTCGCTCAGCGTGATCGGCGCGATCTCGGCCTTGAACGCGCCGCCCTCGACTGCCTTGCGGGCGCGGGTGAGCGTCTCCATGGCGTAGGCGTCCTGGTCCTTGCGGGGGAACTGATAGGCCTCCGCGGTGGCCTCGCCGAAATCGCCCATGGAGCGGCCGGTCTCGTAGGCATCCTCAAGCCCGTCCATCATCATATGATCGATGATGCGGTCATGGCCGACGCGATAGCCGCCGCGCGCCTTTGCGAGGAGATATGGCGCGTTGCTCATGCTCTCCATGCCGCCGGAGACGACGATGTCGGCCGAGCCGGCGCGGATGATGTCGTGCGCCAGCATGGTCGCCTTCATGCCGGAGCCGCAGACCTTGTTGACGGTGGTGGCACCGGTGGCATCGGGCAAACCGGCGCTGCGGGCTGCCTGCCGTGCCGGCGCCTGGCCTTGTCCCGCCGGCAGCACGCAGCCCATGAAGACCTCGTCGACCTTCTCCGGCGCGAGCCTGGCGCGTTCCAGCGCTGCCCCGATCACGCGCGAGCCGAGCTTGTGCGCGGCTAGCGGCGACAATTCGCCCATGAAGCGGCCGAGCGGGGTACGGGCGGCGGAGACGATGACGACGGGATCGGCGGCTTCGGCCATGACGGAACTCCCAGGCGATGGCGTGTAAGATTATAGTCATCATATGATGCGACGCAAAAAATGCAACCGCGGCCGGGATGAGAAAATGTCGTGACGAGGATGAGATTTGTTGCGGCGGCGATGTCCGTGTCCCGGACGCGGCGCGACGTGCAACGTTGCGACGCAGAGCCGGGACCCAAATTCGCGCCGGCCCCAGTGCTGCATGGGCCCCGGCTCAGCGGCGCACCGCAAAGGGGCGCTGCGCTGCGTCCGTGGCACGGAAACCTGCGTCCTACCTCTTCCGGTTCACGAAGGCGGCCATCAGCCGGGTCGGCTCGTCGGTCAGGAACGACTGCCCGAACACCTTCACGCTCAGGTTCACCGATTCCGTCAGCGGCAGCTCCTCCCATTGCCGCAGCAGTGCCTTCTGCGACCGCAGCGCTTCGGGGCCGCATTCAAGCAATGCCTTCACCAGATGCTCGATTTCCGTATCAAGCCCGCCCTCCGGCGCGACCTTGTCGACGAGGCCCCAGGCCAGCGCGGTGGCTGCGTCGATATTCTCCGCCGTCATCACCAGCCAGCGCGCGCGAGCCCAGCCGATCAGGCGCGGCAGCAGGGCCGCATGGATCACCGAGGGGATGCCGACACGCACCTCCGGCATGCCGAAATGCGCGTCATGCGCCGCGATCCGGAAGTCGCAGGCCGCCGCCACTTCCAGTCCGCCGCCGAGGCACCAGCCGGGCATCCGCGCGATGACCGGGGCGGGGAAGGCGCGCACGGCCTCGCAGAGATCGCGCAGGCGGCTGATGAAGGCTTCGGCCGATGTCTGGTCGAGCTTGGCCATCTCCTTGATGTCGGCGCCGCCGATCATGCTCCTCTCGCTCTGCCCGCGCAGCACCACGACGCGGATGCTGCGGTCGGAGCCGAGCTGCTGCAAACCCTCGCGCACGGCGTCGGTCACCGGCGAGCCGAGAATGTTGAGCGGGCCGGCGTTGCAGATCGCGACATGGACGACGCCGCGCGCATCGCGCGTCACGCCGCAATGGTGGTTGAGCATTTCCATCGTGGGATCCCGGTCGGCTTTGGTGGCGCGCACAAGGCGCAGCGGTCGGTGTCACTTCCGGGCCGAAATCCCCGGCTTGTCAAGTCGCCAGTTGCCAGCGCGAAGTCCGCGAAGTAGTATGATGTTCATCATTCAAAGAGGCGTCTATGACCCCTAGCGATCAACTCGACCTGTTTTCGCCGGCGCAGCGGCGTGAGCGCGTGGTGGACTGGCAGGTGCCTGCGCCGGTGGCGAGGGCGGCCATGGCGCTGTCCGGCATGGATGCCATGCTAGGCATTCGCGACGGCCGGCTGCCGCCGCCGCCTTTCGCGAAGCTGATCGGCTTCACCATGGCCGTGGTCGAGCCGGGGCGGATCGTCATGGAACTGGAGCCGCGTGAGGATCTCGAGAACACCATCGGCCTCATCCACGGCGCGACCGCCGCGGCGCTGCTCGATACCGCCATGGGCTGTGCGATTTCGACCCGGCTCGAGGCCGGCCAGAGCTCGGTGACCCTGGATTTGAAGCTGGCGTTCCTGCGTCCGCTCTCGGTTCGTTCCGGGCTGATCTCGGCCGAAGGTAAAGTGATCAAGCTGGGGCGGCAGACCAGCTACACCGAGGGCTTCGTCCGCGACGGCAAGGGCGCCCTCGCGGTGCATGCAACTGCAACCTTTTCGATGATCGCAGCAACTTAACATGAATTAATGCAGCCATTTCGGCCTCCGCGTGTTATGAGATGATTTCCAACATTCAATGAGACCCGCATGCGCTATTCCCGGGAACACAAGCAGGAAACCCACGACCGCATCGTCAGGAAGGCTTCCGTGCGGCTGCGCGAAAAGGGCGCCCACGGCATCGGCGTCGCCGACCTGATGAAGGAGGCCGGCCTGACCCATGGCGGCTTCTACGCGCATTTCGATTCCCGCGAGGCGCTGGTGATCGAGGCGTTCGGTTACGCGATGGAGCGCTCGATGGAGCACTGGCGCAAGATCACCGACGAGGTGTCGCCGGAGAAGCGGCTGGCGCTGATCGCGGAGACCTATCTCTCGGCGCTGCATCGCGACAATCCCGGCCATGGCTGCTCGATTCCCGCCCTCGGCGCCGAGATCGCCCGCGAGAGCCCGAAGGCGCGCAAGGCCTTTGCCGGCAAGCTCGACGAGATGATCGAGCTGTTGGCGGACTACATCCCGAACCTGCCGCGCAAGGCCGCTCGCAAGCAGGCGATCGCGACGCTGGCGACGATGGCCGGCACCATGCTGCTCGCGCGTATCGCTGGCTCTAGCGAACTGTCCGACGAGGTGCTCAAGGCGGGCCGAGACGTTGCGCTCGAGGGCGCAAAGCGCGAGCCGAAGGCTGTGGTGGCGAAGAAGGCGAAGAGCTAGGCGAGGTCCTGTAGAGTGGGCAAAGGGAAGCGTGCCCACGACTTCGTTGCTATCGCAGAGAGATGGTGGGCGCGGCGCTCTGCGCCTTTGCCACCTTGCAGGACTGGCGCTACCGCCCCGCGAATAGCGCCCGTTCGCGCTCGACGATCTCGCTGATGTAATCCGCCACCGCGCGGATGCGCGCCAGATCCTTGCTGTCGGCGTGCATCAGCATCCAGAACGTGCGCGTGATCGAGATCTCGTCGGGCAGCACCGGAACCAGTTGCGGATAGTCGGTCGCCATGAAGTGGGGCAGCACCGCGATGCCGAAACCGGAGAGCGTGGCATTGAGCTGGGCGATCAGATTGGCGCTGCGGAAGCGCGCGGATATCCGGGGCGACACCTGCGGCAGATAATCGAGCTCCGGCGTGAACAGGAGCTCCTCGATGTAGCCGACAAAGCGGTGCTGCGGCAGCACCTCGCGCGAGGTGATCTTTGGGAAACGGTCCAGATAGGCGGGCGCGGCATAGAGGCCGAGGCGGTAGTCGAGCAACTTGCGGCCGACGATGCGGCCCTCCTTCGGCATGGTCAGGCTGATGGCGATATCCGCCTCGCGCTTGGAGAGGCTGAACAGCCGCGCGGTCGCCACCAATTGCAGATCGAGATCGGGATAGCGGTCGGCGAAAGGCGTCAGCCGCGGCGCCAGGAAGGCGGTGCCGAAGCCGTCGGGTGCGCCGATCCGGACCGTGCCGGTCAGCCGCGCCACCGAGCCGCCGACCTGCTCCTGGTTGGCGACGATGGTGGATTCCATGGCTTCGGCGCTGTCGGCGACGCGCTGGCCGGCCTCGGTGAGGAGGTAGCCGGTCTTGCGCCGGTCAAACAGTTTTGCCGAAAGGTGCCTTTCCAGCCGGTCGACCCGGCGGATCACCGTGGCATGGTCGACGCCCAGCTGTTTTGCCGCAGCCGAGACCGAGCCGCCACGCACGATGGCCAGCACGAAGCGAAAGTCGTCCCAGTCGATAGCGCCTTGATCCAGCATTTTCGCACATCTATGGTGCATTATCTCAGACTTGAATCCTATAAAATGCAGGTCGATAGGATTTGTCAAAGCGACCACGCTCGGCCTGAAGGAGACCATTCCATGCGTTCAATCGGACATTTCATCGGTGGCAAGGAGGTCAAGGGCACCTCTGGCCGCACCGCCGACGTTTTCGAGCCGATGACCGGTGACGTTCAGGCCAAGGTGGCGCTGGCGTCCAAGGCCGAGGTCCGCGCCGCCGTCGAGAACGCGCGCGCCGCGCAGCCCGAATGGGCCGCCACGAACCCGCAGCGCCGCGCCCGCGTCATGATGAAGTTCCTCGAGCTGGTGCAGCGCGACTACGACAAGCTCGCTGAGCTGCTGGCCCGCGAGCACGGCAAGACCGTGCCGGACGCCAAGGGCGACATCCAGCGTGGCCTCGAGGTCGCGGAGTTCGCCTGCGGCATCCCGCACCTGATGAAGGGCGAATACACGGAAGGAGCAGGTCCCGGCATCGACATCTATTCGATGCGCCAGCCGCTCGGCGTCGTCGCCGGCATCACCCCGTTCAACTTCCCGGCGATGATCCCGATGTGGAAGTTCGCGCCCGCGATCGCCTGCGGCAACGCCTTCATCCTGAAGCCGTCGGAGCGCGATCCCGGCGTGCCGATGCTGCTCGCTGAGCTCATGATGGAAGCGGGCCTGCCGGCCGGCATCCTCAACGTCGTCAACGGCGACAAGGAAGCGGTCGACGCCATCCTCGACGATCCCGACATCAAGGCCATCGGCTTCGTCGGCTCCACCCCGATCGCGCAGTACATCTATGAGCGCGCCGCGCAGACCGGCAAGCGCTGCCAGTGCTTCGGCGGCGCCAAGAACCATGCCATCATCATGCCCGACGCCGACATGGACCAGGCCGTCGACGCGCTGATCGGCGCCGGGTACGGCTCGGCCGGCGAGCGCTGCATGGCCGTCTCGGTCGCGGTCCCCGTCGGCAAGTCCACCGCCGACCGTCTCATGGAAAAGCTGATCCCGCGCGTCGAAAGCCTCAAGATCGGCACCTCGATCGATCCGTCCGCCGATTACGGCCCGCTGGTCACGCGCGAGGCGGTCGAGAAGGTCAAGAGCTACATCGACATCGGCATCAAGGAAGGCGCCACGCTCGCCGTCGACGGCCGCGGCTTCAAGATGCAGGGCTACGAGAAGGGCTTCTATCTCGGCGGATCGCTGTTCGACAACGTCACCAAGGACATGCGGATCTACAAGGAAGAGATTTTCGGCCCGGTGCTCTCGGTGGTGCGCGCGCACGATTACAAGGAAGCGCTGGCGCTGCCGTCGGAGCACGACTACGGCAACGGCGTCGCCATCTTCACCCGCGACGGCGATGCCGCGCGCGACTTCGCGGCCAAGGTGAACGTCGGCATGGTCGGCATCAACGTGCCGATCCCGGTTCCGATCGCCTATTACACCTTCGGCGGCTGGAAGAAGTCGGGCTTCGGCGATCTCAACCAGCACGGCCCGGATTCGGTCCGCTTCTACACCAAGACCAAGACGGTGACCTCGCGCTGGCCGTCCGGCGTCAAGGAAGGTGCGGAATTCTCGATCCCGCTGATGAAGTAAGGCTGTAGCCCAGCCCGTCATTGCGAGCGCAGCGAAGCAATCCAGGATCTCACCGCGGATACAGTCTGGATTGCTTCGTCGCTTCAGTGCAAAATTGCTCCGCGATTTTGTCACGAGCTCCTCGCAATGACGAGAACAATGAGCAGCCCAGCATGCAGTTCGCTCTGAACGAGGATCAGATCGCAATCCGCGACATGGCACTCGCGTTTGCGGCCGAGAAGATCGCGCCGCATGCGCTGCGCTGGGACGAGGAGAAGCATTTCCCCGTCGACGTCATGCGCGAGGCTGCGACGCTCGGCATGGGTGGCATCTACATCCGCGACGATGTCGGGGGCTCCGCCATGACGCGGTTCGACGCGGCGCTGATCTTCGAGGCGCTGGCGACCGGCTGCCCGACCACCTCGGCCTTCATCTCCATCCACAACATGGCGTCCTGGATGATCGACGCCTACGGCAGCGACACCCAGCGCCACCAATGGCTGCCAAAGCTCTGCACCATGGAGCTGATCGCCAGCTACTGCCTGACCGAGCCGGGCGCCGGCTCGGACGCAGCGGCGCTGCGCACCCGCGCGGTGCGCGACGGCGACCATTACGTCCTCAACGGCCAGAAGCAGTTCATCTCCGGCGCCGGCGGCACCGATCTGCTGGTGGCGATGGTGCGCACCGGCGGTGACGGTCCCGGCGGCATCTCGACCCTCGTCATCGACGGCAAGACGCCGGGCGTCTCCTTCGGCGCCAACGAGCGCAAGATGGGCTGGAACGCGCAGCCGACCCGTGCGGTGACGTTCGAGAACGCCCGCGTGCCCATTGCCAATCGCCTGAGTGAGGAGGGCGTCGGCTTCAAGATCGCGATGGCCGGCCTCGACGGCGGCCGCCTCAACATCACGGCGTGTTCTCTTGGTGGTGCCCAAACTGCGCTCGACAAGGCGCGCGCCTACATGAAGGAGCGCAAGGCGTTCGGCAAGCGCCTCGACCAATTCCAGGCGCTGCAATTCCGCCTCGCCGACATGGCGATCGAGCTCGAAGCCGCGCGCACCTTCCTGTGGCGCGCTGCGGCCGCGCTCGACCGCAAAGACCCCGATGCCACCATGCTGTGCGCGATGGCAAAACGCTTCGGCACCGATGTCGGCTTCGAGGTTGCCAACCATGCTCTGCAGCTTCACGGCGGCTACGGTTACCTCAGCGAGTACGGCATCGAGAAGATCGTGCGCGATCTGCGCGTGCACCAGATCCTCGAAGGCACCAATGAAATCATGCGGCTCATCGTGGCGCGCAAGCTGATCGAGGGCGCGCGATGAGCGGGGTGGAAGAGGGCGATCTCATCGCCCGCGTCGAGGGGGCGGCCGGCATCATCAGGCTCAACCGTCCCAAGGCGATCAATGCCGTGACGCTGGAGATGTTTCGCGACATCGAGAAGGCACTCGATCGCTTCGAGGCCGATCCTGAAGTCGCCGTGATCGTGCTGGAAGGCGCCGGCGAGCGCGGGCTCTGCGCCGGCGGCGACATCCGCGCGCTCTGGGAGAGCTCGAAGGTGAACGGCGACCTCGGCAAGATCCTGTGGCGCGAGGAATACATCCTCAACGCCCGGATCAAGAAATTCCCGAAGCCGTATGTCGCCTTCATGGACGGCATCGTGATGGGCGGCGGCGTCGGCCTGTCCGCCCATGCCAGCCATCGCGTCGTCACCGATCGGACCAAGCTCGCCATGCCCGAAGTCAGTCTCGGCTTCTTCCCCGATGTCGGCGGCACCTATCTGCTCGCGCATTCGCCGGGCGAGATCGGCACCTATTTCGGGCTGACCGGCCAGACCATGAATGGACCGGATGCGATCCATGCCAAGTTCGCCGACTGGGTCGTGCCGGCGGTGAAGTTGCCCGAGCTGCGCGAGGTCCTGACGAAGCTGCGTTCCGGCGCGACCGCCGCCGAGGTCAGCAAGCTGATCGGCAGCCTTTCAACCGCCGAGGCCGGGGGGCCGGTGGCGGCGAAGGAGCCTGCCATCGACGCGCTGTTCGGCTTCGACCGCATGGAGGACATCGTTGCGGCGCTCAAGCGCGACGGCTCCGACTTCGCGCTGGCCACGCTCAAGACGCTCAACGAAAAATCGCCGCGCGGCATGGTGGTGACGCTGAAGCTCTTGCGGCTCGCGCGCGCTTCATCGAGCCTGGAGGAGTGTCTGGTGCGCGAATACCGCGCCGCGCTGGAAGTCTTCCGCAGCGATGATTTTCGCGAAGGCGTGCGTGCCGCCGTGATCGACAAGGACCGCAACCCGACCTGGTCGCCGCGAAGAATCGAGGATGTGACGCCGGAGATGCTTGCGCCGTATCTCGCCGAGATCGGCGCCGACGAGCTGAAGTTCAACTGACAACAACGCGACAGCGGAGGAAACGACAATGGCCACGATCGCATTCATCGGTCTCGGCAACATGGGCGGCCCGATGGCGGCTAACCTCGTCAAGGCCGGCCACAAGGTGGTGGCATTCGACCTCGTCGAAGCCTCGCGTAATCAGGCCAGGGCCGACGGCGCTGGCATTGCCGATAGCGCCGCGGGCGCGGTGAAGGGCGCCGATGTCGTCGTCACCATGCTCCCCGCAGGCAAGCACGTGCTCGGTGTCTGGAACGAGGTCGTTCCTGCCATGACCAAGGGCGCGCTGATCATCGACAGCTCTACCATCGACGTCGAGAGCGCGAGGGCCGCGCATGTGCTGGCGGCGAAGCACGGCGTGCTTTCGGTCGATGCGCCGGTCTCCGGCGGCACCGGCGGCGCCAAGGGCGCGACGCTTACCTTCATGTGCGGTGGCGAGGAGAAGGCGTTTGTCGCGGCCAAGCCGGTGCTGGAGAACATGGGCAAGAAGATCGTGCATTGCGGCGGCGCCGGCGCCGGCCAGGCGGCAAAAATCTGCAACAACATGATCCTCGGCATCTCCATGATCGCGGTCAGCGAGGCTTTTGCGCTCGGCGAGAAGCTCGGCCTCTCGCATCAGGCGCTGTTCGACGTCGCCTCGACCTCCTCGGGCCAGTGCTGGTCGCTGACGACCTATTGCCCGGTGCCGGGCCCGGTGCCGACCTCGCCCGCCAACAACGACTACAAGCCGGGCTTCGCTTCGGCGCTGATGGTGAAGGATCTGACGCTGGCGCAGGATGCCGCCAAGGCTGCCGGCGCGGCTACGCCGCTCGGCAAGCATGCGCAGGAGATCTATCAGTCTTTCGACGCAGCCGGCCAGGGTGGGGTGGATTTTTCCGGAATTATCAAGCACGTTAGGAGTCTGGCCGGGAAAGCTTGATGACGACATTCCAGGAAGCGCGCGCGTTCCTTCTGCAACATCGCACGGATTACGAGACGGCGGTCAAAGACTTCCGCTGGCCGGATCCGGTCCCTTTCAACTGGGCGCTCGACTGGTTCGACGCCGAGCTGGCAACCAATGCGGAGAGCAGGGATCGTCCCGCGCTCTGGATCGTCGATGCCGCACAGGATCGCCAGACAAAGCTGTCCTTTGCGACGCTCTCCAAGCGCTCCAACCAGGTCGCGAATTTTCTCCGCGCGCAAGGCCTGCAACGCGGCGATCATCTGCTCTTGCTGCTCGGCAATGTGATTCCGTTGTGGGAAACCATGCTGGCGGCAATGAAGCTCGGCGTTGTCGTGATTCCCGCGACCACGCTGCTCACCGCGGATGAGCTGCGCGACCGGCTCGATCGCGGCAAGGCCAAGGCGGTGGTGGCGGCCGAAGATCAGGTCGCGAAGTTCGCGAGCCTTGGCGCCGAGAATGTCGTCCGGATCGTCGTCGGGGCGGTTTCCAACGGCTGGCTGGCCTATGACGAGGCGGCGAAAGCCTCGGAGAGCTTCGCGCCTGATGGTCCGACCAACGCCGACGACCCGATGCTGCTCTATTTCACCTCGGGCACGACGGCGAAGCCGAAACTCGTCCGGCACAGCCAGCGCAGCTATCCGGTCGGCCATCTCTCGACCATGTACTGGATCGGGCTGAAGCCCGGCGACGTCCATCTCAACATTTCCTCGCCCGGCTGGGCCAAGCACGCCTGGAGCTGCTTCTTCGCGCCGTGGAATGCGGGCGCGACCGTGTTCGTGGTCAACCAGCCGCGCTTCGATGCGAAAGGCCTGCTCGCCACCATCGGCCGTTGCGGCATCACCACGCTGTGCGCGCCGCCGACGGTGTGGCGGCTGTTCATCCAGGAGAACCTGGCCTCGTTCAAGGTGGCCTTGCGCGAGGTCTGCGGCGCCGGCGAGCCGCTCAATCCTGAAGTGATCGACCAGGTGCGGGCGGCCTGGGGCCTCACCATCCGCGACGGCTACGGCCAGACCGAAACCACCGCGCTGGCCGGCAACTCGCCGGGCCAGAAGATCAAGATCGGCTCGATGGGCCGGCCGCTGCCGGGCTATCGCGTGCAGATCAGCGACGCCGACGGCCATCCCGCCAGGGAAGGCGAGGTCACGCTGCTGCTGGGCACCGATCGCCCCGCCGGCCTGATGCAGGGTTACCAGGGCGACGACGGCCAGCTGTCCGGCGCCGAGGGTGAGCTCTATCGCAGCGGCGACGTCGTGTTCGAGGACGACGAGGGTTATCTGACCTTCGTCGGCCGCTCCGACGACGTGTTCAAATCGTCCGATTACCGGATCAGCCCGTTCGAACTCGAGAGCGTGCTGCTCGAGCACGAGCTCGTCGCGGAAGCCGCGGTGGTGCCGAGCCCGGACCCGATCCGCCTTGCCGTTCCCAAGGCCTTCGTGCTGCTGACCTCGGGCACGGAGCGGACGCCGGAGACGGCACTCTCCATCTTCAGGCATCTGCATAGCCGGCTGGCTCCGTTCAAGCGTATCCGCCGCCTCGAAATCGTCACCGAGCTGCCGAAGACGATCTCTGGCAAAATCCGTCGCGTGCAGCTACGACGGCTCGAACGCGACGACGATCGCGAGGACCCGCTGCGCGGCCGGGAATTCCGCGAGGAGGATTTTCCGGAGCTGGTGAAGGCAAGGGGCGAAAGTTAGTGAGATTTCGTCATTCCGGGGCGCGCGAAGCGCGAGCCCGGAATCCATTTCGCAGCAGGCTCTGCGGCGCGATGGATTCTCAGATGCGCAATTGCGCATCATAGCTCGATGCTCCGCATCGCCCCGGAATGACGGCACCAGGAGTGACCAAATGAACCAAATCTGGAAGTCGCCGCCGATCACGCTCGAGGCCTATCAGGCCTTGGTCGGCAAGGAGATCGGCGTGTCGTCCTGGCATCTGATCGACCAGCCCCGCATCGATAGCTTTGCCGACGTCACCGAGGATCACCAATTCATCCACGTCGATCCCGAAAGAGCCAAGAAGGAAACCGCGTTCGGCACCACCATCGCGCACGGGTTCCTGACCATGTCGATGTTGTCGGTGATGTCCTATGAAGTGATGCCGGCGATCGCGGGCACCACGATGGGCGTCAATTACGGTTTCGACAAGCTGCGCTTCATCTCCCCGGTGCGCGCGGGCAAGCGCATCCGCGGCCGCTTCGTCCTCGCGGAAGCCAAGCTGCGCAAGCCGAACGAACTGCAGTCCCGCACCAACGTCACGGTCGAGATCGAAGGCGAGGACAAGCCGGCGCTCGTCGCCGACTGGCTCGGACTGATCTATTTTGACTAACCCGCGGCGTCGTTGCCGGGCTTGACCCGGCAACCCATCGCTGCTCAAAAGCCTGTCGATTTGATGGATGGCCGGGTCAAGCCCGGCCATGACGAACTAGCATCTAGGAAACGCACTCATGGCAATCAGGTTCGACGGACGCGTCGCCATCGTCACCGGCGCGGGCAATGGTCTTGGCAAGGCGCATGCGCTGGGGCTGGCGAGCCGCGGCGCCAAAGTGGTGGTGAACGATTTCGGCGGCGCGCGCGACGGCACCGGTGGTTCGCTGTCGCCGGCCGAAGCCGTGGTCGAGGAGATCCGCAAGGCCGGCGGCACGGCGATGGCCGACGGCGCTGATGTCTCGAACTTCGCGCAGGTCACCGCCATGGTCGAGCGCGCCACCAAGGAATGGGGCAGCGTCGACCTCTTGTGCGCCAATGCCGGCATTCTGCGCGACAAGTCGTTCGGCAAGATGGAGGCGGCCGATTTCCAGAAGGTGCTGGACGTGCACCTCGTCGGCACCTTCTATTGCTGCAAGGCGGCCTGGGCCGGCATGCGCGACCGCAATTACGGCCGCATCGTGCTGACGACATCGTCCTCCGGCCTCTACGGCAATTTCGGCCAGGCCAATTACGGCGCGGCGAAGTCGGGCATGGTCGGCCTGATGAATGTGCTCGCGGAAGAGGGCCGCAAGAACGACATCCGCGTCAACATCATCTCGCCGACCGCGGCGACCCGCATGACCGAGGAGCTGCTGCCGCCGCAGGCGCTGCAGCTGATGAAGCCGAACGCGATCACGCCCGCGGTCGAGTACATGCTGAGCGAGGACGCCCCGACCCGCACCATCATGGGTGCCGGCGCCGGCTCCTTCGCCGTGATCAAGATTTTGGAGAGCGAGGGCATCAACCTGCCGGAGTCCGAATGGACGCCGGACGCCGTCGCCGCGCATTTCGCGGAGATCAGCGACATGTCGAAGGCCAGGGCGCTGACGGGCGCGTTCGAGCAGACGCAGAAATACGTGGCGCAGGCCGCGGCGCGGGCGGGGATCAAGCTCTAACCCTTCGGTCATTCCGGAGCGCGCGTCGCGCGAACCCGAATCCATCGCTCCTCAGAATCCGCCGCCTGATGGATTCTCAGGTGCGCAATTGCGCACCATAGTTCGCGCCAAGTGGCGCGCCCCGGAATGACGAGCGAGGCGTGAGAATCTGCCCTAAACTCCCGCCATGACCTCATCCGACTCCCACATCGCCGTCATCGGTGCCGGTCCCGCCGGGTTGATGGCCGCGGAGGTGCTGGCGCAGGGCGGCGCGCGCGTCACCGTCTATGACGCGATGCCGTCCGCAGGCCGCAAATTTCTGATGGCGGGCCGCGGCGGGCTCAATCTCACTCACAGCGAGCCGTTGCCGCAGTTCATGGCGCGCTACCGCGAGGCGGCACCGAGGCTGCAAGCGGCGATCGCGGCGTTCTCGCCCGAGGGGCTGCGGGCGTGGAGTGAAGCATTGGGCGAGCCGACCTTCGTCGGCAGTAGCGGCCGGGTGTTTCCGAAAGCGTTCAAGGCTTCGCCCTTGCTGCGTGCCTGGCTGCGGCGCCTCACCGCCAGCGGGGTGCGGTTTGCCTTCCGGCATCGCTGGACCGGATGGGACGGCGAGGGGCGGCTGCTGTTTCGAACGCCCGATGGCGAGGCGGCGGTCGTTGCCGACGCGACGGTCCTCGCGCTCGGCGGCGCGAGCTGGCCGCGGCTCGGCTCGGATGGCGGCTGGGTCGGGCTCCTCGCTGCCAGGGGCGTTGCCATTTCCAGACTGCGGCCCGCCAATTCCGGCTTCACGGTCGCTTGGTCAAACGTGTTCCGCGATCGCTTCGAGGGCCAGCCGCTCAAGGGTGTAGCGCTGACGATCGGTGGGCACACGGTGCGCGGCGAAGCCATGATTACGCGCAACGGCATCGAAGGCGGCGCGGTCTACGCGCTGTCGACGGAGCTGCGCGAAGCCGTGCTCGAACTCGGCCAGGCGCCGTTGACGATCGCATTGCGGCCCGACCTCGATGCCGGCGCGTTGACGACGCGGCTATCGGGCACGCGCGGCAAGCAATCGCTGGCGAATTTCCTGCGCAAGGCCGCGCAAGTGTCGCCGGTCGGAATCGGGCTGATGCAGGAGGCCGCCATTGCGTCTGGCCGAACGCTGGCCTCGTTCGCGCCGGCGGAGCTTGCGCAGCTGATCAACGCCATTCCGGTGCAGCTCACAGGCATTGCCCCGATCGAGCGCGCGATCTCGACCGCGGGCGGGATCACCTTCGCCGAGCTCGACGACCGCTTCATGCTGCGCAAATTGCCCGGCGTGTTCGCCGCCGGCGAGATGCTGGACTGGGAAGCGCCGACCGGCGGCTACCTGCTGCAGGCCTCATTCGCGACGGGGCTTGCTGCGGGCAGGGGCGTGCTCGCGTGGCTCGCCAACTCACAGGACTCGTAGCAAAGGCGCAAAGCGCCTTGCCCACGAGTTCGCGCGCAACGGGCTCATGGTTGGCACGCTCCGCTTTGCCCACCCTGCGGCAGTGTGCTCGTTACCGCAGCTTCCCCCGCGCCGCCACGGGCAGCGTGCCGATGATCTCCTCGCCGCGGACCATCACCACCTCGTCCATCATGTTGACGACGACGCAGACATGGTTCGGCACGATGCGGACGACGTCGCCGACATTCGGCCGGGTGTTGCTGCGGGACAGGTCGAGGAAGCCGTGCTCCTCGGCGAATTTCGCGATCTTCGCCTCGGGATGCTCCAGGATAAGGCCGTGGCCCTCCAGCCCGCCGGTATCCGTTGTCAACGTCTTCGAGCCGGCGTCTAAGATGCCGCGCTCGGGCGCCGCGCGGCTCACCACCGTCGAATAGATGTGCAGCGCGCAGTCGTCCCAGGTCGCCGAGCCGGCGGCAACCTGCATGCGGTCGTTGTAGATGTAGGTGCCGAAGCGGTGCTCGGTGCCGCCCTTGAGCTTGCCGATGTTGACGAGGTTCGGCGTGCCGCCGGTCGAGACGATCCTGGCATCCAGCCCGTGCGCGCGCACGCCGGCCAGTGCCTCGTCGTAGAAATTCTGCGCGTCCGCCCAGCCGGTCTCGGTCGGATACAGCATGAAGCCGGCGAATTCGAGCCCCTTGAATGCCGCGATCTCGCGCGCCAGCGCGATGGCTTCGGCCGGCGTCTCGACCCCTGCGCGCTTGCGCCCGGTGTCGCATTCGACCACGACCGAGAGCGGACGGCCCGATGCAGCGGCTGCCTTCGGCAGGCCGGCGACGACGGTGGAATTGTCGGCGGCCACCGTCATGTTGGCTTTGGCCTGCAGCGCCCCGAGGCGGGCCATTTTCTCCTCGCCGAGCAGATTGTAGCTGATCAGAATGTCGTCGATGCCGGCATTGACCATGATCTCGGCCTCGCCGAGCTTCTGGCAGGTGATGCCCTTGGCGCCGGCCGCGATCTGCATCTTGGCGATGGTCGGATTCTTGTGCGTCTTGATGTGCGGACGGTTGGCGATGCCGGCGTCGTCGCAGGCCTTCTGGATCCGCGCGATATTGCGCTCGACCCGGTCCATGTCGATGACGGCGCAGGGCGTGCCGTATTCGCGGGCGATCTTGGCGGCAAGGGGCGTGGTCATGATCTAAGCCTGTTCTATTTCTTCGCGGAGCATTTCCAGTTCGAGCCAGCGCTCTTCGGCAGCAGACAGCTCTTCGTGTGCCTTGGCGATGGCGGCCGACGTATCGTCGAATTTTTTGCGATCCTTCGCATAGAGACTGGGATCGTCGAGCACGCGCTGCAGCTTGGCGATATCGGCCTGCAGCGTCTCCATCTTCTTCGGCAGCGTCTCCAGCGCGTGCTTCTCGTTGAAGCTCAGCTTCCGCTTCGGCGCGGAGGTGGGAGCCGTGGCGCGCTCCTCCTTCTTCTCCACAGAGGCTTGCGCTTTCGGCGCTTCGCGTTTCAAATCTGCACCGCGCTGCGTGAGCATGTCGCTGTAGCCGCCGGCATATTCGGTCCACTTGCCGTTGCCCTCGGGCGCGATCACGGACGTAACGACGCGGTCGAGGAAGTCGCGGTCGTGGCTGATCAGGATCACCGTGCCCTCGTAATCGCCGAGCATCTCCTCGAGCACATCGAGCGTTTCGAGATCGAGGTCGTTGGTCGGCTCGTCCAGCACCAGAAGGTTCGAGGGTTTCGCCAGCGCGCGCGCCAGCATCAAGCGGCCACGCTCGCCGCCGGAGAGCACCTCCACCGGCGTGCCGCGCTGCTCCTGCGCGAACAGGAAGTCCTTCATGTAGCCGACCACATGCTTCGGCTTGCCGCCGACCATGATCTGATCACCGCGGCCGCCGGTCAGGGCCTCCGCCAGTGTCGACTTGGGGTCGAGGCTTTCGCGGTGCTGATCGAGCGTGGCTACCTCCAGATTGGCGCCGAGACGTATCGTCCCGGAATCCGGCTGCATGCCGCCCGTGAGCAAATTGACCAGCGTGGTCTTGCCGGCGCCGTTCGGCCCGATGATGCCGAGGCGGTCGCCGCGCTGGATGCGGGTCGAAAAATTGTCGACGATCTTGCGCTCGCCATAGGCCTTGGTGATGCCCTTCGCCTCGATCACCAGCTTGCCGGATTGCTCGGCTTCGCTGGCTGCGAGACTGGCGGTGCCGGCCGTGCCGCGATAATTGCGACGCTGGTCGCGTAGCGCATGCAAATTGGCGAGGCGCTTGACGTTGCGCTTGCGCCGGCCGGAGACGCCGTGGCGCAGCCAGTGCTCCTCGTCGACGATCTTGCGGTCGAGCTTGTGCTGGTCGCGCTCTTCCTCCGCCAGCACCTCGTCGCGCCAGCTCTCGAACGAGGCAAAGCCGCGGTCGATCTGCTTGATCCGGCCGCGGTCGAGCCAGGCGGTCGATCGCGAGAGGTTGGTCAGGAAGCGGCGGTCGTGGCTGATGATCACCAGCGCACTGCGGCGGCCGTCGAGCTCGCGTTCCAGCCATTCGATGGTGGCGAGATCGAGATGGTTGGTCGGCTCGTCCAGCAGCAGAATGTCGGGCGAGGGCGCCAGCACATAGGCCAGCGCCGCGCGCCGAGCCTCGCCGCCGGAGAGGTCGTGCGGGTTCTCCTCACCGGTGAGGCCGAGCTGCTCCAGGAGGTAGCGCGCCTGATGCTGGTCGTCGCCGGGTGCGAGCCCGGACTCGACGTAAGCAAGCGTGGTCTTGTGCGCGCCGAAATCAGGCTCCTGCGGCAGATAGCGCACGGTGGCGCCGGGCTGAACGAAGCGCGTGCCGCCGTCGGGCTCGACCAGGCCGGCCGCGATTTTCAGCAGCGTCGATTTGCCGGAGCCGTTGCGGCCGATCAGGCAGACCCGCTCGGATGGCGCGACGTTGAGCTCGACGCCCGACAGCAGCGGCGTGCCGCCGAAGGTCAGCCTGATGTCCTTGAGTTGGATCAGCGGCGGGGCCATGGCTAACCTTGGCTCGTTGCGGCCTGATCAGCGCGACGTCGCGCGATCCGCCGCAGCGTCTGGTCGAGCGCGGAGAGGAAGGCGGAGCGGTCGCGCGGCGCGAACGATCGCGGGCCGCCGGTGACCTCGCCGGCCGAGCGCAGATCCGTCATCAGATTGCGCACCGCCAGCGTCATCCCGATCGACTCCTCGGTGAACGGCTTGCCGTTCGGGGCGATCACGTCGGCGCCCGCCTTGACGCAGCGGCTGGCCAGCGGAACGTCCGACGTCACCACGACGTCGCCAGCCCTCGCGCGCTCCGCGATCCAGTCGTCGGCCGCGTCCATGCCGCTCCCGGCGGCAATGCGCTCGATCAGCGGGTCCTGCGGCGCACGGATGAAATTGCCGGCGACCACGCTGACGGGCACGCCGTGCCGGAGCGCCACGCGGTAGATCTCGTCCTTCACCGGACAGGCGTCGGCATCGACATAGATGCGGGTGGGGGCGTTAGTCATTCGCCGCGTGGTACCCCATCCGGGCCGCAAAGGCGAGGGGATTGACCGCTGTTCCCCGGGGCCTACGATCGGCCCTGCAGCAACAAGAATATGGGGAACGCCAGCCATGCCGAACCGGCTCGAAACCTACCGCGTCGAGGCCTACAACACCGCCAAACAATCCGAGAACAAGATGCATGACGACAAGGTGGCGCAGCGCTTCGGCTTTTCCGGCGGGCTGGTCCCGGGTGTCGACGTCTTCGCCTACATGATGCACGTGCCGATCGCCCGCTGGGGCCGTGATTTCCTGTCGCGCGGGCTGATCGAGGCGCGCTTCATCAAGCCGGTTTATGACGGCGAGACCGCCGATGTCGATGCCACCGAGCACGAGGGCGTGCTGACCATCGAGGTGTTCAGCCGCACCGAGCTCTGCGCGACCGGGACGGCCTCGCTGCCGGCGTCCGTGCCGGCGGTGTCGCTGGACGATTATGTCGCGGTGCCCGTGGTGGCCGAGCGCAAGCCGGTCGGTCCCGCGACGTTCGAGACGGGCAAATGGCTCGGCACGGCGCCGCGCCGCTGGGCCGGTCAGGATGCGGCGGACTATCTCACCGACGTCAGGGAGACCGATCCGATCTTCGCGCGAGAAGGGCTAGCGCATCCCGGCCTGATCCAGCGGGTCATGAACCGCGTGTTGGTGGATAATACGATCTTGGGCCCGTGGATCCACGTCGGCAGCCGTATGCAATTGCTGTCGGCCGCACGCGCCGGCGACGAGATCACCGCGCGGGCGAAGGTCACCGCGAATTACGAGAAGAAGGGCCACCGCTTCGTCGAGCTCGACGCGCTGGTCGTCGCCAACGGCACCACATCGATCGCACACTGCCAGCACACCGCAATCTACCAGCCGCGCGAGCAGGCGGCGGCGTAGGAGGCCGGAAGGGGCAGGCTGTCACCACATTGTCATGCCCGGGCTTGTCCCGGGCATCCACGTTCTTTGTGCGGCGTGCGTGGATGGCCGGGTCAAGCCCGGCCATGACGGCGGAGAGACCTGCTCCGCCTATGCCGCCTTGGCCTTCGCCTCCTGGATCGCGCGCCACACCCGCTCCGGGGTCAGCGGCATGTCGATGTGCTTGATGCCGTAGTCCGAGAGCGCATCGATCACCGCGTTCACCACCGTCGACAGGCTGCCGGCGCAGCCGGCTTCGCCGCAGCCCTTGCTGCCGAGCGGATTGGTGGTGGCGGGCACGGGGTGGTCGCCGATCGTCATGTTGGGCACGTCCTCGGCACGGGGTAGCGCATAGTCCATCAGCGAGCCCGTGATCGGCTGGCCGCTGTCGTCGTAGCGGATCTGCTCCATCAGCGCCTGCCCGATGCCTTGCACGACGCCGCCATGAAGCTGGCCCGCGACCAGCATCGGGTTGATCACCGTGCCGAAATCGTTGACCGCGCTGTAGCGCACGATCTGCACCACGCCGGTGTCAGGATCGATCTCGACCTCGGCGACGTGGCACCCGTTCGGGAACGCCGAGGCGATCGGTTCGCTGGTGTGATCGACGTCGAGGCTGTCAGGTATGCCCTCGGGCACCTTGCCGCCGTGCAAGCGCTTGGCGAGCTCCATGATGTCGATGCTGCGATCGGTGCCCGCGATCGTGAACCGGCCACCTTCGAATTCGATATCGCCTTCCGACGCTTCGAGCAGGTGCGCCGCCGCGCGCTTGCCTTTCTCGATGACGAGCTTGGCGGCGCCTACGATGGCTTGGCCGCTCGCGGTGATCGAGCGCGAGCCGCCGGTGCCGTTGCCGGTGTGGACGATGTCGCTGTCGCCCTGCACCAGCTTGATGCTGTCGAAGGGGACGCCGAGCTGTGCGCTCAGCACCTGCGCGAACGGGGTGGCATGGCCCTGGCCGTAATCGAGCGTGCCGGTGATGAGCTGCACGCTGCCGTCGGCGTCGAACACGATCTTGCCGAGCTCGGGGCTCGGGGGCGCCGTGACCTCGAGATAGGAGCCGACCGCGATGCCGCGCAGCTTGCCGGCCTTGCTGCTCTCCTTCTTGCGCTTGGCGAAGTTCTCGTGGTCGGAGATCTCGAGCGCCTTGTTGAACACGGCCTGGAAGTCGCCGCTGTCGTAGGTGACGCCGGATGAGGCCGCGAACGGGATCTGGCTCGGCTTGATGAAGTTGCGCTTGCGCAAGGTCAGCCGGTTGATGCCCATCTCGTCGGCGGCGCGGTCGATCAGCCGTTCCATGTAATAATTGGCCTCGGGCCGGCCGGCGCCGCGATAGGCGCCCATCAGCGTGGTGTTGGTCAGCACCACCTTGATGTCGACCGCCATCAGCGGCGTGCGATAGACGCTGGAAAAATTCTTGCCGGTGTTGAGCGAGAGCGGCCCGGGCGCGACGCCGGTGATGTAGGCGCCGACATTGCCGTAACCGGACAGCCTGGCCGCCAGGAAATGCCCCTCGGCATCGAGCGCGAGCTCGGCATGGATCTTCTGCGCGCGGCCGTGGCTGTCGGAGAGGAAGGCGGTCGAGCGCTCGTCGAGCCATTTCACCGGCCGGCCCAGCGCCTTCGCCGCATACAGGATGCACATGTATTCGGGATAATTGATGTTCTTCATCCCGAACGAGCCGCCGACATTGGCGGTGAGGATGCGCACCTTCTCGTTCGGCACTTTCAGGTTCTTGGCGAGGTTGGCGCGGTTGCCGGCCACGCCCTGCGTCGGCACCTGCAGCGTGTAGCGCTCGGTTGTCTTGTCGTAGGAGGCTAGCCCAACGCGCGGCTCCATCGAGACCACGGCGACACGGGTGTTCTCGATGTCGATCCTGGTGACGTGGGCGGCACTGGCGAAGGCCGCGTTGACCTTGTCGACGTCGCCGTAATGGTAGTCGAGCACGACGTTATCAGGGATGTGCTCATAGAGCTGCGGCGCGCCGGGCTTGGCGGCTTCCTCCGGGTCGGTCACCGCCGGCAGCGGCTCGACGTCGAGCTCGACCGCCTCGGCGGCATCGCGGGCCTGCGCCAGGGTCTCCGCCACCACGAAGGCGACGGGATCGCCGACGAAGCGGACCTTGTCGGTCGCCAGCGGCTGGCGGTTGGTCTGCAGCAGGGGCGACCCGTCGCGGCTCTTCAGCGGCAGGCCGCAGGTGAAGGGGCCGTAACCGGCGGCGTCGAGGTCCTTGCCGGTCCATACGCCCAGCACGCCCGGCATCGCCTTGGCGGCATCGATCCCGATGCCGCGGATGATGCCATGGGCGTGGGTGGAACGGACGACCACGGCATAGGCCTGGCCGGGCAGGTTGAAATCGTCGGTATAGCGGCCCTTGCCGCGCACCAGCGTGTCGTCCTCCTTGCGGCGGACGGGTTGCCCGACGCCATATTTTTGCAGTGCAATAGCGTTCTCGAGCGTGGACGATTTGGTGTGTTCTTGCATGGAATTGACCTGAAAAGCCGGCATTTGCGCATTTTCGCGGCAGCATGGCACCGGACCCATCTGAGATAACCCACGACCCCGTTCACGACAACGCACGAATGGGCATGGTCCTATGTGATGCGTTGTTGCGCATACCCGCCGCGCTGCTAATGTTTCAGGCGAAAAAGCAATTCCAGACCGGCCCGACCGGCCGCGGAAAGACAGTTTGTATGAATGACCACACGCGGCTCCGCGACGGCCATGCGCCGCACGGCGAGCTGGAGCGGTCGATGGCGGCAGTGGCGTTGGCCACCGAACCGGCGGCAGGTGCACAGGCGTCGGGAACCGGCGTCTATGCGGCGCTCGACCTCGGCACCAACAATTGCAGGCTGCTGATCGCCTGTCCGACCCAGGACGGCTTTCGTGTCGTCGATTCCTTCTCGCGCATTATCCGGCTCGGGGAGGGGGTCTCGGCGACCGGCTGCATCAGCGAGGCCGCGATCGAGCGCGCCATCGCCGCGCTCAGCATCTGCCGTGACAAGATCAACCTGCGCAAAGCGCGCCGGCTGCGGCTGATCGCAACCGAAGCCTGCCGCGCCGCCTCGAACGCCGAGGCGTTCCGCAGCCGCGTGGCGGCCGAGACCGGCATCGAGCTGGAGGTGATCGACCGCGAGACCGAGGCCGCGCTCGCGGTGCTCGGCTGCTCGCCGCTGGTCGACCCGAGGGGACGCGGCGCCATCCTGTTCGACATCGGCGGCGGCTCGACCGAGCTGGTGCGGATCGAGCGCGACGCTCAAAATCCGGAGCCGCGCATCAAGGCCTGGATGTCGATCCCCTATGGCGTGGTCACGCTCGCCGAGCAGTTCGGCGGACGCGACGTGACGCCGGAGATCTACGTTGCGATGGAGCAGGAGGTCGCGAACCACGTCGCGCCGTTCGCGGAGGAGCACGGCGACGATCTCGCCGACATGCACCTGCTCGGCACCTCGGGCACGGTGACGACGCTCGCCGGCATCCATCTCAACCTCGCGCGCTACGACCGCCGCCGCATCGACAGCATCTGGATGAACGATTCCGACATCGCCGCGACCATCAACAAGCTGCTCGGCATGAGCTACGAGGAGCGCGCGTCCAACAACTGCATCAGCGTCGAGCGCGCCGATCTCGTGCTCGCCGGCTGCGCCATCCTCGATGCGATCAGGCGCGCCTTTCCGCTGCCGCGCCTGCGCGTCGCCGACCGGGGCCTGCGCGAAGGCATGCTGGTCGAGATGATGCGCGAGGACGGCGCGCTCAGGAGCTGGTGAGATGGCCAAGGACACCACCGGCCGCTTGCACGTCCAAGTCAAGACCAAGGTCAAGACCGGCGGCAAGCGCAAGCTGTCGTCGAAGCTGTGGCTGGAGCGGCAGCTCAACGATCCCTATGTCGCCAAGGCCAAGGCCGCGGGCTATCGCTCGCGCGCGGCGTTCAAGCTCTTGGAGATCGACGACAAGTATCGGCTGTTGAAACCCGGCATGGCCGTGGTCGATCTCGGCGCGGCGCCCGGCGGCTGGAGCCAGATCGCCGCCAAGCGCGTCGGCTCCACGGAAGGCAAGGGCAAGGTCGTCGCGATCGATCTGCTCGAGATGCCCGAGATTCCCGGCGTCGATTTCGCGCAGCTGGACTTCATGGACAACGACGCGCCCGAAAAGCTCACCGCGATGCTGGGCGGCGGCGCCGACGTCGTGATGTCCGACATGGCCGCCAACACCACCGGCCACCGCAAAACCGACCAGCTCCGCATCGTCGGCCTGGTCGAGACCGCGGCCGCCTTTGCCTGCGACGTGCTCAAGCCCGGCGGTGCGTTCCTGGCCAAGACCTTCCAGAGCGGCGCCGACGCCGAGCTGCTCGCCCAGCTCAAGCGCGACTTCGCGAGCGTGCGCCACGTCAAGCCCGCCGCGAGCCGGCAGGACTCCTCGGAACGCTACGTGCTGGCCACGGGGTTTCGCGGCGGGCAAACGGCGTAGCCGCGTACTCTGTCATTCCGGGGCGCCTCGAAGAGGCGAGCTATGGTGCGCAATTGCGCACCTGAGAATCCATGTCTCCAGGCATTCTTGCGGCGCGATGGATTCTCAGATGCGCAATTGCGCATCATAGTTCGATGCTGCGCATCGCCCCGGAATGACGGAGGGGGTCACCCCAGCCGCTGGTCCCGCACGTCCTGCGTGTCTTCGCTGGCCGCCTTGACGGCCGCTTTTTCCGCGCCCTTGCCGGCCCCCTTGCGGCTCGCGATCTCCACGGCCTTGCGGCCGGAGATCTCGTGGCCCGCGTCCGCCGGCATCTGCCAGAAGAACCAGCTCGACGCCGCCGAGGCCAGTGCGACCACGATAAAGGCCGGCGCAAAAACGGTGGCGTTGATCTCGCTGACATGGCTGAACCACATCGTGGTCTCGACGCAAGCCGCGCCGACGGCGACGCCGGCCGAGATCGCCAGCTGCTGGTTGACGCTGACCAGCGTGGTGGCGCGGCTCATCTGTGCGGTCTCGACGTCGGCATAGGCGACCGTGTTGATCGCAGTGAACTCCAGCGAGCGGAAGAAGCCGCCGACCACCAGGATGACCATGATGATGAGCAGCGGCGTCGTCACCGTGAACAGCGCGCAGACGGCCAGGAAGAATGCGCTGACGATCGCGTTCACCGTCATCAGATTGCGGAAGCCGAAGGTGCGGATGATCCGCGCCGCCAGCGTCTTCATCCCCATCGCGCCGAGCGAGGAGGCAAAGGTGACGAGGCCGGAATGGAACGGCGACAGGCCGAAGCCGATCTGCATCAGGAGCGGCAGCAGGAACGGCAGCGCGCCGATGCCGAGGCGGAACAGAAAGCCGCCGAACACGGCCGCGCGCAGCGTCGGCAGCTTCAGGAGCGAGAAATCGAGGACCGGCGATCCGGTCCGCCGCGCGTGGATGACGTAGAGCGTCATCGAGATCGCGCCGCCCGCGACCAGCGCGGCCACTGTGCTCCACGGCAGCAAATTGAGCCCGGCGACCGACAGGCCAAATGCGATCCCGGCGAGTCCGATGCCGGCGAGCACCATGCCGTAGAGATCGAACGGCTCCTGCTCCTCGCTCTTGATGGGATCGATGAAGCGCAGCGCCATGAAGATGCCGAGCAGCCCGATCGGGATGTTGATCAGGAAGATCCAGTGCCAGGACGCGTAGGTGGTGATGAAGCCGCCGAGCGGTGGGCCGATCACGGGACCTATCAGGGCAGGCACCGTCACCCAGGCCATGGCGTTGACCAATGCGCTCTTGTCGACCGAGCGCAGCAGCACGAGGCGCCCGACCGGCGTCATCATCGCGCCGCCCATGCCTTGCAGGATGCGTGCGAACACGAAATCGGTGACGGAGGTCGAGAGCGCGCAGCCGACCGATCCGACCATGAACACGCCGACCGCGACCGCGAACACCATCCGCGCACCGAACCGGTCGGCAGTCCAGCCGCTCGCCGGAATGAACACCGCGAGCGACAGCAGATAGGAGGTGATGGCGAGCTTGAGCGTCAGCGGACTGGTGCCGATGTCGGCCGCGATCGCCGGCAGCGAGGTGGCGATCACCGTCGAGTCCATGTTCTCCATGAAGAGAGCAGTGGCGACGATCAGCGGAATGACGCGTTGCTTGTCGACCATGTCGGATTGGTAATGATCGGAGGGAAGGGCTGCTTTGCGGCTTAACACCAACGATTGGCCGGGACCATTGCGCATCGACGCATGGCACCTAAATCCTGCGAGAGGGGCATCGCTTTGTGGGATCATTGCGCTTGCTGAATTTATCGCATTATGCGATATTCGCGGCGTGAAGGAGATCGAATTCACTTCCGCCGCCGTCCGCCAATGGCGCAAGCTTACGGCCACCACGCGCGCCCAGATCGATCTTAAGCTGCAGGCCTTTGCGCAGTCCGGCGCGGGTGACGTCAAGGCGCTGAAGGGCGCGCCGGGCATGCGGCTCCGCGCCGGCGATTGGTGCGTGCTCTTCACGATGAAAGGCAACACGATTAGAATTCATGCGGTCGGGCACCGCCGTGAAATCTACGACTGAGAGGACGTCATGGCCAAAACCGTCACCGCGAAGAGCAGCGTTCAGTTCATTCGAACGCCAGGAGGCGACGATCTCGCAATTCTGCCGCGTAACGAATATGACCGACTGATCGCCCTTGCAGCGGAAGCGCAGGAAGACGCTTCGGCAAGCCGCATTGTCCGAAACTCCGTGCGTGCCGTGAAGGAAGGGCGCGAGGTGGTGCTGCCAAAGGCGGTCGTTGATCGTCTTGCGGATGGAGAGAATGCAATCCGGGTAATTCGCGAGTGGCGCGGCATGATCCAGGGCGAACTGGCCATAGCGGCAGGTATCAGCCAGAATTATCTCTCCGAGATCGAGAACGGACGGCGCAAGGGGCCTGCTGAGCTCCAGAAGAAATTTGCGCGGGCTCTGGGGGTTCCGATCGACCTGCTGATAGACTGAGGCGTGGGCCGGCCATCGATGCTGCCCCCTTGGGCCACGCCGGATGGACCAAAAAACCCCTGTGCATGGCTGGCCGGCGGTCCGAATTGCTTTGATTCGTCGCGCGGCCGTGCTATCGACCCGCGTCAACCCCACCGATGGGCTCCGATTCTCAAGGCGATGCCGCAAGGTACGCCGAGGGCGGCGCTCATCCATTAGCATTTGCGGCAAGGCCGCAGGAAGGAGTTGGCAAATGGCCACGGTGCAACTTCAGGGCATCCGCGAAGCCTTTACGTTCGACGACGTGCTGCTGAAGCCGGGCCTGTCGGACGTCATGCCGGGCGAGGTCGACATCCGCTCCCGCGTCACCCGCGCCATTCCGCTCAACATCCCGATCATGGCCTCGGCCATGGACACCGTCACCGAGGCGCGCATGGCGATCGCGATGGCGCAGGCCGGCGGCCTCGGCGTCATCCACCGCAATTTCGACCCCGAAGGGCAGGCGGCACAGGTCCGGCAGGTCAAGCGCTACGAGTCCGGCATGGTGGTGAACCCGCTCACCATCAGCCCCGAGGCCACGCTCGACGACGCGCTGAAGCTGATGAGCGATCACGGCATCTCCGGCATTCCCGTCGTCACCGGCGCCGGCAAGAACATTCCGGGCAAGCTGGTCGGCATTCTCACCAACCGCGACGTGCGCTTTGCGACCAATCGTCAGCAAAAGATCTCCGAGCTGATGACGCACGAAAACCTCGTCACGGTCCGCGAGAATGTCAGCCAGGACGAGGCGCGGCGGATGCTGCACCAGCATCGCATCGAGAAGCTGCTGGTCGTCGACGAGCAATATCGCTGCGTCGGCCTGATCACCGTTAAGGACATGGAGAAGGCGGTTGCTCATCCGCTCGCCTGCAAGGATGCGCAGGGGCGCCTGCGCGTCGCCGCCGCCACCACTGTCGGCGATACCGGCTTCGAGCGCACCGAGCGCCTGATCGATGCCGGCGTCGACCTCGTCGTCGTCGACACCGCGCACGGCCATTCCCGCCACGTGCTGCATGCGGTGAACCGCATCAAGCGCCTGTCCAACTCGGTGCAGGTCGTTGCCGGCAACGTCGCTACCACGGAAGGCGCGCAAGCGCTGATCGACGCGGGCGCGGATTGCATCAAGGTCGGCATCGGCCCGGGCTCGATCTGCACCACGCGCATCGTCGCCGGCGTCGGCGTTCCCCAGCTCACCGCGATCATGGATGCGGTGGAAGCGGCGAAGAAGGCCGACATCCCCGTCATCGCCGACGGCGGCATCAAGTTCTCCGGGGACCTCGCCAAGGCGCTCGCCGCCGGCGCCGATATCGCCATGGTGGGCTCGCTGCTCGCCGGCACCGACGAGACGCCCGGTGAAGTCTTCCTGTGGCAGGGCCGTTCCTACAAGGCCTATCGCGGCATGGGCTCGGTCGGCGCGATGGCGCGCGGATCTGCCGATCGCTACTTCCAGCAGGACATCAAGGACACGCTCAAGCTCGTGCCTGAGGGCATCGAGGGCCAGGTGCCCTACAAGGGCGCGGTCGGCCACGTCATGCACCAGCTCGCCGGCGGCCTGCGCGCCGCGATGGGCTATGTCGGTGCAAAGGACATGAAGGAGCTGCACGACAAGGCCCAGTTCGTCCGCATCACTGGCGCCGGCCTGCGCGAAAGCCACGTCCACGACGTCACGATCACGCGCGAGAGTCCGAACTATCCGGGCGGGGGCTAGTCTCTCTCCGCTCTCGTGCCCGGACGCAGCGCAGCACCACTTCGGTGATGCGCTCTGCAGAGCCGGGGGCCCATCGCCGGACTTGATCGTGTCGCGAGATCTGGGTCCCGGCTCTGCGCAGCAACGTTTCACGTTGCCGCGCGTCCGGGACACGAGAGCTGTGATGAAGCGTCATCATGCTCCGCCGCTTTTGTATTGACGCGGCTAGCTGCCTCCGCTTCCGTCCCCGTCGAAAGACAATTCGGAGGAAGCCATGTCCCAAGCTCAGCACAGTGCCAAACGCATCGTCCTCGCCGCGCGTCCCGTCGGCGAACCCAAGCCGTCTGATTTTCGCCTGGAGGAATTCGCAGTTCCGACACCCGGGCAGGGTGAAGTCCTGCTGCGCACGATCTGGCTGTCGCTCGATCCCTATATGCGCGGGCGCATGAGCGAGGGGCCGTCCTACGCTGCGCCCGTGCCGGTCGGCGGGGTGATGGAAGGCGAGGCGGTCAGCGAGGTCGCGGCGTCCAACAATCCTGATTTCGCGGTCGGCGACATCGTGCGCATTCGTTCCGGCTGGCAGACCCATGCGATCTCAAACGGCAAGGGCCTGATCAAGGTCGATCCCAGGCTCGGCCCGATATCGACCTCGATCGGCGTGCTCGGGATGCCCGGCATGACCGCCTATACGGGCCTGCTCGACATCGGCAAGCCGCAACCGGGCGAGACCGTCGTCGTCGCCGGCGCCTCCGGTGCAGTCGGCTCGGCGGTCGGCCAGATCGCGAAGATCAAGGGCGCACGCGCTGTCGGCATCGCCGGCGGCAAGGACAAGTGCGACTACGTGGTCAGGGAGCTCGGCTTCGATGCCTGCATCGATCACCGCGATCCCGATCTCGCCGCCAAGCTGAAGGACGCCTGCCCGAAAGGCATCGACGTCTATTTCGAGAATGTCGGCGGCACCGTGTTCGAGGCGGTGTTCCCGCAGCTCAACCCGTTCGCCCGCGTGCCGGTCTGCGGCTTGATCGCCCATTACAACGACACCGAGGCCAAGCCGCCGAAATGGGCCGGCGCGATGATGCGCAACATCCTCACCAAGCGGCTGACCTTCCGCGGCTTCATCGTGTCCGACTTCGCCGCACGCCATGGCGACTTCCTGCGCGACATGTCCGGCTGGGTCCGCGACGGCAAGGTCAAGTACAAGGAGTTCGTCACCGAGGGCCTGGAGAGCGCGCCCGGCGCCTTCATCGGCCTGCTGAAAGGCGCCAATTTCGGCAAGCAGCTGGTCCGGGTCGGGCCGGACAAGGCCTGAGGCGAGTGCTCCCGAACCCGCGTTGGCCGCCCCTGCGCTTAGGGCCGGGCGGCCGACGACGGCTGCAAAATCCGATTGGCAAACGCGGAAATGCTACTACCATAGGGTTAGCAATTGGGTCCTGCGATATGAGGTTGCGGGCATGCGGCGGCGCGATGTGCTTGCCGGCGGACTTGTCTGGGGGCAGTTGCTGGCGGCTCGAAGGGTCCTGGCGCAGCCTGCGGCCTCCACGCGCGGCGCTGTGGTGATCGGGGTCAACAAGACCGGCAACTTGCCCGTGCTGAGAGCGGCCGTCTCGGGCGCAAAGTCGATCGCACAATGGCTTACGACGGAAGGTTTCGAGGTCAAGCTGATCACGGATGAGGTCACGCCGGTCACTGGCGTAGCGCTCAGGGCGGCCGTGACGGAGTTCGTCAATCGCGGCACGCTGACACAGCTCGTGATCTACTTCTCCGGTCATGGAATTGCGTTTGGCAACAACGAGTTCTGGTTGTTGAGCGGAGCTCCGGACGATGTCAACGAGGCGGTCAGCCTGACGGAATGCGTGGCGCTTGCCGGGCGTAGCGCCGTATCAAACGTCGTGATCATCTGCGATGCCTGCCGGTCCAATTCGGACTTCGACAGCTCGCTGCTGCATGGAACGGTGATTTTCCCGCTGGGAAGCTACATCCCCGGACGTCCCTCTCCGGAGGTCGATCGTTTCTTCAGCACCCGCCCCGGCGCGCCATCCTATGAGTTGCGGCAGAAGGCGGCCGATGAGTTCCAGGGCATCTTCACCGAGACTTTTCTCGATGCCTTCCGCAACCCGCGACCCGATATGGTGTCGACGGTCGGGGGCGTGAGCGTGGTCTCGAACCGGAAGCTCAAAACGTTCCTGCTCGACGAGGTGCCGCAGCGGTTACGCGTACACAATGCGAGTCTCGCGCAATATCCCGATGCGCGCATCGAATCCCCCGACAGTGCCTACCTGGGACGCGTGCGGGGATCGGTGACGGCGGCGGTCGAACAGCCGCGAGATGTGACGCTGGTCGACGTTGCCGCCCATCAATTCAATCGCACCGCGGTCGGAGCGCTTGCGTCGCTGCGAAAGATCGATTCCGTCAGAGAGCTGGAGGTCGCTTCGAACACCGGCTTCAACGCGGCCCAGCAATCCTTGATTGTGGCGAAGCAGCCCGCCACGACCTTCAATGCACCGACCGGATTCTCGGTGACCGGCGCCCAATTGCGCGAGGCATGGCTGGCTGGCGGCAGGCAGGCGCAGATCGTTGCACCCGGCAACGGTACCGACCAGTCCGGCCTCGTGAACATTCCCGTCCAGGATGGTTCTCCAATGACGGCCGCGCTGGTGTTTGCGGACGGCAGCGGGACCGTGCTTGCCGCACTGCCCGGCTTCATAGGGTCGCTCACCGTCCGCAATGGCGGTGTGGCGGACGTCACGTATGCCCCGTCGCCGTCAAGCCGGCGATGGAGCGAGTACAAGGAGGCCGGACCCCGCCTCGATCAGCTGCGGGCGCTCATGGCGACGTCGGCCCAGTTCGGCGTGCTCCGCATCGAAGGCGACCGGCAAACGCGCTCGGCGGCGGCCTCGAGACTTGCCGATCAGATTCGTGTGCTGAAGGGAATTGATCCGACGCTCGGAATTTACGCCGCCTATGCTTACGCTGACGCCAATCTGCCGCAGCAGGTCGCCTCGGTGCGGTCTTTCATGGCGGGTGACCTCGAAGGCGAGTTGTTCGATCTTGCGCTGTTGGCCGACGTACTGTCGGACAGCAGGATATCCGAGCGCGCCGTGCCATTCTGCCCGATGTTCTCGCAGGGCTGGCAGCTCATCCGCACTCGCAATGTGGTGCTTCGGGACCAGGTCCTGCGGGCCAGGGACAGCCTGCGGTCGTCGCTCTGGACCACGTTCGGTCCCCCTGGAATGAAATTGATGCTGGAAGCCCTGGCCACCGCCAGCCGCTGATCGTGCGCGGCCGAACGCGGCCGAACACGGGTACCGGACGCGAAAGGAAGAGCGATGCGTCGTCGTGAAGTTCTTGCGGGTGCGGCTGGCCTGATGTCGCTGATTGCGACGGGGGGCCGTGCGGATCCGTTTCCTGTACGTCTCGTGTTGGTACATGGTCGTTCGCAACAGGGGCTGGACCCTGTCGAGTTGCAATCGATCTGGATGGAGACGCTGAAACGCGGCGCGGCCAAGATCAATCGTACCGTCCCGGACAATCTTGAAGTGGCATTTCCCTATTACGGCGATCGTCTGGACGAGCTTGCGCGCGAGGCTCAGGTGCCTCTGACCGACGATATCCAGGCGCGCGGCAGCGCGGTCGATGATGATTTCCTAAGGTTTCAGGCTTCCGTCGCGGAGTCGATCCGCAGCAAGGCCGGCATCACGGATGCCCAGGTGCAGCAGGAGTTCGGCAACAACCCGACTGCACGAGGTCCGCAGAATTGGGCATGGGTGCAGGCGATCATCCGCACCATCGATCGCTTCGGGGGCGGGCTGAGCCAGTCCGGGATCGAGCGCCTGATGCGAGACGTATTTCTCTATACGACGCGGTCAGGCGTCCGCGACCAGATCGACCGCATCGTCGGTGCCGGCTTCGATGAGCGGCCCTGCGTGGTAGTCGGGCATTCGCTGGGGTCGGTCGTAGCCTACAATGTTTTGCGGACCGACCGGCGTACGCTGAACGTGCGTGCATATGTCACCGTGGGCTCGCCGCTGGGTATCAGGGCCATCCGCGACCAGCTCCGGCCGATCGGTTTTCCGGCACCTGCCAAAGCCTGGTACAATGCGTTCGACCCCAAGGACGTGGTCGCGCTCTATCCGCTCGATGGCGCGAACTTCCCGGTCACGCCTGCCATCGAGAACTATGCGAACGTCCGCAACGGGACAGACAACCGCCACGGCATCGTGGGCTACCTCGACGATCCCATGGTTGCGCGGCACGTTCTCGACGCGCTGGGCTCCTGAACTCCCATAAGAGCCCGACCGCAGGTCCCTCAATGGTTAACAAAGAGTCACCAAATGGCCACACCTGCCCGCAAAAGCCGCAGGTGTGACCGGCGGTTCATTGACGGACCCACGAAGGCATTGAATCATCGCGCATATTTTGGGTGTTGCGATGTTAGAGATCAGTGTTTTCTGCGTTATCCTGCTGGCGGCCGGCTATTGGACGACCATGTTCATCATGGGCCGTCGCGACGACGTCATCCATGGCAAGTTCGTGCATGCCGACGAGGAGGGCGATCTGACCCGTTCCGCGATGCCGGCACCGCCACCATTCCCGAAGCGCCCGGTCAAGCCCGTGCAACCTGCCAGACAAGCATCCGCCAATGAGCTTGCGGCCAAGCCCGTGAACAGCGAAGCGCTGCAATCCTTGCTCGCCGCGATCCAGCAGGATCTCAAGAGCATCGCCTAAGCCGATCGATGCGCTAAAGCACGATCCGGAAAAGTGCGCAGCGGTTTTCCGAAAAGATCATGCTTGAACAACAACCTAAAGCGCGATGACGATTCATCCTAATCGCATCGCGCTTTAGTGCTCGCCGCCCATCTGGGCGAGGAGCTCTTCGATATCGACATCCACCTGGCCCGCGGCCCTGACGTGGCGGACCTCGAAACTGTCCGGGCGGAAGCGATATTCGACCAATCCGACTTCCTTGATCGCGACCCGGTCCTGCCGCCGATCGTTGATGATGAAGCCGGCCGACGGCGCCCAGACATGGCGGGTGTGGCGGAAGGTGAAGTCGCGCCGCTGGTGCACGTGGCCGCTGGCGACGAGGCGCAGATTGATTGTCCCGAGCATCTCGAGCAGCCGTGCCCGCGCCGGCTGCGGCACGTAGCGGATCGAGGTCTCCGGCGCTTCAGGATCGTCGGGCAGGTCGAGAAACAGCGGCTTGTGCAGGAACAGCGCGACCGGCCTGCCGTTCGTGCGTGATATCACCGAGGCGAGCCAATCGAATTGCTCCGCCTCGAAGGCGAGCCCTGAATTCATCACCAGCGAATTGAGGCCGATGAAGTGCCAGCCCGCGGCCTCGAAGGCCCAATGATCCGCGCCGATGATGTCGCAGAACTGCCGGCAATGCGCCTCGTTGACCGGCGGCTTCGGCGCCGGCCCGACCGCGGTCGGATTATCGCCGATGTCGTGATTGCCGGGGATGTAGCGGCATGCGACGGGCAGGGCGTCGTGCAGGCCTTTGGCGAAGATCATATCGTCGCGGCCGGTCGGCCCGTCGAAGGCGACATCGCCGGTGTTGACGACGAGATCGGGCCGATCAGTGTCGATGTGCTCGCAAACCCGGTGAAAGTTGGCGACGAGGCCGGGAAAGCGGCGGCCGAGATGGGTGTCGGAAATCTGGGTCAGGCGAAATTCGGACATGCGATCAACTTATCCGTTGTCGCGCGTCGGAACGATGACGGCGCCGGCATGGATCGCAACGAACAAAGTTTAAAGCACGCGGTAGCGGATCGTGTAGCCGTCCTGCGGCGCGATCGGGCCGGCGAGCGGCGAGGCGATGCGGTCGGCGAGGTGCCAGGGGCCGAACTCGCCGGTGCGATGCGGTTCGGCGGGCAGGCGGAGGCGGAACTCGAACGTGCCCTTGCCCGGCAGGTTCACGACCAGCATGCGGTCCGCCGTACGGTGGTTGAGCGCGACGGCGCCGCGCAGCAGGGCGCGGCCGCCATCGAGATCGCGCACGCCGCCGATCAGCGCCAGCGTCTGGTTGCGGTCGGTGTGCAGCTCGATCTGGCTGTCGGTCATGGCCGTCAGCATCTCGCGGGGCATGCGGATCTCGAACTCGACGGCGGGCTTGGACGGATTGAGACCGAGATAGGCAAGCGCGGCGTGACGCATGTCGTAGGCGGCAAAGGCGAACAGGGCGAGCGCGGCGAGCGCCGCAAGGCCATGCCGGGCCACGTCCCGCCAGCTCCGGTAGCTCAGACGAAAATAGACCGTCATCGCCAGCGCGACCGCGAGTGCCATCGCGATGCCCGACAGCGCCGACATGAGGATACCGAGCTGGCCGTCGGCGGATACGGTCCAGAGGCTGGACAGGGTGGTCATGGCGCCATCTCGCCTTGGGCCCCCGAGAGGGGCCGCAATCGCTTTAACTATCGGTGGTTGGTCGCAAGATCGGGAAGGCCGGTTCAACTCGCTGATTGTCAGCGTCGGAAGTCGCGGCTAATGACGGTCCGCGCGGCGTTTCGCCTTCCGGGAAAGTTCCGATGTCCCTTCAAATGGTCTTGCTGCCGGTCTTCGTCCAGATCGGGCTCACCTTCGCCCTGCTGATCGGCATGGTCGTCGCGCGCCGCAAGACGCTGGTCTCGGGCGAGACCAGGATCCGCGACGTCGCGCTCGGCGAGCCGAACTGGCCCAAGGGCGCCACCCAGATCGCCAACTGCTACCGCAACCAGTTCGAGCTGCCGGTGCTGTTCTACGTCCTGATCGCGCTGGCCTTGCCGTTGCGCCGCGCCGATCTCTTCATCGTGCTGATGTCCTGGGTGTTCGTGGTGACGCGCTTCGCCCATGCCGGGGTGTTCGTCTCCTCCAACGATCTCGGCCGACGCTCCACGGTCTGGCTCGCCGGCGTGCTGGTGCTGCTGGCGATGTGGATCTACTTCGCGCTGAAGCTCTTGTTGCTGATTTAGGCCCCATGCTGATCTGAAAGATCGAGAATGACCCCCGCTGCCCGGCTGTCCGCAGCCATCGAACTGATCGACACCATCGAGAAGGACCGCGTGCCCGCGGCCAAGGCGCTGAAGGAGTGGGGCACCGCGCATCGCTTCGCCGGTTCCGGCGACCGCGCCGCCATCGCCGGCCTGGTCTGGGACGTGCTGCGCCGCTACGCCTCGAGCGCGTATCTGATGGATTCCGATACCGCGCGCGCGCGGCTGATCGGCATGCTCCGGCTCGAGCGCGACATGGACGCGGCGACGATGGGCGCCTTGTTCGACGGCAGCCGCTTCGCCCCGGCGCCGTTGACCGAGGCCGAGCAGGCTGCGCTCGCCTCGCGGTCGCTTGAGGGCGCGCCGGCCGCGATCGCCGGCGACTATCCCGAATGGCTGGATCCGCACCTTGCAAAGGTGTTCGGCGAGGACCGTGCGGCGGAGGCGGCCGCGATGGCCAGCCGGGCCCCGCTCGACCTGCGCGTCAACACGCTAAAATCCAATCGCGACAAGGTGCTGCGCAATCTTGCTCATCTTCATGCGAAACCGACGCCGTGGTGCGCAACCGGCTTGCGCATCGAGCTTTCGGCCGATGCGCGCAACCCCGGCATCCAGGCGGAAGAGGATTTCATCAAGGGCGCCGTTGAAGTGCAGGATGAGGGATCGCAGCTGGCGGCGCAATTCACCGCGGCAAAGCCCGGCGAGCAGGTGATCGACCTCTGCGCCGGCGCCGGCGGCAAGACGCTGGCGCTCGCCGCGCTGATGCAGGGCAAGGGCCGGCTGATCGCGACCGACCGCGACAAGCGCCAGCTCGCGCCGATCCACGAGCGGCTGTCGCGCGCCGGCGTGCACAATGCCGATGTGCGCACGCCCAAGGGCGAGGTCGACCCGCTGGCCGACATCCGCGCCTCGGCTGATCTGGTCGTGATCGATGCGCCCTGCACGGGAACCGGAACCTGGCGCCGCAACCCCGATGCGAAATGGCGCATGCGCCCCGGCGCGCTGGAGATTCGCCTGCGCGACCAGGCCGAGGTGCTGGCGCGGGCGGTTCCGCTGGTAAAGCCGGGCGGCCGTATCGCCTACATCACCTGCTCGGTGCTGGCGGAAGAGAACGGCGAGCAGGTGAGGGCGTTCGTCGCGCGCCATGGCGAGTTTGCGGTTCAACCGCCCGAACAGATCGCAAGCGTGCTCTGGGACAAGGCCGAGGCTTTTGCCGGGGCCGCGCTGCGGTCGGACGAGGGCTGGTTGATGACGCCGAGAAGGACCGGGACGGATGGGTTCTTCGTGTCGGTGCTGAAGAAGGCGGCCTGATCTCACTCCGCCGTCATTCCGGGGCGCCCGAAGGGCGAGCCCGGAATCCATCGTGCGGCAGCGTGTTCGGTTCGATGGATTCCGGGCTCTCGCTTCGCGAGCCCCGGAATGACCGGGGCCAAAAACAAAAGCCCCGCGAACCGGATCCCGGTCGCGGGGCCTTTTAACTCTGGCGTTCTGCCGGTACGTCCGCGGTCAGAACGTTGCGCGGGCGTTAGCCGACGCGGAGATTGTCAGCCGACGACTTGCCGCTGCGGCGGTCGGCGACGATGTCGAACGAGACCTTCTGACCCTCGTTGAGGGAGGAGAGGCCAGCGCGCTCGACGGCGCTGATGTGCACGAACACGTCCTTCTGGCCGTCGTCCGGCTGAATGAAACCATAACCCTTTTGGGTGTTGAACCACTTCACGGTGCCCATAGCCATGGGAATTTCCTTTAGTTAGTTAGAGAGAGTACGCACGTGGACCGGAACGCAGTTGCGCCCATAGCCCTGTTCAGTCGATGTTTGGAGAAGTCATCTGAAGCGTGCGCGCCCGTTAGCAACGAGGCGAAGCGGCCCAGTCGTTCGGCCAAGTATCGATGATCACAATATAGCGAGAATTTGGGGCCAGTTCAAGGCACCACCCGTGGCTCGGAACGTCGCAGGACTTTGCTATTTTGCGGTGCAAATTAACCGCTCGCCGCAACTCAGTCCACGATGAAGAGCGTCGCTCCGGTTGCAGTCGAGGACCGGTGCGCGGCGTCGCCGAAATCCGAGACCTGGTAGCTCATCCCCGCCGTCAGCTTGAAGGTGCGCCCGTCGCGCAGCTCGGAGTCGAGCTCACCCTTCAGCACGTAGAGGACGTGGCCGCGGTCGCACCAATGGTCGGCCAGGTAGCCCGGCGAATATTCCACCATCCGCACCCGGAGATCGCCGATATTGAGCGTGCGCCACTTGGCCTCTCCCGTCTCACCAGGATGCGTGGTTGCCTCGACCTTGCTCCAGTCGGTGACGGTGAAGGGGGAGGTGGGGAGTTTCATGGGGAGAATCCGGTCAATGCGGTTGTGCGGTCTCCCTCATAGCTGCAAACGCGACCGTCGCAAGTCATCGGCGGCACCGGAGAGGGCCGGCGCCGACGGGCGGGCTGCTAGATATCGAGCTCGGCCCAGATTGCGGCATGGTCGGAAGCGGCCTCGACTTCCCTGGTGATCGTCGGAAAATGAGGGAAGAGGTCGCCGTTCTTGCCGCCCCAGACGCCCAGGCGGAAGATGCCGCCGGCCGTCGCCTTGTCGAACAGGGCCGGTGACAGCAGGACGTAGTCGATCTTGTTCGACGCGGTGCCGTTCTTGAACGTGCCCGGTCGGCCGCCATCGTCGAACCCGTCGAGCTCGCTGATGTCCTTCAGCCCGGTTTGATGAAACAGCGGGCTGAGCGGATCGCTGTCCGGCGTGTCGTTGAAGTCGCCGATCACCGCGATGAAATCGTGCTTCTGGCGGAGCTGGCGATAGATGGTCGCGGTGCGTGCGGCCTGACGCTTCCGCTTGGCGTTGGACGTCGCCTGGGAGCCGAATCCCTTGCTCTTGAAGTGATTGGCGAGAACGACGAGCGAATTTCCCGCCGCCGTCTGGACCTCGAACTGCGCGCAATCCCGGCTGAAGATGACGCCATCCTCGTCTTCGTCATCGACGTGGCTCGCGATCGAGACGATCTCGAATTTCTTCCTGGTCATGAGCCCGACATCGATGCCGCGATCGTCATTGCCGTCGATCAGCATGATGTGGTCGTAGGGCGTTGCCTCGACGGAAGGCATCACGTCCTTGCAGAACCGGACGAGGGCGGGCCGGCTTTCCGCTTCCACCACGCCGAGCACGTCCGCATCGATCTCCTTCATGACCCGCGCGGTGTTGCGTGTCGCCTCTTCGTTGACCTGCTCCATCGTCAGATCGACCCACCCGATCCAGTCGCCCCGTCCGCCTGCCACGACCTGGATCGGTCCGCTTTGCGGCCGCTTGACGAGATGGCCGCGATTCTGGCGCAGGATCGCGTATTTGTTCTCGTCGGACTTCTTGAGGCCGAGCACATCCAGCAGCTCGACGATCTTCTTCTTGTCGTTCGCAGTGTATTTGTCCTTGCCGAGGATGGCGTTGATGTCGGCCTGCGCCTTCAGAATGGTCTTGCCTTCCTCCGAGAAGCCGGGGCCGCTGAGCGCCCGCGCGCGCATGAAAAGGTTTTCGACGTTGAAGGATGCGAGCTTCATGAAAATCTCCCAGCGATGAAAAATAGAATTCAATCAATGGTAGAGATTATCAAAAGACTCGCATCAAGTCGAGGTGCTCGGATGCTGGCACGGCCGCGTGCGGCGAGCGGCGCCGGCCTTCGTCATATCGTCACAATCAGGTGCGGAGAACCGTCACCCCACCAGATGGTTCGCCGAGCCCTGCACGATCAGGCCCGCATCGTTCACCCGCAGATACTCGCAGATCTTCTTGCCGCGCTCGTTCGCGTAGAACACCACGACGCTGTCGGGGCTGACGAACAGATCGATCAGCGAAAAATGCAGCTGTGGCACCAGCCAGAGCGCCTTGCCCCAATAGGTGCGCAAGGCATCCTTGCCGCGCACCGTGCCGCTGGCGTCGAACCCGAGCATCGGGATGCGATCCGAGGTCATGACGGCGGCCTCGTCGTAGAGCGCGAGCACGCGCTCGAGATCACGCGCGTTCCAGGCCTCGACCCAGGTCCGGCCGAGCGCGGCCAGCGTTGAAGGTGGATGCTGCGAAGACATCTGCTGCAAAGACATGGCGTTCTCCCTGATCGCCCCGCTTCGAGAGTGGGGCATAATAGGTCAATAATACTTACCTATATCGGTTTGTCCATGCCCAAAGAAGCATGTGGGCGTCCCGCCGCTGCGGTTGCGGCGCGCGCGGCGCCAGCGTATTTGCTGGCCATGACAGCAGCACAGAACGACCGCTCCGCGTCGACGCCCTCGGTGGCTTCGGCGCATGACAAGATTCTCATCGTCGACTTCGGCAGCCAGGTGACGCAGCTGATCGCACGCCGCGTGCGCGAGGACGGCGTCTATTGCGAGATCGTCCCGTTCAACAAGGCGGAAGCCGCCTTCGACGAGATGAAGCCGAAAGCAGTGATCCTCTCCGGCGGCCCTGAATCGGTGCACGAGGCCGGCTCGCCCCGCGCGCCGCAACGGATCTTCGAGTCCGGCGTGCCCGTGATGGGCATCTGCTACGGCCAGATGACCATGGCGGCGCAGTTAGGGGGCGAGGTCGAGGGCGGCCATCACCGCGAATTCGGCCGCGCCGATGTCGAGGTGAAAGCGCCGAGCAAGCTGTTCGAGGACGTCTGGTCGCCGGGCGGCAAGAACCAGGTCTGGATGAGCCACGGCGACCGTATCACAAAAATGCCGCCGGGCTTCTCCGTCGCCGGCACCTCGCCGAACGCGCCGTTCGCGATCATCCAGGACGAGACGCGCAAATATTACGGCCTGATGTTCCACCCCGAAGTGGTGCACACGCCGGACGGCGCCAAGCTGATCCGCAACTTCGTCCGCAAGATCGCCGGCCTCACCGGCGACTGGACCATGCGCGCCTTCCGCGAGGAGGAGATCGCAAAGATCCGCCAGCAGGTCGGCAAGGGCAAGGTGATCTGCGGCCTCTCCGGCGGCGTCGATTCCGCCGTCGCTGCCGTCCTGATCCACGAAGCCATCGGCGACCAGCTCACCTGCGTCTTCGTCGATCACGGCCTGCTGCGTCTCGACGAAGCCAAGACGGTGGTCGACCTGTTCCGCCACCACTACAACATCCCGCTCGTGCACGTGGATGCCTCCAAGCAGTTCCTGGGCGAGCTCGAAGGCGTCACCGATCCCGAAGCCAAGCGCAAGACCATCGGCCGCCTCTTCATCGAGGTGTTCGAGCAAGAGGCCAAGAAGATCGGCGGCGCCGACTTCCTGGCGCAAGGCACGCTGTACCCCGACGTGATCGAGAGCGTCTCCTTCACCGGCGGCCCCTCCGTCACCATCAAGTCGCACCACAATGTCGGCGGTCTGCCTGAACGCATGAACATGAAGCTCGTCGAGCCCCTGCGCGAGCTGTTCAAGGACGAGGTGCGCAAGCTCGGGCGCGAGCTCGGCCTGCCCGAAATCTTCGTCGGCCGCCACCCGTTCCCGGGCCCGGGCCTTGCCATCCGCTGCCCCGGCGAGATCACCCGCGACAAGCTCGACATCCTGCGCAAGGCCGATGCGGTCTACATCGACCAGATCCGCAAGCACGGCCTCTACGACGAGATCTGGCAGGCCTTCGCGGTGCTGCTCCCGGTCAAGACGGTCGGCGTCATGGGCGACGGCCGCACCTATGATTATGTGGTTGGCCTGCGCGCCGTGACCTCGACCGATGGCATGACCGCGGATTTCTATCAGTTCGACATGAAGTTTCTGGGCGAGACCGCGACGCGCATCATCAACGAGGTGAAGGGCGTCAATAGGGTGGTGTATGACGTCACGAGCAAGCCGCCTGGGACGATCGAGTGGGAATAGGGGCAAACACTTCGAGGACGGATGGCGCACAAGATCTACACAATGAGTTTTGCGAGCGTCTATCCGCTCTACGTGGCGAAGGCGGAGAAGAAGGGCCGCACGAAGGCGGAGGTCGATCAGATCATCTGCTGGCTGACCGGACACACGCAGAAGACACTGGACAAGGAACTCGCGAAAAAAACCTCCTTTGAAAATTTCTTCGCTCACGCCCCCCGGATGAATGCCTCGCGCTCGCTCATCACGGGCACGATCTGCGGCGTCCGCGTCGAGAACATCGAAGAACCGATCATGCGGGAAATCCGCTATCTCGATAAGCTGATCGATGAACTCGCCAAGGGCAAGGCGATGAAAACCATCCTGCGTGGCGAAGTGCCTGGCGGGTCGAACTGAGTGGTTGATCAAACATCGTCCGCACGCTGAAGCCGTCCGCATGGTGGTTTTGGCCCCTGTAAAGCCGGCCAGCCGGATGAGAGCCGAGGTCCTCGTGTCGATCCAGAAGACATGACTGTGCTTCGCCGGGCAGTTGGCTCGACCGTGGTCATTCACGGCGTGCCGGATTAATAGTGTCGACAGCCCCAGAATCGTCGTCCGCGTGTGAACCGTTCTCAGCTTTGCGGCGTTGAAGCACGGTGCAGGACGCCTCCTTTGCCCCAGAACCATACATCCTGATCCTGACGGGAGCGGGTCTGCTGATCGCGCTCGTCACGTGGCTGCCGCTCGCCCTGAAGCGGCTGCCGCTGTCTCTGCCGATCGTCTGCATTGGGATCGGTGCCGCGATCTTTTCGCTGCCGGCGGTCACGCTGCGGCCATTGCCGCTCGATTATCCCGAGATCACCGAGCGTTTCACCGAGTTCGTCGTGATCATCGCGCTGATGGGGGCCGGCCTGAAGCTCGATCGCCCATTCAGCTGGCGCAAGTGGAGCGTCACCTGGCGGCTGCTGGCGATCACGATGCCGATCGGAATCCTGGCAATCACGGCATTGGGCGGGTGGATGCTGGGCCTGCCCTGGATCGCGGCGCTGCTGTTGGCGGCAAGCCTGGCGCCGACCGATCCGGTGCTGGCGTCCGACGTTCAGGTCGGGCCTCCGAAGACCGGCGAAGAGGATGAGGTTCGCTTCGGCCTCACGTCCGAGGCCGGCTTGAACGACGGCTTCGCCTTTCCCTTCGTGCACCTTGCGATCGCCCTCGGCCTGGCGGCGACGACGGGGGAGCCATGGGCGGGGCAGTGGCTGCTCCACAACGTACTGTGGGAGATTGCCGCCGGCCTGATCGGTGGCTGGCTCATTGGCCGGCTGTTCGGCTGGCTCACGTTCCACGTCCCCGCCGACACGAAGCTGGCGAAGACGGGAGACGGTCTCATCGCGATCGCCGCCACATTCGTTTCTTACGGTGTCACCGAGCTGATCCACTGCTACGGCTTCCTCGCCGTCTTCGTCACCGCGCTGACGCTACGGCGATCGCACCGCGATCACGAATTCAACCGGCAGATGCACGACATCACCGAGCAGGTGGAGCGGCTGGCCATGATGGTCCTGCTGCTGTTGTTCGGGGGAGCGCTGGTCAGCGGTTTGCTCCGCCCGCTTCATTTGGTGGACGTGGCGGCCGCGTTGGCGATCCTGCTCATCATCCGGCCGATCGGCGGGCTGATCGCGCTGGCCGGATTCGAGGCTCGCTTCTCCGAGAAGATGACGCTGGCCTTTTTCGGAATCCGAGGTGTGGGCTCGTTCTACTATCTGGCCTATGGGCTCAACCATATGGAGCTGACGGTCGGCGAGCGGCTATGGGCGATCGTTGGCCTCGTAGCGCTGTTGTCGATTCTGCTTCACGGGCTGACTGTCACGCCAGTCATGCGACAGCTCGACAGGAGTGGGGGGCGCGATCCAGACGCCGACGATGAAGCTCCGCCGCCAAGCCAGCAGGGACCGGCGCCGGCGTAGGCGGGATCAGCATTCGGTTGTGTATCGCGGCATCTGACGCGATGGATTCGATCGGGTGCCGGCTATTGTCCCTTGCCGTCTGTTTCGCTGCGTCAACGGTCATGCTCGCCCGCTGCAGACCGTGCGAGGGTAGGACATTCAGGCCTATTGAGACCGGAATGTGCCGACGATATCGTCCAGGGACAGTGCCTGCAGAATGCGTGAAACCCTCGACATCTGATGATCGAGGCAGCTGGAACCCGCGCAGGTTGAAAGCGTTGCCTGCAGGCCGCAATTGATGTCGGGGGGCGGAGCTATGTCCGACTTACTGCCCAGCGCATTGGATCTTGCGCGCTTCCAGTTCGCCTTCACGGTGGTCTGGCACTTCCTGTTTCCGGCCTTCACCATCGGATTGGCGAGCTATCTCGCCGTGCTCGAAGGCCTGTGGCTGTGGACGGACCGCGGCGCCTATCTCGATACCTATCGCTATTGGCTGAAGATCTTTGCTGTCGCCTTCGCCATGGGCGTCGTGTCGGGTATCGTCATGTCGTACCAGTTCGGCACCAACTGGTCGGTGTTTGCCGACAAGACATCGCCGGTGCTCGGACCGCTCCTTGGCTACGAAGTGCTGACGGCATTCTTTCTCGAGGCGGGCTTCCTTGGGGTGATGCTGTTTGGCCTTGGCCGCGTCGGCCCACGCCTGCATTTCGTTGCGACCTGCTTCGTCGCGGGCGGCACCTTGCTCTCGGCCTTCTGGATTCTGGCGGCGAATTCCTGGATGCAGACGCCGACGGGACATGGGACAGGGCCCGACGGCCAGTTCATTCCCGAGAGCTGGCTCGCGATCATCTTCAACCCGTCATTCCCCTACCGTTTCGCCCATACGGTGACGGCGGCTTACCTGACGACCGCGATGATCGTGGGCGCGGTGGGCGCCTGGCATCTCCTGCGGGACAGGATGAACGAGCGCGCCCGCATCATGTTTTCGATGGCGATGTGGATGGCCGCGATCGTGGCGCCGATGCAGCTCCTGATCGGCGATCTGCACGGCGTGAATTCGTATCACCACCAGCCCGCCAAGGTCGCCGCCATGGAAGGTCATTTCGAGACCGAGCGCCGTGCGTCCTCCATCCTGGTCGGCATGCCGGATGCCGATGCCGGCGTCACCCGCGGCCAGATTGCCATTCCCGGCTTCGCGAGTCTCTACCTCACGCACAGTCTCGATGGAGAGGTCAAGGGGCTGAAGGCGTTTCCGAAGGACACTTGGCCGACCAATATTCCGCTCGTGTTCTGGGCGTTCCGCATCATGGTCGGTCTGGGCATGCTGATGATCGCGCTGGGTGTGGCCTCGCTCATCCTGCGTTGGCGCGACAATCTCTATGACTCGCCATGGTTGCACCGCTTTGCCGTGGCGATGGGACCGTCCGGGCTCGTCGCGGTGACCGCCGGATGGACCGTGACAGAGGCTGGCCGACAGCCTTTCACGGTTTATGGATTGCTGCGGACAGCCGACAGCGTCGCGCCTATCGCCGCGCCGGCGGTGGCCGCATCGCTCGCCGCATTCATTGTCGTGTATTTCGTCGTGTTCGGCGCGGGGATCGCCTATCTGTTTCACCTCTTCCGTCAGACGCCTGAAGCCGGCGAGCACGGACCGCCGCAAGGCCAGCCGGTGCGCACGGCCGGCATCACGCCGGCGCCAGGGCTGGTCAATCGCGAGACGCACGGAGCAGAACCAAGGCAGGCGGGGATCAGGCCATGAGCATCGACCTCACACTGATTTGGGCGCTGCTGATCGCCACGGCGGTGTTGCTCTACGTGGTGATGGACGGCTTCGACCTTGGCGTCGGCATCCTGTTTCCGGCCGAGGCGGCAAGAGCCGAGCGCGACGTCATGGTCAATTCCGTGGCGCCGGTCTGGGACGGCAACGAAACCTGGCTCGTGCTGGGCGGAGGCGGATTGTTCGCGGTGTTTCCGCTGGCCTACGCCACGATCTTTCCCGCGCTTTACATGCCGCTTATTCTGATGCTGCTCGCCTTGGTGTTTCGCGGCGTCGCCTTTGAGATGCGGTTTCGGGCCCGGACATCCGCCGGTGAGATCTGGTGGGACCGCGCATTTTCGTGGGGCAGTTTTGCCGCGGCGTTCCTGCAGGGCGTCTGCCTCGGCGCCATCGTGCAGGGCATTCGCGTCGAGGGGCGTGCCTACGCCGGCGGTTGGTGGGATTGGCTGACGCCCTTCTCGGTGCTGACCGGAGTCGCCCTGGTTGTCGGCTACGGCCTGCTCGGCGCGTGCTGGCTGATCTGGAAGACGGACGGCGCCCTTCAGGCACGCTGCCGCAACTATGCCCGCGTTCTCGGCTTTGCGACGCTCGGCTTCATCGCGGTCATATCCTTGATGATGGTCATCCAAAGCGCGGCCTTTCGCGAGCGATGGCTGACGCTGCCCAACATGCTTTACGCAGCGCCTGTGCCGGTCCTCCTGGCCCTGCTGGCATGGCGCTTTCACCGCGCGCTCGCAAAGGGTGAGGACGGGATGCCGTTCCTGTGCGCGCTCGGCTTCTTCCTGCTGTCCTATGCCGGGCTGGGCATCAGCATGTGGCCGATGATCGTGCCGCCTTCCGTCACGATCTGGCAGGCAGCCACCCATCCCAGCAGCCAGCTGTTCCTGCTCGTCGGGGCAGCGGTGCTGGTGCCGGTGATCCTCGTCTACACGGGCTACGTCTATTGGATCTTCCGCGGCAAGGTCCGGCACGGCGAGGGCTATCACTGATGCAGCGCGCATCCCGGACCTGGAAGCAACTGCTATGGTTCGTGACGCTGTGGGCCGCAGGTGTCACGACGCTCTTCGTGATCGCATTGCCGATCCGGTGGTTGCTTAAGACGGGATGAAGAGTCCGGAGCGCGCAGGATCGGCAGGACTGTTACTCCTCTCTCGGCATAGCGCGGCGCCGCGAGGCCCTCGCGTGCACGCTTGGCCAGTGATTGGCCAGTGATTGGCCACGTCATCCCGACTGTGCGTAGCTACCCGGCATAAACGTCGGATGCCCCGACCTGTGCTCCCGTGATACGACATCCGCATCGTCTTCGAGGAGCCCGCTTCATGTCCGTCGCGACTGCCGCCAGCCAGCAGCCCGCTGCCGCTGAAACCGATCCCGAAACCCTCGGCTGGATGCGGGGCTTCCCGCCGTCTCCCGACCGCACCATCACCTTCCAGGACGGCTCATTCCGCAGCTTCCCCGAATTGCGCTGGGCCTGGAGCAACATCCGCCAGCTGGTGCCCACCGTGAATGTCTGGCGCGGGGCAGGACCTGCATCCGCGTTGCCACGCGAAGATCACGATATCGGCGCGGTGCCCTCCATCACGATGGACGGGCGGCCCATGACCTTCGCAAAGATGCTGGAGGAGACGTACACCGACGGCATCGCGGTGCTGCATCGGGGCAGGCTGATCTATGAGCGCTATTTCGGCGCGCTGAAGCCGCACAAGCCGCATATCGGCATGTCCGTGACCAAGTCGTTCACCGGCGTGCTCGCCGGCATGCTGGTCGCCGAGGGCAGGATCGATCCGCAGGCGCCGGTGACGGACTATGTGCCGGAGCTGAAGGCCAGCGGGTTCGGCGATGCGCGCGTGCACGAGGTCATGGATATGACCACGGGGCTCGCCTACACCGAAATCTACACCGACAGGAATTCGGACGTGTGGGGCCTTCGGCGCGCCAACGGCATGGCGCCGATTCCGCCTGACTATGACGGCCCGACCACCATCTTCGATTTCCTGATCGCGCAGAAGAAGCAGGGCGAGCACGGCGAGGCCTTCGCCTACAAGACCGTCAACACCGACGTGCTGGCGTGGATATGCCGGCGAGTGAGCGGCCTGTCGCTGTCCGACCTCTTGTCCGAGCGGATCTGGCAGCCGATGGGTGCGGAGGAAGACGCACATTATCACGTCGACCGCATCGGCACCGAGAGCGGCGGCGGCGGGCTCTCCACGACATTGCGCGATCTCGCCCGCTTCGGCGAGACCATGCGCAATCACGGCCGCTTCAACGGTGGCCAGATCGTGCCGTCGCAGGTGGTTGAGGACATCGCGCGCGGCGGCGATCCCGAGAAGTTCAAGCCGGCCGGCTACACCACGCTGCCGGGCGCGTCCTACCGCAATCAATGGTGGGTCAGCCACAACGCGCACGGTGCCTACATGGCGCGCGGCGTCTACGGCCAGGGCATCTATGTCGATCCCAAGGCCGAGATGGTGATCGCGCGCTACGCCTCGCATCCCATGGCGGGCAACGCCGCCAACGATCCCGTGACGCTGCCGGCCTACATGGCGCTGGCGAAAGCGCTGATGGCGGGCGGGTAGGCGCCAAGGCTGGCCTCTTCGTAGCCCGGATGGAGCGAAAGCGAAATCCGGGACAGACCAAGTGAGTTGCGCGACGGCCCGCGCAGATCGAACCCCGGATTGCGCTGTGCTCCATCCGGGCTACGAGGTCAACCAAAGCCGCAACCTCGGTCGAGCACGTCCGTCACCCGTCAAGCGGCGCCGTCACGCCTCCTGCCAATGCGGATAGGTGACGTAGGCGGTGAGGGCGCCTTGCTCGTGCGAGCGGATCGTGACCTTCTCGCCCTTCGGCATGTGGACGATCTCGCCGGGACCGGCAGTGACGGTGCTGCCGTCGCTCGTAACCGACAGCTTCCCTTCGAGGACGATCATGACATCGTCGACCTTCATCGTCTCCTGGAGATTCTGGTTCGGCGCGTAGCGGCCGTAGCCGATCGTGATCGGTCCGCCGTGGCGCTGGTCGACCATGTTGGCGACGAAGATATCGCCGTCCTGTCCCGGTGAACGCTCGAGCGAGGCGTCGGCGAGGGCGAATTTGCGTACTTTCATGAGGCCGTTCCATCTGATGTGGCTAGGGAGGGCACCAATAGACGCCGTGGCCGTTGGTTGGTTCCCGGTTCGACGCGGTCGAGCGCTCAAAATATAAGAATTGACTTATATAAGTTGTGACCGATATTACTCCCGACGGAAGAACAACAGGGAGAGCCGAAAATGCAGATCGACGTCGCCAGGGTCTTGGGGCTTGTGACGCGCTCGGTGAGGAGCTTCGACAAGGACGGCAAGCCGGCGAGCGCGGTGACGCTGACGCGGCTCTACGACACTGGCGTCGACGATCTCTGGGACGCCGTCACCAGCAGGGACCGCATTCCGCGCTGGTTCGCGCCGGTGGAAGGCGACCTTCGCCTCGGCGGACGCTACCAGGTCAAGGGCAATGCCGGCGGCACCATCACGTCATGTACGCCGCCGACCCACTTCGCCGCGACCTGGGAATTCGGCGGCGCCACGAGCTGGATCGACGTCACGCTGAGGGAAGAGCGAGGCCAGGCGCGTTTGACGCTTGAGCACACCGCGATCATCGAGGATCATTGGAATCAGTTCGGCCCGGGTGCGGTCGGGATCGGCTGGGACCTCGCGCTTGCGGGACTGGAGCGATATCTTGCGACCGGGGCATCGGTCAATCACGAAACCGCGGAAGCCTGGATGGTCTCGCCGGAGGGCAAGGACTTCATGACGACCAGCGGCGAGTCCTGGCGTGCGGCGCATGTCGCAAGCGGGGTCGACCCGGCCGAGGCGCAGCAGCGCTCGGACCGCACCATCGCGTTCTACCGCGGCGAGACGCCGCCCGATATCGTTCATCCCGGCACAGGAAGCTGATGCACGCCTTCGAAGTCCTCGCCGATCCCGTGCGCCGCCGCATCCTCGAGCTGCTGGCATCAGGCGAATTGGCATCCGGTGAGGTGGTCGAGGCGATCGGAGCCGAGTTCGGCATCACCCAAGCGGCCGTCTCGCAGCACCTCAAGGTACTGCGCGAGAGCGGCTTCGCCACCGTTCGGGCGGAGGCGCAAAGGCGACTCTATTCGGTCGACGTCGCAGGGCTCCGCGCGGTGGATATGTGGGTGGGCCAGTTCCGGAATTTCTGGGAGCCGAAGCTCGACGCGCTGGCAACCGAGATCGCGCGCGGCAAGCGCGAGCGCCGCAAATCGCCGATCACCAAAAGGAGCGGGAAGAGGGCGTGAGGCGCAGCGAGATGCGTAGGGTGGATTAGCCGCCGGCTGCGCAAAGCGCGGCGGGCGGCGTAATCCACCACTTTTGCCGTGGCGGGATCGGTGGATTACGCTTCGCTAATCCAACCTACGCCCCATCTTCTCGTACTTCTTCACCAGCCGTTCCCTCTTCAGCCGCGACAGCCGCTGGATCCAGAACATGCCGTCAAGTTGATCGATCTCGTGCTGATGGCAGACGGCGCGCAAGCCGTCCGATTCCTCGCTCTGCACATTGCCGTCGAGATCCTGATAGCTGATCCGCACCCGCGCATGGCGCTGCACGTCCTCGTTCACCCCCGGCATCGCAACGCTGCCCTCGCGATGCAGGATCATCTCGGGCGACGCCCATGTGATCTCCGGATTGACATAGGTCTGCTGCCCGCTCTCGGCATCGAGCTCGAGAACGACCACGCGCAGGGGCACGCCGATATGCGGCGCGGTGATGCCGATGCCGGGCGCGGCGCGCATTGTGTCGAGCAGATCCTGCGCGAGCGCGCGCAAGCCGTCGTCGAACGCGGTGACGGGGCGGGCAGGGCTCGCGAGCCGGCGGTCGGGATAGCGGAGGATGGGGCGGATGGGCATGATGGCTCCTACCACTCACGCATCGTTGATGCACCCGCAACTTGCCAATCTACCAACTGGAAGGTAGATATACGGCATGAACAATGCGTCTTCCACGGCCGACGATATCCTCGCCTGCGCGCGCACGTTGATCATCGCGGGCGGCTACAACGGATTCAGCTATGCCGACATCGCTGATGTCGTCGGCATCCGTAAGCCCAGCATCCATCACCATTTCGCCAGCAAGGTCGATCTGGTCCGCACCCTTGTGTCGCGCTATCGCGAGGAGGCCCAGGCCGGGCTGGCGGCGCTCGAACGCAACATCTCGGATCCCGGCGAGCAGCTGAAAAGCTATGTCGCTTACTGGGAGGCGTGCATCAAGGATACGACGGCTCCGTTCTGCGTCTGCGCGCTGCTTGCCAGCGAGCTCCCGATCCTGCCGGAGGAGGTGGCGCTCGAAGTCAGGGCTCACTTCCGTTCCCTGGCCTCCTGGCTGACCTCGGTGCTGGAACGCGGCAAGCGGCAGGGCCGGTTGCAGCTCGCCGGCACGGCCCGGGTCGAAGCCGAGGGATTCATGGCGAGCGTTCACGGCGCAATGCTGTCGGCGCGCGCCTATGGTGATCCCAAGATGTTCGGCACCATCACCCGGCCGTTGCTGGACCGGCTTTCCACCAGGCACTAACGAGATCGATACGGCGCTGACATCGCGGCGGCGCGACAATTTGCTTCGCGGTGTAAACTACCAACTAGTAGGTAAGGAGAAGAGAAATGAGGCCTTATGAGATCGCCCCCGGTACGACCGACCAGGCGCAATGGCTGAGGCAGTATTACTTCCTGCGTGGCGCCTTTTCCGTCGCCTGGGTCGTCGCGGCGTTTGCGATCGCGCCGTCGTCGGCGGTGATCGCAGCGGCATTGCTCGTCGCATATCCCGCATGGGACGCCGCAGCCAACTATCTCGATGCGCTCCGAAGCGGCGGGTTGAGCCAGAACCGCACCCAGGGGCTGAACGTGCTGGTGAGCCTCGCGACCACCATCGCGGTGATCCTGGCCTTGCAGGTCAGCATGAACTGGGTGCTCGGGATCTTCGGAGCCTGGGCGATCCTGTCCGGATTGCTCCAGCTCGGCACGGCCGTGCGCCGCTGGAAGCGTTTCGGCGCGCAATGGGCCATGGTGCTCAGCGGTAGCCAGTCGGCGCTGGCGGGCGGCTTCTTCATCTTTCAGGCCTCGATGCCTGTGGTGCCCTCGATCGCTGATGTCGCGGGCTATGCTGCGGTCGGCGCGCTCTACTTCCTGGTCTCGGCGGTCTGGCTCACGGTTGGCACGTGGCGCCGCCGCGCGGCCACGTGAGGCTTTGCTCCAGACGCTTCACGCGTCCGGATAGGGCGTGCCGTCCTTGTGCAGGAAGCGGCCGTCGGAGGCCGGGCTCATCATGTCGATGTCGGAGCAGGTGATGAGATCTTCCTGCGAGCGCGAGCCGATTTCGAGATAGACGGCCGTCGCATTCGACCTGTTGATCATGTGATGGCCGTTGCCGCTCGCCTTGGGGAAGGCCGCGCAATCGCCCGCGCGCAGCAGGGTTTCACCGCTGTCCTCGATCAGCGTCACCTCGCCTTCGAGGATGTAGACGAATTCGTCCTCGTGCGAATGCCAGTGCCGCTGGCTCGACCAGCCCCCCGGCTGCAGTCGCATCAGGTTGACCCCGAAATCCCTGAGGCCGCCGGCATCGCCGAGACGCTTGCGGATGCGTTCGGCGCAAGGTGCATCGAAGGGGGCGGGGTAGCCGGATCCCTTGCGGGCCGGCACCGTGGCGATGTCGATCTTTGGCATGGATATTTTCTGGTCTCCGTCGCGGGTGATTGGAAATAGCGCGTCGCGCTGTTTTGCCCGACACGTCAATCGCTCCCTGGGTTTCGCAAAGACAGGGCTCGCAAGTCCTTGATCCCGTTGAGGCCGGCTACTGTGCATGGGGTTGTTTTTCAACTTTCTATTGGCAGGTGACAAAGGCCTCGGCAAAAATGTCGTTCCATTGTCGGCCGGCGCAGTTCCCATTCGTCTTCTCCCAGACTGATCTCACGGGAGACCCATATGACCCAATCCCCCTATCGCTGGGTGATCGTCGCCGCCGGCGGCCTGCTCGGCTGCGTCGCGATCGGCGGCATGTTTTCGCTGCCGGTGTTCCTGCAGCCGATCGCCAAGGACACCGGCTGGTCGGTGACCGGCATCTCCAGCGCGATGACGTTCGGCTTTCTGGCGATGGCGTTCACCAGCATGGCCTGGGGCACGCTGTCGGACCGGTTCGGTCCGCTGCCGGTGGTGCTGACGGGATCGACCGTGCTGACGCTCAGCCTGTTCGCCGCGAGCCAGGCGACCTCGCTTCTGGTGTTCCAGATCGTGTTCGGCCTTCTGACCGGCGCGTCCTGCGCGGCGATCTTCGCGCCGATGATGGCGGCTGTCACCGGCTGGTTCGACACAAATCGCAGCCTCGCAGTGTCGCTGGTCTCGGCCGGCATGGGCATGGCGCCGATGACGATGTCGCCGTTCGCGGCCTGGCTCATCTCCGGCCACGATTGGCGGACCTCGATGCAGATCGTGGCGCTGGTGGTCGGCGCCATCATGATCCCGGTCTCGTTTCTGGTGCGCCGTCCGCCGGCGCTCGCGCAGGCCGCGGCCGCCCCGATCGGCGAGGGGACCGTGCAGGGCGAGATGTCGGTGGGCGAGGCGCTACGCTCGCCGCAATTCATGGTCCTGCTCGCGACCAATTTCTTCTGCTGCGCCACCCATTCCGGCCCGATCATCCACACCGTCAGCTACGCCGTGAGCTGCGGCATCCCGCTGATCGCGGCGGTGACGATCTACAGCATCGAGGGGTTTGCCGGCCTCGGCGGCCGCATCGCCTTCGGCCTGCTGGGCGACCGGTTCGGCGCCAAGCGCGTGCTGGTGTCGGGCCTGCTGCTGCAGGCCTTCGGCGCGCTCGCCTATGTGTTCGCGCACCAGCTCACGACGTTCTATGCCGTCGGCGCCATCTTCGGCTTCATCTATGCCGGCACCATGCCGCTCTATGCCGTGCTCATCCGCGAGAACTTTCCGCTTCGGATGATGGGCACGGTGATCGGCGGCACGGCGATGGCCGGCAGCCTCGGCATGGCGACCGGCCCGCTCGCCGGCGGCCTGATCTATGACGCGTTCTCCAGCTACGCCTGGCTCTACATCGCCTCCTGGGCGATGGGCCTCGGTGCCTTCCTGATGGCGATGACGTTCAGGCCGTTCGCCAAGCCGCAAGGGCAGGTGGCGCCGGCGGCGGCATGAGCTTCGGAATCGAGGCGCAGCGTCAGAGCTGCGCCTCGATCGCGGCCTTGTCGATCACCGACCAGACCTCCCGGATCCTGTCATTACGGAATTCGTAGAAGACGTTCTCGCAGAAAGAGACGCGCCTGCCGTTGACGGCAAGACCCATGAATGTCCCGACCGGCGCGCAATCGAACTTAAGTCGCGCCGCGATGCGGGGCGGGTCCGACATCAGCAGCGCGATGTCAAAACGCAAATCCGGAATCTCGCGAAAATCCCGCTCCAGCATCGCGCGATAACCGGACAGGCCGAGCGGCCGGCCGTTGTGAACGACATCGTCATGCACGAACCGGCCGAGCGAGGGCCAGTCCTGCCGGTTCAGGCAGGCGATATAAGCGCGGTAGGTCTCGGCGAGGTCGTCTCGTGTCACATCGAAGCTCCGGGCTGCTTCGACCTTAACGCGCAGACATCGCGATCGGTCCAGCTCAGAGCCGCTTTTCGAAGAACAGGTCCGGATAGGGATCGTCGTTGAAGCGGGGGATCTCGCGCCAGCCCGTGCTGCGATAGAGCTGGCCGGCCTCGGGCAGCGCGCTGTTGGTGTCGAGCCGCAGCATCGCGATGCCGAGATCGCGCGCAGCATCCTCGACCGCCTCCATCAGCCGCTTGCCGAGCCGCAAACCGCGCGCAGCGGGCGCGACCCACAGCCGCTTGATCTCGGCATAGCCGTGATCGGTTCCCTTCAGGCCCACGCAGCCGATCGGCAGCGTGTCCGACATCGCGACAATGAAGCTGCCGCGGGGGCGGCGCATGTCCTTGGCGTCAGGATCTCTCGAAAGGGAAACGTCAAAGCCCTGTTTGAAGCGGCGGCCGAGCTCGGCATAGTATTCGCCGAGGCAGTGGCGCGCCTCTTCGCTGCGCGGATCCATCTCTTCCAGCGCGACGCGTTCGCGCGTCAAGGCCGAGGCGATCAGGTCCATCGCCGCCAGCAGCGCCTCGCGCTGTGAATGCTGCGCGAGGAAGCCTTCGGCTTGCGCGTTCGACAGCGCCTCATAGGCCGCGAACTCGCGCCGGCCCGACCGCGTCAAGGTCGCAACGCGCCGCCGCGCATCGTCCTGATGCGCTTCGGTCTCGACCAGCCCTTCGTCCTCGAGGCTGCGCAGCAGGCGGCTCATCAATCCGGAATCGAGACCGAGATAGTCGCGGATCTCGGCCACGTCCGTACGCCCATGCCCGATCGCGTTCAATACGCGCGCCGCGCCGAGCGGGCGGCCGCGGCCGAGGAAGGAGGTGTCGAGCGCGCCGACCGCCGAGGTGACGGCGCGGTTGAAGCGGCGAACGCGCGAAATCGGGTCCAGCATGATGTCTGACTATAGTCAGACATCATGTCCTGTCAATCGCGACGATCGCGATGGAACATGGAGGAAGCCGCTGATCCGGACCGTCGCCTTGCGTTCGCAATGACGAGGTTGATGCGGCCGCGCCTTTCTTTGTGAGTTGTGCCGAAGCCGCGAGCCGCTACCATGCGCCGACTGCCGTGGAACACGGGAGCGAGCACGGGAGGCGGCATGAGCGGGCAGGAACGCAAGGCGAAAGGATCGGACCTGTTTGTCGCCGCGCTGGAGAATGAGGGCGTCGATCGCGTCTTCGGCGTCCCCGGCGAAGAGAATCTCGATCTGGTTGAATCGCTCCGCACCTCCAGAATCGAGTTGGTCCTGACCCGCCACGAGCAGGCCGCCGCCTTCATGGCCGCCACCTATGGCCGGTTGACCGGCAAGCCCGGCGTCTGTCTGTCGACGCTCGGCCCGGGTGCGCTCAACCTGTCCACCGGTGCGGCCTATGCGCATCTCGGCGCGATGCCGATGATCCTGATTACCGGCCAGAAGCCGATCATGAGCAGCCGCCAAGCCCGCTTTCAGATCGTGGACGTGGTCGCGACCATGAAGCCGCTTACAAAACTGTCGCGGCAGATCGTCAGCGCCTCCAGCATTCCGACCGTGGTGCGCGATGCCTTTCGCGTCGCGATGGAGGAGCGGCCCGGACCGGTGCATCTCGAGCTGCCCGAGGACATCGCCGGCGACGAGGTGCCTGCCGTGCCCGTGATTCCCGTGCATCCGATCGAGATCCCGGTCGCCCATCGCGCCGCGCTCGACCGTGCGGCCGGGATGATCTTGGCCGCGAAGCGCCCGCTGGTGATGATGGGCGCGGCAACCAGCCGGCCGCGCTCGACCCACGGCATCGCGAGCTTCGTGCGGCGCACCGGCATTCCGTTCTTCACGACGCAGATGGGCAAGGGCACCGTGCCCGGCGGCACCAATCTCTACATGGGCACCGCCGCGCTGTCGGAGCGCGACTATGTGCATGACGCCATCGACGCCGCCGATCTGATCGTCGCGATCGGTCACGACCCGATCGAAAAGCCGCCCTTCATCATGGGCCCGTCGGGGCCGAAGGTCATTCACGTCAGCTACACCTCGGCCAGCGTCGAGCAGGTCTACTTTCCGGACGCCGAGGTGGTCGGCGATGTCGGCCCGAGCCTGGAGCTGCTCGCCGACCGGCTCGAAGGCAAGCTGCCGCAGGCCGCGGCGCTGCTGCCGTTGCGCGAAGAGATCCTGGGCCACATCGCCGATCGCGCCACCGAGGCGCGCTGGCCGCCGACGCCGCAGCGCATCGTGCACGACATCCGCCAGGTGATCCCAGAGAACGGCATCGTCGCGCTCGACAACGGCATGTACAAGATCTGGTTCGCGCGCAACTACCGCACCCGTGTCGCGAATACGCTGCTGCTCGACAATGCACTGGCGACAATGGGAGCCGGCCTGCCGTCGGCGATGATGGCCGCGATGCTCTATCCCGACCGCCGTGTGCTCGCGGTCGCCGGCGACGGCGGCTTCATGATGAACAGCCAGGAGATGGAGACCGCCGTCCGCCTCAAGCTCAATCTCGTCGTGCTGGTGCTGGAGGACAACGCCTACGGCATGATCCGCTGGAAGCAGGCCGTCGATCATTTCGCCGATTACGGCATGACCTTCGGCAACCCGGACTTCGTGCTTTACGCGAGAGCTTATGGGGCGAGGGGCCATCGGATCGAGAGCATCGACGGCTTTGGCCCGACTCTGGAGGCCGCATTCGAGGAGGGCGGCGTGCATCTGGTCGTGGTCCCGATCGACTATTCGGAGAACGTGCGGGTACTCGTCGACGAGCTGCGCGCGCATGAGAAATCGAAGGCGTGACAACAGCGGCCTCGTGCCCCGGACGCAGCGCAGCGCTCCTTCAGCGGTGCGCTGCAGAGCCGGGGCCCATGCATCAGCGAGCACCGTGGCCTCCTGGGTCCAGGCTCTGCCAGCAACGCGAAGAGCGTTGCAGCGCGTCCGGGACACGGGAGAAGCGGTAACACTTGTCTAGCGCTCTCCAATCGCGGACACTCATCACCACACCAACCACAGGAATATCAAATGACCCGCGTTCGTTGTGTCACCGAGATGGGCATGGGCGTCGACGTCCACGGCAGGGACGCCACCAAGGCGGCGAAGCGGGCGGTGTCGGATGCCATCAGGCATTCCAGCCTCGGTTTCTTCCGGATGATCGGCAAGACCGCGAACGACATGTTCGTGGACGTCACGATCGGCGTGCCCAACCCCGAGGCGGTGGACAAGGAAGCCGTGGCCAGGGAGCTTCCCTACGGCACCGTGACCGTCACTGCGGTCAAGGGTGGGCTGGAGATCCCCTCGGCCACGGAAGTGGCCAACGATCCCATTCTCATCGCCAATGCCGCCGTCATCGTCAGCTTCGAGAAGGATTAGACCGGTGACCGACAGCGATGAGGCGCTGCTCGATCGTCCGATCTGGAGTGCGTTGACGACGAATCAGAAGCACCTGGCCGAAGGCGGCCCGCTCGCGCGGCGCTATCCCGTCGACATGACGCCGTTCGCCGACATGGTCGACATGTCCGCGGCGAGCTTTGCCGCGCTCCGCGATCTCCTGTCGGGCACGCAGGTCGCCGCGCTGTTCACGCCAGAGCCGGTCGAAGTTCCCGGCGGCTTCAAGGTGGTGCTCGCAGATACAGGCGAGCAGATGATCGGCTCGCCCGCCGACAGCCCGCCGCGCGATGCCGAGATCGTCACGCTGGGAGCGGCCGACGTGCCCGCGATGATGGCACTGACGGAGCTGACCAAGCCCGGGCCGTTCGCGCTGCGCACCCACGAGCTCGGCACGTTCCTCGGCATTCGCTCGGGCGGCGAGCTGGTCGCGATGACAGGCGAGCGGATGAAGCCGGGCAAGTTCGTGGAGATGACGGCCGTCTGTGTGCATCCGGATTATCGCGGGCGCGGCTATGCGCAGGCGCTGTTGGCTGCGGTCGCGCGGCGGATCGAAGCACGGGGCGAAATCCCGTTCCTGCACGTGTTTTCGAGCAATATCTCCGCGATTGCGCTGTACCAGCGGCAGGGCATGCGGATCCGGCGCCGGCTGTACGTGACGGCGTTCATGAGAGAAGAATAAGCGCGCTTCATTTCCCTCGAATTTTCGCTATACCCGTCCCAACCACAAATTCGGGGAGACGCATGGGCGCCAGAACGACCGATTTTTCCGCCGCGCGGACGGCGATGCAGCGCTACGTCGATCAGGAGATCATTCCGGGCGCGTCCTGGGCCGTGCTGCGCGGGCGCGAGGTGGTCGACCAGCAATGCGTCGGCTTTGCCGACCGCGAGGCGAGCACCGCGCTGCGGCCTGATCATATCTTCCGCGCGTTCTCGAACACCAAGATCTTCGTCACCTGCGCGATCATGCTCCTGGTCGAGGAAGGCCGCGTCGGGCTCGACGATCCGATCGAGACCTTCCTGCCGCAGCTCGGCCATCGCAAGGTGCTCAAGCAGGACGCTTCGAGCCTTGCCGATGTCGAGCCCGCAAGGAGCCCGATCACGATCCGCCAGCTCCTGACCCACACCGCGGGGCTCAGCTACGGCATCTTCGATCCCGGCACGGTGCTGTTCAAAGGCTACAACGAGGCGCGCGTGCTCAATCCGCTGACGCCGCTCTCCGATTTGATCGACAAGCTGGCCGATCTGCCGCTGTCCTATCATCCCGGCACGGCCTGGGAATATTCGGTTGCCACCGACGTGCTCGGCCGTGTCGTGGAGGTCGTCTCGGGTCAATCTCTCGATGCCTTCCTCAAGTCGCGCATCTTCGATGTCCTCGGCATGACCGACACAGGATTCCATGTGCCCGAGGCGCAGCAAGGCAGGCTGGTCGCGCTCTACAATGGCGCCGATGTGTTCGATCCCATGAAGCCGGGCCTGACGCGCGCCGACAACCTGCCGTTTCCGCAAGCCTATCGGCGGCCGTTCCCGCGGCTCTCGGGCGGCGGCGGTCTGGTCTCGACCCTGCCGGACATGCTCGCGCTGGTCCGCGCGCTGCTGCCCGGTGCGGATGCCCTGCTGAAGCCGGAGACGCTGCGGCAGATGATGTCGAACCAGCTGCCCGCAGGGCAGACCATCCGCTTCGCCAATCTCGGCCCGATGCCCGGCAAGGGGTTCGGCCTCGGCGGCGCCGTCACCTTCGCGCCGACGCCGTTCGATCCGCCGAACTCGACCGGCGAGTTCCAGTGGGGCGGCCTTGCCGGGACCCATTGGTGGATCTGCCCTGAGGCCAACACCGCCGGCGTGCTGATGACCCAGCGCTATATGGGCTTCTGGAATCCGTTCTTCTTCGAGTTCAAGCGCCTGGCCTATCAGGCCGCCGGAGGCTGACGAGACCGGCGGTCCCGCTTTCCAAAACCGAAGCGAAGCGGGCGGGAGGCATCACCTCCCGCCCGCGGTTTCGCGTCAGTCCTTCCACGGATCGAATTCGCCTTCGCCGGCCATGGCGACGGCGAACGGCCGCAGCGTGTGCAGCACCTTCACCGTGCCGGCGTGCTGCGCCAGCACGTCGGGCAGGCGACGATAGGCCATCGGGCTCTCGTCGAGGTCGGCACCGATCAGGGTGACGCCGCGCTCGTTGAGCCAGCGGTCCATCTCCGCACGTGAGAAGCGCCGCTTCGCCTCGCGTCGTCCGAACAGGCGGCCGGCGCCGTGCACGGTCGAGTAGAGCGAGGCCCTGGCTTCCGGGCTGTCGACGCCTTCGAGGATGACGGCGTCGTCGCCCATCGAGCCGCCGACGAATCCCTTCTGGCCGGGAAACGCCGGTGTCGCGCCCTTGCGCACCACCCATAGATCCTTGCCGTCGTGGGTCTCACGCCAGGCATAATTGTGGTGGTTGTGCACGCTCTCGGTGACGCTGCCGCCGATGATCTGGCGGACACGCTCGACGACCCACTCGCGGCCCGCATAGGCATAACGCCCGGCGAGCTGCATCGCCGCGATGTAGCGGCGGCCGAGCTCGCTGTCCTCGTCGACCACGGCGGGCGGAACGTTCATGCCGTCCTTGCCCCCGGCGGCCTTGAGGTAGCGCGTCGCGGAAGTGTGGCCGAGACCGCGGCTGCCGAAGTGGACGCCGATCCAGACGAAGCCTTCCTCGTCGCGCATGAGGTCGACATAGTGGTTGCCGGATCCGACCGTGCCGAGCTGAGCTACCGCCTTCTGGCGGTAGGACTCCATGTCGCTTTCGCGCCAGGCATCGCCGTCGTCGAACAGGTCGTGCTCGGCCCGCTCCGCGTTGGCCCGGCCGACGCCGAACGAAATCGTCCTGGCGACGTCGCGGATGATCGTGGGCACGCGGCTTGCGATGTCGTCGAAGCGCGTGTCGAGCCGGGCCGCCATGTTGCCGCAACCGATGTCGAAGCCGACGCCGGAGATGCTGATCTGCTTCTCATAGGCGATGACGCCGCCGACCGGCTGCGCATAGCCGAGATGGCCGTCGGCGCAGATCACGCCGGAGACGACGTTGCCGACCGCCATGCAGTTGCGCATCTGCGCGATCGTCGCCTCCTCGTGCGGGCCGAACACCTTCAGCGGCGCATTCTGGAAGCGGGCATCCTGCATTCGGAACTCGGCGATCGAGCTCGCGGTCGCATTGGCCTCGCGGGCCAGATGCTCCTTGCGCGCGGCGTCCTTGTACAGGCACCAGGCCGGCTGGCCGCGTCCTTCGCCGACGCGCGCGTCGGGATCGACACCGGCGGCGAGGCAGAGCTCGCGGGCGCGTTCCATGTAGGGATCGGGTCGTCGCATGGTCTTAGGTCCTGCTTGCAGTCCGCACGCATCTAGCCGGGGCGGGCGGATCATTTCAGAAATTTCGGAAGGCCCCGGGCGCATCTTGCGTCCGGGGCCGCTGTCGTTGCGCATCAGTTCAACGCCGTTTCCGACGCCGCGATCCACGCGACCACGGCCTCGGAGAAGCCGTTGACGCGGGTCCAGGCGCCGTGACCGACACCGTGCTGATACGAGGCCACGTTGACCATGGTGCCGCGCGCTCTGGGCTCAGGCACCTGGTCGTGGCTCTGCTCGTCGGTGAAGACGATCAGGCGATCGCCCTTGCGGTCGATCTCCGTCACGGCCTTGCCGAGATAGGTTCCGCCATGCGGCTGCGAGTTGATGATCGCGTCCCTGAGCGCGAAGCCGCGGCGGGGCGGGACCTTCACGACCTCATTGCTGAAGGTGAAGATCTCGACCTCGTCGCAGATCTCGCGCGCGAGGATGGCAAGGCCGCACGCCGCCTCCGCACGCGTCATTTCCGACTGCGCGGAGAGGGTCGCGAACATCGAGCCCGACACGTCGATCAGGAGCCGCGTCCGGCCCGGAAGCCGCACATGGTCCTTGACCGACTTGAGCATCGCAGCCTCGAGCTCGGGCTCGAAGTCCGGCGCATAGCGCGCCGCCGTGATGAAGCGATAGGGCAGGATGCGATCCGTCCGCATCGCCTCGATCGCGCCTGCGATGGTCTCGCGCGGGACCTGCGCAGTCTGCATCAGCCGCAGATTGCGCAGCAGTGCGAGGCCGCCGAGCTTGCGCTCGGCGATCAGCCGCTCGAAGGTCTCGCGCTTGCTCTTGCCGGCCGAGAGCGAAACCTCCCAGGTGTCGGGAGAAGCGAGCTCGCCGTCGACGAGCTGCTTCCACACCTTCTCCTGCTCAGCATCCCTAGGCTTGGCGTGGACCAGGAACAGCACGTCCCTGATCCGCACCGCACCGTCGCGGTCCCACTTGGCGAGCTGATAGGCGTCGAACTTGGTCAGCGCGCGGGCAAGGCCCTTCTTGACCTGGGCCGAGACCGGCTGACGCTTGCGCTGCTGCTGAGGGCCCAGTGCATCCGCCCAGTAGATCGCGAGCAGCTCCGTCATCTCGTCGGGACGCTGGATCACCTGGTGAAGCGTATCCGCCACGAGGGCGCGGTGCTTCTCGTTCCGCGCCATCTCGCGGATGACCAGCAGCGGCGCGTGCCGCAGCTTCATCACCTCGCGTGCCTCGATCGCGAGCTGCGCGACCTTGGCGGGCGCGACCTTGGGCACCAGGGCCTTGATGCGGTCTGCGATCGCAACGCCGTCCTCGTAGAACTGGTCCTCCCACAGGAGGCAGTTCATCAGCGCGCGCTTCAGCTCCATCTCGGGCGTGAAGCGCACCGCGCGCGCGCCCTCTCGCGTGAAGGCGCGAACGATCTTGTTGAGCCTGACCATGATGGCCTCCTCTTGGGTTGATGGGGATTGAAACGGGTGCCGGGGAACAGGCGAGGCTGTACTGCCCTCGCGGGCAAGTCACATGCTCTACCGCTGAGCTACGGACTTTCGTCCGGAAGGAGTCGAACCTTCGACATTGCGATCCGAAGTAACAGCGCTCTTCACCACCGGCGGTGGCTAAGGGGACACGATCCGGGAACGGGCGATTGCTGTACCCGACGAGCCGAAGCTCGCCGGAAAGCGCTCTATCCTCTGAGCTACCGGTGCATGGGACACCGGGCGGGATTCGAACCCGCGACCTCTCGCGTGGCAGGCGAAGTAACAGAAATCTTCACCACGGACCGTGATGGGATTGGCGGGGAACGATCGATGCTGTTGCTGCCCTTGCGGGCGAACCGCCTTTCGGCGCGCAGGGCTCGAACCTGCTCGGCGCTTTCGCGCCTTTACCACGAAGTAGCAGACATCTTCACCACCGCCTGGCCGGTGCTTTCGCACCGGCTGTTTGATGGGGTACGCTGGGGAACGGGCGATATCGGCTTTCAGTGACGACAACACAGGCACCGTCCTTGCGAACAGATCCTGCGCCGGGCCGCGTGCAAGCCATTTCCGAGGCCGCATCCCGGTGCGTGTGTCAAAGGCGGGAGGCATCACCCGCTTTGCCTTGCGGAGAAGTATCCGAGATCTTCACCACCAGCGTCGGTCGAGCCGCGATCGTCGCGGCAAACCGAGTTACAAAAATTCCATCGCGGCGCTGTCGACGCGCCGCACTTTGCGAACCCTTTGGGTTCGCTCTGCCATCGGTGTCCGGCTCATCGCCTCGTTCCCTCCGGCAGGCCCCGCGCACTTGGACACGCGCCTCTCCAGCGCGAGCCCCGGGATCCGGGTCTCCCGTTCCGGCCGATGCCGGGTTGTTCGGTTGGGCCGCGCGGCGGGCAACAAAAAACCCTCCGGAGCGGCAGGCTCGGGAGGGTCCGTGAGAAGCGGACTGTCGATCTTGCGTCAGGCAAGATCGCTCCCATGAGCCGGGCATGCGCAATCGAATAGCTCTGGGCTATTCGGCATGCGGACAATTCTTTCGTAGCGGTTCAGCATCGCTCGGTTCATGGTGTCTATCGCAAACGGAAGTGCTTGCGAGGGCGCGGGACATACGCCCGCAACTTGCGGATGTCAAGCGAGGTGCGTGTGAAAATTGCAGGACGCCGACGACAAGACACGGACTCATGACGTGTCGAACTATCTCGGCCTCGATGGTTTTCGCTTCGGCTGGGTCGCGGCCTGGATCGACGCGCGCGGCGATCACGGCTTCGACTACTCAACTCGCCTAACGCGCCTGCTCGCGCTGCCGCATGCGCGCGCGATGATCGACATGCCGATCGGATTGAATCAGAGCGGCTATCGCGCTTGCGATCTGCGGGCCCGCGAGCTGATTGGCCCCGCCGTGTTTCTCGGTGCGCGCCGCGACCTCTGGACATTCCCGGACATGGCGGCGGCCAATCGGCATTACTGGGCGCACGAGGGCAAGGGCAGGGGCGTGTCGGCGCAGCTCTGGAATATCAGAGACAAGATCAGGGAGGTCGACGAGGTCATGACGCCGGCGCGGCAGGCGACGATCGGCGAGTCGCATCCGGAATTGGTGTTTTGGAATCTGGCAGGGCGCGTGCGGCTCGAGCCGAAGATGTCGCCACGGGGCCGCGAGCAGCGCGTTGCGCTGCTGAGAGACCGCGGCTTCACCAAGCTGGAGAGATGGCTGACGCTTCGCCATGGCACCGGCATCGGTCGTGACGATCTCATCGATGCCTGTGCCTGCGCGGTCGCAGCGCGTGACAGCACCCAGCGCGTCGGTGGCGAGGAGGTCGATCCGCGCGGCTTGCGGATGGAGATCAACTATTGAACCGATCAATTCTGCCGATCGCCTGCATCGGCAAGGCGGCTGCGCTCGTGACGGTCGGGCTCTGGGGAGCCGTCCTCGTCGTCCAATCCTGCTGCTCGCGCCTCGTAGACATCGGCCATTGCTCGTAGCCGCCGCGCGGCTTCGCGATGGGCGAGATCGTCCGCGACGCTGCGACAGCGTTGCGCGTGGTCGAGCAGGGCACGTTTTTCGATGTTCATCTCGTCACAACGCGCAGGGCTGCTCGATGGTCCCTCGAAACCACGCAATGTCTCGTTTGTGAAAACGGGAAAAACTGGCAAAATTGTCGTACGGCGTCGGAACACCACGCGTGAGCTTGGCGTTTAGCCGAAGGAGTTGAGGGACAAAGGCCATGTACGACGTCTGCCAATGGGCGACCGCGACGCTCGCGGCTGCCTTCACGGCCGCGCTGCTGATCACAGGAGATTGGTTCATCCAGTATCGACTGCAGCATGAAACCATGACCCCGATCGTCAGCCCGATCGTCAGGATGGCAACGCTGCCGCCTTAGTCGCTTCAAGCGCACAGCGGCTCTTCTCCGCGATCATCCAGACGATTGGCCGGCCTTGCGTCGTTCGTCCGCTCGCCTAGACTGCGCGGCATCCCACGAACAGCTGGAGTGCCGATGTCCGATCTATCCGCTTTTCCCATCACCAGGCGCTGGCCGGCCAGGCATCCCGAGCTGCTTCAGCTCTACTCCCTGCCGACGCCGAACGGCGTCAAGGTCTCGATCATGCTGGAGGAGATCGGACTTCCCTACGAGGCGCACCGGGTCGACTTCGGCAAGGACGAGCAGAAGACACCTGAATTCCTCTCGCTCAACCCGAACGGCAAGATCCCGGCGATCCTCGATCCCAATGGTCCGGGCGGCAGGCCGCTGCCGCTGTTCGAGTCCGGGGCAATCCTGCAATACCTCGCGGAGAAGACCGGCAAGCTCCTGCCGCAGGACCCCGCGCGCCGCTACCAGACCATCCAGTGGCTGCATTTTCAGATGGGCGGCGTTGGGCCGATGTTCGGCCAGGTCGGCTTCTTCCACAAATTCGCCGGCAAGGATTTCGAGGACAAGCGGCCCCGCGACCGCTACGTCACTGAGGCCAGGCGCCTGCTCGGTGTGATGGAGACGCATCTCGCCGACCGGCAATGGTTCATGGATGACGACTACACCATCGCCGACATCTCCATGCTGGGCTGGGTGCGCAATCTCATCGGCTTCTATGGCGCCGGCGATCTCGTCGCGTTCACCCAGTTCAAATCGGTCGGTGCCTGGCTCGAGCGGGGCCTGGCGCGTCCGGCGGTCCAGCGCGGGTGTGCCTGAGGCCGGCGAACCTCAAAGACCTCCCGGCCTCGGGGCGATGGCGTCCGGGCCTCATCTGCTGGATTGCCGGCCGCACCGAGCGGAACGATGGCCGCCGCAACCGCATTTGCTGTCGGTAAGCCCGCCGCGGACGTGCCGCGGCCATGCATTCGCCGGTGGAAGGCAATGAGAGACAGCGCCTCGGATGTTGCCGAGATCAGGAACGCCGTTCACCTCTGCATCGACATGCAGAACATCTTCGCGCCCGGAGGTCTGTGGGCGACACCCTGGATGGAGCGCGTGCTGCCGACGATCGCCTCCATTGTTACGCGTTATCAGACCAGAACGATCTTCACCCGCTTCATCACGCCGCAGGATCCGGAAGATCGTGCCGGGCAATGGCAGACCTATTTTCGCCGCTGGCACCAGGCCACCCGCAGGCATCTTCCGCCGGCCGCGCTCGAGCTCGTGCCGGCCCTGGACAAGTTCGTTCCGCCGGCTGCAATCATCGACAAGCCGGGCTATTCCGCCTTCAGCAATCCCGGCCTTGCGGGCCGGCTGGTCGACAAGGAGGTCGGCACGGTCGTGATCTCGGGCGCCGAGACCGACGTCTGCGTGCTTTCGACGGTCCTCAGCGCCGTCGATTTCGGCTTCAGGGTCGTGATCGTCGAGGACGCGCTGGGCAGCTCCTCCGACGTTGGGCACGACGCGCTGATGACGATGTACCGCACCCGCTTCCACGGTCAGGTCGACCTGGTGACCGCGGAGGAGCTGACCGAGTTCTGGCGCGAGTAGCTGCTGCGTGCTCAATTGACGTTGTCGCCGAACATGTTGCGGAACGCCGTGGCGACGGCTGCAACGCCGTCCACGCCCCGCATCAGCGCGATCTCGCCTTGCTGCCCGTGGCGAATGGCATGCGCCATGATGCGCAGCCGCAGATCGCCGCGGCTCTGCCACATCCGGTCGGCCATCCTGACCGCGCCGGAATGATGCCTGCTCATGGCCTCGATGAAGACCGCATCGAACTGGTCGGATGGCGCGGCCTTGACCGCCCGCATCTCGGTCGGTGCCAGGTAGCCGGGCATGGCAGCGCGTTCCTCCGTGCTGCAATCGGGCATCTCGGTATCGAACCAGCTCAGCCACCAGTTCTCGAAGATCCTGATCTCGCCGGCCTGGCTTGCGGCCATCAACATCGCGAGCTTGCGCAGATGCGGGTCTTGGGCGCGCTCTGCGCCGATCCGCGCCAGCTCGACGCCCTGGGCGTGATGCGCGGTCATGTGACGGATATAGGCCTGGTCCGCATCCCTGTCGCGGCCCATCCATGCCGGCTCGTAGCCGTGGCTGCCGAACCATGCGATCGCGCCGAGCAGCACGACCACGGCAACCGCGCCGGTCGCCCAGGCATTGGTGAAGCGGATGTCGCGCGCCGGCGCCTGGCCGCGCGCCCAGCGCAGCCGGGCGAACAGGGGATACATCACGGCAGAGGCGCCATGGACCAGCAGGCCGATCCAGTACGGTTGTTGCAGCGTGAACAGCGGCTGCCAGAATGGAAACAGCGGCACCAGCACGAACCATTCCAGGCCTGAGGAGAACACCGCCCACGGCAGCGCGAGCAGCAGGATCGTTCGCGGCCACAAGTCCGCGGTCCAGCGCCCGAGCACGCCGAAGAACACCAGCGCCCAGGAGAAGTCCGCCCATTGATGAAAGGCGATGCCGACGAGGAGCGCGCTCCACGACGGCTCTGCACTGAGCGCCCAGTCCCGCGCCGGAATGGCGGCGACCGTCATCCAGTCGACCGCGGCGTCGCGGCCGATACGGGCGGCGAACAATTGGCTGACGAGGGTCGAGAACGTGCTGCTGATCAGGCCGAGCTCGGCGGCGGCGATCCAGCGCGAACGCCGTCGCCGCGCCAGCCACGACGCGCCTCCGCCAGCGTACCGTGCCGTGTCGGAGAGCGTTGGTCGCGGCTGCGCGTTCACGTCAGCTGCTTGAGCTTCTTCAGCGGATTGAGCTCGCTCGGCTGGTCCTGTTCGTCGCGGCCGCGCTCGGCCTGCGCCTTGCCGTCATCGTGGAGATCCTGGTCGCCGATGATCTCGCCGACGGCCTGCCTGGCCTTGCCGACGATCCGCTGCCGAAGACCTTTCGTCTTGCCCATGCTGCCTCCCTTGACGCCTCTCCGTTGGCCTGCCGCCAAGCTTGGTGCCGCAGGCCCCGGCGCCTGAGGCGGCGAGCGCCGGGGCCGCGGTTCGCGCAGTCCGCCTCCGCAGGGGGGATGTCGGAGGCGTTGATCAGACGCGCTGGCGCGCCGATGGTTCCTGCCGTCACCGCGCCTCGATGGCGATGATCACACCCTCATTGCCGCGGAGCAGGATGGATGCGTCCGGCACTGGCTCCGGCGGCCGATCGAGGTGTGTCGACATCAGCAGGCGGCCGCGGCCCTGCCAGTGGTATTTCCGCGGCTCGGCGGCGATGTTGAGCGCGATCAGGAATCCGTTGCCGCCGTCGGTGCGCTTGTAGGCGAGAACGTCGTTCTGCGAACGCAGCGGCTCGTAACCGCCCCGGCGCAGGCAGGCCTGCTCGCGCCGCAGCGCCATCAACGCGCGAAACAGCGCCAGGATCGAGCGCTCGTCGCGCTGCTGCGCGGCGACGTTGGCCGCGCCATCGGGCCGCTCCAGCGGCAGCCATGGCTGGCCGGTCGTGAAGCCGCCGTCGGGACTGTCGTCCCAGCGCATCGGCGCGCGCTCGGGATCGCGGCACAGGCCGAAACCTGGCACCAGCTTCTCGAAGGGATCGCGGACGCGGTCGGACGGAATCGGGACGCGCTTGCGGCCGATCTCGTCGCCCATGAAGAAGAAGGGCGTTCCGCGCAAGGTCACCAGCAGCATCGCCAGCACGCGCATCTGGGCCTCGCCGATCTTGCTGGCGACCCGCTGCTTGTCGTGGCCGCCGATCACCCAGACCGGCCAGGCGTGGTCCGGGATCGCGTTGAAATACGCATCGATGGTCGCTTGCAGCGACAGCGCGTCCCATTGCGAGTCCAGCAGGGCGAAATTGAGCGGCAGATGCAGGCGCGGCTTTGCGTTGCCGTAGAAGTGGCCGATGCGGTCGGTCTTGCCCTGGACCTCGCCGCAGAGCATGCGCTGCGGATATTGGTCGATCACGCTGCGGATGAACTCGATGCAATCCATCGTCTCCGGCCGGTCGTCGGTGAAGACCGGCCTCTGACGCTGCGGCGGCGGCTTGCCCTCGGCGTCGGGATTGGCGGGATTGTCCCGCATCAGCGCGTCCTTATCAGGACCGCGCTTGCGTCGACGCGAAAGCCGTCGACGCCACGGTCGAGCCAGAACCGCATGACGTCGGCGATCGCGGCGCGCACATGCCGGTTGCGCCAATTGAGGTCGGGCTGCTCGACGAGGAAGGAGTGGTAGTAATATTGCCGCCGTGCCTCGCACCATTCCCAGCCGCTGCCGCCGAAACGGCTCAGCCAATTGTTCGGCGGCCCGCCGTTCTCGGCCGCATCGGCCCAGATGTACCAATCGGCCCTGGCGCCGTGGCGCGAGCTCTCGACGAACCAGGAATGATCATTGGCGGTGTGGTTGGGGACAAGGTCGAGGATGAGGCGGATGCTCTTCGCGTGCAGCGCCGCGAGCAGGCGGTCGAAATCCTCCAGGCTGCCGAAGGCGGGGTCGATCGCGCAATAATCGGAGATGTCGTAGCCGAGATCGCGGAACGGGCTCCGGTAGATCGGCGTCAGCCACACCGCGTCGACGCCGAGCCATTGCAGGTAGTCGATGCGCGAGATCAGCCCGGCGAGGTCACCCTTGCCGTCGCCGTTGGAGTCCTGGAAGGAGATCGCTGCGATCTCGTAGATGACGGCGGATTCCCACCACGCAGATTTGTCAGGGGACTCGTCGCTCGTCACCTTGCTTCACCTCGTTCTGTCCCGCATGCGCTGCGATCTGCCTCGCCGCGGTTCGGATGCTCTCGACGCCCTTGGGGAAACCGCTGCGGTTCGGATAGAGCTTGCGCCGTGCATCGCGCGCGGGGCGGCGGGACTTGGTGGCTTGCGCGGCCCGGTAGTCGAGCATGGCGATGCCGCCGACCATCAGCAGCGCCAGCGCGATGTTGCCCTTCTTGGGATTATCCGGTGTCAGCCCCGACAGCAGCGCGGCGGCATCGAGGCCGTCGCCGCCGACGCGCGTCCAAAGACCGGCGTTCTTCTCGACCGAGAGCGTCATGATCCCGGCCATGATCTCGCGGACGCCGAAGGCCCGCACCATCGTCTCGTGGCCTTCCATGCCGAGCGTTTCGGTGACGCGCCGCGGCGCGAACAACTCGACGACGCCGAGGCCGATGCTGAACCAGCCGAGCGCGCGGGCGAGCTGGTCGGCCGGCTGCTTCAGGCTCGGCCCGCCCTCGATGATCCTGGGGTCGCCCTTGGTGCGCACGATGTTGGAGAAATGAAACATGGGTTTGCTCCTTCAGGGCTTCAGCACGACCTTGACGCAGGAATCGCGCTTGTCGCGAAACACCTGGTACATCTCCGGTCCCTGTTCGAGCGGGACGGTGTGGGTGATGACGAAGGACGGGTCGATCTCGCCGTCCTCGATGCGGCGCAGCAGATCGTCGGTCCAGCGGTTGACGTGGGTCTGGCCGGTCCGCATCGTCAGGCCCTTGTTCATGAAGGCGCCCATCGGCAGCATGTCGGACAGGCCGCTGTACACGCCGGCCACCGAGATGATGCCGCCGGGCCGGCAGACATAGATCATCTCACGCAGCACGTGGGGCCGGTCGCTCTCCGCCATCACCATCTGCTTGGCGCGGTCGAGCAGGGTGTCGGGCAGCGAGGCCATCACATGCGATTCCATGCCGACGCAATCGATGCATTTCTCCGGGCCCTTGCCGTCGGTCAGCTCCTGGAGCCGCTCCAGCACGCTCTCGGTCTCGAAATTGATCGTGGTGGCGCCGCCGGCTTCAGCCATGCTGAGGCGCTCGGGCAGGCAGTCGATCGCGATCACCTGGTTGGCGCCGAGCAGGATGGCGCTGCGGATCGCCATCTGTCCGACCGGGCCGCAGCCCCAGATCGCGACCGTGTCGGTCGGCTCGATGTCGCATTGCACGGCGGCCTGCCAGCCGGTCGGGAAGATGTCGCTGAGGAAGAGCAATTGCTCGTCGGGAATGCCCGCGGGCACCTTGATGTGGGTGGCGTCGGCATAGGGCACGCGCAGATATTCGGCCTGGCCGCCGGGATAGCCGCCGGTCAGGTGGGTGTAGCCGAACAGGCCGGCGGTGGCGTGTCCGAACACCTTGTCGGCGAGATGGCGCTTGCGGTTGGTGGTCTCACAGACGGAAAAGTTGCCGCGCTTGCACTGGTCGCATTCGCCGCAAATGATGGTGAAGGGCACCACGATGCGGTCGCCCTTCTTCAGCTTGCCGTCGACGCCGGAGCCGACCTCGACCACTTCGCCCATGGTCTCGTGGCCCATGATGTCGCCGGGCAGCATGCCGGGGATGAAATTGTGGAACAGGTGCAGGTCTGAGCCGCAGATGGCGCAGCTCGTGACCTTGATGATGGCGTCGCGCGGATCCTGGATCTCAGGGTCCGTGACGGTGTCGCAGCGAATGTCCTCCTTGCCGTGCCAAACCAGCGCCTTCATCTTTCGTCCTCTCGGCTGAACCAGTTGGCACTTAAGTCCAGGAATGAACGATGGTTGCTAAGCGACGAGCATTTCTTCGCACCGCACGCGGATAGGAACGAGATGGCGGCGGAGGGATTGGGCGTCATCATCCCATCTCGAGGACATGTGCCATGCCCGCCAATCAACTCGCCGTCGTCACCGGCGCCTCCACCGGCATCGGCCTGGAGCTCGCCAGGTGCTGTGCCCAGGACGGTTTCAACCTCGTCATCGCCGCGGATGAGCCCCAGATCGAACGGGTCGCCGTCGATCTGCGACGGCTCGGCGTCAGCGTGGAGCCGGTCGGAGCCGATCTGTCCACTACCGAAGGCGTCGACAAGCTTTGCGCCGCGGTGGGCGACCGGCCGATCGATGCGCTGCTCGCCAATGCCGGGGTCGGCCTCGGCAAGGCCTTCCTCGATCAGGACTTTGCCAGGGTGAAGGACCTGATCGACACCAACATCACCGGGACGCTTGATCTGATCCACCGCGTCGGCAACCAGATGCTCCGCCGCAACGCCGGCCGCATCCTGATCACGGGCTCGATCGCCGGCTTCATGCCCGGCAGCTTCCAGGCCGCCTATAACGCCAGCAAGGCGTTTCTGGATTCGTTCTCGTTCGCGCTGCGGGAGGAGCTGCGCGACAGCGGCGTCACCGTCACCTGCCTGATGCCGGGCGCCACCGAGACCGAGTTCTTCCGCCGCGCCGACATGATGGACACCAAGGTCGGCACCGAGCAGAAGGACGGCGCCTACGACGTCGCCAAGGCCGGCTTCGACGCCATGCTGCGCGGGGAGGCCGACATCGTCACCGGCCTGAAGAACAAGATCCAGACCACCGTCGCCAATGTCACGCCGAACGAGATTCTGGCCAAGCAGCATCGCAAGATGGCCGAGCCCGGCACGGCGAGGTCGTGAGACGGCTCAATTGCAGTCTGTGCCAGGCAATACGGTCCGTCCCGCGGCCCTGCTAAGGAGGACATCGATTCACATAGCCTAATGCGCGGCGGTTCCGAACCGGTCACATTTCCTGAGCTGGGAACGGGCTGTGATGGCGATGGACCGCATTGAACAGGCTTTTATCGCGACCGCAGTCACGGGCTTTCTTGTCATGATGGCGGCCGTCGTCTGGATGATGATGAGCTGACTCGAGGGAGCTGGCCGTCTTGCGCGTCGCGCTACCTTACGCCGCGGTTGTCCTATGCCTGGCCGTCACCGCCTGGCTTGCTTTCGCGCACCTGTTCTGATCGGTGGCGTGGCTGCGGGGAATCATATGGTTGACCGCCGACGAGGCTGGCAAGGTTCTGGGCCATGGCCCCGACGTTGATCGGCTTCTCCCAGAGCGGTATGTCCCGGAATTCCGTTTCGATGCTGAGCCTCTCGTAGCCTGTGGTGAACACGAAGGGTACCTGCCGTGCCCTGAGCGCACGGGCGATCGGAAAGATCGGCTGGTCGCCGATGTTGACGTCGAGGACCGCCGCGTCGAGAGCGCCGCCATTGTGCAGCATCTCGACCGCATCGTCGATGTGGCCGACGGGACCGGCGATCTCCGCGCCGAGCTTGCGCAGCGCGTCGGCGATGTCATCGGCGAGAAAATATTCGTCCTCAACGACGAGGATGCGGCGACCCATCAGCACTGTGGCATGATGAGACAACGCGGGCGATACTGACATGATCCCTCTGGCGCCTCCTCGTTCCCATGTGTTGGACAGATCGGGGCCGAGGCGCCTTTCGACAACGATGCAACCGAAGGCCGGTTCCATGAGCCACCGCGATATGAGCATGATCGGAGGCTCGGCCGGTACCACCCAGTCCAAACCCGGGCAGCCATCAGCCACCTGATCGACGCATTGAGACCGAACATGCGACCGAGCCGCTCCTTGATGCCGCCACGCCGGGAGGGGCTTGGTTCGGAAATCGAAACACGCGTAGGGACGTTTTTCTCTTTGATCTGTTGGGATAACATCAAGTTCCTGCGATTTGCAGGGCCGAGTGCCCGTTGGCCCCGGTCGATGAACGAAAGCTGCCAGTGCCATGCATGAAGTCGGCGACCAGCCGGTTGGTGGAGAGCGTCGGAGGAAAGCCCCGCTGATCGTCGGCGTGGGCGCCTCGCCGGGTTCGCTGGGCAGCATCGCGCGCTTTTTCGCCAAGCTGACGGTCGGTACCGATCTGACCGTCGTGCTGACGCTTGGGCATCACGAGGCCTTCGACGAGGTGCGCGAGGCCGTGCGAAAGGCCAACGGCGGCAAGATCGCTGAGATCGCCGATGGCCATGCGATCGAGGGGGGCACGATCTATCTGTGCCCGCCGGCGATGATCACCACCATTCGAAACGGCCGGTTCGCGGTTCGGAAGGCCGAGCAGTCGCCGGGCGAGCGCGCCATCATCGACAGCTTCCTGGTGTCGCTCGCGGAGGAACGCGCCGAACAAGCCGTCGGAATCCTCCTTGCCGGCACCGGCGGTGACGGCACGCTCGGCACTGCGACCCTGAAGGATCATGGTGGTCTCGCCATTACCGAAGGAGTCGCGAGCCCGGAGCAAGCTGCACATCTGGTCGACGGCAACGCGCCGGCTTCCATCGCCGATTTCGTGCTGCCGCCGGAGGAGATCCCCGCGTACATCCAGGTCTATGCCCGCCATCTGCGGCGCCTGGAGCGGAAATCCTCCGACGCGCGATCTGACTCGCTCAACAAGGAACTTCAGTCGGTCAACGAGGAGCTCGAAACCTCGCGCGAAGAGTCGCAGTTGGTCACCGCGGAATTGACGACGGTCAAGGGCGAGCTGGCGCATCGTGTCCAGGAATTGACGCGCACCAGCAGCGACCTCAAGAATTTGCTCGAGAGCACGCAGATCGCCACCTTGTTTCTCGACCACGATCTGCGCGTGATGAACTTCACGCCGGCGATCACGCAGGTCCTGCATCTCGTCGAGACCGATACGGGCCGCCCGATCGCGCACATCAAGGCTCGTGTCCCGATCGAGGAGCTGTATGACGACGTCCGCCGTGTGCTGCGCACGCTCGCGAGCGTGGAGCGCGAACTGAGCGCGACGGACAGCGGCGCGCGCTACATCGTGCGCATCCTGCCTTACCGCAGCATCGACAATCTGATCGCCGGCGTGGTCATCACTTTCGTCGACGTCACCGCGGTCACCCGCGCCGAGGAGCGCCAGCGCCTGCTGCTGGCCGAACTCCAACATCGTGTCCGCAACACGCTCGGCGTCGTGCGCTCGATCGCCCGCCGCTCCGCGGAGACGAGCTCAACGGTGGAGGAATACGCCTCCCATCTCGACGGCCGGCTCAACGCATTCGCCCGCACCCAGGGGCTGGTGACCCGCGATCCCGAGGGCGGGGTCGACCTCGAATTTCTCGTGGTCGAGGAGTTGCTGGCCTATAACGCCCGCGAAGGAGAGCAGATGCGGGTGGCCGGCCCCATGGTGCGCTTCCAGGCCAAGGCTGCGGAGACGTTTGCGCTCGCGATCCACGAGTTGGCGACCAATGCACTGAAATACGGTGCCCTGAGCCGGCCCGACGGACGTGTCGAAATCACCTGGCGCCTCGAAAAAGGCAGGGATCCTGCCATGTTCCTATTCCAGTGGCGCGAGCGCGGCGGGCCGCCGGTCAAGCCGCCGCCGCGAAAGGGCTTTGGTACCGAGCTTCTGGAGCGCACGCTGGCATTCGAACTCAAGGGGGACACCGCGTTGGCATTCGACCCTGCGGGGTTGGAATGCTCCATCGCGATTCCCCTCAGCAAGCGCACGTTCCACACACCGGTGATGGATGGCTGATGCCGCTCTCGACGTTCGATCGCAGCGTGGTGGAGCCGGCCATTCGCCGGCTCAGTGCGCTGAGGCCGTTGTCGGCGGAGGCCCGCGCTTCACTCGAATATGCGATGCTCGAAGGCTTGCAACGCGCCGGCTCGGGTGAGGACCTTCTCGCCGAGGGGGATCCCGTCGACAGCGTCCGTATCCTGCTCTCGGGCTGGCTCTGCCGCTACAAGACGCTGGAGGACGGGCGGCGCCAGATCGTCAATTTTGTTTTTCCGGGCGAGAGCTGTGACGCCCATGCGTACCTGCTCCCGGTGATGGACCATTCCATCGCGACGCTGACGCCGGTGGTCTACGCCGAGATCAAGCGCGCCCATTTCGAGACCCTGCTGGCCGGCGACCGCTCGCTCGCGGAAGCGTTCTGGTGCGAGACGCTGGTCAACAACGCGATCCAGCGCGAATGGGTCGTCAATCTCGGAAGGCGCATGGCGGTGGAGCGCGTGGCTCATCTGTTCTGCGAGATCTTCGAGCGGCTGCGTCCTGTCGGAATGATCGAGGGAAATTCCTGCATCATGCCGGTGACGCAAACGGATCTCGCCGACGCGACGGGATTGTCGGTGGTCCATCTGAACCGCACCGTCCAGGAGTTGCGCGCGTCGGGCCTGATCGTGCTGCGCGATCGCACGCTGACCATCAACGATCTCGCCGCGCTCAAGTGCGCGGCGCTGTTCTCGCCGGGCTATCTGCAGCTCTACCGGCGCGGCTGAACTGCGACCGGGCCGTCGCGGGGCGGCTGCGGTCCGACCAGGGATCGGTCATTCAGCCCTCGGGGGCATTTGGGTCACGCTGACCTTCGGCCGGGTCAAGCTGCTCCTTGGGGAAGGGCTCGTAGCTCTTGCGGCCGAGAAACGTGTCGGGGGGTGGAAGCCCGAGCACATCCAACGCCTCTCGGATCGCCCTGCGCGCACGCACGATGTGCTCCGCGTCAGACGACGATGGCGCGTCAAATGACGATGGAAAGTGAGTAGGCTTGTGCATAGCCGCGCTCCCTGTTGTTCAGGCGGGAGCGCAGGCGAGTCTCTCAGCCACCGACGCCTGGGGCAGAGCCTCAGCCGGTGATGGAGCGACAATACGCCTTTCGCAGTGATATGACTACAAGAACGTGTGCCACGACCTGCTGACCAGCAGAATGAGCCACTGGCTAAATTTACTCATGTTGCGGTTTCCAGCGGTTGAGACCCCGCGCAACCGTTCCGGCTCTGGAACGTTGTAGAGGCATCGCCTGTGCGCGATCATCTCAATCGGTAAGGAGGCAACGGCGCGCTCCGACCATGATCAGGGAGAACGCCTGATGACGACGCGGCATCGGATCAAGCATGCCGAGACTTTGGAAACGCGGCTCGCCGCCGAAGCGGAGCGGCTGCGCGAGCAAGCCAAATCCCTTCCGCCCGGCGCAGCCCGCGACGAGATGCTGCGCAAGGCGCGTCAAGCGGAGACGGGGTCTCAAATGAGCGAATGGCTGAGGTCGCCGGGCCTGCAGCCGCCGAACTGAACGGTGCAGCTTTCAGGCTGCACCGCCGGGAACGGGTTAGATGTCGGCGCGTACCGATGCGCTGATGTCGTGGGCAGAAACCGGAAAAATGAGCGCCACGTCCATCGTTCCCCGTTGCGTCCGGTTGTCACCCGGCGGTGCGGATCGTCAACGCCGCTTCGCCGCTTTGGTTCGGCGGTTGTAGGGCGAGCGGTTGGCGGGCCGCAGCGAGATGCCTTCGCGCTGCGCCTTGCTGCGGATGGCTGCGATCGGGCGCTGCAGCTTGATGCTCATCACGCCGGTGGGCGTGTTGCCTTTCGCAAGCTGCTTCAACTTGCTCACGTCCGCGGGCGTCCAGGGCTGCCGCGCGCGGCGCTTGTACGCGGGATTGGCCTTGCGCGGTCCCTTGCGGCCGATCGGTGAGCCCGGCCGCTTCCATGTTGCTTTCGCCATGATGATCCTCCTTCGGGTCATCCTTGAACATACGAATCAGCATTTCGGTTCCGGCGCATTGCACGGCGAGACGTCCGCAAAATCACGCAGCGTTAACTTATTGAAATGCTGGAACCGGCGGTTGCGGCGGAAGCTGCGACGGTTGCCGGTGTGGGCCGCCCCAACCGGCAAGCGACTTGAGTGACAAGAGACCTTGGGCCCCGGCGCCCGACCCCCGCCGGGGCCATTTCCCTCCATCCGAAATTCGCTGTGAAAGTCCGATGACCGCCAAACGTAACCGCAGGAAACAGACCCAGTCGCTCCAGGAGCGGCTCGCCGCCTTCGCCGAAAAGGCCCGTGAGCGCGCAAGCAGCCTGCCGCCCGGCAGGGAACGGGAGATTCTGCTGCAACGCGCCAAGCAGAACGAAATGACGTCGAACCTGACGGACTGGCTGAGTGCGCCCGTGTTGCCAAGACGAGGGCCATCATGATGGGCAGCCTCAAGCACTACCGCGCCTTCCAGATCGATCCGGACGGGCACGTGTTCGGATGCATCAATCTGGTCTGCGACGACGACGAGCAGGCCAAGCGCAAGGCCGCCGCGCTCGCGCTGGTGCATCGCATCGAGCTGTGGCGGCTGGACCGGCGCATCGCCAAGTTCGATGCGCCACGGGACATCGTTCGCCAGTAGCGGAAGGAACCGCGCGCAGTGCGCCGGGTTGGTCGGACAGCCGACTTTGCCGGAGCACGCATGAGCGACGCCGAAATTCGCAAGGGGATGCCGCCCGTCGAGCTGTCGCGCGACGAGTTCGAGCGGCGTTACAAGGGCCAGTTCGTCGATCCCGTCTTTGCGCCGCTCGGGCGCGAGCTCGATGCCATCACCGCATCGGCCTGGGACGCCTACAGCCATTCCCGCAAGGCGCCGCTGACGCGCAAGGCGGGCGCGGGCTTCTCCGATCCCGACTATGACATCGCCGTCGACTGGCTCGATGCGCGCGCAAGAATCCTGGAAGCGCAGCGACGGCACGACGACGCGGACGAGACGCCGCGCATCCTCGTCATCAACGGTTCGGCGCGCAGCGAGCACACCTGTCCCGGCGAGATGTCCAAGACCTGGCGGCTGGTCAAGCTGGCCGAGCCTGTCTTCACCGGGATGGGGTTTGCCGTCGACATCCTCGATCTGTCGCGCCTCGCCTCGGAGTACGGCAAGACGATTCATCCCTGCAAATCCTGCGTCGGTACCGCGATGCCGCTCTGCCACTGGCCGTGCAGCTGCTATCCGAATTATTCGCTGAGGCAGACCCAGGACTGGATGAACGAGATCTATCCGCTCTGGGTGGCCGCTCACGGCATCCTGATCGTGACGCCGGTGAACTGGTATCACGTGCCATCAGGCCTCAAGGCCATGATGGACCGCATGGTCTGCGCCGACGGCGGCAATCCCGATCCGACCTCGACGCATGGCAAGAAGGCCGACGAGGCCAAGGCGATCGAGCTGAAGGGCTGGTCCTATCCGCGCCATCTCGCCGGCCGTCATTTCGGCGTCGTCGTGCACGGTGATGCCGTCGGTGCGGAGAATGTGCGCCGCGTCCTGTCGGACTGGCTGACCGACATGCAGCTGATCTCGGCGGGACGCTTCGCCGAGATCGACGGCTATGTCGGCTACATGGAGCCATACGCCACCTCGCACCACGAGCTCGATGAAGACCAGGAATTCCAGCAGGAGGTGCGCAACGCGGCGCATGCGCTCGGCAACGCCGTCCGGCTGGCAAGGAGCGGGCGCCTTCAGGATCCCGGCGAGGGTCTTGCGGATCCGAACCCCAAATGAAGCCGGCGCAGTTCGATTGCCTGATCGTCGGCGGCGGCCCCGCCGGATTGATGGCCGCGATCTATCTGGCGCGCTTCCGCCGCAACGTCTGCGTCGTCGATGCCGGCGCGAGCCGGGCCGCGCTGATCCCGCGCAGCCACAACGTTCCGGGCTTCGTCCACGGCCTGTCAGGCGCGGAGCTGATCGAGAGGATGTCGGCGCAGCTGGACGAGCTCGCGGTCACGCGCGTGGCGGCCGAGGTCACGGCGTTGCGGCGGCACGAGGACGGCTTTCAAGCGAGCTGGAACGGCGAGGCGCACGCAGCCGCCACCGTCATTCTGGCCAGCGGCATCGTCGACACCCATCCGCCTTTCGAGGAGTGGCGTGCTGCGGTCGCGGACGGGGTGCTGCGCTATTGTCCGGTCTGCGACGCCTACGAGGCGACCGGCCGCCGCATCGGAATCGTCGGTCCGATTCAAAAGGCCGCCAGCAAGGCGCTGTTCCTGCGCGGCTATTCGCGCGACGTGACGCTGCTCGCAACCGGAGGCGATGACGAGCAGGGCGCACCCGCTGAGCTGACTGAGGCCGGCGTCGAGGTCGTGGCCGCGCCCGACCTGCATCTGCGGCGGAGCGGCGAGGGCGTCGCGGCCGTCTTCGCCGGCGGCCGGACGCTGCAATTCGACACGGTCTATCCTGCGATGGGAGCCGAGGTGCGTTCGCAGCTCGCGGTGTCGCTCGGCGCCGCGCATGTCGAGGAAGGCTGTCTGAAGGTCGACGACCATCAGCGCACCTCCGTCCGCGGGCTCTACGGCATCGGCGACGTCGTCACCGATCTGCACCAGATCTCGGTCGCGTTCGGCCACGCCGCGGTCGCCGCCTGCAACATCCATCACAGCCTGCCGCGGCGGCTCGCATGAGGGAACGAAGGGCGCGGCTTTGCCTTGAGTGAGAGGATCGCGCGCGAAGGACGACAACCCATGCTGGAAGAAAAGCTCAAGGACGCCATCATCGGCGAGTTGCAACGGCAGGCCGCCAACCGGCCGCAGGCGCTGACGATCGCGGGCGCCAAGGACGCGAAAGGCTCGGAAGAGCTAACCGTCAACGGCAGCATCGATCTCGGTGCGCTAGTCATGGCGATCGCGGGATCGGTTGCGGGCGGCCCTTAAGCCGCCGCGTCAGCCGTATTCGTCGCCGATGCCATATTCCCGGTAGATCTCCAGCGGATCGAGCTCGGGAAACAGGCGGCATTTGGCCTGGGCCAGGTGCAGGCTCACCGCTGCCGGCTCCTTGCCGCTCGAGAGCATCTTGCGGATGTCGTCCATATGCGCGTTCGGCTGGTGCTTCGGCTCGAGCTGCTCCAGCGCGACCAGCGCGGTCGCGAGGGCCTCGGTCAGAACCCAGTCGTCGTGGCCGGTGATTCCCTTCTTCGACATCGGCAGACCCCGGATGTGGCAGCGCCAGCCCAGTCTATCGCGACTTCCGCCAAATCGCCATCGAGCCGCTGCGGCTGTCCTGCGGGGCTGCGCCACCGGGCCATGCTTCGGCTTGCCTTATGTCCGGGGCAGGCTAAAAGGCGGCGAGGTGCGGGGCGACAGTATTCTTGTTGAAACGAACTTGGCGTAGACGGGCCGCTACCGCATCCGGGCCGGCCATTCCGGTCTGGGTCCCCCGATCCCGCATTTGCAGCACGATGTGACTGCACTCCTCAAGGTTCGAGCCAGCATGGGCATTCTCAGCTTCGTCTACCGCTTCCTCACCAATTTTGCCTTCATGGCGGTGGTCTATTTCAGCCTGAACTTCATGGAGAAATATCCGAACCGGGCGACACTGGCGATCCTGGTGCTGGTCTACGCCGCCATGCGCGGGGCCTCGACGCTGCGCGCGTTCTACTTCTTCCAGAAGATCGAGAGACTGGAAGCCGAGACACGGCGCCTTCAAGGCCCGATCAACGACGGCTCCGGAGGGACGAACACGCGCAGGCAGGTCGTCACCGACGTGGCCCGGCTGCGGCGCGACGGCGAGCTCAAGTCCTACATGGACCTGTTCTTCCTGGCGCTGATCGTGCTGCTCTGCGTCGCCGCCATCCTGCGGCCGTAGAGCTCAGGCGCGCTTCTTCAGACTGGCGACGCGGGTCGGGCGCGGCGTGGCGCTCTTGACCTGGGCGGCATGGTTCGGGTCGGCCGGTCCCGCATGCGCGGTGTGCCGGGCCTGGGGCTTGGCGGCCTTGCCCTTTGCGACCTTGTCTTTTGCGACCTTGCCCCTGGCCGCATGCGGCGTCTGGGCCGCCATTGCCAGCCGCGTCGCGGCACGCCGCGACAAGGTCGTCGACAGCAGCACCTCGACCGAGCCTTCCGGAATCGCGAAGAGAGCACGGCCGGGCACGGGCAGGGTGGATGCGATATCCATCTGTCCCTTGGTCCGGCGCGGCAGCAGCGGCTGATGCTCGGTCTGAGCGTTGAGGTCGGCGAGCGAGGGCGCCGGAAGCGTCCTGGTCTCGGCGAACACGAAGTGCGGGACAGCCGGCCAGCGCGCGATCGGCACGGTCTCGGTCGGCGGATGCAGCAGCCACTCCACCGCCTGGGTCGGCGTTGCCGGCCGGTCGGCAGTCGCCGGCACCACATGCACGATGCGATAGCCGCGCGCCTTGAGGTCGCGGATGATCTTCGGCAGCGCCGCCACTGTGCGGGCCTGGATGTCGTGCAGCAGCAAAATGCCCTTGCCCTTGGCCTCCAGCCGCTGGATCGCGAGCTGATAGACGCGGTCGGACGAGACATGGCGCCAGTCGTCGGCCGGGAAGTCGGCGCTCCAGATCTGGATGCCGCGCGAGATCAGGTAATTCTCGACGCCGTCGGCGCGCATCAGGCCGGGAATGCGGAAGAACGGGGCGAGCTGGGACGGATCGGTCATCGCGGCCGAGGTCCACTCGATGCCGCCGTTGATCTCCGGCTCGAACTTATCGAGTCCCATCCGGTCGAACGTCAGCGGATGGTCCATGCTGTGGGTGCCGACGGTATGGCCCGCCGCCACCAGCTTGCGCACGCCTTCGGGGTTCGCCTTGGCCTGCTGACCGACGATGAAGAAGGTCGCCTTGATGCACTCGTCGGCCAGGATCTTGAGCACCTGGTTGGAATATTTCGGCAGCGGACCGTCGTCGAAGGTGAGGACGACCTCATGGTCCTTCAGCGGCAGCGTCTCGCGGTACTGCATGGTGCCGATGCGCGGATGTTCGCGCGGATCGACCACGAGGGTGCGGGAGGTCCCGAGCGCGTCCGGATGGCCCGGACACTCGGCGGCGAGCGCCGGCGATCCGACGGCCGAACAGCCAAGGAAACCACTGAGGCAAAGGACGATCCACGATCGCGTCCGCACAACAACGCTACTTCCGATCATGAACCCCGTCTGCCCTCATCCGCGATGGCCGCCATAATAGGTCGGAGACGGCAGGAAACGGTTCAGGCGCGAAGAACCCTTCCCATGGCGACGTCCCCATCCATTTTCAGGGGGTAGCATGAACAGAGTGTTAATAGGACCCAAATCACCCCATTTTGCGCCGGCGTGACATTCCGGCATCAGCGCGCATCGGCGTTCTTCTGTGGCGTGCCCGTCGGCACGACGTGGACCACCCGGTAGCCGTTGTCCTTCAGATACCGGAGAAAGGCCGGCATCATTGCGGCCGTACGCACCTTGTTATCGTGGAACAGGATGATACCTTTTCGGCTCGCGGCGAGGCGCTCGGTGACGAGCTTCAGTTGCTGCTCCGGCGTCATCTCCTCCCAGTCGCTGGCCCATAGATCGGCCCCGAACACGACGATCCCGCGCGACTGGAGCAGGTCGAGCTGTGCCTGGGTCGACTCGAAATAGGGAAAGCGGAAGAACGGCGTCGAAGGTGTGGTCGTCGAAACTCCGCGCAGCGCCATCTCGTCGGCGGCGATGCCGCGGTCGACGTCCGACATCGCCTTCTCGAACGGGATGTGCGCCATGAACGGGTGCGACCAGGTATGATGGCCGACGGTGTGGCCCTCGCGGGCGATGCGCTTGACCATGTCGGGATATTCGGCGGCGTGCTGGCCGATCAGGAAGAAGGTCGCGCGCACGCACTCGTTCGCCAGGGCCGCCAGCACCTTCGACGTCGTCGGCGGGAACGGGCCATCGTCGAAGGTCAGCACGACCTCATGATCGGCCAGCGGCAGCGTTTCGGGGAAGCTCTTCAAGCCGACGCGCGGATACGTCTTGGCGTCAACCCTCAGGATGCGCGAGGTGCCGAGCGCGTCCTTGCGCGGGCACTCGGCGGCATCGGCCGAGGCGATGCCGATGATGGCCGCGATGACCGCGCCCGCCGTCATCGATGTCCATTTCAGTCGAAGCATCTTTGTCATTGCGCTCAGAGTTGCCTTGTGGGTATTGCCTGAACCATCAGCTCAGACCACTGGTTCCAATCTGTCAACCGGCGAGGCGCGCCATGGATGAACATATGGACGTTGCCCCGCCCGCTGCGGATTCGGTACTCGACCATGTGCCGATGCGCAATGAAGACGGCGATATCAGGCACGAATTCGTCGAAGAAATTGCCCGGGCGATCGAGGCCGGCGACAGCGCATCGCTGCGCGCCTGCGTCGCCGAGCTGCACGAGGCCGATCTCGGCGATCTGATCGGCGCCCTGGAGCCCGACGACCGTGTCCGCCTGGTCGAGCTCACCGGGGCCGACTTCGACTTCTCCGCGCTGAACGAGGTCGACGAGGCCGTCCGCGAGGAGATCCTGGACGAGCTGCCGCCGGAGACGGTTGCCGAGGGCGTCCGCGAGCTCGAATCCGACGACGCGGTCGAGCTGCTGGAAACCCTCGATGCCGCGGACCAGGAGGAGATCCTCGAGAAGCTGCCGCTGAAGGAGCGCGTCGCGCTCGAGCGCAGCCTGCTTTATCCGGAGAACTCCGCCGGCCGCCGCATGCAGACCGAGTTCATCGCGGTGCCCCAGGATTTCACCGTGGGCCAGGCCATCGACTACATGCGCGAGACGCCGGATCTGCCCGACCGCTTCTACGAGATCTATGTCGTCGACAAGGACCAGCACTGGCAGGGCGCAGTTCCCCTGGACGTGCTGTTGCGGGCGCGCCGGCCTATCGCGCTGACCGAGCTGACCGACGAGGATCGCCGCCGCGTCTCCGTCCTGGAGGACCAGGAGGAGGTTGCGCGCATGTTCGGCAAGTACAATCTCGTTGCCGCGCCCGTGCTCGATACCCAGGACCGCCTGGTCGGCGTCATCACCGTCGACGACGTCGTCGACGTCATCGAGGAGGAGGCGGACGAGGACCTCAAGGCGCTCGGCGGCGTCACCAGCGACGAAGAGCTTTCGGACACCTTCCTCACCATCGCGCGCGGCCGCTTCAACTGGCTGCTGGTCAATCTCGCCACCGCCTTCCTGGCGTCCTCCGTGCTCGGCCTGTTCGAAGGGCAGCTCGAGAAGATGGTGGCGCTCGCCGTGCTGGCGCCGATCGTGGCGAGCCAGGGCGGCAATGCCGCCACCCAGACCATGACGGTGGCGGTGCGCGCGCTGGCGACGCGCGAGCTCGGCGCCTCCAATGCCTGGCGGGTGGTGATGCGCGAGGCGCTGGTCGGCCTCGTCAACGGGCTCGCTTTCGCGGTGATCACGGGCATTGCCGCGGTGGCCTGGTTCAAGCTTCCGGGCCTTGGCATCGTCATCGGCCTTGCGATGGTCTGCAACCTCATCGCCGGCGCGCTCGGCGGCATCCTGATCCCGATGGCGCTCGAACGTGTCAGGGCCGATCCGGCGGTGGCCTCCGGCACCTTCGTCACCACCGTGACCGACGTCGTGGGCTTCTTCTCCTTCCTCGGCATCGCGACGCTCTGGTTCGGATTGAGATAGGGGGCGGTTTGAGCCCCGCTCTCTCCACGTCATTGCGAGCGCAGCGAAGCAATCCAGAGTCTCTCCGCGGGGGCAGCCTGGATTGCTTCGTCGCAAGAGCTCCTCGCAATGACGGGATAGGCAGCGGGCGCCCTTACTCTTGTGTCCCGGGCGCGCTGCGGCGCGTAGCGCTGCCGCGCAGCGTCCGGGGCGCGCCATCATCTTTAATCCGAACTTAAGCGACCTGCCGCATCATCGCCGGCGCTTGGGGGACTGGACATGCGGTTGCGGCTGAAGGCGGACGGACGGGTCGTCGAGTTGCGGGACGGACAGGAATTTCCGGTCCAGCCGTCTGCGGTCGAGCCGACGGCCCCAGCCGCGCCGGCCGAGACCTCTTCGCTCGCGGTGCGCGATTTGCGCCGCCGCGCCTGCCTGACCCAGATGGAGTTCGCCGCCAAGCTCGGCGTTCCCGTCGAGACCATCCGCAATTGGGAGCAGGGCAAACGGGCTCCGCGGGGGCCGGCGCGCGCACTGCTCGCGGTGATCGCACACGCCCCGGAAACGGTATTTCAGGCGCTTGCCAAAGCCTGACCTGACGGCCTGACGGACCGACCAGCCTTGACGCGAACCTCCCGTTAGTGTTGCGCCGAATATCCCGCCGAACTGCGACGGCTTCCGTTGGCAGCGTCCTGGGCCGGGTCCATAATGCCGGCTGATGGCGTTTGGGGCTGCCGCAACGGAAGAGGAATCCTCATGCTGTTCGTCGAGGCCAATGGCGCACGAATCCCCGCGATCGGGCTCGGGACCTGGGAGCTGAGCGGAAGGCTTGCCGCGCGCGTGGTCGAGCAGGCGTTGCGGCTCGGCTATCGCCACATCGACACCGCGCAGGTCTATGACAATGAACGGGAGATCGGCGACGGCCTGCGCGCCTCGGGCGTGCGGCGCGACGACGTCTTCCTCACCACCAAGGTCTGGACCAACCATTTCGCGCCTCACGATCTCGAGCGCTCGGTCAAGGAGAGCCTGGCGCGCTTGCGGCTTCCCTCCGTCGACCTGTTGCTGCTGCACTGGCCCAATTCGCACGTGCCGCTGGCGGAGACGCTCGGCGCGCTGTCGCATGCGAAGACGATGGGCCTGACCCGTCACATCGGCGTCTCCAATTTCACGGTGGCGCTGATCGAACAGGCGGTGGCGGCTTCGCCCGAGCCGCTCGTCTGCAACCAGGTCGAATTCCACCCCTATCTCGACCAGGCGAAGGTGAGGGCGGCCTGCGACCAGCATGGCCTTGCCCTCGTCGCCTACAGCCCGATCGCCAAGGGGCGCATCAAGACCGACCAGACGCTGGTCGAGATCGGGCGCGCCCACCACAAGACGCCGGCGCAGGTCTGCCTGCGCTGGCTGGTGCAACAGAATGTCGCTGCGATCCCGCGCACCTCGCGCATCGAGCGGCTGTCCGAAAACATCGAGATCTTCGATTTCGAGCTCTCGGACGACGAGATGAGCCAGATCGCCGCACTCGCCAGCCCGAAGGGCCGCCTCACCGACTTCGGCTTCGCCCCGAAATGGGATTGAGGGGAGACCGCGGTATGCTAACAGCAGGGCGGCAATCCAAGATCTGGCGATGGAACTGCGGACAATCATACGGACGGACGTTGCTGCGTCGGCGATCGCCCATCTGACGCTGGTGGCGCTGATCATCCTGATCAGCGAAGTCCATCCGTTCCGCGCGACGCCGCCCGAAACTGTCACGGTAGACATCGTCACGCCCGAGGAGGTGAAGCAGGAGGAGGCCAGAGCGGAGGAGAACGTCAAGGAAGAGGTCAAGCAGAAGACCCCGGAGCCGCCTTCCGATCTGAAGCTGCCGAAGCTGGATGTCACCGAGAAGGCCCCCGAGGCGTCGAAGCCTGCGCCCCCGCAGCCGGCCGCATCGCCGACGCCCGAACCGCAACGGCCGGCGCAGCAGCAACAGCAGCAACAACAACCTTCGCCGAAGCCGCGCGAGGCCAACGCGCAGCCGCAGGCCCAGCCAATGCCGCCGCCACAGCCACAGGCCGCGCCGCCGCCGGCCTATCAGGTGCCGCAGCCTGACGTCACCGTCAGGTACGGCGTCATGCTGGGGCTGCCGCCTGAATTGCCGTTGCCGCTGTCGAAAGACGGCCCCAAGGAGGATGGCGGCGGCGCCACGGACTCCATCGCCGCGAAGCTTCCGGCCGAGGTCATTGCCGCGCTTCGCAGTCATTTGCGCAGCTGTGCCAAATTGCCGGCCGGGCTTGCGCCTACCGACAACGTTCACATCAAGCTGCGCACGGTGTTCGCGACCGACGGCACGCTGGCGCGCGAGCCGATCCTGCTCGAAGCCCCGCCCTCGGCAAAAGGGGTCGCCCTCGTGAAGTCCGCAACGAGCGCGCTTCAGAACTGTCAACCTTACAAGATGCTGCCCGCCAATCTGTACGAGGAATGGAAGGTGCTCGACCTGCCGTTCAGCCCGCGGGATTTGGGCAGCTAGCCGGCAGCTTGCTGTGTCGCCCTCTGTCAACCCATTCGCGCGAAAATATTCCACTTTACCGAAATTCGGAAATGGCGTATGTGTCGCCCATCCCGGCTCAACCAGGAGGGGCGATCTCGAGGTCGTCTTGATCGCGAGCCGGGCTTGCGGTGGACGCGGCAGCGTCGGCACGAGAGGTGCGGGCAGGGCGGGTAGTCCCTGTGAGTCCGTAACCGCGTGCGGACGACGGCGCTGCTAGGCTTCGTCTCGCCTGTAAGTTTCCGGCTCTGTCGACGGAGCCAGGAAATACTGCGGCGAAAGGGCGGGCCGTGCGTACGGCAAAACCGTGCGGTCCTGGCCGTCGTTGCTACGGTCAAGCCTACCGCGGAGGTGCGAGCGAGCCCAACCGGGCAGACTGCATCATCCAATCCGCGGGGCGAGGGAGGCCAGAAGGACATTCGGCTCCCGGGAGAGCGCGGCATAAGCCGTCCGACCATCGCGCAGGGAAGGCCGAGTGATCGGCACCCACCTGTATGCTGCTGTGCGGTTCTTCTGCGTGTGCATTTTGCGCAGCAGACCGCGGGTGCGTTGTCAGCACCCGGCCTTCCCTGCGCCCTCCTGGATTTGAGGGTGGAGACGCAAGCAAAGCTCGGGCGAATTTGAGCCGCGAGGCCGACGAGTCACGTCTGTCACCACACACTCACTGTCATCGCCCGCGAAAGCGGGCGATCCAGTATTCCAGAGACGAGAGATCAATCCAAGAAGCCGCGGCGTACTGGATTCCCCGCCCTCGCGAGAATGACAGCGTCATTGGAGAACCAGCTCGCGCTTGTGCCCCGGACGCAGCGCAGCGCTTCCCCGGCGATGCGAAGCATCGTCCGGTGCGGTGCGCTGCAGAGCCGGGGCCCATGTCGCCGCATTGCGCTGTGTCGCCCTGGGGCGCGGACTGCAACGATTGCCACGCGTGAGCCGGCGCGGCAACGATTGATTGGCGGCAGGCGATGGCGTTAAAAGCGGCTCGCTCGAGCACGTCTCTGGAAGGAGTGAGGACATGGCTGCGCTGAAACTCGCCATCGGCAACAAGAACTACTCGTCATGGTCGATGCGGCCCTGGCTCGCGCTTCGCGCCAACGACATTCCGTTCGTGGAGACGCTGATTCCGCTCTACACCGACAATCCCGCGGACAAGGAGCAGATCCTGTCCTTCAGCCGCGCCGGCAAGGTGCCGGTGCTGGTCGACGGCGACGTCACGGTGTGGGATTCGCTCGCCATCATCGAATATATCGCCGAGCGCTATCCGGAAGTGAAGCTGTGGCCCGACGAGGTCGCTGCGCGCGCGCATGCGAGGTCGGTGTGCGCCGAGATGCATTCCGGCTTCGTGGCGCTGCGCAACGAATGCGGCATGAACCTGCATCGGCCGATCCGCCCCGTGGCGTTGTCCGCGGACGCCAAGGCGAACATCGCGCGCATCGAGGAGATCTGGCGCGAGTGCCGCACGCGGTACGGCGCCAAAGGTCCGTTCCTGTTCGGCCGCTTCGGCGCGGCGGACGCGATGTACGCGCCGGTCGTGCACCGCCTGCGCACCTACGCGATCGAGGTTGCGCCGGATACCAAGGCCTACATGGAGACCATGATGGCGCTGCCGGCGTTCCAGGAATGGACCCGGGACGGCCTCGCTGAGACGCTCGTCATCGCCAAGTTCGAGGACGCCTGACCCCCCGGGGCTGCTCGGGGCCGCCGGCCCGAGTCGGCCGGCGCTTTGGGTGCGACAAGCTGTCTGACCGAAGGGCCGCGCCGGTATCATCGGCCCACCGGTTCCGGTCCTATCACTCTGAAAAGACTGCCAAATATACGCGTTTGCCATGCTGCCATGGCGCTGGCCAAAACCACAGGTCGCGTGCTATACAGCGCCTGGGTTTCCGGCCGGCCGTCGTAGTGGGACCATGGACGAGGCAGGCGCTGTTTGAGTGATGGAGAGGGTGTTGAAGCACAAATTCCCGATTGGAACGCGCGTATTGTTCACGGCCAGCAACGTTGCGCGCCCCGCCGCCAGCGGCGCGTATGAGATCATCCGCCTGCTGCCGACCGATGGCGACGATTGCCAGTACCGGATCAAGAGCTCGACCGAAGCCTTCGAACGCGTGGCCAAGGAAAGCCAGCTCGCGCTGTCCTGAAGCCAGCCCGCGCTCCCAAAGGCTGACGCACCGCGCATCGCTGCCATCAGGGAATAGTGTCCTGCCGCCGTCAAAAGGCCCGCTTCACCTTCAAAAGGTGGGCCGGGGCAGTTGCCGACTCGCGGTGCTCGCTTGACCATTCGCTCTCTGCTCGCGTGAGGGGACGTCGCGCATGAACTGGGCATGGGCCGCTTCGCTCGACCAAATCTGGCGCTCACCGGCCTTTCCGATGTGGATGACGCTGGCCGCTGCGGGATTCTTCGGATTGATCCTGCTGATCACGCTGCTGCGCGCCGATAGATCCGTCGCCAACGGCGCCCTGACCGTGATCACGCTGCTCTCCATGGCGATCGCCGGAGCTGCCACCGTGCGCGTCTATGGCCCGGACGCGCCGACCGAGACGCGCGCGCAAGGTCAAGGTGCGGTCGTCGCCAGCCTGCCGGCGCTGTCCTGCCTTGACGACCTCGCCGGCGATGCGGTCGCCATCGGCTGCGAGAAGGCGCTGTTCGGCTCGCCGGATGCGGTGGCGGCCTCGGTGTCCTATACCGCGGCCCGGATCGATCGGCTGACGGCGCTCGGCGATGCCGCGACCGCCGAGAAGAGCCTGACGGCGGACATGAAAGCGCTGCGCAAGGCGCTGGAGCGCGATCGCTACGGTCTCGTGGCGCAGGTGCTGGTCGTGCGCGACGGCTGCACGCAGTTCGACTGTGCCGCGTTCCGCTCGCTGACCGACCAGCAGCAGGTCGCTGCCAACATGGATTCCCATCTCTACGACACGCTGGTCGCGCGCCATGCGCCGACCTGGAACGCGCCGGCGATGGCGACGGCGCCAGCGGCGCTGCCACCGACTGCGGCGCTCGCGGGTCTGCCGCCCTCGATGCCGACGGGCAAGCCGACCAATGCCGAGTTTCCGAGCGCCTCGTCGACGCCGCCGGTCAGCATCATGAATCCGGAGCCTGCGGCGACGACGCGGCAGGCGGCCCCGGCCGCGAACGCTGCGGCCGCGCCGGCAGCTTCGCGCGCGCCGGCAGCCGCCGCGGCACAGGCTTCCGCGCCCGCGGCGCCTGCTGCGAAGAGGCCGCCGCCGCCAAAGGCTGCGCGTGCCCCCGCAGCACCGGTTCCGCTCGCACCCCCGCCGTCGACGGCGGCGGCTCCCGCGGCTGCGGATAACGAATAGTTCGGCATTCCCAATGCGGTGCTGCCCGGCTAATGCTGGGCCATGCCGCTACATCTGATCAAGCTCGCCGTCGGCTGCGACTCCGTCAAGGAATTGAAGGAGTGGATCGCCGAACGGATGCAGACCGCCAAGAAGAAGGGTCTGCCGCAACGTCACGTCCACATCACCCGCATGGTCCCCAAGCGCGACGCCGAGATCCTCGCCGGCGGGTCGCTCTATTGGGTGATCAAGGGCGAGATCGCCGCGCGGGAAAAGATCATCGGCATCGAGCCGTTCCGCGACAAGGACGGTATCGGGCGCTGCCGCATCGTGATGCAGCCGAAGGTGATCTCGGTCTCGCCGCGGCCGATGCGCCCGTTCCAGGGCTGGCGTTATTTCACGGAGGATTCCGTGCCGCCCGATCTCGGCAGGTCCGCCGCCGGCTCGATCGCGGCGATGCCGGAGCCGATGCGGCGCGAATTGCGCGATCTGGGGCTGCTCTAGGCAGCGATTCTAGACAGCGATATTGTCGATCAGCCGGGTGCTGCCGAGCTTGGCCGCGACCAGGATCCGCAACGGGCCGTCCTTGCGCGAGGCGACCTGCGCCAGCGTCTCGGCATGGCGGACCTCGTAATAGTCCAGCGCAAAGCCCGCCGCCTCGATCATCTCGGCGCCGCCGGCCATCGCAGGCGCGATGGCGTCGCCGGCCTTGATCCGCCGCGCGCTCTCCTTCATGGCCCGGTAGAGGATGGGGGCGGTCTGCCGCTCCTCGGGCGACAGGTAGACGTTGCGCGAGGACATCGCGAGCCCGTCGCGTTCGCGCACGGTGCGCGAGCCGATCACCTTGACGCCGAGGTCGAGGTCGCGCGCCATCTGCGTCACCACCCGCAGCTGCTGAAAGTCCTTTTCACCGAAGATCGCGAAGTCCGGCCGGACTTGCGTGAACAGCTTGCCGACCACGGTGGCAACGCCGCCGAAGAAATGCGGGCGGAAGCGATCCTCGAGGCCGGCGAGGGCCGGCCCCTCCGGCACGATGCGGGTGGCGAAGCCCTCCGGATACATCGCCTTGACGTCCGGATGCCAGACGATGTCGACGTCCTCGGCCGCGAGCTTGGCGATGTCGGCCTTCCAGGTGCGCGGATAGGCACCGAAATCCTCGGTCGGGGCGAACTGGGTCGGGTTGACGAAGATCGAGACCACGACGCGGCTGGCGCGCCGCTTGGCGAGGCGGACGAGGGACACATGCCCGTCATGGAGCGCCCCCATGGTCGGGACCAGCGCGATCGTGGCCTTTCGTTTGCGAAGATTGTCGGCGGCGCGGCGCAAGGTCGGGACCGTGCGGGCGATCAAGGGGCTTGATGACATCAGGACTCGGCAGGGTTGGGAATCGGCGCGGCGCGATCTGCGCCCGGTGCGGCTAACCTTAACAAGCGGCGATCATGGACGCCATGCACCCGGATGCGGCACAGCATCCCGCGCAAGGCCGCGCATGACATCGCGACATTGTGGGCTGGATCACAGCCGAAGATTGGCGCCGCCATTCATGATGAGGATCGGCGCAATACGATTTGCAGGACCTGTCACGCATTTCACTTGACCGCAGACGCGGCCAACTCGAAGATATTCATCAGGGGTGTTGAGGATTGCCATGCTTGTGCAGGCTAGCCAAGGCCAATCCGGCTCGGCGCATGTGGTCGTGCTCGGCAACGAGAAGGGCGGCTCCGGCAAGTCGACCACCGCCCTGCACATCGCCGTTGCGCTCCTGAAAGCCGGCCAGCGCGTCGCCACCATCGACCTCGACTGCCGTCAGCAGAGCTTCACCCACTACATCAACAACCGCGCCGCTTGGGCGCGCCGCACCAAGCTCGACCTCGAACTGCCGGTGCATCGCTGCATCAAGCTCGGCGAGACCATGCAGATCGCCGACAACGAGAATTCCGAGTTCCAGCAGTTCATGGAGGCGGTCTCGGCGGTCGAGAGCAGCTTCGACTTCATCGTGATCGATACGCCGGGCACCGACAGCTACCTGATGCGGCTTGCGCATTCGATGGCCGACACGCTGGTCACGCCGATCAACGACAGCTTCCTCGATTTCGACGTGCTCGGCACCGTCGATCCCGCCAGCTACGCGGTGACCGGCGAGAGCCATTACGCCGAGATGGTGCGCGACGTCCGGCGCAAGCGCCGCCAGCTCGACGGCTCGACCACCGACTGGATCGTCGTGCGCAACCGCCTGTCGATGCTCGGCTCCCGCAACAAGCAGCTGGTCGCCGAGGGGTTGAAGGACCTGTCGCTGCGGCTCGGCTTCCGCTACGTCGATGGCTTCGCCGAGCGCGTCGTCTATCGCGAATTCTTCCCGCGCGGCCTGACCGCGCTCGACGAGATCGACGAGGCCACGCTCGGCATGCGGCCCAATCTCGGCCATCTCACCGCACGGGAAGAGGTGACGAGCCTGCTGCGTCAGCTCAAGCTGCCGCTCGACGAGCGCGGCCGCCGCCGCGCCGCCAACCGGGCCGAATGGTTCAACCAGATCGACAAGCCACTCGAGGTCCACGACATCCTCGGCGCCTGAGGCGGTATATCGCTACTTTCGATTGATCTGACGGCCGGGTTCCTCCTGGAACTGTCACGGCGTTAGGCCGTTTTTATTTGACGTTTACCGTGAAATTGAACCCGACCAATACCGGCTGCGTCGGATGGTGAGCTGCGACGTGGTCGCTGGATACAGGTGCTCAGAAAACGAGTGCGCCGCACAACGAAAGGGCTGCCGGTTCACAATATTTGGCCTTCCTGTCACGCGCCTGTGACATATATTAGCGATAGGCGACGAGGGGACGGAGAGCCCCGGAGAACACGATTTTCAACAGGGATTCAGGCCATAAGCGCCTGAGGCTGAGGACGAAAATGAAGCGTGGAATTGCCGTTCTGGTTTCGGTCAGTGCCCTCTGCGGCATCGCCTATTTCACGGCGAGCAAGTGGGCGATCAAGCACGAGACCATCACCTTCTACGACGCCTCGCGCGACAATCGTCCCGTGCCGGTCTACGTTGCAGTGCGCCGCGACAAGGAAATGCAGGCCAATGCCGGCATGATCACGCTGCCGGTCGCGGTGATCAACCACGGCAATACGGTCAAGAACACCGAGTACGGATTCCTCGCCAACATCTTCGCTGCGCGCGGCTACATGGTCGTCAGCCCGCAGCACGATTTGCCGACCGATCCTCCGATGGTCACCAAGCCCGGTGAGCTCTATGTCGGCCGGCTGCCGCAGATCCTGCGCGGCGTTGCCAACATCCATTACGCCATGCAGGAGTTGAAGAAGATTCAGCCCAATGCCGACTACGCCAAGGTGACGATGGTCGGTCACTCCATGGGCGGCGACATCACGATGTACTTCGCCAAGCACTATCCGGACGAGGTCAAGAAGGTCGTCACGCTCGACAATCTGCGCGTGCCCTTCGTCACCGCCGGCAAGTTCAAGATCCTCTCGTTCCGCTCGCAGGATCCGCAGTTCAAGGCTGATGCGGGCGTGATCCCGACCGACGAGGAATGCGAGAAGGCGGGCATCCAGGTCGTGAAGACCGAATTCCAGCATAACGACATGCGCGACACTGGTCCGGATGTTGCCAAGAGCTCGATCCAGAGCATGCTCGACAAATTCCTGAGCGCGACCGATAGCGAGATCGCACCGGTCGATACGCAATCGTCGCCGCCCAATGTGCTCGAGCCTGGTCCGGTCGCGCTGATGGCGCCTGCCAAGAGCTGATGCGTTAGCGCTCATCGTCCGCCGCATTCGCAAAGCCCCCGCCGGCTCCGTCGGCGGGGGCTTTGCACATTGACCGGGCCGCCCGCGCTGACCACATTAGCTGTCCACGTAAGGGTCAAGGGATGTCGGGCGAACCCATCAAGCCGCGCGGAGGCGATGCCGTCTCGGCAGACGCGGGCGGCGCGCTGCCGCAAGCCGGAACGTCGACCGCGGATGATATCGCAGCTTTCGTCGCCAAGGCGCGCGCGCTGTCACCGCACGCGCCGGGCGCGAAGGGGCGGCTGATCTTCGCATTGGATGCGACAATGAGCCGGCAACCCACCTGGGACATGGCCTGCGCGCTTCAGGCCGACATGTTTCGCGAGACCGCAGCGCTCGGCAGCCTGGATATCCGGCTGGTCTATTATCGCGGCCTGAACGAGTGCCGCGCCACGGGCTGGATCTCCGACAGCGCCAGGCTGGCGGCGTTGATGAGCAGGATCGATTGCCGTGGCGGCGATACCCAGATCGGCAAGGTGCTGACGGAGGTGCGACGCGAAGCGATCGCGTCGGGCGTGCGGGCTGTCGTCTTCGTCGGCGATGCCATGGAGGAGAACGTCGACGAGCTCTGCGCCAAGGCCGGTGAGCTCGGCATGCTCAAGGTGCCAGTGTTCGTGTTTCAGGAAGGTCATGACGCGGTCGCCGAACAGGCCTTTCGCGAGATCGCGCGCCTGACCGGCGGTGCCTGGTGCCGGTTCGATCCGGGCGCGGCGGCGCAGTTGCGCGAGCTGCTGCGGGCAGCCGCGGCCTATGCCGCCGGCGGTCGCGAGGCCTTGTTGAGATTGGCGGCGTCCGCAAGCGGCGCGGCCAGGCTGATCAGTCAGATGAAATAGCGTTCCGGTCGTCCCGGCTCGTGGCGCCATGCATTTTGCCGCGAGGGCGACTATATTCCTGCCATGACTCTGCTCGCCGGCGCTGTCGCCGTTATCACGCTCTACCTGCTGCTCCAGATGTTCCGCGCCGCAAACCCGGCGGTGCTGGCGCGCGCCGTCAGATTTGGCGGCGGCGTGCTGGCGCTGGCGGTCGCGGCGTTCACGGGCCTGCGCGGCGAGCTGGCGGTGGCGATTCCGCTGGGGATTTTCGGCGCCGGGCTATTGGGCTGGACCCCGCTGGCAAACACCGGCTTCGGCAATTTCGGCGGGCTGTTCGGCGGCGGCGGTGCCGCGCCCTCATCAGGGCAGACCTCGCGCGTGCGCTCGCAATTTCTGGATATGCGGCTCGACCACGATTCCGGCCAGCTCGGCGGACAGATCGTCGCCGGGCCGCACGCCGGGCGCGATCTCGGCGAGTTCGATCTTGCGAGCCTGCTGGCGATGGTCCCGACCTTCGACGCCGAGAGCGTGGCCTTACTTGAAAGCTATCTGGACCGCCGGTTTCCCGCTTGGCGTCAGAACGCGCAGGGCGATGCGGCAGGGGGGCAGCGCCGCACGGCGGCGAGCGGCAAAATGACGGCGGAGGAGGCCTATCAGATCCTTGGCCTGCAGCCGGGGGCGGGGCGTGACGACATCACCCGGGCGCACAAGTCCCTGATGAAGAAACTCCATCCCGACCAGGGGGGCTCGAACTATCTCGCTGCCCGGGTAAACGAGGCCAAGGATACTCTGCTTCGTACGCATAACGGCTAACTCCGGCACCACGCCACAAACGCCCGTACCGTGTGAGCTCCGCTTGCTCCGTTTGCCGTCGCCCCGATGCCCGCCATTCCGGCGTGGTCGATCCCTTGAGCAAAGTTTTAACCGTAAATTCTTGACGAGAGGTTGTCGCGGAACGGCCTCGTCGCGATCGCGCCGCCGTCTCCGCATCACGAACGCGTCCCCAAAACGAAAATGCCCGCGCAAGGCGCGGGCATTTCGTCTGGAATGGGAAGCGAGATCAGTTGCGGACGGTGATGCAGGAAATCTCGGCGCGCTTCAGGGTGCGGCAGACCGCCTCGGCCTGGTCGCGCTCGAGCCCGGCAAAACGGGCGCGATAGAGCTTGCGATTGTCCTTGGCGACGACGGGCTCGGTGAACGGATCGGCCTTGCTGAGCAGGCCGCGAGCCGAGCTGCGCGCGGCGTCGATACGCTGCTGGGCTTCGTTCTCGCTCTCGAGCGCGCCGACCTGGACGATCCAGCCGCTGTGGGTGACGGCAGGCTTGGTGGTGGCACTCATCTGGACCGGCATCGGTTCGGCCGAGGCGAGCTTCGGAGCGGCAGGGGCAGGGGTATGGGCGGGCGCGGCGGCCGTTGCGGCCGGCAGCACGCCGAGGATCCCGTTGCCGGTGCCGAAGCCGGCCGGCTGCCGCGGCAGCTCGGTGCGGGCGATCTCGGCCTTCGCCGCTTCCGGTTGGCTGGCGATCTCGGGCTTGTTGATGAGGTCGGCCCGGGCGACGACGGCGCCGGAGGTTTCCGCGACGTCGGAGCGGGACGGAATGGCATTGGTGACGGGCGGGCCAACCTGAACCGGGGCTGGGGCGGCGGAGGCGACCTTCACCGGGCCGGCCTTGACCTGAACCGTCTTGACCCGGACCGGCTTCATCGGCTCGGACGAGCCGGGAATGATGGAGAGCGGCTGGCTCGAGATCACGCCATTGGTGAGCGGCGCGGGCTCGACCCTGGATTCCGTCGGCCGAACCTCAGGCTTGCTGGCTTCCGGCCTGGTCGGGGCCGGCGGCACCGCGGCCGTCGCGGCGGCCAGCGTCGCGAGGCGTGCAGCGAGACGAGACGGGGCAGGCTCGGGAGCAGGGGCCGCTGCCTGGACCGGCAGTGCGGGACGCGCCGGCTGCATATCCGAGGCGGCGGCAACATTGGTCGCGGTGTCGGCGCCGTTGCGCTCGGTGACCGCGGCAACGGTGTGGACCGTCGCACCCTTCTCGAGATTCTCCGCGAGCAGGTTGCGCATGATGGCATCGCGCGAGCCGCCACTGCGGCCGCCGAGCACGACGCCGATCAGATGGCGGTTGCCGCGGCGCATCGAGGTGACGAGGTTGAAGCCGGAGGCGCGGGTGTAGCCGGTCTTGATGCCGTCCACGCCCTCGACGCTGCCGAGCAGGTGATTGTGATTGCGGATCGACTGTCCACGCCAGTTGAACGTGGAGGTCGCGAAATAGCGATAATAGCGCGGGAAGCGTTCCTGGATGGCACGGCCGAGCGTGGCTTGATCGCGTGCGGTCGTGACCTGCTCGTCGTTGGGAAGGCCGTTGGCGTTGCGGTACACCGTCTTGGACATGCCGAGCGCGCGCGCCTTGCGCGTCATCATCTGGGCGAAGTCGTCCTCGTCGCCGGCGATCGCCTCCGCGATCACCACCGCGGCGTCGTTGGCGGAGCGGGTGACGAGACCCTTGATCGCGTCCTCGACACGAATGGTCTGGCCGGCACGCAGGTTCAGCTTGGTCGGATCCTGGTCGGCGGCGTGTTTGGACACCGGCATCTCGGTGTCGAGCTTCATCTTGCCGGACTCAAGGCGCTCGAACAGCAGATAGAGCGTCATGATCTTGGTCAACGAGGCGGGGTGGCGGATTGCGTCAGGGCTCGTTGCCTGCAGCACCGCACCGGAATTGCCGTCGACGATGATGGACGCGAATTTCGAGCTGGAGCTCTCGGATACATCGCGCTGCACCCGATGGTGCACGTAGTGCCGGCGATGGCGCCGTGCCTCGGCGGCATCGATGGTGAAGATGACCGCGCTGGTGATGGTGAGAAGCCCAAAAACGCCAACCCGCGCCAAGCGCGAGGCAGACAAGTTTTTACGAAGCATGGAACCCCGTCCCCGTTTCTGACTAGATCACCGGCCCGTGAGGCGAAATTGTGCCCAACGGACCCGGGATCACTACCTGCTCAGGCTGTCCCTCCGCTGGTGTTCGCCACGGGGGACGTTGGACCTGAACCGCTATTCTGGCTAAGGTGATGTTCTCAAACGGCTTTCGACCGTCTTCGGAAGCTGACCACGTCCGGGAATCAGGGTAGGGGGCCGCGGTTTCCAAAAGCTTAAGGAAACCTTGCGGGAAACCCCGGGAATTTGCGCGAATGACACCAAATTTTGTGCGGCGCACAAATATTCTTGACTTATTTGTGCGTTGCACTAATTGTGAGCAGAGTCAGGGAGCCGGGGCTTCCGACGAAAGCCAGGGAAAAGGATTCCGGAATGTTCAAGGTTGAAGATTTTCAGAGCTACGGGAAAGAGCAGTTCGAGCAGTGCGTTGCTTCCGCGACCTCGGTGCAGCACGGCCTCCAGGCGATCGCCAGTGCCTATGGCGACTACACCAAGAAGTCGTTCGAAGACACCAAGTCCTTCGTCGAGAAGCTTTCCGGCGTGAAGTCGCTGGACAAGGCCATGGAAGCGCAGACCGATTTCGCCCGTTCCGCCTACGAGACCTTCGTTGCGGAATCGCAGAAGATCGCCGGCCTCTACAGCGACCTCGCCAAGCAGGCGTTCAAGCCGGTCGAGACCATCGTGTCGAAGTTCACCCCGGCCGCCCAGTAACGCTTTCAGGACATCCTGGAATCGAAAGCCCGGCTGATCCAGCCGGGCTTTTTTTGTGCGCGGCCAATCGGTCAGCGCGCCACGCGCAGCTTCGACAGCGAGGTGCCGATGTCCTTGAACACCGATACGGTCTGGCTGGGCGACGTGACCAGGTAGAACTTGTCGGTGCCGCTGGCGCAATATTGCAGCACGCTCGAGGTCGGATCGCTGCCGGTGTTCACCTGCACCGTGTAGATCGTGATGTTGGAAGGCTGGGCCTTGGCGTTGTCGCACAGCTTCTTCTGCCGCGCGTCGATCTGCGCCGCGTTGTTGTACCAGCGGTTCTGCGTATTGAGGCCGTCGGACAGCAGCACGATCGCGTCCTTGTAAGTGTAGTTGGTGTCCTTGGCCGGGGCGTTCATGGGATCGCCGGTCGACAGCGTCATCCATCCCCAGGCGAGGCCGATGCCCTGGTTGGTGTTGCCCGTGGGGTTCATGGCGTCGATCCGGCCCTTGAGCGCGGTCCAGTCGTAGCTCAACGGCATGATCGGTTGCAGGTAGGACCAACTGGCCGTGTTGCAGTAGGAGTACTGTTCAGCCGGGAACAGCGTGCCCACGTTGCCGCTCGTCGGCGTGGTGTTCTTGGTGTCGTAGTCCTGATCGCGATCGGTCACGCAACCGTTCCAGGTATCGTGGTTCGCCGGCGTCCATTTCCATTTGTTGCAATTGTTGGAATTGCCCGACGTGCAGCTCCAGCTGCCGTTGGCGGCATCCCAATCGCTGAAATCGATCCAGCTCTTGTTATAGTTGCTGGCGCCGACGTTGACGTCCTTGGCGAACGGAACGATCGAGATGTAGACGTCGCCCGGATTCTTGGCGAGCGCGCTGAGTTGATCGACCAGATTCTTCGCCGCCGTCTGCATCGCCCCCATCTTGCCGTCGCTGGCCATCGAGCCGGTATTGTCGAGCACCAGGGCCACGCGCATGCGGACGTTGCCCCAGGCGCTGGTGGACGTGGTGCCGACGTCGAGCGTCGGAAAGCCGGCGATCTTCATGAAGGTGGTCGTATAGGTGCCAGCTCCGGTGAGCTGGATCGTCGAGCCCATGCTGGTGCTCGCCGTATAGGTGGCCGCGACGCTGACCGAGGGCAGGGCGGACGTAGCCGTAAACAGAGCGTTGAAATAGGCCTGCGCCTTCGTGCCGAGCTGCGACGTGGTGATGGTGCCGTTCGACAGGTCCTTGGAGAGCATCAGAGCGGCGGAGTCGAGGGCTGCCTGCATCGACGTGCGGGCCTGGACGGCGCGGCTGTAGTCTATTGCAGCCCCGATGAAGCTCAGCACCGGGACCAGGGCAATCGCGAAGATCATGGCGATATTGCCTTGCTCGGCCGCCGCGAAGCGGGCGAACTGTCGACCAATCAGGCGGACGAGCGGCGAGCTAAACATGACGAGCCCCGAAATCGGTGGTTTTGCCCGATTTCGCGCCACGCCACTGAATGCCTGGTAAATCCCACCGTAGAAGACCGGGGTATCCCGGGGGAAACGTCGCAATCGTGTTAAATGGCTTGGTTCCTGGTCAACAGATTCTAAGCGTTATGGGCATAAATTTTTGTCAAATCGGTCCGGATTGATTAACCTTGGCCCGGATCGCCCGGACCGGGAATCGGGACTTGCGCGGCCATCGGTCGGACCTTTGCACGCTTGCGGCGAGCCGGGGGCAGGCCCATATTGCTGGCGAACGATCCGGCTTGGACCGGATCTGTCGGGAGCGGCGATCCAACAAGGCGGCGCGCCTGCGCCAGGCTCCGAAGGGCGGGGTCGCGCGGTGACCGCCATTCGCTTCCGTGGGGAATTTGAACGCCTGAGCCATGCCGCAATTGACTTCCAGACTCGACCTGTCCGCGCCAGCCGCTGCCTCCGCTCCTCGCATGAGCAATGACGAGAACCGTTCGGGCAGCCCGTCGGGGCCGAACACGTCGGTCATCACCAAGGTCAAGCCCAAGACCAAGCGGCCGAACCTCTACCGCGTGCTGATCCTGAACGACGACTACACGCCGATGGAATTCGTCGTCCACGTGTTGGAGAAGTTCTTCAACAAGGATGTCGAGGCCGCGACCAAGATCATGCTTCACGTCCACCATCACGGCATCGGGGAGTGCGGCGTGTTCACCTACGAGATCGCCGAGACCAAGGTGACGCAGGTGATGGATTTCGCCCGCAAGCACCAGCATCCCCTGCAATGCGTGATGGAAAAGAAGTAGACGGTGCGTTTGATGCCGGCCCTCGCGTCGGTCGCAGTATGAGCGTCGCGTGACGCCGGTGCGCACCACGTGTGTCGCAGTCGGCAAAACTACGGAATTCCGCGCCGGCCCCGCTCCCGCCCGATCGGAACGGGTTTTGCATCGAAAAATGCCTCAAGTGTGAGTCGCCCGAGTCGCGGAACCGGTCTTTCGCCCCGATCTTGTATAACTATATGTGACAAAGGTTGTTGTTGCCTGACCGGGCGATCACGACCATGATGGTGGGGGCCATAGAGGACGCGAATGCCGACTTTTTCTCAAAGCCTTGAACAATCCCTGCATCGTGCGCTGGCGATCGCAAACGAGCGTCATCACCAATACGCGACGCTCGAGCATCTCTTGCTCTCCCTGATCGACGATTCCGATGCAGCCGCGGTCATGCGCGCCTGTAGCGTCGATCTCGACAAGCTCCGTACGAGCCTCGTCAATTATCTTGAGACCGAATTCGAGAATCTGGTGACCGATGGCGCCGACGACGCCAAGCCGACCGCTGGTTTCCAGCGCGTGATTCAGCGCGCGGTCATCCACGTGCAGTCCTCCGGTCGCGAAGAGGTGACCGGCGCCAACGTGCTGATCGCGATCTTCGCCGAGCGCGAGAGCCATGCCGCGTATTTCCTGCAGGAGCAGGACATGACGCGCTATGACGCCGTCAACTACATCAGCCACGGCATCGCCAAGCGGCCGGGCGTCTCCGAAGCGCGCCCGGTTCGCGGCGTCGACGAGGAGACCGAGGCCAAGGGTAACGAGGACGCCAAGAAGAAGGGCGAGGCGCTCGAGACCTATTGCGTCAACCTCAACAAGAAGGCGCGCGACGGCAAGATCGATCCGGTGATCGGACGCAATTCCGAGATCAACCGCGCGATCCAGGTGCTGTGCCGCCGGCAGAAGAACAACCCGCTGTTCGTCGGCGAAGCCGGTGTCGGCAAGACCGCGATCGCTGAAGGCCTCGCCAAGCGCATCGTCGACAGCGAAGTGCCGGAGGTGCTGGCGGCGGCCACGGTGTTCTCGCTCGACATGGGCACGCTGCTCGCGGGCACGCGCTATCGCGGCGACTTCGAAGAGCGCCTGAAGCAGGTGCTGAAGGAGCTCGAGGCGCATCCCAACGCCATCCTGTTCATCGACGAAATCCACACCGTGATCGGTGCGGGTGCGACGTCGGGCGGGGCGATGGATGCCTCGAACCTGCTTAAGCCCGCGCTCGCTTCGGGCACGATCCGCTGCATGGGCTCGACCACCTACAAGGAATATCGCCAGCACTTCGAGAAGGACCGCGCGCTGGTGCGGCGCTTCCAGAAGATCGACATCAACGAGCCGACGGTCGAGGACGCGATCGCGATCCTCAAGGGTCTCAAGCCGTACTTCGAGGACTATCACCGGCTGAAGTACACCAATGAGGCGATCGAAGCTGCCGTTCAGCTCTCCTCGCGCTACATCCACGACCGCAAGCTGCCCGACAAGGCGATCGACGTGATCGACGAATCCGGTGCGGCGCAGATGCTGGTTGCCGAGAACAAGCGCAAGAAGACCATCGGCATCAAGGAGATCGAGACCACGATCGCCTCGATGGCGCGGATCCCGCCGAAGAGCGTGTCGAAGGACGATGCCGAGGTGCTCAAGCATCTCGAGACGACGCTGAAGCGCACCGTTTTCGGCCAGGACAAGGCGATCGAGTCGCTCGCCGCTTCGATCAAGCTGGCGCGCGCCGGGCTGCGCGAGCCAGAGAAGCCGATCGGCTGCTACCTGTTCTCTGGTCCCACCGGCGTCGGCAAGACCGAGGTCGCCAAGCAGCTCGCGGCGTCGCTCGGCGTCGAGCTGCTGCGCTTCGACATGTCCGAATACATGGAGCGGCACACCGTGTCGCGCCTGATCGGAGCGCCTCCCGGCTATGTCGGCTTCGACCAGGGCGGCCTCTTGACCGACGGCGTCGACCAGCATCCGCATTGCGTGGTGCTGCTCGACGAGATCGAGAAGGCGCATCCCGATCTCTACAACGTGCTGCTCCAGATCATGGACCACGGCCGGCTCACCGACCACAACGGCAAGCAGGTCAACTTCCGCAACGTGATCCTGATCATGACCACGAATGCGGGCGCGTCCGATCTCGCCAAGCAGGCGTTCGGCTTCACGCGCTCGAAGCGGGAAGGCGACGACCACGAGGCGATCAACCGGCAGTTCGCGCCGGAATTCCGCAACCGTCTCGATGCCATCGTCTCGTTCGGCCATCTCAGCGTCGAGGTGATCGGCACCGTGGTCGAGAAGTTCGTGCTTCAGCTCGAAGCGCAGCTCGGCGACCGCGACGTCACCATCGAGCTGTCCGAGCCCGCCAAGGCCTGGCTGGTTCAACATGGTTACGACGAGCAGATGGGCGCGCGGCCCATGGCCCGCGTGATCCAGGAGCACATCAAGAAGCCGCTGGCCGACGAGGTGCTGTTCGGCAAGCTGAAGGGCGGCGGTCACGTCCGCGTCGTTCTGGTCAAGGACGAGGCCGACGAGACCAAGGAGAAGATCGGCTTCGAATTCGTCGAGGGCCCGGTCACGCCGAAGCAGGAGAAGCTGCCCGGCGCCCGCAAGCGTCCGCCGGGCAAGTCCAAGCCGGGCGGTCCCGGTGGCTCGAAGGGGCCAACCAAGGGTCCGCTGGTCAAGGCTTGACCGAGCGATATGAATCGAAAGGCCGGCTGCGAAGCCGGCCTTTTTGTTTCTGAGGCGGTGCGTAGGCCTACGTTCCGGCTTCGGGCGTTACTGCTGGCGGACGGGGCTTGCGGGGGCCGGCCGGCCGCGCGCTGCGGGCGGGGGCCGACGGCTGCATCGTCACGATGACCGGATTCGGCTTGTGATCAGTTGCGGCGCCCGTTGCGGCATCGACGCCCATGCCGACGACGCCACCCAGCAGAAGATTGCCGGCAAAGCCGGCGGCTCCACCGGTCTGGATGTCCCGGCTGAGTGGCACGATCTGCGGTTCATAGCCTTCCTTTTGGAAGGTAATCGAAATGTCGGCGTTCCGCTTGACGACCACGGAGCAGGGCGTCGTGCAGGTGGTCGGAACCTCCATTCCGCTCACGACGGCTTCCACGCCCGAAGGTGTCGATGAAATGCTGATGTTCTCGGTCGTGCCGCGCGTCACAGACGCGCAGCCGCCCAGCATGACGCTGAGCGCCACAATTCCCAATAAGCGCATGAAGTGCCCCCATATTCCCCGCGTCTATCAAGCGCAACCGGAGCGTGAGGGCAATAGGTCATTGGTCCGGATAGTTCAGCCACGCAGGGGTTGTGCACGGGAATGGCGGGGACCTGAAGGTGGACGCCGTCAGTCGCCGCGCAGGCGCTGATCGTCCTGCACGCGGACATGCTCGGCGCCGCGCGCGCCGGCCGGGGACAGCCGCAGCATGCTCAGGACCGCGCCGCAGAGCGCAAAGCCGACGCCGGCGAGCAGGGCGTATCGGGTACCTTCGACCGGATAGCGGCCGAGCAGGAGCGCCACCAGCGCTGCGCCGGTGGTCTGGCCGAGCAGGCGCGCCGTCCCCAGCATGCCGCTGGCCCCGCCGGCGCGCTCGCGCGGGGCGGCGGCGATCATGGTGCGGTTGTTGGGGGTCTGGAACAGGCCGAAGCCGGCACCCGCCAGTGCCATGCGCCAGATCACGTCGAACGGCGTCGGGTCCGCCGGCAACAAGGCGAGCGCGGCAAGGCCGCAGGCGAACAGTGTGAGCCCGATGCCACCGAGCAGGCCGGCCGGATAACGCTCGACCAGGCGGCCGGCGAGCGGCGCTGCGAACGCCACCGCGATCGGCCATGGCGTGATCAGGAGTCCCATATGCACCGCCGAATAGCCGAAGCGGCTCTGGAGGTAGAAGGGGATCGCGACGAAGGCGAGCATTTGTCCGCAGAACGAGGCGATCGAGGTCGCGATCGACAGCGCGAACACCGGGATGCGCAGCAGATCGACCGGCAGCAGCGGCGAGGTCATGTGGGTTTCGCGCCAGATCAAGAGCGCGCCGGCGACGATGGCGATGGCGAACTGGATCAGGCAGACGATCGCCGGCTCGCCATGACCGACGCTATCGATCGCTGCGATGCCGACGCCGAACGTGATCGCGGACAGTCCCGCGCTCTGCCAGTCGAAGGAACGGCCGGCGGGCCTGGTATGCGGCAGGCTGCGCAAGCCGATCAGCAGCGTCACCGCGCCGAGCGGCACGTTGATGGCGAACAGCCAGGGCCAGCTTCCGACCGCGAGGATGCCTGCGGCGAGCGTCGGGCCGGCCGCGGCCGAGAAAGCGACGACGAGCGCGTTGAGGCCGATGCCGCGGCCGAGCAGATGGCGCGGATAGGTAAAGCGCACCAACGCGGCGTTGACGCTCATGATGCCGGCAGCGCCAAAGCCCTGGAGGATGCGCGCTGCCGTCAGCAGCGGCAGCGTGTGCGCCAGTGCGCAGAGGGCGGACGCCAGCGTGAACAGCACCAGCCCGGCCAGATAGACGCGGCGATAGCCGACGATCTCGCCCAGCGAGGCCAGCGGCAGCAGCGAGATCGTGATCGCGAGCTGGTAGCCGTTGACGATCCAGATCGAGAAGGCCGGACTCGCGTCCAAGTCGGCCGCGATCGTCGGCAGCGCGACATTGGCGATGGCGCTGTCGACCACCGCCATGACGATGCCGAGCGCGATCGTCAGCACCGCCTGGTTGCGCTGCGGCTGCGGCAGGCCGTCGACATGCTCGATCGTGGTGGACGACATCGTGACGCGCGTTCGGTTGAGATGCGGTTGCTGGTCCGCAACTTGGTCCGGCCCGGGATGGTTCCAGCCGGAGCGGCAGCCGTTTCAGCGCCTATTTCGGCTTCCGCGGCTCCTGAATCGCCCTGAGATAGCTTACCACGGCCTCGGCGTCGTCGCGGCCGAATCGGGCCGTCGGCATGGCGCGGTGAATGCTGCTGTAACCGTCCTGGAGGCGCTGCGCGAAGTCGGGATCGTAAAGCTTATTCTCGCCCAGCGTCCGGAAAGGCGGTGCCAGCTCATTTGGGCTCGCGCCGCTCCTGCCGACCGCATGGCAGTCCGCGCACATCCGCTGCAGCATTCCTTCTGCGCGCCGCTGCTCGGCGTCCAGAGCTTGACTCGCTGTGCTCCACAGAACGCCAACGACCAGCCACGCCGGCGCGGCGCGGCTAAGACTGAGGGTCGTGAACAGAGCCTTCATGGCAAATTGACGCATCGGGGCCTCGCGATGGCCGCAGAATGCCACGGCCGAGGCCAGCGCGCTTGACGCAGCTCAAGGGGTCCTAAACCGCCGGCGGGTTGCGGTCGATGAACGTCGTCCTCTGGTGCCAATAGGGATAGGGCAGCGTCACCTTGCTCGCTGCGTCGAGTTTTGCGACCTGGTCCTTGGTCAGCGACCAGCCGACCGCGCCGAGATTTTCGCGGAGCTGCGCCTCGTTGCGCGCCCCGATGATCAGCGTCGACACCGTGGGGCGCTGCAGCAGCCAGTTCAGCGCGATCTGCGATACGCTCTTTCCCGTTTCCTTCGCGACCTCGTCGATCGCCTCGACGACGCGATAGACGTGCTCGTCCGGCACGGGCGGGCCGAACTCGGCGGTCTTGGGCAGGCGGCTCACCTCGGGCTTCGGCTGATTCCGGCGGATCTTGCCGGTGAGGCGCCCCCATCCGAGCGGCGACCAGACCACGGCGCCGAGGCCCTGGTCGAGGCCGAGCGGCATCAGCTCCCATTCGTAGTCGCGCCCGATCAGTGAATAATAGGTCTGGTTGGCGACGTAGCGCGGAAAGCCGTGCTTGTCGGCAAGTGCGAGCGACTTCATCAGGTGCCAGCCCGAGAAATTCGAAACGCCGACGTAGCGGATCTTGCCGGCGCGCACCAGCACGTCGAGCGTTGACAGCACCTCCTCGGGCGGCGTGAAGGCGTCGAAGCCGTGGAGCTGGAACAGATCGATGTAATCGGTGCCGAGCCGGCGCAGCGAACCGTCGATGGCGGCGAGCAGATGCTGCCGCGACGAGCCGATGTCGTTGGGACCGTCGCCGAAGCGGAACGTGGCCTTGGTCGAGATCAGCACCTTGTCGCGGCGGCCCTTGACGGCTTCGCCGAGCACGCGCTCGGATTCGCCGAGCGAATAGACGTTCGCGGTGTCGAACATCGACACGCCGGCTTCGAGGCAGATGTCCAGGAGACGCCGCGCTTCGGTCGCGTCCGTGCTCCCCCACGCAGCGAGGCGGCCGACGCCGCCGAAGGTGCCGGTGCCAAGGCTGAGAGCTGGCACCATGAGGCCTGACCGGCCCAAGCGTCGGTGTTCCATCGATATGCTCCTCGGCTGACTGCTGATTGATGTGCGCGGCCCTGGTACCAACGTTAGCGCAAGCAGGCGCCTTGTCCTATCACGCCCTCACATACCGGACTTGCTTGGCGCAGCCGACCAGAACCAGCACCGCGAGCCGGAGCGCGATGCCTCCGGCGAGCGCAGGCCCCGGCCGATGGCTGCGGATCAGTGCCGCAACTGGCTGTGCCGGAAGTCGCGCGGCGACATGCCGAAATGCGCGCGGAACGCGCGGCCGAAATGCGAGAGGTCGTTGAAGCCCCAGGCGAAGGCGATCTCGCTGATATGGCGGTGACCGAGCAGGGGCGAGGCGAGGTCGCGCCGGCATTGGGCGAGCCGTTCGGCAAGGACGAAACGTTGGAACGAGGTCTCCTCGTCGGCCAGCAGGTCGTTGACGTAGCGCGGCGAGATGCCGAGCGCGGCCGCGGTATCCGACAATGAAAGGTCGGGATCGGCGAGGTGGGCGCGGACGTGCGCCTTGAGCCGGTAGAGCAATGCAGAGCGGTGGGTCGAGGACGGCAGCGATGTCTTTCGGAGCCGTTCGCTCAGCGCCATCGCGAGCAGATCGACGGCTTGCTCCGACAATGCGGCGGCGCCGTCGGACGCGAGCCGGTCGGCGCTCTGGCAAAGCCGGAAGATGAAATCATAGGCGAGCCGCTCGAGCGGCGCCTCGCCGCCGAACGACATCGCGGTCAGCGTCTCGGTGCCGCCGAGCCGGCGCTGCAACATCTCCCGCGGCACCTTGAAGATGGACTGCGTGAAAGGATCGTTGAACTTCAGCTCATAGGGGCGCGTGGTGTCGTAGAGCGCGAACTCGCCGGGATGGATCACGGTCTCGCGGCCGTCCTGCACCACGCCGCCGTCGCCGCGATGGCCGAGCGCGATCAGGACGAAATCCTGATCCGAGCGCGCAATGCGCGAGGGTGTACGGAACACGCGCTGGCGATCGGAGCAGACCTCGGAGCATACGGCCTTGCCGAGCGCAGCTTGCGTGACCGAGCCGCGAAAGGCGCTGCCGAGATCGGACCTGCAGTCGAGCCCGACGAAGACGTCGCAGACGATGTCCTGCCAGAGCGCGAGCCGCCGATGGGCCGGGCTGCCGTCCGTCGTGAACTGGATTGGCATCTGGAAGCCTCCCTTGTCCCGTCCAGCAAAACCGCCAATGGACGGACCCAGCCTGACCGGAGGCAAATCCCGTACCCGGCATGAATTCCGCCCGGTCGAGTTTTTGTTCCGTCGCGGTCGAGCGCTCGATCGCCCGCCTTGGTCCAATAGACTGCATCGGAGATGGCTTCCGATCAACCGGCTAGGGAGGCGGCAATGGGCATCGAACATCCGAAATACAAGGTGGCGGTGGTGCAGGCTGCGCCGGCCTGGCTCGACCTCGACGCCTCGATCGACAAGTCGGTCGCGCTGATCAGGGAGGCCGCCGAGAAAGGTGCCAAGCTGATCGCCTTCCCGGAGGCCTTCATTCCCGGCTACCCCTGGCACATCTGGATGGACTCGCCGGCCTGGGCGATCGGCCGCGGCTTCGTGCAGCGCTATTTCGACAATTCGCTGGCCTATGACAGCCCGCAGGCCGAACGGCTGCGCGATGCCGTGCGCAAGGCCAAGCTCACCGCCGTGATCGGCCTGTCCGAGCGCGATGGCGGCAGCCTCTATCTGGCGCAATGGCTGATCGGGCCCGATGGCGAGTCCATCGCCAAGCGTCGCAAGCTGCGGCCGACCCATGCCGAGCGCACCGTCTATGGCGAGGGCGACGGCAGCGACCTTGCCGTGCACGCGCGGCCCGACATCGGCCGGCTCGGCGCGCTGTGCTGCTGGGAGCATCTGCAGCCGCTGTCGAAATACGCGATGTACGCCCAGAACGAGCAGGTGCATGTCGCGGCCTGGCCGAGCTTCTCGCTCTACGATCCCTTCGCGCCGGCGCTCGGAGCCGAGGTCAACAATGCCGCCTCGCGCGTCTATGCGGTGGAAGGCTCATGCTTCGTGCTGGCGCCTTGCGCGACGGTGTCGCAGGCGATGGTCGATGAGCTCTGCGACCGACCGGACAAGCACGCGCTGCTCCATGTCGGCGGCGGCTTCGCCGCGATCTACAGCCCCGACGGCAGCCAGATCGGCGACAAGCTCGCGCCGGACCAGGAGGGGCTGCTGATTGCCGAGATCGACCTCGGCGCCATCGGCGTCGCCAAGAACGCGGCAGACCCGGCCGGGCATTATTCACGACCGGACGTGACGCGGCTGTTGCTGAACAAGAAGCCCTACAAGCGCGTCGAGCAGTTCGCGTTGCCGGCCGATAGCGTCGAGCCCACGGACATTGCCGCCGCGGCGAGCTGATCGCGGTGATCGAGGGGAGGGTACGGCCATGGAATCCGCAATTCCTCTGCATCTCGAAACCACGCGCACGCGCCACAAGCGCGTGCCGGACGATTACCAGCCGCCTTATCCGTCTTTCGTGGCGCGCTACAAGCCCGGCGTGAGCCGGGTCGTGATGGCCTATTTCGGCGTGCAGTATCGCGGTGCTGCGCCGGTGGCCGCGGCGGAGGCGCTTGTCGAGATCGCGGCGCGGCTCGCCGGGGCAGGCGGGCCCTCGCATTGGGACCGCGCGCACCATGTCGATCAGGCCGGATACGAGACCATCGTCTCGGTTGGCTATTGGGACGACATCGTGCGCTTCGAGGCCTGGTTCGAACCGGTGCGCGAGGCCTGGACCGGGCGGCAGCGCGAGGACGTCGGCACGTTCATCGAGGTGCTGCGTCCGACAGTGGCGCGGCACGAGACGCTGTTCTCATCGCCCGACCGAACCGAGGGCGTCGCGGCGGTTGCCGAGGGGATGAGCGGCGAGGTGCAGGAGCATGCCTATTGGGGTGGCATGCGCGACCGCATCCCGCTGTCGCAAACCGACGCGATGGCGCCCGGCGGCACGCCGAAGCTGGTCCGCGACGGCGCTCGGCTGCGGGTCGTGGCGCACGACAATCCCTGCCTGATCCGGTCCGGGCAGGATTGGAGCGATACCGAAGCGTCCGAACGAAAGCTCTATCTCGATGACGTCGAGCCGGTGCTGCGCGAGGGCATGGATTTCCTGCGCGATGACGGTCTTGCGATCGGCTGCTATGCCAACCGCTACATGCGCCTGCTCTCGGCTGACGGCAGCGTGTGCGAAAAGTCTTACGGTCAGAGCTGGTGGAAGAGTCTGGCAGCGCTGGAGCGCTGGGCGGAGTCGCATCCGACCCATGTCAGGATCTTTGGCGCGGCGATGAAGTATCTGTCGACGCTCGGACCGTCAGCCAGGCTGCGACTGTATCACGAGGTCACGGTGGCCGCTGCGGACGAGCAGTTCTTCGAATATCTGAACTGCCACGACAGAACCGGCATGCTGGCCTCGGTGGAAGCGGCCAGCGCCTAAACGACGCAATGGCCGAGCAGCTCGGGATGCGCGGCGCAGATGTGATGCGCGCCGGCGTCCTTCAGCTCGGCCTCGCTGCCATAGCCGTAGAGCACGCCGATCGCGGTCATGCCGTTGGTGCGGGCGCCAACGACGTCATGGCTACGGTCCCCGATCATGATCGCGCTCCCGGCATCGACTTTCGTCTCGTCCAGCGCGTAGCGCAGCAGGTCGCGCTTGTCGACGCGCGTGCCGTCGAGCTCGGAGCCGAACACGTGCTCGAAGTAGGGTTTCAGGCCGAAATGATCGACGATGCGCCTGGCATAGACCGCGGGCTTGCTGGTCGCGACGAACATGCGCTGGCTGGTCGCGGCGAGCGTCGTCAGCGTGTCCGCGATGCCGGCATAGGCCTCGTTCTCGAACAGGCCGATATCGCTGAAGCGCTCGCGATAGAGCAGCAGGGCGCGGTCGGCGAGCTCGTCGGTTCCGGTGAGTTTCTTCAGGCTGGCATGCAGCGGCGGCCCGATGCACCAGGTCAGCTCGTCCTCGCTCGGCACCGCGACATCGAGCCGCGCCAGCGCGTACTGGATCGAGCGCGTGATCCCCGGCTTAGGGTCCGTGAGGGTGCCGTCCAGATCAAAAAAGATTGTCACCATCGGGCCGGACCTGCGTTGATACTGCCGTGTGTTGCTAGTTGGCTGGGGTTCCAAGTCAAGGTCCGCTTTGTCCTGTCACGTCGATGCCATGCGAATAGCCCGGGTTATCGCTGTTTTGTGCCAGGCCCTCGTGCTGTCGCCGGCGCTGGCAGAGGAGACGCCGGCCCCGGATGGGCCTCCGAAGGCCGAGGAACACGCGAAGCCGCCGGAGACGCCGAAAGACGCCCGCGAGAGCGACACGCGGGAGTCGATCTGCCTGATCGTGGAGGCGGCGGCGCGCGATGCCGATCTCCCACTGGAATTCTTCGCCCGGGTGATCTGGCAAGAAAGCCGCTTCCAGGCCGATGCGGTCGGCCCCATGACGCGCAGCGGCGAGCACGCTCGGGGCATCGCGCAATTCATGCCGGGCACCGCGAGCGAGCGCGGGTTGCTCGATCCGTTCAATCCGGTGCAGGCGTTGCCGAAGTCGGCGGAATTTCTGAGCGAGCTGCGCAGCCAGTTCGGCAATCTCGGCCTTGCCGCGGCGGCCTACAACGCCGGCCCGCGGCGCGTGCGGGAATGGCTCGCCGGGACCGGCGGAATGCCGGAGCAGACCCGCAACTACGTCTACGCCATCACCGGCACCAGCGTCGATGCCTGGGCCAAGGCAGGAGCGACCGGCAAGGGACCGCCGAGCTCACCGCCGACGAGCTGCCGCGATCTGATGGCGCTATTGAAGCGGGCACCGAATGCCTTCGTTGCCGAGCTCGAGCAGCACGTGGAGCTTGCGGCCGCCAAGGCCTGGGGTGTCCAGCTCGCCGCCGGCTTCGACCGCAACAGGGCGCTGGCAATGTACTCGCGTGCCGTCACGCGGCTGAGCGCGGTGATCGGCGACCGCGACCCGAGCCTGCTGTCCTCGGTGATGCGCAGCCGCGGCACGCGCGCGTTCTACCAGGTGCGCATCGGCACTGAGACGCGCAGCGAGGCGGATGATCTGTGCAACCGGATCAGGAAGGCGGGCGGGGCGTGCTTCGTGCTGAGGAACAGGGGTGTCGCGGGGTAGGCTGTCATTCCGGGGCGCGACGAAGTCGCGAACCCGGAATCCATCGCGCAGCGGTCTCGGTGGCTTGATGGATTCCGGGCTCGCGCCAAGTGGCGCGCCCCGGAATGACGGCGGTGGGTGGGTCGCGCATGCCAGCCCCGCCGCGGGCTTCCTTGACGCGGATGCTCCCATTGCCCGTTATGCAGGCCCGATTCCGCAACCCGGCCAATCCTTCCGTGGCGCTTCCCCCTCTCGATTCCCCGCAATGGAATAGCTCCTGGCTCGCCTTCGGCTGGGGTCTGCGCTCGATCACACAGACGATCCTGACCATCGTGCTGTTCGTGACCTATCTCGGCATCGGCGCGCTCGCGCACGACACCCATTTCAGCCTGCTCTGGGCGCTCGCCTCGACGCTGTTCGTCTGGGCGGGGCCGGCGCAGATCATCCTGATCACCACGCTCGGCTCCGGCGCCACCATCATCCAGTCGGCGATCGCCGTCACCGTCAGCGCTATCAGGCTGTTTCCGATGGTGGTCTCGGTGCTGCCGCTGATGCGCACGCCGACGACCAAGCGGCGCGAGCTGGTCTTTGCCGCGCATCTCACCGCGGTCACGCTGTGGGTCGAGTGCCACCGCTTCCTGCCCCAAGTGCCGCGTGAGCGGCGCATCGCCTTCGTTCACGGGCTCGGCTGCGGCCTCGTCTCGGTCTGTCTCGTTGCCAACACGGTCGGCTATTTCCTCGCCGCCAATCTGACGCAGACGCTCGGCGCGGCGATCCTGCTGCTCACACCGCTGTCGTTCCTGTTCTCGACCGCGCGCAACAGTCGCGAAATTGCCGATGTCGTCGCGCTCGTCCTCGGCGTCATGCTGTATCCGCTGGCCGCGAAGCTGAGCTCGGGCGTCGATATCCTGGTCAGCGGGGTGGTGGCCGGCACCGTCGCCTATGGCGTGCATTGGTGGCGGGAGGTGCGCGCATGAGCTCGGCGCAGCTGATCGGCGACTGGCATGCGCTGGCGGTGCTGTTCGTCGCCGGCGTCATTCCCAACCAGATCTGGCGCATGCTGGGCCTGTGGTTCGGCGGCGGCATCGACGAAGGCTCCGAGCTGCTGGTCTGGGTGCGGGCGGTCGCCACCGCCATCCTCGCCGGCGTGATCGCCCAGATCGTGGTCGAGCCGCCGGGCGCGCTCGCCGGCGTGCCTGATATCCTGCGCTACGGCGCGGTGGCCGCCGGTCTCGTCGTGTTCCTGCTGACGCGCCGCTCGATCTTTGCGGGCGTCGTGACCGGCGAAGTCTTCATGCTGGCCGGCAAGTGGTGGTTGGGCTAAAACACGGCTCGACAGCAAGGAACTGGAAACATGGTTCGCAAGAACGAACTCCGCGAGGGCGAGGTCGCCATCGAGCTGCCGCCCGCGCAGGATGCCGGCCTGATCTTCATCGGCCGCATCCGCACGCCTTGGACCTCGCGGATGGAGACGCCACGGCAAGGCCGTCAGGATGGCCCGATCTGCCGTCTCGAGATCTTCGAGCCGTTCGTGCCGGCCATCAAGGGCGTCGACTTCTACAGCAATCTCGAAGTGCTCTACTGGCTCGACCAGTCGCGCCGCGACATCATCCTGCAGAGCCCGAAGAACAACGACAAGACCCGCGGCACCTTCTCGCTGCGCTCGCCGGTGCGGCCGAACCCGATCGGCACGTCGATCGTGAAGCTGGTCGGCATCGAGGGCAATGCGATCCTGGTGCGCGGTCTCGACTGCCTCGACAACACGCCCCTGATCGACGTCAAGCCGGATCGGTGCGAGTTCACCCCGCTGGCCGCGCCTCAGAAGGGCGATTTCGAGACGGAGTAGACTGTCATTCCGCGGCGCGCGAAGCGCGAGCCCGGAATCCATTCCACCACCATCTCTGCCGCCCGATGGATTCTCAGGTGCGCAATCGCGCACCATAGTTCGCGCCAAGAGGCGCGCCTCTGAATGACGGTCAGCCTTTCAACGCAGCGATCAACTTCGCTGCGTTCTCCTGCAGCACCTTGTCGTCTTCCTTGCGGCTGGCCGGCGGCAGCATGGCGACGCCGTCGTGGCGCGGCATCACGTGCATGTGCAGGTGAAACACCACCTGTCCGCCGGCGGGCTCGTTGAACTGCTGCACGGTGATGCCGTCGGCCTTGAAGGCTTTCATGGCGGCGGCTGCGATCTTGTGCGCGCCGCGGGCGACATGGGCGTAATCGTCGGGCTTGATGTCGAGAATATTGCGGGCAGGGGCCTTCGGGATCACCAGCGTGTGACCGGGGACGCGCGGCATGATGTCGAGGAAGGCGAACACGTGCTCGTCCTCGTAGACCTTGTAGCAAGGCAGCTCGCCGCGCAGGATTTTCGCAAAGATGTTGTTGGTATCGTAGGCGGTCATATTGGCGGCTCCCGAGAACTTTGCGCCTGGAATTTTGCGCTTACTGTCACCAGCAACGGCAAACCGTCAAGGCGCCTCGTCGGCGCCCTTGCGGAACGGGCCGAGCTCGGCGAGCTCCCGTCCGGCCTCGGCGACATAGGCGCGCTCGCGCTTGAGGTAATCGTCGATGGCACGGCGCAGGCCCGGATCGGCGATGAAATGGGCGGAATGGGTGGTGCGCGGCAGGTAGCCGCGGGCGATCTTGTGCTCGCCTTGTGCGCCGGCCTCGACATGCCTGAGGCCGCGTTTGATGGCGAAGTCGATCGCCTGGTAATAGCAGACCTCGAAATGCAGGAACGGATGATGCTCGACTGCACCCCAGTTGCGGCCGAACAGCGTGTCCGAGCCGATGAAGTTGATCGCGCCGGCGATCCAGCGGTCGTTGCGGCGGGCCATCACCAGCAGCACGTCCTCAGCCATGGTCTCGCCGATCAACGAGAAGAATTCCCGCGTCAGATAAGGCCGGCCCCATTTGCGTGAGCCGGTCTCCATGTAGAATTCGAAGAAGGCGTCCCAGGCCTCCTCGGTGATATCCTTGCCGGTGAGCCAGTGGATGGTGATGCCCGCGGCCAGCGCATCGCGCCGCTCGCGCTTGATCGATTTGCGGTGCCGCGAGTTCAGCGTCGCCAGGAAATCGTCGAAGCTGGCAAATCCTTCATTGTGCCAGTGGAACTGCTGGTCGGTGCGCTGCAGGAAGCCGTGCTCGGCGAGCAGCTTCCATTCCGCCTCCCGCGCGAAGGTGACGTGGACCGAGGAGGCCTTGCTGACGCCACACAGCGCCACCAGCCCGCCAGCCAGCGCATCCATGATCCGCTCGCGGTCGACGCCGTCGCGGACCAGGAGCCGCGGCCCGGTCGCCGGGGTGAACGGAACCGAAACCTGCAGCTTCGGATAATAGCGCCCGCCGGCGCGCTCATAGGCGTCGGCCCAGCCGCGGTCGAACACGTACTCGCCTTGGGAATGCGATTTCAGATAGCAGGGCACGATGCCGGCGACGCGGCCGTCTATCTTGGCCACGAGATGCCGCGGGCCCCAGCCGGTGCGGATGGTCGCCGAACCCGATTTCTCAATTGCCGAAAGAAAGGCGTGGGAGACGAAAGGGTTATAGGCCGGTCTTGAGAGACCGAGGGAATCGCCTGAAAGCGAAGATGAGGTTCCGTTGCCGGCCCCTGGGCACCGTCCGCCGGGATTGGCGCAGGCGTCCCAATCCTCCGGTGACACGTTGTCAATCGAAGGTACGGCCTCGAGCGTGATTTCGGATGATGCCATCGACCCCCAAGATCGTGCATTGCAGCAGCGACTTCAAGAGGGCGGGGAGGGAGGCTCGCTTGCCCGGACGCTGCGCAGCACGCAGTGGTGCGTTGCTGAGCCGAGGCCCATTTCTCCGCATTGTCCTGTGCGGCTTGCTGGGTCCCGGCAGCCGCTTTTCACGCTGCAGCGCGTCCGGGACATGGGCGGGGCCCTACGGCACAAATCCCTCGAAAATCATCTGGTCCGCGTATTGGCCGACCCGGGTCCGCTGCTCCGGCGTGCGGACGGTCCAGCCGAGCAGGGCGCAGCTGAAGACGTTGCGGGCGATCCAGGGGGCGGGCGCCGGGAGGTGATCGACCTTGAAAGCGACGAAGTGGGGCTGGGTCTGGAAGCCGTGGCGAAGGTACAGCATGCTGTCGCGCTGCTGCTGCGTCAGGTCAGCCCAATATTCATCCTCATAGGTCCGTTGCGCGACGATGCCGCGCGGGCGGGAGGGCAACAGCTCGCGCAGCGCCAGTACCTGGTCCGGGTCGAAGGACATGCCGACGGCCGGTCCGTCATAGGACGCCAGCACCTCGGCCATTCGCTTCACCAGCTTGCGGTCGCCGCCAAAATGGCTCTTCACCTCGATCACCAGCGGCACGCGGCCGGCGACGAGGGCGCAGAGGTCGGACAACGACATCATCCGCTCGGGCGTGTCCTTGAACCTGACGGCCTTGAGCTCGGCCGCCGTCTTCGAGATCACCTCGCCCGTGGCCCCGGTGAGGCGGCCGAGGGCATGGTCGTGATGCACCATGGCCTCGCCATCGGCGGAGAGCTGGATGTCGACCTCGATCGCGAAGTTGCCCGCGATCGCAGCCTGCACTGCACCCGGCATGTTCTCGACGATGCCGCGCGAAATGTCATGCAGGCCGCGATGGGCGACCGGCCGGGCTGTCAGCCAATCGGGCGCGCGCATGTCGCGTCAGACGACCTCGAACACGCCGTCGACCTCGACCGCGGCATCGGCGGGCAGCGAGGCGACGCCGACGGTGGTGCGGGCATGGCGGCCTTTGTCGCCGAAGGCGGCGACCATCAGGTCGGAGGCGCCGTTGAGCACCTTCGGCCCGTCCAGGAAGTCCGGCGCCGAGTTGATGAAGCCGCCGAGGCGCACCACGCGCACCACCTTGTCGAGATCGCCGAGCGCCGCCTTGACCTGGGCCAGCAGGTTCACCGCGCAGCCGCGGGCGGCCGCGGCGCCGTCCTCGATGGAGACGCCGGCACCCAGCTTGCCCTTGGCGATCAGCTTGCCGGCGGGATCGAAACAGACCTGGCCGGAGACGAACAGCAGATTGCCGGTGCGCACGAACGGGACGTAATTGGCGACGGGCGTAGGGGCCTCGTGCAGCTTGATGCCCTGTTCCGCCAGCCTCTGCTCGACCGTGCCCGCCATGTCCGACCTCTTTGTCCAAAAAATCATTCGCCCCGGCGCGTCCGCAAAGGTGGCCGGGCGCGCCCTGTTTCGCCCATCGGGCCGCCACATGCAAGCAACCGCGAGGGGCCCGTATTTGTTGAGATCGGACAGCAGGTTCAGCGCCAAGGGGCAACTTTACGTGAAACGGCCTCAGTTGCGACGCAATGGAACGGTCATTAAAATGTCGAATCTGCGCTTCGCAGGGACGCGCCCCCAAGGAATAGACATGGTGCACCTTTTCCGGACTTCGCTCGGTGTGATGGCGCTCGCGGCGGCCAGTTTCGGCCTTGGCGAGAGCGCGCAGGCCGCCAACGGTCCGTTCCTGCCGCACCAGGCGCTCTATGACCTCAGCCTGGTGAAATCGCGCTCCAACTCGGTCAACAGCGCGCGCGGCCGCATCCTCTACAACTTCACCGGCAGCGCGTGCGAGGGCTACACCTCCGAATTCCGCCAGGTCTCCGAGCTCGACAGCGGCGAGGGCAAGGTCACGCTCAGCGACCTCCGTTCCAATTCCTGGGAGGACGCCGCCGGCAAGAGCTATCGCTTCAAGATCGAGACGCGCATGAACGAGGCCGATGCCGGCCGGGTCGACGGCATGGCCGAGCGCGACGGCGACCACATCAACGTCAAGCTGAAGCTGCCGGCGCCGAAGAGTTTCACCCTCGACGGCAGCATCGTGTTTCCCACCGAGCAGATCCAGCGCATCATCGCCGCCGCCAGGGACGGCAAATCGCTGCTCGAGCTCTCGGTCTATGACGGCTCCGACGACGGCCAGAAGGTCTACAACACGCTGACCGTGATCGGCCAGCCGGTTCCCGCCGACCGCGCCACCTCCGCCGATCCCTCGACGTCGGACGAGCACATGAAGTCGCTGAAGCGCTGGCCGGTCACCGTCAGCTATTTCGACCGCGACGCTCAGCAGAAGGAGGGGGAGCAGACGCCGGTCTATGCGATGGCGTTCGAGCTCTACGAGAATGGCGTCTCGCGCCAGCTCGTGCTCGACTACAACGACTTCGTCATTTCCGGCGCGATGGGCAAGTTCGACGTCAAGGACAGCAAGCCCTGCAATTGAGCTTCGAGTGTCATTCCGGGGCTCGCGAAGCGAGAACCCGGAATCTCGAGATTCCGGGTTCGGTCCTGCGGACCGCCCCGGAATGGAAGAGTTCTGTCACTCGTCCGGTATCGTCATTGCGAGCGCAGCGAAGCAATCCAGAATCTCTCCTCGGAAAGATTCTGGATTGCTTCGTCGCAAGAGCTCCTCGCAATGACGGCTGGCTCTCGGCGCGCTCTCCAGCTACGCTCCTCCCAACTACAAACTCCGGGAGCCAGCCCATGCCCAAGCTTGACCATCTCCGCCCCGCCGGCCTGCATCACAATCCCGCTTATTCCCACGTCGTCACCGCCTCGGGCGCGCGCACCATCTACATCTCGGGCCAGGTCTCGGTGGACGAGGAGGGACGGATCGTCGGCGAGGGGGATATCGCCGCACAGACCACGCAGGTGATGCAGAACCTCGGCCACGCGTTGAAGGCGGCCGGCGCGAGCTATTCCAACATCGTCAAGATCACGACCTTCGTCGTGAACTACAAGCCGGAGCTGCGGCCGATCATCGGCAAGGCCCGCTCGGCCTTCTTCGCAGGCATGGAGCCACCGGCGTCCACGCTTGTCGGCGTCTCCGCGCTCGCCGCGCCGGAATGGCTGATCGAGATCGAGGCCATTGCAGTCGCGGATTGAGGGACTGTAGGATGGGTAGAGCGTAGCGAAACCCATCGTCCTTGCCGCGTGGATGGAGCTTGATGGGTTTCGCTACGCTCTACCCATCCTACGTTGCTACGGACAGCTCTTGCAGAATGGCTATCGCTTCGTCCGCATGGTCAACCGGCACGAAGAGATGGTCATGATGGAACGCCGAAACGGCATTCACGCTGATGCCGGCTTCGGCGAGGCGCGCCGTGATCGCCGCGAGGAAGCCGACAGCGTCGAGCGCGGAGTGAACCGTCAGGGTGATCAGGCGCGAGGCGAACGTACAGCGCAGTCCCGCGGCTTCAGCCTCTTCACGAGGGATCACCAGCGTTGTGCCTTCCTGCTCGCGAAACGTCAGCAGGGGGCTGATCGCCGCAGGAATGCTTTCATTTGCCGGGATCGTGCAGAACACGAAGATGCCCGGCCGCAGCTCCGGCTTCATGTGTCGCAGCAGCGCGTCCAGATCGCGTTCGCCCGTCATTGTTCCTGCGCCTTCTCCGGACCCTCATAGGCGATGCCGCGGATCACCGCGGCGCTGCCGAACTTCTTGCGCAGGCTGTCCACCGCGCGCTCGGCATGGGCGGCGCGGCGGTCGAGCATGTCGGTGTCGTCGGCCGGCGAGCCCTCGCGCAGCGCGCTGACGCCGGCGCCCATCAGGCGGAAGGCGGTGCCGTCGATCTCCTTCGCCAGCATCTCGCGGCAGATCGAGAAGATCTTGGCGGCGAGCTGCGTCGGGACGGCGATCGACTGCGAGCGCGTGCGCTGACGAAAGTCGGCGGTCTTCAATTTCAGCGTGACGGTCGAGCCGGCGAGCTCGCTGCTCTTCAGCCGCGAGGAGGTTTTCTCGCACAGCCGCCACAGGATCTTCTCCAGCGCGGCGAAATCGCGGATGTCGGTCTCGAACGTGGTTTCGCTGGAGATGGTCTTGGCGCCGCGGTCAGGCTCGACGCGGCGGTCGTCGATGCCGCGCGCGAGCCGCCACAGCCTGCGGCCGTCGCTCGGAAACTGCCGCATCAGCTCGATCTCGTCGGCCTTCTGCAGGTCGGCGATGACGCGGAAGCCGCGCTGCACGAGGCGCTCCTGCGTGGCGGGGCCGACGCCGAAGATGAAGCCGACCGGCTTGTCCGCCAGCATCATGCGTGCTTCCTCCTGATCGAGCGCGGCAAAGCCTCTGGGCTTGTCGAGGTCGGAGGCGATCTTGGCCAGGAACTTGTTGCAGGACAGGCCGACCGAGACGGAGATGCCGATGTCGCGTTCGACCTCGCGGGCAAAGCGCGCCAGCACCTTGGCCGGGGCCATGCCGTGCACACGCTCGGTGCCGGAGAGATCGAGGAAGGCCTCGTCGATCGAGAGCGGCTCGACCAGCGGCGTCAGCGCCTGCATGGCCTGGCGCACCTCGCGGCCGACGCGGACGTATTTCCCCATGTCGGGCGGGATCACGGTCGCATGAGGGCAGGCTTCCAACGCCTTGAACATCGGCATGGCCGAGCGCACACCATAGGTGCGCGCGATGTAGCAGGCGGCCGATACCACGCCGCGCTTGCCACCCCCGATGATGACGGGCTTGTCGGCAATGTCGGGATTGTCCCGCTTCTCGACCGTCGCGTAAAAGGCGTCGCAGTCGATATGGGCGATGGTCAGGGTGGACAGCGCGCGGTGGCGGACGAGACGGGGGGAACCGCAGGCCGAGCAGCGCCGCACCGCCATATCGAGATCGGCCAGACAATCCCGGCAGAAGCAGCGGGGCCCGGCCGGGTCGGGGACGATCACGGCACGTCGCGCTCCCAGGAGGGATCGCCGAGCGAGTCGCCGAGGACCTGCCGCGCTGCGGCGACGTTGGTCGGGTGCAGCTCGACCGAGCCGGCAAAGGCCTTCACGGTGGCGTCATCGCGCATCACGAAATCGAGCACGCTGAGCAGGAAGTTGGGGTCCGCGGCGGCATTGCGCAGGGTCTCCGGGCCGACCCCTGTCTCGGCCAGGAACAGGCCCAGCCGCTCGGGCTCGCTCGCGACGAAGGACAGGGCCTGAATCGCAACGATTTCAGCGACTTCGCGGGGGTTGTGAACAGGCTTTTTCAAGGGGACGGTTTGCCTTTCCGTTAACTTTCGGTGTCTACTTTGCATCATGCCCGAGTCTCGCCCCTGAGTCTTCCGACCCCGGACAAGCAACTGGAAACCACATCGCAGAAAATCGACCCTCGGGTTTAACGAAACTCAAGCGAATCTGAGGCTAGTTTGAATCCAGTTTTCGAAACGCCGGAAAGCGGCGTCTGAGGCGTCACATGTATCGGTCCTGCGGACCAACCAGGAGGGCGGGATGGCCAAGACCGTCCTGATCGTGGAAGACAACGAGCTCAACATGAAGCTCTTCCGCGACCTGTTGGAGGCGCACGGCTACCAGACCTCCGGGACCAGCAACGGCTATGAGGCGCTCGACCTCGTTCGCAAGATGCGGCCCGACCTCGTGCTGATGGATATCCAGCTGCCGCAGGTCTCCGGGCTGGAGGTGACGCGCTGGATCAAGGACGATCCGGAGCTGCGTTCCATTCCCGTCGTCGCGGTCACCGCGTTCGCGATGAAGGGCGACGAAGAACGCATCCGCGAGGGCGGCTGCGAGGCCTATTTGTCCAAGCCGATCTCGGTCGGCAAATTCATTGAGACGGTCCGGCGTTTTATCGGATAGGAAGTGAGTTCACAGTGTCTGCGCGTATCCTGGTTGTCGATGACGTTCCTGCCAACGTCAAGCTCCTCGAAGCCCGCCTGTCCGCCGAATATTTCGACGTGATGACCGCCTCGAACGGCACCGAGGCGCTGGCGATCTGTCATCGCGCCGAATGCGACATCATCCTGCTCGACGTGATGATGCCCGACATGGACGGTTACGAAGTCTGCCGCCGCCTGAAGTCCGACCCGGCCACGCATCACATCCCCGTCGTCATGGTCACCGCGCTCGACAGCCCCGCCGACCGCAACCGCGGGCTGGAGGCCGGCGCCGACGATTTCCTGACCAAGCCTGTCTCCGACGTCGTGCTGATCGCGCGCGTGCGCTCGCTGACGCGGCTGAAGATGATGACCGACGAGCTGCGCATGCGCGCCATCACCTCGCTCGAGATCGGCATGCAGGCGCCCGAGCGCAGCGCCGTCGCCGACACCGGCAAGGGCGGCCGCATCCTCCTGGTCGACGACCGCCAGTCCTCCTACGAGCGGCTGGCGACGATCCTCGCCGCCGAGCACACCATCGACGTCGAGCCCAATCCGACGGAGGCGCTGTTCCACGCCGCCGAGGGCAATTACGACCTCCTGATCGTCTCGCTCGACCTCAACAATTTCGATGGCCTGCGCCTCTGCAGTCAGGCGCGCTCGCTGGAGCGCACGCGCCACGTGCCGATCCTGGCGATCGCCGATCCCGAGAACTCGACGCGGCTTCTTCGTGGGCTCGAGATCGGCGTCAACGACTATTTGCTGCGTCCGATCGACAAGACCGAGCTGCTGGCGCGCGCGCGCACCCAGATCCGCCGCCGCCGCTACACCGATCATTTGCGCGACAACGTGCAGAACTCGATCGAGATGGCGATCACCGACGCGCTCACCGGCCTGCACAATCGCCGCTACATGGAGAGCCATCTGGCGACGCTCGCCGAGCAGGCCTCGACCCGCGGCAAGCCGCTGGCGCTGATGATCCTGGACATCGACTTCTTCAAGTCGATCAACGACAATTACGGTCACGACGCCGGCGACGACGTGCTGCGCGAATTCGCCGTGCGGGTGCGCAAGTCGATCCGCGGCATTGACCTTGCCTGCCGCTATGGCGGCGAGGAGTTCGTCATCGTGATGCCGGAGACCGATCTCCACGTCGCCGGCATGGTCGCCGAGCGGCTGCGCCGCTCGATCGCGGGCGAGCCGTTCGCGATCCACAAGGGCGCCAAGCGCATCGAGGTCACGATCTCGATCGGTCTCACCACGCTGGAGCGGAAGGGCGAGGCTGTCGCCGACGTGCTCAAGCGCGCCGACACCGCGCTCTACCGCGCCAAGCACGACGGCCGCAATCGGGTGGTGTCGCAGGCGGCCTGAGGGCCGACTTCGCAAAATTTGCGAAAACAACCCCATGCACAGTAGCCGGCGCCAGTCGGATCAAGGACTTACGAGGGTGTCAAGAATCGCATTTGCGCCTCGCACGCTCGTTTGATCTGTCGGGCAAAACAGGAGCATGGTGGTAAAATAGAGTCGTGGGATGAATGCTGTGGCAACACCCTCAGCCGTCATCCCGAATCGGCGCTTCGCTTCGCTGCGCTTGTCCGGGATGTCAGTGATCATTGTGGCGCGGGCTTGTGTCCTTTTGCCTTCGTATCGTCCCCCACATCCACCCCCGCATTCCGCAGCAGCACCTTCGCCGCTTCCTTCGCGGCGCGCGCCATCGCCGGGTCGTCACGGACGAGATCCTGGGCGATGGAGCCGTCGACCAGCAGCACGAGTTGGGTCGCGAGCGCGTCGGCATCCGCTACGCCGAGCTCGGTCAGGCGGTCGCGAAACCAGAGGCGGCGGCTTTCCTTGAAGGCGACGGCGATCTTCTTCACGGCGCGGTCGGCCGGGCCGAGCTCGGCCACCGCATTCACGAACGGGCAGCCGCGAAAATCCTTGGCCGCAAAACGCCGCTCCAGCGAATCGAAGGTGGCGAGGATCTGCTCGGCCGGCGGCTTGTCGGAAGGGGATGCGTGCACGAAACGGCGCTCGAGATAGGCCGCGATCAGCGCGTCCTTGGACGGGAAGTGGTTGTAGAGCGTGCGCTTGGAGATGCCGATCTCGGCCGCGATGGTGTCGACGCCGATCGCGCGAATGCCTTGCAGATAGAACAGCTTGTCGGCTGTCTCTAGGATCCGCTCTTTCATCGTCTGTGGGGCGGGCGGGGGAGCCATGCGGCAGAATGCGTCCTGTTCGCTTGACAGCACCTGCCGATCATAGCCTAAGTACACAGGTCTGTGTAACCAAAATCGGCGGCAAAAGCGGACGACGGCATGTGCGCCGTGCCCAAAGGGAGAAGAAGAATGCCCCTGCTGCAGGTCCTGCGGCCGACCTTGCCGATCCTGATCGGCGCCTCGATCATGCTGACGCTGAGCATGGGGCTGCGGCAGAGCCTCGGCATCTTCATGCAGCCGCTGACGCGCGACATCCACATCTCGATCTCGGATTTCACGCTGGCGCTGGCGGTGCAGAACCTCGCCTGGGGCTTTCTGCAGCCGCTCGCCGGCGCGATGACGGCGCGCTACGGCTTCCGGCCGGTCATGATCGTCGGCGCATGGCTGTACATCGTCGGCCTCGCGCTGATGGCGACCGCGAACGGGATGGTCAGCATCATGATCGGCGCCGGCGTGCTGATCGGGACGTCGCTGGCCTGCACCGCGGCCGCGATCGCGATGTCGGTGGCGGCACGTGCGGTGCCTGCGACGGTGCGCTCGACCGTGCTTGGCATCGTCTCCGGCGCGGGCTCGCTCGGCGCGCTGTTGTCGGCGCCGATTGGGCAGATGCTCAACGAGGGCTTTGGCTGGCGCGTCGGCCTTGCCGGCTTCGTCGTCATGTCCGTGCTGATGATCCCGGCGGCGTGGTACGCCGGGCGTGTCGACCAGGTGCCGCTGCCGAAGCCGGCCGCCGACGAGATCGACGAAGCCAGCGCGGTGACCGCGGCAAAAACCGCGTTCGGCAATGCCTCCTTCGTGGTGATGACCTGCGCCTATCTGGTCTGCGGCATGCAGCTCGTATTCCTCACCACGCATCTGCCGTCATATCTGGCGATCTGCGGCCTCGATCCGATGCTCAGCGCGCAGACGCTCGGCATGATCGGCGGCTTCAACGTGCTGGGTTCGCTGTTCTTCGGCTGGGCCGGCCAGCGCTGGAACAAGCTGGCGCTGCTGGGCGGGATCTACATCCTGCGCTCGCTGGCGCTCGCCTGGTACTTCCTGCTGCCTGCGACGCCGTTCTCGACGCTGCTGTTCGGCGCAATCATGGGCTTCCTGTGGATGGGCGTCGGCCCGCTGGTCGCGGGCGCCGTCGCCGAAATGTTCGGCCTGCGCTGGCAGGCGATGATCCAGGGCCTCGCCTTCATGAGCCACCAGATCGGCAGCTTCCTCGGTGCCTACGGCGGCGGCGTGCTCTACGACGCGCTCGGCTCCTACACCATGGCCTGGCGCATCGGCGTGGCGCTCGGCCTTGCCGGCGGCATCGTGCAGGTGGCGTTCGCGCTGGTCAGACCCTCGCAGCCGCCGGCGCCGGTGCTGCGCGTGGCGTAGGCGGGAAGGGGCTCATGATCGTCGGCTTTTGTCGCCCGCGCCGTTGTCTCGCCGCCTGACGATGACGACAAGCGTGCCGCCACGGCGCGCGAGCCTCGCGATGTCTGCTGTCTCCGGAAAAGCGGGCCTTGCCCCAGCGGGTTTACGCGCGCTTTACCTTGACCTCGCTGACGGCCGCTGCGCCGATGTGGGGCGGGCCGCTTCCGGTGAGGGGGGTCTGTTCCGGCAGGGCCATTTCGGTGGCGAGGTTCTGCTCCGGCACGTTCGCGAGGAGCACACGTTCACTTCTGGGCAGACCGAATCTCGCATACAGGACGGGCAGCAGCAGCAGCGTAAGCGCGGTCGCCGTGACGAGTCCGCCGATGACGACAATGGCGAGTGGCCGCTGGATTTCGGCGCCGGGTCCGGTCGCAATGAGGAATGGCACCAGGCCGAGCGCTGCGATTGAGGCGGTAAGCATCACCGGCCGGAGGCGGCGCTTGGCACCTTCCATGACCGCCTCCGTCAAGGGCAGTTCGCGCCGCGCTACGACCTCGTTGATGTAGGAAATCAGAACCACGCCGTTGAGAACGGCGATTCCCATCAGGGCGATGAAGCCGACGGATGCAGGAACGGACAGAAATTCGCCCGAAGCCCACAGGGCGACCACGCCGCCGATGGTGGCGAACGGCACGTTGCAGAACACCAGGACCGCCTGGCGCACCGAATTGAAAGTCAAGTACAGTAGCAGGAAGATCATGGCGAGCGCCATCGGGACGACAAGCGCGAGCCGGGCCGATGCACGCTGCTGGTTTTCGAACTGGCCGCCCCAAACCAGGGTATAGCCGCGCGGAATCTCGAGTTTGCCGGCGACGGCAGCCTTCGCTTCGTCTACGAAGCCAACCAGGTCGCGTCCGCGTACGTTGCTCAGAATGGTCGCGAAGCGCTGCCCATCCTCCCGGATCACCTGGATGGGACCGTCCTCGATGCGAACGTCCGCGATCTGCGACAGCTCCACGGTCCCTCCGCCCGGCAACACGATCGGCACGCGCGCGAGGTCGGATGCCGAGGCCCGTTGCCGTTCCTCGCCGCGAACCACCAGCGGCGTGCGAACCTGTCCCTCCAGGACGACGCCGAGATCGCGTCCATCCACCCAGACGCGAATCGCCTCCTGCACCTGTTCAACGTTTAATCCAAATCTGCCGGCCTTGGCGCGGTCGACCGCGACCGTGAGATATTTCATCCCGGCATTGCGAAGAGCGAAGACGTCCACGGCACCCGGAATCTGCTGAATGACCCCAGCGATGTCCCGCGAAAGCCGGTTGAGCGTACCGATGTCGTCGCCCAGGATCTTCACCACGACGTCGCCGCGCGCACCGATGATCATTTCCTGGACGCGCATATCGATCGGCTGCGTGAACGCGTAGACAATGCCTGGAATGGAGTCGAGCACGCGCCTGAGTTCGCCCAGAAACCACTGCTTGTCGGGATTAGGCCACTCGGATTTCGGCGCCAGCGACATGAACATGTCGGTCTCGTTCAGACCAACCGGGTCGATGCCGAGTTCATCGGCGCCGGCGCGGGCCATGATGCCCTTGATCACCGGGATTTCCGCCATCAGCACCTGCTGGATCCGGAGGTCCGTCTGCGCCGCCTCTTCGACGGAAACCGTGGGAAACTTGCGGATGGTCACGACCGGCGTGCCCTCGTCCATGACGGGCATGAAGGTCGCGCCAATTCGCGGGAACACGGCTCCGACCGACGCGATGCCGAGGACGAGCCCGATCACGAGCACGATCGGACGCCTCATGACATGAGCGAGCGCAGGATCGTAAACGGCGTGAAGCTTGCGCACGAGCCAGGGGTCCTTGGCCGAACCCGCCCGCAACAGATAGGTCGACAGTGTCGGAACGACCGTCAGCGAAAGCAGCAAGGCCGCACCGAGCGCGAAGGCGATGGTCAACGCCACTGGACTGAACAGGCGCCCCTCGAGTCCCTGCAGCGAGAGTAGCGGCGTGAACACCATGACGATGATGGCGACGCCAGACACCAGAGGCAGCGCGACTTCGCGCGTTGCCTCGAAGGTCAGCCGGAGGCGCGTCTTCAGATCCGGGTTTCGCGAGTGCGCGAGCCGATGCTCGACATTTTCCACGACCACCACAGCGCAGTCCACTAGAAGCCCGATGGCGATCGCGAGGCCTCCGAGCGACATGATGTTGGCCGACCAGCCGAACAACCGCATGATGCCAAAGGTGATCAGCACGGCGAGCGGGAGAATGACGGATACCACTAACGCCGAACGCAGATTGCCGAGGAACACAAGCAGCAGGATCATGACCAGCGCAATCGCTTCCAGCAGCACCTTCTGGACCGTCCAAACGGCTTGACCGATCAGCTCGCTACGATCGTAGAAAATCTCGATCCCGGCGCCCTCAGGGAGCAATGGTTTGAGCTCCTCGAACTTCGCTTTGACGCCGTCCACGACCGCGCGGGCATTGGCGCCCCGCAGGCCCAGGACCATTCCCCAGACGGTCTCTTGCTCGCCGTTAGTGGTCACCACGCCATTGCGGGCGAGCGAGCCGAACCGAACGTCCGCCACGTCACCGACCCTGACGACGGACGAATTCCGCGTCGTGATGATGATATTGCGGATATCGTCGAGCGTCCGGATGCGGCCTTCCGACCGAACCAACAGGGCCTCTTCGCCGTTGCGGATCCGTCCGGCGCCGTCGTTGCGGTTGTTCGACCGGACCGCGTTTTCGAGCACTTCGGTCGTGATTCCACGCGCGGCCATCGCTGCCGCCGAGGGGACGACCTCGAAGGTCCGCACGAAGCCGCCCAGCACATTGACGTCCGCGACTCCGGGAAGGCCGCGCAAGGCGGGACGGATGGTCCAATCAACCAGGAAGCGCTTCTCCTGGGGGCTCAGCACGTCGGACTGGATGGTGAACATCACCATTTCCGCCAACGGGGTGACGATCGGCGCGAGGCCGCCGTCCGCGCCGGCGGGCAACTGGTTGCGCACGTCCGACAGCCGCTCATTGACCTGCGCGCGAGCCCAGAAGATGTCGGTTCCGTCGGCAAATTCGAAAGTCAGCAGCGCGACCGAGTAACGCGTCGTGGACCGCATCTTGACCAACTGCGGAATACCGCGCATGGCCAGTTCGATCGGTTGTGTGATCCGACTTTCCAATTCCTCAGGCGTGAGTCCAGGAGCTCTCATGGAGACCAGAACCTGAGTCGGGGCCACATCCGGGAACGCGTCTATCGGCAATTGCCGGTAGGCGTTGGCTCCCCAGATCGCCAACGCTATGGCGCCCAGAGCCACGAGAATGCGCTGCTTCAGCGCACCGTTGATGAGACCTGTCCACATGGGTCAGCCCTTGTCCGCCGCGGCGAGTTCGGACAGAAGCGTGATCAGCCCCCGATCGGCGACCAGATCGTCCGGGCCCAAGTCGGCTCGGATTGACGTACGCGCCGACGACTCAGACAGAACTTGGACCGGGCGCGCGACAAAGCCTTCCTTGTTGCGAATGAAGACCCAGCTGCGGTCGCGGTGCCTGATGACCGCTGCAGCCGGGACCGACCATTGCGTGCCCGGTCCCAGGTCGAGACGGATGGTCGCCGTGGTCGCCAGCCCGGGTCGTACGCTCCCTCCGTTGGAATCGATCTCGGCCACGGCGATCGCCGATTGGGTTTGCGGATCGACGGTACGGGCGATGCGTATCAGGCGACCGCGCGCGCCATGGGCCGGAAGCACGACAGAGGCGCCCGTCTTGAGCGCCGAGAGGCGCGAGGCCGGTACCTGAATGTTGACCCACAGCGGATTGAGACTCGCGATCGTATAGAGGGGAGCGGCGGCATCGACACGTTCGCCCGGTGAGACGTGCCGCTTCACGACCATCCCGCCGACCGGTGCATGAACGGTCACGGCCGGAACGATCTTTCTCGTATTCTGCAAGGACACGATGTCGGTCTCAGACAGCTCCATCAGCGCCAGTATCTGCCGTCGCTCATCGAGATGCGCTTTCGCATTAGCAGCCGAGGTCTCTGCCGTCCGCAACTCGCGCTCGGGAGCGGCGCGCCCTTCGAAAAGCTGCTGCATTCGCCGCAATCGATCAGCAGCCAGAGCCTCGTCAGAAAGCGCGGCGAGAAACTGACGCTGAGCCTCGACGATCTCCATGGAGCGTAGTTGCGCGACGGCGTCGCCGGCATTCACGGGCTCGTCCGCAGCAACCAGCATCGACTCGACCAGGCCGTTCGCAGGCGCCGCGACAACCCGCATCTGCTGGGGAGGAATGGCGACGGTGCCGGGGAACGACAACTCGATTTCCGGCTGCTCCTTGTCCGGGCGTGTGGTGGTGATCCCGGCGAACCGGATCTCCCGCTCGTCCATCGAAATCGCGATCGCGTCTTCTGCGGCGCGGGACTGGCCATGGGTCGCCATCACGAGCGCCAGCACCAGGCATGCCAGCGCCGGATGCCGGAGAGACCGCCGTTTCCCGGATATCTCCACATGGCCGACATGATCGGCCACACCCGTCGTCTCAGGCGATCGCCTTGGCGAACTGAGAGCAGATGCGATGACATTGCGGAAGATTTCGATGAACGGGTTCATGATCTTCTTCGAGACTGACTGAACGTTTGATGCTGAGAGTGGTCCGGCACGTACAAGGCTGAGATGGGGGCTCTCCATCGACTTCCGCAACGCCACAATCCCTCTATTGGCGTTTCAAATGGGAGGCATTGACACGGCCGAGACCCTGCGAGTGGTATCGGACGGTGGGTGAGCCGCCGTCGACAGGCGCCTTTCGTGGACGATCGGCGGACTTCCCGACACACCGATTGGCGCAGCTGGCGCGACTGCCAATCGAGAGCTTGGCTCACGCTTAATCGGCGGGTTCATCCTTCGGACAAGCGCGGATATTGGACCGAGCGAGCCTGGCGTCGTCGAGCGATTTGTACGGACCGCTTCCGAACCAGATGACGGCACCATCGATGGTCGGGTTGGAGGTTACGATTTCGCATCTTTTGGTCGCATGATTGCCCACGACCCAAAATCCGGCGTACTCCGGCCAGCGCGCGAAAACGGCGGAAGCATTGGCGAAGGTCGCAGCAGCTAACAAGAAAGACGTCACGGCCAACGACTTCACAGTCCTTCTCCTCCAAGGCAGGCTGATCCGACATGATCCAGAGAGCGGCAGCGCTCGTCGGAATCCATGAGCTGCAGCCGACTCGCCCCAGGCGAGCTCGCCAGGCATTGCGACGCCACTTCGCAGACCGGCCTACGTTGCCAATTTCCGACCACGTTCGGGAAAAGCTACAGAGTGGCTCGCATCGCCATCTCGCGAAAACGAGCTCGCAACTGCCGATCGCTCATCGGCTTCCCGCACGCCTTCAGATCGGTTGCAACCTTTGCAACCACGTCATCATGACCCGGGCTACGGAGATCGGCGATGTGAACCGCAAGCGCGTAAGCCTCAAGGGCGTCGTCCTTAAGTCCCGCATGCTGTCCGGCCCACAATCCGAAAAGGACGTTTCTGCGGGCGATCTCGCCTTCTCTGGTGTCCTCATCCATCCGTTTCGAGAAGGTCCTCATGTTCAAATCCAGGGTCATTGTGCCGGCCTTTGTCTATCTCTGCACTCTTGATAGGGAGCCGACCGAACGAACGCCAATTGAAACGATCAATGCCGTCGATTGAAGGAATGCACGACCGGCCGTAGAGCCCGGGGTGCCGGGCCGCTGACCTTGTCGATCCCTGAGTGGCGCCTCATACGCCTCCGCAGCGCCAGTCGTGCGCTCACACTTCCTCAGGGCGTCACTTCGGCTATTCTGGCCGCCGATATTCGAGCGAATGAGTAATGTGCTCGGCCAGCATTTCGGCCGCACGGGACAACTTGCCTGGGGAGCGGTAAAGGGCGATTTCAGAATCCGGAAGCTGCGGGAGCTGTTGCTCCGCGCCGACGATCTTCAGGCCTGGCGGCACCATGTCCTTCGATAGTATGGTGATACCCAAGCCGGCGCGAACGGCGGCCTGCAAACCCTCGCTGCTGACACTCGTGTAGACGATACGCCAGTCGCGTCCCTGCGCCTGCAGACTCGCCAATGCTCTCTTGCGGTAGACATCGGGGGCAGGGGCCAACGCGAGCGGAATCGGACTTCCGGTTTCGAAGACAAACTGAGGCGAGCAAACCCAGACAAGAACATCGCGCCAGACCGGCACTCCCCCCAAGGGGGCCTGCGGCTCGCGCTTGATCAGAACGAGATCGTACTCCCCTTTGGAAAATCCCTCGAGAAGGCTGAAACTGAAATTGCAGTTCACGTCGAGCGTGACGCGCGGATGGGCCCTCGCAAAGCGCGCCAGAATGTCGGGCAGGTAGACGGTCGCGAAATCCTCCGTAGTCCCGAGGCGGATCGTGCCTTCGATGTCGGGCTCCATGAACCGGGCCCGGGCTTCATCGGCGATATGCAAGAGCTGCCGGGCATAGGCCAACAGAATCTCACCGTCCGTCGTCAGCAGAACCTCACGCCCGCTACGCTCAAACAGCGGCCTCTTCAGATTGTCCTCGAGCTTCTTGATTTGCAGGCTGACCGTCGACTGGGTCCGGCCAATGCGCTCTCCGGCCTTCGTGAAGCTGTTGTGGTCGACCACCGCCACGAAAGTGCGCAACAAGTCGAAATCAAAGGGTGGCGTATTCACGATGACCGATTCCTCACACGGCGCTCCGAGCGAATGGCATTGAGCTGAACCAGACCTTCAGCATAAGCGAAAATGTGGATTGTCCAAGGAACCATCGTTCTTCATTCGAGCGATTGATCAGGCGCAATACCGCTTGCGGCGGGTGGGAGTGTGTGACGCGCGGGCCGCTACCCACTGGTCGGGTAGATCGGTATCGCGCGGGGGACCGCCGGCGGCATCGTGCGGGAGAGATTTGCGCGGACAAGACCGTCAGCGGCGACGCCCCGTGTTGCGGGCGAAGTGATGAATGATGGCCGGATGCACGACGCACAACCCGGGACGCGGCCGCTTTAGTCGACGCGAAGCCCTTAAGGTTCATGCGTTCTGGAGAGTTTTCGTGGCTCGCCATCGCTTGTATGCAGTCATAGGATCAGTCCCTTGGGCGACGTGACTTCAGTTCCGATCCATTCCTGCTGAACGCCGCATTGTTGCTGGAGGCGGAACTGCTCGTCGAAGCCACAAACAACAACATAGGGGGGACCGTCATGTCCGCGTTGTCACGCCGTGATTTCCTGGCACTTTCGACATCCGCCGCCCTCGGCCTCGCCGCGCCGGTGCGGGCCGCGATGGGCCCGAACGATAAATACGACCTGGTGATCCGCGGCGGCGAGGTGCTCGACCCCAGCCAGTCGCTGCGCGCCAGGCGCGATATCGGCATCCGCTGGGGTGTCATCGAAGCCGTGCAGGAAGCGATCCCGGCCGAGCGGACGCTGAAGAGCATCGACGCGTCAGGCAAGCTGGTGATGCCCGGCCTCATCGATCTGCATAGTCACGTCTATCCCTACGGCTCGGCGATCGGCATTCCCGCCGACGAGCTCGTGCAATTCCAGGCGACGACGACCGTCGTCTCGGCGGGCGATGCCGGGGTCAACAATCTCGCGGCGCTGCGCCGCTTCATCGTGGCCCAGACGCGGGCGCGGATGTACGCCTTCGTCCACATCGCCAATAACGGCCTGTCGGCGTTCCCGGCCGCCGAGCTGTACAATATCGACGTCGCCCAGACCGAAGCCTGCGCCATGGCACTCGCCGAGAACCGCGATTTCCTGCTCGGGGTCAAGGTGCGGATGTCGGAGAACGTGATCTACAAGCACGGGCTCGAGCCGCTGAAACGCGCCATCCAGGCGTGCGAGATGTGCGGCTGGCCGGCGAAGATGATGGTGCATATCGGCGGCGTCGAGTCCAAGGAGCTGATGTCGCAGATCCTCGACTTGCTGCGGCCGGGCGACGTGCTGACGCACGCCTATTCAGGCGCCCCGAACATGTCCAACGTCTTCACCAATATCGTTCAGGACGGCAAGCTGCTGCCCGTGGCGCTCGCCGCCAAGCAGCGCGGTGTCATGTTCGACGTCGGTCATGGCGGCGGCAGCTTCGATTTCACCGTGGCGGAGGTTGCGATCGCCGGTGGCTGCGCGCCGGACACCATCTCCTCCGATATCCACGTCTTCTCCGGCAATTCGCCGGGCATTCCATTCCTGCCCAACGTGATGAGCAAGTTCATGACGCTCGGCTTCACGCTGGAGCAGGTGGTCGCGATGGCCACCATGGCTCCGGCGAAGATCATCGATCGCGCGCCGAAGATCGGCACGCTGCAAGTCGGTGCGCCCGGCGACGTCGCCATCATGGAGCTGGCGGAGGGGCCGGTCAGCTTCGTCGACACCCGCAACAACAAGAGGGACGGCAAGGCCCATCTCAAGCCGGTCCAGACCGTGATCAACGGGGTGCCCTTCGGGCGGCCTTATCAGGCGCCGTTTGCGGTAAGATAGCGAGCTCGTGCCCCGGACGCAGCGCAGCGTCGCTTCGACGGTGCGCTGCAGAGCCGGGGCCCATGTCTCGGCAGTGCGCTGTGTTGCTTTAAGGGTCCCGGCTTCTCAGGAGCAGCGCTCCGCGCTGCACTGCGTCCGGGACACGAGCGGAGTTGAAACGAAAACGGGACCCAAAAAGGGCCCCGCAAAGATCTTCAACGTTTCGCCGATCTTACTTGATCTTGGCTTCGCGGAATTCGACGTGCTTGCGCGCGACCGGATCGTACTTCTTCTTGACCAGCTTGTCGGTCATGGTGCGCGAATTCTTCTTGGCGACGTAGTAGAAGCCGGTGTCGGCCGAGGACACGAGCTTGACCTTGATGGTGACCGCTTTGGCCATGTTCTGAACCTCAGAAATATCGGGAATCTGGAGCCGGCCAAACGGCCCGCGTTGGCCGGCAACCTAGCCAGAAACGGCTGAAAGTCAAGGATTTAGGCCTGGAAAACCACCCAAATCGGGCCGATCAGGCCTCGAAGAAGCGGTTTTTCGGCCGCGGCAGGCCCAGATTCTCCCTCAAAGTGGCCCCTTCATACTCCCTGCGGAAAATCCCGCGCCGCTGCAGCTCCGGGACCACCTTGTCGACGAAATCGTCGAGGCCGGCGGGCAGGAACGGGAACATGATGTTGAAGCCGTCGGAGCCGCGCCCGACCAGCCATTCCTCCATCTGGTCGGCGATGGTCTTGGCGGTGCCGACAAACGAGAGCCCGCCATAGCCGCCGACGCGCTGGGCGAGCTGGCGCACGGTGAGCTTGTCGCGCTTGGCGAGATCGACCATGCGCTGGCGGCCGCTCTTGCTGGCATTGGTCTCGGGGATCTCGGGCAGGGGCCCGTCGGGATCGAAGGTCGAGGCGTCGGTGCCGAGAATGACCGAGAGCGAGGCGATGGCGCTGTCGTAATGCACGCGGCTGTCGAGCAAAGCGCGCTTCTCCCTGGCTTCGTCGACGCTGTCGCCAACCACGACGAAAGCGCCGGGAAGAATCTTCAGATGCTCGGGGTCGCGGCCGACCTTCTCCATGCGGCCCTTGATGTCGGCATAGAGCTTCTGCCCGTCCGCAAGGCTGCCGCCGCCGGTGAACACGGCTTCCGCCGTCTCGGCCGCGAGCTGCTTACCGTCTTCGGAGGCGCCGGCCTGCACGATCACGGGCCAGCCCTGCACCGGGCGCGCGATGTTGAGCGGGCCGCGCACCTTCAGATATTTGCCGTTGTGGTCGAGCGTGTGCATCCTGGCGGGATCGAAGAACAGGCCGCTCTCGACGTCGCGCACGAAAGCGTCGTCGGCAAAGGAATCCCACAGGCCCGTGACGACGTCGTAGAATTCGCGGGCGCGCTTGTAGCGCTCGGCGTGCTCCATGTGGTCGTCGAGGCCGAAATTCAGCGCGGCGTCGGGATTCGAAGTGGTAACGATGTTCCAGCCGGCGCGGCCGCCGCTGAGATGGTCGAGCGAGGCGAAGCGGCGCGCGACGTGATAGGGCTCGTCGAAGGTGGTCGAGCCGGTTGCGATCAGGCCGATGCGCTCGGTGACGGCCGAGAGCGCCGATAGCAGCGTGAACGGCTCGAACGAGGTCACGGTGTGGCTGCGCTTGAGCGCGTCGATCGGCATGTTCAGCACGGCGAGGTGATCGGCCATGAAGAAGGCGTCGAACTTGCCGGCCTCGAGCTTCCTGATCAGCTGCTTGATGTGCGGGAAGTTGAAATTGGCGTCGGGCCAGGCCCCGGGATAGCGCCAGGCGCCGGTGTGGATGCTGATCGGGCGCATGAACGCGCCAAGCTTGAGTTGCCGTTGTGCCATCGCCCGGTGTCCGTTCTTGGTGACGCTCGGAAAGACATAGGTGCGGGTAGAGACTCCGCCATTGGGGCGGGCAGGAAGATTATTTTGTTTTTCGATGCTCTCTCAGCACGTCATTCCAGGGCCGCGGAGCGGTGAGCCCGGAATCCATCGGAGTGCAGAGACGGTGGATGAATGGATTCCGGGCTCGCGCTGCGCGCGCCCCGGAATGACGGAGGAAAGAACAGCGCCTCGGGACCTAGCCCAAAATATCCTTCTGCATCCTGCCGCCGTAGAAATGGAAGAACGGCACCGGTGCGTCGTGGCGGAGCGGGCCGGTGGCAAGGCGGCTGTCGAGCTCGTTGAGCACGTTGCGCGTCATCGGATGCAGGTCGGCGAGCGGCTTCGAGCCGAGTTCGACCCAGACCAGCTCGACCAGCTCGGCTTCGGCATGGATCACACCGTCGATGCGGTGCGTGATCGCCGAGGCATCCGCGGTGAAGAAGCGGGTGTCGAACCGCTTGACGCGGCCGGGCGGGGTGATCGCGCGCGCGATCAGGAACAGGCTGGACGGATCGGGCAAGAGGCCGGCATCGGCGAACGGCTTCCACGGGCCGTCGAGCTTCGCCTTCACCTCAGCCTTGCGACCGAGACAGAGGCCGGTCTCCTCGCAGGCCTCGCGGATCGCGGCAATGGCGAGTGACTTCGCGCGCGAGGTCGGCGTCTTCGGACTGCCCTTGGCGAGATTGGCCTCCAGCTCGGGCGTGATGGGCGCCGCACAGGGCACGCGATAATCGGCCTTGTCGACGCGCCCGCCGGGGAAGACGAACTTGCCGGGCATGAACACCACCTTGTCGTGGCGCTTGCCGACCAGCACTTTCGGAACGGCGCCGCTGCGATCGACCAGGATCAGCGTCGCGGCATCCTTCGGACGGAAATAGGGATGGTGGTCGGCTTCCTTGCCCTCGTGAATTCTTGCCTTTTCGTCCGCTTGCGACGTGTCCGTCATGTCCTCACCCGAACTCTTCTTGCTTATTATGCCTACACCGGCGGAATACCATCCGGAGGGTTGTCGTCAAACCCGTGCATGCGCAGAGCCCATTGCAGCCCGACCACAGCTCCCTTGACCGGCTGCAGCAGCGCAAGCGATGCGACGAAGGTGAAGGGCAGATAGGCGGCGAAGCTGATCCAGACCGGCGTGGTGTAATTGGTCTCGATCCACAGAACGGCCGGCACCACGATGTGGCCGACGATGACGATGACGAGATAGGCGGGCAGATCGTCGGCGCGATGCGGCGTGAAATCGAGACCGCATGTCGCGCAATTGTCCGCCGTCTTCAGGAAAGCACGAAACAGCTTGCCCTCGCCGCAGCGCGGGCAGCGGCCGCGAAAGCCGCGCCGCATCGCCGCAAAGAGGTCGCGCTTCTCGACGAGACCCGTCTCGCGCGTCCAGATTTTCGGGGCCGTGCTCATCGTCACCATGCCTTGCCCTTCTTGCCTTTGCCCTTGTTCTTTCCCTTGCCCTTCCCAGGTTTGCCGGATTTCGGCTTCGCCGGCTTGCGTTTTCTCTCCGGACTGCGTCCGGGATGGGGCTTGGAGGATTTGCGCTGCGCACTGAGCGGCCGGCGCTGGCGTGGCGCGGTCTCGCTGGAGGATGACAGCAGCTCGAAGCGTAGCGCGCCCGCGATGGGAGCGGCCTCGATCAGGCGGACATCGACGACGTCACCGAGCTGGTACATGGTGCCGCTGCGCGTGCCGACCAGCGCGTGCCGGCTCTCGTCATAGTTGAAATATTCCGTGCCGAGGGATCGGATCGGGATCAATCCGTCGGCGCCGGTCTCGCTCAGCTTCACGAACAGGCCGGCGCGGGTGACGCCGGAGACGCGGCCCTGGAAGCTGGCGCCGATGCGGTCGGCGAGATGATGGGCGATCAGGCGGTCGACCGTCTCGCGCTCCGCCTTCATGGCGCGCCGCTCGGTCAGCGAAATATGCGCGGCGACCTCGCTCAAGCTTTCCGGCGTCTCGCTGTCGGGCAGGGCGCCTTCGCCGAGGCCCAGCGCGCGGACCAGCGCGCGGTGCACGACGAGGTCGGCGTAGCGGCGGATCGGCGAGGTGAAATGCGCGTAGCGACGCAAATTCAGGCCGAAGTGCCCGTAATTCTCCGAGGAATATTCCGCCTGCGCCTGCGCGCGCAGCACCACCTCGCTGACCAGCGGGTAATAATCGTGGCCTTCGAGCTGGGCCAGCACGCGGTTGAACAGCGTCGGGCGCAGCGCGCCTGACTTGGTGAAGGGGACGTCGAGCGTCTCCAGGAACTCGGAGAGCGCGTGGACCTTCTCCAGGGTCGGCTCGTCGTGCACGCGGTAGATCAGCGGGAGCGATTTCTTCTCCAGCATTTCCGCGGCCGCGACGTTGGCGAGGATCATGAACTCCTCGATCAGCTTGTGCGCATCGAGACGCTCGGGAACGACGACGCGATCGACCGTGCCGTCGCTCTTGAGCAGGATCTTACGCTCGGGCAGATCGAGATTGAGCGGATCGCGCTCGTCACGGGCGCGCTTGGCACAGGCATAGGCGGCGTAGAGCGGCCTCAAGATTGGATCGAGCAGGGGGCCGGTGGTGTCGTCGGGCCGACCATCGATCGCGGCCTGCGCCTGCGCATAGCTGAGCTTCGCCGCCGAGCGCATCAGGATGCGATGGAAGCTGTGCGAGCGCTTGCGGCCGTCGGGGCCGAGCACCATGCGCACCGCGAGCGCGCCGCGCGGCTCGCCCGGCACCAGCGAGCAGAGATTGTTGGAGATCCGCTCGGGCAGCATCGGCACGACGCGGTCGGGGAAATAGACCGAGTTGCCGCGATCGAGCGCATCGCGATCGAGCGCCGAGCCGGGCCGCACGTAGAAGCTGACATCGGCAATGGCGACATTGACGATGAAGCCACCCTTGTTGTTGGGGTCGTCATCGGGCTGCGCGTGGACCGCGTCGTCATGATCCTTCGCATCCGGCGGATCGATGGTGACGAGCGGCACGTCGCGCCAGTCCTCGCGGCCCTTCAGGTTGGCGGGCTCGGCGGCTTCCGCTTCGCGCTGTGCCGCGGAGGAGAATTGCAAGGGGATGTCGTGGGCGTAGATCGCGATCAGGCTGATCGCCTTCTCCGATTTGACCGAGCCGAGCTTCTCCTTGACCCGGCCCGAGGCAAGCCCAAAGCCGCGCGAGCGGACGATGTCGACGCTGACGAGATCGCCGTCCTGCGCGCCGGCGCTATCGGCCTTGGCGATGTTCAGCTCGCGGTCGGCGAACTTCTTGTCAACGGGCACGAGCCGCCCGCCACCTTCGGGAAGCTCGCGGAATACGCCGAGGACGCGGCTCTTGGCCTTGTCGATCACCTTGATGATGCGGCCGCGCCAGGCCGGGCCTTCGTCCTCGCCTGTCGGCTCGACGCGCAACAGCGCGCGGTCGCCGACGCCGGCGGCGGTGCCGGGCCTGGGCCGGCGCGGCATCTCGATCAGGATCCTTGGCGGCTCGCCGCTTTCGACCTCGTCCCATTCGGCGGGGGAGGCGATCAATTCGCCGTCGGCGTCGCGTCCGGTAATGTCGGCGAGCAGCGTGGGTGGCAGCGCGTCCGGCTCGGACACCTTGTGGCGCTTCTTCTTGACGATCCCGTTGTCGGCGAGCTCGCGCAGCATACGCCTGAGCTCGGCGCGATCGGCGTTCTTCAGGCCGAACTCGCGTGCGATTTCGCGGGTTCCGGCCTTTCCATGATTTGCCTTGATGAAGGCGACGATGGCTTGCCGGTCGGGAAAGCCATGGTCATTCTTGCGTTTCACTTAACCTCTAATTCTTGATCTCAAGTCTTGCCGGCACTCTTCTTGGCCGGAGCCTTGTTGGTCGATAATTTGGCGGCGGTCTTGGTCGGGGACGTTTTTGCCGTCGACGGCACGGCAGCGCGCGCCTTGCTGGTGGATTCGGCTTTCGATTTGGCCGCCTTCTTCGCGGCCGGCTTCTTCGGCTTTGGCGGGGTGTCCTCGCCGTCCGCGGCCTTTTCTGCAGTCTTCCTGGCCTTGGCAGGCTTCGCCGCCTTCTTGGCTTTGGCCTTGCCGCCGCTCTTCCCGCCGCCTTTGGCCGCGCGCTCGTCGATCAGGGCGATGGCCTGGGCGAGCGTGACGGTGTCCTTTTCGAACTCGGCAGGGATCGTCGCGTTGATGCCGCCGGCGGTGACATAGGCGCCGTAACGGCCGCTCTTCACGGTGACGGTGCCGAAAGTGGGATGGTCGCCGAGCGCCTTGCCGGGATCGGCACCGAAGCGCCGGCTCGGGCCCTTGGCCACCTTCTCCGCGATCAGCGTCACCGCGCGGTTGAGGCCGATGTCGAACACCTCATCGCCGGCCTCGAGGCTGGCGTAGGTCTTCTCGTGCTTGACGAACGGTCCGAAGCGGCCGAGCCCGGCGGTGATCGGCTGGCCGGTCTCCGGATGCTTGCCGATCTCGCGCGGCAGCGACAACAGCTTCAGCGCGAGTTCGAGATCGACATCGGCAGGCGAGGTGCCTTTCGGGATGCCGGCGCGCTTGGGCTTCTCGCCTTCCTCATAATCCTTCGGCTCGCCGAGCTGGATGTAGGGTCCGAACCGGCCGGCCTTGACCCAGACATCGCGCCCGGTGTCGGGATCCTGGCCGAGCGAACGGTCGGCGCTGGCCTCGCCATCGGCGGCGAGCTGGCGGGTGTAGCGGCACTCCGGATAGTTCGAGCAGCCGACGAAGGCGCCGAACTTGCCGGCCTTGAGATTGAGCCGGCCGGTGCCGCAATTCGGGCACTGGCGGACGTCGCCGCCGTCGGCGCGGGGCGGATAGATGTGCGGCCCCAGCATCTCGTCGAGCACGTCGAGCACCTGCGCGACGCGCAGATCCTTGATCTCGTCGACAGCGCCGATGAAGCCGGTCCAGAAATCCTTCAGCACCTGCTGCCAGGAGATCTCGTTGTTGGAGATGCGGTCGAGCTGCTCCTCGAGGCCCGCGGTGAAGTCGTACTCGACGTAGCGGCTGAAGAAGCTTTCCAGGAACGCGATCACGACGCGGCCCTTGTCCTCGCCGTGCAGGCGCTTCTTCTCCAGCTTGACGTAGCCGCGGTCCTTCAGGACCTGTAGGATCGAGGCGTAGGTCGAGGGACGGCCGATGCCGAGCTCTTCCATGCGCTTGACCAGCGAGGCCTCGGAGAAGCGCGGCGGCGGCTCGGTGAAGTGCTGGGTGACGGAGAGCGACTGCCGCTTCAGCGCGTCGTTCGGGCTCATCGCGGGCAGGCGGCGTGAATCCTCGTCCTCCTCGTCGTCGCGGCCTTCCTGATAGAGCGCGAGGAAGCCGTCGAACTTGACGACCTGGCCGGTGGCGCGCAGCTCCAGCGTGCGGGAGCCTGCCTTCGCCGTGATGTCGACGGTGGTGCGCTCGAGCTCGGCCGATTCCATCTGGCTCGCGATGGTGCGCTTCCAGATCAGCTCATAGAGCTTCGCCTGATCGGCATCGAGCCTGCGGCTCATGCTCGCGGGGCGGCGCGACATGTCGGTCGGGCGGATCGCCTCGTGGGCTTCCTGCGCGTTCTTGGCCTTGGCCTGGTACTGGCGCGGGGCATCCGGCACATAGGCGTTGCCGTAATCCTCGCCGATCACCTTGCGGGCCTGGGTGATCGCGGACGGATCGATCTGCACGCCGTCGGTTCGCATATAAGTAATGAGTCCGGTGGTCTCGCCGCCGATGTCGATGCCTTCATAGAGCCGCTGCGCGATCCGCATCGTGTGCGCCGGCGCAAAGCCGTATTTGCGGCTGGCTTCCTGCTGCAGCGTCGAGGTGGTGAAGGGCGCTTGCGGATTGCGCCGGGCCGGCTTGGCATCGACTGCGGTGACGGCGTAGGTCGCCGCTTCCAGCGCCTTCTTGAAGTCTTCAGCTTCCGCGCCGGTGCCGATGTCGAGGCGCTGGATCTTCTTGCCGTCGGCGCCGACGAGGCGGGCCTCGAACGCGTCGCCGCGCGGGGTGAGCAGGGTGGCGATCAGCGACCAATATTCCCGCGCCACGAACTTCTCGATCTCGAGCTCGCGGTCGCAGACGAGGCGAAGCGCCACCGACTGCACGCGGCCGGCCGAGCGCGCGCCGGGCAGCTTGCGCCACAGCACCGGGGAGAGGGTGAAGCCGACGAGGTAGTCGAGGGCACGGCGCGCCATATAGGCGTCGACCAGCGCGCCGTCGATCTGGCGCGGATGCTTCATGGCGTCCGAGACCGCCTGCTTGGTGATGGCGTTGAACACCACCCGCTCGATCTTCTGATCCTTCAGCGCGCGCTTTTCCTTCAGCACCTCCAGCACGTGCCAGGAGATGGCCTCGCCCTCGCGATCAGGGTCGGTGGCGAGAATCAGGCGGTCGGCACCCTTCAGGGACCTGGCGATGTCGTTGAGCCGGCCGGCCGCCTTGGGGTCGACCTCCCAGATCATCTTGAAATTGGCATCGGGATCGACGGAACCGTTCTTCGCGGGCAGGTCGCGGACATGGCCGAACGAGGCCAGAACCTCATAGGACGAGCCCAAATATTTGTTGATCGTCTTGGCTTTCGCCGGCGACTCCACAATGACGATATTCATGTAGTTCCAGTAACTTACGGGAAAATCTGAGGCCGAAAACGAAAGGATTCGGGTCGGCCGTTTCGACCCGAACATGGGTGGTGAGGCGGTCCCTGTCAAATCGGCGGGTGCCGAAGGCCCGCCGAATGGGAAAAGTTTCATATCGAAAAAGTTGCAAAACACCACCTTGGAGTTGCGGCCAATGTCGGCGTAATGTCGCCTGGGGCATGGATTCGGGTGGGGTCTGGTGACTAGGCCGGGGAAGAAACGGGCGCGCGCCCCTGTCGGCGCGCCGCGAGGCTCGCGTCACGAGGAACCGGGAGAGGGCGGCGCGGACGAGGCCGTCGCCTTCATCGCCGAGCAGGTCGGGGCGCTACGCAAGCTCGCCGAGCAGCACAAGCTCGCCGTGCTGCATTATCTGCTGGGCATGACCAAGCTCGAGGCCGACGAGCATTTGAGGCTGCGGAGCAAGCGCAAGCTGTCGTAGCCGGCGCCGGCCATCTCTCTCTTGTCCCGGACGCGCTGCAACGCTCTTGGCGTTGCTGCGCAGAGCCGGGACCCAGCAAGCCACACTGTCTGCGGCAACATGGGCCCGGCTCTGCAGCGCATCGTCGAAGGGACGCTGCGCTGCGTCCGGGGCACGAGACCTGAGCCTTCGCGCGCCGTTACGCCGACCGCCGTCGCGACGGCCGCGGCTTCAGCATCGTCTCCGCCGGCGAGAGCGGGCGCCCATCCGCCGCGCGCATTTCCAGCTTCTTCACCGGGCGGCCCTTCTCGCGATCGACCAGGATGGTCGCGATCTCCTCGGGGTGGTCGTCGAACTCCTCGCTCCATTGCCGCAGCGCCACCAGGATCGGGAAGGTGCCGCGGCCCTTCGGCGTCAGCACATATTCCTGATAGGCGCTGCCGTCCGAGGCGGGGGCGATTTCCAGAATGCCGTGATCGACCAGCGAACGCAGCCGCACGGACAGGATGTTCTTGGCCATGCCGAGCTTGCTCTGGAATTCACCGAAGCGGCGCACGCCGAACAGCGCCTCGCGGATGATCAGCAGCGACCACCAGTCGCCGAGCGCCTCCAGCGAGCGTGCGATCGGGCAGGAATTGCCCTCGAAGCTCGTTCGTTTCACCATCGGTGTCTGTCCTGTCGCGTTTACACGATTGCCGCGCCGATCACGCGCTTGTGTGGTTGCATTATAAAACCATGTGCCCTAGATGGCAATCTAGTTTTATGATGCAACCACTGGAGGCGAGTGTGAGACTGACGAACAAGACGGCCCTGATCACCGGCGGCAATAGCGGCATCGGCCTTGCGACAGCAAGACTGTTCGTGGCCGAAGGCGCCAAGGTGGTGATCACCGGGCGCAACAAGGAAACGCTGGAAGCGGCCGCGAAAGAGCTCGGGCCGAACGCGCTCGCGCTCGCCGCCGATGCCACCGACATCGCCGCGACGGAAGCGGCGATCAGGCAGGGCGCCGAGAAATTCGGCAAGTTCGACATCGTGTTCGCCAATGCCGGCATTGCCGGCGGCACGCCGCTGGGTTCGACTGCGCTTGACGTGTTCGAGAAGGTCATCAGCACCAACCTCACCGGCGTGTTCTTCACGGTGCAGTCGGCACTGCCCTATCTCAACGACAACGCCTCGATCGTCCTCAACGGCTCGGTGATCTCCGTGCTCGGCATTCCCGGTTACTCCGCCTACGGCGCCGCCAAGGCCGGCGTGCGGGCAATGGCGCGGATCATGGCCTCGGAGCTGTCGCCGCGCGGCATTCGCGTCAACGTCGTGGCGCCCGGCGCGATCCGCACGCCGATCTGGGGGCCTGCGACGGCAACGCCGGAAGCCGAGCAGGCGTTCGAGAGGCGGATCGCGCTGTCGACGCCTTTGGGGCGCATCGGCGAGACCGATCACGTTGCGAAGACGGTGCTGTTCCTCGCCTCCGACGATGCCGCGCATGTGCAGGGCCAGGAGATCTTCGTCGATGGCGGCGCGGTGGCCTCTCCAAGCGGCGCGCCGATCTACCGGGGCTGACCGCTCGCAAACAAACGCTGTTCCGTCCGGCGCAGGAGTCGCCTTGCGCCGGACGGTCCGCACGCCGCGGGCTATGCTGCCCGCAGAGTTGTTGCCGACTGAAGCGCGCCAGCGATCGCCTTCTCGCGGTGGTCCGGGCCGACCTGGATGCCGTCGGCCGGGATGAATTCGACGTTCGTGATCCCGATGAAACCGAACACCCAGCGCAAATAGCTTTCGAGGTGTTCGCCGGCCGCGTACGGGGTCTCCGCGCCGTAATAGCCTCCGCGCGAGATCGCCACGATCACGCGCTTGCCGCCGGCAAGACCCTCGGGTCCCGCGGCGCCATATTTAAATGTCTTCCCCACCACGAGGATGCGGTCGATCCAAGCCTTGAGCTGGCTCGGAATGGTGAAATTGTACATGGGCGCGCCGATCACGACGATGTCGGCAGTAAGGAACTCGTCGAGCGCGGCCGCGCTTGCGGCCAGGTCGGGTGCAAGCTCTGCCGGCGCGGGGGCGCCTTGCGCAGCGGCGAGGTGCGAGCCGGAGAGGTGGGCCAGCGGGGTCTGGGTCAGGTCGCGATAGACCACGTCGAGCGAAGGCGTCGCCTGGCGCAGCCGGTCGACGATGGCGGCGGAGACCTGCCTGGATACGGAGTGGGGGCCGAGGACGCTGGAGTCGAGATGGAGCAGTTTCATTTGGGTCACCCATGGTATAGATTTGTAACCAGAACTACATGAGTGACTGTCGAAATCCTCGCAAGAACGCACTGTTTTGAGCCATGGGCACATTACTGAAACCGACGCACGCCGATTTGCCTGCTCCGCCACGGCCGCATCCCGACCATGCCGATTGTCGCGGCGTGGCCTCGGTCCTGTCCCGCGTCGGCGACAAATGGAGCGTGTTCGTCATCATGATGCTGAGCGACGGGCCGAAGCGCTTCAACGAGCTGAAGCGCATGATCAACGGCATCTCGCAGCGCATGCTGACCTTGACGCTGCGAGGTCTCGAGCGCGACGGTCTCGTCACGCGCACGATCTTTCCGACCATACCGCCGCGCGTCGACTACGAGCTGACTGATCTCGGCCGTGGACTTCAGCAGCCGGTGAAAGCGCTGGGGCAGTGGGCGATGGACCACCTGACGCAGATCGAGGCGGCGCGTACGCAGTTCGATCGGCGCAATAGCGGCTAGCGCATCCGACGATCTTCGCGGTCATTCCGGGGGCCGAGCGGAGCGAGAAAGCCCAGACATCTATAGCAGCGATACCAAGCCGCCGCCGTGGCGTTCGAGCTTTCCGGCCAGCTCCAGCTCCAGCAGCACCGTGCGCACGATCGCGGGCGAGGCGCCGGACATCCGCACGAGATCGTCGATCGAGATGGGCGCCGGGCCGAGCAGGCCGGTGATCTGATCGCGGTCGTGGCCTTGCGGATCGCTCTCGAACGGCTCGCTGTCGGGTTCGCCCGCAGGACTCATCAACGGCCGCTCCATGATCGGTTGCACCGCGTTGATGATGTCGGCGGCTTCGGTGACGAGGGTCGCGCCCTGCTTGATCAGGTCGTTGGCGCCGGCGGCGCGCGGATCGAGCGGGGAGCCCGGCACGGCGAACACTTCGCGGCCCTGTTCGGCGGCCATGCGCGCGGTGATCAGCGAGCCCGAGCGGTGTGCCGCTTCCACCACGACGACGCCGAGCGAAGCGCCCGAGATCAGCCGGTTACGGCGCGGGAAGTCGCGGGCACGCGGCTCATGGCCGAGCGGCATCTCGGAGATCGCAGCGCCTTCATGATCGAGCATCGCCGCGAGCAGATCGCCATGCTCGGGCGGATAGATGCAATCATGGCCGCCGGCGAGGACGGCGACGGTGCCGCTGTCGACGCTGGCGCGGTGCGCGGCCTGGTCGACGCCGCGCGCGAGCCCGGAGATGACGACGAAGCCGGCTTCGCCGAGCTCGCGCGCGAGCAGGCCTGCGAATTTCAGCCCGGCGCCGGATGCGTTGCGCGAGCCGACGATGGCGATCATCGGCCGCGTCAAGGTTTTCGTGTCGCCGCGCACGGCGAGCAGCGGCGGGGCATCGTCGATCATCGCCAGCCGGGCCGGATAGCCGTCCTCGCCGGGCGCGCGCCAGGCGATGCCGAATTTGCGGCTTGCGGCCAGCTCGGCCCTGGCTTCATCCACGCTGCAGATGCGCCCCGATCGCTGCGCACCGCCGCGGCGCGCCAGATCGGGTAGCCGCTCCAGCGCGGCGCGTGCGGTGCCGAAATGGTCGACCAGCGAACGGAAGGTGCGCGGCCCGACGTTGTCGGAGCGGATCAGCCGCAGACGGTCGATCCGCTCGGCCTCGGTCAGCTCCACGCTCGGATTGATGGCGTCCACGGCGTCTCCTTGCAGGCGCAGCATGTAACAACCTGAGGGCGTTACGCAACAGCGACGTGCGCTTGCACGGCCTCGGCTCGATGCTAAAAGCGAGGCCAATAAGAAGGATGTTGCCATGATCTCACTCGCCGACCTCCAGCGCCGCATTGAAGCCGGCGAGTTGTCGCCCGATGCCGCCATCGCCGAGGCGCATGCGGCGATCGAGGCCAGGGAGAAGGACGTCCACGCCTTCGTCCGCTACGACAAGTCGGCGAAGGCGCAAGGCTCCGGCCCGCTGCGCGGCGTCGCGGTCGGCATCAAGGACATCATCGACACCGCCAATTTGCCGACCGAGATGGGCTCGGAGATCTATCGCGGCTGGCAGCCGCGCGCCGATGCGCCGGTCGTGACGATGCTGAAGCGGGCGGGGGCCACCATCATCGGCAAGACCACGACCACGGCGTTCGCCTCGCGCGATCCGACGCCGACGCTCAATCCGCACAATCCTGGTCATTCGCCGGGCGGCTCGTCCGCGGGCTCGGCGGCAGCGGTCGGCGCCGGCATGATCCCGCTGGCGCTGGGCACACAGACCGGCGGCTCGGTGATCCGGCCGGCAGCCTATTGCGGGACCGCTGCGATCAAGCCCTCGTTCCGCATGCTGCCGACGGTCGGCGTGAAGTGCTATTCGTGGGCGCTCGACACGGTCGGCCTGTTCGGCGCCCGCGCGGAGGATCTCGCGCGCGGACTCCTCGCAATGACGGGCCGCACCGAGTTTTCCGGCATCGTTCCGGCGAAGGCGCCGCGCATCGGCGTGGTCAGGCAGGAATTCGCAGGCAGCGTCGAGCCGGCGGCGGAAGAGGGGTTGCTGGCCGCGATCAAGGCAGCGGAGCGCGCCGGCGCCAGCGTGCAGGCCATCGATCTGCCCGAGGCGGTGCAGGAGGCCTGGCGCATCCACCCCATCGTCCAGGATTTCGAGGCGCATCGCGCGCTGGCCTGGGAGTTTTCGGAGCGTCACGACGAGATCGCGCCGATGCTGCGGGCCAGCCTCGATGCGACGGCCCATCTGACACCGAAGGAATATGATGAGGCGCGCCGGATCAGCCGCCGCGGCCGCCGCGAGCTCGGCGAAGTGTTCGAGGGTGTCGACGTGCTCCTGACCTATTCGGCGCCGGGCACCGCGCCGGCCAAGGAGCTCGCGACCACGGGCGATCCCCGTTACAACCGGCTCTGGACGCTGATGGGCAATCCTTGCGTCAACGTGCCGGTGCTGAAAGTCGGCGGCCTGCCTGTTGGCGTGCAGGTGATCGCACGTTTCGGCAACGACGCGCGCGCGCTCGCGACGGCGTGGTTCCTCGAGCAGGCGCTGGCGACGTCAGGTTAGCGCGGCTTCGGAGGCAGTGAGAGCCTGTGCGGATGCCGAAGGCGCTGCGCCGGCTTTTGCATCCTGCCCGAGCCAGCGCTCGGCCGCCGCGCGACCGCTCCGGTGCAGCAGCCGGATGAAGCCGCGGCCGAGATCGGTCGATGAGCGCTGCGCCAGGCCGTCGACGGAGTCTTCCGCCGCGATCCGGGTGAGCCGTAGCGAAGTGGCTGCGTGCGACTGTGCCCATGCGAGTGCCGCGATCTCGGCATTGAGGGCGGCGTTGGCCGCGATCTGGTCGAGCCGGCGGTCGATCGCGGCGAGGGTGATGGGCACGTAGCTGTCGCGCGCCGGGGTGACCTGGACCAGCAGGACGTCGGCCGTCGTCGTCTCCTGCGCCAGCCGCAGCAAAGGCGGATTGCCGCCGAAGCCGCCGTCCCAATAGGCCTCGCCGTCGATCTCGACGGCGCAATGAACCAGGGGCGGGCAGGTCGAGGCCAGCGCGACGTCGGCGGTGATGGCGTCGTTGCGGAAGATCTGCTGCTGGCCGTCGCGGATTCGCGTCGCTGCGATGAGCAACTTTGGTGCTCTTGAATCTTGCAGCGCCGTAAAATTAATGTCGCGCGACAGCGCCAGCCGCAGCGGATCGAGATCGAACGGATCGAACTGGCCCGAGCGCAACGTCGGACCGAATGCGACCGAGCTTCCCGCCGGCGAGAACCCGCCGAGCAGCATCAGCGAGCGGAACGAGGCCTCGTGCATCAGGCGGAGCCAGAACCGGTTCAGCCTTAACCGGGCAGCTTCGCGGCCGCCCTCCGCGAGGCCGGAGGCGAGCAGCAGCGCATTGATGGCGCCGGCGCTGGCGCCGCTGATGGTGTCGATCTCGATCGGCTCTTCCAGCAGCCGCTCCAGCACGCCCCAGGTGAAGGCGGCAAAGGTGCCGCCGCCCTGCAGCGCCAGCGACAATTGTCGCGGCGGCCATGGGGCCGGGCGCGCCTGCGCTGATGCAGCCGGGGTGGTCGCAGCTCGGAGCTCGACCGCGACAGGACCTGGCGCGACAGGACCTAGCGCGACAGGACTTGGCGCGACGGAAGCAAGTGAGGGCGCCGGCGGCGGAACGGCAACGAGCGTTGGCGCAGGAGGCGGTGCGGGCGCATCGGACCAGATATTGGTTGTCGACAGCAGCCGGCTTGCCGCAGTGCCCTGCGGGCCGGACTCCTGGTGCATGCCGTCGTTCGTCTCGCCCATTCTGAGCAACCGCGTAACGCCATCTGTCCCGTCAGGATGACAGGCATGGAACCCGTTCGCTACCTCGCCTTGCGAGTCGGCGACGAGTTGCGAACAGGATTCGAGATATAATGCAGAGAGGGGCTTCGGTATCCGTAGATGCCCTGGCTTTGGTTGCTTTGCTTGATGCGGCTTACGCCTTCTCGCCGATCCGGCTTTCCTTGCCGGCCTGCAGGCGCTTGATGTTCTCGCGATGCGCGTAGAACAACAGCAGCGTCAGCACCGCGAACAATGCTGCGAGCGCGAGATGGCCGAACCACCACAGGAATATCGGCGTGATGAACGCCGCCACCAGTGCCGAGAGCGAGGAGTAGCGGGTGGTGAAGGCGGTCGCCAGCCAGAGCAGGCAGAACACCACCATGCCGGGCCAGAACAAGCCGAGCAGGACGCCGATATAGGTCGCAACGCCCTTGCCGCCCTTAAACTTGAGCCAGACCGGAAAGAGATGGCCGAGGAAGGCGCCGAGCCCGGCCACCATGGCGGCGTTGGGACCTGCGATATAGCCGGCGATCACGACGGCCGCGGTGCCCTTGAGCGCGTCGAGCAGCAGGGTGCCGGCGGCAAGGCTCTTGCGTCCGGTGCGCAGCACATTGGTGGCGCCGATGCTGCCGGAGCCGATCGAGCGGATATCCTGCGTGCCGGCGAGCCTGGTCAGAACCAGGCCGAACGGAATCGAGCCGAAGAGGTAGCCGATGACGAAAGCCACCGGCAGGAATGCTTCAAGCCCCATGGCGGCCTCTCCAAAGGCTGGATTTCAATGTCGCGGGATCGCGCAGGTCAGACATGCTCGTACACCGTCCGGCCGCCGACGATGGTGCGCACCACGCGGCCTGTAAAGCGGGCCTCGTCGAACGGGGTGTTCTTGCAGGGCGATTTGAGGTCGGCGGGATCGACCACCCAGGGCACATCGGGGTCGATCACGATGACGTCGGCCGGGCTGCCGGCGCGCAAGGTTCCGCCAGGCAGGCCGAGCAGCTCGGCCGGGCGGGTCGACATCGCCCGGATCAGTGTTTTCAGGTCCAGCTCGCCATTGTGCACGAGCCGCAGGCCTGCCGGCAGCATGGTCTCGAGACCGACCGCGCCGGGCGCGGCCTCGGCGAACGGCAGCCGCTTGACCTCGACGTCCTGCGGATTGTGGTCGGACATGATGACCTCAAGCAGGCCGGAGGCGACCGCCGCCACCAATGCCCGGCGGTCGTCCTCGCTGCGCAGCGGCGGCGACAGCTTCAGGAACGACCGGTAGGGGCCGATGTCGTTCTCGTTCAGCGCCAGATGGTTGATCGAGACCGAGGCGCTGACGGCGAGCCCGGCGTCGCGGGCGCGCTGGAGGATGTCGAGGGAATCGATGCAGCTCAGCGAGGCCGCGTGATAGCGGCCCCCGGTCAGCGCGACGAGGCGCATGTCGCGTTCGAGCATGACGGCCTCGGCGGCATTCGGGATACCCATCAGGCCGAGCCGCGAGGCGAACTCGCCTTCGTTCATCACGCCTTCGCCGACGAGATCGGGGTCCTCGGTGAAGTGCACGATCAGCGCATCGAAATCGCGCGCGTAGGTCAGCGCGCGGCGCATCACCTGCGCATTGGTCACGCTTCGGGCCGCATCGCTAAAGGCGACGGCGCCCGCGGCCTTGAGCAGGCCGAACTCGGTCATCTCCTGGCCGAGCATGCCCTTGGTGAGAGCCGCCATCGGCTGGATGTTGACGATCGCGGTGTCGCGGGCGCGGCGCATCACGAAGTCGACGGTCGCCGAATTGTCGATCACCGGCAAGGTGTCGGGCTGGCAGATGATGGTGGTGATGCCGCCGGTCGCGGCCGCCTGGCTCGCGGTGGCAAAGGTCTCGCGATGGCTGAAGCCGGGCTCGCCGACGAAGGCGCGCATGTCGATGAGGCCGGGCGCGACGATCTTGCCGGCGCAATTGACGATGTCGGTGCCTTCAGGGACGCCGGCCGCGCCGATGCCGCGGCGGGTCTCGCGGATGGTGCCGTCGGCGATCAGGACGTCGCCGACACCGTCGAAATCCCTGGAGGGATCGACGACGCGGGCGTTGGCGAGCAGGACGGGGCGGCGATCGATCAGCATCGGCATCACGCGTTCGGCAGGTTGCGGGCGAGCGCTTCGAGCACCGCCATGCGCACGGCGACGCCCATCTCCACCTGTTCGCGGATCAGGGACTGCGCGCCGTCGGCCACGATCGAATCGATCTCGACGCCGCGGTTCATCGGGCCGGGATGCATCACGAGCGCGTCCGGCTTGGCGTAGGCGAGCTTCTTCTGGTCGAGCCCGAAATAGTGGAAATATTCCGACGACGACGGCACGAAGGAGCCGTTCATGCGCTCGCGCTGCAGCCGCAGCATCATGACGATATCAGCGCCGTTCAGCCCCTCGCGCATGTCGCGCGCGACCTCGACACCCATCCGCTCGATGCCGGGCGGCAGCAGCGTGGTCGGGCCGACCACGCGGACGCGGGCGCCCATCGTGTTGAGCAGGATGATGTTGGAGCGGGCGACGCGCGAATGCAGCACGTCGCCGCAGATCGCGACCACCAGCCCTTCGATCCGGCCCTTGTTGCGACGGATGGTGAGGGCGTCGAGCAGGGCCTGGGTCGGATGCTCGTGCGCGCCGTCGCCGGCATTGATCACGGAACCGTCAACCTTGCGTGCCAGCAGTTCCACCGCGCCGGAGGCGTGATGGCGCATCACCAGGATGTCGGGATGCATCGCGTTCAGCGTCATCGCGGTGTCGATCAGGGTCTCGCCCTTCTTCATCGAGGAGGAGGAGACCGACATGTTCATGACGTCCGCGCCGAGCCGCTTTCCCGCGAGCTCGAACGAGGATTGGGTCCGGGTGGAAGCCTCGAAGAAGAGGTTCACCTGCGTCCGTCCCCGCAGGACGGTGCGCTTCTTGTCAACCTGGCGGTTGAGCTCGACATATTCTTCGGACAGGTCGAGCAGGCCGGTGATGTCGGCCGCGGACAGGCCCTCGATGCCCAGCAAATGCCGGTGGCCGAGGACGAAGGTGGATTTCGATGTCATTAAAAGCAGAGCTATAGGGGGGGATGACGGGGGGAGCAAGCTTCAAATCCGGCCTGCGGACTTATCCACGGCGCTTTACGGACAACAGGGTGCCGCCGGCCTGTGTTCGGGACTGCCGCTTTGCGCTAGACTTGTGTTCTTCGTCGCGTCACGGGACGGATCATGACGAGCATGCGGTATTTTAATCGACTGGCGCGCAATGTCGCTGCGCTGGCGGCCGTGTGCCTCGTCGGCATGGCGACACCGGCGCTGGCTGAGAAGCGCGTCGCACTCGTGATCGGCAACGACCTCTATCCGAACTTGCCGGCGGACCGCCAATTGAAGAAGGCGGCCAATGACGCGACCAGCGTCGCCGACGCGCTGCGGGCACTCCAATTCGACATCGTGCTGGGGACCAATCTCGGCCGCCAGGCCATGATCGACCGCCTCGCCGATTTCACGGCGCGGCTCGAGCCGGGCGACACGGCGGCCGTGTTCTATGCGGGGCACGGTGTGGCGATCGCGGGGGTGAACTACCTGGTGCCGAGCGATGTTCCGACCGTGAGCGAAGGCGCTGAAGCGCGGGTGCGCGGGGCCTCGATCGCCGAGCCCGACTTGATCGCGGAGCTTCAGGCAAAGTCGGTGCGGGTCGCCTTCGTCATCATCGACGCCTGCCGTGACAATCCGTTTCCGCGCGCCGCGGGCCGTTCGATCGGCAATACGCGGGGGCTCGCGGATGCGCGGCCGGCGCGCGGCATCTTCACGCTCTATTCGGCCGGGATCGGCCAGACCGCGCTCGACCAGCTCGGCGGCAGCGATACCGCAAATAATTCGGTGTTCACGCGGATCTTCATCGAGCAGCTGAAGCGGCCCGAGCTGCATCTCGGCGATCTCGCGGTCGAGGTGCGCGAGCGCGTGGCGGCGTTGGCGCTGACCGCGACGGACAATGGCGGCCAACCGGCACCGCATGAGCAGACGCCGGCCTATTACGACCAGACGCTCGGCGGACGCATTTATCTTTGGGAGGCCTCACCCGCGATGCCGCGCGTGGCAGGCATGCTGGTGAAGCCGCCGGCAAAGCCTGCGGTCGCGGAGCGCGCGACGATGCGTCCGCCGCGTCCGTCCGCGGCGGGTGAAAGCTGCGCCCGCAGCGGCTTCGAGACCTATTGCGTCAGCTCGATGCTGAAGCCGCAATTCGGCAATTCATATGGCGCGACCAACCTGTTCGATGCCTCGACGGGGACGGCCTGGGTCGAGGGTGCAGCCGGCAACGGCATCGGCGAATGGATCACGGTCGAGTTCGAAACGCAGCGGCGCGTCAAGTCGATCCACGTGCAGAACGGCTACCAGAAGAACTCCGACATCTTCTCCAAGAACAACAGGGTTCGTCAGATCCGGGTACTGTTCTCCGGCGGCGAGTCGCAGGTCTTCATTCTCGAGGACAGGCTGTCGGCGCAATTGCTGACATTGCGGCCGCCGGTGACGGCCCATTGGATGCAATTCATCATCGACGACGTCTGGGCCGGCAACAAATACACGGACACCGCGATCACGAAACTTCTGGTCAGCTCGGATCCGGTGCAATGACCGCAAGGACAGGAATCGCAGCGCGCGCGGCGCTCGGCGTGCTGCTTGCGATATCGGTGCTCGCGCCGGCGCGGGCGCAGAGCTTGCCCGGCGATTTCGTCTATCTGCGCGACATCGACCCCAGCATCATCCAGGACATCCGCTACGCCACCTCGAACAATTTCGTCGGCCGGCCGCTGGCCGGATACAATGCCGGCGAATGCGTGGTGAAGCGCGAGGTCGGGCTGCGGCTGAAGGCGGTGCAGCAGGAACTGGCCGCACAGAATCTCTCGCTCAAGATGTTCGATTGCTACCGGCCGGCGCGGGCCTCGCTCGACATGGTCAAGTGGTCGCAGAACGGTCACGAGACCGCCGCCGAGCGGCGTTACAATCCCAAAATCCCCAAGACCGAACTGTTCCGCCTCGGCTACATCGCGAGCCGTTCGCAGCATTCCACCGGCGCGGCGCTCGATCTGACGCTGGTCGATCTGAAGGCTGACAATTCCGCCAAATACGACCCGTCGAGAACCTATGCCGATTGCACCGCGCCGGTCGAAGTGCGCGCACCCGAAGGCAGTGTCGATATGGGGACCGGCTACGACTGCACCGACACGAAGGGCCATACCGCAGCACCGTCGATCACGGCGGAACAACGCGGCTGGCGCAAGCGGCTGGTGGCGGCGATGGCCAGGCAAGGCTTTGTGAACTATTCGAAAGAGTGGTGGCATTTTTCCCTGCCTGGGGCCGGCGGGGCGGCCTATGATTTCCCGATCCAGCCGCGACGGAACTGATTTCGCGCCGAGGAAACGTGATGACCCAGCCGAGCTTTGCGACCCACGAAGTCTTCAACCAATCACCGCCGTTCGAGGATATCGACCTGTTCGCCGTGGACCGGCCGCTGGTCGAGGCGGTCAAGGCCAATGGCGGCGCGGCGGCGGAACGCGAGCTGTCCGAGTTCGGCAGGCAATGGGGCTCGGCCGCCATGGCCGATCGCGGGCGCCTTGCGAACGAGAACACGCCGAAGCTGCGCAGCTTCGACGCCAAGGGCAATCGCCGCGACCAGGTCGAGTTTCACCCGGCCTATCACGAGCTGATGGCGCACAGCGCCCATGCCGGCGTCCATAATTCGACGTGGACGGCGAACGGCAAACCGGCGGGCGATGCCGCCGAAGTCATTCGTGCGGCGAAATTCTACATGGCGGCCCAGGTCGAGACCGGCCACCTCTGTCCGATCACGATGACGCGCGCCTCCGTCGGTGCGCTGGCGATGCAGCCGGACCTGCTCGGCAAGGTGATGCCGGTGCTGTCGACCAGGAGCTACGACCCGAGCTTCGCGCCGTGGTGGGGCAAGCGCGGCATGACGCTCGGCATGGGCATGACCGAGAAGCAGGGCGGCACCGACGTGCGCTCCAATATGAGCCGCGCGGTGCGCGACGGCGAGGCCTATCGCATCACCGGCCACAAATGGTTCATGTCGGCGCCGATGTGCGATGCCTTCCTGGTGCTGGCGCAGGCCGAGCAGGGCCTGACCTGCTTCTTCATGCCGCGCTTTGCACCGGATGGCTCGGTCAACGCGATCCAGTTCCAGCGGCTGAAGGACAAGCTCGGCAACCGCTCCAATGCGTCCTCCGAGGTCGAGTTCGTCGGCGCGCATGCGCAAGCCGTCGGCGAGGCGGGCAAGGGCATCCGCACCATCATCCAGATGGTGCAGCTGACGCGGCAGGATTGCGCGATCGCCTCGGTCGGCCTGATGCGCTCGGGGCTGGCGCATGCGCTGCATCATGCCCGTCACCGCAGCGTGTTCCAGAAGCATCTGGCCGATCAGCCGCTGATGCAGGCCGTGCTGTCGGATATGGCGCTGCATGTCGAGGCGAGCACGGCCCTGGTGATGCGGCTCTGCCGCGCCTTCGATCGCACCCCGCACGATGCGGCGGAGGCGGCCTATATGCGGCTGCTCACGCCCGCGATCAAATACTGGACCTGCAAGAGCGCGCCGCCGTTCCTCTATGAGGCCATGGAATGCCTCGGCGGCAACGGCTATGTCGAGGACGGCATCCTGGCGCGGCACTATCGGGAATCGCCGGTCAACGCGATCTGGGAAGGCTCGGGCAACGTGATGTGCCTCGACGTGCTCCGCGCGCTCTCGCGCGAGCCGGAGGCCGCGACGGCGGTGCTGCAAGCGCTTGCGGCCGAGACCAAGGGTCTGCCGGGAGCGGGGGAGGCGGCCAGCTTCATCGGCAAGACTTTCCGACGCACCGACGGCGAGCGCGTTGCGCGGCTTGCCGTCGAGAAGCTGGCGCTGCTGGCGGCGGCCGCGGCATTGAACGGCGTGTCGCCGCGCAATGCCGAATTGTTCGCGGCGAGCCGGCTCGCGGCCAATCACGCCAGCATATACGGCGCCGTGGAGCTGGACAGCGGCGAGGTGCGCGCGCTGCTGGAGCGTGCGCTGCCGTGAGGAGAGCCCAGCTCAACCTCTCGTCATGGCCGGGCTTGTCCCGGCCATCCACGTCTTGTTGTGCGGCACGAAGAACGTGGATGCCCGGGACGCGCCCGGGCATGACGACATCTCGATAGTTTGCGCGACCTAACGAAAGCCTCCTGATGGATTCCCTCAATCCCGACCATCCGCCGCCGATCATCATGCCGGCGACGCCGCGCGTCTGGAAGTTCTGGGGCACGGCGCTGTGGGGCCTCTTCATTTTCGTCGCGATGTTCGTCGGACAGATCGGCGCCGTCGTCCTGGTGGCGGCGCAGCGCGGCCTGCCGATGGAGCTCGCCTCGATCCAGGTCGTCGGCCGCGAGCCGCAGACGCTTGCGCTCTCGGTCATCATGGGCCTGCCGGCGACGCTGCTGGCGGTGTGGCTCGCCATCGCCATCAAGAAGGCGTCCTTCGTCGACTATCTCGCGCTGCACTGGCCGTCCTGGAAGCAGCTCCTGCTCGGCGCGGTCGGCCTCATCCTGCTGGTGCTGGTCTGGGAGACCATGTCGCGCGCGCTCGGCCGCGAGGCGACGCCGGGCTTCATGACCGATCTGCTGAAATCGGGCCGCGACAAGGGCGCGGCGCTGCTGCTTCTGTTCGCCTTCAGCGTGGCCGCGCCGATGTCCGAAGAGGTGTTGGCGCGCGGCTTTCTGTTTCGCGGCTGGTCGGCGAGCTTCCTGGGCGTGCCGGGCGCGATCCTGCTGTCGTCTCTGGTGTGGACCATCGTCCACCTGCAATACGACCTTTACTTCCTCGCCGAGGTCCTCGCCATCGGCCTCTGGTTCGGTTACATGCGCTATCGTGCCAATTCGCTCTGGCTCACGATCGTGCTGCACGCGCTGAACAATCTGACCGCGGTGGTGCTGACGATGTGGCTGGGAGCTTGATCAGGCCGCCAGCGCGATCGCAACCGGCATCGTGATCGCCGCAAAGATCGTCTGCAGCGTGATGATCTGCGCCAGCAATGGGGCGTCACCGCCCATCTGGCGGGCGAGGACATAGGCGCTCGACGAGGTCGGCACCGCCGAGCAGATCGCGACGATCGCAAGGCTGTTGCCGGAAAGCCCGAACCAGACGCCGAGCCCCAAGGCAAACGCAGGCATCAGCACCAGCTTGAGCACGACGCCGATGGCAGCGCCGGCGCTGGGGCGCAACAGACCTTCCAGATGCAGCCCGGCGCCGGTGACGAGTAGGCCGATGGCGAGCGAGGAACTGCCGAGCGCATCCGCCACCTCGTGCCATAACCTCGGCAGCGGCAAGTGGCTGACATTGACGGAGAGGCCGATGATGCAGGCCCAGATCAGGGGATTGCGCACCAATGTCATGACGATGGCGCGGGCGGATTGCCTTTCCGGCGATGCATAGCGAGCGAGCACCGAGACGCTGAACACGTTTACGAGGGGGATGATCGCCACCATCGCCACGGAGGCGAGCGCCAGCCCGACATCGCCGAACAAATTGGCGGCGATCGACAGCGCCACGAAGGTCTGCCAGCGCGTCGCACCCTGGAAGATCGAGGTGAAGGCGGGGCCATCGACGCCTAGCCGCGCCAGGGCGGGGCGCAGCGCGAGGCACAGCAGCGACATCGCCAGCGCCGCCAAGAGAAGCGCGCCGCCGACGCCGGCCACCGGTACCTTGGAAAGGTCGGCCTTCACCAGGGTCTGGATCAGCAGCATCGGGAACAGCACGAAATAGGTCAGCCGCTCCAGCCCGTGCCATTGCGTGTCGAGCCGCATCAGGCTGCGCTTCAACACGACGCCGAGCACGATGAGGATGAAGACCGGCAGCAGCGCCGCGATGACGACCGGCATGGGTCAACCGTTGCGGAGATTGGCGAGACGGTCGAGCGCGCCTTGCAGGATGAAGATCGCGGCATGCTCGTCGATCACCTCGGCGCGCTTGGCGCGGCTGACGTCCATGCCGATCAGCTCGCGCTCGACCGCCGCGGTCGAGAGGCGCTCGTCCCACAGTCCGATGGGAAGCGCGGTCAGACCGGCGAGATTACGGGCGAAGGCGCGGGTGGATTGCGCGCGCGGGCCCTCGCTGCCGTCCATGTTGATGGGCAGGCCGAGCACGAATCCGGTCGCCTTGCGCTCCGCCGCAATCGCGAGCAGCCGGGCCGCGTCCCGCTTGAATTGCGTGCGCTGGACCGTCTCGACGCCGGTCGCCAGTCTTCGGTCCGGGTCGGACACGGCAACGCCGATGGTCTTGGTGCCGAGGTCGAGCCCGACCAGCGCGCCGCGCGCGGGCCAGTGGGTTGCAGCATCGACGAGAGGCAGGATAAGAGCCGGCATGCGTAGCGCATATCACGCGTCACGCCGCGGAGTGAACCCGAAACAATGGATGCGCTGACATTATTCGGCCTGTTCGCCGTCTCGGCGATGCTGGTCACTTACGCCCTGGAAGATCGCAGCCACTGGTTCGTGCTGCTATTCGCCGCGTCCTGCGCGCTCGGCTCGGCCTATGGTTTTCTCCAGGGTGCCTGGCCGTTCGGCCTGGTCGAAGCGATCTGGGCTGTCGTGGCGCTGCGGCGGTGGCAGCTCAGGCCGTAAATCGTCCGACGGCCCCACGACCCGCGAAATTGCGACAGGCGGCGACATCCATGATTTGTGGCAAATCTCACACTGATGACGCACAGACCGTGGCATGATGCCTGTGGTTGCGTGCCAATGAATGTGCAGGTTTAGAGTAGTGCGGGGTATATGCCCGCGATTTTCCAGAACAATCGGCCGCGGCCCGCAATCCGACCGCGCTGCAACCTAGGCGCAAATTTTCTGGCGCCCCCGACCGCGTCCCATATTCGCCCATTCATTTGAGAGGTCACGATGCTCATCAAGCCAAGCCTGATCGCGGGCTCAGAACGGCGATTCAAGCAAGCCGAGTTCTCACCCGAAGCTTTGAACCGGAAATTGGGCGACGGTCCGATCGAGATGTCCGTCGAAAAGATGCGCGTGCGCCAGCGCCAGCTGCTGGCCGAGACGCAGGACATGGAGAAGGCCGAGATCGGCCTGGAGCGGATCATCCAGGGCAATGATCTCGACAGCATCAATTATCTCGCCAAGGGGACCGCCGCCTCGCGCCCGGTCTGCCGCATCCAGCTCAGGGATCTCAAATCGAACCTGCTCGGCTATGGCTCGGGCTTTCTGATCGGGCCGGGCCTGCTGCTGACCAACCATCATGTCTTCGGCAAGCCGGCCGATGCGGCCAATTCGATCGGCGACTTCAACTACGAGCTCGACATCTCGGGGCACGAGCGCGCGCCAGTGCGGTTCGGGTTCGAGCCGGGCAGATTCTTCTACACCAACGACAGGCTGGATTTTTCGGTGGTCGCGGTGGCGCCGACCTCGCTGTCAGGCGGGGAGGAGCTCGAGGACTTCGGATGGCTGCCGCTCAGCGCCGCACCCGGCAAGGCGGACCCCGGCGAGTACCTCACCATCATCCAGCATCCCAGCGGGCAGATGAAGCAGGTCTGCGTCCGCGAGAACAAGCTGCTCAAATATGTCGGCGACTTCCTCTGGTACAACACCGACACGACGGCAGGCTCGTCGGGCTCGCCGGCGTTCAACCGCTTCTGGCAGGTGGTCGCGTTGCACCACAGCGGTGTTCCCCGGAAGAATGCGCAGGGCCGCACCCTGACCAAGGACGGCAAGGTGTGGAAGCCGTCGATGGACGAATCCCTGATCGACTGGGTCGCCAACGAAGGCATCCGCATCAGCGCGATCGTCGCCGATCTCAAGGTGGCCGTCGGCTCCCATCCTCTGATCAGGCCGGTGCTGGACGAGGAGGAGCCGCCGATCCGGCATGAGACTGCGAGGGTCCGGGCGCCGGCTGCCGTGCCTGCCTTCGGTGCCAATGTCTGGGTCGAGCACTCCCTCGACGGGAGCTCGCTGGTGGTCCCGATCCGCGTGCCGTTGCCGATGTTCAGAAAGGACATCCCGTTCGCGCCGCTCGCACCCGTGCCGGGACCTGCGGGAGGCAACGGAGGGGCGCCGAACGGCGGCATGGCAAATGGCAGGGCGCCTTTGATCGCCCGCCCGGCCGGCCTGCTGCCGCACATCAGCGCGAACAACGGCCTGCCGATGGAGGCCGTGCATATCGATCAGAGCACGTTGAAATCGCGTCCCGGATACAAGGCGAATTTCCTCGGCACCGGCAAATTCTCGGTGCCCTTGCCGAAGATTCCGGCCTCTCTCAAATCCAGGATAGCGATGCTCAAGGGAAGCTCCAGGCAATCCGAGCTGAAATATTTCAACTACAGCGTGGTCATGAACAAGGATCGCCGGCTGGCCTTCTTCAGTTGCGTCAATATCGACGGCGGCAAGCAGCAGGACGTCGGCAAGCGCGAGGGCGATTCCTGGCTGCGCGATCCGCGCATCGACGACGACGCCCAGATCGGCGACGAGTTCTACCGCAAGCAGGCCACGTTCGAGGCGGATCGCAGCAAGAATCCGTTCGACCGCGGTCATCTCGTGCGCCGTTTGGATGCGACCTGGGGCGACACCGTCGCCGCGGCCAAGCAGCATGGTGACGATTCCTTCCACTTCACCAATTGCGCGCCGCAGTTCTTCTCGTTCAACCAGGGCAAGCAGCTCTGGGCGGGACTGGAGGACTATACCCGTGACGTCCTGCTCGAAGGCGAGGAGAAGGGCATCGTCATGAACGGCCCTGTGTTCGACGGGCCGGACGCCGACGGGTCCGATCTGCCCAATCCGGCGGGCCGGCCGCACAAGGATCCGAGCTTCGGCGGCGTCCAGATCCCGAAATATTTCTGGAAGATCCTGATCCGGCGCAACGAGGACGACGACGCGCTCAAGGCGGCGGCCTTCCTGATGAGCCAGCGCAAGCTGGTCATGGAGATCGACCGCATCCAGGAGGTGGATCTGCGCGAGCGGATGTCGGAGGAGGACGTCAGCGTGTTTCAGGTCTCGATCGCGGACCTCGCAAAACTGACCAAGCTCGATTTCGGCAATCTCGCTGATGCGGATTCGCACGAGGCGACCGCGGTCGGCCCGCGGCGGATCGAGTCTTATGAGGATATCCGGCTCAAATAGGGCTTTCTCGTACGGTGCGAAACGACGCGCAATCGGGTGAGGGCGGCGGTGCTCAGCAGAGACACCGCATGACCTCACCCGATGATCTTCCGGACCCGTCGCGGCGTCAGCGGATCGCGATCGGGTTGATCATAGCCTGCACGCCGCCGGTCCAGCGCGGCTGTCCCAGCACGAACAGGAATTCATAACCCTTGTCGCGGGCCAGCGCGGCCGTATCCATGTTCTCGAGGATGTAGGTCCCGTTCATCGCGAGCAGGATCTGGTGCACCTCGAACACGTTCTTGGATTCGAACGGCAGCACCTCGAGTCCCCAGGTGTCGGCGCCGACGGCGACGACGCCCTTGCCAGTCAGATATTTTGCACCCTCGACGCCGAGCCCGGGCTCGCCGGCCGAATAGCGCTTGTCGTCCTTGCCGAGCAGGCTGAGCCAGCCGGTGTGGAAGATGACGACGTCGCCCTGGCGGATCTCGACGTTCTGCTGCTTGGCGGCTTCCTCGATCTCCTTGACGTTGAAGGCGGTGCCTTCCTTCACCACGTCGGTCTTGAAATAGGCGGCCATGTCGAGCAGGACGCCGCGGGTGACCATCGGCGGCACCTTCTCGATGCCGAGCTTCTTCAGCCCGTTGGGATCGGCGAAGTCGGCGAGCTTGTTACCGTTGTAGTAGACATGCTCGACGCCGAGATGGCCGAGGCCGTCGAGCTGGCTGCCGATGCCGACCCAGGTGTCGAGGATGTCATCGTTATAGGTGGCCTTGTTCGGACCTAGTCCTGCGCTGCCGGCCTGTCCCGGCTGTACCACGGTGATCTTGTAGGTGCGCGGCGGATAGGCGGGCGTCTGCGAGGTGACGGGAATGCCAAGAGCGTAGGTCTTGCCGGTCTTCACCAGCGACGCCGCCTTCACCACGAGCTCGGGCGTCATGTAGTTGGCGGCGCCGACCTCGTCGTTCGGCCCCCATTTCGATTTGGTCCAGTCCTGTGCGCTTGCAGTTCCTGAGATCGCCGACAATACGGCGACACAGCACAACACGAGCGTATTGCGCATTCGATAGTCCTCCCGATGTTCTTGCCGATGTTTGGCTTCGTTATGGTTCTGCGCTGGCCAGTCATTCATCCTAACGTAGAATGATTGCGGGCTTCAAAGCTTTTTGATGTGCTGCGTTGCCGCGGAAGGCGACGTGGACTCCGCGATGGATTTGTGACGAATTTCGCGGAGTGGAACGCTCGCCTCAGGCGGCGATGACGTCGTGGTCCTTCTTCAGGCCGTCGGCAAAACCGCTCAGTGCGCTGGTTTGATGTCCGGCGCGGCGGTGGATGAACAGCGTTTCGACGCGCGCATGCGCCGGGCTCAGCGCGTGGATCGTGATGCTGCCATTCATTGCGCTGCGCTCGACGACCGCGCGCGGCAGCAACGTCACGCCCATGTCGGCGGCGACGCAGCCGATCATGCCGTCGAGCGTGCCGAGCTCGAAGCGCGCCGCCGACGGCCAGCCGAACTCGACGAACACTTGTTCGAGTCGCTGGCGGTAGGTGCAGCCGGTGCGGAACACCAGCGCGGTCGGACCGGATTCCGGCGTGCCGGCGCGCAGCTCGGCAAGCGAAGCCCAGCGCCGCGCGCTCACGAGCACCAGCTCTTCGCGGAACGCGCTCGTCACGATGAGCTCGGCATGCGCGATCGGGCCGGCGACGAAGGCACCGTCCAGCGCGCCGTCGAGCACGGCTGCGACGAGGTCGGCGGTCGGCGCCGTGCGCAAGGAAAGCCGCACGGCAGGAAAGCGGCGGTGGAATTCGGCGAGCAGGGGCGGCAGCCGCACCGCCGCGGTCGTTTCCATCGAGCCGATCGCAAGCGGTCCCTTGGGCTCGCCATCGTCCCGCGCGGCGAGTGCGGCCTCGCGGGAGAGCGCGGCCATCCGTTGCGCGTAAGGCAAGAGGCGCTTGCCGGCGCCGGTCAGCGTCATGCCGCGGCTGTGGCGTTCGAACAGCGGCGTGCCGATCTCCGCCTCCAGCGCCTTCACGCGCTGAGTGACGTTGGACTGCACCGTGTTCAGCTCCTCGGCGGCGCGGGTGATGCCGCCGGTGCGAGCCACAGTGGCGAAGGTCTGGAGATCGCTGAGTTCCATGGCGCCGTTCCGTTTTCGAGATGGCAGCGTTCGCAACAATTCATTTCTGGAGAATGCTAGTCGCGCCTAGTCTCGCTGTCCAGAGATCGGGGACAAGCCATGCCGATGACGACGTCGCTGACCACGCTGCTGGAGATCGCGCATCCGATCTTGCTGGCGCCGATGGATGTCGTCGCCGGCAGCCGCCTGGTCGCGGCCGTGAGCCGCGCCGGCGGGTTCGGCATTCTCGGCGGTGGCTATGGCGAGCGAGCGTGGCTGGAGCAGGAGACTGCGAAGCTCGCCGAACTGCGGGCGCCGTTCGGCATCGGCTTCATCACGTGGAGCCTTGCCAAGCGGCCCGAGCTTCTCGACATTGCGCTCGGCGTGAAGCCATCGGCGATCATGCTGTCGTTCGGCGATCCCGCGCCGTTCGCAGCGAAGATCAAGTCCGCCGGCGCACGCCTGATCTGCCAGGTCCAGGACGAGGCGATGGCGCGACAGGCGCTCGATGCCGGCGCCGATGTCCTGGTCGCGCAGGGAACGGAGGCGGGCGGGCATGGTGCCTCGCGCACCACCGTTGATCTCGTGCCGGCGATCGTCGATCTTGCCGCCGGCCGCGTGCCGGTGGTCGCGGCCGGCGGCATCGCCGACGGGCGCGGGCTCGCCGCCATGATGATGCTGGGCGCAAGCGGCGTGCTGCTCGGTACGCGCTTCTATGCCAGCCAGGAGGCCGACGGCGCTGAGGAGGCGAAGCGGCGCATCTGTGCGGCGAACAGCGGCTCCACGGTGCGCGGCATCATCTTCGATCTCTCGCGCAACAATGTCTGGCCGGCGCCCTTCACCGGGCGGTGCCTGATCAATGATCACGCCCGGCGCTGGATCGGCCGCGAGGTCGAGCTGATGCAGAATGTCGCCGCAGTTGCGGCCGATTATGCGGCGGCCAAGGCCGCCGGCAATTTCGACGTCGCCGCCGTGATCGCAGGCGAGGCGGTCGGGTTGATTCATGATATCCCGCCGGCGGCCGAGATCGTCGGGCGGATTGCGGTGGAGGCGGAGCAGTTGTTCGCCGGGCGCAGAAACTCGGTGACAGCGGCGTAGAGGGGGAGGGTCGATCGCGCGAAGCGCGAGCGGGGTGGGGTGACAGTCTCTCCATTGAGGCGGTGCCCGTGTGGAGAGATCACCCCACCCCGCTTCGCATTTCGCTTCGCTACATGCGAACCGACCCTCCGGTAAGAGAGAACGAGAGAGAACAAACCATGTGGCCTGACCGTCGACTGATCGACCTCTTCAAGACCGAATTTCCGATCGTGCTGGCGCCGATGGCCGGCGTGATGGATGCGGAGCTGGTGATTGCGGCGGCGCAGGGCGGCGCGCTCGGCTCGCTGCCGAGCGCGATGATCACGCCGGAGAAGGCGCGCGAGCAGGTTGCCCTGATCCGCCAGCGCGTCAAGGCGCCGGTCAACATGAACTTCTTCTGCCACACGCCGGTGGGGCTCACGGCGGAGGCCGAAACACGCTGGAAGCAACGGCTCGCGGGCTATTACGCCGAGCACGGTCTCGATCCCGCAGCGCCGATCGCGGCGGCGAACCGCGCACCGTTCGATGCCGCCTTCTGCGAGGTCGTCGAGGAGCTGAAGCCGGAAGTCGTCAGCTTCCATTTCGGCCTGCCTGAGCAGGCGCTGCTCAAGCGGGTGAAGGCTGCCGGCTGCCTCGTGATCTCGTCGGCGACGACGGTGAAGGAGGCGGTCTGGCTCGAACAGCGCGGCGTCGATGCCGTGATCGCGCAAGGCGCGGAGGCGGGCGGCCATCGCGGCATGTTCCTGACCGACAAGATCGCCGAGCAGTCCGGCACCTTCGCGCTGGTGCCGCAGGTCGTCGATGCCGTGAAGGTGCCGGTGATCGCGGCCGGCGGCATTGCCGACGGGCGCGGCATCGCCGCTGCCTTTGCGCTCGGTGCCTCCGGCGTGCAGATCGGCAGTGCCTATCTGCGCTGTCCGGAATCGAAGGTCAGCGCGGGCGGCCGCAAGGCGCTCGCCGAGGCGGGCGATGAGTCCACCGTCATCACCAATGTGATGACCGGCCGGCCGGCGCGCGGGGTCCAGAACCGGCTGATGCGCGAGGCTGGCCCGGTGTCGCCGGATGCGCCGCCGTTTCCCCATGCCGCGACCGCACTGGGACCGCTCAAGGCCGCCGCCGAAAAGCAGGGCCGGGTGGATTTCACCAATCTCTGGGCCGGTCAGGCCGTGGCCCTCGGCCGCGAGGTCCCCGCGGCCGAATTGACCCGGGATCTCGCCAAATCGGCGCTGGCCCGCATGAAGGCCCTCGCAGGATAGGGGAAGCGCCGGTTGCGGCGCAAAAGCGGCCTCTGCTATACGGCACTCAGGTTTTACCGTGCTGGGTTTCGCCGTGAGAGGCCTTATATAATGTCCGTCGACGCCGCTACCGTCCGCCGCATCGCGCATCTGGCGCGCATTGCGGTTTCCGAGGACGAGGTTCCGCATCTTCAGGGCGAGCTCAACGCCATGCTCGCCTTCGTCGAGCAGCTCTCGGAGGTCAATATCGAGGGCGTGGAGCCGATGACCTCGGTCACCCCGATGCAGATGAAGAAGCGGCAGGACGTGGTCGATGACGGCGGCATCGCCGACGATATTGTCGCCAACGCGCCCGCGACCGAGGGGCACTTCTTCCTCGTGCCGAAGGTCGTGGAGTGAGTCTCCTATCCAGGACGTGGTCCGATGTGTCTGCTTTGCGACGATGAGAAGGCCTATCAGGCCTACATGAATTACCTCGACAAGATGGAGCGGCAGGGCAAAGCCGCCGATCCCAATGTCGCCGTCAATGCCGTGCTCGACGAGCTCGAGGCCGCCGCGAATGCCGCGGCCAAGAAAAACGTCATGCAAGACGACCCGGCCAACGACAAGACCCTGTCTCCGTTCTTCTGCAGCCCGATCAATAAATGACCGATTTGACATCGCTGACGCTCGCCGAGGCCCGCAAGGGTCTCGCCGACAAGACTTTCACGTCCCTCGAGCTGACCGACGCGCATCTTTCCGCGATCGAAGCCGCGCGCGTGCTCAACGCCTTCGTGATGGAGACGCCGGACCAGGCGCGCAGCATGGCGAAGGCCGCGGACGAGAAGATCGCCAAGGGCGATGTCGGCCCGCTCGCCGGCATTCCGCTCGGCATCAAGGATCTGTTCGCGACCAAGGGCGTGCGGACCACGGCGTGCTCGAAGATCCTCGGCAGTTTCGTGCCGACCTACGAATCGACCGTCACGTCGCAGTTGTGGCGCGACGGCGCCGTGATGCTCGGCAAGCTCAACAATGACGAGTTCGCGATGGGCTCGGCCAACGAGACCTCGTGCTTCGGTCCGGTCGGCAATCCCTGGCGGCGCGAGGGCAGCAACACGACGCTGGTGCCGGGCGGCTCGTCCGGCGGCTCGGCCTCGGCCGTGGCCGCGCTGCTGTGCATGGGCGCGACCGCGACCGACACCGGCGGCTCGATCCGCCAGCCGGCCGCCTTCACCGCGACCGTCGGGATCAAGCCGACCTATGGCCGCTGCTCGCGCTGGGGCATCGTCGCCTTTGCCTCCTCGCTCGACCAAGCCGGCCCCATCGCGCGCAGCGTGCGCGATGCCGCGATGCTGCTGCGCTCGATGGCCGGACACGATCCGAAGGACACCACCTCGGTGGATATCGCGGTGCCGGATTACGAGGCTGCGATCGGCAAGTCCGTGAAGGGCATGAGGATCGGCATTCCAAAGGAATATCGTCTCGACGGCATGCCGGCCGAGATCGAGAAACTCTGGGAAGAGGGTGCGGCCTGGCTGAAGGCGGCGGGCGCCGAGCTGGTCGAAGTGTCGCTGCCGCACACCAAGTACGCGCTGCCGGCCTATTACATCGTGGCGCCGGCGGAAGCATCCTCCAATCTCGCGCGCTATGACGGCGTCCGCTACGGTCTGCGCGAGCAGGGCAAGAACGTCATCGAGCTCTACGAGAATACCCGCGCGGAAGGGTTTGGCGCGGAAGTGCGGCGCCGCGTCATGATCGGTACCTACGTGCTCTCGGCCGGCTATTACGACGCCTATTATCTGCGCGCGCAGAAGGTGCGCACGCTGATCAAGAAGGATTTCGAGGATTGCTTCGCGAGGGGCGTCGACGCGATCCTCACCCCCGCGACGCCGTCGGCCGCCTTCGGCATCGGCGAGAAGGGCGGCGCCGATCCGGTCGAGATGTATCTCAACGACATCTTCACGGTGACCGTTAACATGGCGGGCCTGCCCGGCATCGCCGTGCCCGCCGGCAAGGACGCGCAAGGCCTGCCGCTCGGCCTGCAGCTGATCGGCCGTCCCTTCGACGAGGAGACGCTGTTCTCGCTCGGCGAGGTGATCGAGCAGGCCGCCGGCCGCTTCACACCGACGAGGTGGTGGTGAATGTCGCCGATTTCATCGCGAGCCTCGACGGCGCGGCGCCTGCGCCGGATCTGAACGCGCCGCTCAGAGGCCTCTGGTGGGCCGCCAAGGGCGACTGGGACCGCGCACACAAGATCGTTCAGGACGACAGCGGCCGCGACGCCGCCTGGGTGCACGCTTATCTGCACCGCGTCGAAGGCGATCTCGGCAATGCCGGCTACTGGTATCGTCAGGCTGGCCAGCCCGCGGCAAAGGATTCATTGGAAGCGGAGTGGGAGCGGATGGTTTCCGCGCTGCTCGGGGATGGAAAAGCATGAACGCGTCAGTCAGACAGGGAAAACTGATCAAGGGCCAGACCGGCGACTGGGAAGTCGTGATCGGCATGGAGGTCCATGCCCAGGTCACCTCGCAGTCGAAACTGTTCTCCGGGGCCTCGACCGAGTTCGGCGGCGAGCCCAACAGCCATGTCTCGCTGGTCGATGCGGCGATGCCGGGCATGTTGCCCGTCATCAACGAGGAGTGCGTCAGGCAGGCTGTCCGAACCGGGCTCGGCCTCAACGCCGCGATCAATCTGCGCTCGGTGTTCGACCGCAAGAACTATTTCTATCCGGACTCGCCGCAGGGCTACCAGATCAGCCAGTACAAGTCGCCGATCGTCGGCGAGGGCGAGGTCGTCGTTGAACTCGACGGCGGCAAGGTGGCCACCATCGGTATCGAGCGGCTGCATCTGGAGCAGGATGCCGGCAAATTGCTGCACGACCAGTCGCCGACCATGTCCTATGTCGACCTCAACCGCTGCGGCGTGGCGTTGATGGAGATCGTCTCCAAGCCTGACATCCGCGATGCCGAGCAGGCCAAGGCCTACGTGACCAAGCTGCGCTCGATCCTGCGCTATCTCGGCACCTGCGACGGCGACATGGAGAAGGGATCCTTGCGCGCCGACGTCAATGTCTCGGTGCGAAAGCCGGGCGGGCCGCTCGGCACCCGCTGCGAGATCAAGAACATGAACTCGATCACCTTCATCGGCCAGGCGATCGAGTACGAGGCGCGGCGCCAGATCGAGATCCTGGAGGAGGGCGGCCAGATCGATCAGGAGACGCGGCTCTACGATCCCAACAAGGGCGAGACGCGCTCGATGCGCTCCAAGGAAGAGGCGCATGACTACCGCTACTTCCCCGATCCCGACCTGCTGCCGCTGGAGTTCTCGCAGGGCTACGTCGATGAGCTGAAGGCTGAGCTGCCCGAGCTGCCGGACCAGAAGAAGATGCGCTTCGTCGCCGACTTCGGCCTGTCGGCCTATGATGCGAGCGTGCTCGTTGCCGAGCGCGAGAGCGCGGTGTTCTACGAGACCGTGCTGGACAAGCTCGGCAACCGTGCGCGCGACGGCAAGATGGCGGCGAACTGGGTGATCAACGAGCTGTTCGGCCGTCTCAACAAGGAGAGCCGGGATATTACGGGCTCTCCGGTGAGCGCCGAGCAGCTGGCCGCGATCGTCGATCTGATCGGCGAGGGCACGATCTCCGGCAAGATCGCCAAGGATCTGTTCGAGATCGTCTGGCAGGAAGGCGGCGATCCCCGCGCACTGGTCGAAAGCCGCGGCATGAAGCAGGTCACGGACCTCTCGGCGATCGAAAAGGTTGTCGACGACATCATCGCGGCCAATCCCGACAAGGCCGCGCAGGTCAAGGACAAGCCGCAGTCGCTCGGCTGGTTCGTCGGCCAGGTGATGAAGGCATCTGGCGGCAAGGCCAACCCGCAAAGCGTCAACGACCTGCTCAAGTCCAAGCTCGGCGTCTGACGCCCGCGCGTTCGAACGAGGTGACGGACAAGTCTCGTCACCTCGCTTTCGTTCCTCGATGCGACGTTCGCACGCATCCTCGGCGGCTCACTTCATCCCGATCGGCGGCGATGTGACGACCGAATCGCCGTGACGCGATTCGCGCAAAACGACGTCTCGCGCACGCTTCGACGAGCGCTCGCGCCGTTAAGCATGAAAATATTTTCGTTGCCAAAATTCGCGACTCAGAGTCCGCGAAGCGCCTTCGCGAGGTGATCGCGGGATTGCCGACGTCCGTCACCGCGACGATCGCGTGCGATGCGCGCGTGCAGGAAAATACTTGCTGCATAGTGTTTTTCTGCAATCGCATGTGCTGCGAACATCGATGTTGCGAGCACTCCCTGCGGTCGATCGCGCGCGTCGGGCAGTGCGCTTGCATCGCGCTCGCCAAGCGCACGCGCGTTGTGTCGTCAACACTTCTTTAAGCGAGACGCTGTTTTTTTCTTTGTGTTGGTGTATTCGGGATGAAGTGCATTCGATCCCCGAGTGCACGCAGCGATTAAAGCCATCTCACACATCGGAGGGCAACATGGCCAAGAAAGCGAAGAAGGCGAAGAAGGCGAAGAGCGCAGTGAAGAAGACTGCGAAGAAGACCCGCAAGGTCGCCAAGAAGAAGAAGTAACTTCGACTTCTGAAGTTGCCGGCTCCTAGCCGGCACGTCATCAGCGCCTCATCGAGGTTCTGATCGACGATAGAGGGTGTCGGCGAGACATCAGGTCAACGGTCGGATCGTTCGCTTTGACGGTCCGGCAGAAGAAACGAGTTTTCTTCGTTCGGTGCGGCTCTCCGGAAAGGGGCTCCGCAATTTCACAGGCGGCCTTCGGGTCAACGTGAAATCTGATCCTGACGTGTTCGCCGACGCCCTCGTTCTCCTGAGGCCGGGGTATTGCCGGCATTCCCATTTCCCGACATTGCTGATCCGATACGCGACGTGGCCGCGCCGGCTTCGCCCGAACTGTGGCTTGTGGCACGCCCGGGCCGCGGCTTGATTCGCGCTATTCGCATGCCGCTTCTCCGTTCGCGATGTCATCGCCCGACAGTGCGCAATTGCGCACGAGGACCGGGCGATCCAGCACTCCGAGGCGGCAGCGATTGAATCGATGAGTTGCGGAGTACTGGATTCCCCGCCTGCGCGGGGGATGACAGCACGGCGCGCGGCCACAGTGATCCACGCTTCACATTCTAACCACAGGACGCGCACCAGCGCGCGCGATGGTTATCGATCCCCCAAAATCCTGCGGTAAACAAAGTCTGACGAATCGCAGAAGTGCCTGCAAATCCGGAGCTTTTTGAATCTGCACGCGGGGCGCCGCGCCGGCGCGTTTACGTCTGCTTCATCGCGATACTTAAACTGCCATTCAAATTTGCCCGCCATCATCGCCTCCAACAAGCCGGCAAACGGCAATGGGCAACAAGCCTTTTGGCAACGAGCCTTTTGGCAGCAAGCCCTGGGGATGAGTTGAACGATGCACGATCCCGGGAAGGGTCATGCACATCAGAGTTGGACGGGAGCCGCGCTCGGGGGAACGAGGCGGCATAAGAACAAAGGGGATGCGTTATGTTTCAGGGTACCTTCGATATGGAGACGGCAACGCCGATCGACGCGACCGCGCTGTCGGACGTGCTGTTCGAGCGCGGCATCTATTGGGCGAGCGGCCGCTCCGGCCTCGTCGATCTCGTCGCCGCGCACAAATGGTTCAATCTCGCCGCGCTGAAGGGCCGCAAGGACGCCGTGGCGCTGCGCCAGGAGATTGCCGGGCAGATGTCGGATGCCGAGATCGCCGCCGCACAGCGCGATGCGCGGGCGTGGGTTTCCGCCCATTGAATTGAGAATCGCATCCACACCCGTGTTCGCACGGGTGGGCCTGGTTGCGCTGAATCAAGCTTCTCCGTCGTGCCGCCACATAAGACCCGAGCGGCATGAGCGAGCCCGACACGAATGGACAATGGCTGCCGATTCAAATCGCGCCCGACGAGTGCGATCTGGAACTCGGACGTCCGCACAAGACGGGGATCCTGCCCTGGGCGTTCCCCTGCCGGCGCCGGTCGGGCGTCTGGTTCAACGTCTGGGCCGACGAAGCCGTGCTGATTTCGCCCTCGCATTGGCGGATCTGGCGGTTCCACCGCTAGACGCGGGCGCACACATATAAAGTCAGTGCGAATCGGGATGAATGCAGCCGCGCCGATCCTTGCCCAGGCTTTCGAACCGGTCTCACGGTCGCTTTCAGGTGAAAGAACGCACCGATCTTGATTGATTCTGCCGCTGGGTGGCGGAGAGGGAGGGATTCGAACCCTCGATACAGCTTGAGACCGTATGACGCTTTAGCAAAGCGTTGCCTTCAGCCACTCGGCCACCTCTCCGGTGCGAGCCTTATGCATCTAATTGCTTGGGCCGGTCAATTTGGAAGCGTGTGTTTTCGCTCGAATATTCCCAGCGATCTTGGAAACGGGCGGTTTGCTGTCGGGCACCGTCTCAAGACGGGCCTTTATATAGAGGCGTGACTGGATTGCCGAGTGGTCGTCGGGGTGGGGCAGGCCCGTTGAGGTGCTGCGTTCCTTGCCGTCGAGTCTCGGTCCGATTCTACGATTCGCGCCTCCATCTGAGCTGTATCGCGCAGTGCACGGTCCCCGGCGCCTCAAGTGAGGAGTTTTGGTGGCAAATGGAACCGCTTCAAAAAGACCATTAAAAACAATATGTTGCGAAGCCGCCGTGATCACATCTGCGTGTTATTTGTGCAACACCCGGCGGAAAACCAGCTCCATCGGCCCGTTTGGAAGCGTTCTGTTGTTGTGTGTGCAAGGACGTTCGGTAATTGTGACTGAGCGACGGAGGGGGGCATCCCGAGGTCGTCCCGTTTAGGTCATTCGCTTAAGTCCCTCGCGTTCATGCGGGTGTGTCCGAAGGCGCGAAGGGGGCCAAAGCGGTGATTTAGAGGGGGTTGGGGAATTGGCCGTCCGGTCAGTAACCTTCCCTGAAGAGCAACTTGGAGGTTTAACATGAAGTTGGTTAAGAGCCTTTTGCTCGGCTCAGCGGCGGGTCTGATCGCCGTGAGCGGAGCTCAAGCAGCCGATCTGCCGGTCAAGGCCAAGGCGGTCGAATACGTGCGGATCTGCTCGCTGTACGGAGCCGGGTTCTACTACATGCCGGGCACCGACACCTGCATCAAGCTGGGTGGCTACCTGCGCGCTGACGCGCTCGCGAACACCAACGCCGCCTACAACATCGGCCAGGGCGCTCCGCAAGGCGGCAAGAACCGTCTGAGCGGTTACTACACGACCCGCGCTCGTATGGACTTCACCGTCGATACGCGTACGGCGACCGAATACGGTGTGGTCCGCACCTACGCCGACATGGTGTTCTCCTACGACACCCCGTCGGTCACCGGCTCGGGCGGCGGCACGACCTTCCCGTCCGGCGCGGCCTCGCTCAGCCTCTATCATGCGTTCATCCAGTTCGCTGGTTTCACCTTCGGCCGCACCGTGTCGATCTTCGACGCACCGTGGCAGAGCTATCCGGCTGGCGGTCCCGACTTCCTTCCGGGCGGCAGCAACAACGTGACCGGTGTCAACCAGATCGCCTACACGGCTGACTTCGGCCAGGGCATCACCGGTTCGCTGGCGTTGCAGGATATGTCGTCCGCTACCGGTGGTCCGTCGAACCTCTGGAACGCCTCGGCTTTCTCTGCTGCCGGTTCGGTTAGCAGCGCCGGCGTCGTGACTGTGACCCCTGCGGCGACGGTTGCGGCTGCGGCCATGATCCAGGGCCAGTACGGTGTGTCGGACTGGGGTGGCACGCGCGTGCCCGATATCGTCGGTCAGGTTCGCGTCGACCAGGCCTGGGGTCTGTTCCAGCTGTCGGCCGCCGCGCACAACATTCACTCGGGCTATTATGGCTCGACTGAAGTGACCAACCATCCCGACGACAAGTGGGGCTGGGCTGTGCAGGGCGCCTTGTCGATCAAGAACATCCCGACCGGTGCGGGTGACTCGATCAACTTGCAGGCGGTCTACACCGACGGTGCGTCGCGCTACAACTTCCAGAGCCTGTTCCCGCAGACCATGTTCATGTACGGCGGCAGCGGCGTTGCGTACCAGAGCCTTGCTTTCGCTGGTATCGCTGACGGCGTCTACGGCACCATTGGTGGCGTCGGCACCGGGATCGACACCGTCAAGACCTGGGGCTTCCGCGGTGGTTATACCCACAACTGGGCACCTGGTTGGGCTTCGGGCATCTACGGCGCCTATGCTTCGCTTCGCTACGGCGACACGGGCAAGGCTCTGATCTGCGCGAACTTCGTCGCCGGTCTGGCTCCGTCGGCTGGCGCCGCCGGATGTAACCCCGACTTCAACCTCGCGGTCGTCGGCGGCAACTTGGTCTGGACTCCCGTCAAGGGCCTCGCGTTCACGACGGACGTGAGCTACGTCTGGCTCGACCAGAAGTACTCGGGCACGATCTCGGGCGCTGGCACGGCGAACTCCGCGGTTGCGAAGCCGGCCACCACGTATGAGCTGAAGGATCAGGGTAACCTGCAGGTCCTGTTCCGCGCTCAGCGCAACTTCTAAGATCAATCTTCCGATTGATCGGAAAACCCCGGCAGGAAACTGCCGGGGTTTTTGTTTGCGGGTAGTGCACCGATTACCTAAATGGTGGGTTGCTTGAGCGCGCGGCGCTGCTCGAGAGCCGGCAGAAGGAGCTTCCGACCATGAACAATTCGACAATCTGGAGACGGATGCTCAGCGTGCTCGCCGCCATATCAATGGTTGCCGTGGTCACGTCGATATTTTCGCCGGCGGCTGCCGCACCCGTCGACTCCAACTATCCGGTGTGCCTCCAGCAATGGGAGTGGGGCGGCAGCAGCAGGATTTCCTGCAGCTACCGGACGTGGGAGGAGTGCAAGGCTTCTGCGCTGGGCTTGCCGGCGATGTGCCTGACCAACCCCTATTGGTCCCCGCCGACGTCAGCCCGCCCATCTCACCGCCGATCCGCCCCCGACAGAATGTGGTAGGGATCGAATCCTGAGGTCGGAGGCAGTCTGAACGTGACCTGCGCACTCTCACGAGAGCGCGGTCAGACGATTATCTTGCACCTCTCCCCTCACGGAAGGCATAGGTCGGGTTCAGCCCGCAGGCATCGATCGTGCCAGACGCAGTCGCCAAGCACTGCGCGTAAGTAGAGAACTGGCAGTTGCCGGGATAGCCCCAACGCAGCCCCTGCAGGCAATAGCGATCCTGAATGGCCTCGGCCTGCCGGGGGTGCTGGCGGTTCTTGCCGTAGGCAGCCGAGCCGCCGCCCGGAAGAGCGGACAAGACCACGGCCGCGATCGCGAATGCACCGACTATGCGCAACATGATATGTCTCCAGGTTTGTCGAGCCTATCAACCGATGGGTGGCAATGCCGGTTCCAATTATATCGCAATGGGATCGGGACCGTCATGGAATCATGCCGAACGCCTGCCGCACAGCGACCTGGATGCGTGCTATTCCACGCTTGCGGCGCCGCGACGCAGATCGGCCTCGATCTGCAGGCGCGTGCCGCCGCCGAAGCGGGCGCGGTAGACCTGAAGGTTCTCCATGATCCGCTGCACGTAATTGCGCGTTTCCGAGAACGGAATCAGCTCCACCCAGTCGACCGCGTCCACCTTCGGGTTGCGCGGATCGCCGTAGCGTTCGACCCACTTCTTCACGCTGCCGCGACCGGCATTGTAGGCCGCGAAGGTCATGATGTAGGAGCCGCGGTAATCCTCGAGCAGTCCGCCGAGCTCGGCCGAGCCGAGCGTGGCGTTGTAGACTGAATCGTTCTTCAGCCGGCCCAGATCGTAAGTGGCGCCGTGGCGCTTGCAGACGTAGCGTGCAGCGTCCGGCGTCACCTGCATCAGCCCATAGGCCTGCGCCGGTGAAACCACGCGTGGGTTGAATGCGCTTTCCTGCCGCGCGATGGCGTAGATGATGCTGCGCTCGACCTCGGGGCCGATCGGCGTGAACTGCGGAATGCCGTTGACGGGGTAGGCGTAGAAGTCGAACGGCAGGCCGCGATTGAGCGCAGCCTTGCCGAGCAGGAGCATGCCGCGCGCGTCGCTGTAGCGTTGGGTGAGCTCGCCGAGGCCGGCGAGCGCTTCGGGATCGCCGTTCTCGCCCATGTCGGCCAGCAGCGGTATCGCCATCTCGCGCTCGTCGAGCTCGTACAGCAGCTGCGCAGCGCGGACGATCTCCAGCCGGTCGGCGCCGCGGCCACGCGGCGGATTGTTGAGCTCGATCTGCGGCAGGCCGAGCTTGGCCCGCGCGAGCTGGCCGTAATAGCTGGTCGACTGCTCGGCGGCGCGCGCATAGGCGTTGCGCGCCTCCTGCTGACGACCCATCGCTTCCGCGGCACGGCCCTGCCAATAGCCGGCACGCGCCAACGCGGTCGGATTGACGCTGCCGACGCCGATGCGGGCGAAATGCTGCGCGGCAGTCGCGGGATCGTTGAGGAAGCGCAGCGCGATCCACCCGGCGGTGAACTCCTGCTCGGTCTTGTAGATGTCGCGCGAGGGCAGGGCGGCATCGCGCGCGATCAGATAGGCGCTGCGGAATTCCTCGGTGTCGATCATCTTGCGCGCCAAAAGGCGCCGCTCGATCCACCATTCGTCGAGATTGTGGAGGCGGCCCGGATCCTTCGGCGCCGACAGCATCAGCTGGGCAGCCTCGGCAAACTTCTCCTCGCGGCGCAGCAGCTGGATCTTGCTGAAGAGGAAGCCAGGATCGTTGTGCAGCTCACGCGGCACCGCGTCGAGCAGCGCGCGCGCGTTCGGCGCTTTCTTGACCGCGGCGATGCGGGCCTTGGCGAGTGCGACATAGCCGGCGCCGAGGCGCTTGGCGGCGCGCAGCGCGGCCTCGTTCTCGCTGCCGTAGAGCAGGGTGTCCATCCGCGCCTTCTGGTCGCCCGGCGACAGCAGGGCGCCGAACTGGTCGAGCGCGTTGTTCTCGGTGTCCTCCGACATCGGGTCGCTGCGCCAGGCCTCGCGCACCAGCCGCTCGGCGTTGGCGCGGTCGCCGCGCGCCAGCATCGCCTTGGCGAGCATGAAGCGGCCCTTGGCGGAGATCGGAGATTCGTGCTCGAACCACGACCACGCCACGGAATCGTCGCGCCTGTCGTCCCACATCGCAGCTTCGAGGCGCCGGCGCAGGAAGGTCTGCGACGGCCAGCTCGGGTTGGCGGAGAGGAAGGCGCGGTAGCGCTCCACGCTCGCGCCGTTGTCCTCGCTGCGCAGAATGATCCATTCCGCGAGCTTGCGCGCGACCGGATCCGAGATGCCGACCGCCGCATTGGTGGCGTCGGCCGCCTTGCGCTTGCGCACCAGCTCGATCACGCTCTCCAGCGTCTCCTTGTCGCCCTGCGACGTCGACGACGTCGCTGCGACCGCGGCCGGGACGACCGGCTTGCGCGGGGTAGCATGCTGGCGGGTCGCCGGAGCCAGCACGGGGGCTGCGGCGGGGCGTGGGGGAGGGGCGGAAGGTTTGACGGCGGCGGTCGCGGGGGCCGTTTTAGGGGGCGAGCCGCTGGCAGCCGGATGTGCTTTCGGCGCAGGCGCCGCTGCGGCAGGCGTTGCAGCCGCCTTGGGCTTCTCCTTCGCCGCGTCCTTCCCGGCGCTCTTGCCGGCCTCCTTGCCAATATCCTTGGCCGGTTTCTTCGCTGCGTCCTTGGCCGGGGCGGGAGCGGCACCCTTGCTCGCGGGCTTGGAGGCGTCCTTCGCGGAGGTTCCCTTGGACGCGCCCTTCGGGGTGTCCTTGGCGGCAGGCTTTGCGGTGTCCTTGCCCGCGTCCGTGGTCGTCTCGTTAGACTTGGCCAGGGCGGCGCAGCCGACCGACAGCCCTGCCATCAGGCACAGGACCAGGCCGGTGGACCGCCAGGCGGCACGAGGGAATGAGGTCACGGGTATCATCGCCCCGAATCAGTCAAGTGGCTCAAGATCTAGCTGTATTTGATTGAATATGCGGACAAAATACCAACAGCCGCTTACCTCGGACCGATTTGCACCATCACCGCGGCAAAATCGCGGCCTAAACGGTGCGTCACTCGGCAGCGGGTCTTTTACCGGCGGGACAGACCCGATATGAATGGCGCTTGCTCGAGATCGCCGCGTACGGAGGAAGTCCATGGCAGCCAAGACGAAATTCCGGGGGTCGTTCACCGCCTTGGTCACCCCGTTCAAGAACGGCTCGCTGGACGAGGCCGCGTTCCGCTCGCTGGTCAACTGGCAGATCTCGGAAGGCACCAACGGCCTGGTCCCGGTCGGCACCACCGGCGAGAGCCCGACGCTCAGCCATGACGAGCACAAGAAGGTGGTCGAGTGGTGCATCGCTGAAGCCAAGGGCCGCGTGCCTGTCATCGCGGGCGCCGGCTCCAACTCGACCAAGGAGGCGGTCGAGCTCTCCCAGCACGCCGAGAAGGCGGGCGCGGACGCCGTGCTGGTGGTGACGCCCTACTACAACAAGCCGACCCAGGAAGGCATGTACCAGCACTTCAAGGCGATCAACGACGCGATCGGGATTCCGATCATCATCTACAACATCCCGCCGCGCTCGGTGATCGACATGTCGGTCGACACCATGAAGCGGCTGTGGGAGCTGAAGAACATCGCCGGCGTCAAGGACGCCACCGCCAGCATGGTGCGGGTGTCGCAGCAGCGCGCGGCGATGGGCGAGGACTTCAACCAGCTCTCCGGCGAGGACGCCACTATCATCGGCTACATGGCGCATGGCGGCCACGGCTGCATCTCGGTGACCTCGAACGTCGCGCCGCGGCTGTGCTCGGAGTTTCACGCCGCCTGGCAGAAGGGCGACACCAAGGCGGCGCTGGCGATCCACGACAAGCTGATGCCGCTGCACAACAACCTCTTCATCGAGAGCAATCCGGCACCGATCAAGTATGCGATGTCGCTGCTCGGCAAGCTGGACGAGACGCTGCGCTTGCCGATGGTGCCGGTCAGCGAGCCGACACGCATTGCGGTACGCAGCGCCATGGTGCACGCTGGGCTGATCAACTGATGGGTTGACCAATCGGGGAGGCCGTTCATGAGCGTCGACGACAAGGGCAGGCGGATGCTCACGGAGTTCCGCGAATTTGCCATGAAGGGCAATGTCGTCGATCTCGCGGTCGGCGTCATCATCGGCGCGGCCTTCGGCGCCATCGTCACGTCGCTGGTCGGTGACATCATCATGCCGATCATCGGCGCCGTCACCGGTGGCCTCGACTTCTCGAACTACTTCGCCCCCTTGTCGAAGGCGGTCACAGCCACCAACTTAGCTGATGCGAAAAAGCAAGGCGCCGTCCTTGCTTACGGCAGCTTCCTGACGCTGACGATCAACTTCATCATCGTTGCCTTCGTGTTGTTCCTGGTGATCCGCGCCATGAACACGCTGAAGCGCAAGGAGGAGGCCGCGCCCGCTGCGCCGCCGAAGCCGTCGGCCGAGGTCGAGCTGCTGACCGAGATCCGCGACCTCCTCAAGAAGTGACGCGCGCGCTTCATCCAAACTGTTAGCCTCGCTGCGCATCTCGATCGGGTTTGTCCTCTCATGGCCGATAAAAACGAACGTCCAATCAAGGTCATGGCGGAAAATCGCAAGGCCCGCTTCAACTATGCGATCGAGGACACGATCGAGGCGGGCATTGCGCTGACCGGCACCGAGGTCAAGTCGATCCGCAACGGCAAGAGCACGATCGCGGAATCCTACGCCGATTCCAAGGACGGCGAGATCTGGCTGATCAACGCCACCATTCCCGAATATCTCCAGGGCAATCGCTTCAACCACGAGCCCAAACGGCCGCGAAAACTGCTGCTCCATCGCCGGCAGATCAACAAGCTGATGGGCGCCGTCGACCGCGAGGGCATGACGCTGATTCCGCTCAAGCTCTATTTCAACGAGCGTGGCCGCGCCAAATTGCAGCTGGCGGTTGCAAAGGGCAAGAAGCTGCACGACAAGCGCGAGACCGAGAAGAAGCGCGATTGGAGCCGGGAGAAGGGGCGCCTGATGCGGGCGAGGGGTTGACTAGATGACCCAGCGGAACCTGCTCGAAGTCGATTGGAGCCGGATTCCTGCACCGGTCGATGACGGCGCGGCCGCGCATCTCACCGGCATGGTGGTGCCGCCGATCGGCCTGCTCGCGACCAACGACACCTCGGTGAGCCTGTCGGCGCTGCGCGGCCGGACCGTGGTGTTCGCCTATCCGCGCACTGGCGAGCCCGGCAAGATTGCGCTGGTCGATGATTGGGACATGATTCCGGGTGCGCGCGGTTGCACGCCGCAGACCTGCGCGTTTCGCGATCTGTTCGCCGAGCTGAAGGCCGCCGGCGCCGCCCACGTGTTCGGCCTCTCGACCCAGAGCAACGCCTATCAGACCGAGATGGCCTCACGGCTGCATCTGCCGTTCCCCGTGCTGTCGGACGAGAAGCTGGCGCTCACGCGCGCCTTGAGGCTGCCGACCATGGAGGTCGCGGGCCTCACGCTGATCAAGCGCCTCGCGCTTGTTATCGACGACGCCAGTATCACGCACGTCTTCTATCCCGTGTTTCCGCCCGACCGGAACGCCGGCGACGTGCTCGACTGGCTCAAGGCCAACCCCAGGAGCTAATCCAGGTCCGCCTTCACCTTCGCGAACACGCTGCGGAACATGTCCGGGGTCAGCACGCCGGTGTTCGTGTTGTAGCGCGAGCAATGGTAGCTGTCGTACAGCTTGAACGCGCCGGCCTGGTGCACGGCGCCATGGCCGAACGGGGCCTCGGAGGCCTTCAACTTCAGCGGCTTGAGCACGCTGTCGTGCGCAATTCGGCCGAGCGCGATGATCGCGCGCAGCTTCGGCATGGTCTCGAGATTGGCGACCAGGAACCGCCGGCAGGTGTTGATCTCGGCCGGCAGCGGCTTGTTCTGCGGTGGCACGCAATGCACGGCATTGGCGATCCGGCAGTCGATCAGCTTCAGGCCGTCATCGGGACGCGCCTGGTAGGTACCCTTGGCGAATCCGTATTCGAGCAGCGTGGCGTAGAGCAGGTCGCCGGCATAATCGCCGGTGAACGGCCGTCCCGTGCGGTTGGCGCCCTGCATCCCCGGCGCGAGGCCGACGATCAGGAGGCGCGCCTTGATGTCGCCGAAGGGGGCGACCGGCGCATTGTGCCACAAGGGCTCGCGCGCGCGGTTTGCCTCGCGAAAGGCAACCAGGCGCGGACAGAGCGGGCAATCGCGGTCGGGAACGACGGTGGGAGGCTGGCGGCTCGGCCGAGCCGCCTCACTCCTCGAAGTCGTCATCGCCCCTCGGCGCCATCGTGGTTGCGCGCTGGAGGAATTGCGGGGCGTGGTGACGGGCTTCGCGCTCGCCACGGTCGCGCGGGGCGGGGCGTTCGGACGGATCACGGCCGAGCTTGGACTGCAGCTCGACGAGGTCGGTGAAGACGTCGGCCTGGCGGCGCAGCTCGTCGGCGATCATCGGCGGCTGGCTGGCGATGGTGGAGATCACCGTCACCCGCACGCCGCGGCGCTGCACGGCCTCGACCAGGGAGCGGAAGTCGCCGTCGCCGGAGAACAGCACCATCTGGTCGATGTGCTCGGCGAGCTCCATGGCATCCACGGCGAGCTCGATGTCCATGTTGCCCTTGACCTTGCGGCGGCCGGAGGCGTCGATGAACTCCTTGGTCGCCTTGGTCACGACGGTGTAGCCGTTGTAGTCCAGCCAGTCGATCAGCGGGCGGATCGAGGAGTATTCCTGATCCTCGATGATGGCGGTGTAGTAGAACGCCCGGAGCAGCGTCCCGCGGCCCTGAAACTCCTTCAGCAGGCGCTTGTAGTCGATGTCGAAGCCCAGAGTTTTCGCCGTCGCGTAGAGATTGGCCCCGTCGATGAAGAGCGCGATCTTGTTGGTAGGAGAAGGTGACATTCAGTTGCTCGCGTAGTGTTCGTGTTTGATCGTTTTATTGTTGGCGCGGCGACAGCAAGCCGCGCGTTTCCAGAGTGCCGCTCAGACCCGTCGAAACCGCAAATCCGGAGAAGTCGGGGCAATCAAGGTATAGTTATGACGGACTTGCATACACCCGGCGCTACCCCTGATGGCAACCCGGGAAACCACCCATCCCAACCCCAATGTGGGGGTAGCAGAGCCGTTTGGCGAGGCCAAATCACAAATTGGCCTTGCGAAACCGCCCCGGCCCCTATAACTAGCCCCAATCATCCACATATTTCGTCCCACCCACAACGGAGCGACAGTCCATGGCTCGCGTCACCGTAGAAGATTGTATCGACAAGGTCGACAACCGGTTTGACCTGGTCCTGCTGGCCGCCCACCGTGCCCGCATGATCTCGTCCGGTTCACAACTAACGGTTGACCGCGATAACGACAAGAACCCTGTTGTGTCTTTGCGCGAAATTGCCGACACGACCATCTCGCCGGAGGACCTTCGCGAGGAGCTGGTGCACTCGCTCCAGAAGTTCGTCGAGGTCGACGAGCCCGAGCCGGATACGGTGCCGCTGATCGGTTCCGCGGGCGCGAGCGTCGATGCGGACGATACCGAGGTCGCCGTCGAGCGCATGACCGAAGAGGAGCTTCTGAAGGGTCTCGAAGGCCTTGCGCCGCCCGAGGAGCAGCCCGAGGAGGACGAGTAAATCGTCCGTCGCGATCGTCGACTTCTTGTGATCTTATCAAAGGCCCGAACCGTCGTTCGGGCCTTTGCTTTTGTTGACGTTTTCGTGGTTACCATAGCGTCGTGGTCGGCGCTGCGTGCTGTCACTGAATTGATCGGACGCGGGCGCGATCGGAGCTAAGGTGAATACAACGGGCCGGCCCAGGCCCGCTTGAAGGCAGGACGGCATGGTATATCGGCGCCGCAGATCCACGCAGATGCAGGCCGCAACCGAATCGGTTGCCGTGGCCCCGACTGCGCCGGTCGCGCGCCCGGCCAAGCCGCGCGCGCGCATGATGCGTCAATATGACCTCGTCGAGCGCGTCAGGTCCTACAATCCCAACACCAACGAAGACCTGCTGAATCGCGCCTATGTCTACGCCATGAAGGCGCACGGTTCGCAGACCCGCGCCTCGGGCGATCCGTATTTCTCGCACCCGCTCGAAGTCGCGGCGATTCTCACCGACCTGAAGCTCGACGATGCCACCATCGTGGCGGCGCTGCTCCACGACACGATCGAGGACACCGAGGCGACGCGGGCCGAGATCGACCAGATTTTCGGGCCGGAGATCGGCGCGCTGGTCGAGGGCCTGACCAAGCTGAAGCGGCTCGAGCTGGTGTCGCGGGAGGCCAAGCAGGCCGAGAATCTACGCAAATTGTTGCTGGCCATTGCCGACGATGTCCGCGTGCTTCTGGTCAAGCTCGCCGACCGTCTGCACAACATGCGCACGCTGGACTTCGTGCCGACGGAATCGCGCAGGCGCATCGCCGAGGAGACGCTCGACATCTACGCGCCGCTCGCGGGGCGCATGGGCATGCAGGAAATGCGCGAGGAGCTGGAGGACCTGTCCTTCCGCACCCTCGATCCCGAAGCCTATTCGGTGGTGATGCAGCGCCTCGACGCGCTCGCCGAACGCAACCGCAATCTGATCGGCGAGATCGAGGATCAGCTCTCCAACAATCTGCGCCACAGGGGCCTGGGGGCGCGGGTCTACGGTCGCCGCAAGAAGCCGTTCTCGATCTGGACCAAGATGGAGCGCAAGTCGGTCGGCTTCGAGCAATTGTCCGACATCTTCGGCTTCCGCCTCGTCGTCAACGACATCGAATCCTGCTATCGCGCGCTCGGCATCGTCCACACCACCTGGCCGGTCGTGCCGGGGCGATTCAAGGACTATATCTCGACACCGAAGCAGAACGACTATCGCTCGATCCACACCACGGTGATCGGGCCCGGCAACCAGCGCGTCGAGCTGCAGATCCGCACCGAGGCGATGGACCAGATCGCCGAGCGGGGTATTGCCGCGCACGTCTTCTACAAGGAAGGCGTGGGGTCGCCGACCGAATTTCTCAAGCGCGAGTCCACCGCGTTCGCCTGGCTGCGCCACACCATCGGCATCCTCTCGGAGAGCGCCAATCCGGAGGAATTCCTCGAACATACCAAGCTCGAGCTGTTCCACGACCAGGTGTTCTGCTTCACCCCGAAGGGCAAGCTGATCGCGCTGCCGCGCCACGCCAACGTGATCGACTTCGCCTATGCCGTGCATACCGACGTCGGCAACAGCGCGGTCGGCTGCAAGATCAACGGCCAGTTCGCGCCGCTGTCCTCGGAGCTGCAGAACGGCGACGAGGTCGAGGTGCTGACCTCGGAGGCGCAATCGGCGCCGCCATCGGCCTGGGAGACGCTCGCGATCACCGGCAAGGCGCGCGCCGCGATCCGCCGCGCCACGCGGACGGCGGTGCGCGATCAATATGCCGGTCTTGGCCGGCGCATCGTCGAGCGCCTGTTCGAGCGCGCCAAGATCGAATATGCCGACGACAAGCTCAAGGGCGCACTGCCGCGGCTCGCGCGGACCTCGATCGAGGACGTGATGGCGGCCGTGGGGCGCGGCGAGATCAAGGCCTCCCACGTCGCACGTGCGATGTACCCCGACTACAAGGAGGAGCGCATCGCGCGCTACGGCGTCAAGAAGGGGCTTGCCGCCAAGCTCAAGGAGAAGTCCTCGGAGCAGCCGCGCAGCCCGGTCGCGATTCCGATCCGCGGCATCAATTCCGACCTGCCGATCAAGTTCGCGCCGAACGGCGGCGCGGTGCCGGGCGATCGCATCGTCGGCATCGTCACGCCGGGCGAGGGCATCACGATCTACCCGATCCAGGCGCCGGCCCTGAAGGATTTCGAGGAAGAGCCGGAGCGCTGGCTCGACGTCCGCTGGGACATCGAGGATTCTGCGCCGCAGCGCTTCCCGGCGCGCATCAGGGTCGAGAACGTCAACGAGCCCGGCGCGCTGGCGCAGATCGCGACCGTGATCGCCGAGCACGACGGCAACATCGACAACATCAGCATGCAGCGCCGCTCACCGGACTTCACGGAAACGACAATCGATCTCGAAGTCTACGATCTGAAGCATTTGAGCGCGATCCTGGCCCAGCTGCGCGCCAAGGCGGTCGTCGCCAAAGTCGAACGTGTTAATGGATAGGCGCATCTCGCATGCGCCGGTCCCTCCGATTCTGTGAGTCCTGAAATGCCCGCTTCGAAGCTTCGCCTCGGTGTCAATATCGATCACGTCGCAACCGTGCGCAACGCGCGCGGCGGCCGCCATCCCGATCCGGTGCGGGCGGCGCTGCTGGCGATCGAGGCCGGCGCCGACGGCATCACCGCCCATCTGCGCGAGGATCGCCGCCACATCCGCGACGAGGACATGGCGCGGCTGAAGGCTGAGATCTCCAAGCCGCTCAATTTCGAGATGGCGGCGACCGACGACATGATGCGCATCTCGCTCGCGACCAGGCCGCATGCGGTGTGCCTGGTGCCGGAGCGCCGGCAGGAGGTGACCACCGAAGGCGGGCTGGATGTGGTCGGCCAGCGTGACGCGCTCGCGCCCCGTATCGCGCAGCTGAGCGATGCCGGTATCCGGGTCTCGCTGTTCATCGCTGCCGATCCCGCCCAGATCGAGATGGCGGCGCAGCTGCGCGCGCCCGTGATCGAGATCCACACCGGCGCCTGGTGCGACGCCGTGGTCGACGGCCACAGCGCCAAGGCCGAGGCCGAATGGCAGCGGATCGTGGCGGGAGTGAAGCTGGCCAAGGCCGCCGGGCTTGAGGTCCACGCCGGGCACGGGCTCGACTACGCGACCGCGGAGACGATCGCGGCCCTGCCTGAGATCATGGAGCTCAACATCGGTTACTACATGATCGGCGAAGCGCTGTTCGTGGGGCTGGCCGAGACGGTGCGCAGCATGCGCGCGGCCATGGACCGCGGCCGGAGCCGGGCATGATCATCGGCATCGGCTCCGACCTGATCGACATCACCCGCGTCGCCAAGGTGATCGAGCGCCATGGCGAGCGCTTCCTCGACCGTGTCTTCACCGCGGCGGAGCGGGCCAAGGCGGAGCGCCGCGCCAAGAACGAGAAGATGGTGGTGGCGACCTACGCCAAGCGCTTCGCCGCCAAGGAGGCCTGCTCCAAGGCGCTCGGCACCGGGATCCGGCGCGGCGTCTGGTGGCGCGACATGGGGGTGGTCAACCTGCCGGGCGGGCGCCCGACCATGCAGCTGACCGGCGGCGCCCTGGCCCGGCTCCAGGCCCTGACGCCTGATGGCTTCGAGGCCCGGATCGACGTGTCGATCACCGACGACTGGCCGCTGGCGCAGGCCTTCGTCATCATTTCCGCCGTGCCGCTGCCGAAACCCTGACGCGGCGTCGTCGATTTTGTGATCTTCGTTGTAAATCAATATCTTACCCAGTTTTGATGCGATCCTTGATTGCGTGGCCTCCGACAACCGTCTAAAAGTCCGCGGACGCAAATCAGCCTGGGCGGGTTCGGCTTTACGCCGGAATTGGCCCTCACTGTCAGAATCAGGACAATCTCCTTGCGCCGCGAACCGGTGGGCCGTTCGCGGGAGGAGGGCGCTCTGTGATCGCCGACCGGAATTGAGAGAGCAATGAGCGTGACTTCGGGAACGAAAACTGAGAGCGGCGTCGGCGAAACGATCCGAGTCGTGATCCACGCTCTCCTGATCGCGCTGGTGATCCGAACCTTCCTGTTCCAGCCCTTCAACATCCCGTCCGGCTCGATGAAGGCGACGCTGCTGGTCGGCGACTATCTGTTCGTCTCGAAATATTCCTACGGCTACAGCCATTATTCGATTCCGTTCTCGCCGCCGCTGTTCTCCGGGCGGATCTGGGGCTCGGACCCGGACCGCGGCGACATCGTCGTGTTTCGCCTGCCGAAGGACGATTCCACCGATTACATCAAGCGCGTGATCGGCCTGCCCGGCGACCGCATTCAGATGCGGGACGGGCTGCTCTACATCAACGACACGCCGGTCGAGCGGCAGCGGATGAGCGAATATATCGGCGAGGAGCCCTGCGGCTCGGAAGGCGGCGGCATCTCCCGGGTAAAGCGCTGGAAGGAAACACTGCCGAACGGCGTGTCCTACGAGACGCTCGACTGCGCCGACAACGGCTACGTCGATAACACCAACGTCTACACCGTGCCGTCAGGCCATTTCTTCATGATGGGCGACAACCGCGACAACTCCACCGATAGCCGCTTTCTCGGCCAGGTCGGCTATGTGCCGAAGGAGAATCTGATCGGCCGCGCCCAGATGATCTTCTTCTCCATCGCCGAAGGCGAGCATGCCTGGATGTTCTGGCGCTGGCCGTGGGCAGTACGCTGGAATCGTTTCTTCAAAATCGTCCGATGAAAGACGAAGCCAAGGACATCCCGATCCAACCGGCCGAGGCGCAAGCCGCTCCTGAGGGCGAAGCTGCAGCGAAGACGCCTGCCAAGAAGAAGCGCACACGCAGCCGCAAGGCCAAGGGCACCGATGCGAATGCGGCGCTCGAGGCGCGCATCGGCCACAGCTTCACCGACCCGAACATGCTGATGCAGGCGATCACGCATGTCTCGGCGTTGAAGTCCGGGCGCAAGCGCGGCGACAGCTACCAGCGCCTGGAATTCCTCGGCGACCACGTGCTCGGGCTCGTCGTCTCCGACATGCTCTATCACGCCTTCCCGAACGCCGACGAGGGCGAGCTCTCCAAGCGCCTTGCCGAACTCGTGCGCAAGGAAAGCTGCGCCGACGTCGCCAAGTCGCTCGGACTGCTCGACGACATCAAGCTCGGCTCGGTCGGCTCCAGCGCCGATGCCCGGCTGCGCAAATCCATCCTCGGCGACATCTGCGAGGCCGTGATCGGCGCCGTCTTTCTCGATGGGGGCTACGCAGCGGCGTCCGAGTTCGTCAGGCGCAACTGGACCGAGCGCATGCACAAGCCGCGCCGTCCCTTGCGCGATCCCAAGACCGTGCTGCAGGAATGGGCGCAAGGCAAGGGGCTGCCGACGCCGGTTTACCGCGAGGTCGAGCGCACCGGCCCGCATCACGATCCGCAGTTCCGCGTCGCCGTCGACCTGCCGGGCCTCGCGCCGGCCGAGGGCGTTGGCGGCAGCAAGCGCGCGGCAGAAAAGGTGGCAGCTTCGGTGATGATCGAACGCGAAGGCGTCGGCGGCAGCAATGACGGCTGAAGCAAGCGGCGAGGCGCCCGTCGCGACGCGCTGCGGCTTCGTCGCGCTGATCGGCGCGCCGAACGTCGGCAAGTCCACGCTGGTCAATGCGCTGGTCGGCGCCAAGGTCACGATCGTCTCGCGTAAGGTGCAGACCACGCGCGCGCTGATCCGCGGCATCGTGATCGAGAACAACGCGCAGATCATCCTGGTCGACACGCCCGGCATCTTCCTGCCGAAGCGGCGGCTCGACCGCGCCATGGTCTCGACCGCCTGGAGCGGGGCGCATGACGCCGATCTCGTCTGCGTGCTGCTCGATGCCAAGACCGGCATCGACGAGGAGGCCGAGGCGATCCTCACCAAGGCTGCCAGCGTCAATCACGAGAAGATCCTCGTCATCAACAAGGTCGACCTGGTCCAGCGCGAGAAGCTGCTGGCGCTGGCGCAGGCCGCCAACGAGCGCATGAAATTCGCGCGCACCTTCATGATCGCGGCGATCTCCGGCGACGGCGTCGACGATCTCCGCAGGACGCTCGCCGAGATGGTGCCGCCGGGTCCGTTCCTCTACCCCGAGGACCAGATGTCGGACGCGCCGATGCGGCAGCTGGCGGCCGAGATCACGCGCGAGAAGATCTATCAGAAGCTGCACCAGGAGCTGCCCTACCAGTCCACGGTCGAGACCGACAAGTGGGAGGAGCGCAAGGACAAGTCGGTGCGGATCGAGCAGACGATCTTCGTCGAGCGCGAAAGCCAGCGCAAGATCGTGCTCGGCAAGGGCGGCGCCACCATCAAGTCGATCGGCGCGGACTCGCGGAAGGAGCTGATGCAGATCCTGGACGTGCCGGTGCATCTGTTCCTGTTCGTCAAGGTGCGCGAGAACTGGGGCGACGATCCCGATCGCTACCGCGAGATGGGTCTGGACTTTCCGAGAGAATAACCAAGAAAAGATCGGTATCCGATGAGCGTGCCCAGCAACGTCAGGCGCTTCGAAGCGCTGCTCTATGCATCGTTGATGCTAGACGCCTTGTCGGTGGCGGTGCAGGACCGCACGCCCAATGCCGAGATGACCGAGCAGATGATCATGACGGGGACCCTGCTCGCCGGCGGCATGATCCTGCTCCTTCTCTATTTCGTCCGGCTGGCCGCGCGTGAGCGCAGGAACTGGCCGCGCTGGGTGCTGGCGGCAGCGCTCGTGCTGTCGGTGATCTCGCTCGGCCAGATCATCGGCGCGAAGGGCCTCGAGCTCGACAGCGCCATCGAGATCGTGTCCTGCGCGCTGACCACGATGGGCCTGTATTTCTCCTTCACCGGCGACGCGCAGGGCTGGTTCAACGCGTGAGGCGCTGTGTCCCGGACAAGATGCAGCGCATGAGCGCTGCATCGCAGAGCCGGTACCCAGAACGCGACAAGGTGCAACGCGGAGAGATGGGCCCCGGCTCGGCAACGCGCCGCTTGCGCGCCGCGTTTTGTCCGGGGCACAAAGGATGCGAGCGGCACCGGAATCCTGTAATATTTCCCCATGGAATGGACCGACGAAGGCATTGTGCTGGGCGTGCGGCGGCATGGCGAATCCAGCGCCATCGTCGAGCTGCTGACGCGCGCGCACGGAAGGCATCTCGGCCTCGTGCGCGGTGGCGCCAGCTCGCGGCTGCGGCCGCTGCTGCAGCCGGGCAACAGCGTCAGCGCGGTCTGGCGGGCGCGGCTCGACGAGCATCTCGGCACTTATACGATCGAAGGGCTGAAGCTGCGCGCGGCCACGCTGCTCGGATCCTCCCACGGAGTCTACGGCATCACTCATCTCGCCTCGATCGCGCGCCTGCTGCCGGAACGGGATCCGCACGAGGAGATCTTTGCCCTGCTTGAGCATGCGCTCGACGATTTCGAGGACATCGGGGGGGCGGCCGTGCACCTCATCCATTTCGAGCTGGCAATGCTCGCCGAGCTCGGCTTCGGGCTGGCGCTGGAAAACTGTGCGGTGACCGGCGAGACCGCCGAGCTGATCTACGTCTCGCCGAAATCCGGCGGCGCAGTGTCGCGCAGCGCCGGCGAGCCCTGGCGAGACCGCCTGTTGCGCCTGCCGCCGTTCCTGCGCCAGGGCGAAACCGCCAGCGACCTGACCGAGCAGGACCTCCAGGACGGCTTTCGGCTCACCGGCCTGTTCCTGCTGCGCCACGTGCTGGAGCCGCGGGGGCAGGGCCATTCCGACGCGCGCGCGGGCTTCATCAACGCCCTGATCCGGCAACAGGCGCGACCCGCGATTCCTGCGCCATGAGCAGAACGGGACTCTGCCTTGTTCTCTCATGCAGAGTTCCTGGGGAACGAAATCGGGATCATCGAGTTCGCCCCAGAGGTTCCACAACGGGGACAGCCCAAATGTTGATCAGGGGATTCGCCTTTTCCGCGGCGCTGCTCGCGTTCGCGCCCGAAGCATGGGCCGGCGAGCCGCAACCCGGCGTGTTTCGCCGGGCGTCCTGCACCGTCGTGCGGTACTATGTGGCCAAATATTCCGCTGCTGCCGCAGAGGCATGGGCGCGGTCGAAGGGGGCGACGGAGGCCGAAATCGAGACCGCCCGGCGCTGTCTGGCCACTGCCCCGGCGCCGGCCCAGGACAAGACTAAGGACAAGACTAAGGACAAGACCCAGACCGTGACGGCCGGCTGGGCAGGGCACTAGCGCCCCACAGGGAACCAATCCATCCTTGCCCGATTCCCTTCCACGGTTTAACCGGGCGGCATGGGAAAACGAATCGTTCCGCCGGAAGAACCGGCCGAAATTCACGAGGTGCCGCTGCGTGAAGCGCTGGAAGAGCGCTATCTCGCCTATGCGCTCTCCACCATCATGCACCGCGCGCTGCCGGACGCGCGCGACGGCCTGAAGCCGGTCCATCGCCGCATCCTCTACGGCATGCGCCTGCTCAGGCTCGACCCCGGCACCGCCTTCAAGAAATCCGCCAAGATCGTCGGCGACGTGATGGGCTCGTTCCATCCGCACGGTGACCAGGCGATCTACGATGCCATGGTGCGCCTCGCGCAGGATTTCTCCTCGCGCTATCCGCTGGTCGACGGCCAGGGCAATTTCGGCAATATCGACGGCGATAATCCGGCCGCCTACCGCTACACCGAAGCGCGCATGACCGACGTCGCGCGGCTTCTGCTCGATGGCATCGACGAGGACGGCGTCGAATTCCGCGCCAATTACGACGGCCAGTCGAAGGAGCCGGTCGTGCTGCCCGGCGGCTTCCCGAACCTTCTCGCCAACGGCGCGCAGGGCATCGCGGTCGGCATGGCGACCTCGATCCCGCCGCACAACGCCGCCGAGCTTTGCGACGCCGCGCTGCACCTGATCGAAAAGCCCGACGCGAAGTCCAAGGCGCTGTTGAAGTGGGTGAAGGGCCCGGACTTCCCGACCGGCGGCATCATCGTCGATTCCAAGCAGGCGATCGCGGAGGCTTATACGACGGGGCGCGGCTCGTTCCGCGTTCGTGCACGCTGGTCGCAGGAGGAGGGCGCGCGCGGCACCTGGGTCGTCGTCGTCACCGAGATCCCCTTCCTGGTGCAGAAATCGCGCCTGATCGAGAAGGTCGCCGAGCTGCTCGACCAGAAGAAGCTGCCGCTGGTCGGCGACATCAGGGACGAGTCGGCCGAAGACGTCCGCATCGTGATCGAGCCGAAATCGAAGAACGTCGACCCGGCGCTGATGATGGAATCGCTGTTCCGGCTGACCGAGCTCGAAAACAAGATCCCGCTGAACCTCAACGTGCTGATCAAGGGCAAGGTGCCCAGGGTCGTGGGCCTTGCCGAGGCCTTGCGCGAATGGCTCGACCATCTGCGCGACGTCCTGATCCGCCGCAGCAATTACCGCAAGGCGCAGATCGAGCACCGGCTGGAGGTCCTCGGCGGCTTCCTGATCGCCTATCTGAACATCGACAAGGTGATCAAGATCATCCGCACCGAGGATGAGCCGAAACCGGCGCTGATGAAGGCGTTCAAGCTCACCGAGGTGCAGGCCGAAGCCATCCTCAACATGCGCCTGCGCTCCCTGCGCAAGCTCGAGGAAATGGAGATCCGCACCGAGGACAAGAACCTGCGTGCCGAGCTCAAGGGCATCAACGCCGTGCTCGCCTCTGAGGCCGAGCAGTGGAAGAAGGTCGGCGAGCAGGTCGGCAAGGTCCGGGACATGTTCGGGCCGAAGACGCCGCTCGGCAAGCGCCGCACCACGTTTGCCGACGCGCCCGAGCACGATCTCGCCGCGATCGAGGAGGCATTCGTCGAGCGCGAGCCGGTGACGGTCGTCGTTTCCGACAAGGGCTGGATCCGCACCATGAAGGGCCATGTCGAGGATCTCTCGGGGCTCGCCTTCAAGCAGGACGACAAGCTCGGCTTCGCCTTCTTCGCCGAGACGACCTCGAAGCTCCTTCTGCTCGCCACCAACGGCAAGTTCTACACGCTCGATGTCGCCAAGCTGCCGGGCGGCCGCGGTCACGGCGAGCCGATCCGCCTGTTCATCGATCTCGAGCAGGAGGCGGCGCCGGTTGCGCTGTTCGTCAACAAGGGCGGGCGCAAATTCCTGGTCGCCAGCCACGAGGGCCAGGGCTTCGTCGTCAACGAGGACGATTGCGTCGGCACCACCAAGAAGGGCAAGCAGGTCCTCAACGTCGACATGCCGAACGAGGCGCGCGCGATCACCGAAGTGGTCGGCGACACCGTCGCTGTCATCGGCGAGAACCGCAAGATGCTCATCTTCCCGCTCGACCAGGTGCCGGAAATGGCGCGCGGCCGCGGCGTGCGCCTGCAGAAATACAAGGACGGCGGCCTCTCGGACGTGACCGTGTTCGAGGCCAAGGCCGGCCTGACCTGGAAGGACTCCGCGGGCCGCGAATTCTCCGCGACCATGAAGGAACTCGCCGAGTGGCAGGGCACCCGCGCCGACGCCGGCCGGCTGCCGCCGAAGGGTTTCCCGAAGTCGAACAAGTTCGGCAAGGTGATCGGGTAGGCGCTCTCGTGTCCCGGACGCGCTGCAACGCTCTTCGCGTTGCTGCGCAGAGCCGGGACCCACGCGGCACGGATTGCACGGAGACATGGGCCCCGGCTCTGCAGCGCACCGTCGAAGGGACGCTGCGCTGCGTCCGGGGCACGAGCCAGGGTGTGATCCACATCTGTCTCCTCAATGACGGGAAGTGAGAGCGCCACTCTCCAATTCGCATTCCGCCGCTCTGCGACGTCTGATACGGTTCACGACGCCGGTGTTCTGGAAGGTCGAGAAGTAGCGCGATGTACGATGTCATTGTTGTCGGCGGCGGCTCCGCCGGTGCGGCGGTCGCGGCGCGGCTGTCGGAGGATCCCGCGCGGCGCGTCCTGTTGCTCGAGGCAGGCCGCGACTGGCGCGCGGACGAGGCACCGTGGGAGGTGAGGACGCCGAACCCGATCCCGATCATTCACAAGCGCGAGTACCAGGAGAAATGGCAATGGCCTGATCTGCTGTCGCGCCGGGTCGCCGGGCAGGAGGCGCGCTTCTACTGGCGCGGCAAGGGGCTCGGCGGCTCGTCGATGATGAACGGCCAGATCGCGATCCGCGGCGTGGCCGACGCCTTCGACGAATGGGCCGCCAATGGCTGCACCGGCTGGTTGGCCAGGGAGGTGATGCCGCTGTTCTCCGTGATCGAGGACGATTTGGAGTTCGGCGATGCCGAGGGCCACGGAAGCGGCGGGCCGCTGCCGGTCTATCGCGCGCCGCTGGAGACATGGGGACCGATCGATCGCGGCTTGCGCGATGCGGCGCTGGCGAGCGGCTATCCCTGGTGTGCCGACCTCAACGGCCCGGACGGTGAGGGCGTCGCCTGCTATCCCATCAACAGCCGCGACAGCCGCCGCATCAGCACCAATGAGGGTTATCTCGAGCCGGCGCGCGGCCGCGCCAATCTGGAGATCCGCGGCCATGCGCTGGTCGATCGCGTGCGGATCAGCGAAGGTCGCGCCACCGGCGTCCGCGTTCATAGCGAGGGGCAGGGCACCCACGAGATCGACGCGCGCCAGATCGTGCTCTGCGCTGGCGCCATCCACAGCCCGGCGATCCTGCTGCGCTCGGGGATCGGGCCGGCCGAGGAATTGAAGGCGATGGGCATTGCGGTCGCGCGTGACCTGCCCGTTGGCCGCCACTTCTTCGATCACCCGCTGTTTCGCGCCACGATCCAGCTCCGCGAGGAGTTGCGGCCGACCGATCCGGACACCCGCCATACCAATTGCTGCGTGACCTATTCCTCGGGCCTCGCCGCTGGCGGCAAGCGCGACATGATCCTGATCGCTTTCAATCATCGCGGCATCGGCGTGCCGGGCGCGATCGGCGCCGGCCTGTTCAACGCGTATTCCCGCGGCACGCTCAGATTGGCCTCGCCCGATGCCGCGATCGATCCTGTCGTCGAGGAGAACATGCTGGCCGATCCCCGCGACATGCTGCGCATGATGGATGCGGTGAAGCGCCTCGCGGTGATCACGTCGCAACCGGCGCTGGCTGGCATCGCCGACTGGATCCGGCTCGCCGACACCGACCTGACGCTGCCACAGGCCGCCAGCCTGCCGGACCGCGAGCTCGACGCGGTGCTGCGCCGTGAGACCGGCGACATCCAGCACGCCGCCGGCAGCTGCCGCATGAGCGGCGTCAATGATCCCGACGGCGTGGTCAATCCCGACGGCACGGTTAAGGGCATTTCCGGCCTGCGCGTCGCCGACGCCTCGATCATGCCGTCCGACTGCCGCGCCAATACGCATTTCACGACGGTGGTGATCGGCGAGGCGATCGCACGGATGATGACGCGGTAGTGCGACAAAGACGATGGTGGCGGTGTTCGCCGCTCCCTCTGCGTCATTGCGAGCGCAGCGAAGCGATCCAGAGTCTTTCCGCGGAGGCAGTCCTGGATTGCTTCGCTGCGCTCGCAATGACGGAACAAGGGGCGGGACCGTCGCTCTTCAATTCTCATTTCATACAGCAGACACACTACCGCCTTCTCGCGGCGCATGTCGCCCGAGTTTTGCGCTCGCACGCCCTCGACAAAGACAAGGGCGCAGGGAAGGCCGGGCGCCGGCGGCACCCGAGTCCGTGCGCGACAGAAGATGCACACGGGGTGGACCACAGGTGATGCCGGTCGCCCGGCCTTCCCTGCGCGAATGGTTTTAACGGTGTCCTTCGTGCTCTCCTCGGGGAGCGTTGCACTATTGCCCCCGTCGCCTTGCGGCTGGTAGATGCGCGCGCCGGTCGGCCGCCACATCACCGCAAAGGCTTGACGCCAGAACCCCGGGCGCCGGGACCACACGACTTCTCCGTCCGCGCACGTCCTCGCATGTCGCTCCGAGGGGTGGCGTGTGCTCGCCCCCGGAGCCATGCGAAGACGCTGTCGGCGCCGTGTCGTATGCGCGGCAAGCCATTGCTCACGGTGTCCCGCCCTGCAATGCCGCTCGCGCCGACGCCGTCGCGTCCATCGCTGCCCAGCCCGCGGTTCGTGACGATCGCGATCCGCCCCTCGTCTCGGGCCAGGGTGTTTTGCTTGTACGACGAATCCGAATTTCGGTAAAGTGGAATATTTTGCAGGGCGGGGCTTGACAGGCGGCTTGGTCAAACTGACCGGGCTGTTTTGCCCGACGGGCGCCGTGCACCGCGTGACGCTCGGAGTGCGAACTTCCGGTTTCGATTGGCCGGCAAAGGCCGCTGCAAGGCTCTTGCAGCGACCTTGCATGTCGCAAGGCAATGTTCGGCGTTCAGATCATCTGGCCGCCCGACACTTCGATCCGTTGCCCGGTAACCCAGCGATTGTCCTCACTCAGCAGGCTCGCGACCATCGGGCCGATATCATCGGGGACACCAACGCGGCCCAGCGCAGTCATGGCGGCGAATTGCTTGTTCACGTCGGGATTGTCGCGCACCAAGCCACCACCAAAGTCGGTCTCGATCGCGCCGGGCGCAACGCTGTTGACGCGGATGCCACGCGGCCCGAGTTCCCTGGCCATGCAGACCGCCATCATGTCGGCAGCGGCCTTCGCCATGGTGTAGACGGCGAAGCCCGGATAGGTGACGCGCGTCAAGCCGCTGCCGATGGTGACGATCGAGCCACCGTCCGCCATCAGCGGCAACAGGGCCTGGGTGAGGAAGAATACGCCTTTGACATGGAGGTTCATCTGCTGATCGAACTGGGCCTCGGTGGTCTCGCTGAGCGGAGCGAAGAGGCCGTCGCCGGCATTGTGCACGAGGTAGTCGAAGCTCTCGCGGCCAAATGTCTCCTTCAGCGTCTGAGCGAGTCTTCGCGCGAAGGAGGGAAATCCGGCGACGTCGGCGCTGTCCAATTGAAAGGCCACGGCCCGGCGTCCCAGCGCCTCGATCTCGGAAACGGCACTCTCCGCGAGATCCGCACGGCTCCGATAGGTGATGATGACATCGCTGCCCTTGCGCGCGATGTTGACCGCCATGTTGCGGCCAAGGCCGCGGCTCGCACCGGTGACGATTGCAATTTTAGCCATGTGATGTCTCCTTCGGTTGGCACGGCGAAGGTGGCACGCACCGCGGCATTCGAGTTGCCGGATCCTTGAGCCTTCTTGCCTATTCCTCCAAATGACCGCGAGCCTCGCTCAGGCCGGGCCGGCGCTGCGTCGAACGATCAATTCACGATGCCCAAAGTTGGAGCAGGCCGGCCATGTTGCCGGAGCCCGCGGTTGGTATAAATTCGCGGAATGACGACCTTGCTCGAAACGGTTCGCCGCTATGCGGATCTGCATTCAGATCAGAACGGCGCGGCCAGGACGCCGATCCCGGGCCTTACGGCCATACGGGCGCTGACGCCGGGCCAGCTCCAATACGCGATCAACCGGCCGCTCGTTGCGCTCGTCCTGCAGGGTCGCAAGCGCGTCACGATGGGCGCGCACAGCTTCGATTTCGGCGCCGGCGAGTCGCTCCTGATCTCGGCGGATGTGCCGACCGTCAGCCAGATTACCCGCGCCAGCGCAAAGGCCCCATATTTGTCCCTGGTCGTCGAGCTCGACCCGGCGGTGATCGCGAGCCTGGTCGTGGAGATGAACCTTGCTCCCGAGCAGCAAGGCATTCCCGTGCGGGTCGATCCGACCGAATCCGAGGTTGCCGATGCCGCGCTGCGCTTGATGCGACTGCTCGAGCGTCCGTCTTCCTTGCCGGTTCTGCAATCTCAGTTCGTTCGCGAAATCCACTATTGGCTGCTGGCGGGGCGACACGGCGCGGCGATCAGGGCTCTCGGGGTGGCCGACAGCCACGCGCAACGCATCGCGCGCGCCGTCGCGATCATTCGATCCGAATACGCGAAGCCTCTGAGGGTCGAACGCCTGGCCGAAGCGGCTGCCATGAGTCCGTCCTCGTTTCACCAGCATTTCCGCGCGATGACGTCGCTTAGTCCCCTGCAATTTCAGAAGCAGCTGCGCCTCATCGAGGCGCGTCGGATGATGTTGTCGGAGGGCTCCGACGTGAGCAGCGCGGCCTTCGGCGTCGGTTACGAAAGCGTGTCGCAGTTCACGAGAGAATATGGGCGCTTGTTCGGGCTGCCGCCTGCCAGGGATATCAAGGCCGCGCTCGGCCAGCTGGAGACCGCAGCCTGAAGCCGAGCCGGGCCATCGACCACCCGGGACGCGCAAGGCCGGATGACGTAGCGGCGATCTCCTTCCTAGATCACACCCGCCAGCCGCAGCGCCACGCCGGCCGCGCAGCTTCCCGCCAGCACCGTCAGCATCCCCAGCTTGAAGCGGAAGATCGCCGTCGCCGCGGCGATCGCCAGCACCAGCGCGGGGATGTCCACGCTCGTCAGCACCGGCCTGTCGAAGTTCAGCGGAAACGCCTGCACCGGCACCGTCTCGCGAAACAACGTGTGCAGCGCGAACCAGATCGAGAGGTTGAGGATCACGCCGACCACGGCCGCGGTGATGGCGCTGAGCGCGCCGGCAAGGCCGATGTTGCCGCGCAGGCGCTCGATGTAGGGCGCGCCGACGAAGATCCAGAGGAAGCAGGGCGTGAAGGTGACCCAGGTCGCGAGCAGGCCGCCGAGCGTCGCCGCCAGCATCGGCGACAGTCCGCTCGGGTCGCGATAGGCCGCCATGAAGCCGACGAACTGCAGCACCATGATCAGCGGGCCCGGCGTGGTCTCGGCCATGCCGAGCCCGTCCAGCATCTCGTGCGGCTTTAGCCAGTGATAATGCTCGACCGCCTGCTGGGCGACATAGGCCAGCACGGCATAGGCGCCGCCGAAGGTGACCAGCGCCATCTTCGAGAAGAACAGCGCGATCTGGCTGAAGACGTTGTCGTGCCCGAGCAGCACGAGCAGCGCGACGACCGGCACCAGCCAGAGCGCCAGCCACAACGTGGCGACGCGGATTGCGCGCGCGGTGTCGGGCTTGACGTGGTCGGGCACGGCCTCGCCGAGCATGCTGTCGATTGCGGCGCTGCCGCCGCCAGGGCCGTGACCGCTTGGTGCGAATTCCGGCCGGCCGCCGCGCGCGCCGGCATAGCCAATCAGGCCGGCGGCGATGATGATGATCGGGAAGGGCGCCGCGAAGAAGAAGATCGCGACGAAGGCCGCGGCCGCAATCGCGATCATGATGCGGTTCTTCAGCGCGCGCTTGCCGACCCGAACCACGGCCTCGATCACGATGGCGAGCACGGCGGCCTTCAGCCCGAAGAACAGCGCCTCGACGAAGCTGACATTGCCGAAAGCCGCGTAGACGTAGCTGAGGCCCATGATGGCGATGATGCCGGGCAGGATGAACAGCCCGCCCGCCATCAGCCCGCCCTTGGTGCGATGCATCAGCCAGCCGACATAGGTCGCGAGCTGCTGCGCCTCCGGGCCCGGCAGCAGCATGCAGTAATTCAGCGCATGCAGGAAGCGGCCTTCGGAGATCCACTTCTTCTCCTCGACCAGGATGCGGTGCATCACCGCGATCTGGCCCGCGGGCCCGCCGAAGCTCAGACAGGCGACGCGAAGCCAGACCCGAAAGGCTTCGTTGAAGCTGACGCCGTGACCGGCGTCAGCTCCTGCTTGAACATTCCTTGTGTCCATCAAGCCTTCACCTTGTTGGTCGGCCAGTTGTGGGTCTCGGCCGTGGCATCGCGACACCAGCGGTAGAAGGCATCGTACAGCGTCATGCCGGCCTCGAGCTGTTCGAGGTCGTCGTCATACATCCGCGACAGGCCGAGCGAGGCCACAAGCAGGCCGGGCGCCTCCGGGGCCAGGTCGGGCCGCGCAGTGTCGGCCCCGCGCACCAGCGTCGCCAGCCGCAGCAGGGCCGGGGTGGCGATGCCGAACTCCTCGATCATGACGTCGAAGGTGCAGAGCTCGCCGCGGTGGCTCCAGAACACGTTCTCGATGTCGAACGGCGCCGCATTGAAGCGTTCGCCGACCGCGACCACTTCGGAGGGAGCGACATAGAGGAAGACCGCGCCCGGATCGACGAAGCGGCGGATCAGCCAGGGGCAGGCGATGCGGTCGACCTTCGGCCGCGCCCGCGTCACCCAGACCGTGCGTCCCCTGGCATCGCGTGGCGGCAGCTTGCGGGCGTCGACCAGCGGCAGCTTGGCTGCCTTCCAGCCCTCGAAGCCGCCTTCCAGCGTCTCGGCCTCGACGCCGAGCTGGCGCAGCCAGGCCGCGGTGCCCTGGGCGAGTTTCTCGCCGCGGAAGCATGCGACGACGGCTCGGCGGCCGGTGAAGTCGCCGCCCCAGTCCGTCACATGCTCGTGGCTGAGCTTGATGGAGCCGGGGATCAGCCGCCGGTCGGCGGCAAAATCCTCCTCGGTGCGGACATCGATGAGAACGGGAGCGTTGGCCGTGCCGATCAGGCGCGCCAGTTTATCGGATGATATGGTCGTGAAGCTAGACATGTTGCGTCCTCGCAAGAAACCAACGGGACGCGATGCTTGGGCTTGTCGCCTCGTGGGGAGATCGCTCAAATCCCCATGGCTCGGATTACAGCGAAACTAACAAGCACTGTCAATCCGCAGGACGATTGGAGCTTAGAAAATTGGTGCCCGCCGTTTATATTCCGCGCGGACCGACCTGAATCTTCGGGAGACTTCGATGCATTCCCATTCCATCGACCAATGGACCCACGACCACGCCTTCCTGGGCGAGCAGCACGACGCCAACGAGCGCCGCACCTGGTTCGTGGTCGTGCTGACGCTGGTCATGATGGTCGGCGAGATCGTGGCCGGCTCGCTGTTCGGCTCGATGGCTCTGCTGGCCGACGGCTGGCACATGGGCACGCATGCGGCCGCGCTCGGCATCGCCGCCTTTGCCTACCGCTTCGCGCGCCGGCATCTGGGCAATGCGCATTTCACCTTCGGCACCGGCAAGTTCGGCGATCTCGCCGCCTTCGCCAGCGCGGTCATCCTGGGCCTGATCGCGATCGAGATCGCCTATGAGAGCGTGCTGCGGCTGATCAATCCGGTGCCGATCGTCTATGGCGAGGCGATGGCGGTGGCCGTCCTCGGCCTCGGCGTCAACCTCGCCAGCGCCTGGCTGCTGCGCGGCAGCCACGATCATCACCATCACGGTCATGCCCACGACCACGGTCATGCGCATGACGACCACGACCATCATGATCATCAGCACCATCATCACGACAACAATCTGCGTGCGGCCTATGTCCATGTCATGACCGATGCCGCGACCTCGGTGCTCGCGATCGCCGCGCTCGCGGTCGCCATGGTTTCGGGATGGGTCTGGGCCGATCCGGCCGTAGGCCTGATCGGCAGCGTGGTGATCGCGAGCTGGGCGTTCGGCCTGATCAAGTCATCGGGGGCGGTGCTGCTCGACGTGCGCGCCGACGAGAAGCTGGAGCGGGTGATCCGCGCGCGCATGGAGGTCGGCGACGACCGCGTCACCGACCTCCATCTCTGGCAGGTCGGCCCCGGCCATTGCGCCGTGCTGCTCTCGGTGGTGTCGGACAAGCCGCAGCAGCCGGCGGTCTACAAGCGGCGGCTCGCCGGGCTGAAGGGCCTCAGCCACGTCACGGTGGAGGTCGAGACCTGCCCGCATTGACGGGCCGCGCGAACGGACCCGCCGCGTTGTGCTGCTGCCACCAGGCTGGCAGCAGTGACGTGCTAACGCCCCGGAGGAACTCCGTGACGGGAGATGGCGGTGGGCGAGTGGGCCGGAGTTGCGATCGCGTTGGCGTCGAGCAGCTTCGGCGGGACCGCTGCTGCCATTACGCGCTATCTCGTCAACGGCGCCGATCCCATCCTGCTCGCGATCCTGCGCTGGGGGATCGGCTTTCTCTGCTTGTTGCCTTGCGCGCTTCTGCTCGGCGTGCGGTGGCCGCAACGGCCCGACTGGCCGGTGGTGATGCTGCTTGGCATCTGCTTCTTCGGCCTGTTTTTCATCCTCTATAACATCGCGGTCTCCTACACGACCGCCGCGCGCGCCAGTCTCGCGCTGGCGACGTTGCCGCTCCACACCATGATGGTCGGCGCGCTGCTTGGCGTGGAGCGCCTGTCCGCGCGCAAGATCACGGGCGTCGGCACCGCCGTGCTCGGTGTGGCGGCGGCCCTTGCCGCTGGCCTCGCGCAGAGCCCGCCCGGCGCCTGGCGCGGCGAGTTGATCATGACCGGCGCCGTGTTCTGCATGGCGTTCTACAACGTGCTATCGCGTCCGCTGATGCAGCGCTCCAGCGCGCTCGGCTTTCTCACCGTCGGCATGGGCGCGGGCGCCGGGATGCTGGTGCTTGTGGGCCTGGTGAACGGCAGCTTTGCGGCGCTCTCGCACTTCACGGCGGCGCAGTGGATTGCCGGCGTCTATCTGGGCATTGGCGGCGGCGCTCTCGCCTTCATCCTCTGGGTCATGGCGCTGGCGCGGGCGACGCCGACCCGGGTCGCCAATACGATGACGGTCAATCCGGTCGCCGCGGCTCTGCTGGCGGCGCTGCTGATCGGCGAGCCGATCACGGGAAATCTTCTGGTCGGGCTGGTCGCGGTGTTCGCCGGTATCTGGATTGCGACCAGCGAGGCAAAGGCGGCCTAGCTCCGCGGCGCGGTCGCCGGCGGCGGGCTCGCCTCCGACGTCTTCTTCGGCTTCAGCGTGCCGGCATAGAACGACAGCAGCCAGACCAGAAGGAGGGCGAGGAGGTAGACGCCCCAGGCCTGCGGCGGCGTGGTCGCCCAGCGCAGGAGGCCTTTGAATGTGCGGGGCGGGCCGGCATCGTCGCTCATGGCTCGCTTCTGCGCGAAAGCGGCTGCGCCGTCAATCCGGTGGCCGCTCGGGGCGGATCAGGAACAGTGCCGCCAGCGCGGAGAGGCTGAGGGCAGAGGAGACGATCAGCACCTTGGCGCCCATGAGGTCGATCAGCAGGCCGAAGGCGAGCGGCGCCACGGCCTGCGCCATCCGTGCCGGGGCGCCGATGATGCCGAGACGATAGCCGAAATCCTTCGGGCCGAAGATCGACAGCGGCAGCGTGCCGCGCGCGATCGTCAGGATGCCGTTGCCCGAGCCGTGGAACAGCGCGAAGGCGCTCGCCGCGGCGCCGCCGAAGATCGCCACGATCACCGCGCCGATCGGATGGGTGAGGCTGGCCAGCCGCGTCGACCACAGCGGATGGAAGCGGCTGAGGAAGCCCGCCTCCAACATGCGTGCGCCGACTTGCGCCGGGCCGATCAGGGCGCCGGCCGCGATCGCCTCGGCTGGCGTTGCGCCTGTCGCCTCCAGGATGCGGGGGAAATGCGCGGCCATGGCGCCGGTGACGGTCCAGACCGCCGCGAAGATGAAGGCGAGCAGGAGCATGGTGCGGTCGAGCGGCAAATGCGGCTTCGTGGCCGTGGCCGCCGCGCGGCTGGCGCCCTTGATCGCCGGCAGCATGAAGAAATTGAGCGGCAGGCCGATCAGGATGTTGGCGGCAGCCCAAGCAAAGCAGGTCTCGCGCCAGCCGATATGGGCAAGGCCCCAGGCGGTGAGCGGCCAGCCGACGGTCGACGCAAAGCCCGCCATCAGCGTGATGCCGGTGATGGGTCTGCGCGCCTCGGTGCCGTAGATGCGCCCCAGCGCGGCGAAGGCGGCGTCGTAAAGCCCCATCGCCATGCCGATGCCGAGCACGAGCCAGGCGATCGCCATCACCGCGACCGAGTGCGAGAGCCCGAGCAGCACGAGACCGCCGGCAATGGTCAGGTTCGAGGCCGACAGCACCTGGCGGCCGCCGACGAGGTCGATCTGCCGCCCGATCCGCGGGCCGAGCATCGCCGAGATCACCAGCGAGGCCGAGAACGCGCCGAAGATCCAGTTGGAGGAGACGCCGAGGTCGCGCGCCATGGGATCGGCGATCAGCGCCGGCAGGTAATAGCTCGAGGCCCAGGCCAGGGTCTGCGTGGTGCCCAGCGCCAGGATGATCGGAAGCTGCCGCTGGCTCATCGGCGCGTGCTTCCGATTCTGGCCGACAAGATCATCATCGTCGGCATTTGCTCCCGTGCGGCGAGGGCGTCAACCGCAGCCTCGGCATATTCGACCTGCGCGGGACGGGGAGCCTTGCGTGCGCGGCTTTGCGCCTTTCGTCCGTCACGAATGCACGCCATAATAGCGCATGCAAACAGCTTCACGCCTTTCCTTGATAAACTGGATCGCCAGCCAGGGGCTCACGGGCCTGCCCGAACAGGAACTGCTGCGCGGCTTCTGCGAGCGCTGCTGCGACGAAGGGCTCGAGCTGTCGCGCGGCCTCGTGATCATCGACACGCTGCATCCGATCTACGAGGGCCGCGCGTTCCGCTGGAGCGATACGCCGAGCAACGAGAGCGACGTCATCGAATACGGCTCGACGGCGGAGGGCGATGCGGCCAAGAACTGGCGCCGCTCGGTGTTCTACCATTTGCTCGAGCACGGCGAAGACGAGATGGTGATCGATCTCGCCGAGGCGCCGTCGCTGGATTTTTCGCAGATCGACGACCTCGCTGAAAGCGGCCACCGGCATTTCCTGGCTTTCGTGCACCGCTTCGGCGAGAGCGGAGCGCTCGGGCAGATGGACTGCCTCTACTCCTCCTGGACCACGCGGCGCGACGATGGCTTCACCGAGGCCGAGCTTGCCGCGCTGCGCGATCTCGTGCCGGTGCTCGGTCTCGCGATCAAGTCGGCGCAACAGGTCGACATCGTGCGCACGCTCGGCCGGGTCTATCTCGGCCGCGACGCCTCCGAGCAGGTGCTGCGCGGGCGCATCTCGCGCGGCGTCACCGAGCGCATCAATGCCGTGCTCTGGTACTCCGATCTGCGCGGCTCGACCGGGATCAGCGAGAGCATCGGCCCCGACGAGATCATCCCGTTCCTCAACGACTATGCGCAGGCCGTGATCGACGCCATCCACGAGGCCGGCGGCGACGTGCTCAAGCTGATCGGCGACGGCGTGCTCGCCATGTTCTGGGGCGAGGACATGGCGGATGCGCGGCGGGCGGCGCTGCGCGCCGAGCACCTGTTCCGCAAGAATATCGTGGCGCTCAATGCCCGCCGCGCGGCGGAGGGGCGTCCGACCACGTCAGCCTATATCGGCCTGCATGTCGGCCAGGTCTTCTACGGCAATATCGGCAGCGAGGACCGGCTCGATTTCACGGTGGTCGGTCCGACCGTGAACGAGGTCAGCCGCATCGCCGCGATGAGCCGCTCGGTCGACCGCGAGCTGCTGGCGTCATCGGAGTTCTACCAGGGTCTCGATGCCGCCGGGCGCCGCTATCTCGTCTCCACCGGCCGCTATGCGCTGCGCGGCATCGGCCGTGCGCAGGATCTCTACACCCTCGATCCCGAGGTCGATGCAAGCGAGCCGGTGACGGGAAGCTACGAGCGCTATCTGGCCGGTTAGGCCTCGCTGTTTCGACATACTCCGTCATTGCGAGGAGCTCTTGCGACGAAGCAATCCAGACTGTCTCCGTGGAAAGATTCTGGATTGCTTCGCTCGCGATGACGGCGTGGTTAGCATTGCGCCGCCACTTCATCCCCCACCATGTCCGGCTGCCGATCGAGCGCCACGGCCGGCGAAAGCCAGATCACCAGGGCCTGCACGCCGAACACGGCGGCTGCCAGATAGAGGCACGCTTCCGCGCTCCACAGCCCGCCGACCACCGCGCCCAGCACTGAGCCGAGCGGGCGGGCGCCGTAGCTCATGATGTTGATGGCGGAGACGCGTCCGAGCAGGCGCGGCGGCGTCACCGACTGGCGCAGCGTCGTGGTCGAGATCACCCACAGGATCGGCCCGACGCCGAGCAGGAAGAAGCTCAAACCCGCGAGCCAGGGCGAGGGGACCAGCACCGTCAGCGCCATCACGACCGCGGCAACGAGGCCGGTGACCGGGCCGAGGCCGACCACGGTGCCGAAGGCGATGCGCCGCATCACGCGGGTGGCGAGCAGCGCGCCGGTCACCATGCCGACGCCGTACATTGTCAGCACCGTGCCGACGCCCGCGGCGGTGAGGCCGAGATGGCGCACGGCATAGGGCACGAACACGGCGATCTGCAGGAACCAGCCCGTGTTGAAGATGAACTGGGTGATGAACACCGGCCGCAGTAGCGGATGGTGAAACACGAAGGCCGCTCCTTCGCGGATGTCCTGCAGCGGATGGCGGCGCGGCGCCGGTGCGCGGGCGGGTTCAAAGATGCCGGATAGCAGCACCACCGCGATCGCCGACAGCGCCGCGGCGAAGCCGAAGGCCGGGCTCGCGCCCCACCAGCCCACCAATGCGCCGCCGAGCGCAGGTCCGCTGGCGAAGGCGACGGTGCGCGCCAGCTCGATCCGCGCATTGGCCGCCGGCAACAGCTCGGCGCTCACCAGCGAGGGCACCAGCGCCGGCGCGGCCACGCTGTAGACCACGGTGCCGCACACCGCCGCGAAGCCGAGTAGCGCCAGCAGCGGCAGATTGAGCGCGCCGAGCGCGAGCAGCAGCACGATGGCCGCGAGCGCCACGGCCCGCAGCGCCTCGGCTCCTGCCATCAGCGAGCGGCGCGAGATGCGGTCGGCGAGCAGGCCGGCGGGAATGGCGAACAGCACGAAGGGCAGGGTCAGCGCGGTCTGCAACAGGCCGGTCTGGCCTTCCGCGACCCCAAGCGTGAGCACCGCGACGATGGGGGCGGCCGCCAAGGCGATTTGTTCGGCCGACTGCGCCGCAAGGTTGGACCAGGCGAGGCGGCTGAAGGTGTCGGGGAGGCGAGGCGGGTTTGACATGGCTCATGTCCTGCAAAGTCGGGTTGGCGCCAGTATTCGGCGCCGGGGGCGGCCAAACCCACCCGCTTCCCGACAAGGAGGGCAGATGACAGCCAGGCCGAGAGCCCATGCCACTAGATGCAGTTGCAAATGAGTTGCAATAAGATTCGATTTCGGTATTCTCGCCGAATGGATGCCCGATCGCCTGATTTGACCCCCGACACCGCCGGCTGGCGCAGTGATGCGCCGGTCACCAAGAGCCTCGCCGAGGTCAACGCCACGATCGCCCTGCCGGTCGCCGGCCGCTGGTGGCGCCGGCTGCTCGCTTTCGTCGGCCCGGGCTATCTCGTCTCGGTCGGCTACATGGACCCCGGCAACTGGGCGACCGACCTCGCCGGCGGATCGAAGTTCGGCTACACGCTGCTCTCGGTCATCCTGCTCTCGAACCTGATGGCGATCCTGCTGCAATCGCTGGCGGCCCGGCTCGGCATCGTCACCGACCGCGACCTCGCCCAGGCCTGCCGCGCCACCTATTCGCCGGCGGTGAACTTCCTGCTCTGGATCGCCTGCGAGGCGGCGATCATCGCCTGCGATCTCGCCGAGGTCATCGGCACCGCGATCGCGCTGAAGCTCCTGTTCGGCATTCCCCTGGTCGGCGGCGCGCTGCTCGCCGCACTCGATGCCTTCCTGCTGCTGCTGCTGATGAACCGCGGCTTCCGTTTCCTCGAAGCCTTCGTCATCGCGCTGCTGGCGGTGATCGCGGTCTGCTTCGCGGTCCAGATCGCGGCCGCGGCGCCGCCGGTCGCCGAGGTGCTGCGCGGCTTCATGCCGAAGAGCGAGATCTTCACCAACCCCGAAATGCTCTACATCGCGATCGGCATCATCGGCGCGACCGTGATGCCGCACAATCTTTATCTGCACTCCTCGATCGTGCAGACGCGCGCCTATGAGCGCAACGACGAAGGCCGCCGCGAGGCGATCAAATGGGCGACGACGGATTCGACCATTGCCCTGATGCTGGCGCTGTTCATCAACGCCGCAATCCTCGTCGTCGCCGCTGCGACCTTCCACAAGAGCGGCCATTCGGATGTCGCCGAGATCGGTCAGGCATTCGAGCTGTTGTCGCCGCTGCTGGGCCTCGGCATCGCCTCGACGCTGTTCGCGGTGGCGCTGCTCGCCTCCGGCCTGAACTCGACGGTGACGGCGACGCTCGCCGGCCAGATCGTGATGGAAGGCTTTCTCGATCTGCGCCTGCCGAACTGGGCGCGCCGCCTGCTCACGCGCGGCATCGCCATCGTCCCCGTGATCGTCGTCACCGCGATCTATGGCGAGCGCGGCACGGCGGATCTGCTGGTGTTCAGCCAGGTCGTGCTGTCGATGCAATTGCCCTTCGCCGTCATTCCGCTGGTCCGCTTCGTTTCCGACCGGCGCAAGATGGGCAAGTTCACGATACCGAGATCGGTCGCGGCGATCGCCTGGATCGTCGCGGGCGTGATCGTGGTCCTGAACCTGAAGCTGTTGTTCGATACGTTCTTTGGATGAGACGGCCCGCTGCTTTGGTGCGGAGGCTCTGCGGCGAGCTGGTTCCCGCGCGAGTCCGGCCATATCCGTTATGCGCGCATTGCGCTGAGCCCTTTTCCGAGTTCCGCATCGTGCGGCGGCTTTTGCCGCGAACTCGCGAACTACGGCTTTTCAATTGGTGCGAAGAGGTTATACTACTTTCAATTGCTGATAGGCCGAAGACTGCTCGTAGACTGCTCATGGGCCCTATTATGACATTGCGTTTTTCAGGATTGATTTCTTTCCCGGCGGGATAATCGGCGGTCCCGCGCCGGAGTAAGTGCGCCGATCGCATCTTCTCCGGTTACGTCTATGGGTTGTGCGCGATGTCGGCGCGCGGAGCCAGTGGCGAGGCCAATGGCTTGTTGGATTGATTATTGACTGCGCGGGTTCACGTCCGGTGAGGGACGATGATCAGGCCAGTATGCGTTGATTGCTGCGTTGAAGTCATTGATGAGTGAGTACAGCCGTGACCAAGTGTCCCGCATGTTCGGCCCGTGTTTCTCGCGAGCATCGCTTCTGCTCTCAATGCGGCGCGCGCCTCGATCGTGCCGTCGATCGTGCCTTGGAGCAGCCCTCCGTTCCACCGGTCGCCAGCACACCTGACCGCGAGCCGCGGGTTGTCCCGCTGCACGATTACACCGCGGTTCGGTCACAGATGCTGACTGAGAACAAGCAGGTCAGCGTTCTCTTCGTCGACGTATGCGACTCGACAGCCCTGCTCCAGCACTCCGACCCCGAGGAATCCCGCAATTATCTCGGCAGGGCCCTCAACCATCTGGCCGAGGCGGTCGGGACCTATGGCGGCACGGTGAGCCAGTTGCTCGGCGACGGGCTCGTCGCCTTGTTCGGCGCGCCGTTGGCGCAGGAGGATCACGCGCTGCGGGCGTGCCTTGCCGCCCTCAAGATGCAGCGGGCAACCATTCCCGGCCACGCGGTTCAGGGCGTGGCCAGCCCGACGCTGCGCATCGGCATCAATTCCGGCGAGGTGCTGGTCGGCGTCGTCGGACAATACGGCTGGTCGCACTACGGTGCGGACGGCAAGACGATTCACCTTGCATCGCGGCTCGAAAAGATGGCGCCGCCCGGCGGCATTCTGATCAGTGCCGCGACGCAGCGCCTCGTCGCGCAGCAGATCGACACGCGGCCGGTCGGGCTGCGCTCGGTCCGAGGGCTGGACGATCCGGTCGAACTCCATGAGGTCGTGGTCGCCACCGAAAGCTCGGCGGCGGCGCCGCTGACGCGCAAGCAGCGCTGGGCGCCCCTGGTCGGCCGCGAGGAGTCCTTGCGGATGCTGGCCGGGGATCTCGACATCGTTCGAACCGGCGCGATGCGAACGATCGGGCTGTGCGGCGATGCCGGCATCGGCAAGTCCCGCTTGATCGCCGACTGGATCGCCGCGCTTGCAGGTCAGGGCATCGACGTCTGTCTTTCGCAGGCGAGAGGTTATGCGAGCGCGCGCGCCTACAGCACCGCCGCGGACCTGATCGCGAGCCTGGCCAGGTTGCCGCAAACAGGCATGACGGATGCACAGTCCATCGGGCGCACCCTGGTCGCCGAATGGGCTCCGGAAGGCGCCGCACATCTCGCGGCGATCAATGACTTGTTGGATCTTGCGGCGCCGGATCAGGCCTGGCTGGCGTTGAACCCGGTCCAGCGGCGGCGTCGCATCGGCGAGGCATTGCTGTGGCTCGTGCGCAGACGCGCCCAGGCGGGCCCGTTCGTGCTCGTGCTCGAGGACGTTTTCCTGGCCGACCGCGAGAGCCGGCGGCTGTTCGAGGCCCTGCTTCCAAAGCTCCAGGGATGGCCGATCCTGGTCTGCGTCAGCTATCGACCCGATTTCGACCATCAGTGGCGCGAGGCGCCGTGGTTTGCAGAGCGGATGATCGAGCCTCTCCGCGACGGCGAGATGCTCAGGCTCGCGCGCGCCCTGCTCGGAGATGATTTGTCCGTGCTCGGCATCATGAACGAATTGGTCGCGCGCGCCGACGGCAATCCCTTCTTCCTGGAGCAGTTGGTCATTACGCTGATCGACGACGGATCGCTCGAGGGAACGCCGGGTGCATACCGTCTGCAGCGATCGCCCGGAGAGTTGCGCGTGCCGGGCTCCATCGCCGCGGTGATCAGTGCGCGCGTCGACAGGCTGCCCGACGCCGCCAAATCCGCGCTCGAGGCCGCGGCGATCCTTGGCGACCCCATCACGCGCGAACTGATCGCGGCGATGCAGGCCGTGGACCCGGGGCGAGCCGAAGAATTGCTGGGTCTGTGCGTTGCGTCCGGGTTGCTGGCGGGGCCGGATCAGGCACGCGATTCGCTCGAGCAGCACGCGTTCGCGTTTCGCCACGCATTGGTGCGCGACGTCGTGCTCGCCGCTCTCACGCGCGCGCGGCTGAAGGCGCTGCACCGGCAGGCCTTCCTGGCGCTGCATGCGCGGCCATGGGCCGCTGAAGCCGATGTCGCGCCGGCGCTGGCGCATCATGCCTTCAAAGGGGAGGAATGGGAGCAGGCGGCGAGATTCACCGTCAAGTCGATGGCCCGTGCCATCTCGCGCTCGGCCAATCAGGAGGCCCTTCAATCGTTCGAGAAGGGACTTCATGCAGCCCGCCGTGTCGATGACGCCTCGATCGCGCAGACCCTGGAGCTCGCGCTTCGGCTGGAAGCGATCGGGGCGATGCTGGCTCTCGGCCAGATCGACGACATCTTCCGCAACATGGAGCGTGCGGAAGCCATCGCGGTGCAGCTGAACGATCAGCGCGCACGAGCGGCGGTGTCGACCGAGACGGCGGTGTTCCTGTGGATGCGCGGACGCTTCGAGCAGGGCCTGCGGTATGCCTCACAGGGTCTGGAGGCGGCCCGCCTGGCGCAGCGCCGCCACATGATGATGGCGGCGCATCAGACCCGCCTGATGCACCTCCACGCTCTCGGGCGATATGCAGAGGCCGCCGTGGAAGGCCATGTTCTGCTCTCCGACTACGGACCAGAACTGTCGGCGCATGTCGTCCAATCCGGATGGGCCGCCATTCCCATCGTCAATCTCTATGCGTTCCATGCCAGCACGCTCTGGCGACTGGGCGACAGTGCAACCGCCCACACGTTCTGTGCCAAGGCCTACGAGATCCTGTCGAACATCAACCATCCCTATTCGCGGCTGCTGATCGACACCGTTCAGTCGCAGATATGGATCGAGGGCGGGGAGCTCGATCCAGCCGAGACGTTGATGCGGGCCGGCGTGCAGCAATGCATGGCGCACAACGTCCCGACCATGCTTTCGGTTTGCACGGGCGTTCTCGGCAGCGCGCTTGCGCGCAACGGCAAGGCCGCCGAGGCGGCGACGATGCTGGAGAACGGGTTCGCCGATCGCATCTACGAGGCGGCCGGACCCTACGGCAGGACGTTCATGCGCGTGAGCCTGGGCGTCGCCTATCGCAAGCTCGGGCGGTTCGACGATGCGATCGCGGTCGGTCGGAAGGCCGTCGAGGAGACCGCCGAGGAATACGGTCACCAGACCGAAGCGCTGTACGAGCTGGCGGAAACCTTGCGACACGCGGGCGATCTGGCCGGCGCCGAAGCCAATTTCAAGCGAGCCGCCGAGGCGGCGGACCGTCTGGGCATGCCCCACTATGAAAGACAGGCCGCCGCGGTCCTCGCAGATTGGCGGAAGGACGGGTATGCAGCATGAGACTCTCGACCTATGAACCCGACGCGTTGCCGCCGGGAGCGCGCCGTCTCTCCTATGGCCTGTTCTGCTGGCTCAACCGGCACACGACGGTCTTGCGTGCATTCGGCGCGCTGCTGCGACTCTGGCCGTCGGTTGGGGGCCGGCTTGGCCTTGCGGCGCGCGCCAGTGCCGTCCGGGACGTGCTGACGCGTACGCGCAGCTTCTCCAACACAGCGCATGCCGCCAACATGGTGTCCGGCGACTATCTCATCGGGATGGATCCCGGCCCGACTTATTCGGCCGATCGGGATCTGGTCCAAGCGCGGCTGGCGGCGCTGGACGTTCCCGCCGATTCCGATGCCGAGGCGCAGCGACGGATCAAGGCCCTGAACGGGCGCGGGGGCGAATTCGATCTGATCGAAGACTACCTGATGTGGGTCGTCTTCCACGCCATGCGGCCGCTGTTCGGCGCGGCCACGGGTGCGGTGGTGGCGGGGTCGGCGACCGACGCCGCACGAGGCGATGTCGACGAAGGCCTGCAACGGCAGTACATGCTGGAGATCCGCTATGTCGCGGGGCAGCTGCTGGCTGGCAGCCTGGCGACGCTCGATCTTCGGCGACGGGCGGAAGCCTGCGGGGATGCGCTGCAGGCGCGGATCGATCGCGTGAGCGGCCCGATCGGCGCCGCCTGGGGCGTCAAGAGCGCCTCCGAGGACATTGAACGGAACGCGGTCGGCCTTGCCTGGATCTCGCATCCAGTCACCGTTCAGTCTGGAGCCCTCGCTGTCCAGGAGCTGCTGGGACGAACGAAGGTCTACGAGGAGCTGCGATCGAAGGCCGGCAAGCTCGGCGAGCCCGGCGTCTGGACCGATCCCGAGTTCCGCACGATCGTGCGCAACCATGTGCTCGAGCTGATGCGCTTTCGGCCGATCTTTCCGCTGCTGGCGCGCGACGTGCCGCGCGACACCGAAATGAAGACCGGAGCGCGGTACAACGCCGGATGCCCGGGCGGCGGCAAGGTCTCGCTGCTGTCGATCGCCGCGCTGTTCGATCCCAGCGCCGTTCCCCAGAGCGGCCGCTTCTGCCCGAATCGCGATTGGGGCAAGCACGATGCCTTGCGGTATCTCATGTTCGGATATGGCTATCGCCAATGTCCCGCGCGGGATCACGCGGTGGAGATCCTGACCAGCGCGCTGATCGGCCTGCTCACTCTGCCGCGGCTGCAACTGGCGCGCGGCGAAGGTAAGGCCATCGCCTATGACGGGCCGCTGATGCTGCGCATGCGCATGCGTACCACCTGAGTGAGCGGAGGACGGGGCCATGCTCGAGATCGTCCGGCAGCAGATGATCTGCATCGTTGCGCCAGGCTGGAGCGGCGGAGCGGAAATCCCAAAGCAACTTCACGATGCATTGGATGCGCTGCTGGAAGACGTCGCGGTGGTGCACTTCGCCTCGATCGGGCTGCTCCCGGCCTTAGGCGGCGCCCCGAACCAGCAGCCGTCGCTCGTGCTCGAGCTTGCGGTGGAGGAGGGGTTGCGTCCCTACGACCTGCTGTACCGCCTCGTCTACCATCCCGACGGCGCGATGTGGACGTTGTTCGGCGCCATGGTCGCTCCCCATGTCGCCGCGCCCACAGCCAAGGACAAGGAGCAATTGCTGAACCAGCTGATGAGCTGGCACAGCATCGCCACCGGCGGCTTCGTCGGCGCGCGCGACCGCTCGGTCCGGCAGATCAAGATGGAAAGCGACCTGCTGGATCAGACGCGCATCGAAGCGCGAAAGCTGAAGCCGAAATACGGCAACGACCGCACCGCATTCGCCCTGGCGCTGGCGCGGTGGGCGTACGCCAATCCCCGTTTCGAGTGGGCGGTCAAGCCTGCGCCGCGATCCTATTGGCGCGGGAAGGGGGCGAGCATCGGTGCGAAGCTCGCTTATCCCGTGGCGGCGATCGTGCTGTGGTTCGTCGTGCTCGGGATCGTCTGGGCGCTTCCGCGGGCCTACAACTGGTTCTTCGGCGAGCCGGGGCAGGTGGGGCGGGCCATCGAAGACGCCGTCACCAGGACGAGCGAATGCCTGCTGACGATGACCTGGCACGGGCTGCTGGCGTTCGCCGTGATCGCATTCCTCGTCTGGCTGTTCCTGGTGCCGCTGCCCGCTCAATTCGTGTCCTGGCGGCGCTGGCTGAACAGCGTCCAGCAGGAGCTCGATCGGCCGACCCAGACGCTCTCCTCGCTGGCCACCTATGTGGGGGGCTGGCTGATCGGCGTGCCGCTGCTGCTGGCCGTCGCCGCGTGCGCCCTTGCCTACACGTTCGCGCCGCTGGCCTATGCGGTGGCACCGGATTACATGGCTCATGTCGTCGAGCCGAAGCTGCCAAAGCTGACCGGATTGCAGATCATCGGCATCGCCGTCGTCGCGATTGCCGCGGTGCTTTGCATCGGTGCGCTGTTTCACTGGCTCAACGGCCGCTTCAAGAAGCTGAGTGAACAGTTCTTTCATCCGCTCGAGGACGACGTTCCGCGCGCCCAGCAGATCCATCCCTCGATCGAGCGATGCGAGGCCGATCTGGTCGATGGTACCCAGCACATGTTCAGCCTCACGGAGCTGCGCGGTCCGCGATGGTGGAGCGCCTGGTGCATCCGACTGGCGCTGCGCATCGTGACGTTTGCCGGACGCGTGTTCTTCACGCAAGGCTGGCTCGGCAACGCGCCGGGCATCCATTTCGGGCATTGGCACATCATCGACAACGGTCGGCGCTTTCTGTTCTGCTCGAACTATGACGGCAATTTCGGCGGCTATCTCGACGACTTCATCAACGGTGCGGCCGCCGGCACCACGCTGGCCTGGCGCTGGACCGAGCTGCGTCCACGTGCTCCGGCGCTGCCCGGACAGCCCGGCATCGCGCAGCCGCGCAGCTTTCCGCCGACGCGCTTCGTGGTGTTTCGCGGCGTGAAGTGCGAGCTGAGATTCAAGTCCTATGCGCGCGACAGCATGCTGCCGCATCTCTACCATTTCGACGCCTGCAACCGGACAGTCGACCAGATCAATCTCGCCACGGCGCTGCGCGACGCCTTGTTCGGCGAGCGTAACGGCAAGAACGACGATCTGATCATGAGGGCCATCGAGACATGAGGCACGCTCCACGTCTCTCCGAACAAAGCCACGACATCCAGGCCATGTTGAAGAGCGGCTTCGGCTCGCTCACCACCAGCCGTTTCAGGCTGCTGACGATCCGCGACGAGAGGCTCGCCAAGACATGGCTGGCGCAACTGCTCGGCACCGGCCTGGTCGCCAGCGCAGAACGGGTCGGCAAGCCGAAGCAGCAGAAACAGCAGAAGGCGCCTCTCGATGCCGTCGTCGCGATCGGCTTCACCTATTCGGGGCTGGCGAAGCTCGGTTGCCGGGAAACCAGCGAGCATCCGTTTCCGACGCCGTTCCGCAGCGGCATGGGCAGCGAATTGCGCGCCAAGCTGTTGCGGGACGAAGACCGGCATTGGACCTGGACCGATCGCGAAGGCCCCGGCGGCGGCGAGGTGGTGCACATCCTGCTGGCGGAATGGAAGATGCGCGGCGTGGCTTCGCGGCTGCCCGCGATTGATCCGAGCGCCTTCTCCGTTATCGAGGTCGGGGAGGATTCCGACTTCTTCGGCGCGGATGGCAAGCTGCGTGAGCCGTTCGGGTTTCGCGATGGGCTCGCCCAGCCGGTGATCCGGGGCCTCAGGGACCAGGATGGCGAGAGCTTCAAGCAGGCGCGAGAGGGAGCTCGCGATCTCTATGACGACCGGGTCGTGGAGCCGGGCGAATTCATCCTGGGCTATCGCAACGAATACGACGAGCTGACCTTTTGCCCGAACGTGGAGGGATGGAGCAGTGCCAGCGGGCGGTTCACCCTGAACGGAAGCTATCTTGCCGTACGTCAGTTCGCGCAGGATGTGGCCGCCTTCGAGGCGTTTGAGGCCGCGAATGCGGACTTCGCGGCGGCGAACGGCGTCTCGGCCGGCGAGAAGCTGATGGGACGCCGGAAGAACGGGCTGCCGTTGTCATGGAAAGGCGATCCGAACGTGCCCGTGTCGGATTCGGCGGCCGATGCATTCCGCTATCGCGTGGAGGACGCCAACGGTTTCATGTGTCCCAAGGGCGCCCATGTACGCCGCTCCCATCCCCGGGACTCGCTCGGCACCGACGTGCAATCGAGCATCAAGTCATCCAAGCTGCACCGGTTGCTGCGGCGTGGACGGCCCTATCGCGAGACGTCGGGCCACCAAGGCATTTTCTTCATCGCCTGCAACGCGGATCTGGAGCGGCAGTTCGAGTTCATCCACCAGCGCTGGCTGCAGAACCGCAGATTTGGATCGCTCGAGAGCCAGGACGACCCGATCGTGGGATCGCAGCCGTGCCCGAAGACTTTCACCATTCCCGGCCAGCCGAGTGGCGGCGAAGTTTCGCTGAGGCAATTCACGCAGACGCTCGGCGGCGGCTACTTCTTCCTGCCGGGGATCGCAGCGCTGAACTTCATCGCACGCGCTTGAGCGCGCTCGAGATTGTTGCCTACGGGTGAGCTTTGCGGAAGACGCTTCGCGCTCTTCCGGACCGCGTCTCAATCCTGCGGCTCGGACGCGGCATCGCCCTGCGCGTCGATGCGCAGCCAGCCGGAGGGCGCGAGGCGCTGTTGCGGCAGGAAGCGGGCCTTGTAGTCCATCTTCTTGGAGCCCTCGATCCAATAGCCGAGATAGACGTAAGGCAGCCCCTGCCGGCGGGCGCGGGCGATGTGGTCGAGGATCATGAAGGTACCCATCGAGCGGCTGACCTGGCTCGGCTCGAAGAACGAATAGACCATCGACAGGCCGTCGCTGAGCACGTCGGTGAGGGCGACGGCGATCAGCTCTTCGCCGCGGCCGGTGACACCGCTGTCGGGGCCGCGCTTGCGGTATTCGATGATGCGGGTCTCGACATGGCTGTCCTCGACCATCATGGCGTAGTCGAGCACGGTCATGTCGGCCATGCCGCCGTGGCGGTGGCGGGCGTCGAGATAGGCCCGGAACACGGAATATTGCTCGGAGGTCGGCACCGCGCTGCGCTGCTCACCGATGATGTCGGCGTTGCGCGCCATCACCTTGCGGAAGTTGCGCGAGGGCCGGAACTCGTTGGCGATGACCCGGACCGAGACGCAGGCGCGGCACTGGTCGCAGGCCGGCCGGTAGGCGATCGACTGGCTGCGGCGGAAGCCACCATGGGTCAGGAGGTCATTGAGGTCGCCGGCCCGGTCCCCAACCAGATGCGTGAACACCTTGCGCTCATGCCGGCCCGGCAAATACGGGCAGGGGGAGGGCGCCGTAAGGTAGAATTGGGGGGTGTCGCGCGAGTGCTGGGTCAAGGGACGTCGTGGGCCTCCGAAGTGAATGTCAGCATCGCGCTACGGAAGCCCCTGGTCAATCGGTCTGCTCGGCGGGTCGGATCGGACAGCTTTAGTCGTTCCTGGTTGATAGGTCCTTGATCACCAGCTTCTGGCGCCCTGCGGCACCGGTGCACGGACGGAATTGTTGATCACGACCGTTCCCAGCACGAAATCGTGCAGCAGCCGCCGGCGGCCGTTGAACAGGCCGACAAGCACGACGAAAGGCGTCAGGAACGAGACCGTCACCCAGAACAGCACGGCATGGGTGGCGCCGAGCACGAAATAGCCGGGCGCGCCGTACCAGGTACGCAGCTCCAGATCCATCAGGCGCATGCCGATGGTCGCCGACGAAGGACCGCCGATGCAGGCGCCGTAATAGACGATGGCCCAGACGACAGAGGCAGGCCAGGCCAGCCAGAACAGCGCCCAGCCGATGCCGAGCGTAACCACGCCGAACAAGGCGATGAAGATGTAGCCGAGGATCACCGGCACGGAGATCACGACCATGTCGATCAGGAAGGCGAATACCCGCCGCGTCGCAACGCCCCGGAACAGCTCCGGGTGCAGATAGGGATCGTAGGCGTGCGGCTGCACCCCGCCGTCATTGCGCCAGGCGCCTGAATTGCCCGAGTCGTACGACATGATCCGTCCTCCCAAGGGGGAAACAGAGGGAAAACCCTCGAGGCAGGACATGGGAATAGGCTCTTCCCCTGCCAAGGGCGCGGACATTAACAAGCCGAAATATTCCGGCGATTCGGGGGCGGGGAGGAGGCGCGGCAGCATCGACAGAGTGCAGTCGTACTCGTCATCGTCGCGCTTGCATTGATGGTTCCGCTGCGCTCCACCCATCGTGCGCATAACCTCCTCTCGTGTCCCGGACAAGCGCCGCGAAGCGGCGCGCAGAGCCGGGACCCAGAGGCACAAGCGAGATCGCAGCAAGGTGGGCCCCGGCTCTGCGACGCATCACGTCGCAAGTGCGCCGTGCTGCGTTGCGTCCGGGGCACGGGAGCACCTCACCCTTGCGCGCGCAGCTTCTCCGCGGCCTTCGGCGCGAAGTAGCTCAGCACGCCGTCGGCGCCGGCGCGCTTGAAGGCGAGCAGGCTCTCCATCATCGCGCGCTCGCCGTCGAGCCAGCCATTGTTCGCGGCGGCCGCGATCATCGCGTACTCGCCCGAGACCTGGTAGGCGAAGGTCGGCATCGCGAACGTGTCCTTCACGCGGCGGACCACGTCGAGATAGGGCATGCCGGGCTTCACCATCACCATGTCGGCGCCCTCGGCGATGTCGAGCTCGACCTCGCGCAGTGCCTCGTCGCTGTTGGCGCTGTCCATCTGATAGGTGCGCTTGTCGCCGGTGAGCGTCTTGGCCGAGCCGATGGCGTCGCGGAACGGGCCGTAGAAGGCCGAGGCGTATTTGGCCGCATAGGCCATGATCTGCACGTCGAGCAGTCCGGCGCGATCCAGCCCCTCGCGGATCGCGGCGACGCGGCCGTCCATCATGTCCGAGGGCGCGATGATGTCGCAGCCGGCCTCGGCCTGCACCAGGGCCTGACGCACCAGCACGGCGACCGTCTCGTCGTTCAGGATCTTGCCGTCGGCAATCAGGCCGTCATGGCCGTGGCTGGTGAACGGATCAAGCGCGACGTCGCAGAGAATGCCGATCTCCGGAAACTCCTTCTTGATCGCGCGCACGGCCTGGCAGACCAGGTTGTTCGGATTGGTCGCTTCGGAGCCTTCCTCGTCGCGCAAGGACGGCTCGGTATAGGGAAACAGCGCGAGGCAGGGGATGGTGAGCTTCATAGCGCGCTCAGCCTCGCGCACCGCCTGGTCGACGCTGAGCCGCTCGACGCCGGGCATCGAGGCGACCTGCTCGCGCTTGTTGGTGCCGTCGATCAGGAACAGCGGCCAGATCAGATCGTCGGTGGTGAGCACGTTCTCCCGCACCATGCGCCGGGCCCATTCGGCCTTGCGGTTGCGGCGCGGCCGGACGGTCAGATCGAGGGCATGGGGCACCGCGGTGCCCTCGCGGCGCGAGACCTCGCGCAATTCGATCGGACGTCCGTATTTGATCGCCATCACTCTTCCTCCGGCTGGAATTATTCTTATACCAGCTCGCACGGTTCCCGTCACCGCGGCTTGACCTGCCGCAAGGCAGCGTTGAACTGAAGGCGCAGCCGATTGATTTTGCGGGGCGAAGCAGCCAGAAGGGGGCCATGTCCGAGATTTCCACCCGCGATGCGGCCCGCGACAGCGCCAGGGACGCGACCAGAGACCACGCGATCTCCGTCGCGGCGATCTCGTCGGAGCGGGCCGAGTCCGACGACAATGTCTGGACGCGCCGCCTGGTGCTGTTCCTGCGGGTGATGGCGCTGCTCTCGATCCTGAAAGGTCTCTATCACTGGGCGCAGGTGACGGGCTTTGTCGGCGGCGAGGACGAGGCGTTCGAGAACCAGTCGATGGCCTGGCAGGCCGCCACCGTCTACTTCGCCGTGATCGAGCTCGTCGCCGCGGTCGGCCTGTGGCTGGCAACGCCGTGGGGCGCGGTGGTGTGGCTGACCACCGTGGTCTCGATGGCGGTGATCGAGCTGATGTTCCCGGGCATCTACGGCGGCAGCCTGATCGTCGTCGGCGTCGAAGCCGCCATGCTCGCCGCCTATCTCGCGCTGGCCTGGATGGCCGCGCGCGAACGGCCGCCGTAGGGCGCACGATCACAACGCTTTCCCGTGCCCCGGACGCAATGCAGCGCGTCGCATTTGCGACGTGATGCTTTGCTGAGCCGGGGCCCATCCCTCCGCGATCTCGCTTTCGGCTTATGGGTCCCGGATCTTCGCTTCGCTCGTCCGGGACATGAGAGCAGAGTTGTGCGCGTTTGGTTGACCGCTGGTTGCCTAAAATTTGCGGTAAGTTTTCGTTGACCAGCCGGCGCCGCCACAGCTGTTACGCGCCCGTTTCGAAACCGGGCAGGCCTGTTCTGGAATGCGACAACAGGGGCGGACGGAGGGTGAACAGGAGCTTGCGAAGGTCAACAGAGGCTTTCGAAAAGTGCTTGTGGCACAGGCTTAATCCGCAATTCACTGTCTTAAATTCATGATCTCTTTATTCTCTTATTTAAGCCGATCTTCAAACGCGCCCCTTAAGTTGCAGCTATCAGGCGGGACACAAGTTTCGTCGAATAAGTGTCGACAAAAACGACAACAGGGGAAGTGTCATGATGAAAGCCGTCGCAACTGCGGCAGATACCGCAGAGCGCGTCTCCGGCCAGCAGGGTTCGGTGCAGTCGCTCTATCTGGAAGCTTTGACTCTGGTGGAGCGGCTGCATCGCCGGCTCCTCGACGTGATCAAGGACGAATTCGATCGCCGCGGCCGTGCGGACATCAACTCGGTGCAGGCGCTGCTGCTCTACAACATCGGCGACAAGGAGCTGACCGCGGGCGAGCTGCGCACGCGCGGTTACTATCTCGGCTCCAACGTCTCCTACAATCTGAAGAAGCTCGTCGAGCTCGGCTTCCTCGATCATCAGCGCTCGCGCGTCGATCGCCGCTCGGTGCGCATCCGCCTGACCCCGCAGGGCCAGGAAGTCCGCCGCATCGTCGATGCGCTCTACCAGAAGCACGTCAAGACGGTGGAGCAGGTCGGCGGCATCTCGGGCGAGGAATTCTCGACCCTCAACAAGTCGCTGCATCGCCTCGAGCGGTTCTGGACCGACCAGATCCTCTATCGCCTCTGAGCTTTCGAAAGGGATCAAGGCCAAGCCGGCCCGCAACAAGACCGGCAAGCCTGCCCTCGACGTGCCTGACTTCCCCAAGCGCACTGGTCCGGAGTTGCCCCGGGCCGGTGCGTTTCCATTTTTGCACTGCGAAAAAAATCGCGGGCTGCGCGGAACAAGTTCCGCACTTGGCGCTTATCTCCCCCGGGATCGGAGACAGGGCGATGCTGGTCGAGCGCGGGCTTCAGGCGATGAACGTGGAACTCGTGAGCGAGGCCTACGCCATCGCCGCGAACTATCTTCGCCGCTCCGGCGCGATCCCGGATACGCTCGTCACCGACGAACGTCTGCTCGGGATCATTATCAAGCTGCTCCAGCACGGCGAATTCAACAAGATCAGGCTCGCCAACAAGGCCATCGCCCAATTCCAGGCGCAGTCCGGGGCCCGCGCGGTTGCCTGATCAACCATCTCAGACCACCGATCAACCAGAGGGTGCCATGGAAGCCGCCATCGACCGCATCATGCAGACCTATAACCTGCTCGCCAACCGCACCGCCGCGGCCAGCGAGGAGGCGCGCATGAAGGTGACCAACTACCTGACCACCCTGATGGAAGCCGGCGAGAAGGACCCCCATAGGTTGACGGTGTGCGGCCTGACCTATCTGCGCCAGCTCGACGGCAGCGTGGACCCGGTCAAGGCGGGGTATACGGGTCTTTAAGGCGGCTCCTGCCGCAGCCAACGGCTTCGGGCATGACCCAGCTAAGGCCCGAAGCGGCCCCATTTTGGATGCGTTGGATGCGGCGGACGGAGGCTCTCGACGGGGGGCTCTCCCGGACCAGCCCGATTGCCGAAAACCTCCGCTCTCCACCATATCTGGCATAAATATTAGGCCCGACCCGCAAACCCTTGGCCTGTTGCGGGCGATGTGGTAGATCGCGCCTGCTTCCGACCGCCACACCAGACCCGCCCGCAGCCCGCCAAAAGGCCGCGGCGGTGGAGATATTCCCAAGATGACCGCACCCAAGACCGCCTCCGCGCCCGATTCGTTTTTCACCGCCTCGCTCGAGCAGGCCGACCCCGAAATCGCCGCCGCCATCAAGGGCGAGCTCGGCCGGCAGCGCCATGAGGTCGAGCTGATCGCCTCCGAGAACATCGTCAGCCGGGCCGTGCTGGAAGCGCAGGGTTCGGTGATGACCAACAAGTACGCAGAGGGTTATCCGGGCGCGCGCTATTACGGCGGTTGTGAGTGGGTCGACGTCGCCGAGAACCTCGCGATCGATCGCGCCAAGAAGCTGTTCGGCGCAGGCTTCGCCAACGTGCAGCCGAATTCCGGCAGCCAGATGAACCAGGCGGTGTTCCTGGCGCTGCTCCAGCCCGGCGACACCTTCATGGGCCTCGATCTCGCCGCCGGCGGCCATCTCACCCACGGCTCGCCCGTCAACATGAGCGGCAAATGGTTCAAGGCCGCGCACTACACGGTGCGCCGCGAGGACCAGATCATCGACATGGATGCGGTGGCCAAGCAGGCCGAGCAGGTCAAGCCGAAGCTGATCATCGCCGGCGGCTCGGCCTATTCGCGCGCCTGGGACTTCAAGCGCTTCCGCGAGATCGCGGACAGCGTCGGCGCCTACCTGCTGGTGGACATGGCGCACTTCGCCGGGCTCGTCGCCGGCGGCGTGCATGCTTCGCCGGTGCCGTATGCGCACGTCACCACGACGACGACGCACAAGTCGCTGCGCGGTCCGCGTGGCGGCCTGATGCTGTGGAATGACGAGACGCTGACCAAGAAGCTCAACTCGGCGATCTTCCCGGGCCTGCAGGGCGGTCCCCTGATGCACGTGATCGCGGCGAAGGCGGTCGCCTTCGGCGAGGCGCTGCGTCCGGACTTCAAAGTCTACGCCAAGAACGTCGTCGAGAACGCCAAGGCGCTGGCCGAGACGCTGAAGGGCCATGGTCTCGACATCGTCTCCGGCGGTACCGACAATCATCTGATGCTGGTCGATCTCAGGCCGAAGGGCCTCAAGGGCAACGTCTCGGAGAAGGCGCTGGTCCGCGCCGCCATCACCTGCAACAAGAACGGCATTCCCTTCGATCCCGAGTCGCCGTTCGTCACCTCGGGTATCCGTCTGGGGACGCCGGCCGCGACTACGCGCGGCTTCGGCGTCGCGGAATTCCAGCAGGTCGGCGGCATGATCGCCGAGGTCCTCAACGCTGTCGCGCAGTCTTCCGATGGCAAGGCGCCGCTGGTGGAAGCCGCGATCAAGGAACGGGTCAAGGCACTAACCGACCGGTTTCCGATCTATCAGTAAGGCTGGGTCCCACGGATGCGCTGCCCCAACTGCAACAGTCTCGATACGCAGGTGAAGGACTCGCGTCCGACCGAGGACTCGTCCGTGATCCGCAGGCGGCGGGTATGCGTCGCCTGCAATTTCCGCTTCACCACCTTCGAGCGCGTGCAGCTGCGCGAGCTCACGGTGATCAAGCGCAACGGCCGCCGCGTGCCGTTCGACCGCGACAAGCTGATGCGCTCGGTGCAGATCTCGTTGCGCAAGCGCCAGGTCGAGCCGGAGCGCGTCGAGAAGATGGTCTCCACCATCGTGCGCGAGCTCGAGACCGGGGGCGAGGCCGAGATCTCGTCCGAGGTGATCGGGGAGACCGTGATGGAGCATCTGCGCACGCTCGACGACGTCGCCTATGTGCGCTTCGCCTCGGTCTATCGCAATTTCCGCGAGGCCAAGGATTTCGCCGAGGTGCTCGGCGAGCTCTCCGGCGAGGAGGAAGCGCGGCTCGCCGCGATCCGCAAATGATCTTCCGCATCCTGGAAGACCAGTTCGCGCAGAAGGCCCGCGAGGCCAAGGACGCCGATCTTCGTTTCATGCAGCTTGCTTTGGCGCTGGGCAGGCGCGGGCAGGGACGCACCTGGCCCAATCCGGCCGTCGGTGCCGTCGTGGTCAGGGATGGCGTGATTGTCGGCCGCGGCTGGACCCAGCCAGGCGGGCGTCCGCATGCCGAGCCTGAAGCCTTGCTGCGGGCCGGCGAGGCCGCGCGCGGTGCCACGCTTTACGTCACGCTGGAGCCGTGCTCGCATTTCGGCAAGTCGCCGCCTTGCGCCGATGCGGTGATTGCGGCCGGCATCAAGCGGGTGGTGGCGGCGATTGAAGATCCCAATCCGGAGGTCGCGGGCCAGGGTCATGCGCGCCTGCGCGCCGCCGGCGTCCACGTGGACGTCGGCCTGTGCGCGGCGGAGGCCGCGTTCGACCATGCCGGGCATTTCCGCCGTATCCGCGATAAGCGCCCGCATGTGATCCTGAAGCTCGCGGTCTCGCCCGACGGCAAGATCGGTGCGGCCGGCGGCAAGCCGGTCGCGATCACGGGGGAGGCGGCGCGCAATCGGGTGCATCTGCTCCGTGCGCAATGCGATGCGATCCTGGTCGGCATCGGAACGGTGCTGGCGGACGATCCGCTTCTCACCTGCCGCCTGCCGGGCATGGCGGCGCGCTCGCCGGTGCGCGTGGTGCTCGATCAGAGCCTGCGAATTCCCGGCGCGAGCAGGCTGACAGGCTCCGCGCGCGAGACGCCGCTCTGGGTGATGGGTTCTGAGCTTGCGGAAGCCGCAGCCGCGACGCGGCTTGGTGCGACCGGCGCGCAAGTGATCCGCGCCCCGGCGGCCGGCGCCTCCGGGCTCGATTTGCCGGCCGTGCTGCAAGCGCTGGCCGGGAAGGGCATCACCCGCCTGATGGTCGAGGGCGGTAGTCGGGTGGCGTCCTCGTTTGTCGCGGCCGACCTCGTCGACGAGATCTGGCTGTTCCGCGGCGCGGAAGCAGTGGGCAATGGCGGCGTCGATGCGCTCGATGCATTGCCCCTGTCGAAAATCACGCAGTCGCAGGCCTACAGGGTTCATGCTAGCGAAACATTCGGCAAGGATACTCTCACCATCTACGAGCGCGCGTAATGTTCACCGGCATTGTCACCGATATCGGCGAGATCGTCAGCTTCACGCCCGTGGCGCAGGGCCAGTTGCACCGGCTCCGCATCGCCTGCCGCTATGATCAAGCCACGATCGCCGACGGCGCCTCGATCGCCAGCAACGGCGTCTGCCTGACGGTGGTCGCCTCCGGCGTCGCAGATGGCAAGACCTGGTATGAGGTCGATACTGGGGCCGAGACACTGGCGCTGACGACGGCGAAGCACTGGAAGCTGGGCACCAGGCTCAACCTCGAGCGCGCGCTGAAGATCGGCGACGAGCTCGGCGGCCACATCGTCGCCGGCCATGTCGACGGCATTGCGACCATCGTCAGCCGCGAGGACCTGCCCGACATGGCGCGGTTCGAGCTTTCGACCACGCGGGAGCTGGCGCGGTTCATCGCCACCAAGGGCTCGATCACGCTCGACGGCGTCTCGCTGACGGTCAATACGGTGAAGGACGCGACCTTTTCAGTGCTGATCATTCCGCACACGCTGACGGTCACCACGATCGGCGGCTGGAAGGCGGGGGACGAGGTCAATATCGAGGTCGATCTGATGGCCCGCTACGCGGCGCGGCTCACGGAGATGAAGTGACGGCGAAGCCGTCATTCCGGGGCGGCTCGAAGAGCCGAACTACGGTGCGCAATTGCGCACCTGAGAATCTCGAGATCCCGGGTTCGCTTCGCGCCCCGGAATGACAGTGTCTTTGAACTTGGCTTACCAGCCTGTGGCGACTACATAACGCGCCAACCTCTAGAACGGGACTTAACGATGGCAGACGCGCGGCGCGCACCCCTGAAGGACCAGACCGACATTTCGGGCGCCCGCGCGCTTGTAGTCGAGGCGCGGTTCTATGACGATCTCCAGGATGCGCTTCTGGACGGCGCGGTGACTGAACTGAAGGCGGCCGGCCTGACCCACGACGTCATCACGGTTCCTGGTGCGCTGGAGATTCCGGCCGCGGTGGCCATTGCGGTGGATGCCGCGGCGGCGAGCGGCAAGCCCTATGACGCCGTGATCGCGCTCGGCTGCGTGATCCGTGGCGACACCATTCATTTCGAGATTGTCTCGCAGGAATCCTCGCGCGCGCTGATGGACCTTGCGGTCTCGCGCAAGCTGCCGCTCGGCAACGGCATCCTCACCGTCAACACCGAGGCGCAGGCCTGGGCGAGGGCGCGCGCCAGCGAACTCAACAAGGGCGGCGATGCCGCGCGCGCGGCGCTTGCGATGCTGCGCATCAAACGCCGCCTGGCGCAGGCCTAAAGCCATGGCCGACAACACCAGGAAGCCGGCAGGCCCTGCCGAGAAGAAGGCGAACCGGCGCGGTGCGGCGCGGCTCGCGGCCGTGCAGGCGCTGTACCAGATGGATATCGCCGGCGCCGGCATCAACGACATCTTCGCCGAGTTCGAGAGCCATTGGCTCGGCAACGAGGTCGAAGGCGAGACGTATCTGCCGGCGGAAGCCGCCTTCTTCCGCGACGTCGTCTCGGGGGTCGTGCGCGACCAGAAGAAGCTGGATCCCCTGATCGACGAGGCGCTGTCGAAAGGCTGGCCCTTGAAGCGGATCGAGGCGATCCTGCGCGCGGTGCTGCGGGCGGGGGCCTACGAACTGGAGCATCGCAAGGACGTGCCGGCCCGCGTCGTCGTCTCCGAATATGTCGACGTCGCCAACGCGTTCGTCGACCGCGAGGAGACCGGCATGGTGAACGCTGTGCTCGACCAGATCGGCCGCCAGTTTCGCGGCGACGAGTTCGGGCGGGGGTAGTTTCCCGCGAGGGCGGTAGAAGTGATGCGATACGGCTGCCCCATTCTCCACCGTCATGCCCCGCGAAGGCGGGGCAACCAGTACGCCGCGGCCTATCGATTTCACGCGACCGTCTCTGGAATACTGGATCGCCCGGCCAAGCCGGGCGATGACAGCGGTGGAGGTGGCTGGCGCTGATGGCAAACAATCCCTCCGCGGAAGACGCCCTGATCGCGCGCTATTTCAAGCCGCTGGCGACCGACCCCGGGGCGTTCGGGCTGGTCGATGACGCCGCGGTGCTGTCGGCGTCCGGCGACGACATCGTCGTCACCACCGACGCCGTCGTCGAGGGCGTGCACTATCTTGCCAGCGATCCCCCTGACACCATCGCGCGCAAGGCGTTGCGGGTGAACCTGTCCGATCTCGCCGCCAAGGGCGCGGTGCCGGCCGGCTTCGTGCTGACGCTGGCGCTGCGCAGCAAGGAGGATGCCTGGCTGCGGCCGTTTGCGGACGCGCTGGGCGAAGACGCACGAGAATTCGCTTGTCCGCTGCTCGGCGGCGACACGGTCTCGACGCCGGGCCCGCAGATGATCTCGATCACGGCCTTCGGCCGCGTGCCGCAGGGGCGGATGGTCGGCCGCACCGGCGCGCGGCCGGGCGATCGCATCCTGGTGACGGGCACGATCGGCGATGCGGCGCTCGGCCTCGACGTGCTCAAGGGCGGCGCTGCCGCAACGGCGCTCGCGGGCAGTCCCGCTGCGAAGGACGCCCTGGTCTCGCGTTATCGCGTGCCGCAGCCGCGCAATGTGCTGGCGCGGGCCGTGCGCGATCATGCGACCGCGGCGATGGACGTCTCCGACGGGCTCGCCGGCGATCTGGCCAAGCTCTGCGCGGCGTCCGGGGTCTCGGGCTCGGTCGACGTGGCAAGCGTGCCGCTCTCGGCCGCGGCAGCAAGCCTGGTCGCCCGCAATGTCGTTGGCATCGAGGCCCTGCTCGCAGGGGGCGACGATTACGAGGTGCTGTGCACCGTGCCGCCGGCGCAAGCCGACGCGCTGATGGCCGCGGGGCGGGCGGCGGGCCTTGCCGTCACGGCGATCGGCACCGTCGTCGCGGGGAAGGAGAGGCCGCGCTTCCTGGACGGGCAGGGCCACGAGCTGGCTTTGACGCGGCTGTCCTACAGCCACTTCTAGGAATCGCTCCAAACCGGCATCTTAGTTCTCGGCACTTGGTTCTAAATACCTGCCGAGATCGGCGGTTTCGGCCTTATCCGGCGTTGCACCCTCAATTTGATTTTGGCAAGCTCGCGGCCGACTGAGGCCGCCCCTTTTGGGCAAGGGGCGGCTTTGTTCGAAATCAAGGCGCCGCACCGCACAACGGACAACAAGAGGCGCCGGGGATACATCAAGGATCTGAGGCAAACATCACATGACAGCATTATGGTTGATAGTGCTCTGCGGAGTGCTTTCCGTCGTCTACGCGATTTGGGCGACGTCTTCGGTGTTAAGCGCGGATGCGGGGTCGCCGCGCATGCAGGAGATCGCAGGGGCGGTGCGTGAGGGTGCACAGGCCTATCTGCGGCGCCAGTACACCACGATCGGTATCGTCGGCATCGTCATCTTCGTGCTGCTTGCCTATTTCCTCGGTCTCTATGTCGCGATTGGCTTTGCCATCGGCGCCATCCTTTCTGGAGCGGCCGGCTTCATCGGCATGAACGTCTCGGTCCGCGCCAATGTGCGCACCGCCCAGGCCGCGACGACGTCGCTCGCCGGCGGCCTCGAGCTCGCCTTCAAGGCGGGCGCGATCACCGGCCTTCTGGTTGCGGGTCTCGCACTGCTGGGAGTAACGCTTTATTTCGCCTTCCTGGTCCATTCGCTGAAGCTCGCGCCTGACAGCCGCGTCGTCGTCGACGCCCTGGTGGCGCTCGGCTTCGGCGCCTCGCTGATCTCGATCTTCGCCCGTCTCGGCGGCGGCATCTTCACCAAGGGTGCGGACGTCGGCGGCGATCTCGTCGGCAAGGTCGAGGCCGGCATTCCCGAGGACGATCCGCGCAATCCCGCGACCATCGCCGACAACGTCGGCGACAATGTCGGCGACTGCGCCGGCATGGCCGCCGACCTGTTCGAGACCTATGCGGTGACCGCGGTCGCCACCATGGTCCTGGCGGCGATCTTCTTCGCCAAGACGCCGATCCTCGCCAGCATGATGACGCTGCCGCTCGCGATCGGCGGCGTCTGCATCATCACCTCGATCATCGGCACCTTCTTCGTCAAGCTCGGGCCGAGCCAGTCGATCATGGGTGCGCTCTACAAGGGCCTGATCGCAACCGGCGTGCTGTCGCTGATCGGCATCGCGCTGGTGATCTACTACCTGATCGGCTTCGGCAAGCTCGAGGGCGTCAGCTACACCGGCATGGCGCTGTTCGAGTGCGGCGTGGTCGGCCTCGTCGTCACCGCGCTGATCATCTGGATCACCGAGTACTACACCGGCACCGACTACCGTCCGGTAAAGTCGATCGCCCAGGCCTCGGTGACCGGCCACGGCACCAACGTGATCCAGGGCCTCGCCATCTCCATGGAAGCGACCGCGCTGCCTGCGATCGTCATCATCGCCGGCATCCTGGTGACCTACAGCCTCGCCGGGCTGTTCGGCATCGCGATCGCGACCGCCACCATGCTGGCGCTGGCCGGCATGATCGTCGCCCTCGACGCCTTCGGCCCCGTCACCGACAATGCCGGCGGCATTGCCGAGATGGCGGGACTGCCGAAGGAGGTGCGCAAGTCGACCGACGCGCTCGATGCGGTCGGCAACACCACCAAGGCGGTGACCAAAGGCTACGCAATCGGCTCGGCCGGTCTCGGTGCTCTCGTGCTGTTCGCGGCCTACAACGAGGACCTCAAGTTCTTCGTCGCCGGCTCCGCACAGCATCCCTACTTCGCCGGCGTCAATCCGGACTTCTCGCTCAACAACCCCTACGTCGTGGTGGGTCTGCTATTCGGCGGCCTGTTGCCGTATCTGTTCGGCGCGATGGGCATGACGGCGGTCGGACGTGCCGCCAGCGCGATCGTCGAGGAGGTGCGGCGTCAGTTCCGCGAGAAGCCGGGCATCATGCAGGGCACCGACAAGCCTGACTATGGCAAGGCGGTCGACCTGCTGACGAAGGCGGCGATCAAGGAGATGATCATCCCCTCGCTGCTGCCGGTGCTGTCGCCGATCGTCGTCTACTTCGTGATCTATTTCATCGCGGGTGGTGGCGCGGTCGGCAAGTCGGCGGCGTTCTCCGCGGTCGGCGCCATGCTGCTCGGCGTGATCGTGACGGGTCTGTTCGTCGCGATCTCCATGACCTCGGGCGGCGGTGCCTGGGACAACGCCAAGAAGTACATCGAGGACGGTCATTTCGGCGGCAAGGGCTCGGATGCCCACAAGTCGGCGGTAACAGGCGACACCGTCGGCGATCCCTACAAGGACACGGCGGGTCCTGCGGTGAACCCGATGATCAAGATCACCAACATCGTGGCCTTGCTGCTGCTGGCGATCCTGGCGCACTGAGGGACGATAAGGTGAAAGAAGAAACCCCGCGGCGCGAGCCGCGGGGTTTTTGTTTCGGGTTGTCATTCCGGGATGGTCCGAAGGACCAGACCCGGAATCTCGAGATTCCGGGTTCGATGCTGCGCATCACACCCCGGAATGACGCTGCGCGTCACTGCACGTCCATCTGCAGCCCTTCCTTCTGGATGATGCCGGCGAACTTCTTGGTCTCGGCGTCCACGAAGGCGGCGAATTGCTGCGGCGTGCCGTAGTCGGCGCGGGCGCCCATGGCGGCGATCTGCTTCTTGACGTCGTCGCGCTCGAGCATCGCCTTGATCTGGAGATTGAGCGCGTTCAGCACCTCCGGCGAGACGCCCTTGGGCAGGAAGACGCAGAACCAGGAGGACACGTCGAAGTTCGCCAGCTCCGGCGCGCTCTCGCGCATGGTCGGCAGGTTCGGCGCGAGCTCGCTGCGCTCGGTCGTGGTGACGCAGAGGCCGTTGAGCGTGCCGTTCTGCACCTGCGGCAGGCTCGGATAGAGATTGTCGAACAGGATCTGGATGTCGCCGGCAAGCGCGGCCTGGAGCGCGGGTCCGGCGCCGCGGAACGGGATGTGCGTCATCTTCAGTCCGGTGAGCTGGAGAAACCAGGCGCCGGTGAGGTGAGGGCTCTGGCCGACGCCGGAGGAGGCGTAGCTGAGCTTGTCCGGATTGGCCTTGAGATAGGCGATCAGCTCGGGGATCGACTTGATGCCGGTCTTCGGATGCGCCGACACGATGTTCGGAATCCGGATCATGTTGGAGACCGGCTGAAGCTGGTCCGGCTTGTAGGAGAGATTCTTGAAGATGCTGTAGGCGATCGCGTTCGGGCCCGGATTGCCGACCAGGATGGTGTGGCCGTCAGGCTTGGCGCGGACCACCTCGGCCGTGCCGATGGTGCCGCCGCCGCCGGAGCGGTTTTCCACGACGGCCGACTGGCCCCACGCGTTTTGCAGATGCGCCGCCAGAAGCCGGCCCATCACGTCGGTCGAGCCGCCGGCTGCGGCCGGCACGACCAGACGCACGGTTTCGGTCGGCTTCCAGTCCGCAAGGCTCGATCGCGGCAGGATCGCTGCGGCCGAGAGGCCGGCAGCAGCGGTAAGCACGCGACGTCGGGAAAAAGTCTTAGGCACGAATCTACTCCCTGCTTCTTTCTTTGCAGGGAGCCTAGGAAACCGCAGATGCGACGGCAAGCCGCGCGCGAGAGCAAGTGCCGCACGAAGGGCGGCACGACGCCGCAGGCGAGGGCCCATTTACCTTGCGGCGGAATTGGAAGGCGCTCCAGGCACTTGTCTTGCAACTCTGCAGCGTTCTCTCGAGGCGAGCCGGTCCCGGCGTCGCTCGAAAACGCGTTCGCGACTCAGTTGAAGCTGAGCAGCTTGAACAGCGGCGTGAGGTAGCTCATCTCCTGACCCGACGTCGGCGTGGTGCGGCTGATGAAGTCGAAGATCTTGCCGTCCTGCAGGCCGTAATTCGCCAGCCGCCGCACGCGCCGGTTCTTGTCGAAATAGACCGCGATCACGCGCTGGTCGACCACCTTCTGGTTCATGAAAGCGACCACGCGCTCGGAGCGCTGCGAGATGTAGTAGAAGACTTCGCCGTCGAGCGTGGCGACGGTGGAGGGCGTGCCCATCACGATCAACACCTGATCCTGGCTCGCGCCGATCGGGATCTGCTCCAGCGCGCCGGGCGGCAGGATGTACCCCTTCTGGAACTGCTCGCCGGTGCAGCCCGCCAGCGCAGCGCCGACCAGGGTGGCGGCGGCGAGCATGCGCAAGGCGCGCCAGCGTGCATGGAGGCCGCGCCGCGTGTTCGCGCGCAGGCTGGTCTGGTTCGTTGTCGTCATAGCGGAACTGATTCCGTCCCCTTGCGTCGCGCGAGGCGCTGAAGTACCGGGCTGGGCGTCTGAATGCAACTCGCGCGCGCCCGCTTGCGGAAACCACAATGCTTTGGCCGTTCAATCACTTCAGGAAACCCCGGCGAACCCCGCCGGACACCATTGAAGCCATCTATGGCATGATCGTGACGCAGGCGCGAGAACCCATATTTTACCGCGACTTGGCCGTGCCCGATACGGTTAATGGGCGTTTCGACCTGTTGCTGCTGCACCTGTGGCTGCTGCTGCGACGCCTGCGCACGGCTAAAGGCGCCAGCGCGTTGTCGCAGGCGCTGTTCGACCGCTTCTGCGAGGATATGGACGACAATCTGCGCGAGATGGGGGTGGGCGACCAGACCGTGCCGAAGCGGATGCGGGCCTTCGGCGAGGCCTTTTACGGCCGCGTCCAGGCCTATGACCAGGCCATCGAGGCCGGCGGCAAGGCCCTGGCGGAGGCGATCTGCAAGAATATCTTGAACGGGACCGGCTTGGACCAGGCGGAGCGGCTCGCGGCCTATGCCCGCGCCAGTGAGGCCGCTCTCGGCCGGGCCGACGAGGCTGCGCTGCTGCAGGCCTCCTTCCGGTTTCCTCCAGCTCTTGCCGAGGACGTCACGCCATGAGCCGACCAGCGACCGGATCCCAGCCCGATCCTTGGCAGGCACCCGTCATCGTTGCCCAGATCCCCGACACCGGCCTGCACCGCAAGCTCGAGGCCTCGGCCGGCGAGCGGCAGGCCATCGCCGAGGTTGGCGGCGTGCGGGAGGTCCTGTCCGCCAGCGCCGATTTCGACGTGGTGCCCAGGAGCGGCGGCCGGGTTCAGGTGACCGGCACCGTCCGGGCCAGGGTCGGGCAAACCTGCGTGGTCACGCTGGACCCGATCGAGAGCGAGATCGAGGAGGAGGTGGACCTGATGTTCGCCCCCGAGGCCGAGGCGCGGCGCCTCGCCGACCTGATCGAGGAGGGCCAGGACGACGCGGCGGCGCCTGAAGTGGCCGATCCGCCGGAGGCGATCGTGGGTGGCATCATCGACCTCGGCCGGGTCGCCACCGACGCCCTGTTCCTCGCCATCGATCCCTATCCGCGCAAGCAGGGGGCCGTGTTCGAGCCTGACGTCACGGCCCCCGATCCGGAGGACCATCCGTTTGCCGCGTTGAAGGCGCTCCAGGACAAGAAGAAAGGCCGATAGCCGGGCCCTTCCGCGTCGGATCGCCTTGCGAAGGCACGCGAGGCCTTTGCCTGGATGGTTTCAAAGCATCCTTTATCCAGCTGATTTCAATGGATTTTTTTGCAAGTTACGGGCTTTCCCGGCCGGATCGCCCGGAAAGCAAAAGGCTGGGGGCAAGAGGTTGTTTCGGGGTAACAAAACGCTATTGTCGCGCCCCGGTCGGGGCGCGGCGTGGCGCCTGACCGGTCGCCACGTCCGTGGCGAACCCATTCCGCGGCCCCGCTCGTTCAGGACCGCACCAGATCAGGTTTTCCAGGACTTTTATGCCAAGCAAGGTTCGCATTGCGCTTGACGCCATGGGGGGCGATGGCGGCGCCGCCGTGGTCATTCCGGGCGCGGCCATCTCGCTTGGCAGGCATCGCGACACCGAATTCCTGCTGGTCGGAGACCGCGCCAGGATCGAGCCCGAGCTCGACCGGCACCCCGAGCTCAAGGCCGCCTCCAGGATCATCCACACCGACGTGGCCGTCAGCGGTTCGGACAAGCCGAGCCAGGCGCTGCGACGCGGCCGCAAGACGTCCTCGATGTGGCTTGCCATCGACGCCGTGAAGAAGGGCGAGGCCGATGTCGCGGTCTCCGCCGGCAATACCGGCGCGCTGATGGCGATGTCGCGCTTCCACCTGCGCACGCTGAAGGGGATCGATCGCCCGGCGATTACGGGCATCTGGCCGACCAGGCGTGGCGAGTCCGCCGTGCTCGACCTCGGCGCCACCATCGGCGGCGATGCGCACCATCTGGTCGCGCTGGCCCTGATGGGCGCCGCGATGGCGAGCGTGCTATTCGACAAGAAGCGGCCCACGGTGGGGCTGCTCAATATCGGGACCGAGGAGATCAAGGGGCACGAGGAGATCCGCGAGGCCGGGGAGATCCTGCGGGCCAGAAACCTGCCGGAGCTCGACTATATCGGCTTCGTCGAGGGCGACGGCATCGGCAAGGGGCTGGCCGACGTCATCGTCACCGAAGGCTTCAGCGGCAACATCGCGCTCAAGGCCGCCGAGGGAACCGCCAGGCAGATGGCCGAATTACTCCGCGACGAGATGAAGCGGAGCTGGATGTCCAAGCTCGGCTATCTCTTTGCCCGCAGCGCCTTCCAGGCCCTGCGCGACAAGATGGACCCGAACAAGTCCAATGGTGGCGTGTTCCTGGGTCTGAACGGTTTGGTTGTCAAAAGCCATGGCGGAACCAGCGCCGAAGGCTTTGCCTATGCGATCGATGTTGGCTATGAGATGGCTCACTACGATCTCCTGAACAAGATCAATCAGATGCTCAACCGCGAGGGTGGTGCACTCAATTCGGTGCAGGCCGCGCAGGAGGTTGTTTCGTGACTCAAATTCGTTCGGTCGTGCTCGGCTGCGGCTCCTACCTGCCGGAGCAGGTGGTGACCAACGCCCAATTGGCGGCGCGCATCGACACCTCCGACGAGTGGATCGTGCAGCGCACCGGCATTCGCGAGCGGCACATCGCGGCCGAGGGCGAGTTCACCTCGCATCTGGCGATCAAGGCGGCGCAGGCCGCGCTCAGCGATGCCGGCATGGATGCGCAGTCGATCGATCTCATCGTGCTGGCGACCTCGACGCCGGACAACACCTTTCCCGCCACTGCCGTCGCCGTGCAGAACGCGCTCGGCATCAACCACGGCGCGGCCTTCGACCTCCAGGCGGTCTGCTCGGGCTTCGTGTTCGCGCTCGCCACCGCCGACAATTTCCTGCGCACCGGCGCCTTCAAGCGTGCGCTGGTGATCGGCGCCGAGACCTTCTCGCGCATCCTCGACTGGAACGACCGCGGCACCTGCGTGCTGTTCGGGGACGGTGCCGGCGCGGTCGTGCTGGAGGCGCAGGAGCAGCCGGGCAATGCCGCCACCGACCGCGGCGTCGTGACCACGCATCTGCGCTCCGACGGCCGCCACAAGGCCAAGCTGTTCGTCGACGGCGGGCCGTCCTCGACCCAGACCGTCGGCCATCTGCGCATGGAGGGCCGCGAGGTCTTCAAGCACGCGGTCGGCATGATCACCGACGTCATCGTCGATGCCTTCCAGGCGACCGGGCTCAATGCCGACAGCATCGACTGGTTCGTGCCGCACCAGGCCAACAAGCGAATCATCGACGCCTCCGCCCACAAGCTCCATATCGCGCCGGAGAAGGTGGTGCTGACGGTGGACCGTCACGGCAACACCTCGGCCGCCTCGATCCCGCTGGCGCTCTCGGTGGCGCGCAAGGACGGCCGCATCAAGAAGGGCGACATGGTGCTGCTGGAAGCCATGGGCGGCGGCTTCACCTGGGGCTCCGCGCTGGTGCGCTGGTAGAGCCACACTCGATAAAATTTTGCCGGAATCAGCCGCGATTATCGATGCGCCTGCATTGATGAGCGCTGTTGACCGCCGTATCGTAAGCTCATAATTTCAGACAACAATTGTTCGCCGTGAGGTGGGGCAGGGCGATGACCGATCAAAGTAAAACCGTAACGCGAGTCGATCTGTGCGAAGCCGTCTACCAGAAGGTGGGCCTGTCGCGCACGGAATCGTCCGCCTTCGTGGAACTGGTGCTGAAGGAGATCACCGACTGCCTGGAGAAGGGCGAGACGGTGAAATTGTCCTCGTTCGGGTCGTTCATGGTGCGCAAGAAGGGCCAGCGCATCGGCCGCAATCCGAAGACCGGCACCGAGGTGCCGATCTCGCCGCGCCGGGTCATGGTGTTCAAGCCGTCGGCGATCCTGAAGCAGCGGATCAACGGCCAGCACCGCGCCAACGGCGACGCCACCAGCAAGGCTCAGCAAGAGGCGTAACCGCCTTTTCGGAAAGGACTGGCATTTGGACAAGGCGCCGGATGCGTTCCGAACCATCAGCGAAGTCGCGCAGGAGCTCGACATCCCGCAGCACGTGCTGCGGTTCTGGGAGACCCGCTTCTCGCAGATCAAGCCGATGAAGCGCAGCGGCGGCCGCCGCTACTACCGCCCCGACGACGTCGACCTGCTCAAGGGCATCCGCCGCCTGCTCTACGGCGAGGGCTACACCATCCGCGGCGTGCAGCGAATCCTGAAGGAGCACGGCGTCAAATCGGTGCAGGGCCTCGCCGACAGCGCCGCCGCGGTCTCGTTCGGAGCCATCGAGGACGCCATCGGCGCCAGCCTGATGGAGCCCGAGGACGAGGAGGCGCCGATCAAGGGCGTCACCGACACCGACGACGACGATTACCAGGGCGACGAAGAGGAAGGCATCGACTTCCGCTTCACCGAGGTCGACGACGAGGAGATCCTCACCACCTTCCGCAAGGGCGGCACCCCCGCCGCGCCCACTGGTCCCAGCGCGCTGGACCGGGAGCGCCTCGGCCGCGCGCTCGCCGACCTCGTCGCTGCCAGGGAAATGCTGGATCAGGCGCTGAAGGACGGGTAGGGGCGGTTTCGGACCGCTTGCGGTTCCGAGCCTGTGAGACCCGGCCGGCAAAATGCTGCGGCCTCGCCTTGCGCATCGCGCCGATCCTAGCTAATGGAACGACGTTCGGAGCGTGGCGCAGCCCGGTTAGCGCACTAGTCTGGGAGACTAGGGGTCGGAGGTTCAAATCCTCTCGCTCCGACCATTTTTCTCAAAGCATCGGTTGGGTGATTGGACCGGGACGTAGGGCTCGCTCCGGCGGTGACCCATGTGCGACGATCGGCGGCGGTGGCTGCTTGGGTGGTCGGTAAACAAAAAATTCCGAAGACGGTTTTGCAGCGCCCTGCTTGGCGGGTAGCTGAGGATTATTCATGGATAAATGGGGATGATCGTCGCACTACATTCTTTGCGTCTGTTTGCATCGCGAGATTCCAAACGGGCTATCGACAGTTGGCTCCTTCGATGGCTTCTGAATTGCCTCACAGCAGTTTAACGGTGACCTTAGCCTTGCCTCCGTTGTTCGGGTAAAACGTGTCGCTGAGCCATGGCAGGCCGATCACCGCATCGTTGACGTAGAGAAAAAGCTCACCGCTGCGTGCAGCCTTGAACGTTGCTTTGTACATCTGCGGTGTCGTGTTCGGGAGCGGGATGGGATCAAGGAAATACTCGTCTACCCCGGTCTCACCGACACGTGCGATAATGCGGTACCAGGGTCTGAACAGGATGCGGCGGAGGAAAATGGCGCTGCGAAACTTCCAACGGTTGGCAAGTTCGACGGTGGAGGTCCGGAAACCAAAGGGTGTGGTCGGCCGCTCTGCGTCGGTCCAGGGCTCGGTGACAGTGATCCTGATCTCATACGAGCGACCGGAAAAGACCTTCAGGCCTGTCGGCGCACAGATCGATGAGGTCGCAAAGTCCGCGCCATCCTGCTCTATGCCCTTATTGACCGGGACGAGCTTTGCCTCCGAAGTGCCTTTGCAAAATGCCCCCATCGAATCCGCGACGTTGAACAGGAAATGGCTCGCGATCGTCGCGCCGACCCAGACCATCACCACCACCAAAACAAAAGGCAGGACGTGCCGCTTCCCGGTGCGGATGACAAACTGATAGGCCGGGAGGGTCCTCAATGCGTAAATGGCGTCGTGCATCAGGCCAGAGAGCGGCACCGGCGCTGCCCGGTCCCGCCAGAGCAGGCGCATCCGGTCTTTGATTTTGGCGCTAAGGCTGCTGCCGAGAACCATAAGGATGACTACGGCGGCGATGCCGCCGGCGAACCATTCGGGGTTGGCGGCGTACCAGTCCGTCCACCAGTGAAATGATTTAGGCAGGAACGACTCGATGAACCGCACGAGTTCGGAGACCATCCGGATGGGCGACTCGAACTCATGTTCCTTGATGCGCTCGTGGAACAGCCAGAACGCCGCAAGATGCAGCGTGGCGGCCAGGGTCGCGAAATACGCCAGCCGACGCATCCAGACAAAATTCCAGAGCTTTTCCTGTGCCGCAAAACGGGCGGTCGCGCCCGCTGGCGTCTCGAATGTCGTCGGTCCGAGCGGCGTGAGCTTGCCGTTGCGGGAAACCACCAGATATTCCGGCGGCAAGCCGATCGGAGCATAGGCATTGCAGCCGCTGTCGATACGGTCGAACACACTTTCGTGGATCTTCGGCAACTTGACGCTGACGCCGACATGCGGGTCATTGCACAGGTCTGAGACCTTCCGTGGGCCATAGCGGTAATAGGAGCCGAGGCCGGAACGCGAGTCGTAGAGGCGGCCGTCCTTGTCCTGCGCTGAATCGATCAGTTTGATCGAGTCGGGGTCTGCGAAGGGGGCCTCCTTGAAAACGAGACCGCGCTTGATGGACTCGTCGACAAGCCAGGACAGCGGGACGAACGATACGGCATCGTCGGGATAACCTCCGCCCACGTTGGCGTGCATACCAACGAACCAGACCTGGACCAGGCGCTCGTCGTCAATGGTGGTGGGGACACTTGGCTTGGATTCGCCTTCCTCGGTCCAGAGCACGGGATGGAAGGTCGTCCGCTCATCGTCGAGCGCAAGCGCGTGCCTTGCGCATCTGACGCGTTGGCTCAGGATCCGGTTCGGAAGCTCAAGGGGCCAGATCCAGTTGCTGACGCCGCGCGTCATCTCGTCCATGGGCAGGCCGTAGGCCGCAACGGTGTCCCACACGCCGATGAACTCTATGGATGCGATGTCCTTGCGGACAATCTTTGCGTAGGGCTTGTTGCCCCGCAGGAAGTCGAACACCGGCACCAGGACGTAGTCGCGCAAGGCGCGGAAGAGCACCTCGATCTGCAGGATCGAGTGGTAGCCCTTGGCCCGGTAGGCCCTGTAAGCCTTGACCGCGCCGTTGTGCAGCTCTGCTTCGGTATCCGCCACAACCAGGCCCTGCTGGAGGATGAGCGCGCCGAGGACGCGCACGGTGAACGCGCCGCGGCTGAAGCCGAAGAGGTAGATCTTCGAGCGGTTCTGGTGATCGTAGTTGCGGCAGATGAACTTGTAGGCGTCGAGGATGTTGCGCTTGAGGCCGTATCCGAATGCGCCACCCAGCACGGCGAGCGGCACGAAGGACGAGGTACCCACGCCGTCGTCGTATTTCGCGGCCTGGCTGTTGCCTTGCAGGTCAAGCGCCTGGAACATCCGCCAGACGTTCGTGCGCCAGACGCTTGAGGCGGCATTACCGGTGCCATCAGATAGGATAATAATCTTGGGGCTGGCCATAGAGCGCCGTCCCGGAAAAATGATCGATGAATACGGTGAGCGTAACAGGTGCCGATAGAATTTCAACTTTTGATTGTCGCTGTTCAAATCTAGAATGTTAGACAATGGTCTGGGGCTAACGCCTCTCAAGATCACCTCGGCCCTGCCTCAGCACCGCGTTGTGCGCGACCGATTCGATCGCGCTGACGCAGATGAAAGTCGCGACGCGTCGAGGTCCATCTTTCGCATCTCGCTGCGGGGGGTCGAAATAGGTGCGCACCAGCGTGTGGACCTCGCCGTTGTAGGCTCGACCTCCGCGAGCTGACCGGAGCGGGGATCTGCTCGGCGAGCACGCGGCGAAGATTCGGGTCGATGTAGAGCCGCGATCGCGACCGTGACGGCAGGCGGCGGTTGTCAAACGTCCGTCAAGGCTGCTGCTGCGTATCCATCCCGCGCGCGACCTGCGCCGCCCTTCCGGCGCCGCGCAGCACAAGAGGTTCGAAGGCGCCGGTGACTTCCGGCGCTCTCTGTCCATCCACCAGACTCTCATGTGGAGATTTCTCCACGCGCTTGGACCAGGATCTGTAATAGGCAACCGCCGTCATGATCGCGATTCCTGCAGCTCCGACGAGCAGTTGAGCCGGGACGCCGTTCCCTGCCAATTGCAAGATGAAGTACCCGATGAAGGCCAGGAGAATGCCAACGCAAAACACTTCGAGGGAGTGCTGGCCGCACTTCACCAGGGGGTGCCAGATGGCGGCTCGTAGCCCGGGCGCATCGATCGGTATGAACCGGGCACCAAGGATGATCAGCACCATCAAATGAAGATAGCGGTAGGGCGCCAGATTGGTCTTGTCGTTGGGATTGAAAAGCTCGAACACGGCCGGCGCAAACAAGGCCCGCAGCTGAGGCTGGTGACCAGCCAGCGTCATGAGCGCCGCAAAGATCAAATAGGCAATCGCAACAACCAGCACGATCCTGGACCGCAGCAGGAAATGCAGGCGCCCCGCACCCGTCAACGCGAGCCATGCGCCCGTCACAAACAGAAGCTGCCACGCCAGCGGATTGAAGTACCAGCCTCCCGACGGATAGGACGGCAGGTTCCAATGGAATTGCCGCGCAGCCAGATACAGCAGCACCGACCCGATCATGGCGGCGTCGGGAAATCTCAACATCAACCAGAGGATCGGAGGAAACAGGCCCATCAAGACGACGTAGAGCGGCAGCACGTCCAGGTTCAGAGGCTTGTATCTCAGCAGAAGCCCCTGCGTCAGCATCTCGATCGGCGCGCTGGTGACCGGTCCGGCGTTGAACAGATCGATCAGATCAGGCGCGTTGAACCTCTCCGACAGGAAATGGACGAAAGCCAGGTAGATCACGAATAGCAGGATATGCGCCGTGTAGATTTGCCAGACGCGCCTGAACAGCCTGCTGGCTCCGAACACAAAGCCCCGTTCCATCTTTCGCGTATAGACGAGCGCCGAGGTGTAGCCGGAGATGAACACGAACAGGTCGGCCCCGTCGCTGAATCCATAGTTTCGGAACGAACACCACGCCAGCACCGTGCCGGGGACATGGCCGAGAAACATAGCCCAGTTGGCGAGGCCGCGAAACAGGTCGAGACGCAAATCACGTTGATGCGGTGGCAGCGCAAGCGCGGGCTTCATTCTGCTTTCCATCGTGTCACGATTCACGATCGATGTCCGCGATCCAGCACTGAGAAGCCGCCGAGACGCTCACGCTGGATGGCAGGCTGAGAGCCTCGTTTCAAAAGGATCAAACGATGCGGCCAGTACAACAATGTTGGCGCGCTGAGGCCAGCGGGATATTGACCTGGGTCAAGCGACCTGCCGGGAGCCCCCGGCACTATGTACGCTAGCTTAGTCCCGCGCAAAACGCGCGCTGTGCCATCGGGCCAGGCGAGGTGGGCGTTTCCTCGATCCGTCGTGTTCGGATCAGTAGTTTTGCGGGGCCGTCAGGCGTGGCCCTTGATCTCGTAGTGGCCCGGCACGCATTTGTAGCGCTCCAGGCGCCAATTGGCGTGATAGATCGGATGCTCGCCCATCCATTTCGCCAGGGGGGCCTGTGCGCCGACCGCGCACTGCATCATCGAAATCTCGGGCGTCATGTTGCTGTCGGTCACGATTTCTTCGACACAACTGCCTGAGCTGGCTGCGCTCAGCCGGCAGAGCACGGCTACGACGGTCACGAACATTCCTGTCACCTCATCGGTTGTTTCTGACCACCACAAGGGTGCAAGCGGAGTGCCAGAGCCTGTGACACGCAAACAACACGCTGGCCTGGCCGACTCGACCCAGCGTCCGGTGTTCATTTGACGATTCGGATTGTAAAAAATCTGCCCATAAACCGAAGCCGGGCAAATACGGGAACCGGGTGAATACGGCTCCGCGCCAGCCGGCGCGCCTGGCAACGGTGCTCCCCGTGACGACGGAGCAAGCGCCTCGTCCGTCGAGACGACCGCTTTCAGCGGTCTCCTCGAAGGATGTGCGGCGGGCGAGGCGCCCAGATGCAGAGAGCGTCATCACGTGTGCTCCCTTTAATCCGCGCGCCGAAATATGTGATGCTGGAGGTTGCATCGCCGATCCCCTTTCATTTGCCGATGCGGCGCTGCTACATTTTGCGCGCGCCGGCGGGCGGCGCGGCGACGAAGAAACATACCGACAAGGGAGGGGCCGAAAGTCCCATGAAGGATTTTGCTGGAAAGATCGCGGTCATCACCGGCGGCGGCACGGGCATGGGGCGCGAGCTCGCACGGCAACTCGTCGCCGAGGGCTGCAACGTCGCGATGTGCGACGTCTCCGAGGCCGCGATGGCCGAGACCAAGCGGCTGTGCGAGAGCGAGAAGCTGCCGCAGGGCCTGCGCGTCACGACCCATGTCGCGGACGTCGCGATCGAGGATCACCTGAAGCGCTTCCGCGACGAGCTCACCGAGCAGCAGAAGACAGACAGGATCCATCTCTTGTTCAACAATGCCGGCATCGGCGGCGGCGGCAGCCTGTTCACAAACACGCGCGAGCAGTGGGAGCGCACCTTCAACATCTGCTGGGGCGGCGTCTATCTCGGCGTGCGCACCTTCCTGCCGATGCTGGTGGCGGCGGACGAGGCCCACATCGTCAACACCGCGAGCGTCAACGGTTTCTGGGCCTCGATCGGCATGAACCAGGCGCACACCGCCTACAGCTCGGCGAAGTTCGCGGTGAAGGGATTCACCGAAGCGCTGATCAACGATCTGCGCCTGCACGCCCCTCACGTCAAATGCTCGGTGGTGATGCCCGGCCACATCGGCACCTCGATCGTCTCCAACTCGCGCAAGGTGCAGAGCGCCGACGGCTCGGAGCGGCTCAGCGACGACGAGGTCGCGCTGACGCGCAAGCGCATGGTCGCGGCCGGCGTGCCGGATGCCGACAAGATGTCGGACGAGGACGTCCAGGCGGTGTTCGCCGAGCGCGCCCGCAGCTTCCTGGAGGATGCGCCGACGACGGCGGCACAGGCCGCCAAGATCATTCTCGACGGCGTCAAGGCCGAGCGCTGGCGCATCCTGGTCGGCGAGGACGCCAAGCGCCTGGACGAGCGCGTGCGCGCAACGCCCGAGCAGGCCTATGACCGCGCCTTCTACGAAAGCTTTACGCAGGAGGTCGGCTGGCGGCTCGGTTGAGGGCCTGGGTTGAGAGCCTGGGTTGAGAGCCTTGGTTGAGAGCCTTGGTTGAGAGCCTTGGTTGAGAGCCTTGGTTGAGAGCCTGGGTGAGAGTCTTGGCGGACGCGCCGATGTAGGTAGGATAATCATCATGACAAGAGGGGCGCGTGCGATGATGCGTGCCACCTCTTGCCAATGTCCGGCCTTCATGCCGGATTGGAATGACACGCATGCGGCGTGACCATTCGTTCAAGCGATGGTGATCTCCAACGGCGCTCATTCGGTGCGCGGCTGCTTGGTCAGCGAACTGAAATGGTTTAGTAAGTCAGGGATAACGCGATGATAGAGCGTAGCTCCCGATGATGCCCGCATGCCTCTCCGACGACTGGACCCTTTGCCCGGAGCGAGAGGACATCTCCGCTGAGTTCACGCGGCTGCTGACCGCGGCCCAGGAAGGCGGCGCCACCATCGCCGAATGCCTGATGATCGCGCGGCAGCTGAAGCGGGGCGACGACGGCTCCTGGCATCGGGAGTGGAAGAGGCTCGCCCAAGCCAACCGGCACCGCGCCGAGGCCGCCTTCGCGGAAGGCCACATGGCGAGTGCACAGCGTAACTGGCTGCGGGCCATGAACTATTATGGCGCGGCGGCGATGCCGCTGGAGCCGGACGACGAGCGCCGCTGGGTCGCCGTGCTCGCGATGCAGGAATGCGCGCGCCGCTACCTTTCGGCGCGCAGCCCGGCGGGCGAGGTCGTGACCATTCCATGGCTCGAGGGACATGCGCTGCAGGGCTATTTCGTCCCCGCGCCGTCGGGCAGCCTGCGGGCGCCGACCGTGATCTGCATCGGCGAGCCCGGCCACCGCAAGGAAGAATTCCTGTTCAAGCTAGTGCCGCACGCGCGCGAGCGCGGATTCTCGCTGCTGGCGCTGGATCTGTTCGGCGAGCAGCGCGACGATTACATCGAGGCGCTGTTGCGGCGCCGCGATCTCGAGAGCGCCATTCCCTGCGTCATGGACTATCTGGAGGCGCGCAGCGACATCGATTTCGCGCGCGTCGGCATCATTGCCGATGGCTGGGGCTCTTCCTTCGTGGCGCGCGCGGTGCTGCAGGAGCCGCGGCTTGCCGCCGCGGTCTGCGATGGCGGCCTGTGGGACCTGCACGAGCGGGCCTTCTTTGCCAGCCGATTCGCGCTGAGCGACGTCAGCATCGTGCCGGTGCCACATGCGCCGCTAATGGCCTCCAGCGCCGACTGCCCGGTGCTGATCACGCTCGGCGAGGTCGGCTGGCTCAAGGCCGACCGGGCGCGTCAAATCGTCCAGAGCTCCCGGCTCGGCAGCTCGAACGTGGCGTTGAAGGTGTTCACTGCGGCCGAGACCGGCGCGGCGCAGTCCCATGCGGACAATCCGAGCCTCGCCAACGAATACATCTTCGATTGGCTCGAATCGCGGCTCGGCGCCGCCGCCCGGCGGATCTGAGCGCCCGAGGGCTAGAAGTCGAGGGAGATCCGGACGCAGGCCTTCTCGAGGCGATTCTTCAGTGTCGCGAGCTTGCCGGTGAATTCCGTCAGCTCGTCCTCGTCGAACTCCTGGAAGACGAATTCGCGGATCGTCTTGTATTGCTCGTTGAGGCTCGCGATGTGCTTCTGCGTCTTCTCGGCCAGCGACAACCGCACCACGCGGGCATCGGTCGGCGAGGGACGACGGCGCAACAGACCCTTCTTCTCGAGCAGCTTGGACTGGGTGGTGACGAAGGACGGATCGACGTGGAGGAGCTTGGAGACGACGTTGACCGGGATGCCGTCGTCCTTGTCGAGGTCGGAGATGGCCATCAGGATCAGCCATTGCGGGCCGCTGATGCCGAGCGTCTTCGCCCAGAATTGACGCAACTCCTCCAGATACATGTTGATCGACGAGATCTCCCAGGTGAAGCGCCTGATGATATCCAGATTGCCGGTCGAGCGCAGGCGCGCTCCTTCTTTCCTCGTCGCGGACACAGCGTCACTCCCCGTGAACCGATTGTTCAGGCCGGTGTTCGTGGAAGACCATAGTCCACGCAGGCCTGCTCTGACGCAAGTGCAGAGCAGGGTAATTTCGTCACGAAAATTACAAATATGATCAGCTCAGCAGATCGGTCGGCCCGCTTGTGTTGCGCGCGGGGCACACAGTTAGTGAAACCACAAAGCTTACTAGATAAAGTATTTTGAGTAGTTGTTTGACGCAGATATGTTGCTCGTGGCGGTGGGGGGTACTCGATCGTCCCGTTGCAGGCGGTTCGCTCACGTCCCTCGCGTCGAAAGCGAGTGTGTCCGAAAGCGCAAAGTGGCCGGGCGGATTTGGAGAGACGGGGATCTGGGGGGCCTCACGGTCCAGTCTCCGTAAAATGAGCAACTTGGAGGTTTTAAATGAGAATGGTGAAGAGCCTTTTGCTCGGCACTGCGGCGGGACTGATCGCCGTCGGTGGAGCTCAGGCGGCTGATCTGCCCGTGAAGGCCAAGGCGGTCGAATACGTGAGGATCTGCTCGCTCTACGGCGCCGGATTCTACTACATGCCGGGCACCGACACCTGCATCAAGCTGGGTGGTTACATCCGCGCCGATATGATCCTCGGCGGCGGCGGCGCCTATGGCTTCGCGAACAGCTCGGGCAGCGCGAACGGCGGGTCGAACAACCGTCTGACCAACTACTACTACAGCCGCGCTCGTCTGGACTTCAACGTCGATACCCGCACTGCGACCGAATACGGCGTTGTTCGCACCTACGCCGACCTGGTCGTCAGCTACGACACCACGAACGTCACCGGCAGCAGCCCGTCATCGGTTTCGACCAGTGCGGCTTCGCTCGCTCTCTACCACGCGTTCATCCAGTTCGCCGGCTTCACTTTCGGCCGCACCGTCTCGATCTTCGACGCTCCCTGGCAGAGCTATATGGCGGGCGGCCCCGATACCATTCCGGGCGGCTCCAACCACGTCAACGGCGTCAACCAGGTTGCCTACACGGCTGACTTCGGCCAGGGCATCACTGCTTCGTTCGCGCTGCAGGACGAGACGTCGGCGAACAATGGTCAGTCGAACCTCTGGAATGTGTCGTCGGGTACGGCGGCACAGTTCGTGACCGGCGTCTATGGTGCCAACGCCTGGGGCGGCACGCGTTCGCCCGACATCATCGGTCAGGTCCGTGTCGATCAGGCCTGGGGTCTGGCTCAGCTGTCGGTTGCCGCGCATGACATCCATTCCGCCTATTACGGCGCGAATGAAGCCACCGGTCATCCCTCCGACAAGTGGGGCTGGGCCGTGGCGGGTGCCTTGTCGATCAAGAACATCCCGACCGGCGCGGGTGACGCCATCAACCTGCAGGCCGTCTACACCGACGGTGCGACTCGCTACAACTTCCAGAGCCTGTTCCCGCAGAGCTTCTTCATGTTCAGCGGCAGCAGCAACGGCGCGTATCAGAGCACCGGCTTCGCGGGTCTTGCTGACGGCGTGTTCGGAACGGGTACCGGCATCGATACCGTCAAGACCTGGGGCTTCCGTGGTGGCTACACCCACAACTGGAGCCCGAACTGGGCGAGCGGAGTCTACGGTGGCTATGCCCAGCTGAAGTATGGCGATTCGGGCAAGGCCCTGATCTGCACCAACTTCGCTGCGATCGCCGTGGCCGGTTCAACGTGTAATCCGGACTTCAACTTCGCGGTGGTCGGTGCGAACACGGTGTGGACCCCAGTCAAGGGCCTGGCGTTCACGGCCGATGTGAGCTGGTCCCGTCTGGACCAGAAGTACTCGGGCGCAATCAACAGCCCGGGCATTGCCTCGGCTGCGAAGCCGGCGGCCGTGTACGAGCTGAAGGACCAGAACTCGGTGAGCATGCTGCTGCGCGCTCAGCGGAACTTCTGATCATCGATCGCGCCAATCGATCGGAGAACCCCGGCGGGAAACCGCCGGGTTTTTTTCATGGGCAATGGTTTCGGAAAATCGAATGGCCGCTGCGGATCGCGAAGGAGAGCCATGCGATTCAATGACATCAAACTTATTTACTTACTTGAGTTACTAAGCTATATACCTCTCAGCCAAATACGAAAGTTGCGGCTCTTAGCTTGATGCTAAGCCTCCAGAAACCTCCGGCGATGCCCCGCCGGAGGTTTTTTGTTGTCGCGATGGGCGCAATGTCAGCTGCGTATCGCGCGGGCGCGCACAGGCGGCCGGTAGGCGAGGCGGCTGTGGCCGGCGCAATAAGGCTGGCCGTCGGGCGCGGAATTGCCGCAGAAGCAGAAATCCTCGGCGCCCGGCGTCGAGATCGGCCAGCGGCAGCGATTCTCGGCCAGCTCCAGCAGCGAACAACGATTGGCCTCGTCGATCGGCCCGGTGGCGACGGGAGCGTCGGTGTCGCCATAGATCGTGGCGAGCATCTGATATTGCAGGCGCGGCACGGCCTTCGTCCGCGCCGCGCCTCTGTCCTGAACCTTGCGCTCATCGCCGGTGCGGCCGCGCGTCAGGTTGAGGCGGGACAGCTTGCCGATCACGGCATTGCGGCTGACGCCGATATCGGCGGCGATCTCGCGGCAGGAGAGGCCGGCCTCGAAGTGCCGCTTCAGAAGCTCGATGCGTTCGTCGGTCCAAGTGGGTGAGAGAACAGGCATTTGTAAACGGTCCCAGGTTGCAGGTGCCGGCCGCCCGCCGCGAGATCCGTCCGCCTCATGCCCCGAGCGCGCTCAGGTCCTGCCATTGTCGCGGATCGACAGAAGTCCGTCCTTGATGGCGAGACGGATGCCTTCCTCGATCAAGGTACGAGCGACGCCGGGAACACTGGTGCCGTGGGTGCCCTGTCTCACCAGCTTCTCCAGGTAGGTGATGGTCGAGAGCGCCAGGGTTACGGGAATGCGGTCAGTCTCGGCTTTTTCGGTGGCCATGGCCCGAACGCTAGCCTCTTACTCGGGTACATAAAAGTAACGATTAAGACTCTATTTAGGTTCGGGGGTGGAAGTCAAATACAGGCTTTGCTTGACGCCCAGCATATTGGAATCGCTCCGGAAATTGCTCATGACGCAGCGCGCCGCGCGGCAGGCCGGGCGGCGTCGGGCTTCAACAGGTCGAGGAAGGGCTGCTTGGCTAGCCGTGCACGATGGCCTTTTCGATCATGCAATGGATGCCCTTGGCGCCGTTGACGGTCTGGGTCACCCTGAGGTCGGCGGCGAGGCTGCACAGCGTGTAGGCATCCTCGCGCGACAGGTTTCGCCTCTCGCCGAGCAGCGCGATCATGTCCCGCAGCGCGCGCACCACGCATTGGTCGAGGTCGGGGTCCATCGCCATGGTCATGTAGTGGGTCGCCGTCTCGGCGCGCGGATAGTCGAACCTGAGATCCTTGCGCAGCGTCAGGCGGAAGCGGCCCTGCAGCGCGGTCTCGATCGCGGTGACGCACACCTCGCCGTCGCCCTGCACGCCGTGGCCGTCGCCGCAGGAGAACATCGCGCCGGGCACGAACACCGGCAGATAGAGCGTCGCGCCCGCACCTAGCTCCTTGTTGTCGAGATTGCCGCCCATGGCGCGCGGGATCAGCGAGGAGATGCGTCCCCAGGCTGGCGGCGGCGATACGCCCATCACGCCGAAGAACGGCTTGAGCGGCAGGTCGAGGCCCCACGGCATGCGGCCGGTCATCCTGGTTCGGTCGAGCGGGATGTTCAGGATTCGCGTCTCGTGGAAATCGTCGGGCAGGGTGCCGGCCAGCGGCTTGATCATGTTCCAGCCCCAATCCTGCCGAAGCTGAACGTCGAGGATCTCGACCGCGAGCACGTCGCCGGGCTCGGCGCTTTCGACCGCGATCGGGCCGGTGAGAATGTGGCCGGGCAGCATGCGCTCGTTGCTGGCATGGACCTCGAACATTTCGGGTGGAATGTGAAACTTGTCGCGGTCGGGCAGCATGTCCGGACCGCCGCTGATGGTGTCGACCGTCACTTCGTCGCCGCTTCTGATGGTGAGAACGGGCTTCAGCGCGGCTTCGAAGAAGCCCCAATGGCAGGTCTTGGGGCTCGAATGCAGGTGGTGATGGGTCATTTGCCGCGTCCGCTCGCTGTGATCAGGCCGGGCTTGACCCGGCGATCGATCCTCTTTCAAGAAGCTGTCTGAAGATCGCCGGGCAGGTCAAGCCCCGCGCAGACCGGCCAGCTCATTCCCGCGAGGCTCCCCTGTTTTTCGTTCTGTCCAAGACAATCGGTACCGCGCTGCTGCCGATCAACCTTCTGGTCGAGCTCGGCATCGTCTCGCTGGTGCTGATGGCGACACGCTATGCCGCGCTCGGCCGCAGGCTGGCCGTAACCACGCTGGTGCTGCTGGCGCTGGCGGCGTTCTCGCCGCTCGGCAATCTCCTGATCTATCCGCTGGAATCGCGCTTTCCGGCGTGGGACGGCTCGCGCGGGGCGCCCGACGGCGTCATCGTGCTCGGCGGCTCGGTCGACACCGATCTGTCGGCGGCGCATCGCACGCCCGTCGTCGCGCACGCCGCCGATCGTCTGTTCGCGCCGGCCGAGCTCGCGCGCCGCTATCCGAAGGCGCGCATCGTGTTTACCGGAGGCAGCGCGAATCTCGTCTCCAAGGATGCCAGGGAAGCTGACTATTCCGCGCCGATCCTGGAGAACCTGGGCATCGCGAAAGAGCGTCTGATCCTCGAGCGCAATTCGCGGAACACCTGGGAGAACGCGGTCTTCACCAAGCAGCTGGTGACGCCGAAGCCGGGCGAGCGCTGGCTGCTGGTGACGTCGGCCTTCCACATGCCGCGTTCGGTCGGAATCTTCCGCAAGGCCGGGTTTGACGTCGAGGCCTATCCGGTCGACTGGCGGATGGGCGGACGTGACGATCTGTTCTCCTTCACCAACATGGCAGCGGACGGGCTGCGACGGACCGAGGTGGCCGTCCGTGAGTGGATCGGCCTCGTCGCCTACCGCCTGATGGGCAGGACCGGCGAGTTGCTTCCGGGACCTGCGAAGGACTAGAACGAGACCGCACAACAAGAACACGCGGCGCGCGATCGCTGCGGCCGGAGGAAGCCATGCAACAGCACAGTGCAGACCGCATCGATCTTGCCGGCCTCGTCGCCGACCTCAACAGCCTGCTGCGGCTGAAGACCAATGTGATCGGCATGAAGCTGTTCGCAACGGTCGCAGAAATGGAGACGATCCCGAAAATCCGGCGGCCGAACGCGATCCACACCACTGATCAGATCGTCAGCATGGCGGCGCGGCTGGGCTGGACCGTCGGCATCACCGCCGACGATCTCGTCGGTGCCCAGTGCCGCGCGGTGATCGGGCTTAGCCCGCAGGATGACAAATGGCTCGCCGGCGAAAACTATGTCGGGGTCTGGCACGGCACGGCAGAGGACGCGCGCAAACGCCAGGAGGCGCTGGACGTGGTTCCGTTCGGACAATATCAGGCGCTCGCCGTCAGTCCGCTCGCGAGCGGCCGGCTCGACCCGCCCGACATCTGCCTCGTCTACGCGACGCCCGGGCAAATGATCATCCTGATCAACGGGCTGCAATATATCGGCTACAAGAAGTTCGAATGGGGCGTGGTCGGCGAGACCGCCTGCGCCGATTCCTGGGGGCGGGCGCTCAAGACCGGGGAGCCCAGCCTGTCCTTGCCATGCTATGCCGAACGGCGCTATGGCGGCGTGCCGGACGAGGAGATGCTGATGGCCTTGAAGCCCGCGCATCTCGCCAAGGCGATCGAGGGCATGAAGGCGCTGGCGAAGAACGGCCTGCGCTATCCGATCCCGCCCTATGGCATACAAAGCGACGTCCGCGCCGGCATGGGCGTGAGTTACGCGAAAAAGTAAGGGACGAGCATGAGCTCTGCGAAATTCGACATCGTCATCTACGGTGCGACCGGTTTCACCGGCCAGCTCGTCGCCGAATATCTGGCGGCGCATTACAAGGACGACAAGTCCCTGGCATGGGCGATGGCCGGCCGCAGCCTCGACAAGCTGAAATCGGTGCGCGATGCCATCGGCGCGCCCGCCGATACGCCGCTGATCGTGGCGGATGCGTCGGACGCGGCGTCGCTGAAGGCGATGGTGGCGCAGACGAAGTCGGTGATCACGACGGTCGGGCCGTATCAGTTCTATGGCGAGGACCTGCTGGCGGCCTGCGTCGCTGCGGGTGTGGATTATTTCGATCTCTGCGGCGAGCCGGTCTGGATGCGGCAGATGATCGACAAGTACGAGGCGGCGGCCAAGGCGAGCGGTGCGCGCATCGTGTTCTCCTGCGGCTATGACTCCGTGCCGTTCGAACTCGGCACCTTCTTCGTGCAGGAAGAAGCCAGGCGCGTGTTCGGCGCGCCGGCTGCGCGCGTGAAGGGCCGCGTGCGCGACATGCGCGGCACGCTGTCGGGCGGCACAGCGGCAAGTGCGAAAGCGACCTTCGATGCCGTCGCCAAGGATCTCAGCCTCGTCGCCATCCTCAACGATCATTTTGCGCTGACGCCGGGGTTCGTCGGCCCGAAGCAGCCCAAGGGCAACAGGGCAGCTTACGAGGAGGATCTGCAATCCTGGACGGCGCCGTTCATGATGGCGCTGATCAACACCCGTAACGTCCATCGTTCCAACATGCTGATGGGCTTTCCCTACGGCAAGGACTTCGTCTACGACGAGATGGTCCTGACCGGTCCCGGCGAGAAGGGCGAGGCCAACGCCAAGCGCGTGATGGCAGCCAATGCCGAGAAGACCGGTCCGAACGCGCCGAAGCCGGGCGAGGGGCCGTCGAAGGAAGAGCGCGAGAACGGTCTGTTCAATCTGCTCTACGTCGCGATCGCGCCGGACGGACGCCAGGTCCGCGCCGGCGTCACCGGCGACCGCGATCCCGGCTACGGCTCGACCTCCAAGATGATCTCCGAATGCGCGATCTGCCTGCTGCGCGATGCGACCGATGTTGCGGGCGGCTTCTGGACGCCGGGCGCAGCGATGCAGCACAAGCTGATCAAGCGGCTGCAGGACAATGCGGGGCTGACGTTCAGGGTGGAGAAGTAGGCGCAGTCGCGCGCCACACCTGCGTTGTCATCGCCCGGCTTTGACCGGGCGATCCAGTATTCCAGAGACCGGCGTTGGAGAGCTCACTCTTGCCACATCCGCCGCGACGTACTGGACCCCGGTCAAGCCGAGGCATGACAGCGTCAGTTGCCGCTACACCGTCCGCGCGTCATACGCGTACATGAACTCCATGCTCTTCGAGCCCAGCGGCAGCAGCCATTTCAGCATCTGATTTCTGACCCACGCGCCGGTGGCACTGAACTCGCGCTTGTTGTTGCCGTTGCGGCGAGCGATGGCGACGATCTTTTCCGTGCGCGGGCGGCGCTCGACTTCGAAGGCCTGGAAGATGGCGCCGAGCTCCTGACCCTCCTTCATCAGGCGGGCGAGCCGCATCGCATCTTCCAGCGCCAGCGAGGCGCCCTGGCCGGCATGCGGGCTGGTCGCGTGCGCGGCGTCCCCGATCAGCAGCGAGCGCTTGCGTGACCAGGCCGGCAAGGTCGCGACGTCGAGCGTGTCGGTGACCACGATGTTCTCGGCGGCCTCGATGATCGCGGGGATCGGATCGTGCCAGCTGCGATGGAATTCGCGCAGGTGCTGCTTCAACGTCGCGCGGTCGAGGGCGCGAAACATTGCCGCGTCCATGCCGCGCGCGGGCTGGGTGCTCCACCACATCACGCCATCGTTCGGATCCGGACTGCAATAGCCGTAGCCGAAGAAGCCGCTCTGGCCGAAGGTGGTCTCGACGTGGCGGCCGATCGACCGGCCGTTGAGGACAGCGTGCGGCACGAAGCCGCCAAAGCCGATCAGTCCGGTGTCGAACGGCTGCGGCCCATCGGGCACGACCTGGCGACGCGTGACGGAATGGACGCCGTCGGCGCCGATCAGGAAGTCACCTTCGGCGGTGGTGCCGTCGGCAAAGTAGGCGATGATCGGCTGGTCGCCGCGATCCTCGATCTTGATCAGGCGCTTCTCGAAATAGAGCGAGACGCAAGCGCACCAGGCCTTGTCGATCAGGATCTCGTTCAGCGTCGCACGGGAAATGTTGACGGCCGGCTGGCCGAAGCGCCGCGCCATGTCGCGGTTGATCGAGCCGAGCTTCTGGCCGCCTTGAGAATAGAAGTCGAAGGCCTCGGCGACCGAGCCGCGGCTGGTCAGCTCGTTCGCCAACCCGATCTCGTCCATCACCTGCATGCCGTTCGGCGCGATCTGAAGGCCGCCGCCGACGCCCTTCGAATAGGGCCAAGCCTCGTAGATCGCGGATTCGATGCCGGCGCGCCGCAGCAGGATCGCGGCCACGGGCCCGGCGATGCCGGCGCCGATGATCAGCGCCTTGCGGGGACGATAGGACATGGCTTGCTCCCGACGTTTCCGTGGTGCTAGGAGAAATTACGGCCGCTAAATCTCTTAGCAGCTAAGATATATATCGACTAAGATATGAGGCCGACCTTGTCAAGGACGAAGGCGCGCGCGGCGCTGTTGCAGGAGCTCGAGGAGGCGATGCGCCGGTCGTCCGCGCAGGGCGTGCTCTACGGGCAAACTGTTGCCAACGTTGCCGGAATTGCCAATTCCGACCTCGAATGCATGGACATCCTCTATCTCGAAGGTCGCGTCACCGCAGGCAGGCTCGCCGAGGTCACGGGCCTGACGACCGGCGCCATCACCGGCGTGGTCGACCGGCTCGAGAAGGCCGGTCTGGTGCGCCGCGAGCGCGACGACAAAGATCGCCGCAAGGTCTTCATCGCCGTCGTGCCGGAGGCGGCGATGAAGGTCGGCAAGTTCTACGTGCCGATGCAGCAGGCGATGGAAAAGGTATTGGCGGCTTACTCAGACGAGGAATTGCGCCTGCTGCTGCGTTTCGCCAATGAGGGCTACAAGGGCGTGCTCGCGGCGACGGAGGCGCTGAAGGGTCTACTCGACACGCCACCGGAAAAGCGGCCCGCGCTCAAGCTGAAGACGCGTCGTCGTCAGCCCTGATCTTGTAGATCTGTGCGGCCGCGATCATGCCCCACATCGCGCCCAGCATCATCCAGAAGTGCCGCCAGTGGTCGGTGTCGATCACGAAGCTTTCGCCGACGGTGCCGAGGAAGGCGGAGAAGACCGCGAGATAGGCCCGCTGCCAGGGGACCCGCACGAAGACGTGTCGGAGGCCCATGATCACGGTGGTGAAGACCAGCGCGGGATAGCACACGCCGGACAGCCAGCCGCCGGACATGAAGGCGTTGAGATAGGAGTTGTGGGTGTCCTCGGGAAAGAAGCGGTGGAATTGCAGGGGACCGATGCCGAACGGCAGGCCGAGCGCCATCTCCGCACCGAGGATGTGACGGCCGAACCGGCCGAAGCGGCCTTCGTCATAGCTCTGGCCGAAGCTTGCGCGCTGCTTGAACATCTCGGCGGTGGCGTCGAATGACAGCAGCACCGCGATCAGCGCCAGCCCTAGCACCGCGGCCACGATCGCCATGATGATGATGCGCGAGCGCTGTGCGTTGGTGCGGCCGGTCAGCACCATCAGCGCCAGCATGAAGGCCGAGGTCAGCACGAGGCCGCCCCAGGCGGCGCGCGAGAAGGCGAGCAGGATCGCCAGCGACATGATGGCGAAGGCGATGACGTTGCGGACCGCCTTTGCCAGCTTGTCCGAAACCACGCTCTGCAGCGCAAACAGCGCCGGCAGGATCAGGAAGGCGCCGAGCACGTTGGGGTCCTTGAACGTGCCGCGCGCGCGCCCATAGAGCGTGAGGAGGTCGTTGCCGCCAGGCACCAGGTGGAAATAGCCGGCGACCGCCAGGAGCGAAGCCACCATCGCGCCGACCACGAGCCCGCGGCGGAGCATGTCGAGCCGGGCCGCGGTGTCCTCGGACATCACCATGGCAAAGAACACCACGGTCACCGCCATGTACCAGGAGGTCGCGATCCAGCTCACCACCTCCGGCTGCTCGTACAGCGGAATCGCGCTGATGGTGTAGCCGACATTGAGCAGCACCAGCATCAGCACCAGCGGCATCAGCGCGAGCCGCAAGCGCAGGCCGGTGGCGAAGAAAATGACCGTGGCGAGCAGCGTCGCGATCTCGTAGGGGCTCGGCTCGATGAAGACGACCGCGCCGGAGGCGCCGACCAGCCACACCAGCGCGCGCTGCAGCGCCAGCACACCGGGCGCGGCCGGTGCGGACAGTTTCACTCCATCGGCTGTCGCCGCATACGCCATCACATGCTCATACGCTTACGCAACTCGTACGCCACAATCGCCGCTGTCATCGCCCGGCTTGACCGGGCGATCCAGTAATCCGCGGCGCCGATTGTTGAAAATCACTACCGCCGCGGCGTACTGGATGCCCCGGTCAAGCCGGGGCATGACTGAGAGACTCAACTCAATACGCATTCTCGTTCTTGGTCAGCAGCGAGATCGGCGTCTTCAGGAGAATGTAGAGGTCGAACAGCACCGACCAGTTCTCGATGTAATAGAGGTCGAACTCGACGCGCTTCTGAATCTTCTCTTCGTTGTCGATCTCGCCGCGCCAGCCGTTGATCTGGGCCCAGCCGGTGATGCCCGGCTTGACGCGGTGGCGCGCGAAATAGCCGTCGACGGCCTCATCGAACAGCCGGCTCTGCAGCTTGCCCTGCACCGCATGCGGCCGCGGGCCGACCAGCGAGAGATTGCCTGCAAACACCACGTTGAAGAGCTGCGGCAGCTCGTCGAGGCTGGTCTTGCGGATGAAGCGGCCGACGCGGGTGACGCGCGGGTCGTTCTTGGTCACGACCTTCGATGCGGTCGGGTCGGCCTGATGATGGTACATCGAGCGGAATTTGTAGACGTCGATGCGCTCGTTGTTGAAGCCGAAGCGCTTCTGGCGGAACAGCACCGGTCCCGGGCTGTCGAGCTTCACCGCGAGCGCGACGAGGCCCATCACCGGCAGCGCCGCGAGCAGCGCGAGGCTGCCGACGACGCGGTCGAACAGCCATTTCATCACCAGGTCCCAATCGGTGATCGGCGCCTCGAACACGTCGAGCGTCGGCACCTCGCCGAGATAGGAATAGGAGCGCGGGCGGAAGCGCAGCTTGTTGGTGTGCGCGGAGAGGCGGATGTCGACCGGCAGCACCCAGAGCTTCTTCAGCATCTCCAGGATGCGCGTCTCCGCCGAGATCGGCAGCGCGAACAGCACGAGATCGACGCGGGTGCGGCGGGCGAACTCGACGATGTCGTCGACCTTGCCGAGCTTGCGCGCCCCGGCGCAGGTGTCGAGCGCACGGCTGTCGTTGCGGTCGTCGAACACGCCGAGCACGTGGATGTCGGAATCCTCCTGCGCCTTCAGCGCTTCGACCAGCTGCTCGCCGTTGCTGTCGGAGCCGACGATGATGGTGCGGCGGTCGAGCCGGCCCTGGCGCGCCCAGCCGCGCACCAGCGAGCGCAGCAGCAGGCGCTCGGCGATCAGCGCGGCGAGCCCGAGGACGTAGAAGGCGGCCAGCCACAGCCGGGAGATTTCGCTGCCGTACTTGGCGAAGAAGGAAATGCCGATGAACAGCAGGAAGACGAACGACCACGACGAGATCATCCGCGTCATCTGCCGGAGCTGTCCTCGGAACAGCTGGACCTGATAGATGTCGGCGGCCTGGAAGCAGACCACGGCGGCGACCGCGACGGCGACGACCTCCGCAGGATAGAGCCAGCTGAAGCCGGAGAGCGGCATCACATAGCCGACATAGAGCGTGATGCCGACCAGGCACAGCAGCGCGAAGTCGGCGAGGCGGACGAAGCCGGCTATCACGATCGGCGAATAGGCGCGGGCGACCTTCTGGTTGACGACTTCGAGCGCTGCGGGCGAGAGTCGGCGACGGCGCTCGACGAAAGATTGGTCAGCGGGCTTCGCCGCAGCGCTGGCCGCGGCGTCGAGCATCGAGCGTGCGTTGAGCGGTTCCACGGGCGTCCACGTCCATTCCAAAGCCCGCGGCACGGCGTTCAGCGCCCGGGCGAGCATCCCCTGGACTTTCGATTATCGAACAAATCGGAAGATTCTCTAAAGCGGCGCTTAAGGATGGTTAATGATTGGCAAGTGCGTCGCGATAGCCGGCGAGCACGCCGTCGACCATCGCGGTTTGCGAGAAATGCGCGGAGATGCGCCCGCGCAGGGTGACGGCGCGCTGCGCGGTGGTTTGCGGATCGTCCAGCGCCGCGGCGATCGCTTCCGCCATGGCCTCGGGATTGCTCGGCGCGAACAGAGCGGGGCTGTCGGCGCCGAAGATTTCGGGGATGCCGCCGATTCTGGACGCGATCATCGGGATGCCGGCAGCGCCCGCTTCGATCACGACATAAGGCATGGAATCGCCGCGCGAGGGAACGACGAGGAGCCGCCCCTTGGAGAAGCCGTAGCGCGCCTTGACGTGGCCGATGAAGCGGATCGCGTGGGTGAGGCCGAGCGTTTCCACCTGCGCCTTCAGCGCCGCCGTTTCCTCGCCATCGCCGCCGAGCGTCAAGGTGACCTTCTTGCCGCCCTCGTGCAGGCGCGCCACGGCATCGACCAGGAGATCCGCACCCTTGATGTGCCTGAACTCGCCGACATAGCAGAGGTCGGTGGCATCGTCGGCGGTCACGACAGGCTCGAACTCCTCGGGCGTGACGCCGTTGAAGACGCAACGCACCACGCCCTTGGGCGTGCCGACGATGCGTTGATAGGTGTCGCGGGCGAACGCGCTCTCGAACAGGAACAGGTCGGTCGAATCCATCAGCGCGCGCTCCAGCCGCGCGTAGAACTCGCCCTTGAGGGTGTTGAGCGGATAATGCAGCGAGCCGCCGTGCGGGGTGTAGATGCGGATGGTGTCGTCGGAGCGGCGCCGCATCCGGATGAAGGCGCCGGCCTTGGCGCCATGGCCGTGCATGACGTCGGGCTTCAGCGTGGCGATCAGGCGCCGCATGCGAAGCCACACCAGCACGTCGTCCGGGGAGGGTTCGCGGCGGATCGCGAGCCGGTGCACGCCGAGCTTCAGCCGCGGTGCGAGCTCGGCAAGGGCCTTGTCGGCACGCTCGCCGCCGGTCAGGCTGTCGGCGAGAATGCCGACATGATGGCCGCGGTCGACCTGGCCGTTGGCGACGTCGAGGATGTGGCGGAAGATGCCGCCGACCGGAGCGCGCACGGCGTGGAGAATACGAAGCGGCCGGTCAGGAGAGGGGGGCATGCATCAAAACCAGCGCTCGACGGCGAATGCCGAACAATTCCTTGGAAGTATCGAGACGGATTAAGAGCCCTCGTGGTTAACAAACGGTGACGAGCGCGCGTGCGGCCGTCGCCGACGCCGCGATTAACCCAGCGGCAACCTTAATGGAGTGTAATCGCCCCGGTTGAGGTAACTTGGTGGCGTTGCCCCTGCGGGAGTGTTCGATGCGTTTAGCGTTCTGGCGTGCCGGCAAGGACAAGGCGGTGGTCGCGCGGGCCGTGTCGAAGCCCAAGGCCGACGTCGCGCCCAAGGCCGAGAAGGCCGAGAAGGCTGAAGTCAAGGCCGAGCCCAGGATTGAAGCAGCGCCTGCGCCGATCGTCACGAAGCAGGCGCAAGTCGAATCCGGCGACATCGACCTGCACGCGCTCGGCGCGGCATTGGCGCGCAAGCGTGGCTGGATCGTCGTGCCGACGGTGCTGGCGCTCGTCGCCTCGATTGCCGCCGTCAGTCTCGTCACGCCGCGTTACAAGTCCGAATCGCGCATCCTGATCGACGGCCGCGAGAACGTATTCCTGCGCCCGAACAGCGACCGCACCGAGGAGCGCCAGGCGCTCGATGCCGAGGCCGTCACCAGCCAGGTGCAACTGGTGCTGTCGCGCGATCTCGCGCGCGAGATCATCAAGAAGAACAAGCTTGCCGAGCGTCCCGAGTTCGACCCGGTCTTGCAAGGCATCTCGCCGCTGAAATCGCTGGCCGCGCTGATCGGTATCGTCCGCGATCCGTTCGCGATGACGCCGGAAGAGCGTGTGCTCGATGCCTATTACGAACGTCTGCAAGCCTATGCCGTCGACAAGTCGCGCGTGATCGTGGTCGAATTCCAATCCGCCGATCCCGAGCTTGCGGCGCGCGTCGCCAACTCGATCGCCGACGGCTATCTCGTGCTGCAGCAGGCGGTCCGCCAGGAGCAGGCCAAGAACGCCAGCCAGTGGCTCGCCGGGGAGATCGAGAATCTGCGCAAGAAGGTGTCGGACGCCGAGGCCAGGGTCGAGGACTTCCGTTCCAAGTCGAGCCTGTTCATCGGCACCAACAACACCACGCTGTCGAACCAGCAGATGGGCGAGGTCAACACGCAGCTCAACAATGCGCGCTCGATGAAGGCGGATGCGGAATCCAAGGCGCGGCTGATCAAGGAGATGCTCCAGAGCGGCAAGCCGATCGAGGCGTCGGAGGTGCTGAACTCCGAACTGGTGCGGCGGCTGTCGGAGCAACGCGTGACGCTGCGTGCCCAGCTTGCCGAGCAATCCTCGACCTTGCTCGGCAACCATCCGCGCATCAAGGAATTGAAAGCCCAATTGGGCGATCTCGACACCCAGATCCGCGACGAAGCCAGCAAGATCTCGCGCTCGCTGGAGAACGACGCGCGGATCGCCGGTGGCCGGGTCGACGGCCTGATCGTGAGCCTGGAGCAGCTCAAGAAGCAGGCGGCCTCGACCAACGGCCAGGACGTCCAGCTCCGCGCGCTCGAGCGCGAGGCCAAAGCGCAGCGCGATCTGCTCGAGACCTATCTCGCCAAGTACCGCGAGGCCAACACCCGCGAGACCATCGACACCGCGCCGACCGACGGCCGCATCATCTCGCGTGCCATCGTCTCGAACACGCCGGCCTACCCGAAGAAGCTGCCGATCGTGCTGATCGCGACGATCGCGACGCTGTTGCTCTCGTCCGGCGTCGTCGTCACCGGCGAGCTGTTGCGCCAGACCGCGCCGCGCGCAGTGGCGGCGGTTTTCCCGGCCCAGGCGGCGGTGCGGCAAGAGCCGACGGTCCGACCGGCCGCCGAGCCGGCCTTCGATCCCGGCATCGAGCCCGTTGTGGCCGAGCCCGCGCCGCTCCAGCCGGAGATGGCGACTGATAGCGACGTTACCGAATTCACCGAGATCGAACGTCTGGCCGAGGACCTGCTCGCCGCCGGCGCGGCCGCGAAGAAGGTCACCGTGCTCGGCACCGCCTCGGGAGAATCCATCACGCTGTCGACGTTGACGCTGGCACGGTATCTGGCGCGCGAGGCGCGTGTCGTGGTGGTCGATCTCGCCGCGTCCTCGCCGACGATCGCCGCGTTGTCCGTCGATGCGTCGGCGCCGGGCCTTGCCGAGCTGATGCAGGGCGAGGCCTCGTTTGCGCAAGTGATCACCCGAGACAAGCTGTCGCGGCTGCATCTGGTCATGGCCGGCCGTCCCGGCTTCGACCGCAGCCTGCTGCAATCGCCGCGGGTGATGCTCGCCATCGACGCGCTGCTGCGCGCCTATGATCACGTGCTGATCGATGCCGGCAGCGCTTCTGATCTTCCGGCCGAGCTGCTGACGGCGCATGCCCGCGCCGTCGTGGTGCCCGATGCGTCGATGGCGAGCGATGCGCGCACGTTGATGTGCGAGCAGCTGAAAGCGGTCGGCTTCAGCGAGGTGACGATGCTGACCAAGCCGGTGCAGCCGTCGAACGCGGCGGAAGCGCCGCGCGTGGTGGCGGCGTAGGTGTGCTTACCCTCCCCTTGAGGGGCCCTCCAGGGGAGAGTAAGAGATAGCTTCGCAATTTGTTAGAGGCGTGGGGACAGCCCGTTACCCGAACGCCTGCCGCAGCCGGCGGGCCAGGTCGAACAGCATCTGGTTCTGCTTCACCAGGCGCTTGCCGCGGCTCAGCGACGACATCGCCATCGCGGCGAGTGTTCCGCGCGAGGTCAGCGGGACGAAGCTGTCGAAGATGTCTTCGTCGTCCTTGCAGAACATCCGCTTGTACTCGTCCGAGCCGATGCCGAGGTCGAGCGAGCGGTAGCCGTGCTCGCCGTAGCGGTCGATGATGTAGCGCATCAGGATCAGGCCGGGACTGTAGCGGGCGTGCTCGGACATCGTGTAGGTGTTGAACATCATCGAGAAGCGCTCGCCGTCGGCGACGCCGGCGAAGATCGCGATCACCTCGTCGTCGCATTCGAGCGCATGGATGTCGATGACCCGGCCTTCGCCGCGCGGCGCAAGGCAGGCACTGCGGACGAACTGTTCGACGCCGGGCTCGGCAAAGACGTTCGGGAGCTTCTGCTCCGCCATCCGTACCGGCTTGACGCGAAAAAACCAGTCGAGCAGGCGGATAATGTCGGCGTCGGTGGTGGCCAGGTGGTAGCGATAGCCGGCGAGCGCCTGGAGCTTCTTTTCCTTGCTCTTGAGACGGCGGCGAAGCGAGTTGCTGATCCGCGATGCCGTCGGCCCGCCCGGCTCCATCACCAGCCGCGGACAGCCGTTGATGGCACTCTGTCGCGGCAGCAGCGCAAACGGGTTCGGCTGGTCGTGCCAGCGCAGCGGCTGCTGCGTCAGCGCGAGCACGTCGATGTGCTGGCGCAGCGGCACCAGCAGCGCCTCGAGATCGGCGGCATTGGTCTGCGCGGCGCAGGCGGCGTCCCACAGGCCCATGTTGAAGGTCGTATGCTTGCCACCCATGAAGCTGGCCGTGCGCACGCCGTGACTTTGGCGCAGCGAGAGCGGCAGCAGCAGCAGCGGATTGTGATCGGCGTCATGGGCGATCACCACGAACGGGCGCGCGCCCTCATGCGTGCCGACCAGCCGCTGCCAGGGGCTCAGCAGATCGAAGCGCTGATAGGGCGTGAAGAGATGGCCGGGCTCCTCGAAGCTGCGCCAGACCGCCTCGGCGGCGTCGAGATCGGTGACGATGTCGACCTGCGCGATACGGCTCGCTTTCGACCGCGCTGGCGCTTCTGCCGTCCGGCTTTGCATCGCCGCAGCCATGGTCATTCGCGAAACCTGTCGAGAAATCAGAAATAGACGTCAATCGGCCTGTGGCCGACCTTTGCAAAGAAAGGTCAACAAAGGGTAAGGACAGGGGAGCGGGAACGAACGCCTCGAGGGCGTCAAGGGGTGGGGATGCCTGGGGTGGGGATATTGGCCTCCGACGGCAGATGGCTGGAACGGCTGCGCCTCGAGCTGGCCTGGTTGACGGGCCGGGCCGCGCTGGGCAGCCGCGGTGCCGGCGCCATCCTGCGCTTGGAACGGGTGCGGCCGCGGCGGCGCGGCGGGTTTCAGCCGCTGCGCGCGCACGAGATCACGCCGCAATTTCTCGACCGCGCCATTGGCGCGCTGAAGCGCTGGGGTTACGATTTTCTCGGCATGGACGAGGTCTGCCGGCGCGCAGTGACGTTGCCGGAGCCGCGGCGCTTCGTGGCGCTCACCTTCGACGGCGCGCCCAAGGATCTCATCGAGTTTGCCTATCCGGTGCTGGCACGTCACGCGGTGCCCTTCACGGTCTACGTGCCGACCGCGTTTCCCGACGGCGTCGGACAGGCCTGGTGGCGCGGGCTCGAACAGGTGATCGCGCGCGAGAGCCGCATCAGCCTGATGATGGGCGAGAAGGAGCAGCGCTTCGTCGTCACCGAACCCGCCGAGAAGCAGGCGCTGTTCTCGCATATCGAGAGCTGGTTGCGCTCGCTGCCGCCGGCGGATCTGGCGGCGGCGGTCGCCGATCTCTGCACGCGCTACCGGATCGATCTTGCCGCGCTCTCGCGCGAGGCGTCGATGGATTGGGAGGATCTGGCGAAGCTCGCAGCCGATCCGCTCGTCACGATCGGCAGCGCGACCGTGAACTATCCCGTTCTCGCCAACATGAAGGACGGCGCGGCGCTGCGGGAGATGACGATGGGCAAGGCCGTTGCGGAAGCGGCCTTCGGCCGCGAGGTCGGGCATTTCGCCTTTCCGTTCGGTGATCGCGCCTCGTTCCGGCGCAGTCACGTCATCATGGCGGAGGAGGCCGGCTTCGTCAGCGCGGTGTCGACCATCGCGGGCATCGTGGATGCGGAGGGCCGGACCAATTTGCGCGCGCTGCCGCGGATCGCCTGGGACGGCCGTGTGCGCTCGCTGCGGATGTTGCGGGTCCTGGTGTCGGGCGCTGTCTTTGCGCCGGTGAAACCGACCGGCAGCACTACCGGCCAGACTTGACGCGGTCGGGACGCTGCATCCAGCTCACGATCGGCATCGCCGGCAGCACCCAGCCGATCCCGACGACCACGTAGTAGATCGCCTGCCGCCAGCCGGACTCGGCGATCCACGGCATCTGCGCCGCGGCCATGCCGAGCAGGGCCCAGACCGTAGCCAGCACCAGGAGCAGGATGGCGCCGAGGAACTTGCGGGTGCGGATCGTCATGACGTGAGCTTGCCGTTGTCGCGTAACTTGCGCTGCGGGAGCGGGGGACTATAAGGGGCACGCAGTCCGGTTCAAGCCCTGGTTTCAACCCCTGACATGACGACGAATTCCGTTCCAGACAATCCGCATCGCGCCGTGCGCTGGTGGCTGATCTCCGTCGCCGCGCTGATCGCGTTGATGGTGCTGGTGGGCGGCGCGACCCGGCTGACGGAATCCGGCCTTTCGATCGTCGAGTGGAAGCCGGTCACCGGCAGCGTGCCGCCGCTGTCGGAGGCGCAGTGGACCGAGGCGTTCGAGGCCTACAAGAAGATCCCGCAATATCGCGAACTCAATGCCGGCATGAGCCTGTCCGAGTTCAAGGAGATCTTCTGGTGGGAGTGGAGTCACCGCTTGCTCGGCCGCTTCATCGGCGTCGCCTATCTGTTGCCGTTCCTGTTCTTCCTGTGGCGCGGCGGTCTGTCCGGTGAGTTGAAGCGCCGGCTGTGGCTGCTGTTCGCGCTCGGCGGGCTCCAGGGCGCGGTGGGCTGGTGGATGGTCGCCTCGGGCCTGGCGGGCCGCACCGAGGTGTCGCAATATCGCCTGGCGACACATCTGCTGCTCGCGCTGCTGATCTTCGCCGGCATCGTCTGGACGGTGCGGCGGCTCGAGGAGCGGCCGCAGATCGCAGCACCGGCGCGGCTGCGGTTCACGAGCGTGCTGCTGCTGGCCGTGACCCTGGTGCAGATCTATTTCGGAGCGCTGGTCGCGGGCTTGCGCGCCGGGCGCGCCTACAACACCTGGCCGCAGATCGACGGCGCGTTCATTCCCTCGGCCGAGCGGCTGTGGTTCGAGACGCCGTGGTGGCGCAACATGTTCGACAATGTCTTGACGGTGCAGTTCGAGCACCGCATGACCGCCTATGCGCTGTTCGTGCTGGCGTTGCTGCACGCCATCGACGCCGTGCGCGCGGGCGCGGCCGCGGGCGGTGCGCTGTGGCTGCTCGCCGCGGTGAGCGTGCAGGCGGTGCTCGGCATCCTCACGCTGCTCAACCAGGTGCCGATCGACCTTGCGCTGTCGCACCAGGCGGTCGCGATTGCAGTGCTCACGCTTGCGGTGATGCAGGTGGAACGGCTCGCCTCGCGCCAGCAGACGCATGCGCAGCCGCGTGCGGTTCCGCTCGGTCAGGCCGGCTGATCACATCGGCCGGCTGATTAGCAATAGCCGTACACGCCGCACGCATAGGGCAGGCGCCAGAAATAATCGACCTGCTTCCCGCCGTAATACGCGCCCTGGTAGTCGTAGCTCCAGGGACGCCCGTAATAGCCGGGCAGCGTGTGGGAGCCGGGCAGGAGCGGGGTGCCCGGCAGGTTGCGGATGTAGCTGCCGATGCCATAGGCCGGCGAGATCAGCGCGTCCGGGTCGGTCTCGACATAGACCTGCGGCGGCGGCGCGGCGGCCCGCCGCTTCGGCGTCGCCGGCAAGTCGGCGGCGAGCGCGCCTGAAACCGTCAGCATCGCCGCAAGAGCAGGTACCATCCAGCGCAGCATCATCGGCTCCGAATCAAAAGGGGCGATCCAAGGACGATGTATGGGGCAGATGTGGTTAATGACTGTTAACTGACGACGGCCAAAGCGGCCGCCGTCATTCCGGGGCGGTGCGAAGCACCGAACCCGGAATCTCGAGCTGGATCAGACAAGATCGAGGTTCCCCGATGCGCAATTGCGCACCTGAGGTTCGCGCTACGCGCGCCCCGGAACGACAGTGACTACGCCCCCAGCGCCTGCTCCAGATCCGCGATCAGGTCTTCCTTGTCCTCGATGCCGACCGAGAGCCGCACCACGTCGGGGCCGGCACCGGACTTGGTCTTGGCGGCGTCGTCGAGCTGGCTGTGGGTGGTCGAGGCGGGGTGGATCACCAGCGAGCGGGTGTCGCCGACATTGGCGAGGTGCGAGAACAGCTGCAGCTTCGACACCAGGTTGACGCCGGCGTCATAGCCGCCCTTCAGGCTGAAGGTGAACACGGCGCCCGCACCCTTCGGCGCGTATTTGCGCGCGAGCGGGTGGTACTTGTCGCTCGGCAGGCCGGCATAATTGACCGAGGCCACCGCCGGATGCCCCGCGAGGAATTCGGCGACCGCTTTGGCATTGTCGCAGTGCTTCTGCATGCGCAAAGGCAAGGTCTCGATGCCGGTCAGGATCATGAAGGCATTGAAGGGCGACAGCGCGGGGCCGAGATCCCGCAGGCCGAGCACGCGGCAGGCGATCGCGAAGGCGAAATTGCCGAAGGTCTCCTGCAGGCGGATGCCGTGATATTCCGGCCGCGGCTCCGACAGCATGGGATATTTGCCGCCGGTGGACCAGTCGAAGGTGCCGGCATCGACGATGATGCCACCGAGCGAATTGCCGTGGCCGCCCAGGAATTTCGTCAGCGAGTGCACGACGATGTCGGCGCCGTGGTCGATCGGACGAATGAGGTAGGGCGAGGCCAGCGTGTTGTCGACGATCAGCGGCACGCCCGCCTTGCGCGCCACCGTCGAGATCGCCTCGATGTCGGTGATGCTGCCGGCGGGATTGGCGATGGATTCGATGAAGATCGCCTTGGTGCGCGGCGTCACTGCGCGCTCGAAGCTTTCGATATCGTCGGGATCGGCCCACACCACGTTCCAGCCGAAGCTCTTGAAGGCGTGCGTGAATTGGTTGATCGAGCCGCCATAGAGCTTTCGCGCGGCGATGAACTCGTCGCCTGGCTGCAGCAATTGTTGCAGCACCACGACCTGCGCGGCATGGCCCGAGGCCACCGCCAGCGCGGCCGTGCCGCCTTCGAGCGCGGCGACACGCTCTTCCAGCACGGCATTGGTGGGGTTGCCGATGCGGGTATAGATGTTGCCGAAGGCCTGCAGGCCGAACAGCGAGGCGGCATGGTCGGCGTCGTTGAAGACGAACGAGGTGGTTTGATAAATCGGGGTCGCGCGCGCGCCGGTGGTGGGGTCGGGCTGTGCACCGGCATGCACGGCGAGAGTTGAAAATCCCGGAAGGCGATCGCTCATTGAGGGCGTCCTGTTCTTGTGGCCTGAAATCGCGCGGCATGCTGATGGGCGCCGCGCTCGCCGTCAAGGCGCCACGTCAGTTCGGAATGATCTTGCTACGCATTGCCGCGTTCGCGAAACGAATCCGTCGCGATTGCGTCAGCTTTGCTCGCTCTTGTTCTTGGCGGCCCGATCGGATGCCGCGGTGTCGCCGCCGCCGACGCTCATCCGATTGAGGGAGAGCCGCATGCCTTGCGTCGGTGCCGGCGCGCGCTTGGAGCTCAGCGTGCGCGAATTCACGCCCATCCAGGAGATCTCCGACGACAGGCGGCCATATTCGATCTTGGGGCAGCGATTCATCACCACCTTGATACCGACCGATTCCGCCTTCGCCGCCGCGGCATCGTCCCGCGCGCCGAGCTGCATCCAGATCACCTTCGGCAGCGGATCGAGCGTGAGCGCCTCTTCGACCACGGGCATGATGTGGCTGGAGTTGCGAAAGATGTCGATCATGTCGATGGGACGCCCGATGTCCGAGAGCGAGGCGACAAAGGGTTTTCCGAGCAGCTCCTTGCCGACATGGCCCGGATTGACCGGGATCATGTCGTAGCCGCGCTGCGCCAGATATTTGAACGCGAAATAGCTCGGCCGCACGTTGACGGGCGAGGCGCCGACCATCGCGATCGACTTCACGCCGTTGAGGATGCCGCGGATGTAATTGTCCGGATAGGAGTCGTGGTTCATCACTCGTCTTTTCTTGTTGTCATTGCGAGCGCAGCGAAGCAATCCAGACTGTCACCGCGGAGAGATTCTGGATTGCTTCGTTGCGCTCGCAATGACGGGGTCACTCATCCCGCCATGTCGGCTTGCGCTTCTCGATGAAGGCGCCGATGCCTTCCTCGGCGTCGCGCGCCATCATGTTCTCGGTCATCACCTCTGCCGCATAGCGATAGGCGTTCGCAAGGCTCATCTCGGCCTGACGGTAGAAAGCCTCCTTGCCGAGCTTGACGGTGTAGGCGGATTTCAGCGCGACCTGTTGCGCGAGCTCGATCGCGGCACCGAGCTCGGTGCCGGCCGGCACCACGCGGTTGACGAGGCCGATCTCGCGGGCGCGCCCGGCGGTGACGGGCTCGCCCGTCAGCAGCATCTCCATGGCCTGCTTGCGCGGGACGTTGCGCGACAGCGCCACCATCGGCGTCGAGCAGAACAGGCCGATATCGACGCCGGGCGTGGCGAACTTCGCGTCCTCCGATGCGATCGCAAGATCGCAACTGGCAACCAGCTGGCAGCCGGCCGCGGTCGCGATGCCCTGGACGGCCGCGACCACGGGCTTCGGCAGATGCACGATGGCCTGCATCATGGCGCTGCAGGCATTCATCATCTCGGCGAAGAAGGCGCGGCCGCGATCGGGATCGGTGCGGCGCGCGGTGAGCTCCTTCATGTCGTGGCCGGCCGAGAAGGCGGAACCGGCGGCGGCGATCACGACGCCGCGGACCGCCTTGTCGTCGCGGATATCGTCGAGCTGTGCATGCAGGCTGGCTATCATCGCGGCCGACAGGCTGTTGCGCGCGGCCGGGCGGTTCAGCGTCAGGACCGCGATGGGACCTGCGCTCTCGCGCAGCAGGATCGGCGGTTGCGGGGAGGGGGCGCGGGCGGCCTGGACGGACATCGAAGCGTTTCCGTTGGATTATTGCATTTGAATGACGCAGATAACTTAATGTAACAGGACAAGTGAAGCGAGGGTGGGGAACAGCATGGCGTTAGCGAAATTGAGCGTGGCAGAGGTCGAGCAGTTCCTCCGTCTCGAGTTTCCCCAGGCCTTCAGCGGCGACGACATCACCATCGAAAGCGCCGACGGCCAGACCTGCCTCCTGCGGCAGCGTTACAGCGAAAGGATGCTGCGGCCCGGCGGCACCGTGTCCGGTCCGACGCTGATGGCGCTGGCCGATTTCGCCATGTACGTGGTGCTGCTGTCCGCGATCGGGCCGGTCGGGCTCGCCGTGACCACCAATCTCAACATCAACTTCCTGCGCAAGGGCCAGCCCGGCCAGGACGTGCTGGCCGAGGCGCGGCTGCTCAAGCTCGGCAAGCGGCTGGCGGTCGGGGAAGTGAAGCTGTTGTCCGGCACCTCGCCAGATCCGATCGCCCATGTCACCTCGACCTATTCCATTCCAAATGTTTGAGCTTTTTGCAGGTAATATAGCACCATATTTATAAGCACTTGATATTGCACGAGTAATTTGCGTCGCTTGGCATTGACCGTGGCGCGTCTCTTCTCTAGAACCCGCGCAGTCCGGTGCGGTGTTCGCGCCGATGCTCCCCGTCCACGGAAACTCTGACATGAAAACCTTTTCGGCAAAGCCGGCTGAGGTGACGAAGAAGTGGGTGCTGATCGACGCCAAGGGTCTGGTCGTCGGCCGTCTCGCCACCATCGTCGCCATGCGCCTGCGCGGCAAGCACCTCCCGACCTACACCCCGCACGTCGATTGTGGCGACAACGTCATCATCATCAACGCGCAGCATGCGGTCCTCACCGGTCGCAAACGCGAGCAGAAGACCTATTACAAGCACACCGGCTATGTCGGCCACGTCAAGGAGCGCACCGCGCGCCAGATCCTCGAGGGCAAGCATCCCGAGCGCGTGCTCGAGAAGGCCGTCGAGCGCATGATTCCGCGTGGCCCGCTCGGTCGCGTGCAGATGGGCAACCTGCGTGTCTACGGGGGGGCCGATCATCCGCACGAGGCGCAGCAGCCCGAGAAGATCGACATCGCCAAGTTGAACCGCAAGAACACGAGGGCCGCATAACATGGCCGAATCCATCCAGTCGCTCGACCAGCTCTCGCAGCTCAAGACGGCGGCCGCGCCCGACGCGCCCAAGCACGAGAAGAAGGTCGACAAGTTCAACCGCGCCTATGCCACCGGCAAGCGCAAGGACGCGGTCGCCCGCGTGTGGATCAAGCCGGGCGCCGGCAAGGTCACCGTCAATTCGCGCGAGGTCGAGGTCTACTTCGCCCGTCCCGTGCTGCGGATGATGATCGAGCAGCCGTTCTCGGTGGCCCAGCGTTCGGGCCAGTACGACGTGATCTGCACCGTCGCCGGCGGCGGCCTGTCCGGCCAGGCCGGCGCGGTCCGTCACGGCATCTCCAAGGCGCTCACCTATTTCGAGCCGGAGCTGCGCGGCGTGCTCAAGAAGGGCGGCTTCCTGACCCGCGACTCCCGCGTGGTCGAGCGCAAGAAGTACGGCAAGGCCAAGGCCCGCCGTTCCTTCCAGTTCTCGAAGCGTTAATCGCTTCTGCCGCATTCGCTGCGAAAGCGGCTTCAATGAGATGCAAAAGGGCGCTGATTCCAGCGCCCTTTTTGCTGTTCGTTTGTATGCAAATTGATGGCGTGTTTCCGGAAAACTTGGCCTCCCGCGAAAACCTGAATGGAACTCGCCAGACCTAGCGTCGCCTTCGGAAGGGCGCGCAAATCGGATCTACCGATCGCGTACTGCTATGTTCTAGAGGGGGCCGACATGATGTCGCTCGATAGCATCACGCTCTATTTGGTCGCCACCATGGTTGCCGCATTGCTCGGCGCGATGATGGTGTTTTTCGGCAGGCAGGAAAACAGCCCTGCACTGAAATGGTGGGGCACCGCCTATCTGCTCGGTGCCGCATCCGTTGCGCTATGGACCGCCGCCGGCGACAGGCTCGGCCCGCATCTCTATCTGGCGCTGAATGCCGTCGGCTTCGTTGCCTGCGGCATGGTGTGGAACGCGGCGCGCGTCTTCCATGGCCGCAAGCCGAACTGGCCGGGCCTCGTGCTCGGCGCGCTCGCCTGGGTCGCCGCCGTGACATTGCTGGATCCGGCAGCATCCATGCTGCGCATGATCGTCGGTGCCGGCATCGTCTCGGTCTATGCGGCGCTGACCGCCAGCGAGCTCTGGACCGAACGGCGCAAGAGCCTGCAACGACGCTGGCCGGCCTTCGTCATGCCAGTGATGCACGGCTGCGTGTTGATGCTGCCGATCCTGATCGGCAGCTTCCTGCGTCCGAACGATGCGGGCTTCTCCGGCAGCATCTGGGTCACCGTATTCGCGGTCGAGCTCATCCTCTATGCCGTCGGCACCGTCTTCGTGATCTTCATGCTGGTGTCCGAGCGCACGGTGACCGCGCACCGGACCGCGGCTTCCACCGATCCGCTGACCGGCATGCTCAACCGCCGCGGCTTCTCCGAGGCCTGCGGCCGCGTGATCGAGCGCGAGGCCAAGGCCGGGCGCCCCGTGACCGTGATGATCTTCGACATCGATCACTTCAAGTCGATCAACGACCGCTTCGGCCATCCCGCCGGCGACGAGATGCTGAAGCTGTTCTCGACCGTCGTCGTCAGCAATCTACGCATCTCCGACCTGTCGGGCCGCATCGGCGGCGAGGAATTCGCAGCGCTCTTGCCGTGCTCGCTGGCGGAGGGCGTGCTGGTCGCCGAGCGCGTGCGCGAGGCGTTCGAGACCTCCGGCGTCGTGGTCGATGAAGGTCCGGTCGATACCACTGTCAGCATCGGCGTCGCCGGCGGGCCCGCCGGGACCGAGCTCGAGGTGCTGCTGGCGTCCGCCGACACCGCGCTCTACCAGGCCAAGCGCGGCGGCCGTAACCGCGTCGAGGCGGCGGAGGAGCTGCCGTTGTCGCTGGAGAACTGGCGCCGCCAGAGCGCCGCGCGGATCGGCGCATCGCAGGCGCGGCCGGCCACCGCCTGAGACGGCGTTGCGGGTAATGCTCTGTTTACCATTCGATCCCTACCATTGCGGTCATGGAATCGATCCGCCGACAGAACCCGCAAGCCGCCCTGATGTCGCTCGAAGCCGCCGCGGCCTCGGCGCGCAGCGGTTTCGCCTGCCTGTTCTCGACCGCGGACGAATACGAAAGCGCGCTGATCAGCGAGCGCCGCGCGCAGGGGCGCTACACGCAAAGCCGCCGCAGCAACTGGCCGCTCGCGCTGTTCGTCGGTTGCGCCCTCATCGTGGCGGGCACGGTCCTGCTGCTGATCTGAGAGATCTGCATTTTTGGACCGACCAGGGCGCCGCTTCGGCGCCTTTTTCTTTTTCGTCGGCTGCGGTAGACACGCCCATCGAGCAAAAGAAAGGGTGGAAACCGATGATCACCGAGATCGCGCAAATCGACGTCAAGCCGGGCAGCGAGAAGGACTTTGAGGCCGCCGTCGCCAAGGCCAAGGCCGCTTTCGGCCGCTCCAAGGGCTTTCACGGCTTCGAATTGCACAAATCGATCGAGAAGCCGCAGCGCTACCGGCTGATGGTGAAGTGGGCGACGCTGGAAAACCACACCGTCGATTTCCGCGGCTCGGAGAATTTCACCGAATGGCGCGGCCTCGTCGGCCAGTATTTCGCCTCGCCCCCGGAGGTCGAGCACACCGAGACCGTGCTGACGAGCTGAGCTGCGTGAGGCGGCTTCACGCTGCCTCCATCAGCGGCGGCGCCTCATAGGTCTTGAAATGGTCGATCATGACCTTGGCGATGGCGACCAGCGGCAGCGCCAGGGCCAGGCCCCAGATTCCGAACACGACGCCGAGCAGGATCTGGAACGCGAACAGCGTGGCCGGCGGGATGTCCAGCGCCTGCCGCTGCAGGATCGGCGTCAGCACATAGCTCTCCATGGCGTGCACGCCCATGAAGAGCAGAAAGGCCGATAGCGCCGGGATCCAGCCTGAGGCGAGGCTTGCCAGCACCACGATGACGCCGGCGATGATGGCCCCGACGGTCGGGATGAAGGCGAGCAGGCCGGCCTGAATCCCCAGGATGAACGAGCCGGGGATGCCGATGAGGGCCAACCCGACCCAGGTCACCACGCCGACCGCGAGCATGACGATGATCTGCGCGATCAGCCAGCGCTCGAGGGTCTCGGCTATGCGGTCGATGACGAGGGTGACGCGGGTGCGGTGCCTGGCCGGCGCCAGGAACAACAGACCGTCGTGATAGGCCGCCGGCTGGGCGGCGAAGGCGAAGCCCAGGAACAGCACGATGAAGATGTTGCCGACACCGTGGATGGTGCCGAGCAGCAGCTTGAAGGTCTGGCTCACGATCGCGCCGCCGCTGGAGGCCAGCGCGCCCGCGCCGGGCAAGGCACTGCGCGGGGGCGTCGCCGGCGAGGGGCTCGTCTCCGCCGGCGGACTGACCGCGGACTCGGCTCCGCCGTTGCCGAGATCGAAGAAGCTGGTGTCGAAGCCGTGGCTGTCCAGGAACGACCTGACATTGGCGAGCTGCGACTTGAGGGTCTTGCTCAGCAGCGAAGCCTGCTCGGCAATGGTGGCGCCGCCAAGATAGGCGACGCCGGCGAGCATCAGGGCCAGCGCGGTGCAGACGATGGCGAGCCGCACCGCATGCGGCAGAGGCACGCGGCGGCCGAGCGCGATCGTCAACGCGTTGAGGCCGAGACCGAGCAGCATGCCTGTGAAGATCAGCAGCAAGGTGGCGGCGAAATACCAGGTGAAGGCGAGCAGCGCGGTGAACAGCACGACGCCGATGCCCCCGACCGAGACCGCCCAGGCGAGGTCGCCGCGGGAAAGGGAGCGTCCGTCTGCGGGTCTCGTCACGTCACGTCTTCCTTCTGGTTTCTGGCCTTGCGCCATGCCTGGGATGATCGACCGGGGCAGGGATTTGCCGGAAGAGCCCCCGCGAGCCAAGCGTTTTTGTGGAACCAAAGTCAAGGCGCCCGCTGGGCCACCGGCACGAAGTGTTTGGCGCGGATCATTCCGAACGACCAACCTGGGCGCGATGTGGAGGCCGAACGCCCTTGAGAAACAGGCCTCGTCCTGCTAATTCGCCTGTAGGAAAGGGCAGGTTTCATGGTCCAGATCTCTCGTCCGCTTCGGCCTGTCCCGATCGACGCGCTCAAGACTGGGGCAGATACCTATTCAAGCGCGATTGCGGATGCGCAGAACTACATGAACTGGGTCATCGACCAGTTCCGCCCTTATCTGCGGGGACAAATCGTCGAAGTCGGATTTGGTCACGGGCACTACAGCAAGGCGCTGGGCGAGCTCGGGGATTATTGCGGCGTGGACCACGACCGCGACAGCGTCGAGCAGGCCACGCGGCAGATGCCCGGCCGCAAGTTTGCCGTCTGCGATATCCTGGTCCGGGATCAGTTGCGGTCGCTGTTTCCTGAAGGCGTCGATGCGGTCTTCACCATCAACGTGCTCGAGCACATCGAAGACGACGCGACCGCAATTGCCAACCTGGTCGACGTGCTGAAGCCGGGAGGTCATCTCCTGATCAGCGTGCCGGCCCTGATGCTGCTCTATAATGATCTCGATCGCCTGGCGGGACACTGCCGTCGCTACACCACGACGCGTCTGGCCGATCTGCTGAAGGATCAGCCGGTCGAGCTCGTCCGGCTGAGCTATTTCAATCCCATTGGCGGATTGGGCTGGCTTGCCAACCGCCTGAAGCGGCATCACTCGCTCAACGATGACGCCGTGAATGGTCAGATTGCATTGTTCGACAAATACATTGTGCCGCTGTCGCGGGCGCTCGATCCGCTTTCGCGAAGCTTCTTCGGGCAATCCGTTACCTGTATCGCACGTCGCTTATGATTTCAGTCATCATTCCCGCGCTCAACGAGCGCAACGGCATCGTTGAAACCATCGATCGGGGCAGGGCGGCTCTCGAGGGCGCCCAACTCACCCCCTACGAAATCGTCATCGTCGACGACGGGTCGGTCGATGGCACCGGCGCGCTCGCCGAACAGGCGGGCGCCAGGGTGATCAGGCATCCCCACAACATTGGCTACGGCCGCTCGCTGAAGGACGGAATTCGCGCCGCGTCCTACGATACGATCGTCATCAGCGACGCGGACGGCTCCTACCCGATGGAGGCGATCCCCGGACTTGTCGCCCGCTACAAGCAGGGTTTCGACATGGTGGTCGGCGCCCGGACCGGGCCCAATTACCGGGAGTCGATGTTGAAGTCGCCGCTGCGCGCAATCCTGAAGGCGATCGTCGAATTCACCGCCAACCGCGACATTCCCGACATCAATTCCGGCCTTCGCGTGTTCGACAGGAAGGTTGCCATCTCCTATTTCGAGCATGTCAGCGACCTCTTCAGCTTCACGACGTCGCTGACCCTCGCCTACATGATGAACGCGAAGTTCGTCGACTACGTCGAGATCGACTACAGGGAGCGGATCGGCCGCTCCAAGGTGAACCTGTTCCGCGACTCCATCCGGACCCTGCAATACGTCCTGGAGGCCTGCACCTACTACAATCCGCTGAAGATCTTCGTACTGCTGGCGATGATGTGCACGGCGCTCGCGGTGGTCTCCCTGATCGGCGGCATCGCGCTGCAGCTCGTCAGTGCCTTCGTCCTGGGCGTCGGCGCGATCCTGCTCAGCATCCTCGTCGTCGCCATGGGGCTGCTCGCGGTGCTTCTGAAGCAGATCATGAATCAGCGGCCATGACCTCCCTCGGCAGGGGAACGCAATGTGCGGCGTAGCCGGCATCTTTCATCGTGACGGCCGCGCCGCGGATCCGCGCGCGGTTGCGGCGATGTCGGCTGCGCTGGTCCATCGCGGTCCGGACGGCGAGGGCACCTGGCTGGAAGGACCCGTCGGCCTGGCTCATCGCCGGCTCGCCATCCGCGATCTCTCCGAGGGCGGCCATCAGCCGATGCTCGATGCCTCCGGCCGCATCGTCGTCACCTATAACGGCGAGATCTACAACGACCGCGAGCTGCGCAGCGAGCTCGAGCGATCCTTCGGCTTCCGCTTTCGCAGCAGCTGCGACACCGAAATCCTTCCCTACGCCTACCTCGCCTGGGGCGAAGCGATGTTCGAGCGGCTCGAAGGCTTTTTCGCCATCGGCCTGTGGGATCGGCGGGAACGCCGCCTGATCCTTGCGCGCGACGGCATCGGGATCAAGCCGCTGCATTATTTCGAGAGCGACGGCAGTGTGCTGTTTGCCAGCGAGATCAAGGGAATCACCGCCAGTGGCGAGGTCGCGGCGCAGATCGATCCCGTAGCGCTCCACACCTATCTCGCCGCGGGCCACACCGGCACGCGGCAGAGCCTGTTTCAGGACATCAAGCAGGTCCCGCCCGGCACGGCGATCAGTTTCACCGACCGGGAGCGGACCGAGCGGCGCTTCTGGCGGCCGGTGCGCGCGCCGGAGATCGACGACCTCGACGAAGCGGTCGTCCGGCTGCAATCGACCATCGAGACGGTGGTGAAGAGCCAGATGGTGAGCGACGTACCGCTCGCCGTGCTCCAGAGCGGAGGCATCGACAGCTCGCTGATCAGCCTCACGCTCGGGCGGCTCGGCTTGAAGCCGCCGTTGTTCACGGCAGGCTTCAGCGAGAAGAGCCACGACGAAACGTCGGTCGCGCGGCAGATCGCCGCCGCCGCCGGCCTGCCGCTCAACGTCATCGACGGCGAAGCGGGCGAGGGGGCCGAGGCCGCGCTGCGGGCCGTGGTCTATCATTTCGACGGCCAATGCGCCGATACCGGCGCGCTCGGCTTCTATCACCTCGCCGGTGCGGTCCGGCGGCATTCCACCGTGGTGCTCTCGGGCGATGGCGGCGACGAGTTCTTTGCGGGATACGAAACCTACGCCGCGACCATGATGGCGGAGGGCGCGCGTCACCTGGTGCCGCGCCGCGTCGCAGGCCTGACCGGGCGCCTCGCCTATGCGTCCGTGCGCGGCAACGAGAAGCGGCTTCCAGCAGCCGCGCAACTCGCCCGCTTCGCGCTCGGTCTCGGCGACGGCGGCAGCAGCCCGCATCTGCAATGGCGGCGGCTCGTTCCCCGGTTTCTCGCCGAGAGGATCTATGACCGCGGGATGGCCGATCTTGCATCGGCCGACCCGTTTGCCGAATACGCCGAGTACTATGCGGAGCCGCACGAGAAGGTGCTGGATCGGGCGCTGATTGCCGACCAGCGCTTCCACCTCCAGAGCGTTCTCACCAAGGTCGATGCCATGAGCATGGCGCATGGTCTCGAGGTGCGCGTTCCGATCCTCGACCGGCGGGTCATGGACCTCGCCGGCAGGCTCGATGTCTCGCTGCTCAATCCCTGGCCCAAGGGCGCGCCGAAATACGTGTTACGCAAGCTGGCCGAGCGCCTGGGCATGCCGGCCGATGCCGCATGGTCGCGCAAGCGCGGCTTCAACGTGCCGATCGCGCAATTGATGCGGCGCGGCGGGCTGCGGCCGATCTGCGAACGGGTGCTCGACCGCGAAGCTGACGTTTTCGCGCCGTTGATGAAGCCGGACGCGATCCGGCAACTGTGGAAGGCGCATCGCGAAGCCAGCAGCGACAACGCATTTGCGCTCTGGCCGATCCTGACGCTGGGCATCTGGTTGACGGGGCTGGCAGCGCCGGCGCCGCGCCAGGCATGAGCGGCGAGGTGGACGCATGCCGGACCTGAAGGATCAGACGATCAGCGATTTTGGCGAGCAATGGACCGCCTTCCGCGACAATCCCGGCTATTACGGCTCGGCCGATCTTCTTGCCGATCTGTTCGGTCCGCTGCTCGCCCTCGACGATGTCGCGGGCAAGCGGATCGCCGACATCGGAAGCGGCACTGGACGCATCGTCAACATGCTGCTCGATGCGGGGGCGGCCCGCGTCGTTGCGGTCGAGCCGTCCGAGGCCATGCTGGTCCTGAAGGACAACACGGCGGCACGTGCCGACCGCATCGACTATTTGCAGGCACCCGGCGACCGGCTGCCGCCCGATCTCGGGCTCGACTACGTGGTTTCGATGGGGGTCCTGCATCACATCCCCGAACCGGCGCCCGTGGTTCGCGCCGCATTCGCGGCCCTGCGCCCGGGAGGACGCTGCATCGTCTGGCTCTATGGCTACGAAGGCAACGAGACCTATTTGTCGCTCGCGATCCCGCTGCGCAAGCTCACGGTGCTGCTGCCGCACCGGGTGCTCGTGGTGCTGTCCCACGGCCTTGAATGGATACTGACGGCCTATATCGGGCTGTGCCGGATCTTGCCGCTGCCGATGAGGTCCTACATGCGCTCGGTGCTTGCGAAGTTTCCGCGCAGCGTCCGCCGCTTGACCATCTACGACCAGCTCAATCCCGCTTACGCGAAATATTACACCCGCGCCGAGGCAGAAACGTTGTTGTCGGACGGCGGATTTGGTGACGTCAGGCTCTACCACCGCCACGGTTATAGCTGGACGGTGTCCGGCACCCGCCTGGCATGATCTGATCTTCCTGGCGCACGGCCGTCGCCGCCTTCGCGCCGCCAGTGCATTTGGAGAATCAATTTGCCTGCTAGCGACATCGGAGGTGGGTGGGGGCCAAGTCAGAAGTGGCAGGCACTCCTTGCATGGGCAAGCCGTCTCACGTGGCTCGGGATCTGGGTCTGGGCCATCGGCCTTGCCTTGATGGTTCATCTGGCGTTTCTGGTGGCCTGGCCGGATCATTTCGTCCACGAGGATAGCGATGCCTATCTGGACGAAGCGCAGGCCATTCTGAACGGCCATTACATCGATAATACCGGGAAACGGCCGTACGGCCTGGCGGTGTTCCTGGTGCTGCTGTCCAAGCTGTTCGGGCCGCATATCGTGGTCTTCGTCATCGTCCAGCATCTGATGAGCATCGGCACGGCTCTTCTCGTCGCCGCGACGGTGCGCTTTGCCGGTGCGCCCCGAATCCTGTCGGTCCTGGCCTTTCTGATCGCCGCGCTCTATGCGCGCACGGTTCACTATGACAACACGATCGGCGCCGAGAGCATCTCGAACTTTCTGGTCAGCCTTGCCGCCTTCCTCGCCGCAGGCATCGTCTTCAGGAAGTGGCCGCCATTTGTCGCTGCAGCGGTGCTCGGGGCAAGCCTGGGAGCCGTCATGACGTGCCGGTCGGCCGCGGTCGGACAAGCGGCGGTCATCCTGCTCTGGTTGATCGTGGTGCTGGACGCCGGATGGCTCCGCCGACTGAGCGTGGTCGCGCTGGCAGGCGGCCTCGCCACGGCCGTGTACCTGATCCCGACGGCGGTCAATTACGCGATTGGAAAACGTCCGGCCGGCAGCGAAAGCGTGGCGGTGATGGCATTCGTGGTCGGCTATTCCGGCGACTTCCATCACGGGGTCCATCTCGACCGGAAAGCCAAGGCGCGGGCCTATGTCGAGCGGATGCGGGCGCTGGATACGCCCACCGGCTGGTCCGACATCGTGGTCTATCAATGGCCCTTCGGCGCCCTGGAGGAGCTGAAGAAGCCGGGCGACACCCCGGAAGAATTCGAGAAGGTGGTTCGCGACATCTTCATCGAGACTCTGACGACACCGTCGACGCTGTACCGGCACATCAGCAGGCATTTTCTGCGCGAAATGTACTTCCTGCTGTTTGACGCCAATGGCGCGGCGCGGCGCGCCGTCAATCCGCAGGGCTACGAATTCTTCGTGCGCCGGGACGCCTATCCCATGTTTGGAAGCCCGACCGGGCTCAAATATCGGCGGCTGATCTACGACTATTACAAGCCTCACTGGCGGCTCGAGCGGTGGCTGTTGCCGTCGCCGGACCAGGTGCAGGTGAAACTGGACCGTCTCCTGACGTTCGGCTACCAGCCGCGGCCGGATCTGGCCGATCTCTGGTACGGGCTGACCATATCCAGCGAGTACGATGAGCTTCCGGGACCGATCCGCTGGGTGTCCGCGGCAACCCTGATCCTCGCTTTCGTCCTGGTTGCAGGTGCCATCGGCGCCCGCCTCGGATTCCTGCGCCCGCTCCCCCCTGGTCTGGTCGCCGGCGGCAGCCTGATGATCCTGCTCGCACTCGTCAGCCTCGCGTTTCCGGCGTTTCTGGTCTACGGCTTCAACCGCTACGCCTATTATGCCGTCCCGTTTCTGGGCGGCGCGAGCGCCATTCTGGCGGCGGTTCTGTTTGACCGGATCCGGCTTTTCGTCGCTGGAGCGTGGAGGCATCTGCGAGGCGACCGGGCGGCCGGGGCGGCGGCATTTGCGCGAAAATAGCATTGCCGTCCCGCGATCCCTTCGGTTGAATTTGTTCCATCCGGGGGGCATGTTACGGGAATCTTCTGACGGAGAGGCGCGGAACGACAGATGAGAAAGCCGGTCGTCGGCGTGATCGGGAACGCCCATCGCGTCGAAAATCGATTTCAGGTCCAGATGGTGGGCGAGCGAAACTTGCGCGCCGTGGCCGAGGTCTCCGGCGGCTTGCCGGTGATGTTCGCGGGCTCGCCTGACATCACCGATATCGCGGCACTGCTCGACACCGTGGACGGCATCATCCTCACCGGCGCCCGGGCCAACGTGCACCCGACCCGCTTCAACGTCGACCCCTGCGAGAAGCACGAGCCCTACGACATCCACCGCGACGAGGTGGCGCTGGCCCTTTCCGTCGCCTGCGTATCCCGCGGCATCCCGCTGTTCGGCATCTGCCGCGGCCTGCAGGAGATGAACGTCGCCTTCGGCGGCTCGCTGCATCCCGAGATCCGCGAGATACCCGGCCGCATGAACCACCGCATGCCCCGGCTCGAGAACGGCGAGATCCATCCCGATCCGACCGTGGTGTTCGCCGACCGCCACGATGTCGACCTGACGCCGGGCGGGGCGTTCGCGAGAATCCTCGGTTGCGAGAAGATCAGGGTCAACTCGCTGCACGGCCAGGGCATCCTCGATCCCGGCAAGCGCGTGCTGATCGAGGGCGTCGCCGAGGACGGCACCATCGAGGCGATCCGGATCGCGGAAGCCCCGAGCTTCGCGCTCGGTGTGCAATGGCACGCCGAATACGATCCCCAGCACAATCCGATCAACCGCAAGCTGTTCGAGGCGTTCGGCGAGGCGCTGGTGGCGCGGCAGAAGGCGGCGGCGTAAGGCGCGTTCGTGTGGCGCTCGCTCTCTCCACGTCATTGCGAGGAGCTCGCGACAAAATTGCGGAGCAATTTTGCGCTGATGCGACGAAGCAATCCAGACTGGTTCCGCGGAGGGATTCCTGGATGCTTCGCTGCGCTCGCAATGACGGAGCATGAGGCAGCTGGATCGCACTTCATCAGCGTTCGAAATCGTAAACACGCCTTTTCAATCTCGCGGCGGATTTCGCCCGAGGCTTGCAGGTCGTTCGCGCGCTTTGAAGTGCCAAAGGGCGCAGGGAAGGCCGGGCGCCGGCGGCACCCGCAGGTCCGTGGGCGTAAGAACGCACACGGGGTGGACCACAGGTGTGCCGGTCGCCCGGCCTTCCCTGCGCGGATGGTTTTAACGGTGTCCTTCGTGCTCTCCTCGGGGAGCGTTGCACTATTGCCCCCGTCGCCTCGCCGCTGATCGATGCGCGTGCCGGTTGGCCGCCACATCACGGCGAGATTTGACGCCAGAACCCCGGGCGTCGGGACCACACGACTTCTCCGTCCGCGGACGATCCCGCCAGATCATCAGGGGCTGACGCGTGCTCGCCCTTGATGTCCAACGAGACCGCTGTGACCGCGCCGTGTCGTATGCACGTTGTGTGAGACTCACGGTCGCCCGCCCTGTCGCCACACATCCGCGCCGGCGCTGCCGCGTCCACCGCACCCCAACCCGCATCTCGTGACGATCGCGAAGCGCCCCTCTGGCAGGGCGGGGATGAGTGTTGTATGCCATAAATCCGAAATTCGGGAAAGTGAAATATTTTTGAAGGGAGGGCTTGACCCGGGTGTTTTGCCCGACGCCTAGGCCCCGAAGCGCATCGCCCGATCTTCATGCCAAGTCTCGCACGAGATAAACCAATCGGTAGGAATTGATCCGCCCTGATTTTTGCGGCTCTGATTTGTTCTTTGGGAACGAAGTGGAGTCAGATGCAGAACGAAAGCTGACGCGTGCGAGATGCGAGCTGCACGGCCGCGACGCGGACGAAGCGCAGGCGCGCCAGCCGATCGTCCGGCTTCAGCTGGTGTCTGAGTTCAATGTCGCTGAAACGAAAAGGCGCTCCCTTTCGGAAGCGCCTGTTGCCTGTCGCGGACAGTTCGGGCCGCTTAGCCCGAATAGTACATCTCGAACTCGACCGGATGCGGGGTCATCTCGAAGCGGGCGACCTCGGTCATCTTCAGCTCGATATAAGCGTCAATGAAGTCGTCGTCGAACACGCCGCCGGCCTTGAGGAAGCCGCGGTCCTTGTCGAGGTTCTCGAGCGCCTCGCGGAGCGAGCCGCACACCGTCGGGATCTGCTTCAGCTCTTCCTTCGGCAGGTCGTAGAGGTCCTTGTCCATCGCCGGACCCGGATCGATCTTGTTCTTGATGCCGTCGAGGCCGGCCATCAGCATCGCGGCGAAGCCGAGATAGGGATTGGCCATCGGATCGGGGAAGCGCACCTCGACGCGCTTGGCCTTGGGCGAAGCGGTGTAGGGGATGCGGCAGGAGGCCGAGCGGTTGCGCGCGGAATAGGCGAGCAGCACGGGAGCCTCATAGCCCGGGACCAGACGCTTGTAGGAGTTGGTCGATGGGTTGGTGAAGGCGTTGATCGCCTTGGCGTGCTTGATGATGCCGCCGATGTAGTGCAGGCAGGTCTCCGACAGGTCGGCATATTTGTTGCCGGCGAAAACCGGCTTGCCGTCCTTCCAGATCGACTGGTGCACGTGCATGCCCGAGCCGTTGTCGCCGTAGATCGGCTTCGGCATGAAGGTGGCGGTCTTGCCGTAGATGTGCGCGACCTGGTGGATGCAGTACTTGTAGATCTGCATGTGGTCGGCCATCAGCGTCAGCGTGTCGAACTTCATGCCGAGCTCGTGCTGGGCGGAAGCGACCTCGTGGTGATGCTTCTCGACCTTGACGCCCATCTTGGCCATGGCGCCGAGCATTTCCGAGCGCATGTCCTGCACCGAATCCTGCGGCGGCACCGGGAAGTAGCCGCCCTTGGTGCGGATGCGGTGGCCGAGATTGCCGCCTTCATATTCGGTGTCGGAATTGGTCGGCAGCTCCGAGGAGTCGAGGCGGAAACCGGTTTTGTAGGGCTCGGCCGAATAGCGCACGTCGTCGAACACGAAGAACTCGGCTTCGGGGCCGACGAACACGCTGTCGCCCACGCCCATCGACTTCACCATGGCCTCGGCCTTCTTGGCGATGCCGCGGGGGTCGCGGTTGTAGGGCTCGCCGGTGGTCGGCTCGAGCACGTCGCAGGTGATGACCATGGTGGTCTCGGCGAAGAACGGGTCGATCGTCGCGGTGACCGGGTCGGGCATCAGGCACATGTCGGACTCGTTGATCGCCTTCCAGCCGGCGATCGAGGAGCCGTCGAACATCGTCCCTTCGGCGAAGATGTCTTCATCGATCATGCTGACGTCGAACGTCACATGCTGCCACTTGCCGCGCGGATCGGTGAAGCGCAGGTCGACGTACTTGACGTCGTTGTCCTTGATCGATTTCAGGACGTCTTTGGCGGTCTTCATGCATACCCCTTTTGGCTCTGCGGGTCGGTTTCCAGATGAGCAAATTGTTCTCGCTGAGGGCGAGTTTTGCGCGACCGCACAAACGAAATCAGGCCGCCGAAGCAGCCTTCATTCTAGTCGGAGTGTCGCAAAATTCGGGATAGCACCCGGCTCAGATAGCGTCCAGCCCGGATTCGCCGGTTCGGATGCGGATCGCCTCTTCGATGTTGGAGACGAAGATCTTACCGTCGCCGATGCGCCCGGTTTGCGCGGCGCGGCGGATCGCGTCGATGGCGCGCTCGACCAGATCGTCGCCGATCACGATCTCGATCTTCACCTTGGGCAGGAAGTCGACGATGTATTCTGCCCCGCGGTACAGTTCGGCGTGCCCCTTCTGCCGGCCAAAGCCCTTGGCCTCGGTTACGGTGATGCCCTGAAGGCCGACTTCCTGCAGCGCTTCCTTCACCTCGTCGAGCTTGAATGGCTTGATGATGGCTTCGATTTTCTTCACTGCGCGCCTCCGGCCTTTCGATCAAATCGCAACGTCTTCGTCAGGATGCGCTGCTCTAACGCACGATCTTGTCTTCGCTATGCCGGAAGTCCTGACCTGTCCGGCACCAACGGCCGGCGACACCCTGAAAATGCCAGTGAGCACGACGAACCGAAGCGGCTTCCTCGAAAGCAGGGTCTATGCCAAGTTGCAAATGCCCTGATTATTGGAGCGTTATCAGCCTTTTAACGAGCATCTCTGAGTGGTGGCGCCGACTTGCACAAAATACCGAAGACTACGAAATAGGCAAACGGTTCAATATGTGTGCAGATCGTTGTTCCCCGCGTCGGATCCACGCCGAGGATGCCTGCTGAAAAGGCGATTGTACTAGGGAAGTGGCATGGAAGTTCTGACCAACGCCGAAATGCAGCGGGCGGACCAGCTCACGATCGCGGCCGGCACGCCCGGTTTCAAGCTGATGCTGAGCGCGGGCCAGGCGGTCGCCGAGGCCGCCCAGGCGCTGGTGGAGGAGGGGCCGATCCTGATCGTGGCCGGGCCCGGCAACAATGGCGGTGACGGCTTCGTCGCAGCCGCCGAGCTCGCCGCCCAGGGCCGCGAGGTCTCGGTGATCCCGATGTGCGAGCGCGACCAGCTCCAGGGCGATGCGGCCTCCGCCGCGCGCGGCTGGAAGCACCCGGTGCTCCCGTTCAATCCGCAGGCGATCGGAAGACCTGCGCTGATCATCGATGCGCTGTTCGGTGCGGGCCTCAGCCGCCCTGTCGATGGCGAGGCGCGCGCGATGATCGAGGCGATCAACGCCAACGGTGCCGTGGTGCTCGCGGTCGACCTGCCGAGCGGCATCAACGGCACCAGCGCGGCCGTAATGGGCGCTGCGGTGAACGCCACCGAGACCGTCACCTTCTTCCGCAAGAAGCCGGCGCATTTGCTGCTGCCCGGCCGGATGCATTGCGGCCGCGTGCGCGTCGCCGACATCGGCATCGACGCGCAGGTGCTGGACGAGATCGCGCCGCAGACCTTCGAGAACGATCCGGATGTCTGGGGCGCTGCCTTTCCGCTGCCGCGCATCGACGGCCACAAATACGCGCGCGGGCACGTGCTGGCGGTCTCCGGCGATGCGGCCGCGACCGGGGCCGCGCGGCTTGCCGCGCGCGGCGCGTTGCGGGCAGGGGCGGGCCTGGTGACGCTGGCGAGCCCGCGCGATGCGCTCGCGATCAACGCGGCGGCGCTGACTGCGGTGATGGTTCGCGCGGTCGACACCGTCGTCGAGTTCGGCGAGCTGCTCGCCGACAAGCGCTACAGCACCTGCATCATCGGTCCCGGCGCGGGCATCGGCGAGCGCACCTGCGATCTCGTCCACACCGCGCTCGCCGCGCAGCGTCATCTGGTGCTCGATGCCGATGCGCTGACCAGCTTTGCCGCAACCCCCGAGCGCCTGTTCGAATCGATCAAGTCCTCACAGGACAATGCGGTGGTGCTGACGCCGCACGAAGGCGAGTTTCCGCGCCTGTTCTCGGACCTCAGCAACAAGTTCCCGGGCCGTTCCAAGCTGGAACGGGTGCGCGCCGCCGCCGAGCGGTCCGGCGCCGTCGTGCTGCTGAAGGGGCCCGATACCACGATCGCCGCTCCCGACGGCCGCGCCACCATCGCCGCCAACGCGCCGCCTTGGCTCGCCACCGCCGGCGCTGGTGACGTGCTGTCCGGCATCATCGCAGGGTTGCTGGCCCAGGGCGTGCCGGCGTTCGAAGCCGCCAGCATCGGCGTCTGGATGCATGGCGAGGCGGCGAGCGAAGCCGGGCCGGGATTGATCGCGGAGGATCTCACCGAGACGCTGCCGGCGGTGCACCGGCGGATCTATTCCGCGCTGGGGGTGGAGTACTAGTGCTCAGGCAGCCGAGTAGGATGGGTAGAGCGCAGCGAAACCCATCATCTCAAACCTTGACGTGATGGCGAGGGGTTTCGCTGCACTCTACCCATCCACAAGAGCTTCACTCCACCGCGTACCAGCGCACCAGCCGCGGCGCGGCCCAGTCCGTTGCAACCGACTCGATCAGCCATCGCCCGGGCGCGGTCGCCGCGAAGGCGACGCGCTGGGTCTGGCCGGGCTCGAGCGCGAGCGTGTCGAGCCAGTAGGGCTTCCAGCCGTCGTCGAGCCTGTCGAGCAGGCGGAAGGGGTGGCCGTGCAGGTGGAACACGGTGGTGACTGAGCCGGGATTGCTCAGGGCCAGCACGACGGTGCGGCCGGTCCTGGCCCGGAAGGCGGGTGCGGAGGCCGTGGAGAAGTTCGCGGGCCGGGCCCAGCCCGCATTGGGCGCGCCGGGCGCGACATCGAACCGCAGGGCGCCTTTCAGATCGAGCTTCTCGGGAAGGTCGTTCGGAGCGAGCGGCTGCGGCGGGGCCAGCGGAACGCGCCGCGCCAGCTGGTCGGAGATCTTGAGGCCGCCGACACGGTGCGCCGCCTTGCCGTCGTGCAGCAGGAACGGGGCTGATGCGACCGCATCCACGACGGCGTCGGCCCGTGCCCCGGGCGCCAGCACCAGGGCGCCGTTGCGCGCCGAAAACGGCTCGGCGGGCTGTCCGTCCAAGGCCAGCACGCGGACGTCGTGGCTTTCCAGTTTGATAGCCAGAACAGTGCGTTGCGAGCCGTTGATAAAGCGCAGCCGCAGCCGTTGATGGCCCAGGGCTGAGAGTTCGAATGAAGTCTGACCGTTGATCGTATAGGCCGGCGTCGCGTCCTTCGGGTCCTGGCCCGGCGGGACGGCGGTGCCATCGGGGCGCAGGCGCCATTCCTCGATCAACAGCACCTCGTCACGATCGACGACGGCCGGGCTGGTCTCGGCCGCGACGATCGCCAGCGGGCGTGCCGGCTGCTTCAGGCCGTCCTCGAACAGGCGGAAGTCGGCCAGCAAGGTTCCGGCATGAGGTATTGAAATAATTGATGTTTCGACCGCGTTCGGGGGCGCGGGCGCGCGTCCTCGCAGCGGATCGGCCGGAACGGGACCATTGAGGCCGTACCAGACTGGCGCAAGCGGCACAGCAAGGTCGTTTCGAAACACCACCTCGCAGCGGTCGCCGCGCTTGAGCCGGACGTCCCGGAGATGGCTGACGGCGGCGAGCTCCCAGACGGGTGTAGCAGGCTGACCCGGTCTGAGAGCCAGCGTTGACGCCCTTGCCTGTAGGGCAAGCTGGGCAGTCACTGGCGGGGTTGCGCCGCCCGCGATGACCGCGGCCGCGGAGGCGCCAAGCCCGGCCAGAACCTCGCGCCGATTGGGGTCGAAGATCCGCGATTTCATGCGGCAATCCGGACCACGCCGTGCTGGATAAGTCCAGCCATCGTGCCTACTTGAAGCCTGCCTCCATCAGACCATTTTTTTGCTGCGAACAGTCAGGCACATGCTATAAGCCCGGCCGCCCGCGGCATCGCGGCCGGTCTTGATGCAACTTCACGCGGGCGTGGCGGAACTGGTAGACGCGCTGGATTTAGGTTCCAGTGACGAAAGTTGTGGGGGTTCGAGTCCCTCCGCCCGCACCAAGCGCTGATCGCGTTTGCACGGATTACGAGGGCCTGCTTTCGCGCGGATGTCTGTCCGCTGAAGCCGGTCCGATGCAGCACCGGCGTCGAGGGTTTGCCTCGCGCCGGATCGATTAATGACAGCGTCCCGACGCATGCGCGCCGGGACCGAACGAGAAGAAGATTGGACGCCATGCAGGTCACAGAGACCCTCTCGGAAGGTTTGAAGCACGAGTTCAAGATCAGCGTTCCCGCGTCTGATCTCGACGCCAAGGCCGGCGCCAAGCTCGTCGACCTCAAGGACAAGGTCCGCATCAACGGCTTCCGTCCCGGCAAGGTGCCGGTCTCGCACCTGAAGAAGGTCTACGGCCGCTCGGTGATGGCCGAGACCATCGACCAGACCATCCGCGACACCAACACGCAGCTGTTCTCCGAGCGCGGCTTCCGCCTTGCGACCGAGCCGAAGATCACCATGCCGAGCGAGCAGGCCGAGGTCGAGGAGCTGCTGAGCGGCAAGACCGATCTGACCTACACGGTCGCGATCGAGGTGGTGCCGGCAATCGCGCTCGCCGACTTCAAGACCTTCGAGGTCGAGAAGCCCGTCGCCGAAGTCACCGATGCCGACGTCGACGAGGCGATCAAGCGCATCGCCGACAGCAACCGCAGCTATGCCGCGAAGGCCGAGGGCGCCAAGGCCGAATCCGGCGACCGCGTCACCATCAACTTCAAGGGCACCATCAACGGCGAAGTCTTCGAGGGCGGCACCGGCGAGGGCATCCAGGTGGCGATCGGCTCCAACACCTTCATTCCGGGCTTCGAGGAGCAGCTGATCGGCATCGGGGCCGGCGAGACCCGCACGCTGAAAGTGTCGTTCCCGCAGAACTACATGAGCGACAAGCTCGCCGGCCAGCCGGCCGAGTTCGAGACCACCGCGACCTTGATCGAGGCGCCGCAGGACGTTGCGATCGACGACGAGTTCGCCAAGACGCTTGGCCTGGAATCGCTGGACAAGCTGAAGGAAGCCGCGCGCGAGCGTCTGGTTGCCGAGTTCGCGACCGCGACGCGCCAGCGCGTCAAGCGCGCCTTGCTCGACCGTCTCGACGAAGCGCACCGCTTCGAGGCGCCGCCCTCGCTGGTGGACGAAGAGTTCAATCTGATGTGGAACTCGGTCAAGGCCGAGATGGCCTCCGCCGGCAAGACCTTCGCCGACGAGGACACCACTGAAGACAAGGCCCAGGAAGAGTACCGCAAGATCGCCGACCGCCGCGTGCGGCTTGGCCTCGTGCTCTCCGAGATCGGCGAGAAGAACAAGATCACCGTGACCGATGACGAGGTCGGCCGCGCCGTGATCGAGCGCGCGCGCTCGATGCCGGGCCGCGAGAAGGAGGTCTGGGACTATTACCGCAGCAACGCCCAGGCGTTGGCCCAGCTCCGTGCACCGATCTATGAGGACAAGGTCGTCGACTTCATCCTCGAACTCGCCAACGTGACCGAGAAGAAGGTCTCGCGCGAGGACCTCTACAAGGACGACGAGGCGGAAAAGACCGCGGCCTGAGGGTTTTGAGACAGCCCTCTGTTAAGGATGATCAGCGAAGAGGCCCAGCTAGCCAGATGGCCGGCTGGGCCTCTTTGTGCGAATCAGCTTCAACTGCCCGACGGATTAAGCCTTAATGCGCGCCGCACTTGTCAGAAGCGAATTGGGCTATATCTGTCGGTACGCCTTCTACCCTACCAAGTTCCTGCATCACAGGACGTCCCTTCGCCCTTCCGGCAGTTCCAGCCAAGCTGGCAAGCCTTGCCCGGCGATGGCCGTCTCCGAAAACCCTAGGTGACTCATGCGCGATCCGGTTGAAACCTACATGAACCTCGTGCCCATGGTGGTCGAGCAGACCAATCGTGGCGAGCGCGCCTACGACATCTTCTCGCGCCTCCTCAAGGAGCGCATCATCTTCGTGACCGGCCCGGTCGAGGACGGCATGTCGACGCTGGTCGTCGCGCAGCTCCTGTTCCTCGAGGCGGAAAATCCGAAGAAGGAAATCTCGATGTACATCAACTCGCCGGGTGGCGTGGTGACGTCGGGCCTTGCGATCTACGACACCATGCAGTTCATCCGCCCGCCGGTCTCGACGCTGTGCACGGGGCAGGCCGCCTCGATGGGCTCGCTGCTGCTCTGCGCCGGCGAGAAGGACATGCGCTTCTCGCTGCCGAACGCGCGCATCATGGTGCACCAGCCCTCCGGCGGCTTCCAGGGCCAGGCCACCGACATCATGCTGCACGCCCAGGAAATCCTGAACCTGAAGAAGCGGCTCAACGAGATCTACGTGAAGCACACCGGCCAGACCTACAAGTCGATCGAGGATGCGCTGGAACGCGACAAGTTCCTGACTGCGAACGACGCCAAGGAGTTCGGCCTGGTCGACAAGGTCATCGACAAGCGCGCCGAGGAAGCCGCGCCGGCGAAGACCCAGTAACACTACTGGGGTGACGGCGGACCTCCTTGGCAACCCCTGAGATCGCCTATCACCTTCAGGTGGCGTTCACGCTATGGACGCATATGCGCGCTGCAAAACGCGTCATTCCGCCCTGCGACAGGCAGAAGGTTCCGCTTTCGTGCCTGTTTTTCGTGTCAATCCAGCAACGCCGTGGTGATTTCGGTCACTTCGCCCATGCCAAGACCGGAAATCACGGTATTGTCACGGGTAGCCGGCGACCCCCGATTAGCGAATTCTTGATAGTCGGGTGACAGCATGGTTGGCTACGATTGATCGGCTATGATCGCGGAGAATCGAGCGACCGTGATTCGCACGGGATGTAATGCGTAGGGTCTTTTTTGGTACGGAATTTGCTCTACTTAAGCTTCATGCCGACCATCGTGTCGGAATGGAGCGATCGAGCGGAACGGGATCGAACCGCGGACGGAGAGATGAATGAGTAAGGTCGGCACGAGCGACTCCAAGAACACGCTATATTGCTCGTTCTGCGGCAAGAGCCAGCACGAAGTCCGCAAACTGATCGCGGGTCCCACGGTCTTCATCTGCGACGAGTGCGTCGAGCTCTGCATGGACATCATCCGCGAGGAGAACAAATCCTCGCTGGTCAAGTCGCGCGACGGCATTCCGACGCCGAAGGAAATCTGCAAGGTCCTGGACGACTACGTGATCGGCCAGAGCCATGCGAAGAAGGTCCTGTCGGTCGCGGTGCACAATCACTACAAGCGCCTCAACCACCAGACCAAGCACAACGACGTCGAACTCGCGAAGTCGAACATCCTGCTGATCGGTCCGACCGGTTCGGGCAAGACGCTGCTCGCGCAGACGCTCGCGCGCATCCTGGACGTGCCGTTCACCATGGCGGATGCGACGACGCTGACCGAGGCCGGCTATGTCGGTGAGGACGTCGAGAACATCATCCTGAAGCTGCTCCAGGCCGCCGACTACAATGTCGAGCGGGCCCAGCGCGGCATCGTCTACATCGACGAAATCGACAAGATCAGCCGCAAGTCCGACAATCCCTCGATCACGCGCGACGTGTCGGGTGAGGGCGTGCAGCAGGCGCTGCTGAAGATCATGGAAGGCACGGTGGCGTCGGTTCCCCCGCAGGGCGGCCGCAAGCATCCGCAGCAGGAGTTCCTGCAGGTGGATACCACCAACATCCTGTTCATCTGCGGCGGCGCGTTCGCGGGCCTCGAGAAGATCATCTCCGCGCGCGGCCGGTCGACCTCGATCGGTTTCGCGGCCCAGGTGATGGCGCCGGAGGACCGCCGGACCGGCGAGATCTTCCGTCACGTCGAGCCCGAGGACCTGCTGAAGTACGGCCTCATCCCCGAGTTCGTCGGCCGTCTTCCGGTCGTGGCGACGCTCGAGGACCTCGACGAGACCTCGCTGAAGAAGATCCTGACCGAGCCGAAGAACGCGCTGGTGAAACAGTACCAGCGGCTGTTCGAGATGGAGAACATCGAGCTGACCTTCGCCGACGAGGCGCTTGGCGCGGTCGCCCGCAAGGCGATCGAGCGCAAGACCGGCGCGCGCGGCCTGCGTTCGATCCTCGAGGCGATCCTGCTCGAGACCATGTTCGACCTGCCGGGCCTGGAAGGTGTGGAAGAGGTCGTGATTTCTCGCGAAGTCGTGGAAGGCACGGCGCGTCCGCTCTACATCTACGCCGATCGGTCCGATCGCGCCGTCGAGAACGCCAGCGCCTGACCCAGCGGCGCCGGAACGCTTCAATTGGACCTTCAAGTTGGGCTGCGGAAGAATATCTCCGCAGCCGGTGTTGCGTCGCTTACCGCGTTGCGTAAGCGCCTGATGGCGCGCGTTTTTCAATGACTTGACACCCCCCGGGTCGATAGCCACCTAATGTCGGCGGCGAGCGAAAAATTCTCTTCCAGATTCGCCTCAGATCCGATCCGGCGAGCCGGTCCAACTCGTAACAGGACCGACCGGCCTTGCGGATCACCTCGGCACCTTGTGGCGGCTGCGCATGAGCATGGCGGGCTGCGTGCAAGGGGGCAAAGCAAAAGGAAAAGGCCATGACTAATCCAAAACCCCGGCCAACCATCGTCCATGGCGAAACGCACGCCTATCCTGTGCTGCCGCTGCGCGACATCGTCGTCTTCCCGCACATGATCGTTCCGCTCTTCGTCGGCCGCGAGAAGTCGATCCGCGCGCTCGAAGAGGTGATGAAGAACGACGCGCTGATCATGCTTGCGACGCAGAAGAACGCGTCCGACGATGATCCGGCGCCCGATGCCATTTACGAGACCGGTACGCTCGCCAGCGTGCTGCAGCTCTTGAAGCTTCCCGACGGCACCGTGAAGGTGCTGGTCGAAGGGCTCGAGCGCGCGCGCGTGTCGAAATACACCGATCGCGCCGATTATTACGAGGCGACGGCCGTCGCGCTTGCCGACACCGATGCGAAGTCGGTCGAGGCGGAAGCGCTGGCCCGCTCGGTCGTGTCCGACTTCGAGAGCTATGTGAAGCTCAACAAGAAGATCTCGGCCGAGGTCGTCGGCGTCGTGCAGGCGATCACCGATTTCGCCAAGCTCGCCGACACTGTTGCCTCGCATCTCGCGGTCAAGATCGCGGATCGGCAAGGCATCCTGGAGACGCTGTCGGTGACCACGCGCCTGGAGAAGGTGCTGGGCCTGATGGAGAGCGAGATCTCGGTGCTGCAGGTCGAAAAGCGCATCCGCTCGCGCGTCAAGCGCCAGATGGAGAAGACCCAGCGCGAGTATTATCTCAACGAGCAGATGAAGGCGATCCAGAAGGAACTCGGCGACGACGACGGTCGCGACGAGCTCGCCGATCTCGAAGAGAAGATCTCCAAGACCAAGCTCTCCAAGGAAGCGCGCGAGAAGGCGCAGCATGAATTGAAGAAGCTGCGCCAGATGTCGCCGATGTCCGCGGAAGCGACCGTCGTGCGCAACTATCTGGATTGGCTGCTGTCGATTCCGTGGAACAAGAAGTCCAAGGTGAAGAAGGATCTGGAAGCGGCGCAGGCCGTGCTGGATTCCGATCACTACGGGCTGGAGAAGGTCAAGGAACGCATCGTCGAGTATCTCGCCGTGCAGTCGCGCGCCAACAAGCTGACCGGCCCGATCCTGTGCCTCGTCGGGCCCCCCGGCGTCGGCAAGACCTCGCTCGGCAAGTCGATCGCGAAGGCGACGGGGCGCGAATTCGTGCGCGTCTCGCTCGGCGGCGTGCGCGACGAGGCAGAGATCCGCGGTCACCGCCGCACCTATATCGGTTCGATGCCCGGCAAGATCATCCAGTCGATGCGGAAGGCGAAGTCGTCCAACCCGCTGTTCCTGCTGGACGAGATCGACAAGATGGGCGCCGATTTCCGCGGCGATCCGTCCTCCGCCTTGCTCGAGGTGCTCGACCCCGAGCAGAACGGGACCTTCAACGACCACTATCTCGAGGTCGATTACGATCTGTCCAACGTGATGTTCATCACCACCGCGAATACGCTCAATATTCCGGGGCCGCTGATGGACCGCATGGAGATCATCCGGATCGCGGGCTACACCGAGAACGAGAAGGTCGAGATCGCGCGCAAGCATCTGATCCCGAACGCGGTGTCCAAGCATGGCCTGGACTCCAAGGAGTTCTCGATCGACGACGACGCGCTGCTGCTGTTGATCCGCCGCTACACCCGCGAAGCGGGCGTGCGTAACCTGGAGCGTGAGCTCTCCACACTCGCCCGCAAGGCGGTGAAGGAGCTGATGATCTCCAAGAAGAAGTCGGTCAAGGTCACCGAGAAGACTCTGGAAGAGCTGCTCGGCGTGCCGAAGTACCGCTTCGGCGAGATCGAGAGCGAGGCGCAGGTCGGCATCGTCACCGGCCTTGCCTGGACCGACGTCGGCGGCGAGCTGCTGACGATCGAAGGCGTCATGATGCCCGGCAAGGGCAAGATGACGGTCACGGGCAATCTGCGTGACGTGATGAAGGAGTCGATCTCGGCGGCGGCATCCTATGTCCGCTCGCGCGCGATCAACTACGGCATCGAGCCGCCGATGTTCGACCGCCGCGACATCCACGTGCACGTGCCGGAAGGTGCGACGCCGAAGGACGGTCCGTCCGCGGGCGTGGCGATGGCCACCGCGATCATCTCGGTCATGACCGGCATCCCGGTCCGCCACGATGTCGCGATGACCGGCGAGATCACGCTGCGCGGCCGGGTGCTGCCGATCGGCGGCCTGAAGGAGAAGCTGCTGGCTGCGGCCCGCGGCGGCATCAAGACGGTGCTGATCCCCGAGGACAACGCCAAGGATCTCACGGAGATTTCCGATGCGATCAAGGGCGGCATGGAGATCATCCCGGTCTCCCGCCTCGACGACGTCATCGCCAAGGCCTTGGTGAAGAAGCCGACGCCGATCGTCTGGGAAGAGGACACCAAGGTGACGGTGAAGCCCGATGGCGACGAGGCCGCCGGCGGCTTGACCGCTCACTGAGTGTGCGGCTCGAAAAGATGATAAAACGGCGCCTTCGGGCGCCGTTTTTATTTGGGGCAAGGAGAGAGGGGCGATGCAGATCGACGGGCAATGCCATTGCGGCAAGATCGCCTATCAAGCCGAGATCGACCCCGAAGCCGTGTCGGTTTGCCACTGCACCGATTGCCAGACCCTGACCGGCTCGCCGTTCCGCGTGACCGCCATCTGTGCGGGGACCGACATCCGCCTGACCGCCGGCACGCCAAGAATCTACGGCAAGCGCGGCGACAACGGCCGGATGCGCTTCCAGCACTTCTGCGCCGATTGCGGTTCCCCGCTGTTCACCAGCGGCGAGGGCGACCAGGCCGACGATTGGGGCATCCGCTGGGGCTCGATCCGCCAGCGCGACCAGTTGCGCCCGGTCCGGCAGATCTGGTGCCAGTCGGCCGCGGTGTGGATCGACGCGGTGCCGTTGCTGCCGGGGCGGCCGCAGGATTGAGCCTGGAATGACGTTCGGCGCTTGCCCGTCCGGGGCCTGGGAGGCTAAAGAGGCGGCGAGGGCGGTTAGCTCAGCTGGTTAGAGCATCTCGTTTACACCGAGAGGGTCCGCGGTTCGAATCCGTGACCGCCCACCAGCCTTGAACCCGTTGCGTCGGGTCACCCGATCGGCAAATCCTGGCGCGCGACGTCGCCGCTGCGCTCTGTGGCCTTGTACCCGCCTCGCGCCATGGCCGGCTGCCATTGCCGAAGCCAGCCGATCGGATCGGTCAGGAAACGGGTCAGCGGCTTGATGGTGGGTTTTTCGACCAGCGCGTAGACCAGCCAGGCGACGGCAGCGAGGAATGCAGGAAGCACGAACGCGCGGATCAGCATGTCGCCCGCGGAGTCACGGCCCACATGCGCCCAGTGCAGGATCATCATCCCGACGTCCTGATGAATCAGGTAGAGCGGATAGCTGATGACGCCGATGAAGGCGAGGGCGCTCGACCACCGTGGCAGAAGGTGGTCATACCGTGCGGCAAGATAGACAGCGGCCGTGCCAAACCACAGCAGCAGCGACCGGTACAGCTCGATCTGGGCGGACGGCTGCTTGACGCCCATCTTCAGATGATAGAGCTCCACCGAGAACGCCACGATGATCCCCGCGATCGCCTCCCTGGTGCGTCCCCTGACAAGGGCAGCCACGCTCATGCCGGCGATGAAGAACGGAAAGAAATCGTTGGAGGTGTAATAGTCCGTGCTGGTGGTCACCGTCCGGAAGATGGTCACGGCGCACAGCAGCGCCAGCAGCCGTTGCTTGAGCCCCAGCACCATCATCAGGAAGCAGAAGAAGTAGAATTGAAACTCGATCTGCAACGACCAATAGGCACCGTCGGGCAAGTTGTAGTTCACCTGCAGGACGTTGAGCGTCGGAAGCGCGATCAGCGTGTAGATGTAGTGGACCCATTTCAGCCCACGGCCGGGCTCGACCAGCTCGGGCGCCAGAAACTTGAACAGCGTCGTCAGGAAGCCGCAGACGATCAGCGCCGGAAGCAGGCGGCCGAGCCGCTTGGCATAGAAGTGCCAGGCCGTTTGCGACGTCTCGGCGCTGAATGCGATGCAATAGCCGCTGATGATGAAGAACAACAGCACGCCGAACGTGCCCCGGTTGAAGGCCTGCAGCGGGACAAAATGGTAGAGCAGCACCCAGATGATGGAGATGGCGCGCAGGCAATCGATGCCGACCGATCGTTCGGATTTCAAAGGGTTTCCTCAGGTTTCCGAAGTTAGAACAGTGGCTTCCCATTGTGTCAACTCCGGACCCCGTGCTCACGCCGGTCCGGTGCCTGACTGCGCGCGACGGCGGCGGCACTGGGATAGTCTCGCTGGAATTGGTCTTGCGTCCGGGAACTGCATGCGGATAAGCGTCTTCTGGTTTGGCGGACGACCGGCGGTTCGAGGGAGAATGCGATGCAACAGCCTGGCCACGAGCAAAACGCCGACCAGATCGCCTATTGGAACGGCCCGAGCGGGCAGCGCTGGGCCGATCGCCACGCGGCCCAGGAAAACCTGCTCGGACCCATTGCCGACGTGCTGATCGACCGTGCCCGGCCGAAGCCGGGTGAGCGCGTCCTCGACGTCGGCTGCGGCTCCGGCGCGACGACGCTCGCTTTCGCCAGGGCTGTTGCGCCGAACGGCTTCGCGCTCGGCCTCGACGTGTCCGAGCCGATGCTGTCGCAGGCGCGTGCGCTGGCACCAAAAGGCCTGCCGCTCGATTTCGTGCTGGCGGATGCGACGGTCCATCCGTTCGAGCCGGCCAGCTTCGATCTGCTCGCCTCACGCTTCGGCGTGATGTTCTTTGCCGATCCCGTTGCGTCCTTCACCAACCTCCGCCGAGCGCTGAAGCCGTCCGGCCGGCTCGCCTTCGCCTGCTGGCGCGAGCCGAAGGACAATCCCTGGATGATGGCGCCGCTGATGGCGGTCTACAAGCACGTGCCGAAGATGCCGCCGGTCGGGCCGGAGGAGCCCGGCCCGTTCGCCTTCGCCTCGGAGGAGCGCGTGATGCGAATCCTCAAAGCGGCCGGCTTCGTCGACGCGGCGATGGAGCCGCACAATCTGCCGATGGATGTTGCGATCGGCGGCGGCCTCGATGCGGCGGTCGACGGCGCGTTGCAGATCGGCCCGGCCAGCCGTGCCCTGCAGGGCCATCCGCCCGAGACATATGAGACGGCCAAGGCTTCGATCCGCGAGACGCTCGCGCCGTTCCTGAAGGGGCAGCGCGTCGAGCTGCAGGGCGCGATCTGGATCGTGACGGCGAAGGCGGGGTGAGGCTGCCGCGGCGGTGCCGATCTATGACCGTGACAGACGGACGAGGAGGCTGAGCTGAATTGCGCGATCAGAGGTGAAAGCGGTGTGGTTGTGCCAGACCGTGCATTCTGCTAATCGCAGCCTCAAATGTCCGATACTCAGCTTCATGGGCGGCTGCCAGGCATCCAGCTCGGGCGCGCATTCGCCGCCCTGGCGGTCTTTTACTTCCATACGCATCTCGCGCTGAAATACTTTGATCCAGCCGGGCTCCATACTTGGCGGTTCTTGGCCGATCGCGGTGCGGCCGGCGTCGATCTCTTCTTTGCGATTTCCGGTTTCATCGTTTGCTACGTCTCGAAGGCGCCGGGCTATACGCCCACCAGCTTCCTCGCCAAACGATTCTTCCGGATCTATCCCCTCAATGCCCTGGCCACGCTCGTCATGATCGTGCTCTTCAGCCGCAGCATTGGTGGCCCGCCGCATGAGATCGAGTTCGGCCGGGTGCTGAAGTCGCTCCTGATCATCCCGCAACAGACACCGATGAATGCGGTGGGCTGGACACTCGAATACGAAGTCATTTTCTACATCGTCTCCGCCATCCTCATCCCGATCGGCGGCGTCAGGCTGTTGTTGCTCTGGTGCATTGCCGCTGCTGCCATCGGAACTGAAATAGCGCCACAGCCTCCGCAGATCTCGCGTTTCGGTGACGATCATTACGCCGACTTTGCCGCAGGGGTGTTCGCCTACATGACGGTTTCGCGACTTCAGCCTAGCTGGCGCTCCAGTCTGGCGTTGCTGACGCTCGCGATCTGGGTTTACGCATTCGGGCTGCCCTTGTCGTCATGGATGACGCCGGTCGCATGCTGGCTCGCCGTTGCCGGGCTTGCGCTCTTGCCGGCTGCGCCGCGCCTCGGCGTGAAGCTTGGCGACATCTCTTATGGCCTCTACATCTGGCACTGGCCATTGTTCTTGATCCTGCCCTGGCTGGCGCTGCGAAAGCAGCTCGACCCGGGCACCGGTGAGATGTGGCGCTGGATTCTGCTCGCGCTTCTCCTCGCCATCGCGTCGGCGTCCTGGATGTGCTTCGAGCGCCCGATCAATCGCTGGGCGGCGCGCTGGCTCGCGCAGCGCTCGAGGACCAGCGGTGCCGTCGCCGGCGGACAGCGCCCCGATGCGGTGACATAACCGACGTCCTTGCCGCGTCATCGGGGTCGTTCCTTCGCACGCGGGACAATTGGCGCGGGCAGCGCAATGGCTCACACCACGTCATCCGGCGCCAGCGCGCAGCCGTTGTCGGGATGGGTCTCGACCTGAAGCGTGGTGTGGCCGATGCGGAATGACGTCTTCAAGAGCTGCGCCGTCTCCATCAGGAACGCATCGTCGGTGCCGGCGGGCATGACGAGGTGGCAGGTCAGCGCCGTCTCGGTGGTCGAGATCGGCCAGACATGGAGATCGTGGATCGCCGAGACGCCCGGGCGGGCCAGCAGGAACGCCCTGATCGCGGCGAGGTCGGTGCCCTTGGGTGCCGCGGCCATCGACATGTCGATGGAGCCGCGCAAGAGGCTGGTGGTGCTCCACAGGATCGTCGCGCAGATGACGAGGCTGGTGACGGGATCGAGCCAGAGCCAGCCGGTCCAGATGATCAGTGCCGCCGAGATCACGACGCCGAGCGAGACCGCGGCGTCCGCCGCCATATGCAGGTACGCGCCCTCGATGTTGATGTCGTCCTCGCGTCCGCGCGCGAACAGCAGCGCGGTGAAGCCGTTGATGACGATGCCGATGCCGGCGACCGCCATCACGGTGACGCCCGCGACCGGCTCCGGCTCGCGCAGGCGCAGGATCGCCTCCCAGCCGATCGCACCGGTCGCGACCAGCAGAAACACCGCGTTGGCCAGTGCGGCCAGGATGGTGGAGGCACGAAAACCGTAGGTGAAGCGGCCGCTCGGCGCGCGGCGGGCTGCGATCGAGGCGCCCCAGGCGATGACGAGGCCGAGCACGTCGGACAGGTTATGGCCGGCGTCGGCGAGCAGGGCGGTGGAGTTGCCGATGTAGCCGTAGATCGCCTCGGCGACGACCAGCGCGATGTTGAGCGAAATGCCGAGCGCGAACGCCTTGCCGAAATTGGCGGGGGCATGGACATGGCCGTGTCCGTGATCATGCGAATGGCCATGACCATGATCATGCGAATGGCCGGCATGGTCGTGGTGATGGTGACCGTGGTGGTCGTGGTCCAATTCTAGCGCTCCCCGGACGCCGCCAAATCGGGCGTCATTGTAGGCGTTTCGCGCGTTCCGTCACGGCGGAACAGCACGTAGAGCGCCGGCAGCACCAGCAGCGTCAGGATGGTCGAGGAGATGATGCCGCCGATCACCACGGTCGCGAGCGGCCGCTGCACCTCGGCGCCGGCGCCGGTGGCGAGCGCCATCGGCACGAAGCCGAGCGAGGCGACGAGGGCCGTCATCAGCACCGGCCGCAGCCGCGTCAGCGCGCCTTCGCGAACAGCCTCGATAACGGATCGTCCCTCGCTGCGCAGCCGCTCGATGAAGGCGATGATGACGAGTCCGTTGAGCACGGCAACGCCCGACAGCGCGATGAAGCCGACGCCGGCGCTGATGGACAAGGGGATGTCGCGCAGCAACAGCGCCGCAACGCCGCCGGTCAGCGCCAGCGGCACGCCGGAGAACACCAGCGCAGCGTCGGCCGCCGATCCCATGCTCATGAACAGCAGCAGGAACACCATCAGCAGCGCCACCGGCACCACGATGGTCAGCCGCTTGGTCGCCGAGACCAGCTGCTCGAACTGGCCGCCCCAGCCGATGAAATAGCCCGGCGGCAGCTTGACCTTCTCGGCCACCGCCGCCTCGGCCTCGGCCACGAAGGAACCGAGGTCGCGCGCGCGGACATTGGCGGTGACGACGATCCGTCTCTTGCCGTTCTCGCGGCTGATCTGGTTGGGCCCGGGCGTCGCATCGACGGTCGCGACCGACGACAGCGGCACGTAGCGCATCTGGGCGAGGGGAGAGGCCGCCAATGTCGTTCGAATGGCCGGGCCGGAGCCGGCGTCCTCGCCGGGCGGCAGCGGAATCGGGATCGCCCGGATCGCCTCGAGATTGCCGCGCAAATGTTCGGGCAGGCGGACCACGATGTCGAAACGGCGATCGCCCTCGAACAGCTTGCCCGCGGACTTGCCGCCGACGGCGATCTCGACGATGCCCTGCACCTCGGCGACGCTGAGGCCGTAGCGGGCGAGCGCCTGGCGGTCGAGGCGGACCGTGAGGATCGGCAGGCCTGCGACCTGCTCGATCTTGACGTCGCTGGCGCCTCGGATGCCGCGGATCGCGGCCTCGACCTGCTTTGCGGCCCCTTGCAGGATGTCGAGGTCGTCGCCGAAAATCTTGACGCCGACATCGCTGCGCACGCCGGAGGTCAGCTCGTTGACCCGGAACTGGATCGGCTGGGAAAGTTCATAGGCGCTGCCCGGAATGTCGTCCGCGGCATGGTCGATGGCCTCGACCACCTCCGCTTTCGGCTTGTCCGGGTCGGGCCATTCGCTGCGCGGCTTGAGCATGATATAGCCGTCGGTCTGCGCCGGCGACATCGGATCGGTCGCGATCTCGGCGGTGCCGATGCGGGTGAAGAACTCCTTTACCTCCGGTATCTGCGTAACGCGCTTTTCCAACGCCTTCTGCAGGTCCAGCGATTGCGTCAGGCTGGTGCCGGGAATCCGGATCGAGGCAAGCGCGACGTCGCCTTCGTCCAGGCTCGGAATGAACTCGCCGCCCATGCGCGAAGCGGCGATCCCGCTGGCGATGACAATGAGCCCGGCCATGATGGCGACGGCCGCGCGGTTGTCGATGGCCCAGCGGAGCAGGGGGAGATAGCCGCGCTTGGCCATCCGCATGAACAGGTTTTCGTGCTCGGACACCTTGCCGGTGACGAAGATCGCCACCGCCGCCGGCACGAAAGTGACGGAGAACAGCACGGCGGCGCCCAGCGCCATCAGCACGGTCAGCGCCATCGGCGTGAACATCTTGCCCTCGACGCCGGTCAGCGTCAGCACGGGCAGATAGACCACCGCGATGATCAGCGTTCCGAACAGGCTCGGCTTGATGACTTCGCTCGACCCGCGCAGGATCGCGCGCAGCCGCTCCGTGGTCGTGAGCAGGCCGCCTTTCTCGCGTTGGGCCACAGCCAGCATGCGCAGGCAATTCTCGACAATGATCACGGCGCCGTCGACGATGATGCCGAAATCGATCGCGCCCAGGCTCATCAGGTTGGCGCTGACCTTGGTCTCGACCATGCCGGTGATCGTCATCGCCATCGACAGCGGAATGACGCAGGCCACCACGAGCGCGGCGCGGATGTTGCCGAGGATCAGGAACAGCACCGCCACCACCAGCGCCGCGCCCTCCAGCAGGTTGTTCCTGACGGTGCGGATAGTGGCTTCGACGAGGTCGGTGCGATCGTAGACGGTGCGCGTCACGACGCCTTCGGGCAGCGACTTGGCGATGTCCTCGAGCCGGGCCGCGACGCGGCGCGCCACCGTGCGGCTGTTCTCGCCGATCAGCAGCATGGCGGTGCCGAGCACGGTTTCCTCGCCGTCGCGTGTCGCAGCGCCGGTGCGCAGATCGCGGCCCTCGGTGACGGTCGCGACGTCCCTGATCCTGACGGGATTGCCGCCGCGCGAGCCGATCACGACGTCCTGGATCTCGGCGATGTTGCCGACCTGCCCCGGCGAGCGCACCAGATATTGCTCGCCGTTGCGCTCGATATAGCCGGCGCCGACATTGGCGTTGTTGGCGGCCAGCGCCGTCATCACGTCGCGGAAGCCGAGCCGGTAGGCCATCAGCTTGCCGGGATCAGGCAGCACGTGGAATTGCCGTTCGAAGCCGCCGATGGTGTTGATCTCGATCACGCCGGGCACGTTGCGAAGCTGCGGCTTGATGATCCAGTCCTGCACGGTGCGCAAATCGGTCAGCGAATAATCGTGTCCGCCTTGCGTCTTCGCGCCCGTCTTGTCGTCCCTTTTGGCCTCGACCGTGTACATGAAGATTTCGCCGAGCCCGGTCGAGACCGGGCCCATCGCGACCTCGACGCCGACAGGCAGCTGGTCCTTCACCTGCTGGATCCGTTCGCCGACGAGCTGGCGGGCGAAGAAGATGTCGGTGCCGTCCTTGAAGACGACCGTCACCTGGCTGAGGCCGTAGCGCGACAGCGAGCGGGTGTAGTCGAGTTTCGGCAGCCCTCCCATCGCGGTCTCGACCGGGAAGGTGATGCGTTGCTCGGTCTCGAGCGGCGAATAGCCGGGCGCGCGGGTGTTGATCTGGACCTGAACGTTGGTGACGTCCGGGACGGCGTCGATCGGCAGGCGCTGGAAGTTCCAGGCCCCGAAAGCGACGGCGCCGAGCGCGAGCAGGAGGACCAGCCAGCGCTGGGCAAGCGAGGCTGCGATGAGGCGCTCAATCATGCTCGGCCTCGCCCTTGCCCATCTCCGCTTTCACGACGAAGCTGTTCTCTGCGACGTAGTGCTCGCCGGCCGCGAGCCCGGCCTTGATCTCGACGAATCTCGGATCGGAATCCCCTGTTTCCACCGGGCGGGCTTCGATCTTGTCTCCGTCCTCGCGCACGAACACGATGGTCCGGCCTTCCAGCGTCTGGATCGCGCTCCGGCGCACGGCGACCGCGACGTTGCGCGCGGCGAGGATCAGCCGCGCCGTGACGAACAGGCCGGGACGCAGGCGTCCGTCCGGGTTTTGCAGCACCACGCGGGCCAATGCGGTCTGGGTCTCGCTCGAGCCGATCGGCGCCATGTAGGAGATCGTGCCCCTGATCTCGCCGCGGCCGTCGTCGGGATCGATCAGCACCTCGTCGTTGAGGCGGACGCGCCGGAGGTCCTGCCGGTAGATCGACAGATCGACCCAGATGGTGGAGAGGTCGGCGACGACGAAAGCCGGCTTCTGCTCGGAGGCGTATTCGCCGAGCGAGATCTGCCGCTCGATGACGGTTCCAGCCATCGGCGCCTTCAGCTCGTAGACGGTCAGGCTCTGGTTGCTCTCGATCGCGGCCAGCAGGTCGTCCTTGGCGACCTTGTCGCCGATGCGCTTCAGGATCGATTTGACGAGGCCCGGAAAGCGCGGCGTCACCTGGACCACGGCTTCCTGGTTCGCGCGCAGGATGCCGTTGAAGGCGAGCGTGTCGGTCAGCGTCGCGCTCGCGGCTTCCGCCAGCGTGACGCCGGCAGCCGCCAGCTTGACGTCGGAGATGCGGATGCGGTCGGCGCCGTGCTCGTCCTGCTCGACATGGTCGTTCGGCTTCTTGTGTTCGGAATGCTCGGCATGCTCGGTGTGTGCGACCTTGGCCGGCGCGAGCAGAGAGTAACTGTAAGCGCCGAGCGCGGCGGCAACGAGTGCGACGAGAACGGTGGAGGACATCTTCATCGTGCGCTCTCCCGCGCCAGCGTAAAGGGATTGCCGACAAGGCCTTCGATGGTCGCCACCCCTGCATGGAAGTTCTGCAGCGCCTCCTGCTCGCGCAGCCGCGCCTGGGTGACGCTGGCCTGGGCGTCGAGCACCTCGAGCAGGGTGAAGCGGCCCTGGCCGTAGCCTTGCGAGATCGCCTCGGAGGCCTCAACCGCCTTGGGAATGGCGATCTCGCGCAGCACCGCGAGCTCGCGCAGCGAGCCCTGCAGCGAGTCGTAGGCGCGGCCGGCAATCACGATCAGCGTGTTGCGGTTGGCCTCGCGCTCGGCCTTGGTCTTGGCAAGGCTCTCCTGCGCCGAGAGGATGTTGCCCTGGTTGCGGTCGAACACGGGAATGGGCACCGAAAGTGTGAAGCGCACGGCATCGTCATTGGTTTCGTTGAAATGACGCCAGCCGGCCGCGATCCGCACGTCCGGATAGGGCTTGAGCCGCGCCAGCAAGAGCTCGGCGTTGCGCTGGGCAAAGACCGCGGTCCAGCGCACCAGCTGCGGATTGGCGTCGATGGCGGCGACGACGGATTGGAACGTCGGCGGCTTGCCCATGGTATCGAGCCGGCCGGAGACCTCGCCGAATTGCGTGGCGGGATCGCCCATTAGCACCGCGAGTTCGCGCCGGGCGCTGGCCAGCGTCGCCTTGAAGCGTTCGCGGTCGGCCTTCACCAGGGCGGAGGCGACCTCGGCGCGGCCGGTCTCGGCCGGTGAGGAGGCCCCGGCCTCAACGCGGCGGCGCAGCAGCGGGGTCAGCCGGTCGATCGCGGCTATCTGCTCGTCGAGGATCTGGATGCGGCGCTGCGCGCCGAGCACGCTGAGGAAGGCGATCGCGGTCTCGGACAGCACCTCGAGCCTGACGGCCTTGCGCTGGATCGCCGCGACTTCGACGCCGGCCGCTCCGGCGGCGATCCGCGCGTCGCGCTTGCCGAACAACTCGAAGGCCTGGCTGATCTGCAGCGTGGTCTCGGCCGATCGCGTCCCGCGATATTTGCCGGAGCCGAGTGAATCGTCCTGCTCGTAGGACAGCTCCGGATTGAGCAGCGCGCCGGCCTGGATGCGCTGGCCCGTGGCGATGCCGACGTCGCGCTCCGCCGCCGTCAGCCGCGGGCTCGCGGCCAGCGCGCGCGACAGTGCACTGCGCATCGTCAAAGTCTGGGCCTGCGACGGTGTGAGCGCCGCGCCTGCAATCAGGCACGCTGCCGCGCACACGAGGCGCGCGGCCATTCCCTTGCGAAACATGAAACCGACCTGTGAAGGATGAACTCAATGGGCGCGGAACGCCCGACCAATCCGTTCAGGCAATGTGCTTGGGAGGCGGAGAATCGGTATCGGGGATGATGCCGGCGAGCCGGGAGGCATGTTGCGGGCGTGTTGCCGGCACAGGGGCGACCAATGCCGCCGATGGCGCCGGCTGGGTGACCGTCAACGAGAAGCAGCCATGGCAATGATGTCCGCCGATGGCCCTGTCGTCGCCATGGTCCGAGGGTCCGTCCAGGACCGCGGCGATCTCCGAGCCGCCGCCGGGCGTGGTGACGTCGATGTCGTGCGCGCCGTGCAGCGCGCCCGCGAGCAGATAGATCACCGCGATCAGCGCGGACAGCACTCCGCGCCAATGGCGCGGGCGGCAGGTTCCTGAGGGCTGGCGGTTGGCAAGCACGACGTCACTCTCGTTACGGTCGATGCCCGGCCTAGCATGGCGGCCGGAACAGTGTCGACCCGCAACATTGTTACGTCCCTGGAACAATTGCCGCAGCGACGCGTGCGCCGCGATCGGCTCTTACTGGCGGGCGATGATGCGGCGATGCGAATCCGTGGTTTCGATGAGGGGCGTACGGTTCGCCTCCGGACCGTGGCTGCCTTCGTCGGTCTCCACAGCAATCGCGGCGCGACGACCGGCCTCCATTGCCCGTTCCAGCCACTTGATGGCTTCGTCGATCCATTGGTCGTGGTGCTCGGGATCGGCAAGGGCCTTCTCCCGGAATGCATCCGCCTGATGCAGGCACGCCGTTCTGCGATCCACGCGGCTCTCCCGATCTACAGGTTCCGCCCCGATCGCATCTTCGATGATCCCGAGCTTGGCGTCGTTAACATAGGACAGGAGGCGGTGGGCGGGCAGACACGGAAAGGCCCCAGCCGGATCTCACCGGCTGAGGCCTTGTGCTCACAATCTTCATCCTCGGGACTCCAGCACTCAATTCGCATCTCGCGCCTTCGTTCCCGCCGATCTGTCCTATTTGGAACGTTCCTCATACGTCGCGATTAGCGGTCAGAAGAAACTGAGGAGGACGGACAATGGACGGATTGATTTACCTGATCGGCTTGATCGTCGTCATCATGGCGATCCTGTCGTTCTTCGGCTTGCGCTGAGAGCGCCGCGATGACGGTCGAAACGCTCATGCGGGAAGAAATCATCGAAGGCGGCCTGGAGGGCGACGCCCCCCGAACCATCCAGTGGAGCTCGGTGTTCGCGGGCGCTCTCGCCGCCAGCGCAATGTCGTTCATCCTGGTCGGATTTGGTGTCGCGGTCGGCTTGGGGGTCAGTTCGGCCTCGCCGACCTGGCGCGATGCCTCGGCAGCGCTGGCGCTGCTCTCCGGGCTCTATTTGATCATCCAGGCGATCATCAGCTTCGGCTTCGGCGGCTACATCGCCGGTCGGACGACCCGACCGGCGCCTGCGCTGGCAACGATCGAGGATGATGGCGAGCGCCGGGACGGCCTGCACGGGCTGACCTCCTGGGCCCTGGCGGTGCTGGCCGGCGCGGCTCTGCTTGCGCTTCTCGGCGCTGCCGCGCTCGACCGTTCGCCGATGCGGAGCTCCGCCAGCAATACCTCCGCGGCCGAGCCACTGTTGAGCTATGAGCTCGACAAGCTGTTCCGCGCGCCCCGCCGCGCGCCGAACATCGATCTGAGGGAGGCGCGTGCTGAAGCTGGCCGCATTCTGATGACGTCGTCCAGCCACAGCGGCGTCAGCGCCGACGACCGGACCTATCTGGTGCAACAGGTTGCTGGTCTGACGGGGCTGCAGGCCCCCGACGCCGAGCGGCGCGTCGATGCGCTGATCGCGGATTCGAAGACGGCGATCAACCGTGCGCGGCGCAACTCGATCATCGTCGCATTCTCGGTCGCAGCCGCGACCCTGATCGGCGCCGCGGTGGCCTGGGCGGCGGCGGTTGCCGGCGGACGGCATCGCGATGGAGAGCCGTTGCCGAACTGGATGTCGAGCTCAAATCGCTTCCATCGCAATCCACGCGCGATGCCGGTGCCGTAAGCTCGAAAACCAATGGCCGGGCGCCAGCCCGGCCATGCCGGACGCCGTCGGGAGGCCTCAGGCCTTCTCCTCCCAGATCATCGCGAGATGGACGATGGTCTGCACCGCCTTTTCCATGTCCTGCCGGCTGACCCATTCGAGCCGGGAATGAAAGGCGTGCTCGCCGGCGAAGATGTTGGGGCAGGGCAGGCCCATGAAGGACAGGCGCGAGCCGTCGGTGCCGCCGCGGATCGCGGTGCGCATCGGACGAAGTCCGGCGCGGCGGATCGCCTCGATGGCGTATTCGAGCACGTGCGGGTGACGGTCGATCACCTGCTTCATGTTGCGGTACTGCTCCTTCACCTCGAACTTGTAGGTCGAGCGCGGATAGTCCTTCATCACGTCCTTGACGATGGTCTCGAGCAGGTCCTCCTTCTCCTTCAGCCCTTCCTCGGTGAAGTCGCGGACGATGAAGGACAACGTCGCCTGCTCCAGCGCGCCCTCGATGCCGATCGGATGCAGAAAGCCCTGCTTGCCCGAGGTCGTCTCCGGCGAGCAGCCTTCGCGAGGCAGCCGCTCGACGATGGCGGCCGCAATCTTGATGGCGTGCTCCATCTTGCCCTTGGCGTAGCCGGGATGAGCGCTGACGCCTGATATGGTGATGGTGGCGCCGTCGGCCGAGAAGGTCTCGTCCTCGACGCAGCCGGCGCTTTCGCCGTCCATGGTGTAGCCGAAATCGGCGCCGAGCTTGTTCAGGTCGACATTGTCGACCCCGCGGCCGATCTCTTCGTCCGGTGTGAACAGGATCTTGATGGTGCCGTGCTTCACCTCGGGATTGTTGATGAAGAAATGCGCGGCATCCATGATCTCGGCGACGCCGGCCTTGTTGTCGGCGCCCAATAGCGTCGTGCCGTCGGTGGTGATGATGTCGTTGCCGATCTGGTTCTTCAGCGCCGGATGCTCATTGAAGCGGATCACCTGGCTGCGGTCGCCGGGCAGGGTGATGTCGCCGCCGCGATAATTCTTCCAGATCTGCGGCTTGACGTCCTTGCCGGTCACGTCGGGCGAGGTGTCCATATGCGAGCAGAAGCAGATCACCGGCACCTTCTTGTCGGTGTTGGCCGGGATGGTGCCGTAGACATAGCCGTAATCGTCGAGATGCGCGTCCGCGACGCCCATGGCCTTCAGCTCGGCAGCGAGCACGCGGCCGAGATCCTTCTGCTTCTCGGTCGAGGGCGAGCGGGGGGATGCCGGATCGGACTGGGTGTCGATGGTGACGTAGCGCAGGAAGCGTTCGGTCACGGTATGCGAAAAGGTGAGGGAGGACATTCTGGTCAAACCGCCGGGGTCAGGGATGACAGGCGGTATATCAGAAAGCGGGCCGCGTCGCGGCTGGATCGAGATGAGATCAGGCCTAACGAAACCTTGCCTCAGATCGCCTCTTTCAGTTCCTTGACCGGACGGAAGGTGACCTTCTTGCTGGCCTTGATGTGGATCGCCTCGCCGGTTGAGGGATTGCGGCCGGTGCGGGCGGCGCGCTTGCGGACCTGGAGGATGCCGAGGCCGACAATGCGGACGCGGTCGCCCTTCCTCAGGTGCTTGGCGATCAGGTCGACCATGTCGGTCAGGACCGCCTCGGCGTGCTTTTTCGAGAGGTCCTGGCTCTCGGCGATATCGGCGGCGAGGTGCTTGAGCGTGATCGTGGCGGGAGTGGCCGCCTTCTTGGCCGCGTCCTTCTTAGCCAAATCCTTCTTGGACATGTCTGGCCTCCTCGATTCCTGGCGGCCATGAGCGCGAGCCCGGGAACCGCACAAGTCACGGAAGCCGTAGACGATTCGGGACCGAATTGACTACGTCGCGCGCGTGGAGGGAGCAGCCGCGCTACGCGATCGTGACGAGACGGGAGTATTCCGGCTTTGGGTGCCAACGTCCTTGACTTCACCCGGGCCCGCCTTTAATTCCCCCCTCGTTCCGCGCGGACACATACGCGTCACGCGGGAGTAGCTCAGTTGGTTAGAGCGCCGGCCTGTCACGCCGGAGGTCGCGGGTTCGAGCCCCGTCTCTCGCGCCATTTTTGGCAAACAAATCAAGCAGTTGCTCTTTGAGCTCCCAGCCGCCTCCGGGGCTGTTTCGCCGCCGTGGCCGCCACCTATCGCGCTTTAGGCTCGACATGAGCCAGGATGCGCCGGGCGTTCGCGCTGCCGGCCTGCGCCGCCTTGGCCAGAAGCCGTCTGGCCTGGCTTAGATCGCGCGGGCCGCCGATCCCATTGGCGTAGCATCGGGCGAGATTGACCATGGCTTCGAGTTCGCCCATCGCGGCGCTCTTCTGGTAGAAGGCCCGAGCCGATTTCAGGTCCTGCCTGGTCCCCAGTCCTTTCTCGGCCAGCTCGCCCATCCTGTTGAGGGCGGTCGCATCGCCGAGCTCGGCGGCCCGCTGGTACAAGGCATAGGCTCGTGCCGGGTCGCTGGCCGTGCCGATTCCGCGCTCCTGTTGCAGGCCGAGGCTGACGAGCGCCGGCGCAATCTTCTTCTCGGCGGCCATTTCGTAGTAGAAGCGGGCGCGGGCGGGATCTTTCTCGACACCGTTGCCGCTCTCGTACATCAATCCGAGCTCGTAGAGCGCCCGCGCGTTGCCGAGTTCGGATGCCGCCTTGTAGCTCGCCATCGCCCCGGCGTAGTCGCGCGCGGCGAGCAGTGAGCGCCCGAGCTGATAGTGCAGCCGGTCCGCTCCCGGAGACAGCTTGACCGCATCCGAGCACGCCGCAACCGCTGCGACCGCGATCGGGTTCTCTCGCGCCTCGTCCTGGTCGGCGCCGATCGCCCGCGCTTCCGCGAGGCCGGCAACGGAATTGTCGCAGCGCTGCAGGACGGCGGGATCACCGTGCGCGACCTGCTTCACGGGATTGAGATAGATCCTCTCCTTGGAGAGCTGGCCATACATGTACGGCGTCTGCTTGCGCCGCGTTGCCAGCCGGACGTCGTCGCGAACGTTGCGAAACATGAAGTTGATCTCGAGGTCGGCTTGCGGCAGGTATTTGAGCAGCGCAGCAGCAAAAGGACTGTTGCGGCCTTCGCCTTCTTCCGCCGTGCGACCCGGCTCCGCCGGAAAGAACATCAGCGTGTTGCGGATCGGTGCTCGTGCGGCCGAGGCAGTGGAAGCGCCGTTGCGGCGGCCATCCGGCGTGGCAGGAAACGGGTTCTCCCGCAGGGCATCCAGGATCACCAAGCCCAGCCGGCGGGCCCGCGCCGCGGCGGCCGTCACCGCAGCCAAGGGAACGGTCTCCGCGATCGCGGACTGAGGCGTCGCCAGATGCGCATCGACAGGGATCAGGTAACCGCCGACACCCGCAGCTGCGCTGTATCCGGCAAAATAGAAGATCGCGATGTCCGCGCCTGCGGACTTTTCGGTGAAGGCGCCAAGTCCGGCGTGCAGATCGCCGATGGTCGCGTCCTTGCGCAGATCGACCTCGAAGCCGAGGCCGACGAGAGCTGCGGCAATGTCCTCGGCGTCGTTGACGGGAGTGCCGAGCCGCGGCGCATGCGCGTAGCTCGCGTTTCCAACGACCAGGGCGATGCGGCTGCTGGAGGCATCTGCTTCGGCGTCGAAGAGGAGCCCGATGGCGATGAACAGGGCCAGCCAGCGCACGATCAAGTCGCGTCCCTCAGTCGATGTCGGAATGGGGTTGCCGCCCGATCCAGTCGCGATAGGTCAGAAAATCGAGGCCGAGCAGACCATAGTCAACGCGCAGGAACCCGTCCACTCCCGATGACACCGCTGCGGGAGCCAGCCGTGCGACCTCCTGCGCCATCACGCCGACATAGAACGTCGCATCGCCCTTGTATCTGTAGCGATAGAGGTTGAGACCGCCGGCCGTCCGGCCGAGAGCCGTGATGTCCTGCTTGAGCCGGACGTCGGACGGAATGGTGACACGGCTCGCCGCATTCGAGGCGGCCGCAGACGCGGCTCTGCCGGCCGCGCTCGATGCGGCACTCGACGCCGAGCGGCTGGCGGCGTTCGCCGCGGCAGACGAGGCGGCGCGGCTGGCTGCATTTGATGCGGCCTGCGATGCTGCGCGGCTGGCGGCGCTGGATGCGGCGTTGCTGACCGCCGTCGAGACGGCATTGCTGACGACGTTGCCGACCACATTGCTGACGACGCCGCTGACCACGTTGCCGACATTCTGATTCACGCGGGCAACGACGCGCCGATATTCGCGATTGCGAACCTTTTCCTGTTCCGACCGGGTATAGGCAGAAACCAGGAGCCCGCGCCTGCGCGCCTCGGCCACCGCGTTGGCCATGCATCCCCTGGGATTGCCCTTGGACCGGCACAGCTGGAATTGCAGCTGGACGTAGTCGGGGTATGTCTTGATGGATCTGACGCAAGCCGCGGCATCGCCGTCGAAGCAGGCGTTCACGTCGCCGTCCTGGGCCGATCGCAGCATCAGTTCGGTGGAATTGACGGGGCGCAATGCAAGGTCGCTGCCCGGCGGCAGCCGGTTGTGGCGCGAGCTCGGGTAGCGCTCGGCAAACCGGCCGACCACGCTCTTGTCGCGCGACCCCTTCAGGACGTCCCATGCCTTCTCGATCGCCTCCGAATTGCCGGCGGTCGTTGCGGCCGATGCGAGCTGATAGCTCGCGGGCGGCGGCGCGGGCAGGTCGATCTGGCCGCCGGCCTGGCCCGGCTTCGCCGACTTCTCGAGCGCAGCCAACGTCACCCGCGCGCTTTCGACATGCTCGCCGAACGGATAGAGATCCAGATAGGCACGGTAGGCTGCGGGCGACTTCTGTCGCTCGACGACGGTCCAGGCGTTGGCTTCGGCGGTCTGCAACTGCGCAATGCGCTGATCGATTGCGGCGGCATGGGGGCTCGCCGGGAATTGCTGGACGAAACGACGCAAGGTCGCGATCTCGTTGGTCGAGCGGACGAATTCCCAGGCGAGCTGCTCGGCATCGGCTCCACCATCGTCGTGTGCCACGGCGGCTTCGCCGTAGAGATAGATGTCGTCCTTCGGGAGCGTCCCATAGATCGCCGGCTCCTGCGTCCCGGTCTCTTTCCAGACTTCGTCGTGCACGATCCGGAAGAGATAGTTGATCTCGAGCTGCGGCGTTTCGACATGACGCAGCAGCGAGCCGGAGTAGGGGCTGTTGCGCCCGGCGCCGTCGGCCGCCGTCGTGCCGGCAGCGGCCGCGAAGGCAACGAGCACGTTGTCGCTGACCTCGACAGGGGCGAGGCCGCGCGCGCCGGCCGCGAGCGGCGTCGGGGCTCCGGACGGGCCGGAAGCCGCCTTGGGCGGCCGCGGCGACAGCGCGCGCCCCGCAGCGGCAACCTTGGTCGTTTCGAACGGATCATTGCGGCAGGCGTCGAGAACCACCAGGCCGATCGTCTTCGGCATCACCGAGATGTCGATCAGGGTCTCGAGATTGATCGCCTCGGCATAGACGTCGATCTCGGACTTGATCTCGGCATCGACCGGGATCAGCCAGTTCTTGCCGTCCAACTCGACGCCGTGGCCGGCGAAGAAGATCACCGCCTTGTCGGCCGTCTTCGCCGCGTTGCCGAATTCGATGAGGGCCTGACGGAAACGGTTGTAGTCGAGGTCGGCGAGGTGCCTGACGGAGTAGCCGAGCCGGCCCAGCGAGGCCGCCATGTCCGCGGCGTCGTTGGCGGGGTTGATGAGTTTGGGGACCTTGCGATAGTCGCTGTTGCCGACGACGAGCGCGATCCTGTCGCCAGCGGCGGCTTGCAGTTTCGTCGAAACCAGGATCGTCAGCGCGATGCAGCCGAGAACGGCGAACCGGCGCGCCAGATCCTGCAACTTGAAGACGGGACGCGCGCTTGCGAGAACGAAGATCCCGAAATGACCAGGCATCAGTGGAAACTCAGAAAATGAAAAATCGAACAAACGGACTTGGCCGGCTTGTTCGTGGATTCTACATCAAGGGATGCGGGATGACGACACCGAAGGCCCCGGTGTTCAGCGCTTCGTGAACCGGGTCCGGCGACGCCTCGACCAAGAAGCTGCCCGTCGCGAGCGGTGAAACCAACCGTGCTGCGCTGTGTTGAGGGCGAGCAGGGCGGCCCAAGCCGGCGACATGTTCGGAGAACCCGATGATCAGGACCGTCAATTTCGCCCGTGCGCCGATGCTCGCCCTTCCGCTGCTCGTCGCTTTGTGCGGCGTGGCCCGCTGCAATGATCCGGCCGAGTCGTCGCGCGACACGATCATCCAGAACGTTCGTGAGGACGTGCGGCGACACATCCGGTCACGGGAAGCAGGCAAGGCCGCGAAACGTCCGGAACAAAGCCAAGCGGCAACGCAGGCTCGCGCCACGAAGAAGCGAAACCGTGCGGGGGCGGAGTAGACGGAAATCTGCACACACCCCCGTGCCCCGGGAAAGTGTTGCAAATGAGTATCAGGTGGGTGCGCTTGATGCATCCGCCCCCACAATTCAGCCAATCGGGTGAAGACGCGGCGGGTGGTCTGCCCATAAAACTCTGCACCAGAAGCTTGCGGGATTTTTCTCCCGCCAAGGCTCGGGCTGAAACAGCAGGGGGCTGATCGAATACCATGAGGGCAGGAGTTCTCCGCCGCGGCTTTGCCGTTGCCGTACCTTTTTTGCTTAGTCTGTTTGCGACGCGATCGGCCTCGGCACAGGAGGTCAATGTTCCGCAGCAAGTCATCAACAACACCGTCCAGAACATCATCCAGACCGTTCGCGATCAGATCCAGAAGCGCAGGGTCGTTGCGCCTCCGGGAATGCTGCGCTTCAGCGCAGAGGAGTCGGATTTCGACCGCCGCAACCCCTTCGCGTCCAGGGAGGTCAGCAATCCGTTCGGCGCGCTGGCCTACGCCAAGGATCCTTACGTCAAGGCTCCGGCCCTTGCGGCGCCGCCGCCCGCCGCGTGGCTTTACGGCGCGAACCTGGTCGGCAGCGGCGACAGGGCGCAGGCGTCCGGGGTCGAAGTCAGCGTCGCGACGATGACTGGCGCGGTCGATGTCACAAGGATCGGCATCTTCACCGCAACCGACGCGCTGACCTTCATTGCGACCGGCTCTCATTCGTGGGCGCACACCTTCACGACGGGCGGAGTGACGACCGATGGCTCAATTCCATCGACCTCCGGCACCCTCTCTTATCTCAACGGTGGTTTTTCGACCGACTTCACGGCCCTCGCGAGCTGGACGCGGAACACGTCCAGCGTGGCCCTGGTTGCGCCCGCGGACGGCAGCAGCATGGCCTATACCTGGAACGGCCAATATCGGTTCGACTTCCCGTACACGGTGTGGATCGAGCCCACCGTGGGGTTGACCTATTCGGAGAGCTATACCGCCAATTTCGGCACCAAGGCGGGCGATTCAACCGAATTTCACGGTGGCTTGCGTGTCGGATTCGAGGCGGACTTGCTGGGCTTTAAGATCCAGCCGTCGATCTCGGGTCAGTACTACAGGATCGTGGATGCGAGCGGCGCCGGCGCCGTTGGAGGTGCGGTCCCCGTTGCGGCCGGCATGATTGGTACCAATGGCCTGCGTGGTTCCGCCAAGGTCAACGTGCTCTGGACGCCGCAGCTGTCGTCCTACCTCGAAGTTCACGGCAGCAGCATCAACGTGCCGAACCCGCTTCTGCCTGGAGTTGGCGGACTCGGAACCTCGATCGCGGGTAGTCAGGCCGGCCTTCGCTATACTTGGTAGGAGCCTGAGCTCTCGAAGCACCTCAAAGACTTCCTCGTAAGTCTCTGAAACCAAAAGAAAAGGCCGCCCGAAGGGCGGCCTTTGTTCTCAGATCGGCCCTTTCGGTCGCCTAGCGGATCGCCGACGTCCCCGCGCTCGTCACCACCACCGGCTTGCCGGCCTTGATCACCTGGCTGGACTGGGCGGTCTGGCTGTAATCGGCATTGGTGCGGGCTGCGATCCCGAAGCCGGCCACCATAATGCCAGCCACCAGCGCCACCACCACGATCTTCAGGTGGGTCGCACGATCAGCAGAGTGAATTGAGTGGTTCATCAGAGCCTCCCGACGGGCTTTGCCGCCGTCTATGGCTCCTGTCTTAAGCGCCATCTGTTTCCGGATGGTTTCGCGGGTTCCGCAAAATGGTTTCATCTCACCGCCCGGCTCGTTTCGTCGTTCGGCAGCCGAAGGCGGGGGCCGGCTGGTCGCGTCCGGCTCCCGCTGGCGCCCGGCGAGCGTCCAGGCTTCCGCCAGCGGATCTGTGGATCGGTTAATCCGAAGAGGGCGCCGGCAACAATCTTTGGAGATATTGGATCGGTTCTAAGAGTCCTTCTAAGAAGCTTTCAATTAGGGAATTTTCGCGTGCTCCCATAAGCGTGACCTCCGAGCGCATGCCGTCGGGGGACAGACGGCATGTCGCAGCGAACATGCAGCTTTGGGGTGGCGCGTTGAACAGTCTTGGAATGCTGCGGTCGGCCGTGTTGGCGACCGCATCCGCTTTGGTGTTGATGCCGCAGGCATCGCTTGCCCAATCGTCCGCGCAGAGTGGGGCGCAGAATTTGCCGGCGGTGACCGTCACCGCGCCGGAAGCGCGCCGCCGCGCCGCCGCGACCTCGCAGCGCCGTGCGCCGCGGGCGCCAGAACAGGTCGCCACGCGAAACAGACCGCAGCAACCGCAGCGCAACGTCGGCTTCGTCGAGACGCCGCGCGGTCCGGTGAACGGCTACGTCGCCGGGCGCAGCTCGTCCGGCACCAAGACCAACACGCCGATCATCGAGACACCGCAATCGGTGTCGGTGATCGGTGCCGAGCAGATCCGTGACCAGAAGCCGAACAAGCTGGACGAGGTGCTGCGCTACACCGCCGGCGTGCGGGCAGGCACTTTCGGCACCGACACCCGCAACGATTGGTGGCTGATCCGCGGCTTCAAGTCCGAGGATATTGGCCTGTTCCTCGACGGCATGCAGCTGTTCTACACGTCCTATGCGAGCTGGAAGCTGCAGCCGTTCAACATGGAGCGGGTCGAGGTGCTGCGCGGTCCGTCGGCGGTGCTGTACGGCGGATCGAGCCCGAGCGGCATCGTCAACGTCATCAGCAAGATGCCGCCGGCCGAGCCGATCCGCTACGTCGAGGCCGGCGTCAACAATTTCGGCAACGCCTATGTCGGCTTCGATTTCGGCGGACCGGTCACGGTCGCGCCCGAGAACGGCAAGCTGTTCTATCGCGTCGTTGGCCAGGTCCAGAACGGTGGTACCCAGGTCAACTTCACGCCCGACAACAATTATTTCATCGCACCGTCGTTTACGTGGAAGCCGGATGCCGACACCACCTTCACGGTGCTGGCCTCGGCCTCGAAGCAGGATACCCGCGGCATCAACTTCCTGCCCTATCAGGGCACGGTGACCTCCGCACCGTTCGGCAAGATACCCACCAGCTTCTTCGTCGGCGACCCCACCGTCGACAAGTTCACGCGCGAGCAGGAGATGCTGGGCTATCGGTTCGAGCGCAACCTCACCGACGACCTGACGTTCCGTCAGAACGCTCGCTTTGCGCATGTCGATATCAGCTATCGCGGCTACGTCGGTAACGATTGGGCCAACATCAATACGGCGACGCTCAATCGCTACAATTGGTATGCGAAGAACACGGCCAATCAGGCCAATCTCGACAACCAGCTCGAGTATCGCTTCAACACCGGTCCGGTCCGACACACGATGCTGTTCGGTGTTGACCTGAAAGGCTATCAGATCGACGACTACCAGGCCTTCGGGTTCGGTGTGCCCTCGATCAACGTCTTCAATCCGGCCTATGGGGCAGCCGAGGTTTCCTTGCCGAGCGCGCCGTTCCGTAACTTCCTCATCACGCAGAAGCAGGCCGGCACCTATCTCCAGGACCAGATGAAGCTCGGCAATTTCACCCTGGTGCTGAGCGGCCGCAACGACTGGGTCGAGACGACACAGGAAGCCCGTGACACTGGCGGTTTGGTCAGCAGCCGCGACGACAGCAGGTTCAGCGGCCGCGCCGGGCTGATCTACAATTTCGACAACGGCATCGCGCCCTACGTCTCCTATTCGACGAGCTACAATCCGATCATCGGGCTCAACGCGTCGAACCAACTGTTCCTGCCGGAGACCGGCAAGCAGGCCGAGATCGGCGTGAAGGTCGCGCCGGTGGGCTTCGACGGCTATTTTACGGTCTCGGCTTTCGATCTGGTCCGTCAGAATGTCGCGACCACATTGCCGGGCAGCGTCCCGATTCTGCAAAACCAGACCGGCGAGGTGACCTCGCGCGGCATCGAGCTCGAAGCGGTGGCCAATGCCACCAAGGAGCTGAAATTCATCGGCTCCTTCACGTCTTACAATCTCTTTGTGAGCAAGGATCTCGATCCGACGTTGATCGGCAAGACGCCGACCAACACGCCCGAACTTCTGGTCTCGGGCTGGGCCGACTACACATTCCGGGACGGACCGCTCGCAGGGTTCGGCTTCGGCGGTGGCGTGCGCTACATCGGCGCGTCCTGGGCGGACACAGCCAATAGGCTCGAGGTTCCCGCGGTCGTGCTCGGCGATCTCGCGCTCCACTATGAATGGCAGAACTGGCGCACGGCACTGAACGTGATCAACCTGACCGACAAGATCTACGTCGCGAGCTGCGCGTCGGCCGCGTCATGCTTCTACGGCGATCGCCGGCGCGTGACCGCCAGCGTTTCCTACAAATGGTGAGGAGGGGCGAGGGGAGATACCGGTCGGGACCGGCCCGATCTCGACCGTCCTTCCGTCCCTGGTTGGACTGTCGCCACTCTTCCCTCGGGAGATAGATGAGCTTCCGGGCTATGCCTTCGGCCCGAAGCTCATCCGAGCGCGGCACGCGCGACGGCCCTCCACGTCGCCGTCGCCGCGCTCGCGGCGGGGCCCCGGCCGGCTCCGTCCCTACCGCGATGCATGGCTCGTCTGATGGCCTGCGCCTGTGGATAGGTGTCTCCAGCTTGATTTGGACTTGTCTTGGCTCGCGGCTGCGACAGCCCCGGGCCTTCGGGCGTTGAAGCCCGGATAAGGCCAGCCAAGACGTCACCGGCGGGGGCAGGGCGAAGGTTCCTGAAGTGGGTCCTATCCCGGGTTGCCTGTGCGGCCGCAGCCGAAAAGCCGGTATTTTTCTCGGGCGATCGACGGCAAGACGCTGCCGTGGCCCGCACGCCGCAATCGCCGCGCTGCTCCCGTGCAAAACCGGCGGCTGCCCTTGCTGGGCCCTGCGATCTGCTCCATACCAGCGCGGGGTGATTCCGGGATTTTCGCCGTTCTGGCAGCGGCAAAGGGCCTGAAAAGAGCGTGTCTTGCGCCCATTGGTGCACTGCGCTAAGGCTCAGAATAATTCCAAATCGGACGAATCCGTGGCTGTCCCGAGGCTGCGGGAAAAAGGGCTCGCCAATGAGCGGCATTCTGCAGAACTATCTTCCACTCGTGGTCTTTATAGGAGTAGCGGGCCTGATCGGCCTCGTGCTGCTGATCGCGCCGTTCATCGTGGCGTTTCAGCAGCCGGATCCGGAAAAGCTGTCGGCGTATGAGTGCGGCTTCAACGCCTTCGACGACGCGCGCATGAAGTTCGACGTCCGCTTCTACCTGGTCGCCATCCTCTTCATCATCTTCGACCTCGAGGTGGCGTTCCTGTTTCCCTGGGCGGTGGCGTTCGGCAAGCTTGGCGCGACCGGCTTCTGGTCCATGGTGGTGTTCCTTGCCGTGCTGACGGTCGGGTTCGCCTATGAATGGAAGAAGGGAGCACTGGAATGGGATTGACCCCTGTAGCGTCCACCGGCCCGGTCGTCGCGCCGGCCCCCAAGGGCATCCTGGACCCGTCGACCGGCAAGCCGGTCGGGGCCAATGATCCGTTCTTCCTCGAGGTCAATTCCGAGCTGTCCGACAAGGGCTTCTTCGTCGCCGCGACCGACGACCTCATCACCTGGGCCCGTACCGGCTCGCTGATGTGGATGACCTTCGGTCTCGCCTGCTGCGCGGTCGAGATGATGCAGGTGTCGATGCCGCGCTACGACGTCGAGCGCTTCGGCTTCGCGCCGCGTGCCTCGCCGCGCCAGTCCGACGTGATGATCGTCGCAGGGACCTTGACCAACAAGATGGCGCCCGCGCTGCGCAAGGTCTACGACCAGATGCCCGAGCCGCGCTACGTCATCTCGATGGGCTCCTGCGCCAATGGCGGTGGCTATTATCACTATTCCTACTCGGTCGTGCGCGGCTGCGACCGCATCGTGCCGATCGACATCTACGTGCCGGGCTGCCCGCCCACGGCGGAAGCGCTGCTCTACGGCGTGCTGCTGCTGCAGAAGAAGATCCGGCGTACCGGCACCATCGAACGCTAAGGTTTTACGTCATGGACGACGCCAAGCTCGACGCCCTGGGGCAGACGATCGTTAGCGCGCTTCCGGGCGCCGCCACCGGTCATTCGGTCGCCTTCAACCAGCTCACGGTCGAGGTCGAGGCCAGCAGGATCGTCGAGGTGGTCAAGTACCTCCGCGACGACCCCGGCTGCCGCTTCGTCAACTTCACCGACATCACGGCCGCGGACTATCCGTCGCGCGAAAAGCGCTTCGACGTGATCTATCACTTCCTGTCCCCGACCCTGAACGCGCGGATCCGGCTCAAGGCCCAGGCCGACGAGACCACGCAGGTGCCGTCGCTGATCGACGTCTTCCCCGGCGCCGACTGGTTCGAGCGCGAGGCCTACGACCTCTACGGCGTATTCTTCGTCGGCCATCCCGACATGCGGCGCATCCTCACCGATTACGGCTTCGAGGGGCATCCGCTGCGCAAGGATTTCCCGACCACCGGTTTCGTCGAGGTCCGCTACGACGACCAGGAGAAGCGGGTGGTGTACGAGCCCGTGCGTCTGAACCAGGAATTCCGCAAGTTTGATTTCTTGTCGCCGTGGGAGGGTGCGGATTACCCCCTGCCTGGCGATGAGAAAGCAGGACCGAAGGCCTGATCATGAACGAGCAACCTGAACAGCTTCGCAACTTCACCATCAATTTTGGACCGCAGCATCCCGCGGCCCACGGCGTGTTGCGCCTTGTGCTCGAATTGGACGGCGAAGTCGTCGCGCGCGTCGATCCCCATATCGGCCTGCTTCACCGCGGCACGGAAAAGCTGATCGAGCAGAAGACCTATCTGCAGGCGATCCCTTATTTCGACCGGCTCGACTACGTCGCGCCGATGAACCAGGAGCACGCCTTCTGCCTCGCCGCGGAGAAGCTGCTCGGCATCGAGGTGCCGCGCCGCGGCCAGCTGATCCGCGTGCTCTATTGCGAGATCGGCCGCATCCTCTCGCACCTGCTCAACGTCACCACGCAGGCGATGGACGTTGGCGCGCTGACCCCGCCTTTGTGGGGCTTCGAAGAGCGCGAGAAGCTGATGGTGTTCTACGAGCGCGCCTCGGGCAGCCGTATGCACGCAGCCTACTTCCGCGTCGGCGGCGTGCATCAGGATCTGCCGCAGAAGCTGGTCGACGACATCGAGGCCTGGTGCGATCCGTTCCTGAAGGTCGTCGACGATCTCGACCGCCTGCTCACCGCCAACCGCATCTTCAAGCAGCGCAACGTCGACATCGGCGTGGTGCCGCTGAAGGAAGCCTGGGAGTGGGGCTTCTCCGGCGTGATGGTGCGCGGCTCGGGCGCGGCCTGGGACCTGCGCAAGTCGCAGCCGTATGAGTGCTACGCCGAGATGGATTTCGACATTCCGATCGGCAAGAACGGCGATTGCTACGACCGCTATCTGATCCGCATGGAAGAGATGCGCCAGTCCGTGCGCATCATGAAGCAGTGCATCCAGAAGCTGAACGCGCCTGACGGCAAGGGCCCGGTCGTCGTCGAGGACAACAAGGTGGCGCCGCCGCGGCGCGGCGAGATGAAGCGCTCGATGGAAGCGCTGATCCATCACTTCAAGCTCTACACCGAAGGCGTGCACGTGCCGGCCGGCGAAGTCTACGCCGCGGTCGAGGCGCCCAAGGGCGAGTTCGGCGTCTATCTGATCTCAGACGGCACCAACAAGCCGTACAAGTGCAAGATCCGCGCGCCGGGCTTTGCGCATCTGCAGGCGATGGACCACATCTGCCGCGGCCATCTGCTCGCCGACGTCTCGGCCATTCTTGGCTCGCTCGACATCGTGTTCGGAGAGGTCGATCGTTGATGGGGCAACAGGCGCCAATCCAGTTCGACCGCGCCTCGGGGGCCCTGGAAGGGGCCAACCTGTGGGAGCGGACGGCTGCCTTGGCGCTGGTGACGGGATCGAAGATCTCCTCGCACTTCTCGCACATGGGCTACATCGCCTGCGCGAACCTGCTGCGCAAGACGCTGCCCGAGCGCAACATCGCGATCAGGCTCAATCCCGACGCCGTGTTCGAATTCCCCTATGGCGACGGCTATTGGAGCAAGTTGCTCAACCGCACCTACAATTACGAGGACGAGCTCGAGCTCTTGTTCGCCGATAGCATCGACGTCGACTACACCTTGCTCGATTGCGGCGCCAATTACGGCTATTGGTCGGTGCTGGTCTCGAGCAAGCCGTTCGGCGCGCACAAGGCGATCGCGATCGAGCCGTCGGGGCAGAACTATCCGAAGCTCGTCAACAACGCCCGCGTCAACGGCAATCGCTTCGAGACGATGAAGTGCGCGATCGGCGCCGTCCGCGGCACCGCGCATCTATCGGGCACCAAGCACGAGGCCTTCAGCATCGCCGGCGATCCCTCGGCGGGCGGCGAGGAGGTGCCGGTCATCTCGCTCGACGATCTGATCGAGGACGGCAAGGTCGCGGCATCTGGCAAGTACCTGATCAAGCTCGACGTCGAGGGCGTCGAGATCGAGGCGATCAAGGGCGGCGCCCGGCTGCTTCAGGCCGACAGCGTCATCATGTGCGAGGAGCACGGCAGCGACCGCAATCACTCCGTGTCGCGCTACATCCTCGAACAGACCCCGCTGAAGCTGATCGTGTTCGATCCGCGCAGCAGACGGATGGAGACCGTGACCGAGCTGTCGATCCTCGACCGCATCAAGGTCTCGACTCACGTCGGCTACAACGTTTTCGGCACCGCAAGCGCATTCTGGCAGGACAGGATCGAAGCCCTGAATGCGAAGACCGCGCGCCGTATGCAGTGAGAGATTGAAGAGATGTCCGTTCGTCGATTAGCACCGAAGGAAGTCCAGCCCGCGAGCTTTGCGTTCACGGAGGAGAACCTTGCGTTCGCCAGGCAGCAGATCGCGAAATATCCGGCCGGTCGGCAGGCTTCGGCCGTCATCGCCATCCTCTGGCGCGCGCAGGAGCAGAACGAGGGCTGGGTGTCCGAGGCCGCAATCCGCGTCATCGCCGACATGCTCGACATGCCCTATATCCGGGTGCTGGAGGTCGCGACTTTCTACACCATGTTCCAGCTCGCCCCCGTCGGGAAGAAAGCTCACGTCCAGGTCTGCGGCACCACGCCGTGCCGGTTGCGCGGCGCCGAGGATCTGATCCACGTCTGCGAGCACCGCATCCATCACGAGCCGTTCCATCTGTCCAAGGACGGCAATTTCAGCTGGGAAGAGGTGGAGTGCCTGGGTGCCTGCGTGAACGCGCCGATGGTGCTGATCGGCAAGGACACCTATGAGGACCTGACCAAGGAAAGCTTCGGCAAGGTGCTCGACGGCTTCGCCTCGGGCAATCCGCCCAAGCCCGGTCCGCAGAACGGCCGCCAGTTCTCGGCGCCGATCACCGGGCCGACCACATTGAAGGAGGTCACCTGATGCGTGATCTCGTCGCAATCGGAGGGACCGAGGTCGTGAAGAAATGGGGCTTCGTCGCCATGCACGCCGCGATCGCGGCTGCCTTCATGTTCCTGCTGCAGCGTTTCTTCCTGAACGCGTCGCAGGAGACCAGCTTGCTCTGGGCGCTGTTCTTCGCAGTCTGCGCCGCCGGACTTGCCTACAAGCAGTCCACTCGTTGATCGGAAAGCACTGACATGCTCGAGGACAAGGACCGCATCTTCAAGAACCTCTACGGCCTCCACGATTGGGGGCTCGAGGGCGCGCGGCGCCGGGGCGCCTGGGATGGCACCAAGGCCATCATCGACAAGGGCCGCGACTGGATCATCAACGAGATGAAGGCCTCGGGGCTGCGCGGCCGCGGCGGCGCCGGATTCCCGACCGGCCTGAAATGGTCCTTCATGCCGAAGGAATCCACCGACGGTCGTCCCAGCTATCTCGTCGTCAACGCCGACGAGTCCGAGCCCGGCACCTGCAAGGATCGCGAGATCATGCGGCACGATCCGCATCTCCTGGTCGAGGGCTGCCTGATCGCCAGCTTCGCGATGAACGCGCATGCCTGCTACATCTACGTTCGCGGCGAGTTCATCCGCGAGCGCGAGCGCCTGCAGGCCGCGATCGACCAGGCCTATGAGGCCAAGCTGGTCGGCAAGGACAACGTCAACGGCTGGCCGTTCGACATCTACGTCGCGCACGGCGCCGGCGCCTATATCTGCGGCGAGGAGACCGCGCTGCTCGAAAGCCTCGAAGGCAAGAAGGGCCAGCCGCGCCTGAAGCCGCCGTTCCCGGCCAATGTCGGCCTGTTCGGCTGCCCGACCACCGTCAACAACGTCGAGTCCATCGCGGTCGCGCCGGACATCCTGCGCCGCGGCGCGGCCTGGTTCGCCGGCATCGGCCGTCCGAACAATGTCGGCACCAAGCTGTTCTGCATCTCCGGCCATGTCGAGCGGCCCTGCAACGTCGAAGAGGCCATGGGCATTCCGTTCCGTGAGCTGATCGAGAAGCATTGCGGCGGCATCCGCGGCGGCTGGGACAATCTCAAGGCGGTGATCCCCGGCGGCTCGTCGGTGCGCATGGTGCCGGCCGAGCAGATCATCGACACGCCGATGGATTTCGACTCCTTGAGCAAGCTGCGCTCGGGCCTCGGCACCGCGGCCGTGATCGTGATGGACAAGTCGACCGATCTGATCCGCGCCATCGCCCGCATCTCCTATTTCTACAAGCACGAGAGCTGCGGCCAGTGCACGCCGTGCCGCGAGGGCACGGGCTGGATGTGGCGCGTCTTGACCCGCATGGCCGAAGGCCGCGCCCACAAGCGCGAGATCGACATGCTGCTCGAGGTGACCAAGCAGGTCGAAGGCCACACCATCTGCGCGCTGGGCGATGCGGCGGCGTGGCCGATCCAGGGCCTGATCGCGCATTTCCGCCACGAGATCGAGGCGCGCATCGACCAATATTCGCACAGAGCCGACATCGACGATATCGGCGTCCGCGATCCCGTGAACATGGTCGCGGCGGAGTAAGACAAATGACCAAGCTCATCATCGACGGCAAAGAGATCGATGTCCCGCCGGAGTACACGCTGCTTCAGGCGTGCGAGGCGGCCGGCGCCGAGATTCCGCGCTTCTGCTATCACGAGCGGCTGTCGATCGCCGGCAATTGCCGGATGTGCCTCGTCGAGGTGAAGGGCGGCCCGAAGCCGGTCGCGAGCTGCGCCTGGGGCGTGCGCGACTGCCGTCCGGGCCCCAAGGGCGAGCCGCCGGAAATCTCGACGCGTTCGCCGATGGTGAAGAAGGCGCGCGAAGGCGTGATGGAGTTCCTGCTGATCAACCATCCGCTGGACTGCCCGATCTGCGACCAGGGCGGCGAGTGCGACCTGCAGGACCAGGCGATGGGCTATGGTGTCGACACCAGCCGCTTCGCCGAGAACAAGCGCGCCGTCGAGGACAAGTATCTCGGTGCGCTGGTCAAGACCTCGATGAACCGCTGCATTCAGTGCACGCGCTGCGTCCGCTTCTCGGCGGAGGTCGCCGGCGCCCCAGAGATGGGCGCCACCGGCCGCGGCGAGGACATGGAGATCACGACCTATCTCGAGCACGCCCTGACCTCGGAATTGCAGGGCAACCTCGTCGACATCTGCCCGGTCGGCGCCTTGACCTCGAAGCCCTATGCCTTCGCGGCGCGTCCGTGGGAGCTCGGCAAGACCCAGTCGATCGACGTCATGGACGGCGTGGGCTCTGCGATCCGCGTCGACACCCGCGGCCGCGAGGTGATGCGCATCCTGCCGCGCATCAACGAGGCCGTGAACGAGGAGTGGATCTCCGACAAGACCCGGCACGTCGTCGACGGCCTGCGCACCCAGCGGCTCGACCGCCCCTATGTCCGCGAGGCCGGCAAGCTGCGCGCTGCCACTTGGCAGGAGGCCTTTGCCGCGATCGCCGCCAAGGCGGCGCGCACCGACGGCAAGCGCATCGGCGCGATCGCCGGCGACCTCGCCGGTGTCGAAGAGATGTTCGCGCTGAAGGATCTGCTTGCGAAGTTCGGCTCCGGCAATCTGGCGGTGCAGGGCGGCGATGCCTTCGATCCCGCGCTCGGCCGCGGCTCCTACATCTTCAACCCGACGCTGGCGGGCGTCGAGCAGGCCGATGCGCTGCTCATCATCGGCGCCAACCCGCGGAAAGAGGCGGCCGTGTTCAACGCCCGCATCCGCAAGCGCTGGCGCGCCGGCGGCTTCAAGGTCGGCGTGATCGGCTCCAAAGCCGATCTTACTTACGACTACGATCATCTCGGTGCGGGCACCGAGACGCTCGGTGAGCTCGCGGCCGGCAAGCACTCCTTCATCGACGTGCTGAAGAGCGCCAAGAATCCGATCATCCTGGTCGGTGCAGGCGCCACCTCGCGCCACGACGGCGCCGCCATCCTCGCGGCCGCTGCCAAGCTCGCGCTCGACGTCGGCGCGCTCAAGGATGGCTGGAACGGCTTCGGCGTGCTGCACGAGACCGCCTCGCGCGTCGGGGCGCTCGACATCGGCTTCTCCGCGACCGGCGGCGGCCTGAACGCCGCGCAGATGACGACCTTCGGCACGCTCGACCTGCTGTTCCTGCTCGGCGCCGACGAGATCAGCGCGCCTGACGGCACCTTCGTCGTCTATATCGGCACCCATGGCGACCGCGGCGCGCACCGCGCCGACGTGATCCTGCCGGCGGCCGCCTACACCGAGAAGTCCGCGATCTATGTCAACACCGAGGGCCGCGTGCAGATGACGGGCCGCGCCGCGTTCCCGCCGGGCGAAGCCCGCGAGGACTGGGCGATCATCCGCGCGCTGTCGGAAGCGCTCGGCAAGAAGCTCGGCTATGACTCGCTTGCGCAGTTGCGCCAGGCGATCTTCAAGGCCGTGCCGCACCTGATCCGTCTCGACCAGATCGAGGCCGGCTCCGCCGACCAGATCAAGAAGCTGGCGGGGAAGGGCGGCTCGCCCGAGAAGGCGCCGTTCAAGCCGCTGGTCGAGGACTTCTATTTGACCAACCCAATCGCGCGTGCGTCCGCCGTGATGGCGGAATGCTCGCGCCTCGCCTCCGGGCACATGCTGACCGCAGCGGAGTGAGCGTGATCTGATGGAATTCTTCGAAAGCGCATTCTGGACCGGTTTCCTCTGGCCGCTGATCATCATGGTCGCGCAGAGCGTGTTGGTGCTCGTCGTCCTGCTGGTGGCGATCGCCTACATCCTGCTCGCCGACCGCAAGATCTGGGCGGCGGTGCAGATCCGACGCGGCCCGAACGTGGTCGGCCCCTGGGGCCTGCTGCAATCCTTCGCCGACCTCTTGAAGTTCGTGCTCAAGGAGCCGATCATTCCGGCCGGCGCCAACAAGGGCGTGTTCCTGCTGGCGCCGCTGGTGTCATGCGTGCTCGCGCTCGCCGCCTGGGCCGTGATCCCGACCAATCTCGGCTGGGTGATCGCCGACATCAATGTCGGCGTCCTCTTCATCTTCGCGATCTCGTCGCTGTCGATCTACGGCATCATCATGGCCGGCTGGTCGTCGAACTCGAAGTATCCGTTCCTGGCCGCGCTGCGCTCGGCGGCGCAGATGGTCTCGTACGAAGTCTCGATCGGCTTCGTCATCATCACGGTGCTGCTCTGCGCCGGCACGCTGAATCTGTCGGCCGTGGTCGAGGCCCAGCACGCGCGCGGCCTCGCCAGCCTGATCGGGCTGCCGCAGCTCACCATCCTGAACTGGTACGTCTGGCCGCTGTTTCCGATGTTCGTGGTGTTCTACGTCTCGGCGCTGGCGGAAACCAACCGTCCGCCCTTCGACCTCGTCGAAGCCGAATCCGAGCTCGTCGCCGGCTTCATGGTCGAATACGGCTCGACGCCGTATCTGCTGTTCATGCTCGGCGAGTATGTCGCGATCGTCACGATGTGCGCCCTGGCGACGATCCTGTTTCTCGGAGGCTGGCTGCCGCCGGTGGACCTGCCGCCCTTCAACTGGGTGCCGGGCATCATCTGGTTCTCGCTGAAACTGTTCTTCATGTTCTTCCTGTTCGCGATGGCGAAGGCGATCGTGCCCCGCTACCGCTACGATCAATTGATGCGCCTCGGCTGGAAGGTGTTCCTGCCGCTGTCGCTGGTGATGGTGATCGTGGTGGCCGGCGTGCTGCATTTCGCCGGCATCGCGCCGAAGTGAGGGCTGTCATGGGTATCAACGTCAACGCCACTGCACGCTCGCTTCTGCTGTCGGAATTCGTCTCGGCGTTCTTCCTCGCCATGCGCTATTTCTTCCAGCCGAAGCCGACGCTGAACTATCCGTTCGAGAAAGGCCCGATCTCGCCGCGCTTTCGCGGCGAGCACGCGCTGCGCCGTTATCCGAACGGCGAAGAGCGCTGCATCGCCTGCAAGCTGTGCGAGGCGGTCTGCCCGGCGCAGGCCATCACCATCGAGGCTGGCCCGCGCCGCAACGACGGCACCCGCCGCACCGTGCGCTACGACATCGACATGGTGAAGTGCATCTATTGCGGCCTCTGCCAGGAGGCCTGTCCTGTGGACGCCATCGTCGAAGGCCCGAACTTCGAGTTCGCGACCGAGACCCGCGAGGAATTGTTCTATGACAAGGCCAAGCTGCTCGCCAACGGCGACCGCTGGGAACGCGAGATCGCGAAAGCGATCGAGCTCGACGCGCCGTACCGGTGAGGTGAGGGCATGATCCATCCCGCCAACCTCTCGTCATTCCGGGGCGCGCGAAGCGCGAGCCCGGAATCTCGCGCCACAACCTCCAGATTCCGGGTTCGCGGGCTTTGCCCGTGCCCCGGAATGACGGGGAATGCCCGATGATCCTTCCCGCGCTGTTCTTCTATCTCTTCGCCGGAATCTGCGTCGCCTCGGCGGTGATGGTGATTGTCTCGCGCAATCCCGTGCACTCCGTGCTGTACCTGATCCTGGCCTTCGTCAACGCCTCCGGCCTGTTCGTGCTGATGGGCGCCGAATTCCTCGGCATGATGCTGATCGTCGTCTATGTCGGCGCAGTCGCCGTGCTGTTCCTGTTCGTGATCATGATGCTCGACGTCGATTTTCTCGAGCTGCGCGAAGGCTTCATCGAGTACCTGCCGGTCGGCCTGGTAATCGGCGGCATCTTCCTGTTCGAGCTGCTGCTCACGGTCGGCTTCTGGGTCATCAATCCCGGCGTCTCCAAGACGATCACGGCGGCGATCCCGGCCAACGTCTCCAACACCGAGGCGCTCGGGCTCGTGCTCTATACGAAGTACATCCACTACTTCCAGCTCTCGGGCATGGTGCTGCTGGTCGCCATGATCGGCGCCATCGTGCTGACGCTGCGCCACAAGGCGAGCGTGAAGCGGCAGGACATCAACGTTCAGAACGCGCGCACCCCCGAGATGGCGATGGCGATGCGCAAGGTGGCGCCGGGGCAGGGGCTCTCGGACGCCGATGCGGCGGAGTGGGTGAAATGACGATCGGGCTCGGACATTATCTGGCGGTCGGCGCGATCCTGTTCACGCTCGGCATCCTCGGCATCTTCCTGAACCGCAAGAACATCATCGTCATCCTGATGTCGATCGAGCTGATCCTGCTCTCGGTCAACATCAACCTCGTGGCATTCTCGACCTTCCTCGGCGACATCGTCGGCCAGGTCTTCGCGCTGCTGGTGCTCACTGTCGCGGCGGCTGAAGCTGCGATCGGTCTTGCCATCCTGGTGGTCTATTTCCGCAACCGCGGCTCGATCGCGGTTGAGGACGTCAATCTGATGAAGGGCTGAGCTCTCAAATGGTTCAGGCAATCGTTTTCCTGCCTCTCTTGGGCGCCATTTTGGCCGGCCTGATCGCGCTTGTCGGCGCGCATGCCCGCAACCCCTCGGGTGACGAGCTCGATCATCACGGCGACCATGGACATGGCCACGGCGACGCTCACGCCTCGACGGCCCATGACGCCCACGGCCATGACGCCCACGGCCACGACGATCACGCTCACGGCCCGGCCGAGCCGCCGGCCGCCGGCTCGCGCGCTGCGGAGCTGATTACGACTGCGCTGCTGTTCGTCTCGGCCGCGCTGTCCTGGATGACGCTGGTCGATGTCGGCTTCATGCACCATGACGCCCGCATCCAGCTGCTGCCCTGGATCTTCTCCGGCGATCTCCAGGTCTGGTGGACGCTGCGGGTCGACACGCTCACCGCCGTGATGCTGGTGGTGGTGACCACCGTGTCCTCGCTCGTGCACCTCTATTCCATCGGCTATATGGACGAGGATCCGAACCGGCCGCGCTTCTTCGGCTATCTCAGCCTGTTCACCTTCGCGATGCTGATGCTGGTGACCGCGGACAACCTGGTGCAGCTGTTCTTCGGCTGGGAAGGCGTCGGTCTCGCCAGCTACCTCTTGATCGGCTTCTGGTACCAGAAGCCGTCGGCGAACGCGGCCGCCATCAAGGCTTTCGTGGTCAACCGCGTCGGCGACTTCGGCTTCGCGCTCGGCATCTTCGCGGTCTTCATGCTGGTCGGCTCGACCGATTTCGAGACGATCTTCCATGCCGCACCCGGCCTCACCGGCAAGACCATCAACTTCCTCGGCTGGCACGCCGACGCGCTGACCCTGACCTGCCTGCTGCTGTTCATGGGCGCGATGGGCAAGTCGGCGCAGTTCCTGCTGCACACCTGGTTGCCGGATGCGATGGAAGGCCCGACCCCCGTGTCGGCGCTGATCCATGCCGCGACCATGGTCACAGCCGGCGTGTTCATGGTGGCGCGCCTGTCGCCGCTGTTCGAGCTCGCCCCGACCGCGCAAGCCGTCGTGATGTTCTTCGGTGCCACCACGGCGTTCTTCGCGGCCACGATCGGCCTCGTCCAGAACGACATCAAGCGCATCGTCGCCTACTCGACCTGCTCGCAGCTCGGCTACATGTTCGTGGCGATGGGAGCGGGGGCCTATTCGGTCGGCATGTTCCACCTGTTCACGCACGCCTTCTTCAAGGCGCTGCTGTTCCTAGGCTCCGGCTCGGTGATCTACGCGATGCACCACGAGCAGGACATCCGCAACATGGGCGGGCTCTGGAAGAAGATCCCGTATACCTATGCGGTGATGGTGGTCGGCACCCTGGCGCTGACCGGCTTCCCGCTCACCGCCGGCTACTTCTCCAAGGACGCCATCATCGAAGCGGCCTACGCCTCGCACAATCCGTTCGGGATGTACGGCTTCCTGATGACGATCGTCGCCGCCGGCCTGACCTCGTTCTACTCCTGGCGCCTGATCTTCAAGACCTTCCACGGCGAGCCACATGACGAGCACCATTACGAGGCCGCGCATGAAGCTCCGCTCTGGATCCTGGTCCCGATCGGCGTGCTCGCGGTCGGCTCGTTCGTCGCAGGGTTCCCGTTCAAGGAGCTGTTCGCCGGTCACGGCGTCGAGGAATTCTTCCGCGAGTCCGTGAAGATGAACCCGCATATCATCGAGGAGATGCACCACATCCCGCAGACCATCGCGTTCCTGCCGACGGTCATGATGGTGCTGGGCTTCCTGGTCTCGTATCTGTTCTACATCCGCCGGCCCTATCTGCCGGTCGAGCTCGCGAACACGCAGCCGATGCTGTACCAGTTCCTGCTCAACAAATGGTACTTCGACGAGCTCTACGACATCATCTTCGTCCGTCCGGCGAAGTGGCTCGGCTACCAGCTCTGGAAAAAGGGCGACGGCTTCGTCATCGACGGCTTCGGTCCCGACGGCGTCTCGGCCCGCGTGCTGGATGTCACCCGCAACGTCGTCAAGATCCAGACCGGCTATCTCTATCACTACGCGTTCGCCATGCTGATCGGTGCCGCCGGCCTGATCACCTGGTTCATGTTCGGCTTTGGAGGCCAGTAAATGACGACCTGGCCCATTCTTTCGGTCACGACATTCCTGCCGCTGGTCGGCGCGCTGATCGTCTATCTCAGCCGCGGCGACGACGAGGCGGCCAAGCGCAACTCGCGCTGGATCGCGCTCTGGACCACGCTGATCACCTTCGCGGTGTCGGTGATCCTGGTCATGCGCTTCGACCCCGCCAATCCCGACTTCCAGTTCGTCGAGAAGGCGAACTGGCTCGCGACCGGCATCACCTACCACATGGGCGTCGACGGCATCTCGCTGCCGCTGGTGATCCTCACCACCGCCGTGATGCCGTTCTGCATCATCGCGAGCTGGAAGGCGATCAACAACCGCGTCCGCGAATACATGATGGCGTTCCTGATCCTGGAAACGCTGATGATCGGCACCTTCTCGGCGCTCGATCTCGTGCTGTTCTACCTGTTCTTCGAGGGCGGCCTGATCCCGATGTTCCTGATCATCGGCGTCTGGGGCGGTCCGCGCCGGGTCTACGCGTCGTTCAAGTTCTTCCTCTACACGCTGCTCGGCTCGGTCCTGATGCTGCTCGCCATCATGGCGCTGTACTGGAACGGCGGCACCACCGACATCCCGACCCTGATGCACTCCGCCGTGCCGCGGAACTTGCAGACCTGGGCCTGGCTCGCCTTCTTCGCTTCCTTCGCGGTGAAGATGCCGATGTGGCCGGTGCACACCTGGCTTCCGGACGCGCACGTCGAGGCGCCGACCGCGGGCTCGGTGGTGCTCGCCGCGATCCTGCTGAAGATGGGCGGCTACGGCTTCCTGCGCTTCTCGCTGCCGATGTTCCCGCTCGCCTCGCACGACTTCGCGCCGCTGATCTTCACGCTCTCGGCCATCGCCATCATCTACACCTCGCTGGTGGCCTTGATGCAGGAGGACATGAAGAAGCTGATCGCGTACTCCTCGGTGGCGCATATGGGCTTCGTCACCATGGGCATCTTTGCCGGCACCATGCAGGGCGTCGCCGGCGGCGTGTTCCAGATGATCTCGCACGGCATCGTCTCCGGCGCGCTGTTCCTCTGCGTCGGCGTCGTCTACGACCGCCTGCACACCCGCGAGATCGCGGCCTATGGCGGCCTCGTCAACCGGATGCCGCTCTACGCGATGACCTTCATGGTCTTCACCATGGCCAATGTCGGCTTGCCCGGCACGAGCGGCTTCGTCGGCGAGTTCATGACGCTGCTCGGCACCTTCAAGGTCTCGATCCCGACCGCGTTCTTCGCCAGCTTCGGCGTGATCCTGTCGGCGGCCTATGCGCTGTGGCTCTACCGCAAGGTCGTATTCGGCGCGCTGGTCAAGCCGCAGCTGGCGAGCATGAAGGATCTCACCTTGCGCGAGTGCGTGATCCTGTTCCCGATGATCGCGCTGACGATCCTGTTCGGCGTCTATCCGAAGCCGGTGCTCGACATGTCGGCCGCCTCGGTCCAGCAACTCGTCAACAATTACAACAACGCCGTGACGGCCGTGAAGGCCGCCGCACTGCTCCATTGATCGGGCAGGTCAGGATATCGCCATGAGCTTCGAGACTGCAGGCTATCAACTGGCGCCGGTGCTGCCCGAGATCGTGCTCGCGATCGGCGCCATGGCTCTGCTGATGCTGGGCGCCTATCGCGGGCAGGGGACGACCGGTGCGATCACCTCGCTGGCGGTCGTGCTGCTGGTCGTGGTCGGCGTGCTCGAATACATGCTGCCCGCCGGCAAGCACGTGACCTTCGGCGGCAGTTTCATCGTCGACGATTTCGCCCGCTTCATGAAGATCCTGGCTTTGATCGGCTCGGCGGTGACGCTCGTGTTGTCGACCGAGTTCCTGTCCGACCCCTCGCGCCGCATCTTCGAATATTCGATCCTGGTGCTGCTCTCGACTCTCGGCATGATGGTGCTGATCTCGGCCGGCGACCTGATCTCGCTCTATCTCGGCCTCGAGCTAATGTCGCTGGCGCTCTATGTCGTGGCGGCCTCCAACCGCGACAACGCCAAATCGACCGAAGCCGGCCTGAAGTACTTCGTGCTCGGCGCGCTGTCCTCCGGCATGCTGCTCTACGGCGCCTCGCTGGTCTACGGCTTCACCGGCACGGTCAGCTTCACCGGCATCGCCGCGGCCGCGACGATCTCGAATGTCGGGCTGGTGTTCGGCCTGGTCTTCCTGCTCGTCGGACTCTGCTTCAAGGTTTCGGCGGTGCCGTTCCACATGTGGACGCCGGACGTGTATGAGGGCGCGCCGACCCCGGTCACCGCGTTCTTCGCCTCGGCGCCGAAGGTTGCCGCGCTCGCCGTGTTCACCCGCGTCACGCTCACCGCTTTCCCGGGCATCGTCTCGCAGTGGCAGCAGATCCTGGTGTTCGTCTCGATCGCCTCGATGGCGCTCGGCTCCTTCGCCGCGATCGGCCAGACCAACATCAAGCGCCTGATGGCCTATTCCTCGATCGGCCACATGGGATTTGCCCTGGTCGGCCTTGCCTCCGGCACGGTCGAGGGCGCGCAGGGCGTCCTGATGTACATCGTGATCTATGTCGCGATGACGCTGGGCTCGTTCTCGATCATCCTCGCCATGCGCCGCAACGGCCAGGCCGTCGAGCAGATCAGCGATTTCGCCGGCCTGTCGCGGACCAATCCGCTGCTCGCCTTCATGTTCGCGATGCTGCTGTTCTCGCTCGCCGGCATTCCGCCGCTCGCCGGCTTCTTCGCCAAATGGTACGTCTTCGTCGCCGCCATCAAGGCGAATTTGTTCACGCTCGCCGTCGTCGGCGTGCTGACCAGCGTGGTCGGTGCCTACTATTATCTCGCCATCGTCAAGACGATGTATTTCGACGAGCCGGCCGGACAGGTCGATCCGGTGCGTATCGAGGTGAAGACGGTGCTGGCGGTTGCGGGCCTGTTCAACATCCTGTTCGCGCTGTTTGCAGGCCCCGTGGTGAGCGTCGCCTCCGCCGCGGCAAAGTCGCTGTTTTAGGATGGCTTTCGCGCTCGGTCCTCGCGCCTCATCCGCGGGCTACAAGCTCGCGGCGTTCGAGCGGACCGGCTCGACCAATACCGAGGCGATCGAGCGCGCCAGGGCCGGCGAACGCGGCCCGATGTGGTTCGTCACGTCCGAGCAGACCGCCGGCCGCGGCCGCCGTCAGCGGCCCTGGATCGCGCCGCGCGGCAATCTCGCCGCCAGCGTCCTCGAAGTCCTGGACGTCGCGCCGGCAATTGCCGCCACCATCGGCTTTGCCGCCGGGCTGGCCGAGGAGGCCGCCCTGGAAAAGGTCAGCCTCGAGGCCGCGCTCCGGCTCGGCGAGGGCCGACCCCGCTACGCGCTGAAATGGCCCAATGACGTGCTGGCCAACGGCAAGAAGCTGGTCGGCATCGGTCTGGAGGCCGAGGCCGTCGGCGACCGCCTCGCCATCGTCGTCGGCATCGGCACCAACGTCGTCGCGGCGCCCGAGGGCACACCGACGCCCGCGGTGTCGCTGGCCGCGCTCGGCGTCCAGATCAGCGCCGAGGAGCTGTTCTTGGCCCTGTCTGATGCCTGGGTCGAGTTCCGCGGCATCTGGGACAAGGGAAGCGGCTTTGCCGAGATCCGCAAGCGGTGGCTGGAGCGCGCTGCCGGCCTCGGCGAGAAGGTCTCGATCCACACGGGGACGGTGACGCTGGAAGGCATTTTTGACACCATCGACGACACCGGCTGCCTGATCGTCCGAACCGCGGAGGGCCGCCGCGTGCCGGTGGCGGCAGGCGAGGTGTTCTTCGGTCCGGTCCGCTCGGTGGGAGCTGCATGATGGCGAAGCCCGAGGAACTGGTATTTGCGCCGCTCGGCGGTGTCGGCGAGATCGGCATGAACCTGTCGATCTACGGCCTCGGCAACCGCCAGCAGCGCGCCTGGATGGCGGTCGATCTCGGCGTCTCCTTCGGCGACGAGGAGCATCTGCCGGGCATCGACCTGATCATGCCGGACATCTCCTTCCTGGAGAAGGAACGCAAGAACCTGATGGGCCTCGTGCTGACCCACGCCCATGAGGACCATTTCGGCGCCATCATCGACCTCTGGCCGAAGCTGAAATGCCCGATCTATGCGACGCAGTTCAGCGCCGCGCTGTTCGAGGCCAAATGCGCCGCCGAGCGCAACGCGCCGAAGATCCCGGTGACGGTGGTGCCGTCGGGCGGGCGCATCGACGTCGGCCCTTTCAACGTCGAATTCATTCCCGTCGCCCATTCGATTCCCGAAGCGCACGCGCTGGCGATCCACACCTCGGCGGGCACGGTGCTGCACACCGGCGATTGGAAGATTGATCCGACCCCGACCCTGGGGCGGCCGACCGACGAGAAGCGACTGCGTGAGCTCGGCGAGGAGGGCCTGCTTGCCTTGATCGGCGATTCCACCAACGCGGTGCGCGACGGGCGCTCACCCTCGGAAGCCGAGGTCGCGGCGACCATCATCGATCTCGTGAAGGCTGCCAAGGGCCGCGTCGCCGTGACGACCTTCGCCTCCAACGTCGCGCGCATCAAGGCCGTGGCCGCCGCCGCCAAGGCTGCCGACCGAGAGGTCGTCGTGGTCGGCCGCGCCATGGAGCGCGTGGTGCAGGTGGCGCGCGAGACCGGCTATCTCGACGGCGTGCAGAATTTCCGCTCGCCCGAGGTGTACGGCCATCTGCCGCAGGACAAGGTGCTGGCGCTGTGCACCGGCAGCCAGGGCGAGCCGCGCGCCGCGCTGGCGCGCATCGCCAATGACGACCATCCCGAGATCACGCTCAACCGCGGCGACAGCGTCATCTTCTCCTCGCGCACCATTCCGGGCAACGAGAAGGCCGTCAGCTCGATCGTCAACAATCTGGTGCTGCAGGGCGTCGAGATCATCACCGACCGCGACGCGCTGGTTCACGTCTCCGGCCATCCCCGCCGCGACGAATTGCGCGACCTGATCGCCTGGACCAGGCCGCAGCTCCTGATCCCCGTCCATGGCGAGGCCCTGCATCTGCACGAGCACGCCAAGCTGGCGCGCGCCGCCGGCGTGCCGCGCGTGCTGGTCTGCCGCAACGGCGACCTCGTCAAGCTCGGCCCCGGCGATCCCGGCATCGTCGGCGAGGTGCCGTCGGGGCGCCTCTACAAGGACGGCACGATCTTGGAGGATTCCAAGTCCCGCGCCGTGGTCGAGCGGCGGCGCATGGCCTTCTCCGGTTGCGCCTTCGTCGCCATTGCCATGACCGAGCAGGGCGAGCTCGCCGACGATCCCGAGGTCGACCTGGTCGGAATCCCCGATAAGAACCGGGCGGGCGAGCCGTTCGACGACATCGTGTTCGACGCCGTGATGTCGACGATCGAGGGCCTGCCGAAGGCGCGCCGCCGCGATGCGGATGCGCTGGCCGAGTCGGTGCGACGCGCCGTCCGGGCCGTCATCAACGAACATTGGGGCAAGAAGCCCCCCTGTCTGGTACACGTGCTGACAGTCTAACGGGAGAGAACCATGCTGGGCCGGCTCAACCATGTCGCGATCGCGACCAAGGACGCCGTCAAGGCGGCCAGGATCTACGGTGCCGCGTTCGGCGCCCAGATCTCGGACGCGGTGCCGCTGCCCGAGCACGGCGTCATCACCGTGTTCGCCACGCTGCCCAACACCAAGATCGAGTTCATCGAGCCGCTCGGCGAGGCCTCGCCGATCGCGAAATTCGTCGAGCGCAACCCCGACGGCGGCATCCACCACGTCTGCTACGAGGTGGTCGACATCATCGCCTCGCGCGACACGCTGGTGAAGGAGGGGGCAAGGGTGCTCGGTGACGGCGTGCCGAAGATCGGCGCCCACGGCAAGCCGGTGCTGTTCCTGCATCCGAAGGACTTTTCCGGCGCGCTGGTCGAAATCGAGCAGGCATAAGCCCGTCCCATGGCCATCCAGATATCGACCGCGATCGCGATCTACTTCGTCATCTGGTGGGTGGCGCTGTTCGTGACGCTGCCGTTCGGCGTGCGCAGCCAGCACGAGGACGGCGTCGGCGCGCCCGGCACCGATCCCGGCGCCCCGATCCTGACCCGGATGGGCCGCAAGCTGATCTGGACCACGATCATCTCGGCCATCATCTACGGCCTCGGCATGCTCGCCTATAACGCCGGTTATCTCTCGATCGAGCGCCTGTCGAAGCTGATGGGCATGCCGTTCTAACTTCACCTCTCCCTTCGGGAGATGCGCGGCACCGCCATAGACCTTGTTTCGTCTCACCACTCGCTTAGAGTTTTGCGTGTGTTTGATTGCTTTGGGGGACACAAATGACTTTTCAACGCATCGTCGTCGCGCTGCTGGTGCTGATCGTCGCCGGCCTCGGCGCCATCGGCTATGTCGAGTGGAAGATGGCCGTGCAGGTGCGAACGCTGAAGGCGTTCGTCGAGGGTTACGTCTTCAACGAAGCCGTGATGGCCTGCGAGCAGGCCAAGAGCTCGACACCGTTCAAATGGAACGGCGGCAAGAGCACCTCGGTGATCGGCCTGAACTCGGTCAAGCTCGACAAATACAACGTCAGCGCCAGCTATACGCTGGTCGCCGATCTCGTTTATTGTGATTACGATCCGATCAAGAGAAAGGCCGAGATCGGGTCGAGCTTCCTGGAGCGGGAGTAATTGTTCGGTCTCCCGCGTGAGTGCGGCGCAGAACCGCGCAGCTCCTGAGGCGAGTGCGCAGCCTCGTCGCGCTTTCGCGCAAGACCGTCAAATCGTTCGGCGTTGGCGGCCCGCGATCATGCCGTAGACGAGCAGCACGATGATCGCGCCAACGACCGCGCCGATCAATCCTGCTCCTTCTTCGGGACGATACCAGCCGAGAGCCTGGCCGAGGTAGGTCGCAACGAATGCGCCCACGATGCCGAGGATGGTCGTCAGGATGAAGCCGGACGGCTCGTTGTCCCCGGGCATGATGAATTTGGCTATGACGCCGGCGATGAAGCCGATGATGATCGTCCAGAGAATGCTCATTTCAAACCTCTTCGAGTTAGGCAGCGGCAGTCAAGCCTGCGGCAGGCGCCCATCCGGTGTGTACTTGTCGATCGCCGACGGCAATTCCCGGGACAGCCTTGCGAGGATCTCGTCTTGCGAGAGCCCCGTCTGCTGTTCGAGCTTCTCGAGCACGTCGGCGCCAACGGCGGTTTTCAGCTCAGGCGGCGCAATCTCCTTGTTGGGGCCGGGCTTTACCCAGGAGTCGGCTACCTCGCCCCGGCCATTCTGGTTGAACCTTTCCAGGAGCTCGCCAATTCCTCCATTGAGCAGCCCCCCGATGCCGCCCGCGCCGAGCATGCCGCCCAAATTCCCCAGCATTCCCCCAAGCGGCTCCTGAGCACTCCCGCCGGCGGTCCCTCCGCCCGCAGACCCTGCGCCTGAACCCTTCAGCAGTTCGGCCAGCTTGTCGCGGTTTTGATAGCCAGCTATGGCCAGCATCGCCAGAAGGGCAGTCATGGAAGGCGTTCCGCGCGCCATTGGCGTCTCCTTGAGATCCGGGATCCGAGAAGAGCGAAACTATCTCGACACGCCGGAGTTCCCGAGATCGCACATGATCGCTCGCGGCGAAGCGTCTCGCTGTCGTGAGGGAGAGAAGCAACGACGGGATGGGGCTGGCCGGAGATGGCGGCAGGAGGTAGTAAACCCGATCTCAGCTCGACCCCGGCGGAGCCGGACGATCTCAGGACCAAGCGCCCCGCGAGAACGCATATGCCGTCATCGGAAGCCGCCGACCGGATCATCGATCTCTACCAGCGCCAGGCCTCGGACTGGATCGAGAAGCGCGCCCAGAGCCGCCTGTTCGAGCGAGCCTGGCTCGACCGCTTTCGCGCGCTGCTGCCTCCCGCCGGTCCGGTCCTCGATTTGGGCTGTGGCTCCGCCATGCCGATCGCCGGGTATCTGATCGGTCTTGGTCACCCCGTCGTGGGCGTGGATTCCGCCCCGGCGATGATCGCGGAGTGCCGACGTCGTTTCCCGCAGCAGGAGTGGAGCGTCGGCGACATGCGCCAGCTTGCGTTGGGGCGACGGTTCTGCGGCATCCTGGCCTGGGACAGCTTCTTTCATCTGTCCTGCGAGGACCAGCGCCGCATGTTCCCGATCTTTCGCGAGCATGCCGCGCCGGATGCGGCGCTGATGTTCACGAGCGGTCCCGCGCACGGCGAGGCAATATTCGGCGGCGAGCCGCTGTATCATGCGAGCCTGGATGCCAGCGAATATCGGTCGCTCCTGGGCCGGAACGGCTTCCGCGTCGTGTCGCATGTCGCCGACGATCGCGATTGCGGCGGCCACACGATCTGGCTTGCACAGCGCATCGAGACGCTCGGTTCAGTCGCATGATCGTGGCGATAGGCGCCCGGGCGCTTTGCGGCTATGATGATCCGAAAAGAAAGCCGGCTCAAATCCTGACATGGGAGTGAACAGCTGCTCCCGCCGGCATAGTGGGGGAGACCGGCATGAGTTCAGCGGATCCGCGGCGGCAGGATTATCGAATTCTCCATGAAGCCGATTTGCGGGATTACATTGCGGAAGTTTTCGATGTTGCGGCCCGGCTGGGCGGCGAGCCGGCGTCCTGGACCATCACCGAGGTCGGCGACGGCAACCTCAACCTCGTCTTCATCGTCAAGGGCCCGCGCGGCGGCATCGCCGTCAAGCAGGCGCTGCCCTATGTCCGCCTCGTCGGCGAAAGCTGGCCGTTGCCGCTGTCGCGGGCCCACTACGAATATCTGGCGCTGTCGAAGCAGGCCCAGCTCGCGCCCGGCCTCGTGCCGGCTTTGCTGCATCACAACGAGGATCTGGCGCTGACGGTGATGGAGCTGCTCGAGCCCCATATCATCATGCGCAAGGGGCTGGTTGCCGGCACGCGATATCCCGGCTTTGTCGGCGACATCACCACCTTCATGGCGCGAACGCTGTTCTTCACCTCCGACCTCGCGCTGTCCGCGGCCGAGAAGAAGGAGGGCATCGCAGCTTTCGCCGGCAACCACGCGCTGTGCAAGATCACCGAGGATTTGATCTTCACCGATCCCTACCGCACCGCCGAGCAGAACCGCTGGACCGCGCCGTATCTCGATGGCCTCGCCGCGGAGCTGCGTGATGACATGGAGCTGCACGTCGCCATCTCCCGGCTGAAGCTGAAGTTCATGGCAAGCCCGGAAGCGCTGCTGCACGGCGATCTCCACACCGGATCGATCATGGTCACGGAGAGCGAGATGCGGGTGATCGACCCCGAATTCGCATTCTACGGCCCGATGGGCTTCGACGTCGGCGCCGTGCTCGCCAACCTCCTGATGGCCTATTTTGCCTCCGCCGGCCACGAGCGCGCGGCGGGCGGCCGGGCCGCATTCGAGGCCTGGGTCCTGGAGACGGTCGAGCAGGTCTGGAGCGAGTTCGCCCGCAAATTCCTCGAGCTCTGGCGCGCGGGCGCGGCAGGCGACGCCTATCCGGCCTCGCTCTTCGCCGGAGAGAAGGGCGCCGCGCGCCTGGAGGCCGAGCGGCAGGCTTACATGCAACGCCTGTTCGCCGACACGATCGGCTTCGCCGCCGCAAAGATCATCCGCCGCATCTTCGGTCTCGCCCACAACATCGACTTCGAGCTGATCGAGGATCCGAAGACGCGCGCCATCAGCGAAGCGCGCGCGGTGCGGCTGGCACGCATCATGATGGTGGAGACGCCGACGTTCCGGACGATCGCCGACGTCACGGATGCTGCGCGAAAACTGCGGCACTGGATGCCGGAATTGTCGGGCTGAAGACCCCGCGCAAAGGGAGGGGGGCGGCATCGGTTCAGGCTGCCCGATGACGCACCGCGTCAGCGCGGATTGCATCGCCGCGGCCATGCAACCCGCTCCCCGGGATCTCGGCCCAAGCGCCAGCTCCAGGCTGCCGCCGCGGAAAGACTGGATTGCTTCGCTGCGCTCGCAATGACGGGATCGGCGCGGCGAGCCGTGCGCCATCCCCATCATCCCAAGATGGCCGCTGTTTCGGCGGCCCTCGAAGGGCGACGGCTTGGCTGGCAGTGCGGCCGTGCATTCTTCCAGGCTCTGCATGCGATGCGTTCGCATCGTCTGCCTCGCATCGCAGAATGACGGGACATTGGCTGACTCGGCCGCCTCATGCCGGGATGACTGCCAACGTCACCGCCGCAGCGCTTCGACAGGATCGAGCCTCGCGGCACGCCACGATGGGTAGAGGGTTGCAAGAAGCGACAGGGTGAGCGCCATGATCACGACGCCGCCGGTCTCTACGACATCAATTTCCGCTGGCAGCTTCGACAAAAAATAGAGCTTTCGCGGAAACAAGTCGGTGTTGGTCAGCCAGGACAGAAATTGTCGGATCGCATCGACATTGAGGCTGACGAGGATTCCCAAGATGGATCCGACTAGCGTTCCCATGACGCCGATTGAGGCCCCGGTAATCAGGAATATACGCATGATCGAACCTCGTGAAGCACCCATGGTCCTGAGGATCGCTATGTCGCTACCCTTGTCCTTTACTAGGATGATGAGCCCGGACACGATATTCAACGCAGCCACCAGCACAATCATGATCAAAATGAGGAACATCACATTGCGCTCCACCTGAAGCGCGTTGAAGAAAGTCGAGTTGCGCTGTCGCCAGTCCACCAATAGGACCGGGCGCCCGGCTACCTCCATCACCTCCTTGCGAAACTGGTCGATGCGACCGGGATCGGTTGTGAAGATTTCGATGGCGGTTACGTCCTTATTGCGATTGAAATAGGCTTGGGCCTCCGCAATCGGCATGAAGATCATGCTTGCGTCATATTCGGACATGCCGATCTCGAATATGGCGACGACCTTATACTTCTTGATGCGCGGCATCATGCCCATCGGAGTGACCGCGCCGTGTTGGGCGACGAGCGTGACGGAGTCACCGGCGTGGAGCGAAAGCTGATCGGCGAGCCCTTGACCGATGGCTACTCCCTGGCCCTCGTCGAAACCTTTAATTGACCCATGCTTGATATTACGGGCGATCGCAGTGATCTTGTTGAGATCGTCCGCGCGAATGCCGCGCACCAGAACGCCAGAAGCTCCTGATGAGGATGCCAGCGCTGTGCCGTCAACGACAGGCGCGGCCAAGCGGATATTCGGTGCCCTGTTAAGTCGCCCGACCACATCCTTCCAGTCGGTCAGAGGTGATTCCATCGGCTGGACCAGAATGTGACCGTTGATGCCGAGGATCTTGTCCAGAAGGTCCTTGCGGAAGCCATTCATGACCGCCATCACGACAATCAGCGTGGCAACGCCGAGCATGATGCCGAGAAACGAGAAGCCGGCGATGACGGAGACGAAGCCTTCTTTGCGGCGTGCTCGCAAATAGCGCATTGAGAGCATCCATTCGAAGGGCGCAAAGGGCGCGGTCAGCAATTCTGTCATTGTCTTGCTATGCTCTAACAGCGGTTGCCATTGTGTCCCATTGCGGCCTGCTTGGCTATTCGTATGCAATCCTGCATTGTCGCATTTGAGTCCAGCAGCCTTCGTCGTAACCTTCCCGACCCGCTGGACGGATGCACCCTTCAGCCCGCGCTGTGCTACGCTGGGGGCCATATGTGCCGCGAGCCGAGGCGTCGGAGACGCCGGCGGATGGCACCGTGCGGTGCTGGCGGAGCGAGGAGATTGCGAGGCGGGCGGAGTCCGTCTCAATCTAATGCGGCCTCCTCACGGGAGAGGCAGCGCTTGGGTATCCCTGCTTCCACACCGTCATTGCGAGGAGCCCTCGCGACGAAGCAATCCAGGCTGCCGCTGCGGAAAGACTGGATTGCTTCGCTGCGCTCGCAATGACGGGATCGGCGCGGCGAGCGCGCTTCTATCCTCGTCGCCCTAAAGCATGATGAAGTGAGCTCGCGATTTTCTGCTGCTTCCTCGTCGCCTCAACTTCCGACGCCGCCAACCAGGCGCGGCCGCCGGGCATGCCGCATCTCGGTCGGCAGGGCGCGGAGCCATGCCCGAAAACTCTCGATCTCCGGGCAGTCCGCAGTGCCCTCGGGGGCAATCAGCCAATCGCCGAGGCCTGCGTTCTCGCTAATCCGCTCGCAGCGATAGCCCGGATGGTGGCTCACGCCGCGGGCGATCAAGAGGTCGACCTTGCCCTCGACCAATTCGTGCAGGCCGGCCGGCTGCAGCACCCGCAGGCCGATCTCCTCATGCGTGCCGCGGAACGCCGCCAGGTCGAGGCGGCGCAGGTCGAAGCTACCATGGACTCCCAATTGAAGCTGCACGGCGCCTGCCGGCTTCAATTGCGAGGTCGCCTCCGCAATGTGGCGAAAACCTTCGGAGACGCCTGGCAGGTAGGCCTGACCGGCCGCGGTGAGGATGAGCTGCTTGTGCAGCCGCTCGAACAGCTGCACGCCGAGGCGCGCCTCCAGCGCCTTCACCTGCTGCCCCACGGCAGCAGGCGTCACGTGGAGCTCGTGCGCGGCCAGCTTGAAGCTGAGATGCCGCGCGGCGGCTTCGAAGGCGCGGAGCGCGTTGAGTGGGGGAAGGGCGTAGGTCATCGCGCCGCACTTTGACACCGATGGCGGGCGGCCTTGCAATAGATTTTCTTGCGCTGAACCGCAGGAATGATGCTTTGCGCGGCCGCGAGTCCGGCGGGTAGGGTCGGCCCGCAATCCGGAGAAACGCCATGCCCCCAGCTCACCTCGTCAGCCACAATCCTGCAACGGTCAACGCGCCGCTCGGCGGCTACAGCATGGGACTTGAGCTGAGGCAGCATCGTCGCCTGCTGTTCGTCAGCGGCCAGGTCCCTGAAAGCTCCGACGGCAGCGTGCCGGAGGGTTTCGAGGCGCAATGCGAGCAGGCCTGGCGCAACGTCAAGGAAGTGCTCGCCGCGGCCGGCCTCGGCGTCGAGCATCTGGTCAAGGTCACGACGTTCCTGACCGACCGCAATCAGGTCGTGACCAACCGCATCATTCGGCGCGCGATGCTCGGGGAGCACCAGCCTGCGCTGACGGTCGTGATCGTCGAGACCGTCGACAGCAAATGGCTGCTGGAGATCGAGGCGATCGCCGCGGAATGAGACCGGGCCTTGCCGGCCTCGCAATGAAACCAACCGAAATGGGTGTCCAATGACCGAGATCGTCCGTCCCTTCTACGAGGCGCATCGAAGCGCCATGGAGGCCGCCATGCGCGACCGCATCGACCTTGCCGGAACGATGTTGCGCGAGCGCGGGCACCTGTCCGATACCGACAGGCTCGGCCGGGAGGTGATAGACGAATTCGAGATCGTGCTCACCCAGATGCCCTATGTCGGCGGCGCGACAAGCCGCATGAGCGATTTCTTCATGCGTCTGACGGGCTTCTTGGCCATCAGCCGGGTGCTGCGACGGCACGGCGTGCCGGTGCCCGTGATCGGTGAGATCGAGCGGGACACCTACAAGGCGCAATTGCTCGGGGTGCCCGAAGCCGAGCGCCTCGCCTCGGGCCGCCATTTCATGTCGCCGGAGAACCAGGCGTTGTTGCGCGAGCAGGCGGTGAGAAGCGTCACCGAGAGCCATCAGGAGCAGTTTCCGGAGGACTTCGTCTACGATTTCGTCGAGCCGGGTCCGCAGGACAGGTTCGAATTCGGCATCAACTACAAGGCCTGCGGCTTCTGCAAGCTCGCGGCGCGCCACGGCGACAAGGACATCCTGCCGAACATCTGCGGGCTCGACTTCGACGCCTATGCAACGCGAGGCATCCGCCTCGAACGGACGCAAACATTGGCGGGCGGTGCCAGCCACTGCGATTTCCGCTTCTCGCGATTAGACCGCGCCCGCTGAACCGCGATAGAGCGGAATGGTTTTAGGTCGAGTCGATTGCCACGGGCTCGGTGCAACCTCTCCCGCTTGCGGGAGAGGTCGGCGCGTCCGGGCGATGCGAAGCATCGTCCCGCGCGCCGGGTGAGGGCTTTCTCCTCTTGGGGATTGTCCCATTGCGGAAGCAGCCCTCTCCCCAACCCTCTCCCGCAAGCGGGCGAGGGAGCACACCTCCGTCGTTGCGTGATCAAGCCTCATTTCGCCGCGCTTTAGGTGATCCCGGATCGCCGTTCTGCCGCCACGTCATTGCGAGCGCAGCGAAGGCACCGGCCTTTCGAAGCCGGCTGCCGATAATGACATCATACCCCTGTTTTGCCCGACGGAGCAAATCGCTTCGCTAAATCCGCAATTGTGCGTTCAGGCAAGCCATTGATTCCGCTGGCCCCGGCTACTGTGCATGGGGTTGTTTTCGCAACTTTTTGCGTTGGCGGTCGTCTACTCCGCCGCCTTCTCCCTCAAGCGCTGCGCGTAGACGTTGATGACCAGCGCCGCCAGCAGGATCAGGCCGCGGATCAGGATCTTCAGGAAGCTGTCGATGTTGACGTGGTCGAGGCCGTTGTTGAGCACGCCGAGCACGAACAGTCCGACGATGGTGTTGCCGATGCCGCCGCGGCCGCCGAACAGGCTGGTGCCGCCGACCACGACCGCGGCGATGGAGTCGAGCAGATAGGTGTCGAACTCGTTCTGCTGCGCGCTGCCGAAATGGGCGACGCCGAGCATGCCGCCGATGCCGGAGCAGACCGCCGAGATCACCATCACGGCGCCGAGGATGAGCTTGACGTTGAGGCCGGAATATTCGGCCGCCTCGCGGTTGCCCCCGACCATGTAGACGTAGCGGCCGAAGCGCGTGTAGGTCAGCACCAGGTGACCGCCGAGCAGCATCAGCGCGGCGATGATGACGAGCCAGGGGATGCCGCCGATCGAGCCGGAGCCGAGCGTCGTGATCAGGCTCGGCACCTTGTAGGCGATCTGGCCGCGCACCAGCAGCGCCGAGATGCCGGCGGCGATCTGCATCATCGCCAGGGTCATGATGAAGGAGGGGATGCCGATCACGGTCAGCCCCAGCGCGTTGACGAGGCCGAGCAGGGCGCAGAGCAGGATCGACAGGATGATCGCGACCGCGCCGGGCAGTGGCACGTTGGCGATGTTGACGTAGGATTCCTGCAGCGTGAAATAGGCGACCGCGATGCCGGTGACGTTGGCTATGGCGGCGATCGACAGATCGATCTCGGCGCAGAGGATCACGAAGGTGAGGCCGACGGCGATGATGCCGGTGATCGATACCTGTGTCAGGATGTTGCCGAGATTGTCCAGCGTCGCGAAGGAGGGGCTGGCGAAAGCGAAGAAGGCGGACAGGAAGATCAAGGTGAGGAACGGCGCGATGTTGCGCATCTGGGAGCGCAGGAAGGGCGCAAGGCCCCGCGGCCGCCGTCCTGTCGCCAAAGCCGTGTCGCTGCTCATGTGCTTCTCCGTCACGCCGCTTCCAGCAGGCGGTCCTTGCTGACCGGCTCGTTCTTGAATTCCCGCACCAATGCGCCGCGCTTGAGCACGAGGATGCGGTCGGCCAGCGACAGCACCGTTTCCGGCTCGGTCGACAGCACGATGATCGCCAGGCCCTTGGCGCGGAGGTCGCGGACGATGTTGATGACGTCGTTCTTGGCGCCGACGTCCATGCCGCGGGTCGGCTCGCACAGCACCAGGAGCTTGGGCGGATAGGTCAGCCATTTCGCCAGCGCAACCTTCTGCTGGTTGCCGCCGGAGAGCATGCCGAGGTCGAGACCGACCACCGGCGGCCGGATCTGGAGCTGCTCGACCTGACGCCTGGCGATGTCGCGCTCCTGCGCCGGCTTGAGCAGCAGCGCGGAGATGCGATCGAGGATGCTGATCGAGATGTTCTTGTAGACCGGCTCCTGATGAAACAGCATGTCGCGCCGGCTCTCCGGCACCAGTGCCACGCCGGCGCGCCGCGCCGCCGCCGTGCTGGCGAAGGTTTTCGGCGTGCCGCCGACGACAAGCGTGCCGCTGTCCGGCTTCAGCTTGCCGAACAGGATGCGCGACAGCTCCTGCTGGCCGCAGCCCATGAAGCCGTAGATGCCGAGCACCTCGCCGGCACGCGCCTCGAACGAGACGTCCTTCAGGCTGCGGGACAGCGAGAGCTGGTCGACCTTGAGAACGACCTGGCTGTCGCTTGGCCGCGGCAGCATCAGATCGTCGGTGTAGCTGTGCTCGAGCGCTTCGCCGCCGCGACCGATCATGGCCTCGATCAGCGAGCCCTTGCTGGTTGCTGCGCTCGCGGTCTCCGCGACCTTCCGCCCGTTGCGGAACACGGTCACCGTGTCGGAGACGAGTAGGATGTCCTCGATGAAATGCGAGATGAAGACGATGGCAGTGCCTTGCTCGCGCAGCCGCCTGAGCGTTGCGAACAGTCGCTCGACCTCGGGCGGGGAGAGCGCGGAGGTCGGCTCGTCCAGGATGACGATGCGGGCGCCGGAGAACAGCACGCGCGCGAGCTCGATCAGCTGCTGCAGCCCGATCGGGAGGTCGCCGAGCCGCGACATCGGATCGACGTCGATGCCGAAGCGGGCAAGCTGCTCGCCGGCCTCGCGGGCCATCCGCCGCCATTGCACGAGGCCGAGGGCGTTGGTCGGCTGGTTGCCGAGGAAGACGTTCTCGGCCACCGTGAGGTCGGGCGCGACGGAGAGCTCCTGGTGCACCATGGCGATGCCGGCCGCGTGCGCATCGCGGGCCGAGCGGAAATGCGTCTCCACACCGTCGATCAGGAAGCGGCCGGAGAATTCGGTGTGCACGCCGGCGATGATCTTCATCAGCGTGCTTTTTCCGGCGCCGTTCTCGCCGACGAGACCGTGGATCTCGCCGGGATGGAGCGCGAAGTCGACACCACGAAGTGCTTCGACGCCGCCGAAGCTCTTCGTGATGCCCTGCAGTTCAAGGATGGGCGAACGACCCTCGGACATGAAAGTTCAGATCAGGAAGTGATCCTGCATCCACTGCATCCCGGCGGCGTTGGCCTTGGTCACGACCGGGCCGTCGGTGACGACGTTCTTCGGGATTCCCTGTCCGCTCTTCTCGCCGCCGACCACGGCCGAGACGCCCGCGATGATGGCGCCGCCATGGATGCGGCAGGACGGATTGCGGACGGTCGCGAACATGCGGCCTTCGCTCACCGCTTGAATCGCCGGCGGCATGGCGTCGACGCCGCCGATCAGGATGTTGGTGCGGCCCCGCGCCTTCATGATGTTGGCGGCGGCGAGCGCCATGTCGTCATTGTGGAAGAACGCCGCGTCGATCTGCGGATATTTGGTCAGGTAGGTCTCCCAGAGGCGGGCGGTCTTCGACACGTCCCAGTCGGCCGGCTGGGTGTCCAGCACCTCGATGCCCGGGAATTGCTTGACCACCGAGTTGAAGCCCTTGGCGCGTCCTTGCGCGCCGGTGTGGCCGAGCGCGCCCTGCGTCATGATGATCTTGCCCTTGCCGCCCATCGCGTTGCAGAGGGCCTGCGTCACCGAGGCGCCCATGAACTCGTTGTCGGGCGCGAGGAAGGAATGGACGTTGATCTGGTCGAGCGGGGCGATCAGCGTGTCCATGTCGATCACCGGCGTGCCGGCGTCGATCATCTTCTGCACCGGCTGGGTGAGGGTGCCGATGCCGAAGGCCTGGATCGCGACGAAGTCCCATTTCTGCGAAGCCATGTTGTCGATCGCGGCGCGTTGCTTCACCGCGTCGAGCTGGCCGTCGAACCAGGTGACTTCGACGTTGAACAGCTTGCCCCAGAATTCGGCGGCCTGCTTGCCCTGCGCGCACCAGGTGGCCTGCAGGCCTGCGTTGGAGAACGCCGCCTTCAGCGGCTTCTCGCTTCGCCCGGCCGCGGCGGCCAATGCGGGGTTCATGCCCATGCTGCCGAGGAGGGCAGCTCCGGCGCCGGCGCCCGCGGCCGCCTGAAGAAGATCGCGCCTCGTCGTCGAGAAATCTTTCGTCCCGGACATCGCTCGCTCCCATAATATTTGTCGTCGGCGCGTCATTGGTTGCGCTACCGATGGCCGAAAGTCTCTCGCAAGAGTTGTTCGCACTCAATCTGCAATCAGGTGCCGCGTCGTCGCGGGACGATCTCGCACGTGATCAGCCGGAAATGTGAGGCGCTCGGCGAAATTGAGAATCGCTTCCATCGTCAGCGCGAGCACCAGACGTCGGAGATTGGCGTGAGATCGGCGCAGCGCGAGGCGGCACGTTCGAAGCAATCTTGGATGGATGAGAGGCCGCGTTCATGGACAGTTCAGCCGCGCGGACAAAAAAAGAGCGGGGCCCTGGCCCCGCTCAAAAATTGTGTCGACCCTATTATCCCCGATTCTAAGATTTGCTCTTGATTGGCGGGGCGACGCTGCATTTTGCGCGTCAGGGGCTCCTCCCGAGACTTGGACCACCAGACTTCGACCTCGCGGCCAGCCTGAGCAAGGGGGATGCTAGATCAACTTTTCTCACTTGTCATCATTTTCGGCAACGAATGTTCAAAATTCGATCAGTGGACGAAATGATCGGGCGCCACGGCGCGCAAGTATATGACAAATAAAAGAAATCTGTGGAGAGCGGCGCCGTTTGACCTGCCTCAAATGGTCTCCCCGGTCCTATGCCGGTTATCCAGGTCACGATTTCCGAGAAATTTGCGCTGGGCCAAGAAGGGAGGCGGAACTGGCCTCGACTTAGGGCTTGGTGCGGTGTTTAGTTAGCAGGCGAACGAATGGTTCGGCGGATGCGCGCTCGGCTACAAAAATTCCTGCCTCTGGTCCTGCTCGCTTTGGCGATGCAGGTGCTGGCGCCGATTGCCGCCTGCTGGGCGACCGGCTTGGCCATTGCCGATCCGCTGTCTGCCGCCGTCATCTGCCATAGTGCGAGCGAGCAGGGCGGCCTGAACGATCAGACCGGCGTGCCGACAGCGCATGCGGGCGCTTGCGCCCTGTGCTGCCTGGCCCAGGCCAACGCCTCGCTCGATTCGCCGACGCCTGCGGCATTCTCGATTCCCGTCCGCCATGCCGAGCGGGTGGTGTGGCATCCGGTCGATGCGTTTGCCATCGCCGCTCCAGAGGGTTCGAGCGCTCAGGCACGCGGCCCGCCTCAATTTTCCTGACGTAGCGACAAACCGAACCGTTGGTGCGCCATTGCTGTGCCGACGGCGTGCTCAATGGACCGGCCGACGTGCCGGATGTCAGGAATCTAGGAAATGTTACGCATTCGTGCGATCGGGCGCGCGGGCTTGCCCGTGCTTGTCGGACTGGCGTCGCCGATCGGTTCAGACGCGCTGGCCCAGCCAGCCTCGGAAGCGATCCCCGCGGTGACGGTCGAAGCGCCGCAGAGATCCCGTCCCAAACCCATCATCCGGCCATCGCGACTGCGCGCCAGTGCGACGGCCAACACAGCGAGACCGGTCGCGCAGAACGCGACCGATGGTAGCCAGCAGCAAAACAACACGAGGAGCGCCGGCGAGGTGCGGGCTGGCCTCAACCAGTCGCCGGCCGGACAGACCGCGACCACCATCGATCGCGGCCAGTTCGACAATCGCCCGTCGTTCTCGGTCAGCGACGTCTTGCGGGACAGTCCGGGCATTTCGATCAAGCAGGGCAACGGTCCCAGGGATTTCGGCATCTCGATTCGGGGTTCCAATGCCCGCAACGGTTTCGCCATCCGCAATCTCGTGATCTTCGAGGACGGCTTCCCGGTGACGCAGCCGGACGGCCTGTCGCGCAGCGACCTGATCGATCCCCACGCCTATGGCGCGATCGACGTGATCCGGGGGCCTTCGTCGGCGCTCTACGGCAATTACGCGACCGGCGGCGCGCTCAATTTTCGGACGCGCCCGGGCGGCACGATCGACGGCGTCGAATATGGTGTGGACGGCGGCAGCTATGGCTATCTCAACAATTACCTGGCGGCCGGCAAGAAGGTCGGGAATTTCGAGGGCTCGCTGTTTGCGAGCGATGTGCGGGGTGACGGCTATAGCGGCAATAGCTGGTTCAATACGCAGACCGTCAACTTCCTCGGTACGCTCAAGGCGACGCCGGACGACCGCTTCACGGTCAAGATCATCAACAACGATCTCAGCGCGCGACTGCCGATCCGACAATCGCTGAACCAGTATCATCTCAACCCGTTCCAGCAGGGATGTGCGACCGGTGCCACCGCCGCGCCGGGATGCGGCACGGTCAGGCTGTTCAACAACGGCTTCAACGCCACAGCCGGGACCGACACGGAGACGGCCCTCCAAGCCGGGCTCGGCCGCAACGATCGCCGGACCATTGTCGGCGGCCGGTGGGAGCACGATTTCGACAACACCATGACGTGGCGCAACCAGTTCGTCTTCGACGACCGAAACATCAGCCAGCCGACCGGTACGACCGGCTCGATCGGAGATTTTCCGTCGTACAATTACATGAGCGACCTGACCAAGCGCGGCGAGCTTCTTGGCCTGGAGTCGACCACGTTCTTCGGTGCGTTCTACAACACCCTGACGGCGTCGAGTGACACGCGGAACGTGATGCCAGGGGGCAATGCGACGCTCGGCAGGCTCTCGCGCAATCTCTTCAGTGAAACGACCAATTATGGCGTGCGTGCCAGGCAAGAGGTCAGGCTGACGACCTCGCTGACGGCGATCGCCGGCGTCGGCTGGGAGACCACTGTGCTGAAGGGGACGAATACGGCCTATGCGTATGCAGGTCCTACCGGTATCACCACAACGACCCTCACGACGGCGGACCGGCAATTCCAAAATGCTGCGCCGGAATTGGCACTCCTCTACAATCTCAACAATGAGTGGCTGTTCCGCGGACGGGTCGCGACGGGATACGGCACGCCGCAGGTTTCGGATCTCTTCGTTCTTCCGACCGGCTTGTCAGGCAATAACACCCAGCTTCAGGCGCAGAGGAATCTCGGCTACGATCTCGGTTTCGACTGGACCCCGAACAACACGCTCAAGCTCAGCGCGACCGGCTTCTACGAGTTCTTTCGCAACGAGATCGTCAGTCAGGCGACGCCTGCGGGCTCACCCAACACGACTTACACGTTCAACGCGCCGCGATCGGAGCACCGCGGCATCGAGCTTGCCACCGACTGGACGTTCTATCCGGGCTGGCGGTTCATGGCGGCGTACACCTATCTCGACGAGGTCTATACCGAATATGTCGAGAACATCACCAATGGCGCGGTGTTCAGCTTCAACCGCGCCGGCAACAAGATCCCAGGAATATCGCCCAACGAGCTGACGGCCCGAATTGGCTACGACGAGTTCGCCGGGCCGCTGGCAGGGCTCGGTGGTTTCGTCGAGGTCCAGTGGAAGGACTCCTTCTACATGGACAACGCAAACCTGCTGAAGGCGCCGGGCTATGAGCTGGTCAATGTGAACGTTCACTACAAGACCGACCTGATGTCCCACACCTTCAGATCCCTGAACTTGTTTCTCGAGGTCAGAAACGTGTTCGATCGCACCTACATCGCCTCAGCCAACAACATCGCCAACACCGTCACCGGCGCAGGCCTTCAAAATCCTGCGAGCGTGCTGGCAAACACGACGGGATCGATCTATGCGGGCTCGCCGCGCACATTCGTTGCGGGTATGAAGGTGGCATTCAGATGATCCGGACTCTCTCCGCGAACAGGGCCATGATGCGAACTGGCCTGATTACCATCGTCGCGCTCGCATTCGCGCATGATCCAGCGCTCGCACAGATGCGAGCTCCGCCCGCATCTGAAGCGGCCTGTGAGCAGCCGACGCTGCGCTGTGCGACGAAGGCGACGCCGGCCTTCGGTCCGGATGGGACCTTGTGGCTGGTCTGGATGGCGGGAGGGCAGGTCTCTGTCGCAAGCTCGCAGGATGAGGGGCGCAATTTTTCGGCGCCGACGCAGGTCACGACGAAGCGCTTGAACCTCGATTGGGGGCCGGATGCGCGGCCGAAGATCGTGATCGATCGCAACGGCGGCGTCGCGCTGACGTTCTCGACCTTCAGGGACGAGGCCTTCAACGGAGAAGTGCTCTACACGCGCTCGGCCGACGGCGGAAAGAACTTTGCGGAGCTGAAGCCCATCACCGCCAACCACCAGAGCCAGCGGTTCGAGGCGCTGGCGCTCGATCAGGATGGAACGGTCTTTGCTGCTTGGATCGACAAGCGCAATCGTGTCCCTGCGAAAGAGGCGGGGCGAAAGTACGAGGGCGCGGCGCTGTTTTTTGCCGCCTCGCGCGATGGCGGCGCCAGTTACACGGAGGCCAGTCTCGCGCGCGACGGCACCTGCGAGTGCTGCCGTTTGGGGCTGGCATTCGCCGCGCCCGGGCGGCCGGCCGTGATCTTCAGGAATATTTTCGACGGCGGGGTGCGCGATCATGCGGTGATGACCTTCACCGACGTTGCAACGCCCGGTGAGATCCACCGGGTCAGCACCGACGATTGGCAGATCAACGCCTGCCCGCATCACGGGCCGAGCCTCACAATTGCACCGAACGGGACCTATCATGTGGTCTGGTACACGAACGGGAAGGCGCGAAAGGGATTGTTCTACGCGCATTCCCGCGACGAAGGCCGCACCTTCTCCGCGCCCATGGCGCTTGGGCAGCCGGGCCGCAACCCGACGCGGCCCTTCGTGCTGGCAGGCCCTGCGGGGACGGTGATGGTCTGGAAGGAGTTCGACGGCGAGAGGACTTCGGTGCAGATGACGATCTCCCGCGATGATGGCGAGACCTGGTCGCCGCCGAAGACGATATCGAGCACGAGCGACACCTCCGATCACCCCTTGCTCGTCTCCAACGGCACGAAGACCTACCTGTCGTGGATGACGAAGGCGGACGGCTATCGGCTGACAGCTATCGAGGACAAGCCATGAGATTTCGATTTGCAGGCATTGCGAGCCTTGCCGTTCTGATCGCGTCAGCGGCGGCGCTGGACGCATCTCCGGCCCTGAAGCCGTTCGAACGCGGCACCTGGCAGGGCGTCCTGAAGGGACACGCCGGCCGCCCCGTGCTCGTGCATTTCTGGGGCGTGACCTGTGGCCCCTGCAAGATCGAGCTTCCGCTGCTGGGGCAGTTCGCCAAGGATCATCCTGACGTCGACGTCGTCACGGTCAGCGCCGATCTCGTGCCAAACCTGCCGGCGGCGACGCAAGCGATGCTCGACAAGGCGGGTCTGTCGTCGACCGAGAACTTCATCTTCAACGACGGCTTCGTCGAGCGCCTGCGGTTCGAGATCGACCCGACGTGGCAAGGCGACATCCCCAGGACCATGCTCATCTCTCCGGAAGGAACCATCACGACGATCGAAGGCTCGGCCGAGATGGCCGATCTCGAAAAATGGTCGTCGCAACAACGCTCCAAACACTGAACCTCAAATCTGCAAAGGGAATACCGACATGAAGACAATCTCGAAAAACGTGCTGCTCGCCGCGTTCGCTCTCGCGATCTCCGCAACGCCGGCAATCGCCGACGACGTCAAGGCCGGCGATCTCGTCATCTCGCAGGCGTGGAGCCGTGCGACCCCGGGCGGCGCAAAGGTCGCCGGCGGCTATCTCGTCATCGAGAACAAGGGGACGGCGCCGGACAGGCTGGTCGGCGTCTCCGCCGATATCGCCGGCAAGTCCGAGATCCACGAGATGGCGATGGACAACGGCGTGATGAAGATGCGCGCGCTCGACAAGGGATTGGTGGTCGAGCCCGGCAAGACCGTGAAGCTCGCGCCCGGCGGCAATCATTTGATGCTCCAGGAGCTGAAGGGTCCGCTCAAGCAGGGCGACAAGGTACCGGTGACGCTGCAATTCGAGAAGGCCGGCAAGGTCGCGGTCTCCCTCGACGTCCAGGGCGTCGGCGCGCAGGCTCCCGGCGATGCCGGTCATTCAGGTCACATGGACATGAAGAAGATGCCGGATCATTCGGGAATGAAGATGAAATGAGGCTGATCCGGGCTTTCGAAAGGCCTGATATGCCGAACTGATCCCGACTGTTTCTGGTTGCCGCGCTCGCCGCCTTCCGGGGCGGCGGCGCACATGTCCCTCGACACCAAGCAAGCGGAGGTGGGCGCGGCGTCCCACAAGCTGTTCGCTCCATTGCGGAGGGCTCGCCAACACCGTCAGCTGTTGGATCGAGATCCTGGTCGAGGGGTAGGGCATTGTTCAAGGGCAAGCTGGCCGCGCCGGACGTGAAGCTGCTGTCCCTTCCTGCGTCTGAAGTTCGCGCTGAACTTGAAGTCCGACGGAAAAATGACAGGAATTCCGTTGCCTTAGCGGCTTTTCCTCATTCCCGGTCTTGTATTTTTGCCCTCAATCCGGTTTCACTGCAACCGATCACTGATTCCCAGAGTATTGTCATGCGGTTGTCGCGGTTCTTTCTGCCCATCCTGAAGGAAAATCCGAAAGAGGCGGAGATCGTCTCGCATCGGCTGATGCTGCGCGCCGGCATGATCCGGCAGGAGGCGGCTGGCATCTACGCCTGGCTGCCGCTCGGCTTCCGCGTGCTGAAGAAGATCGAGCAGATCGTGCGCGAGGAGCAGGACCGCTCCGGCGCGATTGAGGTTTTGATGCCGACGCTCCAGCTGGCCGATCTCTGGCGCGAGAGCGGCCGTTACGACGCCTATGGCCCGGAGATGCTGCGCATCGCCGATCGCCACAAGCGCGAGCTGCTGTACGGGCCGACCAACGAGGAAATGATCACCGAGATCTTTCGCGCCTATGTGAAGTCCTACAAGAACCTGCCGCTCAATCTCTATCATATCCAATGGAAATTCCGCGACGAGCAGCGTCCGCGCTTCGGCGTGATGCGCGGCCGCGAGTTCCTGATGAAGGACGCCTATTCGTTCGACCTCAACGAGGCCGCGGCGCGCGTCGCCTACAACAAGATGTTCGTCGCCTATTTGCGCACCTTTGCGCGGATGGGGTTGAAGGCAATCCCGATGCGCGCCGAGACCGGCCCGATCGGCGGCGACCTCAGCCACGAGTTCATCGTGCTGGCGGAGACCGGCGAATCCGGCGTCTTCATCAATCGCGACGTGCTGGACCTGCCGGTGCCGGGCGAGGATGTCGACTACGAGAGCGACCTGACGCCGATCATCAAGCAATGGACCTCACTCTACGCCGCGACTGAGGACGTCCACGATTCCGCGCGCTTCGAGCAGGAGGTGCCGGCGGACAAGCGGGTCAACACCCGCGGCATCGAGGTCGGGCAGATCTTCTATTTCGGCACCAAATATTCCGAGCCGATGAAGGCGCTGGTGGCGGGCCCCGATGGCGTCGACGTGCCGATCCATGGCGGGTCCTATGGCGTCGGCGTCTCCCGCCTGTTAGGTGCCATCATCGAGGCCTGCCATGACGATGCCGGCATCAAATGGCCGGAGGCGGTGGCGCCGTTCCGCGTCTCGATCCTCAACCTCAAGCAGGGCGATGCCGCGGTCGATGCGGCCTGCGAGAAGCTGTATGGCGAGCTCACCGCCAAGGGTGTCGACGTGCTCTACGACGACACCGACCAGCGCGCCGGCGCCAAGTTCGCCGCCGCCGACCTGATCGGCATCCCCTGGCAGATCATGATCGGGCCGAAGGGGCTCGCCGACGGCAAGGTCGAGATCAAGCGGCGGAGTGACGGCTCCCGCGAGACCATGTCGCCTGCGGACGCGGTCGCAAGACTTGTGGGCTGATCGGGCTGGTCGGCTGAATATTGTTCATCGCGCGATATCGCGGCCGCCAATCCGGCCACAATTGACCCCGAATCATGGGATTATCGAGCGATGGATGAGACCATGACCGAAACCGTGCAGACCGCGCCTTTTGCGCCATTCGAGTGGATGCTGTCGGCGCGCTATTTGCGGGCGCGCCGCAAGGAGGGATTCATCTCGGTCATCGCCGGGTTCTCCTTTCTCGGCATCATGCTGGGTGTGGCGACGCTGATCATCGTCATGGCGGTGATGAACGGCTTCCGCAAGGAGCTGCTCGACAAGATCCTCGGGCTCAACGGCCACATCCTGGTGCAGCCGCTGGAATCGCCGCTGACCGACTGGAAGGACGTCGCCGACCGCCTCAGCCAGGTCGGGGGCATCCGGCTCGCCGCGCCCGTGGTGGACGGCCAGGCGCTGGCGTCGTCGCCATGGAACGCTTCGGGCGTCCTGGTGCGCGGCATCCGCTCCGACGACCTCAACAACCTCACCTCGATCGCCAAGAACATCAAGCAGGGCTCGCTCGAAGGCTTCGACGAAGGGCAGGGCGTGGCGATCGGCCGGCGCCTCGCCGACCAGCTCTCGCTGCATGCCGGCGACAGCATCACGCTGGTGGCGCCGAAGGGCGCGGTGACCCCGATGGGCACGACGCCGCGCATCAAGCCCTACAAGATCGTCGCGGTGTTCGAGATCGGCATGTCCGAATACGACCTCGGTTTCGTGTTCATGCCGCTGGCCGAAGCGCAGGCCTATTTCAACCGCAGCAACGACGTCACCTCGATCGAGGTGTTCACCACCAATCCCGACAGGATCGACGCCTTCCGCAAGGCGGTGACGGAGGCCGCGGGACGTCCGGTGTTCCTGGTTGATTGGCGGCAGCGCAACTCGACCTTCTTCAACGCGCTCCAGGTCGAGCGCAACGTGATGTTCCTGATCCTGACCATGATCGTGCTGGTCGCGGCACTGAATATCGTGTCCGGCCTGATCATGCTGGTGAAGGACAAGGGCAGCGACATCGCGATCCTGCGCACGATGGGCGCCTCGCAGGGCTCGATCATGCGGATCTTCCTGATCACCGGCGCCTCGATCGGCGTGGTCGGCACGCTGGTCGGCTTCTTCGTCGGCCTCGTCATCTGCCTCAACATCGAATCGATCCGGCAATTCCTGTCCTGGCTGACCTCGACCGAGCTGTTCTCGCCGGAACTCTATTTCCTGTCGAAGCTGCCTGCCGAAATCGACATCGGCGAGACCACGGCCGTCGTCATCATGGCGCTGACGCTGTCGTTCCTGGCGACGCTGTATCCGTCGTGGCGCGCCGCGCGCCTCGATCCCGTCGAAGCGCTGCGGTACGAGTGAGGGGCTGATGGAGCAGCAGGGGGCTGACGATGTACCGGTCATTTATCTCCACGAGATAAAGCGGCAGTACTTGCAGGGCGAGGTGCCGCTGACGATTTTGGACGGCGCCAAGCTGGCGCTGTGGGCCGGTCAATCGGTCGCGCTGGTGGCTCCCTCGGGTTCCGGCAAGTCGACGCTGCTGCACATCGCAGGGCTGCTCGAGGCGCCGGATTCCGGTGAGGTCTATGTCAACGGCGCGCCGACCTCGCAGCTGCCCGACATCGAACGCACCCAGTTGCGCCGCACCGATATCGGCTTCGTCTACCAGTCGCACCGGCTGTTGCCGGAGTTCTCCGCGCTCGAGAATGTCATGCTGCCGCAGATGATCCGCGGCCTGAAGAAGTCCGAGACCGTCAAGCGTGCCAAGGAGATCCTCGGCTATCTCGGCCTCGGCGACCGCATCACCCATCGCCCCGCCGAACTGTCGGGCGGCGAGCAGCAGCGCGTCGCGATCGCGCGCGCGGTGGCCAATGCGCCGCGGGTGTTGTTCGCGGACGAGCCGACCGGCAACCTCGATCCGCACACCGCCGACCACGTGTTCCAGGCCCTGATGCAGCTGGTGAAGGCGACCAAGGTGTCGATGCTGATCGCCACCCACAACATGGAGCTCGCCGGCCGCATGGACCGGCGCGTCTCGCTGTCGAACGGCCAGGTCATCGAGCTCGACTAGTAAAAATTGCGAAAACAACCCCATGCACAGTAGCCAAGTGCCTGACGGGACTTGCGAAAAAAATGGGCGGCGGCGCTGCCCGCGCCCTTAGGCCTCAGGGCCGGATCACGGTCAATTTGAACGGCCCGCCATTGGCGGCGGCGTGCGCCACGGCCTCGTTGGCGTGGTCGAGGTCGAAGGAAGTTGCCTCGTACTCCTCCAGTCTCAGCAGTCCTGCACGCACCAGCGCGATCAGACGGCTCGCGGCATCCGGCGGGTACATCCAGACGCCGTGGATGCCGATGCAGTTGCGCATGATCCAGGGATAGGGCAGCTCGAGCCCCGCGCCGCCGGCCATGCCGACGCCGCCCATCAGCGCGACGCGTCCATAGGGGCGCACCGTCATGATCGCGGCCCGCACCACGGTCGGGCTGACCGAGGGCGGCATGATGTCGAGCACGCAATCGATCGGCGAGGACGCCGCGCGCTTCATCGCTTCGCGGTCGTGATCTTCATGGCCCGTGAGGATGACCGGTTGCACGCGGCTGCCGAAGCGGCGGACGAGGTCGGCGAGGATTTTTTCGTTGCGGCCCGGCGTGACCACGCAGGCCGCGCCCATCGCGAGGGCCACCGAGACGGCGGCGCTGCCGAAATGACCGGTGGCGCCACTCACCAGCACGGTCTCGCCGGGCTGAAGGTTTGCGGCGAGGAAGCCTCCGTAAGGCACCAGCAGCGTACCCAGCGCGCACCATTGCGTCGCGTCCTCCGACGCGATCGGCCCGAGGGGTTTGGCGTTCTCCGTCGGCACGCGCATCTGCTCGGCAAACGAGCCGTGGCGAAAATGCTGTTGCAGGCGCATGCCGCCGGCCCCGGCAGCGGTGAGCCCTTGCAGCGCGATGTCGGGCGCCACCGCGTCGTCGCGCGAACGCACTGTCGGATCGCAGAACACCCAGTCGCCGACGCTGAGCCTGGTTGCGTCCGGGCCGATTGCGCGCACCCGGCCGATGCCGCCGGGGCCCGGGATGATCGGCAGGTCGAGTGCGTAATTGCGCGTCCCGTCGAAGACTTCGTTCATGTAGGACAAGACGCGCGTGGCGACGACATCGACGATGATCTCGCCGGTGCCGAGCACCGGTTCGGGGACATTCTCGATCGCGAGTGGCGACCCGAAGGATTTGAGCACGGCAGCTTTCATGATGTTCACCTCGAAGTCGGATGATGCCGATATGCGCCGCCTTGGAAGAGCCATGAAGGCCTGGTATTATCCTAGTATTCCGGAAACCCTCCATCCGCGGGAGCGACAGCGATGGCCGACCCACGCCGCGTCGAGTTCGGCGATTTCCTCAGGTCCCGCCGCGAGAAGCTGTCGCCGAAGACCGTCGGGCTTCCGGCAGGGCGCCGCCGGCGCACCGCGGGGCTGCGCCGCGAGGAGGTCGCGCAGCTGGCCGGTATCGGCGTCGACTGGTACATCCGCCTCGAGCAGGGCCGCACTGTCAGCCCGTCCGTTACCACCATCGACGCGCTGGCCCGTGCGCTCCGTCTGAGCAAGGCCGAGCACGCCCACCTGAAGGCATTGGCGCGTGATGGCGCCAGAGGTGCGTTCACGCGCGAGATCGTGCCGGCGCCGATCCGGCGGATGATCGCGAGCGTGCAACAGCCGGCCTATGTCACCGGGCGGCGCTGGGACGTGCTGGCCTGGAACGAGGCCGCCGAGGATATCTTCGCCTTCGGGCAATTGCCCGAGCAGGATCGCAATACGCTGCTGCTGGTGCTGACGAACAAGCAGATGCGAAAGTTCTACGGCGCGAGCTGGACCGACGTCGCCAAGAGCATGGTCGCGATGTTTCGCGCCACCCACGACGTCTGGGCCGGCGATCCCGCCTTTGCGGAGCTGCTGACGCGGCTGCGCCAGGGCAGCCCGGAATTCGTCAAATGGTGGGAGGCCCACGACATCCGCAGCACGATGTCCGGCCTCAAGACCATGAACCACCCGACCAGGGGCCTGCTCCGGTTCGAGCACACCAGCTTCCAGGCTAACGACGATCCCGCGCTGAAACTGGTGATCTACACGCCGGTCGAGGGTGAGGACTGATCGGCAGGCTTCAGCTTCTCCAGATCGACGGCGAGGACCACGGGGTGAATATCGACACGGCTGCGATCCGGCCCACGACCTCGCCGGAACCTTAACGCCTTCATGAGGTTATCAGGAGGCGCGGGGCGTCGACCTCTCGCTGGCGTCGTCGTGGCCGGAAGTGGATGTCGCGAGGTTGCCTTGAACGCTATTCGGTGAAACGAGCAAGTGTCGGGGGGAGGCAGATGACAACGGCGGCCGGGGGGACCTCGACCGATCGCAATGCCGTCCTGGCTGCACTTGGCGACTACATCCGAGAGATCAATAATCCCGACGATCTTGCCTACGCCGCGGCCGAGCTGCTCGGCCGGAGCCTGAAGGTCAGCCGGGCAGGCTATGGCACGGTCGATACTTCCGCCGAAACCATCACCATCGTTCGCGACTGGAACGCGCCGGGCATTTCGAGTCTCGCTGGCGTGCTGCACTTTCGCGACTATGGCAGCTACATCGAAGATCTGAAGCGGGGCGAGACCGTCGTCTGTGCCGATGCGGAAAAAGATCCTCGCGTCGGCGACCGTGCCGCAGCGCTCGAAGCCATCTCTGCGCGCGCGCTCGTCAATATGCCGATCTCCGAGCCCGACGGGGTCGTGGCGCTGCTGTACCTCAATAACGCGGCGCCGCGCGAATGGAGCCCTGACGAGCTGGAGCTCATCCGCGACGTCGCCGAGCGCACGCGCACCGCGGTCGAGCGTCGCCGCGCGGAGACGGCCGTGCGGGAGAACGAGGCCCGGCTGCTCTTTCTGGACGCACTCAACAAGAAGACGGCCAAGATCCAAGATGCCGATGGTGTGATGGCGGTGACCACCAGGATGCTCGGAGAGCATCTCGGCGTTTCCAACTGCGCCTACGCCGACATGGATCCCGATCAGGACGGCTTCACCATTCGCGGCGATTGGGCCGCGCCCGGCGCGATGCACATCCTTGGGCATTACAGCCTGGCCAATTTCGGCCGGAAGGCGGTGCGAGAGCTTGGGGCCGGCAGGCCTCTCATCATCAACGACAATTTGAAGGAGATCGCGCCCGAGGAAGCTGCCGCGTTCCAGAATATCGGGATCGGTTCGACGATCTGCATGCCCCTCGTCAAGGAAGGCCGGCTCACTGCCCTGATGGCCATTCATCACCGTGGCCCGCATCGCTGGACGTCGCGCGAACTCGCCTTGCTCTCCGAGGTGACCGAACGATCATGGGCGCATATCGAGCGCGTCCGCTCGGAGCAGGCGGCCCGGGACGCGGCCGAACGGCTGGTCCTCGCGAACAAGGCGGCCGGCATCGGCACATGGGACTACGACCCGGTCAGCGACGTCTTGCGATGGGACAGCCGTTGCAAGGAGGTGTTCGGCCTCTCGCCCGACGCCGAGGTCAGCTATGAGGGATCGTTCCTGAAGGGCATTCATCCCGACGACAGGCAGCGCGCTCACGAAGCCGTCTCGGCGGCGCTGAATTCTCAGGCTCCGACGGGCTACAACATCCAATACCGAACCGTCGGCATCGAGGACGGTATCGAGCGCTGGATCGCCGCGACGGGGCAGGCCATCTTCTCCAATGGGCAGGCTATTCGCTTCATCGGGACCGTGCTGGATATCTCCGCGCAAAAGAAAACCGAGCGTCATCTGAGGATATTGAACGACACGGGAGCGTCGGTGGCTCGCGAGCGCGACCTCGATAAGATCGTGCAGATCGTGACGGATGCCGGCGTCGAGCTGACGGGCGCGCAGTTCGGGGCCTTCTTCTACAACGTTGTGACGGCGGATGGCGGCAGCTACATGCTCTATTCGCTGTCGGGCGCGCCGCGATCCGCTTTCGAGAGCTTCCCGATGCCGCGTAGCACGGCCGTGTTCGAGCCGACGTTCAAGGGCGTGGGCGTGGTGCGGTCCGACGACATCCTGCAGGACCCGCGCTATGGCAAGAATGCGCCGCGGAGGGGCATGCCCGAGGGCCATCTTCCGGTTCGATCTTATCTTGCGGTGCCGGTGATCTCGCGAACGGGCGAGGTCCTGGGCGGGCTCTTCTTCGGCCACGCCGAGAGCGGCAAATTCCAGGCCGAGCATGAGGCCGCGTTGCTCGGAATTGCCGGTCATGCCGCCACCGCGATCGACAACGCCCAGCTTCTGACTCGGCTCGAGGCGCTCAACGCCGAGCTGGAGCAGCGCGTCGCCGACGAGATCGCCGAACGCATGAAGGCCGAGGAGCAATTGCGGCAATCCCAGAAGATGGAGGCCGTCGGGCAGCTGACCGGCGGGATCGCGCACGACTTCAACAACATGCTGGCCGTGATTCTCGGCAGCTTGAATCTCGCCAAGCGTCGGATCGGCAAGGGAGAGGTCAACATCGACCGCTTTCTCGAGGGGGCCATCGACGGTGCGAATCGCGCGGCCACCTTGACGCAGAGACTGCTCGCGTTCTCGCGGCAACAGCCTCTGGCGCCGGAAGTCGTGGACATCAACAAGATGGTCGGGGGAATGAGCGAGTTGCTCGAACGCTCGCTCGGAGAGCTCATTCGCCTCGAGACCGTGCTGGCGGCCGGCCTTTGGCGCGTCAAGGCCGACCCGGCCCAGCTGGAAAGCGCCATTATCAATCTCGCGGTCAATGCGCGCGATGCCATGCCGAAGGGCGGCCGGTTGACGTTGGAGACCAGCAACGCCTCGATCGACCGCAAATATGCCCGCGAGTATGCATTGTCGCCAGGGCAGTACGTCCTGGTTGCGGTCACGGACAATGGCACCGGAATTCCGACCGACCTGCTGGGAAAGGTGTTCGATCCGTTCTTCACGACCAAGGTCGTGGGCAAGGGCACTGGTCTCGGCCTCAGTCAGGTCTACGGCTTTGTGCGGCAGTCGGGCGGGCACGTGAAAATCTACTCGGAAGTCGACGTCGGCACGACGGTGAAGATCTATCTTCCGCGCTTCGCGGGCGAGGAGGCTGTCTCGACCTCGTCGCCAGGCGCGGCACATCCCGGTGCAAGCCACCAGGGCGAGACCATCCTCGTCGTCGAGGACGATGAGCGGGTCCGCAGCGTCTCGTCCGAAAGCCTGCGTGAGCTTGGCTATACGGTCGTCGAAGCGGCGAGTGCCAAGGAAGCGATCAAGACGATTGAAGACGGTTTCGTTCCAGATCTGCTGTTTACCGACGTCGTCATGCCCGACATGACCGGCGCCGAACTTGCTGCCGAACTGTCGAAGCGGCGCCCGGATCTGAAGGTGCTGTTCACCACCGGTTACACGCGCAACGCCATCGTCCACAACGGCATGCTCGATGCAGGCAAGCATCTGCTGTCCAAGCCGTTCGCGATCGAAGACCTCGCTGCCAAGGTTCGCAGTCTGCTCGACGAGGTTTGAAGAGCTATCGCATCGCGCCGCGGGCTCGACACGAATGCAAATGTGGGCGAGTGCGAGCGAAAATGTGGCGACAATGGGGAAGGATTCGCCCGCGCATTTTTAAGCTCTGCATCACGCGAATGTGCGCGCGGCGATCTTGCGCGAGTCCGCAGCCCAACCTCCGCAGCAAATACTCGAACCACGGAAAAACACTTGTTTCAAAGGGTTTCGGACGCACGCTGGTAAATCTTCACTAACGAAGCGCGGCCCTTTGGCGCGAACTGTGGCGTCGCGGTTACAGCAATTCCGTCGATCGCTGATATGACGACGGCACGGCCCGGGGGCCTCTGAAGAAACTGGAACGGGAATCAAATGAGAAAGAATTTGTTGCTTGCTGCTGTGAGCCTCGTCGCGCTGAGCGCGGCGGCGCCGGCGCTGGCTGCTGACCTCGCGGCGCGGCCTTACACCAAGGCTCCGCCGGCGGCGCTCGCTGCGGTGTACGACTGGAGCGGTTTCTACATCGGCATCAACGGCGGCGGCGGTTCCGCGCACTCGACCTGGGATCTCGTCGGTGGTGGCCGCGAAGGTTCGCACGACGCGACCGGCGGCACGGTCGGTGGCCAGATCGGCTATCGCTGGCAGTCCGGTCAGTTCGTGTTCGGCCTCGAAGGCCAGGGCAACTGGGCCGACTTCACGGGCGACAACGTCAGCGCACTGTTCGCCACCCGCAACCGCTCGAAGATCGACTCGTTCGGTTTGATCACGGGCCAGGTCGGTTACGCCTGGAACAACGTGCTGCTCTACGTCAAGGGCGGTGCGGCTGTCGTCGGCGCCAAGTACGACGTTTACAGCACGGCTTCGGGCGCGCTGCTGTCCTCGAACGACCAGACCCGTTGGGGCGGCACGGTCGGCGCAGGTCTCGAGTTCGGCTTCGCGCCGAACTGGTCGGTTGGCGTCGAATACAACCACATCTTCCTGCAGGACAAGGACGTCACGTTCGCCCTGGTGCCGTCGACCGACCGCATCCGTCAGGACGTCGACATGGGCCTCGTCCGCCTGAACTACAAGTTCGGCGGTCCGATGATGGGTCGCTACTGATACAGACCACTCTCCTTCGAGCGGTCATCGAAAGCCCCGGCCTTGGCCGGGGCTTTTTTGTTGCATGGATTCAGCGAGTTAACCATTGCCCCTCGAGATCATCCGCCGAGCTTGACTCCCGAGAACGAAATGAGAACAATGTTCTTCATACGTTCTAGCAAGGGAGCGAGACATGTTCAGGGTTTTCGTTGAAGAAGCCGCCGCGTTGGCGTCGATCACGCTGTTCGTCGGGATGATCGCGATCTGGGCCCAGGTCATACCGCAGCTCTAAGTCCGGAGGCTTCTAGCGTGCCTGGTTGGGGAAAAGCGGGACGACGGGGCGAAGTCGTCGCTCCGGCGTGGACTCTCGCGGCGCGGCACCCCACCATTGAGCTGCGAGTCGGCCAGACAGGCGCATGATGCCTTGAGGAGCCGGCGACCGCTCCATTCCATCTGCAAGAGGCCGTCACGCGACCATGCCGAGCGCCGGATTTGTCCACCTTCACGTTCACTCGGCCTATTCGCTGCTCAAGGGCTCGATCAAGATCGCCAAGCTCGCCGAGCTTGCCAAGAAGGACCACCAGCCGGCCCTGGCGCTGACCGACACCGACAATATGTTCGGCGCGCTGGAGTTCTCCGACAAGATGGCGAGCTCCGGCATCCAGCCGATCGTCGGCTGCGAGCTGGCGATCGATTTCGGCGATCAGGATCCCAATGCCCGCAACGCGATGGGGCCCTCGCGCGTGGTGCTGCTGGGGGCGCAGGAGCGCGGCTATCGCAGCCTGATGCGGCTCAACTCACGCGCGTTCCTGGAGACGCCGGACAGCCATGCGCCGTTCGTCAAATTCGACTGGCTCGAGGGCGAGAGCGAGGGCCTGATCGCGCTGACGGGCGGACCGGACGGACCGATCTCGCTGGCGCTCGCCGGCGGTCATGCCGAGCTCGCGGCCTTGCGGTGCGAGCGTCTGGCCGGCCTGTTCGGCGATCGCCTCTACATCGAATTGCAGCGTCACAACACTGAGAAGGAGCGGCGCGTCGAAAGCGGCTTGATCGACATCGCCTACGCCAAGGGCCTGCCCCTGGTTGCGACCAACGAGCCTTATTTCGCGACGACCGACGATTACGAGGCGCATGACGCGCTGCTCTGCATCGCCGGCGGGCGGCTGATCGCCGAGACCGAGCGCGAGCAGCTCACGCCCGATCATCGCTTCAAGACGCGCGCCGAGATGGCGGTGCTGTTCGCCGACATTCCCGAGGCGCTGGCCTCGACGGTGGAGATCGCAGAGCGCTGCTGCTTCCGCCCGATGACGCGCAAGCCGATCCTGCCGCTCTTCACCGTCGGCGCCGCGCAGAGCTCGGATGCCGCGTCGGTGGAGGCCGCCGAGCTGAAGCGCCAGGCGGAGGAGGGGCTCGCCAACCGTCTCCGCGTTCACGGCCTGTCGCAGGGCACCACCGAAGAGGACTACAGCAAGCGCTTGGCGTTCGAGCTCGACGTCATCATGCGCATGAAGTACGCGGGCTACTTCCTGATCGTGTCCGACTTCATCAAATGGGCGAAGAGCCAAGGCATCCCGGTCGGGCCGGGCCGCGGCTCCGGCGCCGGCTCGCTGGTTGCCTGGGCGCTGACCATCACCGACCTCGATCCGATCAAGTTCGGCCTGCTGTTCGAGCGCTTCCTCAATCCCGAGCGCGTCTCGATGCCGGACTTCGACATCGACTTCTGCCAGGACCGCCGCGGTGAGGTGATCAGGTACGTCCAGGAGCGTTACGGCCGCGACCAGGTCGCGCAGATCATCACCTTCGGAACGCTGCAGGCGCGCGGCGTGCTACGCGACGTCGGCCGCGTGCTGCAGATGCCTTATGGTCAGGTCGACAAGCTGACCAAGCTGGTGCCGCAGAATCCGGCGGCGCCGGTGACCCTTGCGGCCGCGATCGAGAGCGAGCCGAAGCTCCAGGCGTTCCGCGACGAAGATCCCATCGTGGCGCGCGCCTTCGACATCGCCCAGCGCCTCGAAGGCCTGACGCGGCACGCCTCGACCCACGCCGCCGGCATCGTGATCGGCGATCGCCCGTTGAGCGAGCTCGTGCCGCTCTACCGCGATCCCAAATCCGACATGCCGGTGACCCAGTTCAACATGAAATGGGTCGAGCCCGCGGGGCTCGTGAAGTTCGACTTCCTCGGCTTGAAGACGCTGACCGTGCTCGACGTCGCGTGCAAACTGCTCAAGCCGCGCGGCATCCATGTCGATCTCGCCACGCTGCCGATCGACGATGCCGAGAGCTACCAGATGCTGGCCCGAGGCGAGGTGGTCGGCGTGTTCCAGGTTGAAAGCCAGGGCATGCGGCGCGCGCTGGTCGACATGCGCCCGGACCGTTTCGAGGACATCATCGCGCTGGTGGCGCTGTATCGGCCGGGCCCGATGGCGAACATCCCGACCTATTGCGCGCGCAAGCACGGCGACGAGGAGCCGGAATACCTGCATCCCGTGCTGGAGCCGATCCTGAAGGAGACCTTCGGCGTCATCATCTACCAGGAACAGGTGATGCAGATCGCGCAGGTGATGTCGGGCTATTCGCTCGGCGACGCCGACCTGCTGCGCCGCGCCATGGGCAAGAAGATCCGCGCCGAGATGGACAAGCAGCGCGACATCTTCGTCGCCGGCGCGGTGAAGAACGGCGTGCCGAAAGGGCAGGCCGAGACCATCTTCGAGCTGCTGGCGAAGTTCGCCGATTACGGCTTCAACAAGAGCCACGCGGCGGCCTATGCGCTGGTGTCCTACCACACCGCCTACATGAAGGCGCATTATCCCGTGGAGTTCATCGCGGCGTCGATGACGCTCGATCTCAACAACACCGACAAGCTCTCCGAATTCCGTTCCGAGGCGCAGCGCCTCGGCATCAAGGTAGAGCCGCCGAACATCAACCGCTCCGGCGCGACCTTCGAGGTCGGCGACAAGACGATCTACTACGCGCTCGCAGCGCTCAAGGGCGTCGGCATCCAGGCGATCGAGCAGATCATCGAGGAGCGTACCAAGCGGGGATTGTTCACCTCGCTCGCCGACTTCGCCGCGCGGGTCAATCCGCGCGCGATCAACAAGCGCATCATCGAAAGTCTCGCTGCCGCCGGCGCCTTCGACACGCTGGAGCCGAACCGCGCCCGGGTCTTCGCCGGCGCGGACTCGATCCTGGCCGCCTGCCAGCGCGCGCATCAGGCCGAGACCATCGGTCAGAACGACATGTTCGGGATGTCGGCGGATGCGCCGACCATCATGCTGCCGCAGATCGAGCCCTGGCTGCCGGCCGAAAAGCTCCGCCGCGAATACGACGCCGTCGGCTTTTTCCTGTCGGGCCATCCGCTCGACGATTACGCCACCGTGCTGAAGCGGCTGCGGGTGCAGAGCTGGGCGGAATTCTCGCGCGCGGTGAAAACCGGCGCCACCGCCGGCAAGGTCGCGGCCACCGTGGTCTCGCGCATGGAGCGGCGCACCAAGACCGGCAACAAGATGGGCATCATGGGGCTGTCCGATCCCACTGGCCATTTCGAGGCGGTGCTGTTCTCCGAAGGCCTCGCGCAATATCGCGACGTGCTGGAGCCGGGCGCCGCCGTGCTGCTGCAACTGGGCGCCGAACTGCAGGGCGAGGACGTCCGCGCCCGCGTGCTGCATGCCGAGCCGCTCGACGATGCCGCCGCCAAGACGCAGAAGGGCCTGCGCATCTTCGTGCGCGACACCAAGCCGCTGGATTCGATCGCCAAGCGTCTGGCCGGCCCCGACATGGCGGCTTCGAACGGCGCTGCGCCGAAGGTCGGCAGTCCGGGCATCGCGCCGCGCGGAAACGGCGACGGCGAGGTCTCGCTGGTGATGATGCTCGACCTCGAGACCGAGGTCGAGATGAAGCTGCCCGGTCGCTTCAAGGTCTCGCCGCAGATCGCCGGCGCGATCAAGGCGGTCGCGGGCGTGGTCGACGTGCAGCAGATCTGACGCGGCCTGCGGCGCCGCAAACCAAAGCTTAACTATCAAGCTCATGCATGGTTTCGAAGTCTGCCGAGCACAGCTATCAGTTGTTTCCCGGCGCGCAACCAAGAAAGAACAACCATGTGTGACAAATGCTCTGAAAATCCGCATCAATCGCTCGCTCCCTCCCGCCGCTCGATGATGCTCTTCGCCGCTTCCGCGCTCGGAGCCGCCGCGCTTGGCGGGGCGGCGTCGGCCAAGGAGGCGAAGGCGCCGCCGAAACCCCAGAACGTGCTGTCGCCCGATGCGGCGCTGAAGCGGCTGATGGAGGGCAATTCGCGCTACGTGTCGGGCGTGTCGCGCCGTCACGATTTCAAGCATGAGCGCGAGGCACTGGTCGGCGGTCAAAATCCCTATGCGGCCGTTCTGAGCTGCGCCGATTCGCGCATCGCGCCCGAATATGCCTTCGACAGCGGACGCGGCGATCTGTTCGTGTGCCGCGTCGCCGGGAATTTTGCCGGCGACGAGACCGTTGCGAGCATGGAATACACCGTCGCCGTGCTCGGCACGCCGGTGATCCTGGTGCTCGGCCACGACAATTGCGGTGCCGTCGACGCCACGATCAAGTCGCTGAAGGACGACAAGCCGCTGCCCGGGCACATCCCCACGCTGGTCTCCGCGATCGCGCCGGCGGTGAAGACGGCGGCCCAGCAGAGCGGGAATGCGCTCGACAACGCCATCCGCCAGAACGTCGTCGACAACGTCGCCAAGCTGAAATCGGCCGCACCGATCCTCAATGCGGCGGTCGAGCAGGGCAAGCTCAAGGTGGTCGGCGGTATCTATCGGCTGAGCACGGGCGCCGTCGAGTTGCTGGCCCAGGGCTGAGCGCATCGGATGCCGGATGGTCGCGCCTCTAGCCGTGAGAGTCCGGCTGCCAGGCGTTCGGCCGGCTCGATTGTCCGGTCTGATCGCATGTTGGGGACTTGAAGAGCCTCGCGCGTTTTCCAGGCTGCGCCGCGGTTGCCGTGAGGCTGCTGCGGCGCTGACGCGCGCGGCGGCATGGCCACGCCTCCGCCTCAATCCGAGCTTTTCGTTCAAGCGCCGTTCAGCCGGCCGCGCGCCTGATGCGTGGTGGCACCTCAACAAGAATAACGGGCAGGCGAGCCATGCGCGGGACGTTCAGAGCCTTCATTTGCCTTCTCCTGCCGATCGTGGCCTTGGCCGCCGGTGCGCCGGACGCGGCCCGCGCGCAGCAGCCGGAAAAGCGCATCGCGCTCGTGGTCGGCAACGGCGCCTATGCCAAGTCGCCGCTGGCGACCACCGCGAACGATGCCGGCCTGATCGCGCAGACGCTGCAGGCGGCCGGCTTCGACGTCGTTGGAGCGCGCGATCTCGACGGCGACACGCTGCGCAAGAGCCTTCGCGACTTCATCCAGAAGGCCCAGGCCTCCGGGCCGGGAACCGTCGCGATGATCTATCTTGCCGGCTATGGCGTGCAGCTTGCCGGCGAGAATTATTTCGTCCCGGTCGATTCCAACATCGCCCGCGACACCGACATTCCGACCGAAGCCCTGCGCATCAGCGATTATGCGCGTCAGCTTGCTGCCATTCCGCTCAAGGCCAACATCGTCGTGCTCGACGCGGCCCGCGCGCAGCCGTTCATCGAGGGCGGTCAGCCGATCGCGGGCGGTCTGGCGCTGGTCGAGCCCGAGGCGAACATGCTGATCGCGTTCAACGCGGCGCCCGGCACGGTGGCGCCGGAGGAGCCGGGGCCGTACGGCATCTATGCGCAATCGCTCGCCGAGATGATCCGCACCGGCGGCCTGCCGCTGGCGGAGGTGTTCGACCGCGTGCGCCTGCGCGTCAACGAAGCCAGCAAGGGCGCGCAGGTGCCCTGGCACGAGCAGAAGATCTCGACGCCATTCTCGTTCTTCGAGCGCGGGCCCGACGCGCCGCCGCCGGAGGCTGCACCCGACCAGGTCGCCGCGATCCGCAGCAAGCCGATCCGCGATCTCGGCGTGCAGGACGCCTATGCCGCCGCGCTCGCGCGCGACACGCTGGCGGCCTATGAGGAATTTCTCGCCGCCTATCCGGGCGATCCGCTCGCAAAGCGCGTCATGGCGATCGTGGCGGCGCGCCGCGAGGCGATCACCTGGAGGCGGACCTATCGCGCCGATACGCCCGACGCCTATTGGTCGTATCTGCGCCGCTATCCGCGCGGGCCGCATGCGGGCGATGCCCGGCGCCGGCTCGCGATCCTGACCGCGCCGATCGAGCCGCCGCCGACTTTCACGATGCTGGACTACGACGTGCCGCCACCGCCGCCGGAGGAGGTGATCTATGTCGATCGTCCGGTGCTGTATTTCAGCGATCCCGATTTCGGCTTCGCGCCGCCACCGCCGCCGCCGGTCTATTACCTGCCGCCGCCGCCGCCGGATTTCGTCGTGCTGCCGCCGCCGCTGCCGGTGATCGGCCTGTTCGTGCTGCCGCAGCCGGTGTTCGTGCCGATCCCGGTGTTCGTCCGGCCGCCGGTCTATGTCGCGCCGCCGCCGAACAACATCATCTACCAGAACATCCATAATACGACGGTGATCAACACGGTGATCAATCGCCCGCCGGCAGCTGCGCCGGCCGCGGGGCCGGGGCCTGGTCCGGCCAATCTGGCACCTGCGGTTGCCGGCCGTGCCAATCCGGCAGGCCCGGCCGTGCCGCAGGCGGTCGCGCAGCGTGCCGCGCTGATCCAGCAGGGCAAGGCACCGATGCCGCCGAGCGCGACGATCCAGCCAGTGGCGAGGCCAGGTATCCCGGCACCTGCTCCGGCCAATGTCGCTCCCGCCACGACCGCGCAGCCTCCGGCCGGGGCCAAGCTGCCGCCGGCCAATACCTTGCCGGCGCCGGGGGCTCCGGGCGCTCCGCCGACGGGACCGGCGGTTGCGCCCGGTGCTGCCGCGCCGAACGCCGCACCAAGTCCGACCGCGACGGCCCCTGCTGGCAACGCCGCGGCGACGCCGCAGCCACCCGCATCAGCCAAGCTGCCGCAGGCGACCAAGCTGCCGCAGGCAAACACGCTGCCGCAGGCGAACACGCTGCCGGTCCCCGGGACTCCAGGCGGACCGCCGCCACCGGCAGGTGCCGGGCGCGCACCCGGCGCTGCCGCACCCACCGGGAAACCTGTTGCGACCGCCACACCGCCCGCCGGCAACATCCCGCCCGCGCAGCCGAACGCGGCGACCGCGACGCCGCCCAATCAGCCGCCGTCCGGGGCTGACCGGCGGGGCAGGCCGACCGGTCCGCAGCCGGGCGCATTGCCGCCTCCGAGCACCGCCACCGGCCGGCCGGGGATCCCGAGCGCGGTCAGGCCGGCGGCGCCTCCGCCGCCACCAGTGGCAGCGCGGGAGCCGTCAAGAGTTCCAGATCGCCGGCCCGGTCTGCCGCCGCAGGTCGCCAAGCCCGTCGCGCCGCCACCGCCTCCGCAGGCTCTGGCGAGACCGACGCCGCCGCCACCGCCGCGGGTCGCACCGCCTCCGCCGCCCCGGGCTGCGCCACCGCCCGTGGCCGTGGCACGGCCAACCCCACCGCCGCCCGTGGTCCGGCCCGCACCGCCGCCAATGGCGCGGCCGGCGCCACCGCCGCCTCCGGTTGCACGGCCTGCGCCGCCGCCACCGCCTGTTGCGCGGTCGGCGCCGCTGCCAATGGCCGCCGCGCCGCCGCGTGCGGCACCGCCCCCGCCGCCGCCTCCGGCGCGGCCCGCCGGGCCTCCCTCAAAGCCGTGCCCGCCCGGCCAGCCGAGGTGCTAGCCGGTCGAGGAGGGCGCCGGGAATCGGCAGCAGCGTGACGACAGCGGCTTTCGGGCGGCCGCGACGGCCGCCTTATTTCCTTGCTTCTGGCCGAAATGGCGCTATATAGCGCGCCATCTCACACGGAAACATGGCTCACAAGGCCGTCCGGTGGCAGCCGGGGCGAACGCTCCGTTTTGCTCACACGTTTCCGGAGGAACCAACCGGAGAATCAGAACAATGGCACTACCCGATTTCACTATGCGTCAGCTGCTCGAAGCTGGCGTGCACTTTGGTCACCAGTCGCACCGCTGGAATCCGAAAATGGCTCCGTTCATTTTCGGTACCCGCAACAACATCCACATCGTCGATCTCGCCCAGACCGTGCCGATGCTGCACCAGGCCCTTCAGGCCGTCAGCGACACGGTTGCCAAGGGCGGCCGTATTCTGTTCGTCGGCACCAAGCGCCAGGCGCAGGACGGCGTCGCGGACGCGGCCAAGCGCTGCGCGCAGTATTTCGTCAATTCGCGCTGGCTCGGCGGCACGCTGACCAACTGGAAGACGATCTCGGCCTCGATCAAGCGCCTGCGTCACCTCGACGACGTGCTGGCCGGCGGCGATGCCAGCTCCTACACCAAGAAGGAGCGCCTGACGCTTCAGCGCGAGCGCGACAAGCTCGATCGCTCGCTCGGCGGCATCAAGGACATGGGCGGCCTGCCCGACCTGATCTTCGTGATCGACACCAACAAGGAAGACATCGCGATCCAGGAGGCCCAGCGCCTCAACATCCCGGTCGCCGCGATCGTCGACACCAATTCGGACCCGAAGGGCATCACCTATGTGGTGCCGGGCAATGACGATGCCGGTCGCGCCATCTCGCTGTATTGCGATCTGATCGCGCGTGCGGCGATCGACGGCATCTCGCGGGCCCAGGGTGATTCGGGCATCGACGTCGGCGCCTCGGCTCAGCCGGTCGCCGAGGAGCTGCCGGCGGCGTCGTCGAGCGGCTTCCAGGGCCTTGCAGGTCCGCGCGGCACCGCCGACGACCTCAAGAAGCTCCCGGGCGTGTCGGGCACGATCGAGAAGAAGTTCAACGACCTCGGCATCTTCCACTACTGGCAGCTCGCCGAGCTCGACCACGACACCGCGCACACGATCGGCGAAGAAGTCGGTCTGCCGAGCCGCGCGGATGCCTGGGTGGCCAAGGCCAAGGCGCTGACCGCGGAAGCGGAATAGTCGAGAGAGCGATGGGCTGGCCGGACGAGATCCGGCCACCATTTCAGTTGACGCGAATTCCTGAGATGGACCGCGGCGGGGCGCCTCCAAGCCACGCCGCGGCGAACCGGCAGGCAAAAAGGATTTTCAACGATGGCAACGATCACAGCTGCGATGGTCAAGGACCTGCGCGAGTCCACCGGCGCGGGCATGATGGACTGCAAGGCCGCGCTGACCGAGAACGACGGCAACATGGAAGCTGCGCAGGATTGGCTGCGCAAGAAGGGCCTGTCCAAGGCCGCCAAGAAGTCGGGCCGCGTCGCCGCCGAAGGTCTGATCGGCGCGCTCACCAAGGGCACCAAGGGCGTCGTGGTCGAGGTCAATTCCGAGACCGACTTCGTCGCGCGCAACGGTCAGTTCCAGGGCCTGGTCAAGATGATCGCCCAGGTCGCATTCGACGTCGGCGCCGATGTCGAGAAGATCAAGGCCGCCAAGGTCGGTGACGTCACGGTCGAAGCCGCAATCAATGACGCGATCGCCACCATCGGCGAGAACATGACGCTGCGCCGCGCAGCTTCGCTCGAAGTGAGCCAGGGCGTCGTGGCGCATTACGTCCACGGTGCCGTCGTCGACGGCGCCGGCAAGATGGGCGTGATCGTGGCGCTGGAATCGGCCGGCAAGGCCGACGAGCTCGCAAGCCTCGGCCGCCAGATCGCGATGCATGTCGCCGCCGCCAACCCGCTCGCGCTCGATCCGTCCGGCCTCGATCCGGCGGTCGTCAAGCGCGAGAAGGACGTGCTCGCCGACAAATATCGCCAGCAGGGCAAGCCCGAGAACGTGATCGAGAAGATCGTCGAGTCCGGCCTGAAGACCTATTACAAGGAAGTCTGCCTGCTCGAGCAGGCCTTCATCCACGACACCGGCAAGTCGGTGGCGCAGGCGGTCAAGGAAGCCGAGGGCAAGGTCGGCGGGCCTGTGAAGATCGCGGGCTTTGTGCGCTATGCTCTCGGTGAGGGAATCGAGAAGCAGGAAAGCGACTTCGCGGCCGAGGTCGCCGCGGCCAGCGGCAAGAAGTAAGCGCCGGAACGTTCCTTCCGGCGTGCCGCCGGAAGCGGCGCCCGGACAAGGAAAGTGCTCATGACTGATCCGGTCTATCGTCGCGTCGTGATCAAGCTGTCCGGCGAATATCTCGCGGGACAGCAGGGCTTTGGCATCGACCAGCCGACCGTCGACCGGGTCGCGGACGATCTGATCGCCGCCCGCAAGCTCGGCACCGAGGTTGCGGTCGTGATCGGCGGCGGCAATATCGTGCGCGGTGTCGAGGTCTCCAGCCGCGGTGTGTCGCGCCCGACCGGCGATACCATGGGCATGCTTGCCACCATGATGAACTGCCTCGCGCTGGAAGCGGCGATCGAGCGCAAGGGCACGCCGGCGCGGACGCTGTCGGCCTTCGTCATGCCCGAGATTTCCGAGCTGTTCACCCGCACCGCGGCGCACAAATATCTCGCCGAAGGCCGCATCGTGCTGCTCGGCGGCGGAACCGGCAATCCGTTCTTCACCACTGACACGACCGCGGTGCTGCGCGCCGCGGAGATCGGCGCCCAGGCGGTGCTGAAGGCGACCAATGTCGACGGCGTCTACTCGGCCGATCCGAAGAAGGATCCCGCCGCCACGCGGTTTGACCGGCTGACCCATTCGCAGGCGATCGAGGGCGGCTACAAGGTGATGGATGCGACCGCCTTCGCGCTTGCCCGCGAGACGTCGCTGCCTATCATCGTATTCTCGATCGCGGAGCCGGGGTCGATCGGTGCGATACTGCGCGGCGTCGGCCACGGGACCATCGTCGCCGGCTGAAGGCTCGTCTGGCGCGCCCGAAAGGGAAGGCGCGGGAGCGGTCGCCGGGATTTTGAAGGAGAAACGTGATGCCCACGGGTAATTTCGACCTCAACGAAGTGAAGCGCCGCATGCAGGGCGCCGTCGCCTCGCTCAAGCACGAGCTCGGCGGCTTGCGGACGGGCCGCGCCTCCGCCTCGATGCTCGATCCGGTGCAGGTCGATGCCTATGGCGGTCACATGCCGCTGAACCAGCTCGCCACCGTCAGCGTGCCGGAGCCGCGCCTGATCTCGGTGCAGGTCTGGGACAAGTCGATGGTCAAGGCGGTGGAGAAGGCGATCGTCGATTCCAATCTCGGCCTGTCGCCCGCGACCGAAGGCCAGGTGCTGCGCCTGCGCATCCCCGAGCTGAACGAGGAGCGGCGCAAGGAGCTGGTGAAGGTCGCGCACAAATATGCTGAAGCCGCCAAGGTCGCCGCGCGCCACGTCCGCCGCGACGGCCTCGACGTGCTCAAGAAGCTGGAGAAGAATCACGAGATGTCGGAGGACGACCAGAAGCGTCACGCCGACGAGGTGCAGAAGGCGACCGACGGCACCATCGCCGAGATCGACCAATTGCTGGCCGCCAAGGAAAAAGAAATCCTCACCGTTTAAGGCATCGCCTTCATGTCCAACGCCGCCGCGCCCGCAACGGAAGGACCTGACAGGTCCGAGGCGCCTGCGCATGTCGCCATCATCATGGATGGCAACGGGCGTTGGGCGGCCGCGCGCGGCCTGCCGCGTGCGGAAGGGCATCGCCGCGGCGTCGAGGCGCTGCGCCGCGTCGTGCGGGCCTCGCACGAGCTCGGCATCCGCTATCTCACCATCTTCTCGTTCTCGTCGGAGAACTGGTCGCGCCCGGCGAGCGAGATCGGCGATCTCTTCGGCCTGCTGCGCCGCTTCATCCGCAACGACCTGGCGAGCCTGCATCGCGACGGCGTCAAGGTCCGCATCATCGGCGAGCGCGGGGGGCTCGAGAGCGACATCTGCGCGCTGCTCAACGAGGCCGAGGAGCTGACACGCGACAATTCCCGCCTCACGCTCGTCGTCGCCTTCAACTACGGCTCGCGGCAGGAGATCGCCAAGGCGGCGCAAAAGCTCGCCCGCGAGGTCGCGGAAGGAAAGCGCGATCCGGCCACGATCGATGCCGAGACGCTCGGGGCGCATCTCGATGCGCCCGACATTCCGGATCCCGATCTCATCATCCGCACCAGCGGGGAGCAGCGCCTGTCGAATTTCCTGATGTGGCAGGCCGCCTATAGCGAGCTCGTGTTCGTGCCGATCCACTGGCCCGACTTCGACAAGGCGGCGCTCGAAGGCGCGATCGCCGAATTCGCCCGGCGCGAGCGCCGTTTCGGCGGCCTGGTCGCGAAAACCGCCTCGTGAGCGAGCACGATTCCGCACCGGTGGGCGCCAAGCCCGCCCCGAGCAATCTGGTGATGCGAATCCTCGCAGCGCTGGTGCTGGCGCCGCTCGCCATTGCGATCGCTTATGCCGGCGGCTGGCTCTGGGCGCTGCTCGTGACCCTGGTCTCGATCGGGCTGTTCGCGGAATGGCTGACGGTGGTCGGCGCAGCCTCCGTCGCGCTGACCGGGGCAGGGACGGTCGTCATCGCCATGATGGGCGCCGCCGTCGCCTTTGGCGGGCTCAAGACCTCCGTCGTCGTCGGTCTCGTCGGCGGCGCGATCGTGACGCTGATCGCGCGCGGCAAGTTCGTCTGGGCAGCGACCGGTTTTGCCTACGCAGCGGCGGCGTTGCTGGCCTCGATCCTGCTGCGCAAGGACCTCGTCAACGGCTTCTCCGCGCTGATGTTCGTGCTGCTCGTGGTGTGGGCGACCGATATCGGGGGCTATTTCGCCGGCCGCAACATCGGCGGGCCGAAGCTCTGGCCGCGCGTGAGCCCGAAGAAGACCTGGTCCGGCGCGCTCGGCGGCTTCGTGGCGAGCCTTGCGGTGGCCGGAGGTTTTGCCGCTTGCGGCATCGGCAAGGCAGTTCCGCTGCTCCTGGTCAGTGCCGTCCTGTCGGTGGTGTCGCAACTCGGAGATCTCTTCGAATCCGCCGTGAAGCGGCGCTTCGGTGTCAAGGATTCCAGTCACTTAATTCCCGGCCATGGCGGGCTAATGGACCGCCTGGACGGCTTTGTCGCCGCCATCCTGGCGGCATGGATTATCGGCTTTCTCCGCCATGGTGTGCATAGCGCCGGAAGCGGTCTTATGGTTTGGTGAGGATATGAGCGCAGTCCCATTGCGAAACAACAAGGCTGCGGCGTCATCCGTCCGCAGCGTCACGGTGCTCGGCGCCACCGGCTCGATCGGCGACAGCACGATGGATCTGCTGCGGGCCTCGCCCGAGCGCTACCGCGTCGAAGCGCTGACGGCGAACGGCAATGTCGCCGCGCTGGCGAAGCTCGCAAAAGAATTTTCCGCGCGTTATGTCGCGATCGCCGACGCCTCCAAATTCGCCGAGCTGAAGGCCGCACTGGCGGGAACGAGCACGGAATGCGGGGCCGGCGAAAGCGCGGTGATCGAAGCCGGCGCCCGTCCGGCCGATTGGGTGATGGCGGCCGTGAGCGGCGCCGCCGGATTGAAGCCGGCACTGGCGGCGGTCGATCGCGGCGCGCATGTGGCGCTGGCCAACAAGGAATGCCTGGTTTGCGCCGGTGATTTCTTCATGCAGCGTGCCGCCAAGGCGGGCGCATGCATCCTGCCGGCCGATTCAGAGCACAATGCGCTGTTCCAGGCGCTGAGCTCCGGCAATCGCGACGAGCTGGTCCGCGTCATCATCACGGCCTCGGGCGGCCCGTTTCGCACCTGGAAGCCGGCGGACATCGAGCAGGCGACCCTCGCGCAGGCCCTGAAGCATCCGAACTGGAGCATGGGCCAGAAGATCACGATCGATTCCGCCTCGATGATGAACAAGGGCCTCGAGGTGATCGAGGCGTCCTATCTGTTCGCGCTCGCGCCCGAGGAGATCGACGTTCTCGTTCATCCGCAGTCGATCATCCACGGCATGGTCGAGTTCTCCGACTGCTCGGTGGTGGCCCAGCTCGGCGCGCCCGACATGCGCACCCCGATCGCGCATTGCCTCGGCTGGCCGGACCGGATCAAGGGGCCGGCGGCCAAGCTGGACCTCGCCAAGATCGGCCAGCTGACCTTCGAGGCGCCCGATTTCGAGCGCTTCCCCGGCCTGCGCCTGGCGTTCGATTCGCTCAGGACCGGGAAGGGGGCGACCACGGTCTACAACGCGGCCAACGAGGTCGCGGTCGCCGCCTTCATCGCCGGCAAGATCCGGTTCGGTGCGATCGCCCGGCTGGTGGAGGCGACGCTGGACGATTGGATCCGCAGCGGGAACCAGGCACCGCTGACGTCCGCCGACGATGCAATCTCTGTTGACCATGTTGCGCGAAATAGGGCTGCCGCCCTATTGCCTCAAATTGCCTTAAAGGCATCCTAGTTGGTTCGGACCAGGGCCTTGCGGCGCTGGAAGAGGGAATTCGATGATCGATTTTTTCACCCATAGTTTCAATACGTTGAGCCATGGGGTCTTGGGCTACGCGGTTCCCTTCCTGTTCGTCCTGACGATCGTCGTGTTCTTCCACGAGCTCGGCCACTTTCTGGTCGCGCGCTGGGCAGGCGTCCGGGTGCTGACCTTCTCGCTCGGTTTCGGCCCCGAGCTGATCGGCTTCAACGATCGCCATGGCACCCGCTGGAAGGTTTCGGCGATCCCGCTCGGCGGCTACGTCAAGTTCTTCGGCGACGAGAGCGAGGCCTCGACCCCGTCCGCGCAGACGCTTGCATCCATGACGGCCGAGGAGCGCTCCGGCAGCTTCCACCACAAGAAGGTCGGCCCGCGCGCCGCCATCGTTGCGGCCGGCCCGATCGCCAATTTCATCCTGGGTGCGCTGATCTTTGCCGGCATGGCGCTGTATTACGGCAAGCCGAGCACGATCGCGCGCGTCGACGGCGTCGTTGCCGACGGCGCTGCGGCTGCGGCAGGTTTCAAGGTCGGGGACGTGGTCGTCCAGATCGACGGCAAGCCGATCGAGAGCTTTGCCGACATGCAGCGAATCGTTGCGATGAACGCGGGTTCGGCGCTTGCCTTCCAGGTGAAGCGGGACGGTACCATCGTCTCGCTGACGGCGACCCCGGCGCTGCTCGAGCGCAAGGATCCGTTCGGCAACAGCCACCGTCTCGGCGTGCTCGGCATCGAGCACAAGGCACAGGCGGGCGAGGCCTCGACCGCGCCGGTGGGTATCGGCGAGGCACTCAAGATCGGGGTCGAGCAGGTCTGGTTCATCATCACCAGCACCTTCAAGTTCCTGGGCTCGCTTTTCGTCGGGCAAGGCAATCCCAACGAGGTCAGCGGCGTCCTGGGAATCGCGAAGATGTCGGGGCAGGCGGCCAGCGCCGGGTTCCAGTTCGTGATCAACCTGTGCGCGGTGCTGTCGGTGTCGATCGGTCTGCTGAACCTGTTCCCGATCCCGCTGCTCGATGGCGGCCACCTGATGTTCTACGCGGCGGAAGTGCTTCGCGGCCGGCCGCTGTCCGAGCGGACCCAGGAGATGGGGTTCCGAATCGGGCTCGGCTTGGTGCTGATGCTGATGGTGTTTGCGACCTACAACGACATTCTGCGGATGGCGGCATCTTGATGGAGGCTTTTTTGTGGCGTTGCTGTTGAGCAACGTCTTGGAATGAAATTGAAATCACGACGCTTTCGGCCGTTTGCGGCGTCGGCGAAATTGGCTACAAGCGGCCTCGACTTGGGGAATCTCCGGACCGGCGTTGGGGTTGGGTCTGGCACGGAATGATAAGGGCGCGTTGCGCGATGAAGTTTGGACTGCGACTCCGGGGGGGCTTGCTCGCAACCCTGATCATGTTCGGCGCGCCGGTGGTTGCCCCGGTCGGGGCTGTTTTTGTGTCTTCGTCTGCGCTCGCCCAGACCGTTCAGTCGATTTCCGTCCAGGGAAATCGCCGCGTCGAGGTGGAGACGATCCGCTCCTATTTCAAGCCGGGTCCGGGCGGTCGCCTGGATCAAGGCGCCATCGACGACGGCCTCAAGGCGCTGATCGAGACCGGCCTGTTCCAGGACGTCAGGATCAACCGCGGTCCCGGCGGCCAGCTCGTCGTTTCGGTGGTCGAAAACCCGGTGATCGGCCGGATCGCCTTCGAGGGCAACAAGAAGATCAAGGACGAGCAGCTCACCGTTGAGGTGCAGTCCAAGGCGCGCGGCACCTTCTCCCGCGCCATGGTGCAGTCCGACACGCTGCGAATCGCCGAGATCTATCGCCGGTCCGGCCGCTACGACGTTCGCGTCACGCCCGAGATCATCGAGCAGCCGAACAACCGCGTCGATCTCATCTTCACGGTCGAGGAGGGCGTCAAGACCGGCGTCAAGTCGATCGAGTTCGTCGGCAACAACGCGTTCTCGTCCTACCGCCTCCGCGACGTCATCAAGACGCGCGAGACGAACCTGCTGAGCTTCCTCGGCAGCGGCGACGTCTACGATCCCGACCGCGTCGAAGCCGACCGCGACCTGATCCGCCGCTTCTATCTCAAGAACGGCTACGCCGACGTCCAGGTGGTGGCTGCGCTGACCGAATACGACCCCGAGAAGAAGGGCTTCAACGTCACCTTCAAGATCGAGGAAGGCGCGCAATACCGCGTCGGCGCGGTCGACTTCCGCTCCAGCATCCCGAACTTCGATCCAGCGTCGATGCGCGGCTATTCGCGCGTCCATGCCGGCTCGCTCTACAACGTCGAATCGGTCGAAAAATCGGTCGAGGAGATGCAGATCGAGGCCTCGCGCCGCGGTTACGCCTTCGCCGTGGTCCGTCCCGGCGGCGACCGCAATTTCGAGGCGCACACCGTCTCCGTCGTGTTCAACATCGACGAGGGCCCGCGCACTTATATCGAGCGCATCAACCTGCGCGGCAACACGCGCACGCGCGACTACGTCATCCGCCGCGAGTTCGACATCTCCGAGGGCGATGCCTACAACCGCGCCCTGGTCGATCGTGCCGAGCGGCGCCTGAAGAACCTCGACTACTTCAAGAGCGTGAAGATCACGACCGAGCCGGGCTCGTCGAGCGATCGCGTGATCCTGGTCGTCGACATGGAAGAGAAATCGACCGGCGACTTCTCGATCTCGGGCGGTTACTCCACCACCGACGGCGCTTTGGCCGAAGTCTCGGTCTCCGAGCGCAATCTGCTCGGCCGCGGCCTGTTCGCCAAGGCGGCGGTGACCTACGGCCAGTATGCCCGCGGCTACTCGCTGTCGTTCGTCGAACCTTATCTGCTCGACTATCGCGTCGCGCTCGGTCTCGACCTCTATCAGCGCCAGCAGCTCGCCAACAACTACATCTCCTACGGCACCAAGACGCTCGGCTTCTCGCCGCGTCTCGGCTTCTCGTTGCGTGAAGATCTGTCGCTGCAGCTGCGCTACTCGATCTACCAGCAGGAAATCACGCTGCCGAGCTACCTGGCGAATTGTAACAACAATCCGGCCAGCGGGGCGTTCAATCCAAGCCCGGCTTACGCGGCCGCCAACGGCATCGACCTGAGCTCGACCAATGGCCTCGGTTGCTACAACGACGGCGAAGCCTCGCTGCCGGTGCGCAGGGAGCTTGCCAACGGCAAGACCCTGACCTCGGCGCTGGGCTACACGCTCACCTACAACACGCTGGACAACAACAAGAACCCGACCGACGGTCTGCTCATCGACTTCCGGCAGGATTTCGCCGGCGTCGGCGGCGACGTGTCCTATCTGAAGACCACGGCGGACGGAAAGTACTATGCCCCGCTGGTGTCCGACATCGTTGGTCTCGTCCGTCTCCAGGGCGGCATTCTGACCAAGATGAACGACGATCTGCGGATGCTCGACCATTTCCAGATGGGTCCGAACCTGGTCCGCGGCTTTGCTCCCAACGGCATCGGCCCGCGTGACTTGAACCCGTTCGGGTCGCGGGACGCGCTCGGCGGCACCAAGTACTGGGGTGCTTCGCTCGAACTGCAGATGCCGTTCTGGTTCCTGCCGAAGGAAGTGGGTCTGAAGGGCGCGGTCTATGCCGATGCCGGCGGCCTCTACGACTATAAGGGACCGACGAGCTGGACCACGACCAACGAAGTCAATGCGCCGGGCTGCATCCCGTCGAGCATCAACCCGTCAACGACGGGGACCTGTACCGGCCTCGTCTATGACGACAGCAAGGTCATCCGCTCGTCGGTTGGTGTCGGCCTGATCTGGCAGTCGCCATTCGGTCCGCTGCGCTTCGACTACGCCGTGCCGCTCAGCAAGGGCAAGTACGACCGTACGCAGGAATTCCGGTTCGGCGGCGGCACCACGTTCTAGTTCGATCAGCACGGCACGATCCGGATCAATGGAGCCGGTTTCCGAAGGGGATCGTGCGATTCCAAGAGTTGGGGCATGATGCGGTCTGACCGCTTCATGCCGAAGCCGGACCGCGACGGGGTGGAATGGCGCAGCCGATCTTCTTCACAAAGCCGCCTGCCTTAGGGCTGGCCGACATTGCCACGCTGGCCAAGGCCGAACTGGTCGATCCCGGCAGGGGCAGCCACGTCATCACCGGCCTTGCTTCGCTCGACGAAGCGGGCCCGATGCATCTGGCGTTCTTCGACAACCTCAAATATGCCGACGAGCTGAAGGCGACCAAGGCCGGCGCTTGCCTGGTCAGCCCGCGCTTCGAGGCCCAGGTGCCCGCCCATGTGGCCGTGCTGCGGGTGGCGCAGCCGTTCCGGGCCTTCGTCAGGATCGCGCGGGAATGGCATGGGGACGCGCTGAGGCCGCAATCCTGGGTCGGCAATGACGGTATCGCACCGTCGGCGATCATCGATCCTTCGGCCCGGCTCGAGGACGGCGTGATCGTCGATCCCCTGGCGGTGATCGGCCCGGATGTGGAGATCGGCAGCGGCACGGTGGTCGGCGTCGGGGCGGTGATCGGCCCCGGAGTCAAGATCGGCCGGGACTGCAATGTCGGCGCCCGGACCGCGATCCAGTGCGCCCTGATCGGCAACAACGTGCTGATCCATCCCGGCTGCTCGATCGGCCAGGACGGCTACGGCTTCATCTTCTTCGGCCCCGAGGGCCATCTGAAGGTGCCGCAGACCGGCCGGGTCCTGATCCAGAACGATGTCGAGGTCGGCGCGGGGACCACGATCGACCGTGGCAGCCTGCGTGACACCGTGATCGGCGAGGGGACCAAAATCGACAATCAGGTCCAGATCGGCCACAATGTGACCATTGGCCGGCACTGTCTGCTGGCGGCCCAGATCGGCCTCGCCGGCAGCCTGACCATCGGCGACAACGTGGCGCTCGGAGCAAAGGTTGGCATCAACAACCACCTCAAGATCGGAGATGGAGCCCAGGTCACCGCGATGAGCGGCGTCAAGGACGACATCCCGCCGGGTGGGCGCTGGGGTGGCTTCTTTGCCAAGCCGACCAAGCAATGGTTCAAGGAGATCATCGCGGTGGAGCGCCTGGTGCGCGACAGCAAGGCCGATGCGAAGGACGAGGGACGGGAATGACGGCGGAATCACCTGTGAAGTTCGAGCTGGTGGATATCAATGCCATCCTCCAGACCCTGCCGCACCGCTTTCCGATGCTGCTGATCGATCGCGTGATCAACATCCGCGCCGATTACAGCGGTATCGGCATCAAGAACGTCACTTTCAACGAGCCGGCCTTCCAGGGGCATTTCCCGGAGCGCCCGGTCTATCCCGGCGTCATGATGATCGAGGCGATGGCGCAGACGGCAGGCGTGATCGGCATCAAGTCTGTCGAAGGCACCGAGAAGCCGCGCGCGGTCTATTTTCTCACCATCGACAAGTGCAAGTTCCGCAAGCCGGTGCTGCCCGGTGACACCATCGAGTATCACATGCGCTCGCTCGGCCGCCGCAAGGCGATGTGGTGGTTTCACGGCGATGCCAAGGTCAATGGCGTCGTCGTCGCCGAGGCCGATGTCGGGGCCATGCTGACGGACTGAGCGGCTCCGGGCCCAGCGGGACGGGGCTCAGGCGCTGCAATCGTAGCGGCCGCCGGCGGCCTCGCGCCCGATGTGCCGGTTGAAGAACTGGCCCATGGACGGCGCGCCGAGCAGGCGGTCGACCGTCTCGGCGGCGACGCCGCAATAGCGCGCATAGGAGCCGCCGGTCGCGACGACGAGGTCATGCCGCGCGCGGTCGTAGCACACACGCTGGAGCACGGTGCTGCGATTGATGTCGCGGCATTCGAATGTCGCGAGGTCGACCGGTCGGCGATCGCCGGTCTCGACCGTCTCGGACACGATCGGCGCGGTCGCGAGCTGTGCGAGCAGAAGTGCCAAGGTCCTGACCACGAGTGTTGAAGCTCCGCATGAACTCCGGGGCGGACCGGGACGGCCGCCTCATCCGATACTTGAAACACGACGAGATGATACGTCACTGGACAGATCGGGCATAGACGCGGTAACCACCGGAAAACTGAATGACTTCAACACCTAATCAGAGCTTCCTGACGAGTAAGATTGCTTGATGAGCAAGATTGATCCCACCGCACGGATCGCGGACGGCGCCGTGATCGGCGAGGGCACCGAGATCGGGCCCTATTGCATCATCGGCCCGAATGTCGTGATCGGCGCGAACTGCAAGCTGATCGGGCATGTGCATGTCACGGCGCAGACGACCATCGGCGACGATTGCACCATCTATCCCTTTGCCTCGCTCGGCACCCCGCCGCAATCGCTCAGCTACCGGGGCGAGCTGACGAAGCTCAGAATCGGATCGGGCTGCACCATCCGGGAATCCGTGACGATGAACGCCGGCACCGTCGCCGGCGGCGGCATCACCACGGTCGGCGATCGCGGCTACTTCATGAATTGCAGCCACGTCGGCCATGACTGCCACGTCGGCAATGACGTGATCTTCGCGACCTCGGCGACGCTCGGCGGGCATTGCGAGATCGGCGATTTCGTCTTCATCGGCGGCCTGTCCGCCGTGCACCAGTTTACCCGCATCGGCCCCCAGGTCATGGTCGGCGGCGTCTGTGGCGTGCGCGACGACATCATCCCGTTCGGCCTCGTCAACGGCCAATATGCGGTGCTGGAAGGCCTCAACCTGATCGGCATGAAGCGGCGCAAGTTCACCAAGCAGCGGCTCGCGGCCGTGCGGGGCTTCTACCAGAAACTCTTCCACGGCCCCGGTACCTTCGCCGAGCGGTTGGAGGCATCCCGGCCGCTCGCGGGCGAGGATCCGGCGATCGCCGAGATCCTCGACTTCATCGGCAAGGGCAAACGCCCGCTCTGCCTTCCCGCCATCGCGAAGTGACCTTGGCATGGCCCCGGGCATGACATCGGCGGCTTCGCAAGTTTCATCGCCGGTCGGCATCGTCGCCGGCGGCGGCGCCATGCCGTTCGCGGTCGCCGACTCGCTCGCCGCCCGCGGCATCACGCCGGTGCTGTTTCCGCTTCGCGGCGCCTGCGATCCGGCCCGGGTCGAGAAATTCCGTCACCGCTGGATCTCGGTCGGCCAGCTCGGCCGTGCGATGCGGCTGTTTCGCGAGGAGGGCTGCCGCGACCTGATCTTCATCGGCACCCTGGTGCGCCCCTCGCTCGCGGAGATCCGGTTCGACGTCAAGACGCTGCGCCTGCTCGGCAACGTCATCCGCGCCTTTCGCGGCGGTGACGATCATCTCCTGTCCGGCGTCGGCCGCCTCCTCGAGCAGGACGGCTTTCGCATGGTCGGCATCAAGGACGTCGCCCCGGATCTCCTGATGCCGGAAGGCTGCATCAGCCGCGCCTGGCCGAACGACAACAGCAAGGCCGACATCGAGCGGGGCCGTGCGGTGCTGACCGCGCTCGGCCCGTTCGACATCGGCCAGGCGGTGGTGGTGATCGACGGCCATGTGGTGGCGGTCGAGGACATCGAGGGCACCGACGCGCTGCTCGCGCGCGTGGCGCGGCTGCGCGAGGAGGGACGCATTCGCGCGGCGGCCGGCCGCGGCGTGCTGGTGAAGGCGCCGAAGAGCGGCCAGGACCTGCGCTTCGACCTGCCAACGATCGGCCCGCGCACGCTCGAAGGTGTGGCCGCCGCAGGGCTCGCCGGCATCGCCGTCATCGCCGGCAACACCATCGCGGCCGAGCCGCAGGCGATGATCGCGCTGGCCGACGCCAAATATCTCTTCGTCATCGGCCTGCCGGCGTGATGCAGTCGCGCGATCCCAAGCGCCGGATCTGCCTGATCGCCACCGAGGAATCCGGCGACCGGCTCGGCAGTGCCTTGATGAAGGTGCTGCGCCAGCGCCTCGGCGACGGCGTCGAATTCGTCGGCGTCGGCGGCCGCACCATGGCGCGCGAGGGGCTCGCATCGCTGTTTCCGATCGAGGAGCTGTCGATCGTCGGCTTCGCCGCGGTGGTGCAGCAATTGCCGAAGATCCTGCGGTTGATCCGCACCACCGCCGAGGCCGTGCTGGAAGCCGCGCCGGACGCGCTCGTCATCATCGACAGCCCCGATTTCACCCATCGCGTTGCCCGCCGCGTGCGCGCGAAGAATTCCGCGATTCCGATCGTCGATTACGTCTCGCCGCAACTCTGGGCGTGGCGGCCGGGACGGGCGCGCACCATGCTCGGCTATGTCGACCATGTGCTCGGCCTGTTGCCGTTCGAGCCGGAGGAATACCGCAAGCTCGGCGGACCGCCATGCAGCTATGTCGGCCATCCCCTGATCGAGCAATTGTCCTCGCTGCGGCCGAACGCGGAGGAGCAGGCGCGCCGCAGCAGCGAGCCGCCGGTGCTGCTGGTGCTGCCCGGCAGCCGCCGCAGCGAGGTCAGGCATCATCTCGGCGTGTTCGGCGCAACGCTCGGCCGCTTGCAGGCGGAAGGCTGTGCCTTCGAGCTGATGCTGCCGACCATGCCGCATCTGGAAGCCACCATCCGCGAGGGCATCGCAAGCTGGCCGGTCAAGCCGAGCATCGTGATCGGCGAGAACGAGAAGCGCGCCGCCTTCCGCATCGCGCATGCGGCGCTGGCCAAATCCGGCACGGTGACGTTGGAGCTCGCGTTGTCGGGCATTCCGATGGTGACAGCCTATCGTGTCGGCGCGATCGAGGCCTTCATCCTGCGCCGCGCCATCCGCGTCTCCTCGGTGATCCTCGCCAATCTCGTGATCGGCGAGGACGTCATTCCGGAGTATTTGCAGGAGGATTGCACGCCGGAGAAGCTGGCGCCCGCGCTTCACGACGTGCTGACGGAGTCCCCCCTGCGGCGGCGGCAGGTCGAGGCGTTTGCGCGGCTCGACCAGATCATGTCGACTGGCAACAAATCGCCGAGCGTGCTCGCCGCCGATATTGTGCTCGCCACGATGCGCAAGGACAGGCGATAAGACGACGGTCTCATAGGGTGGGCAAAGGCGCGTAGCGTCGTGCCCACGAGTCGTCGCGATGAGCATAATTCGTGGGCACGGTTCGCTTTGCCCATCCTACGACACCTTGAACGTTGCACCAGTGTGCCCCACCACGCCCTACGCAAGCCCCGCATCCACTCGAAAACACTGCCCCGTGATGCGCTGGCTGTCGTCGGAGGCGAGGAACAGCGCCATGTTGGCGATGTCCTCGGGCGTGACCGCATCGGGAACGGCCTGACGCGAGCGCATCTCGGCGATGACCTTCTCGTCCGGATACCACAGCCGGCGCTGCCGCTCGGTCACGACCATGCCGGGCGCGATCGCGTTGACGCGGATGCGGTCGGGGCCGACCGACCGGGCCAGCGAGTTGGTGAAGCCGACGATCGCCGCCTTGGCCCCGGCGTAGACCGGCAGCGCCGGCGCACCGCGCATCCAGGCGATCGAGGACATGTTGATGATCGAGCCGCCGCCGCGTGCCTGCATCTGCGGCACCACCGCTTGTGCGGCAAAGAAGACGTGCTTGAAATTGACGCCGATCATCCAGTCGAACTCGGCGGGCGTCACCTCAGCCAGCACCTGGCGCTGGTCGTTGGCGGCGTTGTTGACGAGCACGGCGGCGTCGCCAAGCGATCGCTGGACCTCGGCCAGGGCGGCGCGCAAGGCGTCGATATCCAGGAGATCGCAGGGCACGAACAGCGGCGCGGTGCCGCTTGCGGCTGCGACCTCGGCGGCCAGCGCCTTGCCGGCCGCTGCATCGATATCGAGGAACGCGACCCGGGCGCACTGGGCGGCGAAGGCGCGCACGAAGGCGGCACCGATGCCGCTGGCACCGCCGGTGATCAGCACCACGCGGTCGGCGAGGCCGGCATAGCTCGTCTTGGTCATACGATCAGTCGCTCCGTCTTGGGGTCGAACAGGCAAATGCGGCGGGTGTCGAGCGCGAAGGAGGCGGACGTGCCCGGCACCGGCCGGATATCGGGTGAGATGCGCGCCATCGCCGGCTCGCCGCCGAGCCGCAGCGACACCATCGTCTCGGCACCGGTCGGCTCGACCATGTCCACGGGAGCCTCGATGAGGACGGGCGCATCGTTCGAAAACACGCGGCTGCCCTCGGCGATGCATTCCGGCCTGATGCCGAACACCACGTCGCGTCCGACAAAGGAAGCTGCGCTGTCATATCCGCTCAGGCGCAGGCGGATCTGGTCCGGCCGTCCCGCGCCGATCACGACCACCAGCCCGTCATTTTCGGCTTCGAGCCGTGCCGGCAGCGTGTTCATCGGGGGCGAGCCCATGAAGCGCGCGACGAACAGATTGGCGGGATAGCGGTACACGGTATCGGGGTCGGCGAATTGCTGCACGCAGCCCTGATGCATCACGGCGATCCGCGTCGCCATCGTCATGGCCTCGATCTGGTCGTGGGTGACGTAGACGATGGTGGCGCCGATGCGCTGGTGCAGGCGCTTGATCTCCATCCGCATCTCGACGCGCAGCTTGGCGTCGAGATTGGAGAGCGGCTCGTCGAACAGGAAGAGCAGGGGATCGCGGACCAGCGCGCGCCCCATCGCGACGCGCTGGCGCTGGCCGCCGGAGAGCTGCGACGGCTTGCGGCCGAGCAGCGTCTCGATCTGAAGCAGCTTTGCGACATTGGCGACCGCCGCGTCCTGCTCGGCCTTGGGCACGTGACGGCATTCCATCCCGAAGGTGATGTTCTGCCGCACCGTCATCGACGGGTAGAGCGCGTAGGACTGGAACACCATGGCGATGTCGCGGTCCTTCGGCGGGACGTCGTTGACGACGCGTCCGCCGATCTCGATCGTGCCTGCGCTCGGGCGGTCGAGCCCGGCGACGATGTTGAGCAGCGTGGACTTGCCGCAGCCGGACGGTCCGACCAGCACGGTGAATTCGCCGCTCTCGATGTCGAGCGCGATGTCCTTCAGCACCTCCAGATTGGCGTAGCGCTTGGACAGGGCGCGAATGCTCAGTGCTGCCATGACAACTCCATCATTTCACGGCCCCGGCAGTCAGGCCGCGGACGAAGTACTTGCCGCCGAGCAGGTAGATCAACAGCGTCGGCAGCGCGGCGATGATCACCGCCGCGCTCTGCACGCCATGCTGCGGGATGTCGGCGACTGCGGCGGAGAGCGCGATGAGAGCGGCCGTGACCGGCTGCTGCTGGCCGGTCGTGAACGTCACGCCATAGAGGAATTCGTTCCAGATATGCGTGAATTGCCAGATCACTGTGACGATCAGGATCGGACCGGAGAGCGGCAGGATGATGCGCCAAAAGATGCGGAAGAAGCCGGCGCCGTCGATCCGCGCGGCCCTGATCAATTCTTGGGGAATGGCGACGTAATAGTTGCGGCAGAACAGCGTGGTGAAGGAGAGCCCCTGGATGGTGTGGATCAGCACGAGGCCTGCCAGCGTGTTGATGAGACCGATGTCCCGCAGCACGATGGTCCAGGGAAGCAGACGCATCTGCTGGGGCAGGAAAAGCCCGAGGGTCACGATCCCGTAGATCCAGTTGTCGCCGCGAAAGCGCCAGAGCGACACCGCGTAGCCGGCGATGGCGCCGAGCAAGGTCGAGAAGATCGTCGCGGGGATCGTGACCAGCGCGGAGTTCAGCATGTAGGGCCGGATGCCGGAGCAGGTCTCGGCCACGCAGAAGCCGCTCCAGGCGGCGGCGTAGTTGCTCCAGGCCAGATGTTGCGGCCAGCCGATCATCGAACCCTGCGCGATCTCCTCGTTGGTCCGCAGCGAGTTCAAAACGACGACGACCAGCGGCGCGAGCCAGGCCGCGGCGATCAGTGAAACGACGAGGTAGATCAAGATCCGGCTCGGGGTGAAGCTGCGCTCACGCATGGACGGCCCGCCGTCGCTGGAAATATCGCCATGCCGCATAGGGCACGAGCACCGCGAGAAGGATGAGCAGCATCAGCACTGCCGCCGCGGCGCCGCGGCCGAGCAGGCTGCGCTGGAACATGAGGTCGTAGACCACCAAAGCGGGCAGCTGGGTCGCAATTCCCGGTCCGCCATTGGTGAGGGCGCGGACGAGGTCGAACGTCGAAATCGCGAACTGCAGCTGGATCACGACGACGGTGATGGTGATCGGCCAAAGCGACGGCAGGATGATGCGCCGGTAGATCCGGACCGGTCCGGCACCATCGATCTGCGCGGCCTTGATGATGTCGGCGTCGACGGAGCGCAGGCCGGCGAGAAACAGGGCCATGGCAAAGCCCGAGGATTGCCAGATCGCGGCGACGACGATGGTCCAGATCGCCATGTCGCGGTCGATCAGCCAGTCGAACTTGAAGGAGGTCCAGCCGAGATCGTGAACCAGCTTCTGAATCCCGAGGCCGGGATTGAGCAGCCAGCTCCAGACCGTGCCGGTGACCACGAACGACACGGCGAGGGGATACAGGAAGATCGATCGCAGCACGTTCTCGCCGCGAATGCGCTGATCGAGCAGGATCGCAAGAACGAGGCCGGTCGCCGCACTCAACACCACGAACGCAATGCCGAACAGCAGCAGGTTGTCGAAGGCGATCTGCCAGTTCCGCGATGCCAGGACGGCCGTGTAGTTGCGCAACCCCACCCAGCCCGTAACAGGGATCAGCGTGGAGGGCGTGAACGAGATCCAGATCGTCCACAGCGAGAACGAGACGAGGTGCGCTGCGGAGAGCAGCAGCGGCACCCAGATCATCAGGTATTCCGGCAGCCGGCGCACCCATTCAGGAAGCGCTGGCCGGCCCGGTCTTATCGCGGCGGCATTGCTCAACGTGCGCCCTCGACGGCCTCGGCGAGGCGGGTCGCCGCCTGCTCGGGCTTGATCGTCTTGTTCTTCACGAACTCCGTGATCACGTCGATCATCGCTGCGGTCATGCCGTTTTCCTGCGCCATGTTGTGCGCCATGCTGAGCACCGCCTGGTTGCTGGCGATAGCGTCCTTCAGGGCCTTTGCAGTCGTGCGTTGACCCTCCGACCAGCCTTCGCCGGACAGATCGACATCGGTGCGCACGGGGATCGATCCGGTGATCTGCGAGTACATGGTCTGGATCGCCGGATCCATGACCAGCTGGGCCATCAGCGTCTGGCCGGCTTGCAGGTCAGCCTCCTTGCGCTGCCAGAAGATGAAGGCGTCGGCATTCAGCAGGAAGACCGGCTTGCTGTTGTCGCTGGGACCTGGCGCAATCATGAAGTCCTCGAGCTTGAAGCCGGCGTTGCGCAATACGCCCTGGGCCCAGCCGCCCATGATCATCATGCCCATGTCGCCGTCGATGAAGCGCTTCAGATTGGTCGAGAAGTGCTGGGCGCCGACGTTGGGGTCCATCCAATCGGCGATCTTGCGCACTTGTGCGAACGCAGCCTTGATCTCGGGACCCTCCAGAGCCTTCTTCTCGAGATTCATGATGGCGGCGCGGTAGGCGAGCGGACTGATGCCGGCCAGGGCGGCCTCGAATTTCTGCCCGTCATCCGGGCGGGTGCCGCCGTTGGCGATGGGATGGGCGACGCCGCCGGCCTTCATCTTTTCAGCGAGCTCGTTGAAGTCCGCCCAGGTGACCGGGATCTTGTCGGACTTGGCCTTGTCCATGGCGCGCTTGGACAGGAACAGCATGTTGGTGCTGTAGATCTGCAACGGCAGTGCGATCCATTTGCCGCCGGGCTTGTGCAGTTTCGCAAGGTCCGGCGCGACGACTTTCTCGTAACCGGCGGCGGCGACGACGGCGTCGAGATCGACGGTCGGGGCAATCTTCGACCAGGCCGCAATCTCGGGACCTTTGAGCTGCGAGCAGGCCGGCGGATCGCCGGCCATGATCTGGGCGCGCAGCTTGTTCATCATCTCGGTGGTGAAGCCGGGCACGGGCGAATGCTGCCAAACGCCGCCCTTCTCCTCGAACTTCTTGCCGAGCGCGGTGATGGCCGCGCCGTCGCTGCCTGCTGACCATTGCGAGATCGCGGTCAGGCGCGGCTTGACCGCGCCTTGCGCGCGGGCAAAGGCCGGCAGTGCGAGCGTAGCGACGGAGCCAGCGAGCAGACGGCGCCTTGTTGTGGTGATCGGCATGGCAGTTCCTCCCGGTGTGAAGTTTCGGCGCGTGTAGGACGTTCAGGTTCAGCGCATGTCAGGCCGCCTCCGTCGAGGCCGCGGGCATGCCGCCACGGCTGGCGAGACAAAAGGCGGCAAAGGCGAGCGCGGCCTGCGGATCGTTGCCGGTCGACGGCGGCACGAAGGCGATGGACACCTGCGCCAATTTGCGTCCGCCCAGCAGGCAGGCATCGATCCCTTCGATCACGGCGTTGCGATCATCTGCGGCGAGAAGCGACGGCCAGCCGCTGATGGCAACGCCGCCGCACGGTTTCACGTTCAGCGTGTTGCCAATCGCAAGGCCGAGCCGGAACAGCCGCCGGCGCAGCTCCTGCCGTACGCGCGATGAGATCGGTATCGTGCTCACCCATTCGTTGCCGAGCCGAAGCAGCTCGGCTTCGGCGACGCCGAGAAGCTCGGCCAGGGCCGGAATCGACGCATAGGCCTCGACGCAGCCATGATGTCCGCAGCGGCAGCGCGGCCCTTCGGGCTGGAACACCATGTGGCCGAGCTCGATCGGTTGCAGCGCCTCGGCCTTCGCCGGATCATCCATCCAGGCGCCGGCAACGCCGTGGCTGACAAGCACGAACAGATGCGTGTCGCTGAACGGATAATTCTGGGTGCGGCAGCGGTGAAAGGTGGCGTGGGCGACCACCGAATTGGTGATCTCGAGCGGCACGCCGGCGAACATCTCGTCGAACATCTCGCTGAGGCGCCCCACATCGCAGGGAATGATCGGGTTGGCCGAGATGCTGAGACGGCCGAGGCCTGGAATGGAGACGCCGATCTGGGCGAGGGAGATGCGGCGGCGCCGCGTCCAGTCGCGCAGCAATGTCATGGCTTCGCGAAATGCCTGGCCGACGGTCTCGGCGGTCGGCGTCTTCGGCAGCTTCACGCGCTCGGCATAGTGCAGCTCGCCCGACAGGCCGCCGACGCCGACGCTGAGATGCTGAGCAGTCAGCTCGAACGCCGCGAGGGCGACCGAGCCGTCGAGCGACACGAGGCCGGTCGGACCGCCGACGTAAGGGGCAGGGCGCCGCACCTCCTCGATCAGGCCTTCGGCCTTCAGGTCGAACAGGATGCGCGACAGGCTCGCTTCCGACAGGCGCACGGCCTTGGCCAGCGGCGGACGGAACGAGCCGCCCGACTGAAGCAGATGGGTCAAAATGGCAGCGCGCGTCTGCCGCCGACTTCTCGGCTGCTCCGGCATTTCCATCCCTGTCGTCATTCTTACTTAGTGTAAGAATGCGCGCGGGGCTGCTCGACTGTCAAGCCGCTTGCCGCCATGTCCATGGACTTGTTGTTGTGCGCGGCAGCACGATGAGCGCTACGGCACCTGCACAAACGAAAACGGCGCCATCTTGCGATGACGCCGTTTCGATAGCCGTATCAGCTCAGGACTTACTTGCGATCCTTCATCGCGACGTAGTCGCGCTTGGTGACGCCGGTGTAGAGCTGGCGGGGCCGGCCGATCTTCTGCTGCGGGTCCTCGATCATCTCGCTCCACTGGCTGATCCAGCCGACGGTGCGGGCGACCGCGAACAGCACGGTGAACATCGAGACCGGGAAGCCCATCGCCTTCAGCGTGATGCCCGAATAGAAGTCGACGTTCGGGTAGAGCTTGCGGTCGATGAAGTACTGGTCGCTGAGCGCGATCTTCTCGAGCTCCATCGCCACCTTCAGCATCGGATCGTCGCCATGGCCGGTCTCCTTGAGCACGGCGTGACACATCTTCTGCATGAGCTTGGCGCGCGGATCGTAGTTCTTGTAGACGCGGTGACCGAAGCCCATCAGGCGGACTTCGGAGTTCTTGTCCTTCACCTTGGCGATGAATTCGGGAATCTTGTCCACGGTGCCGATCTCGGCGAGCATCGCGAGCGCAGCTTCGTTGGCGCCGCCATGCGCCGGGCCCCAGAGGCAGGCGATGCCGGCGGCGATGCAGGCGAACGGGTTGGCGCCGGACGAGCCGGCGATGCGGACCGTCGAGGTCGAGGCGTTCTGCTCGTGGTCAGCGTGCAGAATGAAGATCTTGTCCAGCGCGTCGGCGAGCACCGGGTTGATCTTGTAGTCCTCGCACGGCACGGCGAAGCACATGTGCAGGAAGTTCTCGGCGAACTTCAGCGAGTTCTTCGGGTACACGAAGGGCTGGCCGATCGTGTACTTGTAGGCCATCGCCGCCAGGGTCGGGATCTTCGCGATCATGCGCATGGATGCGATCATGCGCTGTTTCGGATCGTTGATGTCGGTGCTGTCGTGATAGAACGCGGCGAGCGCGCCGACTGCGGCCACCATGATCGCCATCGGATGAGCGTCGCGGCGGAAGCCCTGGAAGAAGCGGGCCATCTGCTCGTGCACCATCGTGTGATGGATCACGCGGTCGTCGAAATCCTTCTTCTGCGCGGCGGTGGGCAGGTTCCCGTAGAGCAGGAGATAACAGGTCTCCAGGAAGTCGCCGTTCTCGGCGAGCTGCTCGATCGGGTAGCCACGGTATTCCAGCACGCCCGCGTCGCCGTCGATATAGGTGATCTTGGACTGGCAGCTCGCGGTGGAGGTGAACCCGGGATCGTAGGTGAACAGGCCGGACTGGCCGTACAGCTTGCCGATATCGATGACATCAGGCCCGACGCTGCCGCTGTGGATCGGGAGATCGTAATTCTTGTTTCCGACCGTCAGCGTAGCGGTCTTTGGGCTTGGTTTTGCGTCCATCAGAGGTCCCCGATGTATGGTGAAACGGGCCGGAGCCGGAGCCCCCGAGGCAGGTCCTGGGGGCAGGCGGATGTTCCCGAAGGTACGGGGCAGATGGGTATATTATTGCTATGTGCGCTGCAAGATCGCCGCACGCATGGTCGACTTACGTCGTAGACTGATCCTTAAGCCGGCCAAGGCTTTCCTGGCGTCCCAGGACGTCCAAAACCTCAAATATACCAGGCGACGTCGTCCGTCCGGTCAGCGCCGCCCGGAGGGGCTGGGCGACCGCGCCGAGCTTGAGACTATTTTCCTCGGCAAAGGCGCGCAGCGCGGCCTCGGTGCTGGTGCCGCTCCAGGTCTCGACTGTCTCCAGCGCGGCATGAAGCTGGCCGATCAGCTTGCGGTTTTCCGGCGTCAGCAGGGCTTGCGCCTTGGGATCGAGCTCCAGCGGCCGATCGGCGAAGATGAAAGTGGCGCCGTCGATCAGCTCGATCAACGTCTTGGCGCGCTCCTTCAGGGCCGGCATCGCCTTCGCGAGCTGCGCGCGCGTGGTGTCGTTTAACTTGGCCTTAAGCTCGGCCCGACCCGGCACGTGGTCGAGCACGTCCTCGAACATCTTCACGAGCGATTGATCGTCGGCGTGGCGGATATAGTGGCCGTTGAGGTTTTCCAGCTTGGCAAAATCGAAGCGGGCGGCGGCGCGGCCGACGCTGGCGAGGTCGAACGCTTCGATCATCTCCTCGGTCGAGAAGATCTCCTGGTCGCCATGGCTCCAGCCGAGCCGGACGAGATAATTGCGCAGCGCCGCCGGCAGATATCCCATGGCGCGGTAGGCATCGACCCCGAGCGCGCCGTGGCGCTTCGACAGCTTTGAGCCGTCCGGACCGTGGATCAGGGGAATGTGGGCCATGCTCGGCAGCGCCCAGCCCATCGCATCGTAGATCTGCTTCTGGCGGGCGGCGTTGATCAGATGGTCGTCGCCGCGGATCACGTGGGTGACGCCCATGTCGTGGTCGTCGACCACCACCGCGAGCATGTAGGTCGGGTTGCCGTCGCCGCGCAGCAGGACGAGGTCGTCGAGGTTCTCGTTCTGCCAGACCACGCGGCCCTGAACCTGATCCTCGATCACGGTCTCGCCGGTCTGCGGTGCGCGCAGGCGGATGGTCGGCTTGACGTCGCCAGGAGCGGTCGCGGGATCGCGGTCGCGCCACATGCCGTCATAGAGGCGGGTGCGGCCCTCGGCGCGCGCCTTCTCGCGCATCGCGGCGAGCTCCTCCGCACTGGCGTAGCAGCGATAGGCCTTGCCGTCGGCGAGCAGCTGCTCGGCGACCTCGCGGTGACGCGCGGCGCGGGCGAACTGGTAGATCACCTCGCCGTCCCAGCCGAGCTCGAGCCATTTGAGACCGTCGAGAATAGCGCCGATCGCGGCCTCGGTCGAGCGCTCGCGGTCGGTGTCCTCGATCCGCAGCAGCATCTTGCCGCCGTGCTTCTTCGCATACAGCCAGTTGAACAGCGCCGTGCGGGCGCCCCCGATATGGAGGAAGCCGGTCGGCGAGGGGGCGAAGCGGGTGACGACGGAATCGGTCATTCTTGGCAGGGCCTATGCATTGGAAGCGGTGGTGTATAGCAGGACCGGCGCATAACTAAAGCCCGACGGCGAACCTGCCGGGCCTGCTTAAGCTCTTGCTTAGGCTCTTGGCTCAGCCTCCCGAATTTGGCAGAAGGATCGCTGATTTCCCGACAGGATTTTGGTAATGACAGAACCGGTGGCAGCTGAGGTTGGGCGCGATTTCATTCGTGACATCATTCAGGCCGACCTCGATCAGGGCAAGTACAGGGAAATCGTGACCCGGTTCCCGCCGGAGCCGAACGGCTACCTGCATATCGGCCACGCCAAGTCGATCGCACTCAACTTCGGCATCGCCCAGGAGTTTCCGGGCCGCTGCCACTTGCGCTTCGACGACACCAATCCGGTCAAGGAAGAGCAGGAATACATCGATTCCATCCAGGCCGACGTGCGCTGGCTCGGCTTCGACTGGGGCAAGAACCTGTTCTTCGCCTCGGACTATTTCGATCGCCTGTACGAATGGGCGGAGCAGCTGATCCGCGACGGGCTCGCTTATGTCGACGACCAGACCCAGGAGGAGATCCGCGCCTCCCGCGGCACGCTGACCGAGCCCGGCAAGAACTCGCCGTTCCGCGACCGCAGCGTGGAGGAGAATCTCGACCTGTTCCGGCGCATGAAAGCCGGCGAATTTCCGAACGGCGCGCGCGTGCTGCGGGCCAAGATCGACATGGCCGCCGGCAACATCAACCTGCGCGATCCGGTGCTGTACCGCATCCTGCACGCGCATCATCCGCGCACCGGCACGAAGTGGAGCATCTATCCGAGCTACGATTATGCGCACGGCCAGTCGGACGCGATCGAGGGCATCACGCACTCGATCTGCACGCTGGAGTTCGAGGACCACCGGCCGCTTTACGACTGGTTCATCGAGAAGCTGCCGGTGCCGTCCAAGCCGCATCAGTACGAGTTCGCGCGGCTGAACCTGACCTACACGCTTCTGTCCAAGCGCGTGCTGACGCAGCTCGTCCGCGACGGCCATGTCGCGGGCTGGGACGATCCGCGCATGCCGACCATGGCCGGGATGCGCCGCCGCGGCGTGCCGCCGGCGGCCTTGCGCGAGTTCGTCAAGCGCATCGGCGTTGCCAAGGCCAACAGCGTCGTCGATGTCGGCATGCTGGAGTTCTGCATTCGCGAGGAGCTGAACCGCACCGCGCAGCGCCGCATGGCGGTCTTGAAGCCGCTGAAAGTCGTGATCGAGAACTACCCGGAAGGGCAGACCGAGGAGCTCGAGGCGATCAATCATCCCGACGATCCCTCGGCGGGCACGCGGAAAATCACGTTCGGCCGCGAGCTCTATATCGAGCAGGACGACTTCATGGAGAACCCGCCGAAGAAGTTCTTCCGCCTGTCGCCGGGCAACGAGGTGCGGCTGCGCTACGCCTATTTCGTCAAGTGCACCGGCGTGATCAAGAACGACAAGGGCGAGGTGGTGGAGCTGCGCTGCAGCTACGATCCCGCGACCAAAGGCGGTAACGCGCCGGACGGCCGCAAGGTCAAGGCGACCATGCACTGGCTGCCGGCGGCGACCTCGAAACCGGCGGAAATCCGCATCTACAACCAGCTGTTTGCCAATCCGAGCCCGGACGCTTCGAACTTCGCGACCGATCTCAATCCGAACTCGCTGGAGATCCTGTCCGATGCGCGGGTCGAGGCAGCGGTGGCCGAGAGCAACTCGACCGAGCCGATGCAGTTCGAGCGCCAGGGCTATTTCGTGCGCGACAGGGACTCGACGCCCGGCAAGCCGGTGTTCTCGCGCACCATCGGCCTGCGCGACACCTTCGCGAAGGAAGTAGCGAAGGGCTGAGGCACGCATGAGCACGGAGGCCGACGCCATCGCTGCCGCCATCATCGCGAAATGGTGCGCCGGCTTCGCGACGCTCGATGCAGCGACGCTGTCGTCGCTCTATGCGAAGAGCGCATTCTTCTTCGGCTCGAATCCGAAGCTCTATCGGGGCAGGGACGGCGTCGCGGACTATTTCAACGGCCTGCCGCGCTGGCGGCAGCCGCGCGCCGTATTCTCCGACGTGAACGCAGCGCAGGCCGGCCCGGATCTGATCAACATGGCCGCGACCATCTCGTTTGATCTCGCCGGCGAGCGGGACGATCTCATCGTCAAGATGAGCTGGGTCATCATCCGTGAGGACGGCGAGTGGAAGATCGTCAATCACCACGCCTCGGCGCAGGCGCCGCTGATTTAGCCACGACTCTATCGTCATTCCGGGATGGCCCGCAGGGCCAGGCCCGGAATCCATAACCACGAACGATGGAAGAGAAAAAGTAGGGCGCCTTCCCGCGTTCCCGATCTGTACCGCTATTCGCCCGGCCGCACGTTCCGGTAGCCTCGGTGCCAGTCGCGTCGCGTAAGGTGCAGGGAAATGGCGGAGCAGGGCCGGCCGGTACGCGCCCAGGGGATTGCCGGGACGTGGCCGGTCGGCCGCGCCGCACCTGCCGGCGGCCTTGCTCCGACGGGTCTCGGCATCTGGCCCGCAATCGTCGAAACGCTCCGTGGATGGGCCCGCGCCGAAGCCGGTCCCGGGCGCCTGCTGCCCTGGGTGCCGGTCGCCTTTGGCGGCGGCATCGCGCTGTATTTTGCCGCCGATCATGAGCCGGTGCTGTGGGTCGTCGCGACGACGGCGGCCGCACTGCTGCTCGGCGCGATCCTGCTGCGGCGGAGCCGGCTGTTCGCGCCCGCGCTCATGATCGCGGCGGTCGCTTCCGGCTTTGCCGGGGCGAGCTGGAAGACGGCGCGCGTCACCCATACCGTGCTGGCCAAGCCGCTCTATTCCGTGTCGCTGTCGGGCTTCGTCGAGACGCGCGACATCCGCGAGCGCACCGACCGCTTCGTGCTGCGCGTCACCGCCATGGAGGCGCAGCGCAGCGACGTCAGGCTCGAGCGCGTCCGCCTGTCGGTGCGCAAGGGCACCGCGCCCGAGGTCGGCAGCTTCGTTCGATTGAAAGCGCGGTTGATGCCGCCGCTCTCGCCGGTGCGCCCGGGTAGCTACGACTTCTCGCGGGACATGTTCTTTCAGGGCATCGGCGCCTCCGGCTTCGTGATGGGCGCGATCACGGCTTCAATCCCGCCCGATGCCGGTGGCCTGCGGCTGCGCTACGCGGCCTTCATGCAAGGCCTGCGCGATGCGATCGACGCCCGCATCCGCGCGACGCTCGAGGGCGACAACCGCGCGATCGCGACCGCGCTGCTCACCGGGCGGCGCGATGCGATTTCCGCGCCCGTCAACGACGCGATGTTCATCTCGGGGCTCGGGCACGTTCTCTCGATCTCCGGCTATCACATGGCGGTGGTCGCGGGGGTCGTCTTCTTCGCGGTGCGCGCGCTGCTGGCGTTGATCCCGGGCCTGGCCGTCGGGTTCGCCATCAAGAAATGGTCGGCGGCCGCAGCATTGGTGGCCGCGGCGTTCTATCTGCTGCTCTCGGGTGCGGAGGTCGCAACCCAACGATCGTTCTTCATGACGGCGGTGGTGCTGATCGCGGTGATGGTCGACCGCCGCGCCATCACCTTCCGCACGCTGGCGGTGGCGGCGCTGATCGTGCTCGCGGTCGCGCCGGAGGCGCTGGTGCATCCGAGCTTCCAGATCTGAGACGCTCTGTCGTCGTTGCATAGCGATGCGCGCGAAAACTCCTTTTTTCTCAAGGAGTAGGCGGTCGTTCGCCTGGGCAGTAGCGGGAACGAAAACCGATCAAATACCGGCATATTTCTGGACTTCCAGGCGGAAAGTCCCGGACAAAGTCCCGAACCGATTCCGCCTGCACCCGAGGGGAACCATGATCGACACCAACTACAACGCCGACCCGACCTGCTTCCTGCCGCCAAACCCTGAGGCCGCTTACCCCTTCGACTGTGCCGCCCGCCGGGCCGACGACGAAACCCGTCACATGCAGCTCACGGTCGTGGTGGCGCATCTGAAGAACGGGACCCGCGCCGGCTTCCTGGAGCGGCAGATCGGCATCGTCAAGTCTCACAAGGTCCGGGTGGCCGCCAACCGGGAGGTGGTGTCGTGACCGAACAGACACGCGATCCTGCCCAAAGTGGGGCGGCCCATGACTTGGCGGTTGAAGTCGATGGCTGTTTTCAGGCGGCATACGCCGAGGGGCTGTCCGAACGACTTGCGGAATCTGATCAGGACATCGGCACGCTGGCCGACCTCATCTTCCGACGACTAATCCCAGCGCATCAGGCCGCCTGCGTAGTGCTCGCGGACGAGGCGCTGAAGACTTGCGGGGCCCAGCTCCACGGGCATAGCGGCGCAGTGGAGAATGAAAAGCGCGCCGAGCAGAGCAACCCAGGAGGCGGTCATGAAGTAACCGAGCGAGATTCCCAACATGAGAGAACATCTGACAAGCCCCTGCCGGATGAACCCGCGCCGGCAGCGGGCGGTCAGACCGAGCCATGGCCGCCGCTGAAAATGGCACTCTGGCGCGTCCTTATGGACGAAAACCTCAACGACGGCCACTACATCAAGGCTTTCGAGCTTATCGAAAAGCTCTACAGCGCAGTGCTATCGGCCGGTCGTTCTCCGGCAGCGTGGGAATGCCAGGGCAGAAAGCAGGCACTGCCAGAGCCAGCGGATTGCAATTGGCCCGACTGCGGGTGCGATCCGCACGCTACGAAGGTCATCGAGTCATTGCTTGAGCAGGGTTGGTGCGATGGCACGGTGACGCGCCAGCAATACCAGAAAGAGATCGCCCAGCTTCGCGCTCAGGTCGAGACTGCGAACGCCCGGCTGCGTCAGCTTAAGGACTCCATCGACACCCGTATCAACGACCTGCTCTGCGAAACCAAGCCAGGTTACGATGACAGTGTGGTTGGCATCAATGACGCATGGGATGTGGTGCGTAAAGCCTGCGATCTCTACATCGCTATGTCGCACTCATCGACAATGCGGGAGGGCGAGTGATGGGCCTCGAAACGATCACACTAGAGCGCTTCGAGTGCGACCGCTGCGACAACAGCGAGGACATCCAATGCGGCAACGTCGAGCACCGCGCCAATTGGGGCCACGCCAGCGCGCAGGGCTACCAAGGGAAGCAGCTATTTTGGCTCGATTACAAAGTGACGCTGTGTCCCGTATGCTGCAAGAGCCTTCAGGAATGGTTCGGCTCGCGCGAGCACTCTCCGCATGTGCGGGAGCCTGGCCAATGACCATGGGATTCCGAAACAGGTCGCGGCCGTCGCGAGCCACTTATGACGGCTCTCCGACATCCGGCCGGATCGTCGTCGGCACAGTCTGTGTTGTGGCGCTAGCGCTCGGGCTGACAATCATCTGGCCTCTGCTCTGGCTGGCGCCGCTCGCGCTGTGCGGCCTCTACGCAGCGGCATTCAAGCCTGAGGTATTCGAATGAGCATCATCAAACGCCGAGAGACAATGCGGGCCGAGATGAAGCCGGACATGTACGGCGGCCCGGAATGCGATCAGATGGAGCCGCGCTGGTGGACCTATGCCGACGGCGACAAGGACGGAGACTATGAGCATAAGCCTCTTACCTTGGATGCCAAGATGTTCCCGCCAGGGACGGTCATCTCGATTGAGGAGCCGGTCTGCCCGAAGTGCGAGGAAACTCGCGAGCCGAATTATAAGAACGGAAAATATCTGCCGGGGCACGCCGCGAAATGCCGCTGCGGGTTCAACTGGGACGACTGGGTGGGCAATGAATACTCATAGCCTTTCACAGTTCCCACATGAACGGCAGGCTGACCGATGACGCGGGTTGAACTGCTTCTTGAAATCGAGCGGGCAGAGATCGAATGCGATCGGCTGCGCGAGTTGGCTCAAATGGCTCCGCTCAATCCTTATCGGCTGGACGCCAACGGCCACCGCTGGGTGGAGCAACAATCGTATGCATGGGCCGCCCGCGGGAATGACTGGATTGCGGCCTGCAACAAGCGGGACGCGCTTCGCGCCGCCCTGTCTCATCTTTCCCAAAACCTGCAACCTGAGGAGTCCTGACATGACCAGAGACGAAGCAGCCGCCGCGCTGGATGGCAATCAGTACCGCGAGGAAGGCTCGACGGAGCTGTTTAGGGCGATGAAGGCCGCCGGCCTTGTCGCCGTGTACGGCGCCAGCGATGATCTGATGGAATTCGAGGGGGCTATCCGTGATGAGGTCGGCGTCTACAATGGCGGCATCGCGTACCTCAACCGCAAGGGCCTGATCGCCAACGAGTGCGAGAGCGACAATTGCCCCTATCACAAGCAGGTCCTAAAGGATGCGCCTGCTGCGATCGAGGCCGTCTGGGATAGCAACGGATTCTCCTGGCAGTACAAGACCTCACTGCCGCATAGCAAATTCATCATTAAGGAAGACGGCGAGAACTATTGCGAGGGCATCGTCTTCTCGCTTGCCGACATTTCGCGCTGAAGCATCTTCACGACGACCATCAAGCCGCGCCGCCTCGCGCGGCCGATACCTAGCAGCACTAACCGGAGATGAGACGATGCGAGCACTTGAGGAGACGGTCGTGCGATTCCAGGGCGAAGGTAGCCTTGGCGATAGTGCCGACTTGGAGGTGCGCTACGATAACCGCGGCGAGCCGTACCGCCGCGGGATCACCCTCACCTTCAACGACCACCGGACTGGCGCCTATATCAGTGTGTTCTTGGAGCAGCACGAAGCAGGGAAGGTCCGCGACCTGATCGACACCCTGTATCCAGCCCGCCGTACCTGAAAGTCGAACAGATGAACAAACAGCTTCCCTGGTGGGCTTACGTGCTGATGGTCCCCTTTGCTCTGCCCGTCATCGTTCTTGTCGGCTGGGTCATTGAAACGATCGTAGAGATGGGCGGCGGTTAGCCGTTTCTGGAATGTGACCGACAAATCAAAGGAGACTGAAATGCAATCGAGAGATTTTTGCTACTGGCTTCAAGGGTTCTTTGAAGTCGCATCCATGACGCACGAGGACCGGAAGCCGGAGGTCACGGGATTGAACGCTGCGCAGGTCTCGATGATCCGCAACCATCTCAATCTGGTCTTTGCACACGAGATCGACCCGGCTATGGGGCCGAAGGAGCGCCAGGACAAGCTCAACAAGATCCACGGCGGGACGGCCACGGCCGTGTTTCCTAATCAGCCGGTCATGCGCTGCTAGGCGCTCGCATCTATAGGAAATGCTTCTATGCGCCACAGACCTCATGACCACAACTATTTGCGCCGGATTTACCATCGCCATGGCGGTCAATGGCAGTGGCGAGTTGCCAAGACAGAACATCAATGCGGTTGAGCCTCAGGACTGTGCCGGACACGCAGTCATTCGATTCTCTTTGGCTCACTAAGTCGTCCCGGCGAACCGCTGCTTTATAGGAGGGGCGCGGGCCTGTTGTAACAATACGTGAATACGAAAGACTTGCGTATACGTAAAAGGTGCGTATAGTGGTTTCCATCAAAGACGGAGGCCACTATGACCAACCAGTTCAAGATCGGCGACCGGGTTGTTGACCGGGACGGAGACAAGGCCGACGTGGTTGACGTCTCAAGGGACGGGAAGCGCATCAAAGTGGAGATGTGGGTCGGCGGCGCCCGCCCGAAGCTTCAGCGAATTTGGGTTGCCGCTGGTGGATTTGCGAAGGTGGAGGGGTCCAAGTGACCCCCGCCCAATACAAGGCAGCAATCAAGGCTTTGGGGCTGTCTCAGGAGCGTGCCGGCGAATGGTTGGGCGTGTCACCAAGGACCAGCCAGAACTATGCAGCCAAGGGGCCTCCGGAGCCGGTAGCGAAGCTGCTGCGGCTAATGCTCCGGCTCAAGCTGCATCCGGATCAGGTGAAATAGGTCCGCTCACATGGAAGGGATCGAAGATGAGCAACCGATGAATTGACGAGGCGATGAAAATAGCGAAGCCGGATTGGACAGTTGCGCAGGTCCGCGATTTGGCCGCTGTCTTCGATCGCTTTTACATCGAGGGCATCATGGCAGCTGCGGAGAAGGCGAGATCATGGGGTAATGAGGCCGGCGGCGGCTCAGGCCAGGGTGGCGAAGGATACATCAGCCTTGCTGACGCCATCACGCGACTGATCAACGATCGACGCTAGCCCCTAGCACCTGACAAGGGAGCATCCGCCCGTGAGTAAACCAAACGAAGTCCGCATCATCCCCTGCGGGGCCTGTGGCGGGGACGGGGGCCATCACGGTTTCGACGATGTATGGGAGCGCTGCAATCTATGCAGCGGCGAAGGTGAGCTTGAGTACGACGTGGAGGACATCAAGATGGAAGATTTGGAATCCTCGCCCCCAGCGAGCGGCAAAGCGATTTGCTCGCCACAACTCGACAGGACCCGGTTGGAAGCTGCCTTCGAAGCCTATTGGGCTGCTGAGGGCGGAACGTTCAAGGGGATTGAGGCGGCAATCACGGCCTATCTCAACGGGCAGGACGACCTCGTGGAGAGGTGCGCCAAGATTGCTGAGCCGTCAGGACCTCGCCCCTGCGACTGCGAGCGCTGCGATTGCCACAACCAAGGCGATGCCGAAGCCGTGGCGAGCTGGGACGCCGGCATGGCTACCGCGAACGCTATTCGCGCCTTAGCCGCTCGCACCTGAAAGATATTGGAGAGCCCGATGAGAGGAACCACGGTCCACTACGCATCGCCGGAATGGGTGAACCTGCTTCAGAATAACCAGCGGGGCCTTCCTGATGGACGATGGGTGCCGGCCAGATACTACGGCAACAGAACCAGCCTCTTTGAGCGCCTAGGTGCGGCCTGGCTCGTGTTCACCGGCAAGGCGGATGCACTGGTATGGATGGAAGACTACTACGGGCGTTCTCACTCGAATGGTGTGAGGCAGTCCGATGGCTGAGGACAAATCAAGCTGGCGCGGTCGCGCCGTTCATCGCCGAAACGAGCGGCAGACCGCAGTGCCTGAGATTCGGCCGCCGAGCGGTTCGAAGAAGGACACGAAGAAGTGGTGCCGCGGCAAAGTCGGAGTGGCCCACAAGCCCGTGTGTGTGGCATACGACGAGCACAAGCGGACAAACCTCCGCGTCCCCGAGTGGAAGATCCTGCTTTGCTCTGAGTGCAAGAAGGAACTGGACTACTATTGGCCCTCACCCTTCCGGTGGCATGACCGTGAGCCAGAACCGCCGCCGGCCTGGGTCACAGGCCCGATCACTTGAGCAGGATGAGAACCCGAGATGAGAAATCCGAACAAGGGCAAAGGCAAGCAGGCGCAGTGGTTGCGCGACCACGCGAACCATGCAGATCCGAAGTGCTTGATATGGCCGTTCTACAGGCTACCAAATGGCTACGGCCAATTGGGCTACCTTGGGCGGATGCGCTATGCCCACAGGATGATGTGCGAGCTTGCTCACGGGGCGCCGCCGCCAGACAAGCCGGAGGCCGCGCATAAATGCGGTAGCGGCCATCAGGGTTGCGTGAACCCGAAGCACCTCATCTGGAAGTCGAAGGCGGAAAACCGTCGTGATAGCACCGCGCATGGCCGCGGAGGTCGCAATCGATTTGGCAACAAAGGCAAGTTGCGGCCGGATGATATCCGGATCATTTTGGACCTGAAGGGCAAGATGCGCCAGGTCGATATTGCCGCACGATTTGGTGTAGACTGGACGACAATCAGTAGCATCTATTGCGGCAAGACACACAAGAAGACCGTCGCCGCGATCCTGTCAGCCTCGCGGTGTTAAATAGAGGGAGAACGACCAGATGAACGAAGATGATCTGACGCTACGCAAGCGCGCCGAAGTTGATATTTGGGATGGACTTCTGCGGCGCAAGGTCAGGGAGCTTCAACAGCAAGGAATGCCATTGGAGCAAGCCGAGGAACGTGCGGCGGCTGAAATACGCCGCGATATCCGCCGCTCCTAAGCCATGATCGAAATACAGCAGCCCTACTGCGATTGGGTCGGCGTAAAATGCAAGGACAGGCGCAAGGGAACTCTGTGGCTCTGCAAGGAATGCGGACACATGGGCCGTAGCAAGACCGTCCCAGCCTGCCCGTGCAGGCCGATCAAGATCGAGGATTCTGGCTCAGCCCCGCGCACGCCCTGAGTTAAGCCATGAACTAGGTAATGACTTGCCCCAATTACCCTGTTCTTACCGGCATTACCCCAATAGCCTGAAACTCTCCCTGAGGGAGCGGACGGCTAAGGCGTCGTAGGCGGGTTCTTGATGATGGTCAAGTTCGATATGGTGATGTTGCCGCCGACCCCCGAGCTATCAACCCCGATGAACAAAGACATGCTGCCGGCTGCTGTCGCCGTTATGATGCCCTGCACGCGGCCATTGGCGTTGAAAAGCAGGAGGTTCGATTTCTCCGCCTCGAATGCGCCTGTCGCGAGCAGCGCCGCCTCCCAGCCGCCAGCGCTTAGATTCGCCACATCAAACGACACGGAGAACTTGTCACCGATGACGGCGCTGCCTAGGTCGAAGGCATAGGCCCCTTGCCCGTAAGACGCCCCGCTGATGATGAGACCGGCCGCATTGTTGGTGACAGATCCGCCGAACACGGTTGCAGAGGCGGTTGCGGTTGTGGGGATGCTCTGCTCAGCCAGGATGTTGAGCGTCGGCCAGGTATAGCCGGAGGCCGGCTTCGCCTCAGCAGTTGCGAGCGTGTAAGCGAGATGGCTGTCCAACGTCTCAAAGAACACTTCTTGGCCGCCGCCTGATGCCAGTAGCGGTTCATAGACCAACTGCTCACCAATCAGCGAGGCGCCGTTGTAGACCTTGATGCGGGCGAACTTGTCATCCCAATAAAGCTCTGTCGTGTACTCAACATCTGCTTCCAGAACGTAGGATGACCCGGCAACAGACCAGGCCGGAACCTTGAATGTTCCATTGTCGATCGCGCGGAAGAACGGACTCGTCGTGCCAAGTTCACCATGAAGGACGACGCCAGAAGTTAGGACCGTGCTCGGGCAAATCGCTATGGTGGGGACTGCGCCGCTTGCCCCGTTATCATTCTGCCATTTGCCCACCAGCTTGCCGGGATTTTGCGAGAGCTGGTTGAAGGCGTAAGCGGCGGGTGTGTCGTTCGTCTGCTTGAGTTGTCCACCACCCGCCACCATGACGCCAGCCGACGCGCCACTTGCAGTCCACGCCGCGCCCTTCTGCGGGACGCGGCCAGAAACGGCGGCAACGGTGCCTGAGAAGTCGTCGTAGAGGAGGTAACTAGCATAGGCGTCAGCACTCACAAGGGATGAGTCGGGCACCCCAACCCGTAGTCCAAGAAAAGGCATCGTATCCCCTCCTAAAAATCTAGCAACCAGCGCGGCGCGCCGCCGCTCTGGAGATTGGTGCGTGTGGCCGTTGCATCGTCAGAAAGTCGGCTCGCGCTTCTTGATCTCGCGATAGGCTTTGCGAGCTTGCTCCTGCACCTCGCGCATCTGCTGGCGCAGGCCAGCGATGGCTTCGGAGCGGGCTTTGCTGTCCATCGTCTTGTCCTGGCGGGTAGACTGCTCGAGCGCCCGCAGGCCCTTGAGCTGCTTGTCGGCGTTCCGGAAGATGGTCTCGGCGTCTGAGCCGACGGTGCCGCGACGCTTGCCCTGGTGGAGGCCGTAGCGGTTGCCACCTTCCTCGATGGTAGTTGCGGCGTCGTCGCTTGCCGCCGGCGCCTTCATGGCCTTGCGGACCTGAGCCATGCCCCTCTGAACCTCGTCACGGGCCTCGTAGTAGGCTTCGCCGGTCGCCTGCTCGACATTGGCGCCGACGAAGTGACGGAGGATCGGGACCTGATTGGGCGGCGTCGGCACGCCCTCCATCCAGTTCTTGAACAGCGTCGTGGTGCGGTTGGTGGTCTGGCCGAGACCGCCGGTCGCGAAATTCCAGATGTATTGCAGGTCGCCCGGATAAAAGTCGACTGCGCCTGGCTTGAAGGCGTTGCCGCCCGAGACCTTGTTCAGGAATTGCGCCACGTCGATCGCGTACGGCGAGGTGGTCGTGAAATGCTGCTCGCTGTGCGGCTCGCCCTTCTTGCCGAACTTCGGGTGGATCGGCTTACGCCGCCAATCCTCGTTGGTACCGAGCTCGAGCAGCGGCATCTCCATCGACGGCATGATGTAGCGCAGCCACGTCCCGGGGTCGGTGGCCGAGCCTTCGGCTTGCACAGGCGAGAAGGCGGAGACGATCGTGGACAGATAGTTTGCGGCCGCCTGCGCCGGCGTGATCTTGCCCTGCGAGGCCATCGCAAGGTTCTCGCCCAGCATCCAGAAGAGCTGCAGGCCGTACCCCATCGGGATCCGGATCGGGTCCTTTGCTCCCGGAATGTAGAAGATGAAGTAGCGCTCGCGCTCCCAATATTTGCGGCGCATGTATTCCGGCTTTTTGTCCTCGTCGTCGGGGGAGACCGCCAGATTCCAGAGCGTCGTCGAGAAGCCGCCGATCACGAGACCGATCGCAGCGCGCCGCGCCATCTTCGAGTTGCGCAGCAGCCGGATGATCTTCGTGGCGCCCTGAACACGCGCATTGAAGAACGCATAGAAGGCGTTCAGATACGGGCTATAGATGCCCTTGCGGTTGAAGTTGGTCGTGGACTCCTTCGATAGCTCGGCCGCCTTGTTCTTGGTCATACCGGCCTTCAGGCCCGCGTCATAGACGGCGAGGCGGGTGCCGGCCTCAATCGCACCGTTAAAGAACTCGATCGCCTTGAGGATCGAGCGCGCCAGACGATAGGGCGCCTTGGCGACGGTGGCAGCATAACCCTCCTCGGTCTCGTGGAACGCCGCCTCGATCTCGCGGCGAGCGCTATCCATGTCGCTGATGCCCATGAACGCGATCTGGCCGCCGTGCTTCTTCCAGTCCTCATAGAGCTGCGCGCCGCGCTTGTCGGCGAACTTGCGCCTGGCGAGGTCGCCGAGCGCGCCGTCCTTCTCCATCAGCTCGCCCATGAAGGCCGCCACATAGGTCCGCAAGGAGCCGATGTTGAGCGCGAAATTCTTCACCAGCGAGGAGCGCTGCTCGGCGCCGAGCGTGTAGGCGGCGTCCTGCACGTCGCGGAACAGGTTCGGGACGAAGAAGTCCGGATTGCGCGCGGTGCGGAAGGCGGAGAACTGCCGCGTCAGCCAAGAGAGCCACTGGATGACCATTGGCAGCCGCTGGATGCCGACGTTCTTCAGCGCCGTCAGCAGGCCCGGATGCTTGATCCGGATGTAGTAGGTATGCCCGCCGACCTTCACCGCGAAGCTGTCGTTCGCCCATCCGGAGGCAACGCGCGTCACGGTCTCGACCAGGCCGGTGTCCCGGTTAACCCGCCGCACGGTGATCGGCCGCTCGCCTTCCAGAAGGTCAAGGTCGTTCTCGGTCGTGGTCTCGACCCGTCCGTCGGTCAGCACGCGCTCGGAGCGCGAGACCTCGTAGAGGGACGGCTGCGGGTTCGACTGCATGAACCGCATGGCGGTGCGGCCAACCCGGTTCTGTTCGCCACGGATGATGGTGCGCTCGCCCATCAGGAACAGGTTCGTCAGGATGTCGTCGGCCTTGGAGGAGCGGCCGAGCGCCTGCTTGGTCTCGGGCCCGCGGACGTCGAAGCCCTTGCCGGTGCGCGACACTTGCAGATCCTGCGCCATGTCCTCGTCGCCGGACTCGAAGCCGCGCAGCGGGACATAGTGCTGGTAAGCCTGCTCCCACTGGCCGATGATTTCCTCGTGCTCGAGCTGATCGTCGACCATCATGCTGCGGATCTTCCGCACGATGGTGTCGATCCGCTGGGCGACCTGTTCGAGCGCTTCCAGTTTCCCGGCCGCCGCGAAGCCGTCCATGATCTCCTGCGCCTCGGTGTCGGTCATGCCCGAGCCGCCTTCCGGCATCATCGGGTTGATCTCGGCGATGTGAGCGTTCCGCTCCGGCGCGTGGCGGGCGTAGAGGTAGCGGTGCAGCTCCTCGCGGGTGATGCCCTTGCTGTAGGCGAAGTCGAGCGCGGGCTTCCACAGCTTGGTCCAATAGTCCTTCAGCCGCTTCTCGGTGCGGCCCTCGAACAGGGTGGCCGCGAGCGCCATGTTGACGCCCTCGTTGACCTGCCGGCCGGTCAGCTCGACCGCAGCCTGCAGCCGGCGCATGTCGACATAGCGGTCGCCGAGCGCGCGGTTGGCGCGCAGGAAGGCTGCATCGAGCATGCCCCAGGCACGATCTCGCCAGTTCAGGTCGGGCCGCTTCCACCAGTCCTGCCAGCGCTCGGGGAGGGGCTCGTAGCTCTCGAAGCGGTTCAGGTTGCCCTGGGGGCGGACCTGCGGCGGTCGGATGTTGGCCTGCTCCGTGACGTTCTGCGTCACGGCCGCGCGACGGTCAGCGTAGGCGCCGTCGAAGGCCGCCTCGAAGATGTCGCTGGCGTTGCGGTAGCCGAGCCCGTTAAGAGCGTTCCGGACGCGCCGGAACAGATCCATCAGGCGCTCGAATGCGCGGCGGATGCCGATGTGGAGGCCCTGCGGTTCGAGGCCGCGGGCCCGGCGGGAGGCGTAATACTCGAACGCCATGGCCCTGATCTCGAAGCCCGCGATCTCGCTGATCTGCTCCGCCGTGAAACCATAGGCCCGCTTCACGATCTCGCGCAGGCGGGCGTCCTCGCGCTTGAGGACGTCCATTTCCTGCTCGGTGAGGATCTTGTCCTCAAGGGCGTGGAAAGCCTCGTGGAACGTGGTGTCAAGCACCTGTTCCAGGGGATAGGCGGGATCGGCCAGCGCCACGGTGATGAGCGCGCGCGCCGGGATGTAGGAGCCGGCCGCTGTGACCTTGTCCTGGCCGAAGGAGCCCCAGCCTGCCGGCATGTTGATGGGGTGCTCGTCGACGAAGCGGACCGCCACGGACGGACCGGTGATCTTGCGCACGACGTCCGTGAGGGCGTGCTCCAGGGTGGCTCTGGTCTCGGGCGTGAGCGGGCGAGGGCGCGTCGGCTCGCCGGTCATGCGGGCCAGAGATGCGCGCGCGCCCTTGGTCTTGGTCTCCGGCTCCTTCGGTGCCTCGAACACTGCTCCGAGCCTTTGCAGCCGGCCAATCGCTGGCTCGAAACTGCCCCAGGTCTCGGCGCGCATGATGCCGCCGGTCTTGAAAAAATCGCCTGTCAGGTTGGTCAGTTCGCGATCGAGATAGTAGATGCCGCCCGTCTTCTTGGCGCTGTCGGTCGAAATGATCAGTTTTCCGTTCGTGAGCACGCTGACGCGCACCACATGGTCTCTCGACCAAAGATTTTGTCCCTTGTGGGTCTGTAGCCAGTTCACCACCTCGCGCGGGGATTCGATAACGACGGGTTTGCTGGCAGCGAAATTGTCGAGGTCGAAGTCGGACGCTGTGAGGATGCCTTGGCGGATATGCCCTTCGTCGTCGGTATAGTTGATGATCCGCCCGCGCTTGTTCAGCCAGTCATAGGCTGCGAGCAGATTGCCGGTCGCGATAAACCGCTCTTCGCGAGCCTCCGACTGCATAGTGTCGAAGCGCTCCAGTGTCTGGGCTGGCGTCTCAAGCCAATCAGGGACACGGGCCACCTCGATGGCGAAAGGGTCCTCGGTATCGGCCTTGCCGTCGGGCCACATCCTCGACACTGGAACGGTGACCTGTCGGGTCGCGTCGGAGATGGCCGCGGTGACCTTCCATGAAGAAAGGGCCAGCGGATTTTTCGGCTGGCCCTTTTGTTCGATCCCGAGGATGATCCCCGTCATGTTCCCGGTGGAGGTCTTGAACGTGACCCTCGCACCGATCGGCAACGTGCCGATCAGCTCCGTCCACCTGTCTTTAACCGCGTCGAGTTTGACGCGCTCCCGCTCCTTGATGTCAGGCTTATCGATGTCATCGAGGATGCGACGACGATACTGGTCGAACTCAGCCAGATTGACCTTGAACGGCGCCAGCGCGACGGAAGGGTTGACCATCTCTCCATTGGTCAGAAAGTGCTTGTAGCGCTCGGCGGCGTTCTCCTTGGTGATCTCAGAACTGGAGACGTTATCGCGCGCTGCGATGGCGTCGTAGACCTTCTGCACCACCTCGTGAGATGGAAACGGCTTGCCGAGACGAACAGCCGAAACCCGCTCGACATTGACGGGGGCGGCAAACGGGGAGGACGTTTCGCCCTTGGCCGGAACGACCTCGGTGCTCTCCAAGGTCTTGGCCTTGAGATCGTAGGTTTTCGCTTCAAGCGCATTCTCGCCAGACGCCTCCATCTGCTTCAGCAGGGCATCGTACTCGGCTTCAAGGTGCTCGTAGAGCGATTCCTGCTCTGCCAAAGGCAGCAGCGGAATGCGCCCCGTGATCTTGCGCATCGCGTCTTCATAGTCGATGCCACCATTGTCCTTGAACTTGATCGGCTCGCCGAGTCGACGGTTCATGTCGGGGTTTTCAAGGATGTACATCGCGGCGACCATGTCGCCGTACTGGTTGATGAAGTCCGGAACGTCCTTTGCGGTCAGCGCGCCGCCGCGGGAGGCGGTCGTGTTCGCGTTTAGAGATGCCATCTTCTTCGCCAGCACTGCGGCTGGTCGCTTCTCGGCCGGGATGCCGGCAACGAGTTGATCGTACTCTGGCGTAACCACCTGGCCGGTGCGGTGGACGCGGCCGAGCATTTGCATGTGGGTATCGATGTTCGCCTCGGCCTGGGCGATGATCATCTTGCGTTGGCGCTGATCCTTGAACTTCTCGGAGGCGTGCAGGGACAGACCGGTAGCGCCGGCCTGGTTCAGGATCACGGCATCGAGCTTGCCGCTGTTGAAGTCGGAGATGGTCTCGCGCCGGCCGCGGATCGACATCTCCCGGCCCGGCCGCGGCTTGAGGATCGGTTCGTCGCCGGAATAGTCGACGATGGTTCCGCGCCCGGTGATCTCGCCGACAGTGTATCCGGCCTTCCGGATCTGTTGTTTGATCGCGTCGATCGGCGAGACGGGCAGGTGGGAGAGTGCAAGATCGTCGATCATCCTCCGCGCAGCGTCATAACTCGCGCGACCTTGCTTGCCGAGTTCCTTGTCGGAGAGATACTTTCGCTCAACCTCACCCTTTGCAGCGTAGGGCTTCTTGATGAGGACGGTGCGCGTCCGATCGAGGTAGCGGCGCAGGACATCGCCGAAGTCGGCGTTGATCACGCTGCCCGGGGCAATGCCGGTATCGTCGGCGAAGTTTTTGAGAAACGACTCCATCGTGCTGGCCAAGGTGATGACCGGCTTTTTACCTTCCTTCAGGGCCTCGATAGCGCGTTGCGCGGCTCCGTCCGCCTTCATCGCGAGCAGCATCTGGTTGATGATGTTGTGCATGACGGAGGTGAAGGCGACCGACTTTGCTCCGGCATCGCCGACGGAATTATCGAAGGTTGTACCGGATGCCTGCCCCTTCAGGTCCTCGTCGAGCTGATCCGCTATCTCCTTGACGTGGTCCGAGAAATCAAGGATCGCGGCAAGCGAGCGGGAGATGCCGTCATAGGCTTCGCGGTCGACATCGATCAGCGGCGTGTCATACGTCACACCAGCGAAGGACCGTTCGCGCCGGACGTACTGACCAGCTTGCGCCAGCATGGTCGCAACCACCTGCTGCATCGGAACGCCGCCCTTGGATATCGCCTCGCCAAGGTCTGATGGCTTCTCCACGGCCATGCTCATGTCGGTGGCGGCGTAGAGGTCCATGACCTCCGGACGCTTGGCGTAGGTGGCGGACGAATAGAACACGCCGTTGGCGCGGCTGACGAGTTCCCGCGCAAAGCCAGCACGATCAGCCTTCTCGCCCTTCGCCTTGCGAGTCTGGTCCTGGCCACCGGCGTTGTGGCTCTCGTCGAAGATCAGAACCGCATTATGGATGATGTTCGACAGAAAGCCACGGCGAGGGGTGTTCTCGCCCTTCAGCGTCTGCATCTGGGAATAGTTGGTGAACACCATGTCGTACTTGTCGAAGAAATTCGACGCGGTGAGCGCGGACAGATCGGCGTTATGGACCTTCGCGGAGGGGGTCTTGAGCACGACCTTACCATCGTCGGTCATGGGCACGCTGAGATCGGCGTTGGTCGCGAGGATGCGCGGAGGGCCGCTCAGGAAGTCGTCAGAGATCCCGATGTCGTTGAGGTCCCTGTACATATCGCCGTAGAGGTTCGGCTTCTCGGTGACGAACACGGGGATGCGGTTGTTCTTGATGGCCCAGCGGATGATGGCGGCGTTCACTCGGCCTTTGCCGATTCCAGTCTGGTCGCCAATGATGAAGCCCTTGCCGCGAAGCAGGTTGCTGATCGCGAGCGCGAGAGCATCGATCTGCTCGGCTCCGAAGTAGCTGGCGAGCTCGTCCGGCTTGTAGCCCAATTCGCTCGCAACATATGCATCGATGTCACCGACCTTCTCGGCGACGCTGTCCAGCGAGCCCTGAAGGCTCTTGCGCATGTTGACGGGGACGAGGGTGCCGAGTCCTTGGGTCCTGGCCGAGCGCGGCGCATAAGCGACCTGCCGCTCGGTTTCCTGCTCTACTCGAGGTGCCCGTCGCTGGGCAGCAGGCGCAGGATCAGGTCGTCCGGCGTCTCCGCGACCTCCGGGTTGAACTTCATCTTCAGCGCCTGGTCCACCAGTATCGTTGCCTCCGGATTGCTCAGGAACAGATCCTGCGAGAACTCCCGCGGGCTCGTCCGGAGCGGGCCGTGCAGCAGACCGGCTTCCTCCATCAACCGCTCCACCTCGCGCATCTGGTACGGACGATCCTCTGGTAACGTCGTCCGGATCAGCCGCTCCATCTTGTCCGCGAGTAGTAGCCTCATCTGATGGAAGTTCATTGAGCAGTTCTCCAAGCTGATCCCATGACGCGTACACCCTCGGCACGTCGACCGCCGGCAGCTTGCGGGCCGATTTGCCGCGGCCGTCGATGACGATCACGTCGACGGGCCATCCCGCGCCCTGACGCTCGTAAAGCTCGCCAGCGACGGTGAAATGGTCCGTCACGTTATAGCGGTCGTAGAGGGTTTTGTAGAACTCTCTCTTGTCCTTGCCGTTGTAGCCGTCAGAACGGGCCTCGCGGCTCGTCTTCATCTTGTTCAGGCCGCCGACGATCAGGGTGGCCCGGCCGTCATCCCGCATCGCGGCAAGGGCCCTCAGCGCGATCGCGTGATCGATCTGGGTGGTCTTGTATCCGGGCTGGATGTCGGAGAGGTCATGGATGGTCGATTGTCCGCCTTCCTTCATGGCTCCGAAGGGCGGGTTGGCGATCACGACGGTGGCGCCATCGAAGGCAGCGTTGATGCTCGCCGCCTGAGTTTTCTTGACCGCATCCTGCTTGGTGACGTTGAAGCCGAATGTTTCGAGGTTCTGTGCGCGCGCTGGGTTGATCTCGTTGGCGATCACCGTCTGCTCTGGGGTGGTCTCGATAAGCAGCGCGCCGTTGCCAGCGGTCGGCTCATAGACCACATCGACGTCTTCACGCGCAACGCCGGCCAGCCGCGACGCGATGTAGGCAAGGGGGACCGGAGTCGAGAACGCCTGATCCCGCATTGAGGTCGACGTGCGGGTGCCAAGTTTTGGCTGGGCCGCATATAGCGCGACCAGTTCTGGATAGACCTTCAGCGCGTCATCGCCATGCTTCTGCACGATCTCGCGCGCGGCACGGACGACGCCAAGCTCGATCTGCTCCTCAACCGCCTTTGCGTCCTCAATACCGGTCGTTTCCTTGGCAAGCTTGCGGGCGGCGAGGATGGTCGTGAATTTTTCACCAGCAACGAATTTCTTGGCGAACACGTCGGCAAGTGTGGAATCAGAAGGCCCGCTTTCGCGGGCCTGTTCGGTGGGCTTGATGTCGAGGAGATCGGTCTGTTTGCTGTCGTCGCCGAACAGGCCCTCATCGGCCGGCTTCTGTGCCGCCTTCGGCTTGAGCGCGGCATCCGCCTTGCGTTTCGCCTGCTTGCCCTGGCTCTCCTTCTCCGCGCCCGGCAGGACAGCCTGCTCGCCGGCCTCGGTGCGCTCGGTGACGGGCTCTACACGTTCCGGAACTTCTTCGCGGGGTTGCTCGGCTCGCTCGGCTTCTTCACGCGCTTCACCTTCGCCGGGTCCTTCGCGATCTTCGCCAGCGCCAGAAACGTGTTCGACCGGCTCATCAACTCGGCCTTCTTCTCCGGGTCGGACTCCTGCTGCGCTTTCTGCTTCAGCGCCGCGCTCATCTTCCGGTGTTGGCTCGGGTTGAACAGCATCGAAGGCTCCGAAGTCGAAGGCATCATAGACGGTTTCCTGTGGGATGTCGGGGTCATTTTCGAGGTTGCGGATTGCTGCCCGCTCAAGCGCCGCGTCCGGGTCCAGGCCCTCGTCGGCCATGATCTCGGCCGCAAGGCGCAGGTCGGCCTCGTTGGTCATGCCGGCGGGCACGCCGTACGCTTCCAGCATCGCCTCGATCTCGGCCCGGTTCTGGCCGAGCAGCGCGTCGCGGTTGGCGTTCTCCTCTTCGAGGCGCTGCATCTCGCGCTTAGACGGCTCGGCCTCCTGGCCCTCGGGAAGGCGGCGCTGGCCGCGCAGCTCGTTGTCGATGGCGTCGAGGAACTCGCGGGGGGTGCTGGTCGCTTCGCCGGTACCGCGGAAGTATCCGGCCTCTTCAGCCGCCTCGCGCATCTGGTCGATGCTCATGCCGGTCGGGCGGACCGCGGCGAACCGGCCGTTCCGGCCGGGGACGTTGACGCGGTGGGAGCCGGACAGGCCGATCGCGGTCAGTTCAGGGTCGGGGCGCAGTCCACCTTTGGATGCGATGAATTGGAGGAGACTGAGTGCCGGCCCATCGGACGCCAGTTTGGCGACAGCACTTCTTCCACGCTGAGACCTTGAGCCACCCTGCGGAGCACCGTTTTCGGATGCAGCCCGATCTCGCGCGCCCATGCTCGTGCCGACTGCGTCTTGCCCTGAAACGTCAGCCGGCATGTCTTGCGCATGTTCTGCGCCTGCTCCAACTTGGTCGCCCAGCCCACGTTGCCCGGCTCGTAGCCCTTCTCGTTGTCCTTCCGGTCCAGCGTGTGCAGCGGCGACGGGCGCGGCCCCACTCCTTCCAGGAAGGCCGGAAAGCTGTTCGCCCACTCCGGATGCAGTTTGATCCCCCGCCCCCCGTAGTTGTGGTAATACGGGTTCTTGGGATTGAGGCAGCGATCCTTCACGTTGAGCCAGAGCTTGTACATCGGCGTTCTGGCCTGACCGTGAAACGTCTTCGGAATAGGCTTTCTTCGTGTTGCCATCGCGCAGCCAACCCTTGAGTTGATCGACCGACAACTCGGAAACGGCCTTACGCCGTTGTGGTCCGCTGCCATCGGAGAACGATAGATCGTAGGCGAGCGTCGCGCTTTCAAGATCGGGGTAGCCTACAAACAGCTTGTGCTCGTCGAACCTTCCGGTCTCCGGGTTGAATTGATCGACGATGAATGCACGGCTGGACTTCGGATCGTCTCCGAAGGTGACATCGACCTGATCGCCATCCTTTCCAACTGTCCGGCGGATATAGCCATAGTGGCCGGGCATCGCGATGGACCAAGATTCGCCGTTTGCCCCCTTGCCGCTGCGCTCCGCGCCTTTCGGGGTCTCGATGGTGATGTCGAGACCATTCCACTTCACGTGCCCCTTGGCGTAGGTGCCGGCCTCCTTCTGCGCCTCCGTGGGGCTGGTGTTGACATGGCCCGCTGCGCGGTCGAGATCGGCCGGGGTCTCGACCTTGACCGGCTCGGCGCGCGAACCCACGACGGCATCGCCTTCGCCGAATACGGGCTCGGTACCGGCTTCCTGCGCGGCCGCGACCTCGGCCGCGATCTGGGCCGGGCTCATATCCGCGATCTGCTGGTCATCGTAGCCGTAGCCGCGGAGCAGGGCGATGTCCTCGTCGGAGGCGGCTGAGGCGGGATTGGTAGTTGGTAGCGGCTTGGTAGAGCCAGAATTGGGAGCGTTACCAACTTCGGGAGCCGGAGCGACGGAAATTGGCGCAGCGGAATTTTCGTCGGCCCCCACCACCGAATTAGGTGCGGTGGGGGTAGTGGGGGACGCCTGCGGCGGGACCGGCAACTGCTCGATCTGTGACGGCGCCGTCACACTCTCGGGCTGGGGCGCCTGCAACGAACCTGCAATTTCTTCCTGCGTTTTGGCGTTGACAGGAGGCGTCGCGGTCTGAGGCGGGGTCGGGGATTCGCCAAGGATCTGCCGGATGATCTCCTCCGGCGTGATGGGCGCCTGCTCCGGGGTGGGCACGCCCTCGCGCGCGGCGCGATCGCGGCCCGCCGTGAGATTGCCGAGACCAAGGGTACCGGCCATGCCGCCGCCCAGGATCATGCCGACCAGCGCGGCCTGCGCCACGCCCGCGGTGATGTCGCCGGGGTCCTTGCCGTACAGGCCGAGCTTGGCGAGGTTGTCGAGCAGCTGCTGGCCCGCCTCCTGCAAGCCTTCCTCGCCCATCTCCTTCATGATGAGGCCGAAGTAGCGCTTGAGGCCGCCGCCGGTTTTCTTGTCGAGCTTGTCCGCGATCCGCCCAAGACCGATGGCCTCGGTGGAGCCGATGCCGGCGCCGACGGCATAGGCCAGCGCCTTCTTGTAGGCGGGCGCGCCCATGTCGTCGGCTTCGCGGTAATACTGCTCGGCGTTCTGCGCCGCGCCGGCGCCGCCGGAGGCGAAGGCCGCCGGGATCTTCATGCCCTTGCCGATGGCGCCTGTGACCATGAAACTCAGTGCCGAGCCTGCACCCTGACCGAGTTTGGCGCTTAGTTCCTCCTCGCGGGTCGGGTCCGCCGGGTTGGCGAGACCGATCCGCTTGGAGGCTTCCCGCATGTATTCGGCCACGCCGGTGCCGTCCTTGATGCCGGACGCATCGAGGGCAGCGTCGATCGGGCGCGCAGCGCCTCCGATGGTGTCGGGGACACCCGTCGCAATGGCGGTCGCAAGTCGCGCCGCGGCGTCGCGGAGTTTCGTCTGGGTGGGGGGAGCGGCGCGCTGGGCCGCGGAGAGTGCCTGCTGGGCCTGCGCGAGGTTCTCGGTCGCAGCATCGATCTCGGCCTGGATATGCTGACGCTGCAGGTCGCCCGTGGTGCCGCGCCGGAGCGCGCGGGTCGAGCCGTCGGCGATGCTGGCCGAGCGGGCCTTGGCCGCATCCAGGCGCGCCTGTGCCTCGGCAACGCCGGCCTCGGCGGCCTGGACGTTGCCAACAACGGCCTCCTGCGCTGGCGCGTTCATGAACGCATCGCGGGCGGGTCGGCCATAAGCCTGCGTGTAGGCTTCATCTCCGGTCAGCATGCCGGACATGCCGCCCTCGGCTGAGGACACGGGATTTCCGCTCCAATAGCCGTCGCTGCGCTCGCCGCTCAGCGGCGCGCGGAAGGGCGCGTTGTCGAGCGGCTGCACCTCCGGCATCGGCTGGGTCGGCTGGATCAGGCCGGGCGCCTCCGCCGGGCGCGCGCGTGGCATCGGCGGGTTCTTGATCGGCGCGGAGCCGATAACCTCGTCGTCGGTACCAAAGTCGATGGTCTGCTGGCGGGACTTCGCGCGGGGTGCGGGACCGATCACTTCGTCGTCCGTCCCGAAATCGACCGGCTGGCGGGCGCGGGCGCTGAAATCGGTCAGGCCCTTGCGCTCGTTGCGGGTGGCGATGAGGTCCGGCGAGACAATAGCGGTCGGCTCGTAGGCGCCATCGTCGCCGACGATCAGGTCTTCAAATGCCATGTGGGGGGTTACTTCTTCCTGCGAAGTTGACCGTTGACGATGTAGTAGGAGCCGGACTCGATCTGGTCGTAGTCGTCCTTGGTCCGGGGCTCGTAGGGGGCGGCTTGCGTGCCGTCCCCGTTGAACGCGATCTCGCCCGGGTTGCCGGCCTTCTTGGACGAGCTCGGAGCGGACGGTGCCGCCCCGGGGCCCGTGGTGCCATCAGGATTGAGCCCGAAGCCCTTGTAGATGCGTGCTGCCTCCTGGGCCTTCTTCTGCGCGCGCTCCTCCGGCTTCAGCCGGAAATCGCCGTCGATGGCGCGGTTGGCGTTCTGGATCGCCCGCTCGGCCTTGTCGAAGATCAGGCGGGAGTCGATCGCGCGCGGCGGCTTGGGGCCGGCGGTGGCGACGTTCTCCTGCTCGTTCTTCTGCTTCGTGAGCACGCCGTAATAGCTGGTAAGCGCCCGCGTGTAGGCTTGCTTGTCGCCGAGTTGCTGCGCCTCGAGTGCGGCCTTGAGGTGCTTCAGCGCCTCCTCGGAATCCGCACGGGAGGACGCCGCGCCCGCCTTCAGGCTGCCCCCTGCCCCGCGCGCAAACGCGCCGCCCGCCGTATTGCCGGTGACAGTCGAGAGGCCGCCGCCGAGCGATGCCATGATGTTGCGCATCGGGTCCGGGGCCGCCGTGGCCCGGCCGGTGATGGCCGAGACGATGTCCGCTGTGGTCTGCGGGATCGGGGGACGGCCCATCTGCGCGCGCTGGATGTCGGTAGGCGCGAATGCCGTGATGTCCGCGGGCGAGGCAAGAAGTGGCGCCGCCGCCGGGGCATCGGCAGGGCGCGGCGCCGGCAGCGGCACAGAGAGCGGCTGTCGCGTGCGTGCGCTGATGTCGGTCGGAGCATCCGGAAGCTGGCCCATGGTGGGCTCGGCGTTCGGCGGCAGAGCGGCGCCGTCGCCGCCACCGAGAAGCTCCCGCAGCTTGGCGAGCGGATCGTCGCCGCCCTCAGTGGAGGACATGCCGAGCGGGAAGTTCTGCCCGACATAGTTGTTCGGCGTGATCAGGTCGGTCAGGTCCATCAGAGGTCAACTCCCATGTCCGCCGCGGCCTGCGTGGCAAGCCTCATGTCGATCGCCTTGACGCCGTTCACCTCTACCACGGCCGCCGGGGTCACCTCCTCGACGTCCTGCGCCATCAGGCCGATCTGCCACTCGTCACTGCCGACATACTTGAACCGATAGATCGGCAGGTGATCGTAAGTCTCTCCGATCACGGAGATGTCGGTCTTGAGCCGGCGATCGGAGAGCTTGAAGAGGTTGGCTCCCGTGCCGATGAGCGAGCCCAGGATGCCCCAGCCGGAGTTGTTCGGCTCCTGCACGGTGCTGGTCGACCCGTGCGGCGTTCCCGCGAGCACCGACGTCAGCCAAGAAATCTGCTGCTGATCCCAGCCCTGGCCGCGCAAGAACTCCTGCATCTTCGCCGTGTCGGCCGCCTGGTTGGTCTGCTGCTCGGTCTTGCCGGCCTCCGCGAGGGCGGTTGCGGTCTTGAGACCGCGGTCGACCGTGGACGCATCGAGGTCGGAAAGAGCCTTCCCGCCCGAGATCGCACGCTGCAGAGCGAGGTTCAGGTTCGTCTTCTGCGCGTCGGTGTCGGTCGCGATGTCGCTCTGCCGCAGGCTGGCGGCGCGATCGAACGCGCTCTGGTAGCCCTGCCCGACGACGCCGGCCCGGGTCTTTGCCTCGTCACGGAACTGGTTCGCCAGCGCCACGCCGCTGCGCGCGTCGCCGAAGGCACCATCCATTGTCGCGGAAGCATCGAGCGACTTGCGCTGCGCGGTACCTGTGCGCGCCAGATCATCCAGCTGAGGCTGCAGCGCCGCCATGATGTACGGCGACATATAGTCCTGAATGGTGGTGTTGCCGACGGTCTTGTCGCCGCCAAGGATGCTCGCCGGGGTGACACCCGTGGTGCTGGAGAATGTCTTGTAGAGGTTCTCGATGTCGGACAAATACGGGTTCGTGGTGCCGGCAATCGACTTGATCAGCCCGAATGCATCCTGCTGGTTCTGCGTCAGCGGTGCTGTCATCTCGCCCGTGTAAGCCTGGAACGGACGGGCCGCGACGTTGCTCGCGTTCGTGACGTTCGACTGAGCGGCGTTCTCAAGGTAGGCAGGCAGCGAGTTCGTCTGCGTCTTGGTGGTCTCCATGTCGCCGAAGCAACCCATGGTTCAGTTCCTCGAAAAAGCGTAGATTGAGCCGAACGGCTGGTAGCGGAGAAGCTCGGCGACCTTCGCCGCCTTGCCGCGCCGCCGGTTGTGGTTTGCGATGGTGACGTACAACTCCTTCTCCGCCATGTCGGCGATCGCGCGGGCCTCGTTGAGGAGCGCGCCGAGCACGTCGCCGTTGCGATGCTCCGGATGGACGAAGAGATAGACTTCGCGGATGCAGGTCTCTCGCGAATAGCGATAGCGGGTGTTTTCAAGCCCCATGACACCGATGAGCTGGGTGCCCTTGACCGCCATCAGGAACGCGCCCTTGCTCGGCTCGTTGATGAGGGAATAGATGTCCTCCATCACGACGATCGGATCGACCGGGACAACCGCGACCTCCTGGCCCATCAGCATCAGGAGCTTGTGTATCTCGACGGCATCCTGATCGGACATTGCACCGCGGACGATTAGTGATTTTGAAGGAGCGAGCATAGAAAAGACCTACATTCTTGCGTTAAAGGCGTTCTGTCCTGACGCCTGATAAAACACAAAGGCTTGGCCAACCGATCCTGCTGACGAGCCAGAAACGGGCACCAACGCTATCGTCCCGCCAACACCCGCTGACACGCTCAACGAAGAGACATTGACGAGCGTATCCCCGCAGATGATCTGCACGCCGGAAGTGCCGATAGTCGGCAGTATCCTCATGGGGACAGGTAGCGCGACAACGCCATATCCACTCGTTCCTCCCGTTCGGAGCGTGCCGCCTCCAAAAATAGCATTTGTGGCGATCGGGACGAAGTAGCGTTGACACAAAGCCAGCTCAGATGCGTATTCAGGCAGTTGAAAGGAAGGCGCCGTTGCGCCCTCATAGAGACCTACATCGAACAACTCGAACACATTGCCAACAGTGCCGAAGAGATTGAACTGGTTCGAGGTGGCCACGAGTGAACTGGCCTGCCAAGAGGACCCAGCACCTTGATACGTGGTGCCTCCCATAAGACACCATGTCAAAACGAGCCCTTGTCCTGTATCCTTAAGCCATGTGCCCGTTACGTCGCCAGGGATGGTGATCTGTTTCAGGACGTCGGTGTTAGCTTCGCTTACAGCGATCGTGAACTCTGCAACATAGGATCGATTGCTCGCCGCATTGCGAATAGAGAAGCAATACGTGCCAGCAGGCGCTCGAACGCCGAATTGAACCGTTGTCTCTTTTGCCGATGCAGACCCAAACAATAGATCGGCAACACGCAATCCCTCTATGTATTGAACGATATATGCGATGTCTCCAGCAGCGACCGAAGCGTCTGCAGTCGTGATTGTGAACCGTAATCGATTGGGAGACCCTGCGGGAGTTACGCTCGCAACTTGAGCCGCCGAAAACGCACCGCCGCTGACAGCTCCAACAAAAAACTGGTCAACAGGGAAATAGCCGTTGGTCGTGCCAGCAGTTGTCCCATTCTCCTGCGACACCTGCATACCGCCGTTGACGACCTTATTTTGCTTGGTGAGGCTGGCATTTATGTTCTCGCGCGCCTGCGCCTTCTGGCCGGACGTAAGAGACTGAGCGGCGTCATAGCGAATAGCCCTAGCATCGATGCGTGCGTCAGCCGTTGCTGTGTCTGCCGGATGGACATGGTCCTCTCGTGACCATCTGGCGCCGGTGCCGACGGTTCCTGAGCCGCTATTGACCAATGGTGTCGTGGTCCCGGCCGAGCCAGAGACCGCCTCCTCGCCCTCACCGCTATGCTCGTTGGAGGCGATCTCGATCTCGCGCAGAGCTTCTCTGGCCCAATCCTTGAAGGCTTGATCGGACTGCCCGATCGGCTGGCCGAGCGAAACCTGTCTCATCGGCGTGTTCCATTCGAGGAAATCAGGACGTCAGGCTTGCCGAAGCGGAAATATCCGTCGACCACGTCCGTGGTCATCTCGAGTGAGATGTAGCGACCTTCGAGGCGAAGATCGATCAGATCATCGTCCTCTGTGATTGTGATGGTCTGAGTATCAACGGTCGGCTTGCGAAGCCGGTCCCAGCCCTCGAAGGTCACGGTGATGTCGCCGGACTGGTTCTCGAAATCCGCCACCATGCCGTCGATGTTGAATATCTGCGCACCCTTCATCAGGCTTGACGGCGCGAGGCGGATCGAAGCCAGCACCGCCTCTCCGTCGCCATTCACGCCTTCCTCGTGCAGGTAGATGTGGCCATCATCGCCAGCCATGTAGGGCCTCGTGTCGCCGTGGCTGAACGAGGTGCCGGCCGTGCGCAACATTTGGCCGGTCGCCCAGGAATAGTCGTTGAGGCTGAGAAGGGCGTAATAGCTCGGCTGGGTGTCGCCGAGCGCGATATAAAACCAGATCACCTCGTTGTACTTGGCGACGTATTGCGCCCAGCACAGATAGGCTTGCTCGGCATTGAGTCGGTCGAACACATAGGCGCGGATGTTCTCTACGTTCGGGATGAACGCTACAGCACCGTTGTAGAGGTAGAAGTTGGTATGGCCCATCCAGTAGGCGATGCCGTTCACAGTGACCTTGGCCGACGGCGAGGCGAGGCCGCAATTTCGGCCAGCAAGGCGAGACGAGAAAATGGCGTTGGTGCCAGTATACTGGAAGATGTAGAGCGCGAAATCCGACCAGACGCACGAGACGTGGTTGCCGAGCGATGCTCCGGCGATCAACTTGGTTCCTTCCGCAAGGGTGCGGGTGTTGGCCGTGTTGTCGTCGGCTGGCGTCCAGAGCGTGTAATCGTTCTGGCTGGCCCAATCGACCCGCATGCCCTCACAGAGAGCAAAGACGAAGCGCTCTTCCGTGACAAACATGTAGCGGATGTCGGTTGGGGCGTCGGCCACCACGGTTGCACGGCCGAAGGCCGGCACGTCCGCCGGATCGAACTTGTAAAGGCTTCCGCCATTGTAGGCGGCGAGCAGGATGCGCCCAAAATGATCCATCGACCAGATACGCGGCTCGATGAAGATCGTCGAGAACGGGCGCTCTGTGCCATACGTGCCGGTGCCGTAGGGGCCCGCGCCGTAGCCGAGACCGTAGATGCCGAGCTCAACGCCGATCGGGATCTCGTACTCATAATCGACCGACCCGCCACCTGGGCCAGCCGTCGAAGTGGCATCGCTGCCGGCATCGATGGTGTAGGTCCCTGATGCGGTCGTGAGAACCTCATATTGGCCGTCGATGGTCAGACCACCGACCGCGCTCGCGCCTGTATAGCTGACGACGTCGCTTGGGTGGCGGTTGTGCGAGGCATGCGTCACGGTGACGATGCTGCTTCCATCCGTGGTGCTGAACGGATCCGTCAGTGTGCCGGAATCATCGATTGGCGTGATGTCGTGCTGGGTGAAATCGCGCTCGTAGACATAGAGCTTTTGATAGGTCCCGCCCGCCATGTATTCGATCGAAGACAGGTCGCGCCAGGCGTGAAGGGTTCGCAGCGTGCCAGAGGCAATCGACGTGGTCTGCTTCAGCCATCCGCCCATCTTCTGCGGGCGGCCGTTGACGAAGCGCATCCACTGCGTATCGGTCCAGCGGCCTTCCTCGACGCGGTCTGATTCCGTCTTGACGACGCCAGGCGGCGGTGTCAGCGGTACCGGATCGAACTCACCATCAGCCATGGGAAGCGCCCCGCCTTCCCAACACCTCCCAAAGTGACCGGGAAGGCAGGGCTACTCCCTGCGCTTTCGCGCAGCTCAGATTTTGATGCATACGAGGACCGCAGCGCTCTCGGGGCGGGCTTCGGTGCCACCGTCAGATGGGATTGTGCCCGTGGTGCCGCTGAACGTATGGGTATGGTTCGAGCTGACACCACTGGTAGTGCCGCTGAAGGAGTGCGTGTGACCAGCCGACCGACCGCTGCTACTCGTGATAAAAGAAGGCGATCCAGTATTATAGATCGTAAACGAACCGCCACCAGTCGATGAGTTCGTTCCGCCTGGTGATGTATAGGAATGAACGTGATCGGCGCTTTCAGAGCCGGTGCTGCCAGAGTAGGTGTGCGAGTGGTCAGCGCTGATATTCCCGGTTGTTCCGGAGAACGATGCCCCAGCGTGCGTATGAGCCTTGTTCTGGTTGGATTGATAAGTTCCGACCGCAATAGTGGTGCCGTCGGCCGCCCGCAGGAAGCGGTTGGTGTCTGTCAGATTCGGCAAACCGGCCGTCGTAACGCCATTGCCGGCGCCCCATGTGGTGCCGATCTTGTCGTAGAGGTTCGGGTGATCAGCCCGAACGAAGGTGCCGCCGGAGCAGGCGAGCGTTCCCGGAGGGGCAGTGGTCCCGCCGTGCAGAACGAAGTTTCCGACCTCGTCCTCATCCTCGCGGTAGAGGACGTCGTTGCCGTCGCAGACGACGTCCTTGTGAGTGCCCTGCGGGATCTCGATCGCGGTACCGGAGGCCGTCTTCATCAACAGCACGTAGGCGCCGTCCGTGTTGTTGAAGATGCGCCAGCGCTTGGAGATGTTGTCGACCGTGACCGTGCAATTTGAGGTCAGGGTACCGCTGAACTCGATCATGCCGGCGCGGTGCTGGGCCGCCGTGAGCGTGGCCGCGCCGCCCGTGACGGATTTGGTCACATAGCCGGCAATCGCCTGCTCAAGGTACTCGAAGACGAAATTGTTGAGGTTGTCACCCCAGGTGTTGTTGTTATTGCCCGTGGCCTGCATCAGCAGGCCGAGCAGAGCAGAATTGGTATCAGACGGCATTCTATCCGATCTCCACCTCGAACTCGACGTCGCGGTACGACAAGTCGCTCTCCGCGTTCGTCTTCTCGATCAAGGCGCTCAACATCGTCAGGTTGTTCTGGTACTTCGTCTGGTTCGACATGAAGTCGTAAGCCTGCGCGAGGCAGGCAACCCGAAGCAGGTGAGGATACCGGGAGGTGAGGAAGTTGGTCGTGTTGGAGCCGGAAAGGTCGTCAGGCTTCTTGAACCCGACAAGGTTGAGGGTGGCCGCGCTCTCATAGGCGCATTCGAACTGCAGCTTCTCGTCGTAGATCGCGTAGTTCTGCGGGATGCTCTCGATCAGGGCACCGTCCTCATAGGACCGCGCCCGAACGATATTGGCCTCCGGCCGGAGCTTCAGGTCGATATTGTTGGTGATGTCCTTCAGCGCGATCGGATCGAGGAAGCCGGACGGCAGGGCAACGTAGAAGTCTCCGGGTGCGAGAGCGAGGTTGTCGAATTCAAACCGCATCTCCCGCACCCGCAACGTTTGATACACCAGTGCCTGGGCCTCGATGAGAACCTGCTCCACGTCCAATTGCGAATAGTTGCACCAGCGCTTGATGGAGCCGGCTGTCGTCTTGTCCGCGATCAGGGTGGTGTAGGTCATCGCCATGGATCAGGTGCTCTTCGGTCCAAGCTTGGTTGGCACGTCCTCGGGACCGAGAACCTGTTCCTCGAACACGAGGAACTCGGCCAGCGCCTTGTAGTTGGTGAACGCCTTGTTGAAGCGGCGACGGGCCTCCTTGAAGACCTCGTGCTGCGGGTATTGCACCTCGTCCTTCAGCCACGCCTCGAAGTTCATCGCGGTGTCGTCGCCGTCGTCGTCATCCGCTCCCGGAGGCGGCGGCGGCTCCTGCACTTCGGGATCGTCGTTCGGTGCGCCGGCCTGCAGCTTGGTCAGCCGACGCATCTTCTTCTCCACCAGCGCCTTTTGCGCCGGCGTTTTCACCATGGACATAGCGAGATCGCCCTGGTGGTCGAACGGCAAACCGTCCTGTTCGAAGGCATGGGTCAAGCCTTCGCCGTGACAGGTCGCGAAGGCTCGCGACCTGTCGAGTTTGAGTTTCGGTCCAGTCAATGCCGGCTCCCTACTTGACGTCCTGAACGGCGGACGCGCCGGAAAGGGAGTGCGCGAGGTTGTTCACGCCGCCCTTCGCTTCCTTGGCCTTGGGGACGCTCATGCTCGAGTCGTCCCGGCCGTGGCCGGTAACGATCGTGCCGCGCGCCACCTTCGACCGCTCGATGGTGGAGTTGCTTTCGTTCTTCATCGTCGGATCAGTCCTCGACGTAGCGGGGCCAGGCGGTGGCCTGCTCCCCAACGGGTGGGCGATAGCCGGTCTCGCGATCGGCGGTGGAAAGCCGCGTAAAGCCGTCGATGCCGGCATTGCCGGTCGTGTCGTCCTTGACGCGGTCGACGGGACGCAGCGGTTTAAGCTGCGTCGGGTACTTGTTGCCGTACATGCGGTCCTCCTGTGAAAAGGGCCCCGAGCGATCGGGGCCCTTTCTGGCTAGAACCAGTCGATCTCGACCGCGACCATGCCCGCACCGGTCTCAGACCCGCCGGAGCCGGGGACGAGGCTGATGAAGAACGCGGTGTCGGCCGGGATGAACGCCTTCTCCAGGGCAACGTGCTCGGAGTAGCGGGTGCTCTGCTTGCCGGGGTTGGTGGCAGCACCAACCTCGTTGACGCTCTGCACCAGCGAAGAGGCGCGGATGATCGGCGTGCCAGTTGCGGTGTAGCCGGTGCCGACGGCCGAACCGAGCCGGAAGCGGCCGTACTCGTTGTCGAGCGAACCGAGATCGCTCGCAGCGTCACCGACGCCGACCTCCGGGACGGTGGTGGTGCCCACCATGTCCTCGGTGATGCGGACCTCGATGTCGCGGACGAGGCCCTTCTTACCCTTCGGACCGATGAAGGTGTAGGACTTGGCCTCGCCGTCGGCGCCGAACTGGATCGCCGTGTCGTTGCCGACCACGTAGCGGATGCGCTCCGCGTTATCGTAGGCTTTGTGCATGTGTCCCTCCGTTAAGCCGCCGAGTCCCACATGACGATGCGCGAGTTGGTCGCGTCGTCATGCACGATCCCGAAGCCGCCGAGGTAGTACCAGGCGATCGCCTTCGAACGACCGAAGTCGCTCGGGATGCTCGCGCGGATTTCCTCGGGGATGCACTGCGCTTCCGCGACGCGATCGGCGCCGAAGAAGAACGCCCAGCTCGACAGGCCGTTGTTCCAGGCGTCAGCGGTGCTGCTCCACGGATCGAAGGTCGTCGAGTCGGCAGCACCACCCTTCGGGATGAAGTTCTGCTCGATGAACCGGGTGCCTTCATAGCGCCCGACCTCGCCGGAGTAGATGTGGCTCAAGCCAGTCTCGGTGTACTGGTTGATCGACTCCAGCGAGTTCTTGAAGGTGCGCAGCGTGGTGACGTGGGTGATGCACCCGTAGTCATCGCCCCGAGCGGTGGGGATGTTGCGCTCCTTCATGGTGTCCACGATCGCCTTCACGTGGCCGGTACCGAGCGCGACGTTGTTGGTCGTCGAGCAGGTGCCGTTGGTGTCCAGCGTGATCGCGGTGGTGGAGTTGCCGCTCTGCGGGCCGGCGCGGAGCATGGTGTTCTTGAACTGCAAGAACGCCTCGATGTCGAAATACTTCTTCGCATCGTCCTTCAGCGTCTTGTCGATGATCGACACGACGTCGTGCTTGGCCATCGCCTTCAGGAGGCCGGTGTACGGGACGGAGTTCAGTGTCCCTCTAACGATTTCTCGCTAGGCTGGACTGTCACTTGCATTCCATCCGCAAAGATGCGGCGGCGAATGCCGTGGTCTTCAGTCTCTGACGTTCCTCTGAGGTTGAGTGCGCGAATCCGTTCTAGGAGAGACAATTCGTACTCTCCGTATGGCTTTCCTTTAGCCTGCTGCGGATCGCCGCGAACTTCGATGAAGTCCAGCAGTATCCGAGCCTGCTCCGCCTTCCCGATCAGATGCGGGAACACAGGGGCCAAAATTCGCTTCGATTTCGCAAGGCCGGCACAGACCGCCCAATACATCGTCCTTCGTCGCGTCACTGCCCGCGAACCGTCAGCAAGCTTCCGGCTGTAACCAGCGGCCTGCGTCTTGATGTGCGGATTAACGCCAAGGAGCTGCATCAGATTTACTGTGCGCTGGATGATCGCCTCGTTTGAGTTGGCGACGATGACCTTCGGGGATAGCCCCATAATTCCGGCCATTCGTCTTGTACCATTTCTTTCGAGTGTGATCGTCCCCTCGCCGTCAATGATGCCGGCGAGCCAAGCTAACTCAACTTCTCGAACATGCGGGTTGCCCATTGTACATCCTTGCTGCTGTTCCAACTGTCGGGGAACAAGGCTTTAGGGTTTTCCTGCAACTACCACGTTATTGGGCAGAGCGCTGTCAATGAAGAATAGCGCTACCCGCTTCCGTGACCGTGAGGCTCTTCTGCGAGACGGTGAACCCGGTCTGCGGGATCGGACCGGTTTCAGAGAGTCGGCGGCCCTGAGTGGAGACGTTCGAGAACACGTCCCAATAGAACCGGGAACCGCGATGCAGTCCCTTGTCGACCGCGTCCTGTGCGTCGCACAGTTGGCGGAATTTGCAGAGCGGCTGAAGCTGCTGGCGGATCGTGTCCGACAATTCGTCGGAGTACAGATAGCCACCTTCAGCAGCAACGCTCCAAAGCTGACCAGCCATGGTCTTGCGTCCTTCTAAGAGGGCGCGCGTTCAGTGTTCCTTTGCTTCAGCGGGTTGCGGAAAGGGGAGGTGGATAAGGTCACACTTGCCCGCGTGCCGCTTTGGCACGCTCGACCGCGGCCTTCCGGCTGTCCATCTGGGACGCCGGAGCGGAGTTGGTCTGAGCAGGCTGCACGTTGGCGCGCTGGGGTTGTTGAGGAATTGCCCGCCGCCGATCGTCACGGTTCAGGTTGACCTGAACGCGCTCCGGGTTGGTGGGCTTTTGGGGTGCGGTCTCCTGGCGAGGAGCCCCGATCTTGGCGAACTCGCGCACGCTGTTGCCGGCGTCTTCCAGCAACTTCGAGACCGAGCGAACCTGTGCGCCGCGCAGCTTGTGCCCCCGATGAAGGTTGGCGAGCTGGGTGGCATCGGTGGGGATCTTGTCGTCAGGCACTCCGATCTTGCGAAGGTCCTCGGCGTAGCCGTCGAGGAGCTCGGCTCGGATGAGCTTCGCTGCACGAGGGTCTTTGGCAAGATCCTCGTTTTTCTTCACAAAGTCGTCGTGGGCTCGCAGGTCAGATGCAACGTCCGCTTGGACGCGATCCTCCCAGCTCACCTGTTTGACTGCAGCCGTGGCTACCTCGGCGATGGTTTTGCCGAGAACTTCCTTGGCCTTGTCGGGGTCGCCATACTGAATCTGCTCGATGGCTTCCTTGAGCGGATCAGCGGGGTTTTGCTGTCCGTCGGTGCCGTCGTCGGCATCAGTGGCGGTGGGTGCGGGGTTGTCGGCGGGGTTTTGCCGGGAGACGTGGACCCGCGTCGTCTCCAAAACTCGTTTGCTCTCCGCGAGGCGTTCCTTCGCCTGCTCGAGGATGTCGTTGGCGGCGGCAGCCTTCTGCGCCAGCGCGATCACTTCCTCTTCGGTGTATTCCTGCTCCTGGCCGTTCACCTTCAGCTTGCGCTTGGACGGTTGGGCCGGGGGCGGCTCGGGAGCTGGCGCCGGCGGCTCCTCTTCGACCTTGCCGGCCTGGCCGTAGACTTGCGAGGGATCGACGAAGTCGCCCGTGGTCTCGACCGGCGGCTCTTTGTCCTCGCGCAGTTTCTTGAACCGCGCCGCGATCGCCGCGCGCGGATCCTGATCGAGGATTTCGGGCTTTGGCGGCTCGGACGGGCGGGGATTGTCGTCGACGGGCGCCGGGTTGAGCGAATGATCAGCGCCGGTCGCTTCGGTGTCCTGATTGATGACCTCGATCTGATCTTCGGGCTTCGAGGTCTGTCCTTGCGTCTCAGTCGTCATCGGTTGCACCGTTGGTTGGGAGTCCAAGTTGGGCAGCGGTCTGTTCGTCGATCACGAGACCGCGGGCTTCCTGCATCTGCAGGTCGTTCAACTGCCGCTCGGCCTCGGGGCCGGCGATCAGCAATTCGTGGAGCCACTTCACGAGATCGTCGAAGCGACGGACCTCGTTCTGCAGCCGGCGGACCTCAGCATGGTCGGCAGCGTCCACCCAGACGAGGGCCGCGAGCGCTTCAGCTGCGCTCTCCTTGGCGGCGTTCAGCACCACCAGAAGCGGCTCGCTGCGCAGCCTCGACGTCAGCTCGACCTCGACCTTCGCGGAAAGCTCGACGTCCCGCCGCAGACCGAGCTTGTAGATGGCGGTCTGATCCATCAGCGGACCTCGACGCGGGCGATACCACCCATGCCCAGCGCGCGGGCGGCGCCCTGGGCGAGATCGATGCACCGGCCCTTGATGAACGGGCCGCGATCGTTGATCCGGCACTGGATTGAGCGTCCGGTCCCGAGATGCGTCACCGTCACCACCTGGCCGAAGGGGCGGCTCTTGTGCGCGCAGGTCATGCCATCGGGGTTGAAGCGCTCGCCGGAGGCGGTGCGCGGCCCGCTCTCGCGGCCGTACCACGAGGCGATGCAGGTCTCGGCATAGGCGGTCGAAACGGAGGCGCAGAGCAGCGCCGCCGCCAGAAGCAGGCGATACATGTAGGTCCTTGGATTACGGGTTAGTGAGAAGCCGCAGCGCGCGCGCTGGCTTCGAGAAATCGATCGAGGCGCTCGCCGAGCCGGTCTATCGCCGCGGTCAAGCGGTCCTCAACCTCGCGCATGGCCTCGCGATGGATGTATTCCTTCGCGATCTGCTCCCGGTAGAGACCGAACGATGCCGACAGGATTGCGACCTTGTCGGACGCATCTTTGGCCGCCAGTTCGGCGTTGGCGGCTTTGCTCTCGGCGGTGGCGATCCTGCTGCCGAAGGTAAGCCAGAATGTTGCGAAGGCGAGACCGAAGCCGGCGACGCCGGCCACGGCGCTGATTGCGGCGAACTCGATATTCACTTCGCCGATCCCTTGCCGACGCGCACGCGCTGTCCCTGCTGGCAAGTGCGGGTCGCCGTGAGATTGTCGTTGGCGGTGCCGAGCGCGACGCGGTACTCGCCGACGGCGAGCTTCGGGTCGGTGCGTTGCGTGATCCTGCCCTCGTCGAGCGGATCAGCCACGTTCGCGGCCAAGTGCTCGCACTCCCGCGACAATTGGAACCCGTTGCTCTTAGCGGGTGGGGCTGCGAAGTGCCCGCAGCCACTCAAGATCATCAGGAGTAAAGGCGCAGATAGCAGCCGGATTCTCCCCATACTTGCCGCGGAATTCATCGAGCTTCCCCTTCGCCTCTGCTGCCTTTTGCTCTGCCTCGGCCTTGAGCCGCTGTGCGTGCTCTGCGGTGGCCTCGGCCGTTTCGATTTGCGAGTTCTTCCAGGCGAGTTCGTTCTTCATCGCCTCGCGCTCGGCGCGCTCGTCGGCGACGCGGAAGCCAATCAGGAAGAAGAGGAGACCGGCGGCGATCGCCTGCACCAGCGCAGCCGCCTTGGCATAGGCGTAAGCCTGGGGCCAGATGCGCTCGATGAACTTCAACGGCCGCGAGACCACGAACGCTGAGACCGCAATCCACGCGATCACGCCGAGCGCCGGGCCCGACGTGGCGATGTCCCAGAAGAGGTCTGTCACGCGATATTCCTCGCGACCCAATCGGCGACGTTCTGCTTGCCGAACAGCCACAGCGCCACACAGAAGGCGACGCCAACGCAGAGCAGGGCGAAGCCGAGCAACAGGGCGGCGAACTGCCAATCTGTCAGCATACCGAGACCGCCAAGCCCAAAGGTGGAGGCAGCGCCCGTCACCCAATTGCGCACGCGACGAAAGAAGCCGGGGCTCGCCGGGGCGGTCGCGGGCGGCGAGACCGGCTCCTCCGCTGGAGGCGGCTCCTGCTCGCCGCCGGCGTGCGGCGGATCAATCGGCTCGGCCTTTGGCGGCTGCTGCTTGGGCTTCACGGGCGGCGGCACCGGCTGCGCGGCGCCGTCGCGTGAGCAGAACTCGAAATGCATCGGATCGGTGCGGCCCTTGTAGTCGCCACCCCAGAGCGCGCCCTGGCGCTTGAAGGCATCGATCACGGACTGAGGCATCGTGCCACGGCCGGTGCCGAAACCATTGTGCGCAGCATCGAAGTCGATCGCCGCGCCATAGGCATGGTTCGACCAACGCGGCGTGCGGCCCTGCGGGTTGCCCGGCTCATAGCCGCGGACGTAGCGCGGGTTGTAGGCGCCTGAATAGTGCGAGATGCGCAGGCGGTCGACCGTGGCTTGGTCTCGGCCGCAAGCCTCCCAGATCTCGTCGAGAGCGGCCTTCAGGGCGTCTGCGGCCTTCCGATGGAACCGGATCGATTTGATGGGCTTGCCGGCATAGTACATCTGGAACGGCGGGACGACGGGCACGAGCTGATTGCCAGGTTCACCCTTTTCCGGATCGCCATAGAACGCGGCGAGCGAGGCCGGATCATCGTGCGGCCATCGAGCCATTGTTCGCTCCGTAGCGCTGAAGCAGCGCGGTCAATTCAGAGATGAGATCGCCGGACGGCTTCTCGGCGGGCTTGTTCTTGAGCTCGGTTTCCCGCTGGCGCATCTCGCGGTCGGCCTCGGTGTTGTGCTGCTGTCGATCGTCGTTGACGCGGTCGCGCTGCATGTTCTCGCGCTCGCTGCGGACCTGATGGACGAGTTGGGCGCGGTCCATCTGCTGCCCATGCACCAGCTCGGCGAAGTCCATCTTCAGGCGCGTGTCGATTTCCTGCGCCTTGGCCTGGTTGACTACAGCCGTGGATCGGTTCTTCTCCGCCTCCGACTTCAGCTTGTCGGCCTGCGCGGCTACGGCAGGGTTCGGCTGCTGCGGCGCGCCGTCCTTGATGAAGCGCTTGCCGCCATCGCGGTAGCCGGACAGGCTGAACGCCTCGTTTGTCAGCTCCTCGAGGTTCGGCACCTTGCGGCCCGCGACCACGTCGGGGTGGTTCTGCCACACCGGGGCAATGACCTTGAGCGCGGTCGCGAAGTTGCCGAGCTTGGTCTGAGGGTTCGAGGCGCCCATGCCGGCGTCGATGCGCAGCGTGACCTGCTCCATCAGAAGCTCGTCGGTGATCTCGGTGATCCCGTGCTTCTGGAACAGCTGGGCCTTGTCGGCGCACAGGCCGAGAATGGTCTTGTCGGACTCGTAATACTGTTCGAGCCGCACGAGCTGGCCCATGACGGGCTCCACCCACGTCTCCACCCAGGTCCGCAGGTCGAACTCCTGCACCGAGTTGGCCGAGGCGGAGATCAGGTTCATGCCGCCGACGGTTTCGTTCAGGCTGCGGTTGGTCTGCACCGTACCCGAATTGAACTGCCCCGCCTGGTCGTCGAAGTCGACGTTCAGCCGCTCCATCTCCGCATAGGCGGAGGAGGGCACCTCCGGGGTCTGTGCGAACTCGATGTCGTCGGCGTCGGTGCGCAGGATGACGCTGTTGGGCCCGCGCCGCTGCAGCGCGCTCAGATCGACCTGCCGGCCGCGCTTGACGAACGTGATCGGCGAGACGTTCTGCTTGACCTGATCGAGGCGCAGGTTGGCGAGGTCGTTGATCTCCTGCTGCAGGGGCTGCCAAGCCTCCACATGCGACATCGGGAAGATGCGATGGGATTTGGACAGGCACGCCGACATGATGAGCGTGTCCTGATGCGCGCCGATCGCAATCCGGAACCACGGGATCGCCGCCTTGCCGGACGTGCGGTCGGTCCGGTAGTTGATCAGCTGCTGCATCAGGTCCGCGTTGGCCTTCTGCACCGGATCGTTCTCGTTGCCCGCCGAGCAGTTGATCGTGTTGACGGTCGAGAACAGCGCGGCCGCGGCGGCAGCGTTGGCCTTGCGGACGGCACCGCGCGTCTTGGGCCGGAACAGCTTCGAGCGGCCCTTGTAGCTGGCCGAGAGGTATTTCGAACCGCTGAAGTGCTGGTTGTGGAACGCCTTGTAGGAGCGGTCCCACGCATCCTTGATCTGGTTGAGCATGAACTGGCCGCCCTGCGTCTCGGCCTGCGAGACGAGATTGAGCCAGTCGATGTCCTTATTCTGCTCCTCCTGAGCGGCGGGAGCGCCGCCGGCCGGTGACAGGGCCGCCTTCTCCGCGCGCGCGAACAGGTTGTCCGGCTTCTCGAAGCCGTCTTCGCCTGGCGGCGTCTCGATGACAGTGGTCATGCCGGCGGCGTGCCCCCATTCTTTACCGCCATCTTCCGCGCTGCGATGAAGGAGGCGACGTCGAGGTTGGAGCGGGGGAGGTTGAACCGCTCAAGGATCTCGCCGCCGGCGCGGATGATCATGGCCGGCGTGATGTCCTCTGAAAGATGGAAGACGTACTTCCATTGGCCGAGCAGCACCGGGATCGAAATCCACGCAATGCCCTGGGCGCTGTCGCATTCGACCACCCAGAAGTGGCCCCGATATTGCGAGAGCAGGACGCGCGTGATCGCCTTGGCCACCATCATGTCCCACTGCGCGCGGGTGTCCTCCTCCTCCGGGAGCAGGCCCTTGCGCTCGTAGCGCGCCTGCAGCTCGACATTGTGCTGTCCGTGAGTGCGATCGGCGATCTCACGGCGAAGGAGGATGTTGTCGGTGTCCATGGTCCTGTTCAGGCCGCCAGCTTCAGGCAGACGCAAGCGATCATGCCCCACATCGCGAGGCTGATTTCGAGATTGAGGCGGTTCACGGGCTCAGTAACCGGCAACGATGTCGGTCGCGGTGGTGCCGGACTTGATGATCTTCTGGACCTGAATCGGGTGCCAGACGCCCGCCACGAGGTTCTTCAGCGTCACTGTGGCGCTGTCGGCATCGTCGGAGAACTGAACCACGACGTTGCCGGAGACGCCGACATAGAGCCCGCGCGTGATGTTCGTGAGCGTCGCATCGGTGGAGGAAATGTCGACGGCAGCTGCGGAGCGGATGCCGGTCGTATCGCCGCGGAGCGCAGCGCCGGGACGGGGTGCCATGGGGTTCTCCTTACAGCGTGGTCGGGATCGTGCGGTAATAGACCCGCAGCTTCAGGTCGGAATCGCCGGTGGCGATCTCGCCCGAGAGGAGGTGCATCACCAAAGGGGTGTTGGACGGGGTGAACGAGTTGACGCCGGAGGCGGCCCGGTACGCCTCGACCGCGCGCGTCTGGGCGGTCGTCTGATCGAGGAAGCCGGTCGTCTCGATGGTGGCGAGGGTGGTGCCGGAGGAATCCGTGTACTTGATCGCCAGATCCTCTCCGGAGGCGATGCCGTCATAGGCGGTTCCGGCTGCCTTGTAGGCGACGGCACCGACCAGCACCAGGGCGAGCCCAGCGCCGGGAGCCGCCACGATGGTCTTGGGCGTCGCGTTGAGCGCAAGTAGTTCGGCCGAGCTGATCGTGACGTCCACGAACTTGATCTGCGATTCAACCGCCTCGACCGCGACGCGCGCGGTTTCGTAGCCGTAGAGCTCGGTGAACATCTCGTTGATGGAGTCCACGATGCGCTTGAAGCTCCAGCCGGCTTCGGCGTTCTCGTCCCGGGTGGTCGGCAGCTTGGTGTGGCTGTCGGGCGTGATCAGAGTGGTCTGCGACATGGTGTGCTCCTCAGCCCTGATCGCCGGCGCGCTCGTTGCCGAGCACGGCGTTCAATTCGTCCATCGCCTCCTGATGAATCGCGTCCATCTTCCGGAGCGCGAGGGCGCCGTTGGTCTCGATGTCGGCGCGCATCTGCTCGGCCTTGGCGAGCGCCTGGCTGCGCACGGTGTCGGCCGCGGCCGTGATGGCCTGCATCGCCTCGCGGAGGCTGGTCGGTTTGCCGTCGGGCATCTTCTTCGCTCCAAGATCGTCGATCGCCTCGGTGAGGAAGCGGTCGAGCTTTTGACCGGCCGCGGCGGGCGGCCTGTAGGGATAGGGGCGTCCGGATCGCGGGGCGCCGGCGGTCATGGTTCAGTCCTCGGCGTAGGGGCCGCGGTTCGCCGGGTTATGGCAAAACTCACGGCCGTTCGAGAACCGGAACTCAACCTGATCGCGCGCCTCGCGCTCGTAGTCGGGATCGCGCTTCAGGATCGCGACCTTCCACGGCACGTTGATGTTGGTCGGCGGAGAGTAGCGGGTCATGGTCAAGCGTCCGGGTAAGCCACTGGCTCAAGCGAAGCGGTCTCGTATTGAATCGCAGGCTTGGGCGAGAGGTCGTAGATGCGCGACGCCGCGTCGATCAGGTCGTCCTTCGGCGAGAACGGGAAGAACATCGCCTCTTCCATGAAGGCGCGCGTCAGGTCGTAGATGTTGCGGTCCTCATCGATCAGCTTGATCGGTTGCACGATGCGGTAGTTCTGGCCCGTCGCTTCCATGGCGCGGTGCTCGCGGAGCGCGCCGAGCAGGGGCCGGTAGACGATCTGGCCGATGTTGTAGCCGGGCGTCTCGCCCTTGGCCTCGGCCTTCTTGGCGTCCTCCTCGGTCCACACGGACCAGAGGGCCTTGCCGTCGATGCCGCCGATCTCCGGGTGGTAGACGATCCCCGGAAGATAGAAGCGGCCGATACGCATGTCGGGCTCGAGCCGCTCGACGCGATCGCGCTTGGAGTGGCCGCCTTCGCGGGGCCAGTTCAGTTCGACGAGCTCGAACGCGACGCCGTCACGCTCCTGCCAATCCTTGATCACCTCGTCCTCGGTCTGGGCGCCGTAGCGCTCATAGCCGACGATGATCACCTGGGTGCCGATGGCGTCGCGCCATTTCGTGTAGAGCTTCTTCAGCGTCGCCCAGCGCTCGGACAGGTTCATGCGGTGCCGCACGCCGTCGAGCAGATATTTGTTGCCGGCGACGTCCACGCCGATCACCGCCATAGCGGTGCGGTCCGATGTCTTGGTCCGCCCCTTCGAGGGGTCCACCATGATGTAGATGTTCATGATGGTCGGCCGGACAGTGTAGGGCCGGAACATCTCGGACTTGAACATCGCTTCGTTGCCCGCGACCGGGTTCTGAAGCATCTGCGCCGACACGGTCGAGCGCTGGGTGTTCTTGATCTCCTCCCAGCGGGCCTGGGAGAGGAACACCGGCTGCCCCTTCAGCGTGCCGTCGATCGTGGCCGGATGCTTGCGGGCCTTGAGCACGCGGCGCTCGAGCACGACGCCATAGGTGTCGGCGAACGAATAGCGCGTGCCTGGCATCCATTTCCGGACGCCTTCGTGGCTGCCCAGATTGTCCGCCAGTTCCCACGCCTCGGTGGTCTTGCGGATCATCTCCGGGTTCGTCACGCTCTCGCGCGTCACCATGTCGTCGTAGATGTGCAGGTCGTAGTGGCGCGAGGTCGGCTGGCCGTCCACGAGGCCATGCGCCTCGATGGTCGACTCCTTCGGGTTTGACCGGCGCTTGACGACGATGCCGCGGTCGAGACCCCAGATCGGGGCTTCCTTGCGCGGCTCGTCCCAGAGCACGTCCGGATAGACCTGCTTCAGGTAGTCGTTGCGCTCGAACTCCTGCATGACCTGCGAGAGAAAGGCCCGCGCGATCGGCTTGGAGTGCGAGAAGATCGCAATCTTGATGTTCGGGTCGGTCAGGATCTCCTGAATTGACCCGGCAAAGGTGATGATCGTGGACTTGTAGTGGAAGCGAGCCCACAGATCGATATGGCCATCCGGCTCTGCCTCGACCTCACGGCAGCGCTCGAACAGCCACGGGTGCAAGCTATCCACCCGTCGACACAATCCGGTGAGAAGAAAATAGCGATCATTAATGCCGAGTAGTGCTCGGCCCTTTAGATCGAGCCCCGGTACGACCTCGCTATAGAATGCGAGGGTCTGATCGTAGTCCATGAACGGAAGGTCGTTGACGATGAAGCGCGCGAGCGCATCATTCGCAGCGGTGAGATACCGCGTTCCCCTCAGTTCCCTTTTCTTCATCACGCCGCACGCGAGAACTCGCCGAAATATGTCTGCGCTGCCTTGCAGTAAGCTGCATGCGCGTCTTCCGCAGTCGCGAAATGGCCTAAGAAAATGCGCTTACGCTTCACCTTAATCTGGGCCACGAATGGCCTAGCGTGGTGAGCCCTCCGTCGCATGAACGTAACGCCCTTAAAGCCCGTACTGTTATTCCGGTTTTCCTTCCGGTTCGCGCCGTTCTGAGAGTCGTCAGCCAGCCGAAAGTTGTTCCAGCGATTTTGCCTTCGGTCTGTGTCGCGATGGTCTATGTGCGCCGATGGCCACTTGCCATTCATGTAGAACCACGCGAGGCGGTGCCCGAGATAGCGCTTCCCATCGACATTGATGCGGACGTAGTCGTCGTTCGACTTCGTGCCAGCGATCGAGCCGGCCTGGACACGATTACTCAGTGTGATGCGCCAGCGGAACACGCCAGTCTCTTGATCGTAGGAGAGAACCTCCTTCAGGCGCTCAAGCGTCAGGCTCATGCAGCGTTCCGCCTCTTGAACGCTGCCAGCGCGTCGGCCAGCGGATCGGCGCTGCCCTGCGGCGAGATCACCTCAGCCTGCCGTCCGTCCGGGCTGATCGTCTTCATGGCGAGCTCGCGCGCGCGACCGATGCGGTCATAGGGCTCGCCGGCGGCCGCAAGGCTCTCAGCGACGGCGAGCTGCAGCTTGCCGACGGCTTCGGGGGCCTGCGCGATCAGCGCCGGCGCCATCTCTCCCAGGACCGCCTCGATGATGATCGCGGTCTTGAGCGTCTGCTTGGCCGCCATCGAAAGCAGCATCTCGTCGGTCGGATCGCCTTCGATCGCATCGCGGATCGCCTTCAGACGCGCGCGGGCGGCATTCGCTTCAGGGTCCGGCTGCTCTCCCTCGGCGCGCGGCGCCTCCTGCTCGGGCGGCGGCAGGGCCTTGAACGCGGCGTTGACCACATCCTCGGCTTTGGAGCGCGGATCACCGGTCAGGGCCGGCGTGGCGTCATCGAGCGCTTTGCGGACCCTCTTCAGATTGTCCTTGGCGGAGCCGGCGGCCTTCTGCGTCTTCCACGGCGCGCCTTTCGCCTGGGCCTCCTGCTGCCACTTGTTGATAGTGCGATAGCTCGGCGTGGCGTAGCCCGCCGCCTTCAGCTTCTGCTCGACCCTCCGAACGGAGGGGTCAACCATCTCCTCCCAGGTCGCTCGCGCGATCTCCGGGGTCGCGATCTTCTTCTCGGTCACGTCAGCGGCCCCGGCATAAAACAGTACGTCACTCGGCCGTATGCCGTGTCGACGTACCACCAGACGGCGGAGCCGACGGGGTTGGGGCCTTTGAGAACCTTGTAGCTCTCGATGGTGTGCCCCTCGACGACAACCGATCCGTCTTCCTTGATCACGTAGTCGCCGTAGAAGCGGTGCCCGTCGGACTCGTCGCAGCAAGACATGCCGACGGAATTGCGCTGCTGCGAGAACCATTCCTTGTGGGGCGAATTGGCGTAGCGGCCATCAAGATCGCGGGCGGGTGCAGGTCCGACCGTGATCGCGAGTAGCAGCAAGACGGCGGAGGCAACACCCATGAAAATCATCACGGCTTTGCCGAATGGGCTCATGGTCGTCTCCAAAAGGATTGGGCCCGCAAGGCCGATCCGGGGGCGGATGTTGATGCCTTGCGGGCCCGGGACAGCGTGGGGACGCTGAACTAAAGGGCGTTGCTGATGCGGGCGAGCTCGCGGCCGAACCCGTTATTGATCTCGCTCAGTTGATCCAGGCGCACGCGCAGTTTGCCCAGCAAGCCATCTGGATCGCTTTGCACGGCCGTCAGCCCGAGAGCATTGGCGGGAGCTGGCGGAGGTGCACCGTGCAGGCGGTCGGCAATGCCGCTGGCCCGCTCGAGATGCTGGTCGAGGACTTTCAGTTCGTTGCTGATCTGCTCGATCAACTCCGGCAAGCTGTCGCTCAGACGCGCGTTGTTGATGCTCGCGTCGGCGTTGGCGAATTTGCTCACTTCAAGGCTCCTAGCACCTGCGGCGGGGGCGGCCTCAGAGAGACCTTGATCTCACCGGCGCAAACCCGCAGGCCAACCTTGCGCGAGATGAGGGTGTTGGCGGTGTCCATGTCGCCGGCGCGCAGCGCAGCCTTGATGCCGACGTTCGCCACCGCGATCTCGCGGGCGATGCGCTCCGGCGTCCAGGCGCGGATCAACACGCCGCCGGCCGGGAAGGGGAACGGCTTGCGCAGCATCAAGCGTCGCGGGTCTGCGGCGCGGTGGCAGCGCGGGCAGCAGCCTCGGCGGCTTCCGTCTTCGCGGCTTGTCCGAGCTGGTAGGGCATCCAGTGCCACTGGCCTTCGCCGTCGCCACGATTGCGCGACGTCGCCCAGAGCGTGTCCTCGCCGTCGAGCATGACCTTCAGGTTCACGCAGGCGTCGGGCGTGGAGCCCCATACAGCAACGATCATTGCCGGCAACACGGCGCCAGCCCTGGGTTCGTTCCCCGCGAAGGCGCGGCCGCGCTGCTTGTGGATGCTGATGACGTCGTTGTCACACAGGCGATACAGGACGATGCGACCGATCGTTGGCACGATCTCGGACATGGTAGGCTCCGGGTTGGTGGTGAAAATGGTGCCGGGCCCTGGAATCGAACCAAGACCCTCAGCTTACAAAGCCGCCGCTCGACCTTCGAGCTAGCCCGGCTATTCGAACTCGAACGGCTCGCCCTCTCGACCGCCAGCGCGGGAGAAGGCGAGCAGGAACAGGCCGAAGCCCATCAGGATCAACGCGACGCCGACGATCTCCTCGAGGGTCGGCATGGTGCTACTCGCCCACCGGGCGAAGCTCGATCTCCTCCCACTCGGTCACGTGGTAGGGTCGCATCGTAACCGTCTGCCCGTTGACGGCAGACATGGACTGCGGCGCACCGGCCTTCCAAGCCTTCGGGAAGAGCGCGACGATGCGCGTCTTGCCGTCCTCGCTGGTGATCCGGTGGATCTTGCCCTCGGTCAGATCGAAGGTGGCATGGCCGGTGTAATTGTGGGTCGGCTTCATGCCGCTTGCTCGACGGCCACGTGCAGCTCTTCGAACGCGAGCTGGGGCTGCGCCGCCTGCAGCGTGTTCAGCATGCTGGAAACCGCCATCAGCACGGCCGCGTAGTCAGCGCCCTGCGGAACGGTCTGGGTGGTCGTGTGCTCCTGGCCGCCAGCCTTCGCAACGATCGTGAGCTTCTTCATGTTGACCTCTGGTGGTCGGACCGGCCGCGTTGCCGCTGCAGCCGGCCCTGAGTGTCGCGCCTGTCGGCAACCGCGCTCGGGTATTGGTGGGCCCGCTCCCTACCGGGCAGGTGGATGAGCGGGCCCTGGCGATCCCGACTCCAGCCCCCCAGGGCGTTCGGGACCAATGAAAAACCCGGCGCGCTGGTGCGGCCGGGTTTCCAATTTCGGGCGAATCGCGCCGCCCTGACAAAATCGACTATCTGCATTTTACGAAAATCTACAATCCCCATGATCTGCAAGGGGTTAGTTCTTCACAGCCGATTTCACAAAATCGCGGCACTCGGAATCAGTCCGCGAACAAAATCCCGAACCTTTCGTAGGCCCACAAGAACCCGAACCACACGACCAGCGCGATCGCGATCATGCCGATGAACTCCCTCCGCATCCCTCGTCTCCGCCCCTGCAGCAGTCCGCTCAACCAGTGCGAATAAATTGTCACTGGAATACTAAGCAGATAGAACCAGATCACCCACTGAGAATTCGCCATCTCGCCCCCAAGTTGTCAAGCTATTCGAACATTCTTGGACGGCGGCGTCAATTGATCCGGACGCAATCCCTACCCTACCCAGAGCCACGCCTTGCCGCTCCATCGGTACTCGCCGAACTCGATCTCCGGGTCGTCGGTGTCGACGAGGGCCGGCAGCGGGCGGCCGCTGTTCGTGTAGAACGCGATGCGCCGAACATCGCCGTGGTGGGCGATGTTCCTCTTGTCGTAGGGGCCGCCGTGGCATGGGCCGTAGCGCAGGCTCATCCCCGCTTCCATCCTTTCGGGATGGTGATGAACGGACGGCGCTGGTGCTCGCCGCAGCCGGGCTTGTCGAGCCCGATGATCGGGTACGTCGAGCGCAGCGTATCGCCCTCCGATCTATCGACCGGAGGGACGCGGTGACACCAGCCGCTTGCGGGGTCGCCCTCATAGGGCAAGGCGAAGCGGCAGGTCCTGCAGGTCGGCAGCGTCATGCGATCTCTCCCGTCTCTGCGTCCGCGATCTCAAGCATTCCCGCCACGGCGCAGGCAAGGCGGAGCTTGGCATCCATCTGCTCGGCGGTGAGGCCGCGCAGCGGGACGACGATGGTGTGGTGATAGCGGCCGTCCGAGCCGGTGATGCCGCGCGATGCCTTCCAGTCCGGGTTGTTGACCAGGCTGAAATGCGTCGGCTTCGACACCACGTTGACGGTGAACCAGTTGACCAGCGCCTCGACCGCGGCCTCGGCGAGCAGCGCGCCGTCGTCCTTGGTCGGCGCCTTCGGCTTCGGCGCGGCTTTGGTCTCGCTGATTAGGCCCATCTGGATCGCGACGTTGTGCAGCACGGCCGCCAGCATACCCTTGTGGATCGGGCCCGGCTCCTCGTTGAGCACGCACACGCGCTCGATCAGAGCCTGCTGGTTGCCGATCCAGTTCTGGACCTGATCGAACGCCTTCTCCGCACGGCGCACGGACTTGTTGTGCCGCTTGAGCTCGTCCGGTGAGAGCCGATCGAGCAGGATGTCCTTGGCGCCAAAGCCGCGCTCGTATGACGGCGAGGCCGCGGTGCGGCGAGGAATCCCCTTCAGGCCCTCGTAGCGGCCGTAGACCTCGGCGATGCGGAAACCCGCATCCACCTCGGCCTCGGACAGCTCCTTGAACATGCCCATGCGGCCGATCACGGTTGCGAGCCGTGGATCGACACCCAGGCGAACGCCATGTTCGCGGATACGGTAGAACACTGCCGGCGCCACGCCCTGCGGCTTGGCCCCGTTAGCCTTGCGCTCCTCCGTACGGCGCGCGCTCGGGTCGTGTGGTTTCTTCAGTCGTGCCAACATTCCCTGTCCCTTTAATCCGCCCCCGGATCGTTGGGTTGGTCGCTTGTGATGCTTACTCGCGTACGATCCGATAGCCTCCGAGAATGAGGGCATGGATCGCGATATTTGCGAGTTCTGCTTCCTCAAGCCGATGGTGGTTATCCGCATCGTGCAAGAGATGCGATTTCCCATCATCGATCGGGACAGCGCTCCCAATCTGACGGTGTTTCGCGACACGATGTGGCCCCTTCCCAACGTCTGGCTCGGCGTCTCGACCGAGCGGCAGAAGGAAGCCGACGCGCGCATTCCAGATCTGCTGGCGACGCCGGCAGCGGTGCGGTTTGTCTCGTTGGAGCCGCTACTGGGCCCGATCGATCTGAAATACGTCGATGAGGGCATCAACGCGCTTTCGAGCAGCACGGGGCCCAATTTGGATTGGGTGATCGCCGGAGGCGAGAGCGGCGACGGCGCGCGCCCGATGCACCCGGATTGGGCGCGCTCGCTGCGCGACCAGTGCGCTGCGGCCGGCGTTCCGTTCTTCTTCAAGCAATGGGGTGCGTGGAGCGAGTTCTACGATCGCGACCGCGATGATCCAGATTGGCGCAACGTCCCGCAGGTCGACCACCAGATGGGCCGCGGAGCCACCCGCTGGCACAATCTCGCTGGCGGCATCGGATTCCACGGTGAGCGCCTGGTTGCCATGCGCAACGTCGGCAAGGGCGCCGCTGGGCGTCTCCTCGACGGCCTCGAGCACAACGGCATGCCGGAGCGTGCCTGATGGCTGTGGAGCTGCTCGTCCGTCCCGACTATCTCAGGCTCGTGCCGGTGACTGCCGGCGACGAAGAGCTGATCGGCACGCTCTCGCAAAAGACGTTCCTGGCGAAGCTGACGCGCACCAGCCCGCGCTCAGTGCTGCAGAACAAATTTTATTGGAAGGTGCTCGCCGAGGTGATCGAGCACCAAGAGGTCTACCACAACCCGATGGAGCTGCACATCGCGCTCAAGGCGCGGCTCGGCTACGTCGAAGAGATCCACCTGATCGGCGGCCGGATGATGACGGTGGTGAAGTCCACCTCGTTCGACCGCATGGATGCCGACGACTTCCGCCAATTCATGGACTCCGCGCTGGCGGTTCTGTGTGAGGAGGTCATCCCTGGCACGCATCAATCCGCGCTCCTCCGCCGTGTCGAGGAGACGTCCGGCATTTCCTACAACGCGCTGTGGCAGGGGGCTAAGGCAGCATGACCTTCGTCGTTCAGTTCATCGACTCCGGCCGCGAACCGACCGTGGCACCCAACCCCGCCTATCCGAACGGGATGGATGTCGATCTGCGGCCTGAGGACAAGCGGACCGTCCTGCACGCGAAGTGCTGCTACGGCGTTCCGTATCCGGCGCCGCGCTGCGGTGCCTACGTCGTGACGTGTGAATCCTGCGGCCTCCGCGTCGCGCTCACGGTCGCCGGTCGGCCGGACGATCCGCGCACCGTCACGTTGCCGTGCAAGGGGAATTGACGGATGGGCGAGAGGGCTCCGGACCGGCTGTTGACGCCAAAGGAGGCTGCGGAGCGCCTCCGCATCACCGTTGAGCAGCTGTCCGGGCTGGTTCACGACGGGGAGATTTCGTACATTTTTGTGGGGCGCGGCTCGAAGCGCCCCCGGCGTCGGTTCACCGATGCTGACATTGACACCTTCATCGAGCGACGCCGAAGGCGAGAAGCATGTCCGTCTATAAGCCCAAAAAGTCGCCGTTCTACCACTACGACTTCCAGCTCGGCGGTCGTCGGTTTTGCGGCTCTACAGAAAGCACGACTCGAAAAGAAGCAAAGGAATTTGAGGCCGCCGAGCGTGAGAGAGCCAAGGGTCTGATCAAGGCAACGAAGCGCGCGCAGACGTCGCTTCTAATCGGGGATGTGGTCGTGCGGCTGTGGAACGATGAGGCTCAATACGATGCCGATCCGGACGCGACGTGGAAGAACCTCGAGCGGCTTGTCGGCTATTTCGGAGAGGCGATGCCGCTGACTGACATCGATCATCCTGCCGCTAAGAAGCTGGTGGCGTGGCGGCGAGGCCATCGCGTTTCGCGCCGTGGCAAGCGCACGAAGGAGCAAGAGCAGGCGTTGCCGCTGGTCTCCAACGGGACGGTCAATCGCTCGACGATCGCTGTGCTGCAGCGTCTTTTCACCTTCGCCAAGGCGGAGCGAGCCACCTTCGAGCACGAGCCGAATTGGGGCGAGCTCTACCTGCCGGAACCCGTGGAGCGCGTGCGCGAATTGATGGACGAGGAAGCGGCCTCGATCGACGCCGCGATGCGCGATGACTATGAACCGTTCTTCGCCCTGGTGCGGGCCAGCGGCATGCGCCTGAAGGAATGCGTGACGCTTCGCTGGTCCGAGGTGAACTTCGGGACGAAGCAGATTGTCCGAACGGGGAAGGGCGGCCGGCGCGTCGTGTTTCCGATCACGGAGGCTATTCGGGAGATCCTGTGGCCCTTGCAGGGCCATCATGCCGAGTTCGTGTTCACCTATGTTGCGATCTACGGCAACAGGCGAATGGGGATCGTGCGGGGCCAGCGCTACCCGATCACTTACAGCGGCACCAAGGCGGCCTGGCAGACGCTGCGCCGCCGCGCCAAGCTCTCAGATTTCCGCTTCCACGACTATCGCCATGACTTCGGCACGAAGCTCCTGCGGGACAGCGGCAACCTCAAGCTGGTGCAGAAGGCGCTCAATCACCGCGACATCAAATCGACGCTGCGCTACGCGCACGTGCTCGACGAAGACGTCGCGGATGCGGTCGAACGGCTTGCAAAAGCCAGATCAATCAGGGTGGATTCGCCCCAAAAGAAGGTCGTTCAGAAGTGACCGTCTACAAGTCGAAAAATTCGCCCTATTATCAGTTTGATTTTCAGCGCGGCGGTCGCCGATATAACGGCTCCACGAAGCGCACCGATCGGACTGAAGCGGAAGCCGTGGAGCGCGCGCTGATAGAAAGGGCTGAACGCGAAGCCGAGGTTGCTTTCAGAGCAGCAACATCGCCTGAGTTGATCGCCGTGTTGCCGCGCCACGTAACTCGATCTCCGTTCAAAACTGGATGGAGATACTCGTTCTCCGTCCCGGCCAAGGCGCAACGGGCTGGATGTCCGCTGCGGAGCGAGGTTCTAGGAACTGACTACGATACTGCTGTTGCTCGCGCCGAAGGTGTTCTTTTGCCGGCGCTGGATAAGTGGTGGTCGGACTACCATGAGCGTGAGCTCATGTCGGAGATTCCTGGAAAGCCTCCGATCGACCTGAAGTCATCACCGCCATGGGTTGGCGTCTATCTTCTAATGCTAAAAGGGAAGGTTGTTTACGTGGGGTCGAGCCGACGGATGCCTAGGCGAGTAGAGACCCATCGCCTGAACGGACGTCCATTCGATGATGTGTTTTATATTGCAACTGATGAACATCAACGCCTTAAGCTCGAGGCTACCCTGATCAAATCTCTAAACCCAATTCAGAATAGGCAATGGACGAATGTCAATTCTGACGACGTCCGCTCCCGAACAGACTCCCGAGCAGCCCAGCGCAAGGCAAGCTAAGGCACGGCACACATTATGGATTTCGCAACAGCTATCCGAGCTTCCAGATGTCGTTTGCTGCAACGCTCGGGCTGGTGGCGCTGGTGCAGATCGGCATGCCGAACCTGCTGGCCGCGCCCGATCATTCGGCGACCGCACGCGTGGCGCTGTGGGGCGGCCGCGAGATCGCGATGCTGTTCCTGGCCTCGCTGATCGCGGGGCTTGCGACCACGCCCTATGCCGCCTTCCACTTCCATCGCGTCACGCCCTATGGCGTGCTCGCCAATCTCGGGGCGATGCCGGTGGTCTCAGTGCTGGTGATGCCGGCGGGGCTGTTGGGATTGCTCGCAGCGCCGTTCGGGCTCGATGGCGTGTTCTGGTGGTTGATGGGACTGGGTATCGACTGGATGGTCGCGGTCTCGCGCTGGGTGGCGGCGCTGCCGGGCGCGGTCGGCCGCATTCCGGCGTTCGGCATCGCGCCGCTGATCGCCGCGAGCCTCGGCATCATCCTGATGGGCCTGTTGCGCACGCCCCTGCGCTGGTGCGGTGCCGTGGTGCTGCTGGCTTCCATCGCCTGGGGCCTGTCCGCGCGGCAGCCTGATGTCCTGATTGCCGGGGACGGCGCCAGCGTCGCGGTGCGGGGCAGGGATGGGCGTCTGCACCTGATCAGGGCGGGCAAGGACGGTTTCCTGCTGAAGGAGTGGCTGGCGGCCGACGCCGATCCGCGCGATGCCGGCAGCAGCGCGTTGGCCGAGGGAGTGTCGTGCGACGAATCCGGCTGCGTGACACCGCTCGCCGACGGACGCCTGGTCGCGCTGGCCTCGCGGATCGATGCGCTGGCGGACGATTGCAGCCGCGCCGCGCTGGTGGTGACGGCGCGGCCCGCGCCGCCCGATTGCGCGGCGATGGTGGTGGATCGGCAGCGGCTCGCGCGCCAGGGCGCGCTGGCGCTGACACGGCATGGCGACGGATTTGCGGTTCAGGCGGTCAAGGCGAGAGGTGCAGACCGCCCCTGGTCGCCGGCGGCCGCCGGCGAGGGAGATTTCGAAGGAGCCCTCATGCCGAGGCCGGCTCCGCGCGTCCGCGACGCTACGCCGTCGGAGGCCGATCTTCAGGCCGAGGACTGAGCTTTGATCAGCCGATCGGTTGGCGCGTGACCGCCGCTCGACTGTCGGCGATGATCTCAGGCTTGTGCTCGCGCTCGCCGACCGGCTGCGTCACCGGCAGCTGCAGCACGGTTGCGCGCTGGCCTTCGACCAGCTGCGTCACCAGCACGTATTTGCCGTCAGGAAATTCGATCGCGTCGTGATGGCGATCGGGAATGTGCGGATCGATCTTGCCGAACTTGCCGACGCGGGAGTTGACGGTGCGCGTCCAGATCCAGCGGTTGTCGTAACGGACGTTGTCGGCGAAGGCGAGCTCCGTCCCCGGCAGCAGGCAGACCGCAACGGACAGATCGGCTTCGGAGGCGAAGCCGCGCGTCGAGGTGCCGCGGAAGGTTGTCGTGACGATCGTCTCTCCGACCTCAGCGGGACGCGTCGCGACGGCATGCAGGCTGTAGTCACACATCGGGTGCTCCTCATGCGAAGATGGCGACCCGCGTCTCGTCGAGGCGCAGGCCTCAATCAGAGTGGAAGCCTGCAACGCTCTGCTTGGTTATGGGCAAATCTGCGGCTCGCGTCCGCAGCGCGCGATCACATTATCTTTCCCGGATTCGATAGGAACAAACATCGCATCCTTGCATTTGGCCGGCGTATCAGCACTGCCGGCACGCGCAGGGCTATCGCATGTGGCGATGGTCACCAGCTGCCTCCGCAGCGTCATGGCCGGGCTTGTCCCGGCCATCCACGCCTTCCACGCAGCACAATGAACGTGGATGCCCGGGACAAGCCCGGGCATGACGACCTCTGCAAAATTCAAATGCGATTGCCCTGCACTCTGGCGGCGGAGCGAAATGGCCGCGCGCCTGCGCTTGCGAACCGGATGTCGCGCGGAAGAGGAGCCGGACGGTCAGCGCAGAACCAGAGGGACCATCCAGCCGGAGCGGACCAAGCGTTCGCTCCAATCTTGGATCGACGGTGCCGATCGAAAGCGCGCGCGGCGCTTGAAGCTCCGGGTATCAGTACTTCCGGTAAAGCCCGATCAGCTTGCCCTGAATCTTCACGCGGTTCGGCGGCAGGATGCGCACCTCATAAGCGGCATTGGCCGGCTCGAGTGCGATCGAGGCCCCGCGGCGGCGGAAACGCTTGAGCGTGGCCTCCTCGTCGTCGATCAGCGCCACCACGATGTCGCCGGTATCGGCGCTCTCGTTGCGCTGGATCAGCGCCATGTCGCCGTCGAGGATACCGGCCTCCACCATGGAATCGCCGCGCACTTCGAGCGCATAGTGCTCGCCCGTGCCGAGCATGTCGGGCGGGACGCTGATGGTGTGGCTGCGGGTCTGCAACGCCTCGATCGGCGTGCCGGCCGCGATACGGCCCATCACGGGCACCGCAACGGGCCGCTCGCCCTCGTCCATGGAGGGGCTGGAGCTGGCGCGGACCTTGCCGAGATTGCCCTCGATGACGCTCGGCGTGAAGCCGCGACGGGCGCCGGCGGCAGCCTGGAGCTCCGGCAGCTTAATCACTTCGATGGCGCGTGCGCGGTTGGGCAGGCGGCGGATGAAGCCGCGCTCCTCGAGCGCGGTGATCAGGCGGTGGATGCCCGACTTCGAGCGCAGGTCGAGCGCATCCTTCATCTCGTCGAAGGAGGGCGGCACACCGCTTTCCTTCAAACGTTCGCTGATGAACCTCAGAAGCTCGTATTGTTTGCGCGTTAACATCTCGACCAAAGTCCCCCGGTTGATGTCGTTCGATTCCGAGACGATGAGTTCAGCGATAAGCCGCTACATGCTCGAAACAAATCATGAACGGACACTATATGTTCGATACATGTTCCGCAACTGCTTAATTTACCGTGAACGGCGGCGAGCTCGCGGAATGTGTGTGGCCGTGCACTCAGACGGGGAGCCGCAGCACCTCGCAAGGGCTGCCGGCCTCGGCCTTCGGCGCGAACGGTGCGCGCACGAGAAGTACCTGTGCCGCAGCAAGATTCGCAAGCAGAGAGGAATCCTGATGGCTGACGGGAACGGCGACTTGCGCACCGTCGTCGCGCAGTTCCAGGCGCGCGCGCAGGTAATCCTCGCGCTGGTCGTTGGCGCCGAGATCCTTGCCCAGCACGGCGCGCTCGCGGCGATGATGAATCACTGAACGGCCCGACAAGGCGCGAATCAACGGCACCATGAACAGGAACGCGCACACGTAGGACGACACGGGATTGCCGGGCAGGCCGATCACGCGCATTGCGCCGAGCCGTCCGTGCATCATCGGCTTGCCGGGCCGGATCGCGATCTTCCAGAACGCCATCGAGATGCCTTCGCCCCGCAGCGCCTGCTGGACCAGATCATGGTCGCCGACCGACGCGCCGCCGGTCGTGACCAGGATGTCAGCACCGCTCTCGCGGGCGCGGCGGATTCCGGCGGAGGTGGCCTCCAGCGTGTCGGCGGCGACACCGAGGTCGATGGTCTCGGCGCCCTCGCTGCGGGCGAGCGCATGCAGGGCGTAGCCGTTGGAATAGACGATCTGGCCGTGCCCGGGCGTGGTGCCCGGCCTCACCAGTTCGTCGCCGGTGGCGAGGATCGCAACCTTGGGACGGCGGCAGACGGCGAGATCCGGGTGATTCATCGCCGCGGCAAGCGCGAGATCGCGCTCCGTCAGGCGGGTTCCCTTGCGCAGGAGCACGTCACCCTCGCGGAAATCGACCCCGGCCGGGCGGACGTGCCGTCCGGCGATCGCGGCTTCCTTGATGGTGACGCTGTTGCCGTCCGCGACAGTGTCCTCCTGGATCACGACCGCGTCCGCTCCGTCCGGGATGACGCCGCCGGTAAAGATCCGCACGGCTTCGCCGGCGCCAACTGCTCTCGCGAAAGGACGGCCGGCTGCGATCTCGCCAATCACCGTCAGCCGGGAATCGACCGTTGCCGCATCGGCCGCGCGCACGGCGTAGCCGTCCATCGCCGACATCGCCTGCGGCGGCTGCGTGCGGCGCGCCGCGACGTCATGCGCGAGCACGCGGTGATAGGCCTCGTCGAGCGAAACCATCTGTTCAGGCAGCGGCTCTGCACCTGCCAGCACCGCAGCAAGGGCGTCGGAAACCGGCATCAGGGCCACGGGCGAAACTCCTGCTCGCACATCGTTCAATAGGGCGGCGAGAGTTCTAGCTGACTGCAGACGCGAGGCAAAGCAGCACGCAGGATGATCTATCCTGCGTGCTCTCCGTGATCGAGCAAGTGCAAGTCCGCACACGTGATTCTAAAGGCGAAACGCCGGCATGAGCCTGGCCGACACTGAGCTGGCCAGCGCCACCCGGTGATGTGATCAAGGTGCCGTCGGATCGTCCGGACTGACGTCCCATGCGACGTCGGGAGGTTTGGGGCCCTGGTCCCTGTCGGGGAGCGGATCGGCCTGCGATTTCAGGTCCGCAGCCTTGCTGATCAGCTTGGCGGAAAGCTCGGAATCCGAGGTGTTTTTTGCGAATTCAAGCAGCAGAGAAGCTTGCTTGGTGAGATAGGTTTTGCCCAGCACGTCGATCAGTCCGATGTAGAAGTCCCAACAGACTCATGAGTCCGAAGGGTGGTATTCCGTTCCGGGAACTCCGTATAAAAATGCACAAAGGGATCAGGTTCCACAGTTTTTGTAAATTTGGTTCCGAACGCGGCTTGCAATTGGGCTGCTTCTAGCGACGGGCCGGGGTCAAATGCCCAACGCCTTCAATGCGTTCCCGACGTCGCGCGGCGATGTCACGTGCACGGCCGTCAATCCGCGCGCCCGCGCGCCCTCGATGTTCTCTTCGAGATCGTCGAAGAACACGATGCGCTCGGCCGGCACGCCGATCGCCGCGACGACATGGTCGAAAGCGTCTGCGTCCGGTTTGCGCAGGCCGATGCTGGATGACAGGTACAGCTCGCGGAAATGGCCGAGCAGACCGGCATATTCCTTCGAGAAGTAATCGACATGCGGCCGATTGGTGTTGGAGAAGGCGTAGAGCGGCACCTGCTTTGCCGCACGCGGCAACAGCTCGGCGATCTCAGGCATCTCGCCGGCGAAGATCGCGTTCCAGCCCTCCAGGAACTGGGCGTCCGAGATGCCGATCCCCAGTGAAGCGCGTAACGAGGCGAAATAGTCGGCGTCGCTGATCTTGCCGACCTCGTGCAGCCGGTAGGCCTCGTCGCGCACATAGCGCGCGAGGATGCTTTCGGGTTGGCAGCCGGCGTGCCCCGCCCAGCAGGCGATCGCCTTGGAGAAGTCGATGTCGAGGACCACGCGCCCGAGATCGAACAGAAGCGCATCCGCGCTGCCGGGAGAGAGCGATGTCATGGCGTCCTTTTCACCTCAGCGTCGGAGTCCGCAGGTCAGTACCGATAAGGCTCGTGGTCGAACAGCGGGAACGCGCTGACCACGCTCGGCGCGTTGGTGGCGGTCGCCGGATGCAGGCAGGATTTGTCGATCTCGGCAAACGATGTGGCGCCCAACAGGCCGAGGCAGCGCAGCACCTCGTCTTCCAACAGCTCCAGCATCCGCGTGATGCCGGCTTCGCCTGAGGCCGCCAGCGCCCAGCATTGCAGCCGGCCGATGCCGACGAGATCTGCGCCTGCCGCAATCGCCTTGACGATGTCGGTGCCGCGACAGATGCCGCCGTCGACCATGATCTTGGCGCGGCCCTTCACGGCCTCGACGATCTCGGGCAGCACGTGCATGGCACCGCGGCCGTGGTCGAGCTGGCGGCCGCCATGGTTGGAGACGTAGATCCATTCGACGCCGTGATCGACCGCGATCAGGGCGTCCTCGGCGGTGGCGATGCCCTTCAGGATCAGCGGGATCTTGTACCTGTCCTTGATCATCTTCACGGTCCGCCACTCCAGCCCCTTCTGGTAATCGCCACCGGTGGCGCGCAGGCGGCTCTCGCGAACATAGCGCTTGGCGATGTCACGTTCGCGACGGCTGTAATGGGCGGTGTCCACGGTCAGGCAGAACGCGGCGTAGCCGTTCTTCTCGCTCCGGCTGACGACATCGGCGACGAAAGCATCGTCGCCGCGGACATAAAGCTGGTACAGCCGGAGCGCATCGGGCGCCGCCTCGGCGGTCTTCTCCAGGCCGGGCTCGGACACCGAGCTCAGCATGTGCGCCGCACCGAAGGTGCCGGCACCGCGCGCGACGCTCGCCGCACCATTCGGATCGAAGATTTCGAGCGCTCCGACGGGCGCGAGCACCACCGGCAGGCGCATCCTGCGGCCGAACTGCTGAACCGAGCCATCCACCTTGCGGACGTCGCGCAGCACGCGGGGGCGAAAGGCGATCTCGTCCAGCGCCATGCGGTTGCGGCGCATCGTGGTCTCGGTCTCGGCGGCGCCGACGATGTAATCCCAGGCGTTCTGGTTGAGGTTGGCCCGCGCTTTCCGGATGAATTCGTGCAGGTTCTGGAACGGCTCGTTGCTGGCGCCGAGTTCGACGTTCCGTTCTGCCCGGATGCCGGGTGCTTCGTTCATTGTTATCCTCCCGAGAATTTGAACCCTTATCTCATCGCCTAACCCGTCCAGCCCTGCAAAACTATCCTAGATTTGCATGGCTGCGAGGCGCGGACCGGCCTACGATTCCGCTTGCAGGTAGGCCAGTCCCGCAACGTTGCCAAAAGTTTAGGTCCGGGCGAAGCGATTTCTGCGGCGTACCCGTCGGCGTGGTATCCCGGCCTTGAAGAAACCAGAATGGTATTGTGAGAAGCGGGCTGGATCGCCAATTGCATGGCGTCTCCCATGTCTCACGAGACAAGTTCGAAGCGAACCGCCAAGCAAGAAGGCAAGCCCATCCATGCGGAAATCCCTGCTGTTCCCTCTGGGCGCGCTCACCGGAGCGTGTCTCACCCTTCTTGTGGCCAGTCCGCACGGCGGTGTCTGGGCGGCACGGGCGGCGGCGAGCGCGGACGACGCCTATTCCCAGCTCAATTTGTTCGGCTCGGTGTTCGAGCGCGTGAAGGCGAGCTATGTCGAGAAGCCCGACAATGCCAAGCTGATCGAGGGCGCGATCACCGGCATGGTGACCTCGCTCGATCCGCATTCGCGCTACATGAATGCAAAGGCCTGGACCGAGATGCAGGAGACCACCTCCGGCGAGTTCGGCGGCCTCGGCATCGAGGTCACGATGGAAGACGGCCTCGTCAAGGTGGTCTCGCCGATCGACGATACGCCCGCCTCGAAGGCCGGCCTGATGTCCGGTGACCTCATCAGCAAGATCGACGGCGAGGCGGTGCAGGGCATGACGCTCGAGCAGGCCGTCAACAAGATGAAGGGCCCGGTCGATACCAAGACCAAGCTCACCATCATGCGCAAGGGCGCGGACGCGCCGCTCGAAGTGGCGATCACGCGCGAGATCATCCATGTGCGCCCGGTGCGCTTCCGGGTCGAGAACGGCGACATCGGTTATATCCGCATCACCTCGTTCAACGAGCAGACCACCGACGGCCTGAAGAAGGCGATCGCGTCGATCTCCAAGCAGGTGTCGCCGGAGAAGCTCACTGGCTACGTCGTGGACCTGCGCAACAATCCGGGCGGTCTGCTCGACCAGGCGGTGTCGGTGTCGAGCGCGTTCCTGCAACGCGGCGAGGTCGTTTCGACCCGCGGCCGCAGTCCGGAGGAGACGCAGCGCTTCACCGCCCATGGCGGCGACCTCACCAAGGGCAAGCCGCTGGTGGTGCTGATCAATGGCGGCTCGGCCTCGGCCTCGGAGATCGTGGCCGGCGCCCTGCATGACCACAAGCGCGCCACGATCATCGGCACGCGCTCGTTCGGAAAGGGCTCGGTGCAGACGATCATTCCGCTCGGGTCCGGCAATGGCGCGCTGGCGCTGACGACGGCGCGCTATTACACGCCGTCGGGCCGCTCGATCCAGGCCCAGGGTATCGCCCCCGACATCGAGATTCTGCAGGACGTGCCGCCCGAGCTGAAGGGCCGCATGGACACCATGGCGGAGTCCCAGATGCGCGGACATCTGTCGGCCGGCGAGGGTGGCGAGCAGACGGGGTCACAGTCTTACGTTCCGCCGGAAGAGAAGGACGACAAGGCGCTGCACGCGGCCTACGACTTCCTGCACGGCGTCACCGCGAACGCGGTTGCGGCGAAACGCGCATCGAAGGGCGCGGTGCCGAACTAGGTTTTGCGACTTTCAGAGCTTGATATCGCCCGGGAGTGCATCGGCACTTCCGGGCGATTTCGTTTGGGCGGTCTCGGTGACCGGTAGGCTGCAGGGCTGCATCGGCGCTAACCCGTCCCGCGGCGGCGGCTGCCGCTGCCTTCGCGCTGGGCCAGCCGGCTGCGATGCAGCGCGAACAGCTCCAGCATCTTGTCGGCGGGCCTGGCGGCGCTGAACAGATAGCCCTGCATCTCGGAGCAGCCGAGCGCACGCAGCAGGCGCTGCTGCTCCTCGGTCTCGACGCCCTCGGCCGTGGTGGTCATGCGGCGCGCGGCCGCCAGGTTGACGACGGCCTGGACGATGCTGGCGGAGCCATCGGGGCGGGCGATGTCCTCGACGAAGCAGCGGTCGATCTTGATCTTGTCGAACGGGAAGCGGTGCAGGTAGCTCAGCGACGAGTAACCGGTGCCGAAATCGTCGAGCGCGATGCGGACGCCGATGGCGCGGAGCTGGTGCAGGATCGCGAGCGCGGCATCGTCGTCGCGGATCAGGACCGCCTCGGTGATCTCGAGCTCGAGCCGGCTCGCCGGCAGGTTCGAGGCGGCGAGCGCCGCCATGATCTTCAGGGCCAGGGTGCCGCTCTTGAATTGCACCGGCGAGACGTTGACCGCGAGGCGGATGTCGTCGGGCCAGCTCACGGCGTCCCGGCAGGCCGTCGCCAGCACCCATTCGCCGATCTCGTTGATCAGGCCGGTATCTTCGGCGATCGGGATGAACTCCGCCGGCGAGACCATGCCGCGCTCGGGATGGCGCCAGCGCACCAGGGCCTCGCAGCCGGTGATGCGGTCGTCCTTCAGGCTGAGGCAGGGCTGGTAATAGACTTCGAGGCCTCCTTCGCGGCCTCCTTGGGCGATGGCGTGGCGCAGGTCGCCTTCGAGCTGCCGGCGCTCGCGCACCTTGGCATCCATCTCCGGCTCGAAGAAGCGATAGGTGCGGCGTCCGGCGGACTTGGCGGCGTACATCGCCATGTCCGCATTCTTGAGGATCTGGTCGAGCACCGTGCCGTGTTCCGGCGCGAGCGCGATGCCGATGCTGGCGTCGGTGGTGAGATGATGGCCCATGCAGTCGAACGGCGTGCGGATGGCCGCGAACACCCGCGCGACGAGTTCGTCGACCTGGTCTCGTGAGGCCACCGCGCTCTGGACCACGGCGAATTCGTCGCCGCCGAGCCGCGCCACGAAATCCGCCGGGCCCGCACAGCGGCGCAGGCTTGCGGCAACCGATTTCAACAATTCGTCGCCGACGAGGTGGCCGAGTGCGTCGTTGACGCCCTTGAACTCGTCGATGTCGATATAGTGCACCGCGATCTCTTCGCCATTGCCGGCCGCGGCCAGCTCGTTGCGCAGATGCTCGTGGAACATGGCGCGGTTGGGCAAATCGGTCAGCGCGTCGTAAAGGGCGAGGTGCGTGATGCGCTCCTCGATGCGGCGGCGCTCGGTGATGTCCTCATGGGTCGCCACCCAGCCGCCGTCCGCGAGCGGCTCGTTGAGGATGTGGATCGAGCGGCCGTCGGAGGTCTCGACCACCATGGAGTTGCGCGTGTGGATGTCCTTCAGCACGCGTGCGACGTAGGCGCCGACGTCGCCCGTGAACGAGCCGGTTGCCTTGCGATGGGCGATGATGTCGTGAAAACTGCAGCCGGGCTTCACGATCTTGCGCGACAATCCGTACATTTCGATGTAGCGCTGGTTGCAGACCACCAGCCGTTGCTCGGCGTCGAACAGCAGCAGACCCTGCGTCATGTTGTTGACGGCGCGGTCGAGCCGCTGCTTCTCCAGAGTCAGCCGCTCGCGCGAGGCGCGATGCTGCTCCAGCAGCTTGCGCACGACCGCGATCAGCACGCCTGCGATGGCGAGTGCGGAGGCGGCGGCGACCGAGACCAGCATGCCGATCTGCTCGCGCCAGTCGGTCAGGGCCGCGGCACGCGTCGTGGTGGCCATCATCAGGATCGGGAAATTGGGCAATGCGCGCGAGGAGATCAGTCGATCTTCGCCGTCGATGGGGCTGGTGAAACGGCCGGCGAAATGATCGAGCCCGAAAACCCGCTGCTGTTCGAACTCACCGGTCTTGAAGTTTCGTCCCATCAATTCGCTGGAATGGGGATAACGGGCGAGCAGCGTGCCGTCCCGATGCAGCATCGAGATCGTCGCGCCTTCGCCGAGCGCGACGGAAGCGAAGAACCTTTCGAAATTGGCGGGCTCGATACCGCGTCCGACGACACCTAGGAATTCGCCGTTGGGCCCGACGATCCTCCGTGCCACCAAGACGGTCCAGGCACCGGAGATGCGGCTGTGCAATGGCTCGATCAAGACGTCGGGCGAATTGGGGTCGTACCTGAAGGTGCGAAAATAGGCGCGGTCGGCCACGTTGACCTTGGGAGCCGGCCACGTCGTCGATGAATTGATCAGGTTGCCTTCGGCATCGATGATGTTGACGCCGCCGATATAGGGCAGCGCCTCGATCTTCGAACGCAGCATCCGGTGCACGTCCTGACCGGAGAGGCGCGCACGGAAGTCCGCGACGCTCGATACGCCGATCGAACGCGCGTGATCGACGAAGTCTTTCTGGATGACCGCGAAATCCTGCAATTGCTGGTCGAAGTGATGCGCAAGCATCAGCACGGTGTTTTCCAGCTCGCGGCTGGAGTTGCGCAGCGCCCGGTCGCGGAAATTCTGCGCCATCAGGACGGAGCCTATGGCGATGGCCGCGATCAGCAGCGTGCCGCCCACCACCAGCCAGCGGATCGGTCCGCTGCGCACGAAGGCCTGGTCAAAGAAGCGACTGCCGAATCCTGTCTTCATGCCGATCATTGCCGCGCACACCTCAGGATCAACTTCTGGCCCTGAGAACACCCGTCGGTTTACGGGGACGGTATGGAGGCGAAGTTAGGAAGCGAGGTTAACGAAGCATGAATTGTCGCAGGCAAAAGCAAGCGATGCGCGTCGCGCGAGCCGGGTCGCTGAAACGAGCGCGGTTCAGGCGCGGTAATGGCCGGACTTGCCGCCGAGCTTCTCGACCAGATGGATGCCTTCGATGCGCACCCCGCGGTCGACCGCCTTGATCATGTCGTAGATGGTGAGGCAGGCGACCGACACCGCGGTGAGCGCCTCCATCTCCACGCCGGTCGGTCCGGTCACCTTGACGCTGGCGCGGACGAGGCAGCCCGGCAGCTTTGCGTCGGGCTCGACGTCGACGATGACCTTCGACAGCGCGAGCGGATGGCACAGCGGGATCAGCTCCGAGGTGCGCTTGGCGGCCATGATCCCCGCGATGCGCGCGGTGCCGAGCACGTCGCCCTTCTTGGCGTTGCCTGACACGATCAGGTCGAGCGTCGCCTTGGTCATGACGACGCGGCCTTCCGCGACCGCGAGCCGCTCGGTGGCCGGCTTGTCCGACACGTCGACCATGCGCGCCTCGCCGGAGGCGCCGATATGGGTGAGGGCGGGGCCGGTCTTGGTCCGTTGGGTCTTGGCCGGTTTGGCCTTCGAAGCCTTGCGCGCCATCTCAGCGCGTGCCCGTCGCGCGGGCCGCACTCTCGCGCGCCAGCAGCGTGCGCGTCGCCGCGGTGACGTCGGCCTGCCGCATCAGGCTCTCCCCGACCAGGAAGGTCGTCATGCCGACGCGCTCGAGCCGGGCGAGATCGGCGGGCGTGAAGATGCCGCTCTCGCCGACCATCAGACGGTCCGCCGGGATCAGCGGCGCCAAGGCCTCGCTGGTCGCGAGCGTGGTCTCGAAGGTGCGAAGATTGCGGTTGTTGACCCCGATCATCGGCGAACGAAGTTTCAGCGCCCGGTCGAGCTCGGCGCGGTCGTGGATCTCGATCAGCACGTCCATGCCATAGGCAATCGCTGCATCCTCGAGATCGCGGGCGGCGGCATCGTCGAGCGCCGCCATGATGATCAGGATGCAATCGGCGCCGTGCGCGCGAGCCTCGACCACCTGATAGGTGTCGAACATGAAATCCTTGCGCAGCACCGGCAGGGCGGTCGCGGCACGCGCAGCGACCATGAAGTCGAGATGGCCCTGGAACGAGGGCGTGTCGGTCAGCACCGACAGGCAGGCCGCGCCGCCCGCTTCATAGGCCCTGGCGAGCTGCGGCGGATCGAAATCGGCGCGGATCAGGCCTTTCGAGGGCGAAGCCTTCTTCACCTCCGCGATCAGCGCGTAATCGCCGCTCGCGTGCTTGGCCTTGATCGCGCGCACGAAGCCGCGCGGCGCCTCTTGCGCCTTGGCCTTTGCCTCGACCGAAGACAGCGGCTGCGCGCGCTTGGCGGCGGCGATCTCCTCGCGCTTGTAGGCTTCGATCTTGGTCAGGATATCCGACATGTCAGGCTCAGCCGTTCGAGACCGCGATCAGGTGCTTCAGGCGCATGTTCGCCGCGCCGCTGTCGAGTGACTTGGTGCCGATCGCAACGCCCTCCTTGAGGTCCTTGGCGCGCCCGGCCACGATCAGCGCGGCGGCGGCATTCATCAAGGCTACGTCGCGGTAGGCACTCGGCTTGCCATTGAGCACGCTTTGCAGCGCGATCGCATTGGCGTCGGCATCGCCACCCCTGAGCGCGCCGGGCTCGCAGCGCGGCAGGCCGGCGTCTTCCGGCGTCACCTCGAAACTCCGGATCTCGCCGTTGTGGAGCGCGGAGACGAAGGTCGGGCCGGTGAGGGTGATCTCGTCGAGACCATCGGAGCCGTGCACCACCCAGACGGATTCGGAGCCGAGGTTCTTCAGCACCTGCGCCAGCGGCTGCACCCACTGCCTGGAGAAGACCCCGACCATCTGCCGCTTCACGCCAGCCGGATTGGACAGGGGGCCGAGCAGATTGAAGATCGTGCGCGTCGCGAGCTCGACCCGGGTCGGGCCGACGTTCTTCATGGCGGGATGGTGGGCGGGCGCGAACATGAAGCCGATGCCGCATTCGCGCACGCAGCGGCCGACTTGTTCCGGCTTCAGATCGATCTTGACCCCGAGCGAGGCCAGCACGTCGGCGGCGCCCGAGCGCGACGACAGCGCGCGGTTGCCGTGCTTGGCCACCGGCACGCCGGCGCCCGCGACGATGAAGGAGGCGCAGGTCGAGACGTTGACCGAGCCGGAGCCATCGCCGCCGGTGCCGACGATGTCGACGGCGTCCGGCGGTGCCGCGACGGTCAGCATCTTGGAGCGCATCGCCGCGACCGCGCCGGTGATCTCGTCCACGGTTTCGCCGCGCACCCTGAGCGCCATCAACAGACCGCCCATCTGCGAGGGCGTGGCCTCGCCGCTCATCATGGCGTCGAAGGCGGCTGCGGCTTCGTCACGCGACAGGCTGGCGCCGGTCGCCACTTTTCCAATGATCGATTTCAGGTCGTCCATCGCGTGCTTTCAACTCACTGGTTCGCGCCGGTCACCTGCGCGAAGGCGGCCTGATTAATGGTGGTCCCGATGTCGGTTTCAAGCTTGTTGACGTAGGAGGCGACCTGCTCCTCGGTCTGGGCCCGGTCGAGGGTCTCCTTCAGCTTCTTGACCGCGTCGGAGGCAGCGTCGACCGCGGGATCGACGATATCGGTGACGCGGAAGACGATGACCTCGGTGCCGCCGGTCACCGGCGTCTGGCCGACGCCATCCTTGGCGGCGCGGAAGGCGGCCGCCACCACTGCTGCAGGCACGCTGGCGGGCGTATCGTCGCGCTTGAAGCCGGTCGCGGTCTCGACCTTGGCGCCGATGGCGGCGGCTTCGTCGGCCAGCTTGCCGCCCGCTTCGAGCTTCTTCACCATCTCGCTCGCCTTGGCCTTGAGCTTGGTCGCGATCTGGTCCTGGCGCCAGCGCGCCTCGACCTGGTCGCGGACCTCGTCGAGATTGCGGTCGCGCGAGGGCGTGATGGCGAGCACGTCGTACCAGACATATCCGCCCTTGTACGAGATCGAGTCGTTGTCGACGCCGACATCGGTGCTGAAGGCCTGCGACACCACGTCGAGGCCCTGCGGGATGTTGGCGACCGGCTGGCCGTTCGGGGCGCGGCCGGAGCGGTCGACGGCGTCGATGGTGACGGCGCTGAGCCCGAGCTTCTGCGCCGCCTCGATCACGCTGGCGCCGCCGCCGCGCTCGTCTTCCATCTTGTCGCGGAGATCATTGACCTTGACGCGCGCGCGCTCGATCGCGATCTCGCGCTTGATGTCGCCGCCCGCGCTGGCGTAGTCGGCCTCCTTGCCCGGCTCGATCTTGTCGACCTTGACGATGGACGTGCCGAGCGCGCCCTGGATCGGCTGGCTGATCTCGCCGGCGGGAAGCGCGAAGGCGGCTTCGCCGACCGCCGTATCCAGCGAAGATTTGCTGACGAGGCCAAGGTCGATATCGGAGGCGCTCAGCCCGCGTTCCTTGCCGAGGTCCTCGAACGACATGCCGCCGACGAGGCGCTCCCGGGCCGCCTGCGCTTCCGCGGCGTTGGGGAAGACGATCTGCTGGATCTGGCGCTTCTCCGGCGTGCCGAGCCGGTCCTTGCGCTGCTCGAACACCTTCCTGGCGTCCTCGTCCGATACCTCGCTCCACTTGCCGATCTCTTCCGGCGAGACCACCACGAAGGCGATCTTGCGATATTCGGGCGCGCGGAACTGGACCTTGTGATCCTCGAAATAGGCCGCGAGCGCCTCGGGCGAGGGCGCGTCGATCTGGCCTGCCTGGGCGGCATCGAGCCTGACGAATTCAATGGCGCGCTGCTCGTTCTGGTATCGCGTCAGCACGTCGATCATGGCCTTCGGCGGCTCGAGGCCGGCCCCGATCGTGCCGGTGATCTGCCGGCGCAGCGACACCTTGCGCTGCTCGGACACGTAGCGCTGCTCGGTATAGCCGAAATTGCGGATCAGGGCCTGGAAGCGGCTCGCATCGAAATTGCCGCCGACACCCTTGAAGTTGGGGTCGTTCATGATGAGCTGGCGGATCTGGTCATCGGACTGACCGAGCCCGAGCCGGCGCGCCTCCTCGTCGAGGGCAGCTTCCGCGATGGTCTGCTGCAGCACCTGGCGGTCGAGGCCGAAGGCGCGGGCCTGGTCGGGCGTCAGCGGCCGGCCGACCTGGCGGCCGATCTGCTGCAGGCGGTCGGTGTAGATCTGGCGGAACTCGTTGAGCGAAATCTCGGTGCCGCCGACCTTGGCCACCGTGGACTGCCCGAAGCCCTTGAAGATGTCGGCAATGCCCCAAACGCCGAAACTGATGATCAACACGCCCATCACCACGGCCATAATGATCTTGCCGAGCCAGTTTGATGAGGCCTTGCGCATTCCTCGAAGCATTTGGTCCAACTTGTCTGAGCAGGAGGGGAACGGGAGCGCGTCTTAATGCAGATTCCGCAAAAGCGCGTCACCAAATTGATCCATCATCATAAAGTGGCGGCTTTCCCCCCGCAACCTCGGGTCCTCGGACTGCTTGCGGCTGCGGTGAAAAGCCCCAAAGCGTTTTCGAGCGAAGTGGACCCGGTTCGGGTCTGGAAAACGCGTCAAAACAAGAATCTGGAACTGCGGCAGGTCCTCTGCTAGCGCATGCACAAACCTCATTTTGCTGGGAATTGACATGACCGACGCCATCCGCCCCCTGATCGCCGGCAATTGGAAAATGAACGGCCTGAAGCCACAGGCCGCCGAGTTCGAGGCCATGCTCGACGGCGCGGCCGGGGTGACCGGCAAGGCCGATCTGCTGGTCTGCCCGCCCGCGACCCTGATTGCGGCCTTCGCCGAGAAGGCGCGCGGCAAGAACGTCGCGGTGGGGGCCCAGGATTGCCATCCCAAGGCCTCCGGCGCGCATACCGGCGATATTGCCGCGGAAATGCTGGTGGATGCGGGGGCGAGCGCCATCATCGTCGGCCATTCCGAGCGCCGCGCCGATCACGGCGAGGGTGATGCCCTGATCCGCCAAAAGGCCGAGGCGGCCTGGCGCGCCGGCGCGACAGCGATCGTCTGCGTCGGCGAGACGCAGGGGCAGCGCGACGCCGGCCAGACCCTGGAGATTCTGCGCGGGCAGCTCGGGGGCTCGCTTCCCGATGGCTCGACCGCCGCGAATCTCGTCGTGGCCTATGAGCCGGTCTGGGCCATCGGCACCGGCCTGACCCCCACGGCCAAGGATGTCGAGCAGATTCATGAGTTTATCCGGGAACTCCTGACCACCAGGTTCAAGGCCGAAGGTAGCGGGATGCGCATCCTCTACGGCGGCTCGGTGAAGCCCTCGAATGCGGCCGAGCTGATGGCGGTGAGCAACGTCAACGGAGCTCTGGTCGGCGGTGCCAGCCTGAAGGCGGCCGATTTCCTTGCGATTGCCAAGGGCTGCCCCTAGCTAAATCCAAAGCGCTAATCCGGACCCGATCGGGGGTGGCAATGCCCCCTCCGATCGTGTAACACCGCGCAACTTCAGGAAAACCCGCGAAGCGCGATCGGCCGACGTCAGGCGCCGCCCGCTTGTGACGGAAGGGCACTATGCAGACCGTTGTCATCGTCATCCATCTCATGATCGTCGCCGTGATGATCGGCGCCGTCCTGCTCCAGAAGTCGGAAGGCGGCGGCCTTGGCATGGGCGGCGGCGCGGGCTTCATGTCGAGCCGCGGCACTGCGAACCTGTTGACGCGAACCACCGCGATTCTGGCCGCCGGGTTCTTCCTCACCAGCATGTTCCTGTCCTGGCACGCCGGCTACAGCCGCGCTCCGTCGTCGATCATCGGCACGCCGGCGTCGCAGGGCCAGCCGGCCGGCGGATCGCCGATCGCGCCGCCGACCTCCGGGGGCATCCTGGATTCGCTTAAGAAGGCGGACGAGCAGCAGCAGGCGCCGGCTCCGACCGGCCCACAGGTGCCGCGCTCGCAATAAAGCAGGGGGGCCATGCAGGGCGGCTGCTACCGTCCTGCATCAACAATCCCCATCAAGGCACTGTCACCACTCTTAGTTTTGGCTCACCCACAGGCCCGCAGAATCTTTGGGGCGGAATACGAATCGCTTTGGCGAATCGAATGTAGGGGATTAGAGGTTAAGTCCCATGGCGCGGTACATATTCATCACCGGCGGCGTGGTTTCTTCGCTCGGCAAGGGTCTGGCTTCGGCGGCACTCGGTGCGCTGTTGCAGGCCCGGGGCTACAAGGTCCGCCTCCGCAAGCTCGATCCCTATCTCAATCTCGATCCCGGAACGATGTCGCCGTACCAGCACGGCGAAGTGTTCGTGACCGATGACGGCGCGGAGACCGATCTCGATCTCGGTCACTACGAGCGCTTCACCGGGCGGCCGGCGACCAAGGCCGACAACATCACGACCGGGCGCATCTACCAGGACATCATCTCCAAGGAGCGTCGCGGCGATTATCTCGGCGCGACCATCCAGGTGGTTCCGCACGTCACCAACGCGATCAAGGAATTCGTCCTCGACGGCAACGACGACTACGACTTCGTCCTAGTCGAGATTGGCGGCACGGTCGGCGACATCGAGGGCCTGCCGTTCTTCGAGGCGATCCGCCAGCTCAAGAACGAGCTGCCGCGCGATCACGCCGTCTATATCCATCTGACGCTGCTGCCCTACATTCCGAGCGCCGGCGAATTGAAGACCAAGCCGACGCAGCACTCGGTGAAGGAGCTGCGCTCGATCGGCATCCAGCCGGACATCCTGCTCTGCCGCACCGACCGCGAGATTCCGAAGGAGGAGCGGCGCAAGCTCGGGCTGTTCTGCAACGTGCGCGAAAGCGCCGTGATCGAGGCGCGCGACGTCGACAACATCTATGCGGTGCCCGAGGCCTATCACAATGCGGGCCTCGATGACGAGGTGCTCGCCGCCTTCGGCATCGCCTCGCGGATTCCGCCGGAGCTGCGCAGCTGGCAGGAGATCAACGAGCGCGTGCGCAACCCCGAGGGCAACGTCACCATCGCCATCGTCGGCAAATACACCGGCATGAAGGATGCGTATAAGTCGCTGATCGAGGCGCTCTCGCATGGCGGCATCGCCAACAAGGTCAAAGTCAATCTGGACTGGATCGAGAGCGAGATCTTCGAGAAGGAAGATCCCGCGCCGTTCCTCGAGCACGTCAACGGCATCCTCGTCCCTGGTGGATTCGGCCAGCGCGGCGCGGAAGGCAAGATCAAGGCGGCGCAGTTCGCGCGCGAGCGCGACGTGCCGTATTTCGGCATCTGCTTCGGCATGCAGATGGCGGTGATCGAGGCGGCGCGAAACCTGGTCGGCATCGAGGACGCCAATTCCACCGAGTTCGGCCCGACCAAGGAGCCGCTGGTCGGCCTGATGACGGAATGGCTGCGCGGCAACGAGCTCGAGAAACGCTCACAGGCCGGCGATCTCGGCGGCACGATGCGGCTTGGCGCATACCCTGCGGCGCTGAGCCGTGGCAGCCGCGTCTCGCAGGTCTATGGCGGCGCCACCGAGATCTCCGAGCGCCACCGCCATCGCTACGAGGTCAACACCGCCTACAAGGACCGCCTCGAGCAGCACGGCCTGAAATTCTCAGGCCTGTCGCCCGACGGGGTGCTGCCTGAAATCGTCGAGTACGAGGACCATCCCTGGTTCATCGGCGTTCAGTTCCATCCCGAGCTGAAGTCGCGCCCGTTCGAGCCGCATCCGCTGTTCGCCTCGTTCATTCAGGCGGCGATGGTGCAGAGCCGATTGGTGTAGCCGGCTCGCCCGTCTTTGACGCGCATGCAATTTGTTGCGACAACTCCGCCCCGCAAGAACAACAAGGGGAGTGAACTGCAATGATCTACGAAATGCGCGTCTATCGCTGCGTGCCCGGCCGGCTGCCGGCGCTCTTGAAGCGGTTCGAGACCGCCACGCTGAAGATCTGGGAGAAGCACGGCATCAAGCAGGCCGGATTCTTCACGACGCTGATTGGTGAATCGAACCAGGAGCTGACCTATTTCCTGGCCTGGGACTCGCTCGCCGAGCGCGAGAAGAAGTGGGGCGCGTTCATGACCGATCCGGACTGGATGAAAGCCCGCGCCGAGAGCGAAGCCGACGGCCAGATCGTCGGCAACATCGTCAGCCAGATCCTGACGCCGACCGCATTCTCGGCGGTGAAGTAGCGATCCTTGCCGCGCTCAGGGCTGTCGCAATTGGACCGTCACAATCGGTCGTCATGCCCGGGCTTGTCCCGCCTGCGCGGCCGAAGCCGCTTCGGCGCGGCGAGGGCCCGGGCATCCACGTTCTTAGTGCTGTGTCGCGAGGCGTGGATGGCCGGGACGAGCCCGGCCATGACGAAGGGGAGGCTCTCTCGCTCCGTTGCGATAGTTCTGGCCGCGGCGCGGAACTCTGGCGCAACCCTGATATTCGAACGGTCCGGGCCGAATAGGGTTGATCCGACCCTCATCGCGGCTATGGTCGCGCCGAAACGAGGGATTTGCCTTGAGCTCTTCGCATTCAGCGGCGCCGGTCGTCAGCATCGGAAAGGTCAAATTCGGCAATGATCTGCCGATCTCGATCATTGCCGGACCCTGCCAGCTCGAAAGCCGTCAGCATGCGCTGGAGGTCGCCTCCGCGCTGAAGGAGATCGCTGCGCGGCTGAACATCGGCCTCGTCTACAAGACCTCGTTCGACAAGGCCAACCGCACCAGCGCCTCGGCTGCGCGCGGCCTCGGCCTTTCGCAGTCGCTGCCGATCTTCGCCGAAATCCGCGCCTCGCTCGGCCTGCCGGTCCTGACCGACGTGCATGAGGCCACGCAATGCGCCGAGGTGGCGCAGGCCGTGGACATCCTGCAGATCCCCGCCTTCCTGTGCCGGCAGACCGATCTGCTGCTGGCTGCGGCCGCGACCGGCAAGGTCGTGAACGTCAAGAAGGGCCAGTTCCTGGCGCCGTGGGACATGGCGAACGTCGTCACCAAGATCACGAGTGCTGATAATCCCAACGTGCTCGTCACCGAGCGCGGGGTGTCGTTCGGCTACAACACTCTGGTCTCCGACATGCGCGCGCTGCCGATCCTCGCGCGCACCACCGGCGCGCCCGTGATCTTCGATGCCACCCATTCGGTGCAGCAGCCGGGCGGGAAGGGGACCTCGTCAGGCGGCGAGCGCGAATTCGTGCCGGTGCTCGCCCGTGCTGCGGTCGCGGTCGGCGTTGCCGGCGTCTTCATCGAGACCCATCCCGATCCTGATCGCGCGCCCTCCGACGGGCCCAACATGGTACCGCTGCGCGAGTTCGAGGGGCTGATCGCCAGACTGATGGCGTTCGACGCGCTGGCAAAGAACCCGCGCTGATGCAGCAAGGCGAGGCGCGGGCGCAGGATCACGGCTTGCCGGCAGCGCTCTACGTCATCTCGGGCGCTAGCTTCGCCGCGGCCTTGTCGGCGCGCGCGCTCGATCCGGTGCTGCCGCACGTCGCCGAGGATTTCAACGTCAGTATCGCCACCGCCGCGGGCTTTGCCGCGGTGTTCGCCTTCACCTTCTCGATCATCCAGCCGATCATCGGCGCTGCCGCCGACCTGTTCGGCAAGACGCGGCTGATGATCTTCTGCCTCGCGCTGCTCGGCCTCGCCAACATCCTGGGCGCATTCGCGACCTCGTTCTCGGTTCTGTTCGCGACTCGCATCCTCGCCGGCATCGGCTCGGGCGGCGTGTTTCCGGTCGCACTCAGCCTGACCAGCGATCTCGTCGGGCCCGAAAAGCGCCAGGTTGCGATCAGCCGCACGCTCGCCGGCGCCATGACCGGCAATCTGCTCGGCGCCTCGGCCTCCGGCCTGATCGGTGATTTCCTCGGCTGGCGCGGCGTGCTCGCGGTGCTCGGCGGGCTCGTGATCGTGGCGTCGATCGCGGTCGCGGCCGGCTTTCGCGGCGCCAAGGTCCAGCCTCCGCCGCAGACGAGCCTGTCGGCGCTGAAGGCCGGCTATCGCACCATCTTCACCAACCCGAATGCCTATGTCTGCTATTCGGCGGTGTTCATCGAAGGCTGCTGCGTGCTCGGCCTGTTTCCCTACATCGCCTCGTTCCTGTTCGAGCTCGGCCAGACCTCGCTGTCGATCGCCGGCATCGTCATCGCCGGCTTTGCGGTCGGCGGCCTTTTCTACACACTGACGGTGTCGCGCCTGCTGCCGTGGCTGGGGGTGAAGGGCATGATGATATCAGGCATGGCGCTGGTGGCCTCGCAGCTCGTCGCCGTCGCGTTCGGTCCGCGCTGGGAAGTGCAGGCACTGAATCTCATCGTGATGGGATGGGGCTTCTACATCGCCCATGGCTGTCTGCAGGTCTTCGCCAGCGAGCTCTCGGTCGAGGCGCGCGCCACCGCGCTGTCGCTGCATTCGTTCTTCTTCTTCATGGGGCAGACCGTGGGCCCGCTCGCCTATGGTTTCGGGCTGCAGCACGCCGGCAAGGTCCCGACCCTGTTCGCGAGCGCAGGGATCATGGTGGTGCTGGGCGTTGTCTGTGCCCGGCTGCTCAAGCCGCGGGCGCCGTCGGATGCGCGCACCTGACGAAAGGGTACCGGAACCCAACTAAATCGGACGTCGCGCCGCCGGCGTGCTACAGCCGGGCATGACAAAGTTCCTGATCGCCGCGCTGCTCGCCATGGCTCCGGTCGCCGCGCAGACGTCTCAAGCCCAGCCCAAGCCGCCGGTGACCGATCGCGAGCAGGTGCAGGCTGACCGCGCGAAAGCGGCTGCCGAGGAAAAGAACGCCCCGACCACGCGTCCTTGGGACAGAGATGCCAACGGCAAACGTCCCTGGGAAAGGTCATCCGTCTCCAAGTAGCATGCACGACGGCAGTTTCGGGAAGCGCGATATTCGGACCGGAAAAGGTCGAGCGAACGAAGTCTGTTACATCCTCGACCGGATCACGCCAGACAGCACAGGTCGGCGCTTCGTCGTCGGCAAATTGCTGTTTCAGACATTCCTCGGCCTTTTCGACCAGAGGGTCATCGCCAAGCAGCGGCTTCTGGCAAACGCTTTCACTGAGCGAGATAAGGCGCATCATCGCCAGTACGTCGAGCGCGAATCTGGTCGTGCGTTTTGTCGTCTGTCTCGGCCTTCTGGAAGACGTTCGCCTCGGATCAACGTGGCTGAAATCTTGAGTTGTTGCATGGGCTTATGGGCTCGGAAAGCCGGCCAGTGCGCTGCAACTTAGTGGATTTTCAGGGCTCGGCATACTATATTGGAGGCAGGGAGAATCCATGTCCGCCCAACGTTCCGCGACCAAGCCCCACTACACTGCTGGCGTCATCCAGCGGTTGGCGACCGCCAACAACGTAGCAGTGGTCGTGACGCCGAACGATGTCTTTGCCCATCACGTTACACGGCTCTCCGGCGACGACGTGAATTTCGATCCCATCGAGAATACCATCGTGGCGCTTCAGCGCGCCGGGATTTTGGATCGTGTCCAGGCCGTGCGCCTTCAGGCGCGCTATCTTCGCGAAAGGCGTCCGTGACGTTTGATCCATTCGGGGATTTCGCGACGCGCGGCTATTTGCGCAACGTTGCAAAGGCCAAGGACCCCGAAATCGTTCAACGTCTTCTGCACAATTCTTTCCTGACCGGCATCGATGCGGCCTTGGATCACCTCGAGGCGCGGCCTTCTTTGAACTATGACGACGTTCTAAGAACGCACGAAACGCTCTTCGGGGCCGTATTTCCATGGGCTGGAGAAGATCGACACACCAACGCGCCCCACATCCACGTGAAGAAGGGTGCAATCTTCTTCGCTCATCCCGACGACATTCGCAGATCGATCGACTACGCGCTGGATAAGGGACAAGACAAAGCCTTCATGGCGGAGAAGCCTGGCGAAGTGATGGGTTATCTCGCCTACGGTCATCCTTTCCTCGATGGTAATGGCCGCACCATCATGCTGATCCATGCCGAGCTTGCGCGCCGCGCGGGGATCGGCATCGACTGGTCGGCGACGGATAAGGACGAATACCTCGCCGCTTTGACGGAAGAACTCGAAGAGCCCGGTAAAGGCAAGCTGGATGCGTATCTGAAGTCATTCATCCGCAAGGGTTCGCAAATGAAAGACATTGCGGGTGCGATCAAGTCCGCGCCGGGTTTGGATGGCGATGAAGCCGATACCGTCGCGGGCGACACAACAGATCCTACGGTCAAGGCGCAATACGAAGAGCAGGAAGTCAAGCGCAAGGGCGGTCAAGGCTCGGCACAGAAAAGCTAAGCCTTGACGAATGGTCGGCGGACATTCCGTGCGGCTGCAAGATCTGAGCGTCGCTTACATCGCGGGCGCCTAAAATGCCCAAGTCTACGGAGGAATTGGTCTACGGTGCTCTGACGAGAGGGGCGCTTAGCCGCTCACCTCGTTCTCAACCCCGTCCGCGATAGGGCGCGACGCCTTGCTCGGGCACCCACAGGCCCCTGGGCACGCGGCCGGTCTGCCAGAACACGTCGATCGGAATGCCGCCGCGCGGATACCAATAGCCGCCGATGCGCAAGAATTTCGGCTTGATCTCGCTCGCGATGCGCTTGCCGATCATCACGGTGCAGTCCTCGTGAAAGGCGCCGTGGTTGCGGAAGCTTGCGATGTAGAGCTTGAGCGATTTCGACTCCAGCAGCCAGGCACCCGGCGCGTAGTCGATCATCAGATGCGCGAAATCCGGCTGGCCCGTGACCGGACAGAGCGAGGTGAATTCCGGCACGGTGAAGCGCACCAGATAGTCGGTGCCCTTTTGCGGATTGGGCACGCGGTCGAGCTTTGCCCTTTCGGGCGCATCCGGCCATTCCACGGCGTGGCCAAGCTGCAAGGCAGCCGGGTCAAGGCTTGAGTACTTCGATTTGCTGGGCTTTTTCGACATCAGTCCGCCTCCGAGCGGCCCTCTTACCCAATCATCCGGCGGCCGTCACCCGGCCTTTTCCACGTCGATGCATTGCGGTAGAAGCACCGCCAACTGCCACCCTTTGTTTCTCGAAATGAGGCTCTCATGACCGCCATCATCGACATCATCGGCCGCGAAATCCTGGACAGCCGGGGCAATCCCACCGTCGAGGTCGATGTCGTGCTGGAGGATGGCGCGCTCGGCCGCGCTGCCGTGCCCTCCGGCGCCTCGACGGGCGCCCATGAGGCGGTGGAACTGCGCGACGGCGACAAGGCCCGCTATCTCGGCAAGGGCGTCAGCAAGGCGGTCGGCGCCGTCAACGGCGAGATCTTCGAGGCCCTCAGCGGCCTCGATGTCGAGCAGCAGGCCCAGATCGACCAGATCATGATCGACCTCGACGGCACGGCGAACAAGAGCCGGCTGGGCGCCAACGCCATTCTCGGCGTCTCGCTGGCCTGCGCCAAGGCGGCCGCGAACTCGCTCGACATGCCGCTCTACCGCTACGTCGGCGGCACCTCGGCGCGCCTGTTGCCGGTGCCGATGATGAACATCATCAATGGCGGCGTGCATGCCGACAACCCGATCGACTTCCAGGAATTCATGATCCTGCCGGTCGGCGCCGCGTCCTTTGCCGAGGGCCTGCGCTACGGCGCGGAAGTCTTCCACACGCTGAAGTCCGAATTGAAGAAGGCCGGCCACAACACCAATGTCGGCGACGAGGGCGGCTTTGCGCCGAACCTGCCGTCGGCCGACGCCGCGCTCGACTTCGTCATGAACGCGATCGGCAAGGCCGGCTTCAAGGCCGGGAGCGACATCGTGCTCGGCCTCGACTGCGCCTCGACCGAGTTCTTCAAGGACGGCAAGTACGTCTATGAAGGCGAGGGCAAGACCCGCTCGATCTCCGAGCAGGCCAAGTACCTGGCTGACCTCGTCTCGCGCTATCCGATCGTCACCATCGAGGACGGCATGTCGGAAGACGACATGGACGGCTGGAAGGAGCTCACGGACCTCGTCGGCAAGAAGTGCCAGCTGGTCGGCGACGACCTGTTCGTCACCAACGTCAAGCGCCTCGCCGACGGCATCAAGGCCGGCCGCGCCAACTCGATCCTGATCAAGGTCAACCAGATCGGCACGTTGACCGAGACGCTCGCCGCCGTCGAGATGGCGCACAAGGCCGGCTACACCTCGGTGATGTCGCACCGCTCCGGCGAGACCGAGGATTCCACCATCGCCGACCTTGCGGTCGCCACCAATTGCGGTCAGATCAAGACCGGCTCCCTTGCGCGTTCCGACCGCACCGCCAAATACAATCAGCTCCTGCGCATCGAGCAGCAGCTCGGCAAGCAGGCGCTCTACGGCGGCAAGGCGGCACTGAAGGCGCTGGCATAAGCCGGCGCTTGACCAAACACAGGGGAGGACCGACATGAGCGACGGCAAGACCGGACTGCAGCTGCGTTCGCTGCTCAAGAAGAGCGGCGAGCTGGAATTGTCCCTCGTGAACGTCCCGACGCCGGAGCCGGCCGACGACGAGGTCGTCGTCCGCGTCGAGGCAACGCCGATCAACCCCTCCGATCTCGGTCTCCTGATCGGGCCGGCCGACATGTCGGCCGCCAAAGCCTCCGGCACCAAGGAGATGCCGGTCATCACCGCGACGATGCCGGAGGCGGCGATGCGGATGATGGGAGGCCGGCTCGACCAGTCGCTGCCGGTCGGCAACGAGGGCGCCGGCACGGTGATCCGGACCGGCTCGTCGGACGCGGCGAAAGCCCTGATGGGCAAGACAGTGTCGATGATCGGCGGCGCGATGTACACGCAGTACCGCGTGCTGAAGGTCCGCGACGTCATGGAGCTGCCGGCGGGCACCACGGCCGCCGACGGCGCGTCCTGGTTCGTCAATCCGCTGACCGCGCTCGGCATGACCGAGACGATGCGGCGCGAGAACCACAAGGCGCTCGTGCATACCGCGGCTGCGTCCAATCTCGGCCAGATGCTCAACAAGATCTGCATCAAGGACGGCATCGGCCTCGTCAACATCGTCAGGAGCAAGGAGCAGGCCGATATCCTGCGCAAGATCGGCGCCAAGTACATCGTGGATTCCAGCGCGCCAAGCTTCACGGACGATCTCACCAATGCGCTGGTCGAGACCGGCGCCACCATCGCGTTCGATGCCATCGGCGGCGGCAAGCTGGCCAGCCAGATCCTGACCGCCATGGAAGTCGCCGCCAACAAGACCGCGAAGGAATACAGCCGCTACGGCTCCAACGTGTACAAACAGGTCTATATCTACGGCAGCCTCGACAATCGGCCGACCGAATTGAGCCGGTCGTTCGGTCTGACCTGGGGCGTCGGCGGCTGGCTGCTGACGCCGTTCCTCCAGAAGATCGGTCCGGCCGAGATCGGCCGCCTGCGCCAGCGCGTGGCGTCCGAGCTCAAGACCACATTCGCCAGTCACTACACCAAGGTGATCTCGCTGGCCGAGGCGCTCGATCCCGCCAACATCGCCGTGTACGCCAAACGCGCCACCGGCGAAAAATTCCTCATCAACCCGAATAAATAATCGTGATCTAGGGCGGCAGGTCACCGAAGGATAAGGTCTTGCCTTCTGCGCGCAGCGCGAGATTAAATTCCGCCGCCATTGCAGGCGGAAAAATCGCAAAGCGCTCAGAAGGGGACCTTCCATGACCGATCTCAATCGCCGTCATCTGCTCGCAGGCGCCGCCGCCCTCGGTGCAGCGGCCGCGGCCGGGCTTGGACCGACCGCCGCCAAGGCCGCAGCGCCGCAGGCGGGGACGCAGGCGCCGGGCTTTTATCGCTACAAGGTCGGCAGCTTCGAGTGCACCTCGATCAACGACGGCGCGCGCACCTTTCCGATGCCGGACAGGTTCGTCGCCAATATTCCGAAGGAGGAAGCGCTGGCCGCAGGAGAGGCGGCCTACATGCCGAAAGGCATGGTCACGATCCCGTTCAACCCGCAGCTCATCAATACCGGCTCCAAGCTGGTGCTGATCGATACCGGCAACGGCGTTGCGAATCTAGAGGCGAGCAAGGGCGCCGTCGGCCGCACGCTGCAGAACCTTGCTGCCGCCGGTGTGGATCCCAAGGCCATCGACGTCGTGCTGCTGTCGCATTTCCACGGCGACCACATCAACGGCGTTCGCCTCGCCGACGGCGCGCTTGCCTTTCCGAACGCGGAGATCATGGTGCCGGGCAAGGAATGGGAGTTCTGGACCAGTGAGGACAACGCCGCCAAGGCCGAGTCCAATCAGGGGCTGAAGGCCAATTTCGCCAACGTGAAGAAAATCTTCGCCGGCATCGAGTCCAAGGTGACCAAGTACGAATGGGGCAAGGAGGTCACGCCGGGCATCACCTCGATCGCAACGCCGGGCCATACGCCCGGCCACACCTCGTTCGCGGTTGCCTCGGGCGATGCCAAGGTGCTGATCCAGTCCGACGTCACCAACATCCCGGAATTCTTCCTGCGCAATCCGGACTGGCACGTCATGTTCGACATGGACGCAGCGATGGCGCAGCAGACGCGTCACAAGTTTTACGATATGGCGGCAGCGGAGAAGGCGACGGTGGTCGGCTTCCACTTCACCTTCCCCTCGGTTGGTCATGTCGTGAAGGACGGCGCCAAATATCGCCTGATCCCGTCGGCCTGGAATCCGACGATCTGAGCTGGGTCAGCATCGGCGCGCAAGAACCGGGCCGCCGCTTGGCGGCCCGATTGTTTGGACCAGCATCTGCTTTCGCGAAACGCAGCGTTTCCAATTCGGGCCGGTTCATGCACTTGCATCCATCTGGCCGGATCGCTTAAGTGCTGTCGGCACCCTCCCTCAAGGTTCAAGGACATCTCATGGCCTACAATATCGTCACGATCGCCGGCAGCCTGCGCAAGGAAAGCTTTTCGCTGAAGATCGCCAACGCGCTTGCCAAGCTCGCGCCCGACTCGCTGAAGCTCGAGGTCATCACGCCGGCCGGCATCTCGTTCTTCAATCAGGATCTCGAGGGTGCGCCGCCCGCGGACTGGCTGGCCTTCCGCGACAAGCTTCAGAAGTCGAACGGCGTCCTGTTCGTCACCCCCGAATACAATCGCTCGATCCCGGGCGTCCTCAAGAACGCCATCGACGTCGCCTCGCGCCCCTATGGCAAGAGCTCGCTGCTCGGCAAGCCGGTCGGCATCATCTCAAACTCGCCGGGACCGCTCGGCGGCGTCAGCGCGGCCAAGCATCTGCAGAACATCCTGCCGGGCATCTCCGGTCCGCTGCTGCAGCAGCCGGAAATCTACCTCAACGGCGTCGGCGATGCCTTCGGCGCGGACGGCAGCCTGACCAAGGACTCCCTGAAGACGGTGCTGCAGCAATACATCGACGCCTTCGCCGCGCACGTGGCGAAGAATCAGGGCTGAGCCTGAATGACCCGCGGCCACGCTTGAGGTCCTCATCCTGAGGAGACCGCGAAGCGGTCGTCTCGAAGGATGGCCGCGGGCGCGATCTGGGCCTTCATGGTTCGAGACGGCGCTCCCCGCCTCCTCACCATGAGGGGCTGGTAGCGTGGCGCGGGCAGGGTGCTTTTAGCACTCCCTTAACCAACCTGTCCCATCTTCCCAGCATGGTCTCCCGCGCGCGCCTGAAATCGATCCTGACCGGACTTGCCCTCTACGCGATGGCGGCCGCCATCGTCGGCTATTTCGGCGTCAACGCCTATACCGGCAAATACGGCCTCAACGCCCGCCAGGAGCTCGACCAGGAGATCATCGCGCTGACCAGCGAACTGGCCCAGCTCAAGCGCGAACGCGTCAGGAGCGAGCAGCGGGTGTCGCTGCTGCGGTCCGAGCGGATCGATCCCGATATGCTGGACGAGCGGGCGCGCTTCCAGCTCGATTATGTCAATCCACGCGATCTCGTTCGGATGATCCCGGCGAAGTAGCGTTTTTCGCGCATTGCGAAACCGGCGCGAAAGCCGCTGCCGAAATCCGGCCTCCTTGCGCCATGCTCCTTCGAAGGTCGTAAGTCTGGAACCGGCTGGCTGCCTTGACGACGGCACCGCGGCGGGCTCATGGCTTGTGCAGCGCTCGCCGAAGTTGACGCAGATCAAACGGGTGGCGCCGGCACGTTCTAGTCTGTCATCCGGAGGAAACTGTGATGAATGGGTCAATGCCCCGGCATCACGCGGCCCGTGTCGAGGCCGCCATCGCGTCAGGCCAGGCGGCACGATCCGCGCTCGTGGCTTCGTGGCGCCGTTCGTCCAGATTGCACCATCTCGATCCCGGCGGCCGCACCTCGCCGATGCGGCTGACCGAAGCCGAACTGTACCGGGCGCGCGAGCGCGTCGCGCCGCTGTTGGCAGCCGCGCAAGGCGCGATGGACCGGCTCTATCAGGCCGTCGGCGCCAGCGGTTGCTGCGTGCTGCTCGCTGATGGCGAGGGCGTGCCGGTCGACCGTCGCGGCATGCCGGCGGACGACGCCACGTTTCAGTCCTGGGGCCTGTGGACCGGTGCGCTCTGGAGCGAGGAGCATGAAGGCACCAACGGCATTGGCACCTGCCTCGTCGAGCAGCGTGCGCTGACGATCGACCGCGACCAGCATTTCTTCGCCCGCAACACGCTGCTGAGCTGCACCGCCGTTCCGATCTACGACCATGAGGCCGCGCTCGCCGGCGTGCTCGACGTCTCCTCCTGCCGCGCCGACCGCACCGACGCGTTCTCCAGCCTGATCGCGCTTGCGGCGGGCGAGGCGGCCAAGCGGATCGAGGCCGATCTGTTCCGCAAGGCGTTCGCCCATGCCCGCATCGTGCTGACGCAAGCCGGGGACGGCCAAGGCGGCGGCCTCGTCGCGGTCGATGCGGACGATCTCGTGATCGGTGCGACCCGCTCTGCCCGGGCGGCGCTCGGAATCGCCCCCGGCCGGCCCTTGCGGCCGATGCCCGCAGCCGATCTGCTCGGCGGCGACACCGCGCACGATCATCTTGCCGGCGGTCAGCGCGCGGTGGTGCAACGGGCATTGCTCCGCGCCGGCGGCAATGTCTCGGCGGCCGCCAAGGCCCTCGGCATCAGCCGCGCCACGTTGCATCGAAAGCTGAAGCGGTTCGAGCTGAACCACTGAGCCGCGGTTTACGCAAACTCCGATCTCGTGCCCCGGACGCAGCGCAGCGCGTCGCCCTTGCGACGTGGTGCGCTGCTGAGCCGGGGCCCATGTCTCCGCATACCTCCCGTGCCGCCTCTGGTCCCGGCTCTGCGCAGCAACGCGAAGAGCGTTGCAGCGCGTCCGGGACACGATCACTGTCGCAGAACTGCGACAGGTCCGCTCCGCCATCGCTTCCCGCCGGGCTGACAGAGATCACCTCCCGCGACATCGTCGGCGCAAGTCGTGAACACGCGACGAATTGCGCAAACAGCAATCAACGGGAGTGATCAATGAACAAGGTGGAATTCCTCAGCGTCACCAAAGTTCCCTTCGCCGAACGCTATGACAACTTCATCGGCGGCAAGTTCGTCGCGCCGATCTCCGGCAGATATTTCGACAACGCCTCGCCGGTGACCGGTCAGGTCGTCTGCAAGATCGCGCGCTCCGACGCGCAGGACGTCGAGGCGGCCCTCGATGCGGCGCATGCCGCCAAGGCGGCCTGGGGCCGCACCAGCGTCGCCGAGCGCGCCGCGGTCCTGAACCGGATCGCCGATCGCATGGAAGACAATCTGGAGCGTCTGGCCATCGCCGAGACCTGGGACAACGGCAAGCCGATTCGTGAGACCCGCGCCGCCGACCTGCCGCTGGCGATCGACCATTTCCGCTATTTCGCCGGTGTGGTGCGCGCCCAGGAAGGCTCGATCGGCGAGATCGACCACGACACCATCGCCTATCATTTCCACGAGCCGCTCGGCGTGGTCGGCCAGATCATCCCCTGGAACTTCCCGCTGCTGATGGCCTGCTGGAAGCTCGCGCCCGCGCTCGCTGCCGGCAATTGCGTGGTGCTGAAGCCGGCCGAGCAGACCCCGGCCTCGATCATGGTCTGGGCCGAGATCATCGCCGACATCCTGCCGCCGGGCGTGCTCAACATCGTCAACGGCTTTGGCCTCGAGGCCGGCAAGCCGCTGGCTTCGAGCCCGCGCATCGCCAAGATCGCCTTCACCGGCGAGACCACGACGGGCCGGCTGATCATGCAGTACGCCAGCCAGAACCTCATCCCCGTCACGCTGGAGCTTGGCGGCAAGTCGCCCAACATCTTCTTCAAGGACGTCACCGCCGAGGACGACGATTTCTTCGACAAGGCGATCGAGGGCTTCGTCATGTTCGCGCTGAACCAGGGCGAGGTCTGCACCTGTCCGAGCCGCGCGCTGGTCCATGCCGACATCTATGACCGCTTCATGGAGCGGGCCTTGAAGCGCGTTGCCGCGATCACGCAGGGCGACCCGCGCGATGCGACCACCATGATCGGCGCGCAGGCCTCCGGCGAGCAGCTGGCGAAGATCCTGTCCTACATCGACATCGGCAAGCAGGAGGGCGCCAAGGTGCTCGCAGGCGGCGGACGGGCCGAGCTAGGCGGCGATCTCGCCGGCGGCTTCTACGTCAAGCCGACCGTGTTCGAGGGCCACAACAAGATGCGGATCTTCCAGGAAGAGATCTTCGGCCCCGTGGTCTCGGTCACGACCTTCAAGACCGACGACGAGGCGCTCGAGATCGCCAACGACACGCTCTACGGCCTCGGGGCCGGCGTCTGGAGCCGCGATGCCAACCGCTGCTACCGCTTCGGCCGGGCGATCCAGGCCGGCCGGGTCTGGACCAATTGCTACCACGCCTATCCCGCCCACGCAGCGTTCGGCGGCTACAAGCAGTCGGGCGTCGGTCGCGAGACCCACAAGATGATGCTCGATCATTATCAGCAGACCAAGAACCTCCTGGTCAGCTACAGCCCGAAGAAGCTCGGCTTCTTCTGATCGGGAATGCGGAGAGGGCGGCGCCATGTCCGGCGCCGTCCACTTCGACGACTGGGATCGGCATGGTGCATCGTTCTTGAGCTGGTCATATCGCCGCATCGTGACGCGTAGATTTGTTGCCCGATCGGCGCCAAAGATTTTCCAATATTTCGACCACGTTGCAGTGCGGCATAATGAAAGTCGTGGCATGCTGCCGCGGTGCTTTCCAAGGGCGTTTGAGTTGGGTTAGAGAGGGCACAAGTTTTCTCTGACCCGGAATTCCTATGGCCGCACCCAAGAAAGCCGCCGCAAGCCCTCCACAGGACAAGACCGACGGCGGTTCGCCTCCGGAATTCACGAGGGAGCAGGAGCTCAAGGCGCTCCGCGACATGCTCCTGATCCGCAGGTTCGAGGAAAAGGCCGGCCAGCTCTACGGCATGGGCGCGATCGGCGGCTTCTGCCACCTCTATATCGGCCAGGAGGCCGTAGTGGTCGGCATGCAGATGGCCCTGAAGGAGGGCGATCAGGTCATCACCGGCTATCGCGATCACGGCCACATGCTTGCCACCGGCATGGATGCCAACGGCGTCATGGCCGAGCTCACGGGCCGCCGCGGCGGTTATTCCAAGGGCAAGGGCGGCTCCATGCACATGTTCAGCAAGGAGAAGCACTTCTACGGCGGCCACGGCATCGTCGGCGCCCAGGTCTCGCTCGGCACAGGCCTCGCCTTCGCCAATCATTATCGCGGCAACGACAATGTCAGCGTCACCTATTTCGGCGACGGCGCGGCCAACCAGGGCCAGGTCTACGAGAGCTTCAACATGGCGGAGCTCTGGAAGCTGCCGGTGATCTACGTCATCGAGAACAACCGCTACGCCATGGGCACCTCGGTCTCGCGCGCCTCGGCGCAGCAGGATTTCTCCAAGCGCGGCGCGTCCTTCAACATCCCCGGCAAGCAGATCGACGGGATGGACGTCCGCGCCGTCAAGGCTGCGGGCGAGGAGGCGGCGGCCTGGTGCCGCGCCGGCAAGGGGCCCTTCATCCTGGAGATGCAGACCTATCGCTACCGCGGGCACTCGATGTCCGATCCTGCAAAATATCGCACACGCGAGGAGGTCGAGAAGGTCCGTCACGATCAGGACCCGATCGAGCAGGTGCGCAACCGCCTGTTGGCCGCGAAGGTCAGCGAGGCCGACCTCAAGGCGATCGACGCCGAGGTGCGCGACATCGTCAACGCCTCCGCCGATTTCGCCCAGCATGATCCCGAGCCGGATGCCGCCGAGCTCTGGACCGACGTCTACCGCTGAACGCGCGCAAGCTTTCCTTGGAGAAGATATGCCAATTCAAGTGCTGATGCCCGCGTTGTCGCCCACGATGGAGAAGGGCAACCTCGCCAAATGGCTGAAGAAAGAGGGCGAAGCGATCAAGTCGGGTGACGTGATCGCGGAGATCGAGACCGACAAGGCGACCATGGAGGTCGAGGCGACCGACGAGGGCACGCTCGGCAAGATCCTGATCCCCGAGGGCACCGCCGACGTCGCGGTGAACACGCCGATCGCGACCATTCTCGCCGACGGCGAGAGCGCGGCCGATCTCGCCAAGGCGTCCGCGCCGGCGAAGCAGGAGAAAGCGGCGGAGTCCGCACCGCCCGCCGCCGCCAAGTCCGAGGCGCCTCAGCCCAAGGAGCCTCAGCCCAAGGCTGCGCCGGCGCCGCAGGCCGTTGCCGAACCCGATCCGGAGGTGCCCGCGGGCACCGAGATGATCACGCAGACCATCCGCGAAGCTTTGCGCGATGCCATGGCCGAAGAGATGCGCCGCGATGCCGACGTCTTCGTGATGGGCGAGGAGGTCGCCGAATATCAGGGCGCCTACAAGGTCACGCAGGGCCTGCTCCAGGAATTCGGGGCCAAGCGCGTGATCGATACGCCGATCACCGAGCACGGCTTTGCCGGCGTCGGCGTCGGTGCCGCGATGGCCGGCCTCAAGCCCATCGTCGAGTTCATGACCTTCAACTTCGCCATGCAGGCGATCGACCAGATCATCAACTCCGCCGCCAAGACGCTCTACATGTCCGGCGGCCAGATGGGCTGCTCGATCGTGTTCCGCGGCCCCAACGGTGCGGCTGCGCGCGTCGCCGCCCAGCACAGCCAGGATTACTCGGCCTGGTACTCCCACGTTCCCGGGCTCAAGGTCGTCGCGCCGTATTCGGCCGCCGATGCCAAGGGCCTGCTCAAGGCCGCGATCCGCGATCCCAATCCGGTGATCTTCCTCGAGAACGAGGTGCTCTACGGCCACAGCGGCGAAGTCCCCAAGCTGGATGATTTCATCATCCCGATCGGCAAGGCCCGCATCGTGCGCGCCGGCAGCCATGTCACGATCATCTCCTGGTCGAACGGCATGACCTATGCGCTGAAGGCCGCCGACGAACTCGCCAAGGACGGCATCGAGGCCGAGGTGATCGACCTGCGTACGCTGCGCCCGATGGACACCGAGACCATCATCAACTCGGTGAAGAAGACCGGGCGTGCGGTGACGGTGGAGGAGGGCTGGGCCCAGAGCGGCGTCGGCGCCGAGATCGCCGCGCGCATCATGGAGAACGCCTTCGATTATCTGGACGCGCCGGTGACGCGCGTCTCCGGCAAGGACGTGCCGATGCCGTATGCGGCGAACCTGGAGAAGCTTGCGCTGCCGTCGGCTGCGGAAGTCGTCGAGGCCGCCAAAGCCGTCTGCTACAGGTAGACCATGGCGGGCCCCAAGGAGCAGCCACTGCCGCCCGACGTCATGGCCCGCGACGACGCGGTCGAGATCCTGCGCGTGTTCGTGCTGGACGGCGGGCTGTCGATGGCGTTCCAACGCGCCTTCGAGGAGCCCGACATGTGGGGGCTCCTGCTCGTCGATCTCGCCCGCCATGCCGCGCGCGCCTATGCGCGCGAGAGCGAATATACCGAAGAGGACGCGCTGAACCGGATCCTCGAGATGTTCCAGGCCGAGATCGAGCGTCCCACCGACACCGGCACGACGACGCCGCGCGGCAAGGGACACTGACCATGGCGATCGAGCCCTATCATTACGATTTCATGCTGGAGGCGATCCGCGAGGCGGAGGCTTCGATCGCGCAGGGCGGCCTGCCGATCGGCGCGGTGCTGACGCGCGACAACAAGATCATCGCCCGCGGCCACAACAACCGCGTGCAGGAGAACAATCCGATCCTGCACGGCGAGATGAGCTGCCTGCGCGAAGCCGGCGCGATCTCGTTCCACGACACCGTCATGTACACCACATTGTCGCCATGCTCGATGTGCGCGGGTGCGCTCGGGCTGTTCAAGGTCAAGCTGGTGGTGATCGGCGAATCCGTCACCTTCGAAGGCTCCAAGGACATCCTCGACAAGTTCGGTATCCCCTGGATCGACCTTGCCGACGACCGCTCCATCACCATGATGAAGAATTGGCGTTCCATCCCTGCCAATGAGCGCCTGTGGCAGGGCGACATCGGCAACTAAACCTGGTCGTCTTCGCTGTCGAAAGACGACGTTTTGCAAAGTTCTTCTTGAGGTCAGCATGCCCATCAACATCCTGATGCCCGCTCTCTCGCCGACGATGGAGAAGGGCAACCTCGCCAAGTGGCTGAAGAAGGAAGGCGACAAGGTCAAGAGCGGCGACGTCATCGCCGAGATCGAGACCGACAAGGCGACCATGGAGGTCGAGGCGATCGACGAGGGCACGATCGCGAAGATCCTGGTGCCCGAGGGCACGCAGGACGTCCCGGTCAACGACGTGATCGCGGTGCTTGCCGGCGAGGGCGAGGACGTGAAGGCGGCGGGGAGCGCCAAGCCGAGCGCTTCGGCCGCGCCGCCGAAAGCAGAGAAGCCCGCTGAAGCTCCTGCTGCTGAGCCGGCTCCCGCGCCCGCACCTGCCGCGCCCAAGGCCGCTCCGCCGCCTGCCGCGGCACCCGCGCCGCAGGCCGCAGCTCCGGCCGCGCAGGCGAACGGCCATGGCGGCCGCGTGTTCTCATCGCCGTTGGCGCGTCGCCTCGCCAAGGAAGCCGGCATCGATGTCGGCATGGTCACCGGCACCGGGCCGCATGGCCGGGTCGTCGCGCGCGACGTCGAGCAGGCCAAGTCGGGCAAGGGCCTCAAGGCACCGGCGGCTGCTCCCTCGTCCGCGCCCGCGATCGCGCCGACCATGTCGGACAAGCAGATCCTGTCGTTGTTCGAGCCAGGCTCCTACGAGATCGTCCCGCATGACGGGATGCGCCGCACCATCGCGCAGCGCCTGACCGCCTCGATCCAGAACGTCCCGCACTTCTACCTCACCATCGACTGCGACATCGGCAAGCTGCTCGCTGCCCGCGAGGAGATCAATGCTGCCGCGCCGAAGGACAAGGAGAAGAAGCCGCTCTACAAGATTTCGGTCAACGACTTCGTCATCAAGGCGATGGCGGTGGCGCTGCAGAAGATCCCGAACTGCAACGTCAGCTGGACCGAAAGCGGCATGGTCAAGCACCATCATTCCGACGTCGGCGTTGCCGTGGCGATGCCCGGCGGCCTGATCACGCCGATCATCCGCAAGGCGGAGACCAAGACGCTCTCGACCATCTCCAACGAGATGAAGGATTTTGCCGCGCGCGCACGCTCGCGCAAATTGAAGCCCGAGGAATACCAGGGCGGCACCACCGCCGTCTCCAACCTCGGCATGTACGGCATCAGCCACTTCACCGCCGTGATCAACCCGCCGCATGCGACCATCCTGGCGGTCGGCACCAGCGAGGAGCGTCCCGTGGTGCGCGGCGGCAAGATCGAGATCGCGCACATGATGAGCGTGACCTTGTCCTGCGATCACCGCGCCATCGACGGCGCGCTCGGCGCCGAGCTGATCGGCGCCTTCAAGCAGCTGATCGAAAACCCTGTGATGATGATGGTTTGACGCGGCGACAGAGGGGGCAACCTTGCATGTCCGAACCCGCTGGCCATGGATATCGCTGCTGCTCGGCGCGGTCGTCGCGCTCAACCCGGTTGGGCTCGATTTTCTTCGGTCGGCCTTCTTCTCGGGGGAGCAGCTGTCGCGGAACATCGCTCAACCGATCGTGTTCAGCGCGCTGGCCATTCTGGTCCTGATCGGGATCATTGAATGGCTGGTCAGATCTATTGTCTTCAAGCGCCGCGCCCGCGGCGCCTCTTGAGTTGAACGGGAGCCGCCATGGCCGACACATCCTTCGACGTCATCATCATCGGCTCCGGTCCCGGCGGCTACGTCACCGCGATCCGCGCCGCGCAGCTCGGCTTCAAGACCGCGATCGTCGAAAAGTCCTATCTCGGCGGCATCTGCCTGAACTGGGGCTGCATCCCGACCAAGGCGCTGCTGCGCTCGGCCGAGATCTACCACTACATGCAGCATGCGAAAGACTACGGCCTCTCGGCGGAGAAGATCTCGTTCGATCCCAAGGCCGTGGTGCAGCGCTCGCGCGGCGTCTCCAAACGCCTCAACGACGGCGTCGGCTTCCTGATGAAGAAGAATAAGGTCAGCGTGATCTGGGGCGCGGCCGCGATCGACGCACCCGGCAAGATCACCGTGAAGAAGTCCGACGTCGAGGCGCCGAAGGGCGCGCTGGGCGAGGGGAGCTATCAGGCCAAGCACATCATCGTCGCCACCGGCGCACGGCCGCGCGTGCTGCCGGGACTCGAGCCCGACAAGAAGCTGGTCTGGACCTATTTCGAAGCGATGGTGCCGGAGCGCATGCCGAAATCGCTGCTGGTGGTCGGCTCCGGCGCGATCGGCATCGAGTTCGCCTCGTTCTTCCATACCATGGGAAGTGACGTGACGGTGGTCGAGGTGCTGCCGCAGATCCTGCCCGTCGAGGACGCCGAGATCGCAGGCCTCGCCCGCAAGCGCCTTGAGAAGCAGGGCATCAAGATCATGTCCTCGACCAAGGTGACCAAGCTGGAGAAGAAGGCCGACAGCGTCGTCGCCACCATCGACGACGGCAAGGGCAAGCCGGTCACGACCGAGTTCGAGCGCGTGATCTCGGCAGTCGGCGTGGTCGGCAACATCGAGAATCTCGGCCTGGAAAAGCTCGGCGTGAAGACCGACCGCGGCATCGTCGTGGTCGACGGCTACGGCAAGACCAACGTTCCCGGCATCTACGCCATCGGCGACGTCGCGGGTCCGCCCATGCTGGCGCACAAGGCCGAGCATGAGGGCGTGATCTGCGTCGAGGCGATCAAGGGGCTCAACCCGCATCCCATGGACAAGAATCTGATCCCGGGCTGCACCTATTGCCACCCGCAGGTGGCGTCCGTCGGCTTGACGGAAGCCAAGGCCAAGGAGAATGGCCGCGAGATCCGCGTCGGCCGCTTCCCCTTCGTCGGCAACGGCAAGGCCATCGCGCTCGGCGAGGATCAGGGCCTCGTCAAGGTCATCTTCGACAAGAAGACCGGCCAGCTGTTAGGGGCCCACATGGTCGGCGCGGAAGTGACCGAACTGATCCAGGGCTACGTCGTCGCCATGAATTTGGAGACGACGGAAGAGGAGCTGATGCACACCGTGTTCCCGCATCCGACCCTATCGGAGATGATGAAGGAAGCCGTGCTGGATGCGTATGGACGGGTGTTGAACATATGACGACTGCCGTCATTGCGAGCGAAGCGAAGCAATCCAGACTGCCTCCGCGGAAAGAGTCTGGATTGCTTCGTCGCATCTGCGCAAAATTGCTCCGCAATTTTGTCGCGGGCTCCTCACAATGACGCGTGGAAAGAGCGGTTTGAACAAGCAAGAAGAAAGAAGCAGCATGCACGACAACGACAACCTCACCATCGAACGCCCGACCTTCGTCACCCATCTCGAATGCGCGATGGAGGGCGATCATTACGCCGCCGACCAGGTCCACAATCTCTCCAAGGCCGGCAAGCCGCTGCTGGTGCGCTACGATCTTGCAGGCGTGAAGAAGGCGCTGACCAAGGACGCCCTCGCGCAGCGGCCGGGCGACATGTGGCGCTACCGCGAGCTCTTGCCGGTGCGCAAATGCCAGGACATCGTCTCGCTCGGCGAGGTCACCACGCCGCTGATCCGGCTGCCCAAGCTCGGCAAGAAGCTCGGCGGCGGCGAGATCATCGTCAAGGACGAGGGCCGCTTGCCGACCGGCTCGTTCAAGGCGCGCGGCCTCGTCATGGCGGTGTCGATGGGCAAGGCGCTCGGCATCAAGCACATGGCGATGCCGACCAACGGCAATGCCGGCGCGGCGCTGGCGGCCTACGCCACGAGCTGCGGCATCAAGACCACGATCTTCTGCCCGGCCGACACGCCCGAGGTGAACGTCAGCGAGATCGAGCTGCAGGGCGCCACCGTCTACCGCGTCAACGGCTATATCGACGATTGCGGCAAGATCGTCGGCGAGGGCAAGGCCAAGGTCGGCTGGTTCGACACCTCGACGCTGAAGGAGCCGTACCGCATCGAAGGCAAGAAGACGATGGGCCTCGAGCTCGCCGAGCAGCTCGGCTGGGACGTGCCCGACGTGATCTTCTATCCGACCGGCGGCGGCACCGGCCTGATCGGGATGTGGAAGGCTTTCGACGAACTCGAGAGAATTGGCTTCATCGGTTCGAAGCGCCCGCGCATGGTCGCGGTGCAGGCCTCCGGTTGCGCGCCGATGGTGCGGGCCTTTGAGGCCGGGACCGAGCACGCCACGCGCTGGGAGGACGCTCACACCATTGCCTCGGGCATCCGCGTGCCGCAGGCGATCGGCGATTTCCTGATCCTGCGGGCGGTGCGCGAGAGCAAGGGCTTTGCCATCGCGGTCGACGACGACAAGATCTCGACGGCGCTGAACGAGGTCGCGCGCGAGGAGGGGCTGCTGCTCTGCCCCGAGGGCGCCGCAACCTACGCCGCCTACAAGGAGAGCCTTGCCGACGGCCGCGTCTCGAAGAGTGATCGCGTGATGCTGTTCAACTGCGCCACCGGCCTGAAATATCCGCTGCCGCCGGTCACCCGCACGCTCGACCGCCACAAGCCGATCGATTACGCGCAGTTCTAGCGCGGGATAGGCTACGCACGATCCCTCTTCCCGTACGCGGGCAGAGGCCAAACAACAACAAAGACATCGCTGGGGAGAAGACAATGACGAAGGCCGTCTGGGCTGCGCTGTTTGCTGTTCTCGCTGCTGTCGGCGCCGCGCGCGCCGACGACTATCCCACCCGTCCGATCACCATCATCGTGCCATTCGCGGCGGGCGGACCGTCCGATGCGATGGCGCGCGTGCTGGCCGAGCGCATGCGGGTGCCGCTCGGCCAGCCCGTCGTGATCGAGAACGTCACCGGCGCCGGCGGCTCGATCGGCGTCGGCCGCGCCGTGCAATCGCCGCCGGACGGCTACACCATCTCGTTCGGCCATCTCGGCACCCACGTCGCCAACGGCGCCGTCTACAAGCTCAAATACGACCTCGTTGCCGACCTCGAGCCGGTGGTGCTGCTGCCGAGCAATCCGATGATGGTCGTCAGCAAGAACGCGGTGCCCGCGACGTCGCTGAAGGAGCTGATCGAATGGCTGAAATCGCGCAGCTCGGCGCCGACGGCGGGCACCGCCGGCGCCGGCTCCGGCAGCCACATCGCCGGCGTCTATTTGGAAAGCATCTCCGGCATCAAGCTGCAATACGTGCCGTATCGCGGCACCGCGCCCGCGCTGAACGACCTGATCGCCGGCCAGATCGACATCATGGTCGACCAGGCCTCCAACTCGATCGGTCAGGTCCGCGCCGGCACCATCCGCGCCTACGGCATCACCGACAGCAAGCGCCTGGCCTCGGCGCCGGAGATCCCGACCGTGGAGGAGGCGGGCCTGAAGGGCTTCAACATGACGCTGTGGTCGGGCATGTGGGTTCCGAAGGGCACGCCGAAGGAGATCGTGGCAAAGCTCAACGCCGCGGCCGTGGAAGCGCTGAACGATCCCGCCGTGCGGAAGCAGCTCGAAAACCAGGGTCTGGAGATGACGCCGAAGGACCAGCTCGCCCCCGAAGCGCTCGGCACAAGGCAGAAGGCCGAGATCGCAAAATGGTGGCCGATCATCAAGGCGGCGAACATCAAGGTGGATTGAGGGGGCTTGTAGCTGGTGCGGTCATTGCCCCGATGGATGCGCAAGCGCATCCACTCATCTGGCCTCGGTCCGCTTCGACGCTGGGTCACTTGGGCGGCTCCCGCAGGTCGCGCAATTGAGGCGAAGGATTGGCCCGGCGGCCTTCCAGCAAATCGCGCTCGTCGCCGAGGACACGGGCCATAAACTCGGTAAACGCGCGCACCCGTGCCGTCCGGCTCAAGTCCTCATGGGTTAGCAGCCAAAGCTCGGATTTGGCATCCGGCAGGACCTCTCCCACCCGTATTAGCCCGCCAGCCGCCTCGCCGAGGTAGCACGGCAGGACGGTCCGCCCCAGTCCCGCGGACGCAAGGTCGCGCAGCGCCAGTAGACTGTCCGCGCGAGCCGCGATTTCGACGCCGGGCACGTTTGCCCGCGTCCAGCGGCCGACGACAGTCCCGGACAGGCTGTCATCGGGAACGAGCCATGGGCCTGCATGGGCACCCGGGGCCGCATAGATGCCGAACGCGAGTCCGCACACTCGCCTGCCGCGGAGCACTTCGGGAGGACCGGTCATAGGGCGCACCGCGACGTCAGCCTCGCGGCGGGTCAGATTCGCGGGGATATTGCCGACCACCAATTCGATGATCACGGCGGGGTGGCGGACTCGAAAGGCTGCCAAGTGCTGGGGCAGGGTGGCCGCGGCCAGCGTATCGGTCGTGGCCACCCGCAGCGTGCCATGCATCTGCAGATCCCGTCCGGCCAAACGACGCTCCAGGTCGGCGACCGCGTCGGAGACGTGCCTTGCTGTCGCGAGCAATTGCTCGCCACCGGCGGTGAGCCCGTACCCCGTGTGAAGCCGCTCGAATAGCCGGCATTGGTGCGTTCGCTCGAAGGCCTTCACGCGTCGCAGCACGGTGGTTCGGTTCACTCCTAACGCGCGCGCAGCGCCAGCGAGCCCGCCCTGCTCGGCAACTGCAAGCATAAAACGCAGATCATTCCATTCGATGCGACGGGGTATGTGGGCCATTGCAGCCGAGCTCCGATGTTCGAGGAAAGGGCGCCGCAAACGCATGGGCTCCGAATTCTGCGCATCGGCCGTTTCAGCGAAAAAGGGTGTGCAATGGTGCACATCGCGACTGCAGGTTCGCATCATGGCCCCCTAACGCAAGCCGCGTTATCTGCAGCATCGGGGCTGACTTCACGAAGGAGACGTCAATATGGGTTCCCCGGCGCCTGAACTCAGCAATCTGTGGCTCGCGCGCGCCTTCAACGCGCAAGATGTCGACGCTGCAGCGGCCCTCTATCATCCGGAAGCTTCGATCGTGCAGGTCGACGCGGTGCACGGAGGAACCAAGATCGCGCGCGGCGCGGACGCGATCCGGGCCACCATGGCGTCCTATATCGCCCTCAAGCCCCACATGGACGTCGTGACCCACCACACGACCATCTCGGGCGATTTCGCGATGACGCGTTCGCAATGGCTCATTACTGGCCAGGCGGAGGACGGGAGGCCGATCGAGGTGCATCATCACGGGATGGAGGTTCACCGTAGGGGCGACGACGGCACGTGGTATTTCTTTCTGGATCACCCATTCGGCGCGGATCCGTCCTGGGCGGTCCCTCGTCCGCCTGAGACGGATTGACAGGACACACGAGAAAAGGCGTTCAATCCACCGGCATTGCCGTGGCGCTGGCGTCCTTCGTCACGACGCGTTCGTCGCTCTTGCCGGCGACCATGCTGCTATCCTCGAACCGCGCGCGATAGACCAGCACGTTCTCGATCACGCGCTGGACGTAGTTGCGCGTCTCCGACAGCGGGATGCGCTCGACCCAGTCCACCGGGTCGACCTTGGGATCCCGGGGGTCGCCGCGCGCCTGCACCCAATCGCGCACGCGGCCGCGGCCGGCATTGTAGCCGGCGAAGGTCATGATCTGATTGCCGCGATATTCCGAGAACAGCGCGCTGAGCTCGGCGGCGCCCATCTGCGTGTTGTAGACGGGATCGGAGACCATCCTGTCCCAATCGTAAGTCAGGCCGAAGCGCTTCGCGGTGTCGCGTCCCGCTACCGGCGTCACCTGCATCAGCCCGACCGCGTTGGCATGCGACTTGTCGCGCTGCTCGAACGAGCTCTCGGTGCGCGCCACCGAATAGATCACGCTGGTCTCGATCGCGGGCGCGACCTGCTTGTGCTCGGGGATACCGATGGTGGGAAAGGCGTAATGGTCGAGCGCGAGCCCGCGCGCCAGCGCCGTCTTGCCGACCTCCAGCATCACGCGGGCATCGTTGCGACGCCGGGCGAGCTCGCCCAGCGCTTCGAGCGCGGCGACGTCGGTGCTCTCCTTGGCAAAGTCCTCGGCGTAATAGAACACCAGGTCGCGCTCGCCGATGCCGTAGAGCATGTCGGCGGCGCGCACGCGCTCGTCCGCGGGTGGCGTATCTGCCGCGGCCAGGACATGCGAGGGCGCTCGCAGCTCGACGCGGTCGAGGCCGAGCTTGGCGCGCGCCAGCTGACCGTAATAGGCGGTCGGATAGCGCGAGGCCGCCCGATAGCTCATGCGCGCATCGGCCATGGCACCCATCGCCTCGGCGGCGCGGCCGCGCCAATAATGGGCGCGCGACAGCGCGATCGGATTGGCCGAGCCCTCGTCGACGGCCACGAAGTGCACCATCGCCGTCCTGGGATCGTCGAGAAAGCGCAACGCGATCCAGCCGCACATGAAATGATAGTCGACGCGATAGACTTCCTTGTCCGGCACCGCGGCCGAGCGCACCACGTCATAGGCGGTTTTGAACTTGCCCTGGTCGAGCAGCTTGCGCGCAAGCATGCGCCGCTCGCGCCACCAGGCGTCGGTATCCTGCGCCGCCATGGTCTCGGGCGCGGCGGCCAGGATCACCTCGGCGGCATCGTCGATGCGATCGTTCTGGAGGTGCCATTGGGCGCGGCAGAGCACATAGCCGAGATCGCGCCGCGCTTCGCCCGGCACGTCCTCGAGATAATCCTTGGCCTTGCTCGACTTGCCGGTCACGGCGGCGCAGGCCTTGACGATCGCGAGCGCGTCCTCCCCGAGCCGTTTCGCAGCGCGCCGCGCAGCCGCGTAGTCCTTGGCACCGAGCCGCTTGTCCATGCGGGCGCGATGATCGTCCGCGGTGAGGAGGTCTCCGAACGCGTCGTAGGAATCCTGCTCGCTGCGTTCGGACAATTCGTCCGCGCGCCAGGCCTCGCGCACCAGCTGCGCGGCCCGGTCGGTCTCGCCTTCAGCGCGCAGCGCGCGGGCGAGCGCGAACTTGCCCTTGGCGCTGATCGGCCGGTCCATGGTGAATTTGTGCACGGTGGCAGCATCGCTCTTCTCCTGCCACAGCCGCGCCTCGGCACGGCGGCGCAGCAGCGTGCGGCTCGGCCAGTCCGGATTGGCGGCGAGGAACGCGGCGTAGCGCTTGAAATTCGCCGTGCTGTCGGAATGGCGCAGCATGAACCAGTCCGCGAGCTTCTGTCCGGCGGGATCGGCAATGCGCTCGCGCGCCGCGCTGGCATCCTCGCCCTTGCCCTTGCGCGTGAGGTCGATCACGTCCTTCAGCGCGGCGAGGTCGCCGGTCAGCGGCGGCAACGCCGGTTTGCTGGAAGGCTCGTCGATGGTCTTCGACTTGCGCTTGGCCTCGGCGTGCTTGCCGTGGCGCGACTTCGCCGCGGACTTCGCCGCGGCGTGACGCTGCTTGCCGGCTTTCGCCTCATGCGTCTTCTTCGGCGTGGAGGATTTGTGACTGCTTTTTGCCGCCAGCCCGGTGGGAACGAGAGCCAATGCGGCCACGGCAACGGCACACGCGAGCGAGCGTAGGCACTGGTTCATTCCATGGTCCCCCTGCGAAACCACCACAAACCAAGGTCCGCGACGACATGCGGCTTGAGAATCACGATACCGGATACGATGCCACGGCATCGTCCCGCATTCCTCACGCTGTCGCAACAATGCGGCGAAATACCGATGTGATGCGGGAACTCCGGGGAAATGAGGTGTTGGCTGTCCTTTAACCTTTATTAACGATCCGGACGTGCTCGACGGCGAGGACGGTTCAAGGCGCCTGAAGGAACCAGATTGCGCGTGTTCCCGCAGCTGGACTCGGTGTATGGAGTTCCCTCCCTGCATCCTTTTGGCCTTTGCCCGCACCTATGCCGATTTTCAACCAGTCGATCCGGCACAAGATCGTCGGCATCGCCCTCGGACTGATCGTCCTGATGCTGGTCACCTCGATCCTGTCGATGGTGATGTCGAGCCAGGTCGGCGTCCTCCTGGACGAGCTGACCAATCGCTACATCCCGGCCTACAGCCATCTGGCTCGCGCCAACATCCATTCGCTGGAGCGGGCGCTGGCGCTGCGGCGGGTGGTGATGACCAGGATGGAGGCGCCATCGGACGAGCAGGCCTATGCGGCGCGCCTTCGCGACTTCGAGGAATCCGACCGCAAGATCGAGGAGGACGCCGAGGCCGCACGCAAGCTCATCAACATGATCATCGACGACCCCAGGACCTATTCCGACAATGCCGCCCTGGGGCGGATCGATATCCGCATCGAGACCGCCGTCACCGAGCTGCGCCGCGACCTGAGCGAGGACCATGCGAAGCTGCTCAAGCAGGCCGACGCCAGGCAGATGACGGAGGCCCGCGGCACGCTGGAACACATCGACGTGGTGCGCGACCAGTTCAACCGGAAGGTCGATGCGATCCGCGCCGACATGCTGACGCAGGTCTTCTTCTCGACGACGCAGGTGATCGGCCGCCAGCATCAGGCGATCGTCGTCTCGGGCGTCGTGACGCTGCTCGCGGCGATCGTCGGCTTCGTCTTTGCGCTGATGGTGTCCAGCGGCATCACCCGCCCGGTGCGGCTGCTGCTCGCCGGAACCCGGGAGGTCGAGGCAGGCCGCTTCGACAAGACCATCACCGTCTCCACCCAGGACGAGATCGGCGAGCTCGCCGCGGCCTTCAACCGCATGACCGAGCAGCTCCGGCACAACGAGCGCATCCGCGAGACCTTCGGCCGCTACATCGATCCCAAGGTGGTGCAGGGGCTGATCGACCGGCCGGAGATCGCGATCGACGGCGAGCGCCGGGTCATGACCATCATGTTCTGCGACATGAGCGGCTTCACCTCGATGAGCGAGGGCATGACGCCGCGCGGCCTCGTCAAGGTGATGAACCACTATTTCACGGTGATGTCCGCACCCGTCAGGAACAATCGCGGCATCATCGACAAGTATATCGGCGATGCCATCATGTCCTATTGGGGGCCGCCCTTCATCGAGGACGGCGAGCAGGCGCTTCTTGCCGGCATCGCGGCGATCGAGATGGCCGATCAGGTGCCCGCGCTCCAGCGGCAGCTGCCCGACCTGCTCGGCATCCGCGCTATGCCCGCGCCGTGCGATTTGCGGATCGGCATCGCCACCGGCGAGGTGCTGACCGGCAGCATCGGCTCCGAGCTGATGATGAGCTTCACCGTGATGGGCGATGCCGTGAACCTGGCCTCGCGGCTGGAAGCGGTCAACAAGGTCTACGGCACCCGCATCCTGATCTCGCAGGCCACCGCCGAGGCGATCGGGACGCGGCTCGAGCTGCGCGAGATCGATCGTCTGGCGGTCGCCGGCCAGAGCGCGCCGCAGCCGATCTTCGAGGTGATGGCGAGGGCGGGCGGGCTCACCGATGCGCAAGCCAGCCTGCGCACGCACTATGCCGAGGCGCTTGCCGCCTATCGTATCAGGCGCTTCGATGCGGCGCGCGCTGCCTTCAACGCGGCCCTCGAAGCCGTTCCCGGTGACGGGCCCTCGCGCACGATGCTCGGCCGCATCGCGCAGCTCAAGGCGAGCCCGCCTGACGAGGCATGGGACGGCGCCTGGCGCCTCGACAGCAAATAGGGCCGCCGCACCGGAAAAATTGCTTCTGCTCGATAACGATGTTTGCCGTGACCTATTTCCCGGGCTTAGGTTGGATGTCCTTGAGGCGTTTGATGGGGACACGCCGATGCCAGAACTTCAGGACAGGCTGGAACGGTTTGAGACGCTCACCGCCGAATGCGAGCTGATCGCCAAGCTCGCCACCGATGGCAGCAAGCGCGAGTTCTATCTGAAGCTTTCGGAGCAGTACCGTCAGTTGGCGGTCGACATGCGGCAGGCGATCGCGACCGAGGCCGCGGCCTGAGGCCGGCTGCAATCCGTTCTTAAGGTTTGGCGCGCATCCTGATGGCATGCGGGCGTCGCTGATAGGTGATGCCCGTGGTGGGAAGGCCGGGGTTCGCTGCAATGCAGCGCGCACCGGAACGTCATTGTCGTGCTAGACAGGGCATCCCATGCGCCTCGTTGCCGTGATCATGTTCGCGCTCATGACGGCGGCCTGCGACCAGGAGCAGGACATCACCGGCTCGACGACGCCGGCCTGCCCCTTGCGGGCCTACAGCTACAATCCCCGCGACCTGAACCAGTGCGTCGCCGCCTGCAAAGCATGCGATCGCGGCACCACCGTCACCTGCTCGACCTCCTGCACCCTCAAGGGCGCGCGCTGAGCGCGTTGGCGGCCGCCTCCGGAGCTGCCTCTCGCAATTGGCGGTGCTTAGGCACCGGAACGATTCACTTGGGTTAATCATTGAAGAGGCGGCAGGACGTGGAGTCCGATGGAAATGGGTATGCTCGATCCCGGTCGATTTCTGGTGTCGTGCTCGCATTGCGAGGCCTGGCCGATGGCCGCCAATGTGAAGCGGTCGAGCTGGTCGGCGTCTCCGCATGAGGTCCGCTTTGTCTGCACGCGCTGCCGCCGCGAGGAAACCGCGATCGTCTCGGCCTCCGGCGAACTGACCCCGATCAAACGCATCGATGTTCCGCCGCGCGACGTCACGGCCGCCTGGGCCCTGGCGCAACGTCCGCGCGGACGGACCTGAGTGCCGCCCAACGGTCGATTGACACGCTGCCGGAGCGACACGTAAATGGCCGGCGACGGTTCTCCCCAGGGAGATCAAAAGGGAATGTGGTGCGGGACGTCCCAATGCCGGGATCTGTCCCAACGCCACGGCTGCCCCCGCAACTGTAAGCGGTGAATCTTTCGTCCTGTGCCACTGGGAACCTCGGTCCTGGGAAGGCGACGCAAGGTAACGACCCGCGAGCCAGGAGACCTGCCGTCAGCCGTGGTCACACGCGAAGATGTCGGTCGGGGAGTACAGACATTGGCTTCATCGGAGCAGTCCGCCGCTCTGCCGTGAAACCTCGTTCGCTGTGACGTGCCACTGACGTCATACCGAGGTGACAACAATGTCCCGTCTCGTTTCTGCCGCCCGGCGCCTCAGCGCCGGCCTGCTCGCATCCGTCTCGTTCCATTCGCTGGATCTGTCCTCCGCCTTCGCCCAGCAGGGGCTTGCCGAGCAATTGCCGCCGATCGAGGTGAGCAAGCCCGCCGATCAGAACCGCACGCGGGCGAGGGCGACAGGTGAGGGCGAGGCGACGCGGCCGCGGCGAGCCGCGAGCGTCGCGCCAGCAATCGACGGCACTGGCTCGTCCGGCTCGGGCTCGGAGGCTGTCGCCGGCGGCGGCGGTATCGTCGGAGCCGCCACGACCGTGATCACGGCCGCGGATATCGCGCATTCGCCGTCGCAGACGCTTGCCGAGATCATCGCCACGCAGGTGCCGGGGGCCCAGATCACGACGTTCTATGGCGGCCAGATCGGCGCCAAGACCAGCGTGGACCTGCGCGGCTTCGGCGCCTTTGCCACCGCCAACACGCTGGTGCTGGTCAACGGCCGGCGGCTCAACGACGTCGACATGGCGCAGGTGGACCTCTCCACCATCCCGCTCAATTCCATCGAGCGCATCGAGATCACGCGCGGCAATTCCGGCGCGGTGCTTTACGGCGACAACGCGGTCGGCGGCGTGATCAACATCGTCACCAGGACCGGCGCCGGCGGACCGCCCGTGACTGCGCGCATCGAGGCCGGATTCGGCTCGTTCAACACCAGGCTCGGCAACGTCTCGACCTCGCTCAATTCCGGTCCATGGTCGACCTCGTTCTACGGCAATGCCGTCAGGACCGACGGCTATCGCGACAACAATCGCTATTCCCAGCAGAACGGTGTCGGCAATCTCAACTACACCACGCCGGGCCTGAGCGCGTTTCTCACCATCACCGGCGATAATCAGGAGCTGCGGCTGCCGGGCGGCCGCACCGTCGATCCCTCGATCGGCCTCGACGAGCTCAGGACCAACCGCCGAGGCACCAGCACGCCCTTCAATGCCGCCAACCAGCAGGGCTTCAGCGCAACGGCCGGGTTCACCAAGACTTTGGTCAACGGCGTCGATCTCATCGTCGACGGCGGTGTGCGCGACAAGCAGCAGCAGAGTACGTTCTTCTCCAGCCCGACGCCGGTTCCGGCCTTCTTCACCTCGACTTATGTCGAGTCCCAACTGACGAACTGGTCGATTACGCCGCGGCTCAGCGTGAAGAGCCTGCTGCTCGGCCTGCCGTCGCAGCTCCTGACCGGCATCGATTATTACGATGCGAGCTTTGCGCAGAACCGCGGCGCCGGGCAGGGGCTCGCCGCCTGGCACAATTACGACCTCCGGCAGCAGACGGTCGCGGGTTATTTCCAGCACACATTGGGCGTGCTGCCCACGACCGACATCTCCTACGGCGCGCGGGTGCAGAACGTCCGTCTTGCGGCACGCGACAATTTCGACGCGGCGGCGCCGTTCAATGCCGATATCGGTGCGCTGCCGCTGACGAGCGACGAGACCCAATATGCGCTGCATCTCGGGGCCGAGCATCGTCTCAACGACGTGGTCTCGCTGTTCGCTCGCGCCGCGCGCGCGTTCCGCACGCCTGACGTCGACGAGCGCCTGTCCTCGGGGCCGTCCTTCGATCCCCTGACTTTCGCCGCGATCCCGCAAACGTTCCAGCTCAAGACCCAGACCTCGCAGGACATCGAGGGCGGTCTGCGCATCAGGGGCGGCGGTCTGCAGCTGCAGAGCAGTCTCTATCTGATGGACCTCACCAACGAGGTCCATTTCAACCCGGTCCTGTTCTACAACACCAATCTCGATCCGACCCGGCGCTACGGCTCGGAGACCAGTCTGTCCTATCGCGTCAACGACACCCTGCTGCTGCGCTCCGGCATGGCCTATACCCGCGCGGTCTTCCGCGAAGGCATCTGGGCCGGCAACGACGTGCCGCTGGTGTCGCGCTATACGGCGAGTGCGGGTGTCAGCTGGAACATCTGGCAGAACTACGTGGTGCTCGATGCCACTGCGCGCTTCTGGAGCGAGCGGCGCATGGACAACGACCAGGCGGGCACCCAGAAGCCGATCCCGGCCGGCGGCACGATCGACCTCAAACTCAGCGGCCAGTACGAGCGCTACTTCTGGTCCCTCGGCGTCAACAATGTGCTGAATGCGCTCTACTACGACTACGCCATCGCCAGCACCTTCACGGACGGCCGCTTCAGTGCCTATCCGCTGCCCGGCCGTACCTATCTGCTCAAGGCCGGCGCCTCGTTTTGATCTCAAATGGAACGGCATCCGAAACAGAAGGAATTCACCCATGCTTCCTGACGTCATGGCTGGCAGCATCCAGCTGCCTCACGACGGCCGTCTCCGGCTTCAGCCGGTCGCGCCGCGCCTTGCGCCCATTTTCTGCTTTGCGCTGCTGACGGCGTCATGCGCGCTGGCCAGCTTTGCGTTCGCCTGCGCAACGCCGTTCGCGGCCTTCGCCGTCGTGGCCGCGGCGATGCTGCCGCTGCGTCCGGCGCTGCTCGTCGTCACCGGCGCCTGGCTCGTGAACCAGACCATCGGTTTCGGCGTGCTGCATTATCCCGTTGACGCCGGCACGATCGCCTGGGGTTTGGTCATCGGTGTGGCTGCGTTGCTGTCGACCGCGGCCTCGTCGACGGTGCTCGGCCTGCTGCCCCAGCACCGCACGCCGCTGCTGCTCGCGATCATGCTCGTCGTCGCCTATGGGATTTACGAGCTCGCGCTGCTCGCCCCAACGCCGTTCCTCGGCGGCGAGGGCGCCTTCACTGCCGCGATCGTGATGCGCATCGGCCTGACCAGCGCCGCCTGGCTCGCCGGCCTCGTCGCCGTCTGCGAGATCGTCCGTATGGTCGATCCGTTCGGCCGCAAGGGCGCGACGTCGGCGTGAGTGCTTCTTGTAGCCCGGTGGAGCGCAGCGCAATCCGGGGCCGCTCGCCCGGCATCTCGCATCGTCCCGGATTACGCTTGCGCTCGATCCGGGCTACGGCACCGTGCCTGTGTCGGTCTCTGTCAATCCATCAGCGCGAAAATATTCTACTTTACCGAAATTCGGAAAGGGCGTATGTGTCGCCCATCCCGGCTCAACCAGGAGGGGCGATCTCGAGGTCGTCTTGATCGCGAGCCGGGCTTGCGGTGGACGCGGCAGCGTCGGCACGAGAGGGGACGGGCAGGGCGGGTAGTCCCTGTGAGCCCGAACCCCGCGTGTGACGAACGGCGCTGCTAGGCTTCGTCTCGTCTGTAAGTTTCCGGTTCCGTGTACAAGGGCCGGGAATACTGCGGCGACATGGCGGGCCGTGCGTACGGCAAAACCGTGTGGTCCCGGCCGTCGTTGCTACGGTCAAGCCTACCGCGGAGGTGCGAGCGAGCCCAACCGGGCAGACTGCATCATCCAATCCGCGGGGCGAGGGAGGCCAGAAGGACATTCGGCTCCCGGGAGAGCGCGGCATAAGCCGTCCGACCATCGCGCAGGGAAGGCCGAGTGATCGGCACCACCTGTATGCTGCTGTGCGGTTCTTCTGCGTGTGCATTTTGCGCAGCAGACCGCGGGTGCGTTGTCAGCACCCGGCCTTCCCTGCGCCCTCTTGGATTTGAGGGTGGAGACGCAAGCAAAGCTCGGGCGAATTTGAGCCGCGAGAGCGAAAAGGCATGCCCGTCGCCACACACGCGATGTCATCGCCCGCGAAAGCGGGCGATCCAGTATTCCAGAGACGCCAGAGGTCAATCCGACAAGCCGCGGCGTACTGGATTGCCCGCCGGAGCCTGTCATCGGGCTCGCCGAAGGCGAGACCCGGTGGCGGGGAATGACAGGGGTGATTGGAGGACCAGCTCGCTCGCGTGCCCCGGACGCAGCGCAGCGTCCCCGGCGATGCGAAGCATCGTCCGGTACGGTGCGCTGCAGAGCCGGGGCCCATGTCGCGGCATTGGACCGTGTCGCCCTGGGTCCCGGCTCTGCGCCGCAACGCTCGCGCGTTGCGGCTTGTCCGGGACACGGCGGAGCGATCGAGGCGACTCACTTTGTGTCTGTTTCTGTCATTCAGCGCCACGCTGGAGCGCTTCCGAGTTTTGAAATCAGAGGTTGTGTATTGCCTTCCTTGCGGGGTATCCAAGTATGCCAACCCGTGTCTTCCCGGTAACGAATGTGCTGTCTACGCAACACTCATTCCGGATTTAACCGTCATCGCCGGTGGTTCGCATCACCGCCGCTTTTTGGCCACACCCGAACATGAATAAAATCACTCTAAGTTTTTGAAGGGCAGCGGCGGTCCCAGGCGGCGCCGGAAAATCCCAAGGTCGATACAAATCTTGGCTCTGATTTTTCGGGTCTGAAAGGGTCGACCGGGGAAGCTGGTTTGCGATGGGCGCGAAGTTTGACAAGCAGAGGCTGCCGAGCCGTCACGTGACGGAAGGCCCTGCGCGCGCGCCGCATCGGTCCTATTTCTACGCCATGGGTCTGACCACCGAGCAGATCCACCAGCCCTTCGTCGGCGTCGCTTCGTGCTGGAACGAAGCTGCGCCCTGCAACATTGCGCTGATGCGCCAGGCTCAGGCGGTGAAGAAGGGCGTGGCGTCGGCCGGCGGCACCCCGCGCGAGTTCTGCACCATCACCGTGACCGACGGCATCGCCATGGGGCACGACGGCATGCGCTCGTCGCTGCCGTCGCGCGAATGCATCGCCGATTCCGTCGAGCTCACCGTTCGCGGCCACGCCTATGACGCCCTGGTCGGCCTCGCCGGCTGCGACAAGTCGCTGCCCGGCATGATGATGGCGATGGTCCGCCTCAACGTGCCCTCGATCTTCATCTATGGCGGCTCGATCCTGCCCGGCACGTTCCGTGGGCAGCAGGTCACCGTGCAGGACATGTTCGAGGCCGTCGGCAAGCACTCGGTCGGGGCCATGTCGGACGAGGACCTCGACGAGATCGAGCGCGTGGCGTGCCCCTCGGCAGGCGCCTGCGGCGCGCAGTTCACCGCCAACACCATGGCGACCGTCTCCGAGGCGATCGGCCTCGCCCTGCCTTACTCGGCCGGTGCCCCGGCACCGTATGAAATCCGCGACGCCTTCTGCATGACCGCGGGCGAGAAAATCATGGACCTGATCGCGTCCAACATCCGGCCGCGCGACATCGTCACCCGCAAGGCCCTGGAGAACGCGGCTGCCGTGGTCGCGGCCTCCGGCGGCTCGACCAATGCTGCGCTGCACCTGCCGGCGATCGCGCATGAATGCGGCATCAAGTTTGACTTATTCGACGTCGCCGAAATCTTCAAAAAGACACCATATGTCGCGGATTTGAAGCCGGGCGGCCGTTATGTCGCCAAAGACATGTTTGAAGTAGGTGGCATACCGCTTCTGATGAAGACGCTGCTCGACAACGGCTTCCTGCACGGTGATTGCCTTACCGTCACGGGCCGCACGATCGCCGAAAACCTCAAGAGCGTGAAGTGGAATCCGCACCAGGACGTGGTGCACCCGGCAGACAAGCCCATCACCGTGACAGGCGGTGTGGTCGGTCTGAAGGGCAATTTGGCGCCAGAAGGTGCGATCGTGAAAGTCGCGGGAATGTCCAGCCTCAGGTTCACCGGTCCGGCCAGGTGCTTCGACCGTGAGGAGGATGCGTTCGAGGCGGTCCAGAACCGCACCTACCGCGAAGGCGAAGTCATCGTGATCCGCTACGAGGGGCCGAAGGGCGGCCCCGGCATGCGGGAAATGCTCCAGACCACCGCGGCGCTGACCGGCCAGGGCATGGGCGGCAAGATCGCGCTCATCACCGACGGCCGCTTCTCCGGCGCCACCCGCGGCTTCTGCATCGGCCATGTCGGCCCGGAAGCCGCCATCGGCGGCCCGATCGGGCTGCTCGAGGACGGCGACATCATCGAGATCGACGCGGTCAATGGGACCCTTAACGTAAAATTGAGCGACGCCGAGCTCGCCCAGCGCAAGACCAAATGGAGCGCTCGCGCGACTAACCACACGTCGGGTGCGCTCTGGAAGTATGCTCAGCAGGTTGGACCAGCGGTCGGGGGGGCAGTGACCCATCCGGGCGGCGCGCACGAGAAACAGTGCTATGCGGACATCTAGGCGTGCCATAGTTGCGTTTGTGTTGGGGGCTAGTGCGCTGGCCGCGCCGGCGCTCGCCTTTGACGGCGCGCCCGTCAACCCCAAGGACGCGACCATCCCGGTCGTGACCACCCTGCCGGGGACCGCGGCGACCGCGCGCGGCAAGGTCGCGCCGGCGGCCGTGCCGCAGGAGACCTCGCTCAGTGCGCTGCAATATGCAGCCGAGGGCGGCCACCCCATCGCGCAGTGGAAGCTCGGCCGGATGTACGCCAATGGCGACGGCGTCGCCCAGGACGATCTGCGCGCCTTCGAGTATTTCAGCCGGATCGCCAACGCGCATGCCGAGGACAGCCCGTCGGCGCCGCAGGCGCAGATCGTGGCCAACGCCTTCGTCGCGCTCGGCCGGTACTATCTCAGCGGCATCCCGAACTCGAAGATCAAGTCGGATCCGGAGCGGGCGCGGGAGATGTTCTCCTATGCGGCGTCCTATTTCGGCAATGCCGACGCGCAATACGATCTCGCCCGGCTCTACCTGAAGACGCCGGACGCCTCGCGCGAGGATTTCCGCTATGGCGCGCGCTGGCTCGGTCTCGCTGCCCAGAAGGGCCAGCACCAGGCGCAGGCGCTGCTTGGCCAGATGCTGTTCAACGGCGACCGTCTGCCGCGACAGGCCGCCCGTGGCCTGATGTGGCTGACCCTGGCCCGTGACAGCGCGGGGACGGAAGAGACCTGGATCAAGGAAAGCTACAACCGCGCCTTCGCCAAGGCCTCCGACGACGACCGCGCCATGGCCCTGCAAATGCTGGAGCAGTGGGTGCAGGGGCGCAGGGATTAGTCACCTTGCGCTGTCATTCCGGGGCGGCTCGAGGAGCCGAACCCGCACGGCGCTAGTGACTAAGCCGCCTCCAGATCCAGATCCGCCCATACCGGCACGTGATCCGACGGCTTCTCCCAGCCGCGCACATAGCTGTCGATCCCGACATTGGCGAGCTTGTCGCTGGCCTGCGGCGACAGCAGCAGATGGTCGATCCGCAGGCCCTGGTTCTTCTGCCAGGCCCCGGCCTGGTAGTCCCAGAAGGTGTACAGCCCGCCCTCGTCGGTGACCGCCCGCAAGGCATCGGTCAGGCCGAGGCCGAGCAGGGACTGGAAGCTCTCCCGCGTCTCGGTCTTGAACAGGGCGTCCTCGGTCCAGGCGGCCGGATTGTGCACGTCGCGGGCATGCGGGATGACGTTGAAGTCGCCGGCGAGGATCAGCGGCTCCTCGGTCTTGAGGCGCTCCTTCGAATAGTCAAGAAGCCGCGACATCCATTTGAGCTTGTAAGGATATTTCTCGGTCCCGACCGGGTTGCCGTTGGGCAGATAGAGGCAGGCGATGCGCAGCACACCCGATTTGAGCGTCACCACGCCTTCGAGGAAGCGGGCATGGGCGTCCTCGTCGTCGCCGGCAAGCCCCGACTTGGTCTCGTCGAAGCGGAGCTTGGAGAGCAGGGCGACGCCGTTGAAAGTCTTCTGCCCGTGCGTGACCACGTTGTAGCCGAGCGCCTCGATCTCCAGCCGCGGAAAGGCCTCGTCGACGCATTTGATCTCCTGGAGGCAGACGATGTCCGGCTGGCACTCCCTCAGCCAGGTCAGCAGCAGGTCGATCCGCTGCCGGACCGAGTTCACGTTCCAGGTGGCTACTCTGATGGTCATGTCGGGGGCTCCGGGCAGGGGCCATGGTTAGAACAAACTGCAAACGCGGCCGTCAAGGACGCCGCAAAATCTCCCACAAAATTAACCCGGCTTAAGCGGGCGGCAGGCCATTGATCGTCAAAAGGTTCCTCGGATGGGCTGGCCGGACGAAGTCGATGAAGCGAGCTGCGCTGCGTGACGGCCTGATCGGCGCCTTCCTGTATTGGCTGGGCGGCTTCGAGATCGAGGACGGGCTGACCGCCGGTCTCAGCGAGCGCGAGATCGGCCGCATCCGCGCCAAGCAGATCGATGCCGTGACGCGGCTGATCCCGGTGACGATGGCGGTGACGATGTTGAACGTCGCCATCGTGCTGATCCTGTTCTGGGGCCGCGGCTGGAACGATTTCCTCGCAATCTGGGGCCTGACGCTCGCCACAACCGCCTCGCTCGCGGTGCGCTCGTGGCGGAAATCGCATCAGAACCCGCCGCAGGAGGCCTCGCCCCGTGCCGCGCGGCAGATGCTGCGGCAGGCCTTTTTCCTCGCCGCGGTCTGGGGCGCGCTGCCGCTCGCTCTGTTCAGCCACATCGAACCGACCGGCCAGTTGATCCTGGCCTGCCTGATGGTCGGGATGATGTCCGGCGGCGCCTTCACGCTCTCGACCTTCCCGCGCGCCGGCCTCGTCTATCTCGCCACCATGACGGTCGCCTGCGCCGGCGCGCTGCTGCTGTGCGGCACCGGGCCCTATCTGGTGACGGCGGTGTTCCTGCTGCTGTTCGCATTCTTCATGGCGCGCAACATCGTCTCGCAGGGCAATCTCTTCCTCGGCAATCTCAAGGCCCAGCTCGAGCTGGAGCGGCAGACCGAGATCATCTCGCTGCTGCTGAAGGATTTTCAGGCGAACGCCAGCGACTGGCTGTGGCAGACCGATGCCGAAGGGCGCCTGGTCGACGTGCCCGACCGCTTTGCCGACGTCGCGCAGGTGCCGCTGCCGCTGCTGAAGGGATCGTATTTCGCCGACGTGCTCGACATGCTCTGCCCCGAGGACAAGAGCGCGGCCTACAACGTCGTCGGCCTGATGGAGCAGAACGAGCCGCTGCACGAGATGAACCTCAAGGTCGTCGCCGGCGGCGAGGCGCGGCTGTGGTCGCTGACGGCAAAGCCGGCCTATGACCGCGAGGGCCAGTTCCTCGGCTATCGCGGCTTCGGACGCGACGTGACCGAGCGCTGGCGCGCGGAAAAGGCCGAGGCCGAGAGCCGTGCCAAGTCCGATTTCCTCGCGGTGATGAGCCACGAGATCCGCACCCCCATGAACGGCGTGCTCGGGCTCGCCAGCATGCTGCTGGAGACCAAGCTCGATCCGGAGCAGCGCGAGGCCGTCACCACGATCCGCGAATCCGGCGACAATCTCCAGCGCATCCTCAACGACATCCTCGACCTGTCCAAGCTCGAGGCCGGGCGCTTCCAGTTTGAGGCGATCGATTTCACCCCGCAGGCGCTGATGGAGACTGTCGCCAACGTCGCGCGCGCAAGTGTCAAGAGCAACGGCAAGAGCAAGGATTTGGCAATCAAGCTCGAGCTCGATCCGAACCTGCCGCCGACGCTGCGCGGCGACGTCGCGCGCATTCGCCAGGTGCTGCTCAACCTCGCATCGAACGCGGTGAAGTTCACCGACGAAGGCGAGGTGACGATCTCTGCGACCTGTCAGGCGCGCCGCGACCTGCTGGCGACCGTGGAATGGGCAGTGACCGACAGCGGCATCGGCATCGCCCCCGAAAAGCTCGGCCAGCTCTTCAGCGACTTCGCGCAGGCCGATGCCTCGATCAGCCGCCGCTTCGGCGGCACCGGCCTTGGCTTGGCGATCAGCAGGCGCATCATCGAGCAAATGGGCGGCACCATCGGCGTCACCTCGACGCCGGGGCAGGGCTCGACCTTCCGTTTCACGCTGGTGCTGCCCTGGAGCCAGGCGCAGGCATCTGGCCACGCGTCGGAACGCGACGAGGCCGACGTGCTCAAGGCCCGCATCGCCGGCCTCGATCGGCCGCTAAAGGTGCTGGTCGCTGAGGACGATGCCGTCAATCGCATGGTGGTGAGCAAGATGCTGGGGGCCTTCGACGTCGAGCTGCGGGTCGTCACCGATGGCGCCGAGGCCGTCGCGGCGGCATCGGAGGGCAATTACGACGTCGTGCTGATGGATGTGCGCATGCCGGACATGGACGGGCTTGCCGCCACCCGTGCGATCCGCGCGCAGGGCGGGCGCTTCGCAAGCCTTCCGATCGTCGCGCTGACCGCGAACGCTTTCTCCGAGGATGTCAGGATCTGCCGTGAGGCCGGCATGTCGGACTTCCTCGCCAAGCCGCTGCGCAAGCCGGCGCTGGTCGCAGCCTTGTTGCGCGCGCTGGACGGCTACACGATGTCGGACGACGCGCCGCTCCAGCCGGACCTGATGCCGGTCGAAATGGAATGGACGGACGAGGAGAGGCAGGCGACCGGCGCGTAGCCAATCAGACCGAGAAGCTGGTGCCGCAGCCGCAGGACGCGGTGGCGTTTGGATTGTTGACGCGGAACGAGGCGCCGATCAGGTCGTCGACGAAATCGACCTGCGATCCCGCCAGGAACGGCTGCGAGGCGGAATCGACCAGCACCACCGCATTGTCCTGCTCGATCACGAGATCGTCGTCGGTCCTGCTACGGTCGATGTCGAACTTGTACTGGAAGCCCGAGCAGCCGCCGCCCTCGACCGAGATGCGCAGCATCGCGCCAGAGCCTTCGCCCTTGAGGATCTCTCCGATCCGGCGTGCGGCGCGGTCGCTGATGGTCACGGCAGTGGTCATTGTCGGTCTCCGATCGTCCGGTCGTCCCGCGTCATATCCATTTCATTTGGTATCCCGCGTCCGGCATAGTTAAGTGCAAGGATACGCAGAATCAAATGGATAGGGACTAAATTCGTCGTGTCCGTCGGAATGGCAGCTCCCCGCGCGCCCTATGCCTGCGATCCCGACCGCAGCCGTGGCCGGCTGGTCGCGGAGCCGCCGAGCCGGACCCGCAGCCCGTTCCGGCGGGATTGCGACCGGGTGATCCATTCCACTGCATTCCGCCGCCTGAAGTACAAGACCCAGGTGTTCGTGTTCCACGAGGGGGACCATTATCGCACGAGGCTGACCCACTCGCTGGAGGTGGCGCAGATCGCCCGCGCGCTAGCCCGGCAGCTTGGCCTCGACGAGGACCTCACCGAAACCCTGGCCCTTGCTCACGATCTCGGTCATCCCCCGTTCGGCCATGCCGGGGAGCGGGCGCTGGATGCCTGCCTGAAAGAGTTCGGCGGCTTCGACCACAATGCCCAGACGCTCCGCGTCGTCGCTTCGCTGGAGCACCGCTATCCCGAGTTCGACGGGCTCAACCTGACCTGGGAATCGCTGGAGGGCATCGTCAAGCACAACGGCCCACTGACCGATCGCAGCGGCGCGCCGGTGGGGCGCTATCGCGAGCACGGCATTCCCGTCGGCATCGCCGACTACGTCAGGACCTACGATCTCGAATTGTGGAGCTTCGCCTCGCTGGAGGCGCAGGTCGCCGCCATCGCCGACGACATCGCCTATGACGCCCACGACATCGACGATGGCCTGCGCGCCGGGCTGTTCCATCTCGACGATCTCAAGGTGATGCCGCTCACGGCCGAGATCATCGCCGAGACCTCCGCGCATTATCCCGACCTCGAAGACTTCAGGCGCGGCGCCGAGCTGGTGCGCGAGCTGATCTCGCATCTGATCGGCGCGGTGTTCGCGCAAGCGCAGAACAACCTCGCCGCGGTGAAGCCGCAATCGGCCCAGGACGTACGCCAGCAGAGCCGGGCCCTGGTCGCGTTCCCACCCGAGGTCGCGGAGGAAGAGGCCGCCATCAAGGCCTTCCTCTACCAGCACATGTACCGCCACAAGCGGGTGATGCGGGTGATGGGGGAGGCCGAGCAGATCCTGTTCGACCTGTTCGCGAAATACCTGCAATCCCCTGGCGAGCTGCCGCCGGAATGGCTGCTCGGGGCCGAGGCGGACAATGAGGGCGACCGGGCGCGCCGGATCGGCAATTTCATTGCCGGAATGACCGACCGTTTCGCCCTGACCGAGCACCAGCGGCTCTTTGACTCGACCCCGGATTTGCGTTAGGCGGCGGCCATGCCCGACACATCCTCAGCCCTGCATCTGTTCACCGACGTGCTCGCACGCGTGCACGCCGCCTGCCGCGCGCTTGCGAAGGAAGCAGGCTGGCCGGAGGGCATCGATTTCGCGCGCGTGGTGGTCGAGCCGCCGCGCGATGCCTCCCATGGCGACATGGCCACCAACGCCGCGATGGTGCTGGCGAAGGAGGCCAAGGCCAAGCCGCGCGAACTCGCCGAGCGGATCGCCGAGCGGCTGCGCGCCGACGCGCTGATCGCCAAGGTCGACGTCGCCGGTCCGGGCTTCATCAACCTGACCTTGAAGCCCGCCGCCTGGGCCGAGGCGCTGCGGACGGTGCTGCGCGAGGCCGCCGATTACGGCCGCGTCCGCGGCGGCTCCAAGGTGAACGTCGAATACGTCTCGGCCAATCCGACGGGGCCGATGCATGTCGGCCATTGCCGCGGCGCCGTGTTCGGCGACGCGCTGGCGAGCCTGCTCCAGTTCGCTGGCCACGATGTCACCCGCGAATATTATATCAACGACGCCGGCGCCCAGGTCGACGTGCTCGCGCGCTCCGCCTTCCTGCGCTATCGCGAGGCGCTCGGCGAGGACATCGGCGCGATCCCGGAAGGGCTCTATCCCGGCGACTACCTCAAGCCGGTCGGACAGGCGCTTGCGACGGAGCACGGCGACAAGCTCCTCGCGATGAGCGAGGCCGGGTGGCTGCCGACGGTCCGCGCCAAGGCGATCGCGATGATGATGGACGAGATCAAGGACGATCTCGCCGCCCTCAACATCCGCCACGACGTGTTCTTCTCGGAGCGCTCGCTGATCGAGGGCGGCAACAACAGGGTTGCCGAGACCATCGATTTCCTCAAGGCCAAGGGCGACATCTACGAAGGCCGCTTGCCGCCGCCGAAGGGCGCCCCGGTCGAGGACTGGGAAGACCGCGAGCAGCTGCTGTTCAGGGCGACCGCTTACGGCGACGACGTCGATCGTCCGCTGATCAAGTCGGACAATTCCTACACTTATTTCGCCTCCGACATCGCCTACCACAAAAACAAGTTCGACCGTGGTTTTGGGGAGATGATCGACGTCTGGGGCGCCGATCATGGCGGCTACATCAAGCGCATGCAGGCGGCGGTGAAGGCGGCGACGTCGGGCAAGGGCTCGCTCGACGTCAAGATCGTCCAGCTCGTCAAGCTGCTGCGCAATGGCGAGCCGGTCAAAATGTCGAAGCGGAGCGGGGACTTCGTCACCTTGCGTGAGGTGGTGGATGAAGTCGGTCAGGACGCCGTCCGTTTCATGATGCTCTATCGCAAGAACGACGCGGTGCTCGACTTTGACCTTGCCAAGGTCATGGAACAGTCGCGCGACAACCCGGTGTTCTACGTGCAGTACGGTCACGCCCGCGGCCACTCGATCTTCCGCAACGCGCGGGCCGAAATGTTCCCGGAGCTTCCCGAGGCGACCGACGAACGAATCGCCTGGCTCAGTGAGTCGGCGGTGGAACGGTTATCGGATCCGGTCGAGCTTGAACTTCTCAAGCGCCTCGCAATATATCCTCGTATGCTCGAAGCCGCCGCAGCGGCCCATGAGCCGCACCGAATTGCCTTTTATCTCTATGATTTAGCCAGCGAATTTCATGCACTTTGGACGAAGGGGCGCGATTTGCCCTATTTACGCTTCATTATCAATAATGATGCAGTTCTAACAAAGGCGCGGCTGGCCATGGTCCAGGGCGTCGTCTCGGTTCTGGCATCGGGCCTCGCCATCCTCGGCGTCCATGCTCCGAACGAGATGCGGTAGTTTGGGGCGAACTACTTAAGGGGAATTCGGGGGTAACCGGCAGAAGCCGGATCGCTTAGACTTGGTTGAAAGCCTTGTGGGTCGAAAGCCGTGCCTTGGTCGAGGGGCGCGCGGCTTTCCCGAAGGGACGCATCATCACGATGGCCGAACGATATCAGGACAGACCGTTTCCTTCCGATGACTATGGTCGCGGTGGCGATCAGCATGGGAAGGCGGACAGCGATCCCTTGGCTGAACTCGCCCGCCTGATCGGACAGACCGATCCTTTCGCCGCGCAGGCGCGGCCCGGTGCGCGTCCGCCAGCAGTATCTTTGCCCGCACAGAACTATCAGGACGACGACTACCGGCAGGACGATGATCAGCAGGACTATGCCGAGCCTGCACCGCCCGGACCGCCCTCATGGATGCGGCGCGCCAATGTTCAGCCGCAGCCGGCACCCGCAGAGCCCGACTATCCGGTCACCGTCAATCCGGTTCATCCGTTGCATCGCTATTCGGCCCCGCCTGCGGTGCCGGAGCCTGAACTTCGTCAGCCGCAAGCCTATCAGGATCGCGCCTATCAGGATCACGCCCATCAGGGGCAGGCTTACCAGCCGCAGGATCAGGCCTACGAGGAGCAAGCGTATCAGCAGCCCGATCCGTCGCGCTACGACGATGCGCTCTATGGCCGGCTCGAGGCGGGCGAGCAGGACTACCAGCGTGAGCCGGCCTATCCGGACGATCCTTACGCGTACCAGAGCGAGTATCCGGAGGAGGAGCTCGACGAGCCGAAGAAGCAGCGCGGCGGCATGATGACGGTCGCGGCCATCCTGGCGCTGGCCGTGGTCGGCACCGGCGCGGCCTTCGCCTACAAGACCTATATCGGCTCGTCCCGCAGCGGCGAGCCGCCGATCATCAAGGCGGACAACACCCCGACCAAGATCGTGCCTGCTCCGACGGATTCCTCGGCCAAGGTGCCGGATCGCATGGCGATTGGCGATGGCACCGAGAAGATCGTGCCGCGCGAAGAGGCGCCGGTGGACGTCAACGCCAAGGCAGGCGGTCCCCGCGTCGTGTTCCCGCCGCTGAACCAGAATGCGAACCCGCCATCGGTCGCGAGCGTGTCGCCGTCGGCGGTGCCGCCGCCGGGCGCAAGCAACGGCACGCTGCCGAACAATTCGCCGCGTCCGATCAGGACCGTCGCCGTGAAGGGTGACCAGACCGACAGCGCCACGCCGCAATCGGCCGCGGCCAAGCCCGCGGCTGCGCCGAAGCCTGTTGCGGCGCCCGCACCGGTCGCGCCGCGCAATCCGCCGACCTCGGCCAATGCCAGCGCCAACCAGCCGATGTCGCTGGCCCCGCAATCGGCTCCGGCCGCCGAGCCGCCGCAGCGGATGGCGGCGACCACTCCGACCCAGATCGCGCCCGCCGGCAGCGGCGGTGGCTACATCGTGCAGGTCTCCTCGCAGCAGAGCGAGGAAAGCGCCGCCGCGTCCTACCGTGTGCTGCAGAGCAAGTATGGCAGCGTGCTCGGCTCGCGCTCGCCGGTGATCAAGCGCGTCGACCTGACCGACAAGGGCAAGGGCATCGTCTACCGCGCCTTCGCTGGTCCCTATGCCTCGGCGGAGGAGGCGACGCATGCCTGCAACAGCTTGAAGTCCGCCGGCCTGTCCGCCTGCTTCGTCCAGAGGAATTAACGGCCGTTTCCTTGACCCCCTCGCGGGTCAGGGTTAATCGGCCGTTATGAGCACGCGGGCCTTCATTACCGGCGTATCCGGAACGGAACTGACCGCCGTCGAGCGGGAGTTTATCCGCGAGCAGAGCCCATGGGGCTTCATCCTGTTCAAGCGCAATGTCGCCACCCCAGCTCAAGTTGCTGCATTGGTTGCAGAATTGCGCGATGCTGTCGGGGTTGCCGACGCGCCCGTCCTGATTGACCAGGAGGGCGGACGGGTGCAGCGGCTCGGTCCGCCGCACTGGCCGGTCTATCCGCCGGGCGCCGTGTTCTCGACCTTGTACGACACTGATTCGGCGCTCGGGCTCACGGCCGCGCGCCTCAGCGCCCGCCTGATCGCGGCTGATCTGGCCGATCTCGGCATTACCGTGGATTGCCTGCCGCTGGCCGACGTGCCGGTCGCGGGCGCTGATGCGGTCATCGGGAACCGGGCCTATGGCACCGAGCCGGCCAAGGTCGCGGCGATCGCGCGCGCCGTCACCGAAGGACTGGAGCAGGGCGGCGTGCTGCCGGTCCTCAAGCACATTCCCGGCCATGGCCGCGCCACTGCGGACACCCATTTCAAGCTGCCGGCGGTGGATACGCCGAGGGACGAGCTGGAACGGACCGACTTCGCGGCGTTCAAGCCGCTGTCGGACCTGCCGATGGCCATGACTGCACATGTTGTGTTTAGCGCGGTCGACCCCGCCCATCCGGCGACGACATCTGCGACAATGATTGCTGACGTGATTCGCGGCGCAATCGGGTTCCAGGGTTTGTTGATGAGTGATGACGTGTCGATGAACGCGCTGTCGGGGACTATCGCCGAACGGACCCGCGCCATCTTCGCGGCCGGCTGCGATGTGGCGCTGCATTGCAACGGCAATATCGATGAGATGCGTGCGGTTGCCGGTCAGACGCCAGTGCTGTCCGGCCGGGCGCTGGAGCGGGCGAATGCCGCCCTCGGCGCGCGCAAGGCGCCGCAGCCGCTCGACCGCGAGGCCGCACGCGCTGAGCTGGACGCATTGATCGCACGGACAACCACGGCATCCGCATGACCGCAGAAATTCTATCCTTCGAGACCGGGCGGCCCGCAGAGCTTGCTGAGGGTGAGCCGGCGTTGGTGGTGGACGTCGAGGGCTATGAGGGCCCGCTCGACCTGCTGCTCGCGCTGGCGCGGCAGCAGAAGGTCGACCTCGCCAAGATCTCGATCCTGGCGCTGGCCGATCAATATCTCCACTTCATCGAAGCCGCGCGAAAGATCCGGCTCGAGCTTGCCGCCGATTATCTCGTCATGGCCGCGTGGCTCGCCTTCCTGAAGTCGCGCCTGCTGCTGCCGGAGCCGCCGAGCGCGGAGGGCCCGAGCGCCGAGCAGATGGCGACCGCGCTCGCCAACCGCCTGCGCCGGCTGGAGGCCATTCGCGAAGCCGCCAACCGGCTGATGAACAGGCCGCAATTGCAGCGCGACATCTTCCCGCGCGGCGAGCCCGAGCAGATCGCCGAGATCAAGCATCCGAAATACACCGCGACGCTATACGATCTGCTTACCGCCTATGCCTCGCAGCGCCAATCGCGCGTGCTGGCGAGCGTGCATCTGGCCAAGCGCACGGTGTGGTCGCTCGCCGAAGCGCGCGCCACGCTGGAGCGGCTGGTCGGCAGCCTCAACGAACAGGACGATTGGGGCGTGCTGGACGATTTTCTGATCCGGCATGTCGCCGATCCCACCCAGCGCGCGACGGTGTTCGCCTCGAGCTTTGCCGCCGCGCTGGAACTGGTGCGCGAAGGTCAGCTGGAACTGAATCAGAAAGAGGCGTTTGCGCCCATCTATTTCCGGAAGGGGCGCCCGAAACCGGTCCCGGACGCAGCTCCTGCGCCTGATGCGCCGGTCGCTTAAGTGCAAGAAGGAGAATCTGCCATGGCAAGCCTGGCTGAAGTGCGGGTAGAAGAGGCCGAGCCGATGGAGAACGAATCCCAGGCACGTCCCGAGGAATTGCGGCTGCTGGAAGCGCTGCTGTTCGCTTCGAGTGAACCGCTGGACACTGCGACGCTGGCCAAGCGCATGCCCGAGGGCGTCGACGTCAAGGCCGCGCTGGAACAGCTCCAGGCCGACTATTCCTTGCGCGGGGTGAATCTCGTCCGCGTCGCCAACAAATGGACCTTCCGCACGGCCGGCGATCTCGCCTGGCTGATGACGCGGGAGAGCACCGAGACCCGGCGCCTGTCGCGCGCGGCGATCGAGGTGCTGGCGATCATCGCCTATCACCAACCTGTGACGCGCGCCGAGATCGAGGAGATCCGCGGCGTCGTCACCTCGAAGGGCACGCTCGACGTGCTGCTGGAGACCGGCTGGATCAAGCCGCGCGGCCGGCGCAAGACGCCCGGTCGTCCGCTGACCTTTGGAACCACCGAGGACTTCCTATCGCAGTTCACCCTGGAACAGCTCGGCGACCTGCCGGGCCTGGAGGAGCTGAAAGGCACGGGCCTGCTGGATTCGCGCCTGCCGACCGGATTCAGCGTGCCGACACCGTCCGACGATCCGACGCTGCGCGAGGACGAGGATCCGCTGGAACCGGGCGACGAGCTCGATCTGGCGCTGGCGCCGGCGGTCGAGCCCGAGCCTGCGGAAACGACGGCGGAAGCCGGCAATGAGGAACACGGCGAGGGCGGCAGCAAAGGCGGCAGCGAGGACTGACGTACCGTCCGCTGACGGGCCCCTGCGACCGGTTAACATTAGCAAGATTACGTAGCGCTCACAGCGAATTGGCGCTGCCTAGGTCCTTGTTTTTGCGACCTGCCGAGCCTAGGTTTCGGTGAAGATCGGCCGGGTCCCCGGCCATGCGCGTTTGGAGGGTTGCAGGATGGGTTCACTCAGCATTTGGCACTGGATCCTGGTGATTGCGGTGGTCCTGCTGCTGTTCGGCCGCGGGAAGATTTCGGACCTGATGGGCGACGTGGCGCAGGGCATCAAAGCCTTCAAGAAGGGCATGCAGGACGACGACAAGTCCGCCGAGAAGCCCGAGCCGGCCAAGTCCATCGAGCACAATGGTGCACCGACCGCGGCGCGGACCGACGTCGGCAGCAAGGCCGTCTGAGCCGGAAGCAGCACGCGAGACGCGGGTAGCGGCCCCGATCCTGCGCGCGAGGGATTGGGCCGGCTCCGGCTGGCGTGAACGGAAGACCTCATGTTCGACATCGGGTGGAGTGAACTGGTCTTGGTCGGGGTCGTAGCCCTGATCGCCATCGGCCCGAAAGAGTTGCCGGGCGTGCTGCGCATGGTCGGACAATGGATGGGCAAGGCGCGCAAGATGGCCGCCGAATTCCAGGGCCAGTTTCAGGAAGCGATGCGCGAGGCCGAGATGGCCGACCTCAAGAAGAGCTTCGACGAGGTCAAGGAAGCCGCCACCGGATTCAATCCGCTGACCTCGCTCCAGAAGGACGTCAGCGACGCACTGCGCGTCGATGCACTGGACAAGCCGGCCGAGACATCCACGACGAATACTGCCGAACTGCCGGCAACTTCAAGTGAAGCGCCGGCGACTTCAAGTGAAGCGCCGGCAATGCCGACCACGCCGGAAGCGCCGACGCCCGCGACCTTCATGGAAGCCGAGGCGCATGCAGCAGCCAACGAGCCGCTTGTGATCACCCGTGAGGTCGAGCAGGAAAAGGTGGCGCAGGACACAGCGCCTTCCGAAGCGATCAAGGACGCCAAAGCGTCATGACCGACGCCGATATCGAGGCCAGCAAAGCCCCGCTGATGGACCATCTGATCGAGCTGCGCTCGCGGCTGATCAAGGCGCTGCTCGGATTCGGCATAGCATTCATCTTCTGCTTCTTCTTCGCCAAGCAGATCTACAACGTGCTGGTCTGGCCGTTCGTGTGGATCGCGGGCCCCGAGAACTCCAAGTTCATCTACACGGCGCTGCTGGAATATTTCATCACCCAGCTCAAGCTGGCGCTGTTCGGGGCCGGCTTCATCTCGTTCCCGATCATCGCGACCCAGATCTACAAATTCGTCGCGCCCGGCCTCTATAAGCACGAGAAGCAGGCCTTCCTGCCGTATCTGGTCGCGACCCCGTTCTTCTTCGTGCTCGGCGCCGCGCTGGTCTATTTCGTGGTGCTGCCGATGCTGGTCCGCTTCTCGCTCGGCATGCAGCAGGCCGGCGGCGACGAGACCGCCCAGATCCAGCTCCTGCCCAAGGTCGGCGAATATCTGTCGCTGATGATGTCGCTGATCTTCGCCTTCGGTATCGCTTTCCAGCTTCCGGTGATCCTGACTCTGCTCGGCCGGATCGGCATCGTCAGCTCGAAAATGCTGCGCGAGAAGCGCCGCTATTTCATCGTCATCGCCTTCGTGATCGCCGCCGTGCTGACGCCGCCCGACGTGCTCAGCCAGTGCTCCCTGGCGTTTCCGCTGATGGCGCTCTACGAGGGCTCGATCATCGCGGTCGGCATGGTGGAGAGAAAGGCCGCGGCCTCGCAAGCGGCCACCGGCACCGACGTGTCTACGCCGGCCAATCCGGCGGAGTAGGGCGCTTGCACTCTATCATCACGCTGCGCAGCCCATGATTCGTCATGCCCGGGCTTGACCCGGGCATCCACGACTTGATCTAAGGCTGCAGATACGTGGATGGCCGGGATAAACCCGGCCATGACGGGAAGACAGCCATGCACGACATCAAATCGATCCGCGACAATCCGCAAGCCTTCGACGCCGGCCTCGCACGGCGGGGTTTGAAGCCGATGTCGGGCTCGCTGCTGGCGATCGACGAGAAGCGCCGTGCGGCGATCCTCGCCTCCGAGCAGGCGCAGGCGCGGCGCAACGCGGCGTCCAAGGAGATCGGTGACGCCAAGAAGGCCAAGGACGAGGCGCGCGCCGCCAAGCTGATGGCCGAGGTCGCCGAGCTCAAGACCACGATGCCTGAGCTCGAAGCCGCCGCGAAGGCCGCCGACGACGAGCTGACCAAAGAGCTGTCGGCGATCCCGAACATTCCGTTCGACGAGGTGCCCGATGGCGTCGACGAGCACGGCAACGTGCAGCGCCACGTGTTCGGCAACAAGCGCAACTACAGCTTCACGCCGAAGCTGCATGACGATCTCGGCACCGCGCTCGGCTACATGGATTTCGAGGCGGCGGCCAAGCTCTCCGGCGCGCGCTTCGTCGTGCTGAAGAAGGGCCTCGCGCGGCTCGAACGTGCGATCGGCCAGTTCATGCTCGACCTGCACACCACCGAGCACGGCTACACCGAGATCAATCCGCCGCTGCTGGTGCGCAACGAAGTGATGTTCGGCACCGGACAATTGCCGAAATTCGAGGACGATCAGTTCTGGGCGGTCAAAGGCGAGCTTCTCGTTGCGCCCGACCAGGAGCGGCTGAGGACCGAGCGCCTCGGCCTCATTCCGACCGCCGAGGTCTCGCTCACCAACCTCGCGCGCGAATCCATCCTCGACGAGAAGCAATTGCCGATGCGGCTAACCGCGCTGACGCCGTGCTTCCGCGCCGAGGCCGGGGCTGCCGGACGCGACACGCGCGGCATGATCCGCCAGCACCAGTTCACCAAGGTCGAGCTGGTCTCGATCACGACACCGGAAGTGAGCAGGGACGAGCTGGAGCGGATGCTGTCCTGCGCCGAGCAGGTGCTGCAGAAGCTCGACCTGCATTATCGGGTGATGACGCTGTGCGCGGGGGACATGGGCTTCTCGTCGCAAAAAACCTATGACATCGAGGTCTGGATGCCCGGGCAGGGTGAGGGCGGCATGTTCCGCGAGATCTCCAGCTGCTCGGTCTGCGGCGACTTCCAGGCGCGGCGGATGGATGCGCGCTCGCGCGGGCCCGACGGCAAGCCGCGTTTCGTGCACACGCTGAACGGCTCCGGCACCGCGGTCGGCCGCGCGCTGATCGCCGTGATGGAGACCTATCAGCAGGCGGACGGCTCGATTGCGGTCCCCGACGTGCTCCAGTCTTATATGGGCGGGGTGAAGGTGATCGGGCGCGACTAAAGCGTTTTCGAGCGAAGTGGATTCCGGTTTGCGTCGAGAAACCGCGGCATGACGAGAATCGCGTTGCGAAGACCGGGCGGCCGGTTATCCTGCCGGCCCCTCGACAACGCGAACCCTCCGCTTCATGGCCTTGCACCGCGACATTTTCTGGGTCGGCCGACAATGGGCGGTGACAGGGGCCGGCATCCAGGCCATCGATCAGCGCCTGCGCGGCGTGCTCGATATCGAGGTCGCGCGGCTCTGGGACGATGATCTCGTGCAGAGCCGGCGGGCCAAGCCCGGCGTGAATGCAGCCGATTTCGACAAGGCGCTGACGGTGGCGCGCGAACGCTTTCCGCAGGCGCCGGCGTCGGACCCGCTGGTCGCGCAGCTGAAGGCGCTCGGCGTGATCGAGATCCCCGTCGTGAGCCCGTCCGTACCGGCGATGCAGCTGCGGGCGGAAGGCCGGCTGGCGCGTTTCCTGCCGCAATGGCGCATCCGCCGCTGACGGGCCCCGGCCGGGAACCTGCCGCCGGACCGCAATTGCCCGGTTTGCCTGATCGCCCCCAGCCGGATAAGACGGCTCAGACCCCTTTTTCGGAATCGAACCTTTCGTATGCGCATTCTCTGCACCAATGACGACGGCATCCATGCCCCCGGCCTCAAGATCGTCGAGGAGATCGCGCGCGCGCTGTCCGACGACGTCTGGGTGGTGGCGCCCGAGCTCGACCAGTCCGGCGTGTCGCATTCGCTGTCGTTGAACGATCCGTTGCGCCTGCGCGAGGTCGGACCTCGGCACTTCGCCGTGCGCGGCACGCCGACCGACTGCGTCATCATGGGCGCGCGCCATATCCTTGGACCCAAGCTGCCCGACGTCGTGCTGTCCGGGGTCAACAAGGGCCGCAACGTCGCCGAGGACGTGGTCTATTCCGGCACCATCGCCGGCGCGCTGGAGGGGACTATCCTGGGCCTGCCGTCGTTCGCGCTGTCGCAGGAGTTCAGCCTCGAGACCCGCGAGCGCCCGCCGTGGGACACCGCGCGCAAGTTCGGGCCCGACATCGTGCGCAAGGTGATTGCCGCGGGCGTTCCGAAGGACACCGTCATCAACGTCAACTTCCCGTCCTGCGCGCCGGAGGATGTGCTCGGCATCCGCGTCACCCGCCAGGGCAAGCGCAATCTCGGTTTCCTGCGGGTCGACGAGCGCAAGGACGGCCGCGGCAATCCCTATTTCTGGATCGGCTTCGAGCGCGCCGCGATGATGGACACACCGGCCGACGGCACCGATCTGGCGGCGCTGCGTGAGCGCTACGTCTCGGTCACGCCGCTGAGGCTCGATCGCACCAATGAGGCGTTTTCGGAAGAGCTCAGCGCGATGCTGAAATAGCGCCTATTCGCCGCGGAGCGCGGCTTCGATGGTCTTGCCGAGCGCGTCGAGCTGAAACGGCTTCTGGAGCGCCGGCCGGTCGCGGTATTGCTCGGGCAGGCCGGAGGAGCCGTAGCCGGTGGCGAAGATGAACGGGCAGCCCTTGGCCTGGATCACGTCGGCGACCGGCGAGATGACCTTGCCGTTGACGTTGACGTCGAGAATGGCGATGTCGAACTCGGTCGCCTGGGCGAGCCGCATGGCCTCGGTGATGTCGCCCGCCTCGGCCGCGACCTTGTAGCCGAGCTCCTCGAGCATGTCCGCCACCATCATCCTGATCATCACCTCGTCCTCGACGAGGAATACAGAGCGGCCGGAAAGCCCTGTCGCGGTCATGGTTGAGTCCTTGCCCATTGCCAAAAACGTTCGCAGATAACGCGAATTGACGCAATGCGCGTTTCGACCAACGGATACCTGAAAATGGTCATCGCAGCTCGTCCGCGGCAGGCCAATCTGTGTTAGATGCTCCCGACGAAGGCTATCATGAGTTCCTGAGCAGGAACATGGATTCTCCTGCCCGGGCTCGAGCCCGCCGGGCCGGCCAAGACAGCCAAGACAGTACAAGCAGGCAATGACCTCCCATCAGCACCCGCCGGAAAAGATGATGTTTCAGCTCACGCTGAGGCGTCGGGGCATCAGCGATCAGGCGGTGTTGCGAACCATGGAGGAGGTGCCGCGCGAGCAATTCGTCGACGAGGCCGATCGCGACGGCGCCTACCGGGACAGCGCGCTGCCGATCGCCTGCGGCCAGACCATCAGCCAGCCTTTCGTCGTGGCCTACATGACCGAGCAGCTGCAGCTCCAGAAGCAGCACCGGGTGCTAGAGATCGGCACCGGTTCCGGCTATCAGGCCGCCGTGCTGTCGCGGCTCGCCGGCCAGGTCCTGACGGTCGAGCGCTATCGCAGGCTTGCGGACACGGCGCGCGCCCGGCTCGAAAAGCTCGGCTGTCACAATGTCGAGGTGATGCTTGGCGACGGCCTCAACCTGCCGCCCAATATCGGCCCGTTCGATCGCATCATCGTCACCGCCGCGATGGAGCAGATCCCGGAGAATCTGGTCGAGCGGCTGGAGGTTGGCGGCATCCTGATCGCGCCGGTCGGCCCGCATCAGGGCTTGCAGACGCTGATCCGCCTGACCCGCAGCGCGGCCGGGATCGAGCGCAAGGAACTCGTCGACGTCCGCTTCGTGCCGGCGCTGCCCGGGGTGGCGCGGGAGCTGTAGATTTCCGGATCGGCTGTGCGGCCAACATCTTATTGGGAGGGTTAAGCCGTTATTTACTCGGCGCGTGTTTACTTAAAACACCAGTTCTGTTGCGTACGAGTGAGTAACCATGTCCGCTGTCGCCGAGTTGCTTTACTCGCGCCGCGTACCGCAGGTCGCGGTGCTGGCGCTGATCTCCTTCAGCTTCGCAGGGTGCAGCGCCGACATGTCGTCGCGACTGTCCCAGTCGAATTTCTCCAATCCCTTCTCCTCCGAAGCGACCGGTACGGTGCAGCAGGCCCCGCCGCCGCAGCGCGAGCTGCCGCAATATGCGCGGCCGCAGACCCAGCCCGGCGCCTATCAGTCGCAGCCCTTGCCGCCGCCGGCGGTCTCCGCCCCGCAATCCTATCCTGTCGCGGCAGGTGGCGGGGTGTCCGGAGGCGGGCGTGGCGTCAGCTCCTACGCGCCGCCGGCGCAGCCGCATCTGGAGACCACGGCCACCGTGCCGCCGCGCTCGGTCGCGGCTGCCCAGCCGGCCGGCGGGACCAAGATCATCGTCGGCACCAGCGATACGCTCGAGGTGCTCGCCAAGCGCTATCGCGTCACGCCGCAGGCGATCCTGGCCGCCAACGGCTATAAGGGCCCGCGCGCGCTGTCGCCCGGCCAGCAACTGATCATTCCGCATCCGGCGACGGCCGCTGCGCCGGCGCCTGCGTCGACTCCGGTCGCGGTAGTCCCTGCTGCGAAGCCGGTCGCCGTCATGGCTGCGCCGCCGAGCACTCATTTCGTCAATCGCGGCGACACGCTCGCCAGCATTGCCCGCAAGAACCATATCTCGTCGGCTGAGCTTGCCCGTGCCAACGGTCTCGATCCGTCGGCCAAGCTGAAGCTCGGCACCAAGCTGACCGTGCCCGGCGCAAAGACCGCGGCCCTCGCTGCGCCGGTTGCCGCAGCTCCTGTCACGGCCGCTCCGGTTGCGGGGACGCTGCAGCCCGTTGCAGCCGCTCCGGCGCCCGCCACCAAGATGGCCGCGGCCGGCGCACCCGTGCAGAGCGCGCGCCTCGCCCAGGCCACCACCAATGTCGAAGAGAAGCCCGCCGAGACCCCGGCGAAGGCTGCGGAGACCACCAGCGCGCTGCCGACCTTCCGCTGGCCGGTGCGCGGCAAGGTGGTCACGAGCTACGGCGCCAAGACCAACGGCAAGTCCAACGACGGAATCAATGTCGCGGTGCCCGAGGGGACGCCGGTCAAGGCGGCCGAAGACGGCGTCGTCGCCTATTCCGGCAACGAGCTGAAAGGTTACGGCAATCTGGTCCTGGTTCGGCACTCCAACGGCTACGTCACCGCATATGCCCATGCGAGTGAGCTGTTGGTGAAGCGCGGCGACACCATCAAGCGCGGTCAGGTCATTGCCAAGTCGGGTCAATCCGGGGAGGTGGCGTCGCCGCAGCTCCACTTTGAGATCCGCAAGGGATCGAGCCCGGTTGACCCGCTTCAATTCCTGAACGGGGCGTGAGGCCTACGCAGAGTAGGGCACGCAATCACAACAAGCGCACTGTCATCGCCCGGCTTGGACCGGGCGATCCAGTATTCCAGAGACAGTCATTGTTGAGCCGATAAGCCGCGGCGTACTGGATTCCCCGCCGGAGCCTGTCATCGGGCTCGCCGAAGGCGAGACCCGGTGGCGGGGAATCACAGAGCCAGGCACGGCGACGGCTTCCGCTACTTCGCCGTCAGCTTCACGCCGAGCCGGCCCGCCAGCTCCTGCACGAATTGCCAGGCGACGCGGCCCGAGCGTGAGCCGCGGGTGGTCGACCATTCCAGCGCCTCGCGCTCCAGCGCCTCATCGTCGACCTTGACGCCGAAATGGCTGCAATAGCCGCGCACCATGGCGAGGTATTCGTCCTGGCTGCAACGGTGGAAGCCGAGCCAGAGGCCGAAGCGATCGGACAGCGACACCTTCTCCTCGACGGCTTCGCCGGGATTGATCGCGGTCGAGCGCTCGTTCTCGATCATGTCGCGCGCCAGCAGATGACGGCGGTTGGAGGTGGCGTAGAGGATGACGTTCTCGGGTCGGCCCTCGATGCCGCCTTCGAGCACGGCCTTGAGCGATTTGTAGGACGCGTCATTGCCGTCGAAGGAGAGATCGTCGATGAACACGATGAAGCGGAAGCTGGCGTCGCGGAGCTTCTCCATCAGCATCGGCAGCGTTTCGATGTCCTCGCGGTGAATTTCGATCAGCTTCAGCCGGTCAGCCAGCTTGCGGTCCGCGTTGATGCTGGCATGCGCGGCCTTCACCAGCGACGATTTGCCCATGCCGCGCGCGCCCCAGAGCAGGGCGTTGTTGGCGGGCAGGCCCCCCGCGAACCGCTCGGTGTTCTCCATCAGGATGTCGCGCATCCGGTCGATGCCCTTGAGCAGGAACAGCTCGACGCGGCTGACCCGCGGCACGGGCGCGAGGCGGCCGTCGGGGTGCCAGACATAGGCATCCGCCCGTTCGAACGACTCGGCGGAGACGGCCGGCTTGGCCTGGGCGGAGAGGTGCGCCGCAATGGTCTCCAGCGCGCGGACGATGCGCTCCTGGGCGAGGCTGGGCGCGGCCGCGCGAGGCGCTTTGACGGTCCTCTTGATCGTCCCCTTGATGGTCCCCTTGGGGCGATTTGCCGCGACGCGGGCCGGCTTTCCGGCAGGGGTGCGGGGGCCTTTGCCGGCCGGGCTTTTGCTAAGGTTTTTGGGCATGTCCGAAGTTCCTGAGAACGCAGCCTTATCGGGCCTGAGGGGCCGCCGCAAGGTGGCTAAAAGGGCGGTCTGGCAGCGTTGCAATTGGGGCAATGGCCGCTATAGTCCGCGCGAATTTGACCGAACCGGTTGCCTTTGAAGGCCTGACCGGTTTTCCCCCGTTTCTCACGAGGATCGTCCGAATGCTGATTACCCCTGCGTATGCCCAGGCCGCGGGCGCCGGTGACACCAACAGCATGTTGATGTCGCTGCTGCCGTTCGCCCTGATCTTCGTGATCATGTACTTCCTGATTCTGCGTCCGCAGCAGAAGAAGGTCCGCGAGCACGCCGACCTCGTGAAGAACATCCGCCGCGGCGACACCGTCGTGACCTCGGGCGGCCTCGTCGGCAAGGTCACCAAGGTCGTCGACGACGACCAGATCGAGTTCGAGATTTCCGACGGCGTGCGGGTGCGGCAGATGCGCCAGATGATCTCCGGCGTGCGCGCCAAGGGCGAGCCGGCGAAGGAATCCAAGGACAGCGCGAAGGACGCCGCCAAGGATAGTGCCAAGGACGACGCAGCGTCGAAGTGAACGCGTTCGCGAGCATCTCAAGTCTCCTGATCTGACAGGTCCAGTCGATGTTGTATTTCACGCGGTGGAGGGCGCTCGGGATCATCCTGACGGCGCTGATCGTGTGCCTCTGCGCGGTCCCGAACTTCTTCCCCGAGGCCCAGGTCAAGACCTGGCCGGCCTGGGCGCAGCGCCGGCTCGTGCTCGGCCTCGACCTCCAGGGCGGCTCCTACCTGTTGCTCGAGGTCGACTCCAATTACGTGAAGAAGGAACGGCTCGACCAGGTCCGCGACGACGTCCGCCGGACGCTGCGCGATGCCAAGATCGGGTTCACCGGCGGCGTCACCGTGCGCAACGACGCGGCCGAAGTTCGCATCACCAAGGAATCCGACGTGCAGGCGGCGCTCGCCAAGCTGCGCGAATTATCTCAGCCGCTGGGCGGCCTGATGGGATCGAGCGGTCAGCGCGACCTCGAGGTGAGCGATGCCGGCGGCGGGGTGATCCGCCTCAGCGTCCCGCAGGCCGCCATGCTCGATCGACTGCGCAAGACCATCGAGCAGTCGATCCAGATCGTCGAACGCCGCGTCAACGAACTCGGCACCGTCGAGCCCGTGATTCAGCGCCAGGGCAATGACCGCATCCTGGTTCAGGTCCCCGGCCTGCAGGATCCGACCCGCCTGAAGAAGCTGCTCGGCGAGACCGCCAAGATGGAATTCCGCATGGTCGACACCACCGTGTCGCCGGACCAGGCGCAGCAGGGCAGGTTGCCGCCGGATTCCGAGCTGCTGATGAGCGCGTCGCCGCCGCCGACGCCCTACGTGGTCAAGAAGCAGGTCCTGGTCGCCGGCGGCGATTTGATCGATGCCCAGGCGACCTTCGACCAGCGTACCAGCGAGCCGGTCGTCAGCTTCAAGTTCAATACTTCGGGCGCGCGCAAGTTCGGGCAGGCCACGCAAGAGAATGTCGGGCTGCCTTTCGCGATCGTGCTCGACAACAAGGTGATCTCCGCGCCCCGGATCAACGAGCCGATCACCGGCGGTCAGGGCCAGATCTCCGGCAGCTTCACGGTCCAGTCCGCCAACGATCTCGCGATCCTGATGCGCGCCGGCGCGCTGCCGGCGCCGCTCACGGTGGTCGAGGAGCGCACCGTCGGTCCGGGCCTCGGCCAGGACTCGATCGAGAAGGGCGAGCTGGCGGCTTACGTCGGCTCGATCCTCGTCGTCATCTTCATGCTGCTGACCTACCGGCTGTTCGGGGTGTTCGCCAACATCGCGGTGGCCATCAACGTCGCCATGATCTTCGGCCTGCTGTCGCTGCTCAACGCCACGCTGACGCTGCCCGGTATCGCCGGCATCGTGCTCACCGTCGGCATCGCGGTGGACTCCAACGTGCTGATCTACGAGCGCATCCGTGAGGAGCTGCGTGGCGGCCGCAACGCGATCTCGGCGATCGATGCCGGCTTCAAGCGGGCGCTCGCGACCATCCTCGATTCCAACATCACCACCTTCATTGCCGCCGCGGTGCTGTTCTACATCGGCACCGGCCCGGTGCGCGGATTCGCCGTGACGCTCGGCATCGGCATCATCACCACGGTGTTCACCGCCTTCACCCTGACCCGGCTGATCGTCGCCTGGTGGGTGCGGTGGAAGCGGCCGCAGAGCGTGCCGATCTAGGAGCTAAGACCGTGACATACTACGTTCTCATCGGGCTTGGCATTCTGATTGCCGTCCTCACCGTGGTCGCCGCGCTCGGCGTGCTGCCGTCGCTGCGTATCGTCCCCGACGACACGCATTTCGATTTCACGCGCTTCCGCCGCATCAGCTTCCCGATCTCGGCGGCGCTGTCGATCGTCGCCATTACGCTGTTCTTCACCCACGGGCTGAACCTCGGCATCGACTTCAAGGGCGGCACGCTGCTGGAGGTTCGGGCCAAGTCCGGTGCCGCCGACATCGCGGCGATGCGCACGACGCTGGATGGCTTGCGTCTCGGCGAAATCCAGCTGCAGCAGTTCGGGGGGCCCGAGAACGTCTTGATCCGCGTTGCCGAACAGCCCGGCGGCGACAAGGCGCAGCAGGATGCCGTGCAGAAGGTCCGCACCGCGCTCGGTGATTCCATCGAGTATCGCCGCGTCGAGGTGCTCGGTCCGCGTGTCGCCGGCGAGCTCCTGGCCTACGGCATGCTCGGCCTGATGCTCGCGATCGTCTCGATCCTGATCTATCTCTGGTTCCGGTTCGAGTGGCAGTTCGCGCTCGGCGCCATGATCGCCAACGTGCACGACATCGTGCTGACGATCGGCTTCATGTCGATCAGCCAGGTCGATTTCGACCTCACCAGCATCGCCGCGCTTCTGACCATCCTCGGCTATTCGCTCAACGACACCGTCGTCATCTACGACCGCATCCGCGAAATGCTGCGTCGGTACAAGAAGATGCCGATGCCGCAGCTACTCAACGAGTCGATCAACTCGACGCTGTCCCGCTCGATCATCACCCACTTCACGGTGACGCTGGCGCTGCTGGCTTTGCTGCTGTTCGGCGGCCATGCCATTCACAGCTTCACCGCGGTGATGATGTTCGGCGTGGTGCTGGTCGGTACCTATACCTCGATCTTCATTGCGGCCCCGATCCTGATCTATCTCGGCGTCGGCGAGCATCGCGAGGATGCGAAAGACGAGGCTCCGCCGGCGAAGAAAAGCAAGGCGTGATCCGAACCGCATGCCCTCGCAGGCGTTTGCGAGGGCAATAGGCTCATTCGGACGAAGCACATGGCCGGCGATCCCAACGCACCGCATTTCCCGCGCTCGGCGCCGATCGATGCCTATGGCAAGGGCGGCTTCGCCTTCGCCGGCATGTCACACCGGGGCTCGCTGCTGTGCCTGCCCGAGGCGATCTGGGCCTGGGACGTGACGGATCCCCAGAAGATCGACCGCTATTCGCTGGACAGGGTGTTCGCAGCCGCGGGCGGCATCGACACGCTCCTGATCGGCACCGGAACCGGGCTCTGGCTGCCGCCGCCGGAGCTGCGCCAGGCCTTGAAGGCGGTGAGGGTGGTGCTGGACACGATGCAGACCGGCCCCGCCGTGCGCACCTACAACATCATGATCGGCGAGCGGCGGCGGGTCGCGGCTGCGCTGATCGCGGTGCCATGAGCAGCGGCGCGCCGCCGCCCGATTCCGTCGCCGTCTGCGCCGATCTCGTGCGCCGCCACGACTTTCCGCGCTATGCCGCGACGCTGTTCGTGCCCGCCCCCGAGCGCCGCGCACTGCTTGCGCTCTACGCCTTCAACGTCGAGATCGTCCGCGTCCGCGACCAGGTCAGCCAGCCCTTGCCCGGCGAGATTCGCTTTCAATGGTGGACCGACCTGTTCTCAGGCCTCGTCCACGGCAGCGCCGAGGGCAATCCGGTTGCTGCCGAATTGCTGCGTGCGATCCGTGATTTTAACCTGCCGGTCGAGCCGCTGTCGCTGCTCGTCGAGGAGCATCAGTTCGACCTCTACAACGATCCGATGCCGACCATGGCGGCGCTGGAGGGCTATCTGGCCGCGACCTGTTCGGCGTTGTTTGGTCTGGCGGCGCGGATTCTGGCGCCGACGTCCGAGGCGGTCGAACATCTCGCCCGGCATGCCGGGCTGGCGCAGGGCATCGCGCAGGTCATCGTGAACCTGCCGCGCGATGCCTCGCACCGGCAGCTGTTCCTGCCGCAGCAGGTGCTGGAGAGCCATGGCTGCCGGATGGAAGACGTGTTTGCGGGCAAGGAGACGCCGAACCTGCGGGCCGTGCTGGAGCAGCTCGCCGGCGAGGCGCAGCAGCATTTGACCACGGCCTTGTCGCTGCTGGCGGACGTGCCGAAAGCGGCGCGCCCGGCGTTTCTGCCGCTGAGCCAGGTCAGGACGGATATCAAGCGCCTGTCGCAGCCCGGCCGCAATCCGTTCGCACTGCAGCCGACGTCGCGGCTGCGCACGCTCTGGACGCTGTGGCGGGCTTCACGTTCCCGGGAATTTACCAAATAGCGGCTGGCTTATCGCCTCGAACCGCCCGATGCTCTATGCTGTCCCATGGCTGAGTTGTCCCAAATCACATCGTCCGATCTCGGCGGCTTTCCGGTCGCACCTCGTGACGTTCATGCCGCCGCCGATATCATTCGCGGCGCCGTCGTTGAGACGCCCTGCAGCTACAGCCGCACGCTGAGCAACATCTGCGGTTGCGAGATCTGGCTCAAGTTCGAGAACCTCCAGTTCACCTCGTCGTTCAAGGAGCGCGGCGCGCTCAACCGTCTCACCGCGCTGACGCCGGAGGAGCGTGCGCGCGGCGTCATCGCCATGTCCGCCGGCAACCACGCCCAGGGCGTCGCCTATCACGCCAGGCGGCTCGGCATTCCCGCCACCATCGTCATGCCAATCGGCACGCCGATGGTGAAGGTCGAGAACACCAGGCATCACGGCGCGGAAGTGGTCGTCACCGGCGCGACGCTGGAGGAGGCCGCCGCGTTCGCGCGCCAGCACGGCGAATCCCGTGGCATGATCTTCGTCCATCCCTACGACGATCCGCTCGTGATCGCGGGGCAGGGCACTGTCGGGCTGGAGATGATGCGAGCGGTACCCGAGCTCGATACGCTGGTCGTGCCGATCGGCGGCGGCGGCCTGATCAGCGGCATTGCCATCGCCGCGAGAGCGATCAAGCCGTCATTGCGAATTCTGGGCGTCGAGGCCTGGCTCTATCCTTCGATGTACAACGCCATTCACGGCGGCAATCTGCCGGCGCGCGGCGATACGCTGGCCGAAGGCATCGCGGTGAAATCGCCGGGCAAGATCACCACCGAAATCGTCCGCCGCCTCGTCGACGACATTGCGCTGGTGAACGAAGCCGAACTCGAGCGCGCGGTAGCGACCCTGATCTCGATCGAGAAGACGGTCGTCGAGGGCGCCGGCGCCGCCGGCCTCGCCGCGCTGATGTCCGATCCGGCCCGCTTTGCCGGCCAGAAGGTCGGTCTCGTCCTGAGCGGCGGCAATATCGACACGCGGCTGATCGCATCCGTGCTCACGCGCGAGCTCGCGCGCGAAGGGCGGCTGACCCAGCTCTCGCTCGATATTCCTGACAGACCCGGGCAATTGGCCGCGGTGGCCGCGCTGCTCGCCGAAGCCGGTGCCAACATCATCGAGGTCTCGCACCAGCGCACCTTCTCCGAGCTACCGGCCAAAGCGACGCTGCTGCAGCTCGTCATCGAGACCCGCGATGCCGCGCATCTCGACGAGGTGATGGCCAGGCTCAGTGCATCTGGATTGAGCGCGCGCTGCACGTGAGCGGCACGCTTCTCCTATCGAGGGGCCAAACCCGCCAGATGCGCGATCAGCCGGTCGATCTCGGCTTCAATGTTGTAATAATGCGGTGACGCCCGCACCACATGCGGCAATGCGCGAAGCTCGGCATCGATGCGCGTGCTCGACGGGTCCGAGGCGCCGATCGTGATGCCGGCAGCAGCGGCGCTGGCGACAATGGCGTCCGCCTCGTGCCCGTCCATGGTGAAGCTGACGATGGCACCCGGCGCGCGGCCGAGGTCGCGAATGGTGATGCCGGGAACATTCGCAAGGCCGCTGCGAAGGCGGCCGGCAAGCAGGCGGCAGCGTTGTGCGATCGGGGCGATGCCGATCTCGAGGGCGTAGTCGACAGCCGCGCCCAAGCCAAGCCGGGCTGCGTAATTGTTCTCCCAGGTCTCGAAGCGGCGGGCATCGTCCCGCAGTTGATAGGCGTCCCGGGAAACCCAGGGGGCGGCAAAGTGATCGATCATCGGCGGCTCCAGCCGCTGCAGCATGGCGCGGCGGACATAGAGAAAGCCGGTGCCGCGCGGACCGCGCAGGAATTTGCGTCCCGTGGCGGACAGCATGTCACAACCGATGGCATCGACATCGACCTCCATCTGGCCGACCGCCTGACAGGCGTCGAGCAGATGGGCGATGCCGTGCGCCCGGGCGATCCTGCCGACCGCGGCTGCCGGATTGACCAGCCCGCCATTGGTCGGAACCCAAGTGATCGCGATCAGCTTCACCCGCTCGTCGATCATCCGTTCGAGCGCGTCGACATCGAGCTCGCCGCTGGCATCGCTCGGCACCACGTCGATGACCGCGCCGGTGCGCTTGGCGACCTGGAGGAAGGCAACATAATTGGCGGCGTATTCCGCTTCGGCGGTCAGGATGCGATCCCCTTTCCGAAACGGCAGTGAATAGAACGCCATCTGCCAGGCCACCGTCGCGTTCTCCACCAGCGCGATCTCGTCGGGTGCGGCATTCAGCAGACGCGCCACCGAGCCGTAGACCGCGTCGAGCCGGTCGGCTTCGCGGTCGGCGGCGGCATAACCTCCGATCTCGCTTTCCAGATCGATGTGGTTCTTGATGGCCGCGACCACCGGCACCGGCATCAGGGCGGCGCCTGCGTTGTGGAGATATGCGCGCCGCGAGGCGGCCGGTGTGTCGGCGCGTATTCGGTCGAGGTCGATCAAGTGCTGGCCTCCGCGTCTTGCGATCTCGTGCCTGGATTAGGCGCGTTGCCGAGCCTGAGCAAGATAGCCCGGCTCGCCTCAGATGCAGAGGCTGAGCAGCTTGATGTGACAGCTGCTGGACTTTGGCTTGCTCGCGGGCGCAGCCTCGCGCTTCACGGCAACGACGGGCTCCTTGTCCTTCTTCTTGCCCTTGCCCTTGGGCTCGTAGTCGCCCGCGATCACCATGGCCCAGTAGGTGCGCTTGCCGCTGGCGTTCTTGGCGCTGGCGATGCCGACGCGGGAGGCGTTGTGCAGCAACAGGTTCTTGCGATGCCCGGACGAGTCGATCCACTGTCCCAGCGTCTTCTCGAAATTGTCGTAGCCGTAGGCGATGTTCTCGGCGGCGCGGCCCGCGCCGGCCGGCGCGACACGGCGGTTGAACGGCCCGAGGGCGTCGTGGCTGAGATTGTCCTTGGCGGCCATCGCGCGGGCCTGGTCCATGGCGATGCGGTCGAGAATGGCATCGCGGACGACACGGACTTCGCCGTGCTTGAGGCGGAAGCTGGAGATCAGCTCGGCGGGCGAGTCCGCCATTGCGGGCGCGGCCATGAGCAGCAGGAAGCCCGCGATCAGGCCGCCAACGACACGACGCATCACCGTCCCCTTAATGCCCATGATCCCGCCACGCCCCGAATGATCCGACCCACTTCTCTATCGCCAATGTGGACGCTTCAAGGCGCGGGGAGCCCGGTCAGCTCGTTGGCAGGTCCGCCTCGAAGTTGAAGCGGTCGCGCAGGTTTTTCCGCTGTTCCAGGATGTCCTTGAGGAAGGCGCGGTCCTGGTCGTTCTTCATCATCGGCTCGATCAGGTCGAGCTGGTTCATGGCAACCAGCTGCAGGATCTCGGTGCGGGGCTTGCCGCTGGTGTCGCGCGGCAGCGCGTGCACGACCTGGATGTGTTCCGGCGGCTTCGGGCCCTTGGCGGCGGCGAGCTCGCTCCGCAACTGGCCTTCGAGTGCGGTCTGATCGGCCTCGACGAAGGCATAGAGCCCGACGCCGGAGCGACGGTCGGCGAAGGCGACGATGGCGGTATCGCGCACGGCCGGATTCTTGCGGATCAACGCAGTCAGCACCGGTGCATCATTGACCAGCCGGCGGCCGCCGCCTTCGCGGTCGGTGAAGTTGAACAGGCCGCGCGTGATGGCACGGTAGACCTTCTTGCCGGTGGCGAGCCACAGGCTCGCCGCGAACGACTTCTTGGCGAGGATCTTGCGCTCGCGCGGTGTCAGCGCTTCCGGAGCATAGGTGCGCTTGTGCTTGAGCAGATGCCGGAGGTCTTCATAGGCGAGGATGCGGTAGAGCCGGCCGCGGCGCTCAAAGCAGGCCGCGAGCTGGAAGTCGGTCACATAGGCGCGTCCGTCGCGCCCGACCAGCCAGTTCTGCTCCTTGGCGAGATCGTTGTGGCAGATCCCGGCACGGCGCAGCCGGCGCAGCGCCGCCTTGGCCGAACGGAAATAGGCGAGGTCGCCATGGGGCTTTGCCAGATGCAATGCGGCGCCGTCGACGAAGCCGCGCACCAGGGCGCGCTGTCCGGCCCAGAGCAGCTCGGGGCCGACATCGAGGCCCTTGGCGCGCGCCAGAGCATGCTTCTCGCGGGCGAACAGGTGCCGCGCCAGCAGGAACGACCACCACGGCACTTCGTCGAGCCGGCGCAGTACGGCGTCGACCTCGCCGCTCTCGCCGCGGAAGCGGCCGCGCTCGACGGTCGAGAACACGTCGCGCTTGAGCAGCACGCCCTCGGTCCAGCGCGCCGAAAGCGCTGCGGCGTCGTCTTTGAGGAGGCTCATCGACAACTCACGCGGCGGCGGCCATGCGCAGATGATCGGCGATCCAGCGATCGAGATCGGCGAGCGCCCGCGCACTCAGCGCCTGCTTCTTGGCCACCGTCTTCTCGTTGCCGCGCAGCCGCGTGCCGTCGGGCTTCCTGGTCGGCACGGTCGCGAGCGGCGGGAACAGGCCGAAATTGATGTTCATCGGCTGGAACGAGCGCGTGCCCGGCTCGATGGTTTCGATATGGCCGCCGGTGATGTGGCCGAGCAACGAGCCGAGCGCGGTCGTTCCGGGCGGGCTGACAAGCGCCTCGCCGCGCGCGTCCGCAGCCGCATAGAGACCGGCGATCAGGCCGACGCTAGCCGATTCCACATAGCCCTCGCAGCCCGTCATCTGGCCGGCAAAGCGCAGCCGCGGTTGCGCACGCAGGCGCAACTGAGTGTCGAGCAGTTTGGGCGAGTTCAGGAAGGTGTTGCGATGCAGGCCGCCGAGGCGGGCGAATTCGGCGTTCTCCAGCCCCGGAATGGTGCGGAAGATGCGCTGCTGCTCGCCGTATTTCAGCTTCGTCTGGAAGCCGACGATGTTGTAGAGCGTGCCGAGCTTGTTGTCCTGGCGCAGCTGCACGATCGCGTAGGCCTTGGTGGCGGGATCGTGCGGGTTGGTGAGACCGACCGGCTTCATCGGGCCGTGGCGCAGCGTCTCGGGGCCGCGCTCCGCCATCACCTCGATCGGCAGGCAGCCGTCGAAATAGGGCGTGTTGGTCTCCCACTCCTTGAACTCGGTCTTCTCGCCCGCGATCAGTGCAGCGACGAAGCCGTCATACTGCTCCTTGGTCATCGGGCAGTTGATGTAGTCGGCGCCGTTGCCGCCGGGACCGACCTTGTCGTAGCGCGACTGGAACCAGGCCACCGACATGTCGATGGACTCGCGGTGCACGATCGGCGCGATCGCGTCGAAGAAGGCGAGCGCGTTCTCGTCGGTCAGCGCGCGGATGGCCTCGGCCAAGGGAGCGGAGGTGAGCGGACCGGTGGCAACGATGACATTGCTCCAATCGGCCGGCGGCAGGCCGGAAATCTCGCCGCGGGCAATCTCGATCAGGGGATGGTCGTTGAGAGCCTTGGTCACCGCAGCCGAGAAGCCATCGCGGTCGACCGCCAGCGCGCCGCCGGCCGGCACCTGGTTGGCGTCGGCCGCGCGCATGATCAGCGAGCCGAGCCGGCGCATCTCTGCGTGCAGCAGGCCGACGGCGTTGTTGGCGGCATCGTCCGAGCGGAACGAATTGGAGCAGACGAGCTCGGCGAGCCCGTCGGTGCGGTGCGCCTCGGTCATGCGGGTCGGCCGCATCTCGTGCAACACCACGGGCACGCCGGCCTTCGCGACCTGCCAGGCGGCTTCAGAGCCGGCGAGGCCGGCGCCGATCACGTGCACGGGGTTGGATAGGGGTCCTGTCATGGGGCGGACAGGTAGCGCTTTTCGGTGGCCAGTGGAATCGCCGAGATCGAGTTTTCTGCCTCCAGACACGACAACGCCCGCACGAGGCGGGCGCTATCGGTTCGTCCGGTTGAGGGCTGAACGATTTCAGCCCTGATACTGACCGGCGGCAACGCGCGGGATGTCCGAGCGATCAAGGCCGATATCGGCCAATTCGCGATCGCTGAGCTGGGACAGCTCGGCAACATTGCGCTGATAGTCCCGGAAGGCCTGGATCATGCGGATGAGCGAGAGCAGCATTGGTAGTCTCCTGTAGTTCGATTCAGCCCTTGCCCGGGCCTCATCGTTGAAATGAATATAGAGGAGAGTGGTGCAGTGCGAAAGTTCCGATGTTGCGATGCAGCTAGGCGGTGGATGCATAGCGAAGGTAACGGACGATTAACCGGACGGCGCTCCTGCACAAAGCTTGCTCGCAGGCATCAAGGTGCATGAAGAAAACTCCGTGGAATCACGGAGTTAAGTGCACACCATTGATCTGGATCATTGTAGAAATAAGTTGCGTGCGAAGGCTAGGCAAGCCGATCGCATAGCTTCCTGACCCAAGTCCTTCCTGCGCGATTCGCATAGGTATAGTGAATATATATTCAGTTTATGAGATCGATCTGCTTGAGCACCTCGAAATTCGGACTGCCCGGCTGCCAGTCCTTGCCCTTCTGCCAGCCATAGCCGGCGAGGTAATTGGCGGTGGAGGCGAGCACGTCGGGCGCATTGTGCAGCAGATCGCGCTTGCCATTGCCGTCGAAATCGACCGCGTATTTCATCCAGGACGACGGCATGAACTGGGTCTGGCCGAGCTCGCCGGCCCAGGCGCCTTTCATCTCAGCTGGCGCCAGATCGCCGCGCTGGACGATGCGCAGCGCGTCCATCAGTTCGGCACGAAATTGCTCGGACCGGCGGCAGTCATGGGCCAGCGTTGCGAGCGAGCGGATCGTGGCGAACTTGCCGGTGTTGACGCCGAAGTCGGTCTCCAGGCCCCAGATCGCGACCAGGACTTCGCCGGGAACGCCATAGGCCTGCTCGATGCGCGACAGCACCGAGCCGTATTGCTTCATCCTGTTGGAGCCGCGCTCCAATCGCGGCGGCACCATGCGGCCGGAGAATTCCTCGAAGCTCTGGGCGAAGACCTTTTGCGAGCGGTCGCGGTTGAGCACGTTCTGATCCGGCGTCACGCCGGCGAGACCCGAGGCAATGGCCTGTTGCGAGATGCCCTTGGCCGCAGCTTCGGTTTTGAACTCCGCAAGCCAGGCATCGAAATTACCCGAGCCGCAGGCAACCGCGGCGAACGCTGGCTGGGCGGACAGAATTGACGCGGAGAGGGCGAAGGCTGCGAGAGCGAGACGAGAAATCGTCGAGGTCATTCGAGGTAATGAATTCCGTGAAGCGATCTGACCGGCAGCGCAATCTCGGTCGGAACCGCGGCCAAAGCAAGGCGTGGGACAGGGCGCGATCCTGCCCGAGCCGAATTCAAGCTCAAGCTCGGCAGGATCGCATGTCACGATATCGTCAGGCGTCCGGCCTGTTGCGCCAGGGGAAGAGGTTGGCTGGGAAGTCGGCAGCCGGCTTGCGCGGACGATGCGGCGGGGGCGGCACCGGACGTGCACCGGGCTCCGAGACGATCACCTTGCGGTAGAGGTGCCAGGTGGCATGGCCGAGCAGGGGGACCACCACGGCAAGGCCGAGGAACGCCGGAATGGTGCCGAGCGCCAGCAGCGCCGCGACGATCAGGCCCCAAGCCGCCATCGGCACCGGGTTCCTCGCGACGACGCGTAGCGAGGTGCTCATCGCCTCGAACGCACCGGCATGACGATCGAGCATCAAGGGGAATGACACGACGCTGAGGCACAGTGCGGCGAGCGCGAACAGGAAGCCGGTGCCGCAGCCGACCACGATCAGCCACCAGCCCTGCTGCGTCGTCAGCACGCGCGTCATGAAGTCCGAGACGCCGGTGACGCCCTCATAGCCGAACGCTGCGATATAGATCGCTTGCGCGGTTGCAACCCAGGTCACGAACAAAGCGAGCAGAAGCACGCCGAGGCCGAGCATCGCGCCGAACGAGGGCGAGCGCAGCACCTCCATCGCGTCCCAGGCGGTTGCTTCCTCATAGCGTTCGCGCCGGCTGGAAAGCTCATAGAGACCGAGCGCCGCGAAGGGGCCGATGAGCGCGAAGCCGGCGGCAAGCGGAAACAACAACGGCAGCACCGAATAGCCCATCACCACGCGGGCGAGCACGAGGCCCAACACCGGGTAGATCACGCAGAGGATGATGGCATGGCTCGGAACGGCCTTGAAATCCTCCCAGCCGCGCCGGAGCGCGTCGTGTAGATCGGAGAGTTCAATGGTTCGGATCACGGGTCCGGTCGCATCTGCGGTCCGGTCCATCGTGGGGACATTGCCCGGGTAGAGTGTGGCCATGGTCGCTAGCTCCCTTGCCGAGCGGCCGAATTCGGCGCCGGCAAACGGCGCGTGCGGCCGCCATTCTTGAGTTTCGCGAGTCCGACCAGACGCGAATTGCGGACGGCATCGCGAGCTGAGCGCAAAGCGTACGCCTATTTCCGAGTCCTGTCCCTCACGCTTGGGTGAGATTCGATGCCGCAGCGCAACTTTGGCGACGTCATTCGGTCGTCATTTCGCCGCAGATAAGCTGATGCTGCGTATCGGTTCGCAGAACTTCGCGGGCGCCACGCAGTGACTTGGTCTATAAGTGCCACGCAAGCCCTTCCAACGGATCCTTTTCGGGGAGCAGATATGAGCATTTTTGGGAAAATCATGAGCGCGATCTTCGGAAGCCAGCCGGCTTCCGCCGCGCCCGCCGGTGGCACAGCGCCGGGCAGTGCGCCCGCAGGAGCCGCGCCGGGGACATCGGCGCCGGCTGCCACACCGATGGCCGCGGTCGACATCGCGGCGATCGTCGACAAGGCGGCGGCCGCGCACAAGGGCGAGAAGCTCGAATGGCGCACCTCGATCGTCGACCTGATGAAATCGCTCGACATCGATTCCAGCCTGGCGGCACGCAAGGACCTCGCCAAGGAGCTGGGCTATAGCGGCGACATGAACGACTCCGCCAGCATGAACGTCTGGCTGCACAAGCAGGTGATGTCCAAGCTCGCCGCCAATGGCGGCAAGCTACCGCCGGAGATCAAGCACTGACCGAGCGTCGGTCGTGACGGAAGGGCCCGCCAGCGCGCGGGCCCTTCTGCTTTCAGGCGACCAAATCCGCATCCTCGGGATGCCGGTCGAGATAATCGACGACGAAGCCGCAGCCGGCGATCACCTTCCGGCCGTCGCGTCGGATCAGCTCCAGCGCGCCCTTGACCAGCTCGGAACCGATGCCGCGGCCGCGCAGCGCGCGCGGCGTCTCGGTATGGGTGATGATGACCGCCGTCGGGGTCAGCCGGTAATTGGCGAAGGCGACGTCGTTGCCGACATCGAGCTCGAAGCGGCTCCTGTCCTTGTTGTCCCGTACCGATGCGGCCATGCAAAATCCTTCCGACGTGCTGTCTCCGCCTGATCTAGGCGCCTGAACCGGTGCTTGCCAAGGTGCGACCAAGCTAGGTTGCCGCAGGGGAGATATCCGTAAAATGCGTGTCCCGCTCACTCTCATGGCGTTGCTTGCCGTGCTGATCGCAACGGCGCCGGCGGCGGCCGAAGGCGGTCCCGCCTGGGATGCATGCGTCGGGCTGGCCAGCACGCCCGACCAGCGGGTCAAGGCCTGCTCCAGCGTCATCGAGACGAGGAGCGAGAGCGGCAAGCGGCTCGCCGGCGCCTATTGCAACCGCGGCCATGGCCTGACCGAGAAGCGCGAGCTCGATGCCGCGCTGTTCGACCTCGACGAAGCGGTCAGGCTCGCTCCGGACTATGCCTGCGCCTACAACAATCGCGGCCGCGTCTATTCGTTCAAGCGCGACTACGATCGCGCCATTGCCGATTACGACCAGGCCATCAAGCTCGATCCGTCGCTGGCGCTGGCCTACAGCAATCGCGGCGAGTCGCGCTTCAACAAGGGCGACCTCGACGGCGCCTTCGCCGATTTCGACGCTGCGATCAAGCGCGACCCCAACTATGCCATGGCCTACGGCAACCGGGCCCTGGTGTATTACCGCAAGCGCGACATGGCGCATGCCCTTGCCGACTACACGATGCGGATCAAGCTGGCGCCCGATCTGCTCGCCTATATCGACCGCGGCAACGTCTACCGTGACAGCGAGCAGCTCGACCGCGCCGCCGCCGATTATGGCGAGGCTATCCGCCTTGCGCCGACCGACGCGCGCGGCTGGCGCAATCGCGGCATGATCCGACTCTACCAGGGCGACAACAAGGGCGGCCTTTCGGACTACGACAAGGCGCTGCAATACGATCCCTCGGACGTGTTCTCGTGGAATAACCGCGGACAGGCTCGCTTGCGGCTCGGCGACAAGCAGGGCGCGATCGCCGATTTCAGGAAGGCGCTGGAGTTGAAGCCCGGCCTGTCGTCCGCGCAGGAATCGTTGAGGAAGCTCGGCGCGCTATAGAAGCAGTGCGGCGTGAGCGCCGAACGTCGCGCGGTCATCGAAATAATCCTCAACCCCGGTCTTGCGCAGCCGCCGCCGGTTCCCACGTCCTTTGCAGGACATGCGTCCGAATGCGGCCGGCAGGGTCGCGGACATTCGGAAGTCGTGATCGCCGGCCGCCGACGTGTGCCTCTGTCATAGGAGGGTACGATGTCGGACTTCGGTTTCTTGAAGACTCATCGAACTTGGGAAGACTGGTGCGGGATGCTGCTCGGCGCGGCGATCGTGGCCTCGCCGTGGTTCCCGATCCAGGATCCAGGGATTACCGGACAGCAGACGGCGATCCTGAATACGGTCGCAGTCGGCTTGGTCGTCTTTGGCATCAGCCAGCTCGAATATGTCGCCCTGCAGCGCTGGCAGGAGGTGACGACGATCCTGATCGGATTGTGGCTCATCGCTTCGCCCTACGTCCTGGGCTATTCCGGTGAAGGCTTTCTCCGTGTCTATCATACCGGCCTCGGCGCCGTGCTCGTGCTGCTCGGCATGCTGCAGCTGTGGCAGGACTGGGACCTGACCGACCAGGACATGCTCAAGCACGGACAATAGCGCGCCAATATCGGCAGGCCCGCCAGCCGCAGGCGGCGGGCCTGTATCCGTTCAATCGGCGGCTTTGGCGAGCCTGGAATCTTCGGGCTGCTGCTGCGGGCGCAGGCATCCCTGGCAGATGACCAGGGAGCGGTTGACCCTGGCGTCCTGCTCGGACGCGCTGCCGTCCTGCTGCTGCCACCATTCCTTCGAAGCCGACTGAAGCCCGGCTTGCGACCTCTCGCGCTCGGATCGGGCCGCGGCGCGTGTCGGTTGCGAGGCTGCATGCGGTCGATTGGGATCCTCGCCGGCGCCATCCCAGGCATAACGGGCGGGCTTGAAGGCAGGATCGGGCGCCAGGTGGGCTTGAGGACCCACGGCACATCCGGCGAGCGCCAGCGACAACAGGAGGACGGCGGGCGCTTTGACCATGATACGGCACTCTGCACGCGAGAACTGAGCGAGGGTGCGCCGATCATGTTTAAAATTCCCTGAACGGTTGCGGCCGCGCCCGCGACCAACGCGCATGCGCCACCTGATGCTTCTGCTCGCCCTGATCGCCTCCGCCGCACGTGCCGAGGATGCAAAGCCGTTCAATCCGTCCGACTATCCCCCCGGCGTGCAGCAGGCGCTGCGCTACGCCAATGAGGAATGCACCAGCCAGGACGGCGGCGCGGTGAGCTTTGCGCCCGATACGGTGCGCCGGACCGACCTCACCGGCGATGGCCGCGACGACTACATCGTCGATTTCAGCGACACCAAATGCGGCGACCGCGAGACCACCTATTGCGGAACCGGCGGCTGCGACATGAACATCCTGGTGACGCTGCCGGACGGCAGCGTGCGCAAGGTATTCGACGGCCGTGTCCTCCGCTACAGGATCATGACGGCGCGGACGAAGCGAGGGTCTGCGCGCATCCGCTTCGATCTGCATGGCAGCTTTTGCGGCGGCTTTGGCCCGCAGGCCTGCGTCAAGACGCAGACGATCACGGCAACGCCGTTCGCGTTCAAGCAGCCGTAGGGCAGGTGTGCGGCCGGCAGCCTTGCAGGGCCGCGGGCGATGGCGATAAATGGGCCGCAATGAGCGGGCGGCGAGCGCGCCGTCCGCCCTCGAAGAGGAAGCCCGATGCAGCCCCTGCGCATGTCCCGCCGCGTCATGAATCTCGCTTACATGCTGACCCAGAATGCGCGGCGGCACGGCGGGCGTCCCGGCTTCGTCTGGGGTGACAGATCCTGGACCTGGCGGCAGATCGATGCGCAGGTCTCGGCGCTGGCGGCTGCGCTCGCTGCGCGCGGCATCGCCAAGGGCGACCGCATCCTGGTCCATTCCAAGAATGGCGACGAGATGTTCTTGTCGATGTTCGCCGCATTCCGGCTCGGCGCGGTCTGGGTGCCCACCAATTTCCGCCTGATGCCGGACGAGGTCACCTATCTTGCAGAGGCGTCCGGGGCGAAGGCGTTTCTGTGCCATGTCGATTTTCCCGAGCACGCGGCGGCCGTGAAGTGCGGCGCGCTGGAGTTCACCTGGAGCGTCGACGGCAAGGCCGCGTTCGGCGAGACGTCGGTTGCGGAGGCCATCGCCTCGCGGGCCGGCGAGGCGGTCGAGAACGCTGCCGTCGAGCACGACGATCCCTGCTGGTTCTTCTTCACCTCGGGCACCACCGGGCGCTCCAAGGCGGCGGTGCTGACCCATGGCCAGATGGGCTTCGTCGTCACCAACCATCTCGCCGATCTCACGCCCGGCGTGACCGAGAACGACGCATCGCTGGTGGTGGCGCCGCTGTCGCATGGCGCCGGTGTGCATCAGCTGGTGCAGACCGCGCGCGGCGTCTGCACCGTCTTGCTGCCGACCGAGAAGTTCGACATCAACGAGGCGTTCCGCCTGATCGAGACGCATCGGGTTGCCAATCTCTTCACCGTGCCGACGATCCTGAAGATGATGGTCGAGCATCCCGCCGTCGACAAATACGATCACTCCTCGCTGCGTCACGTGATCTATGCGGGTGCGCCGATGTATCGCGAGGACCAGAAGACCGCGCTGAAGAAGCTCGGCAAGGTCATCGTGCAATATTTCGGCCTCGGTGAGGTCACCGGCAACATCACCGTGCTGCCGGCGGCGTTGCACGACGCCGAGGACAGTCCGCATGCCAGGATCGGCACCTGCGGCTTCGAGCGCACGGCCATGCAGGTCTCGATCCAGGACGACGAGGGCCGCGAGCTCGCGGCGGGCCAGAGCGGCGAGATCTGCGTGATCGGGCCTGCCGTGCTCGCCGGCTACTACGACAATCCCGAAGCCAATGCCAAGGCGTTCCGCAATGGCTGGTTTCGCACCGGCGATCTCGGCCACATGGACGAGGAGGGCTTCGTCTACATAACGGGCCGCGCTTCCGACATGTACATCTCCGGCGGCTCCAACATCTATCCGCGCGAGATCGAGGAGAAGATTTTGACGCATCCGGCGGTCGGCGAGGTCGCCGTGCTCGGCGTGCCCGATGCGACCTGGGGCGAGGTCGGCGTTGCCGTCTGCGTGGCGCGCGAGGGCGAGAAGGCGGTGAGCGAGGCCGAGATGGCGGCATTCCTCGGCCCGAAGGTGCCGCGCTACAAGATGCCGAAGCGCTTCTTCTTCTGGGATGCGCTGCCGAAATCCGGCTATGGCAAGGTGCCGAAGCGCATGGTGCGCGATGAGCTCGAGGCGCGCGGCCTGCTCGATCTCGACAAGACGAAGGCCGGCTGAGCGCAGCCGATGCGGAATATCAAGCAGCCGGGCGCGCCCGTCACAGAGCGCATCCAATGGGTGGAGGCGAGGGGGCGCGCCTTCTCGTTCGCGCTTCAAGCGGGCCTGCCGTTGCTGGAAGCCGCGCGGCGCGGCTTTGCGGCCGAAGGTTTTGCGAGCGGCGTGCTCAACTTCCGGCACGGCGCGCTCGGGCCGTTCGCCTATGTGATGCCGGCGCTGTCGAAGACCGGCGAGAACGCCGCGTTCTACAGCGATACGTACCGGCCCGGCGGCGTGACCCGCACGCGGCTCGGCAGCCTGACGCTCGGCACGCGCGACGGCGCGCCGTTCTTTCACTGCCATGGGCTGTGGACGGAGGCGGACGGCAAGGCCGGCGGCGGCCACATGCTGCCGGACGAGACTGTCGTCGCCGAACCGTTCGAGGTCGACGCCTTCGGCATCGACGGCGCGATGTTCACCGCCGAACCCGATCCCGAGACCAACTTCAAGCTGTTCGGGCCGGTGGCAGCCGCGCGCAGCGGCGCGCGCACGACGCGCCGTGCCTTCGCGCTGCGGCTGCGGCCGAACCAGGATTTTGCCGGCTCGCTCGAAGCGTTTTGTCGCACGCACGGTATCGCGCGCGCGCGGATCCATGGCGGCGTCGGCTCGACCATCGGCGCGCGCTTCACCCATGGCGGGGTGACCGAGCCGTTTGCGACCGAACTGGCGGTGACGGCCGGGCTCGTCGCGCCCGGGCCCTCCGGCGCACTCGAAGCGGCGCTCGACGTTGCGCTGGTCGACTATACCTGCGGCCTGGCGGAGGGGCGCCTGGTCCGCGGCGACAATCCGGTGCTGATGACCATGGAGCTGGTGCTGGAGGCGCTGGACTAGATTGCAGCCTGAACTTGTCGTGGCTGCTGAAGCCACTTCTTTTGAATGTCTGTTCCTGATATGTTCTATGGGTTGCGAGCTTTCTCGGACAGGGCAGGGAGTGGTGAATATGCGAGGGCGACAACGCGACATCAGGCTGCCTGCTCCCTATCTCCGCCGCGTCTGGCTCGACCGCGCGCTGGTTCCGGACTGGGAGGCATATCCGTATTGTCTGCCGATCTTCCGCGAGGAATTCGACCTGAGCTTCGACACCGCGATCACCATCGTCGTGGGCGAGAACGGCACCGGCAAGTCGACCATCCTGGAAGGTATCGCAGCGCTCGCGGGTTTTGACGACGCCGGCGGCGGCAAGGGCTATCGCCCGGTCGATCATTCCAACGCGCGCGAGATCATGGGGGGCGAGTTGTCGGCCGCGCTTCGCGCCGGCTGGGTGCCGAAGATCACCAACGGCTGGTTCTTCCGCGCTGAGACCTTCTTCTCCGTTGCCAGATTTCTCGATGAAGTTTCGGGCACGCCGCCCGATTTCCTGTCCTACTCCCATGGCGAGGGCTTTCTGCGCTTCTTCGAGGAGCGGTGCCAGAAGCAGGGCATCTTCATCTTCGACGAGCCGGAGTCCGCGCTGTCGCCGGCGCGCCAGATGGAGTTTCTCAAGCTGCTGCACCGCATGGATTCCTCCCGCAATTGCCAGGTCATCATGGCCACCCATGCGCCGATGCTGATGGCCTATCCCAACGCGCGATTGCTGCGGCTGACCAAGCACGGCCTCGAGCCCGTGACGGTGGAGGAGACCGATCATTACCGGGTGATGCGCGAATTCTGCAACGATCCGCGCGGGTTCGTTGAGGCGGCGCTGGGGGAGTGAATGCACCGTCCATTGTCATTCACCGGCTTCCGTAGTATATTTCTGCCATGATCAGATCTTGGCGGAACGCCGCGAGCCGTAAGGTCTGGGATGGTGAGCGCCCGAACCAGTTTCGCGGACTCGATTTCGAGGCGGCGGCCGAGTTGTTGCTTGCACTGAATGTTGCGAAATCGCTCGGCGATCTAAGTCCGTTGAAGAGCGTCGGATTGCACAAGCTGAAGGGCGATCGCAGAGGACAATGGGCGATGACGGTCAATGAGCGTTGGCGCATTTGTTTCGAATTCAGCAAGGGCGATGCCTACGAGGTGGAAATCGTCGACTATCACAAGGGCTGACATCCATGGCTCCGCTCGTTCATCCCGGCCGGTTGCTCAAGCGCGAATTGGTTGCGCGGGGGCTGAGCGCCAACAGGCTTTCACTCGACATCGGCGTTCCCTCGGGACGGATCACCGATATTTTGAATGGACGCCGAGGTATCTCGGCTGACACCGCGGTGCGACTTGGTCGGTATTTCGGCAATAGTCCTCAATTTTGGCTGGACCTGCAGGGGCAGTACGACATCGGTGTCGTCGAGCGGGAGAAGGGCGCGGAGATCGCTCGGCGGGTGAGGCCCGCCGACGCGGCTTGATCGGCTCGCCACGTTGGTGTCCCGGACAAGCTGCAACGCGAGAGCGTTGCGGCGCAGAGCCGGGACCCAGGGGCTGCACGTCGCGCTGTTGCATGGGCCCCGGCTCTGCAGCGCATCACCATAGCGCGTCGAAGACGCGCGTGAACGCGCTTATGGTGCTGCGCAGCGTCCGGGGCACGAGACCGTTGTCGATTGGTGGGCACGGTTTCGCATCCTCGCGGCAGAGTTCGCCCGAGCTTTGCTGCATTCACCACCCTCAAATGTGCCGAGGGCGCAGGGAAGGCCGGGTGCCGGCTGGCACCCGCGGTCCACTGTGCGAAAGCGTGTGCTTAAGGAAGCTGCACAGCGGCATACAGGTGAAGCCAAAACATCCGGCCTTCCCTGCGCAGTGGGTTGACGGCTTATGTCGTGCTCTCCCCGGGGAGCGTTGCACTATTGCCCCCGTCGCCTTGCGGCGGATCGATGTGCGCACCGGTTGGCCGCCGCATCGCCGCAAAGCTTGACGCCAGAACCCCGGGCGCCAGGACCACACGATTTTGCCGTACGCGAGCTGCGCCTGTCGTGTGCGCGCGTTGCCTGCTCACGGTGTGACCCGCCCTGCAAACCGACGGCGCGCGACGCGGCCCGCGTCCACCACCTCCCAACCCGCGTTCGTGACGATCGCGATCCGCCCCTCGGCCCGGGTTGAGGTGGTCGAGATATGCGACATTTCCGAATTCTAGTAAAGCGAATTGTTTTGAGCTGGAGGCATTGACCTTCCCGTGGGTGTTTCGCGCGTTGGGCCGCGCAACAGCTTGTGGGGCGCGCCGGGCGCCGCCGCAACGGCGCCACGAACCGGTCTCCCCTCGGCCCCAAAATGCGCTAGGATGACTGCAGCGCGCCCAAAGTCGCGCACGATCAACGGGACGTATGAGGAAACGAGAATGAGGGTGACGATTGGACGGCGCACAGCCGTGGCGGCGGTTCTGACGGCCGCGGGAGCGGCGGCTTTGACGGTGGCGCTCGCGCCGGCTTTTTCACCAGCCTGGGCCCATGGCCCGACCCGGCAGAAGGTGCGCGAATCCATCGAAATCAACGCGCCGCAGGACAAGGTCTGGGCCGCGATCCGCAATTTTCAGGACATGAGCTGGCTGCCGCCGGTGACCAAGACCACGGGCGAGAAGGGCAACGAGGTCGGCGCGACGCGGACGCTGACCCTGCAAGGCGGTGCGACGGTCGAGGAGGAGCTCTACAAGTACGAGCCCGACATGCTGAGCTATTCGTACCGGATCACCAAGGTCGACGTGAAGGTGCTCCCCGTGACCAATTATTCCTCGACCCTGACGGTGTCGCCCGCGCCCGACGGCAAGTCGAAGGTGGAATGGGCCGGCGCGTTCTACCGCGGCTTTCCCAACAACGATCCGCCGCCGGAGCTGAACGACGAAGCCGCCAAGACCGCGGTGAGCGGGCTCTACAAGACCGGGCTCGAGGCGCTGAAGAAAAAGATCGAGAGCGGTAGCTGATCGTGCGGGCACTGGCCTTGCGGGCGCTGCTCCTGGCGGCGCTCGCCGCTGGCCTTTGCTGTGCTGCTTTTGGCCCGGGCTTCGGCAGCGCGACTGCCGAGGAAGCGTTCGTCACCAACCAGCTCAGCGACGATCTGACGGTCGTGGACCTCGGCAACCTTCGCGCGGTGGCAACCATTCCGATCGGCGGCAAGCCGGCCGGTGTGGCCGTCAGCGCCGACGGGCGCCTTGCCTATGTCACCAGCCCCGATGCCAAGGCGGTGACGGTGGTAGACGCCGCCGCGCGGCAGGTGGCGGGTCGCGTCGAGGTCGGCGGCGGCCCGCTCGGCATCGCCGTGGCGCCAGATGGCAAGACCGTCTACGTCGCCGACTGGTACGCGGCCGCCGTGCGGGTGATCGATGCGGCCTCGCGCAGCGTGACCGCCAGCATCGCGGTCGGCGCCTCGCCGTCGGGGCTGGTGCTGACGCCGGACGGCAGGCTGCTGCTCTCGGCGGACCGTGACGACGACAGCGTTTCGGTGGTCGACACCGCGACGCGACAGCGCAAGACGACGATCAAGGTCGGCACCCGTCCGTTCGGCGTTACCATCGATGCCGAGGGCAGGCGGGCCTACACCGCCAATGTCGGCTCCGACGAGGTCTCCGTGATCGACATTGCGGAGGGGCGCGAGATCGGTCGCGTGCCGGTCGGCCTGCGACCCTATGCCGTGGCGTTGACGGGAGGGCGCGGCTTCGTCACCGACCAATATGGCGGCACGGTCAGCGTGTTCGATGTCGCGAGCCTGAAACCGATCAAGCGCATCAATGTCGGCGACTATCCCGAAGGCATCGCGGCGACCGCCGACGGCAAGCGCGTCATCGTCGCCTGCTGGGAGAGCAACACGCTTGTTATCATCGATGCCACTGAGTTGAAGGTCATCGGCGAGGTCAAGACCGGCGACGGCCCAAGGGCGTTCGGGGCATTCTTGCGCAGGACGGAGTAGGGCTGCGCAGGGCGTAACCCACCAATTTCGTCCCGCATCGCTGAAGCATGGTGGGTTACGCCGAACAGATGCGCTTCGCACATCCGCTCGGCTAACCCACCCTACGCGTCCGAGCTAGTATCGGCACAATCTCGTCCATCCGCTCGAACACATGGTCCGGCCCCAGCGCCCGCAGCGCTGCCGGCGCCGCGTAACCCCAGCACACCGCACCGCAGGCAATGCCGACGGCGCGCGCCGCCTCGATGTCGCGGACCTCGTCGCCGATCGCGATCGCCTGGTCCAGCTCCACGCCGGCGTGTTTGACGACCCGGCGGAATTTTGCGGGCTTGCCGAACAGCGCCGCCGCGCAGTCGAAATGCGAAAACAGCGCCGCGGCATCCCCGAGCTTCTCGCGCGCATTGGCCTCGCTGTCGGAGGTCACCAGCGCGAGTTGCACGCCGTTATCAGCCAGCGTCCGCAGCATCGTCTCGACGCCGGCAAAAAGCTCGATCTCGCTGGCCGCTTCCGCCTTCAACCGCCGCGCATGCCGCGCGATCGCCGGCAGCTTCCACAAGGGCACTTCGAGGTGGCTGAGGATTTCGCGCGTCGAGGCATGCCGCAGGCCTTCGATGTCCTCAGCGGCGACGCGGCGAAAATCAAAACGATCGGCGATGTCGTTGATGGTGCGCAGAAACCAGGGGAAGCTGTCGGCCAGCGTGCCGTCGAGATCGAAGATGGCGAGGGCGTAGGGCAATTGGAGGAAGATTTGAACTTAAGAGAGAAGAATCTTGAATGATCACTTTCCGATTCGCTTCTGGATCACGTTGATCTCTCTTATCATCGCACTAACATCCTCATGGGATTTGTTTTTGGCAGTCCATTCTTGAGCTTTCTTGAGCAGAGTCGCGCATCCGCCCGCGAACGATTGTTGTTCGATTGCCGACCAATGGTCAAAGTGCTTTGCGGCTAGACCGGCTAGTGCTCGACCGGCCTTGAACGGGTAATGGCGATTGTCGTCCTTGAAAATTTGCTTGAGGAGAAGGTTGAATCCAGATTTGAACAGACGAAATGCTTGATCTGGCCGATCAATCCAAGCCGCATGTTCGAGCTGAAATCTGGCGTAGTAGTTATCAATCCTAACCGTATTTGGACGGTTCTTCGAGTTCTCACGGGCATAAGCATTCTTGAACGCGGTTTCTGCGTCAGAAAATTGCGAAGCGATCGTGGATGCGATGCCGAGCTGCAACCAATAGTCGGGGTTGTTTCGGGTATCTCCTATCGGCCGAATAGTCTCGTAGTATTTCACAAGCATTTTCAGTTTGTTGCGCTCTGAAAATAGTGGCTCGATCACGTTGTATCGCGTCAAATTAAAGTAAGCGTCTCGAAATTCGGAATCAGAGTTTTGGTTCGCTACAGCCGCTTCGTAAATGTCTGCGAGACATTCGCAGATCGTTTCATCGTCAACATAGTTTTGTAGCATGAAAAGGCTGGTGACGTTCGTCCTTGGGCGAATTGAGGACGCATCCACGACGACAAAGTGTCTGATTTGATCGGAGTATTTCCGAAGAAGATCCCGGACGTTCCTTATCCGATAGAACGATTGCCAGTCGTTGATCCAGAAATTGTATCCTAGAAAGCTAACGATCAGAGCGGTAGTAAAAAAGCGCCTTGCGTCGACATTTTCACTGATGGGCGCCAGAATTGATGCAATTTCTGTTTTAACCTTTTCTGATTTTAGGATCTCTAGCAATAACCTATAGAGAGATCGATTGAGCGCCCCTGAAATGTACCCTCGTCGATGGCCAGGGGTGCGGCCAGCTAACTCTTTCGTCCACAATCCCGTAAAATTTGTAAGCTCTTCGAAATCTGCAATTTCCCTGTCCGCGAGTTGGTCAAGAACAATCTCGGGAACATGCGAAGACAACAGGTGTTCGCGGAGCAGGGGCCAGACTACCTCGTGAGTCGCTGATCTTTCCGTAACAACGAGTACATGATGGGCCGGTCGGCGCCGGATGTAGTTTCGCACCGTGTCGATATACTTGCCGTAGCCATCGACGATAAGGCAAACCTTTTCGTTGATCGTAGAAAGCCGATCTAGGTCAGACTCAAGCTTTCTACCGTCTTGTACCCAATAGACTTGATAGCCGGCCGAGATCAAAATCCTCGCGACGTCAAACGCAGCGAATGTTTTTCCGGACGCAAGGTCGCCGACAATTGCGAAGTCGCGGGCATCTCCGCGAACTACCGCTCGCGCGCAAGACTCAACTAGCGTGCGTGTCACATTAAAGGGGGTTTTGCCCACCACCAATGCGCCAGAGACGATCTCTGGGAAAGCGAGCGCTCCGTACACGAACTGTTCAAATATCTTTGCGGTTACCGGGCGATCCGCGTTTGCTCCCTTGAGTTCGCTTACCGGTGCAATTGAATAGAATGTCGGCGAAAGCTCCGACTTTTGGAACGTCTTCTTAGCCTCGGTAATCAAGTTGAAGAGTGACTCGATGCCGTCCGTGTTTACCGCGCCAAACGGCTCAAGGGTCGCAACTTCAACTTCGTCGGCATCGGGAGCGATGAAGAAAATAGTCTTGGCTTGCAGCGCCGTTGTGAGGAGTAGTCGGGCAATGTCGAGATCAGCCAAGCTGTAGCCGACAAATATGACCATCCGAGTTACGCGCAGATCATTTAAGAAGAACTGGCACCACTCCTTCTGTGATTCAAAATTTGAGTTAGCGTAACTATAGTCCGTGAGCCGGAGGTTTTCCGCGATGGTCTGCGGGGCAACAGTTTCGATTGAGCCATTTATATGGACGATTGCGCCGTCTGGAATCTCAATTGTCGGATCTTGAAGATTGTAGGATGCTCTTCCTCGTGAGCTATGCCGCGCGAACTCGATAGCGTTGTCATAGTTCGTCGTATAAATTCGTCGCCAAGGCAGCTTGTAAAAATCGATGAGTTCCTTTGACATCGAATGGACGGTTAACGCGTTCACAAGATATTCGTAAAGACGAGCAGACCCGAACTTCTTCACGTAGAAGCTCGAAATCTTCTCCAAAGGAAAGATCTTCCTGGTGCCAGTTTCAGCGTGTAGCTGTTGTTTTAAAACTTCACCGTTAGGTAGTGTGGCGCCATTTTTGTTCTTACACAGAAAAGAAAGGCCTGCGCCGACGAAGAGAATGGCGCTGCCTTCCAAAATAGCGTTTGTGAAAAATGGCCGGAAAGGCGCTTGGTCCACAGCAATCACTCCGGGCGAATAGATCTGAAAATTATTCGAATGAACCGTTCTTAGAGGCGGTTGTCAACCAGTGATAGAATTATATCAGTGAGGAGGCTCGTGAAAGTTACTCCGCCGCCTCGCTCGTACTCCGCCGCTTCGGCTTCCGTGCCTTCTTCAGCACCGGGTCCAAAAACTTCCCCGTATAGCTCCTTGGCGCCTTCACAATATCCTCCGGCGGCCCCCACGCCACGATCTCGCCGCCGCCGTCGCCGCCTTCGGGGCCGAGGTCGATGACCCAGTCGGCGGTCTTGATGACTTCGAGATTGTGCTCGATGACGACGACCGTGTTGCCCTGCGCCACCAGCTCGTGCAGCACCTCCAGCAGCTTCTTGACGTCGTGGAAGTGCAGGCCGGTGGTGGGCTCGTCGAGGATGTAGAGCGTGCGGCCGGTGGCGCGCTTTGACAATTCTTTCGCCAGCTTGACGCGCTGGGCTTCGCCGCCCGACAGCGTCGTCGCCTGCTGGCCGACATGGATGTAGTCGAGGCCGACGCGGTGCAGGGTCTGGAACGTCTCGCGCACGCGCGGCACCGCCTTGAAGAACTCGGCGGCTTCCTCGACCGTCATGTCGAGCACGTCGGCGATGGACTTGCCCTTGAACAGGACTTCGAGCGTCTCGCGGTTGTAGCGTTTTCCTTTGCAGACGTCGCAGGTGACGTAGACGTCGGGCAAAAAGTGCATCTCGATCTTGATGACACCGTCGCCCTGGCAGGCCTCGCAGCGGCCGCCCTTGACGTTGAAGGAGAAGCGGCCGGGCTCGTAGCCGCGCGCCTTGGACTCGGGCAGGCCGGCGAACCATTCGCGGATCGGCGTGAAGGCGCCGGTATAGGTCGCCGGATTCGAGCGCGGGGTGCGGCCGATCGGCGACTGGTCGATGTCGATGATCTTGTCGATGTGCTCGAGGCCCTCGATGCGGTCGTGCGGGGCTGCGCCTTCGCTGGCATTGTTCAGCTTGCGGGCGATGGCGCGATAGAGCGTGTCGATTAGCAGCGTCGACTTGCCGCCGCCGGAGACGCCGGTGACGCAGGTGAACAGGCCGAGCGGAATCTCGGCCGTGACGTTCTTGAGGTTATTGCCGCGCGCGTTGACCACCTTGATGGTGCGGCGATGGTTCGGCGGACGCCGCTCCGGCACCTCGACCTCGAGCTCGCCGGTCAGGTACTTGCCGGTCAGCGATTTCGGGTTGCGCATGATCTCGGCGGGCGTGCCTTCGGCGACGATGTTGCCGCCATGCATGCCGGCGCCGGGGCCGATGTCGAGCACGTAATCGGCGAGACGGATGGCATCCTCGTCATGCTCGACCACGACCACGGTGTTGCCGAGGTCGCGAAGTCTCTTCAGCGTGTCGAGCAGGCGGGCGTTGTCGCGCTGGTGCAGGCCGATCGAGGGCTCGTCCAGCACGTAGAGCACGCCAGTCAGTCCCGAGCCGATCTGCGAGGCCAGGCGGATGCGCTGGCTCTCGCCGCCGGACAGCGTGCCGGAGGAGCGGGACAGCGTGAGGTAATTCAGGCCGACGTCGAGCAGGAAGGTGAGGCGCTCGCGGATCTCCTTCAGGATGCGGCCGGCGATCTCGTTCTGCTGCGCGTTGAGCGCGCTAGGCACGGTCTCGAACCATTCGCCGGCCTTCCTGACCGACAGCTCCGAGATCTCGCCGATGTGCTTGCCGCCGACCTTGACGCAGAGCGCCTCGGGCTTGAGACGAAAGCCCTTGCACGCCTCGCAGGGCACGTCGTGGAAATACTTCGCCAGCTCCTCGCGCGCCCACTCGCTCTCGGTCTCGCGGTAGCGGCGGTTGATGTTGGTGATGACGCCCTCGAACGGCTTCCTGGTGTCGTAGGAGCGCACCCCGTCCTCGTAGGAGAACTTGATCTCGTCATCGCCGGAGCCGTGCAGGATGGCGTCTTTCGTCTTCTTCGGCAGGTCCTTCCACTTGGTGGTCAGGGTGAACTTGTAGTGCTTGCCGAGCGCGGTCAGCGTCTGCACGTAATAGGGCGAGGACGACTTGGCCCAGGGCGCGATCGCGCCCTTGCCGATGGCGAGATCCTTGTCGGGGATGACGAGGTCCTCGTCGACATGCTGCTCGACGCCGAGGCCGCCGCAGGCGGGGCAGGCGCCGTAGGGGTTGTTGAACGAGAACAGGCGCGGCTCGACCTCGGGAATGGTGAAGCCGGAGACCGGGCAGGCGAACTTTTCCGAGAACAGCATGCGCTCGGGGCCGCTCTTGTCGTGGATCTTGGCGGTCTTCTTCTTCTCCTCAGTGGGTGCGGCCGCGGGCGCGTCGGCGAACTCGACGACGGCAAGGCCCTCGGCGAGCTTCAGCGCGGTCTCGAAACTTTCGGCGAGGCGCTGGCCGATGTCGGCGCGCACCACGATGCGGTCGACGACCACGTCGATGTCGTGCGGGAATTTCTTGTCGAGCGTCGGCGCCTCGCTGAGCTCATAGAAGGTGCCGTCGATCTTGACGCGCTGAAAGCCCTTCTTGAGCCATTCGGCGAGCTCCTTGCGATACTCGCCCTTGCGGCCGCGCACGACGGGCGCAAGCAGATAGAGCCGCGTGCCCTCGGGCAGGGCGAGCACGCGGTCGACCATCTGCGAGACGGTCTGGCTCTCGATCGGCAGGCCCGTGGCCGGCGAGTAGGGCACGCCGACGCGGGCCCAGAGCAGGCGCATATAGTCGTAGATCTCGGTGACGGTGCCGACGGTGGAGCGCGGGTTCCTCGAGGTGGTCTTCTGCTCGATCGAGATCGCCGGCGACAGGCCGTCGATCTGGTCGACGTCGGGCTTCTGCATCATCTCCAGGAACTGGCGTGCATAGGCCGACAGCGATTCGACGTAGCGACGCTGGCCCTCGGCGTAGATGGTGTCGAAGGCGAGCGAGGATTTGCCGGAGCCGGAGAGGCCGGTGAACACCACCAGCTTGTCGCGGGGAATCTCGACGTCGATGTTCTTGAGGTTGTGCTCGCGCGCGCCGCGGATCGTAATTGCGCGCAGGCTCGAGCCCGCGTTCTGTTGTTGGCGCTTCGCCTTGATCACTTCATCCATCCGAGTTGCCCCTAGGGAATCCCATGGGTGCGCGACCGCGCCAGTAAAAAGGCGCGCTTCGTCCGGAACCGGGATCGGCGCCGATGGGGTTGTCAGCGAACGTAGGAAGAACGCGCGCGGATTTCCAGAGGGAGTTGCGAATCGTCAACGGAATGTTGGCACGCTGGCGGCATCTGGCAGCAGGCGCTGCACTGAACCGGCGCGTATTCGCCAAAACAACGTACCGCCAAAACAAAAAGGCCGGCGCGAGGCCGGCCTTTCGTGACGATGTGACCGTCGGTCGTGATCAGTACTTCGCAACCACCGGGCCACCGAAGTGATAGTTCACGCCGACCTGCACAGTGTGGAGGTTGAGCGTACCGGTGGGAATGGCGCCCGAGAAGTAGGTCTCGCCGTCGAGGCTGCGATAGAGGTACTCGCCCTTCACCGACCATTGCGGAGCGAAGTACGCCTCGACGCCCGCGCCGACGGTCCAGCCGGAGTGGAACTTGCTGTCGGAGGCCGAGAGGCCGCCCAGGGTGGCGGTGAGCTTGTTGTCGATCCAGGCGTAACCACCGGTGCCGTAGAGCAGCACGTTGTTGATGGCCCAGCCGATGCGGCCGCGCACGGTGCCCATGGCGTCGGTCTTGGAGGTCAGCGAGGCGGGGACGCCACCGACGCCGGCGACGAAAACCGTGCCAGCTGCCGAGGCGCTGACGTCAGCCCAGGCGGCATCGGCCTCGAGGCCGAACACGACGTTGCCGGTCTGCCAGTTGTAGCCGGCGGTGCCGCCGACGAAGCCGCCCTGCATCTTGGGGTCGCCCGAAGAGGCTTCCCAAGCGCCGCCACCGACGATACCGAGGTAGAAGCCGGTCCAGTTGTAGACCGAAGCCAGCGGAGCAACCGGCGCCTTGGTGTAGGGGCGAGCCGCGAGATCAGCAGCCGAAGCAGGGGCCGCCAGAGCGAACAAACAGGCCGAAGCCAACAGAACTTTCTTCATTTTCAACTTAATCCCAGTCCCAGTTTCTATTGTTGCCTTCCTGACGGAAGGGCAGCGGACTCAACGGCCCAACTGAGGCAGTGCTTACACCACTGAAGCCGCAAGTTGTGTCTCCGAGAAGCCACAGTGGTCGAAAAGGTGATGGTTACTGACTCATTACGGCTGCATATCTGATCTCCCGATGACAAAGGCCGGCGCGAGGCCGGCCTTCAATCATCGAACGATGTCAGAGAGATATCAGTATCTCGCGATCAGCGGCCCGCCCCAGCGGTAGTTCACCCGGATCAGGCCGATATCGACGTCCTGGCTGATACGATCGGAGCGTGTAACGGCGCCAAGCGGGGCCGCCAGCAGGTTGCCCGAACCGGTGAAAGTCATCGTGCGGTTGCCGAGGAAGATGTGGTCGTACTCGAGGCCCACCGTCCAGTTCGGCGCAAATCCAAACTCGATTCCTGCGCCCACAACGCCGCCCCAACGGGTCTCGTTGGCCCGGTCGAACTCGAGACCCGTGACGAGATCGTAGCTGCGGTAGCGGTCGCTGACGACGGCGCCGCCGCCTTTCACGTAGAGCAGCACGTTATTCCAGGCGTAGCCGACCTGGCCGGTGATCAGACCGAAGGCATCGATCTTCGAGCGATTGCGCAGGCCCGTGCCCACGAGCACCGTGCTGATGTTGTCGCCGGAGAAGTCGGCCCAGTTGCCCTGGCCTTCGAGGCCGAACACCCAATTGGTCGACTGCCAGCGATAACCGACCTGGCCGCCAACCGTGCCGCCGGTCGCGCTGTGACAGCCCTCGCCAACCAGGACGCCGGTCCCGGGCGTGACGAAATCCCAGCACTTGCGGCTGCTGCCGCCGCCGCCGTTGATGCCGACGTAGAAGCCGCTCCAGTCGTAGATGGCGGCGACCATCGGCGCCGGGGCCTTGGTGTAGGGCCGCGCGGCGAGATCCGCCGCGCTGGCGGGAGCCGACAGGCTCAATGTCACTGCACCGATGGCACCAATCAGAATCTTGTTCATTGCAGTCTCCCCAGTTTTCGCCGCTTCTCGCAGTCCCCGAAGCAGCGGATCAGGCGCGACGCCCTTATGATTCAATTACAGGGCGATCGTAGTCCCAAGACGGCGCCGAGTCCGTCTCTCAAATGCCACACTTGGCGGTGCCCGACAGGGGTCGCAACTTGCTCAATGTTAAGCGGTTTTGCCTGTTTACGGGAACCTCGCTCGGTTCCCGTCGTGGAACATTCCTTGGCGCCGGCGGGATGAATCCCAGATTCTGTCTCGATGGGCGATCGGGAAGAACAAATCTGGAACGTAGCGAAGGTCGATGCTATATGTGGGGATAACCCAGGGGGTGATGGGCTGAGGGGCGCCTGCGAGCGTATAGGGTCGCCCCAACAGGGCGCAGAGGAACGCGGGCAGCGCGCTCGGCCTTTGAAATCAGTGGCATTCGGAGTGGAGAGCGGCGATGGCGGGAAGCGTCAACAAGGTCATTCTGGTTGGAAATCTCGGCAAGGATCCTGAAATCCGCCGCACCCAGGACGGGCGGCCGATTGCGAATTTGAGCATCGCGACATCGGACACCTGGCGCGACAAGAACACCGGCGAGCGCAAGGAGAAGACCGAGTGGCACCGCGTCGTGATCTTCTCGGAGCCGCTTTGCAAGATCGTCGAACAGTATCTGAAGAAGGGCGCCAAGGTTTACATCGAAGGTGCGCTGCAGACCCGCAAATACACCGACCAGAGCGGTGTCGAGAAGTATTCGACCGAGGTCGTGCTGCAGGGCTTCAACTCGACGCTGACGATGCTCGACGGCCGCGGTGGCGGCGGCGGAGGCGGCAGCTTCGGTGACGAGCCGGGCGGCGATTTCGGCTCTTCCGGCCCCGTCAGCAGCGCGCCGCGCCGTCCTGTTGCCGCCGGTGGCGGCAGCCGCAACAGCGACATGGACGACGATATCCCGTTCTGAGAGCGGATCGGACGAGGGGGCGCTGGCCGGGTTCGGCGGCGCCTTTGCACGTCGTGTCAGCAAACCCTGCCAATTGACGGAACGGGCTCGGATTTCCGAGCCCGCTTCATGTTCGGGTTGAACTCGGCCCGCGCTCGGCAAAGCGGACTGATGGGCGCTCGCCGCGCGGGGGATCCATGTTGCCAGGGGCGATTTTGGACGACCTGTTCCAGGTTGATTCCGGAGGCTCCCTGCAACGCCGTAAGTCATTGGAAAAATAAGCGGAAAAAGCGCTTCCGAGTCCCCGCCAAGGGTGGTTATCAGGGGTGCGATGCGCTATATGATTCCCAGACAAAAACTCACCGGATTCCCCCTTGGCTGACGACGACAACAAGCCCGGCGACCAGCCGGCGCAACCCTCGGACATTCGCCCCGTCTCCATCTTCGAGGAGATGAAGAAGTCCTATCTCGACTACGCCATGAGCGTGATCGTGGCGCGGGCGCTGCCCGATGCCCGCGACGGTCTGAAGCCGGTGCACCGCCGCATCCTGTTCTCGATGAACGAGCAGGGGCACACGCCCGACAAGAAGTACGTCAAGTCCGCCCGCGTGGTCGGTGACGTCATCGGTAAGTATCACCCGCACGGCGATCAGTCGATCTACGACGCCATGGTCCGGATGGCGCAGGACTTCTCGATGCGCGTGCCGCTGATCGACGGCCAGGGCAATTTCGGCTCGGTCGACGGCGATCCCCCGGCTGCCTATCGTTACACCGAAGCGCGCCTGACAAAGGCGGCGCTGGCCCTGTTGGCGGACATCGACAAGGACACCGTCGACTTCCAGCCGAACTACGACAACAACGAGACCGAGCCGTCGGTCTTGCCGGCCAAGTTCCCGAACCTTCTCGTCAACGGTGCGGGCGGCATCGCGGTCGGCATGGCGACCAACATCCCGCCGCACAATCTGGGCGAGGTCATCGACGCCTGTGTCGCGCTGATCGACAACCCCGCGCTCACCATCGACGAGCTCATCAACATCGTGCCGGGACCGGACTTCCCGACCGGCGGCGTCATTCTCGGACGGCAGGGCATCCGCTCGGCCTATCACCTCGGCCGCGGCTCGATCATGATGCGCGGCAAGGTCGCGATCGAGACCTTCCGCAAGGAGCGCGAGGCGATCATCATCACCGAGATTCCCTACCAGGTGAACAAGGCGACGATGGTCGAGCGCATCGCCGAGCTGGTCAAGGAAAAGAAGATCGAAGGCATCGGCGACCTGCGCGACGAATCCGACCGCGACGGCTACCGCGTCGTCATCGAGTTGAAGCGTGACGCCGTTCCGGACGTGGTGCTGAACCAGCTCTACCGGTTCACGCCGCTGCAGACCAGCTTCGGCGTCAACATGGTGGCGCTCGACAGCGGCCGTCCGCGGATCATGCATCTGAAGGACCTGCTGACGATCTTCGTCGACTTCCGCGAGCGGGTCGTCACGCGGCGCACCAAGTATCTGCTGGCCAAGGCGCGCGACCGTGCGCATATCCTCGTCGGTCTCGCGATCGCCGTCGCCAATATCGACGAGATGATCCGCGTGATCCGAAGCTCGCCCGACCCGACCACCGCCCGCGACACCCTGATGTCGCGCGACTGGCCAGCCCGGGACGTCGAGGACATGCTGACGCTGATTGACGATCCGCGCCATCGCATCAGTGCGGACGGCACGATCCGGCTGTCGATGGAGCAGGCGAGGGCCATTCTCGACCTGCGGCTTCAGCGCCTGACCGCACTCGGCCGCGACGAAATCCGCGACGAGCTCGACAAGCTCGCCGGCGAGATCGCCGATTATCTCGACATCCTGCGCTCGCGCGAACGCGTGCTCGGCATCATCAAGACCGAGCTCGCCGAAGTGAAGGCCGAGTTCGCCACGCCGCGCCGCACCGTCATCATCGAGCAGGAGGGCGAGGTCGAGGACGAGGACCTGATCCAGCGCGAGGACATGGTCGTCACCGTCTCGCATGCCGGCTACGTCAAGCGCGTGCCGCTGTCGGCCTACCGCGCCCAGCGCCGCGGCGGCAAGGGCCGCTCCGGCATGCAGACCCGCGACGAGGATTTCGTCAGCCGGCTCTTCGTGGCGTCGACCCATACGCCGGTGCTGTTCTTCTCCTCGCGCGGCCAGGTCTACAAGGAGAAGGTCTGGCGTCTGCCGGTGGCCGCGCCGAACGGGCGCGGCAAGGCGCTGATCAACATCCTGCCGCTGGAGCAGGGCGAGCGCATCACCACCATCATGCCGCTGCCCGAGGATGAATCGACCTGGGGCAACCTCGACGTGATGTTCGCCACGACGGGCGGCAATGTCCGGCGCAACAAGCTGTCGGACTTCGTCGACGTCCGCCGCTCCGGCATCATCGCGATGAAGCTCGACGACGACGAGGCGATCGTCGACGTGCAGATCTGCACCGAGCGCGACGACGTGCTGCTGACCGCCGCCGGCGGCCAGTGCATCCGCTTCCCCGTCACCGACGTGCGCGTGTTCACCGGGCGCACCTCGATGGGCGTGCGCGGCATCGCGCTCGCCGGTTCCGACAAGGTGATTTCGCTGGCGATCCTGCGCCACGTCGAGACGACCTCGGACGAGCGCTCGGCATATCTGAAGATGCGCCGTGCGGTCGCCGGCGAAGCCGGGGCCGAGGAGGCGGCAGTAGACGCCGAGGCCGAGGAGACGTCCGGCAGCTTCCAGCTCGCCCAGGAACGTTATGCCGAGATGTCGGCGCAGGAGCAGGTCGTGCTCACGGTGTCGGTCAACGGCTACGGCAAGCGGACCTCGTCCTACGAATACCGCACCACCGGGCGCGGCGGCAAAGGCATCGTCGCCATGAGCGTTAACAACCGGAACGGCAACCTGGTCGCCTCGTTCCCGGTCGAGGACGCCGATCAGATCATGCTGGTCACCGACAAGGGCCAGCTGATCCGCTGCCCGGTCGAAGGCATCCGCATCGCCGGCCGCTCGACGCAAGGCGTCATCGTGTTCGACACCGCCGAGGACGAGCACGTGGTGTCGGTCGAGCACATCACGGAAGAAGCCGAGAGCGGGAACGGGACCAACGGCGAATAGGGAGCAGCGGCTGAGGCTTGCTGCCCCATTCGCTGTTCGCCGCCCATCATTCGCGGGCTGACAGGCCCGACTACGGCGTGCGGTTGGCGGTCACGAGGCGCGCCTCGCGGATCGTCGCCTTGGTGCCGGCCTTGCGCAGGCACGAGGCCTCGAAATTCGGCCAGGCCTGCTGCGAGCAGTCCTTGCCGATGGCGCGGATATCGAGCCGGTCGCTCTTGGCCAGCGGCTGCGGCACGCTGGCTTCGACCGCCGGGGCAAAGCCGGGCAGGAGCGTGAGGGCTGCGGCAACAAACGCCGAGAGTGCGATCGCTGAGAGAGCCTTGATCATTGACGGTCCCCTGTGATGCGGCCGCCTACGCCCAGTGTGCGGCCCGTCATTCGTTGGCCGGATTAGTAACCATGGCCAGTTTCCGGACGTCTTCGCCCGGCGCGGGAAATGGTTTCGTGCCCGCGTCCTTTTGTTTCGTGACCGCGCTCGGGACGAAACAAAGCGGCTATCGCCGACACGGCCGGCGGGGTATTGCCGGAAACGGCCGGGGAACCGGCCCGCTTGCCGGGCCGGGCCGGGCGCGGTAGGAGGGGGCATGCCGCGTATCGCCTTTTATCCGGGTTCCTTCGACCCCATCACCAACGGCCATCTCGACGTGGTCCGGCACAGCGTATCGCTGTGCGACAAGCTCGTGGTCGCGATCGGGGTCCATCCCGGCAAGAAGCCGCTGTTCTCGACCGAGGAGCGGCTGAAGATGCTCCATGACGTCTGCGGGCCGGTGGCGGCCAAGGCCGGCTGCGTGCTCGAAGCCGTGACGTTTGACGATCTGTCGGTGACGTCGGCGCGCAAGCACGGCGCGACCATCATGATTCGGGGCCTGCGAGACGGCAGCGACCTCGACTACGAGATGCAGCTCGCCGGCATGAACGAGGCGATGGCCCCGGAGGTGCACACGGTGTTCCTGCCGGCCTCGCCGATGGTCCGCCCGATCACCGCCACTTTGGTGCGCCAGATCGCCGGCATGGGCGGCGACGTTTCGGCCTTCGTCCCGCCGGTTGTCGCAGCCCAGCTCAAGGCAAAGTTCGCCGGATAACGGCGCTTCCTCTTCCTCTCTGATCCGGAGTTGTCATGATCCGAATTCTCGCAGTCCTTGCCGCGCTCCTGTTCGCGGTGCCGGCGGTGGCGCAGCAATTGCCTGCCAACCTCGACAAGGCCAATGCCATCGTCATCGACAGCACCAAGGGCCGCATCGTCATCAAGCTGCGCAACGACATCGCGCCCCAGCATGCCGAGCGCATCAAGCAGCTCGCGCGCGAAGGCTACTACAACAACGTGCCGTTCCATCGCGTCATGGACGGCTTCATGGCGCAGACCGGCGACGGCCAGAACTTCAACGGCACCGGCGGGTCGAAATATCCGAACCTGAAGCAGGAATTCTCCAAGGTGCATTTTGCCCGCGGCATCGTCGGCATGGCCCGGCGCGGCGACAGCGTCGACAGCGCCAACTCGCAGTTCTTCATCATGTTCGCCGACGGCGGCAGCCTCGATGGCCAGTACACCGTGATCGGCGAGGTCGTGCAGGGCATGGACGTCGTCGACAAGCTGAAGAAGGCGCCTCCCGGCTCCGCCGGCGGCGCCGTGACCGATCCCGACAAGATGGTGAAAGTGCAGGTCGCCTCCGACATCAAATAAGAGGTGGCGATGGCGCGTTGTGGCGACAAGCTCCTGCTGGTTGCCGCGATGCTGCTGCTCGGCACCTCGGGCACGGCTGCCGAGGTGAGGCAGGTCGATACCATCCAGGACGTGTTCCGGCACTTGCGCACCTGCTGGAGACCGCCGCCCGTTACCAAGGCTCGGCCACTCGACATCACCGTCGTCGTGAGCTTTAACCGGTCCGGCGACATTCTGGGCCATCCGAGGATCACCTATGAGTCCGCGGAGGCCTCCGACAATGACCGGCTGCAATACCGGATCGCGGTGATGGAGGCGTTGCAACGCTGCACGCCGATGCCATTTACCGATGCAATGGCCGGCGCCGCCGCAGGACGTCCATTCGCGATCCAGTTCCGCAACCGCAAGACGTCACCTGACAAGACTTCACCCCCAACACAAGAGAGACGAGCATGAGCGTCACCGAAAACACCCTGATCCTCGAGACCACGCAAGGCCCCGTCACCATCGAGATGCGCCCCGACCTCGCGCCCGGCCATGTCGCGCGCATCAAGGAGCTGGTCCGCGAAGGCTTCTACGACGGCATCGTGTTCCACCGCGTGATCGAGGGCTTCATGGCGCAGACCGGCTGCCCGCAGGGCACCGGCACCGGCGGTTCCGGCAAGAAGCTGAAGGCCGAGTTCAGCAAGGAGCCGCATGTGCGCGGCACCGCCTCGATGGCCCGCGCCGCCAACCCCGATTCCGGCGACAGCCAGTTCTTCATCTGCTTCGACGACGCACGCTTCCTCGACAACCAGTACACGGTCTGGGGCAAGGTCACCGAGGGCATGGAGAATGTCGACAAGATCAAGCGCGGCGAGCCCGTGCAGAACCCCGACAAGATCGTCAAGGCGCGGATGGCCGTCGACAAGGAATGACCGCGTAGCGGTCATTCCGGGGCGCGCGAAGCGCGAACCCGGAATCTCGAGATTCCGGGTTCGATGCTGTGCATCGCCCCGGAATGACGCGAACCAAAGGCGCGACAGCGCTCATGCGCACCGATCTCTTCGACTTCGACCTGCCCGCCGAGCGCATCGCCTTGCGCCCGGCGAGCCCGCGCGACTCCGCCAAGATGCTGGTCGTCGAGAACGGCGCGCTGCGCGACCAGACCGTCGCCGACCTGCCGTCATGGCTGAAGGCGGGCGACCAGATCGTCGTCAACGACACCAAGGTGATCGCGGCGCAGCTGAAGGGCCGCCGCATCGGCCGCGAGACCGAGCCCAGAATCGAGGCGACGCTGATCAAGCGGCTCGACGGCTCGCGCTGGCAGGCGCTGGTGAAGCCCGCCAAGAAGCTCGTCGCCGGCGACCGCATCCGCTTCGGCAATGAAGGCAAGGTCTGCCTGCTCGGCCATCTCGACGCCGAGGTCGAGGCCAAGGGCGCCGAGGGCGAGGTCACGTTGTCGTTCTCGTTCCACGGCCCAGCGCTGGACCAGGCCATCGCCGATCTCGGCAGCCCGCCACTGCCGCCCTACATCGCCTCCAAGCGCACGCCCGACGACCAGGACCTCGCCGACTACCAGACCATGTTCGCGGTGAACGAAGGCGCGGTTGCGGCGCCCACCGCCGGGCTGCATTTCACCCCGGCGCTGGAGCAGGCGCTGCGCGCGCGCGGCGTCGGCATTGTCAGGGTCACGCTGCATGTCGGGGCAGGGACGTTCCTGCCGGTGAAGGTCGACGACACCGAAGCTCATAAGATGCACGCCGAGTGGGGCACGATCTCGGCCGAGACCGCGGAGCGCCTCAACAGCGCTCGAAAAAATGGCGGCCGCATTATCGCCGTCGGCACCACGTCATTGCGCCTGCTCGAGAGCGCAGCCCGCGAGGACGGCACGATCCAGCCCTTCGCGGCCGAGACCGCGATCTTCATCACGCCCGGCTATCGCTTCCGGGCGGTCGACGTGCTGATGACGAATTTCCACCTGCCCAAGTCGACGCTGTTCATGCTGGTGTCGGCATTCTCCGGGCTGGAGACGATGAAGCAGGCGTATGCGCACGCGATCGCGAACGGGTACCGGTTCTATTCCTACGGCGATGCGTGCTTGCTGTTTCGGGAAAAGAAGTAGGGCGGGTTAGCTGAGCAGAGACGCGCAGCGCATCTGCTCGGCGTAACCCACCATCCTTGTCTGCACTGGAAAATGGTGGGCTACGGCTTCGCCTAACCCACCCTACGCACCTTGCTACGCCATCACCCGCTGCGGCAGAAGCTCGGCGATCTGCACCGCGTTCAGCGCTGCGCCCTTGAGCAGCTGATCGGCCGCCACGAACATCGAGATCGAATGGCCTGAGGGATCGCTGAGATCCTTACGGATGCGGCCGACCAGGACGTCGTCCTGGCCCGAGGCGTCGATCGGCATCGGGAAGTAGTTCTTGGCGCGGTCGTCGACCACCTTGACGCCGGGCGCCTGCGCCATGATGGCGCGGACCTGGTCTTCGCTGATCGGCTTTTCGCATTCGAAGGTGATGGCCTCGCAATGGGCGCGCAGCACCGGCACGCGCACGCAGGTGACGCCGACGGCGATGGTGTCGTCCTCGAAGATCTTGCGGGTCTCCTTGATGACCTTGGTCTCTTCGTCGTTGTAGCCGGTGTCGGGGTCGACGGCCGTGTTGTGGTTGAAGAGGTTGAAGGCGTAGGGATGCGGCATCACCTTCGGCGTATAGACCTGCCCGTTGAGATTGGCGCGGGTGGATTCGACCAGCTCCTCCATGGCGGCGGCACCGGCGCCCGAGGCGGCCTGGTAGGTCGAGATGATGACGCGCTTGATGCGGTTCTTCTGGTGGATCGGCCACAATGGCACCAGCGCGGTGATCGCCGCGCAGTTCGGATTGGCAATGATGCCCTTGTGGTCGCGGATTCGGTTCGCGTTGATCTCGGGGATCACCAGCGGCACGTTCGGGTCCATGCGGAAAGCGGAGGAGTTGTCGACCACGACCGCGCCCGCCCTGACCGCGATCGGCGCATACTTCTTGGAGATGCTGCCGCCAGCGGAGAACAGGGCGATATCGACACCCTCGAAGGACCGCTCGGTCAGCTCCTCGATCGCGATATCCTTGCCGCGGAACGACACCGTCCTGCCGGCCGAGCGGGCGCTGGCGAGCGCCTTGAGCTTGCCGACGCGAAAGCCGCGCTTGTCCATGGTGGCGATGAATTCGGCGCCCACCGCGCCGGTGACGCCGACAATCGCGACGACGGGATCGTTACTCACTTTGTCCTCCATTGAGATTTGCGAATGAGACAACAAAAAAAGCCCCGGACCATCGAGGGCGGGGCTTCGGTAGAGCTTGATGCGTTTTAGTCGACGACTACGCGCGCACGCCTCCCCGGGCCCCTGAGGCCGTGGTGGTTTTGGTCGTGCGTTTGGTGGTCGTGAACATGGCGGCGACTTATGCGGGAGAGTCTGGTCGCCGTCAATGGCCTTTTGCCCCGGTCGATGCCGGGGCGGCGACAGCCGCTACTTCGTCCTGGCGCCCGGGGGCTCCAGGATGACCTCCTTGAGGTCGTCGCCGCTGATCACGACGATCGCGAAATTGAGCCGGCCGCGTTCGCGCACGAGGCCACCGCTGATCGCCTTGCCCGAAGCCGCGCGCTCGGCAACGCGCACGGCATCCGCGAGGCGGTGCCTGATCGCACCGAGGGCCGCAAGGTTGTTGCGATCATCGTGGTCGAGCTCGGCGAGCGGCAGGGCAGCTTCTCCGCCCACCAGTTCGCCCGTCGCGGCGTTGATGGTGTGGCGCCAGATCCGGTCGTTGTGCAGGGTCTTCACCCGATACACCGCGACGCCGGAGCCGCCGTCGAAACTGACATCTGCGGTGGTGGCGCCGGCGTGGCGGGCTTCGGCGATCGCCATGGCCTGGCTGATCGAGATCGACGAGCTGCGGAAGCGCTCGATCTCGCGGCTGACGGCCTGGCGGTCAGCCTCGGCATCACCATCTGTATCGCTGTGAAGCGCGGTCGGCGTGCCCGCCGTCACGGTCGCCTGCAACGGCGCGGCGAGGAGCAGCGCAGGCAAGGCGATCGCGAGCAGTTGCAAGGTCCGTCGTCTGGCTGTCGTCATGTTCGAAACCTTCGACCTGCGAGTGTGCCGGATGAACGTAAAGAATTCGCGGCCGGCCTCGGGCAAAGGCCGGCCGCGGAACGCCGCGGCGGGCTGTACCTGCCGCGACGATCGAAGCGGTCCAGACCTCCTTGGGGCTGTGAAAGGCGGCCCGGACCAACTGAACTAAACAATACCGTATCGTTTTGTTTTGGTCAACGCCGATGCGGCGTCCCCCTTGGGGAGCGAGTTCACGGAATCGTCAGCGGGAGGAGCGGCGCCGCGTCGGGCCCTTGGCGGCGTCCCGGATCCGGTCGGCAGGACCCAGCGCACCGGCAAGGAACAGCTTGATCGCGCTGCGCATGCGCTTCTCGGCCGATTTCGGCTCGAGGATCGTTCCGAAGGTTGCCATGCGGTGGGTATGACCAACCACCACGTCGAGAAACACCTCGGCCGCAATGGTGGTGTCTTCGACGTCGAGCGCGCCTTGCGCGACCAGGTGGTCGAAGAAGCGCGCAGTGGTGGCGACCGCCTTGAGCCAGCCTTCCTCCTTGCCGAGCTTGGCGACGTCGGGGAAGTTGATGGCTTGTGACGTCATCATGCGGCTGAAGGCGACGGCATCGGGACCGCAGGTAAATGAGAGCATCTCGCGCCCGATCTCGACCAGCCGCTGCTCGACCGAGACGTCGGCGGCACTGCTCAACTGGGTCTCTGCCGCGGCCGACAACGGCGCAAGCCAGCGTGCGATCTCGCGCCTCAGCACGGCGGCAAACAGGCCGCGCTTGTCGCCGTAGCGGGCATAGACGGTGGGCTTGCTGACCCGGGCCGCTTCCGCCACCGCGTCGAGCGAGGTCGCGTCGAAGCCGCGATCCAGGAACAGGCGGGTGGCGACCTCGATCAGCCGCTGGTCGCGCTCGATGGCGGCGGTCTTGGTCGGCCGGCCACCGCGGGATTTCGGCACCTCGCGCCGCGGCGCTGCCGGTCTCGTCCTGGTCGCAGTCAATCCCATGCCCAATGATTCCTGCGCGTTTCTGACGTTCGTCATTCGCTCTATATCGCGCAGCAGCCGGGACGTCATCGCCAATCTGGCCGAATTGGCCGTATCGTCAACCGTTTCGGCACGGCCTCGTTCCGTCACGCGGATTCACGGCAGCGCCGAGGTCCAGGCCTGGCCGGATGCAGCCTTGTCGTATCCGTACTGATACAGCGCCCGCATATAGGCGGTGTCGAAGCCTTCCGACGGCGGCGCCGGATAGTCGCGCGCGATGTAGGAGAGATGAAAGCCGAGTCGGTTGCGCCGCGCGAAATCATAGGTCGAGAAGATGATCGAGCGCGTCTGCGACTGGGTGATAGCCGACAGGCTGCGCGAGGCGACGTCGATGGTGCCGTTGGAGACCAGCTCGAAATTGCGTTCGATCTTCTTGTTGACGAGGATGTAGATGTCCATCTTCGCACTTCCCGGCAGCCGGCTGCCCTGGAACAGCAGGGCTTCCGGCAGCGTGAGCACCGGCGCGGTCACGCCGCCGTCGACATGCATCTCCTGAAACTTGCGGCCCTGGCCCTCGGCGTCGATCATGATCGGCGGAAACACCAGCGGAATGCTGGCCGAGGCCGCCATCACGTCGCGAAACAGCTTGAGCGCCTCGGGCGTGCCGACGGCGGCGATCCTGCCCATGTCCCAGATCGCGGTGCGCTGGGTGTCGAGGTCGGTCGTCGCGATCAGCAACTTTCGCCCCTTGGCGTTCTCGCGCGCGACCTGGGCCAAAATCTCCGGCCCGACATAACGTGCGACCAGCTCGCGCAGCCGCGTGTTGCCGAACAGGCCGGATCCGAACAGCACGCGCATGATGCTGGGATCGTTCAGCAGGCTCTCCGCGATGCCGCTGGTGTAGACCTCCTTCAAGGTGTCGTCGTATTGCGGGCCGAGAAACGCGAATGGCGCGATCAGGCCGCCGGTACTGACGCCCGAGACGACGGAGAAGGTGGGGCGGGTTCTGGCCGCGGTCCAGCCGTTGAGCACACCGACGCCGTAGGCGCCATCGGCGCCGCCGCCGGAAAGCGCCAGATAGGACTTCGTCGCCGTGCTGGTGTCCTTGTCGAAACTGAATTTCGTGACGGGGTCATCGGCGTAGCGCCTGAGGCCATCGATATCGAGCACGCGCGATGTGCTGGCTTCCTGGGCCGTGTAGGGTGTGCGGGGCAGGGAGGTGCAGGCGGCGAGCGCCAGGCTGCACGTCAGGACTATGACCGCGGTCAGGCGGCCGGTTACGGGCCTGATCCGCTGGTGCAGGCGGCCGGAGAGGTCGGTCGAACAGGAAGGAAGGAGCATTGTCGGTGGCTGGCGATCACACATCTGGCGCCGTCGGCGGACTCGCCGCGGCACCCTCGTCCAGCCCCGAGTAAAACTATACTGTATCGTTTTGTTTAACAAGGCTGGCGGCGGGAATGAATCGCGCCCAGTGTGTCCCAGGCTGAGGCACCGGCCGGCCGCTGCACCGGCTGGGCGGGTTGATCGACGTGCTCCGACACGCAATAAGCACCGCCATGAATCCCGACAACGACCTTCCCAATCACTTTGAATTGCTCGCCACCGATGGCGCCGCGCGCACCGGACGCCTGACCACGCCCCATGGCGTCGTGCGGACGCCGGCCTTCATGCCGGTCGGCACCGCCGGTGCCATGAAGGGCATGCACTGGCGCGAGGTGCGCGATGCCGGCGCCGACATCGTGCTCGGCAACACCTATCACCTGATGCTGCGCCCGACAGCCGAGCGGATCGCGGCGCTCGGCGGCCTGCAGCGCTTCACCGGCTGGAACGGTCCGATGCTGACGGATTCCGGCGGCTTCCAGGTGATGTCGCTGTCGGACCTGCGCAAGGTCACCGAGAACGCCGTCACCTTCCGCTCCCATATCGACGGTGCCAAGGTCGAGCTGTCGCCGGAGCGCTCGATCGAGGTGCAGCGCCTGCTCGGCTCCGACATCGCCATGCAGATGGACGAGTGCGTGCGGCTGCCGGCCGAACACGCCGACATCGAGCGCGCGATGCAATTGTCGCTGCGCTGGGCGGAGCGCTCGAAGCGCGCCTTCGAAAGCGCTCCCGAGGGCTACATGCTGTTCGGCATCGTGCAGGGCGGCGACGTCCCGCAGCTTCGTCATGCCAGTGCCAAAGGCTTGGTCGAGATCGGCTTCCATGGCTATGCGATCGGCGGCCTCGCCGTCGGCGAGCCGCAAGAGGTGATGCTGGCGATGATCGACGAGACCGCGCCGGTGCTGCCGAAGGAGCGGCCGCGCTATCTGATGGGCGTCGGCACGCCCGACGACATCCTCGAAGCCGTGAAGCGCGGCATCGACATGTTCGACTGCGTCATGCCGACGCGCAACGGCCGCCACGGCGTCGCCTTCACGCGTTTCGGCCAGGTGAATTTACGCAATGCGCGCCATGCCGACGATCCGCGTCCGTTGGACGAGGAGAGCTCATGGCCGTCGACGCGCAATTGCGCGCGCGCCTATCTGCACCATCTCGTCAAGGCGGGCGAGACGTTGGGGGCGATGCTGCTGTCCGAAATCAATATCGCCTATTACCAGTTCCTGATGCAGGGCATCAGGGACGCGATCGCAGACGGAACGTTTGAGCAATTCTATCGGCGTACGCGCGAGGACTGGGCGAGGGGCGACATCGCCCCACGCTAGCTCAGTTGCACACGAAGCGTTGCTTCACGGCATGTTTGGTCACGAAGCCATAGCCGCAATTGTCGCAGGTCCAGAGATAGCTGATCATTTGGTCCGAGACGTAGGCGGAGGCTTCGGCGGCGACCATGGAGTCGGCGCAGACGGGACAGGTCGGCAACTCGCTGCAACGCGGATCGCGGTTCGGCGCGACGGTCGACAACACTTCAGCAATTGCTGACATCGTGGTGACCTCCCTGCTTTAAGACCTAAGTCTAACATAAGCAGAATCGGTTGACGAGGTCGCAACACAAATGCGTTGAATTTCTGATCGTCGCCGCTCACGTGATTTTGCGATGCAGCGTATTTAACATGTGCCGCATTGTCGCTTGCGTGCCGCCGCATGCTGTCTGTAACTGCACGATGCCGCGATAGATGTGCAGAGTTTGCCACAGGGAGTTCATCATGGACGCATCGTCCAACACGGGTGCAGCGCACCAAGCCGGCCGCGGCCGGATCTACGACTCGATCGTTGAGGCCTTCGGCAATACGCCGATCGTGCGCTTGCGCCGGCTGCCCGGCATGCACGGCGTGAATGCGACCATTTTGGCAAAACTTGAATATTTCAATCCTGCCGCAAGCGTGAAGGACCGCATCGGCGCCGCCATGATCATCGCGATGGAGAAGGCCGGCATCGTCAAGCCCGACACCGTGCTGATCGAGCCGACCTCCGGCAATACCGGCATCGCGCTCGCCTTCGTGGCGGCGTCACGCGGCTACCGCCTCAAGCTGGTGATGCCGGAATCGATGTCGATCGAGCGGCGCAAGATGCTGGCTTTTCTCGGCGCCGAACTGGTGCTGACGCCCGCGGCGCAAGGCATGAAGGGCGCAATCGCCGCCGCCGAGGAACTGGTGAAGACGACGCCGAACGCGGTGATGCCGCAGCAGTTCAAGAACCTCGCCAATCCCGAGGTGCACCGCCGCACCACCGCCGAGGAGATCTGGAACGACACTGGCGGCAACATCGACTTCTTCGTCGCCGGCGTCGGCACCGGCGGTACCATCACCGGCGTCGGCCAGGTGCTCAAGCCGCGCAAGGCCTCGCTTCGCGTGGTCGCGGTCGAGCCGGAGGAGAGCCCGGTGCTGTCGGGCGGACAGCATACCCCGCACAAGATCCAGGGCATCGGCGCCGGCTTCGTCCCCGACATCCTCGACCGCGCCGTGATCGACGAGATCGTGAAGATCAACTCGACGACCGCGATCGAGACCTCGCGCGCGCTGGCGCGGCACGAGGGCATTCCCGGCGGCATCTCCTCGGGAGCTGCGATTGCGGCCGCGCTGCAGATCGGCAAGCGGCCGGACGCCGCCGGAAAGACCATCCTGGCGATCGTGCCGTCCTTCTCCGAGCGGTATCTTTCGACGGCCTTGTTTGAAGGAATCTAGGACATGGCGGAGCAACCACCGAGGCGGCCGCGCACCCTTGGCGATGCCAGGACGGAAGCAGAGGCCGCGTTCAAGAAGGTGACGGCCAAGGTCGCCGCGGCGCCGCCTAAGCAGATGGCTGTTCCCGGCATCAAGGAGCAGGTCACGCTGCGCATCGATCAGGACGTGCTGGAGTTCTTCCAGGAGGGCGGCCCCGGCTGGCAAGATCGCATCAACGAGGCGCTGCGCAAGGCGGCGGGGAAGTAGGGTCCGCGGATGGGCTGTAGCTCCTCATCCTGAGGAGCTTGCGCAGCAAGCGTCTCGAAGGATGAGGGCCCCGCTGCAAGGAGTTGGGCCTGCATGGTTCGAGACGGCGCTTCGCGCCTCCTCACCATGAGGATCACAAACGAAAAGCCCGGCGTGAGCCGGGCTTTTGCATTCTGAGATCGTCGCCTCGCCTCAGCGGCGGAACATGCCGCCCATCATGCCGCCGACGACACCGCCGACGAAGGCCGCACCGGCGGCATCGCCGGGGCTGCTGCGTTGCGGGGCCGGCGCCGGCGCGCTGCCCTGAGCCGGGGCGCTGGCGGCGCGCCGGGCCGGCTTCTGGCTGGTGTCGCTCGCAGTCGCCGGGGCAGCCACGATCTCCGAGAGCAGAGCCTTGTGCTGGAGCTTGTTGAGGTAGCCTGACGAGGGATAGCCGCGCGCCGTCTGCCAGCGCTTGAGCACCGATCGCGTCTCCTCGTCGAACGTGCCGCTCGGCTTGGTGTCGAAGCCGAGCGCCGTCAGGCGACGCTGCACGTCGCGGCGCTTGGTCTTGTCGAGGCCGATCTGGTCCTCGGTGACTTGGGTGGACTCGTCGGTGAAGGTTGCGGGATCGATGCCGGCGTTGAGGGCGCGGGTCGCGGTCGAGGGGCCACTCTTGATGGCGGCAAGACGTGCCAGCGCCAGCGCCTTGAACTGACCGTTCGGATAGGCGGTGAGATAAGCGTTGAGCTCTTCCGGCTTGTTCGATTCCTTCACCGAGCGCCAATATTCGAGCTCGACGCCGTCCGAGCCGCCGCTCGCAGCCGGCACCATGCCCGAAGCGGTCGGCGCCGCGTTGGCGACCTGCGTGGTGGGGGCCTGGTTGAGATAGACCGAGCCGGTCAGGTTGGTATGGCCCCACGGCAGCTGGCCCTTGCGGGTCTCTTCATTGACCTGGGCGCGCACCGACGTCATCGCCTGCTGGATCTCGACGCCGGGCTTGGTGATGTTGTCGATCAGCGCACGCGTGAACGGGCTGTTGTTGCCCTCCTGACCGTCGAGCGCGGTCTGGCCGGGGCCCGTGGCGAACGCGATCAGGGTGCCTTCACCGGATTTCATCTCGGCAAGACCGCTCTGCACGTTGACGCTGCGGGTCGCGGAGTTCGACTTGATCTTGGCGGCGAACGGATTGTCGCGGCAGGCATCGAGGAACACGAGCTTGACCTTGGCATCGCCCATGGTCTGCTCGAGCGTCAGGTCGATGTTGATGGCCGCGCCCAGCTTGACGTCCATCTCCGACTTGATGTCGGCGTCGACGGGCAGCAGGTAGTTGGTGCCGCTCACGGCGATGCCGTGGCCGGCATAATAGAACAAGGCGATGTCGGAGCCCTGCGCCTTGCGCCCGAAGTCGAGCAGCTTCTCCGTCATCTGGTCGCGGCTGAGATTGGAGCCTTCGATCACCTCGAAGCCGACATTGCGCAGCGTCGATGCCATCGCCTTGGCGTCGATCGGCGGGTTCGGCAATTGCGCGACGTTCTTGTAGGAGCCGTTGCCCACGACAAAGGCGACGCGGCGGTCAGCCTTCGCGGCACTGACCGACAGCGCCATGCACATCAGCGAGGCGAGGAGGGTGAGATAGCGCATTCTGAAATCCCCAGAATCGAATTGCAGGCAGCAACAAATTGGCAACGAACCTACACGAAGTGCCCGACCTCGCGCCACCAAAACGGCAGGACGTCCGCATCAACCCGCTGCTGTGTGGCCGAATGTGCACGGTGGAGCGCCGCTCCAACGTGATCTAAATCACACGGCCACTTTGTTTTGTCGCGCAAGGCGGCGCAAGGTTCACTGCCTGCGGGCAGGAACCGGCGGCACCGGCTTCAAATTCAGGAGATTGCCGCACAGGATCAGCGCCGCGCCGAGCACGGTCCAGCCGTCGAGCCGCTCGGAATAGAGCAGCCAGCCGGCTGCCGCAGTCAACGGAACCCGCAGGAAGTCCATGGGCACCACGATCGTCGCATCCGCGTACCGGAGCGCACTGGCGAGGCAATAATGGGAGAAGGTGCCGCAGACCCCAATGACGAACAGCCAGCCCCATAGACGAGGCGAGGGCCAGACCCACACAGCGAGCGTCGGCAGCAAGCCCACGACGGCCTGCACCACGATCATCCAGAACAGGATCGACAACGCGCTTTCGGTCCGGGTCAGCGACTTCGCCAGGATCATGGAAATGCTGAAGCCGATTGCAGCCCCGAGCGCGATCAACTGGCCGGGATTGATTTCGCTGGTGGCGGGCCGCACGATCATGACGACGCCGACGATGCCGAGCACGACGGCGGCGATCTTCCACAGCGTCATGCGCTCGGACAGGAACGTCGCGGCCAGCACCGCGGTCCAGATCGGCATGGTGAATTCGATCGCGACGACCTGCCCGATTCCGATCAGCGTCAATGCGTAGAACCAGCCGAGCTGGGCGAAATAGTGCACCCCGTTGCGGGCGAGGTGCTGGGGCAGGCGCGTGGTCGCGACCGCCTTGAAACCGCCGGCGCGGTATATGATGGGCAGGAGGAGCGCAAACCCAATCACCGAGCGCACTTCCATGATCTGGAAGACGTTCAACTCGCGCGTGGTCTCGCGCCCGGCAACCGCCATCACCAGCATCAGCGACAGCCAGCCGGCCATCCACAGTGCAGCCATCGTTTTGGACGGTGTCGCGCTCATCGGCGGTGATTGCGGGAGGACGGAATGTGAAGGGACGGCCGGTATCGGCGACATCGCCGCCGTTTGCAACGGCCAAATCTGCGGATGCAGCGATGCATCGGGCCGTGCTAAAGCATGATACGGAAAAGTGCGCAGCGGTTTTCCGAAAACATCATGCTTAAACGGCAAGCTGAGGCGCGATAGCAAGTCATCCTCATCGCATCGCGCTTTAGGCAGCATCAACAACAACAATCGGGAGAGCTTCGCTCATGCAGATCCTGCAGCCAGCCGAATGGAAGAAACCGCGTGGCTTTTCCCATGGCGTCGCGGTCGAGGGGCCGGGGCGCTGGGTGGTCCTGGCCGGCCAGACCGGCGGCGACGAGGGCGGCAATTATGCGCCCGACCTGGCGGCGCAGGTCGAAATGGCGCTGAAGCGGATCATCAAGCTGCTGGGCGAGGTCGGCGCGGGTCCGGAGCACATCGTCCGCCTGACCTGGTACCTGACCAGCCGCAGCGAATATGAAGCGGCCGGTGCGGGCATTGGTGCGGCCTGGAAGGAAACGCTCGGACGCAATTTCCCGCCTTCGACGCTGCTCTATATCGGCGGTCTCGTGGACGAGCGGGCCAAGGTCGAGATCGAGGTCACGGCGTTCGTCCCGGCGGCATAAAAAAAAGATCCGGCGGGACTGCCGGATCGTTTGTCGGATCGACCGCTTGCTTACTTCGACAGCGAGATGTTCGCTCCGCGGAACTGGCTGTCCGCGCGTATCGCGACGCTCTGCTTATTGCCGCTCGTCTTCAACGAGATGTTGGCATTGAAGCCCGCGGCAGAGGCAAGCAGCTCGTAATGGCCGCCGGAACCATGCCCCTGGAGCGATCCAGAGATGTTGCGGCTGATCTCGGACCAGCTCCCGCTGACGGATCTGCCCTCAGCCTTGAGGCTGGCCGTGAAGTTGAACTTGTAGGCGTCGCTGGCGCAGGTCAGGGTCAGCTCCATGGTGGGGCCGATCGGGGCGTACTTGGCCCGGCAGCGGATCCGTTCGGTCGAGCCGTCGTCCAGGGCCACCGTCCCCGCGCCACTCCAGCTGCCCGCCAGTGGGGCGAACGGGCTCGACTGGGCCTTGCTTTCAGTGCCGGCGATCCCTGCCGCAAACAAAACGGCGGCCGCGATCAGCAGCCGCCGGCTCCGGGCGCGAGCCTCGATTGGTTTATTGGCGCGATGCTTCCCATCGCCCGCTGCACGGTATGCCTGCAGATGCTCCATTCCACTTCCCCGATCCGGCGTTGCCGTTGAGTTGACCGTTGGCATATGCACCATTGATCGAAACTTTCACAAGACCCCCGCTGCCGATGGTGCCGGAAACGTTAGCGCCGGGCGCAGTGATCTTTCCGTCGGCAACTGTCAGCATGGAACTCGCGGTGGGTTCGCACGAGCCGCTCTTGGTCACGATCGTGACGTGCCAGTTGCCGTCGTAAGGCGTCTGGGCAAAGGCGGAAGCGGCGAGGGTGCCGGTGAAAACTGAGGCGGCACAGAACACCGCAATGCGAGCAAAACGCATAAATCCGTCCTTCAATGTGTCTGATATGCTGTCGCTTATCTGGACCAAATGTGACGGAAATTTGTTGCGATGCCAAACTGCAAATTGTTCCTGTTGGAACAATGGTTTATTTGCGTTTTCGGCTCCGATTTTCCAAGTGGAATCAACGTGGCTTCACGTTAAGGGTAAACGTCGTGAGCGAGCCCTTGGATAGGCTTCACGAAAGGCTTGGCGCGGAGGTCGCGAACTGCTCGTCCTGAGTCTTGGCGGGCAGCGCCTTGTGGACCTTGGCGTAGTCGATCACGTCGGCCAGGAGCTTGAGGCCGAGAGGGGCCAGCGCGCGCTCCCAGAGCTCTCGCGCCGTCTCGCCCTTCTTGACGAAGCACCAGTCCTGGGCGGCGATGGCGCCGGCGTCCATGCGGTCGGCGAGGTGATAGATCGTGCCCCCGGCGATCGGATCGCCTTCCTTGATGGTCCATTCCACGGCGGCCTTGCCGCGATGACGCGGCAGCAGCGAGGGGTGATAGCCGATCCCGCCGAGCCTGGCTGCGGCGAGGGCGTCCTTGCCGATCCGGGCGTGGCTGTGCGCCGTGATGATCAAATCGGTATCAGGGGCGATCTCGGAGCCTACGACCAGCTTCGGGTTGGCCTGCACCACGACCTCGATGCCGGCCGCCTTGGCGGCCGCGGCGAGGCGATCCTCGGCGTCGGCCACCACGACCCGCACGATCGAAACGCCGTGCTCCCGGAGCATGTTCAGGGTGGTCACGCCGAAATGGCGGGAGCCGACGAGGGTAATGCGCATGGGTCTCCGATCCGATCTCGCAACTGCGTCATCACCCGATAACACGTCCGGACGCCCTGTCACCACCCGCACGGCGTTTGCCGGGGTTATCAACAATACGCCGGGACGGGGCCCTGAACGCGCAGCCAGCCGTTCCGGTGTCTCCATGGCGGCCGCAGAATGCCGCGCAATTGCTTCCGCGAACCCATTGCGCGAACCATGAGCGTTGCCGTGCGGCCACGGCAGGAAGGCAAGCGTCCGACAAGTCGGTTCCTGTGTTTCGTTGTTAACAGAGGGACGCCGGGCGGGCTGATAAGAGTGCGTGGACCGGGGCTGGCTACATTTCAACCCGCATCCGTTTTTAAACCCGGCCTGGGCCGCTGGCGTTACCGCCAGCGGCCTTTTCAATGCCGCGTATCACGAAATCACCGAATGGTAACGCGATCTCAACCAACCCGGCGTATCGACGAATCCGTCGCGGATTTGTATTGCGTACCGCGACATCGAAAATGTCCCGCCGGCGTGGGTGCGCCGCGCGGGCCTTTTCGCCGGGACAAATCTCATGCCGCGCGCAATTGAGCAGATTGTCGACAGCTATGTGCGGCTGAAGAACCGCCGTGGGCTCGACGAGCTGATGATGCACAGGCAGCGGCTCGCGGTCGAGCTGAAGAGCAGGTCCGGTTATGATTTCAGCCTGCCGATCGGCCAGATCGACGAGGAGATCGCGATCATCGAGGCGGGCCTCAGCCGGCTCAAGGCAGATAATTCCACGGCGATCTAGCGGGGTCTGCGCGGCAAGGCTACGGACGCCGCGGCGCCGTCTGATCGTCGGTCAATGCGCTTGTCGTTCAATCGCGCCGGCCGCCATCGATCACTGTGAACAGCGGCCGCGCCGGGGTCGGCTCGACCAGCAATTCCTCCACCAGCGCGGTTGCCGCGTCGACATATTTGCGTGTCGGCTTGTCGAGCGGGCGCCTGGCCTCGTCGTCGAGCGCGACCTTTGCGGCCTCGACCAGCTTGCGCATGCGCGCCGCGTGGTCATCGCCCGCCGTCAGCGTCGCGCGCGCCAGCGAGCGCAGCACGAACAGCTCGCCTTCGAGGCGGAGCAGGCGGTCGTTGAGCCTAGTCAGGACGGCGTTGAGGTCGGCCATGATTGCTGGTTCGGCGCCAAGGGTCGGTTCTGATCTAGCGGCGATCGATGAACGGAGTCCAAATGGCGCCGCTGCAATTCGGCCGATCCGCCGGTCCGTCTCGGGCGACCCTGAGGCGTCGTCAGGGCTGGCCGCGTGATGGGCGGCCTACCATTCCACGTCCGCCCAGCGCTTTCCGAACACGGGTGGCCGCGTCTTGACGGCTTGCCAGCCGAAGAAATGATGCTTGCCGGACCATGCGTGCACCACGCCGCTGCAGATGCTGCATTTGAAGTGGCCGGCGTGGGCTTCGCTGTGCTCCTCCCTGGTCGCGGTGTAGTTCATGCCGCAACCCGCACAGGTGAATTCTTCGATCGTCCAGATGCTGTTGGCCATTGCACGGAATGCTTCTTGGTGACCCCGATCCACGCTAGCCGCGGGCGTTTGCAGCGGCGTAAACCGGCGCGCGGGAATCCGGTTAACGGGCGTTAGCCAAGGGCGGGCGACGTCGGAGGCGGCCGCGGGTCGCGGGCCATGGTGCAACGGCCCTGACGTGGTGCCAATCGCGGGGCGGGCCGGTTCCCGTCGCCTTGACGCCGGATGCGTTGCTGGCAATAACGGCTGGGCCTCGCAAGCACCGGAAGTTTTGCGTTCATGCCGCAAGGAAAGCAGTGCCCGTGAAAAGTCTCCGTCAGCTCCTGACGGGAGAGGATGTCATCCAGCTGGTGATCCGGCTCGGCCTGCTCGCCCTGCTGATCATCTGGACCTTCCTGATCATCCGCCCGTTCGTGCCGATCCTGGCCTGGAGCGGCGTGCTCGCGGTTGCGTTCTATCCGGCCTTCAGCTGGGTCGCCAAAGCCCTCGGCGGCCGGCCCAAGACCGCAGCCGCGATCCTGACCATGATCACGCTCGGCATCGTGATCGGCCCGGCGACCTGGCTCGGCATCAGCGCGGTGGACGGCGTGCGCGAGCTGGCCCACCAGCTCGGCACCGGCGATCTGGCGCTTCAGGCCGCGCCCGAGCAGATCAAATCGTGGCCGCTCGTCGGCCCCTGGCTCTACGAGCTCTGGGACCAGGCCTACACCAACGTCCGCGCGCTGGTGCGCGAGGTGGCGCCGTATCTCCAGCCGCTGGCGGGCCCGCTGCTGTCGCTTGCCGGCGATGCCGGCGTCGGCACGCTCCAGTTCCTGGTCTCGGTGTTCGTGGCCGGCTTCCTGTTTCCGCATGGGCCGAGGCTGGTCGCGGCCGGCCGCGGCTTCCTGTTTCGCATCGTGCCGGAGCAGACCGAGCATTTCCTCTCGCTGGCGGGCGCGACCATCCGCGCCGTGGCGCAGGGTGTGATCGGTGTCGCGATCGTGCAGGCGCTGCTCGCCGGCATCGGCTTCAAGCTCGCTGCCTTGCCGAGCGCCGGCCTTCTGGCCTTCATCGTGTTGCTGCTCTCGATCGTGCAGATCGGCGCGTTCCTCGTGCTGCTGCCGGTGATCATTTGGATCTGGACTGCCAAGGACGTCACCACGGCGCTGCTGCTCACCGTGTTTCTCGTCCTCGTCGGCTTCATCGACACCATGTTGAAGCCGCTCGTGATGGGACGCGGCCTGACCACGCCGACCATCGTGATCTTCGTCGGCGTGATCGGCGGCACGCTCGCCCACGGCATCGTCGGCCTGTTCATCGGCCCGATCATCCTGTCGGTGGCCTGGGAGTTGATGATGGCCTGGATCAGGACCGAGGACCGGGCAGGGGCAGGCAAGGACTGATCCCGCGCCAACCGCGGCGATCTGCCCGAGGTGCCGCGCCGGCATCCGGCGCCTCGAAGCATGCCGCGAACTTGTCTGTTTCACTAGACAAGTTACGATCGGAACGATTCTGTTTCAGCGACGGCAGCAATGGCGAAGTCTTCCAAGCTCGTCGCCGCGAGGCGCGGCAAGGTATTGTTGGTCAGACGCCGGTCGGACGGCCTGTGGATGTTTCCGGGCGGCCGCAAGCGGGCGCGCGAGTCTGCGAAGGATTGCCTGCGGCGGGAGATCCGGGAGGAACTGCCCAAGCTGAAGCTCGGCAGGATCAGTCTCTGGAAGGAAGTGAAAGCCAGGAACAAGCGTTCCGGCCGCAAGATGAGCGACGCGATCTTCATTGCCAAGAGCGCCAAAGGCCGGCTGGCCATCGGCGACAAGAAGGAGATCGACCGCGCCGCCTGGCAGAAGCCGCGCGGCATCCGTCTGACCGCGACCTCGCGCTACATCCGCGACCGCCTGTTTCCGCGCAAGCAGAAGCCGAGGTGAGCTAGTCCTCGCGTTCGGCCGATCGCGTCCGTCCGGCAAATCGCCTCGATTGCGCCGCGCGCGGTTCGGGTGCGGCAAGCCTCAAGGCCTCGGCCTCCCTAATATCCTTGCGGACCTTGCGCGCATTGCGCATCGCGCGCTTGATGAAGGGATGCTGGGAATCCTCGGTGAAGAACAACACCACTTCGCAACTCGGGCATTGCCTGGAATAGCCGTCCTGCAACCGCCCGGCGCGATCGCGAAACACGCTCTTGCACCGCGTGCACTGAATCTGGACCGAGCTCATGCGCCGACAACAATGACTTTGAAAAACGGATCTCGAGCTGATCCCAAATGTCTGAACAAAGCTTGAAGGATATTGCGGCAGGATGCCGGAGCGCGCGAGCTTCGGCCGGCCGCTATTGCCCGGCCGCCATCGTGTCGAGGCAGTGGGTGAGGAAAGCGGTGCGATCCCTGGGCAGCACCTTCTCGAGATCCGCCTTCAGCGCGCATTCGCGCTGGCGCAGCTGCTCGGCCCGGCGCTTCTCGGCTGCCTCGCGATATTCGGGAGCGACCTTGCTCGGATCGACCAGCGTCTGCGAGCGGGCGGGGGCCGACGCAAGCAGCGCGACGGCGGCGATGAAAAGCAATGGTTTCAAATGAGCCTCCGTAAAAGCCGGCATCCTAGCGCGCGGCGCGTGCGCGCTCAAACGGCAATGCGGTATCCCACTCCGGCGGATTGAACGGGACGAACGTTCAGGCCGCCGCGCCGAAGCTTTCCGCCGGCGAAGATGGAACGACTTGCATGGAACGACTTGGCATGGCCGGCGTCGAATCCTGGCTCCGGCCCAGCCCCACCCCCAGCCCCCCAAAAGCAGCGGGCCGCGACAAAACCTTCCCCACAAAGGTTGGCGACCTCAGAGCCTCCGCGCTGAGGTCGTTTATTTTGCCGCAGGCATGTGAACCAGTTCACAAGCGCGCGCTGAAATCGCTGCTATGAAGATGTCATTGCTTGACCAATTCATTTGAACGAAACGCCCCAGCGTGGCTCCAAGCGCTGGGGTTTTTCGTTTCTCTCCGTGCGCGGAACGGTTACAATCGCGCCAGCGTCGCATCGACAGACGCAGATCCCGCGCCGCGCCAGTTCCGCTGCAGCGGTCGACAAGCCAGCCCTTGTGTCGGGATCGTTGCGCCGGGCCGAACGTTGCCACCAGGCGTGCGTTCGCGGGGCAAATCTCATATGCATGGCGCGATGTCGCCGAATCGCAAATGAGGGCGGCTGGCGTTCAGTTGACGACGGTTTACGACCAGAAACGGATTCAAGTGAGGCTTACCAAGAAGGCGCGGGTGGCCAAGAGGTCGCCGAAGAAGACGTTGCCGAGCAGGACGTCGACAAGCAAGGCGTTGCCGAACAGGACGTCGCCAAGGACGAGCAAGGCGGTGCAGCGCGCCACGATCTCGTCGGCGTCGCCGCTCGGGGTGCTGGCGCTCCACCTGCTTGCCCAATGGAAGCAGTCTGGACCGGGCGGCATCGTTTTTCTCGCCGAGAACGAGAACAGGGCGGAGCGGCTGGGCAGCGTCATCCACGCGCTCGACCCCGCTTGCGAGGTCCTGGTGTTTCCGCGCCTGAACACCTTGCCGTTCGATCAGCTCGAGCCGTCGCACGAGCTCGCGGGGCGCAGGGCCTCCGTGCTGAGGCGCCTTGCGAAATCCAAGAACCCGCTGTTTCTCGTCTCGACGGCGGAAGCAGTGATGGAGCGCCTGCCGCCGCCGGCGAGCCTGGTGCGCCTCAGCCTGAGCTTGAAGGTGGGCGGCCCGTTCTCCGAGCGCGAGCTCGAGACGCGTCTCGAAGCCCTCGGATACGATCTCGACGACGAGCCGGATTATCCGGGCGGCGCGCTGTTCCACGGCCAGACCTTCGAGATCTTTCCCGCAGGCGCGCTGGGGCCGTTCCGGATCGAGCATTCGGATCGGGCGATCAAGCGGATCGTGGCGTTCGATCCGAACGAGCACAGGATCATCTTCGAGACCAAAGAGCTTCTCGTCGATCCCATGTCGGAGCGGCTTGGCCTTGCCGGCAAAGGAAGCAAGCGCGCGAGCCTGTTCGACTATTGTGGACGTGCCAAATGGATCGCCGATGCGGGCATTCCGGCGCACGTCGACGGCTGGTTCGATACGATCGAGGAGGCCGCGCCGCGCGCCGAGCGCGAGCGCGAATATCTCGGGCGGCGCGACTGGAAGCAGCTCTCCAAGGGCATGAAGGTGCTGCCGCGCGCGGCGTCCTCCCAGACCATCCCGGAGTTTTCGAAGCTGACATCCGCCAGGAAGGCGCTGCGTGCTTTCGTCGAGGAGACGCGGCGGGCCGGTTCGCGCCTGATCCTCGCCGCGGCGCAGGAGGACGATCTGCGCGTGATGGAGCGCATGAGCGGCCTCAAGGCGGCGCGCTGCGAGGACTGGGACGAGGCGGCGAGCGCGCGGAGCGGCGAGGCGGCGCTGCTGGCCGATCTCGATGCGGGCTTTGTCGTGCCGGGCCGAAAGCCTCTCGTCGTCGTGACGGCCTCCGACGTGCTCGGCAGCCGGGCGCATCATCCGCAGCCGATGGCGCGGGCCTGGAGCACGGCCTTCGACCATGCCGACGTGCCCGAGCAGGGCACGGTGGTGATCCATCTCCAGCGCGGCCTCGGCGTGCTCGACGGCCTGCAGACCGTCAACACCGGCGGCGGCGGCTTGCGGGAGATGATCCGCCTGAAGTTCGCCGGCGACAATGCGGTGCTGGTCCCGCCGTCCGATCTCGCCTTGATGTGGCCCTACGCGGCCGAGCTCGGCAAGCTCTCGCTCGACAAGGCGGACGGCAGCACATGGTGGGCGCGCCGCACCGAGGCGGAGCGCGAGATTCAGGCGGCCGGCAGGGCGCTCGCCAAGCACATCAGCCAGCGCCGCCGGCGGCGCGGCGAGAAGCTGGTGCCGCCGGGATCGGCCTACGAGAAGTTCGTCGCGCGTTTCCCCTACTTCACGACGATCGACCAGGCCGTGGCGATCCACGACGTGCTGGATGATCTCGCCTCCGGTCATCCCATGGACCGGGTGGTCTGCGGCGACGTCGGCTTCGGCAAGACCGAGGTGGCGCTGCGGGCGGCGGCGGCCGTGGTGCTCTCGGGCAAGCAGGTGGCGGTCGCGGTGCCGACGACGGTGCTGGCGCGCCAGCACGTCGCGACCTTCCAGAAGCGCTTTGCCCCGTTCGGCATCGAGGTCGGCAACCTGTCGCGGGCGACCTCGGGCGCCGAGCTGCGCGAGACCAGGGAGGGCCTGCGCAGCGGCCGGATCAAGGTCGTGATCGGCACGCAGGCGCTCACCGGCAAGGACGTCAGGTTCGACGATCTCGGCCTCGTCATCATCGACGAGGAGCAGCATTTCGGCGCCGCCGAGAAGGCCAGGCTCGCCGGCCTCGCCAAGAACGTCCATGTGCTGATGATGAGCGCGACGCCGATCCCGCGCACGCTCGCCGCCGGTCTTGCCGGCTTCCGCGACCTCAGCGTGATCGCCTCGCCCCCGGTGCACCGGCTGCCGGTCGCGACCCGGATCGCGCCGCTGTCGGATGCCGCGATCGCCTCGGCGCTCTTGCGCGAGCAGCGCCGCCACGGCCAGAGTTTTCTGATCTGCCCGCGCATCCAGGACCTCGATCCGATGCTGGCGCGGGTGCAGGCGGTGGCGCCGGACCTGCGCATCGTCTGTCTGCACGGCCGATTGGCGGCGAACGAGATCGACGACCGCATGATGAGCTTCGTCGAGGGCAGGGCCGACGTGCTGCTCGCGACCAACATCGTCGAAAGCGGGCTCGACATTCCCCGTGCCAACACCATCGTGGTCTGCTGGCCGGAGAAGTTCGGCCTCGCCCAGCTGCATCAGCTGCGCGGACGCGTCGGCCGCAGCGGCATCCGCGCCTTCGCCCATCTGTTGACCGAGACGCAATCCGGACAATCCGAGAAGCGGCTGGCCGTGCTCGAGGAGTTCAGCCGGCCCGGCGCTGGCTTTGCCATCAGCGAGCGCGACCTCGACCTGCGAGGCGCGGGCGATCTGTTCTCCGAGCAGCAATCCGGCCACGTCAAGGTGTTCGGGCCGGTGCTCTACAGTCATCTCCTCAAGATGGCTTCGGAGAAGCTCGACGAGGGGCAGGCGGTATGGGTGCCGGACCTCAACCTGCCGCTCGGCGAAATGCTGCCCGAGAGCTACGTGCAGTCCGAACCGGTGCGGCTCGAGCTTTATGCGCGCGCCGCACGTTGCACGGATGAGGACGACCTCGAAGACCTCGAGGAGGAAACCGCCCGCCGCTTCGGTCCGTTGCCGGAGGTCGCGCGCGACTTCTTCGCCGCGGCGAGGCTCAGGATCGAATGCAAGCGCAGAGGCATCATCCGCCTCGACGTCGGCCCGGAAGCTGCGGCCGCGACCTTCCTGCCGGGGCGCCTGCGGAAGTCGCGGGGCAAGTCGCTGCAGCGCGACGGCGACCGCGTGGTCTATCACGCCAAGATGCAGGGCGCGCCGTTCGAGCGGGTGGAGGAACTGTTCGAGCTGCTGGACGAGGGCTGAGGCGGCCTGCAAAATATGCGAAAACAACCCCATGCACAGTAGCTAAGTGCTGCTGGCGCAAGGCTTTTTGAATCCGGCGGAAAGGGTGCGTTTGCCGCGTCGGGCAAAACAGGGATGTTCGCCGGTCCCCGTACTCGAACGGAGACGTTGGGCCCTTCAGCCGCCTCGCCGCTAACGTGGAATTAATCCGAAATGCTCACAATTTTAGGCAGTTGTGTAAGGGTGCTGCGTACAAGGGACTCCTCGTGAGGGCGTTTCCAGGAGCGGCTTCCTGTTGCTCGCTCATTGGGGTCCATGCACGTGACCACGACATTCGAAACGGCAGGCTTTGCCGAAGAGCTCGACGCCGCCGCCCTGGCCGAAGCCGCGTCAGCGCATGAACCCGAAACGCCCGTAGCTTCGGAACCGATCAAGCGGTCGAGCCGCAAATCGATCCTGGCCTTTTCGCTATGCGCGCTGGCCATCAACGGCGCGGCGGCCATCTACACGGCGCCGGCTGATTTCTCGTCGCTGAACCTCGGCAGCCTGGCTGAGCTGCTGCCGCGCCATGACGCGGCCGCGCCAAAGCCGGATCCGGTCGTCGCTGCCCTGAAGGAGATTCAGGCGGCCCAGCAGCAACACACCGCGTTGCTGCAGCAGAACAACCAGGCAGCGGATCAGAACTCGGTTCTGCTGCAGCAGGATTCGATGCTGCTGCTGTCGCTGCGACAGAGCATCACCGACGAGCGGGTCGACGTGAAGAAGATCTCGTCGCAGCTGTCGACGCTGATTGCGAAGATCGACTCGCTGCAGAGCACGGCGATGTCGGACGTCACCTCGTCCGTCCGAAGAGCGCATGCGCGCTATGGATTGTCCGCCGCGATGCGCAAGCGGACGGTCCGGGAGCCCAAGCCTGTAGTGCCTCTGGGACCCGTGGGGCCGGTGTCGGTTGGCGGCGCGCCGCTGAGCGTGCCAGCGGCGACCCCGGAAAGCTGAAGCCGCGTCAAGCCGATCGGCGACAACGACGTCCGCGCTGGTCCGGCGCGGCGGATCGGCGCCGTCACTTCAAGGCGTGATCGATCTTGTGCGCCAAATGACCGGTGTCGTGGTCGCGGCGCAGCTGGCTCAGCGACGTCTCGTTCAGCTGCGCCAGGACCTCGCTGAGCTGCGTCGCATCGGGATACCCGGCGGCAAAGCTCTTGCCGTAGATCTTGCGCAACGTGCCGACCAGCGTGTTGCCGTGCTTCTTGCTGATCCCGCCATCTTTGTCGCGATGGCGGCCGTCCAGGCCCGGTTCCTTCATGGCTCGCTCCCTGTGCGGCGTCTTGAGCGCCTGGAGAGAAGCCTGCGCCCAAACCGGTGGACTGGCAATGGCGGCGCGTTCAGCGACGGTCGGACTGTCCCATAGGAGCGCGCGCAGTTAAGCTTGGCCGCTAAACCGTTAAGCCGCGAAGCAACCCAGCGTTGGCTGCACGATGCCGCGTCGAATGTCGGCCGAGGCGGATAGCGGCGGGAGACCGCTTGGGATCAGGCGGCCTGCTCTTCGAACGAGGTGTAGACCCGGCCGGCGGGATCGACGACCTGAACGTCCCAGCAGCCATCCTCGACCAGCTCCCTGGCCTTCTTGAGGGCGGCGGCGAGTGAAGGCCGCTTGAGGCTGACGATACCCGCCGTGTCGAAACCGTTGATTTCAAACATGCCGCTCCTCCGGTTTGGAGCGAATCCTACACGTTTCGGGCGGGTTGTCAGCGGGTTTTTGGGGTGGGTGGCGACCACCCCAGCTTAGAACCGTGCCGGCGAGATATTCGGCATTCCTGCAAGGGTTTGCGGAAGGCTCTTCGTTCGAGGGATCAGGTCAGGCGGCCCCGCGCAGAGGCAGTGCCAGCTGAAGACCGAACGGACGTGACGAATTGGCGCGGATGAAAGCCTCGAGTGCAGGCGACAAGTCGATCCGGTCGCGCGCCGCGCGGTCAGCCAGGGCGTCGGCGATGTCCTCGGTGGCGTCGCGCGACCAGCCGTCGATGGCGTTGAAGGTGACGATCCTGAGCGGGTAGGCGTATTGGCCGGAGAGCAGGTCCCGCAGCACCGTCTCGCGGTCGGTGTCCTGCTCGTCGGTCTCTCGCCAGGCGCAGCCGGCACGCGCGCCGAAGTCCTCCAGAACGAGGTAGATCTCGCGGTCCAGGCGATCCAGCGGGACGATCGAGGGTGATTGACGCATACGCAACTCCTACTCCGAGGAAAGAAATTGCTGCGACAGATCATCGTTCCGCGGTTTACTTGCCCGCGAGCGAGGTCATCGCCTCCAAAAGACGTTCAAGCCTGAACGGCTTCTGCAGCATGATGCTGCCTGACACCGGTCTTGGAGCGTCGTGCGTGTAGCCGGTGGCGTAGATGACCGGCATGCGCGGATTGGATTGCCTGCACTGGATGGCAACGTCCCAGCCCGTCAGCGAACCGGCCAGCTTGATGTCCGTGAATAGTAGATCGGGCGCGGCTTCGGCACAGAGCTGGAGCGCACGCTCGCCGCTATCAGCTTCCATGACCTCGTGCCCTTGCGTCTCCAGGATGTCGACCACCACATCCCGGATCAGGTCTTCGTCTTCAGCTACAAGAACCCGCAAAATCATCCTCCAGTCGCGCTCTTCGTCCACGACGTGAGGACCCATGCGCAGAAAACGCGGCTCCGGCGAGTTGGGGCCGCCTCCGCCAGCTCGGCCGACGAGCCAGCGAGATTATCAAGCTGGAGCAGGGGCCTTTGTTCCTGCCCACCTGCTGTGCCGTCCGGCCTTGGTGCTGGTTTCTGAAGGCAGCGTCAGCGGCCCGGCGGCAGGCCCATGATCGCCTACGCCAGCGGAATGCTGTCGACGCGCAGACAGGGGCGGCACTGGAAAGCGTGGATCGCGGGCAGATGGAGGATGGCGGGAAGCGTGGCCAGAAACGTCATCGGCCGTCTGCACTTGCAGCAGATCAGAATAGGCGGGCTGTCTTTCGCTGCGCAAACCATCGCCAAAGTGCCTGGAGGAATAGGGCACGATAGGCGGATGCTGCGGGGAGTTCATCTCGGGGCGACTACTGGGGTTTATCGGAATCTGGCGAGCTGTTTTGCGAGGTAGGAGCGGCTGAGGAATGCACTGACGATCAACTGCGGATCACAATGGTGCCGGTCGCAAGGAATAATGGGTTTCGAAGCTCGACGATCGTGCGTGCTAGCTGGCCGCCGCGCGGCGGAGGTGCGAGGGAATGGGGACGGGACGATGGTCCTCCTCGGCAGCCTCGATCCAGCAGGCAATCGCATCCTGCACATTCTGCACGGCTTCGAATTCGGTCGCACCATCGGACATGCAGCCGGGAAGGTCGGGCACAGTCGCAACGAAGCCGCCGCCGTCTTCTTCCGACAGCGGCTCGATGATGATCTTGTAATGCGGACGCTCGCCCATATGGTCTCAATCTCGCAGGAAGGCTACCGTGGGACGCACTTGGCATCGTGAAGACCGCAAATGGTCTCAACATCCTGGATGCGCCATCCAGATGGATTGCGCTCCATGTCGTCCAAGATCGTACGGGCCATCGTTGCTCACCTCAAATCTCGAAAGAAGCGAGGCGGGCGTGATTGCCCCTCCACGAACGGGGCATCATTTCCGATGCCTGCAGGGATGACAAGGCCGAGGCAACGGCGGCTCGATCTGGCGGACTTGAGTGCACTATCGCCGTAATCGCCAAAAGCATCATTGCCGTCTGCACTTAGAGCAGATCAGAAAGGAGGCGCTGGGCTTGCTTCGACGATGGAGCGCGTAGGATGGGTTGAGCTCTTGCGAAACCTTCGCCGGTCATTCGATCGGTCACTCTGTGGCCCCTTTGACGATTGCTTGAACAAGCGAGTACGGATCGCATTGGCGCGGATCGCAACAAGTGATGGGTTTCGCAAGAGCTCAACCCATCCTACGGGCTTGTGGCGACCACCTTTACAAATTCGATCATATCGCCGAACACGCCATCGATTTTATCGTATTCATGAAGGAGGTCCTCGACCGTGTAAGAAACCACTTGTTTGGCGGTCGTCTTGTGCAGTTCAAACCTGCTAATTTGTTTGTGGCCTCTCAGTTTGTTCACAGAATAGCTCCAGCGCGAATTGAACGTGCGGCCGCCATGGTGCAACCTGTGCGAAACAGCTGGTTTCGCTGCTCGCGACAATAAACTACGCTGCGGAAGTCAAAATGATTCAGCCTACTTCTATAGCCGAACAACTGATGTACTCGACCGTCCGAATAATTGCTCAAAACGGAGCAGCGATCAGTCGTGGCACCGGGTTCTTCTACAACTTTCCACTGAAAGAAGAAGGCCAAGTCGTCCCTGCTATCATAACGAACAGGCACGTTGTACAGGGCTCTATCTCGCAGAACTTCCTCTTGCATCTCCACGATCCGAAGAAGGGCGAGAAAGCTCCATCTGGAACATTCAACGTCAATATTCAGGCGGGTTTGGGAAACGGTTGGACCGAGCATCCAGATCCGAACGTTGATCTATGTGTTTTGCCGATTGCTCAAATTCAGAATAAAGTACCTGCGCCCCACCAGCCGTTCTATGTGCCCCTCGGTGGCGTCCCCGGCGACGAAGAACTAAAGAAGCTGGATGCTGTCGAACAGGTTCTCATGATCGGGTATCCCAATGGATTGTGGGATCACGTTAATAATCTGCCCCTAATACGCAGAGGGGTTACGGCATCTCATCCCGGAGTAGATTATCAAATTGAAGGCCAGTCTGGGCCCGGTGTGACTGTCATCGATATGGCGTGCTTCCCCGGTTCGTCAGGGTCCCCAGTTTTCATCTATAATCAGGGCACCATTCCGGAAAAAAATGGAAACGTGAGCTTAGGCACCCGTGCGATTTTTCTGGGCGTCTTGTTCTCCGGTCCAGTTTGGCAGCAGGACGGAAATATTACCGTGAAGAACATTCCGACCAAGAGTGTACCCGTCGCGGAGATAAGCACGATGATCAATTTAGGATACGTAATCAAACCCAGAGAAATCGTGGCATTAGGCCGGCACCTGTATGCCAAGAATGGAATGGTCTATCCCGATTAGATCTCAGCCGCGTGCAATCTCTACAGGATCACCACGAACCAAGCCGCGATCACCAACCTGTTCCGCGTCGTCAACCGCCACGTCGGAAACCTCGCACCGATGCCCGGCGTATTTCCAGACTATCCCGCACCAGTGATCCGAAACACCGAGAGCGGCACTGAGATGACGCTGATGCGCTGGGGCATGCCGCCGCCGCTGCGCACGGGCGGACCGCCCGCACCAACATCAGCACTGGCGTGGCTGGCTAAAGCCAGAGAACCGCTGCTTGGTCCCGTTCAACAGCTTCGCGGAATACGCTCCCGAGCCGAACCCGGAGACAAAGAAAAAGGATGTTGTCTGTTCGGCCCCGATGAGGAGCGCCCGTTGGCGGCGTTTGCTGGCATCTGGACCACCTTCAAAGGTGATCGCGGCACGAAGTCGAAGCCGGTGCCTGGGCCGCATCAGGTCCACGGCTTCCTGACGACCGCACCGAATGCAATTGTCGAGCCGATCCATCCGAGGCCATGCGGGTGATCATGACGACTGACGAGGAACGCGATGCCTGGCTGCGTGCGCCTTGGGATCAGGCGAAGGCATTGCAGCGGCCATTGGCAGATGACGCGCTCAGGATAGTGATGCGTGGAGTCGGAAAGGAGGACAAGGCCGCAATGTGTAAACGCTGATGCGTCACGAGCGCCCAATGGCGGGCGGTGTCCTCTGGCAGGCGAGCGAATATCCACACTTGGACGTAACGAGCGACGCTGTTAAACTCTTGGTTGTTGGGGGAGAGATTATGGTTGCTGATACTGACGCACATTTTAAAGTTCAAGTTGATAATGATCACATCAAGAAGCTCACCACCGGTCGCCCGATTGCGGCGGTGGCTGAGCTTGTCTGGAACGCCGTCGACGCAGACGCCACCCGCGTCGACGTCGAAGTCGAACTCAACGACATTGCCATGACCGCTCTCGTGATCCGCGACAACGGACACGGTATCCCACACAATGAAGCTGGCGCTCTGTTCGGTAAACTTGGCGGTTCGTGGAAGGGGATGGCCAGGTCTAAGGGACAGGGGCGCTTTCTGCATGGCAAAGAAGGCAAGGGGCGTTTCAAGGCACTGGCCCTCGGACGAGTAGCCGACTGGATTGTTACCTTCCGTGAAGGCCAGAAGCTGCTGCAATACACCATCGGCCTCATGCGAGACGACCTCGTGGATGTCCGCGTCAGCCGTCCCGTTGAGGTGCCGCCGACGCTCTCGACAGGGGTCGAGGTAAGGATCACGGAGTTAGATCGAACCTTTCGCTCGCTGTTACCGGATCAAGCAGTCCAACCCCTTTCTGAGATTTTTGCTCTGTACCTGACGGACTATCCTACGGTCGCTATTTACGTTGACCATCAGAAGCTCGATCCGTCGGAATTAATTCGTAGCCGCGAGACGTTCGATCTTGATCCTGTTTTGGATGATGGGAAGCCGTATCCCGCAAGGCTTGAATTGATCGAATGGACCGCAGCGCAGGAGCGATCCGTGTTTCTCTGTGGTGACGAAGGCTTTCCGTTGCACCGGATAGTGCCGTCGTTTCACACACCCGGCGCGCAATTCTCGGCCTACATCAAGTCTCCATTGATCTCGGACCTCCTGATGAAAGGCACGCTCGACCTAGCGGAGATGAACGGAGCGGTCGAAAGCGCGTACGAGCAAGCTTCGACCAAGATAAAGAACTACTTCCGTGACCGCAACGCCGAGGCTGCGCGGTCGGAGATTGACGAATGGAAAGCGGAGAACGTCTACCCCTATCGCGACGAGCCAAAGACTGCTGTCGAGACCGCAGAGCGGCAGGTCTTCGAGATCGTTGCCTTGAACGTCAATAAGCATCTGCCCGACTTTGCGACAGCCCCGAAGCAGACGAAGGCCTTTCAGTTGCGCATGCTGAGGCAGGCAATCGAAAGAGGTCCCGACGAGTTGCAATTGATCCTACGCGAGGTGCTTGAATTGCCCGAGCGAAAACTCCAGGAACTCGCAAGGCTATTGGAGGAGGCTGACCTCGCGAACGTCATCAGCGCGTCAAAGATGGTTGCTGATAGACTAAAGTTCTTGCATGGGCTGGAAGCGTTGCTCTTCAGCGCTGAGACAAAAGCGCACTTGAAGGAGAGAAGCCAACTTCATCGCATCATCGCAGATAATACGTGGATATTCGGCGAAGAGTTTAGCCTGACAGTCGATGACCAGTCGCTAACGGAGGTATTGCGGAAGCACCGGAAGCTGTTGGGCGACGACGTCGTTATTGATAGTCCCGTCAAGCGAATTGACGGCAAGGTTGGGATCGTGTGACCTGCCCCTGAGTATTTCCTCCAGATGGAGTTAGAGTCCGGCCTGAAAAGGACGGACAGATGAAGCGAGCAAGGTTCACGGAAGAGCAGATTATCGCCGTGTTGAAGGAGCATGAGGCCGGGGCGAAGACGGCCGACCTGGCTCGCAAGCACGGGATTTCCGAGGCGACGATCTACAACTGGAAGGCCAAATTCGGCGGCATGGATGTCTCCGAGGCCAGGCGGTTGAAAGCGCTCGAGGAGGAGAACGCGAAGCTGAAGAAGCTGTTGGCCGAGCAGATGCTCGATGCGGCCGCGCTACGCGAGCTTCTTTCAAAAAAATGGTAGGGCCCGCCGCCAAACGCGCCGCGGTGGCGCATCTGGAGGCCGCGATGGGCCTGTCGGAGCGGCGGGCCTGTTCGATCGTCGGTGCGGATCGGAAGATGATCCGCTACCGCTCTCGCCGGCCACCGGACATCGAGCTGCGCGCCCGGCTGCGCGAGCTGGCCAATGAACGCCGCCGGTTCGGCTATCGCCGGCTGTTCGTCCTGCTGCGGCGGGAGGGCGAGCCATCCGGGATCAACCGGATCCACCGGCTTTATCGCGAGGAAGGGCTCACTGTCCGCAAGCGGCGGGCTCGCCGCAAGGCGACAGGCACCCGGGCTATCCTGGTCGAGGCGAAGCCGAACGCACGTTGGTCCCTCGACTTCGTCTACGATCAGTTCGCCAACGGACGGCGCTTCCGCGTTCTCAATATCGTCGATGACGTCACCAAGGAATGCCTGGGCGCGGTCCCGGACACGTCGATCTCCGGACGGCGGGTGGCTCGGGAACTGACGGCGATCGTTGAACGGCGCGGCAAGCCTGGCTCGATCGTCTCCGACAACGGCACCGAGTTCACGTGCAACGCCATGCTGGCCTGGTGCAAGGACACCGGCATCGACTGGCACTTCATCGCGCCGGGCAAGCCGATCCAGAATGCCTTCGTCGAGAGCTTCAACGGGCGTATGCGTGATGAACTACTCAACGAGACCCTGTTCTTCGACCTCGACGACGCCAGGGCAAAGATCGCGGCGTGGGTTGCCGACTACAACGGCGACCGCCCGCACTCATCGCTGAAATACCTCACCCCGGCGGCCTATGCTGCCACATTCACCGCAACGGGCGATCGGCTGCGCAACCCCGACCAGCTCCGCCGATCGCCCGTTGCTCCACCTGCGCCAATCGGCGTACAAACCCCCGAGACTCTAATTGCCTCTGGATGAAAACTCAGGGGCAGGTCACGTGGACTTGATGCTCTCTCGTTCCGTGCCTCAAAACCGTGCGGATGAATTTGAACATCTCGTCGTGGAATTGAAGCGACCGAGTGTCAAGGTGGGTGCTGACGAAATCAGCCAGACCGAGAAGTACGCCTACACTGTAGCGAACGACGAGCGGTTTCGACATGTTAAGACAAGCTGGAATTTTTGGGTCGTCTCCAATGACCTTGACGCCTTCGCACAAGTGAAAACGCGACAGAAAGACCGTCCGCGCGGACTTGTTTCAGATGCGGATGATGGCCGGGTGAAGGTCTGGGTCAAGACATGGGCAGAAATATTAACGGAGGGCAAAGGGCGAATGCGCTTCGTACAAGAGCATTTACAAGCCAACGTCGATCCCGACCGTTCCCTAAAGTACCTCAAACAGACGTATGATAAATACCTTAGCGGAATAGCGGATGTCGACGAAGAGGCCGCTTGGGCGTCATGACACGTTGGGAAGCGCTGGTACGATACGACGACGAAATCCGAGAGGCGGCGGAGCGACTTATGCCGTTCGGAGCTATTTGGGTTGAGAGGTTCGGGGAAGCTTTCTTCGCCTTAAATGAAGACCGCACGTACATTCCGAACATTGTCGAGCGCTTGGTCAAGGACGCGGAACAGGAAGCCGGTGCTGAGTGGCTGCGCCAATTTTCAAGAACGAAGGAAGGGGACGCGACTAGTCAGGAGGCGCTACGAGTGCTGGTAGAGGCTCAAATGATGGGGTTTCAGGTCTCAAAGAGTGGGAGCGGCATCTTCGAGGTGTTCAGCAAAAATACTGGCACCAAATACCTTTGGTCGAACGAGGATATTGTGCGGTTTGGTAAGCTCATTTTGAAACGCTGAGAAGCCTCCTGCATAAGACCAGAGACTTAGTTGCAGGGTCGCCGCAATCGCGTTCGGTTGCGGATGGGGCGCATGGGTTGTCGTTCTTGCGAAGGAGGCGGCCAGCCGGTGAGTATTTCGTCAAAGAACCACTCGTCTATGCCGAGCGACCTCGGTCCCGCGCACCGACCGATGCGCATCAATCTGCCTAAGCCCGTCACCGACATCTACCGCGCCGTTGCGGAATTGGAAGCGCTTTATCCCGGTCGCAAGTTCACGCCTGACGGACATCTGGTCGGATCAATAGGCGAAGTGATTGCTGCTGTCCGGGTACGTTCCGGCCGTGAGGTACGGGCTTTTGAGTTGGATCGTGTGTCCTGACGCTTCGATGGCATCCCATGCGATGTACCCATCGCGGCTACTTCAGTCACGTTGAATTCAATTTGGCCAACTCAGTCCTCCAATCGTCCCATAATCGTCCCACAAAGCCTTGCACGGGACGATAGCATGCAATCAAAGCACTCATTCTTTTGAACTAAAAGCGGATATTGGTGAGCGCGCTGGGGCTCGAACCCAGGACCCCGTGATTAAAAGTCGATATGCGCATCAATGATCGTCGATGATTATCGATGATCGATGGAACCAATTCCTTCACAAATTCAATGGGTTAGTCTAAAATATCGGTGTGAATTGTCGATCGTCGATGATCGTCAAGGCGGTCCCGAAATCGCACCTGGGACCGCACCTTTGGGGGCCCCGATATGCCGAAAACATTGTTCACCGAATTGTCTGCCGCAAAGCTCAAGCCCACGCCTGGGCGGCAGGAAGTGTATCGCGACACAAAACAGGCGGGCCTAATCCTGCGGGTCAACGAGAAGGGCACCAAATCGTGGCGCTGCCTGTTCTACGTCAATGGCAAAACCCGATCCGAGGCACTAGGACGATTTGAGCCGGACGCCCCTGATCACATGACGGTCAAAGCGGCGCGGGATGCCGCCGCGCACTTTCGAGCAAATCAGAAGGCGATCCTCTCGGAGAGAGCAAAGCAGGCCGTTGCTCTCAAGGATAGTTTCAAGACCGTCGCCGAAAGATACTTGAAGAAGCATGTCGACGGCAAACGTCGGACTGCCGCGCAAATGCGTCGACTGGTCGAGCTGCTGTATCCTCGATGGGGCGATAAGCCATTTGAGGCAATCAAGCGCTCCGATGTCTCCGAACTGCTGGACGACATAGAAGAGACCCGCGGGCCTCGTGCAGCCGACACAACGCTGGCGGTCCTGCGCTCGATGATGGCAAATCGCGCAGCGAACTCCGATGAATATTCGTCTCCAGTCGTCAAAGGTATGGCTCGCATCAAAGCGCCAAAGGAGCGCGCTCGCAAACGCATTCTGAACGACGATGAGATCCGCGCGATGTTTGAGGCGTGTGCCGACTTGGGTACGTTCGGAAATCTCACTAAGTTTTTGCTTTTCACAGGTCAGCGGCGCGCGAAATGCGCAACAATGCGCTGGGCTGATCTCAAAGGGGACGCGTGGGTCATTGCGACGGAAGCGCGCGAAAAAGGCAATGCAGAGAGTTTGAAGCTGCCCAAGCCCGCGCTCGCACTCATTGAGGCCCAGCGTGACGTTCGCCTCAACGACTTCGTGTTTCCAAGCAGCTACACTCAACCGCGGCGCAACGGACCTGGCAAAGAAACTTATGGCTCTTTCAGCGCCTTCGGGGGCGGCAAGGCGGAGCTCGACAAAGCGATGGCGAAGTCGTTGCCCGAAATTCAACCTTGGGTCCTGCACGATCTACGTCGAACTGCGCGCAGTCTGATGAGCCGTGCAGGCGTCGCGCCGCACATCGCTGAGAGAACGCTTGGCCACGCCATCGCAGGCGTCGAAGGAGTTTACGATCGGCACCGATATGATACCGAGAAAGCGCAGGCACTGACCGCCGTTGCAGCTCTAATCGGCAACATTCTCGAACCGGAACGCTCGAACGTCGTCGTTCTCGCACGATGACGCTCCTGCCCGGCAGAGCGCGCCCCATGAGGGCAATTGAAGTCCGACGCGTCAGCGTGCGGTAAGAAGGCAAAACCGCTGTATCCCGCCCCGAGCGCGTTTGCAGGATGGTCGGTTTCCAATTCCGCGTTGATCGTCCCTAGTCATCGGAAAAAAGCCCGTTTCCGCTTGATAAGTTGAAGTTTGTTCGTCAACGTTGGCCACACGAAACCGGGCCGATGACACGGCTGAATCCACAAACGAAACGCGCGCTCGTCATTGACGAGGAGCGGTAGCATTAACCTGGATCAGCCATGAGCACTCGTAATCCCACGACGCGTGGACCAAATAAGATCAAGTCAATCGACGAGGTACGCAAGCTCGTTTCCCGCAAGGAAGCAGCTCGCATCATCGGCGCGCACGTTGACACCCTCAAAAAGCTGGAAGATCGCCGCGGTGGACCGCTGACTGTCGTTCGCCTATCGCCGTCGTCAAGGTCGGTTTTTTATCCAGTTGCACAAGTGAACGCGCTCGCCGAAGGCAGGTTGGCCGAGCCTTCCGCGTGACAGAGCGAAACCCCCGACGCTCGCCACGTCGGGGGCTTCTTAGAATGTTTGAGCAACGTGGAGATGCAAAAACGTGCGCAACATATCAGGCCGGGTAGGGCGCGCCAAGCCTCGCCCCAGTTCAGTGATCATTTCTCGGGACCCCCATCTGGCAACCGCATTCGCGTTCATCGATACGATCGAGGTGTTTTGGCCGCGGCGGTTTGATGTCTCGCTGAAGAACGCGCTGAGGGCCGAGACCCGTAGGAGAGTTTGGGAGGAGCCTCTCATTATCAACGATGTACCGATCGGCTGGGTCTTGAAGCTGAACCAGCCGACCGAAAGCGCGCTACGGGTCCTGGGAGACAGGTGGCAAGACCGCATGTCGATCTGCCGACTGCACGTCGCTTACGATTTAGACCGCCAGGCGGGCGTGATTGACGAAGAAATCGAGACTCTGATGACGCTACACACCCACATGCGCCATCGGAAAACATCAGACAGCATTCGCAACGAGAAAGGCACCGTCTATTCGATCGATACGGCTTATCGCAAAGGAAGACTGGCGAAGACGACGGTCTATTACAGCGATAAGCCGGGCAAACTCGACGGGGAGCTATGCAAGCCTCATCTAGAAATCCGAGTGCTAACCGGCCGCGCGGTCAAGAGGCTTGGAATTAATAGGCCCATCGATCTGTTCAAAATCAAACCGCGGGAGCTTTTCTCGAAGTGCATCACGATGCGCGACCACGCAGAACCGATAATCAAGGAACTGGAGAAATCGATAAAACCGCACCCCCTGATCAACATAGAAAGGCGAGTACGGGGACTGCTTAAACGATCAGACCATGGCACTCTCACAGACTTCCGAAAAGAGCGGCCAAGGCAATTCGAAAGACTGAGGGAAATGGACGTTCTGCAGATAAACGACGGGCTGATGTGGGCACCGGCGAAAGGGCGCGAACGTGAGGTGTGTTGGGGAAAATGTGCATATTATCACAACAGCGGAGGACAAGCCGTGAAAGACATCGACGACCGCGATATCTGGACTATTGATTGGAGATCATTCCCGCCTTCGAAGGCCGAGACTGGGTCTCGGCCACGCGTCAGACTCGAGCCGAGGAAGCGAATCAGGCTTCCCTCTCAGCCGATAGCGCCTCGCGTTGTCGAGACCCAGAAAACGACCAAACGAGACATCAAGCAGGCGATTCTTGAAAATCCAAAAATCACGGTGCCAGAGCTTCAGGCGCGGTTCGAGACAGCGTCGGGGGTCATGTTATCGGCAGTCCGATCCAATTTTTTAGCTGACCTCGAATTTCTGAAACAGCGCGGTCATCTGAAGGGCTTGTTGCCGAGAAATAATGGCCGGTCATCCTCTCGGTGTTAAGCAACTGGACGGCGAACCACACCGGAACTACACTGGACTGATGAAGACGCCCTATGTTCCTCATATTTTCGGGGAGGAGGTCGCCCAGAAGCTTCGTAGACGCCGAGGTTGGCTGTCAGCTGGTGTGGCTTCGTCCATTCCGTGGCCGTCATCGGACGTCTGCGTACAGTATGCCGGCGACGAATACTTTCTCCTCGGTACCCAGCGCGACGGCAAATCGTCGTCGCCTGGGATCATCATTGCGTATGATGATCACAGGGGCGGAGCAGACGCGGCCATTGCGAAGGTCTACAGGTTTACTTCGGTCTTGAGCTGGTTCGCTGGCGGCTATGTCGACGTGTCTGGATATATCCATGGCAGTCATCCCGCGGTATACGGCGGTCGAACAGTCTACTCCTCAATGGGAATCGCCGGGGAGAAATCCTTCAGCTGTAACCACATGCCGGTTATCGAGGACGACAACGTCCGAAAGGCGCTTGCCTTCTGGCGTGAGGGAAAGCGGCTCGACGAGGTGCACGACGGCTATGCATTTCGTACGCATACGACGAAGGCCGCCAGATTGACGCACGCGCGTGGGCAAAGTGAGCTCTATGATCGGTTGGGTGAAGGTCAGGCGGCCTGCTGACCGGCAGGCTTATCGGCTTGGCGCAGGAGCTTCCATTCCCAGGGCAGCAGTTCGTGCAGCCGCGATGCAGGAAGATCGGCGATACGGGCCAGGACGTCGGCGAGCCAAGCCTTGGGATCGACGTCGTTGAGACGACAAGTAGTGATCATCGTCAGCATGATGGCGGCACGGTCGGCGCCACGTTGGCTGCCAGCGAAGGTCCAGTTGCGCCGCCCCAAGGCGATGCCTCTCAAAGCGCGTTCAGCGCAATTGTTGGTCAAGCAGATCCTGCCGTCGTCGAGGAAGCGGGCGAAGTCGTCCCAGCGTCTGAGCATGTAGTTCATGGGCTTCAGAACCTCGGCGGAGCGCGAGAGGGTTTCTCGCTCGCGCAGAAGCCAGGCGTGCATGTCTTCGAGCAGCGGCTTGCTCCGCTCCTGGCGCACGGCGCGCCGCTCGTCGGCACTGCAGCCGTTGATGGTGCGCTCGATCTCAAACAGGGCGTCAAGACGCCTGAGCGCCTCCAGCGCGATCGGGGAGACCGGTTTGCCCTTGCGGCCTTCCCTGGCCGTTTTCTCGATGTCGGCCAGTTCGAAGAATCCCCGCCGCGCATGGGCCAGGCAAAATGCCGGCGTGATCGGCATCGCTTTCCTTTTTGGGTCGAACAACGGCTCGAAGCCGCCATAGCAATCCGCCTGCAGGATGCCGGCGAAGGCGGCCAGATGCTTCTGGGGATGTTCGCCCCGTCGGTCGCCCGAGGCATAATAGACCGCCGCCGGCGGCGCAGGCCCGGCGAACGGCCGGTCATCCCGCACATAAGTCCAGATCCGGCCGGTCGTGCACTTGCCCTTCGCCAGGATGCGGATGGTGGTGTCGTCGCCATGAAGGCGCTCGGCCACGAGCACATGACGCTCGATCAGCTGGAACAGCGGCATGACGGCGAAGGTTCCGTGGCCGACCTGGTCGGCCAGCGTCGACAGCGGCAAATCGATCCGCTCGGCCTTGAAGCGCACGCTCTGACGGTTGAGCGGGATATGCATGCCGAACTTGTCGAACAGGATTGTCGCCAGCAATTGCGGACCGATGAAGCCGCGCGGTGTGGCATGGAACGGCGCGGGCGGCTGGCTGATCTTCTCGCAATCGCGGCAGGTGAACTTCTCACGTACTGTCTCGATCACCTTGAAGCGACGCGGAATCTCCTCCAGCGTCTTGGTCACATCCTCCCCGATCTTCGCCAGCCGAGATCCACCGCAGCAGGAGCAGCTCGTTGGAGCCTCAATGACGACACGCTCGTGTTCGATGCCGTCCGGCCATGGCTGACGAACTGGCCGCTTGCGCATGAAGGGGCGAACGCTCTGGGTTTTTGCCGCGGCAGCCTGCGCAACCAGCTTATCCTCGCTCGCCGTGGTGGCGAGTTCTTCGAGCTCCAATTCCAACTGTTCGATCAGCCGTGCCGTGCGCTCGGAGCGCTGCCCGTGCAGTTCACGTTTGAGCTTCTCAATCCGTAGCTCAAGATGAGCGATCAGCACCTCGCTGTCCGACAGCTCCGCCCGCGCGTTGGCGGCATCCGCGACTGCTACATCGCGTTCAGCCCGCAACTCCTCGCGCTCGGCCAGCAGCGCGAGGTAGGCGCTCGCAAGGTCCGATGGAAGATCGTCCGGCTTCGATGTCATGAAGCCATTGAATCAGATCAGGCCGCAAACTCAAACCCAAAACACCTATCCGACCCGCGTCGGCCGCTGGGTTTCTTGCGGATTGCGCCAATCGATCCCGGACAGCAGATAGCTCAACTGCGCCGGCGAGATCGTTACCGCTTCACCGGCAACCGATGGCCAGATAAACTTTCCTCTCTCGAGTTTTTTTGTGAACAAGCAGGCTCCCTGGCCATCGTGCCAGATCGCCTTCACGAGATCGCTGCGGCGACCCCGGAAGACGAACAGATGACCGCTGAGCGGATCCTTGCGCAGCACCTCCTGTACCTGGAGTGCCAAAGACGGAAAGCCTCGGCGCATATCCGTGTAGCCTGTCGCGAGCCACACCCGCACATTCCCCGGTATAGCAATCATCGGCGTCCAAGCACATCGAGAACCCGCGCCAACGCCTCCGGATCGACGTGCGCATCCACCCGGATGCACCGACGGTTGCCGAGATCGATCTCTATCAATCCAGTACGCGCGGCTGCCGCCGAGCGAACTCGGCCATCCACCGTAGGCAAAAGCTTCGCAGTTTCTTCAGCCGAGGCCGCTACGGCGGCGATCTGCACCGGCGTAAAAGATGGTACAACTTGTTCCGATGTCCGCGCTTGTCGACGCCAGGTAAACACCAGGCTGGTCGCTACTCCGTTGCGCCGCGCAACCTCCGTTACCTTCGCGCCCGGTGCCAGCGTCTCCTCGACAATGCGTGCCTTGTCGTCCTGCGACCAACGCCGCCGCCGCTCCAGCCCGCCCATAACCTCGACCCGCATCGCCTGATGACCTTAAAGTTAGACTTAAGGTCACACGCTTCGCGAATTGCCACCCCTCACGCAAGACGGCCCCCGTCGGAGGCGTACTGCATTTCTAAGCTTCTACAAAGTAATTGAGTCGCAGTTCAAGGACGGTCGAAATAGAGGCCGATGGATTGCTGGGAATATTGACAAGCTCAAGGATCGGGCGGGAGCCCGTGTTGCCGAATTGCGCACTCTCGGCATCGATGTCGCTAATCATCTATTTGAGAGCGGCCGTTGCGCGGTCGCTCATGCGTCTCTGGAAGGCGAGATAGTTGACCCCGATATTGCAGCGGACCGCAGGCGTTTGTCAGCGGATCTGGTTATTATCGAGGAACTGGCCCGCCTCTATATCCGTGATGAACTCGGCGTGCCCGACTCACGATCTCTATATCGGACCCGCGATCGCCTTGCACCGTGGGATCCGTTACTACCTGCTGAAACTCTAATCTCCCTGAGAACCGGTGCTGACGCAGCCGCGACCGGGCTTAACGAACGAGTCGTATCAGTCGGCCTGTGGCCGGACGGGCCGATTGCCGGCCTAGAACGAATGACAATGTACACTGATGCGGTCCATCAAGGAGTGGTCAAGGTCGTCCTCTTCAATGAGCGGAAGACGATAATGCTTGTCTTCTTCTTGGATTATAAGGCCGGTCGCATCCACACGAACCTTGAGGACGGCGGGCTTTTGCACGGGGAAAACAATCCTGACGAAAATGACGTGCGAGCCTATGCGACGTTCTTCTATAAGGTGTTTGGAAACGGCATCGCAGAATTGGCCTGCGATGGTCTAGAGCCCGTCGACTGCGAGATCGTGATCCCCGTCAACATGCAGTTGACCATGTCGCCGGACGACGCAATCGCTGCGGCGGTCGAACGGTTCAAGAGGGAAGGCTCTGGAGCAGTCGGCCGCCAGACATAAGTCCGCCGATCAGAGATTTGTTTGTCCACCGAAGGCTTCGGTTCTCAGCACCCGCTCGCACTGATTTTCGACGCGTTGCTGGGTTATGTGATCCCGCATCATAGGGCAGGCGCCAGAATCAACCGAGAAAAATAGGGCTTTTGCTATGGGGCTAGTCAGCAGGTGCGGTCCCAGGTCATATTTGCGACCTGAAATAGAGCCCCGATATTCGCGGTCAAAACAACATGCACGCTACTGCACGCGATCAGGTGAACAAATCGAAGGGAAGAAGCCGTGTCACCAACGGTCGCAGCCTCATGCCTCGGTCTATCGACGGTCGATCGGTTTACATGAGGCGATTCCGCGACATTCTCGCCATGTTGCTTTCGGATGCCGGGGGTGAGGATCGCGTGTCGGAAGCAATTAAGTCGATCGCACGTCGCGCCGCGACAATCACGGTCGAGCTTGAGAGGATCGAGGTCGCGTTCGCAGAGTCTGAGGACGCGGCGACACCGACACGCCTTGAACTGTACCAGCGGCTGAGCAATACGCTCCGGCGTTTGCTTGAGGCGATCGGTCTCGAACGGAAGACCCACGACATCACACCTACGGTCGAGCAATGGCGCCATCGATATCGAACCATCGACCACGATGAGGCCGACTGATGGTCCGGGAGCGCGTCAGGTACCAACCCGAAGCGCCCAAGCCTAGACCACACCCTCAAGACCCGACGATCCTCGACGCGCTAGCCGACGGGGAGCTATTCAAGCCGTTCTTCAAAGACGTCGAGACCTGGGCCGTCTGGTTCGCAATCATAGCCGCGATCTTCGCGTTGCCCATGACCGACGAGCAGGTGGCCGTATATCGGCAGGTCACCGGTCGGACGCAGCCGCCAACCGAGGTCGCAAAAGAAGTCTGGTTATGCATTGGTCGTCGGGGCGGCAAGTCCCGCATCATCAGTTTGATCGCCGTCTGGCTCGCTGCCTTCCACGACTACAAGCCTTACCTTGCTCCCGGCGAGAAGGGCGTGGTTCAGGTCATCGCATCGGACAAGAAGCAAGCTAGGACCTGCATCCGTTACATCAAGGCTTTCATCTCGCAAACGCCGATGCTTGCAAGAATGATCGAGGGCGACACTGCCGAAAGTATTTCGCTCACAAACGACATCATTATCGAGGTGATGACGGCTTCTTTCCGCAGCGTACGCGGTTTCACCGTGGTCGCGAGCCTACTGGAGGAAATTGCATTCTTCCGCTCCGAGGACAGCGCGAATCCCGATACCGAGATCATCAACGCCATCAAGCCGGCGATGGCGACGATCCCGAACGCAATGCTGCTCGCGGCTTCCAGCCCTTACGCCAGACGAGGCGTGCTCTATGAGGCGCATAGGGACCATTACGGCAAAGATGGCGATCCAGTCTTGGTGGTGCAGGCGGACACCGGCACGGTCAATCCGATCGTCGATCCCATGATCATCGCTGATGCGTATCAAGCCGACCCGTCGAGTGCTGCCGCAGAGTACGGCGCGCAATTTCGTAGCGATGTCGAAAGCTTTGTCGCTCGTGAAGTGGTCGATGCCTGTGTGACGCGAGGGGTACGCATCTGATCTTGTTATCGCCTGCTCATCGCGCAAATTGATTAGTCGACTTCCCAGCCATCGGCTGCGTCTTGTGAAGACGGGATTTCTCGAAACATCGACACTCGCGGCTGCTGATGTTAGCTCGTTTACCCCAGGCGATCGGCAAAAGCTGCGCGCGTGCAGCTTTTGCGATACGAGGGTCACGAGCGATTTTCATCAGGCGCTGCGCGGTCGCTGGCTCAAACGGCAGATCGGTCGCTATCATGTTTTCAAACTCGCCGTACGGAAGCGCTTTTTTCGCGGCGGTTAGGGTGCGTCCTATCTGCAGGACGTTTTCGATGCTCTTGTGATGAGCGGCGCAGATTTCTTTTGCCCATTGCGCACGGGTTTTGGATACAGATTTCGACATGGCGATGCCCTCCTGTGAGGCACACGAGCGGTAAGGGGACGCGCGAAAAGGCTCGGCGTCGCGATGAAGGAAGCGGATGGGTCGAGGCCCGACTTGATCGCGGGACGTTGGGTGCTGGCCCGAAGGGCTCTGACCGCTTGTCGCTGGATGCTGGCGCGGGGTGCCTGCTCGCTCGATTGCGCGAAACTCTACGCGATGGACTGCAATCACGCCATAACGATTTGCTCCGTCGCGCGCGAGGCTATCGAGGCGTGACGCATCTAATTGAATCCAATCGGTCCGCGCAAAACGGCACGGGGAGGGCGTGAGACGCGTTCGACCGGATCGGGGGGCTGACAGGACCGCAACGCTCCAAACCGACGTAGCGCGCCCTAATCGCGTTTTGCACGACGCTGAACAAAACGGGTCTGGAATCCGGGCAATTCAACCGCACCTAAATCGCACCTTAGCGATTAAACCAGAACCATGGTCAGGGTTGAAATTCTTTCTAACCGTTTGATAATATGGACGAATTCTGGTGAGCGCGCTGGGGCTCGAACCCAGGACCCCGTGATTAAAAGTCACGTTGTTGAGAACACATGCGAACGCATCCGAACGCCATTCCAAAATCAGAGCCTATCATATAAGGCTATTTTCGTTCGCTGGGGTTCAGCCCCAATCGCCCGCATACGTCCAAATCGCGCCCCCGGTGTGCCCCCGCGCCATGCTCAAGGCCCTCACGGATACCTACCTCAGATCGCTTAAGCCGCCCGCCAGCGGCCGGACGGAATTGGCCGATCAATCATGCCCCGGGCTCGAATTTCGCATAACCAAGGCCGGCGCCCGCTCCTGGTCCTTTCGCTATCGGGCTCCAGTCTCCGGCAAGCTATCCCGCGTGACGATCGGGCCCTATCCCGAGGTAACACTTGCAGAGGCGAGGGAGCGCGCGAACGACTACCGCAAAGGCATATCACAAGGCGAGCATCCCAGCGAGGCGAAGCGCCGCGCGCGGCGGGAGGCGCCTGGCCGGACGTTTAAGGTGCTGGCGGATCGATATCTGGAAGAATACGCGCGCCGCAATAAGCGCTCGGCCGGGGCAGACGAGCGAAACCTGAATCTCCACGTTCTCCCGCGGTGGGGTGAGCGAGACTATGCCGAGATCCGGCGCCGGGACGCGATCGAGCTGATTGAAGCAATCATTGCTGACGGCAAGCCGGTGCTGGCCAATCGGGTGCAAAGCCTAATCTCGGTCGTCTTCAGTTTTGCTGTGGATAGCGATCTGATCGACGCCAATCCTTGTTCTCGGCTCAGGAAGCGGGGCGAAGAGGGAATCGGCAATCGGGTGCTCAACGATCCCGAAATCCGGCTCTTTTGGCGGCGGGTAATTGAGCCGCCGGTATCTCCCGAGACAGGATTCGGCCTCCGGTTTGCGCTGCTGACGGGTGTCAGGCCCGGGGAGGTTGCGGGCGTCGCTCCGAAAGAGTTTGAGCACCTGGACAACCCCGCCCGGGCGCTCTGGAGCATCCCGGGCGAGCGGACGAAGAACAAGCGCCCACATGTCGTGCCGCTTGAGCCTATGGCCTTGGAGCTGGCCCGCAAGCTGGTGGGCATGACGGCGCACGCCTATGCCAAGGCGATGAATCGGATGGCAGCCCAAATGGCCGGCACAGACCCAGCAATCAGGTCATGGAAGGCCGAACCGCCGACGCCGCACGATTTGCGCCGGACTTTCAGAACGCGGCTGCCTCAACTTGGCGTGCCGGCGGATATTCGCGACCGGCTGATGAACCACATTTCCGGCGACGTGGGGAACAAGCACTACGACCGGTATTCGTATCTGTCCGAAAAACGGGCGGCGTTGGCGCTTTGGGAAAGCAGCCTGCGTACGATCTTGGAAGGGTGATCACATGAAGGGCCGGCCTAAAGACCAACAGGAGGCAGAGCAGCGTCTGGAGGCCTTAAGCGAGAGCTTGTGGAAGCACTTTGCGGAATATCTGCCGCACGAGGTCGCGGGCTACGACGGGCTCAGATGGCTGGCGGAAGCCATTGACGAGCGCAAGCACTGGGGCGGCAGTCTCGATCAAGCATTGGGTTTAGCCCGATATCGAGGCGAAAAGCCGTCGAAGCCCGGCAAGTATTTTACGCTTGCCGTCGAAGTCTTTGAAATGCGAGCCCGCGGTATGTCTTGGAATGCGATCTCGGAAAAGACCGGGTTTGACGACCAGCGCGAACTACAGAGGATATGCGATCGCGAAATGGAGCATGTGATCCGCCACTATGCTGAAGACCTGGCACGCGATTAATAGCCGTGTGGTCAAATACCGCGATTTGATAGCCGAAGGCAGCGCGCCGCTCGCGGCCTAATCCTATTCCCGTTCTTAGCCGTTCGCCTAAGCGCGAACAAACAACGGGAGACCTTATGTCGGAGAGAATTGCGTTTTCGCCCGATGAAGCCGCGCACCGCGCCAGTGTTGGCCGCACCCTCATTTTTTCGGAAATCAAGGCCGGCCGCCTGAAGGCCTACAAGGCCGGCGCTCGCACCCTCGTCACGGACGAGGCGCTGAGGGCCTGGATTTCGTCTTTGCCGATGCGCTCGACCGCGTCCGAGGCCGCCTGATCGAATGGCCCATGCAAATGCGGCGATGCCGGCCACCGCGCGACACGGTGAACCGGCATCGGAAATCGAGCTGCTTGGCGGCGGGCTCGAAAGCCACAATATCGAAGTGGTCCGGCCGGTTCAAGTTCTACGGCTGATGCGGCGATTTGGATTTTCCCAGCCGCGGGCGATTGCAACGGCGCTTCTTTGCTACGGGGAGGCGCCAAATGCACATTGACGAATATCCCGACAGCCCAGGCTTTAAGGCCGCCGGCACCTCTGCCGAAGCGGCCGAGCGTATGGCCCCATCGGCAAAAACCCTCCGCTCCGATGTTCTCCGGACCATGATCCGGGCTCAACGACCAATGACGGCCGACGAGATCGCAACGGAAATGAAACGTTCCATCTTGTCCGTTCGCCCGCGCGTGTCCGAGCTCCATCGGCTCGGCATGGTTCGCCCGACCGGGGGGCGCGGCAAGAACGACAGCGGCATGTCGGCTGCGCTCTGGGAGGTTGTGAGACCGTCGATTCCGGAGGATAGGCAATGAGTGGCCGCGAGACCCTTCCGGACCGCCGCGAGAGCATCTCTTTCAATTTCATTCATCAGGATCGCCAGTATCACGCGACGGCGACGCGTTACCCCGATGGGCGCCTAGCCGAAATCTTCCTTGATTGCGGTAAGGTCGGCTCGGCCGTGCAGCAGCATGCGGAGGCAACCGCTGTTCTGGCGTCAATCGCGCTCCAGCATGGCGTTGCCGCCAGCACGTTGGCGCATGCCGTCAAAGGTGGGCCGCTGGCGACGGCCATTGAATTGGCGATGCCAAGGGGGGCGGAATGAACGCAGTGACGCCGTTCCCTGTAACGAAAGACAGTTGGCTCGCCCAATGCATCAAGGGCGATACCGGCAATCCGCTTCCGGTCGTCGCCAACGCTCTGATCGCCTTCCGGCGGGATCCGGCCATGCGCGATGCCGTTGCGTTCGATGAGATGCAGCGCACGGTGATGTTGACGCACGAAATCGGGGCTCCGCTCGCTCCATTCGAGCCGCGGCCCATAACCGACGACGACGTGACGATTGCGACCGAATGGCTGCAAAAGGCCGGGCTCAAGAGGATCGCGCGGGACACGGTGCGGGACGCTCTCAATGCGCGAGCCCGGGAGAACGCCTATCACCCGGTCCTGGCCTATCTGAACGGCTTGGTGTGGGACGGCAGGCCCAGGGCCAACGTATGGCTCACGACCAGGCTAGGGGCCGAATGCAATCCGTACACAAACGCGGTCGGGAAGATGTTCCTTGTGGCTTTGGTGGCCCGCGTCTTCGAGCCCGGGTGCAAGGCGGACTATATGCCGGTTTTCGAGGGACCCCAGGGCGCAATGAAATCATCGGCCTGTGCCGTGCTTGGCGGCGAATGGTTTTCGGACAGCCTGCCCGAGATCAGCGCCGGCAAGGACGTGACGCAGCACCTTCGCGGCAAATGGCTGATCGAGGTCGGGGAAATGCACGCGATGAGCCGGGTGGAAGCCGCACAGCTTAAGGCGTTCATTACCCGGCAAGTCGAGCGATACCGGCCGAGCTATGGCCGCTATGAGGTCGTGGAGCCGCGCCAATGCGTGTTCGTCGGCACCACGAACAAGGAAACGTACCTGCGAGACGAAACGGGCGGGCGCCGCTTCTGGCCCGTCCGCGTCGGCAAGATCGATATTGACGGATTGCTGGAGGATCGAGACCAACTGTTTGCGGAAGCCGTGCACCTTTATCGCAACGGTGCTCCATGGTGGCCCGATGCGAATTTCGAGCGGGAGCACATCAAGCCGGAGCAGGAAACCCGGTATGAGGCCGATGCCTGGGAAGAGCAAATCGCCGGCTATCTGGACATCAGCGACAAAGTCACGGTGGGGCAGGTTGCCAAGAATGCGCTGTCGATCGAGGCCGCGCGCGTTGGGACGGCAGATCAGCGGCGCATCACGGCCATCATGGAGCGATTGGGTTGGTATCGCTTGCCGGTCGATTGGCAGGGCAAGCGCTGGTGGACGACATCACGAGCCGACACCACAGCGCACAGCGCACCACAGCCGACTCTCTAATAGAGGGGTGAATTTGAAAATAGAGGTTCTATAGGAAACTCCGCTGTTCTGCGCTGTGTGCGCTGTGGTCCGAGTGCGCACCGGTTAAGTGGTTGAAGAAAGCGGAGGATGCGAGAGGGCTATCCCCCTCGGGGTTGTGTGTTAGCCGCCGAAACATCTTGTCGAAATCGGCAAATCAGTTCACTTTGTGTTTTGTGTTCGCTGCGCGCGAATGAGGTTGGTGCACCACGGACGGAAGCTAGCACTGTTCGCACCTCGGAAGCGCAAGGCAACCCAGCGCTCAGACCGCTGAAGTCCAGCCTCAAACGCTGGCGAGACGACCGCAGCTCAGACCCGCGGCAATCCCAGGACGACCAAACAAGTTTCCTTCTGCGCGCGCCGGTCAAACCGGCCGCGCGGTTCACCGAGGCGAGGCCATGTCACTGACTGAGGCGGAGAGATTCATACCCTTCCCCGAGATTTGCCGGGTGGTTCGCTGCACGCCCAACACATTGCAGCGTGCTTGCGAGCGGCAGGGCATTCCGATTGCGCAGCTGTCGCCGCGTAGCAAGCGGATGCTTTCGGCTGCCGATTACGCGAAGCTTTTGAGCCGGTTCAAGAGCGGGAAATCTCATGACTGATCCGGCAAGTCTCGTAAGCAGCGGCTGTGATCCTGCAGCGGCAGCCGTCATTGCTGCGGACATTGATTTCGGGTGGAGCGATGCGGCGGCCTATTGCGGTCCGGCGTTCGCGGATTTCCAGGCTCGCGCCATTGAGGAAGCCATCAACAATCAGCATTGCGACGTTTCAGCGCTAGAGCAAGTCGGCATCATGCCCGAATTGGCGTTGGCGATCACGGGTGCAATCAAGGCGAAGAGGACGCGCAGATGAGTGATTTGAATCCAGGCGCCGGCATCGATAGCGCGCTCGACAGCGCCTTTGCTGCGATCGGCGAGGCGACTGAGCCGGCGGCGGTTGGCGACGGAGAACAGGCTGTGTTGCCTCCGAATGCGCTCAGTTCTGATGGCATTTGGAATATGGACCGCGAGGAGAAAGAGCGGGCGAAGGCCGAAAAGGCTGCGAAGTCCAAAGAGGGCAAGGACGGTAAACCGGACGCGAAGGACGAGAAGCCGGAGCGCGATAGCAAGCGCGCAGCCGATAACCGGCAGAAGAATAAGGGCAGCCAGCTCGCCGGCCTGGATGCCGCTCTAGACAAGGCGTTCGATAAGGCGCCGAAGGCCGTCGAGAAGCGGAAAGAAGACCGTGCGGCAGAGTTGAAAGGCGAAAAGCCGCGCCCATTATCGACCAAAGACTTCGGCACTGAACTTCCTCCGAATGAGTGGACACCTGTAGTAGGCTCGTTGAGCCTGGAGGTGTTGAATGGAACGTGCACGTCGGTCGTTTACTGAAGAGTACAAGCGCGAGGCGGCGGGGTTGGTGGTGTCGAGCGGCCGCTCGATCGGGTCGGTAGCCAAGGAGCTCGGTCTGCGCGACTCAGTGCTGCGGCGCTGGGTCGATAAGCTCCGGCGCGAGCCGGCATCGGCGGCGTGGCGCCCCACCACGCAGGCGACGCCGATGTCGGCGGACCAGGCTTCGGAACTCGCCGTG
>NZ_KI519399.1:3675966-4125086 GCF_000482425.1 Bradyrhizobium sp. 22
TTCATCGAAGGATTCTATAACCGGACAAGGCTCCATTCCGCACTCGGATATGGGGACAACCTTGCCAGAGAGCAGGCCGAGACCGCGCGGTTTCAGGCGGCGCATCCGATTGCGGCGCCGGCCGTGGAGGCGGTGGGCAATATCACAACGCCGCTCGGGGTGATTGGCGCGGCGGCAAGGGGAGCGACCCTGGGAGCCAAGACGCTATATGCATCGGGCGCTGGCGCCGTGTTGGGTGGATTGCAGGGCGCGGCCGGCTCCAAGGATTGGACGAACATTCCCCAGACGGCCATGGATGCCGGCATTGGCGGCGGCACGGGCTTTGTTGTGGGCGGCATGATGCCTGGAGCCGGCCGCATCATTGGCGCCGGCTACAACCGCGTCGCAGATGCCTTGACAGGCCAAGCGGTGGGCATGTCCAGAGGGGCTTCCCGGCACCTTGTGCCCGCCATGGCGGCCGACACGCCGGCTGCCGTGCAGGCGCGGCTCGCCGAGCTGGGACCGGATGCCATGCTGGTTGACGCGGGCCCGTCTTTCCTGGGCAAGGGGCAGGGCGCATCGCTCAACAGCGACGAAGGACGGACGATCTTGCAGGGCCGTCTTGGCGTGCGGGATCAGGCGACCAATCAGCGCATCATGGGCGACGTAAACCGCGCGCTTGGCCCGGCTGAAGATCCGCAGACGGTTCGGAATGCCATCGTCGCGCATCGGTCGGAAGTGGATGCGCGCAACTACCCCGCGGCGTTCCGCGACGCTCCTCCGGTCGATACGGCCAATGTCCTGGTCGAGCTGGGGCCCATGATCCAAGGCTCGCCGGCTGGCAGCATGGAGCGGCGCGCGCTGGAAAACCTCCGCGGCATGCTGATGACCGAGCGGCCGGTGCCACGCCTCGACCCGAACACGGGGGTGCATATGTCGGACGCGCAAGGCAACCGGCTCTATGACATGATTCCGGAGCCTCAAAGCGACCCGCAGTTGCTGCACAAGATCAAGGGCGAGATTGACAATGTCGTGGAATACGACGCGCCGGGGCTCGGCATTCCGGCCGCGGCATTGTCCCGGCAGCAAGGTGCGCTGAAACATATCCGCGGCATTCTCAATGAAAGCCTTGAGCAGCAAGTGCCGGGCTACATGGCGGCCAATCGCCAGTCCGCCGGACTTGCGCGGCGTGCGGAGGCGGTTGAGCTGGGCACGCAGTACCTTGGAAGCGGGAAAACTACCGCCTCGCCTGATCGCTTCGTTGACGAGTTCGGCCGGCTCACGCCTGGCGAACAGATCGCATTCGCCAAGGGCAGCCGCGGCGAGATCGAGCGGAAGCTCGGGACGAAGGCGAACGACTTGCAAGCGCTGCGGACCGAGCTGCAAGGCGAGGGCGGGTGGAATACGGCCAAGCTCGCGGCGGTGCACGGCGAGCCGTCTGCGCAGGAGCTGATCAACTCAGTCAATCGCAACCTGAAATTCCGTGACACTCACAACAAGGTCGTGGAGAACAGCCAGACTGCACAGCGGCTTTCCGCGAAGGAAGCCATGAAGCCGTCGCCGTCGAGTGAGACGCCGCTGATCAATCCGAACGCGACGCTGTCGGGCATGTCCGTGACGGCGATCAAGAAGGCGCTCGGGATGGCTTACGGCGCGGTGAAGCCGAGCGAGACGCGGGCGTTTGGGGAGATCGCCGACATTCTCTCGACGCAGGGGCCGGCGCGTGATGCGCGAGTGCAGGCGATCATTGATGCACTGGAGAAGCGCCGTGGTAACGCGGCTATCGCTCCAGCCGCGGGCGATCGGGCGGCGCTGATCGCTGCGATTGCTGCCCACGGCTACGCTCGTACCAATCAAAAGCGAAGGCAAGAGCGATGACGGCAGATCCAACAACGGCACACATCACCATGAAGGACCAGAACTCCATGGACTTGGACAACCCGGACAGCACTTGGCTCACGCCGAACAGGAAGGCGGCCAATATGACGGAGCAGATGACGTATTTGCGCACGAGCGACGCTCCCGAGGGAGGTGATTTGCCCTCATTATCCGAACCGTTCGCAATTGTCGATGAACTCGGGAACCCGATCAGCGCTGGATCTGACGACGAGGGCCTAAACCATGGCTAACAAACGCTTCACCGATCTTCCCGAGGCAACGTCTTCCACGGCTGGAGACGTTCTCGCGATCGACGGCGCGACGACTCGGAAAATCACCATCGAAAATATGCTCGCGGACAACCTTGTCGCGATCAGGGATCTCACGTCCGCGGCCGACAAGGGCATCCAATTTACAGGCAGCGGAACCGCCGCGACCTTTGACCTGACGGCAGCTGGCAAAGCCCTTCTGGACGATGCTGACGCAACAGCGCAGCGGGCTACGCTTGGCCTCGTCATCGGAACGAACGTGCAGGCATACGATGCCGACCTCGCGGCGCTGGCCGCCAACTCGAGCACCGGGCTGTGGTCAGTCACAGGAGCCGGGACGGGGTCGGTTAGGACGCTCACAGCTCCGGCCGCCGGCATCACGGTGACGAACGGGAATGGCGTATCCGGCAATCCAACTCTAGCGCTTGCCAACGATCTGGCCGCCCTGGAGGGCTTGGCCTCAACTGGCATTGCGCGCCGAACTGGATCTGACGCGTGGTCGGTCGGGACAGCGGTAGCGAACTCCGAACTGGCGACTATGGCGGCCTATACCCTCAAGGGCAATGCGACGGGGTCGTCTGCAACTCCGACCGACATTGATATTGCGGCCTTGACCACGAAGGCCAGCCCGACTGCCGCGGATTATATCCCGATTTCCGACCAGGCTGCCTCAGGCGCATTGAAGAAGGTTGCGGTTTCGTCGGTAGCCTCGGCGGGATCGGTGTCATCGATCGCCGGCAACACCGGAGCGTTCACGCTCGGGGTAGGCCTGACCAATGCCGTTAATGATCTCAGAGTGTCGCTTTCAACGGTCGCCAACGCGTTGGCTGCCGATGTTGCGCTCAATAATACCGCAAACTATTTCGATGGTCCGAGCGTGGCACAAGGGTCATCCGGGACATGGCTTGTGTTTGGAACAGTCACGGTGACGGCCACGGCTGCGCAAAGCAACATCAGTTGCAAACTGTGGGACGGCACTACGGTGATTAGTTCGTCAAGGGTGCTTGTGCCTACTGCATCGCTCACTGGCGGATTTCCTGTTCCCTTGTCCGGCATTATCACCGCCCCGGCTGGAAACCTGAGGATTAGTTGCCGAAGCGAGAACTCGACATCCGGTGTGATCCTGTTCAATTCCAGCGGCAACAGTAAGGACTCTACCCTCAGCGCGATCAGAATTGCTTAGGCTTGCGCGGTCACTAGTGATCGCTTGCTGCGGACTGAACTACTTCAATTCGGTTTTCGTGCAGATAACGAGCTGGATGCGAAGATGCGGTGGAAGAGAATAGGGTGTCACGTCGAACTTTATGCCAGCTGCCAGTAAGGCTCTTATCACAATCGATGCTTCCGGTGGCGGCTCCGCTGGGTTGCTGATTCTGACGGCTATACCTGATGGAGGTCGGTCTCCGATGCCGAGTATCGATCCTTCCTCAATGGCCCACGGCCCCGCGGAGCGAAATGCGCTGACAAAATCGCTGGCGAACTGTGGACTATCGCCCCCGGGCTCAGAAGCAATTGCGACGCGCGGCTGAGTGTTTGGAGGTGGGGATAGTCGAGCTATTAATGCCGCTCGTTGCTCCGCTTTAAGTCGGCGCGGTTCAATTGCCGCAATTTTTGGTTCGAGGGCTGCCAGTCTCGCTTCAAGAGCATCGACGCGAGCTTTGGCCTGATCCGGCGTCGCGCCATTCAACTTGTCCTTGTAATCGTCTCTTTGGCCCTTCAGTAAAGCGATCTCTGCATCTCGGTTGCTAATTATGCTTCCGTAGCGCCAATCCATCAGCCACCAAATGGCGCAGAACAGCCCAAATACGACGGCAGCAAAAATCGGAAGGTTGGCCCGTATCATCGGCCAACCGGCGAACAGATTACCGAGCCATCCTGGTAACGATTCCCCCATTGCGATATCTAGCCACAAATTCGCTCAAGGCGCGAGTGTTGGCCTCAGTGTGCCCAGCAATAAATAGCCCAGCCCGCCAGCAGCACGGCGGCAAGCACAAACTCGATTCGGCGGGGAAGGGTCATTGGCCGACATCCTTCAGGCGCGGGCAAAAATAGTTGTCTTGCCCCGTTGCAAAGTCAAAAATTTTGCCCTTGGTCTCAGTCCCGGTGCTGCTGAAATAATGGCAAGTTACGATGATGGGCTTCACACCGACGAAATTCACATTGGCCATTTGAGTTGTCGAGCGACCGTAGAGAATCGACTTTCCAGAAAAGTGAAAAGCAAGCCAGACGATGAGTGCCAGTCCTAGAAGAGAGGCTATTTTAGACATCGGCCCGCATATTCCTGACTAAGAATCATCTGGCCTTCCCCTTAAGACCCAGCTCTATCAGCCGGCGGATCGCTTCAGGTCTTCCCGGAAGGTCCTCTTGGGCCCGACGCCAATCGTCAATAAGCCTTGCCATATCTGGCTGGATTCGGACGCCAACGAGGTCGCCCGTTGCAGGCGCGCGCTTCTTTGGTGTTTTCGTGTTAACACAAGTTGATTTAGCCATGTCATCATGATAACATGAAAACGAGCCGAGGGGAAGTTGCAGCTTCCGCCCCGGCTCTAACCCCAACGACGAAGGACTGGGAAATCCCATGATTGAGGCTGACCGCGTGCATAGCACGCCACGACTTTCTGCGTCTTCGATTCCACTACTGGAGGACGGCCTTGCCGTTCAGCAACGGGAGCGGCGAGCAGCCCTACGGAAGTTGGCCGCGCTCAGGAAAGAGGCGACGACCGAGATTTCCCGGCTGATTGCCTTCCTGGACGCCTCCGACCCGTACGTGATGAGTGAGCGGGAGGAAGAGTGCGAAGACGAGGGAGCCCAATGCGAGGGCGGGGGCGGCGAGGAAGGCTGCGAAGACGAGGGAGGGGACAGGAGCGATTACGAGCCATCGCTCGGCAGCATTGAGCGCCATCCCAGCGTCTACGGGCCTGATGGACGCAACTGGACCGGCGATCAGATTGCGTGGGCAGCCAGCGGCACTAAGGACCTGGAGGACGAGCACGACGGCGCCGAGCCGGGCGAGGACGACGAGCCTTGGCTTGGTTGGACCACCAGCGGCGTCATTGGCACATGCCTTACTGATCGCGAGAAGGACGATTGTGACCGGGAGAGCAACGAGCCGTTGCTTACCGAATGCGTCTGATCAGAGCCCTTTGGGCGCTCCACCGGGCCCGCAAGCTCGCTGAACGGCGCCTACATCGCTCCTAAGCACCAGCCCCGCCGGCCTTCGCTGGCGGGGGTCCCTTCATAGAAGCCGCCACTTGCGTTCGATGCGCGCGATCTCGTCCATAATTGCTTGCCGGGGAAAGGCCGGTCCACCGACATTCACATGGACGACAGTATTCTCAAGCTCTGTGCGAAGATCGGGCCTCAGATGCGGGCGGAGGCTTGAGTAGCTTTCATGATCCATAAAGGCGTACTTGTTCTCGCCGCCGCCGCCGCGCGTTGCGGGGTAAGAGGTGAGCAGCGGGATCAAATCCTTTCGCCATGCATTGACGAGATCGCGGCGTGCTTGAAGCCTCTGCCGCCTCTTCTCAATGCCCCATTGCCCGTAGACGGTGAGGATCCCGCCGGCGCCGCCTAGCAGCGGTGGAATGACGTAACGCGTGAAGATGTCGAGCCAAGTAGCCTCAGCCATCGTGCCCCCTGCGTGCCCCCGCCAAACTTTCTCCGGCCCCGCTCTGCGCTTAAACCATTGAAATCGTTGGTGAGCGCGCTGGGGCTCGAACCCAGGACCCCGTGATTAAAAGTCACGTGCTCTACCGGCTGAGCTACGCGCTCCCATGGCCGCTGATGGCTTTGACGTGGTCGCCATCGTGTTCGGACATTCGAGAAGCATGTCTTGCCGCTACGCGCGATTTGCGTCGCGGGGAAAAACCGGCTGTTTCCGGATCATGCTTTCGGCCCGCGCTGTGTAGGGGGAGTGGCTGCGCAGGTCAATAGTGCGGGTGGTTGCCGGAGAACGCGGCAGGAGCGGGGATTCGTCCGCTGATTCCGCTGCTTAGGCCCGGAATCTCAACCTGTTTGGCGGATCATCGTCCACCGAACTGCGGGAGTTCGCGGGATGAGCGCGGGCCTTCCATGGTGCGAGACGCCCGCTTGGGCGGGCTCCTCACCATGAGGGTCTGATATTTCGCTCCGAGACGCGATCTCACCAGAGGGCCCGCCAGAGGCGGGCGTCTCGAAGGATGGCCGCGGGCGAGCTCTCCGCCCGTCAGTTCGTCTCGCGCCGCACCTCGGTCGGCACGGCCTGCGGCGCGCCCACCGGCGGCAGCGCGACCGGGCGCAGCCCGATCAGCTCGGCGGTGCGGATCGCGCTGTCGCGCCAGAACTGGAACGAGTTGATGCGGCTGAGCTCGAGGACGGCGATGGCGACGGCGGCCAGGAATGGCAGGCTCTGCAGGACGAGGACGCCCGCGAAGATGTAGATCTCGGTGATCTGCTTGAAGCTGTTGGAGGCGACCAGCACGCCGGCGCCGACCAGCAGCAGGGTGCCGATCACGGCTTCCCAGAACGCCTGGAACTCGATCGACATGCGGCTGAGCCCGCCCTTGGAGGTGCGGGCGAAGGCGATGTGCTCGGTGATCAGACCCTGCGCCACCGCGCGCGACACCGTCCATTGCACGCTCATCGCCGCGATCATGGCGCCCAGCATCTGGCCCGGCTTGATGGCGACGCGGGCGCGGTACATCGACAGGAAGTGCACCAGCGAAACGATGAAGGCGCCGATGATCGGCAGCGTCAGGATCTTGTCGGGGATGGCGATATCGGCGAAGGCGACGATCGGCACCCAGACGAGGTTGAGCAGCGCCACGACGACGCCGAGGCTTTCGGCGCCCAGCCAGTTCAGCCAGCCGAGGCCGTATTCGCGCTTCTGGTCCGCGGTCAGCCGGCTCGCGCCGGGCAGGAAGCGGCGCCAGTGCTTCTTGACGATCTGCAGGCCGCCATAGGCCCAGCGGTGCCGCTGCTTCTTGAAGGCCTCGTAGGTGTCGGGCAGGAGGCCCGCGCCGTAGCGGGTGTTGGTGTAGTGCGTGGTCCAGCCGAGCTCCTGGATCGCAAGGCCGAGATCGCTATCCTCGCAGATCGTGTCGCTCGACCAGCCGCCGGCCATGTCCATCGCGGCGCGGCGGATCAGGCACATCGTGCCGTGCACGATGATGGCGTTGGCCTCGTTGCGCTGGACCATGCCGATGTCGAAGAAGCCGGCATATTCGCCGTTCATGATGTAGTGCATGATCGACAGGTCGCCGTCGCGATGCTCCTGCGGCGCCTGCACCAGGCCGACGCGCGGATCGGCGAAGGCGGGGACGAGGTCCTTCAGCCAGTCCGGCTCGACGACATAGTCGGCATCGAGGATGCCGATGATCTCGGCATCCGCCGCGGTGCGGTCCATCGCGATGCGCAGCGCGCCGGCCTTGAAGCCCTGCACCTTCTCGGCGTTGATGAACTTGAAGCGTTCACCGAGCGCGCGGCAATGGTCCTGGATCGGCTGCCAGAACGCGGGGTCCGGCGTGTTGTTGATGATGACCACGCATTCGTAGTTCGGATAGTTCAGCCGCGACAGCGCATCCAGCGTCTGCTTGAGCATGTCGACCGGCTCGAAATAAGCGGGGATGTGGATCGAGACCTTCGGGCAGTAACCTTCGGGAACGTTCTCGATCGGCTTGTCCTTGCTGATCAGCCGCTGCGGCGGCCGGCCGAACGCGACCGCGGCGATCTCGTCGATGCGCGCCATGGCGATGAGGACGAGGGGAACGAGCAGGATCATGCCGAGCGTCAGCGCGAAGGCCGAGCCGAACAGGAAGTAGTGGCTGTTCCAGAACGCGAACACGGTCGCGGCCCAGGCGCCGACGCCGTTGGCGGTCGCCGACAGCAGGAAGGCCTGCTTGGCGGTCGCCTTTTCGATCCGCAGGATCGGCAGCGACAGGAGGATGCCGACCAGCAGTGCGATGCCCATTAGCTTCCAGTAGTCGGGATTCTCCACCGGGCCGGTCCAGGCGAATTTCGGCTCGCGGTTGGCATTGAGGATGCCCCAATAGGGACCGACGCCACCTTCGAAGTATTTCCAGGGCTGATCGATGGCTTCGACAATGTTGTAGTCCATGCCGAGCGCTTCGGCGCGGGTGACGAAATTGCGCAAGGTCAGCGCCTGCTGGAACGGACCTGGGTCTGCGTTGCGCAAATTATAGCCTGCGCTCGGCCAACCGAACTCGGCGATCACGATGCGCTTGCCCGGGAATTGATTGCGCAGAAGGTTGTAGCGATCCACGGCCTGGTCGACGGCCTGATCCGAACGGAAGTTTTCCCAATAAGGCAGCACGTGCGCGGCGATGAAGTCGACGTTGGAGGCGAGGTCCGGAAAATCGCGCCAGATGTTCCAGATCTCGCCCGTCGTCACGGGAACGCGGACCGCGCCCTTGACCTTCTTGATCATCCGGATGAGGTCTTCGACCTTCTGCTCGCCGCGGTAAATCACCTCGTTGCCGACCACGACGCCGACGACGTTGCTGTTCTTGCGGGCGAGTTCGATCGCAGCCTTGATCTCGCGCTCGTTGCGATCCTCGTCCTTGTCGATCCAGGCGCCGACCGTAACCTTGAGGCCGAACTCGGCCGCGATCGGCGGCACCAGCTCGTTGCCTTCCGTCGCGGAGTAGGACCGGATCGCTCGCGTGAGGGTCGAGAGCTTCTTCATGTCCGCGCGAATCTTGTCGGGATCGACGTTGAGGTCGACGACATGGCCCGGTTCGAACGGCGTATAGGACAGGCTCGGCACCAGGCCCTTGAAATCCGGTGCAGGTTCTCTGTCGCGCAGGACTCCCCATAGCCCAGCGTGGAGCACGGACACGAGCAACAGAACGGCGGCGACAACGCGCATCGCGGCTAAACCTGAAGGGGCTGAGGTGGCAGGGAAGCGGATCCGACCCCGAGATCCGACCAAGTCCGCGGCAAAGGAAGCATATCTCCGCCGCGCGGTTTCACAACTGTCATGGCCTCATGTCCTTATGAGGGCATGCCTTTCGGGATGCGCGGCAGTGCCAACCGTCTCTATGGACGATCGTTCCTGAACGCCAGCTGAAACGCCCCTCAGCTATTTCTGGGGCGCGGGCGTCGGGCTTGCCGCAGGCGAGGGGCTGGCGGCCGGCTGCGCCGCCGGCGAATTGCCCGAGGCCGGCGCGGGCTGCGGCGCCGAGGCGGCCGCCTGCTGCGGCTGGGCGGCCGGGTTGATCCAGCAGGCGTGCACACGGCTGTCCAGCGTCTCGGCAACCTTGGGGTCGATCTGGCCGCCGAACCGGGTCAGGCAGCGGAACGCGGCCTGGATGTGGCCGCCGGGGCAGCCGAAACGATCGTAGAGGTCGAGGTGACGGAAGGCGGTATCGAGGTCGTCCCGCCACATCAGCCGCACCACGCGCCGGCCGAGCCAGACGCATTCGGGATTGCCGGCCGGGCCGTTGATGACCTGGGCGGCTTCGGCGAACTCGTCGGTGCGGCGCTGGTTCTGGGCGGCATCCTTGGCGGCGTCGGCAGGCTGGGCGGCGGCCTTGCCTTGATCCGGGGTCGGCGTGCCGCTCTGGGCGGAGGCGCCAGCGAGACCGGCGAGAACGAGGAAGCAGGAGACGGCCAAGGTGGCGGCGAACTGCCGCAGGACCGCATTTCGTGACTCGAACACCCGTTGCCGCATGAATTCCCCAATGTATCCGCTGGCCGTCCGCGTCAGGATCCCGCGGACGCGTCGGTGATGGCGTCCAAATGGGTCTCCATTGCGGCGGAAAAGTCTTTCGGAGTCCATGACCTGTATTTGAAATTTTGTCCAGCAAAGTCACGATGCTAGGGCCCGGTCGAACGGCCACAGCCCAATTCCACGGGGCAGGAGCCGATCCGCCGCGCGTTCGGCACCCAGGCACCCCCCCTTGGCAGACGGCGTGCAAGCAGGTAATCGACGGACCCTTCGCGGAGGACGGAACCGATTTCTCTTCGTACGCCACTGGCGCTTCTGCTCGTTTCACTGGGTGCGATTGCTGCCGTGTGGTGGTGGTTGGCGACGCCGATCACGCTCGCGCGCGCCCCGATCGACCCGGCCGACAAGGTCCAATGCGTCTCCTACGCGCCGTTCCGCGGCGAGCAGACGCCGCTGGAGACGTGGACCCATATCGAAGCCGAGCAGATCGAGCAGGATTTGCGCCAGCTCAAAGAGATCACCGACTGCGTCCGCACCTATTCAATGGAGAACGGGCTCGACCAGGTGCCGGCGATCGCCGCCAGGGTCGGCGGGCTGAAGGTGCTGCAGGGCATCTGGCTCTCCAGCAACCGCACCAAGAACTACGAGCAGGCCGGGCTCGCCATCCGCCTCGCCAAGCAATTCCCGGACATCATCACCACGCTCATCGTCGGCAACGAGGTGCTGCTGCGCGGCGAGATGACGACGGCGGATCTCGTCTCCATCATCCGCCTGGTGAAGACGCAGGTCAGCGTGCCCGTCACCTATGCCGACGTCTGGGAATACTGGCTGAAGAACCGCGAGGTCGCCGACGCCGTCGACTTCGTCACGATCCACATCCTGCCCTATTGGGAGGATTTCCCGGTCAAGGCGAAGTTCGCCGCCGCCCATGTCGAACAGATCCGCGAGCGCATGGTGGTAGCGTTCCCCGGCAAGGAGATCCTGATCGGCGAGACCGGCTGGCCGAGCGAGGGGCGCATGCGCGACGTCGCGCTGCCGTCACGGACCAATCAGGCGCGCGTGGTCTCGGAAATCCTCGGCCTGGCCAAGGCGAACAAGTTCCGCGTCAATCTGATCGAGTCCTACGACCAGCCCTGGAAGCGCAAGCTGGAAGGCACCGTCGGCGGCTATTGGGGCCTGTACGATTCGGCGCACCGGACCCTGAAATATCCGCCGGGAGCACCGATCAGCAATTTCCCGTACTGGAAATGGTACATGGGCGCAGGGATGGGCCTTTCCGTGCTTGTGTTCGCGGTTGCCATCATCACGCTGCGCCGGCGGCCGTGGACGCCGCGCTTCTCGGCCTGGCTCGGCGTCGGCATCTCGGCGACGACGGCGGGGAGCCTGCTCGGGATTGGCGCCGACAAGATGTATTACGAGAGCTACGGCATCGGCGGCTGGCTGCTCTGGGGCGCGCTGCTGCTGGCCGGCATCCTGTCGCCGATCTTCTGCGCCCAGGCGATGGTGATCGGCCGCAGCCTTCCGACCTTCCTCGACCTGCTCGGTCCGCGCGAGGGGCGCAAATGGTCGAAGCTCACCGCCGTCCTCGGCCTGACGCTGGCCGTGACCGCGGTGATCGCGGCCGCGACCGCGCTCGGCTTCGTGTTCGACCCGCGCTACAAGGATTTTCCCTACGCCGCGCTGACGATGGCGGTGGTGCCGTTTGCGCTGCTGATGCTGAACCGGCCGCAGATCGGCCAGCGTCCGATCGCGGAATCGGTGTTCGCCGGCGTGCTGGCGCTGTCGGCCGTCTTCGTGCTCTTCAACGAAGGCCGCGACAATTGGCAGTCGCTGTGGACCTGCACGATGTATCTGCTGTTCGCGCTCACGCTGTGGCGGGCGCGGGCCGAGCAAATCCAAGAATGAACAGGCCGATCGCAAGGCCCGACAACACGACATTGTAGAGCACGATGCCGAGGCCGGCCGCGATGATGCCGACCGTGAGCAGCACGATCGACGGCCGCATCAGGTTCAGCGTCGCAACCACCAGCGCGACGATGCCGAACACCGAATTCTTGAACAGCACGGTCGAAACCGAGCGCGCCTTGCACAGCAACGTCTGAAGCCCGGCGTCGCAGGCGAGAGCGACCTGCGACAGCTCGATCGCGAGGTAGCGCAGGTAAAGCGCATAGCCGACGGACGAAAAGCCGACGATGATCAGGAACTGGACCTGGTAGGGCGAGAGGCGGAAGGGCTTTTTTGTCATGGCCGGCAATATGGTCGGGATGACGCGGGCAGGCAACAGGGCAGGCGAGGTTTCTGTCGATCCGGCCGCTCAAAGCCGCGAGACGCCGTCAAGGCCGACCAGGTATTTTCTGGTTCTGTTCGGCCAGCCGGCGCTCATATCGTGCGGCCAAGTCGAGCAGTCGTTTCCTGATATGGGGATCTGCGCGGTCTGCCAGGTCGCGGATCAACGCGAGTTGCTCTCGCAAGGAATTCGCGTCCGTCATCTCCACTCCGAATCAAATCAGGGAGCGGATCATGCCGTCTTACGCCGACCTCTTCCGTATCATTTGGTATGTTCTCTCGCGGGCTCGCTATTTCAGTCCCAGCCTGCGCTCGACCCAGCCGAGAACGAACAGCACCAGTAAGGTCACTGCGATCGCGGCGCCGACCAGCAGCCAGGCCCCCAGCGCACAGGCAATGCCGAGGCCCGCCGCGATCCAGACGGTTGCCGCCGTCGTAAGGCCGTGCACCGTCTTGGACTTGCTGTCGTGCAGGATGACCCCTGCACCGATGAAGCCCACGCCGCTCAGCACGCCGGTCACGACGCCCTGAATGACCCTGGAGATCGCGTCCGGGTGGTCGCGCATGTTCTGGAACTCGATCACGGAGATCGAGATCAATGCTGAGCCGAGCGCGACCAGAGCGAGGGTCCGCATGCCCACCGGCTTGTCGTTCATGTCGCGATCGATGCCAATCACGAGGCCGGTACCTGCGGCAACGAGCAGCCTCAACACGTCATCAAGTTCGTTCATCGGACTTCGCGAGGTTTGGAAGGTCAGGTGACGCCAATAAGGCGCCGTCAATGAACGCCAACGGGCTGCTCAAGTCCCAGCGTCCGATCGCCGCATGCAAGCTTCTTCCGTCGAGGAAGGGAGCTTCCTATCGCCTGAAGAACGACGACAGCGTCGATGTCGCCGATGCGGCCTCCGGCTTTGCCGGCGCCGGCGGCGCCGCAGGAGCGGGCGCGGGCTCCTCGCGCTTGCTGCGTTTCGAGGTGTAGCCGCGGCGGCGCTGCGGCTTCTCGGGCTTGGCGCTGGGCGCGGTTTCGGCTTGCGGGGCCGCGTCCTGGTTCTTCTCCGCGTTCTTGTCCTGAACCCTGTCTTGAGATTTTTCCTGGACCTTGTCCTGAGGCTTCTCCTGAGGTTTCTCTTGCGCCTTGTCCGAGCCGCGCATCGACAGGCGCTGGCCGTCGAACACGGTGGTCTCGCAGTGACGATTGCTCTCGGCGAGGCTCGCGCAGAATTTGGCGGCGACGGCGGCGTTGACGAGCGGGCCGGCGCCGAGGCGGAGCTGCATGCCGAGCCCGGTCGTGCCTTCCTTGATCATGATGATCGGCCGCAGCGCTGCGATTTCCGGATTGGACTTGGTCACGCCGCGCCAGAGCGCGCGCAGGCCGTCGACCGAATTGGCGCCGCCGAGATCGATCGCGAAACGCGTCTGCTGAACAGCGATCGCGGGGGATTCGCTCTCGGTTGCCTCCGATGGCTTGGCTGCCGCGACGATCTCGGTCGGGGCGGGTGCCGGCTCGGCCTTCTTCTCGGCAGCCTTCTCGTTCGTCTCGGGCTGCATCAATTTCGATGCGGCCGGATCGGGCGGCGCCATGATCGACTTGGACGGGACCAGCGGAATGGTCGGCAACGTCGAATTCATGGAAGGTGATTGCTGCACGAGCGAGGCGGCCGCGGCGGTCTGCGGCGGCGGCTCCTTTGCCGCTTCCTTCGCGGTGTCCTTGACCGCGTCCTTGACCGCATCCTTGGACGTGTCCTTGGCGGCCTCGGTGCGAGGCTTGTCAGGGGCGGACGCAGGCGTCGAAGCAACCGGGGCGACGCTGGGGGCTGCGGGCGCAGCATCCTGCGCCTTGCCGGCCGGCGGCGGCGCCGTGGTCTGCCTGGCGATGGCGCCGGTGACGGAATCGAGCCCTTGCTCCAGCACGGTGACGCGCGAATACAGCCGGTCGCGATCCGTGTTCAGCGTCTCGATGGCGGCCGTGAGCCGGCGGGCCTCGTTCTGGCTCTCCCTGGTGAGCATCTGGAGCCGGTCCGCCTGGCGCGCGAGATCGGCGGAAGCGACCTGGTCGCGGCGCCAGCCGAGCTGAGCCTGATTGGCCAGCACCGCGATGGTGACGGCGCCCACGGCCCCTACGCCCCACGAGCCCAGGCGCCACATCAGGCGGCGATCAAACGCGCTTTCCTCGGCCAAGAGTCCGGAGAACAGTCCGCCGGTCTCCTTGGCGCCGAAGGCATCCGCCAGTGGGTCGGAATCCTTTGCCATGAACGTTGAGTGCCCAGCCCCGAAGCTTCCCCGAATCAATCAGGGAACATTAACAGGAAAAGCGGGCCGCACTTGAATTCCGGGCGTTTGCGGGGGTAGCAAGGCGGCAGCATTCGCGGGCGGCCCGCCTGCCGCGCCATTTGATTCGGCCGAACCGACAGGATTTCGATGACCGCCCGTTCCAGCCTCACGATCGTGCTCGCCGCCGGCGAAGGCACGCGCATGCGTTCGAGCCTGCCGAAAGTACTGCATCCGGTCGCTCACGCGACGCTGCTGGCCCACGTGCTCGGCGCGGCGCCGAAGGGAACCGGCAGCGCGCTCGCGGTCGTGATCGGTCCGGACCATCAGGCGGTCGCGGACGAGGCGAAGCGCATCCGGCCCGACGCGCTCATCTTCGTGCAGGCCGAGCGGCTCGGCACCGCGCATGCGGTGCTGGCGGCGCGCGAGGCCATTGCGCGCGGCGCCGATGATCTGCTGATTGCCTTCGGCGATACGCCGCTGATCTCGGCCGAGACCTTTGCGCGGCTGCGGGCGCCGCTCGCCAAGGGCGCCGCGATCGCCGCGCTCGGCTTCCGCGCCGCCGATCCCGCCGGCTACGGCCGCTTCATCGTCGAGGGCGAACGCCTGGTCGCGATCCGCGAGCAGGCTGATGCGAGCGCCGACGAGCGCAAGATCGATCTGTGTAATGCCGGCGTGATGGCGATCGACGGCCGCCGGGCGCTTCAAATCCTTGAGCAAATCGGCAATGCCAATTCCAAGGGCGAATATTATCTGACCGACGCGGTCGAGATTGTCCGCAAGCAGGGATGGGAGTCCGTGGTGATCGAGACCAGCGAGGACGAGGTGCGCGGCATCAATACCAAGGCGCAGCTCGCCGAGGCCGAAGCGGTGATGCAGGCGCGGCTGCGCAAGGCGGCGATGGAGGCCGGCGTCACGCTGATCGCGCCGGAGACGGTTTATCTCGCCGCCGACACCGTGTTCGGCAAGGACGTGACCATCGAGCCGTTCGTGGTGATCGGCCCCGGCGTCTCGATCGCCGACGGCACCGTGATCCATTCCTTTTCGCACATCGTGCAGACCACGCTCGGCAAGAACGTCTCGATCGGCCCCTATGCGCGGCTCCGGCCCGGCACCTCGCTCGGTGACGGCGCGCGGATCGGCAATTTCGTGGAGACCAAGGCGGCGACGCTGGAGGCCGGCGTCAAGGTCAACCATCTCTCCTATATCGGCGATGCCACGGTCGGCGCCAATTCCAACATCGGCGCCGGCACCATCACCTGCAACTACGACGGCTTCAAGAAGCACAGGACGGAGATCGGGCAGGGCGCCTTCGTCGGCACCAATTCATCGCTGGTCGCGCCGGTCAGAATCGGCAACGGCGCCTATATCGGCTCGGGCTCGGTGATCACGCGTGACGTGCCCGATGACGCCATGGCGCTGGAGCGCAACCAGCAGACCATCCGGGAAGGCGGCGCGGCGCGCTATCGTGAGCTGAAGACGGGCGGCAAGAAGTCGGAGACGTGAGCCTTCCGCTATTCTTCGTCGGCGAATTCGGAGAAGATCGCGCGGGTCAGGCGCCAGCCGCGCGGCGTGGCGCGCTTGACCGGTTCGCCTTCCGGATGCTTCATGAAGACGGGCTTGCTTTCCTTGCCGCGCTGGGGCGGCGGCCAATGTGCGAGATGCGTGCCCGTGGTCTCGCTGGCGCGCATGTACATCGATGACATACCCTTGCGGTCGGATGAGCCTTTCATGGCCTTGTTCTCCTGAGACGGAATCGTTGGCCAAATATGTTGACAACAAGTTAATGCACGCGGTTTAAGGCCGGCCAATTCGACGCAGGCCAAGTCGAAGGATGCGGTCCGTGCTGTCTCAATCCGCAATAATTATTGAGTATCTGGTTCCTTGCGAACTTCGCTAAAAACCGGACGCGTCGTTTAGGCGATTTTTCGACGATTTGGGGGATAGTGATCCGCATGTGCGGGATTGTCGGCATTCTCGGGCGCGAGCCGGTTGCAGAGCAGCTGGTGGATTCGCTCAAACGTCTTGAATATCGCGGTTACGATTCGGCGGGCGTCGCCACGCTCGAAGGCAGGCACCTCGAGCGCCGCCGCGCCGAAGGCAAGCTGAAGAACCTGGAGAAGCGGCTGGCAGCCGAGCCGCTGAAGGGCACCACCGGCATCGGCCACACCCGCTGGGCCACCCATGGCAAGCCGACCGTCAACAACGCCCATCCGCACGCGACCGAGCGCGTCGCCGTGGTCCATAACGGCATCATCGAGAATTTCCGCGAGCTGCGCGAGGAGCTCGAGAAGAAGGGCGCGGTGTTCAACACCGAGACCGACACCGAGATCGTGCTGCATCTGGTCGACGACCTGCTCGCGCGCGGCAACAAGCCGGTGGAAGCGGTGAAGCTGGCGCTGGGGCGGCTGCGCGGCGCCTTCGCGCTCGGCTTCATCTTCGCCGGCGACGACGACCTCATGATCGGCGCCCGCAATGGTCCGCCGCTTGCGATCGGCTATGGCGACGGCGAGATGTATCTCGGCTCCGACGCCATCGCCCTCGGCCCGTTCACCGACACGATCAGCTATCTCGAAGACGGCGACTGGGTCGTGCTGACCCGCAACAGCGCTGATATCTTCGACAAGGACGGCAACGCCGTCCAGCGCGACAAGATCAAGCACGCCGCCTCGACCTCGCTGGTCGACAAGGCCAATTACCGCCACTTCATGGCCAAGGAGATCCACGAGCAGCCGGAAGTGGTCGGCCACACGCTGGCGCGCTACGTCGACATGGCGAGCGAACGCGTCGCGCTGCCGGTCGAGTTGCCGTTCGATTTCAAGAACGTCCAGCGCATCAACATCACGGCGTGCGGCACCGCGAGCTATGCCGGCTATGTCGCAAAATACTGGTTCGAGCGCTTTGCGAGGCTGCCGGTCGAGGTCGATGTCGCCTCCGAATTCCGCTACCGCGAGGCGCCGCTGCGCAAGGGCGATCTCGCCATCTTCATCTCGCAATCCGGCGAGACCGCCGACACACTGGCGGCGCTGCGCTATGCCAAGGCCGAGGGCGTGCACACGATCGCCGTCGTCAACGTGCCGACCTCGACGATCGCGCGCGAGAGCGAGACCGTGCTGCAAACGATGGCCGGGCCCGAGATCGGCGTCGCCTCGACCAAGGCCTTCACCTGTCAGCTCATGGTGCTGGCCAATCTTGCGATCGCGGCCGGCAAGGCGCGCAGCCAATTGTCGGGCGAGGACGAGACCAAGCTGGTCCACGGGCTCGTCGAGATTCCGCGCTTGATGGCGGATGCGCTCACCATCGAGCCCCAGATCGAAAAGCTCGCGCACAGGATCGCCAAGTCGCGCGACGTGCTCTATCTCGGCCGCGGCACCAGCTTCCCGCTGGCGCTCGAAGGCGCGCTGAAGCTGAAGGAGATCTCCTACATCCACGCCGAGGGTTATGCCGCCGGCGAGCTCAAGCACGGGCCGATCGCTCTGATCGACGAGACCATGCCGGTCGTCGTCATTGCGCCACACGACCGGGTGTTCGAGAAGACGGTATCCAACATGCAGGAGGTCGCCGCGCGCGGCGGCAACATCATCCTGATGACCGACGCCAAGGGTGCCGCCGAGGCAACGGTCGAATCCCTCGTCACCATCGTCATGCCGGACATGGCGGCGGCGTTCACGCCGATGGTCTATGCCGTCCCGGTGCAGCTGCTCGCCTATCACACGGCTGTCGTCATGGGCACCGACGTCGACCAGCCGCGTAACCTCGCGAAGTCGGTGACCGTGGAATAGTCAGGGCGGGATATCGGCCGGTCGTGGTCTTCCAAAATCTGCTAGAAGACCCTAGCTTGTGTGCTGCGACCGACCTGGAACCCGAATGACCCCCCGCGACGACGCGCCTGCGCCTCTTGATCCCCTCCCGGAACCGCATACCGGCCTGATGGGCCGCTTCCGCAATTATTTTCTCACCGGCCTCGTGGTCACAGGGCCGATCGCGATCACGCTGTATCTGGTCTGGTGGTTCGTCACCTGGGTCGACGGCGTGGTGCGGCCGTTCGTGCCGCTCGCCTATCGGCCGGAAACCTATCTGCCCTATGTCATTCCCGGCTGGGGGCTGGTTGTCGCATTCTTCACGCTGACGCTGGTCGGCTTCCTCGCAGCCAATCTGATCGGCCGCACCCTGGTCGATGTCGGCGAAACGTTCCTCGGCCGGATTCCGGCCGTGCGGGCCATCTACCGGGGCCTGAAGCAGGTGTTCGAGACGCTGTTCTCGGGCAAGGGCTCGAGCTTCCGCAAAGTCGGCCTGGTCGAGTTTCCCTCGCCGGGCATGTGGTCGATCGTGCTGATCTCGCAATCGCCGAACGAGGACATTGCGCGCAGCCTGCCGGGGCAGGAGGAGCACGTCTCGGTGTTCCTGCCGTGCTCGCCGAACCCGACCACCGGCTTCTTCTTCTATGTTCCGAAGAGCAAGATCATCGAGGTCGACCTCACGGCCGAGGATGCCGCGACGCTGATCATGTCGGCCGGCGTGGTGCAACCCGGCTCGGCCCCCGATTCCAAGAAGGCGGCGGCACTTGCGGGCATGGCGCATGCCGCGCGCATCGCCAATGCGTCGGCGATCCAGCCCGAGCCTGCGAAGGTGGAGTAGAGCCATTCCGCTGCGGGATGGCGTCGGTCACGCGCGCATTGGCATCCTCTGCTAGTCTCCCGTCGAGCCGAGCGTCCTCGCTCGGCGTTCGATGCGGAGTTGCATGATGTCCAAGACCATTGCGATCCTCGCGCCCGGCGCCATGGGCAGCGCCGTCGCCCGCCGTCTTAGCGAGCATGGCGCGCGCGTGTTGACGTCCCTGACCGGGCGGAGCGAGGCGACGCGCACACGCGCAGCAGACGCCGGCATGATCGGTGCCGATGACGATGCGATCGCTGCCGCCGACATCATTCTTTCGATCGTGCCGCCGGGCGAAGCCGTCGCGCTGGCTGAGCGGCTGGCGGCGCTGATCGTCAGGCGCGAGCACAAGCCGATCGTTGTGGATTGCAACGCCGTCAATGTCGACACCGTGCGTGGGATCGAACAGATCATCGGCTCGGCGCAGGCGCCGTTCGTCGATGCCGGCATCATCGGCTTTCCGCCGCAGCCGGGCGGCAAAAGTCCTGCGTTCTACGTGTCCGGCGAGCACGCCGGGGATGTCGCGGTGCTGAAGGAGTTCGGGCTCGACGTGCGCATCGTGGAGGGCCCGGTCGGCGCCGCCTCGGCGCTGAAAATGTCCTATGCCGGCATCGTCAAGGGCCTCGCCGGCATCGGCTCGGCCATGGTGATCGCGGCAACCAAGGCTGGCGCCGCCGATGCGCTACGCGACGAACTGGCACTGAGCCAGCCCGCGATCCTGGCGCGGCTGGAAGTCGCGCTGCCGGACATGATTCCGAAAGCCTATCGCTGGGTCGCGGAAATGCGGGAGATCTCCGGTTTCCTCGGCCCCGATCATCCGGCCAGCCAGATCTACGAGGGCTTCGCGCGCTGGTTCGAGCATCTGGCGGATGATGCGAAGGGCGAAGCGGTGGATGCGGAGCTGATGAAGGCGTTTGCCGCGGCCACCGCGCGGAAGCAGACCTGACGTGCCCACGTTCGCTCCTGCAAGGTTTGCGGTTGCGGTGTGCGGGTCTCTATCCACACGTCATTGCGAGCCAACGGGTCCGCGCGAAGCGCGGCCCGATGACAGGCTCCGCGAAGCAATCCAGAGTCCCTCCGCGGAAAGATTCTGGATTGCTTCGCTGGCTCGCAATGACGGGGAGGAGACGCTGCGGAGCCCATCTGCTACTATGTTTGCGGTTGTTCTGAGACGGGAGTTCGAATGAGAGTGCTGGTGATCGGCGCTGGCGCGCTCGGCGGCTATTATGGAGCTTGCCTGGTTCGAGCGGGCCGCGACGTGACCTTCCTGGTGCGCGGGACGCGCGCGGAGCAATTGCGCCGGGACGGACTAAAAGTCATGAGCCCGCACGGCGATTTCACTGTGCAGCCGAAGATCATCCTGGCGAATGATCTCGAGGAAGCATTCGACGTCGTGCTCGTCGGCGTCAAGGCCTACTCGCTCGATGACGCGATGAGCCAGTTTGCGCCCGCCGTCGGTGCTGACACGATGATCCTGCCGATCCTGAACGGATTGAAACATCTCGACGCTCTCGTCGCAAGGTTCGGCGCCGCTCGCGTCCTCGGCGGTCTCGCCAATGTCAGTGCCGGGCTGGATGCGGAGGGCCGGGTCGTCCACTTCATGGCCAACCAGACCATCGTCTTCGGCGAGATCGAGGGCGCCCTGAGTGAACGCGCGCTCGCGCTGGAGACATTGTTCGATGTTCCCGGCATCGACGTGCGCGCCAGCGAGGCGATCACGCAGGACATGTGGGAGAAATTCGTTCAGCTCTCGACGATCGCGGGGATCACCTGCCTGATGCGCGCAAGCATCGGCGACATCCTGGCTGTGCCCAACGGCGAGCAGTCCATTTTCCGCCTGTTCGCCGAATGCTGCGCCGTTGCGACGGCATCGGGATATGAGCCGCGTGCGCCGTTCATCGAGTTCGATCGCAAGCTGTTCACGACCCTCGACTCGCCGCTGAAGGCTTCGATGCTGCGCGATATCGAACGCGGCTCGATGACCGAGTGCGAGCACATCCTCGGCGACATGGCGAACCGAGCCCGGACCCTGGGCATCGAGACGCCGCTACTGGATCTCGCCCGCGCGCATGTTGCGGCCTACGAAGTTGGGCGACGACGGGCCGCGAGCTAGCCCGCCCCGATCAGCGGGATCGCCTCGTCCCGCTCGTACAGATACAGCAGGCACCGCAGCGCCTCGCCGCGTTCGCCCTTGAGCTTGGGATCGTCCTTCAGGATGCGCAGCGCCTCGTCTCTCGCTTGGGAGATCAGCTGCCCGTGCACCTCCGGACGCGCGATGCGGTAGCCGGGCAGGCCGCTCTGGCGCACACCCAGGACGTCGCCTTCGCCGCGCAGCTTCAGATCTTCCTCGGCGATGCGGAAACCGTCAGTGGTCTCGCGGATCACTTTCAGCCGCGCCTTCGACATCTCGCCGAGCGGCTCAGAATAGAGCAGGATGCAGGTCGAGGCCTCCGAGCCGCGCCCGATGCGGCCGCGCAGCTGGTGCAACTGGGCAAGGCCAAAGCGTTCGGCGTTCTCGATCACCATGATGGTGGCGGCGGGCACGTCGACGCCGACTTCGACCACGGTGGTCGCGACCAGGAGCCCGATCTCGTGGGCGGCGAACTGGCCCATCACGCGGTCTTTTTCCGTGCCCTTCATCTGGCCGTGAACGAGCCCGACGCGATCGCCGAAACGCTTTTGCAGGCTCTCGAAACGCTTGGTCGCGTTGGTGAGGTGTTCGGTGCCCTCGGCCTCGGACTCCTCCACCAGCGGACAGATCCAGTAGACCAGTTTTCCCGCCTGCAAGGCCCGGCCGACGCCGTCCATGACCTCGCCGAGCCGGCTCATGGCGACGGCGCGGGTGTCGATCGGCTGCCGGCCGGCGGGCTTCTCGCGCAGCTCGGAGATGTCCATGTCGCCGAAATAGGTCAGCACCAGCGTGCGCGGTATCGGCGTGGCGCTGAGCACCAGCACGTCGACGGCTTCCCCCTTGGAGGTGAGCGCGAGGCGCTCGCGCACGCCGAAGCGGTGCTGCTCGTCGACGATGGCAAGCGCGAGGTCGTGGAAGGTCACATCGTCCTGGATCAGCGCATGGGTGCCGACCAGCAGGTCGATCTCGCCTGCGGCGAGCTGCATGACGATCTCGCGCCGCTCCTTGCCTTTCTCGCGGCCGGTGAGGATCGCAACGCGCATGCCGGCACGCTCGGCGAGCGGGGCGATGGTCTTGACGTGCTGGCGCGCCAGGATTTCGGTCGGCGCCATCAGCGCGGCCTGCTTGCCGACCTCCGCGACCGCGGCGGCCGCGAGCAGCGCCACGACTGTTTTGCCCGAGCCGACGTCGCCCTGGAGCAGGCGCAGCATGCGCACCGGCTGTGTCAGGTCCTCGGCGATGGCCGCCGCGGCGCTGCGTTGCGAGGGTGTGAGCGCGTAGGGAAGGGCGTCGATGATCTTGTTGCGCAGATGCCCGTCGCCGGCATTGCGCACGCCGGCGGGGCGACGCAATTGCGCGCGGATCAGGGCGAGCGCGAGCTGGCCGGCCAGCAGCTCGTCAAAGGCGAGGCGCGACCAGAACGGTTGGTCGGGCAGGATGTCCGTCAGCTCGACCGGCTGGTGCACGCGATTGAGCGCTTCGGTGATCGGCGGGAAGTTGCAGCGCCGCAGCACCTCCGGGCTGATCCATTCCGGCAGCGCCGGCAGCTTTTGCAGCGCCTGCGCGATCGCGCGGCGGAGCGAGCCGAGTGCGAGGCCTTCGGTGAGCGGATAGACCGGGTCTATCCCGGAGAGTTTCGAGATCGCCTCCTCGTCCAGCACGCGGTCGGGATGCACGATTTGCGGGATGCCGTCGTACATCTGCAGCGTGCCGGAGACGTAGCGCTTCTCGCCGACCGGCAGCAGCTTTTCGACATAGCCCGGCTTGGCGCGGAAGAAGGTCAGCACGACGTCGCCGGTGTCGTCGCTGGCATAGACCAGATACGGCGCGCGTGAATTGCGCGGCGGAGGCGGGCGGTGACGGTCGACAACGACCTCCAGCGTCACCATGGTTCCCTGCACCGCGTCGCGGATCTTTGGCCGCGCCCGGCGGTCGATCACCTGGCTCGGCAAGTGTAGCAGCAGATCGACCAGCCGCGGCGTCTCGCTGCGGCCGAGCAGGTATTGCAGCAGCTTGTCCTGCTTCGGACCGACGCCGGGCAGGCTGGTCACGGCAGCAAACAGGGGATTGAGCAGACTGGGGCGCATGAGGTGAATCTAGGATCGTTTCGGCCCGTGATGCCCGGCTTTGTGCCGGGCATCCACGTCTTTTTTCGTACCCCGTGCCGGCTGCGGGGCCATGCCAAATCGAGGGCTGACACGGCCACCCCGAATGGCTATATCACCCCGGCCCGGCACGTCCGGGCTTTCTGCGTTTGACTGGATTTAAGACATGACGGGAACGACACGATCGAGCAGCGGGCTGGACGATCGCCGCAAGCGGCTTTTGTTCCGATGCTGGCACCGCGGCACGCGCGAGATGGACCTGATCCTCGGCCGCTTCGCCGATGCCGAGATCGGCAATCTGTCGGAGGACGAGCTGACACAGCTCGAGACGCTGCTCGATGTCAACGATCCTGATCTCTATGCCGCCATCAGCGGCGACAAGATGCTGCCGGCTGATGTCACCGGCGCGCTGTTCGCCCGCATCAAGGCCTTCCCGATCCCGGAACGCGACGCATGAAGCAGGGGATGAAATCGCCGGCCGAGCTGCTTGCGCCCGGCCGGGCGCTGACGCTTGCCAACGTCGCGGAAGGCGCCGAAGGCCTCGTCGTCTCCGATCTGGCCCGCGCCATCGCGGCGCGGCCGAAGAAGCCGGCCGTCAGCCTTGCCGTGGTCTGCCGCGACGGTCCGCGCATGCAGCAGCTCGAACGCGCGCTGCAGTTCTTCGCGCCCGATCTGCCTGTTCTGACCTTCCCGGCCTGGGACTGCCAGCCCTATGACCGCGTCTCGCCGCATGGCGGCATTCTGGCGCAACGCCTGACGACATTGGCCCGGCTTGCCTCGCTCACCGGGAGCGACAAGCCGCTGATCGTGCTGACCACGGTGAACGCCGCCGTGCAGCGCGTGCCCGCGCGCGAGCTGGTCGCGGCGCAGGCGCTGTCGGTGGCCCCCGGCAATGTCGTGCCAATGGACACCATCGTCGCCTGGCTCGAGCACAATGGCTACAACCGCTCCTCGACCGTGCGCGAGCCCGGCGAATATGCCGTGCGCGGCGGCATCCTCGATCTGTTTCCGGCCGGCCTCGAGCAGCCCGTCCGCTTCGATTTCTTTGGCGACAGCCTGGAATCGATCCGCTCCTTCGACGCCGAGACCCAGCGCACGCTGCTCGATATGCGCTCGCTCGACCTCGTGCCGGTCTCGGAATTCCAGCTGGTCACCGACACCATCCGCCGCTTCCGCATGGGCTACGTTGCCGAGTTCGGCGCGCCCGAGCGCGACGATGCGCTGTATGAGGCGGTCAGCGAGGGCCGCCGCCATCCGGGCATGGAGCACTGGCTGCCGCTGTTCCAGGACCGCATGGACACGCTGTTCGACTATCTGCAAGGCGCGCCGATCGCGATCGAGCCGCAGGCCGAGGATGCCGTCCGCGAGCGCTTCAAGCAGATCCAGGACTATTACGAGGCCCGGCGCGATGCGATGGAGCATCCCGCAGGCGGCGCGATCTACAAGCCGCTACCGCCGGACCGGCTTTATCTCACCGGCGAGGAATGGACCAAGCGCGAGAGCGAGATGCCGCTGGTGCGGTTGACGCAGTTCTCGGTTCCGGCTGACGGGACCGGTGTCGTCGACGCCGGTGCGCGCAAGGGCCGCGACTTCGCGCCGGAGCGCAACGATGCCAAGGTCAACGTGTTCGAATCCGTGGTCGGTCACGTCATGGCGCTGCAGGCCCAGCGCAAGAAGGTGGTGATCGCGCTGTGGAGCGAAGGCTCGCGCGACCGCATGACCTCGATGCTGCGCGACCACAAGCTGGCCCATACCACCAGCGTCAATTCCTGGCGGACCGTGCAGGCGACCCCGCGCAACGAGACCATGCTCGCGGTGCTCGGCCTGGAGAGCGGTTTCGAGACCGACGAGATCGCTGTCATCAGCGAGCAGGACATCCTGGGCGACCGCCTGGTGCGGCCGCGCAAGGCGAGCCGCAAGCTCGACAATTTCATCTCGGAAGTGACGAGCCTGGCCGCCGGCGACATCGTCGTTCATGTCGACCACGGCATCGGCCGCTTCATCGGCCTGCAGACGCTCGATGTCGCCGGTGCGCCTCACGACTGCCTCGAGCTGCACTATGCCGCCGAGACGAAGCTGTTCCTGCCGGTCGAGAACATCGAGCTGCTGTCGCGCTACGGCTCCGACCAGACCAGTGTCGAGCTGGACCGGCTGGGCGGCGGCGGCTGGCAGACCCGCAAGGCCAAGCTCAAGAACCGCATCCGCGAGATCGCCGGCGAATTGATCAAGATCGCGGCCGCGCGCCATCTGCACGAGGCGCCCAAGCTCCCGGTGCAGCCCGGCCTCTACGACGAGTTCTGCGCACGCTTCCCCTATGACGAGACCGAGGACCAGCTCGGAGCCATCGAAGCCACGCTGAAGGACCTCGAGCTCGGCCGCCCGATGGACCGGCTGATCTGCGGCGACGTCGGCTTCGGCAAGACCGAGGTGGCCTTGCGCGCGGCGTTTGCCGTCGCGCTCGAGGGCAAGCAGGTCGCGGTCGTGGTGCCGACCACGCTGCTGGCGCGCCAGCACGCCAAGACCTTCACTGAGCGCTTCAAGGGCTTCCCGGTCAACGTGGCGCAGGCTTCGCGCCTGATCCCGACCAAGGAGCTGACCCAGGTCAAGAAGGGCATCGCCGACGGCTCGGTCGATATCGTCGTCGGCACCCACGCGCTGCTCGGCAAGGCGATCAAGTTCCGCGACCTCGGCCTCGTGATCGTCGACGAGGAGCAGCATTTTGGCGTCACCCACAAGGAGCGGCTCAAGGCACTACGCTCCGAGGTGCACGTGCTGACGCTGTCGGCGACGCCGATCCCGCGCACGCTGCAACTCGCGCTCACCGGCGTGCGCGAGCTCTCGATCATCGCCTCGCCCCCGGTGGACCGGCTCGCGGTGCGCACCTTCGTCGCTCCGCACGATCCGCTGATGATCCGCGAGGCCTTGCTGCGCGAACGCTATCGCGGCGGGCAGGCGTTCTACGTGGTGCCGCGCATCGACGACCTCGCCGAGGTCAAGGACTTCCTCGACAAGAACGTGCCGGAGATGAAGGTCGCGGTCGCGCACGGCCAGATGCCGCCCGCGGTGATCGAGGACATCATGACCGCGTTCTACGACGGCAAGTTCGACATCCTCTTGTCGACCACGATCGTCGAGTCCGGCCTCGACATTCCCAACGCCAACACGCTGATCGTGCACCGCGCCGACATGTTCGGCCTGGCGCAGCTCTATCAGCTGCGCGGCCGCGTCGGCCGCTCCAAGCTGCGGGCCTATGCGCTGTTCACGCTGCCGGCGCAGCAGAAGATCACGGCGCAGGCCGAGCGCCGGCTCACCGTGCTGCAATCGCTGGAGACGCTCGGCGCCGGCTTCCAGCTCGCTTCCCACGATCTCGACATCCGCGGCGCCGGCAACCTGCTCGGCGAGGAGCAGTCCGGCCACATCAAGGAGGTCGGCTTCGAGCTCTATCAGTCGATGCTGGAGGAGGCGATCGTCAACCTCAAGGCCGGCGTCTCCGAGCCCGCCGCCGATCGCTGGTCGCCGCAGATCACCATTGGCATGCCCGTGCTGATTCCGGAGGACTATGTCGGCGATCTCTCGGTGCGGCTGTCGCTGTACCGGCGCCTCGCCGATCTCGACACCGAGGAGGAGATCGAGAATTTCGGCGCGGAGATGCGCGACCGCTTCGGCGTGCTGCCCGACGAGGTGCGCTACCTGTTCAAGGTCGCCGCGATCAAGGCGTTCTGCCGCAGGGCCAATGTCGAGAAGATCGACGCCGGCCCGAAGGGCGCCGTCATCGTCTTCCGCGACAATTCCTTCGCCCATCCCGATCGCCTCGTCAGCTTCATCCGCAGCTACGGCCAGGCCGCCAAGGTGCGCCCCGACATGAAGGTGGTGTTCTTGCAGGATTGGGAGACCCCGGAGGAGCGCCTCGCCGGCACCACCGAGATCATGCGGCAGCTGGCGCAGCTCGCCGAGAGCAAGAAGGCGGCGTGAGGCGGGGTGCCGTAGGGTGGATTAGCCGAAGGCGTAATCCACCATCTTTGTCGCCACGGGGGAGAAAAGTGGTGGGTTACGTCCAGCGCCTGCGCTTCGCGCAGCCGCAAGGCTAACCCACCCTACAAGGCGACGACTTACGACGCCGCCCGTGACGCATCCGCCGACAGCCGCGCCAGCAGCGACCTTGCCGTATCCGAGGGCGACAGCGAGTCCACGCTGACGACGGGATCGCTGCGCATCTCGTGCTTGCCGTTCGAGGTATGCCGCATCACCGCCGACAGACGCCGCGCGATCATATGGGCCGTGCGGAAGTCGGTCTCCGCGAACACGACGATGACCGAGCCGTCCCTCTGCGCCACGCCGAAATCCATCTGCCGCATCAGGCGGCTGAGGATGCGCGCGGCGTCGAGCTGGGCGCGGGAATTGCCGGGGTCGAAGGCGAAACGCGCGACGGACAGACCGCCGCCGCGGGCCAGCGCCTGCTCGACCGCCTTGGCAAAATCACGGGCGAAGGCTTCCGCCGTGAGCAGGCCGCTGCGCGGATCGAGCCAGCCGCCGGCATCGATCGAGCGCAGCGTGCGGCTCAATTGGGCTTCCATGGCGTGCTGGCGGATCAGGGGCAAGGCGTTGGCCGCGACCTTGGCCGGCTCGCCCGGGATCAGCTCCAGATTGGGCAGATCGTAGCTCTGCGTCAGCTGGTGCGCGGTGACGACGACCGGCAGGCTGCGGAAGCGGGTGTCCTCGGCGAGCACCGTGAGAAAGGCGTCGGTGACGCGCGCGGTAAAACCCTCGGCAAGGACCACGCCGTCGAGGTCGCGGGTGTTGAGGTGCTTCGCGGCGGCCTCGATCGAGAGCGCGCCGACGACTCCGACACGTTCGCCGAGCGCGACGGACAACGCGGGGTAGGCCGCGCCGCGGCCGATCAGGAGCACGGTGGCATCGCGGGCGGGGTCACCTTGCGGCAGTGCGACTTTCACTTCGGGCAGCCGCCGCAGCACGGTGGCGTGGAGCGTGCGCACGCGCAGCGCGGCCCGAAGCCGTGCGATCAGGCGGTCGGGGCTGCCGCCGCGCGAGGAGAAGGGCAGGGCGTTGTGAGGCAGCGAGCCCGCCGCATCCACGACGACGAACGGAAGGTAAGGCGATTGGTCGGCGATCTTCCTTGCGAGCGCGGCCATATGCGGCTCATGTCCGCCATGCATCGCAGCGAGAATGGCCGCTGGCTGCACCTCTTCGACCGCGCGTGCCGCGCCGGCCCAGTCGGTATCGACCACGGGAAACAGCCGGGCCTCGTCCAGCGCCCCAACGAAGGGCGGCCGATCGGCATTGGACACAAAGAGGATCGGGCCCGCCTGGGACATTCGACAAACTCTGATGACGCAACAGATGCCGCGCAATCTAGTGCGGCCGCCTTAATGCGGCGTCAACGTATCCGGCGAAACTGCGTCTAGACCGGCCCGGAGCGATCGCGAAAAGCTTCGACCATCAGAGGGTTAAGCCCGAGCTCGCTGAGCGCCTCGCGGGCGCGGGCATTGTCCTGGGCGCGTCCGGCGAGCCTGTGACCGGAGAGGCGGTCGGGCAGCGCGGTGAGGAGGGCGCCCTGGCCGAGCCGGCGCGCCCATTCCTGCAAATCGTTGGAGAGGAAGCGGTAGCCGCCGACGGCCATGATGCCGGAGGGCGGCGCGGTGATGCAGATTGCACCGCTCGGGCGGTCGATCCGCGCGGCATAGCCGGTGTCGACATAGTCGCGCGGCGGCTGCGCCGTCAGGGTCTCCCCGACCGGCTGCGGCGGGGCGTAGGCTGCGATCGGCACCATGGCGCCGCGCAGGCCGAGCGTGCCCTTCGGCGTCAGCAGGATTTCACCGGCGATGGAGGAGCCGGATTGCTCGCGCGGGGCGCCGTGCGGCCCGGGCATCACCGCGACCGGCATGCCATCCTCGCCGCGGCGGGCGCCGAACAGGCCGGCCTCGCCGAACAGATAGACGTCGGTCAGCGGCGCATGCGGGGCGATCCAGGCATCGCTCGCGGCCACCTGCTCGGGCGCGCGCCACAGGCCGATGACGTTGCGCAAGGACGGCATCCGCGCCGCCAGGTCGGAATCACCGAGCCGCAAGGCCAGCTGCGCCGGCGCGATCAACACCTCGCAATCATGCTCGTTGATCTGCTGCTCCAGCACCTCGACTTCGAAGGGATGATGCAGCGCCAGGGCGCCACCGGAGAGCAGCCAAGCCGCGAGCGAGGAGGCGAGGCCGGCGAACGACATCGGCGCGAACGCCGCCATCAATGTCGCGCCTTGCCGGATGTCGGCTTCCAGCGACATCGCGAGCCCGCCGGCGATCAGGCTGAAATGCGGCCGCGGCACTGGACGAAAGCCTTCCGCGGTGACGTCGAAGGAGATCATCGCCGCCTTGCGGCCGTCCTGAATCACGGCGCGCGTGGTGCCGGGCGGGCGGGCGAGCACCTCGTCGAGCGAGGCCATGCCTTCGGGCAGGTCGCCTCCGAAGCCGCAGACGTGGCGGATCGAGAAGGCTTCGGCGGCCGCATGCATCGCGAGGTCGGCATAGCTGGTGCCGTCGACCTTGCTCATGGTGACGATGGCACGGGCCGCGGTGCGATTGAGGGCGGCGGTCAGTTCGGCATGGCGCCAGAGCAGCGGCAGCACGGCGACGACGAGACCGGCGCGATGGGCGGCGAGCACCGTCAGCACGAACTCGACCGTGTTGGGCAGCTGGATCGCGATGACGGAATTGGCCGGCAGGCCGGATTCGACGAAATGCGCCGACAGCGCCTCGATGGCGGTGTCGGCCTCGGCATAGGTCATCCGCCGCGGCTGGTGCCCGGTGATGCGCGCCTTGTTGAGGGGATCGAGCAATGCGGTCGCATGCGGCTGCCGGATCAGCGTGCGCTGAAACAGCGTGTCGAGCGTCGGCGATACGGCTGGCTGGTTCACGGCGTCACTTTGCTTCAGTGGCTTGCTTCTGCCCCTTCGCCCACCAGGTCTCCGGCAAATAGCCCGAGAGCGAGGTGGCCTTGGGCCGTTCTATCCGATTCCAGCGCGCGATCCATTGCTCGGATACGTTAAACAGGGGGATTGTGTAGAAGCCCGAGATCAGAGCGCGGTCGAGCGCCCGCACCGAGGAGACGAAATCCGTATGTTCACGGGCCTCGAGCAGGGCGGCGATCATGGCATCGACGGCGGGATCCCTGGCGCCCATGTAATTGCGGGTCCCGGGATTGTCGGTGGCCGCGCTGCCCCAGTAGAAATATTGCTCGTTGCCGGGAGAGAGCGACTGGTCCCAGCGGTTCTGGATCATGTCGAATTCGTAGGCCAGACGGCGCTGATCGAACTGCACGGGATCGACCGAGCGCACGCTCGGCTCGATGCCGGCGCGCTTGAGGTCGCGCTGGAACGCGAGTGCGATACGCTCCTGGTCGCGGGTCGTGACCAGGATCTCGAAGCTGAAGGGCGCTCGCGTCGCGCGGTTGCGCAGCACCGTGCCGTCGAGATCGTAGCCGGCCTCGGACAACAGTTTCAGCGCCGCGCGCAGCGTGGTGCGGTCGCGTCCCGATCCGTCGGTCACGGGGAGGCGGTAGCTGCCGTCCATGATGTCGGGCGGAATCTGAGCGGCGAACGGCTTGAGCAGCTCACGTTCGCGCCCGTCCGCCGGCCGGCCATAGGCCGAGAGCTCGGAGCCAGCGAAATAGCCGGCGACGCGCGAATAGAGCCCGAAAAAGTAGTTGCGGTTGACCAGCTCGAAATCGAACAGCAGCGTCAGCGCCTGGCGCACGCGGATGTCGGCGAAGATCGGGCGGCGGGTGTTGAACACCAGGAATTCGGATGGCTGCGGCAAGCCCGGCTTCACGGTGTCACGGACCACCTCGCCGCTTCTGACGGCCGGAAAGTCGTAGCCGTCGTGCCAGCGCAGCGGTTCGTGTTCGACGCGGAAATCGTAGAGGCCGCGCTTGAAAGCTTCGAACTGGCCGTTGGCCTCGCGAAAATAGTCGAGCCGGATCTCGTCGAAATTGTAGAGCCCGCGGTTGATGGGCAGATCGCGGCCCCAATATTCGGGATTGCGGGTCAGCGTCACGCTGGCGCCTGCCTTCACCGCCGTGACGCGGTAGGGGCCGGAGCCGATCGGGCTCGCCAGCGTCGTCTCCTCGAAGCTTGCGACGTCGACCGCATGCTTTGGCAGGATCGGCATCAGGCCGAGGATCAGCGGCAGCTCGCGATCATTGGCGCCCGCGAGGTCGAAGCGGACGGTGATGGGATCGAGCGCCTCGGCCTTGACCACCTTGATGTAATATTGCCGGTGGTTCGGCCGGCCGTGGTCGCGCAGCAGCTGCCAGGAGAACAGCACGTCCTCGGCCGCGACCGGCTTGCCGTCGGAGAAACGAGCGCGCGGATCGAGACGGAACGTGACGAAGCTCCGCTCGTCATTGGTTTCGACGCTCCTGGCGAGCAGGCCATAGAGCGTGAACGGCTCGTCATGGCCGCGCGCCAGCAGGCTCTCGACCACGTAGCTGCGCATCTGCTGCACGGCCAGCCCCTTGACGATGAAGGGATTGAGGCTGTCGAAGGTCCCGAGCATGCCCCAGGTCAAGCGCCCGCCCTTGGGCGCATCCGGGTTGACGTAGGGCATATGGGTGAAATCGGACGGCATTGCCGGCTTGCCGTGCATGGCGATGGCATGGGCGTCCTCGGCCCGTGCCGCGCCCATCGACGCTGCGTCATCCAAGCCCAGGCCAAGGGCAGCGGCCAGCATCAGGACGCCAAGGCGGACACCGGGGCCCTCGAAAAGGCGTTGGAACATGAACATCGGCACAGGTTGATTCGAGGACGGCGTAGCCAAAATCCTATCACAGGGAGTTTCCCCGGACGCAGCCGCGGATGTGGCCAAAGGCGCTTGTCGGCATTGATCTTTTCGTCGGCCACGTTAAGAAGGCACCCGATCGCGCAAGAGCGTCGGGCCCGTCACTTATCCGCCTCAATTGACGGGGAGAGAGCCGCGCCCAAGGCGGCCAGGTTCGGCGCTTCGGAGCGGTTCGGGCACTTCCCGTTCAGAAAGGGTTTTCCGCAATGAATTTCCGTTACTTGGCCGCGTCCGTCCGGCCGCGCGGGCGAATTCTCGCCTTGTTGACGGCGACGGCGTTGGTCGTCCCGTTTACCGCTGAGGCCCAAACTCCCGCTCCGGCTCCCGGCGCGCCCGCGCCCAAGGCGACTCCGGCCCCGAAAGCTGCCCCTCCGAAGGCCGCCCCGAAGGCTCCGGCCCCGGCATCCCCGCAGGCTCAGCAGCCGCCGGCCCAAGGCGGCCAGCAGGGTGCGGCGCAGCCGGCCGATCAGCAGATCCAGCTGATCTATGCCCCCTGGACCAAGTTCTGCCTCAAGGGCCAGGACGCCAACGCCAAGCAGGTCTGCTTCACCGGCAAGGACGGCCGCATCGAATCGGGCCAGCCGGTCATCGCCGCCGTGATCATCGAGCCGGAAGGCGAGCCCAAGAAGATCCTGCGCGTGACGCTGCCGCTCGGCATGCAGCTCGTCCACGGCACCCGGATCATCGTGGACAACAACGCGCCGCTGCAGCAGCCCTATGTGATCTGCTTCCAGAACGGCTGCATGTCCGACTATGAGGCCACGCCCGAGCTCATCAACAACATGAAGAAGGGCCAGAATCTCGTCGTGCAGGCGATCAACGCCAATGGCGCGCCGCTGACCCTGCCGCTGCCGCTCGCCGGCGAATTCCAGAAGGCCTATGACGGTCCGCCGACCGATCCGAAGGTGTTCGAGGAAACCCAGAAGAAGCTTCAGGAAGAGCTTCAGAAGAAGGCCGAAGAGCAGCGGAAGAAGCTCGAGCAGCAGGGTACGCCGCCGGCTGGTCAAAAGTAGTCGGGATCAATCCCGGACATGAAGACATGAAAAAGGCGCTCGTCTCGAGCGCCTTTTTTGTCGGTCGCCGGTCGGAGCGACTCAATTCAGGGACGGATTGCGCGGGCGGTAGCCGCCATCCTTGTTCTTGATGAAGATCTCGGCGACCTGGGAATGCCGGACCGGCTCGCCGGACTCGTCCGGCAGCAGGTTCTGCTCGGAGACATAGGCGACGTATTCCGACTCAGCGTTCTCCGCGAGCAGGTGATAGAACGGCTGGTCCTTGTGGGGCCGCACCTCCTCCGGGATCGACAGCCACCACTCCTCGGTGTTGTTGAATTCCGGATCGATGTCGAAGATGACGCCCCGGAACGAGAAGATCCGGTGGCGCACGACCTGTCCGATCTGGAATTTGGCGGTCCGCGCTTTAATCATTCCCCGTCGATAGACCAGGATTGTGGCCGATGCTAGTGGCCTGATCTGGAATTGGCGTTCACTTGAGGGGGAGATAGCCCCCAAATCTTCAGAAAACACTTCATCAATGGTCGATATCCTCAATCTGGCGCTACCTTATTTCGGGCTGATCTTCGTCGGCTTCGCATGCGGCAAGCTCAAATCCCTGCCGGAATCAGGTCTCGCCTGGATGAACTTCTTCCTGCTCTACGTGTCGCTGCCGGCGCTGCTCTTCGCGATCATGTCCAAGACGCCGTTCTCGGAATTGAACAATCCACCGTTCCTGATCGCGACCACGCTGTCCACCGTCGCCGCGTTCACCCTGGCGCTGGTCGTAGGCAAGGTTTTCGGCCGGCTGACGCTGCGCGAGGCGACGCTCGCCGGTCTGTCCGGCGGCTACGGCAATATCGGCTATATGGGGCCGGGCCTGGCGCTCGCCGTGCTCGGCAGCAAGGCTGCGGCGCCGACGGCACTGATCTTCTGCTGCGACAGCATCTTCCTGTTCACCATCGTGCCGCTCCTGATCGAGCTGTCCGACCGCGACCATCCCTCGATCGTGCACGCCTTCGGCGTGGTGCTGAAGCAGATCGTGCTTAACCCGCTGATCATGTCGGCCTGCTTCGGCGCGGCCTTCGCATCGCTGCATATCGAGATGCCCGTCGCGCTCGATCGCACCATCACCTTCCTGCAGAACGCGGCGGCCCCGACCGCGCTGTTCGTGCTCGGCGTGACCGTGGCGCTGCGTCCGTTCGACCGCGTGCCATGGGAGGTGCCGGGCGTGATCGCGGTGAAGCTGCTGTTCCATCCGCTCGCGGCGTTCGGCCTGATGCTGGCGTTCGGGCCGTTCGCGCAACCCTGGGCCGCCACCGCCGTGCTGATGGCCTCGCTGCCGCCGGCGCTGAACGTGTTCGTGATCGCCCGGCAGAACGATGCCTGGATCGAATCCGCCTCAGTCGCCGTGCTGCTCGGGACCTTCGCGTCCGTGGTCACGCTGACCAGCGTGATGTGGGCGATCCAGACGGGACGGCTGGCGTTTCCGTAAAGGGCCTTACCCTCGCCAATACTACCGTCGCCAGGTCGGCGTCAGGCCCTCGCGCATCGCAAAGCGCCGCAGCGGGCCGATGGCGCCGAGCAGGTGCATGCCGACGGCGCGGACCGGCTGCAGCGGCAGGAAATCGTTCAGCAGGGAGCGGTTGGCGATGTCGATCGCAAAGGTGCGGCTCAGGATGTCCGGACGCCGCGCCCGGTCGTAGCGTGTGAGCACCTCATCCGCGCCGGGATCCTGGCCCGCAGTGACCGCTTCCCCGGCAAGCCGCGCGATGTCGGCGGCATCGCGCAGGCCGAGATTGAGGCCCTGGGCGCCGATCGGGGGAACCACATGGGCGGCTTCGCCGACCAGCGCGATCCGGTCGCGGCCGAACGATTTTGGACGTTCGATCGCCAGCGGGAACAGGTTGCGTCCGGGCTCCACGCTCATCCGTCCCAGGATCGAATGTGACTGTCTCTCGACCGCCGCGGACAACTCGGCGTCATCGAAGCTCCGCAGCCGCTCGGCCTCGGCCGGAGCCGACACCCAGACGACGCTGGAGCGGTCGCCGGGCAGGGGGACGAACACGCACGGACCGTGCGGCGTGTGGAACTCGGTCGAGATGTTGCGATGCGGCCTGGTGTGGCCGACGTTGAAGGTCAGCGCGGTCTGGTTGAGCTCGCGCCGCGTCACCTCGATGCGGGCAGCCTCCCGGCACAGCGAATGCCGGCCGTCGGCGCCGACCACGAGGCGGGCCGTGAGAAATTGTGCGGAGGCCGTCCGGATGGCGACGTCGTCGGCCTCGATGACGATGCTCTCGGCCTCGTCGTCGAAACGGACGAGATTGGGCAGCTCCGCCGCACGCTCTTCCAGCGCCAGCATCAGCGAGCGGTTGTCGATGTTGTAGCCGAAGGCATCCAGCGCGATTTCGTGACAGGAGAACCGGACCTCCGGCGCGCGGAACAGCCGGCCGGTATCGTCGACGAGGCGCATGACCTCGAGCGCGGCCGCCTTGTCCCTGCAGTGCGACCAGACGTCGAGCGTCTCCAGGAGGTCGACGGAGGCACCGAGCAATGCGGTGGTGCGATTGTCGGCGTAGGGAGCGCGCCGCGCCACCAATGCGGTCCGGGCCCCCGCCTGTGCCAGCGCGATCGCCGCGGCAAGTCCCGCCGGCCCGCCGCCGATCACGGCCGTGTCATAAAGTGTCGAGGCGTCTGTCATGAAACGACACATGACACGCCACGCGGCAAATTCAAGCCCGCTGATGGTGTCCCATGCGTGGCCAATTGTGCGACGGCGCGCTGCAATGGCGGATGTGCAAATCGACCTCATTCTGATAGCAGAAGCCATGGATAGCCAAGAGGATTCCCTGAAGCCCACGCCCGCGATCCGCGCCGCGGCCTTCTCGGTGCACATCTTCACCGCGTTCGGCGCGGCGATCGCGCTGCTGGCGATGCTGGAGGCCGTTCGCGAGCACTGGGCGGCGATGTTTCAATGGCTGGGCGTCGCCCTGATCATCGACGCGATCGACGGTCCGATCGCGCGCCGGCTCGACGTCAAGAACGTGCAGCCGAACTGGTCGGGCGACGTGCTCGATCTCGTGGTCGACTTCGTCACCTATGTGTTCGTGCCGGCCTATGCGATCGTGGCCAGCGGCCTGTTGCTGCCCGTCGCGGCTCCCTTGCTCGGCGTCGCCATCATCGTCACCAGCGCCTTATATTTCGCCGATTTGCGCATGAAGGCGGACGACAATCATTTCCGTGGCTTCCCGGCGCTGTGGAATGCGGCGGCGTTCTACCTGTTCCTGCTGCACTGGCCGCCGCTGTGGTCGACGCTGCTGGTGACCGCGCTGGTCGTGCTGACCTTCGTGCCGTTTCACGTGCTGCATCCGGTCCGCGTCGTGCGGCTGCGCTGGCTGACGATGTCGCTGATCGCGATCTGGGCGGTGCTCGCCCTCTACGTGCTGGAGATGGACTTTCGTGTCGGCACCGGCGTCACCCTCGCGCTCTGCGCCATCGCGCTCTGGATCAGCTTCAGCGACGCCTTAATCCGCCTCGTCAGATCCTTCGCATGATGCACCTCATCACCAGTCCCGAAGCCTGGGCGGCGCTGCTGACGTTGACCGCGCTCGAGATCGTGCTCGGCATCGACAACGTCATTTTCATCTCGGTGCTGGTCTCGCGCCTGCCCGAACAACAGGCGCACCGCGCCCGCCAGATCGGGCTGGCGCTGGCGCTGATCTTCCGCCTCATCCTGCTCAGCCTGCTGGTCTGGCTGATCGGCCTGACCGCGCCGGTGCTCTCGATTGCGGGTCAGGACTTGTCCTGGCGCGACCTGATCCTGATCGGCGGCGGCTTGTTCCTGATCGCGAAGGCGACGCACGAGATCCACGCCGAGGTCGAAGCCGATGACGGCGAGAGAGATCAGAAGTCCGGCCGCAGCGCCTTCTTCTGGGTGATTGCCCAGATCATCGTCATCGACATCGTGTTCTCGCTGGACTCGATCATCACCGCGATCGGCATGGCGGAGGACATCCGGATCATGATCGCGGCGGTCGTGATTGCCTGCGCGGTCATGTACGTTTCGGCGGGTCCGGTCGCGCGCTTCGTCGCGGAGCATCCGACCACGAAGATGCTCGCGCTCGCCTTCCTGGTGCTGATCGGCGTCGCGCTGGTCGCGGACGGATTCCAGTTCCACATTCCGCGCGGCTATATCTACTTCGCCATCGCGTTCTCGGCGGCGGTCGAATTCTTCAACGTGCTGGCCAGGCGCAATCGCAAGAGGTCCGGCACGCCGTCGGTTTAGGCGTTCCAGCTGCCATCGAGTTGACAAGGCGGGCGCGATGTCTTTCGCTTGCGCCTTGGAGAAGAGGAGGTCAGGCGATGACCAAAGCGGTCCGTGTGCACAAGGTCGGAGGCCCCGAGGCCCTGGTCTATGAGAGCGTCGATGTGCCGGCGCCCGGGCCCGGCGAGGTGCGGATCCGCCAGCACGCGGTCGGCCTGAACTTCATCGACGTCTACTATCGCACCGGTCTCTACAAGGCGCCAGGGCTGCCCTTCATCGTCGGCAACGAGGCCTCGGGCGAGGTGGTCGCGGTCGGGCCTGGCGTTACGAACTTTCATCCCGGCGACCGCGTCGCCTATTATCACAATCTCGGCGCCTATACCGGCGAGCGCAACATTCCCTGGGAGAAGCTGGTCAAGCTGCCCGACCACATCACCCACGAGCAAGGTGCGGTGCTGATGCTGAAGGGGCTGACCGTCTGGTATCTCCTGCACAAGACGTTCAAGGTCGAGCCGCATCACCGCGTGCTGGTCCATGCCGCCGCCGGCGGCATCGGCCTTCTGGCCTGCCAATGGGCGAGGGCGCTCGGCGCCCACGTCATCGGCACGGTCGGCTCGCGCGAGAAGGCCGAGCTCGCCGAGGCGAACGGCTGCGACCATGTCATCCTCTACAACGAGGAGGATTTCGTCGCGCGCGTCAAGCAGATCAGCCGCAACGAGGGCTGCGACGTCGTCTATGACGGCGTCGGCAAGGCGACCTTCCCGGGCTCGCTGTCCTGCCTGAAGCCGCGCGGCATGTTCGTCTCGTTCGGCAACGCCTCGGGTCCGGTGCCGCCGTTCGCGATCGCCGAGCTCAACAATCACGGCTCGCTGTTCGCGACACGGCCGAAGCTCAACGATTACGTCGGCACGCGCAAGGAGCTGCTGGAAGGCGCCGACACGCTGTTTGCCGCCGTCATCAACGGCAAGCTGCACGTGCCGATCAACCACGCCTACGCGCTCAAGGACGCTGCGAAGGCGCATATCGATCTCGAAAGCCGCAAGACCACGGGCGCCTCGATCCTGAAGCCGTAGCTGACTGTCATTCCGAGGCGGCTCGAAGAGCCGAACCCGGAATCTCGAGATTCCGGGTTCGGTCCTTACGGACCGCCCCGGAATGACGAGCGTATGGATGAAATCTTACGCCACCCGCCGTGCCGCGCCGGCCTTGGTCAGGATCCCGTCGAGACAATCGATCATCTCGGCGATCTCACTCTTCGCCACGTTGAGCGCGGGCATGAAACGCAGCGTGTCGAGCTGCGGCGCGTTGAGCAGCACGCCGGCTTCGAACGCCTGCGCGACGATGCCGGGCGCGATCGGCAGCTTGAGATCGAGCGCGAGCAGCAGGCCGCGTCCGCGCACGCCGCCGAGGCCGTGCCGGGCCGAGACCTTCTGCAGCTCGCTTTCCAGCAAGAGGCCGGTCTCGGCGACCTGTTTGAGGAAGTCGGGCTTGGAGACCTCCTCGAGCACCGCGAGCCCCGCCGCGCACATGATCGGGTTGCCGTTGAACGTGCCGCCCTGGTCGCCGTGCTCGAAGCACGAGGCGCGTTCGGTCGCGAGCAGGGCTGCGAGCGGCACGCCGCCGCCGATGCCCTTGCCGAGCGTCATGATGTCGGGCGCGATGCCGGTGTGCTCGTAGTGGAAGAGTTTTCCGGTCCGGCCCATGCCGGTCTGGATCTCGTCGAAGATGAGCAGCAGGCCGTGCGCCTCGGTCAGCGCGCGCAGCTGCTGCAGGAACGCATCGGTTGCCGGCCACACGCCTGATTCACCCTGGATCGGCTCCAGCATCACGGCGACGGTGTTGTCGTTGATCAGCCGCTCGACCGAGGCGATGTCGTTGAGCCTGGCCTTCTTGAACCCTGCGACCTTCGGCTCGAACAGCGGCTCGAACGCTTTCTTGCCCGAGGCCGACATCGTCGCCAGCGTCCTGCCGTGGAAGCCGCCTTCGAAGCTGATGATCTCGAACGCGCCGCCCTTGTGCAGACTGCCATATTTGCGCGCGAGCTTGATCGCGCCCTCGTTGGCCTCCGCGCCGGAATTGGCGAAGAACACCTGGTCGAACGCGCTGGCCCCGACCAGCGCCTCGGCCAGCTTCAGGCTCGGTTCGTTGTAGAAGGCCGGGCTCGGCGTCAACAGCCGTTTCGCCTGCGAAGCCAGCGCGTCGGCGACCGCCGGCGGGGAATGACCGAGGCAGTTGACGGCCCAGCCCTGCACGAAGTCGAGATAGCGCTTGCGGCCGTCGTCCCAGAGATAGGAGCCGGCGCCGCGGACGAACACGGCTTTCGGCCGTGCGGTGATGTCCATCAGCGCGTCGTACGGATGCGTCGTCATGTCGAACTCCTCTGGAGGCGGGTGGAAAACGGGCGCAAAAAGCAGAAAGGCCGCACCTTGCGGGTGCGGCCTTCTCGAAAACTTCGGCTGAATTCTAGTGGTTCAGCGGCGTCGTCGGACATGGCGCACCCTCTCGTCGTCGCGGGAGCGACGGCGGAGCATGTCGGTGCGCTGGTTGGTCCGGTTGATCATGGGGCGCGGCAATACATGCCAATGCCGGGGCTTGTCAAGCGGGCGTTTTGCCGAACACCCGCCCGGCGTGCATCGGTCAGGTCAGGTGAGCGGCTTCCTCGGCGTCCTCGTCGCCCCAATCGGCGTCGGCGATCGCGGTGTCGATCAGCTCGCCGCGCATCAGCTTGAGCGGCGATTTCCAGTACAGCGCGATGTTGTGGAATGGGTCGGTCAGCACCTTGAATGCCCAGACCAGACCGGTCGTGACGTCGCGGGTGGCGAAGAGCTGGAGCATGCGGGCAAGGCCGCCGCCGATGCCGATCGCGAGCCAGAGCGTGCCGACGTGGCGGATGAAGTCGAGACGCCCGGCCGGCGGATCGAAAAGTCCGAACAGCGTCGGATGGACATACAGCGCGATTGGCGCGCTGCCCCATACCAGCAGCAGGATGATCTTGCGGGTCTGGTTGTAGCCGACCTTGATCGCTTCCTTGTACTCATTGCTGACGTCGTTGACGGCGTCGTAGCCGTTCGGCTCGAAGAAGAAATGCCCGGTCTGCCGCGTCAGCATCGCAAGCCAGCCGACGATGCCTGCGAGCGCGGGGTCTATGAACAGCAGCGCGTAGCAGAACAGGAAGATCACGGCGCTGAAGAGATGCAGCGTCTGGTTGACGGTGCTCTGGTGGTAGAAGCGGTAATCGTCGAAGCGCTGCGTGCGCAGCATACCCGAGAGGCTCATTCTCGTTCCTCGCTCGCGTTGAGAAGCGCGGGCAGAGTTAGGCCGAGTCCGTGACCTCTGCATGAATGCACTATAGTGTCACAATACGTCCCGCTGGCAGTTGCGCGCGTCGTGCTGCGGCAATCGAGAGGACGAAGCGTGCGAGCAAGGCCGATGCGGGTCATCGGGCAGGCCCGGATTCCGCTGGATTCCGCCATTTCATTGTCGGGCCCCCAGAAACCATCGCCTCGCTGGCGCGTTTGTGATCGAGATACGCGAATTGGTTCGAACCGGACGCAACTCGGCTCAGACCAAGAGGGGCGGGACCAACGAGACAGTTTCAGCCTTGTCCGACACGTCTTATCCGATCGACCTCGACAGCATTCGCGGCGCATTTCCGCCGGGCATCGAAGCGCCTCCGTTGCTGGTCGACTTTGCCGGCTGGCTGGAGGGGCGGCCTTGGGGCAGCGTCGGCTGCTTTGCGCTGCAGGGCCAGTTCGCAGATCACGCGCCGATCGTCGACGGCAGTCCGTTGCGGGACAGGTTTTCGCTGTTCATGCGGCTGCCGGATGGTTCGGCCGTCGGCGGCTGGTACGGCGCCGGTCTCGACCGCGACAATCCGCCGATCGTCGGGCTGGGATCGGAGGGCGCCTACGAATTACTGGCGCCGAGCCTCGACGGGCTGCTCGCCAAACTGACGTCGCAGCAATTCGACAACGCCTGGAGCGATCTGAAGCCGCATGACGAGGTCGAGGCTCAGACGGTCGAGCTCGCGCAATGGCTCGCCGGACGGCCGCATGGCGAGCCGGCGGCGGTCGAGGAGACTTCGGCGGAGCTGCCCGACTTCCGCGGTTTCATGGAGAAGTGGAGCCGGAAGCGCGAGGATTATTGGGCCAATCACCGGCTGATGGCCGAGCTCGGCTGGCGGCTGGCGGCGCATCTGCCCAAGGGCAAGAAGCCCTGGGACCAGACCCGCTTCGCGGTCGCGATCGTGGGTAAGCAGTACGAGGCGCGCGTGCTCGCGCGCGGGCCGCAGCCGTTCGAGGAAGCGGCTTCGATCGAATCCCTGTTGCGCGACCTGCGCGAGCAGATGCGCAGCGCGCAGCCCGAGCTCGGGCTGTGGTACGCGATGAACTTCGGCCTCCATGCCGACGGCCGCGTCATGCCGAACTTCGCGTACGATGTCCGCCCAACCATCGACGGCGAGCCGGCGCTGCTGTCCGAAGCCAGGGCCGATCTCGCCCGTGCCCCGCGCCCGGAGCGCTGGGTGCCGAAATGGCTGACGGAGACCTGAAGCCTCGGAATCCACGACGCTGCCGTGCACCTGGCGCGCCGAGATGTCCGCTGTTGCGCCATCAATGCTTGTAGCCCTTGCTTGACCTCGCGGCACCTTCGATCCCTCTTGACTTAGAGCGCGCTCGAAGGGGTATCTGTACGTGCGTCAGTACGAGAACGGGCACAAATGAAGATCGGCGACCTTGCAAAACGAACCGGCTTGTCGACCCACACGCTGCGCTACTATGAGCGCATCGGGCTGCTTCCATACGCTGATCGGGATCGCTCCGGTCAACGTGATTTTGACGCATCAATCCTGACATGGATCGCATTCCTCGGTCGGCTCAAGACCACGGGAATGCCGATCCGGGATATGTTGCGTTACGCGGCGCTTCGTGACGAAGGCGACGCCACCGGGCCAGCCCGGCGGCAGATGCTGGAAATCCATCGAGAACAGGTTCGTACGCAGATTGCCGAACTCCAGGAATGCCTGCTCGTCCTTGATACCAAGATCGCCGGCTACGCCGGCGACGAACAGAGGACGAAGGAAAATGACGCACGTCCACACACAAGCCGAAAGCCGCTTCGATCGCGGCCAACGGGCCCTATCACGCATTGACGGCAGTGCCGGCGAAAAAGTCATCGCCTCACTCGCCGACATCGCTCCGGATTTCGCACGATACGTGATCGAGTTTCCCTTCGGCGACATTTACAGCCGCCCGAACCTTGGCCTGCGCGATCGAGAGATCGCGACGATCGCCGCGCTGACGGCGCTCGGAAATGCCGCGCCTCAGCTCAAAGTCCATATCGAGGCGGGTCTGAACGTCGGGCTGTCTCGCGACGAGATCGTGGAGATCATCATGCAGATGGCCGTCTATGCGGGCTTCCCGGCTGCGCTGAATGGGCTATTCGCAGCCAAGGAGGTGTTCGCCGCGCATGACGAACGGCGGGCGTCGGGAGAAGCGACATGACCCACTTGCTCCAAACCCTCCTTCTGCTCGGCAGCCTGGGTATTGCAGCTTCCCCCACGTGCGTTGCCCCGGCGCCGGTCCGCGCCGAGCACGCGTCGCCGGTGAAATTATGGGACGGTTTCAAGTCGCCGACCGGCATTGCCGTCGGCGCCGACGGAATGGTCTATGTGTCCAACTGGAGCGGCGACACTGTCGAGCGGATCACGCCGGATGGCGGTCGATCCGTGTTCGCCGCTGCAATTTCGTCACCGGCGGGCCTTGCCGTTGGTGCGGACGGCAGCGTCTACATCTCGTCCTACTCTGGCGACTATATCGAGCGCGTCGCACCAGACGGTGCCCGCACGCGCGTTACCAAAGATCTTGCCACGCCGGCCGGTATCGCCCTCAGCCGAGATGGCAGGCTGCTCGTCGCGAACCGGTCATCAGGCGAGATTCTCAGCATCGACGTCGCCAGCGGCGACCGCAGGGTCGTCGCGCGTTCGCTGTCCTTGCCGGTGGGCGTGGTGGAGATGGCGGACGGCAGTCTGGTCGCCGCACAATATGGCGGACGGCTGACGCGCGTTCTTCCGGATGGCAAGACCCAAGAACTTGGCGAGAGCTTCGATCGGCCTGGCGTAGGCATCGTTGCGGACGGCCCCGATGCAGTCCTTGCGATCGACAACGGGGCTGGCGTGGTGCGCCGCGTGTCGTTTGGCGGCTTGTCGCGAGTGGTCGTGAGCGGCCTCGATGGCAGCGCCGTCGCGCTCGGCCGGATGGCGAATGGCGATCTGCTCGTTGGAACCTGGGGCGTCGGCGCCGTGTATCGCGCAACCCCGCAGTACGGCGCGCCCAGCCTGAACGTGGGCCGGTGAAATGCCTGAGGCGCGCGGGTCTTGCCCGCGTGCCGCGGCCGGAACACTGGGGACGAAATTGCTGGTTTGATTGAGCTGTGCCTCAAGCGACGCTAGCGGCTACGCTTGCGTGCGCTTATTCTCAAGAGACCGGCTCGTGCCGGGCATCCACGTTCGTCGTGCCGGATGTCAACGCGTGGTCCGGACAAGCTCGGCCATGACGTTGTGGCAGCATTGGTGTCCGCGAGCTCCTTCAGAACCCCGCGACGCTGCCGTGCAGGTCGTATTGGTCCGCGCGCTCGATCTTGGCGGTGACGATCTCGCCGACGCGCAAGGGGCGGCGGCTCGTCAGATAGACCGCGCCGTCGATCTCCGGCGCATCGGCCTTGGAGCGGCCCTTGGCGACGGTCGGTCCGACCTCGTCGATGATGATCTGCTGGCGCGTGCCGACCTTGCGCTTGAGCCGGCGTGCAGAAATCTTCTGCTGGCGGGCCATCAGCGCGTTGTAGCGCTCCTGCTTGACCTCTTCCGGGACCGGGTTCTCGATCGCGTTCGAGGTCGCGCCGGCCACCGGCTCGTATTTGAAGCAGCCGAGGCGGTCGATCTCGGCTTCATCGAGCCAGTCGAGCAGATAGGCGAAGTCGGCATCGGTCTCGCCGGGGAAGCCGACGATGAAGGTCGAGCGCAGGGCAAGATCGGGACATTCCTCGCGCCAGCGCTTGATCCGCGCCAGCGTCTTGTCCTGCGCTGCCGGACGCTTCATCGCCTTCAGCACGTCTGGGCTCGCATGCTGGAACGGGATGTCGAGATAGGGCAGCACCTTGCCCTCGTTCATCAGCGCGATGACCTCGTCGACATGCGGGTAGGGGTAAACATATTGCAGCCGCACCCATGCGCCCAACTCGCCGAGCTCGCGGGCGAGGTCGAGGAATTTGGCGCGGACCTGGCGATCCTTCCACGGGCTCTCGGCATATTTCAGATCGACGCCGTAGGCGGAGGTATCCTGCGAGATCACCAGCAGTTCCTTGACGCCGGCGCCGACCAGGCGCTCGGCCTCGCGCAGCACGTCGTTGGCGGGGCGCGAGACCAGGTCGCCGCGCAGCTTCGGGATGATGCAGAAGGTGCAGCGGTTGTTGCAGCCTTCGGAGATCTTCAGGTACGCATAGTGGCGCGGCGTCAGCTTGATGCCCTGCGGCGGCACCAGGTCGAGATGCGGATTGTGCGCCGGCGGCAGCGCGCGGTGCACGGCATCGAGCACGCTCTCATATTGCTGCGGGCCGGTGATGGAGAGCACGCCGGGATAGGCCTGCTCGATCGCTTCCGGTTCCGCACCCATGCAGCCGGTCACGATCACCTTGCCGTTCTCGGCCATGGCCTCGCCGATCGCCGAGAGCGATTCCTGCTTGGCGCTGTCGAGGAAGCCGCAGGTGTTGACGATGACGATGTCGGCCCCGTCGTGCTTGCGGGCGAGCTCATAGCCCTCCGCGCGCAGGCGCGTGATGATGCGCTCGGAATCCACCAATGCCTTGGGACAGCCGAGTGACGTGAATGATATACGCGGCGCTCTTTCCATGTAATCGCCTGAAGCCTATCTGAATTGTCTGGATTTCCGATCCAAGTAATTGAACCGATGGCGAAATTCAACAACTAACGTATGCGGCGCGAAGCCAAAGCAGTCTTCGCGCGTTGCTTGATTTCACGGAATTTCGCGGAGCTTGACCACGATGCGCCGTTTCATCTTCGGCTTGGCTTTCGTTACCGCTTCCTGCGCGATGGTCCCGGCGCGAGCCGAAGTCGACAAGATCATCCATGTCTGCGAACGGCAAGAACGGATGTGTCCGGAATTCAGGCCTCGCGTGAAGGCACCCGACGGCTGGGCGAGGGACGAGGCCGCAAGCCTCAAATACGGCGCCTCGATGTTCGTGCCCAACGGGAAGAGTTTTGGTAAGGCCGAAGCAATCATCTATGCCGAAGGCCGCTACAACGAGGATCGGACCGAATTGGCTCGATGGGTCGCGGCCAGTGATCGGGATTGGGCGACGGAAGCCGGCGACAATGCCAAGATCACCACGCTTCCCTCGGTCAACCCGAAGGTCATCATCAACCGCTACGACAATCCATCCCTGAAGGACCAGCCGGTCGAAGTGATCGCGCATTACGCCGATCGCGACAAGGACGGCAATTCCTACGTCGTGCGGCTCGCGGTCTCCGGCCGCACTGAGGCGGCGGTGCGGGCCGCCATGCCACTTCTCGACAAGATGATCGTTGGCGCGAAGATTCCGTGAGAGCGTAAGCCCAGATCGCTGCTGCCGTCGCGGGAGTGGGCGGCTCAGAAGCCTGCATTCGTTGTCTCGGGTTCAGCAGCGACACGAAGCTGACCTTGGCGCAGCCGTCTGATCGGTATCCTGAACTAGCTGACGACAGGCCTGAGCTAGTCCCAATTGCCCACAATTGCAACCCTTTGCATGGGTCGCTGGCATGCTATGGATGAATCACCCGCCGCGAGTGAGCCATGAGCGCCGAACAGTCGCCCAAAATCGTGATCGTCGACGAAAGCCCTGTCAGGGCCGCGATCCTGCAGGAGGGATTGCGGGAGGCCGGATTCACTCAGGTCGTCCATATCAGCGAGATGCAGAGCCTGCTCGCCCGTATTTATTCGGTCGATCCCGACATCATCCTGATCGATCTGGAGAACCCCAGCCGCGACGTGCTGGAGGCGATGTTCCAGGTCAGCCGTGCCGTGAAACGGCCGATCGCGATGTTCGTCGACCAGAGCGATTCCGCCTCAATCCAGGCCTCGGTCGAGGCGGGGGTGTCCGCCTACATCGTCGACGGGCTGAAGAAGGAGCGCATCAAGCCGATTCTCGACCTCTGCGTGTCCCGCTTCAACGCCTTCGCCAAGCTCCAGGAGGAGCTGGAGCGGACCAAGTCGCAGCTCGAGGACCGCAAGATCATCGAACGTGCCAAGGGCATCCTGATGAAGGTGAAGGGCCTGACCGAGGACGAGGCCTATGTGCTGCTGCGCTCCACGGCGATGCGCGAGAAGAAGAAAATCGGTGAGATCGCGCAGTCGATCATCACCGCCTCGGAGATGCTGAAATGACCGCCCCCCTTCGCATCGGGTTCATTCCGCTGGTCGATGCCGCCGCCCTGATCGTCGCCGTCGACAAGGGATTTGCCGCCGCCGAAGGCCTCGACGTCGAGCTGGTGCGCGAGGTCTCCTGGTCCAACGTCCGCGACAAGCTCAATATCGGCCTGTTCGACGCCGCGCATCTGCTGGCGCCCGTGGCGATCGCGTCCTCGCTCGGGCTCGGCCATGTCAAGGTGCCGATCGCCGCGCCCTTCAATCTCGGCATCAACGGCAATGCGATCACGGTGTCGCCGGCGCTCCATGCCGCCCTGATGGAGCAGATCGACGGCGACCGTTTCGATCCGATGGTGACGGCGAAGGCGCTGGCGAAGGTCGTTGCGATCAGGCGCAAGGAGGGGGCGGAGCCGCTGACCTTCGGCATGACCTTCCCGTTCTCGACCCACAATTATCAATTGCGGTTCTGGATGGCCGCGGCCGGCGTCGATCCCGACGAGGACGTGCGCCTCGTGGTGCTGCCGCCGCCTTACATGGTCGACAGCCTCGCCAATGGCCATGTCGACGCGTTCTGCGTCGGTGCGCCCTGGAATTCGATCGCGGTCGATCTCGGCATCGGTCACATCCTGCATTTCGTCTCCGACATCCTCGACCGCGCCGCCGAGAAGGTGCTGGCGGTTCGCCAGGTCTGGGCCGACAAGAATCCGGACGTGGTCGCCGGCCTGGTGCGCGCGGCGGTGAAGGCGGCCGAGTTCATCGAGAATCCTGCGAACCAGACCGAGGCGGCGCAGCTCCTGGCGCAGCCCGAGCGGATCGGCGTCGATGCCGAGGTCATCCAGCGCACCCTGACCGGGCGCCTGAAGATTTCTCCTGACGGCACGTTCCGCGAAAGCGGCCGCTATCTCCTGGTCGGGCGGGAGGGGGCAGGTCGCCCCGATCCGGTGCAGGCGGCCTGGCTCTATGCGCAGATGGTGCGTTGGGGGCAGACGGCGCTCGCGCCGGAGGGCGTCAAGACGGCGATGGCCGTGTTCAGGCCCGATCTGTACGATGCGGCCCTCGGCAGGCGGTCGCCCGAGCAGCCTGCCGCGGCGTTCGGCGCCTTCGCCGGTCCGGTCTTCGATCCCGCCAACATCCGGGGGCATCTCGAGGCCTTCGCGGTTGGCCGTTGGCGGGTCTGATTCGGTCTGCATGATTTTTGGGCGCCGAGACTCGCTGCCCAAATGTTGATCTGAGTGCACGAATTTCGTGAAAGCGCACGGCCCGGGATCTTCCGGGTCTACACATAACCGATTGCAAACACAAAACTTTCCATTTCTTTCAAGCTGGCACGCAACTTGAATGTTGCAGTGCGGCCAGCTTGTCACAGGTGCCTGCTGAGCCGAGTCCCGCAGCAACGAAGCTGATCGGACCGCTGGGGTAGCGAAGCCGGCTCTTGGAGCCAGCCTCGGTCCTCGCGGGTCGCGCAATGTCCGTCGATGCCACCCAGGTGGCCGCAGGAGCTTCGTTACCGACCATGAAAATCGATACGCTCGCAGTCGACTTTACCGACGAGCAGAAACGCTATCTCGAAGGCTTCACCACCGGTCTGCAGATCAGCCGGGTCGGGCGCGGTCTGGGCGGCGGCAATGCCGGCAAGGCCAACGCCGAGCCTGTCGGTCCCGACGCCGTGCACCTCAAGGCGCAGGACAAGGTGATCGCGGCCGGCAAGAAGCTCGCCGACCAGGAGAAGTTCAAGCGCGACGAGCATCCCTTCGATGCCTATCCGCGGCTGCGCCAGCAGGCGCTCGACAATGCGCCGCCGAGCCCGGCCGACAATTTCCGCTGGCGCTATTACGGCATCTTCTACGTCGCGCCGACGCAGGACTCCTACATGAGCCGCCTGCGGATTCCGAACGGCATCATGAAGCACTGGCAGCTGTCGGGCCTCGCCGATCTCGCCGACGAGCTCTGCGGCCCCTACAGCCACGTCACGACGCGCGCCAATCTCCAGCTCCGCGAGATCCCGCCGAAGCACGCGATCAAGCTGCTCGAGGGCATCCAGGAGCTCGGCCTGTGCTCGCGCGGCTCCGGCGCCGACAACCTCCGCAACGTGACGGGAACGCCGACGGCGGGCATCGATCCGCAGGAAATCATCGACACGCGACCCTATGCGCGCGAATGGCACTACCACATCCTCAACGACCGCTCGCTCTACGGCCTGCCGCGCAAGTTCAACGTCGCCTTCGACGGCGCCGGCAGGATCGCCGTGCTGGAGGAGACCAACGACATCGCGTTCACGGCCTATGAGGTGAAGGACGGTTTCGGCGTCGAGCCGGGAGTCTGGTTCCGCCTCGGCCTCGGCGGCATCACCGGCCACAAGGACTTTGCGAAATATTCCGGCATCATCGTCAAGCCGGAGCAGGCGACCGCCGTTGCCGACGCCATCGTGCGGGTGTTCATCGATCATGGCGATCGCACCAACCGCAACAAGGCGCGGCTGAAATACGTGCTCGACGCCATGGGCCATGACGGTTTCCTTGGGCTGGTCGAGGAGCGGCTGAAGACGCCGTTCACGCGCGTGCCGGAGGAGGCGTTTGCGCCGCGGCCGGCCGCCGACCGCATGGCGCATGTCGGCGTGCACAAGCAGAAGCAGGACGGACTCAACTGGATCGGCGTGTCGCTGACGCTCGGCAAGCTGACGAGCGATCAGATGCGGGGGCTCGCCAAGCTTTCGCACGACCTCGGCGACGGCGAGATCCGACTGACGGTCTGGCAGAACCTGCTGATATCGGGCGTGCGCGACGAGAACGTCGAGCTTGCCATCGCGGCGATCAAGCAGATCGGGCTTGCGGTCGAGGCCTCGCACATCCGCGCCGGCCTGATCGCCTGCACCGGCAATGCCGGCTGCCGCTTCGCCGCGGCGAACACCAAGCGACATGCCGCCGAGATCGGCGACTGGTGCGAGCCGCGCGTCGCGATGGACAAGCCGGTCAACATCCACGTCACCGGCTGCCACCATTCCTGCGCGCAGCATTACATCAGCGACATCGGCCTGATCGGCGCACGCGTGCCCGTTGGCGAGGACGATACGGTCGAGGGCTATCACCTCTTCACCGGCGGCGGGTTCGGCCCGGACGCTGACGTCGGGCAGGAGGTCTACCACGACCTCAAGGCCGACGACGCGCCGAAGACGGTCGAGGCGCTGCTCAAGGCCTATATCGCCCATCGCTCGTCGCCTGACGAAACCTTCCTCTCCTTTGCGCGCCGCCATGACGGCGAGACGCTGCGCAAGCTTGCCGATGCACAGGTGTCCGCATGAACCAGATCACCCCTCCGCCCAGGCTCGACATCATTCCCGCCAGCGCACCGTTCTCCGATGCGCAGCGCTCCTGGCTGAACGGCTTCTTCGCCGGGCTGCTGTCGCCTGATGTCGCCGCGCCGTTGTCGGCGGAGCAGGGCGCCGCCGTCATGCAGGGCGCGGCCGGCGACGGTGACGACGGCGAAGCGCCCTGGCACGACCAGACCATGCCGATAGCCGATCGCATGAAGCTCGCGGAAGGGCGTCCCGTGCGTCGCAAGATGATGGCGGCGATGGCGCAGCAGGATTGCGGCCAGTGCGGCTATAATTGTCACGACTATTCGGAGGCGATCGCCAGCCGCAGCGAAGCACGGCTCAACCTCTGTGTCCCCGGCGGCAAGGAAACCGCGCGGATGCTGAAGTCGCTCTACGAGGAGCTGGACAAGGCTCCGGCGGCCAAAGCGGCGGACAAGCCGGACGCTCCGGCGCCGGCCGTGACGGTGACGATCGCAGAGCCGGGCCGCTCGCGCGACAACCCTGTGCCAGCGACCTTCCTGTCGCGCCGCCTGCTCAACAAGGGCAAGTCGGAGAAGGAAACCTATCACGTCGAGTTCGATCTCTCCGAGAGCAAGCTCGACTACGTCGTCGGCGACAGCTTCGGCGTGTTCGCGCGCAACGATGTCGGCCTCGTCGACCAGATCATCGCGCTGCTCGGCGCCTCCCACACCACGAAGGTCAACGGCAAGACGCTGCGCGAGGTGCTGATCGACGACGTCTCGCTGTCGCCGGCGCCCGACACCCTGTTCGAGCTGATCTCCTTCATCACCGGCGGCGCGGCGCGGGAAAAGGCGCGGGCGCTGGCGCAGGGCGAGGACCCCGATGGCGATGCCGCAACCCTCGACGTCATGGCGGGGCTGCAGAAGTTTTCCGGCACGCGGCCGCACCCCGAAGCCTTCGTCGAGGCACTGGAGCCGCTGCAGCCGCGACTCTACTCGATCTCGTCGTCGCACAATGCGACGCCCGGAAAGCTCTCGCTGACCGTCGATTCCGTGCGCTACGTCATCGGCAAGCGCAAGCGTCTCGGGGTCGCCTCGACCTTCCTCGGCGAGCGCATCAACGAGGGCGACAAGCTCAAGGTCTATGTGCAGAAGGCGCACGGCTTCGGCCTGCCGAAGGATCCGAAGACGCCGATCATCATGGTGGGCCCCGGCACCGGCATCGCGCCGTTCCGCGCCTTCCTGCTCGACCGCAAGGCCACCGGCGCGCCCGGCAAGAACTGGCTGTTCTTCGGCCATCAGCGCAGCGATTGCGACTTCTTCTACCAGGAGGAGCTCAATGCGATGAAGACCTCGGGTCTGCTCACGCGCATGTCGCTGGCCTGGTCGCGCGACGGCGAGAAGAAGTTCTACGTGCAGGACCGCATGCGGGAGGTCGGCCGCGAGCTGTGGACGTGGCTGGCCGAAGGCGCGCATTTCTACATCTGCGGCGATGCCAAGCGCATGGCCAAGGACGTCGAGCGCGCGCTGGTCGACATCGTCGCCCAGTTCGGCGCGCGTTCGACCGACGAAGCCGTCAGTTTCGTCGCCGAGCTGAAGAAGACCGGGCGCTTCCAGGCGGATGTGTACTGACGGCTGCCGCTCACCGATCTCCGAGCCGGTTCCAACTGGCTCGGATTTGAACGAATAAGATTCTCGGAACCCGCACCTGGAAAGAATTTACGTCTGCGAGACGGCCTGCTCGGAGCAGGCGCATCGCTATTTGCGCCGCCATCTTGCCTCCCGCCCTGGTTGATCCTTCATACTCGCGAAAATGGGGCGTTGGAGATCGACCATGCGCGAACTATCGGCGGAAGCCAGACTGCACTTCTACGCGCGCTCGCTCTCGCGGCAGACCCGGGCGAGCGCCCATCATCTGGCGCTTTACAGCGCGTTTGCGGTCATCGCCGCGATCGTGTTCGGCACGCTCTCGGTGCATCCGTTTTGATGTGACTGCGTAGGGTGGGTTAGCCGAAGGCGTAACCCACCACTTGTATGGCTGCAGCAGAAGAGGTGGATTACGCTTCGCTAATCCACCCTCCGGCACTGATTGTCATTTCGGGGCGGCGAAGCCGATCCCGGAACCTCGAGATTCCAGGTCTGATGCTTCGCATCATCCCGGGAATGACGAAGAGCCTCACGCCCCGCGCTTGAACGGCGCGACCTCGATCCCGGCATCCTTCAACGCCGCTCGCAAGGTCCGCGCGATCTCGACGGCGCCGTGGGTGTCGCCATGGATGCACACCGTGTCCGTGCGCATCTTGATCACCTTGCCGGTCACCGAGACCACCGCGCCGTCCTGCACCATGCGCACCACGCGCTCGGCAATCGCCTTGGCATCGTGCAGCACCGCGCCGGGCTTCTTGCGCGAGACGAGATTGCCGTCGTCCTCATAGGCGCGGTCGGCGAACACTTCGTGCACCATCGGAAGGTTGGCGTCTTCGCCGGCCTTCACGAGCTTCGAATTGGCGAGCACGACGAAGATCAGGCTGGGGTCGACCGCCTTGATGCCAGCGGCGATCGCCTTCGCCGTCATGTCGTCCTCGCAGGCGACGTTGGAGAGCGCGCCATGCGCCTTCACATGCGTGACCTTGTGGCCGGCCGCGGTCGCAATCGCCTGCAATGCGCCGATCTGATAGGCGACGAGGTTCTCGATCTCGGAGGCCTTGAGGCCCGCGATCGGATGGCGGCCGAACCCGTGCAGGTCGCGATACCCAGGATGGGCGCCGACCGAGACGCCGCGCGCCTTCGCCAGCTCCACCGTCCGGCGCATGATGTCGGGGTCGCCGGCATGGAAGCCGCAGGCGACGTTGACCGAGCTCGCCAGCTCGATCATGGCGGCGTCGTTGCCCATCTCCCACGCGCCAAATCCTTCGCCGAGGTCGCAATTGAGATCGATCGTCTTCATGGATGCTCTCCGCCTTCGGGTCTTGTTGTTGCGTCTAGGGCTCCGCGGTGACCTGCCAGGTGCCGGCATCGACCGCGTTCACCGCATGGCCCGCCACGTTGGCATCGCTGAGGGCCTGGATGTTGAGTGCAACGCTGTCGGCCGCGCGCAGGCGATCGGGCAGGGTCCGGATCGCTTGCGCGAACTTGCGCGCCTCGTCCTGCGCCTCAGCCATGCTGACGGCCTTGAAGCGAAACGCCGTTCCCGCCGAGGTCTGCGCGAGGCGACCGATGTCGGCGGTGATCACGGTTGCGATCTTCGGATAGCCGCCGGAGGTGCCGCGGTCCATCATCAGCGCGATGGGCGCGCCGTTGCCGGGCACCTGGATGCTGCCGTTGACGGTGCCGTCGGAGACGATGTTGTGGCCGTGCAGATGCTTGATCGCGGGGCCTTCGAGCCGGTAGCCCATCCGGTCGGAGGTCGCCGAGATCTTCCACTCGCTGTTCAGGAACAGCGCCTTGTTGGCCTCGTCGAACTCGTCGTCCTGGGGTCCCAGCAGAACGCGGATCGGCCCGCTCGCGGGCTTCGGCAATTCGATGCGCAGCTCGCTTGCGCCGCTCGCGGCATCGACGCTGAATTCGTCGCCGGCCTGGAGCGGGCGCGGGTAGGGGCTGCCGAGGCCGGCACGGGCATTGACCGCGAGGCTGCCGAACACGCGTTCGCCGGTGATGGCGCCTTCGATCGCGAGATAGGTGAAGGCGCCGCCGCGGGCAAAGCCCAGCGTCAGCGTCTCGCCGTCCTTCAGCGTCACTGACGTGTCCATGGCGACCGGGTTTCCGGCGACGTCTGCGTTGCGCGGCGCCCCCGAGATCGCCACGCGTACGGCGCCGTCACGGGCGGTGAAGGCGGCACCGAACGGGCCGATCTCGACGGCGGCCGCGAACGGCGCGTTGCCGACCAGCGTGTTCGCCGCAGCCAGTGACAGCCGATCCATCGCTCCGCTCACCGTCAGGCCGTAGCGCTGCGCGCCGAAGCGGCCGCCATCCTGGACGGAGCTTGCAGGGCCGATGCTGGCGACGACGAGCCGGCTCATGCGTCCACCTGCTCGGCGACGATTTCGCCGGCTTCCGCCGCGCGATCCAGCTCGTCGAAGGTCTTGTGGTCGATGGCGAAGAACGTCACGCGGTCGCCGGGTTCGGTCAGGAAGGTCGGATTGCGGTGGAGCTGATAGGTGCGCACCGGCGTGCGGCCGAGCAGGTGCCAGCCGCTCGGCGCCGCCAGGCACTGGATTCCGGCCTGGACGCCGCCGATCGAGATCGTGCCGGCCGGCGTCAGCAGCCGCGGATTCTGCCGCCGCGACATGTGCAGCGATTTGTCGAGGCCGCTGAGATAGGACCAGCCCGGCGTGAAGCCGATCATGGCGACCTTGTAATCGCCGCCCGCATGGCGGGCGACGATGTCGTCCGGCGTGGTGTTGAGGGCCTTGGCGACATCCTCGAGGTCGATGCCGTGCTCGCCGCCATAGGCGACGGGAACGCGCCAGCGGCGCGCCCTGGTCACGGGCGGCGGCGGCTGGATCGCGAGCGGCAGCAGCTTGTCGCCGAGCGCGTCGAACCCGATCTTGCAGGGGTCGTAGTGCACCAGCAGCGAGCGATAGGTCGGCACGGTCTCGGTGATGCCCTCGATGGGGCTTGCCGCGAGTGCCTTGTCGAGTGCCAGCACGCGCTGGTTGGCGTGCTCGTCGATGGTGCGGCTGAACTCGACCGTGACGGCGCTATCGCCACTGGGCAGGAGGCGGGGCGGGGGAAGCGTCGCGGCCATTGAGCTGTCGAAGAGCTGTCGGAATCGGGCTTTGCAAAGCGCGGCCTCGAGCTCGAGTTCCGCGTCACCCTTGCTTCGCGTATATGCGCCCGCAAGTCCAATAAATTAATGCAGGGGGAGGCGATAAAGCCTTGTTATCGCGTCGCATAAAGGCCCACCGGCCCTGCGTTATTGCGCGCCTCTTGGCCCTTGACGCAGGGGCTGCGGCTCGCAAGATGCGCGCGTTGTTTCCCGCACCCCGGAGCTCGTCTCTTTCCATGTCGCTGTCCCCCGAAGCCCGCAAGACCCTCGCCGGCATCACCACCGCCACCATCACCACGGTCCTGCTGAAGAAGGGCCTGCGCAATGTGTGGATGCGGGGCGCGCGGCCGCTGCGCCCGGGCCTGCCGCGCCTGGTGGGACCGGCCTTCACGCTGCGCTTCGTGCCGGCGCGCGAGGATCTGGCGACGCCGGAATCCTGGTCCTCACCGATCTCCACCCGCACCGCAATCGAGGCGATGCCGGAGGGCTGTATTGCCGTGGTCGATGCCATGGGCATCACCGACGCCGGCATCTTCGGCGACATCCTGTGCGCCCGCATGGTCAAGCGCGGCGTCACCGCGCTCGTCACCGACGGCGTCGTGCGCGACGTCGAGGGTGTGCTCGGCACCAATCTGCCGGTCTGGTGCGACGGCTATGCCGCGCCGCCCTCGGTTGCGGGCCTCACCTTCGTCGGCTGGGGCGAGCCGATCGGCTGCGGCGGCGTTGCCGTATTCCCGAACGACATCGTGGTCGCCGACCAGGATGGCTGCGTGCTGATCCCGCAGGCGATGCTCGAGCACGTGCTCAACGAGGGTGTCGAGCAGGAGCGCATGGAGGCCTGGATCGTCAACGAGGTGAACAACGGCGCCGTGCTGCCGGGCCTCTATCCCATGAACGCCGAAACCAAGGCGCGCTACGCCGCCAGCAAGAAGTAACCGGGAAGAAGAGAGGTCATTTCGATGGAGATCACTGTTGCAGGCACGCGGCCGACCCGCCGCGCGCCCAAGGAAAACTTCACCGGCACCGTGTGGCAGGACCCCGTGATCATGGCGCCCGCGCCGGCACGGCTGAACTGCTCGCGGGTTGCGTTCGAGCCCGGCGCCCGCACCAACTGGCACCATCATCCGCTCGGCCAGACGCTCTACGTCATTTCCGGCGTCGGCCGCGTCCAGACCAAGGGCGGTCCCGTCAGGGAGATCCGTCCCGGCGACACCGTCTGGATTCCGCCGGGCGAAGTGCACTGGCACGGCGCCTCGCCGACTAACGGCATGTGCCACATCGCCATGCAGGAGGCGCTCGACGGCGTGTACTCGACCTGGCTCGAGCCGGTCACCGACGCGGAGTACGGCGCGGCGCTGGGCTAGAGCCTCGTGTCCCGGACCAGCCGTAGCGCCGTCAGGCGATGCGACGCCGATCCGGGACACAGCTGCCGTGCTACGAAGCGCATGTGAAGCGTGCCGGGTCCCGGCTCTGCGCGGCAACGCTTCGCATTGCCGCTTGTCCGGGACACGGCAGCCTACATCCGCTCTGCCGTCCACGTGCCCGTGCACAGCGCGCCGCGCCAGGTGCCGGAGCCGGAGGTGCCGCTGAGCCGGCCGAAGCCGACGGCGCGCTTCATACCCGTGCTCAAGGTGACGTTGATGCTGCCGGCGTCGGCGACCCGGCCTGATGCCGACACGGCCGCGCTGCTCGATGCGATCTGACCGTTGTTGATGCCGATGGCAACGGTGGCGCCGTTGCCGCAGGTCTCGCTGGACGACGAGATGCGGACATTCCATATGCCGTCGAAAGTGCTTGTCGCAGCATCGGCCTGCCCGAGCGGGAAGGCGATGGCGAGGAGGATGGCGAAGAAACCTTTGCGAAAGCCGTTCATGACACGCCCCTGTGGGTGACGATGCGGGGAACGTGGCACGGGCGCGGAACCGGCGATGTGAGGGGGCTCACGCGCAGCGGGCTCTGTGAGGCAGCGCACCTCGCAGCTAAGGGCCCGGCAAAAGCGCAGGGGCCCGGATCGCGGGCCCCTTTTTCAGTCGAAAGTCGATGTCGAAACTCAGTTCACCCGCGTCCAGGTCTGGCCGCCGCAGAACATGCCGCCGAAGGCGCAGCCCTGCACGCGCAGGCGATCGGTGCCCTTCATCGCGATGGTCGAATCGTAGGTCGAGCCGGAATTCGGATCGAGAATGCGGCCGGACCATTTCTGGTCCTTGCCGGGCTTCATGTTGATCAGAACCTGCTCGCCGTTCTGGTTCGATTTGCTGTCGACTGAATAGCCGCAGAGATTGCTGCCGCATTGCTCGATGCGGACCTTGCCTTCCTTCTCCTCGGTGAGCCAGACGCCGAGAGGTGAACTGAGATCGCGGGTGGGCCCCGTCGCCGGGGCGGGCGGAGCGACCGCGGCGGCCTGAACCGGCGCCGGTGCAGGGGGCGGAGCGGGAGGCGGCGGAGCCGCAGCCACGGCTGGGGCGGGCGCGGCGGGAGCGGCCTGCTGCGTGGCCGGCGCGGCAGCCGGAGGGGCTGCAGGCGGCGCGGGCGGCGGCAGCACCGCGGTCTCGGCCGGCGCATTGCTGGGGGGTGCCGCCGGAGGCTGAGCTGGCGGAGGCGCCACGGCCGCAGCGGCCGGCGCAGCCGCTTGGGCAGCCGCAGGCGGCGGGGCGACGGGGGCAGGCGCGGGAACCGGTGCTGCCGGCGTTTGCGGCTCGACAATGGCTTGCTGGGGCGGCTGCTGGCCCGGCGCCGTCTCGTTCTTCTTGGCCTTCTTGGCCTTCTGGCCGGTGTTGTCGTACACGCCGGGGATCTGCACCGTGCCGCGGTCGGGGTCGATGCGGATGGTGCGTCCGCCATATTCGAACGTGTACTGCGCCTGGGCAGCGGTGCTCGCCAAAAGGAATGCGGCCGTGGCCAACAGCTTCCTCATTTCCATCTCCTGAACAGGTGGTCCCCGCACCGACGCTTACGCATCGGTTCGATTGCAGAAAGTGATCTAGATCACTGTCTCGGTATGAGTCGCCGTCCTGCTGTTCAGGGTTCAATAGGCGAGGGACCGGCCCAAAGTTGGGCCGAGGCAAGCGACAGGAGGACGCGGCCTGAGGCGCCATTCCCATGCAGGCTCCCCGAGAATGCCTAATCGAACCAGGCGGCGTAGATCTTCCTGTAGCTGCCGTCTTCCATGGAAATGTGCAGCCATTGGTCGACGAAGGCCTTCAGGGCTACGTCGCGCTGGAGCCAGTAGGCCTTCTCGGAGAAATCGAACGGCTTTTCCGGGTGCACGGCGCAGAGCACGCCGGCGTGCTGCTTCTGCTGGTAGCGCGTCTCCGAGGCATCCGTCATCATCAGATCGGCATTGCCCTTGGCGATCTCGTCGAAGATCACGGTGTTGTCGGGGAAGACCGTGATCTCGGCGTCCTTGATGTTGGCGCGTGCAAAGCGCTCGTTGGTGCCGCCAGGATTGACGATCACGCGGGTGCCCTTCTTGTCGATGTCGGCGATGCTCTGGTACTTGCCGACGTCGGCGCAGCGGACGATCGGCGTCTTGCCCTCGCGCATGATCGGCGTCGAGAAGAAGCCCTTCTTCTGCCGGTCCAGCGTGACCGAGACGCCGCCCATCGCGATGTCGAACTGGTCGGCCTCGAAATCCTTCATCAGCTTCGGCCAGGCCGTCAGGACGAACTCGACCTGGACCCCGAGCGCCTTGCCGAGCGCTTCGGCCATGTCGACATCGAAGCCGCTGAACTTCTGCGTCGCCTTGTCCAGATAGGTGAAGGGCTTGTAGTCGCCGGTCATGCCGACGCGCAAGGTGCCGCGCTTGACGATCTCGTCGAGGCGCGAGGGCGCCTGTTGCGCTTGCGCCGAAAGGTTTGCCAGCAAGGCCACGACCAAAGCTGCCAGGATTCGAACGGCCATTCGAACGATCATCTCTTCTCCACCCTTGCGCGAGCTGTCATTGTGCAGCTCTTTACGGCGCGGATGTAGACCAGATGCGAGCTTCCAGCGAGGCGGAATTGAAGGGAATCTCAACGTGACGATCTCAATGCACGAGGCCTCGGTCGGCCTCTTCGTGCCGTATTTGCGTAACCTGTCGGTCCTGCTCGACAAGGGCGTCGCCTATGCGGAGGCCCGCAAGTTCAACCCGGCGGTGATGCTCAGCATGCGGTTTGCGCCGAACATGTACGACCTCGCCCAGCAGGTCGGCGAAGCCTGCCGCCATGCCGTGGTCGCGCCGGCCTTGCTGGCAGAGTGCGAGCCGTTGGCGCTGCCGGCGCTGGAGCACGACATGGCCGGGCTGCAGGCACGAATTGCAACCTCGATCGAGTTCATCGAAAGCCTGCCGCGCGCGGAGATCGAGGCGGCAGCCGACCGCAACGTCTTCTTCAAGTTGAAGAACGGGACCGAGCTGCCCTTCACGGGGCGGACGCTGCTACTGACGTTCAGCGTCCCCCAGTTCTTCTTCCACGTCACGACCGCCTACGACCTGCTGCGGCACGCCGGCGTCGAGCTCGTGAAAAAGGATTTTCTCGGAAGGAAGTAGTTGCGGAGGCTCGGTCTACACCTCTCCCCGAGAGAAAGAGGTGTAGAAAGGTCTCCAGGTGCAGCGCTAGGCTTCGCCCTTGCGCTCGTAGTCGGCCAGCGAGCTGCGGCCGGCGATCTCGCTGCGCAGCAGCTCGAAGCGCCGATTCGCCTCGTCCTGCTGGGTATCGACGAAATGCACCGCGGCCTCGCTCGTCATGGGGCCGCTGACCACGGGCGCGGATTGTTCGCCGATGGTTTCATGGACGTAATACTGGCCGTCGTCACCGCGATGGACCGTCCATTTGAGACGGATCGCGACCATGGGTCCGGGCCCGACCTTGCTGTAGCCGTCGGCATCGGTGTGCTCCGGCACCAGCGGCGGCTCCTCGACGACAGGATGCTCTTCCAGCGGCGGATGCTCTTCGACCGCCGGATATTCGTCGACGACCCGATGCTCGTCGGAGTCCACATGCTCGCGCTCTCCGGACACCACGATCTCGGTCTCGGTCTTGCGAATGACCAGAACGGGCTCGGGGTTCTCCAGAATGCTGGCGATGGTCGCCAGCGCGTGGTCGGTCGGGTCGATCTCTGACAAGGCTCCATCCTCCAGCTCGACGCGGTCGGCTCGTCTGTCCCACTGCCGCCGCGGCCGGGAACATTAGGCGCGCTTGATTAAGGCTGAGTTGGGGCCCGATCTGCGCCAAAATGGGACGCTTCCGGGCGTTCCGAAGGCAGGCGCTTCCGTCGCCCGCCAGGAGCTCCAGCTCAGCTCAGATTAGCCGAGCACGTCCTGATTGATTACGTTCTGCCGGATCGGATCGCCGTCGAGCACACTCAGGATGTTGCGCGCAGTCTGCTCGCTCATGCGCTGGACCGCCTCGACCGTGACGCCGGCGACGTGCGGGGCGATGATGACGTTGGGCAGGGCGAACAGCGCGTTGCTGACCGGCGGCGGCTCCACCTCGAACACGTCGATGCCGGCGCCGGCGAGCTTGCCCGAGACCAGCGCGTCGTGGAGCGCGGCTTCCTTGACGATGCCGCCGCGTGCGGTGTTGATGAGATAGGATGTCGGCTTCATCCGGCCGATCCTGTCAGCATCGAACAGGCCGATCGTCTCCGGCGTCTTCGGGCAGTGGATGGTGACGAAATCGGCATTGGGCAGCGCGGCGTCGAGGTCGACAACGGGCTCGCAGCCGGCAGCCTTGATCTCGGCGGCAGGCTTGTAAGGATCGTAGACCTGGACGTTCATTTCGAATGCCAGGCAGCGCTTGGCGGTGCGGCTGCCGATGCGGCCGAAGCCGATCACCAGCACGGTCTTGCCGTAGAGATCGAACGGCAGCATGCCGAGCCGATCGGCCCATTTGCCGTCCTTGACGCAGGAATGCAATTCCTGGGCGCGCTTGGCCAGCGTCAGCATCATGAACAGCGCGGCTTCCGCAACCGAAGGCGAGTTGGCGCTGCCGGCGACCATCAGCGGCACCTTGCGGCGGGAGAGGGCGGGCACGTCGACGGCGTCGTAGCCGACGCCGATGCGGGTCACCACCTTCATGTCCTTTGCGGCCTCGAGCTCGGTCTCGCCGAAGGCGGTGGCGCCGAGCGCGACGCCGTGGACCGGCGCATGGCTCTTCAGCAAAGCCTCGAAGTCCCCCGCCGAAATCAGGTTCGGAAACTCGACGAGCTCGATATCGTCCCGCTGGGTGAGGAGGGCGCGTGCCCCTTGTGACAAAGTTTGCGTAACGAAAATCTTCTTCTTGTTGGTCGCCATCGTCCCCTGCCTGCGCGAGTTTCTTGAACCGGCGTCACAACACGGCGCCGGTCGCCTCGTTTAGCAGGTGCATATTGTTGAGGTCCATCGCCAAACGCATGGGTGCCCCGTCCTTGGCGCCGGCATTGGGATTGACGCGGCCGCAGACCGGTGTGCCATCGAGCCCGAAATAGACCAGGGTCTCCATTCCCATCGGCTCGGTGACGTCGAGCACGGTGTCGAAGGTCTCGACGCCGGGCTCAAGATGCGCATGAGATTCGGTGAGATGCTCGGGCCGGAGGCCGAGCAGCAGCTTGTCGGTGCGCGGCAGCGAATTGTAGCGCGCGGCCCGGGCCGGCGGCAGCGGGAAGGCGATGCGGTCGGTGAGGCGGATCTGCAGCGTGCCGCCGACGTCCTCGAGCCGGCACGGGATGAAGTTCATCGCGGGCGAGCCGATGAAGCCGGCGACGAAGCGCGTAGCGGGCTTGTGATAGAGCTCGTTCGGCGTGCCGATCTGCTCGATCCGTCCCTTGTTCATCACCACGACGCGGTCGGCCAGCGTCATCGCCTCGACCTGGTCGTGGGTGACGTAGACGGTGGTGGTGCGCACCTTCTGGTGCACCTTCTTGATCTCGATCCGCATCTGCACGCGCAGCTTCGCGTCGAGATTGGACAGCGGCTCGTCGAACAGGAAGACCTTCGGATTGCGCACGATGGCCCGGCCCATCGCGACGCGCTGGCGCTGGCCGCCGGAGAGCTGCTTCGGCTTGCGGTCGATCAGGTCGGTGATGTCGAGCAGGCGCGCGGCTTCCGTCACCCGCGCCTTGATCTCGGCCTTGGGATAGTGCTTCAGGCGCAGCCCGAACGACATGTTCTCCGCGACCGTCATGTGCGGGTAGAGCGCGTAGTTCTGGAACACCATGGCGATGTCGCGGTCCTTCGGCGGCACGTCGTTGACGATGTCGCCGCCGATCATGATGTCGCCGTCGCTGATGTCCTCGAGGCCTGCGATCATGCGCAGCGTGGTCGACTTGCCGCAGCCGGAGGGGCCGACCAGCACGATGAACTCGTGGTCGGCAATGTCGAGGTCGATGCCGCGCACGGCTTCGACGTCGTCGTAACGCTTGACTACCTTCCGCAAAGCAACGTCAGCCATGAGTTCTCAACCCTTTGTCGCACCGGCGGTCAGGCCGGCAATGTAATAGTCCATCAGGAAGGCGTAGATGATCAGCGGCGGCGCCGCGCCGAGCAGTGCGCCGGTCATGATCTGTCCCCAGTTGAACACGTCGCCCTTGATCAGCGTCGTGATGATGCCGACCGGCAGCACGAGCTGGTCCGTGGACGTGGTGAACACGAGCGGATAGAGGAACTGCGCCCAGGACACCGTGAAGGCGAAGATGGTCGCGGCGATCAGCCCCGGCAGCGCTACCGGAATGAAAATCCGGGTGAGCGTCTGGAACCAGGAGGCGCCATCGATGATCGCGGCCTCGTCGAGCTCCTTCGGGATCGAGGCGAAATAGCCGATCATGATCCAGGTGCAGAACGGCACCGTCAGCGTCGGATAGATGAAGAGCAGCACGTACCAGCGGTTGATGAGCTGGATGCCGGTCCAGTCGCCGAACAGGGCGAACACCTTGAACAGCGGAATGAACAACAGGCTGTCCGGAATGAGGTAAGTCAGGAACACGCCGGTCGCCAGCGTGGCCGAGCCCCAGAACCGCATCCGCGCCAGGGCGAATGCCGCAGGCACGCTGATCAGCATCGTGATGGTGACCACGAAAATCGAGACCAGCGCCGAATTCCAGAAGAAGCGCAGGAACTGGTTCGAGGTCAGGAGGCCGACATAGTTCTCGAGAGTGGGATGGAAGACCCACCATGGATTGGTCGCAGCCGAGATTTCGGCGCTGCTCTTGAGCGAGGTGATCAGCATGTAGATCGGCGGCAGCAGCGAGAAGATCGCAAACAGCGTCAGAAAGAAGTACGACCACCGCAGCGCCCATTTGCGGTCGCGGCTCATGCTTCCATACTTGACCGTACGCGTCGGCGCGGCCTTGTCTATCGTGACTGAGCTCATCAGGCTTCATTCCCGCGCTTGTTGACGTCCCGCAGGATGAATATCGCTGCGACCGCCAGGATTGGCACCATGAACAGGGAGACGCTGGCGCCCAGCGGAATATCGCTTCCTTCGATGCCGATCCTGAAGGCCCAGGTGGCGAAGATGTGGGTGTGGTCGAGCGGGCCGCCGGCGGTCAGGATTCGCACGATGTCGAAATTGGCGAAGGTCACGATCAGCGAGAACAGCGTCGTGATCGCGATGATGTTGCGCATCATCGGCAGCGTGACGTACCAGATCCGCTGCCACCAATTGGCGCCGTCGATGGCCGCGGCTTCATAGAGTTGGTCGGGCACCGATTTCAGGGCCGCCAGATACATGATCATGAAGAACGGCGCGCCGTACCAGACGTTGACCAGGATGACGGAGAAGCGCGCCCAGGCGGCGTCGCCGGTCCATGGGATCGGGCCGATTCCAAAGAACGACAGCGTATAGTTGAACGCGGAATAGGAGGGGTCGAACAGCCACAGCCATGCCAGCGTGCTCATGGCGGGCGGGATGACCCAGGGCACCAGCAGCATGCCGCGCCATTTGCGCTGGCCCTTGGCCGGAATATTGTGGACGAAGTGCGCGACGATGAATCCGATCAGCGCTTTGAACAGAACGGCGGTGATGGCGAAGATGCAGGATTGCTTGACGACCAGCCAGAACGTGTCGCGCTTGAACAGGAACTCGAAATTGCCGAGACCGACAAATCTCTGCATCGACTTGTTGAGCGTCGCCAGGTGAAGCGAATAGAACGCGGGATAAAGCACCAGAAGCGTGATGAGAATGATCAGCGGTAGCGTCATCAGAAACGCCGCAGTCGATTTGCGTTTGAGCGCCTTTTGCAGACTGGAGCGTTTTCGCGCCGGTTGCGCTGCGCCAGCCCTGTCTGGCTGCAATGCGACATCCGCCATGATGCATTTCCTCGCGCGGTTTGGTCGGTAGACCCGACTTTTGGAAGGTTCGAGAGCCGAAGCCGTCGGCTCTCGTCAGGTGAGTGAGACGGAAGACTCGCCGCGAGCGGGCCTGAGACCGTCGCGGCGAGCCGTTCCGGTTCAGCTCCGCATGAAGCCTTCGCATTCGCCTTCGGCCCAGGCGAGCGTCTTCTCCATCGATTCGCCCTGGTGATACCGCAGGCACATCTTGGTGAGCGTCGCCTGCGCATAGATCTGCTGTGCGATCTTCGGAGGCGCAGGCGAAGCTGCAATCGACAGCGTCTGATGCTTGTAGGGATTTGGATAGTGGTAGAGTGTGCCTTTCGGCGGGCCCTCTTCCTGCCAGACCTTCAGCGTCGTCAGCTTCTCATAAGCCGGCAAGTCGTAGCCGCCGCTGGCCGTGACCATCTTTTCGATGGCTGCCGGCTTCGACAACGCCACCAGCAGGCTCTTCGCTGCTTCCTTGTTCTTGGAGAAGTTCCAGATGCTCCAGAAATACGGCAGGTAGGGTGCAAAGCGGCCCTTCGGCCCTGCCGGGAATCCGTGGGTCCAGCATTGCTCCGCAACCTGCGGCGCGTCGCGTTTGGCGACGGCCCAGGCGCTCGGCGGGTTCATGATCATCGCACCCCTGCCGGAGACCAGCCATTTGTTGTTGGATGCGTCGTCCCAGGCTGCGACGTCGGGCGGCAGGAAGCCGATCAGCTTCTTGTAGAAATCGAGCGCCTGACGAACCGCGTCGGTCTTGACGGTGAGATTGCCCTTGGCGTCGACGAGCTGGGCCCCGAACGACAGGAAGATCGCGCCCGCCGTGTCGACGTTGTCGGTGGTCTCGCCGAGGCCGATGCCGAACGGGACGCCCGCCTTGTGACAGGCTTCGGCAGCTTTCAGGAATGTTTCCAGGGTCCAGTTGTCGGCCTTCGGTTGAGAGCCGGCCGGATACATCTCCTGTACGTCGATCCCCGCGTGCTTCTTCATCAGGTCGATGCGAGAGCAGGGGCCCTTGATTTGACTGCCGACGCAGGCGGGAACGCCGAGCCATTTGGTCCCGACCGTGCCGAGATATTTGGCCGTGCCGTTCACCTCGCCGTTCTCGGCGATGATCGGCCCCATGATGTCGGCAACGTTCTCCAACTGGTCGGCATTGGAATGCGCCCACCACGTTGGCATCGCGAAGATATCATGGCCGGATTTCGCCTGCGCTTCGGCGGCGATGGTCAGCAGGTTCTTGTTACCCTGGCTGGGGATGTAGTCGATGGTGACTTCGACCTTCTCCTTCGCGGCCCATTCGTTGACCAGATCCGTCGAGGCCTTGTTGGCGCCCGGAACCCAATGGTCCCAGAAGCCGATCGAGAGCTTGCCGGCGGCGTATGCGCCCCGGACGTAGGGCGCCGAGATCAGCGCCGCGGAGGACATTGCAGTGGCAGCCACAAATTGACGTCGCGTCAGTCTCTTGCGTGACATCTCGTTTCCTCGCTTGGGTGTTGTTGTTGGAGTTTCCTCTAAGACGTCTTTTCCGAGTTTCTTGTTGTTCGATTTTCTTATTGATGCCGTCGGCCCGATGGCAATTCACCGATGCCCTCAGCAAATTGGTAGCGCGATCAGATCATGATTGATCGCGTCTGTCGAGAAACCCGAACGGCTCGTGCATAGAACTAACGTTGTGTCCTGAACGGCGGGACGCGCTGCGGCGGTCGTGAGCGCGACTGCCTGTTTTTGCGACGCACACTTCGCGTGAACCGGCCCGGAACGATCCGTGCGCAATTACGCCGCAGTTTCGAACAAGCCTGCATAACCGCTTCGCTCAAAAGACTTTTCGGGCGTGGACAGCACTTGGCCGCGGCTGGACCGAGAAGCGGTGGAAACGATAGAGTTGCGGCGGGCGGCTTGGCTGCCGCCCAACAGGCGAGCGAGATCGACGATGGAGACGAGAATGATCAACCTGGCGCCGTCAGCGCGGCTTCACATGCGGCGATGCATCGCGCTCGGCGCCGTATGCGCTCTGCTGCTCGGTGCCGCCGCGGCCAATGCGCAAGGTCTGGTCAAAGGCGTTCAGGACGGCGCGGCGGCCGGAAACAAGGCGGCAGGTCCGGTCGGCGGCGTGCTCGGCGGCGCCATCGGCGGCGTCGTCGGCGTTTTCACCGGCGTGCTTGGCGTCGGCAACAACAATGCCGGCAATCCGCCGCCGGCCGCCAAGGAATCCAGCAAGGACGCCAAGCAGCAGGGCGCAGCCAAGGACAAGGACGCCAAGAGTGCCAAAGCGGGCAAGGGCGGCAAGGCGAGCAAGGAGGCGAAGAACGCACCGCAGGGCAAGGACAACAAGGACGTCACCGTCCTCACCCAGCCCGGCGCGCCGCAGCAGACCGCCGAGCAGATCGTGGCCAACAGCGATTCCTACATCGAGCGGATCAAGACCGAGCTGAACCTGACGCCCGAACAGGAGAAGCACTGGTACGGTTTCTCGAGCGCGATGCACTACCTGGGACATAATGGTGCAGAGCGGCTCAACTTGCGGGTTGCGCGCGCCAAGCGGGATCCGCCCGACGACATCATCGAGCAGATGCGCAACGAGGCGCAGTTCCTGATCGACCGTGCCGCCGACCAGCGCAATGTCGCCGACGCCGCCGAGCCGCTCTATTCGAGCCTCGATGACAAGCAGAAGCAGGTCTTCATCCAGGAGATGGTGCGCCTGAGCCACGAGCGCGGATTGGATTGATCAAGTTGAATCGGATCGGGCGCCTCTGAATTAACGGCGCCCGCCACGAATTCGTGTATCCCCTCCGCAATTGATGTATGGTTAGCTTCGCAAGCTGACTGCGGAGTTGAAATGGCGGACGGACTCTCCGTTTTCCTGGTCGAAGACGAGGCGTTGATCCGGATGATGATCGCCGACATGGTGACGGAACTCGGCCACCACGTCGTCGCGGAAGCGGACAATGTGCGGGACGCGAGCGCGTTTGCCATGACCGCTCAATACGATCTGGCCATCCTCGACATCAACCTGATGGGCGTCTACGTCGATCCCGTCGCCGACTTGATCGAACGTCGCGGCAAGCCGTTCCTGTTCGCCACCGGTTACGGGCCCGAACTGCTGCCGTCCTTGCTCCGGCGCCGGCCGATCCTGCGCAAGCCAATCGCGATGGATCAGCTCAAGGCGATGATCGATTCGATGTTTCCCGAAGTCCCGGCCAAGGCGCCGAACTGAGCGACGGCACATATGCCGCGTTGTTGACGACGACGCCGCACCTCAGTTGCGGCCGTTCTTCAGCACCCTGGCAATGGTATGGGCCGTCATGGCCGCCCGGTCCGAGGCGCGCTGTGCGGCCAGCCGGTCTCGCGCCTTTTCCTCGATCAAGAGATCGATCAGGGCCAGCCGCTTGTCTTCGTCATCGGCCTCGCTCAGCAGGCGATGATAGCGGTGATAGTCGAAACCCAGATCCTGCTTACGCATGTCACGCCCCCCCGCAACTACGCCACACACGGCTTGATTGTTTCGCATCGGGAACATGGAGGCAAGCGTGTTCATGCGTGGAACCGCGCGGACGCTGAATCACCTGTGAATATTGGAACCAACGCGTGGAGAGAGTTCCCGTAGCTCAATCCACAGTATGGTCGGCAAACATCTTCAGGCCGACGAAGCTCGCATCTCGCTTGATCACCAGCCTGGTTGGGATGTTGCGCAAATAGTCCTGCAACCGGCCCTTGGCTTCGAAGCGCGGCCGGAACGCGGAGGCCATCAGGAACTCGGGAAAGCGCGGCACGATTCCGCCGGCGACATAAACGCCGCCGCGGGCGCCGAATGTCACCGCGAGATTGCCGGCGACCGAGCCCAGGATGGCGCAGAACATCTCGAGCGTCGCCCGGCTGAGGGGACAGCTGCCCTCCAGGGCCGCCTTGGTGATGCCGGCAGCATCGCGATGCGGCACCTGAGCGCCGTCAACTTCCGCCAAGGCTTCGTAGAGATTTTGCAGCCCGGATCCCGAGAGGGCGCCGCGCTCTATGGAGACGTGGCCGAGGCGTCGGCGCAAGCAGGCGATCACGCGTTCCTCACGCTCATTCTCCGCCGGCAGGGTCGCGTGGCCGGCTTCGGTGACGACAGCGAGGCGCGCGCCATGGCGCTGGACCAGACAGGAGACGCCAAAGCCGGTTCCGGGTCCGACCACCAGCAACGGCTCGCCGGACAGGCCATCGCCTCCGCCGAGCGGGATCAGATCGGCAGGCTGCAAGGCGGGCAGGGACCAGGCGACCACCTCGAAGTCGTTGAGCACGTGGACGCTGTCGAGGCCCAGAGCCGCTTGCAGCTCGTTGCCGTCGATGACCCAGGGGCTGTTGGTCATGACGCAGCGGTTGTTGGTCACGGGTCCCGCCACGGCGAGCACGGCCCTGCGGGGCTGCTCGCCACCGGCCCGGCGCGCCAGGACGTCCGCAATGGCCTCCCGAACCGTCGGGAAATCGGCGACTTTCACATAGTCGATCGGTCCGGATTGACCGCCTTGGCCCAATTCGCTCTGGCTCAGCGCGAAGCGCGCATTGGTGCCGCCGATATCGGCGAGAAGAATCTGTCCTGTCTTGCCGATATTCATGATCTCGTGGTTGCCGCCGCCTTCCGGCCTCGGCAACCCTCTCCTCCGCGCCTTCGACCCCATCCACCCGTCACGACAGTTCGAGAATCCGCCCTCGGGTGCGCCTAGTCAACACGGACGTGGCCAAACCGTTGCATGCTGGTGCTGGTCCGGCGACCAATTCGCGCAGGTTTTGCACGGTGCCGGCGGTTGCGAAGCCGGGCGGGAAGACCGACACTGGGGGGCCTGTCCGGCGGCCGCTGCACCGGGCACATGGAATGGGACTGGCGATGAAGATTTCCGACCACGACGTGCTGCTGGCGATCGACGTGCAGAACGACTTCTGCACGGGCGGAGCGCTCGCCGTTCCCGGCGGTGAGAAGGTCGTCCCCGCCATCAACCGGATCGCCCAAAAATTCGCCAATGTGGTGCTGACCCAGGACTGGCATCCGCGCGACCACGTTTCGTTCGCGACGAATCATGCGGGCAGGCAGCCGTTCCAGACCATCGAGCTCGACTATGGCACCCAGGTGCTCTGGCCGGCGCATTGCGTGCAGGGCACCTCGGGTGCCGAATTCCACCGCGATCTCGACGTGGTGAGGGCAAGCTTGGTGGTGCGCAAGGGGTTTCGCCGCGGCATCGATTCCTATTCGGCATTGTTCGAGAACGACCATAAGACGGCGACCGGCCTGCTCGGCTATTTGCGCGAACGCGAGCTGAAGACTGTCTTTGTCGCCGGTCTGGCGCTGGATTTCTGCGTCCGCTTCTCGGCGGAGGATGCGCGCAAGGCGGGGTTGGAGGTGGCTGTTATCGAGGACGCCTGCCGCGGCATCGATCTCGACGGCTCGGTGGCCGCGGCCCATCGAAGCTTTCGCGACCTCGGCATCTCCGTCGTCAGCCTCGAGGCGTTTCTATAGGGACCTCGTCATGGTGGACAAGATCGGCAAACAGGCGAGCGGACCGGACCATGCATCCAACGAGCCGCTGCTATGGCCGTTCACGGCAGCCCGGCTGGCCATGGACGCGTGCTTCTGGTGGGTCGAGCGCGGCCGGGCCGAGCATGACGAGAGCAAGCTGCCGTGGACGACGCCCAACCGTGTTGCGCTCGAGCTCGCGACGATGCACCTGCGCGATTGCTCGCAGGGCCGGTCCGGCCAGCCGGTGCTGGTGTGCGCGCCCTATGCGCTGCACCGGGCCTTGATCGCCGATTTCGCGCCTGGCCACAGCGTGGTGCAGTCTCTGCAAGCGGGCGGCATCGATCGGATCTACCTCACCGATTGGCGATCGGCCTCGCCGGACATGCGCTATCTCTCTATCGACAGCTATCTCGGCGATCTCAACGTGGCCGTCGACGAGATCGGCGCGCCGGTCGATCTGGTCGGCCTGTGCCAGGGCGGTTGGCTGTCGCTGCTCTATGCGGCGCGCTTTCCGGCCAAGGTGCGGCGGCTGGTGCTGGCAGGCGCGCCCGTCGACCTGTCGATCGAATCCTCGTTGGGCCGGCTCACCCGCAACGCACCCGACATGGTCTATGACCAGCTCGTCGCCCGCGGCGGCGGCAATGTCAGCGGCGGGGAGATGCTCCGCTTGTGGTCCAAGGCGCCGAACCACGATGACATCGTGGCGGCGTTGCAGAGAGAGCTGTCGGACGAGGAAGGCGCGGCGCTGCTCGCGCGCTTCGAGCATTGGAACGCGGAGACGCTCGATCTGCCCGGTGCGTATTATCTGGAGGTCGTCAACCGGATATTCCGGGAGAACCAGATCGCAGCCGGCAGCTTCAAGGCGCTCGGTCGCACGATCGATCCGAAGGACGTCAAGGCGCCGGTTTTCCTGCTCGCCGGGCTCGACGACGACGTCGTGCCGGCTGCGCAGGCGCTCGCCACGGCCGGTCTGCTCGGCACGCCGCCGGCCTTCATTGCCGCGGCTTCCGAGCCGAGCAACCATCTCGGCCTGTTCATGGGCGCGCGCACCCACGCGCATGCCTGGCCGCGGATCGCCGAATGGCTGCGCGACGACCTGTCGGGCGTGCTGGCCCGCAGCGCCTGAGCTCGTCGGGCGCGAACCGGCGGCCCTGCAAATCCGTTATGCATGACGGCGGATGGCCTGCACGGGACCGGGCCGATGGGCTACATATGGTCCGGAGCTGACGGCTTCGGCAGCGAAGAGATCAAGGGTACTGCGCTCGATGACTTTCCACTCGATCTACGCCCATGGATTTGCGCGCGTGGCCGCCTGTGTCACCACGTCCCATGTCGCCGATCCCTCGGCCAATGCAAAGGCGGTGCTGGCGGCAGCCAACGCCTGCCATGAGCAGTCGGTGGCGGTCGCCGTGTTTCCCGAGCTGTGCCTGTCCGGTTACGCGATCGAGGATCTGGTCAAGCAGGACCCGCTGCTCGACGCGGTCGAACGCGGTCTCGCCGGCCTCGTCGAGGCCTCCGCGGGCCTGATGCCGGTCCTGATCGTCGGCGCGCCGCTGCGCTTTGGCCATCGCATCTACAATTGCGCCGTCATCATTCATCGCGGCAACGTTCTCGGCGTGGTGCCGAAGAGCTATTTGCCGACCTACCGCGAATTCTACGAGGGCCGGCATTTCGCCTCCGGTGCCGGCATGGTCGGAGAGACGATCGCGTTCGGCGGGCTGCATGCCCCGTTCGGCGTCGACCTGCTGTTCTCCGCCGAGGACGTTCCGGGCCTCGTTATCGGCGTCGAGATCTGCGAGGACATGTGGATCCCGGTCACGCCGGCCTCGGAGCTTGCGCTCGCCGGCGCGAGCGTGCTGATCAACCTCTCGGGCAGCCCGATCACGATCGGCCGGGCGCGCTCGCGCGCGCTGCTGTGCCAATCGACATCGGCGCGCTGTCTCGCGGCTTACGTCTACGCGGCCGCCGGGGCAGGGGAATCGACCACGGATCTGTCCTGGGACGGCCAGACCTCGATCTACGAGAACGGCGTGCTACTGGCCGAGGGCGAGCGGTTCCGGCAGAGCGGCCAGATCACCAGTGCAGATATCGATCTCGACCTGCTGAGGCAGGAGCGCGCGCTGATGGGCACGTTCGACGACAACCGCCGCCAGCGCGAGGCGTTTTTCCGCAAGGTGACATTCGCGTTGAAGCCACCGGCCGCCGACATCGGCTTCCTGCGCAAGGTCGAGCGCTTCCCGTTCGTGCCGAGCGACGAAAGCCTGCTCGAGCATGATTGCTACGAGGCCTACAACATCCAGGTCGCAGGCCTCGTGCAGCGCATGCGTGCCACCGGCACCAAGCGCGTTGTGATCGGCGTCTCGGGCGGGCTCGATTCCACCCACGCGCTGATCGTCGCCGCCAAGGCGGTCGATCTGCTCGGCCTGCCACGCGAGAATATCCTAGCCTACACCATGCCGGGCTTTGCCACCGGCAGCGAAAGCAAGAGCCACGCGCTGGCGCTGATGCAGGCATTGCACACGAGCTGGCAGGAACTCGACATCCGCACCACGGCGACGCAGATGCTGAAGGACATCGGTCATCCCTTCGGCCGGGGCGAGAAGGTCTACGACGTCACCTTCGAGAACGTTCAGGCCGGCCTGCGTACGGATTATCTGTTCCGGCTCGCCAACCATCACGGCGGCATCGTGATCGGTACCGGCGATCTCTCCGAGCTCGCGCTCGGCTGGTGCACCTATGGCGTCGGCGACCAGATGGCGCATTACAACGTCAATGCCGGGGTGCCGAAGACGCTGATCCAGCACCTGATCCGCTGGGTGGTCTCGTCGAAGCAGTTCAGCGACGACGTCAACCGCACGCTCGGCGCGATCCTGACCGCTGAAATCTCGCCCGAGCTGGTGCCGGTGGAGGCCGGCCAGAAGCCGCAGAGCACGGAAGCGGCGGTCGGACCGTACGAGCTGCAGGATTTCAACCTGTTCTACACGCTGCGGTTCGGCATGCGGCCGTCCAAGATCGCCTTCATGGCGCAGCACGCCTGGAAGGACGTGGCCAAGGGCGAATGGCCGCCGGCCTTCCCGAGCGACCGGCGCAGGGCGTATGATCTGCCGGAGATCCGCCGCTGGCTCGAAGTGTTCCTGCGCCGCTTCTTCGCGTTCAGCCAGTTCAAGCGCTCGGCGATGCCGAACGGTCCGAAGGTCTCGGCGGGCGGCTCATTGTCGCCCCGCGGCGATTGGCGCGCGCCGTCGGATTCGAGCGCGGCGGCCTGGCTCGAGGATCTCGAGCGGAACGTGCCCAGCTGATGGGGCAGCGGATCGGTGGGGGATAATCGGATGTCGACGGTGGATGGAGCACAGGAGGAGGCCAGGGTCGTCAACGGCCTCTACATCTTCGACATCGAGATGCGCGACGGCAAGCGCGGCCAGGCGAGGGGCGTCGTCATGCTCTGCGACGGCCGCATCATGGGCGGCGACAGCTACTTCTATTACACTGGCAGCTACACCTTCCGGAACGGCAAGTGGCGCGGCGACATGATCGTCAACCAGCATACCGAAGCCGTCGGCCGGACGCTCGCCTTCGGCGGCAGGGAGGTCACCTGCGGCTTCTCGGGCGACTATTCCGCCGGCGGCGCCGAGGTCGAAGGCATGGCGCTGGTCGGCAAGACCAGCGTGACATTCACAGCCCGCCTCACGCTCAAGGACCCGATGTGAGCCAGGCGTAACTCGGCCCCTCGTTCCTGCTCAGGAACCTTCGTACCTACAGAACGTTCGCGTGTGTTGTTGCGAATTCTCGAGGAGAGGGACCATGCCTAAGCACTTGATGCTATCGACTGCGGCCATTGGATTGATGCTCGCTTCCGGCTTCGCCTACGCCCAGGGGCCCGGTGAGCGCAGAGACGAGCCGAAACGGACCGAGGAGCCGGCGAAAGGCGCGGCGCCGCAGCGCGGCGGCGTCCAAGAACGCGTTCAAGAACGTGTTCAAGAGCGCGCACAGGGCGCCCAGGAGCGACTGCAAGGCGCGGGCCGCGAAGACAAGGGCGGCGCTGCCAAGCAGGAGGCGAGCGACGACAAGCGCCAGCCGGCCAATTCTGCCGAGCGTAACCAGCCGAAGGGCAGGGACCAGGCACAAGAATCCCGCGAGCCTGCGCGCGATCGCAACCGTGAGGCCGAGAGCACCAAACCGGGCCGCGACAGCAAGAGCAGCGCTGAGACCAAGCAGGATAAGCAGGACAAGTCTGCGCCGCAGAAATCAACGGCCGAGTCGGAGAAATCCAAGACCGGCCCCGCCGGTCAGCGGAACGAGCGGACTGGGGCTGCGACTAACAAGGAGCAGAACCAGGCCCAGCCTGCGCAGCAGACTGACCGGCCAGCCACCGCGACGGACACGAGCCGGACGGCTCCGACCAACAATGCGCAGACCGCGCCTTCCGGGACGCAGACCAATCAAGCCAATCAGACCACCCAGACCAACACGCAGGTCAATCAGCAGACCCAGGTGACCACCGAGAAGCAGGTGCGGATCTCCGAAACGGTGAGCCGTGCCCGCCTGGCCCAGCCGGAGCGCAATCTGAACATCTCGATCCGGATCGGCGAGACGATTCCGCCGCGCGTGCGTCTGCACCGGCTGCCGCCCGAGATCGTGTCGATCGAGCCGGCGTATCGCGACTACGAATATTTCGCGACGGAAGACGAGGTCGTCATCGTTGAGCCGCGCACGCATCGCATCGTCAGCCAGGTGCCGCGCGATCCGTCGCGGGCCCGCGCGCAAATGAGCGGCAGCGCTTCATCGAGCATGGCGGCAGCCGGTGCAAGCAATGTGAACTGCCAGATCATGCGGCGTGACGCTTCGGGTAACGTCGCCCAGGCAGAACCTTCGACCGTCGGATCGACCGCGCGCGGGGATTCCATGAGCGTGATTGTCCAGATGCCCGGCGGCGGCTCCTCCGCGCCGATCGCCCTCGGCGCTCCCGCGGGCAACATCGTGGTCGCGACGCAAGGACAGGGCGACTGCACGGTGACTCTGGAGCCGCAGACGCGCTGAGCGCAACACGACTCTGAAACGACAACGCGCCGCCCGGATGCCCCAGCCGGACGGCGCGTCATTGCGTTCAGTCTCAGATTGCGTTCAATCTCAGAAAGTGTCGAGGTCCGGAGTGCCTAGGAGTCCGGACCTCGTCACCTTGCCCCAGCCTTCAATCCCCCGCCCCATGTGGTCCCCCAACCCCATGTAGCGCGATCAGAGGGTGATGCCCGTGGAAGTGGCCGCCGATCGATGTCCCGCGATGTACGCGAAGCCTGGCTAGGATTCCATTCCGGATCACTACGGACACGAATACCGGTTGCGATGTGTCCGTTCGGCATCGGTGCGCGATCGCGGGTTGCCTGAACCCGAGCGCATCGTCGACAGGATGTCCACATCTCCCGGCGCTGCAGAACCTGCATTTCACCGGCCTGTCATCGAACTGGTCTAGCGCTGCTCCCGTCATCGCTGACGGTCAAGGAGCAAGCCATGTCGAAGCCGGTGCTGGGCGCCGCATTGTCCATCAAATCGATTCCCGCGCATCGCGACTGGCTTCTGGAGCGGCAGCGCGATCTCGAAATCCAGGATTTCTTCCGCGCCGATCTTCTCGACAGCGATTGGCGCAGCACCGCCGGCGAGATCAAGCAGATGCTGTCGGGCCATACCGGCCGGCTCGGCATCCACGGTCCGTTCTGGGGCTTCAAGATCGACAGCCACGATCCCATGATCCGCCAGGCGGTGACCAAGCGCCTGCTTCAGGGCCTCGACGCCGCCGAGTTCCTCGGCGCGACGCAGATGGTGATCCACTCGCCGTTCACGACCTGGGACCACAACAATCTCGATCTCTATCCGGACAATCGCAGCAATATCGTCGAGCGCGTCAAGGCGACGCTTGCCGAAGTGATCGCGCGTGCCGAGACGATCGGATGCGAAATCGTCATCGAGAACATCGAGGACAAGGACCCGCGCGACCGCGTGCGCCTCGCCAGGGCGCTCGAGAGCGGCAAGGTGCGCGTTTCGCTCGACACCGGCCACGCCAATTACGCCCACATCTCCACCGGCGCGCCGCCGGTCGACTATTACGTCGAGACCGCCGGCGACATGCTCACTCATGTGCATCTGCAGGACACTGACGGCTTTGCCGACCGGCACTGGGCCCCGGGCGAGGGCAACATCCCCTGGGTCACCGTGTTCCGCGCGCTGGGCCGGCTGACGTCCAACCCGCGGCTGATCCTCGAACTTCGCAATCACGACGACGTCCGCGCCGGCGCAGCCCATCTCGCCGCGCTCGGTCTCGCCGAATAACCGCATCATCCAGGGCAGGAATTACCGCCATGAGCAAGCTTACCCGTCGCACCATCCTGAAATCCGGCGGCGCGGCCGCAAGCACGTTGCTGCTGCCGCGCTTTGCCATCGCGCAGGGCGACAGCCGTCCGTCGGTGACGATCGCCGTGCAGAAGGTCACCAACGCCAACGTGCTCGACGTGCTGCGCGAGCAGTCCAATGTCGGCGAGCGCGTGTTCTTCTCCTCGATCTGGGAAGGCCTGATCTCGAAGAACTGGCGCGGCAATCTCGAAGCCGTGCCGGGCCTTGCCACCGAATGGCGCCGCATCGATGACCAGACCGTCGAGGTGAAGCTGCGCCAGGGCGTCAAGTTCCACAATGGCGACGAGCTGACGGCCGAGGACGTCGTCTTCACCTTCAGCCGCGAGCGCATGTTCGGCGACACCGAGGCCAAGAACCGCTCCACCATCAAGGCCTTCGAGAAGATCCCGACGCCGCGGCCGGGCAAGGAGCTGCCGCCCGACGTGCCCGCCGTCGCCCGCCGCATCTGGCCGGACCTCGCGCGCGTCGATGCCGTCGACAAGTACACCGTGCGATTCTACAACGCGACGCCCGACGTCACCATCGAGGGGCGGCTGCAGCGCTACGGCTCCGACATCATGAATCGCCGCGCCTGGGAGGAATCCGCGAGCTATCTCGACTGGGCGCGCAAGCCGATCACCACCGGTCCCTACAAGGTGGTCGAGCTCAGGCCCGACGTCTCGTTGACCCTCGAAGCGCACGACGAATATTGGGGCGGCCGTCCGCCGCTCAAGCGCATCCGCTTCCTCGAAGTGCCGGAGGTCGCGAGCCGCATCAACGGCCTGCTGTCGGGCGAATACCAGTTCGCCTGCGACATCCCGCCGGACCAGATCGCCGGCATCGAGAAGAATTCGGCGTTCGAAGTGCAGGGTGGCACCATCCTCAACCACCGCCTGACCGTGTTCGACAAGAACCACGCCGTGCTGGCCAATCCGCTTGTGCGGCGCGCCTTCACCCATGCGATCGACCGCCAGGCGATCGTCGACAGCCTGTGGGCCGGCCGCACCCGCGTGCCGAAGGGGCTGCAATGGGAGTTCTACGGTGACATGTTCAACGCCGATTGGGCCGTGCCCGCGTATGATCCGAAGCTGGCGCAGGATCTGCTCAAGCAGGCCAATTACAAGGGCGACCCGATTCCCTATCGCCTGCTCAACAATTACTACACCAACCAGGTCGCGACCGCGCAGATCCTGGTCGAGATGTGGAAGTCGGTCGGCCTCAACGTGCAGATCGAGACCAAGGAGAACTGGTCGCAGATCATGGAACGCGGGCCGGCCCGCGCCGTGCGCGACTGGTCGAACTCGGCCGCGTTCAACGATCCCGTGTCCTCGCTGGTGGCCCAGCATGGTCCGAACGGTCAGCAGCAGCAGATCGGCGAGTGGACCAACGTCGAGCTGAACAAGCTCTCCGAATTCCTGGAGACCTCGACCGACCGGGCCGCACGCAAGAAGGCGTTCCGCCGCATGTTGGAGATCGCCGAGCGCGAGGACCCCGCCTACACCGTGCTGCATCAGAACGCGACCTTCACCGCCAAGCCGAAATCGATCAAGTGGAAGGCCGCACCCGCCTTCGCGATGGATTTCCGCGCCGGCAATTTCGAGGCGTAGCCGTGGCGCCGCTGGTCAACATTGCAGGTCTCCGCGTCGCCTTCAGCGGCGTGCCGGTCCTGCGCGGCGTCGATCTCAGCTTGCAGAAGGGCGAGGCCCTCGGTCTCGTCGGCGAGTCCGGCTCCGGCAAGTCGGTGACCTGGCTCGCCGCACTCGGCCTGTTGCCGCGGCATGCGCAGGTCTCCGGCAAGGTGCGGCTCGAAGGGCGTGAGATTCTCGGCGCGCCGGCCACCGAGCTCGACCATGTCAGGGGCGGGCGCATCGCCATGATCTTCCAGGATCCGGCGAGCGCGCTCAACCCGGTGCTGACGATCCGCAGGCAGCTCTGCGAAGCGCTGGCGCTGCATCGCGATCTCCAAGGCCAAGCCGCGAAGGCGGAAGCGCGGCGGCTGCTCGATCTCGTCGGCATTCCCGACGCGGGCCGGCGGCTGGACGCCTATCCGCACGAGTTCTCCGGCGGCCAGGTCCAGCGCGTCATGATCGCGATGGCGCTCGCCGGAAATCCGGACCTCCTGATCGCGGACGAGCCGACCACCGCGCTCGATGCCACCATCCAGGCCCAGATCCTGGAGCTGCTCTCGACGGTGCGCCGCGAGCTCGGCATGGCGATGGTGCTGATCAGCCACGACCTCGGCGTCGTCGCCGAGAACTGCGACCGCGTCGCGGTGATGTATGCCGGCCGCATCATTGAGGAAGCTCCCAGCAACCAGCTCTTCGCCGATCCCGCGCACCCCTATGCGCAGGGCCTGATCGGTGCGCTGCCGCCGCTCGACGGGCCCCGGCGCCGTCTCACCGCCATTCCCGGAACGGTGCCCGATCCCGCAAAGATGCCTGGTGGATGCGCCTTCGAGCCGCGTTGCGCGCTGGCGTCCGAGCCGTGCAGCCTTGCCGCGCCGGCGCTGGCGCCGATCGCGGATGACCGCCGCGTCGCCTGCATCCGGGCCGAGGCCTCGCGCCGCGCGCTGCTTGGGATCGCTGCCGAATGAGCCCGCCGCTCGTCGAGGTGTCCGCGATCTCGCGCAGCTATGCGATGCGCTCGGGAATGTTCGGCCGGGCTACGGCCGTGCACGCCGTCGACGGCGTGTCGCTCGCGATTGCCAGGGGGCAGACGCTCGGTCTCGTCGGCGAGTCCGGCTCGGGCAAATCGACGACGGGACGTATCGTGCTCGGCCTTGAGCCGCCCGATCGCGGCGAGGTGCGGTTCGACGGCAAGCCGATGGCCGTGCCCGCAACGGCCGCATGGCGCGCGCAGCGGGCACGCATGCAGATGATCTTCCAGGATCCGCTCGGCGCGCTGGACCGGCGCTTGCCGGTCGCAACGCAAATCCGCGAGCCGCTCGACATCCACGGCATCGGCACGCCCGCCGAGCGCGAGGAGTGCGTCCGCGAATTGCTGCGCGCGGTCGAGCTGACGCCGGCGCACGGCGCGCGCTATCCGGGTGCGCTGTCCGGCGGCCAGCGCCAGCGCATCGTGCTGGCGCGGGCGCTCGCCACCAAGCCCGACTTCCTGGTCTGTGACGAGCCGGTCAGCGCGCTCGACGTCTCGATCCAGGCCCAGGTGGTGAACCTGCTCTGCGATCTCCAGGCGCAATTGTCGCTGACGCTGCTGTTCATCAGCCACGATCTGCGCGTCGTCCGCCAGATCAGCAATGTCGTCGCCGTGATGTATCTCGGCCGCATCGTCGAGATCGGCAGTGCCGACGACCTGTTTGCGCGCCCCGAGCATCCCTATACCCAGGCGCTGGTTTCGGCCTCGCCAGCGCCGGGCCGCCGCAGCGCCGGCCGCATCGTCCTGTCAGGCGATCCGCCGAACCCGGCGGCGCGTCCACAAGGCTGTGCCTTCCATCCGCGCTGCCCGCGCGCCATCGCCCGCTGTGCGAGCGAAGTGCCGGCGCTGGCTGCCGTCGGCGGCGACCGGCAGGTGGCCTGCCACCTCGTCACGGGCGCGCAAACGCGGGATGCAGCCTGATGGGACGCTATTTCGCCATCCGCATCGGACGCGCTGCGCTCACAATTGTCCTCGTCGTCACCTTCGCCTTCGTCGTGTTGCGGCTGTCGGGCGATCCCGCGCTGATGATCCTGGGGCCGGAGGCGCCGCCCGAAGTGCTCGCGGCGTTCCGCAAGGCCTGGGGCCTCGATGATCCCATCTGGTTTCAGTATCTCGATTATTTCGGTGCCATCGCCAAGGGCGAGCTCGGCCGCTCGATGCGCGACGGACGGCCCGCGATCCAGCTGGTGCTGGAGCGCATCCCGGCGACGCTGGCGCTGACCCTGCCGGCCTTCTTCTTCAAGGTCGCGCTCGGCGTTCCCGCCGGCATCTACGCGGCGCTGCACCGGGGTTCCGCCATCGATCGTGCCGTGATGACGACGGCGGTCGCGGGCTTCACCGTGCCGAGCTTCGTGCTCGCGCTGATCCTGGTTCTGGTCTTCGCCGTGCAGCTCGGCTGGCTGCCGTCGGGCGGGCAGGACAGCTGGCGCCATGCCATCTTGCCGATCACGACGCTGAGCTTAGGGGGCGCCGCGGTGCTGGCGCGCTTCACCCGCAGCGCCATGCTGGAGGTGCTGGGCCAGCCCTATATCCGCACCGCATCCGCCAAAGGCCTGCCGTGGCGCAAGGTGGTGACGTCACATGCGCTGCCGAACGCGGCGATCCCGACCGTGACCATTCTCGGCTTCATGGTGGGCACCCTGATCGCAGGCGCGGTGGTGGTCGAGAGCGTGTTTGCCTGGCCGGGAGTAGGGCGCCTGCTCGTCGTCGCCGTCGCCAACCGCGACCTTGCCGTCGTGCAATGCATCCTGCTGCTGGTCGCCATGACCATGGTCACGTCAAACCTGATCGTCGACTTCCTCTACGGCTTTCTCGATCCGCGCCTGCGCGCCAAGGGAGCGCATGCATGACCGACGCGACGCTGAAGGACAGCAAAGCGTTCTCGCGCCGCTTCAGCCTGCCGGCCATTCCGGTTTCGGTCGCGCTGGCGATCGGCTGGATCGTCGCCATGCTCGTCATCGCCGCCTTCGCCGAGAAGATCGCGCCTTACGGCTTCACCCAGCTCGACCTGCGCAACCGGCTGTCGGCGCCGGGCAATGCCGTGCACTGGCTCGGCACCGACGAGCTCGGCCGGGACGTGCTGTCGCGGCTTCTGGTCTCGATCCGGATCTCGCTGCTGATCGCCTTCGGCGCCACGGCGATCTCCGCGATCGTTGGCACCACGCTCGGATTCCTCGCCGCGCATTTCCGCGGGGCCGCCGAGCAGTTCGTGCTGATGCTGACCGACTTCCAGGCCAGCATGCCGTTTCTGATCATGGCGCTGGCCGTGCTCGCCTTCTTCGGCAATTCGCTGCCGCTCCTGATCGGCTTGATGGGCCTGTTCGGCTGGGAACGCTACGCCCGCATCGCGCGCGGCCTTGCCATCTCCGCCAACGCACAAGGCTACGCCGCCGCGGTCCGCCAGCTGGGGGCAACGCCGCAGCGGATCTACCTCGGGCACATCCTGCCCAACATCGCCTCGACCCTGATCGTCTCGACCACGCTGGTCTTCCCCGAGGTGATCCTGATGGAATCGGGCCTGTCCTTCCTCGGCCTCGGCGTGCAGCCGCCGATGACCAGCCTCGGCAACATGGTCGGCTACGGCCGGGAATACCTGACCCGCGCGCCCTGGATCATGCTGGCGCCGGCCACCACCATCGTGATCACCACGCTGGCAGTGTCCGTGATCGGCGACTGGCTGCGCGACCGGCTCGACCCGACGTTGCAGTAGGGGATGATCCCGTGTCCCGGACGCGCGAAGCGCGAGCCGGGACCCAGGAGCCGACGGTACGCGCTGCCACATGGGCCCCGGCTCTGCAGCGCACCGTCGAAGGGACGCTGCGCTGCGTCCGGGGCACGAGAGAACCCCCCGCCGGGAGCAGGGGAGCCCTGTCATGCCCAAGTTCCCGTTGCGCCGGCCCAGTCCGTGCGCTATCCGGCCACAAAGGCCTGAGGCGACGCCAGATTTTCCCGCCCGGCCGGTCAAACCAAGGACGGAAACCGCCATGCCAGCCTATCGCTCCCGCACCACCACCCACGGCCGCAACATGGCGGGCGCCCGCGGCCTCTGGCGCGCGACGGGCATGAAGGACGGCGATTTCGGCAAGCCGATCATCGCGGTCGTCAACTCCTTCACCCAGTTCGTGCCCGGCCACGTGCATCTGAAGGACCTCGGCCAGCTCGTGGCCCGCGAGATCGAGCAGGCCGGCGGCGTTGCCAAGGAGTTCAACACCATCGCGGTCGATGACGGTATCGCCATGGGCCATGACGGCATGCTCTACAGCCTGCCGTCGCGCGAGCTGATCGCCGACAGCGTCGAATACATGGCCAACGCGCATTGCGCCGACGGCCTCGTCTGCATCTCCAATTGCGACAAGATCACGCCCGGCATGCTGATGGCAGCGCTCAGGCTCAACATCCCCGCCGTGTTCGTCTCGGGCGGGCCGATGGAGGCCGGCAAGGTCAAGCTGGCCGGAAAGACCAAGGCCGTCGACCTCATCGACGCCATGGTGGCCGCCGCCGATTCCAAGGTCAGCGACGAGGACGTCAAGGTGATCGAGCGTTCGGCGTGCCCGACCTGCGGCTCCTGCTCGGGCATGTTCACCGCCAATTCCATGAACTGCCTGACCGAGGCGCTCGGCCTCGCGCTGCCCGGCAACGGCTCTGTCGTCGCCACCCATGCCGACCGCAAGCGCCTGTTCGTCGAGGCCGGCCACACCATCGTGGATCTCGTCCGCCGCTACTACGAGCAGGACGATGCCAGCGTGCTGCCGCGCAACATCGCGAACTTCAAGGCGTTCGAGAACGCCATGACGCTCGACATCGCCATGGGCGGCTCCACCAACACCGTGCTGCATCTGCTCGCCGCCGCCCATGAGGGTCAGGTCGCCTTCACCATGAAGGACATCGACCGGCTGTCGCGCCGCGTGCCGGTGCTGTGCAAGGTCGCGCCGTCGGTTGCCGACGTCCATGTCGAGGATGTGCATCGCGCCGGCGGCATCATGGGCATCCTGGGCGAGCTCGATCGTGCCGGCCTGCTCGACACCTCGGTCTCGACCGTGCACGCGCCGACCATGAACGAGGCGCTGGAGCGCTGGGACATCAAGCGCACCAAGAGCGAGGCGGTGCGGACGTTCTACCGCGCCTCGCCCGGCGGCATTCCCACGCAAGTCGCCTTCAGCCAGGAGCGCCGCTACGACGAGCTCGACGCCGATCGCGCGAAGGGCGTGGTGCGCGATCTCGAACATGCCTTCAGCAAGGACGGCGGCCTCGCCGTGCTCTACGGCAACCTCGCGCAGGACGGCTGCATCGTGAAGACCGCCGGCGTCGACGCCTCGATCCTGAAATTCTCCGGCCCGGCGCGCGTGTTCGAAAGCCAGGACGCGGCGGTGGAAGGCATTCTCGGCGGCAAGGTCGTCGCCGGCGAGGTCGTGGTCATCATCTATGAGGGCCCACGCGGCGGTCCCGGCATGCAGGAGATGCTGTATCCGACCAGCTATCTGAAATCGATGGGCCTCGGCAAAGCCTGCGCGCTCGTCACCGACGGCCGCTTCTCCGGCGGCTCGTCCGGCCTGTCGATCGGCCATCTGTCGCCGGAAGCCGCCGAAGGCGGCAATATCGGCCTGGTGCGTACCGGCGACATCATCGCCATCGACATCCCGAACCGCAGCATCACGCTTGAGGTCTCCGACGAGGAGCTTGCCAAGCGCCGCGCCGCGGAAGAGGCGAAGGGCGATCTGGCCTGGCAGGCAGTGGGCCGCAAGCGCAACGTCTCGACCGCGCTCCAAGCTTACGCTGCGCTCACCACCAGCGCCGCGCGCGGCGCCGTGCGCGAGGTGAAGCGGCGCTCGAAGTAGGCGTCGCGCGCGCGGCGCGCACATGGTCAACAAGTCCTGAACGGCCGGCGCAAGCCGGCCGTTCGCATTAAGGATGCCCTGATGAACTTCAGCAGCCCTGAATTTTGCGGCGTATAATGCGCCAACTTCGCAAATCCATTTCGGGCAACTGGGGCACTACATGTCGCGTACTCTTGCTGTTGTTTTCTCGACCGCCGTCGCCGCGATGTCCATGACGGGCGCAGCTTCCGCCGGCTGCTACAATTGCTATACGCCGCCGCCCTGCACGACCTGCTATCAGCAGCAATATGTGCCGCCGCAATACCGCGCCGTCGACGAGACCGTGATGGTGTCGCCCGGCGCCGTCGTCGCGCACCGCACGCCGGCGCAATACCGCACCGTGATGGTGCCGCAGACCGTGATGGTCGCGCCGCCCAGCGTCCAATACGAGCGCATCCCGCCGCAATACGCCACGCGCCAGCGCGTCGAGATGGTCTCGCCGGGCTATTCCTATTATGCCCCGGTGCAGATGAACTGCGCGTCCTGCGGCTACTGAGCCGGACCAGGTTGGGAGATTGGAGCGGCGCTCTTTGCGGGGGGGCGCCGCTTTCCTTTGATCGCGGGAAAGGTGAGGGCTGATTGAACCGTCGGGTCGGATGCGACACGAAACGGCATGAGCCTGCTTCTTGATCCCCTTCAGCGACCGCAATTCGGGCCGGTCGCCGCCCTCGCTGTTTCCCTGATCTGCGTGGTTGCGATCGTCTGGTCGGTCGGCTCGACCGACCGCGTCACCTATCTCGGTCCGGACCACGGCCAGCAGCAGACCATCACGGAGGTCCGGCTCAAGACGCTTCCAGAGGGAAGCTATGTGATCGAGCGAGGCGCGATCTACAAGGCAATGCAGGCAGGGTGCCGCTACGACCTCAATTACAGCCCTGAGTTCGGCCGCCGTGTCAGTGACCGCCAGAGGACGAAATACATTCGGAGCGCCGTCCTCGTTGACTGCCCGTCGAGCTAGGGCAAGGCTGTGAGTAGGGAGGCAGGTCGGCTCCGGCGGCGCTGCGTTACGAGCGCCGCCACAGCGAGACGGTCTCGCCGGGCTATTCCTATTATACCCCGGTGCAGATGAACTGCGCGTCCTGCGGCTACTGAGCCGACATCGTCACGAACGGATTTGGCGCGGCGCTCCCATGGGCACCGCGCTTTCTTTCGCCGGCTCACGGAATCGCCACCTTGTTCGACACGACTATTCGGCGCTGCAACCGGTCGATGAGGGTGATGAAAACCGCCCTCGGCCGATGGCTGATGGGAACCGAGAACCAGAGCTGCGAGAGACTGGAGGGATCGCCGAGATCGCAGAATCCGTAGAGCTTTTGCTTTCTGGCGTTGTAGATATCGACCCAGGTCCGCGACGCCGAAATATTGAGCCCGCACGGCGGCAGCTTGGGCGAATCTGCAAACAGGGCAGGCGAGTAATCGCTCCAGTTGACCACCTTCAACCCGACGATCAGCGTCGGCCCAAAAATCAGTTGCCCGTTGAATTGCAGCACCGGCCGCGGAAACGGCTGCGCCAGTGCCGGTGCCCCAAATCCAACCAGGAGCGCAACGGCTACCAGGAATAGCTTCAGTTTCATCTTGATCCTCCGTCCAGGGCGTCAACCAACGCTAGTGACGGGCGGCGGAAATTCCTTGATCCTGCTCAACGCAGGGATGCGCTCCGCAGCCCGTCGAAAACGAGATGCGGGCAAGGCCCCACGCCGTCCAAAACGAAGATTTGGAGCAGGAGCCCCACCAAGTCCCGCGGCAACACCAGCCCAACTTCGCGTTGCCTTACGCGGTCGACTGCGTTAAGCGACAGCCATTCCGGGCTTGGAAGGGTGGCCGAGTGGTTTAAGGCACCGGTCTTGAAAACCGGCGTGCCCGCAAGGGTACCGTGGGTTCGAATCCCACCCCTTCCGCCAAGCCTTTGAAATAATTTATATTTTAACATATATTACCACCAAGCACAACCCGCTCACAATCCGATGACAACGGTTTGCGTTTTGGGTCAACGATGGCTCCCACCGCAATTCGCCTCAACACGATCCAAGTGTGTTCGCGCTGGTTGTGCGAACTCTAGATGGCCAGTCCAAGAGAAGGGCATCATATCGCAGAACGCGCGCGGGGATTGGCAACAGTGGCTTTCTCGCCTCTGGTGTAGCTGGTCGAGGGGTTAGAATCTGCTACCTGAGATAAGCCGGGACGATGTCGCGTTCTCTTGTTGGTGGGGCTGATGAAGAAGGCACTTTGGAAGAGCAGTTTCTCGGCAAATTTCATACCGAGCTTTCCGTGCCCCAATTGCAGATCGGGTACCTTAAGGAAAGTGGGTAAGGATGACTTGGTCTCGCGACGGCCGCGGAACCCATCGCTGGACGATTATAGCAAGAACCCCACAGACTATCCCTCGCGCTTCGCGTTATTTCTGTCCTGTAAATCGTGTTCGGAAGTTGTTGTTGTGACCGGTTGGTCTGTAGACGTGCCGGAACAGATGAATGATGACAGCGTGGAATGGTTCGAATACCTCGAGCCTGAGAACATGTGGCCGGCCCCGCCTATCATATCCGTAGAACAGCTGCCAAAGGAAGTACGCGCCGAATTGCAGAAGTCGTTCGGCTTCTACTGGAATGATGCGGGAGCGTGCGCTTCTCGGATGCGGACCAGCCTAGAACGACTGATGGATCATTTCAAAGTAAGGACCATCACCGTTGCCACAGATAAGACGGGGAGGAAGTACCGCAAGCGGCTCGACCTTTCGTCTCGTATCGACAAGTTTGCCGCGAAGATCCGGTCGCGCGAGTACTCCGATATGCTGCATGCGCTTCGTGTCGTCGGTAATGTTGGCACGCATGGCACCAAAACGGTAACAAAGGCGAATCTCCTCGACGCGTATCGACTGTACGAGCATGCTCTTGAACGGCTGTTTGAGGACAAGGCCGAGAGCATAAAAGAAATCATCAAGCGGCTCTACAAGCTGAAGTGATTGGTGCGTGAGCAGGCGATCCTCGGAGCAAAGCTAGAACCCACCTCGAAGACGCTCGCTCGTCGTCGCCTGAGACCGCTGCCGCTCCAAAAATTTCCGGTGGCGGCGAGGCTTAATTAAGCTCGAAACCAAATCGCGGAGAAGAGGAGCGGGAAGCTCTCAATTAGCCAGTCGCTCCAATTGTCAGGTTCCGGACTAATTCGCCGGGTGGTTGGCTCAGCGTCCGCTGCAGAGTTTAGGACGCGGAGAGCGACGTCCGACACTTTTTCCATGAGCTCGTCGTTCACATACTCGCCTGTGTCCCACCAACGCCAGCCGCCTGCGTGAGCGGCAAACTCGTTCCGGAGAAAGTATACATGCTCAGCTAGCTGTGAATCGTCTTGGTGAAGGCCCAGCGTTGCAATCAGATCGGAGCGGCTACGTCGTGGATCGCCGGTTGCGCGGGGCCATACAATCGTCTGCAACGCTTGCAATACGCAGTCAAAGGCAACCAAGGCTTCGAGCTCGAATCCGGATGACAAGAGCGAACGGGCGCGAAGGAAATGGAACACTGCCTGATGTATTGCCGGATCAAATGTGTTTCGGCGGGTCCAGCGGGATCGGCTCCGAGGAGCCGCTTCAACTCCGCCCCAGCAGTTCACACTGGCTTCCACCGCGGTTGACAGTGCTGTTCTTGGCAGGGCCGGAGGAGTGATCGCTCCGTAACGTTGGAAGTGCCCTTCCGAACCGAATGGGTGAAGAACTGTGCGGTCTCTCTCCCAAGCGATCATCAATACCTTGGCTACATGCGCACGGTGGACGTACTGGCGCGCGTAGTGCCCCAACCAAGAGAGAACGTTATGAACGTACTCATCGCGGAAGACTGTACGCCAGCCGAAACCCCACCCCGGAACAATTGTGCTCACCGCCAGCCCCTTCTTGCATGGGTCGGCGCGCCAACCTTGGCCTGAGGCCTGGAAGTGGGGGGTCGAGTGATCGCCTAGCAGAACCGTCATGCATTCGGACCAGGAAGCGCGCTTCGCTATCTCGTCAATAAAACGGTCCACGCCCGACGCGAGCTTGCCGCGCATTTCGGGCGGTTGGCTGCTTTCGTCAAACCATTTGAGAATTAATGATTTCGCGCGAGCATTCTGATTTTGCAGAGAGGAATTCATGGCAACCTTTGAATGGCGGCGCCTTGAGATTTAGTGCTTGAGCCACTATAAATCCGGGCTCTTAAGGGCGCAGACATAGCGCCTATCATCGCCGTTCATGATCCGTCAGTCGATTCGATTGGAGCCTGTCGGTCGGACTTTCCCCAGGCAGATGACCAGTGAATCAAACGTCCAATCCGGCCGCGCTCGACAAACTGAAGCTCCGCATTCAGGCGTTGCGCGCCAAGACGATCGCCAATGGTTGCACCGAGGACGAGGCGCTGTCCGCCGCCGCCAAGGTTGCCGAGCTTCTGGATCGGCACGATCTGTCGCTCTCCGACGTCGAGCTGCGCGCCTCGCCATGCCAACGGACGGTCTACCAGACCAATCGCAAGAAGCGGATTCCCCTGGACGATTGCATCGGCGCGATCGCTCACTTCTGCGATTGCCGAGTCTGGCGCGAGAAGAACGCCGACGGCGAGAACATCTATGTGTTCTTCGGTCTCGGCGCGGATGTCGAGGTCGCGCATTATCTGGCGGAATTGATCGACGGCGCCGTGCGCGCCGAGCTCGGTCGCTTCAAGACCTCGATCGACTATGGCAGATTCCGGCACCAGGAGCGGCATCTGGCCAATGCCTCTTTCGCGCTCGGGATGGTGGCGTCCATCGCGCAAAGGCTGGTGGCGATCAAGGACGGCCGCGATCAGGCCAATGCAAGCACCGGCCGCGGGCTGGTGGTCCTCAAGACCTCCGTGGTCGACGCAGAGTTCGACAAGCTCGGCCTCAATCTTCGGAACCAGCGCAGCAGCGGGCGGATGGTGTCGATGACGGCCTATGAAGCCGGCGGCGCTGCGGGAGCGTCGCTGGCAATCAGTCCCGGCCTCGGCGGGCCGCGGTCAGGAACCCCGGCCAAAGGAAGCTGAGCACATCGGTGGCGCTTCGGCCGGAGCCGAAGCATGGTGACGGTCCGCCTCATCCGCTCTCAGCTCTTCACATTGCCGCCCTTCAGGGCCTCCCACGCGGCCTGGTTGGCCTGATCGAACGCCTTGCGGGATTCGGCCAGCGCGGCGCTCAGCACCGACCAGGATTCGCTGCCGGCCTGCTTCAGCTTCTGCAAACGCGCTTCGGCCTCGGACGCATCCGATTTCATTTGCTTGAGCGCGGCATCGACGTCGACGGTGCGGGCTGCGGCGACCTTGCCGGCGGCCTCGCGGAATTTGTCGGCGGCTTCGCGCCAAGCCTTGGCCTGTGCCGCCGCAACGTCCTTGAAGGTGGCCTGTTGCTGCTCGAACTGCTTGCCGGCGCCTTCGAAGTAAGTCTTCACCTGAGCTTCGAATCCCGCCCATTGCTTTTCCAGCTCGGCCTTGGCGTCTGTCCAGGCGGCTTCGCCTGCTGCGGCCTGGGTCTTGAGCATCGCCTGAAATTCGTCGCGGCGCTTGGTCAGGTCGGACAGGAGCTGATCCGTCTTCACCTTGGACTCGGCCTTGGCCTGGCCGGCCTTGACCTCGAACGAGGCCAATGCGGCGTCCATCTCGTCGATCCGCTCCTTGGCCCAATTGAGATAATAGTGCGCGCTGCTCTGCTGTGACATGGCCGTCTCCATCTGCTTGCCGAGGCGAGGTTCCCAGAGCCTGGGCCAACCCGTATTGACCTGTCTCAATGATCTCGTGGTCTCACGACATTGCGATTGCGATGCGGCGCAGGGGAGGGCCTGATCTCCGGCTCGATCACCGTCGCGCTGCTCTTTCTGTTCGGCATCGTCCGGTTTTGACCTTCAGGAACCTCGTCCTTCCTGGCCGGTTGTTCGCACTCCCCGCCCAGTCACGGAGAGCGCTCTTGGAAAGTACCATCATCGGCGAATTCGACACGCGCCGCGGCGCAGAGCTTGCGGTTGAGCATGTCGTGCAGGAATGCGGCGTGCCGCGCAGCGACGTCTTCGTTCAGCCCGCCGGCGCCGCCAACACGGTGGGGACCCGTCCGGCAGGCAGCGACGCCAAGGCGGAGCCAGCCCCGGAGGGGCACCAGAAGCTGGAGGCGCCGATCGAGGTCTCCGTGGATTTTCACGGCGATACGCCTGACAAGATCGCGGCTGTGTTGAAGGGCGCCGGAGCAAAGACTGTCCGGACCAAATAACGGCAAGACGCGATGGCGTGGGGATCATCGCCATCCCTCCGGCCGCGCATCCCTGAGGCTTGGAACCCCTTGAGCGTTCAGCGCGTTTAGACGCGAACGTGATTTTGCGAGGTCCACCTGCTTCAGAGCTCATCGACCCTGATACCCGGCGACACCGTCTGGCGACGGTGCAAGGCGAGGCGCGTGGCGGTTCTGAACGATGCGGCCGCTTACTTCGCGGCGTTGCGCGAAGCGCTGTTCGAGGCTCAAGATCTCGTCTACATCGTCGGGTGGGATATCCATAGCGAGACCAGGCTGGTCGGAGCTTCCGGGCGCGCCGATGACGGCCTGCCTGAACAGCTCGGGCCATTCCTGCGCGCGCTCGTGCAGCGCCGGCCGGGCCTGCGGGTCAACATTCTGGTCTGGGACTTCGTCTCGTTCTACGCCTCGGAAAGGGAATGGAATTCCGCGGCCAAGTTCACCGCCGACACCGACGGACGCGTCCAGTTCGTGCTGGATTCCACGCTTCCGTTCGGCTCGGCCCAGCACCAGAAGATCGTCTGCGTCGACGGATCACTGGCGTTTGTCGGCGGGCTCGACCTGACGATCAGGCGCTGGGACACGAGCGAGCATTGCGCCAACCAGCCGTTGCGCTGCGACCCCCAGGGCAAGCCATACAAGCCGTTCCACGACGTGCAATGCCTGGTCGACGGTGACGCCGCATCCTCGCTGTTCGAACTCGTGGAGCAGCGCTGGCGTGCCGCGGGCCAGCAGACGCCTGACCGGCGCGCACCGAAGAGCGTGCGCTGGCCCTCGCATGTGCCGGTCGAGGCCGAGCAGATGCCGGTGGGCATTGCCAGGACCGAAGTGGTCTGCCCTACGGGCACGACCATCCGGGAGGTCGAACGCTCGCTGATTGCGGCGATCCGGTCCGCGACCAGCTTCATCTACATCGAGAACCAGTTCACCAGCGCCACTGCGATCGCACAAGTGCTGGCGGAGCAGATGAAGCGCGTGCCGTCGCTTCGCGTTCTGGTCGTCGCTCCCAAACTGCATTCCTCGTGGCTGGAGTCCCAGGCCATGCAAAACGGCCGCGGGGCCTTCATCGATTGCTTCAGCGAAGCGGGCCTGGCCGACCGCATCCGCTTTGTCTACCCGGTCTCGTGCGACGGGGATCAGGAAGCGGCCGTGATGGTGCACAGCAAGCTCATGATCGTCGACGATCAGATCCTGCGGATCGGTTCAGCCAATCTCAACAACCGGTCGATGGGAGCCGACAGCGAATGCGACCTGATCTTCGAGGCCGTATCCGACGAGCATCGCACCTTCATCGCGTCGGTCCGCCGGCGCCTGATCGCCCATTTCTGCGGCCTGGATGAACGACGCGTTACGCAGAACGACGATCACCTCCTTGCTCTCTTGGACGAGGTGTCGAAAGCCGGCGGGGCCAAGACGCTGCGGGCCGTGGAGCCCTCGGTCATCACCAGCACGCTCGCGACCCTGGTCCAGCCGGTCGCGGATCCCGAGCATCCCTTGCACTTCGAGCGTGCGGCTTCGCGCATGTGGCGCACCAAGACCATCATCGGGATCGTCGCGATCGCGGTGGCGCTCCTGGGCCTGGCGACGGCCTGGTCATATACCTCCTTGAGCGATTTCACCGACACGGGGCGCCTCTCGACCTTGCTGTCCAGCTATTCGCACTCCGGCTGGGGACCGCCGCTCGCGATCGTGGCTTTTGTCCTCGGCGGGCTGGTGGTGTTTCCGGTGCTGGTGCTCATTGCAGCGACGGCGGCAGCTCTCGGGCCCTGGCTGGGTTTCGTCACGGCGACCGCGGGCGTGCTGCTCAGTGCCTTCATCCTTTTCGTGATCGGACGGGCACTCGGACGACGGCGGCTCCAGCAATTGCTCGGACGGCGAGCGGCGCGGATCCAGGATCGCGTCGTCGGCAAGGGCATCCTGGCCGTCGTCGTGATCCGGATGATTCCCATCGCGCCGTTCTCGATCGTGAATGTCGTGGCCGGCGCGAGCACGCTGCCTCTGCGTGACTTCCTGGTCGGAACCGTGCTGGGCATGACGCCAGGCATCCTTGCCATGGCGGTTCTGGGAGCTCAGATCGCGGACGTCGCCCGCAATGCAACCTGGAGCAGCATGCTGCTGCTCGTGCTGGCGTTCCTGGGCTGGCTCGGCATCTGTGCCGGCGCGCAATTCCTGGCGACCTGGCTCGCCGGGAGGCGCTGATGCGCTTCATGACATGGAACGTGCATGGCACGTTCAACCTCAATCCGGCATTCGATCTGGAGGGTGTCTGCTCCATCCTTCGCAAATGGTCCCCTGACGTCGTCGCGCTTCAGGAGGTGGATTCGCGGTCGCGGTCGGACGATCCGTTCGCGAAACTGGCGAGTGTCGTCGGCGATCACCGCGTTCATGCCAAGTCGATCGTCACCGAGGACGGCGAGTACGGCCAGATGCTGCTGAGCCGCTTTCCGTTTTCCGAGATGCCGGAGATCGTCGACGTGTCGTACCGGGAGCGCGAGCCGCGACGAGCCATTGCGACAAGCCTGCTCACTCCGTCCGGGGACGTGCGCGTGGTTGCCACGCATCTCGGCTTGAGCATTCACGAGCGCTATGCGCAGGCGCAGGCGCTGCTGAGCCTGATCAGGCCGGCGAGGACCGTCGTCCTCGGCGACTTCAACGATTGGTTCTGGGTCAGGTCGGTGCGGCGCGTGCTGGCGCAGGTCTGCCCGAACCGGACGCGGCTGCGAACTTTCCCGTCGCGTCTCCCGCTGATGCGGCTCGACCGGATCTATGCGACGTCCGACAGCCGGATCGGGAAAGTCTGGACCGATGATGAGGCGAGGGCGTTCTCGGACCATCTGCCCGTCATCGCCGACATTGAGATCTAGCGATACGCCGGATGCAGCTGTTTTGCCCGACGACGTCAAATCGGCGTCCGAAAGTCGTTTGAAAAACTCATGATTTTCAATGACATGGCTACTGTGCATGGGGTTGTTTTTCGACATTTGGGTCGGGGCACGGTCGGCCAGGCGAGGAACTCTTTCCTCACAGCCGCGTTATGTTGGCATGACTGAAGATCTTTCATTCCGACGCAAACCCCTGACCCCCGAGCAGCGCCAGGCGCGCGATGCGACACGCCGTATCGAGGCCGAGAAGGCCATGCGCGACCATGAAGCGGCGCAGAAGGCGTTTTACGCCAACAAGGAGCGGCTCCGAGCCGAGCGCCTTGCGCGCGAAGCGGCCGCTACCAAAGGCTGAACGAGCGCCCTGATCCAGCCAGATCGTTGAACTGATTCCGCGCCCACCGGCCTTGCGCCGGTGGGCGTTGTCGCGCTGTGCCATGCGACAGGCGGCTTGACGGCCTTCGCCGTCCGGGAGGAAGCTTGCGCGTGAGCAGGTCGCGCAAAGGCTCCTGGAGTGCCTGCATCAGGCGCTCGCGCAGCTCGAAGCCGGCAAGCAATAGACGGCGGTCGGCTGCTTCGAGCGACTGGCACCTTCCGCGCCTCATTTCGTGCTACCGTTGCCGCGCGGCGGCGGATCGGGAGGCGGGGAGTGACGCGAGGCGGCTTCGGCAGATGGACCGGCGGCATTGCGCTCGCCGGCGCGATCATGATTGGCGCCGGCTCCGCGCAGGTCTCGGCGAGCCCGCTGACGCCATTCCGCTACGAGGCGCAGGCGCAGCGTCATTGCCCACGCGACAAGGTGGTGTGGCTCGATTTCAAGAAGGGCGTCTATTACCGCAAGGGCCAGAAGCGGTACGGCCAAGGCTTCGACGGCAGTTTCGTCTGCCAGAGCGAGGCCCGGAGCGGCCTCTATCGCCGCTCCCTGCTGGGCCTGCGCTGAGCCGCGCGCGGAAAGGAGAGGGTGGCGCTCAGGCGAAGGCCAGCGCCACGAGGCTCGAGCAGAGCAGGACCAAGCCGCCCGCGGTCAATGCCAGGAAGCCGTCAGATACCAGGTCATGGTTACGCATGGGACACCTGCCGCTCTCGTCTTCGGGTCGGATCGATCAAATTGTCCGAACGCGCCGTCTTGAAAGAGGTGATGCTTGCCGTCTGCGCGAGTGCCGTCAGGCCCTCGTGCGGTAGCCTTCAAACGCATGGGCCAGGAAGATCCCCGCGCTTACCAGACCCATCAGTGCCGAAACCGTCTCGATCATCGTTAAATTCCAAATCCCGCCCTTGCATCGGAGAGAACGCGGGCGGCCTTGCACAGTCAAAAGAATTCCAGAGAGCGGCGCGACAATGGGGGTGGAGTGAGGATTCGGCGCAACAGAATGTCCAGCCGTGGCACAGCGCGAGCGGCCTCGTTCCGTAGAACAACGGAAAAATGCGAACGTCCCGTTTACCATCCCGGCGGGATCGCTGCGGGCTCCCCATTTCCGCCGTGTTCGGGTTGCGTTATCGTTACCGCTTCCGAGACGGTGGTGGGCCGCTTCGGATCAGATGACCGGACAGCGATCCCCGTAGCCAAAGCGGGTTGGGTACGCCTCCGGCAAAGTGGTATTTGGGGCGAATGGGGATCCGACGGTCAGATTCGGTTTTGCGGGCCGCGCGTGGTGTCGCGGCGGTCGCAGCCTGCGTTGCGCTGGCCAATTGCGCCTCCTCGAACAAATTCGCCAGCCGCGTCGATCCGAAATACGGCGTGTCGTCCAGCCCCCGGGTCGTGGCTTTCGGGGATCCCGTTCCGAAGGGCGGCGGCACCTACCGCGTCGGCAAGCCCTATGTCGTGGCGGGCCGGACCTACGTGCCGGAGGAGGACGTCAATTACCGCGCCGAGGGCGTGGCGTCCTGGTACGGCGACGACTTCCACGGCCGCCTGACCGCCAATGGCGAAGTGTTCGACATGACCTCGCTGACCGCGGCGCATCCGACCCTGCCGATGCCGTCCTACGCCCGGGTGACCAACATCTCGAACGGCAAGTCGCTGATCGTCCGCGTCAATGACCGCGGCCCCTATCACGGCAACCGCCTCATCGACGTCTCGAACAAGGCCGCCGAACTCCTTGAATTCAAAGGAAATGGTGTCGCCAAGGTCCGCGTCGAATATGTCGGCCGGGCGCCGCTGGAAGGCTCCGACGACCGCCAGCTGCTGGCGACCCTGCGAACCGGCGTTCCGGCGCCGTCGCCCTCGATGGTCCGGGTCGCCTCAGCCAAGCCGTTCGTGCCGGAGCTGCCATCATCGGCCCGCGGTGCCATTCGCGGCGATGTGCCGATGCCGGAGGGCCGGCCCTACAATCTCGGAAGCACCTCCGCCGACATGGCCTCGCTCAACGCGACCTCGGAAATGTCGGCATCGAGCCGCAGCCGGGGCCGGGCGCTCCAGAACGCCCGCGCCGTGTCCTATGACGCTGACGGCCGTTACGCGACCGAGACCACGTCCGACGGCGCCGCCGAGGCGCGCAACATCCTGAGTGGCCGTGGGCTCTACTAGGCCAAGCTGGCCTTCAGGAATTGCACCAGCGCTGCGTTCACCTCGTCGGGCCGTTCCTGCTGCACCCAATGGCCGGCGCCCTCGATGATCAGCTTTTGCCTCAGATTCGGCAGCACGCGCTCGAGCTCGTTGACGCGCTTGGCCCCGATCAGGCCGGTGATGACGGCGTCCTTGGAGCCGGCGATGAACAGCGAAGGCTGACGGATCTGCGCGTCCTGCCAGGGCGCCGTCAGCTCCCAATTGCGGTCGATGTTGCGATACCAGTTCAGCCCGCCGCGGAAGCCGGACTTGCGGAAGCTTTCGGTGAAGTAGGCGAGGTCAGCCTCGCTGAGCCAGCCGGGCAGCGGCTCCTCGGCGGTGGCGTGGCTGAGAAAGCCCTTGCCCTCCTGCACGAACATCGCGGCGGTGGGGTCGGCCAGGCCGCGTCCCCCTAGTACGACGCGCATGGTGCGGGCGACGTCGCGCTCGAGCTCGGCCTCGGCGACACCCGGCGCCTGGAAATACTGCCAATAGAAATTGGTGACGCCGCCCTGGCGCAGCAGGTCGAGCGGCTTACCGCGCCCGCGGAACGGCGGCGGCACGCTCAGGCCCGCGACCGCCGTGAAGATGTCGGGCCGGAACAGCGCCGCATGCCAGGCGACCGGCGCGCCCCAATCGTGGCCGACCACCATCGCCCTGGTCTCGCCGAGCGCCTGCACCAGGCCAACCACGTCGCCGACCGTGTCGAAGATCGAGTAGGCCGCAACCTCGGGCGGCGCGGCGCTCTGGCCGTAGCCGCGCATGTCGGGGGCGACGACGTGAAACCCGGCGGCGGCGAGCGCGGGGATCTGGTGGCGCCAGGAATAGGATAGCTCCGGCCAGCCGTGGCACAGCACGACCAGTGGACCCTGGCCGGCTTCGCGGATGAAGAGATCGATGCCGTTGGCCTTGATCATGCGCGTGGAGGACATCGCTTTTCCGCCTTGTTTCAGGGATTTGGTCGGGAAAGGTGAGGTGCCACGATAGGGGCACGGCGAGAATCGTGCAATCTCTGGGCAGGCGTCCAACGTCGCGTTGTTCGCGCCGATTCCAGCTGTTAGAACGCTGCTCTCAGGGCTTGGCCATGGCATGTCGTCTCCTTTCGCACCGTCGCACCCGGTTCACCGCCGGAGCGCTGGCGCGCGGCCTGATGGCGACGATCCTGGTGGCGAGCGTCGGCTGGAGCGGATCGCTCCTGGCCGCCAACCAGAGCGTCCAGGGCGCCAAGAAGGCCGACGATACCGGCTTCGACGGCGATGCTCCGACCGCGATCCTGATCGAAGCCACAAGCGGCAGCGTGCTGTTCGAGAAGAACGCCGACGAGCTGCGCGCGCCCTCCAGCATGATGAAGCTGATGACGGCGGAGGTCGTCTTCAATGCGGTCAAGAAGGGCGACATCAAGCTGACCGACGAGTACCGGATCAGCGAGAACGCCTGGCGGCGGGGCGGTGCGCCGTCGGGCGGCTCGACCATGTTCGCCGCCATCAACAGCAAGGTCTCCGTCAACGATCTCCTGCACGGCGCCATCATCCAGAGCGGCAACGACGCCTGCATCGCGCTCGCCGAAGCCATGGCCGGCAACGAGAAGATCTTCGCGGCCGACTTCATGACCAAGCGCGCCCGCGAGCTCGGCATGACCAGGTCGACCTTCGGCAATTCCAGCGGGCTGCCCGACCCCGCCAACAAGATGACGGTGCGCGAGCTCAGCATGCTCGCCCGCCACATCATCCTGGACTTTCCGGAGTTCTACAAACTGTTCGGCGAGAAGGAGTTCACCTGGAACAAGATCCGCCAGCCCAACCGCAATCCGTTGCTCAATTCGCTCGAAGGCGCCGACGGTCTCAAGACCGGCTACACCAAGGAAGGCGGCTACGGCATGGTCGGCTCGGCCGTTCAGAACGGCACGCGGCTGATCGTCGTCGTCAACGGACTGGACGACCCCGACGATCGCGCCAGCGAAGCCAAGAAGATGCTGGAATGGGGTTTTCGCAATTTCGAGACCCGCACGCTGATCGCGGCCGATCAGCCCGTCGGCTATGCCAAGGTGTTCGGCGGCGAGAGCCGCTCGGTCAAACTCGTCGCCAAGACGCCGGTGAAGGTGATGGTACACAAGAACGGCAGCGACAAGCTGATTGCGCGCGTCGTCTATAGCGGCCCGGTACGGGCGCCGATCGAGGCCGGCCAGAAGGTCGGCGTGGTCAGGGTCTGGCGCAGCGGCAACATCGCGGTGGAGACGCCGGTCTATGCGGCCGAAGCGATCGGCACCGGTTCGACCGTGCGGCGCGCGATCGATGGCGCCAGCGAGCTCGTGATCGGCATGTTCCGCGCAGGCGCCGAGAAGCTCTGATCATGAGTGAGAGCGCAGGACAGCGGCCGTCCGGACGCGGACGCTTCATTACCTTTGAAGGCGGCGAGGGCACCGGCAAGTCGACCCAGATCAAGAAGCTGGCCGATCGCCTCAAGGCGGCCAAGCTCCGCATCCGCGTCACCCGTGAGCCGGGCGGCTCGCCAGGCGCCGAGATCATGCGTCATCTGGTGCTGTCGGGGATGGGCAGGCTGCTCGGTCCGGAGGCGGAGACGCTGCTGTTTGCCGCCGCGCGCGACGATCATGTCCGCACCGTGATCCTGCCTGCGCTCAACCAGGGCGTCTGGGTGCTGTGCGACCGCTTCGCCGATTCGACGCGGGCCTATCAAGGCAGCCTCGGCCGCGTGCCTGAAGGCCTGATCAACGCGATGCAGCGGGTCACGATCGGTGATCTCAAGCCGGATCTCACCATCGTCCTCGACCTCCCGGTCGAGATCGGCCTGCAGCGCGCCGCCGCGCGTCGCGGCAACGGCATGCCCGACAGGTTCGAAAGCGAGAAGCTCAGCTTTCACCAGGGCCTGCGCGAGGCCTATCGCAAGATCGCTGCGGACGATCCGGCGCGCTGCGTGCTGATCGACGCCAATTCCGACCCTGACACGGTCGCGGCCCGAATCTGGGCTGCGCTGCGCGATCGTCTCCTTCCCACGCCGGCTTCGGTGATTTCAGCATGAGCCCGCGCCAGTCCGAGCGTGAAACCGCCATTCCGCATCCGCGCGAGACCAGCCGTCTGTTCGGCCATCGCGAGGCCGAGGCGGCGCTGCTATCAGCCTATCGCAGCGGGCGGATTCCGCATGCCTGGCTGATCGGCGGGCCGCAGGGCATCGGCAAGGCGACGCTGGCGTATCGCATGGCGCGCTTCGTGCTCGCCCATGGCCAGCCGCTGGCGCCCGCCGTGCAGCACGCTGAGGGCCTTGCGGTCGACCCCGATGACGCCGTGGCGCGGCAGGTGGCGGCCGGCTCGCATGGCGGCCTCCTGACGCTGGAGCGCACCGCCAACGATCGCGGCGTGATGCGCACCGTGATCACCGTGGATGAGACACGCGAGACGATCGGATTCTTCGGCTCGACCGCGGCGGCCGAAGGCTGGCGCGTCTGCATCGTCGACACCGTCGACGAGCTCAATCCGAACGCGGCCAACGCGCTGCTGAAGATTCTCGAAGAGCCGCCGCAGCAATCGCTGTTCCTTCTGGTGAGCCACGCGCCGGCGCGCGTGCTCGCCACCATCCAGTCGCGCTGTCGCAAGCTCCGCCTGCGGCCGCTCGCAACGGACGACGTGGTCGGGGCTGCGGCTGCGGCGGCCGAGCTCGATCCGAATGATCCCGAGTTGCGTGAGGCGGCGGAGGCCTCTGAAGGCAGCGTTGCACGGGCCCTGACGCTGCTCGGCGGCGACGCGCTGAAGCTTCAGCAGCGCACCGCCGCGCTGCTGGCGCGCCTGCCGCAGGTCGACCCGCGCGAATTGCACACGCTCGGCGATTCCCTCGGCACCAGCGACCGCGTCGCACTCGCCGCCTTCATCGACGGCATCGATCGCTGGATCGCCGAACGCCTGCATGCGGACGAGGCCAATGCCAACCAGAATTTGCCGCGCCTTGCGCGCTTAAGCGAGGTATGGGAAAAGATCGTCCGCGCCGCGCGCGACACCGAAACCTACAATCTGGAGCGCAAGCCCTTGGTTTTCTCGGTGTTCGGCTGGCTGGCGGACGCAACGCGCTAGGCGCAGATTCGATTCAAAAAATTCGAGAAGCCGTAAAGGAATTCGTCGTGGCAACGCGAGCTAAGAAAACCGCCAAGGGCAAGAAGGCTGCGAAGAAGGCAGCCAAGCGGACTGCCAAGAAAGCCACGAAGAAGGCTGTGAAGGCGCTTACGCGCAAGGCTTCCAAGAAGGTCAAGGCGTCCAAGAAAGCCACCACCACGAGGGGTGGAAGAAAAGGCACAGCGAAGCCGGCAAAGAAGGCTGCGAAGAAGCGAGTCATCGCTAAGAAAACTTCGAAGAAAGCTGCCGCCAAAAAGCTCGCCAAGACCCCTGCGAAGAAATCAGCCAAGAAGGCTGCCGCGCCGGCCGTCGTTGCACCGGCCCCCGTCGTCGCTCCGCCGAAGGCTGTCAAGCCCAAGGTCTCCAAGCCTAAGGTTCCTAAACCCAAGGCCCCGCCTGCGCCGAAGCCCGCCGCAGCTCCGCAAGCCGCGACGCCGGCAGCTGCCCCAAAGGCCGCCGCGCCCGCTGCCGTCGCCGCGCGCGACAACGTCTTCTACATCACGACCGCGATCGCCTACCCCAATGGCAGCCCGCATATCGGCCACGCCTATGAGGCGATCGCGACCGACGTGCTGGCACGCTTTGCGCGGCTCGACGGCAAGGACGTGTTCTTCCTGACCGGCACCGACGAGCACGGCCAGAAAATGGTCCAGACCGCGGCCGGCGAGGGCATGTCCGCAGCAGCCCTCGCAACCCGCAATGCGGGCCGCTTCAAGGAAATGGACGAGCGTCTGAATGTGTCGTTTGACCGCTTCATCCGCACCACCGAGGAGCAGCATCATCGCTCCAGCCAGGAGATCTGGCGGCGCATGGAGGCGAACGGCGACATCTATGCCGACACCTATGCCGGCTGGTATTCGGTGCGCGACGAGGCCTATTACGCCGAGGACGAGACGCGCCTGAACGACGACGGCGTGCGGCTCGGTCCGCAGGGTACGCCCGTCGAATGGGTCGAGGAGAAGAGCTACTTCTTCCGCCTGTCGGCGTACCAGGACAAACTGCTCAAGCTGTATGCGGATCATCCCGATTTCATCGGGCCGGATTCCCGCAAGAACGAGGTGGTCAGCTTCGTCAAGGGCGGCCTGCGCGATCTCTCGATCTCGCGCACGACGTTCGATTGGGGCGTCAAAGTGCCTGGCGACGAAGAGCACGTGATGTATGTCTGGGTCGACGCGCTGACCAACTACATCACCGGCGTCGGCTTCCCCGACGAGAGCGACAAGAACTGGCGCTACTGGCCGGCCGATGTGCACATCATCGGCAAGGACATCATCCGCTTCCACGCGGTGTACTGGCCGGCGTTCCTGATGTCGGCCGGAATCCCGCTGCCGAAGCGGGTCTATGCCCACGGCTTCCTGTTCAACAGGGGCGAGAAGATGTCGAAGTCGGTCGGCAATGTCGTCGATCCCTTCAACCTCGCCGACCAGTACGGCGTCGACCAGATGCGCTATTTCTTCCTGCGCGAGGTGCCGTTCGGCCAGGACGGCAACTACAACCACGAGGCCATCGTGGCGCGCATCAATGCGGACCTCGCCAACGATCTCGGCAACCTCGCGCAGCGCTCGCTGTCGATGATCGCCAAGCAACTGGGCGGCGTGCTGCCGGAGCCCGGCGAGTTCAGCGATAACGACAGGGCGATCCTGGCGATGGCCGACGGCATGGTGGCCGCCTCGCGCGAGGCCATGGCGACGCAGCAGATCCATCAATGGCTCAACGCCGTCTGGGCCGTGGTCGCGGAGGCCAACCGCTATTTCGCGGGCGAGGCGCCGTGGGCACTCGCCAAGACCGATCCGGCCAGGCAGAAGACGGTGCTCTACGTCACCGCCGAAGTCGTGCGCCAGATCGCGATCCTGGCTCAGCCCGCGATGCCGACGGCATCAAGCCTGTTGCTCGACAGCCTCGGTATCCCGCAAGACGAGCGCAGCTTCGCCGTGCTGGGCGGGGACAAGCGGATCGCGCCCGGCTCGACGCTGCCGGCGCCGAGGCCGGCATTCCCGCGTTACATCGAGCCGGCGGCTTAAGCACTCATCTGCGACCCGGTCCCCCGACCCCCGGCCTCGCGCCTGCCTCGGAGGCTTGCCTCGGAGGCTTACGCGGGGTGCTGGAACCGACGCGGGCCACTACTTTAGGTAGCCCAATGAGCGGCTAGTCGCGCGGCCGACGGCGCACATGCGATTCGGTCAATGTCATTGATCCGGATCAATGCAAACCAAGCGCCGGACTCTGCCCTTTGCTCGGGGCAGGAAGGTGAGCATTGAGTCCACCGGACATCAAGGACGACGGTAAGCCAAAGCGGCTTGGAAAGTTGCGCAGATTCGGATTTCGGCAGCGCCTGCGCAACCTGAGATTGGGGCAGGGGCCCGCAGATCGAGACCGCACAGCGGCTGAATTGCGCGCAAGCGAAGCGAAGTTCAGAGGCGTCCTGGCGGCCAGTCCGGACGCCGTCATCATGGTCAGCGCCGCTGGGGTGATCAAGTTTGCCAGTGACCGTGTCACGGACATTTTCGGATACGCGCCCGAGGAGCTTGTCGGCAACTCGATCGAGATGCTGATCCCCGAACGATTTCGCAGCGAACACTCCAGTCAGCTCAAAGCCTATTTCCGAAAGCCGACCTCCCGCATGATGGGTGGTGGAATGCTGTTGTCGGGACGTTGCAAGAACGCGATGGAATTTCCGGCCGAGATCAGCATCAGCCCGATCATCGTGGCCGGTCGGCACGCTGCCATCGCAGCAGTGAGGGACGTTTCCGGCCGCAGGACTCTCGAAGCGCTCCAGCAAGAGGGAGCGGAGGCCTTGCGCGATAGCGAGGAGCGCCTGAGATACTTCATTAAATACTCGCCTGCCGCGATTGCGATGCTCGACAACGAGCTACGCTATATTGTCTACAGCGATCGCTGGCTCGCCGACTATGGCCTGGTTGGGCGCGATCTGCGCGGGCTCTCACACTACGAGGTCTTTCCGGAAGTTCCGGAGCGCTGGCGCGCGATTCATCGCCGCGCCCTCGGGGGCGAGACGCTTCATGCCGACGAAGATTCGTTCACGAGAGCCGACGGACGGCTGCAATGGTTGCGCTGGGAGGTCCGCCCCTGGTTCGATGCGTTCGGCAACATCGGCGGCGTCGCTTTCCTGACCGAAGACATCACGGAGCGCAAGCGGATCGAGGCGCAACTTGCACAGGCGCAGAAGATGGAAGCGATCGGCCAGTTGACCGGCGGCATCGCCCATGACTTCAACAATCTCCTGACCGTCATCCTCGGCAACGCGGAAGTGCTCTTGGATGAGATCAAAAGCGACAATCAGCATCGCAAGCTCGTCGAGCCGATCATCGCGGCCGCCGAGCGCGGCGCGAGCCTGACGCAGCTGATGCTCGCCTATGCTCGCCGCCAGGCTCTCGAGCCGAGCACGTTCGAGCTGAATGAGGTCGTGACGCGCATGAACGCGCTGCTGCGGCGTACCATCGGCGAGAACGTCGAAGTCGATCTTCGACTTGCGGAGCCGTTGTGGAGCGTGACTGCCGATATCCGCCAAACGGAGACTGCCATTCTCAATATCGTCCTCAACGCGCGCGATGCGATGCCGCAGGGAGGCAAGCTGACGATCGAGACGGCCAATGTCGATCTCTCGGCGGATTATGCCGCGCACAATGTGGAGGTCAATCCAGGCCAGTACGTCATGATGGCCTTGTCTGACACGGGCAGCGGCATCGCCCCGGAGATGCGTGACCGCATCTTCGAACCATTTTTCACGACCAAGCCGGTCGGCAAGGGGACCGGTCTCGGACTCAGCATGGTGTACGGTTTCGTCAAGCAGACGGGTGGGCACATCCAGGTCTACAGCGAAGTCGGGCACGGCACATGCATCAAGATCTATCTGCCGCGCGCCGAAACCGACACGACGACCGCCGGGCCGTCGTCAGAGGCTCCGGAACCTGCCGCGACCGGCACCGAATCCATCCTCGTCGTCGAGGACGACCCTCACGTGCGGATGTTTGCCGTCCAACAATTGCGGCGCCTGGGCTACCGGGTCACGGAAGCTTGCGACGGACCGTCCGCGCTCCTGGAGGTGTCGCGTTCGGGCGTGCCCGATTTGTTGTTTACGGACGTCGTGATGCCCGGTGGCATGACTGGGCGTGAACTCGCGGAGCGGATCGGGCAGAGCGCCCCCGGCAGTCGGGTTCTGTTCACCTCGGGCTACACCGAGAACTCGATCGTCCATCATGGTCGGCTCGATCCCGGGGTCCACCTGCTGCAGAAGCCCTACAGGAGCGACAAGCTGGCGCGGAAGGTGCGGGAAGTGCTGGACCTCAAACCCTGACCGCCCACGGCATTTGGCGGCGCAGGAACCGGCTGGGGCGCGAGATCGCCGGTCCGGTTGACGTCGCCTCACGCTGGCCCTACCTGTGAGAAAGGGACCCCGTCCACAGCGATCCTGCACCGTCGAAGGTCGCGACCCGGACGACCAACCTCAGGGTTTTTGGAAAGCGACGCTCGAGAATGCTTGTCGACAGCCACTGCCATCTGGATTTTCCGGATTTTGCGGACGATCTCGACGGCATCGTGTCGCGCGCACGCGCGGCCGGAATCGGGCGCATGGTCACGATCTCGACGCGGGTGCGAAAGCTGAACCAGCTTCTCGCCATCGCCGAACGCTACGACGACGTCTATTGCTCGGTCGGCACCCATCCGCACAACGCGGATGAGGAGGACGGCATTGCATCGGACGAGCTGGTTGCGTTGACGGAGCATCCCAAGGTCGTCGCGCTCGGCGAGGCCGGGCTCGACTATTTCTACGACAACGGCTCGCCGGAAGCGCAGGCGCGGGGCTTTCGCGCCCACATCGCCGCCGCCCGCGCCACCGGCTTGCCGCTGGTGATACACACCCGTGAAGCCGACGAGGACTGCGCCCGCATCCTGGAAGACGAGGCGGCCAAGGGATCGTTTCGCGCCGTGCTGCATTGCTACACGGGCGGGCGCGAACTGGCGCTGAAGGCGGTGTCGCTCGGGCTCTATATCGGCTTCACGGGCATTCTGACTTTCAAGAAGTCGGAAGCCCTGCGCGCGCTTGCGGCCGAACTGCCCTCCGATCGTATCCTGGTCGAAACCGACTCGCCCTATCTTGCGCCAGGCAAGTTCCGCGGCAAACGCAACGAACCGGCCTATGTGGTCGAGGTCGCAAGAGTGCTGGCCGAGACGCGCGGGGTGCCGTTCGACGAGATCGCGCGCCAGACCAGCGAAAACTTCTTCCGCCTGTTCTCGAAGGTGAAGGCTTGAAACCGGGAGCCGCATGACGCTGACATTGACGATCCTGGGCTGCGGCTCCTCCGCCGGCGTGCCGCGCCCGGCGCTCGGCTGGGGCGCTTGCGATCCCAACAATCCCAAGAACCGCCGCCGCCGCTGCTCGCTGCTGGTCGAACGGAGATCCGAGCACGGCACCACGCGCATCCTGATCGACACGTCGCCGGATTTGCGCGAGCAATTGCTCTCGACCAATGTCGATCACATCGATGCGGTGTTCCTGACGCATGAGCACGCCGACCAGACCCACGGCATGGACGATCTGCGATCGGTCGTGATGCACATGCGCCGCCGCATCCCGACCTATTTCAACCAGTCGACCGCCAAGGACATCCTGTCGCGCTTCTCCTATTGCTTCATCTCGCCGGAGGGCAGCGACTATCCGCCGATCCTGACCCGGCATTCGATCGAGGCCGGCGAAAGCCAGACCATCCTGGGGAAGGGGGGCGCCGTGACGATGACGGCCTTTCTGGTCCAGCATGGCAACATTCCCGCGCTGGGCTATCGCATCGGGAATGCAGCCTACACACCCGACCTCAACGACATCCCGCGCGAAAGCTGGGATGCGCTGGAAGATCTCGACCTCTGGATCGTCGACGGCCTGCGCTACACCAACCATGTCAGTCATTTCAGCATCAATGACGCGCTGTCCTGGATCGAGCGGTTCAAGCCAAAGCGCGCCGTCATCACCAACATGACCGCCGACGTCGACTACGAGGTGATCCGGCAATCGCTGCCCGCGGGCGTCGTGCCCGCCTTTGACGGGCTGCGGCTGGAGACGCATTGAACCTGCGGTAGAAATTCGCCCGCCGGCAGGCATAGTCCTTGCTTGCGTCGGCTCCATCATGTTGATCTAACGTCTGAAAGACAGGGCGTTGGCCAAGGGCGATATTGAGGCAGGATCGGCGGCGCGCGATATGCGATCGTCGGACCCGCCGAACGCCTCGTGCGAGGATGAGACTGCGTGGCTGGGGACGACGAAACGGCTGGTGGACCGGTGCGCCGCGCACTGGATCTTCTTTATCTCGGGGCAGGCTACGCCGCCGGCGTCTTCCTGGTTGCAATCTTTGCCATCATGATGCTCATGTCGGTCGGTCGCCAGTTTGCGATCAACATTCCCGCCGGCGATGACTTCGCATCGTGGTGCATGGCCGCGATGGCTTTCCTCGGCCTTGCGCACACCTTCAAGCGGGGAGAGATGATCCGCGTCGGCCTGCTGCTGGAGCGCCTGCACGGGCGGACCAAGCAGGTCGCGGAGATCGTGGCGCTGGGTATCGCCACCGTCTTCATTCTCTATTTCACCCGCTATGCCGTCCAGATGACCTACGATTCCTGGCGCTTCAACGACGTGGCGCAGGGCGTGGTCGCGCTTCCGCTCTGGATCCCCCAGCTCGGCTTTGCCGGCGGTCTTGCGATCCTGTCGATCGCGCTGATCGATGAGATGGTCAATGTCGTCGGCGGCAACCGGCCGAGCTACGAGAAGGGCTCGCCGGACGAGACGCCGGAGGAATTCGTCGAACGCATCTCGCAGGGCGGCGGAGGTTGACCATGGCCAATCTGGGCATGATCGAGCTCTCTTTCATCCTGCTCGGCGTCATGATCCTGCTGCTGGGAAGCGGCGTCTGGATCGCGGTCTCGCTCGGGCTCGTCGGCTTCGTGGCGATGTCGTTGACCACGAGCCTGCCGCTCGGCGCGGTGCTTGCGACCACCACTTGGAGCGCCAGCTCATCCTGGACCTTGGCCGCGCTGCCGCTGTTCATCTGGATGGGAGAGATTCTCTTCCGCACCAAATTGTCGGAAGAGATGTTCCGGGGATTGTCGCCCTGGGTTCAGTGGCTGCCGGGACGTCTGACTCATGTCAACGTGATCGGCTGCGGCATCTTCGCGGCGGTCTCGGGTTCTTCGGCCGCGACCTGCGCGACGATCGGCAAGATCGCGCTGCCCGAGCTCGACAAGCGCGGCTACGACAAAGGCTTGAGCCTCGGCTCGCTGGCAGGCGCGGGCACGCTTGGCCTGCTGATCCCGCCCTCGATCCCGATGGTGGTCTACGCGGTCACGGCGAATGTCTCCGTGCTGCAGGTATTCCTCGGCGGATTCCTGCCGGGTGTGCTGGTGATGGTGCTTTATTCGGGCTACATCATCATCTGGTCGCTGCTCAACCCCAAGAAGGTTCCGCCGCGCGATCCGCCGATGCCGTTCCGGCAGAAGCTACGGGAGTCGGCGAAGCTCGCGCCCTGCATGCTCCTGATCCTGGCAGTGTTCTTTTCGCTGGTGCTCGGCTTTGCGACTGCCACCGAATGCGCGGCATGGGGCGTCACGGGCGCGCTGCTGCTGGCGTGGTGGAGCGGCACGCTGACGCGCAAGAATTTTCTCGAGAGCATCATGAGTGCGACGCGCCTGACCTGCATGATCATGCTGATCCTGGCAGGCGCGGCCTACACCACGGCCGCGATGGCCTATACGGGGATTCCAGCCGCGCTCGCCACCTGGGTGCAGGGGCAGCAGCTCACCCCCAGCATGCTCGCGCTGTATCTGAGCATCATGTACATCATCCTGGGTTGCCTGATCGACGGCATCTCGATGATCGTTCTGACCGCCGTCATCGTGCTGCCGATGGTCCGGCAGGCTGGGCTCGATCTCGTCTGGTTCGGCGTCTATCTCATCATCCATGTCGAGATGGCGCAGATCACCCCGCCGGTCGGCTTCAATCTGTTCGTGCTCCAGAACATGAGCGGGCGCGACACTTTCACCGTTGCGCGCGCGACGTTTCCGTTCTTCGTCCTGCTGCTGGCTGCTGTCTTCATCATTACGGAGTATCCGCAGATCGTGATGTTCCTGCCCAAGCTCGCTTTCCCAGATTGATCGCACCCGGTTCTCGAATTTACCTGTGAGGAGAAGTCCGATGATGTCTCGTCTATTTCGCGCATTCCTGACCGCCGGCGTGGTGGCAGCTGCGACACCCGCTTTGGCTCAGACCAAATGGAATCTGCCGGCCGCATATCCCGCGGACAATCCGCACTCCGAAAACCTGGTCGCCTTCGCCAAGGACGTCGAAGCCGCCACGTCCGGAAAGCTTCAGATCACGGTCCATCCCGGCGCCTCGCTGTTCAAGGCGCCCGACATCAAGCGCGCGGTGGTGACCGGTCAGGCGCAGATGGGCGAGGTGCTGCTCTCGATCCACGAGAACGAGGATCCCGTGTTCGGCGTCGACGTCGTACCGTTCCTCGCGACCAGCTTCCCGGACGCGATGAAGCTGTATCAGGCCTCCAAGGCTGCGATCGTCAAGAAGCTCGATGCGCAGGGCCTCAAGCTGCTGTTTGTCGTGCCGTGGGCGCCGCAAGGCGTCTATGTCAACAAGCCGCTCGCGACCATCGAGGACATGAAAGGCCTGAAATGGCGCGCCTATAACGTCGGGACCGCGCGCATCGGCGAGCTGGTCGGCGCGCAGTCCGTCACGATCCAGGCCGCTGAACTGCCGCAGGCGCTGGCGACCGGGGTGGTCAATTCCTTCATGTCGTCGGGCGGCACGGGCTACGACGCGAAGGCGTGGGAGTCGCTCAAATATTTCTACGACGTTCAAGCCTGGATTCCGAAGGACTACACCTTCGTCAACAAGGCCGCGTTCGACGCACTCGACAAGCCGACCCAGGAGGCCATCCTCAAAGCGGCGGCAACGGCGGAAACCCGCGGCTGGAAGGCCTGGCAGGACAAGAGCACCTGGTATCTCGACCAGCTCAAGGCAAAAGGCATGAATGTCGAGCCGCCGAGCCCGGCGCTCAAGGCCGGCTTCCAGAAGATCGGCGAGCAGCTGACGGCCGACTGGCTCAAGAAGGCCGGCGCCGATGGTCAGGCGATCGTCGACGCCTACAAGAAGATGTGAGGATGAGGCCTTCCGCCCGCCGCCTTCCGGCGTGCGGGCGGAAGCTCTTCTGCCGTCAGCTCAGGCCGAGATCGCCTTCGCCGATCCGACCTCGTTGCGCAGCAGGAATTTCTGGATCTTGCCGGTGGACGTCTTCGGGATCGGCCCGAACACGACGGCCTTCGGCGTCTTGAAGCCGCTCATGTGCGAGCGGCAGAAGGCGATGATGTCGGCTTCGCTGGCGTTGGCGCCGTCCTTCAGCTCGACGAAGGCGCAGGGCACTTCGCCCCATTTCGGATCGGGCTTTGCGACCACGGCGGCGAACAGCACCGCCGGGTGCTTGTAGAGGATGTCCTCGACCTCGACGGAGGAGATGTTCTCGCCGCCGGAGATGATGATGTCCTTGGAGCGATCCTTGATGATGACGTAGCCGTGCTCGTCGAGCACACCGAGATCGCCGGTGTGAAACCAGCCGCCCTCGAACGCCTCCCTGGTCGCCTTCTCGTTCCTGAGATAGCCCTTCATCACGATGTTGCCGCGGAACATGACCTCGCCGATGGTCTCGCCGTCACGCGGCACTTCCTGCATGGTCTGCGGATCGATGACGGTGACGCGTTCCTCGAGCGGGTAGGGCACGCCCTGCCGGCGCTTCATGCGCGCGCGCTCGGGCGCGGGAAGCTCGTCCCAGCCGGGCTGCTCAGCGCAGACGGAGGCGGGGCCGTAGACCTCGGTCAGGCCGTACACATGCGTCAGCTTGATGCCGATGCTTTCGGCGCCTTCGAGCACCGCGACCGGCGGCGCGGCGCCGGCGATCAGGCCGACGACGCGGCGGGCTGCACTGCCGGTTGACGTTTCCTTGGGCGCGTCGGGGGCGTTGATCAGCGTGTTGTAGACGATCGGCGCGCCGCACATATGGGTGACGCCGTGCGCCTTGATCAGCTCGAAGATTTTGGTTGGCTCGACCTTGCGCAGGCAGACATTGATGCCGGCGGCCGCCGCGATGGTCCACGGGAAGCACCAGCCATTGCAGTGGAACATCGGCAGCGTCCAGAGATAGACCGGATGCTGGCCGAGATTGCCGGCGAGGATGTTGCTGACCGCGTTGAGATAGGCGCCGCGATGATGGGTGACGACGCCCTTGGGATTGCCCGTCGTGCCCGAGGTGTAGCTCAGCGCGATCGCGTCCCATTCGTCGTTTGGCGTGATCGCCGCGAAGTTCGGATCGCCCTCGGCGACGGCCGCCTCATACTCGATCTCGCCGATGCGGCTGCCGCCTTTGAACGATGCGTCGTCGACGTCGACCACGAACGGCCTCGGGCCCGTCATCTGCGCCAGCGCGTCGGTGATGACGCCCGAGAATTCGGGGTCGACCAGGATGATCTTCGCGCCGCCATGGTCGAGCTGAAACGCGATCGATGGCGCGTCGAGACGGATGTTCAGCGCGTTGAGCACGGCGCCAGTCATGGGCACGGCGAAATGAGCCTCGTTCATGGCCGGGATGTTCGGCAGCATCGCAGCGACGGTGTCGCCGACGCCGATCCCCTTGCGCGCGAGCCAGGACGCAAAGCGCCGGCAGCGCTCATGGGTCTCGGCCCACGTGAAGCTGCGGCCCTCATAGACCGTGCTGACATGATCGGGATAGACGGCGGCACTGCGCGCGAGAAAGCTCAGCGGGCTCAGCGGCACGTAATTGGCGGGCGTCTTGTCGAGACCGACATTGTACTGGTTCTGCCGCTCGCTCATCGACACCCTCCTTAAACTGCGCCTCAAAGGAATCCGATCGAGATCCAGGGGAAGATCGCGACGATGATCAATCCCGCCAGCAACGCCAGCAGATAGCCCCAGATCGGCCGGATACCTTCGGCCGGATCGACGCGTCCGATGGCGCAGGCGGCATAATAGCCGACGCCGAAGGGCGGGGCGAATAGTCCGATGCCCATGGCGAGAATGATGACCATGGCGTAGTGCACCTCGTGCACCCCGACGGCCCGGGCGATCGGAAACAGCAGCGGCCCGAACAGCACGATCGCCGGAATGCCTTCCAGCACGCTGCCCAGGATGACGAAGGCCAGGATCGAAACGGCGATGAAGGTCGCAGCGCCCCCGGGCAATCCGGTCATGGCGGCCGCCAGCGAGCGCGAGAAGCCGGATTGCGTCAGGCCCCAGGCCATGCCGGTCGCCGTGCCGATGATCAGCAGGATCGCGCCCGACAGCGCCGCGGTCTCGACCAGCATCGGGAACAGCCGCCGCCAGTCGAAGCGGCGGTAGACGAGCAGGCCGACCAGCGCGCCATAGACGATGCCGATGGTCGAAACCTCGGTCGCGGTCGCGATGCCCTCGACCACGGCGTAGCGGATCACGAAGGGCAATGCGAGCGCGGGCAGGGCGACGACGAAGGTCCTGCCGATCTCGGATGCCGTGGCGCGGCGGACGTGGCTCATGTCCTCGTGACGGTAGCGCCACCACACCAGCATGCAGAGCGTGATCGCGAGCACGACGCCGGGCAGCAGGCCGCCGGTGAACAGCGCTGCGATCGACACGCCGGTGACCGAGCCGATCGTGATCAGCACGAGGCTCGGCGGGATGGTCTCGGTCTGGGCACCGGTCGCCGCCAGCAGCGCGACGAGATCGCCGGGCTTGGCGCCGCGTTCTTTCATCTCGGGAAACAGCACGGGCGCGACGGCCGCCATGTCGGCAGCCTTGGCGCCTGATATGCCCGAGACCAGATACATGGCGCCGACCAGCACATAGTGCAGGCCGCCCCTGATATGGCCGAGCAGGCTCGCCAGGAACGCCACCATGGCCCGCGCCATGCCGGTCATCTCGATCAGGACGCCCAGGAACACGAACAGCGGCACCGAGAGCAGGATGAGGTGGCTCATGCCCTCGTCCATCCGTCCGACCAGGACCATCACCGGGGTCCGCGTCGCCAGCGCCAGATAACCGAAGATCGCCAGGCCAAAGCCGAACGCAATGGGAACGCCGGCAAAGACGCAGAAGCCGGCGACGCCGACGAAGAAAATGACGAGGTTGAGATTGCCGAGCGAGCGCAGCAGCGGTTCCGCCAGCCAGAACAGCCCGACCAGGGCAGCAACCGACAGCATCGCGGCCGCGACCATCCGGTAGTCGGCCGCGCGCAGCAGCCGCAGCAAGGCAAAGGCCGCCATCAGGCCGATGCCGGCCGGCAGCGCGGCGGCGCGCCACATATTGGAGATCTGCAGCGCCGGCGTCGTGATGTAGCTTTCTTCATAGGCGTAGTCGCAGGCGGGCCAGACGATCAGGATCAGGAACGCCAGGGCCGCTGAGGTCGCGACCAGATCGAGATACGCCCGCATGGCCGGCCGCGCGCTGGCGACGACCGCAGTCATGCGCATGTGCTCGGAGCGGCGGAACGCAACCGCAGCCCCCAGCATGGCGAGCCACAGGAACAGGATCGAGGCGAGCTCGTCCGACCAGATCAGCGGCCGGTGCAGGCCGTAGCGCGCGACCACGCCGGCAAACAGGATCACGATCTCGGCGACGACCAGGATCGCCGCCGGGATTTCGACGGCGAGACCGAGCAGGCGCTCGAGCGAAGCCAGCAACGATGGTCGGCGAGGGGGCTGAAACGCCGCCTCGCCCACCACTGCGATCATCTCGACATGAGCCATGACGGCCCCAACGCGTTACGACAGCTTGCCGACGGCCTTTTCCAGCAGATCCCAGGCCTGATCGCCATACTTGCCCTTCCACTCGGCATAGAAGCCGGCGGTGCGCAGCTTGTCGCGGAACGGCGCCACCGCAGGCTGATTGAAGGTCAGGCCCTTGGCCGCGAGCTCCTGTTGCAGGTTGGCATTGAGCTTGGCGGTATCGGCACGCTCGTTGACCGCGGCGGCGTTGATGTGCTTGGCGACGATGGTGCGGACGTCCTGTGGCAGCTTTTCCCAGGCCCTGCGGTTGGCCAGGAACCAGAAGCCGTCCCACATGTGGTTGGTCAGCGAGCAGTACTTCTGCACCTCGTAGAGCTTGGCGGTCGAGATGATCGCCAGCGGGTTCTCCTGGCCTTCGACGATCTTGGTCTGCAGCGCCGAATAGACCTCGCTGAAATTGATCGAGGCGGGCGCCGCGTCGAACGCCTTGAACATCGAGGTCCACAGCGGCGAGACCGGCACGCGGATCTTGAAGCCCTTGAGGTCGTCAGGACCGGTGATCGGCTTGCTCGACGACGTGGTCTGGCGGAAGCCGTTGTCCCAGATCTTGTCCATGACCTCGAGGCCGGCCTTCTTGATCTCGCCGCGGACGAAGCCGCCGAGGTCGCCATCCATGGCCTTCCAGACCGTGTCGTAGTCCGGGAACGCGAAGCCGATGCCGTTGATGGACGCGGCCGGCACCAGGGTCGACAGAATCAGGCCCGACAGCGTGAAGAACTCGACGCCGCCGGAGCGGATCTGGCTCAGCATGTCGGTATCCGAGCCAAGCTGGTTGTTCGGGAAGATCTGGAGGTCGAACTTGCCGTTCGTCTCGCTCTTGATCGCCGCGGCCATCTCCTTGGCGCGGACGTTCAGCGGATGGGTGTCGGGCAGGTTATTGGCGTATTTGTAGGTGAACTCGGCGCTCTGGGCGCGGGCCACATGGGGCGCACCGATGCCGCCCAGGACCGCGGTCGCGGCGGAGGCCTTGAGAAGCGTGCGTCGGGAAAAGCTCATGAGTTTGCTTCCTCGGAAGGTTTGTTGTTGTTCTGAGACGCAAACCTATACGGACGGAAGGTCAGAAGGTCATCTGCGATCTCGCGAGGTCTTGCTTATTGCAGCCGGCCAAGGTCACGGCAATATCGGCTTTCGCAGAGATCGAGCCGATGCAAATCTGCAAAACAACTCCATGCACAGCAGCGGCCGAGAACCGGGACCGGGCTTCGAGGCCGAACCGAAAACCAGCTGAAGCGAAGGCGCCACGGCAGGAATTGCGTCTAAATGACTGATCGAATTGCAGATAAAGATATTCCATAATATACCTTATGCGAATTACGGATTGGGCTCTGACCACACGCTGCAGTGTGTCGTTCGCGTTTGAATTTGTCACTGGGGCCTCTGGTTGATTTTGTCACTCGCCTACTGATGCCATTGGTCTTTCTGGCCGGCGGCGTCTTCACGCTTGTCGCGGCTCGATCAGCCCCTGGTTCTGGAAGACTCAATTCTGTCACTGGCGGTGTTGGCGCTTCGAGATTCAATTTTGGCACTGAGCGATAGCTCGGCCTATCGCAGGGTAACTTACACTGCGATAGGCCGAGCCACGCTGCGCTTGTTGACGTGATCTACCGGCCGGTCATCGGGGCCGGGTGTGGGCTGTTGCTGGCGCACCCTGAGCCTGTACGGGCTGCGGCGCTTGATAGGATCGGCCTAGGGGCAAGCGCTCGGACGAGCGGTCATCCTCATCGGATGCTTGTCGTATCCGAGCCAGAGTGTCTTGGCTGGCGGACCGAAGCGCACGTCTCGTCGAAGTACCCTAACGCTTGCGACGGGCTCGGCGGGCGTGTTCGTCGCGTCGCTCCCGACAATCACGCAGCGGCCACCAAACACGCAACCGTCCTTTTTCCAGCGCCAGCCGTCCTCTTGGGCCTTCCCGTAGACGATGTCGCCGCCGGGAGCATTCAGCAACGGCACTGGTGCTCCTCCCAGAACGTGATCAATCCCGGCGGCAGTCCGTCCCATCTCGGCGCGATCAATCAATCCAATTTCGGGATCCACAACGATCACCGAGACGGTCTCTCCCGATTGCGCAGGTTCCGGAACCGAGATTGGGCTGACCCAGCGGATCAGGCCTTCAAGCATTTCGAGACTCGACCGCGCTGCCGTACGGTCTCCGAAGGAATTCCGTCGTCCAAGGACGATCGCAGAGCTGCGAATAGCCTTCGACCCTCCTAACGAAAACCCGGCATCGGCGCCCTCTCCTTCCGCGGCCAGGATTACATCCCCATTGGGAAGGGTCGCGAGAACGTGCCTGGGAGACCCGCACAATCGCCTGAGCTCAGCGGGTGTGGGGTCTACCTCCTCGACGACAATCCGTCGCTCGAACGGGTCTGATGCTCAGATGCCGTGCTTGGCCACTGATTGGATGGCGGCAGATAGCACTTGTGTCGCTGCGCCGGGGTCGAACTCGGGGTCAAGAAGATCATGGAGCGAGAGCGGACAGGTCGACGGCAATTGAGGTCCGACTACCCCACGATTTTCCAAGGTGCGGGTAGCTGCGTTGCAGGCGACACGCCAGATTTTCTCAAGATCGAGTCGCCGCTTCAGTCCTGGCGAAAAGGCCAGGACGGCATCGCCTTGGAATGTGACGATTTCCTCAAACCAACGCGTTAGAGTCTGACTTTCAGGTTCGAGGGCTGATTTCAGCAAGTGAATTAGGGTTTGTCGAAGTAGACTAGATATCGCCAGGACTTCGGCACGTCCCATGCCTTCGATCTCTTCAGCCAGATTGTCGATGTCAAGGCGCGTGTCTGCAGGCGAAGTTGCCCCAAGGATGCCGGCTTGCTCCTGGGTCCACCCGTAGAAATCTGTGTCGTGTTTACTGGCTTGTTTCGTCAGCATGAAACCTCCGAGCACCTAGAGATAAAGGCGGGCCGGAGCATAATCAAAGGGAGAAGCCGGCGACCAAGCCACCCCTCCGTTCACTGTTCGGCCGGGTTAAGCCTCTCGGAGGCGCAAAAGCCGCTCGGGACGCATTAGCGCTTTTGTTACGGCCTCTCATGCGCTGCTGGGTAAAGGCCGACGCGGACGGTTCTGCGGTTTAGCCGAGGGCCAAAGGCACGGCGCAATCCTGATCTTGACTTATACGAGATATTATAATATCTATTATTGCCAGATAATGGGAACAGAGGCTATGGATATATCCCTTAATTTAAGCTCACCCCAAGACATTGCTTCCGATATAGCGAACCGCGCAAAGCAGCGGCGATTAGAGGCCAACTTAACCCAGTCGGGGCTTGCCGCCCGCGCTCAGGTCAGCTTGGGCACGCTGAAGCAATTTGAGCGCACAGGCAAATCTTCCTTAGAGTTCCTCATAGCCATCGCGTTCGCTCTCGGCGCCGAAAAGGAATTCGAGGGGCTGTTTCCTCCGAAGCCGCACAGGTCGATCGAGGACGTGATTTCCAAGCCTGTCAGAATTCGGGGACGCAGAAAGTGAAGAAGCCGAAGGTCCCAGACGGAAAACCGCCCCAAGGCATCCAAAAGCTGGGGGTGTCGCTCGATTTCTACGGCGAAAAGATCGAGGTAGGAACATTGGCATGGAGCAAAGAGGAACGCCGGGCGTATTTCGAGTACCACCCCGATTTCGCCGCGAGGCGCCTCAACGTATCTCCGTTCAAGCTTCCTGTCGGCGAGGGAGCAAAGCCGGCGCCGAATTCGCCGTTCGCCGGGCTGCACGGCATGTTCAACGATAGCCTCCCCGACGGTTGGGGCCGCATGCTTCTTGATCGTCATCTGCAGAACCTCGGATACGACTTCAGGCTCCTCACGCCTCTTGACCGCCTGGCATACGTCGGCCAGACCGGCATGGGAGCGTTGCGCTACATTCCCGATAATTCCCTTAGCAAAGCCGCCGGCGACGCCGTCGACCTCGATTGGCTTGCTGCGCAAGCTGAGGCGGTCCAAGGCGAGGTCGACGAAGCCGACGTGGATCGTCTGCTCGAAATCCAAGGTGGCTCCGCCGGCGTCCGCCCCAAGATTATGATCGGCTTGAATGGCAAGACCGGTAAGATCGTAGCCGATACCGGCACCGATCTTCCGGAAGGCTTCGAAGCTTGGCTGGTAAAGTTCAAATCGAACGTCGATCACTCCGAAATAGGAAAAGAAGAGTACGCCTACTCTCTTATGGCGAAGGCAGCAGGCGTCGATATGCCCGCCACTAAGCTCATCAAAACCAAGAAGGGCAGCTATTTCGCCGTCCAAAGGTTCGACAGAACCGAGGGTGGGAGCGCGCATGTACAGACGGTGAGCGGGCTGTTGGAGGCCGATCATCGGGCTCCGTCCATCGACTACGATACGCTGTTGAAAGTCACGCGACTTCTGACGCGCGACGAGCGTCACGTACGCCAGATGTTCGTCCGGATGATCTTCAACGTCCTCGCACACAACCGGGACGATCACGCTAAAAATCACGCTTTCCTGCTCGCAAAGGATGGAGTTTGGCATCCGACGCCGGCGTACGACCTCACGCTCTCGGAGGGCCCCGGGGGCGAGCACAATCTAGCTGTGGACGGTGAAGGGAAGAACCCGACCAAAAAGCACATTCTAAAGGTTGCGCAAAATGCGTCGATTCCGCAGGAGGAAGCCGAGCAGTTCTTCGAACAAGTTCAGAGTGCCATAGATCGCTGGCCTGAATATGCAAAAGAAGCCGGATTGACGGAGAAACGTCTCCAGGAAATCGACCGGCTGCTGAACAAGCGTGGATCCGGTGCCGCTTAGGGCGGCGACATTTCTCCCTACATAGCCAACATTGATTCTGGACACCACCCAAATGGCCTATGAAATAGAGTTTCATCCTGTCGGGTCGGGAGCCAACAGCGGCGACGCGATAACAATGCGCTACTGGACGGGCGCGGAGTGGCGCGTGATCGTCATCGACGCTGGATTCCAGGAAACCGGCGAAGCAATCGTCGAGCACGTGCGGTCGGTGTACGGCACGAACACGGTTGAGCACGTCGTCAGCACGCATCCGGACAACGATCACATCAGCGGTCTTCGCGCAGTCATCTCGCAACTTAATGTGCAGAACCTCTGGATGCACGTTCCCGAATACCACGCGAAAAACATGATGGATTACTTCCACGATCCTCGATGGACGCTGGAGGGCCTCACCGCGGACTTGCGGCGCGCCTACCCGATCGTCAGCGAAATCCGAGACTTGGCCCTGAAGCGGGGCACTTCGCTTCACCCTCCGTTTCTAGGCGCAAAGATCGGGCCCTTCACGGTGCTTTCGCCGACGCAGGCCATGTACGAGGGCCTCCTCCCCCAATTCCGCGACACCCCAAAGCCCGCGCAACAACTCCTCGTCCTCTTGGGGCATTGGCTCACAGGGATCGGGCGACGCGTGGCGACGGAGATCCGGCGCATCATCGCGGAGGACCTGTTCACCGAGACGCTCCGTGAAGGCGGCATCACGGCGGCGGAAAACGAATCCAGCGTGGTCTTGTACGGTCAGATCGACGGTCGAAACATCTTCCTGACGGCGGACGCCGGCTTGAGAGCTCTTGGCGCTGCCGTGTCGTACGGTATTGCCATCGGTCTTCAGTTCGGCACCGCTTTGAACATATTCCAGGTCCCGCATCACGGCAGCCGCAACAACATCTCCCCTGCACTGCTCAATCGGATCGTCGGAAATGTCTCGGGGTTCGGATCCAGAAGATCGATTGGTTGCGTCATCTCCGCCGGGCCCGAGGATGAAACTCATCCGCGCCAAGTCGTGGTGAACGCGCTCTTGCGTCGTGGCGTTGAACCCCAGGACACGAAGAAGGGCATGCTTTTGTTCAATCACGGCGTTCCGGATCGGGCGGGCTTCAGTCCCGCACCCACCCTGGAGTTTGCCACGAGGGTGGAAGCCTATGACTGAGACGGTGTCGACGTATTCCCCGGCCAAGATCCGACAGGTGACTTGCGGGGGTCGTTTCATTCCCCGACGGTTACATTGCGACTAAGTGCTGCTCGAGTTGCTTGGCGATGGGAACTCGCAACTTCTTTGAACCTGCGTTGCCTCGTTGGCATCGGAGGCATACTTGGGTGTAATCGGCCTGCCCGCTCTCTTTCGGCGTGAAAAGAGCGCGGCGCGCCCTTGGTTATCGATCAGAAACCCGAGCAACTGCGCGTTCTTTAACTCATGAAAAGCAAGCGTCGAGACGCCTTCGCCCCAAAGGAATTTCCGGCAACACTCTTTCGACCTCCAGACAAACGGGGCGATGACTGGCCGGATGAGCCGGATGTCCGGCGGGCTGTGACCTACTTTCGCGACTTTATTGGCCAGGACGAGTGGAAGAAGCGGCGCAATGCTGCGGCCAATCGCCTGTACGCGGCGTCGCTGGGTCGTGTCGACGAGACCGACCGCGGCAGATATTTCGACGAGTCCGACGTATTCGGCTGGTATCTCTTCCTGGCCGAGGCTTTTATCGATCATGTCTGGAATTTCGAGCCGACGTTCGGATCGCGGGTAGTGCCGGTGTTCAAGGCGATCGGGCGCGGTCTCGATCTGCTTCTTTCGGTCGACGGCGTCGAAGAACGGGCACGTCGCCTGGTCAGCAGTGAACGGCGTCAACCAAATGGCGGGCTCTTCGAGCTGCTCGTCGCATCCGCCTATCGCTCGTCGGGCGCGCGGGTAAAGTTCGTACCCGAGCGACGCGGGCTGAGCCGGACATACGATATGGATGTTGAAATCGGCTCGCGCTCCTTCGCAGTCGAGTGCAAGCGCTTGGAAACGAGCCAATACGGTGAACGGGAACGAGCAGCGATGCGCGAGCTATGGCGCCCCAGCGCGACAGGGTTTTCCCAGAATGAGCAGAGCGCATTTTGCGATGTCCATTTCCGCATCCCCATTGATCGGGTGCCACCCGCCTATCTGACCGAGAAGTCGCTCGAGTGGCTCCGGTCCGACATGCCTTCGCTGCTTTGGAGCGACGATATGTCGTATGGCGCGATGGGCGAGCTCGATCTCGATCCGTTGCGCGAGGTTCTCGACGATCACCATGTGCTCGCGTCGAGTTCGCGTATGCTGGAGCTGCTCTCGGGCCGCTACGTGAGGCACGCCAATTACATTCAGTTGAGCCGCTTAAAGCTCGCGGAAAACCCGAGATATGTGCACGAGTGCGATCTTGCCGTGCTGCTCCGTTGGGAATCGGCCTCTCCCGAAGCCATCGATGCGAAGGCCCGCGACATTACGACGAAGCTATCGGAAGCCAGCGACCAACTTCCTGCGGGTCGCCCCGGTATCGTTCACATCGGCTTCGAGGCCGTTGAAGGAGACGATGTAGAGCGCGCCCGACATCGGAAGATCATCGAGCGAGCGCAGGCTTTCGATCCACGGGGAAAACCTCTGGAGTACGTGTATTGCCATTACTTCGTACCCGAAAGCCCGCCTGACCAGGCGTGGGCGTTCGACGAGACGCTCCAGTGGGTGGGCATCGCGCCGACCGGTCCTCATCCCCTCGGAGAAACAATGCTGATCCTTCCGGCCGAGGGCGTTCGCGAAGGACCTCACTGGCGTTGAAAATCAAGGACCAGGGTGGTGCAGGCAGCGTGCCTCCAGCCAGTATCTTAGCATCAGGACAATCATTACCTGCGCAGCCGGGCCGCGAAGCGCTGAAGCGCAACCCGATCGCCATCGGTCATCAGAAAGCCGCGTGATGGATAGTCTTCCGTGCCTCCATGAAGGACCCGTCTATCGTCGATCTGCGACACCAGGTGGGCGAAAGGTGGATTGAAGCGTCGAAGCGGCCAGCCGGAGGCCGCATGCAATTCTTCCGCATCGACGGTCCCGGTCCCAGATTTGCCGAGAGCAAGATCGACGAGCGCAACCACGTCCGTTTCGGGGGTGCTTTGCCCGGTATGGGGATCGAACGTGATAAAAAGCTCTGCGGTGGTGAACATCCGCGGAAGCCGCGTGGAAATCATCGAGTTCGTTCTCAGATAGCCATCGCTTTCGAGCTCGGCCACGGCAAACGCCAAATCGTCGATGTTGGATTCCGGAAACGCCTCGATGAGGTCTTGCTCGGGAATGAAGCAGTCGAAGCCCTTTTGGGATTGTTCCGATACCCACAATCCTATCCGGATCGCCAATGGCCCGAGTTCGCCGATCTTCAACTCGGACTTCTTCTTTGCTGGCGGCGCGATCAGCGGAATGCTCAGCCTGTCTTTAGCCGGCGGCGGAGCTCCGCCTGCAGCGAGCCATCCGTCGAGACCGTCGATCACCAACTGACCAATCGCGGCGAACTGCAGGATGTCGTCGCCGACCAGGGGCACCGTTTCGCCCAGTCGGGCCTCTGCGGCATGTTCGGCGAACTTCGCGTCGGCCACGCCGAGATTGTGTCCGATGACATGCCGCTTCTGGATGTTCAGCGTCAGGACGGCAAGAGCGTCGGCCGTCAGAGTTCCGAACGGATCGATGTCGAACTCGGCGAAGCGCTTGCGGCCGCGCTCGATGTTCTGAAAGTCGTTGGCGATCGGCTTCGTCGCCGCGACGTCGGGTGGTCGAGTGGTCGCCTTGTATAGGTATACCGTCTTTAAGGTCGCTTCGAAGGCCGTCAGTACGTCTTCATGCGCATTGCCCATCATCCTGTATGCGAGTTCATGCCTTCCCGAGCCGAGTTGGCCCGCGAGCTCCACCTGCTCCCGGACGAGCGCGATTTCCCGCGCAAAGTGCAAGTGAATGTTCGGCGCTCCGCAATCCGGACAGAACAAGGAAATGGCGTAAACGCCGTAGTCCCGGCCGCACTCGTCGCATACCAACTCGCGGAGAAGATCGTTTCGAGCGAACCGCGGTGCGGGTTTGGGCGACGGCCGTGTACCAGTCGTCACCTTGAAAAATTTGTTGCCAGCGTTCTTCCGGGCGAGGTCATCGAACATGCCATGGATTGCCGCCGCGGCGTCGGCGTGAAAGGCATGAGCGACGATTTCCTTGGCAGCCGCGAGGTCGTCCGGATGCGTAAAGTTCTCGTCGTCGTCCAGAACGCCGCTATACGGACAGACTGTGCCTGGCGTACCGGGCGCGTGCGTCATGCGAGACGTCAAGGCCTCGGGTAGAGTGAAATCCGATACTCGGTCGCCCAGAAGAAAGAGGCGCGGATGTGCGTCTTCGTTGGGTGAATACCGGTACACCCGGCCATCCGGCGTCTTCGGTAGCGGAATGCCAAGCGTCAAGTTGTTGCCAGAACCACCCGTCTTGTACTTCTCCAAATTCCGCAAGCGCATGAGTCCACCTCGGATAGTTGATCGTTGAGCCGATGGATCGACGCGAGGAGATGCATCTCCTCCTCGCGTCGGAGATCATGATTCCTCACCTTCCGAGCGAGCCCGCCGGGACCTGGTTTCGCCGGTCGCGGTCGATGCCCGCCGCGTACGTTTTGCGGATGAGGCCGCCGCGGGCTGGGCGGCAGCCGGCACCTCAAGCGTGTCGCAGCACGCCAGCAGGGCCCGCGCGAACTGATCGCCGGCGTCCCGAACCCAATCGTCGCGTACGACGGTAAACCAGGCCGTCAATGCGACCAGATCGACGCAGATCGCTCCGATCGCTGCGGGCTTAATGGCCGCCAACGCCGTGGGAAGTGACGACATCGAGAAACTGGACACGGCTGGGATGATGTTGTCGTAGCGCCAGACGACGGTGAGAACTGAAATCAGAAGAGCCGCCAAGCAGGCAGCGACCCCGATCGGTTTCAATCCGCGCAGGTTCCGGCGAAAGCCATATTCGGCATTCTCCTTCTCGACGAGCGGATAGGCTTTCCCACGGCAACGTTCCTGAAGCCACTTCACCCCCGATGCGTACATGGCGTCCGCGGCCTTCGGATCCGCCCTCTCCTGCTCCGGGCTTGGCGTAACGAACAACGGCACGTTCTTCGCGAAGAACGCGTGGTATCGGGCCAACACCGGCGGCGGAAGATGTTCTTCCCTATGGCGCAGCCAGATCGTCGATGGCCAACCTCCCCATTCAGCCAGGAGACGCTTCTCCACCTTCTTGCCGCGCGATCTGCTCAGGACGCTCAAGCCATACAGGAGCCCGCAGGACGTCGCGATGGTCACCAGCGTGGCGCCCCAGCTCGAGGTGACCAGCCGGGGAAACCACGCGATCGCAGTGAGGATGATCGGAAACAGCGTGAGTAAGCCCGGAAACAGGCGAGCCTGTCGTGAATAGGGATCGAAGAGCTTCGAAATATCGATCATCGGATCGCCTCTGTGCAGTCATGGGCGCTGGCCGGCGACGGGTCTGGAGATCTCGGATTCTTCATCTTGCCACCTTGACCACGGCGCTGTGTGAGCTGCCGGCTCCGGATAAGGCTTCAGCGGTGAAATGGACATATCCAGCCGGCGTGTGGATCAGCATCAGCAACGGAAAATACTGGCGTATCGAAAGCAGAGCGGCGGTCTTCACGTCCTTCCTGGACGGGCCACTGGGGACGAGATGATTGTGCCAGGTCCCGAGCGCGTAGAGCGCGCCGCCAGATCCTTCGATCAGATCTTCCAGCATGGGCCTCAGTCCCTCGGTACCGAGCACGAACTCGTCGCGCGAGAATTTGCTGTCGGGCGGCGCGGGCATCGTGCCGACGACGTGGAAGACGTTGGCGACGTCCGAATATCGGCCGACGATGATGCCGCCCGTCTCCGAGCCACGGCGCGCAGCGACCTCTCGCCGGATCGTGTCGTCGACCTCGGGACTAAGGCGCACGACGCTGTCCGTGCCGTCGCCTACGACGATGCGCGGCCGGATATCCTTGCGATGCCATATCTGGTTCAGCCCATCGGCCGCCAAACTGCCGACCAGCACCTCGCCGGTCTCGGGAAGACCGTCGCGTTGGAGCCGGCGAATATGCTCGGACATCGGCGCCGCGAACGAGGACAAGCGACCGTCCGACAGCGGCATCGTGATGGCCGCGCAGCCCTGACCGATCGCGATCGCTTCGGCCTTCGTGTTGAAGACCTCGTTCCTGAGGGTGGGATCCGAATGGATCAGGCGATAGGCCTCGCAGATCAGATCGGTCGCCGACGGGTTGGCCGCCGGTCCCTCCACCGACATCAGGCCGACGCTTCCGATGCCCAGCATGCATGCCTCGACCACCCGGGGCCGGTCGATCGTGACTCCAGGCAAGACCAGCGCCTCGCGCACGCTTGCGGAGCCGGTCGTATTGACGACGGCAAAGCTGTCTCGGGCGACCAAAGGGGCGATCGATTGATCATCGAATGCGCGCGCGACGACGTCCACTACGTGCGGCACCGTCGGCTGCTTGAGGGTCGCGAGTGCCTCGGCCAGGTAGTGCGCCTTTGGAATGGACCAGAAGCTTTCGACTTTCGTGTCGGAGGGAAGCGTGGCGTAGCGCGCGAAATTGTGAGGTTGCAGGATGCCGTCGTCGATGAGGGCCGCGGGTCCCCGTCCGGACCTGGCGAGATGAACTGCGAGTTTGGATCCGATGCTTCCGCAGCCGAGGAGCGTCCACGGACGCAGCGCCTGCCCGTCGTCGCCCGCAGCGCGTCGCAGCAATTCGGGTGATATCTCATCTCGGTGCGTGGCGGTCCTGACCAGCTTGCCGCTGCCTGACGAGAGCGCCTCGCCGCCGCGCAATTCCACGACGTAGGGGCATATCTCGATCGGCGAAGTCGTGCCGATCACCTCGAACGGGCGTCGCGCCAACAGAATGACGGCTATCGGCTGCTTCTCCTTCAATTTCGATTGCGAAACCCGCTCCTGCAGGATTCCGAGCTTCGGCTCCAGGAATTCGCGGCAGCCTAGTTCGGCCGCCCGCTTCAAGAGCTCGTCAATCGTCGTGACCGTTTCCGGAAGATAGCGATCCGCCACGAACGGCCGACCGGTCGGGAGTTTACCGGACCACGCGATCAGTGCGTGAGCGTTGCCGGTTTGCCCGTCATCGCCGACAGGCGCATATCGCCATTCGCCGGCGAACCGCGGCCCCAGCGGTACCGGAGCGGCGCGCGGGATGCCGATCCGGTAGGTAGACAAAGTTGCTTCGCGGTAAGCGTAGTACCACGCCGGGAAGACCGAGCAGCCGCCCTCTCTGGTGGGCAGACCCGTCAACCAGGTCGGATCCGCGACGATCACGTCGTCGATCCCGTCACGCCGCACCGGCTCCCAGCCGTGCTCCGGATCGATCAGCTGCGCCATCGCAGCCTTGTCCAGCCAGTCGACCAGTTGCTCGAAAAGGCCACCTATTCCGCGAACGCGCAGAACCTCACGCGGCGAACCGGCGACGAGACACGGTTCAGGTGGACCGCCATTCCTCGAGGGCTGAATGTGCGGATGACTGCGATTGAAGTCCGTGCGGAGGCGGATAAGCGGCGCCCTCAAGGGATATCCTGCCGTGAAGATGAACGTCACGGGCTCGACCGCGCGGACGCCCGACGGGCTCTCGCCCGCAGCCCTCCATGCGTTCGGGAGTTCGGTCCGGATCTCCACGATGGCCCGGATGGCGTCGTTTCCTTCGATCCGTTCGGCGGTCACCCGTTCGACGGACGGGTGAGCCTCGATCAGGCGCAGCGCCCGTCGGACGGGTATGGGAATGTCGTCTGCCGCGGAGATCGCCGCCATATCGGCTCATCCGTGGGCGAGCGGCTGGCTTCCGATACCGGTGCCGGCGGCGACGCTGACGGCGACCGCAGCGCGCTTGACGCGCGGTCCGGCCGAAGTGACCTCGATCGCCAGCGGATCGTCGCCCGGACTGTCGGCGACGCACTTGAATTCGCCCTTCACGGGATCGAGGATATCGATGTATTCGCGCTTCGCACGGATGCACGGCGGATCGTTCTTGTCGTCCTTGATGGTCTTGCTGCTGGCCACGATCAGCGCGCCATCCAGCGGTTGCCCGAGGGCGCTCCGGGCGGGCTCGGACACCTTGGCTTTCTCGCCCTTTTCGGACCAGCTATCGTAGGAAAGGCTGTGCCACGAACAGTGGTGCGGAGCGATCAGAACGTCGTACTGCAGACGCTCGGGCCACTTCTTGTTGCGCTCCCAGATGCGGTCCCAGATCGCGACCTCGGCGTCGCCGCCGAGAAGGAAGCGCCCGCGGGTGACCTTGGACACCTTCAGGTCCAGACGCATGATGACGCTGGAGTTGTTCTTCGTCAGAACCTCCTCCTCCGCTTCGTCGTCGGCAGGCATCGGCGCCAGCAGCCGCGCCTCGAAGGAAGTGTCCTGAACGCCGCAGATCTTCGAGAACACCTCGTCGACCTTCACCAGGATTTCCGTCAGGTCATCGGTCTTGCCGTCGACGTCCTCGCCCAGGATCAGGATGCGGTTGCCGTCCTCGGCGGTCCGTTCCTTTTTGAACCTGTTGGCGCGGCGGCGGGCCTCGTCGCGCCAAGCCTCGGCGTCGGCGCAAAGGACGTGATCCTCATCCTTCGCCTTCGCCCGGCGGAACACGATCGGCGAGGACCACATTTCACGGATGATGATCTTGTCGTCGGCCTTCACCCAGGTCGACGGGTCGCCGAGATGGAAGTGCTTGACCAGGCCCCGGATGTGATCGGCGTCCGGATGGGTGTTCAGGAAGCCATCGACGAACAGCCTCCCCTTATCGTCCCGATCGAGCTTGTTCCGGATCTGTTTCCCGACGTTGGGGGTGTCGTCGTCCTCGTCGTCGGCCGCCTCCCGGATGTTGATGTCGGTCAGGATCCGACGACCGGACTCGGTCTCGAACAACACCATGTCGCCGTTGTCGACTTTGAAAAGTGATGCTTTAACTACCATTCCCATCCCCCTGATTCAACGATCGAAAGATCGGTCGCGGCTCCTTGACCGATTGCAGATCGGACGGGCGCACTTAAGAAGATATGATGGCAATTTGGCCACGCAAGATGTGCTACCAGATTAATTTTATCACGCTATATATATGATATTGTTCAAGTTTTAATCATCTGGAACCAGCTTTGTTCACTCGGTGTTCTTGGTTTTTCAGCCGACAAGCGGCATGATCGGGGAACTAGGATTGCTCCGGGTGGAGATCGTCCTCGCAGCGGATGGACAGGTTCAGGATGAGCAAGAATATCGTCGTCTACTCCGACGGAACCGGCCAAGACGGCGGGGCGCGTCCGGAGCAGCGCATCAGCAATATCTTCAAAATGTACCGTGTGAGCCGCGACCATGCGGACACGGCCATTGATCCGTCCAAGCAAGTGGTCTTCTACGACGCCGGCCTTGGGACGGATATCGGCGCGACCGCCCTCACCGCTCCGGTACGCTTTGTCCAGAAGATGCTCGGGTCCATCGCGGGCGACGGCATCAAGCGCAACATCGCCGACTGCTACGAATTCGTCGTCAACCACTACGAAGACGGTGACCGGATATTCCTCTTCGGGTTCAGCCGGGGCGCCTACACCGTCCGAAGCCTGGCGAACCTGCTGATGCTTTGCGGCGTCCCCACAAAGACGCCGGCCGGCCCATTGATGCGCTACCGCAAGGCCGTGAAGGACATCGCTTGGGAGGCCGTGGATACCGTGCTGGAACACGGCGCTGGCCACCCGCGGGAGCAGTTCGAGGCGGAGAGGCTCGAACTGGCGCGGCGATTTCAGACCAAGTACGGCTCCGGCGACGGCTCGGATGCCAACGCCGCGGCATATTTCGTCGGCGTGTTCGATACGGTCGCAGCCCTCGGCGCCAGCGGTCCGCGACGCCGGATGATCCAGGCCGGCCTAACTCTCGGCGTCGCTGCCCTCGCCTTCTTCGCTTCGCTCGTTCCGGCCGCGATCCTCGGTGCGCTGACGGCCATCGTCTCGGAGGCCGGCCTGCTATGGGGCTTCATCGTGCCGGCGTGGCTGGTCACGCATCTGGCGATGCTGATTGCCGTCATCTGGTTCTGGAAACGGCAGCGGACGGTCAATCTCAAGACCATCTACGACTTCCCGAACAAGGGCGATCCGCCGCGCTCTCATACCGCCGAGTGGACAGGCAAGAACTTCGATCGCCTTCTCAGCAAACATGTACGTTTTGCGCGCTCGGCGAACGCAATCGACGAGACGCGCAAGGATTTCGCCCGGGTCGGCTGGGGCGGCACCGAGCCGTCTGTGCACCCCGCGACTCCGGGTGTTCCGCGTCTCATCCAGCTCTGGTTCGCAGGCAACCACTCGGATATCGGCGGATCCTATCCCGAACCGGAATCGCGTTTGTCGGATATCGCCCTCGCCTGGATGTGCGAGCAGGCTACGTCCATCCCGGACGGCTTGATGACCGGGCCGATCTACGTGGACGGGATCAGGATGCCGAAGACTGGTGACAACGGACCGGCACTGAACGTCTTCCCCGGCGCGAACGGCGTTCAGCATTGCGAGATCGCGGGCATGCGCGACACGCTCGACGCCTACGCCGCCAGTCTGCCGAAATGGCGATGGCTGCAAAACCTCGTCGGCACCAGGAACTGGGAAGTCGAAGTCCGCGAGATCAACCACCAGGCGCCGGTACATCCGACCGTACGGACGCGCTTCGACCTGCCGGAAGTCAGGCAATGTGCTGGCGTCGGCGCATATCGCCCAAGCGCACTGGCGAGCCATGACGACTTCAAACGCTACTATCCGCAGGTGGAGTCGACAGCACAATCGACCGGGCCCGCCTGAACGCTTGAGGAGACGCTCTTGGTCGCGCTTGCCGACATCAAAGCTGACCTGCCGGATTGGCCGGACGACGTGGTGGATCAATGGCTATTGAACTTAGCGACCCAGGAGGGCATGGGCTGGCCCCCACCGGTCCCCTTCAACGGCCATCGGTGGCAGTACATCATCGTGAAGCCGGTATCGTGGTGGAAGAAGGTCACGTGGACGAAGGTGTCGCACGACTGTAGCTTCGACGAGCTGTCGCTTAATTCCCGCAAGATCATGAATTCCATGTTCGAGGCGTTGGTCCTTGGAATCGAGAATGGATATGGCGGCGACAACAGCAAGAAGCGCTTTGAATCTTGCGTGAGCTACCTGGCGGTGAAAGGACAGTTCCCCCGCGTGCCTGTCACCATGCCGATAGAAACGGGCCTAAGTATCCTGGACGGGAATCATCGAGTCTACTCGCTCACTTTCCTGCAAAGCGTTCCTGAGCCGGAATTGAAGAAGCAAGGCATCAATCGCCCTTCCGTCATCCAAGATGTTTGGGTAGCGAAGCACGCGGATGGGGAGGTTTTGGATAGCTGACGTCGATCGAGCGAGTGGTCGCGCGCAGTACACCCGACAGCGCCGCAATGGCGGGGCCCTGCCGAGAAATTGTTTCGGGCCGCTAGTTCGACAACCGAGAGACCTCGGCGAACCTTAGAGGCTCGCAGGAAACCTGAAACTCGCCATCACCGTCGAAGCTCTTTCCCATTAAGTGAAGAAGCGCGCGCCCATGCACAACAGGCACAGGGTGCGCTGTCATTATTTCGGGATCTTCCGGAAAGCACGGCCCGACGATGTCGCGAACGTTCGGGACGCTCAAGGACGTGCTCGCACCCTCAAAGAGAAGCTCGTCGGTCTCCGGATGCCAGACGCAAACTACGATCGCGAGCATGAAGATGTTCCTTGGGGCCACCGGTCCGGCCGCTCCGACAAAACGCCGGTGTCGGCTGCCTCGACTGCTTCCGTTTCGCCCAGTTAGATCATCTCGATTGCGATGGGGAGCGGCGCAAAAGATCGTTGGAGGTATCGAAAGATACATTGACGGCCCCTGCCATCGAGCCAGGCACTCCGTTGCTATTGCCATCGGCTGCCGCCGTGACGCTAAAGATCGGGAAGATGTAGGGCACTTGATCCCTTCGCCCTCCCCTTGAACCGCGATGACCTATGGCAACTTTGCTGCTTCCGGCTTTTTCTCGGGCCTCAAACTTCTGATATAGGCAATCGCTCGTTGCTGGAGTGCCGGATCCAGATTTGTCTCATGGATCCGCCGTTCGACGAGGTCAAGGTCAAGCGGGCGTTGCGCATGAATCGCCTCGACGAATTGCTTGTCCCTGTCATCCAGTCGCGCAAGTTTGGAGGCGATCAAATCCTCCGGAGCCGGCGCTATGCCGTACACGCTTCGTCCTGCGACTTCGGTCCTTACTTTGATCGCGCGAACCTGCCAGCCCGCCGGCAGTTTGGCCGTCGTCTCGTCGACGCCGTCGATGTAGAAGCCGTGAGTACGGTGGAATTGGCTGCTCACACCGAACAAGCCGTCGATGTGCTCCGACGCAACGTTCGGATCACCGCCCGGCGACTTGGCATTCTCTTCCAGCTCCCAGATCTTAGCGTTCTCCGGGAAAGCGTCGATCTCCGGCGATGCCCTTGCCGGCTCAGGCGCATCGGGCATCGATGCCAGAATGGCTTGGCTGCCGACGACGAAGACGTTGTCCGTGTTGAATTCGAAGGCCAAGGCTCGGACGACCCGGAGAAGGTCATCCAAAGTCCGTATGCCGCGATCTTCGGCCATCAAGGACCTCCCGGAACAAGGAAGTCAGGCTGCGCAGACAGGCTGCGTTTGACGATCCGTCTCGCCGCCTTCCTCAAGCGGACACGGGCATGGTAGTCGCCAAAATCGACTCCCTCGGCGAGCCAGAACGGCGAGGTATTACGCAGCCGCACCATCTCGCGGTCGCGGCTGATGAGTTTAGAGGCTAGTTCCTTGGGCGGTAGCGCAAGCAGTTCCTGCCACTCGCGCACGAAGGGCCAGCCGGCGAACTGACTGGCTTGGCGCTCATGAGCCAACTTCGCCTTCTCGACCAATGACGGGTCGCGGCGAAGCATCCGCACGATCAGCCGATGCATCATCAGCTTCGCGGTGTCGCCAACTATGCCTTCATTTAGCCCATCGCCCATCGCGTGGAGCGCCTCTCCGCCCGCTTTTCCGACCGTCGTGTGGACCTCAGAATATAAACAAGCAGTGGGCAACAAAAAAGGGCGCAAACCGAAGCGGATCGGAGATGGTTACCACTTCGGCGGCGATTGCCTAGGAGTTTCGTCGCAGTGGTCCCGGCGGGGCCGTCGGCCGCATCCCCGCCTCTTTGCAGCGTCCTGCAGGTCACTTTCGCGATAATGGCCGAAGCGATGGAGACTTGAAGCGCGTGTGCAGAGCAGCAACCATAGGACGTAAGAAGAAGGTCTGGGTTGCACTTTCGGAGAACGGAACGTAACAACGCAGCGCTCGGTGCCTTTCCTCTGCTCGCGCAACAGATATTTCGATTCCAAAAGCTTTTTCAGGCGAGAGATTGCCGATGTGGCCCGATAACGAGACCGAGCGGGACTTCCTGAACTTCTCCGGCGTCGCCGAAACCGTGGCCGAGATCATTGTGCAGGCCAAGGGACGCCCGATCTCGATCGGCGTGTCTGGCGCCTGGGGCATCGGCAAATCCTCGATGATCAAGCTCACCCGCTCGGCGATCGCCGCCAGGAAGGACGAGAGCGGGAAGAAGGCCGCCGACAAGTACGTCTTCGTCGAGTTCAATGCCTGGCTCTACCAGGGCTATGACGACGCGCGTGCTGCGTTGATGGATGTGATCGCTGACAAGCTCGCGAAGGAAGCGGAGAGCCGACAGACGGCACTCGATAAGGTCGCGTCCCTTGCCAAGCGCGTGAAATGGCTCCGGGCCGCGAAACTCGCAGCGACCTCGGCCGCCTCGATCTATTTCGGGGTGCCCCCGGTCGGCGCGGTCGGCGAGATCTTCGAGCTCGCCAAGAAGGTCTGGTCCGAAGGGGTCGGGAAGGAAACCGGCGAAGCCGCCAAGAAAGCTGCGGCGGACGCGGCGCAGGAAGGTGGCGAACTGCTGAACCCGAAGGAGGAAACGTCACCGCCGAAGGAGATTCAGGCGCTGCGCGACGCGTTCGAACAAGCGCTCGAGGAGCTCGGGATAACTTTGGTCGTCCTGATCGACGATCTCGACCGATGCTTGCCGGAGACCACGATCTCGACCCTGGAGGCGATCCGCCTCTTTCTGTTCCTCAAGAACACCGCCTTCGTGATCGCGGCCGACAACGACATGATCAAGCACGCCGTCCGGAAGCACTTCGTCGGGGTCAGCGACGACCTGCTGGTCACCAACTACTTCGACAAGCTCATCCAAGTTCCCATTCGGGTGCCGCAGCTCGGGACCCAGGAGGTCCGCGCCTACATGATGCTCCTGTTCGTGGACAACAGCGAGTTGTCCGACGACGACAAGGAGAAGATCCGCGCTGGCATGATTGGCCAGCTCAAGCGGACGTGGCAGGGAAAGAAGGTCGACCGGGCCTTCGTCCAATCGCTTGGCGTGAAGTTGCCCGAGCATCTTGTCGGTCAATTCGACACGGCCGAGAGGCTCGCCTCGCTCATGACGACGGCGTCGGGGATTCTGGGAAATCCGCGGCTGATCAAGCGCTTCCTGAACGCGCTCTCGATCCGGATGACGATCTCGAAAGCGCAGGGCGTTGGCGTCGACGAAGCGGTGCTCGCTAAGCTGTTGCTTTTCGAGCGCATCGGCGACACCGCAGCGTATGCCGAACTGGTCAAGAACGTCAGCGCCTCGGGTGAGGGAAAGCCTACGTTCCTCCAAGAATGGGAAGACGCGGCGACAGCGGGGCGCGATCTCGATCTGAAGGCGCCGTGGAACGCTCCCTTCGTGAAGGAATGGTTGGCGCTCTCGCCGCCCCTTCACGACCACGACCTGCGCGGCGCGCTCTACGTCGGCCGCGAGCAGGCGCCGCTTATCACGCCCGAAGACCGCCTGTCGTCGGAGGCGGCCGAGTTGCTCACGGCCCTGCTCGAGCACCCCGACATGGCCCACCAGCTCAAGGACAGGCTGACCCGGGTCTCGCGTATCGAAGTCACGGTGATGATGGATCGCCTGCTCGAGCGCGCCAGAAAGGAGCAGGACTGGGGTGTCCCGCCTATCCTCAACGCCTGCATCGCTCTCGCAGATGCCGACCCACCACAAGGAGCCCGTCTCGCTGCATTCCTCGCGGACCGCCCTTCGCAACAGATCCAACCGAACATCGTGCCGAAGGTCGGCGACCGTCCATGGTCGAGAAGTGTCCTCGATGCATGGAATTCGTCTCCTGACGTTTCGCGCCCGGTGAAGACGGCGATCAGAAAGACGAGAGAGCATGGGAACGTCGCAATCTAGTGACGGTCCCGGCCCAGGCGTGCCGTTGGTCCCTCCCTGGACGCCGGCCGCCCCACAGGATCCCGTCCCACCCGTACCCCAGCCCGGATCTCCGGACGTTCCGCCGGACGCTCCTCCGGCCGATGGCGCCCTGCCCCCGCCTCCCGCTGCGCCACCGCCAAGCCTGCAGCCGGCGCCGTTGGCACCCGAACGACGGTTCGGCGGCGTTCGCTCGAGCTTGGGCAATTTCGCGCGATCCGGGGACGGCCGCGACCTTAGACGCGGGCTCGGACACTACGTCCGCAATGGCTACGGGGGATCGAATTTCGCGACGCAGCGGTTCGGCGGCACCGCTCAAACGGCGGGATCGCTCGGCCATGCCCTCTATTCCACGGCGCAGGGGGATGCAAACGCTCCCGTCGATGCGGCCGCGCTCGCTGGCCGGTCGACCGAAGAGATCGCGAGCGCGATCATCGAGGCCGTCAGACCGATCGACGGGACTCAGGATGCGGAAGCCGAACGTGCGTCCATCCACGACGCGATGTCCGAATTGCTGACGGAATACCCGGACGCCGATCTCCTCGATCTGTCCGATCCTGAACGCGAGTTCGTCATCGAGAAATTCACGGCCATCGACGTGGCACGACGCTTCGAGCTGGATGTCGGCAAGACGTTGCTGGAGAGAGCGCCCACCGCGACCGTCGCGCTGGCTCGACTGAAACAGATGCGGTCGTATATCGCCGAGACTGTGGCCGCCTCCTTCCGCAAACTCAAGGAACAGGGACGCAGGCTCACCGCCGGACGCGTCGCGCGCGTCGTCCAGGCTGCGTTGCGCGAGACGTTCGAGGTCTTCGAGGGGTACGAAGAGTGAAGTTGCTTTGCGCGCCGGCCGAGGTGCGTCGGCTAAAGGAGAAAGGCACGCTCAGGGTCGTCCTCTACGGCCAGCCTGGGGCTGATGATCGCGGCAGCGCCGGTGCGGCCGTGCGCAACGAAATTCGCAGAGCGCGTCTGGCTCCGAACCGCAGGGCGTGGGATCTGCTGTCCATCGCGATGTCCGTCATGGCGGCTGATGCAGCGGGACGACGTAGCCTAAGTCCGGACGGCTGGACACGCGAGTTCGAGATGGAAGTCGCGGTCGCCGAACCGGCATTCTGGAACAAGTCCGCGGACCTCCTCGCCGACGCGTTGACGTTTCTCACGACCGACCGATGGCAATTCCGTTTCATCGCCGGCGGTGCAGCGCCGCAGCCGCCGGCGGAAGTTTTCCGACCGCCCGAAGGCAGCGTCGTGCTCCTGTCGGGTGGGCTAGACAGCTTGAGCGGCGCCATCGACCTTGCGGCGTCCGGACAGCGACCCGTCGCCATCAGCAAGACAGTCCGGGGCGATGGAGAAAAACAGATCAGGTTCGCGTCGTTGATCGGCGGCGGTCTGCGCCACTTCCAGTTGAACGACAACGCGGCCGTTCCGGGCACCGAAGATACCTCCCAGCGGGCGCGCTCGATCATCTTCCTTGCCTTCGGGGTTCTCGTCGCCACGGCGCTCAAGCCATATCGTCCCGGCGGCTGCTTGCCGCTCTACGTCTGCGAAAACGGCTTCATCGCCATCAACCCGCCGCTGACGGGAAGCCGCATCGGAAGTTTGAGCACCCGTACGGCCCACCCTTACTTCCTCTCAAGGTTCCAGGACGTTCTCGACGCCGCGAACCTGGGCGTGAGTATCCACACTCCTTATGGATACACGACCAAGGGCGAGATGCTGAAGACGTGCGCGGACCAGGACTTGCTGCGCACGCTGGCGGCGAACTCGACGAGTTGCGGCCGCTTTCAGCGCTACAACTACCGCCATTGCGGGCGGTGCGTGCCGTGTCAGGTCCGCAGAGCGGCCTTCCTCGCTTGGGGCGAAGACGATCCGACCGACTACGTCTACGAACATCTCGGTCGGGACGATCCGGATCACGCCGGCTTCGACGACGTCCGCTCGGTCGGCATGGCGCTGGCGGCCTCAAAGGGCGCGGGGTTCGACGATTGGCTTGGCGGAGCCCTTTCGTGGCAGGGGATCGAGGAGCGCGACGCGCTGAAGGATATGCTACGACGGGGACTTGCCGAACTCGGCGCCTTGCACGTGAAATACGGTGTCAAGTGATCGACCTTCATGCCCATCTAGATCTTTATCCGGATCCGGTCGCGACAACGAAGGAGTGCATCGAGCGCGACCTTTTCGTCCTGTCGGTGACGACGACGCCCTCGGCCTGGTCGGGAACAGCCGCCTTGGCGAAGGATGCGGCGCGCATCCGTACCGCGATCGGATTGCATCCTCAGATCGCGCAGGAACGCCGGGGCGAACTCGGGCTCTTCGAGGAGTTGCTCCCGCGATCACGGTATGTCGGCGAGATCGGTCTGGATGGCGGCCCAGAACTGAAGGCGACCTGGGAAACGCAGCGCCACGTCTTTGACGAAATCCTTCGGATGTGCGGGGCGGTCGGAGGCCGCATCATGACGATACACAGCAGGCGGGCCGCCGGGCCCGTTCTCGATGCGCTCGCGTCGCGGTCCGATGCAGGCGTCGCCGTTCTGCATTGGTTTTCCGGGACGCGCCGCGAGCTCAAACGCGCGGTCGATCAGGGTTGCTGGTTCAGCGTCGGCCCGGCGATGCTCGCCGGCGAGAGAGGACGCGGCCTGGTTGCCGAAATGCCCCGCGACAGGATACTGACCGAGACGGACGGTCCCTTCGCACAGGTCGAGGGGCGCTCCCTGTTTCCTTGGGACGTCGCCAAGGCCGAGCCGATTCTCGCCGATCTATGGGCCGTGGACGAAGGCGAGGTCCGGGGCCAATTGCTTGCGAACCTCAAGCGACTCACGACGCGGATCGCTCCGGAGCGCGGCAGCGCCCCCGGGCGGGGCTCTTCGGGCGTTGGCTGCGCCAGCTAATTCAGCACTCGCATCGAGTCGGGCGTGAGATCGTTCTCCGCTTTTCGACACGGCGGCCAAGCGACCCAGCCGACAGAAAGTCAAGGACCGCCATCCCCGTCGCCGCTCAGCGGTCGTGATGGCGCTTGTGCCAGACAATTCCCCCTAACGGTCTCGTCGACCGCCCCGGCGGGATTCGGGCCCGTTTGGTGGTGTCCGGAGGTATGTGAAGCTAAGGCGTCTTGCTTTCCAATTCGGCCACCGAGAACGGGTCACCATGTCCGGCCGCGGGGCGGTCTGGAATACTCGATGGTGAAGCCACCACCCATCTCCTTGTCGACCCCTGCTGAGACCCCCGTTTCTGCCGACGAGAGAGGCATCGGACGGCGCGCGAGGCAACTCCCCCGCGCCACGCCCCGGACCTCCGCCGGAGAAGACCGGTGACCCGGCAGAGCGATTCGATCTCCAGAAGAACTTAGAGGCCCACGCAGGCGCCGAAACACGATCCGGAGGTCGGCACCGATATCCACCTCGATCGCGCTCACCGCGGGCACTGGGCGCAGCGCCTCCAACAACTGTTGCAATTCCATCACGTCGACAGTGTTAAACGATTACCTGTCCAATAGCACTTCTTGCAACTAAGAACTATTCGCAATAAGGCTGGATGGGTTCACTGGGTCATCTCCAGATGCGTGTCGTCCACCATCGCGCTCCATCACCTGCCCTCGCGGCGTCGAGCGTTCGAGGTCGCTTGCGACTGGGCGGGGTCCTAAACGGGTATGCACAACCGCGGGTGCTGCAGGGTCGCTGTGAAACATTTCGCGGCGAATGCACGCCTGGTCAATTCAGCGACAGGATTGGCGGCGTGCAGGCTAGATTCAAATTGTTGCCAAGCGGCCGCCGCCGTATCGAAAGCGGTATGAAGAGGCGGACGCTCGACGCGATGAAGAAGGTCATCATCGGCATGATCCTGGCGGCCGTTCCGGCCGCCAAGGGACTTTCAGCCGATCTCGGCGAAGTCCGGCCCGGCCAGGCCGTCGACTGGAGCGGCCCCTTCGTCGGCGGCCATTTCGCCTATGGCGTCGGGTCCTCGCAGTACGCTTTCGGCGCCCCGGGACTGGCTCCGTCGTCCGGATCGATCGACCTGACGAACTCCCTCAACGCGTTCAAAGGAACCGGCTCCTACGCTCTCGGACTGGGCGCCGGCTATAACTACGTGCTGCCGTCCCACGTGCTCCTCGGCATCGAAGGCGACCTCACCTTTCCCAATACGATCTCCGGGACAACTTCGGTCGTCGGCGCTCAAGGGCCGGCGGCCCTGAAGGAAACTGTCCTGACATCGGGAACGCTGAGGGCCCGCCTGGGATACGCGTCGAGGTCCTGGTTGTTCTACGCCACGGGCGGCTTCGCATGGAGCTACGACCAGGCGACGCTCGACCCGCTCGACGGCACCCCGGGAGACAAGATCGGGTTCACTCGGCTCGGCTCCGCTTGGGGCGCCGGCGCCGAAGTCGCCCTGTCGGCAAACTGGTCGGCGCGGTTCGAATATCTCTACACGGACTTCGGGACGAAAGAGAAAGCGTTCGGCGGCACGCAGCATCTGTCCTCGGATCTCGCGGTGCAGACCGCCCGCCTCGGCCTCAACTACCGCTTCGGTCAAAATGGGCAGAAGGTTCTCGAGGACGGCTTGACGCCCTTCGAAACCGACCAGTTCAGCATCCATGGGCAGACGACCTATCTGCAGCAGTACGCGCCACCGTTCCGCTCTCCCTACACCGGCACGAACAGCCTCATTCCGAACCAGACCCGACAGACCTGGGACGTGACGCTCTACGCCGGCTTCAGGCCTTGGGCCGGCGGAGAATTCTGGGTCAACCCGGAGATCGATCAGGGGTTCGGCCTGAGCTCGACCTTGGGTGTGGCCGGATTTCCGAGCGGCGAGGCCTACAAGGTCGGATCCGCTGCGCCCTACGCCCGCATTCCCCGCGCCTTCTTCCGTCAGACGTTCGACCTCGGCGGTGATACCAAGAAGGTCGATGCCGACATCAACCAGTTCGCCGGCACGCAGAGCGCCGACCGCTTGGTCCTGACGGTGGGAAAATTCGCTGTCACCGACGTCTTCGACACCAACAAATATGCCCACGACCCGCGCAAGGATTTCATGAACTGGTCGATCGTGGACACCGGCACGTTCGACTACGCCGCCGATGCTTGGGGCTTCACCTACGGCGCCGCCGTCGAGTGGTACAAGGGCGACTGGACATTCCGCGGCGGCTTGTTCGATCTGTCGACCGTTCCCAACAGCACCGAGCTGGATCCGACGTTCTCCCAATTCCAGTGGGTCGGCGAGATCGAACATCGCCATGAGATCTGGGGCAAGCCGGGCAAGGTCGCGGTTACGGGATTCCTGACACGCGGGCGCATGGGGCGCTTCGACGAGGCCGTGGCGCTCGCGCAGGCGACGGGCACAGCCGCGGACACCGCCCTGGTCCGGCGCTACCAAAGCCGGGCCGGCATCAGCGTCAACCTGGAGCAAGAGGTCACGAAGGAGCTCGGCGTCTTCGCTAGGGCCGGCGTCGCCGACGGATCCAAGGAGTCCTATGAATTCACCGACATCGATACGACGGTTGCCGCCGGCCTGTCGCTGGCGGGATCTTCCTGGAACAGACCTAACGACACGTTCGGATTCGCCGGCGTGTTGAACGGCATCTCGCAAGCGCGCCGCACTTACCTCGATGCGGGCGGTCTCGGCATTCTCGTCGGAGACGGACGCCTGCCGAACGCCGGCCCCGAGAAGATCATCGAAACCTACTACAGCTTCCCACTGTGGTCGTGGCGCGCAACGCTGGACTACCAGCTCGTCGTCAACCCGGCCTACAACCGCGACCGCGGTCCGGCGTCGATTTTCGGCGTGCGCGTCCGCTCGCAATTCTGACGGCCCATCACGGACAACGCGAACCGTCTATTGCCAACGCTGGATCGTGTCGGCGTAAACGGGGCTTGCAAGCGCGGTTTCAGCCAACACAGTCCTGGCGCTGGAAATGACATCGGAAGCGCCCTAACGACTGTTCTCTCCGACGAGGCGTGTTTTGGATTCCGAGCGCAGATCCCGACGCCAACGAAGGCCTTTCGACAGTATAAACCAAAAGGCCGCCCCAGGAGGCGGCCTTCGTATTCGCGTCGCTGCATTCGAGCGACCATCAGCCGGATTGTTGGAGGAGGACATCCCCAGCCGTACGTTCCGCGGAGCTTCCTCAATAGCGGTGGTGGCCTCGCTTGATCACCACCGTCCTGTTGCCGTGCATTCTCATCCCCCGATGCATATCGCCACCATAACGCATGCCGGCCCCATGGGGACCGCGCATCTCGGCCCGCGCGCCGTATCCACCATGATGTCCCCCCTTCTTGACGATCACCGTCTCCGCCGAGGCAGGCAATGCGAACGAAACGGCCAAGCCGAATACCAAAAGACCAAGCTTCTTCATGTTCCAAGTCCCTCTGTCATCAGTCGTTACCCAAGTCACACGTCATCGTGACGTTCCCTCCTACGGAGGCGCCCGGTTGCGACCAAATTACGCACGACTAAACGATGGACTGGTGACCCTGGACGGCGAGCAACCTTGCTTCGGTTCGCGCGTTTCGCGTTTTCAACTAAGGGGGACGCGCGATGCTGGACGCCACGCAGATCAAGGCACGCATGGACGTCATTCCATCGACAAAGAAGCCGTCGGAAAAGTCGATCACCCGGAAGGGCCCGACAAAGATCAACTTGACGAAGCACAGTTCGCCTGACGGCGACCACCATGATTCCGGTGTCCTGGGTCGATCATGTCGACCAGCACGTGCACCTCTCCAAGACCGGCGACGAAGTCGGTAGCCACCGGCAGCACGAAGGAGGCGAATGAGGGCACCCTTCCTCGCAAGCGGACCGAGGCCGAGACTGGGCCCCCCAGTCTCGTATCGCGCCACATTGCTGCGTTCAGCAAACGCGGGTTTTTCGTGTCTCAATGTGCGGTTGGAGCGAGAGATTGAGAAAATCGGAGCGCATATAAGATGATGTCTTGTCAGCGCTTGCCCAGCGCGGTCTTGAGAAGACCCAGACTCCGGCTGTACAGGGCCGTTGCGGCCGCGTAGTCCATTTGGTTAGCGGCCGACTTCTGCATCTCTTCCTCAAGGCTCACAGCGTTTCCCGCGGGACGTGTCTGGTAGCCACCCGGTTTGTTTCAGAAGAACTCCCACCACCCGAAGGAAGTTGGTGGGACGAGTTGGTACGCATCAGAGCCAGCGCAAACGTCTGACCCGTGGCCTGACCCTTGGCGCCAATTTTCGGTTCGACCAGATCAGTCGGCTTGAAGTTGGGAGTGTCGGAGTTTGACACATTCTGCGCCAGCACCCGCTGGCGCTGCTGGTGCCAATCCATTTTTGTACGAAGCGCAGCGAGAGTGGAAATATCATTGATCGCCACCGACGTTCCTTCCCGCTTGAATGCTTCCACTTTTCTGACTAGGCAGATTTTGCCCACCTTGGTTAACGCTTGGTAAACATGCGGAATGCAGCGACAAGTTGACGCGATCAGCGCTCGTTGCTCATGTAGATTTCTGTCAAATCGAACTTTTGATCATCGCTTCGACATCCGGACACAGCGGAGCATCACCGATGCATCGACGAAATCCGACGCGCGCGCGCGAAAGCGCGATTCACTCCTGTATTATTTGCATGAGACTCTCAGGCAATTGTTACCCCGCTCCGCGAGCGAGCTTGCAGTTATTGCAGAAAACTACTGACTTTGCTGCGTTTCGGAGGTTCTGATCGTTGGCATAGTTCTTGCGAACTTCGCAACACGCCTCGCGCCCGTTGCTTCGATCAAGAACGAGCTTCACCATGAGCCTAAATTCTGCCCTTGCCAGTGCGATGAGCGGTCTGCGTGCCAATCAGGCCGCGCTCTCGATCGTCTCATCGAACGTCGCGAACTCGCAGACGCCAGGCTACGTCGCCCAGACGCCGAACCAGATCGAGGTCACCACCGGCGACTTCGGCTCGACCGCGATGACGACCGGCGTCAGCCGGGAACTCGACACCTATGTGCTGAACCAGCTCCGCACCGAGACCGGCGGAAGCGGCTACGCCGACCAGATGGCGAGCATCCTAAAGCAGCTTCAGAATGTGTATGGCACGCCCGGCAACAGCGGCACGCTCGAAACCGCGCTGAACAACTTCACCACGTCGCTGCAGGCGCTGTCGACCAGCGCCGGCTCGTCGTCGGCGCAGAACGTCGTGCTCGGCGCGGCGCAGGCGCTGGCGCGGCAGCTCAACGTCACCACCAAGGGTATCCAGTCGCTGCGCTCCAATGTCGAGCAGGATCTCGGCAATTCGGCGCAGGCGGCGAACGTGGCGATGAAGCAGATCGCCGACATCAACACCAAGCTGCAGGGCCTGTCGGCTAACGATCCGTCCGCCGCGACACTTATGGATCAGCGCGATCAGGCCATCAACACGCTGTCGAAATATGTCGACCTCCGCGTCACCACCGACGGCTCGAACCAGGCCAACATCTACACAACGACGGGTATCCAACTGGTCGGTGCGGGTCTCGCCTCGCAATTCACGTTTGCATCTGCCGGTGCCCTCTCGGCGACCTCGCTCTACAACATCGATCCGACCAAGTCCGGCGTCGGCGCACTCAACGTCAAACTGCCGAACGGCTCGATGATCGACGTGGTCGCCAACAACGTGGTATCCTCAGGTCAGATGGCGGCCGATCTCAAGCTGCGCGACGAGACGTTGGTGCAGGCGCAGACCCAGATCGACCAGCTCGCCGCGACGATGTCGAGCGCGCTGTCCGACAAGACGACGGCCGGCAGCACCGTCCCCGGCCCGCCCACCGGGTTCGACCTCGACCTCTCCGGCGCGCAACCGGGCAACACGGTCAACATCACCTACACGGACACGGTCACCAACACCCAGCGCCAGGTCACCCTCGTCAACGTGACCGATCCTGCGGCGCTGCCGCTGCCGAACGCCACCAATGCCAACCCGTTCCAGATCGGCGTGAACTTCTCCAGCGGCATAAGTGTGATCGCGGCGGCGCTCAACACCGCACTGCCAAACACGCGTCTGACATTCGCCGCGGCCCCCTCGCCGGCGCCGGCGATGACGCTCCGGGTCACCGACGAAAACACCGGCCTTGCCAAAGTCAACTCGGCCTCGATCACCAAAACGATCACATCGCTGAGCTCGGGCAATCCGCAACTGCCGCTGTTCACCGACGGCGGGCAGGCTCTCTATACAGGTGCGATGATGGCCTCGGGCTCGCAGATGACCGGCCTTGCCGGCCGCATCGCCGTCAACACGCAACTGGTCACCGATCCGAGCAAGTTGTCGGTCTACAACACCTCGCCGGTGACGCCCGCAGGCGACACCACTCGCTCGGACTATCTCTACTCGCAGCTCACGACGGCGGTGTACTCCTACTCGTCGCAGACCGGTCTGGGCTCGTCGAGCCAGCCATTTACCGGCAGCATCTCGAGCTACCTCCAGCAGTTCCTGAGCGTCCAGGGCAACGCCGCGACGCAGGCGACCCAGCTTCAGCAGGGCCAGAACGTCGTCGTCTCGACGCTCCAGGCCAAGTTCAATTCGACCTCCAGCGTCAACCTGGACTCGGAGATGTCGAACCTGATCCAGCTTCAGAATGCCTATGCGGCAAATGCCCGAATCATGTCGGTCATTCAGGAAATGATGGACGTGCTCATTAGAGCTCAATGAGCGACTTGAGAAAGCCGTCACTGCCTTGCATAGCGCTGTCGATATTCGACATGGTCGCTCGTCCGCGGGCGATGGGAGGCATCTTCAACCTGTCGTTCGGCTCTCCATACCGGCGGAGCCCCGGCGGCGTGAATTCGTCGTCGCAACAATCAGCCGTCACGCCGGTAATCATATTTCCTATGGGCCATCCTTCAGCCGCGCGAGAGCAACCTTCCCGGTACGGGGGCGTTGCATCCTTCCACTCACTGGAGGATACCCCATGCGGGACACATCGCAGATCAAAGAGCACATGGACGTGATTTCGTCGGACAAGAAGACCGTAGGCAAGGTCGACCATCTGGAGGGTAGCGATAAGATAAAGCTCACCAAACAGAGCTCGCCCGACGGCGATCATCATCACTTCATCCCAGTCGCCTGGGTCGATCATGTCGACCAGCACGTGCACCTCTCCAAGACCGGCGAAGAAGTCACCGGCCACTGGCAGCACGAAGGTCGCAAGTAATCACGGCTTCTCGACTGGGAACCTCGCGCCTATTCGGCAGCCGACGCGACAACAGCCGCGTCGGCTCCTCTCCTCAAGGACCCGGGAGTTTGCGCCGAACTCAGCCGACGAACAGTTTTCGTAGAGCGATCACGGCGACCGCTGCGCCCAGAGGACCGACTAGCGTGACCCAGTAGCTGTCGGGAAACGCGCGATGCAGCAGGATGCCGGCCGAACTGGCCGACAACGCTATGAGCACCAATAGTCCAACAACGAAGAAGACGCGCTGAACCTTGGACATGCTGCGGGAATTCGCGTCCTCCTTTTCACTATCGTGGCGAACCACCGACCGTCCTCTCGTGTCGAAATTAAAGGAACCCCGCGGACGACGACATGCGCGTCCTCTACCTCGCCTCTTTGTCGTCGCGTAGCTCGGCTTGAGCAGCGGCGAAGATGATGTCCACGGGACGGCACCGATCCACAACCTTCCGAAGCATCCGGCGGCCGTCCGCCTTCTGTTGGCCGTGACTCAGGAACTCACCGACGAAGAAATCCGCCTCGCAGAGCCGCCTTTCGCCTTCGGCGCCCACACCGCCGCCGGCGTCTTGGCGCACCCGGTCCATGTCCAGTTTGCCCAAGTAAAAGTCCAGGACCTGAGCCGGCCACTGGGTGCGATCCACCCTCGCCGCGTTGCGCTCAAGTTCCTCGCGGTCCGGATTGCCCTGGTGGATGCGGGCGATGTGCATCCAGATCGCGGGAAAGGCGTTCGTCGGCCTCAGTCTCGCAGCGACACGCAAGTCTTCGATCGCCCCCGCGATCTCGTCCGAATAGAGCCGCGCTCGTCCCCGTCCGAGATAGGTCGCGGCGTTGCCGGGATCGATCGTTTGGGCGCGGTCGAAATCGGCCAACGCGTCCTTGTAGCGTCCCATCGTCATGTAGGCGCTCGCCCTGTTCGACCAGAAGATCGGATCGGTGCCCTTGAGACGGATCGCCTCGTCGAAATCTCCGATCGCCTTGTCGGTGTCGCCCAGCAGGAGATACATGCCGCCCCGGTTGCTGTAGGCGTCCGCGAAGTCACGCTGCAGGTCGACCGCCCGGTCGTAGTCCGATATCGCGGCCCGATAATCCTGCTTCGCGATGAAGGCATGGGCGCGGTTGTAGAAGGCTTGCGCCGCCGTTGGATCCAGCCGAATGGCTTCCCCATAGCTTTCGATGGCCCGGTCCACCTCTCCCTTGCGTTCGTAGACCGATCCGAGATTGTTGTGAATGAGCGCGCTGGTCGGGTTCAGCCGGAGAGCTTGTAGTAGATCGTCGCGTGCCTTGTCGAATTCCCGTCGATCGGTCCACGCCAGCGCGCGGTAGACGTAGGAGTTCGGAAAGTCGGGCAACAGCGCTATCGCGGCGTCGAAATCGCCCAAGGCGAGACCGCGCAGTCCGAGCGCGTCATACGATACCCCTCGCCCGTACAGGATGAAGCCGCGTTGCTCGGGAGTGAATTGCCCTTGCTTGATGGCTTCGCTGAACAATTGGATGGCCAGCGGAAACTGCTTCCTGTCCTTTGCCGCGAACCCTTCCCGCGCGAACTCACGGGCGCTCTGGGCGAACGACGGTGAACCCAGCAAGCACAGCAGGCTGCAGGCCACGAAAAGTAACCTCAGCCCCTTCCCGAATATTTGGCTGTCGAACCCTTCCGCCCATCCCCTGCCCTTCGGAGCCTCCTTTGTCACGACCGCCCTCAATTCGCGACGCGTCTGGCAGGAAATCTGCCGTCTACGCGCACACCGCATTCCTCGCAGGAAAACACCCAGCCGCCGACCTCCGTTCGCCAGTCGCCATCGTGCGGACAGTTCGGGCATGCTACCCTCCCTCTTTCGTTTCCCACGTCGATCTCGATATCGAGCGCCGACTTCAGACGGTGAAGGCGCTCGAGCTTGTCGTCCTCTCCCTCATCCACGCTAGACCACGTCGTCGGGCGCCAGCGCGCACGCGTTGTTCTCGTCGGTCTCGATCTGCAGGGTCGCGTGTCCGATCTTGTGCTCTGTCCTGAGCAGCCGGGCCGATTCCATCAGGAAATCGTCGCCGGGATGTCCGGTAGGCATGACCAAATGACACGTGATCGCCGTTTCCGTCGTGGAGATCGGCCAGATATGCAGGTCGTGGATCTTGGCTACGCCCGGCCGCTGCAGCAGAAATGACCGGACGGCTTCCATGTCGGTTCCGGACGGTGCCGCGCTCAATGACATCGCGACCGAGCCGCGCAGAAGGCTCCATGTGCTCCACAGGATGACGGCGCAGATGACCAGGCTCATTCCAGGATCCAGCCAAAGCCAACCGGTCCAGAGGATGAGCGCTGCTGACGCCACGACGCCGGCCGAAACGGCGGCGTCGCCTGCCATGTGCAGAAACGCCCCCTGAATGTTGATGTCGCCCTTGCGGCCGCTCGCGAACAGCATGGCCGTGGCGCCGTTGACGACGATGCCGATGGCGGCGACCACCATCACGGTCAGGCCGGCGACAGGCTCCGGTTCGTACAGCCGCAATATGGATTCCCATCCGATGGCGCCGGTCGCGACGAGAAGAAACACGGCGTTCGCCAGCGCAGCCAGGATCGACGCCCCCTTCAGACCGTAGGTGAAACGACCACTGGGCGCCCGCTTCGAGGCGACTGACGCGGCCCAGGCCACGACCAGGCCGAGTACGTCACTCAGATTGTGCCCGGCGTCCGCCATCAGTGCCGTCGAGTTTCCGAGGTAGCCATAGACGGCTTCGGCCGCGACCAGGGCGGTGTTCAGCCCGATGCCGATGGCGAAGGCCTTGCCGAAGCTCGCCGGAGCGTGGACGTGACCGAGCCCGCCATGATCATGGTCATGTCCGTGCCGGTCGGCGCCATGATCGTGACGGTCATGATGCCGATGATCATGGTCGGTGCTGCCGACGGGACCAGCGTTACGGTGACCCGTTTCAGACATGGAGTACGGTTTCCTCGCCTCTCATGGCCTCGTCCTCGATCTGGATCGTCGTGTGCTCGATTCCGTATTCCGCCTTCATCAGGTTCCGGGCCTCCCGCAGCGCCTCCCGCCCGGCCGACATGTCGGCCACGACGAGGTGGCAGCTCATGGCGTCGAAGCCGGACGTGACGGTCCAGACGTGCAGATCGTGGACGGCCACGGTTCCCGGGATGGCAAGAAGCTTCTTCTCGATCGCAGCGGTATCGACGTTGGGCGGGGTCCCCTCCATCAGGATGTGCGTGACCTGACTAAGGAGCGACCACGTCCGGGGCACGATGAACAGTCCGATGCCGGCGCCGATGATCGGGTCCGCGAGAACCCAGCCCTTCCACATCATGAGCAGCGCGGCGACGATCACGCCGATAGATCCGAGCATGTCGCTCAGCACCTCGAAGTACGCGCCCTTGACGTTCAGGCTTTCGGACGACCCGCTCGAAAGCAGCCACATGCTGACCAGATTTACGGCCAGGCCGATGGCGGCGACGATGAGCATCGGTCCGCTGAGGACCTCCGGCGGCGACTGGAAGCGCTGGTAGGCTTCGTACAGGATGTAGACCGTCAGCAGCAGCAGCACGACCGCATTAGCCAGCGCCGACAGGACCTCCATGCGCAGATAGCCGAAGGTCCGCTGCGGGGTCGCTTCGCGGGCGGCGAAGCGGATCGCGAGCAGCGCCAGCGCGAGTCCGCCGACGTCGGTCAGCATATGGGCGGCGTCCGCGAGCAGCGCCAAGCTGCCGGTCACAAGTCCTCCGATGACCTCCGCGATCATGTAGGTCGCGGTCATCGCGAGGGCCCAGGCGAGCCTCTTCGCGTGTTTAGCGCCGGCCGTTCCGACGGATCCTCCTCCGTGCATGTGTCAATCTCCCGTCGTGGTCGTATTTTGGGCGCCGCCGTCCGGATATTCGAGCGCTCGGCGGAGGTTTCGCTCGAGCTCGTCGAGCAGGAAAAAGCTTACGTCGTCCACCGAGCCGTGCCCCTTGGCGAACGGCTGCTCGAGGAGCCGGACGAGGTAGAGGACGTAGACGAACATAAAGGTGATGAAGCCGAACAGCAGCGCTGACGCCGGGTCGCCTTCCGTCTTCAGCAGCAGGAGCAGCAGTACGATCGAGAACACCAGCGTCTGCACCAGCACGTGCACGGACGGCACGAACTCGACGCGCTGAATGGTGTAGATCCGGAGCAATGCCCTCCGGATCACGTCCTGGTTCGTCCGGAGGCGGACGACGAAGTTCGCGGCCATACCCATGCCCTCGAGCCGGCCCAGGATCGGCGTCAGTTTGGCCAGCTCATCGAGGGCGGGAGGAACGTTCTTGTGGCCGTTTTTGTGCCCGAGGCCCTCGCGGAGCCTGTCGATCAAGGCAAGCAACAACAGCCGCGCCTTCCGCAGGTCGAAGGCATCGTTGGTCTGCGCGAAGCAAGCCAGGTCACCCTCAATCGCCTCGATGGAATTCCTGAGATCGGCCGGGATCTTCTCCGCCTCCTTGTAGTCCTGGAGGATGCTCGACAACAGAAAGCCGACGATGAACACGGCGCCGCCTATGCCGCTGGTCAACAGGCCGTTGAGATCCAGGAACTCGAATCCGAAGTAGTGGACCGCGACTTTCGCCGCGCTCAGAAGCAGCACGACGACGCCCACAGTGAAGAACAGCCGGAACTTCTTCCAGAGGGAGATATCGGCGCCACCGAAATGAAGATGCGAGATTATCGATGACGTCACCGCTCTTGGCCCTTTCCGAATGAATGGACAGGCGCGAATGTGCGCCCGTTCCAACGTAATATCGCCCGCCGGCCTCCCTCGAGCTCCAATCCGACGGTCCCGCCGGCGTTGATCAGCTTCATGTCGTCGACATAGGCGTTGAAGACACGGCGCGAACGGCCACCCCGCTCTAGGTAGACTTCATGAAGGCATCGCTCCGCCCGGCAGATCGCTTCTCGCCGTTCGCAGGCGAAGTTTTCGAAATGCAACGACCTGAAGTGCAGGCCGCCGACGTCGATGGTCGTAGAGAAGTAGTGCGTCGCTGCAGCTTTCCCGCCGCATGGACGCTCCAGACGGGCCAGACCGTGACGGATGTCGACCGGAAGCAGATCGATGTGCTCCGCGGCATACGGTCGTTCGCTCGCGATACTGCCGCGACCCTCGGCGGCGCCTATGGCCGCGATCAGACTCAAGATGCTTCCCAGCGCCAAAAAGAGTCCATACTTCCTCATTTGCGCCTCCGCTGCTGAGCCGAACTCACTCTTCGAACTCCACGCCCAACCGCTTCTCCTTGACCCACGCGACACGACAGGTGCGCCGCGTTCCGTCCGCCGGCACCACAAGCGTGAATTCGCGAGGGATGCCGAGCGGACTTTCAACCTCCAACATCGCGCCGCGATCGCTGAGATTCCGGATGGAGCAATCGATCGCGGAGCTTCCGAACTCGATCGATCCCTTCTTGAGAACCCTCCGGCGCTGGTCTCCACGTCGTTCCATTCCGGCTGCTCCGGCAGTCATGCGATCAGTCGACCGCTTTCTCGGCCTTCTCGCCGAGCTTGACGATGTCGCCTTGCGTGAAGAGGATTCCCTTGAGCTCCTCGCGCCACTCCTTCTTCCGTCGCAGCAGGAATTCGAGGTTCATCCCGAAATGCTTGAATTCCTCCTTCTGGGCGTTCGCCATGATGGCTTTAGCCTTCTTATCCTTCTCGACCGACATCCGTTGTTCGTACCAATTGATCGCTTCGGCTTCCTCGATCAGCGAAGCCATCATCCGCGCGAAGGTGCGGACCTCCTGCGAAAGCTCCTGCGGCGGTTCGTGGTATTGGTCGAAACCCATCTCATCGCTCCCTTTGCGCTAGTCGTGGCTGTCGAATCCCTTCGGGCTCGACGGCCCTTCGGCCGGTTGTGGCGCGAAACTCCCTGGTCCATGTCTTGAAATAGGCGAAGGCGATCATGATGCCGATGCCGGCGACACTGACGACGATCTGGAAGGCGAGCGAATCGGAGACGAGGTCGATGGCGAAGTAGGCGACGAAGGCGAGGAATACGCCCACGCAGAAGACTTCGAGCGATCGCTCTCCGCACAGCCGCAGCGGCCGAAGCCAAGGAGCCGACAAGAACGGCGCCTCTTTCGGAATCAGTCGCGAGACGACGATCGCGAGCGCCAGGAAATGGACGACGCGGTACGGCGCCAGATGCGTCTTGTTGTTCGGAATGAACAGCGACCGGACGGGCTCGACGATCATTTCCGCGTGGCCGGTCCGCGCTGCGAGTGTGACGATCGCGGCGAACAGGAGAAAGAGACAGGCGGCGGCAAGTGTCGTCCTCGCATAGATGAGCCCCCTCGCCGTAGTCGCGCCCCCGACCGCAACCCACGCGCCGATGACGAACAGGAACTGCCATGCGAACGGATTGAAGTACCAGTGGCCGGCAGGATACGCCCGTAGATTCCATCCCCATGCCTGTGCTGCGACGTAGATACCCGCCGAGATCGCCAACGCGACGTTGGGCCACCTCATGAGGACCCACAGCAGCGGCGGAAACGCGAACATCAACGCGATGTAGAGCGGCAGGACGTCGAGGTTTAGCGGCTTATATTCGAGCAAGAGCCCGTGCTTGAGGAACTCGACCGGGTCTCGAATGAGAAGTCGGATGTTGAATTCGTCGAGCAGGTGGGCGTGGCCGTACCGTTGTGCGACGTATCCGATGGTGACGACGTAGAAGACGAACAGCAGGATGTAGGCGACGTAGAGCTGCCATGCTCTGCCGAGAATGCCCAAGGCGGCGGCAAGGAGGCCCTTCGCCCTTGCTGTTCGCGCATAAACGAACGCCACGGTATATCCGGACACGAACACGAACAGTTCGGCAGCATCGCTGAAACCGTAGTTTCGGGCCGTGATCCAAGCGACCGCATTGTTCGGAACGTGGTCGACGAAGATCGCCCAGTTGGCCAGTCCCCGAAACAGGTCGAGGCGCAGGTCGCGGTCGCTGGTTTGGACCCCGTTGGCGGTCATGTAGACGCCCCCTCGCCCGCCCCACGGCTGCCCGGTATCGAAAGCAGCCGCAGCGCGTTCATGGTGACCAATACGGTCGCGCCGGTGTCGGCAAGGATTGCGGGCCAAAGTCCGGTGATCCCCGCGACCGTGGTGACCAGAAAGACCACCTTCAGTCCCAGTGCGATCGAGATGTTCTGCCGTATGACTCCCATCGTCCGCTTGGACAGTTCGATCATGGCTGGCACGTCGGCGACGCGTCCGTGAAGGACTGCGGCGTCCGCGGTCTCGAGCGCCACGTCGGTGCCGCCACCCATCGCCACGCCGACATCCGCGGCGGCGAGAGCCGGCGCATCGTTGATGCCGTCGCCGACCTTCAGGACGACTTCGCCCTGGTTCTTGTAGGCCTCGACGGTGCGCTGTTTGTCCTCCGGCATCATTTGCGCGCGATGGTCGATGCCAAGATCGCGCGCAAGGGCGGCGGCGGTACGGGGATTGTCGCCCGTTAGCATCACCGAACGGACCCCGGCGTCGGCCAGGCGACGCAGAGCCGCGACCGCATCGCTGCGCAACTCGTCCCGCATGGCGATGCAGCCGGCGGCCTCTTGATCGATGACGAGGACGGATACGGTTTTTCCTCGTTCGTTGAACGCCTCGACGAGATCTCTCTGCTCCTCAGAGAGCGCGACGATCCGTTCGGCCGCAGCGGGTGAGCCAAGGAAAACCGTTCGTCCCCCCAGCACTGCCCGAACGCCTTCTCCCGCCAGGTTTACGAAGTTCTCAACCGGCTGCGGCCGAGCATCCTTGGCGGAGGCCGCCTTCAAAATGGCAAGCGCGAGAGGATGGCTGGAGCCGCGCTCGAGCGACGCGGCAATGGACAAGACCTCGACCTCTTCGTGACTAAATCCGACGACGTCCGTGACCTTTGGCTTGCCCGCGGTGAGCGTTCCCGTCTTGTCGAAGCAGGCGACGGTGACGTCGCGCAAGCGCTCGAGGACGGCTCCGCCCTTCAGGAGCAGACCGCGGCGCGCTCCGGATGCGAGGCTCGCGGCGATCGCCGCCGGCGTCGAGATCACCAGCGCACACGGACAACCGATCAGGAGGATGGCCAATCCCTTGTAGATCCATTCGCGCCAGGTTGCGCCTGCCCAAACGAGTGGCGGCAGGACCGCTACGATCGTGGCGACCACCACCACGCCAGGCGTGTAGTAGCGCGAGAAACGGTCGATAAAGCGCTCCGTGGGCGCCTTCGATTCTTGGGCCTCCTCGACCAACTTGACGACACGGGCGATGGTGTTGTCCTGGGCGGCGGCGGTGACCTTGATCCGGAGTAGAGCCTCTCCGTTCACGGTGCCGGCAAATACTGCCTCCCCCGTCTTCTTGCGGACCGGCGTGCTCTCGCCGGTGACGGGTGCCTCGTCGACGGCGCTGTCTCCGGAGACGATGACGCCGTCGGCAGGAATGCGATCGCCGGGGCGAACTTGGATCAGAGCGTCGACGGACAGCGTCTCGGCTTCCACCTCGCTGACTTGGCCATCGGATTGTTCGAGACGGGCGATCTTCGGGACGAGCTTGGTCAAATCCCGGATGCTCGCCCTCGCGCGCCCCGCAGCGAAACCTTCAAGAAGTTCACCGATCAGAAACAGGAAAACGACAGTCGCTGCTTCTTCCGTCGCGCCGATGAAGACCGCGCCAACGGCCGCGATGGTCATCAGCATCTCGATCGAGAACGGCGTTCCGGCGAAGGCCGCCGAAAATGCTCGCTTGGCGATGGGGACCAGCCCGACCAGCATCGCAAGCAGGAAGGCCCAACTCTCGATGCTGGGGATGCCCTTTCCCAAGGCGAAGGCGACCACCAGCGCCGTTCCGCTTGCGATCGTCGCGTCAACTTTGCTCGACCGCCACCATGGTTCCCGGCCGTCGGCGGCTTGTTGAAGACCGTGGCCATGACCATCATGGTCATCGCCATGATCATAATGGTGCGCCGGCTCCCCTTTCCCCTTGGGGCGATCGTCCTCGACGACGTATCCCAAGGCCGCGATCTGGCGGCTGACCGCCTCCCGCTGGATAGCCCCCTCATGTTCGACCGAAACGCTTCCGCCAGTCACCGAGACTTCGACGCCCCGCACCCCGGGCATCCGCGAAACGGCATTCTCGATCTTCGTGGCGCAGGCCGCGCAGTCCATCCCGCCGACCCGAAGTCTCATCTTCTGAGCAGCCTCGGTCATGCGTGGCTTCCCTGCGCAGCGTCATCCAAGGTGTTTTCCGGTCGAGGTGCCGGCGCGGAGTCCTTCCGGAACAGCACGTAAAGGGCCGGCAGCACCAGCAGCGTCAGGATAGTCGAGGAGATGATGCCGCCGATGACGACGGTGGCCAGCGGCCGCTGCACCTCCGCGCCGGCGCCCGTCGCGATCGCCATGGGAACGAAGCCCAGCGAGGCGACCAGCGCCGTCATCAGCACGGGGCGCAAGCGGGTCACCGCGCCTTCATGAACGGCCTCGAGTACGGACCTTCCTTCGTGTCTCAACTTTTCGATGAAAGCGATGATGACCAAGCCATTGAGCACCGCGACGCCGGAGAGTGCGATGAAGCCTACGCCCGCACTGATCGACAGCGGGATACCTCGCAGCAGCAGCGCCAGCACGCCGCCGGTCAGCGCCAGCGGCACACCGCTGAACACCAGAAGCGCATCGGCAATCGATCCGAAGCTCATGAAGAGCAGCAGCAGTACCAGCAGCAGCGCCACCGGAACTACGATGGTCAGCCGCTTGGTCGCCGAGACCAGTTGCTCGAACTGCCCTCCCCAGCCGATCCAGTAGCCCGCCGGGAGCTTGACCTTCTGCGCGACCGCGCCCTGCGCTTCGGACACGAAAGAACCGAGATCCCTCTCGCGTACGTTGGCCGTCACCACGATGCGCCGCTTGCCGTTCTCGCGGCTGATCTGGTTCGGACCTGGCGCGGAATCGACCGTCGCTACCGACGATAGCGGCACGTAACGGGGCTGTACTCCGAGCGCTGCCGACAAAGCGGTCTTGGTGATCGGAGCCGATCCAGGCTCCTCGGCAGGCAACGGAATCGGGATCGCACGGATCGCTTCGATGTTGCCGCGCAACCGCTCCGGAAGGCGTACGACGATGTCGAAGCGACGATCTCCCTCGAACAGCTTGCCGACGCTCTTTCCGCCGACGGCGATCTCCACGATGTTCTGGACATCGCCGACACTGAGGCCGTAGCGGGACAGGGCCCGCCGGTCGAGCTTGACGGTGAGGATCGGCAGGCCCGCGACCTGCTCGGTCTTCACGTCGGTAGCCCCTCGGATGCCCTGAATTACGGACTGCACCTGACTGGCCGCTCCTTGCAGCACGTCGAGGTCGTCGCCGAAGATCTTGATGCCGACGTCGCTGCGGACGCCTGAAATCAGCTCGTTCACGCGCAACTGGATCGGCTGCGATACCTCATAGTTGCTGCCGGGAATGTCGTTGGCGGCCTTCTCGATCTCTTCGACCAATTCCGCCTTCGGCTTCTCCGGGTCCGGCCACTCGCTGCGCGGCTTGAGCATGACGTACCCGTCCGACATCGACGGCGCCATCGGATCGGTAGCGACCTCAGCCGTGCCTGTCCGGGTGAAGAACTCCTTCACCTCGGGGAGTTGCTGGATCCTCTTTTCCAGCGCCATCTGCAGATCTAGCGACTGCGTCAGGCTCGTTCCGGGAATCCGGATCGCGGCCAAAGCGACGTCGCCCTCATCGAGGCTCGGGATGAACTCGCCACCCATGCGGCTCGCGGCGAACAAGCTCGCGCCGACGATCACAACCGCCAAGACCGCCACGACGCCCCGGAAGGCGATCGCACGGTCTAGAAGCGGCAGATAGACGCGCTTGGCGCCGCGCATGAAGAAGTTCTCCTTCTCAGACACCTTGCCGGTGACCACGATCGCGACGGCTGCGGGCACGAAGGTGACGGAGAACAGCGCCGCTGCGGCAAGCGCCATCAGCACGGTCAGCGCCATCGGCGTGAACATCTTGCCTTCGACCCCTGTCAGGGTCAGCACCGGCAGGTAGACGACCGCGATGATCAGCGTTCCGAATAGGCTCGGTTTGATGACCTCTGCCGAGCCGTTGCGGATCGTCTCCAGCCGCTCTTCCAGGCTCAGCAGCCGGCCCTTCTCATGCTGCGCCTCCGCGAGCAATCGGAGACAGTTCTCGACGATGATGACTGCACCGTCGACGATGATGCCGAAGTCGATGGCCCCGAGGCTCATCAGGTTGGCGCTGACCTTCGTTTCGACCATGCCGGTGACCGTCATCGCCATCGACAACGGGATGACGCAGGCCGTGACCAGGGCTGCCCGGAAGTTGCCGAGGATGAGGAACAGCACGACGATGACGAGGATCGCGCCCTCGACAAGATTCTTCTCGACCGTCTTGACCGTCGCGTCGACGAGGTGGGTCCGGTCATAGACCGCGCGGGCGACGACGCCGTCCGGAAGCGATTTGGCGATGTCGTTCAGCTTGGCTTGAACCCGCTGGGCCACCGCACGGCTGTTCTCGCCGATCAGCAGCATGGCGGTACCGAGAACCGTCTCCTTTCCGTTGAGGGTCGCTGCGCCCGTGCGGAGGTCCTTGCCTTCGGCGACCTGGGCCACGTCCCTCACCCGGACCGGGACGCCGCCTCGCGAGCCAATGACGATATCCTCGATCTCGGCGATGTTGGCGACCTGGCCCGGGGTCCGGACCAGATACTGTTCGCCGTTCCTCTCGATGTAGCCGGCGCCGACGTTGGCGTTGTTGGCGGCGAGCGCCGTCATCACGTCGCGGAAACCGAGCTTGTAGGCCATGAGCTTGCCCGGATCGGGCAGCACGTGGAATTGGCGCTCGAACCCACCGATCGTGTTGACTTCGATGACGCCCGGCACGTTGCGGAGCTGCGGTTTGATGATCCAGTCCTGGATCGTCCGCAGATCGCTCGGCGTGAACTCCTTGCCGCCCGGCGCCTTCGCACCCGGCTTGGCTTCGACCGAGTAGTGGAAGATTTCCCCGAGGCCCGTCGCGACGGGGCCCATGGCAACTTCGACGCCGGCGGGGAGCTGATCCTTGACCTGCTGGATCCGCTCGTTGACGAGCTGGCGGGCGAAGTAGATGTCGGTGCCGTCCTGGAAGACCGCCGTCACCTGGCTGAGGCCATATCGCGACAAGGAGCGGGTGTATTCGAGCTTGGGCAGCCCGCCCATTGCCGTTTCCACCGGAAACGTGATGCGCTGTTCGGTCTCCAGCGGCGAATAGCCTGGTGCCTGTGTGTTGATCTGCACCTGCACGTTGGTGATGTCCGGCACCGCGTCGATCGGCAGACGGGTGAAATTCCAGCCGCCGAAGGCCAACAGTCCCAACACGAACAGGATCACCAGCCAACGCTGGCGGATGGAGAATTCGATGAGGCGCTCAATCATGCTCGGCCTCTCCTTTGCCCATCTCCGCCTTCACGACGAATGAGTTTTGGGCCACGTACTTCTCGCCCGCCTTTACTCCCGCCCGAACCTCCACGAACTTCTGATCGGCGTCCCCGAGTTCCACAGGCCGCGCTTCGAGCTTGTCGTCGCCTTCGCGAACGAATACGACGGTCTTGTTTTCGAAGGTCTGGATCGCGCCGGCATTGACGGCGACCGGCACCTTCCGCTCGGCCAGCACCAGACGAGCGGTCACGAACAGTCCCGGCCGCAGCCTCCCCTCCGGGTTCGGCAGGATCACTCGGGCAATCGCCGTCTGGGTCTCGCTTGCGCCGACAGGCGCCAAGTAGGAGATCTTGCCCTTGATGTCGCCGACGCCGTCATCCGGATCGATCAGGACCTCGTCCCCGATCCGGACGCGCCTAAGATCCTGGCGGTAGATCGACAGGTCGACCCAGATCGTCGACAGGTCCGCCACGACAAATGATGGCTTCTGCTCGGAGACGTATTCGCCGAGCGATATCTGACGGTCGATCACCGTGCCGGCGATCGGCGCCTTGAGATCATAGACCGTCAAGCTCTGGTTGCTCTCGATGGATGCCAGCAGATCGTCCTTGCCGATCACGTCGCCGATCCGGCGCTTGATCGCACGCGCGATGCCGGGAAAGCGCGGCGTGACCTGGACCACCGTCTCCTGATTGGCGCGCAGGACGCCATTGAACGACAAGGTTTCGGTCAGGGTCGCCGGGCCCGCTTCGGCGAAGGTGGCGCCTGCTGCCGCCAACTTGACATCGCTGATCACGATGCGGTCGGCGCCATGTTCGTCCTTCTCGGCGTGCTCGTTGCCGGCCTTCTCCTCCTTGGCATCCTGCTTGGCGACCTGCTGCGTCGCAGCGGGTGCGTCCTTGGGTGTCAGCATGCGATAGCCGAAGGCGCCGGCGGCAGCCGCGACCAAGGCGAGGACGATTGCACTCGAAGTCTTCATCGTGCGCTCTCCCGCGCCAGAGCGAAGGGATTGCCGACGAGTCCTTCGATCGTGGCAACGGCGACGTGGTAGTTCTGCAGCGCCTCCTGCTCCCGCAGACGAGCCTGGGTGACGTTGGCCAGCGCGTCCAACACTTCGAGCAGCGAGAAGCGCCCGGCGCCGTAGCCCTGTTCGATCTCGTTGGAGGCGGCCTGGGCCTTCGGGATGCCGGAGTCGCGAAGTATCGCGAGTTCCCGCAGCGAGCCCTGTACGTTGTCGTAGGCCCGTCCAGCGACGACGATCAGCGTGTTGCGGTTCGCCTCGCGTTCCGCCCGCGTCTTGGCGAGGTTCTGCTGTGCCGAGAGGATGTTGCCCTGGTTCTGATCGAAGATTGGGATCGGAACCGTGAGGCTGAGCCGCACCGCGTCGTCGTTGGTCTCGTTGTAATGTCGCCATCCGGCTGAAAGGCGAACGTCAGGATAAGGCCTGAGCCGCGCCAGCAGCAGTTCGGCGTTGCGTTGCGCATAAACCGCATTCCAGCGCACCAGTTGCGGGTTGGCGTCGATGGCGGCGATCACCGTCTGAAACGGCGGCGCGCGGGTGGTGGCGTCGAGGCGTCCGGAGACGTTGCCGAACTTCGGGGAAGTGTCGCCCATGAGCACCGCCAGTTCGCGGCGCGCGCTGGCCAGGTTCGCCTTGGTGCGCTCGCGATCGGCCTTCACCAGCGCCGCTGCGACTTCGGCGCGACCGGTCTCGGCAGGCGACGAAGCACCGGCATCGACCCGGCGCTGAAGCAACGGCGTCAGCCGCTCAAGGGCGGCGACCTGCTCGTCGAGGATCTGGATCCGCCGCTGCAGCCCGAGCACGTTCAGAAACGCGATGGCCGTTTCCGACAGAATCTGCAGACGTACCGCCTGGCGCTCGATCGTCGCCCCGTTGACGCCGGCCTGGCCGGCCGCGATGCGGGCCTCGCGCTTGCCGAACAGCTCGAAAAGCTGGCTGATCTGCAGCGTCGTCTCGGCCGACTTCGTCCCGCGATAGATGCCCGAACCGAATGAGTTATCCTGTTCGTAGCTCAGTTCCGGATTGAGGAGCGCCCCCGCCTGAATGCGCTGGCCCGTCGCGATCCCGATATCGCGTTCGGCGGCGGTCAAGCGGGGGCTGGTCGCGAGCGCGCGCTGCAGCGCCGCCCCGAGATTGAGGGTCTGCGAATGCGACGCCGCCGTCAGCCAAGGACTGACCAGCAACGCCGTCGCGCACGCGAAACGCGTGACGCACTTTGAAAACATGATGAAAACCTGACGAAAGACGGAATCAGAGCGCGATGCGCCCAGCGGTCATTTTCAGGTCAGGAACTTCGGTGGGGGCGGATCGAGACCGCGCACGGTGTCGGTCAGAGGGGCCGTCGCCCGGATGAGGACCGCCAGCTTGGGTTCCATCACAGTCATGACTTGCTGCGGAGGCGCTGCAACGGAAACCGCGAAGCAGCCATGGCAGTGATGGTCGACGATGGCACCGGTCTCAGGGCCGCTATCGGACTTGGTATCGACCATCCAAGCCACCGGGGAACCGGTTGGATTTGTCACGTCAAGGTCGAGACACCGATGCAGCGCACCCGACATCAGATAGGTCACGATCAGAAATACGGACACGATCCCGCGCAAAGCAGGAACATGCCTCAATCCAGATCTGATCCGACCAATCGTCAATGACCACACTCTACGTTCGCGAGTTGGTAGGTAGCATGGGCGCAAGGCTCACGTCGACCCGCAATATTATAACAATCCCAAACATTTGTTGCGTGTCAATCGCAACTTCTAGGAATCGAGCATGCGGGTAACCCTGTCCCAGTTCTGGGACGTAGCTGCAGGCTTTTCTTCGGAGGCAGCGTACCCGTCTTATGCGACGTTCTTTCACGGCTTCCTAAACGATAGCATTGCAACCCGTCCGATCCGCACCGAATGCGAGGACTGCAGTTTGGCCCCGGCAAAGCCCGCCTTTTTGAAGAGTTTGCCCCAAGTTCCATCGACGTGGGATTGAACCGCAATCCTGCTTGAAATCTGCGCTGCAAGGTTGAGGACGATGCGCTCTTCGCGGCCGGTCGGTCGGTCATAGTCCGCAACATAAAATACACCTCCACGGCGCAGGATTCGGAAAGTTTCCTTCGCCAAGGCGATCTTTTCATCGGGAGTTCTCAAATGAAAGGCGAGTACGCACATCGCGCGGTCGAAGCTGCCAGTGTGAACCGGAAGGGCCACAACGGAAGGTGCGTCGATGAACGTAATATTCTCGATGTGCTGTTCGTCGATCGCTCGCTTTGACTTTCGGACGATCGATGGATCGGGATCCGCTACAACGATACTGAGCTCGGTGAACCGCTCCGCAAGCGAGATCGCCGTCGCTGCGCTTCCCCGTCCGAACGCCAAGAGGCGCTCTCCGCGCTTTGGAGACATCAACTCGAACAAGGGCTCCTGCCACGACGTGTCGCGCAGCATTGCAGCGGCGAAGCGATAGTAAAGCGGTTTGAGCGCCGCCACGACCAAAATCGATAGAAACTTCATGCGGTGTCGCGACCGCGAGGCCAATGGCGGAGAGCGTCCGAAGCCGTCAGAAGCTTCGCGCGCTTGAGGACGCTCTTCAGCTCCTCGAGTTCTGCGAGAAGTCGGTGCGCCTTGCCGCTCGCGTTATTGGCAACATACGCGTTCGCTGCGTTCATGGAACTAGATAGGTTTTCTATCTGCCACCGAGCGTTGCTCGAAAGTGCGAGGAGGACGACACGGCGATCGGTCGCGCACGGCTTGCGGCGGATCAGTCCTTTGGACTCGAGCAATTGCGACTGCGCCGTGACGAACGATGCGTCCACGGCCAGTTTCTCCGACACCACGCTGACCCGCACCCCCTCTTCGTCCGCAAGATGCGATATCGCCATCAGAATGTTCCATTGAGCCACCGTGACACCCAGACCGGCCGCCCAACACTTCTGCACTTCGCTCAAACAGCCGTGAATTTGCTTCACCTCCCAGGATAATCGCTGCAAGAGGTCGTCCGGCGTCGAAGCCTGCGAGTCTTCAACTTGCTTGGTTTCCATAACGTAATCCTTCAATTCCAATGTGACCGCCGACGGCGCCTGCAAAACGGAATGGCCCCGAAAGAGCGGTCTCTGAAAAATGCGTTGTCGATCCAGATCGCCTGCACGCTTGCTGCCCCAGCAACTTGACTGAGCTCGCAAAGGCTTTGAGAGCGACGCCGTCGCCTTCCCAAAGACAGGGACGACAGCATCGCGCTGCGTAATGGCGGCGCGAGGGAGTTTGACGGGAAACGGAGACAGGACGCGCGATGCGTCCCGCGTCGTTCGCTTTAGGTCAGAGATTTCGGCGGGGGCGGATCAAGACCGCGAACATTGCCGTACAAGGGAGCCGCCGATTTCGGCAACTCGGCGGGCTTCAAGCCCAGGGCGAGTTCAGCCTGTTGCGCAGGCGCCGGGACCGATACTGAGAAGCAACCGTGACAGTGGTGATCGGCTACCAAACCCCGTTCGGGCGATTGGGAGGTTTTGCCGTCCGCGGCCGCGATCGCCAAGGATGATCCGGAGCGAATGGCGGCGTCGACATCAACGAGTCCATGAAGAACGCCAGACAGGACGTACACCAGGGTCAGGAGAACGGACACGATCCTGCGCAACGCAGTAACGCGCTGAGTTCCCGATATGACCTGACTACCGGACAATGATCACGCTCTCAGTGAAGACGACGAGGCTACCTATCATGATGGCTACCTTCCGTCGATCCGCAAATATTGCGAGCGCGTGCGTCGCTTGTCGCAGGGTTCCACTTGGGGCCGCCGCCGAGCGCTTCGTGGCCTACAAATCCTCACCAGCCAGTTTTCTGAGTTCGTTCTTGTCGTCTTCGCGCAGGATCGTGTTGGCAACCTGATCGTAGGCTCGGGTCGCAGCGACGAGACTGCTCATCTCATGTACCGCGTTTACGTTCGCCCCCTCCAAGGCTCCCGTAGCGAGCCGAATCTGCGCCGGAGGCACCTCGTTCGCAGGAGACTCCGATGAAAACAGCGTGCTTCCCTCGGCGCGCAACTTGGCATTATCTACAAACTTCACCAGGCGAAGACGTCCTATCGGTCCCCTCGCCGTCGAGATGGTCCCATCGGCTCCGATGCTCAGCGGGCCATCGCGTGGCGGAACCTGCAGGGGGCCGGTCGCAGTCAACACGATATCGCCGGACAACGTGACTACGCGGCCTTCCTTGTCGAGCGTGAACGCTCCGTTCCGCGTGTAGCGATCTCCTGCAGCCGTCTGGATCACAAAGAAGCCGTCCCCGACGATAGCGACGTCGGTCCCATTCCCGGTGGGCTTGAGGGGACCGCCGGAAAAGTCGGTGTAGCCGGTGACGGCCACAAGCGATCGCATCGGAGCCGAGGGCATGTCGTCGGCTTCCTTCGCCTTCGTGAGATATTCGCGGAACTGAAGCCCCTCGCGTTTGAATCCGGTCGTCGTCTGGTTGGCAACGTTTCGAGCAACCTTGTCCAATTGCTGTTGCAGCGTGATCAATCGCGATAGCCCGATGACGGTCTTGTCGGACATTGGAAGACTGCCTTTCAAACTGCCGAATGAGGCCGGTGGTCGCCCTTGCGCTGCGCTTGCTTGGTTTGAGGATGGCAGGGGGACGGGATCCACAAGGCATGTGAACCGCCGCGCGCTCGGTTCTCGGCTTGGAGCCGACAAAATTGCGCGCGGCTTTGTCTCGCCGTCGACAATGTCGTCGGATGGAGCCTTCAGCCCTTGTACTTGGCTTGGCCCGACTTGCCCGTGTCCGTCTTGATCATGAGTGTGATCGCGGTGGATGCCGTAATCGGCTTCTTCGTTTCACCCTTCAGGACGTTCTCTCCCGACGGAGAAAGGACAATCGTCTCTCGATCGTCGCCGTTTACGATTAGAGCAGAGGCCGTATAGCCCTTCGTCGACACGGGCTTGTTGTCCTCGTTAAGGACGTTGAACGTCACGGCATTTCCCGACGGCAGGAACTCGATATGCACGCCGGCCGCATCCGCAAGAACGCCGCCATTGGGTCCCTTCGAACCGTGTGAGTGTTGAGCGTGAGCCGGGACGACCGAGAGCAATACGGCCAGTATGAACGCGGCGGGTTTCATGCAGTTTCTCCTTGTGCGGTTGCGGAAGTCGACTTCGTCGTGACCGCTTCACGACGGAAGAGCGTGTAGAGCGCCGGCAAGACCAGCAGCGTCAAAATGGTCGATGATACGATCCCGCCGATGACCACGGTGGCGAGTGGCCGCTGCACCTCGGCGCCGGCGCCGGTCGCGATCGCCATGGGCACGAATCCCAGGCTCGCCACCAGGGCGGTCATCAGAACCGGCCTCAACCGGGTCAGCGCCCCCTCGCGAACGGCTTCGACGACAGGGCGGCCCTCCGATCGCAGCTTCTGGATGAACGCGATGATGACCAAGCCATTCAGGACGGCGACGCCCGATAGCGCGATGAACCCGATACCGGCGCTGATCGAAAGGGGGATGTCGCGCAGAAGCAGGGCGGCAATGCCGCCCGTGAGCGCGAGCGGCACCCCGCTGAAGACCAATGCGGCATCGGCGAACGTTCCCAGGCTCATGAAGAGCAACACGAAGATCAGGAGCAGCGCGATCGGAACGACGATGGTCAGCCGCTTGGTTGCGGAAACCAACTGCTCGAACTGTCCTCCATAGGTGATCCAGTAACCCGCCGGCACCTTGACGCCGTCGGTGATCCGCCGCTGGGCGTCGGCGACGAACGAGCCGAGGTCTCGGCCGCGCACGTTCGCGGTGACCACGATGCGCCGCTTGCCGTTTTCCCGGCTTATCTGATTGGGACCCGGAGCCGCGTCGATCTCGGCGACCGAGGAAAGCGGGACATAACGGACCTGCCCCAACGGTGAATTTCCCCAAGCCGCCTTGATGGCCCCAGCCTGACCTTCGCGCACGGGAAGAGGGATCGGAAGATTGCGGATCGCTTCCATATCCGAACGAAGGTGTTCAGGCAGCCGAACGATGATTTCGAAACGACGATCGCCTTCGAACACCAGGCCGGCGCTCTTGCCCCCGACCGCGATCTCAACGACACCCTGCACATCGGAGATGCTCAGGCCTTGTCGTGCCAAGGCCTGCCGGTTCAATTTGACCGTAAGCACGGGCAATCCGGAGACCTGCTCGGTCTTCACGTCTGCAGCCCCCTGCACGCCCTGGAGCACGTTTTGCACCTGCCCGGCGACCTGCAACAGCGTGTTCAGGTCGTCGCCGAAGATCTTGACCCCGACATCGCTGCGGACGCCCGATATCAGCTCGTTGAAGCGCATCTGAATTGGCTGGGTGAACTCATAGTTGTTGCCCGGCACTTCCGCGACGACCTTCTCGATCTTGGAGACGAGTTGCGCCTTGGTCATCGAAGGATCGGGCCACTGCGCATGGGGTTTGAGCATGATGTAGGTGTCGGCGACGTTCGGCGGCATTGGATCGGTCGCCACCTCTGCCGTGCCGATCTTGGAAAAGACCTCGCGGACCTCGGGCACCTTCCGGATGGCCTCCTCCAGCTTGATCTGCATATCCACGGCCTGTGTCAGGCTCGTCCCCGGAATGCGCATCGCGTGGGTGGCGACATCCCCTTCATCGAGCGAGGGTATGAACTCGCCGCCCATGCGAGACGCGGCAATTCCGCTGACGATCACCAACGCGCCGGCCGCCAGTGCGACCATGTGTCGATTGCGTATCGAGGCATCGAGAAGCGGCACATAGGCGAAGCGAGCCCCGCGCATGAACCAGTTCTCCTTCTCGGTCACTTTGCCGGTCACCAGAATGGCAACAGCGGCCGGAACAAAGGTCATCGACAGGATCGCGGCGCCGCCCAACGCCATGAGAACTGTCAGGGCCATGGGCGTGAACATCTTCCCTTCGACGCCCGTCAACGTGAGAACCGGGAGGTAGACGACCGCGATGATGAGGGTGCCGAATAGGCTGGGCTGGACGACCTCCCCTGCTCCCGCCAAAATCGTATCGAAACGCTCCTCGCGGCTCAGTATGCGCCCTCTGCGGTGCTGCTCCTCCGCAAGCAGCCGCAGGCAGTTCTCGACGATGATGACCGCACCGTCGATGATGATGCCGAAGTCGATGGCGCCGAGCGACATGAGGTTCGCGCTGACCTTATTCTCGACCATTCCCGTCACGGTAATGAGCATCGACAAGGGAATGACGAGCGCGGTGGCGACGGCCGCTTTGAAGTTGCCGAGGATCAGCAGCAGGATCACGATGACGAGGATCGCGCCCTCAAGCAGATTCTTCTCTACGGTCGCGATCGTGGCCTCGACGAGGCGTGTACGGTCGTAAAGCGCCCTCGCCACCACACCTTCGGGCAGGGATTTCGCGATCTCGTCCAGCTTCGCCGATACACGCTGGGCCACCGTGCGGCTGTTTTCGCCGATGAGCAGCATCGCCGTGCCGACAACGGTCTCGCGCCCATTCAGAGTTGCCGAACCGGTACGGAGCTCTCGCCCTTCGATCACTTCTGCGATGTCGCCGATCCGAACCGGGATCCCTTCGCGCGCCCCGATCACGATATTTCGAATGTCGCTCGCGTCGCCCACCTGCCCCGGCGTGCGAACTAGGTATTGCTCACCATTTCGTTCGATGTAGCCCGCGCCGACGTTGGCATTGTTCGACGCAAGCGCGGTCATCACATCGCGAAAATTCAGCCGATACGCCATCAGCTTGGTAGGATCGGGCAGGACGTGGAACTGCCGCTCGAACCCACCGATGGTATTGACCTCGACTACGCCGGGCACCGTCCGCAACTGCGGCTTGATGATCCAATCCTGGATCGTGCGGAGGTCTATCGGGCTGATCTCGCTCCCGTCCGGGTTTTTGGCTGCCTTCTTCGCCTCGACGGCGAACATGAATATCTCGCCGAGGCCTGTCGAAATCGGTCCCATCGCCATTTCGATGCCGTTCGGCAGGAGGTCTTTCACCTGCTGCAAACGCTCGTTGACCAACTGGCGCGCGAAATAGATGTTCGTGCCGTCGGCGAAGACGACGGTGACCTGGCTTAGCCCGTATCTGGACAGCGACCGTGTGTACTGGAGGTTCGGTAACCCGCCCATGCCAGTTTCGACTGGAAACGTGATGCGCTGTTCGACCTCTAGGGGCGAATAGCCCGCCGCGCTCACGTTGATCTGCACCTGGACGTTGGTGATATCCGGTACCGCGTCGATCGGAAGGCGCGTGAAGTTCCACGCACCTACCGCCCCGACTGCGAGCACAGCAAAGAGGACAAGCCATCGCTGGCGTATCGAGAATGCGATTATCGCGGTGATGACCCCGTGCTTCCGGTCGCCGACCGGGCCCTGCTCAGTGCTCATGGGCGGCCGTTCCCTTGGCTATTTCAGCCTTCACGATGAAGCTGTTTCGTCCCACGTACAGGTCGCCCTCCTCCAGGCCGAACTGCACCTCGACGTGCTCGCGATCGCGAGCACCCAGCTCGACCTCTCGCACCTCGAATTTCAGGCCATTGCGGACGAAGACGACGTTGCGGTTTTCGAAACTTTGGACGGCGGTCGATTTGACGACGATCGGCGCGGACTTGTCCGAGAGCATCAGGCGCGCCGTGACGAACATGCCTGGCCTCAGTCTTGTCCCCTCGTTCGGCACGCTGGTGCGCGCAAGAGCGCTCTGCGTATCCGCGCTGCCGACGGGCGAAATGTAGGTCAGCCTGGCGTCGATCGGCTTCCCGCCATCGCCGACATCGATGACGACCTTGTCGCCTTCGCGCACCCGCTTCAGGTCCCGCCGGTAAACGGATAGGTCGACCCATACGGTGGAAATATCGGCGATCGTGAAGGCTGCCTTCTGCTCTGACGCGTATTCGCCGAGAGAAATTTGGCGGTCGATGACCGTGCCGGCCAACGGCGCCCGGATCTCATAAGTCGTGAGACTCTGGTTGCTCTCGATCTTGGCCAGGAGGTCGTTCTTTTCGACGCGATGACCGACGCTCGCCTTGATCTCGCGGACGACTCCTGGAAATCGAGGAGTCACCTGAACGAGAGCCTCCTGATTTGGCTGCAAAATGCCGTTGAGGAGCAGACTGTCATGAAGGACGCCGGGCGCCGCGACGAGGAGCTCGATATCGGAAGACCTGAGCTTGTCGTCGCTCATTTCGACGCCGTCGGCGTGACCTCCCTCTTCGTGGCCATGCCCCGCCTCCGATTGCTTGCCGGAGCTCTGCTGAGGCAAGTTCAATAGGAAGAAGCCGATTGCAGCCAGCGCGATAGTTGCCAGGACCGAGTTCGCGAAAAGCCGCTTCATGGCGCGATTCTCGCTGCGCGGGAGGCGCGATCGCGCAGCGCCAGGCAAACGAGGGTTTCCAAGCCGCATCGACCGGCCGACGACGAACGCCGCTCCCACGTCTCGAAACCCATGGGCAAAGCGACGAATACATGCGCTCGCGCTTCTCGCGCGGCAGCGATCTCAGAAGACATGGAAATAGACCTGCAAACGAAGGCAAGAAGGCGCACGGATGCGCCGAGCGGGTTCGTTCAGATCAGGCCTTTGGAGGGGGAGTATCCAATGCGGAGGAGGTGCCGGTCAGCCGCTTCGTCGGCATAGCGACCGGCTTCGTCACGGCCGCAGCGAGCGACCAGGCTGCCGTGGCCCGAACGGGCGAGACGGAGAAGCACCCGTGACAATGCCGTTCGGTCAGAACGCTGTCGCCACCGGTCGTGCTTCCCAGGCCTGCAGTCGAAAAGACGGTCTCGGTCGAGCCGGAGGTTGCCACATGGTCGATGTGGGCACTATGGAGGACGGCGGCGCTCAAATGGCCGAACGCAAGCAACAGAACCAGCAGATCGCGCAGCCGGCGAAGGAGAGCATTGCTGGTGGCGGCGATCGGCATAACGCGAGGCAAATCCGCAGAGGCAGAAGTGGCGCTGTCGCTATGGGCGACTCGGCATACTCGGCACTCCTACACGTCGCTCGGTCGGTTGTCCTCAGCAAAAGCGCGGGGTGCGACAATGTTGCCGCGCTGTCATAAGAGGTTGTTTCCGTCGCTTTGCCTTCCCAGTTCCGTTGCAGGGCCAAGCTCCTGCACTACCCGACGCCCCGGGTCTTCTCGGAAGGTTGCGAGAGGGCGGTGTCGGCTGCCTCGGACTTCGCGTCGGCTATCCGCTCCACCGATCCGGCGATGCCCCGCAGCGGCGTGCCGAAATCGGGAATATCGATCAAGGCTAAAAGCAGGCCGGCGATCCAGAACGCGTGTATCCCCGTGAACAGCGAGATCAGGCCGAGCACCGCGACGAACTCGAACTGCAGCTTCTGCGACTTGTGCGCCATCCGCTCGGGCAGGCTGTGTAACTTCCAGTACAGCACGCCGACCGAAAAGATGACCGCCACCAGGAAGAACCCCATTACCACCAGCAGGACGTCGGAGCCGTCGGCCCCCGGCAGGAAGAACGGAAGCTTATGGGGAGCCATAGGATGAATTTCGTCCGCCAAACCTACTCTCCCAATAACGGATTGGACTTCGTCTTCCGAATATGGGGGCTTACATCGCGGGCCTTGATCTAGATCAAAGGATGACGGCGAGTTCTCTTCTCGAAGCGCAATGCCCCCGATGAACGCGCAAAGGTCCGGATGAACCGCGGGACGCCGCTAGGAGGTCCCTTTCCTCCGACGAGAGAGGCGCCTTCACCTCGCCGCGCGGGCCTTTACTTTGCGACCTTTGAGGTAAGCCCGGAGCGCCTTCTCGGCGAGAATGTAGGCGGGCTGACCGTCCTCGATCGCCGCCATTTTGAGAGATTTGATGAGATCCTCGGGGAGATAAAGCAAGATCTGCCGCCTGCCCCCTTCCCCTTCTCGGGCCACCGATACGTCAACCTTGGGCCGCTTCATCCATCGATCTCCGCAAACAGCCAGGCGTGGATAGCTGACTATCAAAATACGCATACCATCGAGACGCGCTCCCGAGTAGCCGAAACAGACGATTTTAGCGCCCTTGTTCACAGCTTCGTAACACATTACCAGCTCGCGCGCTGGACAATTCCAGCCTCGGCGTTGCACTTTTCTGTACCGCTAGATAGCTCGCTATCTATTGACTCGACGATGGCGCACGGCTATTTGGCGATTATCGATGTGAAAATGCGGCGATCAACATGAGCAACGACGAAGAGAACGACAGGACGGCGACGCAGATCGCGCAATTCATCGTCCAAGGAGTTCCTCAGCCATGTGCGTCGACATTCCCGGCTATCCGTCCGACCTCCGCCCCTTCCTGACTGCCAAGAGCCCGACCCCGATTCCAGTCGGCGACGCGGTCCGGCAAGATCTCTTGATTCAGTTGGCCCTAGATCCCGAGATCGCGGCCATCGAGCACATCGCTTCGGTCGCTCTTTGCGGCGTCGTCTACCCTGTCGACCTTCTGCTCGCGACGCGCGGTGAAGCACGATTGATCCTCGACGTCGGACCTCCGCTTCGCGATCTCGACGATGAAGGAACGCTCCTGCTCGCGGCCGACGAGCTTCGGGCGATGATCGTGCCTCTCTCGCTGGACGACGTGTACGCGCGACCGCGGTCGTCGAACGCCAGGCTGGTCTGGGCGTCTCGCAATCGACCAGTTCCGGCGGATGGCCGAGAGCGGATCTTCGCGGCCATCGAGGACGACGGCGACTGCACTGTTGCCAGTCTGGGCTTTGGTCTCCGCGACTGGGTCTTCGCGCTCGCCTGCGAGGGCGCCGTCGCGATCGATATCGACCGCGACCCGATCGTCGACGCCCGCGTGCGTCTTGGCCGGTTTGCTCGGGTCCCGCCACTCCGCTCCCTCGCACCGCGCTGAGGTTCCGATGTGCGAATGGCGTCAACGGCTCACCGATAGGTTTCCCGAATTGTTCGACAGCGCCAGGGTCGGCGGGCATGTCCCCGGCCTGTCGCTGGTGGATGATGGTTGGCGGCACATCGTGTGCCGAGCCATCGCCCGGATCGCGACGGCGGTCGGCACCTCGCCACTGAAGATCACAGCGATCTCCAGGCGATCTGGAGTGCTGAGGCTGGATTACGACCGTTCCTCGTCGATCGCGCGTCTGCCGGATATCGAGGCCGCGATCCAGTACGCCATCGCGCTGGCGGAGGCCGGTTCGGCGTGCACGTGCGAGCGGTGCGGCCGCGAGGGATGTCTTCACCAAGTCGGCTCGGAACTTGTCACCGCGTGTGTGGCGCATGCGAACGGGGTGAAGGTGCGCGAGGTGCGTGGCTTCGAAAACCTGCATGTCGTGCGGTCGTTCGACGGCAAACGTCCGGGGCCGATCATTCTTGGTCGTTATGACCGGATTACCGACGTCTTCGTCGCGGTCGATCCGCGCTCGCTCCCGGCAAAGGAGTGAGCGCGTGCGCATCTGGACCATGAGCGATCTCCATATCGAAACCGCGAGGGGCTGGGACCTGCCCTCTCCTTCGAAGCGGCCCACCTATGACGTGTTCGTTTGCGCCGGCGATCTCATGCCGGGCTTCGCGCGGGGCGTGAAGTGGTTGGCCGAGCGCATCGACGACCATCCGGTCGTGGTGGTAGCCGGCAATCACGAATTCTTTGGGCGAGACATCGACCGCGAGATCGAGAAGGCCCGCGAGGCCGCCTTCGGCACCAACGTCGTCGTACTTGATGACGAAGCCAAGTTGATCGGCGGCAAAGGCGGCGTCCTCATCGCCGGCGCCGTCGGGTGGACCGACTTCGACCTGTACGGCACGCCGGAGAAGTCCATGCTCGCGGCCGCCGCCAGCATGAACGACTACCGTCGGATCCGGACGGATCGCTATGCCCGGCGTCTCCGTCCTCGAGACACGCTCGCCCGCCATCGCAAGACCCGCGAGTTCATCTCGTCCACGTTCGGCGGGCCGAAGACATCGAAGCGGCTCCTCGTTACCCATCATCCCTTCCACGCTTTCGGCGGTCGGAACCGTCCGGCGTCGACCACGGACGAGCAGGATCTCTTGGGCCCGGCCTACGCTTCGCGCTGCCCCGAGATGTTCGCTGTCGGTCTGGACGCGGCCATCAGCGGGCACACGCACGTCAGTTTCGAGCTGGCGGTCGAGGGCGTGAAGCTCATCGCGAACTGCAAGGGATACGGTCCCTGGGACGCTGTCTCGCGCTGGGAAAACGATGACTTCGATCCCTGCTTCACGTTCGACATCTAGGAGGACGCGATGGACGACGAGATCACCCCCGCGCCGCACGACAACGGCTTCTACTCAATCCAACCTTCGACCGGACATGAGCCATGCGCTTCGACCACAGGATCCGCCCCCGATCTGCCGATTTCGTTTCGCCAAAGGCTTCACGACCGATTCCGCACGCTGGCGGGATCGTCAGGGACGCCTTGCTACAGGCAACGTTGGACCCCGAGATTCTTGAAATCGGCTTCCTCGGGACGGCGGGGACCGAAGCGCGGCCGGTAGATCTTCAAGTCGTCACCTTCCGGACAAATGCCGGCTGGCGGTATCTGGACATCGAGGTCTGCCGGCCGCTGCGGTCGCTCGGGGAAGCCGATGCCTTCGATCGGGAACTTCGGGCACGCGGCCTGGCGCCCTACACATTGACCGGAGCGGATATTCTCAAGGAGCCCCGCTTCTCCACGGCTCGCGCGATCTGGACGTACCGACGCTTTTCGGTCCCGCCGGACATGCGTCACCGGCTGCTCGCGGCCTTGGCGGAGGACGGGCCGATGTCGCTCCATCATCTCTGCACTTTGGTACCCGGACCTCTCGATCCGTTTGCGTCGGTGCTATCGCTCGCATGCCGCAACGAGGTCGAGATCGACATTTCGACGCCGCTGAGCCGGTCGACGACCGTGAGGTCTCGCTCATGACCGGAGGGTTCTCCAAACTGCGGCACGGTATGTTGCCCGCTCCGGAAGACGATCCGGAGATCACCGACCTAGAGGCAGCGATCGAAGGTCCACCGGATGAAGTTCCCGTTCGCCGCTCCGATCGACCTGACGCGCGGCTGAATGCGAAAAAGGTTCGCGGCGCGATCGTAGCCGAGGCTTTTCGGCGGGCCGCCCCTCCGTCGTTGAGGCGAGCCATTGCGGCGGGACGCCCGGTTGTGAGCGTGGTTCAGGCCCCCTCCTCGGCATGGATGGAGGCGGTCGACGAATATCTGAGCGAGGCTCGCGTCATGACTATCGCACGCGCCGGCTCGAACAAGTCGATCGACGTCAATCAGGTCGGAAACGAAGAGGTAGCGAAGTGCCTGGTTGCCGGACGCAGCTTCGTCGGGATATCGACGGATCCGCAGCGTTTCTTGCCCACCACTCTCCTGCTGTCGGCCGACGTTACCGTGAAACTGGTTCCGCCCGACGCCAAGTCGGTGCGCGTCCTTCTCAGAACGTTGCTGCCACCGATGGGACGCATACCGAGCAGCCGCATCGCCGACACATCGGGTCTCGACCTGAACGATCTGGTTTCCATCTTCAGGAGCGGCTCGACGGCTTCCGACGCGTTGGAACGGCTTGCGACCCTCGCGATGCGCCGGCGGCAGAGCTCGCCCCATGTCGAAGGTGCGCCGATCCTCTCTAACGCGATCGAGTTCGGCGGTGCCGCCCAAATTTTCGGCCTGAACTTCGTGAAGGATGTCCAAGATTGGAGGCAAGGATCCATTCAGTGGGCGGAAGCGGACCACGGCGCGATTCTGCATTCAGAGCCGGGCCACGGTAAAAATTTTTTCGTAAATTCTCTCGCCTTGGCGGCAGGCACCGGCCTCGTCGTCGCGAAGATCTCGGATTTTTTCGCCGAACGCGAAGGACACTTGGGGGATGTCGTCAAGTCGCTCAGGGCCGTGTTCAGCAGGGCTCGAGCGGAAGCGGCCCGCTTTGGGCCGTCGGGGCAGCGCGGGTGTCTTTTGGCATTCGACGAACTGGATGAACTGCCTTCTAGAAACCGGATGTCGCGGCACAACGCCGACTTTTTTTCGGTCGTCGTAGGCGAGATGTTGACGAGTTTGGATTCCGTCATGTCCGACAATGAGAGCAACGTCGGACTGTGCGTGTTGGGAATGACCAACCGGCTCGACGCCATCGATCCCGCGCTCCTGCGCCCCGGGCGCTTCGAACGCACGATCGAGATTCCTCGCCCCGACGCGGCAGGCCTGGCCAACGTCCTGCGATATCATCTTCGCGGTACGCCTCTCGAAGGAGCGGATCTGTCATCCGCGGCGCTTCTGCTCGAAGGTATTTCCCCGGCCGAAGCGATGGAGGTCGCAAGATTGGCGCGGCGCGCCGCAAGGCGTGCCGGCCGGCCTTTGAACGTCGACGACCTCGTCAGGGAAGGTAGCGGGCCGGCACTGCCCCAGACGGTCTTGCGTCGCATCGCCGTACATGAGGCGGGCCACATGGTCGCCTGCTTCGCGACCGGGGGCAAACCTCTCAGCGCCAGGATTCTCAACCGGGGACATATCGGTGGCGACGCCCGCCTGAATTTCGAGGAGAACCAAGTGTGGACGCTCGATCGTCTGGAGAACCATATCGTCTTTCTGCTCGGGGGTCTCTGTGCAGAGAAGGTGATCCTTGGTTCGGTTTCCACGGGGGCCGGTGGCACTCAGAGGAGCGACCTGGCGATCTGCACGTCGCTGCTCGCGGCCGCCTTTACGTCCACGCCCCTGCTCGGCAGGCTCGTCTACCGCTGCGCCGATGGCGAAGCGCTGGCCATGGTCAGTAGAGATGCGGCGCTCGCCAAGCAGGTCGACGACCGACTGAAAATGCTCGAGCGGCGAGCGACCGGGATAGTCATGCGGCACGCGGCCGCCGTCGTCCGGATCGCGGACGCTTTGGTAGCCAGACGTTACGTAAGCGGCGACGAAGCGAAGGATCTCTTCCTGGGCCGAGCGTCGGTCCGCCAACCAGTCGCAGCCGTCGCGAACAATACGCCGAGGAATACCCCATGATCCGCATCCATATCGAACTTCTGCCGGGAGGCTCGACGCATCTTCGGCGCTCCATCGCGAGCGTCCGGATATCCAATCTGAGCGATCTGGCGGACCGATCCGACTACGGCATCGACGTGCTGGAGGCCGCCGACCCGCTCACGGGCACCCCGCCGCGGCTCGCCAGCACCAAGGTGTTCGACCACTACCGACGGCAGTCGATCTGGGCGTTGCTGGCCAAGGTAGTGGACGCCATCGAAAGCGCCGATTTCGTGGAGCTCTGAATGAAAATCCGGTCGCCCACGACGTCGCCATTTGCTCCGGAGAGCTCGGCCTGGTTGAACGGCTTGAGAGATGCGGATGCATCGGCGTCGACGATCGACTGCTATTCGCGGGACATTCGGGATCTTGCAGCTGCGCTCGGCTCCGACGGGGTAGCCGCGATCGCGCGGATCGACCAGTCGGTCGTCGATGGCATCGCGGCCACCTGGGCTGCGACCGGGACGGCGCAGTCCACCATCTTTAGACGCTTCTCCGCATTGCGAAGTTTTGCCCGCTTTCTCAGCCTGGAGCGTTCCTATGACTGCTCGAAGCTGCTGAGCTGCCGCTTTCCGCCCTGCGGCAGGGTCCGCCGCGTGGCCGTAAGCGACGACGTCATCGAGATCATGCTCGCAGCGCCAACGGGGGATTGCGACGAGTCATGGACATACGCGCGCGATCACGCTGCGCTTCGCTTGGCTGCATCATCCGGACTCACGACCGCCGAGATGGTCGGCTTGAATCGAGGCGACTACAATCCGCGGCTGTCCACGGTCAGGGTAACGGGCTCCCATCTTAACGGGCGGCCTGGCATCGTTTCGCCGGAGGCCAAGGAGTGGCTGGAGCGGTACCTGCGAGCACAGCCCTTCGAGCTTACGCCGAGCGCACCTTTGTTCGTTACGTCGCGGGGGACCCGCTTCAGCGCGAGATCGCTTCAACTGGCTTGCCGCCGGCTGCGACAGGCGACTGGAGTCGGTCCGGACGCCGTGCCTACGTCACTGCGCAACGCTCTCGCCGCGAACCTGGTCCGCTCCGGTGCGGCGCCCGAAGTGGTGGCAAAGACCTTGGGCATCGGCGTCGCCGCGGCGTGGCGCTACTTCGACGCGCCGGAGATGCTGTGATGTGCGCAGCGGCACGAATGCAGGAAAAACGCAAGAGCGCAAAATCTGGCGACAAACGTAGAGCGGTCCTGAGAATTTCTAGGAAATGCTCCGAAACGGCTCGAAGAAATCCACGGGATTCATTTCGCTAGGATTCCGGAAGGCCGATGGTATTCAATGAGATACGCCGCAGCGGCGACATCACGGGGATAGCGGAATGATCTAGTCAACGGACTATGCGCGACCGGAGCGGACTCCAGTCGCGCAGGTATCGAAGGATCTTCGGACCACGCCCGCAAAGCCGTTCCGAGAGATCCAAGTCCGCAAATCCGGACGAAAGTCCGGCATCGCTCGGCAGTAACGACCAAGAAGAACTCTTGGACGACAGGAGAATCGCACGTCCGATTCCAAGTCGCAAGCCCTTCTTGAATCCTTTCCGCCGAACAAAAGTCTCGCTGGGTATCGCTGCGCGAGTCCTTCGGACACGGCAAGAAAGGTCTGCGACAAGGTGCGTTCCGTCCATAACCATCTCTCCCCGATCGTCGAGCGCATCTTCGGTGCCATCGATCACGCGTTCGGAATCCCGACGCGGGTCTATCGCGACAACTCGCGCGAATTCTACAGCCTCAGCACTCTGGACTCTTTTGTCCAAGAGCAGGTCGATCTCGTTTGCGCAGACCTGCGCAAACGCCCCGACGAGGACACCGATGCCTAAGAAGATCGAGCGCGTCTGGACCGCCCTCTGCGACGGCGTCGAGGTCTTCCGCCTCGAAGCCAATGAGGCGACGCGCCGCGTGATCACTGGCCGCCGCAATCACGTCGTCGGCGGTCACTATTCGATGAAGATGAACGCCCACATCGTCCACGAAGGCGGCATCGAAGAGCGCTTCGTCCGGGTCTGCGACTACGTGCTCGGCGTCAAGCGGATCTGGGCCCAGCCGGAGACGATCCGGATGAACGTCTTTCCTGAGTTCGCGAACGAGATCTACACGCCCGACTTTCTCGTCGAGCACGACGCCGGCTTCGTCCGCTACGAAATCAAAGAGTGGCGCGAACTTCGTCCGCCGCGGCCGGCCGTCGGCGACGAAAAGGCGCAGAGGCGCTGGGATGACGCGGTCCTGCTCCGCGCGCGCCTCCGTCGCATCCGCGAGGCCTACCGGCGGGCTGGCCTTCCTTTCCGCGTCATCACGGAGCGCGGCATCGGCTTGCGTTGGGGGGATCGCGACGTCGTCGACGAGATCGCGGCCAACGACCGCTGGGACATCGAACCGGAGGAGCTCGACCGGCTCGTCACGGCGCTGAACGATGCCGGCGGCTCCCTGCCCCTGTCGCGCTGCCAAGCCCTCTTCGAGGAGGCGCCGCATCCGCGCGGCGTCGTGCTGTCGCGCATCCCGGAGCGCATCGTCTACATCGACCTATTCGCCCCGATCCGCCCCGAGACGATCGTCTACAAGGGAGCGATCTCATGCTGAAAATTCTCGATGCGAGGGAGGCCGCCGCCTTGTCCACGCCCGTGGACGAGGAACCGCGTCCCACCATCGACTACCTTCTCTTCGATAACTTGACGCCCAACCAGACTGTTCTCATCGACAGCAAACCTCACCAGTTCTTCAAGAAGATGGAGGGCGAAGGCCCCCACCTCCTCATCAACCACCATACCGGCGAGACCGCGCGCTTAACAACGACCCGGCTGATCGAGCTATTCCAGGAGGGGCGCTACTACAACCCTCTGAGGAAGCCGCCTCTGGTCGACGAGAAGAAGAGTATCGACGAAACACGCGCGTTGATCGGCAAGGTTTACCACACCCTCAACGCCAAGCCGCGCGGACGCGCGGCCGGCATCTGGCGTTACGTCGGCGCGTTCATCAACGAGATGCTCATCGCGCCGCCCGGGAAGCCGTTCTACCAGAACCATGCAAACGCTGAAGCGATCATAGAACGGGTCGACGGTACGATCGACCTCGAGAACCGGAAGCGGCCGCAAGGGAAGCAGATCAAGAAGCCCAAGAAGACGACGCGAACGGTTCTTCGCTGGGTGGCCGCCGAACTGGTGCACGGCATGCAGGAAGCCACCTTCGTGCACAAGAATGCGATCAAGTCCCGCGAGCAGAAGCTGCCCAAGGAGGTGTTTTCCATCATCTCCGCGACCATCCGTTACCTGGTCGAAATCTCGGCCGAGTTCGGCCCGACGAAGATTCAAATGTTCGCGAACCAGAGGATCGATGGCCGCAACGCGGAGATCCGGATCCGCAACGAAGAGATCAAAACGCTCATCGAGAACGGCGAACTTTCGGAAAGGCAGTTGCTCGATGAACTTCCGACCGTCGGTTTGACGACGGTACAGGTTCAGTACCGTCGTTTCGACGCGTGGATCAGGCTCGCAAAGGAGCAAGGTGTACAGGCTGCAGATCTTCAGTTCGGCGGCCAGGGAAGTTTCGAGCGTCCCAAACGCATCCTGGACGTTGTCGAGTACGATCACCACCAATTCGATTTCGCGGGCATCTTGGGCGAGACCCCGTTCGGTCGTGTCTGGTCGAAGGCCGGAATCGACAGGTTCTGGATTTGCCTCGGTTTGGATACCTACAGCGGGTACCCTGTCGGATTTTTTCCGTCGTTCGAACCAGGCGGGCTTTACCCAGCACTGGCCGCGATCGATCACGGGATCAAGGTCAAGACTTACGTCGATAAGCGATTTCCGCAGATTCGCGGATCTCTCCTGAGCTACGGCAAGCCAAGAAAGATCCGGTACGACAACGGGAAGGAGTTCGTTTCGGAACAGATGGCGCTGGCCTTGGCCCGCGTCAGGATCGGGTTCGAGATGGCGGTGCCCCATCAGCCGGACACCAAACCCTATGTGGAGCGGTTTTTCGGAACGCTCGAGTCGGATTTCGTGTCGTGGCTTAAGGGATCGACCGGATCCAGTCCGCAAAAGCGAGGCGCGCGCAAACCACTGCTCGACGCGTGCATCACGATCGACGACTTCATCATGCTGTTCCACCTCTGGCTGATCGAGGTCTACGCCCGGCGCAAGCAGGAAGGAATGGACTGGGACACTCCGGAAGAGCGGTGGCTCCGAGGTGCGTCGAGCGATTCTAGCCGCCCGCAGCCGCTCACCGCGGACGAAGCCAAGAAGTGGGACTTGATCCCGAGTTTGGAGTTGAAGCTTACCGCGGGCAAGGACGGCATCCTCTGGAACAACCTCGTCTATCAGTCACCGCAAATCCAGGCGATGCGAGCCCGATCGGGCAGCATGGGAAAGAGAAAGCGCACGAACACGCCAGTCACCGTGCGCATTCCGCTGGCGAACGTAGGCCGCTGCGTGGTGATCGATCACACTAGCCGCTTCCCCGGTAACGAACACCTCCCGGAGGAGTTCGTGGTGATGTCGACCGACGAGGAGGCGCACGGCCTCACAAAATTCCAGTGGGAGGCGCTGAGCAAACTGCGCCTCGCAAAGAAGCATGCCCCCACAGAGCATCCCTCCCACAGGGTCGGATTCAACCACCTCCTCGAGGAAGCACTGAAAGCTATGGGCGCGGTCCCGACCGGCGAGCGGCCTCCGGCGAAAGCCGTGCTCTCGAACGGGTACTATCCCCGTATAGCCGGTGTCCTCGGTCGAGGCGCCGAGGAGCATGCGCTCGCCGTCACCGATGAGTTGATCGAGAGGACCGGAATCTTCAGGCCGGCCTCCGCGACCGAAGAGGTTGTCCCGCCGCCTCCCGTTCATGCTGCTCGCGCAGAAGAGACATCCGCAAAGGATACGTCCGCACCGCGCAAGAAGCTCCGGTTCGGGGTGGACGCGCCGATCATCAGGTCGCAGTAAGCGCAAATGTCCGATCTGGAAAATATCCTCAATTCTCCGCTTGTTTTGAGCAAGCTCGACGACATTAGAGGCATCTTCGTGAGGCATACGAAGGCCGAAGAAGCGCGGGAGATGGTCTTGTTGTCGCTCGCGTTCGCCAAGCGCTTGCGCGAAAACTCGAGCACGTATCTCATCGGCTGGTCGCGTTGCGGAAAGAGTGAGATCGTCAAGCGAATGCTCACAGAACGCACCGGCAAGCCCGTATCGAAGGAAAAAATTCAGCTGCTTCAGGGCAACGGAAAGCGCTACCTGTACGTCGACCTCATGGGCGGATCGACGCCGCGGATATTGGCCCGGAAGATCAACTTTAAGATCTTCAACGATCGGCTCAGCCTGCGACTCGGCGAGGAGGAAGGCACCGACGCGCTCATCGCTAATCTCAATGACAACGAAGTGGACGCGGTCTTCCTAGATGAGGCGCAGAATCTCGCGGAGGACGGTGTGAAGAAGCTGGCGAGGTTCATTCTGGCGTTCGAGAACTCCTGCAACGCGCCCTTGTTCGTCGTGGGGCCCCCGGTCCTGACGAAGATGATGGTCAAGGCGGACGCGATGGGGCAGCGGTCCGGCGGCATGAAGATCCTTTCGCCCTTCGGCTTCGCGAACGACGCCCAACGGGAGGAACATGCGGCGTTTGTGGCCGCCTTCTCGGATGAGCTTCCCTTCGAATCGAACTGGTTTAAGGAGAACGAAGACGACCACCACATGCTGCGTGCGACGTTCTTCGCACAGCGCGGACGTCCCGGCCGACATTCGCTGCTGGTGGAGGCGGCGGTACCTCACGCCTTCATGCGGACCGGCGGGGTCGAGCCGAAGGAACTGACGAAAGAAGACATCGCCGCGGGTTTCGATCGCGTCTTTCTCAGCCAGGAGATCATGCAGGGCCGTAACCCATTTCGAGGCGAAGACTACAGCAGGCTTCCTTCGTTCCCGCTCAGCGTGGAACTGGAAGCGACCACCGAGTAGGTCCGACACGATGATTCCGAACACGCCGTGGCTCAAGACCGTATCGCAGTTCGACGACGAAGCCATCGCTTCCGTCGCGGTCCGGTTGGCTCCGATGGGGCGCATCGACGCCGACAAGCTGCTCCGGCTTCATCTCGACATGCCCTGGGAGTCAGTCTCGGCGATCGCCGGCAAACCCGAGGCAGTCGCCGAACTGGCAGCCTTGGGTTCGTTCGATCTCCAAAGGCTCTCGATCGGCGCTTATAAAATATTCAAAGATCGCATCGAATTCCTTGGTCGCGAACTGCCCGTGGGTTGGTTCTTGCCAGAGCGTCGTAGGGTCGCGCCCGCTCGTTTGGCCGCGGACGGCAACGATGCTCGCATCAGGAACCGCTGGCTTGTCTCGGCCTTTCCTTGCGACGTCGAGAGCGGCGAGGTGCTGCTCGACAGATGCCCGTCGTGCATCAACCTGTTGGGCTGGAGAAATATGACCAACGTTTGGTCCTGCCAGATCTGTGACTTCGACATGCGGACTGCGAGGCCAAAGGCCTGTCCGCATGAAATCGTCGCCGCTGCCAAGGAGCTGGCCGACTACATCTTTGACTATGATCTTAGATTGCCGGGTCCTCTCGGCGACCTGTCGTCGGTGGACATTCTCAAGCTCAGCGGATGGATGGCCTACTTTAGAGCTATTCCTCAGGAGCTCTTCCTCGGCATCACCGTGAAAAACGCCGCCGCAGGATTTTCGCAACTCAAGCGATGGCCTTGCTCGTTCGATGAGATTGTCCTCGACCTCCTCGGGGCCTCGACCGCAGCCGACCTGGCTGTCGGGGATACGATCTCGCGCTATAAGGCCGCCGCGGGGATCATGGCCTCCATCGACCGCCTGCCCTCGCTCAATGCCCGCGATATCCTGAAGTCACGCCTGATGGAACTTCTGCACCTCGGTCACGGCTTCGCCGAAGCCTTCCTCAACGTAACGGAACCGGTGCTGCCGCTCGGGCTCGCTATTTCAGGGCTCGACCGTCGACGATCGAGTAAAGCCGCTCGAGCCAAGACCGACCGAGGTCTAATCCCGTCGGATTGAACACGTAAACTTTGCCCTCGCGCGTCTCTTTCTCCGCAACCAGCCCGATGGTGTGCAGGATTTCCATCACCTCGACGATGCGAGCGGTGGAGGTGTCCAAGACCAGCAGCAGATCCCCACGCGAGCAAGGACCATGGGCCAAGGTTTCAAGGATCTTGCGGGTATTGACATTGGCGAGGGCCTGGAACACCCGCGTCAGAAAAAGCTGGTTGTTAGGATCGTCAAAGTCGACCATGCCAAACCTCTGTCGGTTAGCACGCCACGACTTCCGAGCGCGCTGCGGCCTAGCGAGACCGCGCTCTTAACCCGACCCTAAAGCGCCCGAAAGTCAACGGAACGGCCATCCGGGAGCCGGGAAAACCCACCTCTTTTGGACGTGTCAACAGTGCCAAAATGGAGTTTCAGAAATGACGGCAGTGCCAAATTTGAGTCTTGAGTGCCAAAATCTGCTAACTGCATGAAAAAAAAGACTGAACAAACCTAGGCACATAGCGTGTGGATAAATCGGCTCTAGTGCCAAAATCTAGCGCGGATTACACAGTGCCTGCCAAGACCTCGTGTCAAGACCTCGCGTGATGTCCCCCGCGGTTATGGACGTGCTCTGAATCGCAGGCTCCCGCTCCACTGCTCGGCCGCGTCGCTGTGCGACGACCAGCGCAGCAGCAGCCGCGGTTACCGCAAGCGCGTCACTCGGCCGCAAGCGAGCGCAGCCAGGCCAGTCTTGAGATCGCGCGCTCGGCAAATTGCTGCAGGCGTTCGAGGTCGGCCGCCGCGCTCGACCGCTCGGCGCCTTCGAGGTAACCGTCGACCAGCGCTTCGGCGATCTCCAATGGGCCTCTGCGGTCCATGGACGCCGGAAAGCTCCCAACGCCCGTGGTGGCGTCGGCCATCTCGACCGTCTGTTGGCGAATGTCCCGGATCCGGAGCGCCGCCGGCCCGCTCAGGCGTTGTTCCATCTCGCCGAGTTGTGCAACCAGGCGGCGCTCGAGCCGTGCCGCGTCGATGTCAGGCAACGCCGTCTCGGCATTGCTCCGGTCATGCTCGTGATGATAAGCGCGCCGCCGCTCCTTTCGCAGTGCGGCGACATGACCGAGTTCCTCCTTGGCCATTGCCTCCGACGCCTTCTTGACCTCAGTGTCGTGCGAGTAGGCGGCCAGATAGGACCAGAAAGCGAAAGCACGCTCCTCGTTGCGCACCGCGATGGCGAGCGCGCGGTATGGCGTCATCAATTGTGACGTTTTCACCTCGGCGGCAGCTTCCGGGGCGAGTGCTTCCGGCGCCTCCCAGCGCACCATGGCAGGATCCGGGCGTTTGCCGCGGCGCGATTGCGACCACTGCGTCACGCTGTCCACGTGCTCGCGCTCGGCGGCCGCGAGATGTGTGAACACCCCCGCCAGATCATCCTTGCCCTGCCCGCGCATCTCCTTGGCAAGAGAATCGTACTTGTCGGCGGCCTCCTGCTCCATTGCATGCGCTAGCGCAAAGAGCTCGTCGAGAGACTCCAATACACCGGCGGGCTCAACGCTGAGCAATGAAGTGCGCAAAAGCGGCATAGCAGGGTTCCCGACACAAACGGATGAGTAGGTTCCACGAGGAAACAAATATCTTGGTTCGGCTTGACACAGGTAGACGTGCGCGATGAGTGTGGCACGTCAGCGGCGACAAATCATCGAAGAAGAATCACAAAGCATGCGCAGCCCGGTTGGTCGCGCAGATGGCATTTGAATCGAGATGTCGAAGCGCCCGTATAACGAGATCACCCTAGCGAATCGTGCCGCGCTGGCGTTTGCCGGCCTGCTGCTGATATGCCTGACATATATTTCACCTGCGTACGCCGCCGGTGATTTGTCGACTTTCCTGCCGAAGCTAGCGCCTGCGGACTTCTTCGCGGGAGCGGATCGCTTCGGCCCCCCGCAAGGCGATCCGCCAATCGTCCCGGTCTACCGCGGCGACCAACTGCAGGGATTTGTCTTCCTCAACTCCGATTTCGCGAACTCAGTCGGCTATTCCGGCAAGCCGATCCACCTGCTGGCCGGGATCGACCCGAAGGGGGTCATCACCGGCATCAAGCTGGTCGATCACAAGGAGCCGATCGTGCTGGTCGGCATCCCGGAAGCGCGCATCGTCGCGGCCGTGAACGGGCTGATCGGCAAGGACATGAAGCCGGTCGCAAGTGGTGCCGAGCGGCCGCCGCAGGTCGACATCGTGAGCGGCGCAACCGTCACCGTGCTGGTGATGGGCGACAGTATCGTCCGCGCCGCATCCAAGCTCATCCGAAGCGGTCGCATCGGCGGCGGCGACGGCGCGGCGGTTTCGGCAGCCTTGCCCCCCGTCATCAAGACGCTCGATCTCGAACGCAGTGAAGTCCGCGACTGGGAAAGCCTCGTCGGCGACGGATCGATACGCCGGCTTCATCTCAGCATCGGCGACATCAACGATGCCTTTGCAAAGTCCGGAAGCGCCGCGGCGATCCAGTACCCCGAGCCGGGCGAGGCCGACGACACCTTCATCGACCTCTACGTCGCGCTCGTCAGCGCGCCCACGATCGGCCGCAGCCTGCTCGGCGAAGACGGCTACCGGCGGCTGAAGGACGGCCTGAAGCCCGGGCAGCAGGCGATCGTCGTCGCCGGCAACGGTCCCTACTCTTTCAAGGGCTCGGCCTATGTCCGCGGCGGCATCTTCGATCGCATCGAGATCCTGCAGGAAGGCAACAGCACCCGCTTCCGCGACCGTAACCACACCCGCCTTGGCGCACTGGACGCGGTCGGCGCGCCGGAGTTCAGGGAGGTCGGTCTGTTCGTCACCCCTCCCGAGTTCACCCTGGATCCGACGCAGCCGTGGCAGCTTCAGCTGCTGGTGCAGCGCAGCCTCGGCGGCCGCGACAAGGCATTCCTGACTTTCGACCTCGGCTACGCCCTGCCCGACAGCTACATCCGCCGCGAGCAGCGCGCGGTGACGGTGCCGGAGAGCGCGGCGCCGCCGGCCTCAAAGGCAAGTGCTGCGGCCGCACCGGCCGCGGACGCAGACGAGCCGCTCTGGATGCGGATCTGGCGGTCGAGCACGGTGTCGATCGGCATCACCGCATTCATGCTGGCCGCCCTCACCGGCATCTTCTTCTTCCAGAACCTCTTGGTGCGGCGGCCGGTATTGTACACATGGGTGCGACGCGGCTATCTCGCCTTCGTTCTGGTCTGGCTCGGCTGGTACGCCAACGCGCAGCTCTCGGTCGTCAACGTCGTCACCTTCACCAACGCGCTGGTGACAGGCTTCCGCTGGGAGTTCTTCCTCGCGGCTCCCCTGATCTTCATTTTGTGGGCTGCGACGGCCGGCGGGCTCCTGTTCTGGGGCCGCGGTCCCTTCTGCGGTTGGCTGTGTCCCTTTGGCGCACTCCAGGAGCTCACCAACACGGCCGCGAAATGGCTCAAGGTTCCGCAAATAACGGTGCCGTGGGGACTGCACGAGCGGCTGTGGCCGATCAAGTACATCATCTTCCTCGGTTTGTTCGGCCTGTCACTCTATTCGGTCGAGATGGCCGAGCGATTTGCCGAGGTCGAGCCGTTCAAGACCGCCATCATCCTGAAGTTTTCGCGGAGCTGGCCGTTCGTCGCCTACGCCGTCGCCCTGCTCGTTATCGGCCTGTTCATCGAGCGCTTCTTCTGCCGCTACCTCTGTCCACTCGGCGCGGCGCTTGCCATTCCCGGCCGCATGAGGACGTTCGAGTGGCTGCGGCGCTGGGAAGAATGCGGATCTCCCTGCCAACGCTGCGCCAAGGAATGCCCGGTGCAGTCGATCCATCCCGAGGGTCACATCAACGTCAATGAGTGCATCTACTGCATGCACTGCCAGGAACTCTATTACGACGACCATCGCTGCCCGCACATGATCCAGGTGCGGCTGAAGCGCGAGAAGTTCGCGGCCATGTCCTCGCCCTCGATGCGCGCGAGCGGCAAAGGTCCCGCAACCGTCATCACCGCCGGCGGCAAGCCTGTCGGCGCGTCGGCAGTCAACTCTCCACCACCAAACTGAACCGGAAGCCGAGGAGGTAATCATGAGCGAGAACGAAAAAACCAAGGGCGTCAGCCGACGTACCGTGCTGGGAACGACGGCGGCCGCAGCGGGCGTGGGCCTGGCCGGCGGAGTGACACTGAAAGATGGCGGCTTCGTCACACCTGCGGACGCGCAGACCAAGACGGCTGCACCGAAAGCGCCGGCGGCGAGGCCAGCCGTGCAGAAGACCGAGGTCGCGCCGGGAGAGCTCGACGAATATTACGTGTTCTTCTCCAGCGGCCAGTCCGGCGAGATGCGGGTCGTCGGCCTTCCGTCGATGCGCGAATTGATGCGCGTGCCGGTGTTCAACCGCTGCAGCGCGACCGGCTGGGGCCAGACCAACGAGAGCATCAAGGTCCTGACGGAGGGGATGCAGCCCGCGACCCGCGAATTCCTCAAGAACCGCGGCGGCACCTACCTGAACGGCGATCTCCACCACCCGCACATTTCGTTCACGGACGGCACCTATGACGGTCGCTATGCCTTCATGAACGACAAGGCCAACAGCCGCGTCGCGCGCGTGCGGCTCGACATCATGAAATGCGACAAGATCATCGAGCTGCCGAACCAGCACACCGTCCACGGCCTGCGCCTGCAGAAATATCCGCGCACCGGCTATGTCTTCGCCAACGGCGAGGATGGCGTGCCGCTGCCCAATGACGGCAAGGTCCTCGACGATCCCAAGCAGTATCGCTCCATCTTCAGCGCGATCGACGGCGACACGATGAAGGTGGCCTGGCAGGTGATCGTCAGCGGCAACCTCGACAACGTCGACGCCGACTACCAGGGCAAATACTGCTTCGCGACCTGCTACAACGGCGAGGAAGGCGTCACCCTCGCAGAAATGACCGCCAGCGAACAGGACTGGGTCGTCATCTTCAACATCAAGCGGATCGAAGAGGCCGTGAAGAAGGGCGACTTCAAGGAAATGAACGGCGTGCCCGTCATCGACGGCCGCAAGGGCTCGGCCTACACCCGCTACGTTCCGGTCTCGAACAATCCGCACGGCATGAACACCGCTCCCGACGGCATCCACATCGTGGCGGCCGGAAAGCTGTCGCCGACCGTGACCGTGATGGACGTCCGCAAGTTCGACGATCTGTTCGACGACAAGATCAAGCCGCGCGACGTCGTCGTAGCCGAGCCCGAGCTCGGCCTTGGTCCGCTGCACACCGCCTATGACGGCAAGGGCAACGCTTACACCACGCTGTTCCTCGACAGCCAGGTCTGCAAGTGGAACATCGAAGCCGCCAAGCGCGCCTTCAAGGGCGAGAAGGTCAATCCCATCCTCCAGAAGCTCGACGTGCACTATCAGCCCGGTCACAACCACACCTCGATGGGGCAGACCAAGGAGGCCGATGGAAAGTGGCTCATCTCGCTGAACAAGTTCTCGAAGGATCGCTTCCTGAACGTCGGCCCGCTCAAGCCGGAAAACGACCAGCTGATCGACATCTCAGGCGATCAGATGAAGCTGGTGCATGACGGCCCGAGCTTCGCCGAGCCGCATGACGCCACCATCGTCCACCGCTCCAAGATCAATCCGATCTCGATCTACGACCGCGCGGATCCGATCTTTGCGGATGCGGTCAAGCAGGCCAAAGCCGACGGCATCAACCTCGAGGCGGATTCGAAGGTCATTCGCGACGGCAACAAGGTGCGAGTCTACATGACGTCCACCGCCCCCGCCTATGGTCTCGATCAGTTCCAGGTCAGGCAGGGCGACGAGGTCACCGTCTTCGTCACCAATATCGATGCGGTCGAGGACCTCACGCACGGCTTCTGCATCGTCAACTACGGCATCAACATGGAGATCGGGCCGATGGCCACGGCGTCGGTGACCTTCACGGCCGACAAGCCAGGCGTCTACTGGTACTATTGCTCCTGGTTCTGCCACGCCATGCACATGGAGATGAAGGGCCGCATGTTCGTCGAGCCCAAATCCGTTTGAAGTCGGTCTGATCGGAGCGACCTCGTGGGTCCATTGTTACGCATGTTTCCGGCGGCGCTGGTCGCCGCCGGATTGTCGGGCTTCGCCAGTGCGGAGACGGTGACGGCTGCGCCCGGCCAGTCACTGCAAGCTGTGCTGGACGGCGCACGCGCCGGCGACGTCGTCGAACTCGCTCCGGGGCACTATCGCGGCTCGATCCGCATCGAGCGTCCCCTGCAGCTGGTCGGGAGCCGCGAGGCGGTGCTCGACGGCGACGGTGCCGGCAACGTCATCACGGTCAGCGCGCCCGACGTCACCATCCGCGGTCTGACCATCCGCGCCTCCGGCCGCGACCTGCAGGCCATGAATTCGGGGATCTTCCTGCAGAAGACGGCCGAGCGCGCGACCATCGAGAACAACCGGCTGGTGGACAACCTGTTCGGCATCTATGTGCACGGCGCCCAGGGCTCGCGGGTCGCCGGCAACGAGATCGAGGGACTGCGTGGCGGGCGGCTCAGCGAGGCCGGCAACGGCGTCTCGCTGTGGAATGCGCCCGACGTCACCATCGCCAACAACAATTTCCGCTACGGTCGCGACGGCATCTTCACTATTTCAAGCCGAAAGGACCGCTTCGTCGGAAACCGCTTCGAGCAGGTGCGCTTCGCGATCCATTACATGTACACCAACGACAGCGAAGTGAGCGGCAACGTCTCGATCGGCAACCATGTCGGTTACGCCATCATGTACTCGAACCGGCTGGTGATCCGCGACAACGTCTCCGATCACGATCGCGACTATGGGATGCTCTTCAACTACGCGAACTATGCCCAGATCGAGAACAACCGGGTGACGGGCGGCCCGCTGAACGCGCCGATGCAGAGCATGCAAGACAGCCCCGACGACGAGCGCGGCATGCTCCCGCAGCAAAAGCGGGAGAGCACTCTGAAGAGTGGCCCGGAGAAATGCGTGTTCATCTACAACACCAATCACAACAAATTCCGCGACAACTGGTTCGAGCGCTGCGCCATCGGCGTGCACTTCACGGCCGGGTCCGAAGGCAACGAAATCGCCGGCAATGCCTTCGTCGGCAATGCCAACCAGGTGAAATATGTCGGCACAAGGCACCTCGACTGGTCAACCGGCGGGCGCGGCAATTACTGGAGCGACAACCCGGCCTTCGACCTCAACGGCGACGGCATCGCCGACACGGCCTACCGGCCGAACGACCTCATCGACCGCGTGCTGTGGACGGCGCCCGCTGCGAAGGTCCTGATCAACAGCCCCGCCGTCCAGGTGATCCGCTGGGCGCAGGCGCAGTTTCCGGCGCTGCTGCCGGGCGGCGTGGTCGACAGCCGTCCGCTGGTATCGCCGCCGCGGAGCGCGGCTCCGAAGGAGACGCGATGACCGGCACGGTACGCGTCAGCGACGTCACCAAGCGGTATGGCCGGGTCGAGGCCGTGCGCGATGCCTCGTTCTCGCTTGCGCAGGGCGAGCTGGTCGCCTTGATCGGCCACAACGGCGCCGGCAAGACCACGCTGATGAAGCTCATGCTGGGGCTGATCCGGCCAACCAGCGGCTCCATCGAGGTTCTCGGAGACAATCCGGCCGCCGGCGAATTCGCCGGCCGGCGCCAGCTCGGCTACCTCCCAGAGAACGTCTCCTTCGACCCTGCCCTCACCGGCCGCGAGACACAGGCCTTCTACGCCCGGCTGAAGCGAGAGCCGACGGCCAAGGCGCTGGAGCTGCTCGATGCCGTCGGGCTGGGCGCCGCCAGCCGGCGCCGGGTGAGCACCTATTCGAAGGGCATGCGCCAACGGCTGGGGCTCGCGCAGGCGCTGCTTGGCACCCCGCGCGTGCTGCTGCTGGACGAGCCGACCACCGGCCTCGATCCGGAATTGCGGCAGACCTTCTACGACATCATCGCACGGCTCGCGGCCGGCGGCGCAACGGTGCTGCTGTCGTCGCATGCGCTCACCGAGCTCGAGGAGCGCGCCGGCCGGGTCATCATCATGAACCGCGGCATCAAGGTCGCGGACGGATCGATCGACGAGCTGCGTCGTCTCGCCCGGCTGCCCACCAGGATCCGTCTCAAGGTGGCAGGCCTCGCCCCGAGCGAGATGCCGGGCTGGGCTCCGCAGGATGCGACCTGCCGCCGCCTCAACGGCCACATCGTCGAGATCGACGCCGCGCCGGAGCGGAAGATCGAGCTGCTGCACCGCGCGACGGCCGCCGGCAATGCCGTCGAGGACGTCGACGTGGTGCCGCCGACCCTCGACGAGCTCTACGCTCACTTTCTTCGGCAATCGGAGCAGGCGCCATGAACGTCCTGATCATCGCCGCCAAGGAAATCCACCAGGCCATCCGCAATCGCTGGGTGCTTGCCGCAACGCTGCTGCTCGCCGGGCTTGCCCTGTCGCTCACCTTTCTCGGCAGCGCACCGACCGGGAACGTGGGCGTTCGCACGCTGGACGTGGTCGTCGTCAGCCTGTCGAGCCTGACGATCTTTCTGGTTCCGCTGATCGCGCTTCTGATCTCCCACGACGCCATCGTCGGCGAGATGGAGCGTGGGACGATGCTGTTGCTGCTGAGCTATCCGGTGGCGCGATGGCAGGTGCTGCTCGGCAAGTTCCTGGGCCACCTCGCCGTGCTCGCCTTTGCGACCTGCCTCGGTTACGGCGCGGCGGTCGGTGCGCTGGCGGCGACCGGCAGCCAGATCGATGGCGACAGCTTCCTGGCCTTCGCGGCCATGGTGGGTTCCTCGGTGCTGCTCGGCGCCGCTTTCGTCGCGATCGGATATCTGGTCAGCGCGCTCGTGCGCGACCGCGGCACGGCCGCCGGCATCTGCATCGGATTGTGGCTGCTGCTGGTGCTGATCTACGACATGGCGCTGCTCGGCGTGCTGGCGCTCGATCAGGGCCGCAGCATCTCGGCAGCGGTGCTCAACGCCATGCTGCTGGCGAACCCGACCGACGCCTACCGGCTGATCAACCTGACCGGCTTTGCCAATGTCAGTACCTTCGCCGGCATGGCCGGTCTTGCCCAGACCACGTCCCTGACGATTCCGGTCCTGCTGACCACCCTGCTCGGCTGGACGCTGCTGCCGCTGGGCCTGGCCGCGCTCGCCTTCTCGCGGAGGGAGCTATGAAGCGCCGAACGTTGCTTCTCGCCCTGCTCGTGCCGCTGGCGCTCGCCGGCTGCAACGAGAAGCAGGCTGCGCAGGTCCCGCCGCCGCATCGGATGACCGCGGAGGACATCGGTCATTACTGCGGCATGAACGTGCTCGAGCATCCGGGGCCGAAGGGCCACATCTTCGTCGCGAGTCTGATCCAGCCCGTCTGGTTCTCGTCGGTGCGCGACACCATCGCCTTCACCATGCTGCCGGACGAGCCCAAGGACATCCAGGCGATCTACGTGTCCGACATGGGCAAGGCGGCCGACTGGGACAAGCCCGGCGCCGACAACTGGATCGAGGCGCGCAAGGCGCTGTTCGTGATCGAGAGCCGGGTCAAGAGCGGCATGGGCGGCGACGAGGCCGTTCCGTTTTCGGAGCGGGCGGCGGCGGAGAAGTTCGCCGGTGAGAACGGCGGCAGGATCGTCGGCTTCGACGAGGTGCCGCGGGACTACGTCCTGGCGTCGGCACATGCCACCGGCGGCGCCGTGGCCGACCAAACCGCCGAGGGCTCGCCAAGCGGCCCACCGAGGAGGACGCCATGACGCGCAACCTGACGCGACGACGCTTCATCCGGATCAGCGCGGCGGCAGCGGGCCTCGGCGCATTGGCCGCCGGCCATCCCGTTCGTGCGGAGGTCGCGCCGGTGACCTGGCGCGGCACGATGCTGGGCGCGGTCGCGACGATGGAGATCCACGACGAAGATCGCAGCCGGGCGGAGCGGCTGATCGCGCTGGCCTGCGCCGAGGCGCGGCGACTCGAGCGGCTTTTCAGCCTTTACCTCGAGGATTCCGCCCTGATCGCGCTGAACCGCACCGGTGTCCTGATCGATCCCGCCGCCGAGATGGTCGATCTGCTGTCGGTCGCGCAGCGTTATGCCACGCTGACCGGCGGCCTGTTCGACGTCACCGTCCAGCCGCTGTGGGAGCTCTATGCCGGCCATTTCGCGCGAGATGACGCCGATCCGGCGGGGCCTCCGCCAGCCGCGGTCGAGGCCGCGCTGGCGCGCGTCGGCAGCCACCGGCTGTCGGTCAGCCGCAACCGGATCGTGATGCCCAGGGGCATGGCCGTGACCCTGAACGGGATCGCGCAAGGCTACGTCACGGACAAGGTCGTGGACCTGCTCCGGGCACATGGCGTCTTACACAGCCTGGTCGACATGGGCGAAGCGCGCGCGATCGGCTCGCGTCCGGACGGACACCCCTGGGAGGTCGGCATCGCCGATCCGGACGTCGTGGGTCAGACGAAAACCGTGCTGCCGATCGTCGATCGCGCCGTCTCCACCTCGGGCGGCTACGGCTGCCAGTTCGATTCCGGGGCGCGCTTCAACCATTTGTTCGATCCCAAATCGGGTGGCTGTGCGCGCCGCTATCGCAGCGTGACGGCGATTTCCCGCAGCGCGACCGCCGCGGACGCCTTGTCGACGGCGTTCAGCCTGATGCCGCAAGACGGGATCCGATCGTTGCTGCCGCGCGTCGATATCGACCGCGTGCACCTGATCGATTCGGCTGGCCGGGCTATCGAATTGTCGGCGTAAGCTGCGCCTGTTGTTTGCGTATGATCGTCACGCTTCAGCGCAGCGGCAGCAGATCCAGTTGGCTCTGCGCCTTCCTGACCGCGGCCGCGTACCAGCTCTGGCTCGGCGCTTCCTTGGCGAAGCATTTCGTGTAGGCGTCCATCGCCCGGTCCTCCCTGGCCATGTCGCCGCGCGGATCCTTCTTGTTGACGGGTTTCGCCATCATCTGCGTCCACACGCGTTCGCAGGCCGGGATCTCCGCCGTCTTCACGCCATCCGACGTGGCGAGGAAGAAGACCTTGTCGCCTTTGATCGCGACGACATCGATTTCATCCGGAGGCCCCTTCAGGCCGCCATTGCCGCGCAGGCCGAGCACCGCGACCGCCGCATTCGCCGATGCGGGCGCGGTGACCGGCAGCTCGGCATATTTGGCGAATGCCGCGTCCTGGATGGCATGGTAATAAAAGCGATCCGACTTGAACGCCGCGCCCGTTTCCTGCGGCATGCCGTCGTCGCGGTGCTCGCGCAGCCAATGGGTCAGCAGCGTGGTGGTCGTCACCACGGCCTGCGTTTTGTAGTCTTCGGTCGCGAAGCTCAGTCCGTCGAGATGGCCGAAACCGATGTCGCTCCGGAACAGCGTGTCGACGTTCGACCTGCCGTCCGCGGAAAATCCCTTGATCGCGACTGGTCCCACCAGGCCGCGCAGCACGCCTGCCAGCTCCTTCAGGGCGGCATCGTGCTGCTTGTAGATCACCTCGCTCTCCTTGGCCTTCGAGAACTTTGCGATGTAGCGATCGCGCAGGTCGAGATAGTGCCGCTCCGGCGGGGCCGCGTGGACGGGCATCGCGAGGAGGAGCAGGCAGAGCAAGGCAGGCAATCTCATTCAACGTCCGCGGATTGGAGGCGATCTGCCATCTTTGTGCGGCTGCGAGGCGCGAAGGTTCATCCGCAACGAACCGCGCTCTTCGCGCCCTACTCCGCCGGCGTCAGCTGCCGGGTCAGGCGCACCGCCGCGGTCTCGCGGACACGGACCCGGGCGCGGCGCTTGCGCCACCAGATCACGACGCCGGTGACCGAGAGCGCGGCGACCACGAGGCCCATGATCGAGATCAGGATGCGCCCGAACAAGCCGACGATGCGGCCCGAATGCAGCGGGAACTGCGCCTGGACGAAGATATCGGCGGCGGTGCCGACCCAGGGCAGCCGCTCGCCGATCGGGCGGCCGTCCTCGCTGTCGTAATAGAGCTGCGCCGGGCCGACGCCGCCGGCGCCGTGATCGTCGCCGGGATGGAAGAACGCGGCGGCATAGACGCCGTGGGCCGGGCCGTAATTGATCGAGCCGACCGGGATCGTCCAGCCCCGCGCCTTGCCGTCGGCGGCGGCGCGCGCGGCGATCTCGGCGAATGTCACCTTGGGCTCGATCGGATTGTCGAGATCGCGATAGGGCCGCTGCTCATAGGGCGTCGGCGTATAGTTCGACACCATCTTCATCAGCGGCGAGAACACCTCGAAATAGAGGTTCAGCGAAAACGCGGTGAAGGCGATGATGAAGAGCACGCCCCAGGTCCACAGGCTGAAGGCGCGATGGATGTCGAAATTGATCCGGTAGGCGCTGCCTGAGGTCTTGATGGTCCAGGCCGGTGCCCAACGCGCCCAGAAGCCACGCTCGAGCTGGCGCGTGACGCTAGGTGCCCGCGCCGCCTTGGCGCGCCTGCGCGAGGGCAGCGTCAGATAGAAGCCGACAAAGCAATCGATGGTCCAGATGATGGCGATGATCCCGAGCACGCGCATGCCCCAGCGATCGCTGCCCCAGAACTCCGGAATGTGCATCGTGTAGTGCAGCTTGTAGAGGAAGGAGACGAAATTCTCCCGCGTCACCGGCCACACCGCGCCCCAATAGCGCCGGCCAAGCTCCGCGCCGGTGTTGGGATCGAGAAAGACCTGGTTGTAGTCGAGCGCGTAGCGCTTGCCGGTCGCAGGATCGATCCGCGGCATGACGAAGAACCAAAGCGAGTGACCCTCCTCCGGCGTCATGAAGAGGTAGACGACCCGCGCGCGGGGATCGCGCTGCTCGATCGTCTTGGCGAGCTCGATCGAGGGGATCGCCGGGCCCTTGCTGGTGACGTCGAACAGATGGCTGTTCAGGATGTCGTCGAGCTCGTGATCCCAGGAGATGATCGCGCCGGTGATGCCGGAGAAGAACAGGAAGGCGGCCGTCAGCAGTCCCGCCCAGCGATGCAGTTTGCCGAATATCGCTCTCATCGCTCAGATCTCATTCCAACCGGGATCCGGGCCCTCAATTCCCGGAACCGTCTTCGCTCGAACCACCGGCAGCCGGTCTGCCTGCTGATGGCCCTGCGTCCATCGCCTAACGTACGGATCGCGTCAGTGCGAGTGCGGCAACATTAGAATCTATCGAGACTGGAAAACGAGCCCTGCGACAAGGCGCTCGGCGCGATCGGCCGCTCGCTTCTCAATCGCTCACGGCCAGTCGGCGAAATTCAGCGTCGGTCTCGATCGCCCGGCTCGCGCCCGTGCCACGACGCGCCGACGCCATACGCCCGGTGCCTCGCCGGTATGCTTGCGGAAGAAGCGGCTGAAATACGCGGTGTCCGTGAAGCCGAGCGCGAATGCGATCTGCTTGACGGCAATGGTTCCCGCCTCGAGCCGCGCCGCCGCCTCCTTGACGAGACGCTGCTGGATCAATTCGCTCGGCGAACGCTTCAGTTCGCGGCTGCACAGCGCGTGCAAGCGATCGGGCGTCATGCCGAGCAGCCTGGCGTAATCGCTGACGCGGAGGTGCTGCTGGTAGCGCTCCTCGAGCAGCCGGCGGAAGCGGCTCAGGATCTCTGCGCTGCTGCCCTCCTCGCTCCGATTGCCGTCGCCGGCGAACAGGCGCCAGAAGCGCAGCACGCACAGTGTCAGCTCGGCCGACATGATCGAGGCTGCACCACTGCGGGCGGGCGAGGCGATCTCGGCGGCGATCGCGGCGATGGAACGTGCCATCGTGGCGGCGAGGTCGGGCTCGACCAGCAGCGCCATGATGCCGCCGGCGCCCTCGAGCGCGAGATACGGCGCCTCCGCCGAAGGCGGGAGGTAGCGATGCCATGTGCCGGCCCGCAATTGCAGCAGCTCCGCGGTCGTCCCCGCCGAAACCTCCAGATAGTCGGCCGATCCCGCCGGGAGCCAGACCATTGCGGGCCCGGCCAACGCAATCGTCTTGCCGGCCCGAGCGATCTCGACGGTCCCGCCGCCGTGAAGGCAGAGCAGATGAATGAACGGCAGGGCCGCGTTTGACATCAGCATCCAGCGCCGCGCCGCATAATGCGATCTGATCAGCTCGGCACCGACGGGCACAGCCCCGCTCGCGCCGGCTGCCGCGGGCGGTCGGGTGGCCGCGACGCCTCGACGCAGCTGGCCATCGGGACCAGAAACGTCCAATCTTTCCCCGGATTTGTCCATTGTGCGAACAAAGCCCGGGATGCTTGCTAGGTCAAGTCCTGGTCGCGGTCGGCGCGATGACGCCATTCCGAAGAAATCAGGGCCAGAGGAAACGACCACTCACATCGATGCCGACAATCGCTTGAGTGCCACAGGAGGGAGACACGACATGTTTTCGACCAACCGTCGAACGTTACTTCGCGCCACCGGCCTTGCCGCTCTGACCGCGGCGCTGGGGATCTTTCCGCTTACCGCCGATGCGCAGGAGAAGATCCGGATCGGCTATGCCATCTCCAAGACCGGTCCCTATGCCGGCGGCGCCGGCATCACCACCCTGCCCAATTACGAATTGTGGGTGAAGGACGTGAATGCCGCCGGCGGCATCAAGCTCGGTGACAAGAAGCTGCCGATCGAGATCGTCGAATACGACGACCGCAGCAGTTCCGAAGAAGCCGTAAAGGCGATCGAGCGGCTCGCCAACCAGGACAAGGTCGACTTCATCCTGGCCCCCTGGGGCACCGGCCTCAACCTCGCGGTCGGACCGACGCTGAACCGTCTCGGCTACCCTCACCTCGCGGTCACGTCGGTGACGGACAAGGCGCCGGAACTCGCCAAGCGCTGGTCCAACGCGACGTTCTGGCTCGGCACCTCCGCGCAGATCTCCGAGGCGCTGGCCGATCTGCTGGGCAAGCTGAAGAGCGAAGGCAAGATCGGCGGGACCATCGCGATGGTCAGCATCGCCGATCAGTTCGGCATCGAGCTGTCCGCCGCCGCCCGCGCGGCTTTCAAGAAGCACGGCTTTACGCTCGGCTATGACAAGACCTATCCGATGGGGACGCAGGATCTCCAGCCGCTGCTGAAGGACGCCGTCGCATCCAACCCGGATACGTTCATCGCCTTCAGCTATCCGCCGGATACGATCGCGCTCACCGAGCAGGCGCAACTGCTGAAGTTCAACCCGAAGATCTTCTATGTCGGCGTCGGCACCGCCTTCCCGCTCTACAAGGGCAAGTTCGCCGCCAACAGCGACGGCGTGATGGGAATCGGCGGCTGGAACGCGGACTCGCCGCAGCTGAAGGACTATCTCGCGCGCCACAAGGCGGCGACCGGCAAGGAGCCGGATCGCTGGGCCAGCTCGATCACCTATGCAAGCCTCCAAGTGCTGCAGCAGGCGATCGAGAAGGTCGGCAAGCTCGATCGCGCCGCGGTCGCGGCGGAAATCCGCGCGGGCACGTTTGAGACCATCATCGGCAAGGTCAAGCTCAAGGACGGACTGCTCCAGGAGGTCTGGAGCGTCGGCCAGTGGCAGAACGGCGAGTTCTACGCGCTCGCGCCGACCTCGCAGCCGGGCGCGCGCGCCGCGGTCGTGCCCAAGCCGCAGTGGCAATAAGACCGGCCGGCAGGCCTTCGATCGCAAGGCCTGCCTGCCGTCCGCTCCGGGGGATGCCGCTTGATGCTGCTCGTCGATATCGTCCTGCCCGGCCTCGTGCTGGGCGGCATGTACGCGCTGATCGCGCTCGGGCTGACGCTGCAATATGGCGTGGCGCGGATCATGAACCTTTCCTACGGCGAGTCGCTGGTTGCGGCCGCTTTCGGCGCATTTTCGCTCTACAGCGGACTTGGACTGAGCCCGCTCGCGGCGCTGCTGCTGGCCGTTCCGGTCGCGATGGTGCTGAACTGGCTGCTCTATCGTTTCCTGCTGGAACGGCTGATGCGGCGGGGCAAGGATCGGGGCGCGCAGGAAATCGACAGCATCCTCGTCACCTTCGGCGTGTTGTTCGTCATCCAGGGGGCGATGCTGGTCGCCTTCGGAGGGCAGTATTACAGCTATAGCTATCTCTCGATTCCGTTGACGATCCTCGGATCGACGCTCGCGGTCAATCGCCTGGTCGCGCTGCTGTTCGCAGCCCTGGTCGGCGGCGCCGTCTATCTCGCTCTCACCCGCACCCGGATCGGCACGGCCGTCCGGGCCATCGCGGTCGACCCGAACGCGGCGCGTCTCGTCGGGATCGACGTGGCCGCGCTCTCGGGGCTGGCGTTCGCGTTCGGTGGTGGCCTCGTCGCCATCGGCGGCGTGCTCGTCAGCATGTTCCTCACCTTCAATGCCGCCATGGGGGTGGTCTTCACCATGAAGGCGCTGGTCGTCGTCATCATGGGAGGCGTCGGCAACGTCATGGGCGCGCTGGTCGCAGGCCTGCTGCTGGGAGTGGTCGAAACCGCAGTGGCGCGGCTGATCGATCCCGGCCTGACGCTGGCTGCCACCTACGCGCTGTTTCTCGGCGTGCTCGTGATCAGGCCGACCGGCCTGTTCGGGCGGGCCGCGTCATGACCTTGCCCGTCCGGATCCTGCTGTGGTGCGGCGGCCTCGCCCTCGCCGCTTGTCTCATCACCTACCCGCTCTATGCCAACGGCTATTATCTCGCGCTCGGCATCAGCGTCCTTTATTTCACGATCCTGGCGACCGCGTGGGCGATGTTCTCCGGCCCTACCCGTTACATCTCGCTCGCGACGGTCGCGTTCTTCGGCCTGGGTGCGTACACCGCCGCGGTGCTCGGCGAGACCATGTCCTGGCCGATCGTGCTGCTGGCCGCGGCCGGCATGGGCGCACTCACGGCCGCGATCACCGGACTGTCGACACTGCGCCTCTCCGGCATATATTTCGTGATCTTTTCCTTCGGCCTTGCCGAGCTGATCCGCCAGCTGGTGATCTGGTACGAGGTCAACATCCACAAATCGGTCGGCCGCTACCTGTTCAGCGCGGTCACGCAGGACATTCTTTACTGGCAGCTTCTTGGCCTCGCCGCGCTTGTCTTCCTGGTCGGCTGGCTGCTTGGACGATCCCGCTACGGGCTGGCGCTGCGCGCCATCGGCGCCGACGAGACCGCGGCCAGCCATTCCGGCATCGACGCCACGCGGGTCAAGCTCGGCGTGTTCATGCTGAGCGCGACCTTCATGACGATGACCGGCGCGGTGATGGCGCCGCGATGGACCTATATCGATCCCGCCATTGCGTTCAATCCGGCGATTTCCTTCCAGGTCGTGATCATGGCCTTGCTGGGCGGCGCCGGCTCGCTGTTCGGGCCCGTGCTCGGCGTCATCCCGCTGGTCCTGCTGTTCGAGGTGCTGACCGCGACGCTGCCCAACCATTTCAGCATCGTGCTCGGCATCATCTTCGTCCTCATCGTCATGGTGCTGCCGAACGGGGTGATCGGACTGCTCGGGGTTGGACGCCGGCGCGTCCCGGCCGACAGGCCCGCCACCGCGTCGGCCCGCACCAAGGATACACCGCTCCTCGCGGTCGACGGCGTCAGCAAGTCGTTCGGCGGGTTGCGCGCCGTGGACGGGGTCAGCTTTGCGATCGCCCCCGGCGAAATCGTCGGCATTATCGGCCCGAACGGCTCCGGCAAGACGACGCTGCTCAATACGCTGTCCGGTGCCTTGAAACCCTCGTCAGGCACGATCCGGCTCGCCGGCACCTTGCTCAACGGCCTGCCGGCGCATCAGATCGCGCGCCTCGGCCTCGCCCGCACCTTCCAATTGGTGCGCATCATGCCGGACCTGACCGTCGCCGAGAACGTGGCAGCCGCGCGGCTGTTCTCCGCAGCGCCCGGTCTTTCGACCGGTTCGGAGGCGGAAGCCGAGCTGCTCGACCTGGTCGGGCTCGGTGCGATGCGCGAGGCACCCGCGGGCGAGCTGACCTATATCGACCAGAAGCGTCTGGAGCTCGCCCGTGCGCTGGCGCTGCAGCCGCGCCTCGTGCTGCTCGATGAATGGTTGGCTGGCCTCAATCCGAGCGAGCTCGAGACAGGCATCGCGCTGATCGCCAAGCTGCGCGAGCGCGGCCTCACCGTCATCATGGTCGAGCATGTCATGGATGCGATCCGCGCGCTGTGCGGCCATTGCGTCGTGATGAATGCCGGCAAGGTGATCGCGCGCGGGACGCCGGACGCGGTGCTGTCCGATCCAAAGGTCGTCGCTGCCTATCTGGGGGACGACGATGCTTGAGGTCGCCGCGCTCTCCCATTTCTATGGCAAGCACCAGGCCCTGGCCGACGTCTCGCTGGGCATTAGTCAAGGCGAGATCGTCGCCATCCTCGGTGCCAACGGCGCGGGCAAGTCGACCCTGCTCAAGAGCATCGCCGGCCTGATCAGACCGGCACCCGGCGCGATAATCGCGTTCGACGGACAGAGCATCGCCGAGTTGCCGGCCCATCTGATCGTGGAGCGCGGTATAGCGCTCGTGCCGGAAGGCCGCGGCGTCTTCGGCGACCTCACGGTCGCGGAGAACCTGCAGCTTGGCGCTTATCCTGCCCGCGCCCGTGACGGCGAAGCGGACCGGCTCGCGCAGGTCCTGCAACTGTTCCCGCGCCTCGCCGAGCGCATGAGGCAGTCCGTCCGCACCATGAGCGGCGGCGAGCAGCAGATGGTGGCGATCGGCCGCGCGCTGATGTCGAACCCACTGCTGCTCCTGCTCGACGAGCCCTCGCTCGGCCTGTCGCCCCTGCTCAGCCGCGAGGTCTTTCGCGCATTGAAGCAGATCCGCGCCGGTGGCGTTGGCGTGTTGCTGGTTGAGCAGAACGCGCGCGCCAGTCTCGACATCGCCGATCGGGTCTACCTGATCGAGTCTGGTCGCAACACCGGCAGTGGAGCTGCTGATGCAATGAGGAACGATCCCGAGATCCAGCGCGCCTATCTCGGCAAGACGCGCGCCGCATCGTCCCCACAATGAACCCCAGCAACCCCTCCCGCAATTCTTGGAGAGCTCCATGAACGCCATCGACCTTCTGATCGCCGGCAAGGACCAGGCGGCCAGCAACCAGCGCACCTTTCAGCGCCACAACCCGATCTCGGGCGAGATCGCGACCATCGTCGCGGCGGCCTCGATCGACGACGCGATGCGCGCCGCGGACGCTGCGGCGGCCGCGTTTCCTGCCTGGTCGCAGCTTGCTCCGTCCGAGCGCCGCAAGCGGCTCAATGCAGCCGCCGACATCCTGGCGCGCCGGGCGGCGGAATTCACCGCTCTGATGGTGGCCGAGACCGGCGCCACCGCGGGCTGGGCCGGCTTCAACGTCCATCTGGCCGAGGGCATGCTGCGCGAAGCCGCGGCCATGACGACGCAGATATCAGGCGAAGTCATTCCGACCGACAAGCCCGACAACCTCGCCATGGCGTTTCGCCAGCCGGTCGGTGTCGTGCTCGGTATCGCGCCGTGGAATGCCCCCGTGATCCTCGGTGTGCGCTCGGTCGCGATGCCGCTCGCCTGCGGCAATACGGTGGTGCTGAAGGCGTCGGAAATGAGCCCCGGCGTGCATCGGCTGATCGGGAGCTGCCTGACTGAGGCCGGCCTCGGCGACGGCGTCGTCAATGTCGTGACCAACGCACCCGAAGATGCGCAGGCGGTGGTCGAAGCGTTGATCGCCCACCCCGCGATCCGCCGCGTCAACTTCACCGGCTCGACCCGCGTCGGCCGCCTCATCGCGCTGGCATGCGCAAAGCACCTGAAGCGCGCACTGCTGGAGCTTGGCGGCAAGGCCCCCCTCGTGATCCTCGACGATGCCGATCTCGACGCCGCCGTGAACGCGGCAGCGTTCGGCGCTTTCATGAACCAGGGCCAGATCTGCATGTCGACCGAGCGGATTGTCGTCGACGACAAGGTGGCGGACGCCTTCATCGCCAGGTTCGCCGCCAAGGCGAACAGCCTTCCCCATGGCGATCCCCGCAAGGGCAATGTCGTGCTCGGATCGCTCGTCAGCGGTGCGGCCTGTGACCGCGTCCGGGGCCTGATCGACGATGCGCTCGCCAAGGGCGCCGTGGTCGCGGCCGGCGGGCACGGCAGCGGCACCATCATGCCGGCCACGATCGTCGATCACGTCACGCCGGCAATGCGCATCTATGGTGAGGAGAGCTTTGGTCCGGTGGTGACCGTGGTCCGAGTCAGCGGAATAGACGAGGCGGTGCGCGTGGCCAATGACACCGAATACGGCCTCTCCTCGGCCGTGTTCGGCCGTGACATCGCCCGCGCCCTCGGCGTTGCCAAGCGGATCGAGGCGGGCATCTGCCACATCAACGCCCCGACCGTGCATGACGAACCGCAGATGCCGTTCGGCGGCACCAAGGCATCAGGTTACGGCCGCTTCGGCGGCAAGGCGGCAATCGACGAATTCACCGAGCTGCGCTGGATCACGGTGCAGACCGGGCCGCGGCACTATCCGTTCTGATCGCCGACTGGCCGCCTCCGTGGCAGTGCGGGCTGCCGGTCCCTCCTGCCGCATGGGCGGTACCGGATGGTCCGGCTCGTACGCCGGACCATCCGCATCCGACCTCACCAGCGGTAGGTCAGCTTGCCGATGGCTTTCCGTCCTTCGGCATACATGCAGCTGGACAGGCCGTAGCAGGCGGCGACATAACGCGTGTCCGCCAGATTGGTGACGTTCACCGACAGACGCCAATTGTCCCTGGTATAGGCAAGCAGCGCGTCCAGCACCGTGGCTGATCCCACCTTGAACGTGTTGGCCTCATCGCCCCAGGTGGCGCCGACGTAGCGGATGCCGCCGCCGAACTGCAAGCCCGCCAGCAGCCCGCTCTGGAGCGTGTAGTCGCTCCACAACGAAGCGCGGTTGAGCGGCACGGTGACCGGCGCCTTGCCGACATTGACCGGATCCTGCGTGACGACGGCATCGACATAGGCATAGGCGGCCCGCAGGTTCCAGCCGTCGGCGAGCGACATCGAGCCTTCGAGCTCGATGCCGCGCGATTTCACCTGCCCGATCTGTTCGTAGTAGGCGGCCGCAGGCACGTAGACGCCGACGTTGTCGCGCGTCAGGTCGAAGGCGGCGAAGGTGAACAGCGCGTTCCAGCCGAGCGGCTGGTACTTGACGCCGACCTCGTACTGCACGCCGGTCTCGGGATTGAGCAATTGTCCGGCCGGACCGGTCGCCAGCACCGGCAGGAACGATTCCGAATAGCTGAAATAGGGCGCGATGCCGCTGTCGAAATTGTACATGACGGCGGCACGGCCGGTGAAGGCCGAGGCATCCTTCGTGACCGACGACGGGGTGAATACATCGGTATCGACCTGGGTCGTCACGAAGTCCTCGCGACCTGCGAGCAGGAACGAGAGCCGGCCGAGCTTGATCTGATCCTGCGCGTAGAGGCCGAGCTGCGACTGCTTGACGCCCTTGTTGTCGTACATGCCGCCCATGGTCCAGTCGTAGCTGTAGACTGGGTTGAAGACGTTGATCTCCGGCGACGAGGTCGTGACGGCAAAGGCGGTGTCGCGGAACGTGGTGTTGCGATAGTCGAGCCCGACCAGGGTATTGTGGCTGAAGATGCCGGTGACGAACTTGCCCTGGAGCTGGTTGTCCACCGCGAAGGAGTTGATGTACGAGTTGCTGTAGCTGCCGAAGCGCCCGAGCTGTCCCGCCGCTTCATTGGTGTATCCGGTGCCGTAGAAGACCTTCTCCTCGTTGTGCTGATAGGCGTAGCGCAGGTTCTGCCGGAACGTGATGTTGTCGGTGAAATTGTGCGACAGCTGATAGCCGGCGGTCGCGATCTCGGTGTTGAACGCGTCGAAGCTCGGCACGCCCGCGAAGAACGAGACCGGGATGGTGCGGCCGTTGTTCGGCCAGACGGTGCCCGAGGCCGGCAGGAACTGAAGGCCCCACCCTGCCCGGTCGCGCTGAAAATTGGCGAGCAGGGTGATCGTCGTGTCCTCGTTCGGCTTGAACGTGACCGCGGGCGCGATGAAGACGCGGTTGTCCTTGGTGAAGTCGACCTGAGTCTCGCCGTCGCGGACGACGCCGGTCAGGCGCCACAGCACGGTGCCCTCCTTGTTGGCGGGACCGCCCATGTCGAACTGCCCCTGGTAGCGGTTGAAGCTGCCGCCGGAGATCGAGGCCTCGCCGAACTGCTGTGCGGTCGGCAGTTTCGTCACGTAGTTGAGGATGCCGCCGGTGCCGCTGCCGCCATACATCGCCGAGGACGGCCCCTTCAGCACTTCCAGGCGCTCGGCGCCGTAGGGATCGAGGCCGTTGAAGTGCACGTAATTGCTCGAGGGAATCCGCAGGCCGTCGATGTAAAGGCCGGACATGGTGGTGTCGAAGCCGCGAATCTGGAGCGCGCCGAAGCGAGTGTCGGAACCGCCATTGACGTCGCCGCTGACGCCGGCCGTGTAGCGCAGCGCCTCGCCGATCGAGACCGCGCCCTGGTTCCTGATCTGGTCGGTGGTGATCACAGAGACCGACTGCGGCGTTTCGATCAGCGGAATATCCGTCTTTGTGGCGGTACCGCTGCGCGTGGCAACGAAGCCGCGCACCGGACCATTGGCGCGTTCGCCCGTTGCACCGTTCGATGCTGCCGACTGTGTTGGCGCGGCCTGCTGCGCGGGAGACCGGCGATTGGCGCGCGAGGTCCGCGTCGCCGCCCTTCGCGACGAAGCGATCGCAGCGGGACGGGCCCGCTGAGCCGGCGCATCGACGGTGACGGCCGGAATCTGGGTCTGGGCCTCCGCGGACCCGACGGGAATGGCGAGACAGAGCGTGCTGACCGCTCCGAGGCAGAGAATCTGGATCTGGCGAGAACGCGTGTTGCCACGCGAAGAAGATTGGAAGTCGGTCACGTCGTTCGAAGCCCCCACGCACTGCCGGCTTTGCCGGTATCGTTCTTGATATTCCGCCCTAGCTCAGGCGGTTTCGGAGTGCGATAGGAACGCGGTTAGAATTTCTCCAGACCTGTGCGCAGCACCTGCGGTGAATGCGCTCAGCCGCGGCGAGAGGCGCGCAAATTTGGAATCTTTCTAGACGACGGTGGTCGACCGGCAAGGCGCGAGCACCAGGACATCGAAGGCGGACGCGGAGAACAAATCCTCTGCCATGACGCCGGCGCAACGCCGTCTGGTACTTCGACGCTCTGCTCAGCCAGCCTCGTGGCAACGGCCCCGCTCCAGCTTCAATACGCCAAGCTCAGGTTGGCGGCACGCTCGGGATCCGGCGGCTTTCTCTCAATCGTCGGTCTTCCAGAACGTGAAAGTCTCTTCCGGAATGTCTTTCATCGGAATCTTGACGGCGCGATTGAGCCACTCATATTCGCCGGTCTTGCTCTCGTACTCAGCGCGCCTCTTCTTGCTCAGGTTCTTCGGGCTGGCCCAGTGGTTGGCACCGTGGGTCGGATCGCTCTTCGGTTCATCCAGACGCGCGCGAACGGCCTCCAGACTCTCGGCCACGCTTCTGATGTACTTGACCTGATCGCTTTCTTTGGGATCATCGAATCGCTTCTCGCTCCGGGTGAAATCGCTGATCTCGGCTCCTCGTGGAGGCCGCAGGTCACCTTTTGTCAAATTGAGATAGGCGTAAGCGAGGCACTTCTTGATGTAGGGGTCCTCTCCCCTGGCTTCGTTCATGACGACGTCGGCAATCAGCTCCACCTTCTCGGGGTCACTCCGTCCCGCAACGGCGGCCGCGTGGGCCGCTGCGAGTCTGGCCGCAGCCTCCCCGTAGCGCGCCTTGTTGCTCTCGAGTTTGTCCAACGCCGCCTTGCGCCTCTTGATCTGGCCTTCATCGAGCTTGCCGCTTTCGTCCGTCTTGCCACCCTCGAGACGCACGAGGTCGTCGCTGTCGGTCTTGTGCTGCGCAGCCATCGACTGGAGCTTCTGATAGAGATTGTTGTATTGGACTTTGAGTGATGCGAGCTTTTCATTCTCCTCTGCGGTGCGGTTCTTGTTGCTCTCCAGAGCCTTGCGCTCGTTTGCGATCTCGTCAAACTGCGTCTCCAAGTGCCCATAGGCGTCCTCCCGCGCGCGGGCAGCATCGCGCTTGGCGGTGAGCTTTTGCAGCGCTTCGGCCTCCTTCTTGCACGCCGCTTCGCCCTGCGCCTCTTGTTCGGACAGCCAATTGTCATAGTGGCCGTAACCGTGCTTGGCGCACTGCGCACAGAGCGACCGGCTGCCGATGTCACCGCTGCTCCTGTTCTTCGCGAAAATCTTCGAGCCGGTCGGGCAATCATCCTGATTGTGATAAACGTCGCGATCTTCATCGGTGGTCGTGAAGTAGGGCGTCGTTCGTGCCATCTGCGCCTCCCCAAAAGAGGCGTGCCACGCGCGCCTCGGATAGACGAGCATCACGAGACGCACACAATTTTTCGTTGATTTCGATCAATGCCGGCGCGAGAACGCCGAACAGCGTCGTTCGATCCGGCGGATTTTACCTCCACCGGAGTCGAACATGCTGCCGCGGCGCGCCAGATAGTCGACGGCGCGCTGGACGAGCCTGAGCTATCGCCCCTTGAAGCGCGGCTTGCGCCGGCCCAGGAACGCCTCGACGCCCTCCTTGTGATCCTCGCTGAAGCTGGCGAGCGCGAACTGGTCGACGTCCATGTGGCTGGCGAGATCGTCCAGCGCATGCGCGAGCCGGTTGACGGTGAGCTTCGTCATCGCAACCGAGAGCGGCGGCTGCGCGGCGACCTTGCGGGCGAGCTCCATGGCGGCATCGAAGGCATGGCCGGGATCGGTCACCTGTTCCACCAGCCCCCATTCATAGGCCTCATCCGCCGAGATGCGCTGGTCGGCCAGGATCACCGCCTGCTTGGTGCGGGCGGGTCCGATCAGATGCAGCATGCGCGGGATGCTCTGCCAGCTCATGTTCATGCCGAGCCCGATCTCGGGCACGCGCAGATGCGCGTCGTGTCCCATCACGCGGAAATCGAGCGCCACGGCCAGCGCGACGCCGCCACCGACGCAAAAACCCTCGATCGCCGCGATCGTGATCTGCTCCATCTCCTGCCAGGCGTGCGTCAGGCGCGGCCCGAGCTTGAGGTGCCGGCGCAGCGTGCCGAGATCCATCTCCTTGCGCGAGCGGCCCTCGTCGTCCTTCAAGTCGAAGCCGGCGCTGAAGGCGCTGGTGCTGCCGGTCAGAACCACGACCGAGGTCGCCGCATCGTCTTCGAAGCTGCGCGCCGCCGCCGTGAGCTGGCGCAGTGCTTCCGGAGAGAGCGCGTTGATGCCATCGCCGCGGTCAAATCGCACCACCGCGATCCGTCCCTCCGGCCCGAGGCCCTTTTCGATCTTCACATAGTCGGTCACCAGCATCTCCCAATCAGCTTTGCGGCGACCCTAGCCTACATCCGGCCTCACGAACATGGGACCCGGCCGCGCTGTCCGGCATACTCGACAGGCCCAGGCCATTGCGCCTATCCTTGGCCCCATGAGCCACGATCACGACCATCATCACGATCACGACCATTCCGATCTGTCGGAGACCGAGCTGCGCGTGCGCGCGCTCGAGACCATCCTGACGGAAAAGGGCTATGTCGAACCTGCCGCGCTCGACGCCATCATCCAGGCCTACGAGACCAAGATCGGCCCGCACAACGGCGCATGCGTCGTCGCCAAGGCCTGGACCGATCCGGGCTTCAAGAAGGCCCTGCTGGAGGACGGCTCCAAGGCGATCGGCACGCTCGGCCATGTCAGCCGCGTCGGCGACCATCTCGTCGTTGTCGAGAATACGCCCGAGCGCCACAACATGGTCGTCTGCACGCTATGCTCCTGCTACCCCTGGGAAATGCTGGGACTGCCGCCGGTCTGGTACAAGGCCGCGCCCTACCGCTCGCGCGCGGTGAAGGACCCGCGCGGCGTGCTCGCCGATTTCGGCGTCACCCTGCCGAAAGACATTGAAATCCGGGTGTGGGATTCCACCGCCGAGACCCGCTTCCTGGTGCTGCCGATGCGCCCCGCGGGCACGGAGGGGTGGAGCGAGGAGCAACTCGCCGAGCTCGTCACCCGCGACTCCATGATCGGCACAGGCTTTCCCAGGACGCCGGGAGCGCCGTCATGAACGGCGTGCACGACATGGGCGGCATGGACGGGTTCGGCAAGGTCGAGCCCGAACCGAACGAGCCGATGTTCCACGAGGAATGGGAGTCACGTGTGCTCGCGATGGTGCGCGCGATGGGCGCGGCCGGCGCATTCAACATCGACACCTCGCGCTTCTATCGCGAGACCCTGCCGCCGCACGTCTATCTCTCGAGCTCCTATTACAAGAAATGGTTTCTCGGGCTGGAGGAGATGCTGATCGCGAAGGGCTACCTCACCCGCGAGGAAGTCGCCGCCGGCCACGCGATGCAGCCCGCAAAGGCGCTCAAGCACGGCAAGTTCGATCTTGGCCAGGTCGAGCGCATCATGGTGCGCGGCAAGTTCGACCGCCCGGCGCCCGCACCTGCCAGGTTCAAGATCGGCGATCGCGTGCGTGCCAAGAACATCCACCCCAAGACGCACACGCGGCTGCCGCGCTATGTCCGCGGCCATGTCGGGATCGTCGAGCTCAATCATGGCTGCCACGTGTTTCCCGATACGGCGGCGATGGAGCTCGGCGAGCATCCGCAATGGCTCTACACGGTCGTGTTCGAAGGCCGCGATCTCTGGGGCGAGGACGGCGATCCGACCCTGAAGGTCTCGATCGACGCCTTCGAGCCCTATCTGGATCCGGCGTGATGAGCAGCGCGCTTGCCGCTGCCGCGACGGCGGCCATTCCGAGCATTCCGCGCGACGACGACGGTCCGGTGTTCCGCGCGCCCTGGGAGGCCCATGCGTTCGCGATGGCCCTGACGCTGCACGAGCGCGGCGTGTTCACATGGCCGGAATGGGCAGCGGCCCTGGCCTCGGAGATCAAGCGGGCGCAGGCCGCGGGCGACCCTGATACGGGCGAGACCTATTACCTGCACTGGCTCGCCACGCTGGAAGGCCTGGTGGCAAGCAAAGGCGTCGCCTCATTGGACACGCTGCACCGCTACCGCGACGCCTGGGACCACGCCGCCGATCGCACGCCGCATGGCAGGCCGATCGAGCTGCGCCCGGAGGATTTCAGCTAGCTTGCGTACGCCCGTGTCCCGGACAAGATGCAACGCGTAAGCGTTGCTGCGCAGTGCCGGGACCCAGCCGGCGAGACGATGCCTTACCGAAACATGGGCCCCTCTGCAGCGCACCGCTGAAGGAGCGCTGCGCTGCGTCCGGGGCACGAGCGGAGTACGGCGCGGCCTCAGCGCACCGCCACGAACTCCCGCCACCCCTTTGCCCGCAGGCTGCACGCCGGACACTCGCCGCAGCCATAGCCCCACTCGTGCTGCGCGCCGCGCATCCCGAGATAGCAGGTGTGGGAGTGCTCGCGGATCAGATCGACCAGCCCCTCGCCACCGAGATCCTGCGCCAGCTGCCAGGTCGCGGCCTTGTCGATCCACATCAAGGGCGTATGGAGCTCGAACGTCCGGGCCATGCCGAGCGAGAGCGCCGTCTGCATGGCGCGGATGGTCTCGTCGCGGCAATCGGGATAGCCGGAATAATCCGTCTCGCACATGCCGCCGACGATGTGGGTGATGCCGCGCCGGTAGGCCAGCGCCGCCGCAAAGGTCAGGAACACCAGGTTACGCCCGGGCACGAAGGTGTTCGGCAGGCCGTCGGCGCCCATTGCGATCTCGACGTCGCGCGTCAGCGCGGTCTCGGACACCGCCGCCAGCGTCGGGATCGACAGGGTATGGCTGTCGCCGAGCTTTGCGGCCCAATCCGCGCGCAACGCCTTCACGCCGTCGAACAGCCGCTCGCGGCAGGCGAGCTCGATGGCGTGGCGCTGGCCGTAGTCGAAGCCCAGCGTCTCCACGTGCGAGAAGCGGCTGAGCGCCCAGGCAAGGCAGGTGGTGGAATCCTGCCCGCCGGAGAAAAGCACCAGGGCCGCTTGTGATGTAGATGTGTCCTTCATGGGCCTCAGGTAGTCCAGTTCGTCGACGCCATCAATTGCAAGGATCACACGTGACGTTCGCGCCGGAGGGATAGTTGCAGCTGCATGCTCGCGCTGGTAGCGTAGCGGAACTGCCATACGATGTGGAGATGGGCGGTGACATGGGTTATTTTCAAGGACTGACCAGCAGCAGTTTCAAGACCACCGAGGACGGACGCCGGCTGTTCTTTCCCTGGGGCGTTCTCGGCCGCGGCTACTTGGTCGGCTCAGAGGAGAAGTATGGGCGGCTCCGAAAGCAGATGAAGACCTATATCGTGGTTTCAGTCCTGCTGATCGTCGTCGCACCAAGCCTTTTTCGAGGATACAATCTCGGCGTCTCCGCGGCGCTGGCCGGCGTCTGCTTGGCATTTTATCTCACTTGGATGTGCATTCTGCTCCCCAGCTTGAACCCGACAGACGAAGGGCTGTCTTTTGAAGGAGAGCATGACGTCCCAGGCACGCGCCCATGGCCCGATCGTGCTCTGGCTCCTGACAATCGTGTCTTTGGTGCTCGTCGCCGGCGGAGTCCTGATGTTCGTCGCCCAGCCGGGCAGCAGACTAATTGCGCTCGCGCCAATCCTGTTTTTTGGATTTTGCGCGGCGATGTTCATTCGCATGCTCCTGCTTCGGCGGACGGTAGTCTGATCCCCATCAGGCGGCCGGTGGAAATTAGCCCACTTTCTACTTGTTCCGCTGGGATCGACGCGGTGCTTTTGGCATAAAGCCGGAAACGCGCAACTCCGGTGCCCAATGACCCCTTCCTGCGACATTTCCCGCCTGATCGAGATCATGGCCGCGCTGCGCACGCCGGTGACCGGCTGCCCCTGGGACCTCGAGCAGAATTTTGCGACCATCGCGCCCTACACGATCGAGGAAGCCTATGAGGTGGTGGACGCCATCACGCGCGGCGATCTCGACGATTTGCGCGAGGAGCTCGGCGACCTGCTGTTGCAGGTCGTGTTCCACGCCCAGATGGCGTCGGAGCAGAACGCCTTCGCGTTCGGCGACGTCGTCGAAGCCATCACGAGAAAGATGATCCGGCGCCATCCCCACGTCTTCGCCGACAAGGACGGCAACCTCGCCTCCTCTCACGTCAAGGAAGTCTGGGACCGCATCAAGGCCGAGGAAAAAGCCGAGCGCGCCGCGCGCCGGCCGCCGGAGGAGACACCGGCGCAGAAATCGCTGCTGTCAGGCGTGAAGGCGGGCCAGCCCGCGCTGACCCGCGCCATGGAGCTGCAGCGCAAGGCATCGACCGTCGGCTTCGACTGGAACGACCCGCGCGCGGTGCTGGCCAAGATCCGCGAGGAGGCCGACGAGATCGAGGCCGCACTCGACCGTGGCGACAAGCAGGAGCTGGCGGAGGAGACCGGCGACCTCATGTTCGCCCTCGTCAACCTCGCCCGTCACGTCGATGCCGATCCGGAAGCCGCGTTGCGTGCGACCAACGCAAAATTCGAGCGGCGCTTTGCCTATATCGAACGTGCGCTGGAGGCGCAGGGCCGCACGCTGGAGCAGGCCTCGCTGGCCGAGATGGACGCGCTGTGGAACGAGGCGAAGGGCGAGACGATGCCAACGTCGGACGGACGCAAGGAAGCCAGCCGCTAACTCCGCCGTCGTCCCGGACAAGCGCCTCAAGCGCGTGCAGATCCGGGACGACACCGCCTATGTCGCAAGATGCGGCACGGCATCGAACCTCGACACCACGATGTCCCGCTTGGTCTCGTCCACCCGCACCGTCATGTCGAAGCGGCCGTCGTGCAGCTCCTTCGACAGCACCTCGGCATTGCGGTGCAGCCAGCTGATGCCGGCGCCGTCGGCGGCGTCGATGGAGAGGTCGAGCGTGGTGCGCTTGGCGGCAAGGCGTTCCTCGATCGCGGCGAGCAATGCATCGACGCCCTCGCCCGTGACGGCGGAGACCAGCATGGCGGGGTGGTCCGCAGGCCGGCGCGCCGCGATGTTCAGCAGCTCCTCGCGCTGCTCGGCATCGTAACGGTCGATCTTGTTCCAGACCTCGATGATACGGCCTGAATCATCGGGGTTGATGCCGAGCTGGCGCAGCACTGCGTCGACGTCGCTCTGCTGGGCCTCGGCATCCTCATGCGAGATGTCGCGCACATGGAGAATGACGTCGGCCTCGAGCACCTCCTCCAGCGTGGCGCGAAAGGCGGCGACCAGCTGGGTCGGCAGGTTGGAGATGAAGCCGACCGTGTCCGACAGCATCGCCTTGCCGCCATGCGGCAGGTTGAGCGCGCGCAAGGTCGGATCGAGCGTCGCAAACAGCATGTCGGCGGCCTGCACGTCGGCGCGGGTCAGGCGGTTGAACAGCGTCGACTTGCCGGCATTGGTGTAGCCGACCAGCGCGACGACGCGATACGGCACGCGCTGACGTCCCGCACGATGCAGCCGCCGCGTCGCCTGCACCTTCTTCAGCTCGCCCTCGAGCTTGGAGATGCGCTCCTGGATAAGGCGGCGGTCCGCTTCGATCTGCGTCTCGCCGGGACCGCCCATGAAGCCGAAGCCGCCGCGCTGGCGCTCCAGATGGGTCCACGAGCGCACCAGGCGCGAGCGCTGGTAGTTGAGATGCGCGAGCTCGACCTGGAGCGAGCCTTCGCGCGTCTTGGCACGGCGGCCGAAGATTTCCAGGATGAGGCCGGTGCGATCGAGCACCTTGGCGTCCAGCTCCTTCTCGAGATTGCGCTGCTGGATCGGCGCCAGCGCGCAATCCATCACCACGAGCTCGACGTCGAGGGTCTTGATCAGGGCGGCGATCTCCTCGACCTTGCCCTTGCCGATATAGGTGGCGGGGCGGATCTGGCTGATAGGCGCGATGATGGCGTCGGCGACGACGAGATCGATCGCGCGCGCGAGGCCGGCGGCTTCCTCGAGCCGGGCCTCGACGTCACGCAAGACATGAGCTTCCGATTGCGCGTCGGCACTGCCAGCGCGCACTCGCAAATAGGGGCCGACGACAAGCACCCGCCCCGTTTGCTTAGCCCCTGCCGACCGCGGACGGTCGGCATCCCCGTCGAAATTCCGGGGTTCCAATCAGATCACTCTCAAGCCGGCTGATCCTCGCCGCCTTCGAACAGCTGGATCGGAGCGCCAGGCATGATGGTCGAGATCGCATGCTTGTAGACCAGCTGCGAATGACCGTCGCGCCGAAGCAGCAAACAGAAATTGTCGAACCAGGTCACGATGCCCTGGAGCTTCACTCCGTTGACCAGAAAGATCGTCAGTGGCGTCTTGGTTTTGCGAACGTGATTGAGGAAGGTGTCCTGTAGGTTTTGTGCGCGGTCTGCCGCCATTGTTCTTTTCTCGCTTTGAGTTTCTTTTTATTGCGCCGGTCGCGGCCCTCTTTGTGAGGTTCGGGGCCTCGCCCGGTTGCCGTTCCGTCATGAGATCCCCCTCGGACGGAACAGCTGTGCAATTAGAGGACAGGTGGGCCTATTAGGCAAGCCGCTTCACGTGGCAGCCCCCGCCTGATTGTCCCGAAAAAATACGGAAATCGATGATTTTTGCGCTTATCTCTCAGCTACCGCCGGCATGTTACGGCGCTAGATTCTTGTTTTCATGTCTCTTTCCGCATGTAAGCCGGCGGCCGCTTCGCGCGAAGAGGCGCTAGCCGACACCGAGCGCCTTCAACTTTCGATGCAGCGCCGACCGTTCCATGCCAACGAACTCGGCCGTACGAGAAATATTTCCTGAGAAACGGCTGATCTGTGCAATCAAATAGTCGCGCTCGAACACTTCGCGCGCCTCACGCAGCGGCAGGCCCATGATGTGCTCGCCATTGTTGCTGGTCGGCATCGCCGGCACCATGGAGCCGACGTCCTGTGGCAACATGTCCGCCGTGATGATGACCTCCGGCCCGCCTGCCGCGAGAATCATCACCCTCTCGACGTTGTTGCGGAGCTGGCGGACATTGCCTGGCCAGACATGCGATTGCAGCACGGCCATCGCGTCCTGCCCGATCTGCCGCTTCGGCAGGCCGCTGCCGGCCGAGATCTGCTCCATGAAATAGTCAATCAGTTCCGGGATGTCCTCGCGCCGTTCCGAGAGCGCGGGCACGCGGATCGGCACCACCGAGAGCCGGTGGTAGAGGTCCTCGCGGAAACGGCCGGCCGCGATCTCCTCTTCGAGGTTGCGCGCGGTCGAGGAGATGATGCGCACGTCGACCTGCACCTTGGCGGTGCCGCCGACGCGCTGGAACGACTGCTCCACCAGCACGCGCAGGATCTTGTTCTGGGTCTCGCGCGGCATGTCGGCGATCTCGTCGATGAACAGCGTGCCGCCGTGGGCTTCCTCGAGCGCGCCTGGCTTGCGCGGCTGCTCGCCGTTGGACTGCTCGATGCCGAACAGCTCGTGCTCCATGCGCTCGGGCGTGATCGCGGCGGCGTTGATGACGACGAAGGGACCGTCGGCACGGCCCGAGGCCGTGTGCAGCGTGCGTGCGGTCAATTCCTTGCCGGCGCCGGCGGGCCCGACGATCAGGATGCGGCTGTTGGCCTTGGCGGCGCGCTCGATGGTCTGGCGCAGCTGGTTCATGCTGGGCGAGCGGCCGACGAGTTGGCTCGCGCTCGGCGCGAGCTGCTTCAGCTCCTTGACCTCGCGCTTCAGCCGCGAGTTCTCCAGCGCCCGGGTCGCGACCAGGATCAAGCGGTCGGCCTTGAACGGCTTCTCGATGAAATCGTAGGCGCCGCGCTTGATCGCAGCGACCGCGGTCTCGATGTTGCCGTGGCCGGAGATCATCACGACCGGCAGGTCGGCGTTGTCTTTCTTGACCTGCTCCAGCAGCTGCAAGCCGTCGAGCTTGGAGCCTTGCAGCCAGATGTCGAGGAACACCAGGTGCGGCCTGCGGTTGGCGATCTCGGCGAGTGCCGTATCGCTGTCGCGTGCGGTTCGGGTCACGAAGCCCTCGTCCTCGAGAATGCCCGCAACGAGATCGCGAATATCGGCCTCATCATCGACAATCAGAATTTCACTTGCCATGGATCGCGCCTGTCATGTCAGCTGCCTGTTGAGGCTTCGATTTTCGTTGATTCATTGGTCTTTTCAGCGGGCTCTTTGGTTTCGGCCGCCGGCCCTTTTGTTTCCGGCGCCGCCTCTTTCGCCGGCCCCGTCACGGTGTCCTTGGTGATGTCCTTGGTGATGTCCTTGGCCGCCGACGCCTGCTCGGCGCCCTCGGTTTTGGCGGGTTGCCCGGAGATCGCAAAGCGCATCCGCATCCAGGCACCGCGCTGGCCCTCGCGGAAGTCGGAGGCATCCTTCAGCTCGATGCGTCCGCCATGGTCTTCCAGCACGCGGCCGACGATCGCAAGGCCAAGGCCGGTGCCCTTGGCCCGGGTCGTGACGTAGGGTTCGAGCAGCCGCGAGCGCGCGACCTTGGGCAGGCCGATGCCGTTGTCGATGACGTCGATCAGCACGTCATCGCCCTCGCGGGAGACGACGACGTCGATCCGGCCTTTGCCGAGCTCTTCCGGCGGGACCTGCTCGATCGCCTCGGTGGCGTTCTTGACGATGTTGGTGACCGCCTGCGAGATCAGCCGGCGGTCGAACTGGGCCCGGAGCGGATCCTGCTTGAACTCGGCCTCGATGTCGATCTCGGGATGGGCGACCTTCATCAGGAACACGGCCTGCCGCACGGTGTCGGCGACGTCCTCGCCCTCCATCACCGGCTTCGGCATCCGGGCAAAGCGCGAGAACTCGTCGACCATGCGGCGGATGTCGTCGACCTGGCGCACGATGGTGTCGGTGCACTGGTCGAAGATCTGCTTGTCCTTGGCCTCGGTGATGTCCTTGCCGAACTTGCGGCGGATGCGTTCGGCCGAGAGCTGGATCGGCGTCAACGGATTCTTGATCTCGTGGGCGATGCGGCGCGCCACGTCGCCCCAGGCCGAGGTGCGCTGCGCCGAGACCAGCTCGGTGATGTCGTCGAGCGTGATGATGTAGCTGTCGTGCGGCTGATTCTTCTCGGCGCTGACCCGGACCGACAGATTGCGTTCCTGCCCGTCGCGCGTGATCGTGATCTGGCCCTGCACCAGGCGCTGGGTCCCTTCCCGCGCCGCCTTCATCATCTCGTCGAGCTCGGGCAGCACGTCGGAGAGCGGATGGCCGAGCGTCTCGGATTCGGCGTGCCCGATCAGCTTCTCGGCCGAGCGGTTCAAAATGCCGACGCTGCCGGAGGCGTCGACGCCGATGATGCCGGCGCTCGCCGAGGACAGCACGGCCTCGATGAAGCGGCGGCGGCTGTCGATGAGGTCGCTGGCGTTGACGAGCTCGTCGCGCTGGCTGCGCAATTCCTGCGTCATCTTGTTGAAGGTCTCGCCAAGCTGGGCCAGATCGCCTTCGGACTGGTGCACCGGCACCTGGACATGGAGATCGCCGGTCGAGACCGTGTGGGCCGCGTTCATCAGCCGCCGGATCGGCGAGACCAGCGAGTTGGCGAAGTTGAGGCCGATCAGCACCGAGGCCATCAGGATGGTCAGCGCGATCACGGCGAACATCAGCGCGAAGGCGACCTGGATACCGAGCCGGCGCGACTCGATCTGGGCATATTCGGCGACGCTGACCTCGGTCTGCTTGAGCTGATTGACGACGTTGGGATCAAGCGGGCGGGCGACATAGAGGAAGGTGTCGTTGAACGCGCGCAACCGGATCACCGCGGCGACGAAGCTCGCATCGGGGAGCACCGCGATCTCGGGCTCGTTCTCGTTGACGTTGCTGAGGAAGTCGGGCGCCGGCGGCGAATAAGCCAGCCGCATGCCGGTGTCGGCGGATTCCAGGATGTTGGTGTTCTTGTCGATGATCATCGCGCCCGGCAGATTGCGCGAGCCGGCGCTGGCGGTCAGCATCTCGCGGAACGTGCGGCGATCCTGGTCGTAGAGCGGCCGGGCATGCGCGATGTCGTTGGCCATGCCGAGAATGTCGCCGCGGATCAGCTGGGCATGGTCCTGCATGTAGGCCCGCGCGATCGTCAGCGAGTTCTGGATCACCTGCTTGGTCGGCCCGGAGAACAGCCGGTCGAGGCCACGCTCGATGGTGACGTTGGCGACGATGGCGACCAGCACGGCCGGCAGCACCGCCACGATCGAGAACAGGCTGACGATCTGGACATGGAGGCGCGCCGCCGCCCGGCCCCGCCGCCGCGCCAGGATCAGCTGCCAGAGCTCGCGGACGATGATGCCGACCAGCAGCAGGATCGTGGCCGCGTTGATCAGATAAATCGAGCGGACGACCTCGGGCGTCGGCTCGATCCTGGTGAGGCCGGTCAGGACCAGGAAGGTCAGGAAGGCCGACAGCAGCGCCAGCGCCACGGCAAACGGAGCCAGCCAGCGTCGCGCCGACCAACGCCGGGGCTCTTCCGCTGGGGCCGTGTCAAAGTGTGCGGCCGAGGTCTCTGCGCTGGTCATTCCGGCAATGGCGATGCTGAAAAGGGGTCCGCGGGCGCGCGGATACTGATGTATTCGTACCACATTGTTGCCGAATTGCGACAATTCCGCGGCGCTTCCCAGCGACCGACATCTGCCATCCACAACCACATGCGGCCTGAACGGGAACGGAATCCGGCCATTCCGGCTTGACCCGGCATGGATAGATATTTTCTAGCGACGATGGTGTCGGCCGTTCTGCTGCTGATTGTGGCCGCCGACCTCTTGGTCAACGGCCTGGGCCTCCAGCCGCCGCTGCTGAATGTCGCCAGCGTCACGCCGGCATCGGCCCGGCTGGTCAGATAGTGCGACGCTGCGCCATGCGGCCGGATGACCAATTGATCAGGTCCGGCGGAACATTTCGGCCCCGTCCCGACTTCTGCTCACCGCGTCAGCCACAACGGCCAGCGCGATCCGGACAGGCTCAGCTCTGCCTTGGTAGGGGGAGCTGAGCCACCGTCGGTTCCGCGATGATTAGCCCCCGCTGCGATAGACCTGGATGTCGAGATCCCGGATCTTCTTGCGCAGCGTGTTGCGGTTGAGGCCGAGCAGGTCGGCGGCGCGGATCTGGTTGCCGCGGGTGGCCGCCAGCGCGGCCGTGAGCAGCGGCACTTCGATCTCCTTGAGGATGCGGTGATAGAGGCCGGGCGGCGGCACGCCGTTCGGAAAGCCTTGGAAGTGCGAGGACAGATAGGCCTCCACAGCGCCGCCGAGATTATCGACGCCCTGCTGGACCGCGGCGCCCGGGCTGACCGAGGGCGGCGCAAGCTCGCCGTCGATGACGGATGCCGTGATGACGTCCTGCGGATAAAGCGCGGCGAGACGCCGGGCGAGATTCTCCAGCTCGCGCACGTTGCCGGGCCAGCGGTGCTGCTTCAGCCGCTCCAGCGCCAGCGTGTCGAGCTTCTTCGGCGGCAGGCCGTCCTTCTCGGCCAGCGCAAAGAAGTGCCGCACCAGATCCGGCAGGTCCTCGATGCGCTCGCGCAAGGGAGGCAGCCGCAGCGGCACCACGTTGAGGCGGAAGAACAGATCTTCCCGGAACAGGCCCTGCTGGATCAGGACGCGCAGATCCTTGTTGGAGGCCGCGACGATGCGGACGTCGGTCTTGATCGGGGTGCGGCCGCCGACGGTGGTGTATTCGCCCTGCTGCAAGACGCGCAGCAATCGCGTCTGCGCCTCCATCGGCATGTCGCCGATCTCGTCGAGGAACAGCGTGCCGCCTTCGGCCTGCTCGAACCGGCCGGAGGCGCGCGTGTTGGCGCCGGTAAAGGCGCCGCGCTCATGCCCGAACAGCTCGGATTCGATGAGGTCGCGCGGGATCGCGGCCATGTTGACGGCGACGAACGGGCCGTTGCGGCGCTTGCCGTAATCATGCAGCGCGCGCGCCACCAGCTCCTTGCCGGTGCCGGACTCGCCCGTGATCATCACGGTGAGGTCGGTCTGCATCAGGCGTGCGAGCACGCGATAGATTTCCTGCATCGCCGGCGAGCGGCCGACCAGCGGGATCGCCTCCATCTCGGCGTCCTCGTCCGGCGTCGAGACACGCTCCTTCGGCTCGGCCAGCGCGCGGCCGACGATCGCGATCAGCTCCTTGAGGTCGAAGGGCTTCGGCAGATATTCGTAGGCCCCGCGCTCGGAGGCGCGGATCGCCGTCATGAAGGTGTTCTGCGCGCTCATGACGATGACGGGCAGATTCGGCCGCATCTTCTTGATCCGCGGCAGCAGGTCGAAGGCGTTTTCGTCCGGCATCACCACGTCGGTGATGACGAGATCGCCCTCGCCCTGGCTGACCCAGCGCCACAGCGTTGCGGCATTGCCGGTGAGCCTGACCTCATAGCCGGCCCGAGACAGCGCCTGATTGAGAACGGTGCGGATGGCGGTATCGTCATCAGCTACGAGAATGCTACCTGCGGGCATCGTTAATCCTCATTTCGCCCCCTGTGACACAGGCGACGACTTCCCGGCAGAGTCGGCGCGACTGCTTTGATCGGCATGTTTCGCCGATGTGGAATACATCGGCATCAGCACGCGGAAGGTGGTCCTGCGCGGCTGAGATTCGCATTCGATGATGCCCCCGTGATCGCCGACGATCTTGGCGACAAGCGCAAGACCCAGGCCCGAGCCGGTCTGCTTGGTGGTCACGAAGGGGTCGAACAGATTGGGCAGAAGATCGTCCGGCACGCCCGGTCCGTTATCCTTCACGCAGAATTCGAGCGGCAACGATACCCGGGATTTTTGACCGGGGACTGACAGGCGCACGCCGGGGCGGAACGCGGTGGTGAGCTGGATCTCGGCGTCGGGCACGTCGATCAGCGCCTCGGCGGCGTTCTTCACGAGGTTGAGGAACACCTGGATCAACTGGTCCTGGTTCGCCAGCACCGGCGGCAGCGAGGGGTCGTAATCTTCGATGAAGCGGATGTTGCGGGCAAAACCCGACTGCGCCAGCCGCTTCACGTGGTCGAGCACCGAATGGATGTTGACGGGACCGCGCACCACGGGACGCTCGTCGCCGAACACCTCCATGCGGTCGACCAGCGTCACGATGCGGTCGGCCTCGTCGCAGATCAGGCGCGTCAACATGCGGTCCTCGGACGAGGCCTGCTGCTCCAGCAACTGCGCCGCGCCGCGGATGCCGGACAGCGGATTCTTGATCTCGTGCGCCAGCATCGCGGCCAGCGCGATCACCGAGCGCGCCGCGCTGCGATGGGTGAGCTGGCGGTCCATCTTGTCGGCGATGGTGCGCTCCTGCAGCATCACCACGATATGGCCGGGGCGCTCGGTGAGCGGGGCGACATGGAGGTCGACTTGGCGGTCGCCGCCCATGCGCGGCGTGCCGAGATCGACCTTGTATTCGTTCACCGGCGAGTTCGACGCGCGCACCTGGTCGATCAGCGCCAGCAAGGGGCTGCCGAACGGCACCAGCTCCTTCAGCGACTGCCGCTTCAGGAATTGCGTCGAGATCTCGAAGAAGGCTTCGGTGGCGATGTTGGCTGCGACGATCTTGCCGTCCGGCCCGATCATCAGAACGGGATTGGGCAAGGCATCGAGCATTGCGTCGCTGTCGGATGGCCCGCGATGTTCGGCGGCTGTGCTCATGCAGCAGCGCTCCATGCGAAGTCGTCGAACGCATCCTGCAGCGACTGATGAACGAGGCGCGGATCCTCCGAGGTGAGGATCGTCTGCCGCCACCCTTTCAGCTTCTCGACGGACGCGCCGCTCGCCGCGGCTGCCACATCGAGCGCCCAGCCGAGATGCTTGCGGGCATGTCGCAGCCCGACGCGGAGACCATAGAGCGTGCAGACGCCCTCATAGAGCGTGCGGACGTAATGCAGCTGGGTTTCGAGCGCGGGCACAGCTTCTTCCGCCCCGCCCTTCAGGCGGCGGCCGATCTGGCCGGGCAGCCAGGGCTGACCCTGCGCGCCGCGGCCGATCATCACGGCGTCGGCGCCGGAGGCCTCGAGCGCCGCGCGCGCCCGCTCATAGGAGGTGATGTCGCCGTTGACGACGAGCGGAATGGCGATGGCCTCGCGCACGGCGCGGATGGCATCCCAATCGGCCTCGCCCTTGTAGAACTGGCTGCGGGTGCGGCCGTGGACCGTCACGAGCTTGACGCCGGCGGCCTCCGCGCGCCGCGCCAGCTCCGGTGCGTTGCGGCTGCGGTCGTCCCAGCCGAGCCGCATCTTCAGCGTCACCGGCACCTTCACCGCCGCGATGGTGGCATCGATCAGGCTGACGGCATGGTCGAGGTCGCGCATCAGGGCCGAGCCGGACTGGCCGCCGGTGACGTGGCGGGCCGGACAGCCCATGTTGATGTCGATGATGTCGGCGCCTTCGGCCTCGGCGATCCGGGCGCCCTCGGCCATCCAATGGGCCTCGCAGCCGGCGAGCTGGACCACGTGCGGACCAATTCCGGTGGCTTCGCAACGCAACCGGGACATCCAATGGCCGTTGGCGAGCTCGTCGCTGGCGGTCATTTCGGACACGACGAGACCGGCCCCAAGCTCCGCGGCCAGCCGGCGGACGGGCGAGTCGGTCACCCCCGACATCGGCGCCAGGAAGACCGGGATGGCGACATCAATATCGCCTATTTTCAACGGCTTAGAGCCGGATATTGCCGAACCGGTCACAGGGGTCTCGTGGACTGGGCAGGGCCTCATCGCGCCTGCCATGACCTATCTTGCGCACAATTCTTGTGCAGTCAAGCGCCATGCCTACAGTTTAGACAATTCTGGAGATCTTTCAAGTGCAGTGCAGCAAAATGCCGTTGCGAACAATCCGGGGAAACCCCCTTTTTTTGCGGGCCTGCCGTGCTAGAGGCATGCGGCAATCACCCCACTCCTCCGACTCCCATCACCAACTGAGTATTTGAGTCCTATGGCGAAATCACAGCGTACCGCGGTCGTCCTCGTCGCAGCCGGGCGTGGACTGCGTGCGGGCGCCGGCGGACCGAAGCAATATCGCGAGATCGGCGGCGTGCCCGTGATCTATCGCGCCATGGAAGCCTTCAGCCGCCACGCCGACGTGTTTGCGGTGCAGCCGGTGGTGAACCCCGACGACAGTGCCATGTTCACGGCTGCGGTCGCGGGACTCGAGCACGAGCCGCCGGCCCATGGCGGCGCGACGCGGCAGGCCTCGGTGCTTGCAGGCCTCGAAGCGCTCGCACAGCACAAGCCCGACATCGTGCTGATTCACGACGCCGCGCGGCCCTTCGTTTCGGAAGGATTGATCTCGCGCGCGATCGAGGCAGCGGGCCGAACCGGCGCCGCGATTCCCGTCGTCCCCGTCACCGATACGATCAAGGTCACCGGCGCCAGCGGGAATGTCGAGGGCACGCCGGACCGCGCCTCCTTGCGGATCGCGCAGACGCCGCAATCCTTTCGTTTCGACGTCATCCTCGAAGCGCATCGTCGCGCGGCGAAGGACGGGCGCAGCGACTTCACCGACGATGCCGCGATTGCCGAATGGGCGGGATTGACGGTTGCAACCTTTGAAGGCGATGTTGCCAACATGAAGCTCACCACACCCGAGGATTTCGTGCGCGAGGAAGCCCGCCTGGCGGCCCAGCTCGGCGATATCAGGACCGGCACCGGCTACGACGTGCACGCCTTCGGCGAAGGCGACCACGTCATGCTCTGCGGCGTGCGCGTGCCGCACACCAAGGGTTTTCTCGCCCATTCCGACGGCGATGTCGGCCTCCATGCGCTGGTCGATGCCATCCTCGGCGCGCTCGCCGACGGCGACATCGGCTCGCACTTCCCGCCGAGCGATCCGAAGTGGAAGGGCGCCTCCTCCGACCAGTTCCTGAAATACGCCATCGAGCGCGTCACGGCGCGCGGCGGGCGTATCGCCAATCTCGAGGTCACCATGATCTGCGAGCGGCCGAAGATCGGCCCTTTGCGCGACACCATGCGCGCGAGCATCGCCGAGATTTCCGGCGTCGACATCTCGCGCGTCGCGGTGAAGGCGACGACCAGCGAGCGGCTCGGCTTCACCGGTCGCGAGGAAGGCATCGCCGCCACCGCGAGCGCCACCATTCGTCTGCCCTGGAGCGTCTAGGCCATGGGCGGCAGCGACGCACGCGCCCTCTCCCGCTCGCTGCTCGATCTGTGCCGGATGCGCAAGCTGACGGTCGCGACCGCTGAATCCTGCACCGGCGGCCTCGTCGCCGCCGCGCTGACCGACATCCCCGGCTCGTCCGACGTGATCGATCGCGGCTTCGTCACCTATTCCAACGACGCCAAGCGCGCCATGCTCGGCGTCGAGGCCGGCACGCTCGCCACTTTCGGCGCGGTCAGCAAGGAGACCGCAACCGCCATGGCGATCGGCGCGCTGGAGCGCGCCGATGTCGACCTTGCAGTCGCCATCACCGGGATCGCCGGCCCGGGCGGCGCCACGCCCGGCAAGCCGGTCGGCCTCGTGCACTTTGCCGCCGCCGCGCGCGACGGCCGCATCATCCACCGCGAGCACCGCTTCGGCGCGATCGGTCGCACCGCCGTGCGTCAGCGCTCCGTCGTCGAGGCGCTGCGCATGCTCATGGATCTGGCCCGCGGCCCACAGGCCCAGACCAAGCCGCGCGCCGCCGCGACCCGCCTGCGCCCGCGCGTCACCCGCTCGCCGCGCCGGCACGTTGTGAAGCGCAGGCCGCCGCGCTCGCCGCGGGGCTAATGCGGCTCATGCCGCCGCGAGCAGTGCGCTCGCCCGATCGAGCACACACTGCTTGACCGCGTCAGCGTGCGACGGTTTTGCCTTTGCGCTGACCGTCAATTCCAGGATCGGTGCCGCGGGATTGGCGACATCCAGTACCTTCGTGACGGAAACGGCAGGTTGCGAATGATCTTCGATGCGCGAGTCGTTGCGTAATTCCTCGAGGATACGATCGGCCAGCGCATTGGCCGCGCCCGCCGGGACCGGAAACACCACCTTGATATCGCCGGTGCCGGGATAGGCGCTGTGGTTGATGATGGCCGCGCCCCACACCTGTCCGTTCGGCAGCAGGATCTGCGTGTTGTCGGACGCGACCAGCTCGGTCATGAACAGCGACAGCGACTGCACCTTCCCGGCCTTGCCGGCCACCTCGACGTCGTCGCCGATGTGAAAGGGCCGGAACAACAGCAGCATCACGCCGGCGGCGAGATTGGACAGCGTGCCCTGGAGCGCGAGACCGATGGCGAGCGATGTGGCGCCCAGCACGGCAACGAGGCTCGCGGTCTGGATGCCGAACAGCTGAAGCACGGCGATGCCGACCACGGCGAGCACGCCATAGCGCGCCACACTGCCGACGAACAGCGTGACCAGCGGGTCGACGCGGTGCGTGACGCTCAGCAGGCGCGTGACGAAACGCTGCATCGCGCCGGACAGATACCAGCCGATCGCGAGCAGCAGGATCGCGTAGATCGCGTTGAGGCCATAGAGGACGAGCGAGGCTTTCAGCGTGTCGAAATTGATGGTCATGGCGGCTCCGACCCGGACAATCCGGAGAGAACGCGGAGCGCCAGGAATTGATCCCGGTGAAACAAGCTCTCGTAGGGCCGATTAGCGAAGCGTAATCCGCCTCTTTGGCCTGCGAGGCGGGAACGGCGGATTACGCCTTCGGCTAATCCGCCCGACGGTGCACAATCTCTTGCGTTGCCCGACGGGCAAAACACGCTAGCCGTGGGGCAAGGCGCACGGACAAAAATATTCGCCTTTACAGAAGTTCGGATTTATCGCATCGTCGCGCCACCTCATCCCGGTCAGAGGGGCGTATCGCGATCGTCACGAAACGTGGGGTGAGCTGCGGTGGACGCAAGTCACATCGGCGCGAGAGGCATCGCAGGGCGGGCGACCGTGAGCGACAGCCGGCGCGCACACGACCGGTGTGACATGCGTACGGCAAAACCGTGTGGTCCTGACGCCCGGGGTCTGTGCGTCAAGTCTTGCGGTGATGCGGCGGCCCAACCGGGTGCGCGCATCAGCGATCTGCAAGGCGACGGGGGCAATAGTGCAACGCTCCCCGGGGAGAGCTCGGCATAAGCCGTCAAACCACTGCGCAGGGAAGGCCGGCTGTTCGGCTTCACCTGTATGCCGCTGTGCAGTTTCCTGACACGCAGGTTTCGCACAGTGGACCGCGGGTGCCCAGCCGGCATCCGGCCTTCCCTGCGCCCTCTGACAAAAGGGGCGACATGACCGCGCAAGACTCGGACAGGACCTGTCGCGAGAGCGCTGCGTCATATTCAGATCTCAAGAAGCCCGAGGATGACTTACTCCGTTTCGCAGCCATCGGACGTCGCGGTGGATTGATGTGTGAGTTTCGTGCCCCGGACGCAGCGCAGCGCTCCTTCAGCGATGCGCTGCAGAGCCGGGGCCCATGCTTCCAAGAGGTGTGCTGCGATCATGGGTCCCGGCTCTGCGCAGCAACGCTACGCATTGCGGCGCGTCCGGGACAGGAGAGCCGGGGCAGCTAAGTCGACGCCAGCTTCGGCCGGCCGTAGATCGCGTCCGCCCGCTTCTCGAACGCGGTGGAGAAGCGCGCGAAGGCGGCATCGAACATCGAGCCCATCAGCAACGCCAGCATACGGCTCCTGAATTCGTAGGACAGGAAGAAGCCGACGTCGCAGACGCCCTCACCTTTGGGCTCGAACGTCCAGCGGTTCTCCAGATTGCTGAAGGGGCCTTGCAGATATTCGACGAGAATCTTCAGATTGGCGCGGTCGAGCGTCACGCGGCTGGTGAAGGATTCCCTGACCAGCTTGAACGACACCGTCATGTCGGCGACCAGCACCTCGGTGCCGTCGGGCTTGGCCATCCGCTGGCGCACCTTCAGCGCGCTGCAGAGCGGCACGAATTCCGGGTAGCGCTCGACGTCGGCGACCAGATCGAACATCTCGGATGCGCTGTGATTGACACGGCGCTTGCTCGAAAACTTGGGCATGGCGATTCAGCGGGCGTGCGCTGCCCGCGCGGCCTTCAGTCTCGCAAAATCCTCGCCGGCATGATGCGACGAGCGGGTGAGCGGGCTCGCGGACACCATCAGGAAGCCCTTGGTGTAGGCCACCTTCTCGTAGGAGGCGAACTCGTCCGGCGGCACGTAGCGCATCACCGCATGGTGCTTGCGGGTCGGCTGCAGGTACTGGCCGATGGTCAGGAAATCGACGTCGGCGGAACGCAGATCGTCCATCACCTGCTGCACCTCGTGGCGCTCCTCGCCAAGGCCGACCATGATGCCGGACTTGGTGAAGATGGTGGGATCGAGCTCCTTGACCCGCTGCAGCAGCCGGATCGAGTGGAAATAGCGCGCGCCCGGCCGCACCGTGAGATAGCGCGAGGGCACGGTCTCGAGATTGTGGTTGAAGACGTCGGGCTTGGCAGCGACGACGATTTCGAGCGCCCCCTCCTTGCGCAGGAAGTCCGGCGTCAGGATCTCGATCGTGGTCGAGGGGCACGCGGCCCGGATCGCGCGGATGGTCTGGGCGAAGTGCTCGGCGCCGCCGTCGGCGAGGTCGTCGCGGTCGACGGAGGTGATGACGACATGAGCGAGGCCGAGCTTAGCGACCGCCTCGGCGACGTTCCCGGGCTCGGCCGCATCCAGCGCATTCGGCAGGCCGGTCTTGACGTTGCAGAAGGCGCAGGCGCGGGTGCAGGTGTCACCCATGATCATGAAGGTCGCGTGCTTCTTGTCCCAGCACTCGCCGATGTTCGGGCAGCCCGCTTCCTCGCACACCGTGTGCAGACCGTTGGACCGCACGATGTTGCGGGTGTCGGCATAGCCGCGGGTGTTGGGCGCGCGCACACGGATCCAGTCCGGCTTCGGCGGCGAAGCGGAATCGGGCCGGTTCACCTTTTCGGGGTGGCGCGGGCGCAGCGGGTTCGAGATGGTATCGACGATTACGACCATGGGGTGTCCGGTCTGTTCAGGTCCTACCTAGTCGGTCTGGCGGGGCATCGCAACCCGGCTCGCCCCGCTTCAGGGAACATGGCAGATATGGGCAATATCCTGCTCTGTCCTCTGGCGATTCTCATCTCGAATGGCTCCAAGATCGAACGCCTCATCCCCGCGGCTCGGCAAGCCGCTGAAGCGTGCCTTTTTCAGCCGCAGCGTCCACGAGGTCGCGCCGGACCTGATCGGAGCGACGATGCTGGTCGACGGAATCGGCGGCATCATCGTCGAGGTCGAGGCCTATCATCATACCGACCCGGCGGCGCACTCCTACAACGGGCCGACGCCGCGGAACCAGGTGATGTTCGGCCCGCCCGGTTATGCCTACGTCTATCGTTCCTACGGCATCCACTGGTGCGTGAACTTCGTGTGCGAGGAAGAAGGCTCGGCCAGCGCCGTGCTGGTCCGCGCGATCGAGCCGACGCATGGTATCGCCAAGATGCGCCGCCGCCGTCATCTCCAGGAGCTGCATGCGCTGTGCTCGGGTCCGGGCAAGCTGACCGAGGCGCTCGGGATCACCATCGCGCACAATGCGCTGCCGCTGGACCGGCCGCCGATCGCACTGCATGCGCGGACCGAGGATGTCGAGGTCGCCACCGGCATCCGGATCGGCATCACCAAGGCAGTCGAGCTGCCCTGGCGCTACGGCATCAGGGGCTCGAAGTTCTTGAGCAAGCCGTTTCCGAAGTAGCTGTCGTTCCGGGGCGATGCGCAGCATCGAACCCGGAACCTCGAGATTCTCAGGTGCGCAATTGCGCACTGGAGTTCGGCTCTGCGAGCCGCCCCGGAATGACGATGAACTCACGACGCCTGCTTCAGCCGCTCCAGCGCCTCGAGCAGCTTGGCCTTGCGGGCCAGCGCGGCCTCGCGCTTCTCGCGCTCCTCCTCGACGACCTCCTCGGCCGCGTTGGCGACGAATTTCTCGTTCGCCAGCTTCGACTCGGCCCGCTTGATGTCGGCGTCGGCCTTGGCCATCTCCTTGTCGAGACGTGCGCGCTCGGCAGCGACGTCGATCACGCCCTTCAGCGGCAGCGCAGCCACCTCGCCGCGCACGAGCAGCTGGACGGCACCGTCGGGTGCGCGGTCGGCGAAGGAGATGTCCGACAGCCGCGCCATGCGCTTGATGACGTCGGTCCAGCGCGGCGCGCGCTCCTTCGTCCCGGCCGAGGCGCCGGCGAGCACCAAAGCCGTCAGCGTCGCCGGCGGAATGTTCATCTCGGCGCGCACCGAACGGATCTGCGTGATGAGGTCGATCACCCAGCCGATCTCGGCCTCGGCCGCAGGGTCGGTGAAGTCGGCATGATCGAAGATCGGCAGCACCCAGGCCGGGGAGACCAGCGGATCGGTCGTCCCCGTCGTCGCAGCGAGCATCGCAAGCTGCTCGGGCGTCGGCTCAGTCCGCTGCAGCGGCCATGGCGCCAGTGCGAGCAGGCCGTCGCGCTTGGCCGTCACCTCCCACAGCTCTTCGGTGATGAAGGGCATGAACGGGTGGAGCAGCTTCAGGATCTCGTCGCGCGCCCAGGCGACCACGGCGCGGGTCTCGTCCTTGGCGGGACTGTCCGGCCCGAGCAGCACGGGCTTGGCGAGCTCGACATACCAGTCGCAATAGACGTTCCAGACGAAGCGGTAGATGCTGCCGGCCGCATCGTTGAAGCGGTAGGCTTCGATCGCCTCCGTCACCTCGCGCGTGGTGTGCGCGCTCTCATGGGCGATCCAGCGGTTCAGCGTCTCCTTCGCCTTGGCCGGCTCGAAGCCTTCAGGCACGGCGCACTGGTTCATTTCGGCGAAGCGGCAGGCGTTCCAGAGCTTGGTCGCGAAATTGCGGTAGCCTTCGACGCGGCTGGTGGCGAGCTTGATGTCCCGCCCCTGTGCCGCCATCGCGGCCAGCGTGAAGCGCAGCGCGTCCGCGCCGTACTCGTCGATCAGGTTGAGCGGATCGATGACGTTGCCCTTCGACTTCGACATCTTGGCGCCCTTCTCGTCGCGGACGAGGGCGTGGATGTAGATGGTCGAGAACGGCACTTCCTTCATGAAGTGCAGGCCCATCATCATCATGCGGGCGACCCAGAAGAAGATGATGTCGAAGCCGGTCACCAGCGCATTGGTCGGGTAATAGCGCTGCACCTCCGGCGTGTCATCCGGCCAGCCCAGCGTCGAGAACGGCCACAGCGCCGAGGAGAACCAAGTGTCGAGCACGTCCTCGTCGCGCGTGATGAAGCCTTCGCGCTTGTTGCGGTCGAGCGCCATCTCGCGGCCCTGCTCGGCCGTGATGACCTCCTGCTCGACGTAATAGCCGAGGGCGTGGCTGATCGCCTCCTCCTCGGTCTCGGCGACGAACACCTTGCCGTCAGGCCCGTACCAGGCCGGGATCTGGTGGCCCCACCAGAGCTGGCGCGAGATGCACCAGGGCTGGATGTTCTCCATCCAGTCGAAATAGGTCTTCTCCCAGTTTTTCGGCACGAACGTCGTCTCGCCCGAACGCACCGCCGCGATCGCAGGCCTCGCCAGCGTCTTGGCGTCGACGTACCACTGGTCGGTCAGATACGGCTCGATCACGGTGCCGGACCGGTCGCCATGCGGCACCATGTGGGTGTGCGGCTCGATCCGCTCGACGAAGCCGAAGCTCTCCAGCCGCTCGACGATGCGCTTGCGCGCGGCGAAGCGGTCGACCTTGTGGAACTCCTCGGCGAACTGCCCGGCGCCTTCAGGCAGGTCGCGCAGATAGTCCTCGTTGTCGACGAGATCGAGACAACCTTCCCTGTCGATCACGCTGATGCGGGCGAGGCCGTGGCGATTGCCGACCTCGAAGTCGTTGAAGTCGTGCGCCGGCGTGATCTTGACCGCACCCGAGCCCTTTTCCGGATCGGAATAATCGTCGGCGACGATTTTGATCTTGCGGCCGACCAGCGGCAGGATCACGTGGTGGCCGACCAGCTTCTGATAGCGCTCATCCTCGGGATGCACGGCGACGCCGGTATCGCCGAGCATGGTCTCGGGGCGCGTGGTGGCGACGACGATGAAGCTCGAGGGATCCTCGGGGCTGAACGTCCTGCCCTCGATCGGATAGCGCAGATACCAGAGGTGACCCTTGACCTCGGTCTGCTGCACCTCGAGATCCGAGATCGCGGTGAGCAGCTTGGTGTCCCAGTTCACCAGCCGCTTGTCCTTGTAGATCAGCCCTTCGCGGTGCAGCTCGACGAACACCTTGACGACGGCCTTCGACAGGCCCTCGTCCATGGTGAAGCGCTCGCGCGACCAGTCGCAGGACGCGCCGAGCCGCTTGAGCTGGTTGATGATGGTGTCGCCGCTCTCGGCCTTCCACTGCCAGACCCGCTCGAGAAATTTGGCGCGGCCCATCTCGCGGCGGCCGGGCTGCTGGCGCTCCATCAGCTGGCGCTCGACCACCATCTGGGTGGCGATGCCGGCATGGTCGGTGCCGGGCTGCCACAGCACGTCGCGGCCGCGCATGCGCTCGAACCGGCACAGGATGTCCTGGAGCGTGTTGTTGAGGGCGTGACCCATGTGCAGCGAGCCGGTCACGTTCGGCGGCGGGATCACGATGGTGAAGGGCACGGCGTCACGGCGGTCGGGACGACCCGCCTTGAAGGCAAGGCTGTCCTCCCACACCACGGACATGCGGGCTTCGATATCGGCGGGCTGGTAATTTTTCTCGATCATGGGGCTGCTAGAAAGCCGCGTGCGCGGGTCAAGTCAACGGAAAGCTCAGCGGCAAAAGGGCCTTCCAGCCCGGTCCGCAGGCCCAACATGCCCTGGGAGCAGGGCTTTATCGGGGCCGCAGCGCCCCTCTCAGCGGCCGCCGCGCGAGACCCGCTCGATTTCGGCCTTCACGATGCGTTCGACGAGGCCCGGCAAATTGTCGTCGAGCCAGGATTTCAGCATCGGCCGCAGCATCTCCTTGACCAGATCCTCCAGTGTCCGTGCATTGCTGCTCAGTACCGTATGGGCCAGGGAGTTGAAGGCGGATTCCACCGCCGAGACCGTCGATTGCGCCAGCATGGGCTGCTGCGGCGGCAGCGGCGGCGCATCAAAGTCCACCGGCGCGTAGGAGGGCGGCGGCGGCGTCGGGCGCGGCGGCGGCGATTCGGCGAATTCGAGATCGTCCCGTGGCTCGACCTTGCGGAAGCTCGGCGGCGGCGGAGCCGGCGTCGGATCCATCGCCATCTCGTCGGTCAATTCGAGCACGTCGGGTTCAGGCTCGGGCTCAGGCTCCGGTTCGGGCGCGCGAACCTCGGGCGCCGGCGTGGCCGCGTCGAGCCCCGCCAGCAGCGCGTCGATATCGTCCTGGCTGTTTGGCGATGCATCCGCGGCAGGCGCGGGAGCCGGGGCTGGGGCGGGAGGTGGAGCGGGCTTCTCGGCGGCCGGTTTGGCCGGTGCGACCTTGGAGGGCGGAATGTCGTTCATCGCCTGCGGCTTCGGCGGCGCTGCGGGGGCCGCGGCCTTCTCAGGCTTGGCGGCCTCGGCCGCCGGCGGCTTGGCCTCGTCGTCGGCAATGATGCGCCGGATCGAGGCCAGAATCTCCTCCATCGAGGGTTCTGTGACCTTTGCAGGCTGCGTCATCTCCGACTCCACATCATCAACGCCCTCGCATGCGTTGTTTTACACCAAGCAAGGCAGGATTGGCCCGGTTCCGGGCGTGCGGCCTGCCATTTTCGTCGCGGCAGCCCGACTTGTCCCCAGATCACGGCTCAACGTGCGGCGGTGCGCCCCTGCCCCCGGCACTCAAGCTTTACGCATACGGCATCAATACGAGGCGAATCGACCCGCATTGTCTCGGCAAGGCTATGTCAGGGATTTTGATGATTGCAAGCAAAGTGCCGGTCGGCTTCGCCTGTTCGCGAGGCCGACCGGACGATTACGGGGATCAGCGCCCGTCAGGTGTGCGCACGCCGGCCCAGCTGTCGCGGACCTGATGGTAGTGAACGCTGGGATCGTAGACATTGGTCGACAGGCCAAGCACCTGCGGCGCCAGACGGCCGACGGCGGCGAGGACATTGTAGGATGCGACGACCCGGTCGTGCTGCGCGGTCACGAGTGCGACGCGCGCATTAACCAGCGCCTGCTGCGCGTTGAGCACGTCGAGGGTGGTGCGCTGACCGGCCTTGGCTTCCTCGCGCACGCCGTTCAGCGCGATCTCGGACGCCGTCACCTGCGCCTGCGCCGACTGCACCTGCGCCTTGCCGGCCTGCAACGAACCCCACCATTGCACGATGGTCGCGCGGGTCTGGTCCCGCGTGTTCTCGAGGTTGAGACGCTGCTGCGCCAGGTTTTCCTTGGATTGGCGGATCAGCGAATACTCGCTGCCGCCCTGATAGATCGGCACCGAGATCTGCGCGAGCGCGGACGCGTTGAACGCGCGGTACTGGATTAGGGATTGTTCGTAGGCCTGGGTCACGCTGGTTTGCAGGGTGACCGTCGGCAGCAGCGCGCCCTCGGCAACCTTGACCTGCAGGAAATTGACGTCGATGCCGAACATCGCGGCCGTGACATTCGGATGCTCGACGAGGCCGAGCTCGACTGCGGCAGCGAGCGTTGCGGGCAGGAAACGGTCGACCGGCGAGCCGGGCGCCAAGTTCGTCGGCTCGTTGCCGATGATGCGGCGGAAGTTCGCACGGGTTGTGTTGAGATTCGATTCGGCGGTCAGAGCCTGCGTTCTGCCGGCCGCCAGCTGTGCTTCCGATTGCGCAACGTCGGTGCGGGTCACCTCGCCGACATTGAAGCGGTCACGGGTCTGCTTTAGCGTCTGCTCGAGCACCCGCACGTTGCTGCGCTGGACTTCGAGCGTCGCGGCATCGCGCAGATAATCCATGTAGGTCGTGGCTGCCTGGAGCAGCACGGTCTGATCGAGACTGCGCAGCGCTTCGCGGGAGCCGGACACCTGGCTCTCCGCGGCGCGCGTCCTGTTGGCGGTCTGGTTGCCGTTGTACAAGGTCTGGGAAGCGGTCAGTCCCACGCTTCGGGGAATGCCGGTCCCGTGAACCGGCGGACTGGTGCTGCTGCTCTTGAAGTCCGAGTACTGATAGCCGCCGCTCGCCGTCAGCGAGACCCTGGGGCGATAGCCGGACAAGGCCTGCGGCACGTTTTCGTCAGTCGAGCGCACCTGGGCACGCTGTGCGTTGAGCTGCGGATTGTTCTGATAGGCGCGCACCAGTGCCGCCTCGATCGTGTCCGCCATGGCAGGCACCGGCCCGGCAAGCGCCAGCAGCAGGACCGAAACCGCAGCTCCGGTGAAGAGCTTCACCCCATGCATCCCTGAAATTCCGTTCATTCTAACGCCCGGCTCGTGCCCGCGAGCTGGGTTACCGTCTACGAGTGGAGTCGTTGCCCCGCCGCAACATAGGATGCGGATTAGCGCGACGGAACTACCTCAGGCGAGTTCTCGGTGGAAACTCTTCACGTGCAGCATCCCGGCCACACTTCTGATTCAGAACGGGATTTTAACGGGCTTTGGGTCGTCAGAAGACGAAAGCGGCCGCCCGTTCGAGCCCGGGAAGGACCGGAGCGGTGGCGTCGAACAGGGTTCGATGGCCGAATTCACCGTGGGTCCGGGTCGCGATCATGGCCCGCGGCGGCCGGGATTCGGCGGACACCCCGACCAGGCGCCCGCCCTCCTTCAGCTGCCCGAGCAGCGCCTCCGGCATCACCTCGGCAGCGCCATTGAGGATGATCACGTCATAGGGAGCGGCGGACGGATCGCCTTCGCTGCAGGACGCGGCCTTGCAGGTGACATTGGCAAGCCCCTGAGACGCAAAGGCATCCCTGGCCTTCGCGGCGAGCGCCGAATCGCATTCCGTCGCGGTGACCTGGCGGGCCAGCTTGGCAGCCAGCGCCGCGAGGTATCCGGTGGCGCAGCCGACCACCAGCACGCTGTCGCCCTCGCCGATCTCGGCGGACTGAAGCAGCTTGCCGGTCAACTGCGGCTTGATGAGGAAACGCTTGGCTGGGCCCTCGCTGACGTCGAGGTCGAGATCGAGATAGGCCAGGGCCTGCCGGGCGGCCGGCACGAAGGCCTCGCGCGGAACCGTTAGCATGGCATCGAGAACACGACGATCGGTGACGTCATTGGTGCGCACCTGGCCATCGACCATTTTGAGGCGCGCGGTCGAGAAACCGGACATTTGCGGACCCTGCAATGCGGACGATGCCGCGGACGAAATTCGCGGCATCTTTGGAGCATGCACGGCCAAAACGCAACACGGCCGTTCGCCTGCGGGACCAAGGCTTCCGCATCTTACCGCATCGGCCGCCGGAGCAGGTTATTCGATCGCCACCGCGAGGCGGCCGATCAGAGCTGCGACTTCATCCAGCCGCGCCGAATCGGGCGTCTCGACCGCACGCGCCAGACAGGCGAGGCATTCGTCGTCGCTGAGCGCCGGGATCTCGGCCGGCAGGATCGAGGGGGCCATTCGGGAACGGTCGACCTGGATGTCTGGCATGGGAATCAGCTCCGTCAAAATCCGCCACTGTCGAAGCTCGATTTCAATTGAGTCGATTTGGCGCCGTCCGCATGGCGCGACGACGCCCGTCCACACATCTGCTTGAACGCGAATTCCAGGCAGGAATCGTGGGGGCACAGAGTTCAGAGATCAATGCAACGAAATCGCGCAATGCGCGAGGACGCGACAACAACTCATTGAACTTGCGGAAAAATTTGGCTCCCCGGGCTGGATTCGAACCAGCGACCATCCGATTAACAGTCGGATGCTCTACCGCTGAGCTACCGAGGAAAAGGCGAACCAGTGGCTCGCGCGGCTGCGTATAACAAAGCCGCTTGCGCTTGCAAAGGACGAATTCGTCGTCCTCCGAAACGTCCTTGAGGAAGAGTCTGGATGGCCCCTCCTCCGGCGGTCAGCGGCAGCCGCTATTCCGCGAGAAACGAGGTGGTCCTGGTGCCGGAATCGTAGCGCAGCCGAAGCGCCGTCATCTTGCAGAGATTGACGTTCTTCCACAGCACCGCCTCGTCGTAGCTCTGCCAGTCGACGCGGATGTTCCAGATGCAGCCCTCGTCGTCCTCGTCGAACTCGACATAGGTGCTGGCCTGGTTCTGCAACACCTTCTCGAGCTCGTTGTCCCACTCGTCCAGGCCATCGTCGGGCGCGTTGAAGCCCAGGAATTTGATGGCATAGCCGGTCTCGTTGACGACGGTGACGTTGCGGGCGTCGGCCGCCAGCGACGGCATGGCCGCGATCGACAGACCGATCGCGATCAGTCCAGACAGAAAATACTTCATGAAAATCCTCCGATCGAAACAGGTCTCGGCACCTGGCGTCGATCGGCGCAGGCGCCGCGGCAACAAAAAGCGTTGCCTGACGGGACGTCCGGAGCGCGATCGAAAGGCTCAACACGCCGTCGATCCGCACTCCGGAACGTTGCGCGACGCGAGACGCGCGGGACTGTTTCTATCGTTTCGAATTCTCAGCAGCAATGAACGGGCATTCATAGATCGGCGGAGTTTGTCTTCGCCGGTGTCGGCGCAGCGACCGGCACGGCTGCGCCGTTGCTCTTCCCGGTCACGGCGCCGACCAGCGCCTGCACGGGATCGTCGCCGGGCGCAAAGCCGCCCTGCCGCAGGATCTCGTCGATCATCGGACGCAGCGCGTGCACCTTGAGCAGCTCGCCGGCGAGACCTTCGCCGAAGCCGACATTGCCTGCGCCGGCGCCGTTGCCGCCGAACGCGCCGCCGGTGTGCAGGATGCGGACGTCCTTGAGGTTGGCGATCGGCTTGACCATCTCGGCCAGCGCCGACGGCATCGTCTCGATCCGCCTCTTGGCGATCTCGAAATCGATGATGTTGCTGCCGAGCTTGTTCTGCGCCTCGTTCTTCATGGTGATGACGGCGGCCTCGGCCTCACCGATGTCGCGGACGCCGACGGCCTTGATCTTGTTGGACTCGGCTTCGGCGGTGGCCAGCGTCTTCACGGCCTCGGCGCGATCGAGCGAGGCCTTCTTCTCCGCCTCGGCCGCGACGATCAGCTCGGTCGACTTGCGTTCGGCCTCGGTCCGCGCAGCCAGCACCTGGGTGAGACGGGCGCGATCAGCCACCTCGACCGCACGCGCCGTCACGACCTTCTCCTCCGCGGAGACGGCGAGCGCTTCGGCGGTCTTGGCTTCGGCGACGGCTTCCGAGGTCTCCTTGCTCTTGGCGGCGATCTGGATCTCGTTCTCCTGCGTGGCGATCTGGATCTCGCGCTGGGCGTCGGTCCTGCGCTTGTTGATCGCCAGATCCGATTCGATCACCGCGGTTTCCTTGACCTGCTTGGCACCGGCCTCCTTCTCGGCGACCGCCCTGTCGGTATCGATACGGGCGTTCTCCTCGGTCAGGCGCGCGGTCTGGGTTGCGGTTGCGACCTCGGCGCGGGTGCTCGCGGTCTTGTTGGCGATGTCGCGCTCCTGCGAAAGCTCGGCCTCCTTCTTGGTCCGCTCGATGCCGAGGGTCTGCTGCCGCGCCTCGAGGTCCTTTTGCGCGATCGCCACCTCGTTGTCCCGCACGATGGCGTTGCGGTCGCGGCGGCGGGTTTCCGTGACGGTCTTGAGCTGGGTGAGGCCTTCGGCGTCGAAGAAGTTCTCGGGATTGAAGAACTTGACGTCGGTCTGGTCCAGCTTGGTCAGCGATACCGATTCAAGCTCGAGGCCGTTCGATTTCACGTCGGATTCGACGGTGGACTGCACGTGCTTGACGAAGTCCGAGCGCTTCTCCTGAAGCTCCAGGATGGTCATGGTCGCGGCCACCGAGCGCAGGCCGTCGACGAATTTCGCCTCGACCTGGTTGCGCAGCGCCTCGGCGTCGTTGGTCAGCGCGCCCAGCGTCTGGCTTGCCAGCGCGATGCTCTCTTCGTCCGGGCGGACGCGGACGTAGAACTCCGCGACGATGTCGACGCGCAGGCGGTCCTTCGTGATCAGCGATTCCCGTTCCTTGCGTTCCACGGTGAGCCGCAGCGTCTTCAGGTTGACGCTGGCATAGGAGTGGAAGATCGGCAGGATCATGGCGCCGCCGTCGAGCACGACTTTCTTGCCGCCAAGGCCGGTGCGCACGAAGGCTTCGTCGCGGGTGGCGCGCTTGTAGAGGATGGTGAAGACGATACCCAGGACGACGATCAGCGCGACGCCGATCATGGCCGGGACTGCGATGTCGAACATAACTTTCTCCGATAATGACCTAGCTGCTGCTTAGACTGGGCTTGGAAGGTTTGAGTTCATCGTCGGCCTTGACCGCCACGAAGCGCGTGCCGGCCCGATCAACGAGCAGGACCACGGTTCCCTGCGGCAAAGGTGCCGATGACGGCGCCGCGACCGCCGAGACGAAATGGCGGTTGCCATGGACATCAGTGACGCTGACGCGGCCGGGCGGTCCCTGGTCCAGCGGGCCGATGACGACCTCACCGATGCGTCCGACGAGGTCGCCGAGGCCGACGGCGTAGCTTTCATCTCTGGGAATGACCCGCGCGATGGCACGGCTGGCGGCACGGACCAGTGGAACCGAGACCACGACCGCCGCGACCGAGGCGACCGTCGCCGGCAAGGGACCGGCCACCATCCGCGCGACGTCCTGGATCAGGAAGCCGGTGATGGAGAAGGCGCCGAGCAGGAGCAACAGGAAGATGAGGAGCGGCACGCCGCCGACGTTGATCCAGGAGATGGCGTTGATCACGCCGTTGTCGCTGGGATGACCGAAATCGAAGTGGGTGCCGAGCATCTCGCTCAGGGAGGCCCCGACCAGCATCGAGACCACCTCGATCGAGCCGACGATGACGATCATGGCCGCCGCAATCGCGAACGGCCTCACCTCCGGCGACATGACGTGTTCGAGCAGAGCGCTCATGACACGGCGCTCAGGTGCGTGACTTGAGACGCGCCAGCCTCGCCGCAATTTCCTTGTCGCGATGGAGCGTGCTGAGTTCGTCGATGTCGCTCGAATACGGAATGGCCTGGGGCACGCCGGTGGCGCGGGCCACCGCCCTGCCCGCACGCAAGGCCTTGGCTGCGGCTGAAGTGCCGCCCTGCTTGCGGGACGACGTCGAGCCCTGCTGACTTGCGGCCGCCTCGCTCTTTTCGAGCTCGGCGCGGCGCTGCTCGGCGTCCTGGAGTGCCGACAGCACCGCACGCAGCGAGGTGACAGATTGCTCGATCTTATCGTTGTTCTCGTCGATGGCTCGGGAGAGCACGTCGAACTGGGCCTCCAGATCCATCTGCCGCGCGATGCCGGCGCGCGCGAGGTCGTCGCGGCCATCGGCGATCGCAGTTTCGATCTTGGGGGCGAGATTGGCCATCTCGCGCTCGATTTCGGCCCGGCGCGCGTTGAGGCGGTATTCCTCGGCGCGCGCGGCAGCGAGCGCGTCGCGCGCTTCGGTCTCGGCGCGCTCGATCTCGCGGATGGCCTGTCCGACCACTCCAAGCTTGTTCTTGCCTTCCGCCTGCTCGATCGCGTCGTAAGCGATCCCGGCGATCAGGCGCCCGACCCGGGACAGGAAATTGTCGGGAGCGGCAGCGATGTTATCCATAGCGTTCTCCTCCTCTGGCAGAATGTTCGGCGTGACGCCGTAGTGGACTTCGAAACCGTCCTCGGTGCGAACCAGGCACGCGGGCACGCTTTGCCCCCAGCCCTCGGCATAGCCGGCATAGTCGAACGGCACGCTGAAGCGGCCTTGCACGGTCGCAATCGAGATGGTGGCCGGGCCTTTGATCTTGGCGAGCTTGTCGTCGAGCGGCAGGCGGCGGCCCTGCGCCGCGCGATAGTCGCTGCGGTCGCGCAGGCCGAGCGTCACGAGACGCGACGGCAATGCGGTTGCCTTGCGGATCGGGTCATAGGCGTGGGCATGCAGCAGCACGACGTTGGAACCGACGTTGTGGCTCCGCGCGACCTCCTCCAGGATTTCCATCATGCGGTCATAGGCCTGGAACGTCGCCTCCAGTGCGGCCTTGGCAGCCGGGTCAGGGGCGAGCCTGTAACGCAGCGCGGACGGCGCGTTTCGAGAGGACTGGCTCATGAAAAGCACTAAAGCACCATTTTAGTACTTTAGGAAGAGGCGGGCTGTTCACATTCCTCTGATCCCTCGGCACTCTGCCGGTTAGTCGCGCCCGTCGCCGCCCACGTTCAAGCCCCCGATACCTCTACTCACAACCGATCAAGATCTTCTACCCGCACAGATTGCAATTTGAGACAAATGAGCACGCTCGCAGCCCACCCTGCCGACCGTCACGGCCGACGGCACACCAGATCGATCTCGATCAACGCGTCATAGGCGAGCCCGGTGACCCCGACACAGGTGCGCGCGGGGAGCCGGTCCGGCGGAAAGAACGTACGGTAGGTCTCGTTCATGGCCGTGTAGTCCTCCCTGAAGCGCGTGAGATAAACTCGCGTCATCACGACATGCTCGAGGCCGAGATCGAGACCGGCCAAGACGATCCTCAAATTCGCCATCACCGCACGCGTCTGCGCGACGATGCCCTCGGGCAGCACGCCCGGCGTCTGCGGCGTGTCCGGCATCTGGCCCGTGACGAAGACGAAGCCATCGGTTTCCACCGCATGGCTGAAAGGCGCGACCGGCTTCGGTCCGCCGCTGATCATGTGGAATTTCAACTCGAGTGTCCTTGCTAGGGTACGTCCTGAAACAGGCGCTTGCTGAGGATGGCGTGCACGCCCCAATTGCCGTCGACGACCTGAGTGACGCCGAAATCGACGGCGGCCGACATCAGCGCGATGGCCTCGTCCTCGCTGAGGCCTTTGACGTTCATCAGGAAGCGCCGCATCTTGCGGAACGCATCCTTCATGGCGAGATCGAGCGAAGACTTGGCGTAGACCTCGCTTTGTCCCTGGGCGCCGAACTCCGCGAGATAATTCGGATGACTGAAGCCGGTCAGCACCCAATCGGTGGCGGTCTCGATCAGGGGATAAGAGAGATCGGCGAAAGGCCGGCCGGCAAGATCCGCCTTCTTGTGCAGGATCACCTCGAAGGTGCCGGTCATCGAGCATTCGATCGCCGTGCCGCTGAGCTCGCCATCGCCCTGGGCGGCGTGGGGATCGCCGACCGACAGAAGCGCGCCGGGCACGGAAACCGGCAGATAGACGGTTGCCCCCTTCCCCAACCGCCAATTGTCCAGGTTGCCGCCGAAATAGGACGGCGGCACGGAATCGACGAAATCGACCTCGCGCGGTGCCACCGCGATCACGCCGAAATGGGGACGCAGGGGAATCTTGATGCCATCGAGCACGGCATGGCGACGCTTGATCGTGGCGGATGCGACGGGAACGCCGGGATAGTCGTAGGTCGTGTGAACGACGCCGAAAGGATCGGTCTGCGGCTCCCATCGGTAGGAATAAAGGGCGCGGGCGTGGGCCTCGTCGGCGTTGTCGAATATCTCGTAGATGGTGACGGCTTCGCGTGGCTTAAGACCGCCGAGAAACTCGTTGTAATGATAACCCCACCACGCCGCGACCGAGGAACCGAACACGCGGCCCGCATGATCGGGATGACGGCTCGCCCGCGGCACGATGTCGAGGATGCGCACCTCGAGCACGTCGCCGGGTTGAGCGTCCTTCACAGCCACCGGACCGGTGCAGATGTGCACGCCAAATCCCTCGCCTGCACCACGGCCGAACACACTGGCGTCCATCGGCCCTGCCCCGCGGCGGTCGACGTTCTTCCGCTGCCGCGTCCAGCCGAACACGCTTTCGGCGGCGGCATCGCCGGCGATCATCATATCAGGGGCGTCGGAGGCATGCTGCGTCAGCGTCTCGATGGTGATGGTGTCGCCCGAGGCGATCTCGATCTGCGGCGGCAGCGAGCGGCTGAAATAGCCCCAATGGACGCGGCTGGCTTCGACGGGAAGATGGTGATGCCTGCGCTCCGATGCAGCCCGTTTCTCGGCACCGGCGCAGGCCACGCTGCCGCGCGCCTCAACGCTCTGATGCGCGCGAAGCTGTGCCAGCGCCTCCTGGGGCCAGCCGCGCTGGCCTGGAACGCCGTGATGCGCCGTCGCGCGCTCCGCCTCCTGCTGGCGAAACTCGCGCGGCGGCAGGCCGAAGCGATGGCGGAAGGCTCGGCTGAAATGCGCGGAATCGCCGAAGCCATAGGCATAGGCGATTTCCGAGATCGAACGGTGCGCCTCGGCCGGATTGGACAGGTCGGCCCAGGCGCGCTGCAGCCTGCGTTCGCGAACGTAATGGGTGAAATTGTCCCCGACCGTCTCGAACAGCTTCTGCAAATAGCGCTCGGATATCCCCTCGGCCTCGGCGACGCGCGCGGGCCCGAGATCGGGATCGTCGAGGCGATGCTCGATCGTCTGGCAGATCCTGTGCAGAAGCGCGGATTGCGTCGCGCTCGATCCCGCATCCGCGGCCGAAGATGCCTGCTGATGCGCGAGCGTCAGCAGCAGGTCCACCAACGAACGCGCGACCAGATTCCATTCGGTGTCGCTCAACGTGTCGAGCGTGCGCGCGGTGGCATCCAGCATGCGCGAGAACAAGTCGGCGAAGCCGCTCGGCGGAACGACCCGGGGCTCGCCGAACCGGGGCCTGCCCGACAGGCGCCCATGCAAAGCCTCCGACGTCACCGAGAGCACGATCGCCCGCATGTCGCGCTGGAACACAATCCGCCAGTCGCCGCTTCGCGGCAGCAGTACAAGGTGCCCGACGGGGACGATGCGGTGGCCGCCGGCGCATTCCAGCACCATGCCGTCCTCCACCGGCATGAGTGCGATGGGAAGGTCCTCGTTCGCGCGCGACAGCGGCCCGACGCTCTGCGTGCCCGCGGCCATGCGTGTCAGCGCGACGCCGGCAGCGTGCCGGTGCGATGCACTTGCGTGTCCGTCGAAGCTGCTGTGGCCAGCCGAAGGCTGCAGGCCGACTGCAGCCAGCACGTCCCGCCAGGCTTCCGGACGGTCGTCTTGCGCGTAGGACTCGCTCGTGAACGGACGGAAGCTCATCGGATCGACCCAGGTTGCCGTCGATCGAAGCAACCTCTGTGCCAGACGCACGCGGTCGTCCGTCGCCGCGACAGGCCGCAAATGGTCTCTGCCTGTCACGTGCTCATCCCAAAAACAGACTTGGTCTCAATGTATTAGTCGCATCGGAAGACGTTCTTGCGGATCGTGCCATGGACGCCCCAATTGGCGTCGACCACCTGGGTCACGCCGAAATCCGCCGCGACCGACAGCAGCGAGATCGCCTCGTCCTCGCTGAGACGGTGCACCGTCATCAGGAAACGGCGGAGTTTTCGGAACGCGTCGCGCATCGCATGGTCGAGGCTGGAGTGATTGGCAATCTCGGTTTGTGCATCCGCGCCGAGCGTGGCGAGATAGTTTGGATAGGTGAAGCCGTAGAAGGACCAGGCCTGGTCGGTCTCGAGCATGGGGTGGTCGAGGCCTTCGAGGCTGGTGCCGGCAAGATCGGCCTTCTTGTGCAGGATGAACTCGAAATCGCCGGTCAGCGAGGTCTCGATCGCGGTGCCGCCGAGCTCGCTGTCACCTTGCGCGGCGTGAGGATCGCCGACCGAGAAATAGGCGCCGGGGACGGCGACCGGATAGAACATCCGCGCGCCCTTGCCGATGCGCCAGTCGTCGATGTTGCCGCCGGTATAGCCGGGCGGAATCGAGCTGACGAAATCGGCTTCCGACGGGGCGAGACCCATCGTGCCGAAATGCAGCCGCGCCGGCACCTTCACGCTGGACAGGACGTTCTCGCGCTTCCTGATGGTGGCGTGATCGACGCGGACGCCGGGATAGTCGATGGTCGAATGCACGATGCCATCAGGATCGGTCTGCGGCGTCCAGACATAGTTGTAGAGCGCCTTCGCGTAGGGCTCGCCGGCCGTGTCGAGTTCGAAGATGGTGATGACCTCGCGCGGCTTCGGCTCCTCGATCAGGTCGTGATAGTGAAAGCCCCAGTTCGCAGCGACGTTGGAGCCGAAGCAGCGGCCGGCATGGCAGGCGCTGCAGCTCGGCCGCGGCCGGACATCGAGGATGCGTACTTCCAGAATGTCGCCGGGCTCGGCACCTTCGATCGCGACCGGACCGGTGAGCAGATGCACACCGATGCCCTCGCCTGCACCGCGGATGAACGGGCCTTCCGTCGGACCTGAGCCGCGGCGCGCGACGGCCTTGTGCTCGCGCGTCCACTGGAACACGCTTTCGGCGCCCGGATCACCCTGGATCATTCGCTCGTAATCGTCATTGGCGTGGTGGGTCAGCGTCTCGATCGTGGCGCGATCTCCGGAGCGCAGCGTCAGGGCCGGCGCCACTGTCTTGGAAAAATAGCCCCAGTGGACGGTCTTCGGCGAAACCGGCAACGTGACATGCTTCATGAGGTGGCCTCTTCAGGGAACGCGGTCTTGGAACGTCGTGACGATGGTCATCGCACCGTCTCCGGGGTCTTGTCGGCTTCCATCACGCTGAGGAATCTTGCCGTCAGCGGATTGCGGGGATTGGAGAGCACATCGTGCGCAGGCCCCTCCTCGATGATCGCGCCGCCGTTCAGGAAGGCGACGCGATCGGCGACCTCGTCAGCGAAGCGGATCTGGTGCGTCGAGATGATCATGGTGAGGCCGTCGTCGATGGCGAGGCGACGGATCACCTCCAGCACCTCGTTGACCAGCTCCGGATCGAGCGCCGAGGTCGGCTCGTCCAGCAGCAGCACGCTCGGGTTCGGCGCCAGCGCGCGGGCGATGGCGACGCGCTGCTGCTGGCCGCCGGACAGATGCCGCGGCAGCGCGTGGGCGCGATGCGAGAGCCCGACGCGGTCGAGCAGTTCGGCGGCGCGGCGGTCGGCGTCGATGCGGGTCATGCCGTGAACCCAGCGCAGGGGACCGGCGATGTTCTCCTTGGCCGAAAGATGCGCGAACAGATTGAACTGCTGGAACACCATGCCGACGCCGACGCTGGCGCGCTCATTGGCGATCGCCCGCGGCGACAACGGCCTGCCGTTCTCGCCGAAGCCGAGGCGCCGGCCGCCGACGCGCACGGTGCCGGCATCCCAGTTTTCGAGGTGGTTGATACAGCGAAGCAGCGTGCTCTTGCCGGAGCCGCTCGGGCCGAGCAGCGCGACCACTTCGCCGATGCGCACCGTGAGGTCGAGACCCCCGAGCACCGTCTGTGGCCCGTAGCTCTTGGTCAGGTCCTTCACTTCGACCGCGATATTATTACGCGCGATCGTCGCGGCGCGGCGGGCCCGCTCCTCGCGGGTCAGGGCCAGCGGCGGCGTGACCGCGAGCTCCGCCGGCGCGGGCTCGGGATCGGCGGCGGTCGCATCGGCCAGTTCGAGCTTGGCAGCCAGATCGACGCGGCGCCAGGGCAGATAATCGGCGAGCCTGCGCTCTCGGCGGGTGGTGCGGTCGAGGTCCAGCAGCCATTCGACGAAGAGCTGGATCGCGCTGATGCTGGCGGTCAGCACGAGATAGAGCAGGCCCGAGGCGAAGAAGATCGAGAAGAAATCGAAGGTCGAGGACGCAAGCTGGGTCGAGCGCAAGGTCAGCTCCTGCACCGCGATCACCGAGGCGAGCGAGGAATTCTTCAGCGCGCTCACCGCTTCGTTGCCGAAGGCCGGGATCATGGTGCGGATCGCCTGCGGCGCGATGATCCTGCGCATCAGCACAGACGGCGTCATGCCCAGCGCCTGGCCGGCCGTCAGTTGTCCGCGGTCGACGCCGAGCACGCCGGCGCGCAGCATCTCGGCGATGAACGGCGCTTCGTTGCAGGCCAGTGCGAGTCCGGCGGCCAGCACCGCCGGCAGCTTGATGCCGATATGCGGCAGCGCGTCGTAGGCGAACACCATCTGCAGGATCAGCGGGGTGCCGCGGAAGATCACGGTGTAGGCCCTGGCGATCGCCGCCAGTAGCCAGAAGCGGGAGAGCTGCATGCCGGCGAGGATCAATCCGAGGATCAATCCACCGCCGAGCCCGAGGGCAGTCACCTCGAGGGTGACCTCGATGCCCGCGAGCAGATATGGCATGCTCAGGTAGTGGAGGAACAGCGACATCAGTCGGCCGTGAGAATTTCCGGCTCCATGAAGTTGTTCACATCGAGCCCGTGCTTCTTCAGAAGCTCCATGTGGGTTCCGGCCTTCTGCACCTCGATCAACGCGGCGAGCACGGCGTCGCGGAATTTCGGCTTGTTCTTGGGCACGGCGATGCCGACCGAATACGGGATCGTCACCGCGATCGCCTTCTCCAGCTTGTCCGGATAGGCCTTGACGGCGCTGTCGACGGTGTTGACGTCGTTGATGTAGGTGTCGGCGCGGCCGGCGAGGATCGCCTGGATGCAGTTGGCGTTGTTGTCGTAGAGCTGGATGGTCGGCTCGGGCTTGCCGGCCTTCTTGCATTCCGGGATCAGCGCCTGGATCAAGGGCACCTCGACATAGCCGGTGTTTTCGGCCGCAGCGGCGCCGCACAGCGACAAGTTGATGCCGTTGATGCCCTTCGGATTGCCCTTGGCGACGAGGACACCGTCGAACACCTTCGAGTAGGTGATGAAGTCAGCGGCCTTGGCGCGCTCCTTGGTGGCGTAGATGTCGGAGATCACGATGTCGGCTTGTCCCGCGGCGAGCGTGGTCAGGAGCGCCGCGAACGTCACCGCCTTGTAGGTCAGCTTGAAACCGAGGCATTGGCCGATGGCTTCGCCGAGATCGATGTCGAAGCCGATATACTTGCTGGGATCCTTGGGATCGATGGTCTCATAGCCCGGCGTATGCGGATTGATGGCATTGACCAGCGTCTTGCCCTTCCAGTCCGGATATTTTTCCTGGAGCGCGGCGCAGGCGGCGGGCGCTGCGGCCTGCGCGCTCAGCGGCGCGGCGACGACGAGGCCGAAAGCGATGGCGGCGCCGAGCATGAGCTTGCGCGGTGGCAATGATGCGCGCGTCAATCCCCGCCGCGCCTGCGGCAAAACCCGTCTCTCCATCTCCAGCTCCTTCGCGTTGTCATGGCGCCTGCCATGTTCCAGTCGACGGCGATGCTAGGTGGGATCCCGCTCGAAAAGCTTGTCCGCGGGCGTACAAAAAATTGGATCGAGGAGGCCCGCGGTTTGGGCAAGGCGCTGCACAAAAACTGGTCGCATGCCAGGGCGCCCCCGGCTCGAGCTTCCAAATTCGCGAGCGGCGATAGGTCTTGCTCGGTGCAGCGGCGATGCCGCAACTCACCGCCCCTTCAACAACCTATCCGCAGCATATCCACAGGGCGGCTGTTGGGAATTGGGGCGTCCGCGTAGCCACTTGCTGCGCAACAATCCACAGGCAGGCTCACCCGCCGGCCTGGTCGAACACGCTGCGGCAAGCCTCGCTCAGGCTGGAGCGGTTACGGCGCAGGCAGGCCGTGATGGCGCGGACATTGGGAATTTCGCCGGCGCAGAGCCGGTAGACATCGGGGGTGCAGGCCCGGCGCTGCTCCGCCGTCCCTTGCGCTTGGGCAGCGGAGGCGAACAGCGTCAGGAACAGCCCGACCGTGGACGCGCCGCACGCCCGGCTCTTCACACCCGCAAACTGCAAGAACCTCGCCTTCATGATCAGTCTCCTGTCGCCCTGCCGCCTCCCGGCCTTTCCTGGCCGGTACCCTGCGAAGGGGTAGGAGAAAAAAATCGCGCAGGATGTGATTTCCTTCACACTGCGCGCACCGGAGCGGAACGTAGATTTCCGCCGGGACTTTTAGAAATCGCTAACCAATCGAACCTCGATCGCCGGATCGTTAAAATGCGAACGATCGGCTCAATCGGGTGACAAACCGGCTTTGCGACATTGCGCCATCCGCGTTCTGCGAGGGTGCGATGAGAAGCGAAGCCGAATTCAACTTGCTGCTGGATGCTGTCCGGGACGCCATGGTCATTGAAGATTTCGCTCTCGCGCCGGAGGAGGAATTCGTGCCGCGCTCGTGGAGCTTCGACGCGACACCCAAAGCCGCCAATGACAATGAGGGCGCCTGGCCGCTCCTGCCGTTCCCCGAGGACTGGTACGCGGCCTGCTGAGAGCCGCGTTCAGCGTGAATTGGACCGCCCGCCTCGCGGACGTTTTGCCATGGTGTTGGCGCCGGAAATCCGAGCCGGCAACGATCAGGTCTTGACGCGATCCTCGCCATCCTGCGGCGCCCGGTCAGGCGTGGCCGACGGAAAGATGCTGTCATAGATCGCGCGGGCCTCGCGGATGAGGCGGGCCCGCTCCAGCTCGGATTTCGGGACAAATCGGACGATGTCGCCCATTGTGGGCTCCAGTGCTCGGGTAGCGAGATGCATCACTTCGCAGATGCGAACTCTATGCCAGGGCCCTGAATCGAGAGTTTCCAGCGGGCCCCGGGCAAACCCGGTGATCACGGCCGCCTCCCGCCGACGGCGCGCGGCGGAACCCGCGCCCAGGTTCTAATTATACCAGATAAATCAGTGAGTTGTGATGGAGGCCACGACCAGAATTGAACTGGTGTACACGGTTTTGCAGACCGTTGCGTAACCACTCCGCCACGTGGCCCCGTAAGGGCGGAGCAATATAGGGGATGAAGGGATTAGGCAACCGCTTCGTCCCAGTTTCCCTCACGTACAGGAGCTTGATGGCGGGTCGCCGGCGCAGATGCCGAGGCCAACCTCGACGCGCACGCTTGGCGCTGCAATCAAACCGTTGAGATGAAGTGGGCCGAAGTCAGCCGCGTTTGCGTCGCCGGAAGTCGCGCCGCCCCTTCGGCGCAGGCTTGGGTGCCAATTCCGGCATCTCGGCCTGAACCTCGCGGTAACGCGTTAGCAGCCGTTCGAAACTGGCGTTCAGCGTCTCGGCGATATCGGGACGTCGCTCGAGACCCGCGAGAATCGTTGCCGCGGCCTCGATGGTCGACAGCCCGTCCTTGCGCGGCTCCTTGCGCAGACGTCCATAGCGCGAGGGATGGGCTGGGTTGAGGATCACGCGCTGGCACTTGAGCATCCAGGGATTGCGCCACCACAGCGCCTTGGCCTGGCTCCAGGTGCCGTCGAGCAACACGATTCCCTCGAGCTTGCCGAGGATCGCGCGCTGGTTCTCCGCGATCCCCCCCTTGCGGTCGAGCGCGACGATCTCGCCTTCCGCCTCGAGATCGGCGGCGCGTGCCGAGCCGAGATAAAGCACGGCCCAACGCGCCGCGTTCTCGACCGGCCGACCCAGCGCCTTGGACAGGCTCGGCCAGGACAGGCCGACCCGCAACGTCGCGTCGGCGAAATGCCGCGCAAGCAGGCGCGCGGTGCCGAGCGCCCTGTCCTGCTCCTGCGGATGTTGCAGGATCAGCAGCGCCAGCCGGTTTTCAATCGGCGTGACGCTGTCGCAGATGCACAGCGGCATCGGCTTCTGGCAATGCGGGCATTCGGGGATCGGCTCGGCGATGGCCGTATCTGGTGGGTTCGACATGGGCGCCGCTATACGCTCCATGCGGGGCTTCAACAACCTATTCCGCGGGCGCAGGCAGCGGGCGCGGTGCGGACCGCCGCCGCAGGCGGTCGATCAGCAGGTAAATCACGGGCGTCGTATAAAGCGTCAGGATCTGCGAGACGAACAGGCCGCCGATAATGGTGATGCCGAGCGGACGGCGCAGCTCCGTGCCGGGGCCGGTCGCCACCACGAGCGGGATGCCGGCAAACAGCGCCGCCATGGTCGTCATCACGATCGGGCGGAAGCGCGCCTGGCAGGCCTCGAAGATCGCCTCCGCCGACGACAGGCCGCGCTGCCGTTCGGCGTCGAGCGCGAAATCCACCATCATGATGCCGTTCTTCTTGACGATGCCGATCAGGAGGATGATGCCGACAAAGGCGATCACCGTGAGCGGCGTGTTGGTGAGCTGCAAGGCGAGCAGCGCGCCGAGCCCGGCCGAGGGCAGCGTCGAGATGATCGTGAGCGGATGGGCGAGGCTCTCGTAGAGCACCCCGAGCACGATGTACATCGCCACCAACGCGCCGAGGATCAGAAGCGGCTGGCGGCCGCTGGTCTTGGCGAAGTCGCCGGCGTTGCCGTCGAAGCTGCCGCGGATGCCTTCGGGCATGTGCAGCTCTTCCACCGCGCGCTGGATGCTCTGTGTCGCCGTCTGGAGCTGCACGTCCGGTAGCAGGTTGAACGACACCGTGGTCGAGGGGAACGACTGCGAGTGATAGACCGCGAGCGCGGCGAGGCTACGCGTGGCGTGCACCACGGCCGACAGCGGCACCTGCGCGTCGCCCGCGCCGGCGACGTAGATGCGATCGAGGTTGGAAGGATCGACCTGGAATTTCGGATCGATCTCCAGCACGGTCATGTACTGGTTGCGCTGGGTGTAGATGATCGAGATCTGCCGCTGCGAGAAGGCGTTGTTCAGCGCGTTGTCGATGTCCTGAACCCGGACTCCGAGCGCCGAGGCCTTCTGGCGATCGATCGCGAGCGTGAGCTGAAGGCCGCCGGGGTCGCGGTCGCTGGAGATGTCGGTGATGCCCTCGACGCTCTCCATACGCTTGGCCACGATCGGCGCCCACTTCTGCAGCAGACCGAGGTCGGTGCTGGTCAGCGTGTACTGGTAGTCGGAATCGCTCCGCCGCCCGCCGGCACGGACATCCTGCGCGGCGAACATGAAGAGGCGGATGCCGGGCACCGGGTACAGCGCGCGTCTCAGGCGGTCGATCACGGCCTCCGTCGAGACATGGCCGCGCTCCTCCGGCGGCTTCAGGCTGATGTACATGATGCCACGGTTCGAGGTCGCTCCCCCGGGCCCGCCTCCGGCACCGACCGTCGAGCCGACGCCGGCCACGGCCGGATCCTTCATCACGATGTCGGCGAGCCGCTGCTGGAGACCGAGCATCGACTGAAACGAGATGTCGGCGGAGGCGCGCGTCGCCCCGATGACGAAGCCGGAATCGTCGGTCGGGAAATAGCCCTTGGGCACCTTGATGTAGAGCGTCACGGTGAGACCGATGGTGGCGAAGAACACCAGCAGCGTTGCCAGCGGGTAGTCCAGCACGGTGCGCAGGGTCCGGGCGTAGAAGGCGACGATGCGCGACAGCGAGCCCTCGATGATGCGGTCGAACAGGGTCGCGGTGCCCGACGGGGTCTGCCGGATGTAATGGGCGCAGATCATCGGCGTCACCGTGAGCGAGACCAGCGTCGAAACCAGGATGGCGAAGGTCAGCGTCAGCGAGAATTCGCGCAAGAGGCGGCCGACGATGCCGTCCATGAAGATCAGCGGCGTGAACGCTGCGATCAGCGACAGGCTGATCGAGACCACCGTGAAGCCGATCTGCCTCGCGCCCTCCTGCGCCGCCCGGAACGGGGTCATGCCGTGCTCGAGATTGCGATACATGTTCTCGATCATGACGATGGCGTCATCGACCACGAAGCCGACGGAGATCGCGAGCGCCATCAGCGACAGATTGTCGATCGAGAAGCCCGCGATCCACATGCCGGCGCAGGTGCCGGCCAGCGCCAGCGGCACCGAGATGCCGGCGGCGATCGTCGGCGTCAGCCGCCGCAGGAACACGAACACCACGACCATCACCAGGATCGCGGTGGCCAGCAATGTCCATTGCATGTCGAGCACGCTGGCGCGGATGGTGCCGGTGCGATCGACCAGGGTCGAAATCTCGACACCGGCCGGAATCCATTGCTTCAGCTGCGGGACCAGCGCCTTTACCCGGTCGACGGTATCGATGACGTTGGCATCGCCCTGCTTGGTGATCTGGATCAGCACCGCCGGCTGCTTGTTGAACCAGGCGATGGAGCGGGCGTTGCGGACGGAATCCTCGATGTCGGCGACGTCGGAGAGCCGCACGAAGTTGCCGTTGGCGCTCTTGATGACGATGTCGCGGAATTCCTTGGCGGTTCGCATCTGCCGGTTGAGCGCCAGCGTCTCGCTCTGGCGTTCGCCGTTGAAGATGCCGACGGGACCGAGTGGGTTGGCGTTGACGATCGCGGTGCGCACGTCGTCGGTGGCGATACCGGCGTTCGACAGCGCGACGGGGTTGAGCTGGACCCGCACGGCTGGCTGGTCGGCGCCGGACACGCTGACATCGCCGACGCCCGGGACCTGCGAGATGCGCTGCGCCAGAACCGTGTCGGCGACGTCGTAAATTGCGCTGGGGGACAGCGTCTTCGAGGTCAGCGCCAGCACGAAGACGGGCGCGCCCGCCGTGTTGGCCTTGCGGAAGCGCGGCAGCGTCGGCAGGTCGGTCGGCAGGTCGACCATCGAGGCGTTGATCGCCGCCTGCACGTCGCGGGCGGCCTTGTCGATGCTGCGGCCGATGTCGAACTGGAGCTGGATGGTGGTCGTGCCGAGCGTCGAGGTCGAGGTGATCTGGTTGATGCCGGCGATCTCACCGAGCCGCCGCTCCAACGGAGAAGCCACCGTCGCCGCCATCACGGACGGGTCGGCTCCCGGCCGGCTGGCCGAGACGAAGATGGCGGGGAAGTCGACGTTCGGAACCGAGGCGACGGGAAGGAAATGGTAGGCGACCACACCCAGCAGGAACAGCCCGATCGACAGCAGCGTGGTCCCGACCGGGCGGCGGATGAAGGGCTCCGAGATCGATGCCATCACTGCATCCCCTCGGTCGCCCCCGCGACCGGCGGGCCGCCGGATTCGGCCGGCGGCAGCGCCTGCTCGAGGCGGCGGTTGATGCGGTCGAGCGCGAGGTAGATCACAGGCGTCGTGTAAAGCGTCAGCAACTGGCTCAGCAGCAGGCCACCGATGATGGAGATGCCGAGCGGGAAACGCAGCTCGGCGCCGGTGCCGCTCTCGATCGCCAGCGGCAGCGCGCCGAACAGCGCCGCCAGCGTCGTCATCATGATCGGGCGGAAGCGCAACAGGCAGGCCTGCACGATCGCCTCGTTCGGCGACATGCCCTGCACGCGCTCGGCATCGAGCGCGAAGTCGATCATCATAATCGCGTTCTTCTTGACGATGCCCATCAGGAGAATGATGCCGATCAGGCCGATCACCGACAGGTCCTGCCCGCACAGCACCAGCGCCAGAATCGCGCCGACGCCGGCCGAGGGCAGCGTCGACAGGATCGTGATCGGGTGGATGTAGCTCTCGTAGAGCACTCCCAGCACGATGTAGATCGTGATCACGGCGGCGAGCAGCAGCCAGGGCTGGCCGGCGAGCGCCTTGGCGAATTCGGCGGCATCGCCGGCATAGACGCCGACGATGCTGTTGGGCATGCCGATTCGCGTCTCGATCGTCTTCACAGCCTCGACCGCGTCGCCGAGAGCTGCGCCCGGCGCGAGGTTGAAGCTGAGCGACACCGACGGGAACTGGGCCTGGTGCGAGATCGCGAGCGGCGCGGTCGTGCGCTTCAGCGTCGCCACGGCCGACAGCGGCACCTGCGCGCTCGGCGCGCCGGCGGTGGCGCTCGCGGCGCCGGGCAGATAGAGCTTCGACAGGATCGAGGGATCGCGCTGGTACATCGGCAGCGCCTCCAGCACCACCCGGTATTGGTTGGCCTGACCGTAAATGGTCGAGATCTGCCGCTGCGCGAAAGCGTCGTTCAGCGTGTCGGTGATGGCCTGGAGGCTGACGCCGAGCTGGCCGGCACGGGTGCGATCGACGTCGAGCTGCGCCCGCAGGCCGCCCTCCTGCGCCTCGGAAGAAACGTCGCGGAACAAGGGATCGCGCCGCATCTCCGTCACCAGCTTGCGCGCCCATTCCGACACCAGCGCCGCATCGGTGCCGGTCAGCGTGTACTGGTATTGCGAGCGGCTCGACTGGGTCGAGATCTGCACGTCCTGCACCGGCTGGAAGTACACGGTCATGCCGGGGATACCTGAAACCCGCTGCTTCAGCCGGGTGATGACGGCCGCGACATCGTCACGCCGCTCGCCGCGCGGCCTCAGGCTCATGACGAGCCGGCCGACATTAGTAGTCGGGTTGACCGAGCCCGCCCCGATCACCGAGACCACGCCGACCACGTCGGGATCCGCCCTGATGGCGTCGGCCGCCTCGGCCTGCCGCTTCTGCATCTCCGCGAACGACACGTCGGGTCCGGCCTCCGTCACCGCCGTGATCGCGGCGGTGTCCTGCAGCGGCAGGAAGCCCTTCGGCGCGACGACATAGAGGACCAGGGTCGCGATCAGCGTGGCGAAGGTCACGATCAGCGTGGCGCGCTGGCGTTCCAGCACCCAAAGCAGCGTCCAATGGTAGAATTCGACGGTGCGGTCGATGAAGCGGCTGATCGCGGCCAATCCCGGCACCGCCAGCTCCTCATGGGTGTGCTTGAGCAGGCGCGAGCACATCATCGGCGTCAGCGTCAGCGAGACCACGGCCGAGGTCACCACCGCGATCGTCAAGGTCAGCGCGAATTCGCGGAACATGCGTCCGACGAGGCCCGACATGAACAGCAGCGGGATGAACACCGCGATCAGCGACACCGTCAGCGAAATCACGGTGAAGCCGATCTCGCTGGCACCCTTCAGCGAAGCCTCCATCGCGCCGTCGCCGTTCTCCATGTGACGCACGATGTTCTCGATCATGACGATGGCGTCGTCGACGACGAAGCCGGTACCGATCGTGAGCGCCATCAGCGACAGATTGTCGAGGCTGAACCCGGCGAAATACATGATGCCGAAGCTCGTGATCAGCGACAGCGGCAGCGCGACGCCTGCGATCAACGTTGCGCGCAGCGAACGCAGGAACAGCAGCACCACCAGGGTCACCAGCACGACGGCAAGGACCAGCGTGAACTGAACGTCGCGCACCGAGGCGCGGATGGTGACGGTGCGATCGGACACGATGGTGAGGTTCACGCCGGCCGGAATCGCACGCTGCACCTTGGGGATTTCGGCGCGGATCTGGCTGACGACGTCGATCACGTTGGCGCCGGGCTGGCGCTGGATGTCGATGATGACGGCGGGCGTGCCCTGGTACCAGCCGCCGGTGCGGTCGTTCTCGAGGCCGTCGACGATCTGCGCGACGTCGGCGATGGTGACCGGCGAGCCGTTGCGATAGGCGATGATCACGGGCTTGTAGGCGTCAGCCGCGGCGATCTGGTCGTTGGCCGCGATGATGTAGGATTGCTGCGCGCCGTCGAGCGAGCCTTTCGGCCCCGAGACATTGGCACTGGCGATCGCGGTGCGCAGATCCTCCATGGCGATGCCGTAGGCGGCGAGCCGCGCCAGATCGGCCTGGATGCGCACGGCCGGTTTCAGCCCGCCGAGCACCGAGACTCGTCCGACGCCGGAAATCTGGCTCAGTCGCTGAGCCAGAATGGTGTCGGCGATGTCGCTCATCGCCCGCAGCGAGATCGTGTCCGAGCGCAGCGCCAGCGTCATGACGGGTGCGTCCGCCGGGTTCACCTTGGCGTAGGTCGGCGGATAAGGCAGGGTCTTCGGCAGCACGCCCGCCGCGGCGTTGATGGCAGCCTGCACGTCCTGGGTCGCGCCATCGATGTCGCGGTTGAGATCGAACTGCAGCGAGATCTGGCTGACGCCGAACGAGCTCGTCGAGTTCATCGCCGACAGCGACGGGATCTGGCCGAGCTGCCGCTCCAGCGGCGCGGTGATCAGCGAGGCGATCACGTCCGGGCTCGCGCCCGGCAGCTGCGTCGTCACCTGCACGGTCGGGAAATCGACCTGCGGCAGCGCCGAGACCGGCAGCGCGAAATAGCCCAGCAGTCCTCCGATCATGAGTGCGATGCCGAGCAGCGACGTCGCGATCGGCCGGCGGATGAAAGGTTCGGAGACACCCATGGGATCTGCCTGCCGCGTCAGGCGGCTGTTGTCGGGATCATGGCTGCTTGGCTCCACTTCCCGCTGCCCCCGGCCCAGGTGCGGGTCCAGGTGCAGGTCCAGGTGCCGGCCCGGTCTGTCCCTTCTGATCGCCTTCGCTGCTCTTGCGCTTGGCCCGGAACTCGCCGTCCTTGCCTTGCAGGTCCTTCTGACCGTCCTTGGCGCCATCCTTCTTCTGGCCGTCAGGCCCGCGCGAGCGCTTGCGTGGGGCGAGATCGGCCGACGGGGTCTGGTCGTCGCGGCCGACGATCACCTTGGAGCCGTCGGACAGATTGGCAAAGCCCGTAGTCACGACCCGGTCGTTCGGCGAGAGGCCGCTGGCGATAACGGCATCGTGCTCGTTCTGCTGCGTCACCGTCACGGGCTTGGCCGAGGCCACATTGTCCTCGCCGATGACATAGCTGAACGTCCCGATCGGGCCGCGCTGCACGGCCGATGTCGGCACCACCAGTGCCTGCGTCAAGGTCTCGACCTTGAGGCGGACATTGACGAACTGGCCCGGCCAAAGCTGGTAATTGGCGTTGGGAAACTCCGCCTTGAGCTTGAGCGTGCCGGTGGTCTGGTCGACCTGATTGTCGATGCCGGTCAGCTTGCCGGTGTCGATCACGGTGATGCCGTCATTGCCGAACACGTCGACCGTGAGCGTGCCTTTCGCGGCGGCCGCATTGACGCGCATGATCTGTTGCTGCGGCAGGCTGAACCACACCGCGATCGGCTGCAATTGCGCGATCACCACGAGACCCGTGGTGTCGGAGGCATGGATGATGTTGCCCTGGTCGACCTGGCGCAGGCCGGCACGGCCCGAGATCGGGGCCACGATCTTGGTGTAGCTGAGCGTTGCCGCCGCATTGTCGATCGCGGCCTGGTCGGCCTTGACCAGCGCCTCGGTCTGCGCGACCAGCGCGCGCTGGGTGTCGGCCTGCTGCTTGGAGCCGGCATTGGAGGCGGCGAGCTGCTCGTATCGGGTCAGGTCGATGCGCTGGTTGGCGAGCTGGGCCTCATCCTGCGCCTTCTTGGCAACGGCCTGGTCGTACTGCGCCTGGTAGATCGCCGGATCGATCTCGCCGAGCACGTCGCCCTTCTTGACGTCCTGGCCTTCGGTGAAGTTCACCGCGATCAGCTTGCCGTCGACCTGCGAGCGCACGGTCACGGTGTTGAGCGCGCGGATCGCGCCGACGCCGTCGAGATAGACCGGAACGTCCTGGATGCGCGGAGTCGCCGCCAGCACGGGCACCGGCAGATCCGGGCGCTGGTTGTTGCGGTTGGTGGCTTGCTGCTGATGCGTGGCGGTCCAGCCGAGATAACCGAGCCCTCCGAGGATCGCCAGCGTGATCAGGGTCACGACGAAGCCGCGGCTGCGCGACTTCCGCGCCGTCCCCTCCTCTACGCCTGGCTTGCCGTCCGGCTTAAAGAGCATTGACCGGTTTCTCCATCCTCGGCTCCCAGCCGCCGCCGAGCGCCTGGTACAGGCTGACGATGGCGAGGAGCCGCGCGAGTTGGGCCTGCCACAGCGCGTCTTCCGCCTGGAACAGGGTCAGTTGGGTGTTGAGCACGGTCACGATGTCGGCGGTACCGGCGCGCAATTGCTGCTCCGACAGATCGAAGGCACGGCGCGAGGCGGCAACGACATCGCGCTGCAATTGCAGCCGGATCGTGGTCTGCTTGATCGAGAACAGCGCGTTGTCCACGTCGGCAAACGCCTGCACGATGGTCTTGCGGTAGGTCTGCAGCAGCTCGTCCTGCCGCGCCTTGGCGAGCTCGAAATTGCCGAGAATCCTGCCGCCGTCGAAGATCGGCTGCGTGGCGCTGCCGACGAGCTGGAAGAACGCCGCATGCGGCTGGAACAGCGAGACCAAAGCCGCGCTCTGATAGCCGCCATTGCCGGTGAGCTGGATGGTCGGAAAGAACTGGGCACGGGCATTGCCGATGTTGGCGGTCGCGGAGGCAAGCTGCGCCTCCTGGCGGCGGATGTCAGGCCGCTGTGTCAGAAGCTCCGACGGCAGTCCGGGCGTCACGCGCGGGATCGCGATCCGGTCCAGCGAGCCGCCATGCACGCGCACGCTCTCGGGCGGGCGCGAGACCAGCACGGCGAGCGCGTTGACGTTCTGGTCCAGCGTCTGGCGCAGCGGCGGCACCAGGGCCTTCTGGTTGGCGAGCACGCTCTCCTGCTGGGCGACATCGAGATCCGTACCGGTGCCGGCCCTGCGCCGCTCTCTGACCGCATCAAGGATGCGCTGCGCGCTCGCGATGTTGCGCTGGGAGGTCCGGATGCGGTCTTGCGAGGCCAGCACCTGGAAATAGGCGTTGGCGACGGCAGCGAGCGTCGTCAGCGCGACGGTGTCGCGATCGAAGCGGTTGGCGTTGGCGGTTTCCTCCGCGGTCTGCAGCGCCGCGCGGTTCTGGCCCCAGAAGTCGAGCTGATAGCTGGCGCTGAGCGAAGCCGAATAGTTCACGACTTCGCGGCCGCCGATGGACAGGCCCGAGGAGCTTGCGCCCGAGGTGCGCGAATAGGTTTCCGATCCGCCGGTCGATAAGCTCGGCAGCAGCGCCGCGCCCGCCTGCCGTGCCTGGGCGTCGGCCTGGACGATGCGGGAAACGGCGGCGGCGATGTCGAGATTGACGGTCTGCGCCTCTTCCATCAGCTGCGTCAGCTCCGCAGAGCGGAAGCCGCGCCACCAAGCCAATGACGGCGGCGCATCGCCCTTGCCGGCATATTTGTACTGCGTGGGAACGTCGAGGGCGGGATCAGGAAGATCCTGGGTCAGCACGCACGCGCCCGAGGTGGCGGCGAGGCACACCACCGCAAGCCAGCGCGCCGCGCGCAGCGTCCGGGCCGCGGAACCTTCGGATCGCCGCACGGCGATCCCCGGAACACCCTGTGTCACATCCACCCCCCGCCGGGCAGATCAAGCCGCCGCGCAACCGGATTAACCGATTCGCGGCGGGACGATCGCGGGGCCTTGGACAACTCGTTCACAGCGGTGATGCTTTCTGCGGAACCTCGAGGCGATACTAGCCGGCCGCTGAACTTGGGGACAGGGCCGCAGTCGCGGGACGGTCCTGCCGACGCGCCCAAAACGACTCGATGAAAATGCCAAAGGAGCCTGTTTGGCAGTGACTTCTCTTGTTCTGAAAACACCGGCAGGCGCGATCAAGCTTACCAAGATTTCATGTGATATTGCTGCCACACCTGCGTTCGCATCGCTCCACCCAGCCGCAAGAGCCTTCTGGGGCCCGCATCAAGCCGTTCTCTCGTCGGCGCCATCTCACAAAGCCGTCAACGGCGCTCAATGCCGGACCGTCCGGCCGTTGGAAAGAAGCGTTCGCGGATCGACGACGGACGATGGTCATCTTCCGTCCTCCGGCGATGTTCGGACATTTCCTCCTCCTGATATCCCGCCTCGCGGCCGCGCGCATTGCCGCGCGAGAATATTGCTGTCGGCACAGGCGTTTCGACGGGTTTCGCCGCAACGCAAAAGCCTTCCCCTTTGGCCCCTCAAGCACTAGGTTCTGGCCAACCAGATCAACCCCTCTTGGTGGCGATTTTCCTGACATGAGCATTCGAAACGACGTTGTCGAAGCCATCGGCAACACCCCGCTGATCAAGCTGAAGCGTGCCTCGGAACTGACCGGCTGCACCATTCTGGGCAAGGCCGAATTCATGAATCCCGGCCAGTCGGTCAAGGACCGCGCCGGCAAATGGATGATCCTGGAGGCCGAGAAGCGCGGCGAGCTCAAGCCCGGTGGTCTCGTGGTGGAAGCGACCGCCGGCAATACCGGCATCGGGCTTGCCGTCGTCGCCAGCGCGCGCGGCTATCGCACCCTGATCGTGATCCCGGAAACGCAGAGCCAGGAAAAGAAGGATTTCCTGAAGCTGTGCGGCGCCGAGCTGATCGAGGTGCCGGCCCTGCCCTATGCCAACCCCAACAATTATCAACACGTCGGCCGGCGGCTCGCGGATGAGTTGCGCAAGACCGAGCCGAACGGCGTGCTGTTCGCAGACCAGTGGAATAACCTCGACAACGCCAAGGCGCATTATGAATCCACCGGCCCCGAGATCTGGGAGCAGACCGGCGGCAAGGTCGACGGCTTCGTCTGCTCGGTCGGCAGCGGCGGCACGCTGGCCGGCGTCAGCCGTTATCTGAAAGAGAAGAGTAAAACCATCCGCGTCGCTTGCGCCGATCCGCACGGCGCCGGCATGTATGAATATTTCAGGACCGGCGAAGCCAAGGCGACGCCGGGCGGCTCAATCACCGAAGGCATCGGCCTCAACCGGGCGACCGCGATCGTCGAGACCGCGAAGGTGGATGATGCCTATCTCGTTCCCGACGCTGAAGCCGTCACGGCGATCTACGAATTGCTTCAGCACGAAGGTCTGTGCCTCGGCGGCTCGACCGGCATCAACGTCGTCGGGGCGATGCGGCTCGCAAAGCAGCTCGGGCCCGGCAAGACGGTCGTGACCGTGCTGTGCGATTCCGGCAGCCGGTATCAGTCGAAACTGTTCAACGCCGATTTCATGCGCGCCAAGAACCTGCCCGTGCCCGAGTGGCTGGAGAAGCGCAGCAACATCAAGCCGCCGTTCGTGTGATCGTTGCGCGCCCCCTTGAGCCGGGGCGTGCGTCACAAGCTCTGCGCAGGGTGACCGGCGGCTACGCGGGCTCGCCGCGTTCCGAGGCCGCGGCGCAATAATCGCGCCAGAACTGGCGGTATCCGTCCTCGACCCTGCGGGTGTAGACCTCGACATTGCCCGCGGCCGAGGCTGCGATCCTCGCCGGCAAGTCCGCCCGCAGCTTCGCCAGATGCTCGGGCTGCGAGGCAAACTTGCAAGCGATCGCGGCATAGCCCTCGTCGTCCTCCGCGACCCAGTCATCGAGGCCGACAGCCGAAACGATGGAACCGCCGGCGCGCGAGGACGCGCCGTGGCCGAGCTTGGCCACGACCGGAACGCCCGCATAGAGGGATTCCCAGGTGCTAACGCCGCCGTTTTGCGGGAATGGATCGAGCGAGATATCGACCTGCGCAAAGGCGCGCAGATGCTCGGCACGATCGGACGAGCCGAGGCAGGTGATGGCTTCCTCCGCAATTCCCTGCGCCACAAATCGCGCAAGGAGGCCGTCGCGCACCAGCCGATCGTCAAGCAGCGTGTGCTTGATGATGATCTTCGACCCAGCCACCTCGCGCATCACTTTCGACCATACGCGGATGGCCTCGTCCGAGATCTTGTTGACGCGGTTGAACACCCCGAAGGTGACGTAGCCGTTGCGGAGCATGGGAAGCTCGGAAGGCGGCACATCCAGGATCGGATCGATCGTGATCAGGCACGGCAGATCAAAGACCTTTTCGGTCAGCAGGTGCCGGGCCGATTGCGGAATAAAGACCGGGTCCGCAAGCACGTAGTCCATGGCCTGAAGGCCCGTACCGGTCGCGTGTCCGAAGCCAGTGACCTGGATGGGAGCCGGCTTGCGGGCGAACACCTGGAGCCTGTTGCCCGACGAATGTCCGGACACGTCGATGAGGATGTCGACCTTGTCGGCCTCAATGCGATCCGCCAGCTGATCGTCGAACATCTGCCAGGCGTCGACCCAGACGTCGGCCGCCGACCTGAATTGGGCCGTCACCGCGTCACGTGTCGGCGAACACGAATAACAGACGATCTCGAAGTTCGCATGGTCGTGATGGCGCAGCACGGGCAATAGCCCGAACGCCGCCGAGTGGTACCAGAATTCGGAAGAGACATAGCCAATCACGATCCGCCTGTCGGGGTCGAGCTGCCGGGGCGCGAGCTTCCTCTGCGGCACTCTGGCCCCGATTGCCTCCCCCCAGGACTTGCGCGCCGCCTGCTGGACCGTGAAATCGGCGTCCGGGAGAAAGTCCAGGAAGTAGATCTTCCGCGCCATCAAATCCGGGTCCGGCGCGATCGCCAGCGCCCTGTCGAGATGTTCGATCGCGGATGCGATTTCTCCCTGGTTTGCAAAACAGGAGCTCAGCAAAGCCAATGCGATCGTGGAGTGCGGATTCTGCTCGAGCAAGGTCGTGCAGGCCACGATCGCCTGTGCGGTGTTTCCGATGCTGAGCGAGGCCTCTGCCTTTCCGCGCAAGGCCACTTCAAACCGCGGCGAAAGTGCAAGTGCCGCATCGAAATCCGCGGCGGCCTGTTCCGGCCGCGACAGTGCCGCGTTAAGTCGCCCGCGTTGCGCCAGAATCTTCGCCGAATCCGGCTTGATCGCGAGCGCTGCTGCGAGCGCCGCTTCCGCCTCGTCGTAGCGCCTGAGCTCGATACTGACCATGCCTTTGCCGATCAGCGCCTCGACGTGGCGCGGCTGAAACAACAGCGCGCGATCAAAGCTCTCGCGGGCGCGGTCAAACCGAAACAGCGCCAGCTCCGCGACGCCACGATTGCAGAGCGCGTCGGCATAGTCGGGCTTCAGCTTGATCGCGCGCTCGTACACTTCGATGGCCCGCTCGGGCAGGCTCATCTGAAGCAGGGTGTTGCCGAGGCCGGCCAGCGCCGGCGGAAAATTCGGCTTCAGCGCGATCGCCTTCTCCAGACATGCGCGCGCGGCCTCAAATTTCTGGAGGGCGAGATACACGGAGCCGAGATTGTTCTGCGCCTCGTGCGAACGCGGCTCGATCGCGACCGCGCGCTCGAGCAATTGTTGCGCCTCATCGAGACGCCCGAGCTGTTGCACACTCAGGCCGAGGACATGCATGGCGTCGAAATGATCCGGAACGGCCTGCACGATCTGGCGGCAGAGCGCCTCGCTCTCGGCATACCGGCCCTGGCCATAGGCGCCCGCCGCGGCAGAGATGATGGCATCGGCCTGCTTCTTCAACTTCTTCTGCAACCGCGCATTCTGGAATGCGCGCGCGCCGGCGCTGCTCTGCAAGGTGTTTCTCCGGAAAAGGGCCCGAGGTGAGTCTAACTGATTCGTACGGCCAGTTCGCACGGCCAGCCGGCGAGACCTGTGCGGCTCAGGAACCGCCCAGCGTGCCCGCCTCGCCCTGCGCGGTGTCACCGCGTTCTGAAGCCGCGGCACAATAGTCGTGCCAGAATTTGCGGTAGCCCGCTTCGAGCTCACGGGTGTAGATCTCGACATTGCCGGCGGGCGAGGCTGCGATCTGAGCCGGTAGCCCTGCGCGCAACTTCGCCAGATGCTCGGGCTGCGCGGCAAACTTGCGGGCGATCTCGACATAGCCATCGTCGTCCTCGGCGACCCAGTCACCGAGCCCGACCGCCGCCACGATGGAGGCGCCGGCACGCGAGGAGGCGCCGATACCGAGCTTGGCGACGACGGGAACGCCCTTGTAGAGCGATTCCCAGGTGCTGATGCCGCCATTTTGCGGGAACGTGTCGAGCGAGATGTCGACCTTGTCGAACGCCATCAGGTGGTCGTCGCGCGAGGTGGTGCCGAGGCACGTGATGTTCTCCTCCGCAATGCCCTGCGCGACGAAGCGCGCGATCAGGCTATCGCGCAGCAGTGCATCGTCGAGCAGACCATGCTTGAGGATGATCTTCGATCCCGGCACCTCCCGCATGATGCGCGACCACACGCGGATCGCATCGTCCGAGATCTTGTAGATGCGGTTGAACACGCCGAAGGTGACGTAGCCGTTGCGGAGCATCGGGAGCTCGGAGGGCTGCAGATTGGTGACCGGCTCCATCGTGATCAGGCACGGCAGATCGTGGATCTTCTCGGGAAACAGGTGCCGGACCGACGGCGGAATGAAGATGGGATCGGCGAGCACATAGTCCATGGTCGGCATGCCCGTGCCCGTCGCGTGTCCGAACCCGGTCGCCTGGATCGGAGCCGGCTTCCGCGCGAAGCATTGCAGCCGGTTGCCGGTGGTGTGGCCCGACACGTCGATCAGGATGTCCACGTCGTCGGCCTGGATGCGATCGGCAAGTTCGTCGTCCGAAAGCCCCCAGGCATCGACCCAGACGTCCGCCAATGATTTGAACTTGGCGGTGTACTCGTCCGCCCCCGGCCAAGAATAGTAGCAGATGATCTTGAACCTGGTGTGATCATGATGGCGCAGCACCGGCAGCAAGGTGAGCCCCGCCGAATGCTGACGGAATTCGGCAGCGACATAGCCGACCACGATCCGCTTGTCCGGATCAAGCGGTCGCTTCGGCAGCGTCCTTTGCGGAATCCTCGAGCCGATCGCATCCCACCAGGATTTTCGCACCGCCTGCTGCACCACGAAATCGGCCTCGGCGCGGTAGTCCTGCAGGAAGATCTTTCCTCTGATCGCATCCCCGTAGTCCGGGCGAAGCGCCAGCGCGCGATCGAGATATTCGATCGCGGTGTCCATGTCGCCCTGGTTCGAATAAGCGAAGCCCATCAGCGCCATTCCCATCTCGGAACGTGGATTTCGCTCGATCAAGGTCGTCGCGGCCGCCATCGCCTGCGCGGTCTTTCCCATGACGAGGCAGGCCTGGGCCTTGCCCCGGAGCGCCAGCTCGAGCTTGGGCGAGATCGCAAGCGCCGCCTCGAAATCCGCAAGCGCGGGCTCCAGGCGCTGCAGTTCGTAGCTGAGCCGCCCGCGCTGGGCCAGGATCCTCGGCGCGCCCGGCTTGATCGCCAGCGCCGCGGCAAACTTGGCGGCCGCCTCGTCGTGGTGCCGGAGCTCCATGCTCACCATGCCGCTGCCGACGATGGCTTCGGCGTGACGCGGCTGAAACAGCAAGGCGCGCTCGAAACTCTCCTTGGCGCGCATCACCTGCCCGAGCACGATCTCGACCATGCCACGGTTGCAGAGCGCATCGGCGTAATCCGGCTTCAGCTTGATGGCGCGCTCGTGCATCTCGAGCGCCTGCTCGTACTGCCCCATATGCATCAGCGTGTTGCCGAGATTGGTGATCGCGACCGCGAAATTCGGCTTCAGCGCGATCGCCCTCTCTTGGCACTTCCGCGCCTCCTCGTAATTGCCGAGGTCGAAATGCACGGTCGCGAGGTTGTTGTGGGCATCGTGCAGGCGCGGATCGAGCGCAATCACGCGCTCGATTAGCTCTTTCGCCTCCTCGAGGCGCCGGCCGTCATGGGCGCACATGCCGAGCAGATGCATGGCGTCGACATGATCCGGAAGGGCTTTCAGAATCTCGCGGCACAGCGCCTCGGTCTCGGCATACCGACCCTGGCCATAGGCGTTCGCCGCAGCGGCAATGACGGCGTCGGCCTGCTTCATCAATTTCTTCTGCAATCGCGCGTTCTGGAATGCGCGCGCGCCGCCGCCGCTGTTCTGCAAGGTGTCTCTCCGGAGAATGCCCGAAGCTGAGTCTAACTGATTCGCGAGCCAGGACCGTCCGGTCAACGGACCAGCAATGCCCCCGGGATTTCCCGGGGATCAGCGCAAGATCTGGCTCAGGAACAGCTTCGTGCGGGCGTGCTGAGGCGCCGCGAAGAACTCGTTCGGGGTGTTGGCCTCGATGATCTGGCCGGCGTCCATGAACACCACGCGGTTGGCGACCTCACGGGCAAAACCCATCTCGTGGGTGACGACCATCATGGTCATGCCCTCCCCGGCGAGGTCCACCATGGTGTCCAGCACCTCCTTGACCATCTCCGGGTCGAGCGCCGAGGTCGGCTCGTCGAACAGCATGACCTTCGGATTCATCGTCAGGGCGCGGGCGATGGCGACGCGCTGCTGCTGGCCGCCGGACATCTGGCCCGGAAACTTGTTGGCCTGATGCGGGATCTTGACCCGCTCCAGGAACTTCATCGCGGTCGCCTCGGCGTCCTTCTTCGGGATGTTGCGGACCCAGATCGGCGCCAGCGTGCAATTGTCGAGCACCGTGAGGTGCGGGAACAGATTGAAGCTCTGGAACACCATGCCGACTTCGCGGCGCACGGCATCGACATGCTTGAGGTTGGGCCCGAGCTCGATGCCGTCGACGACGATCTCGCCCTCCTGGAATTCCTCGAGCGCATTGATGCAGCGGATCAACGTCGACTTGCCGGAGCCCGAGGGCCCGCAGATCACGATGCGCTCGCCCTTGCGGACATCGAGGTCGATGTCGCGCAGCACGTGAAAGTCGCCGTACCATTTGTTGAGGCCGGAAATCTTGACGATGGGGTCTGACATGGGGACCTCGATCAGCTGCGGCGGTGGGCGTTGAGACGATGCTCGACGAACAGCGAATAGCGCGACATTCCAAAGCAGAAGATGAAGTAGATGATGCCGGCGAAGGCGAAGCCGGTGAACGCGGTCGAAGGCGTCGACCACTTCGGATCCGAGAACGATGCCCTGAGCGAGCCCAACAGATCGAACAGCGCGACGATCGACACCAGCGAGGTGTCCTTGAACAGCGAGATGAAGCTGTTGACGAGGTTTGGGATGACGTGGCGCAACCCCTGCGGCAGCACGATCAACGAGGTCGTCTTCCACCAGGAGAGCCCGAGGGCGGCCGCCGCCTCGGTTTGCCCGCGCGGGATCGCGGCGAGCCCGCCGCGGACGTTCTCGGCCTGGTAGGCGCCGGTGAACAGAGCGATGCCGATCAGCGCGCGGACGAGACCGTCGACGGTGAAATTGCCCGGCAGGAACAGCGGCAGCATGTAGGTGGCGAAGAACAGCACGGTGATCAGGGGCACACCGCGCCAGAACTCGATGAAGGCGATCGAGAAGATCCGGATCAGCGGAATGGTGGAGCGGCGGCCCAGCGCGAGCGCGATGCCGATCGGCAGCGAGGTGACAATGCCGGTGACGGAGACCACCAGCGTCACCAGCAGGCCACCCCAAAGATTGGTCGCCACGACCGGCAATCCGCCGTGATCGAGATCCATGAGCCTGATGACGATGGCGATGGCAATGAAGCTGGCGATGCTCGATACCAGAGCCCGCCCGCCGGTGCGTACGCCGCCGCCGAGAACGAAGGCGACCAGACACGCGATCGCGGCCGTCGCCGCGAAATCGGCCCAGACCGGCTGGCCCATCCCCTGGATATAGTCGCGCAACCAGGTGAGCGGAAAGATCAGCCAATGGACCGCTGTACCGAATAGCACGATGAGGCTTCCGACGCCCCACAGCAGCGGGCCAATCGCCGAATTCTTGCTGAGACCGAGCAGCGCCTGTCCGGCACCAATGATGCTCTCGTCGAACAGCTCCAGGAGACCGGCCGTCCAGCTCAGGCCGAAGCCCTTGATGCCGCCTCCGTGCAGCAGGAAGAATGCGACCACCGGAAACGCGACGAAGAACATGCCGGCGTTCAGGCTCTTCGCCGGCAGCCGCGGTACGAGCAGCGGCACCAACAGGACCGCGGCCAGGATGAATGTGAGATCGACCCGCCAGCGTTCGGCCTCGGGATAGAAGCCGTAGATCAGCTGCGGAAGCTTCGCCTGGATGTAGGGCCAGCAGGCACCGACGGCAAAACCGGCGTTCTCGGCGAGGCAGGCGGTGCGGTCCTTGCCGCTCCAGACCGCATCGACGACCAGGAACTTGACGGAGGGAACGATCGTGTACCAGAGCAGCAAGGCGCCCAGGATCGTCAGCAGGATGTTGGTCGGCGAGTTGAACAGGCGCGTGCGCATCAGGCCGATGAAGCCGGTGGTCTTCACCGGCGCGGGTCGCTCGGCGAGCAGGTCACGGCGGACAAATCGGGACGAGACGTGGCTCATGCGCCCAGACTCCGGCTGACCCGCCAGCCATAGAGGCTCATGATGGCGCTGGTGACGAGCGAGATCAGAAGGTAGATGCCCATCGTCATGGCGATGATCTCGATCGCCTGCCCGGTCTGGCTCAGCGATGTGCCGGCAAATACCGAGACGAGGTCCGGATAGCCGATCGCCACCGCCAGCGACGAGTTCTTGGTAAGATTGAGATATTGGTTGGTCAGCGGCGGCACGATGACACGCATGGCCTGCGGCACAACGATCAGGCGGAGCGTGGCACCGCGGCTGAGGCCCAGCGAGGAGCCCGCCTCCATCTGCCCCTTGTGAACGGACAGGATACCGGCGCGCACGATCTCGGCGATGAACGCGGCCGTGTAGGTCGACAGCGCCACCACCAGCGCCACGAATTCCGGGATGATGCGCGAGCCGCCTGCGAAATTGAATCCCCTCAGCTGCGGCAGCTCGAACGTGAAGGGCGAACCGAACGCCAGCGCCGTGGCCAGCGGAAACCCGAACAGCAGGGCCAGCACGTAAGGCCAGATGCGGATCACGTGGCCGCGCTGAAACAGCGCTCGCCTTGCGTAGAAGCGCAGGGCCAGCGAGGCGACGATGCCGAGCGCCAGCACCACCAGGAACGGCGCGAGACCGCTCTGGCCGATCGGACTGGGGATGACGAGGCCGCGATTGCTGATGAAGGCGATGCCGAACAGCGAGATGCTCTGCCGCGGATTGGGCAAGGCCGCCAGCACCGCCAGATACCAGAACAGGATCTGGAACAAGAGCGGCAGGTTGCGGATGACCTCGACATAGATCTCGCCGATGCGCGACAGCAGCCAGTTCGGCGACAGCCGGCACAGCGCGACGACGAAGCCGAATACGGTGGCGAAGACGATGCCCACCACCGAGACCACGAGCGTGTTCAGGAGACCGACCACGAACACGCGCAGGAACGTATCCGAGCCGGTATAGGAGATCAGGGTCTGGTTGACGTCGAAACCGGCGTTGTTGCGCAGGAAGCCGAAGCCGGCGGCAATGTGCTGGTTCTCCAGGTTGGCGCGAGCATTGGAGACGATCTCGTAGCCGATCCAGCCCAGGACCGCCGCGAAGGCAAACTGGACGGCAACGCCGTTCCAGCCTGCCTTGCCGCCCAGAAGGCGCCTGATCTTCAGCGCGATCTGGGGCGGCGGTTTTCGGGCCTCGGTGCTCATGCCGCTGTCAGCGGGTCAGGAGCGGTCAGCGGATCGGCGGCGCGTACTGAAGACCGCCCTTGTTCCAGAGATTGTTGAGGCCGCGGTTGATGGCCAGCGGCGAGCCCGCGCCGACGTTGCGGTCGAACACCTCGCCGTAATTGCCGACCGTCTTCACGATCCGCACCACCCAATCCTTGGTCAGGCCGAGCTGTTCGCCGAAATTGCCGTCGCTGCCGACAACCCGCTTCATCTCCGGATTATCCAGCTTCGCCTTCTCGTCGACGTTCTTCGAGGTCATCCCGAGCTCCTCGGCGGTGATCATCGCGAACAGCGTCCACTTCACGATGTCGAACCACTGGTCGTCGCCGTGGCGCACCATCGGGCCGAGCGGCTCCTTGGAGATGATCTCGGGGAGCACCATGTGGTCGTTGGGACTGGCGAGCTTGAGGCGGTTGGCGTAGAGGCCCGACTGGTCCGTGGTGAAGACGTCGCAGCGTCCGGCTTCATAGGCCTTGACCGTTTCGTCGTTGGTGGCGAACGCGATCACCTCGTACTTCATGTTGTTCGCCTTGAAGTAGTCGGCGAGATTTTGCTCGGTGGTCGTGCCGGTCTGCACGCAGACCGAGGCGCTGTTGAGCTCGAGCGCCGAGTTCACCTTGAGCGACTTCTTCACCATGAAGCCCTGCCCGTCATAATAGGTCACGCCGGTAAAATTGGCGCCGAGCGAGGTGTCGCGCGAGATGGTCCAGGTGGTGTTGCGCGAGAGCACGTCGATCTCGCCGGACTGCAGCGCGGTGAAGCGGTCCTTGGCGGACAGCGGCACGAACTTGACCTTGGTCGGATCGTTGAAGATCGCGCCGGCGATGGCGCGGCAGACGTCGACGTCGATGCCGGTCCAGTTGCCCTTGTCGTCGGGCGAGGAGAAACCGGGCAGGCCCTGGCTGACGCCGCAGGACAGCATGCCCCGGTCCTTGACCGTCTTGAGCGTTTGCGCATCGGCGGCTTGGACGGAGAGACCGGCGGCGAGTGCAAGAGTGAGAGCCAGGGTTACGCGTTTCATGGGCTTTGGGCCTTTCAAAGTCGTCTCAAGGAACGTTGTCTCAGGATCATCCCTGCCGGGCCGGGCATATCAAGACCAGCCTTGCAAGAGTCATGCTGGAAAACCTTGCCGAACACTCGCCGATCCCGGGAGGCCATACCTTAATCCCCGCCGCAGGCGCCCGCCGCTATCGGCTGTGCGCAAGGTTCGGTCAGGCGATGGATCGAAGGTCGCGGCAGGCCCCTCAACATGCGGCGACTGAATAGCACCTGCGCATCACAGAACGACTGGCGTGCCGGGTCAAGGGGTTGACGGGACTCTTCTGTGTTCTGTTATTAACGACAGCGGCCTTTCGGCCGGCCCGTCGGGCGCCCAGCCCCGACCGGAAACGCGGTTTTGAAAGCAGACGCATGGATTCCTCGCACCCCCAAGAGCAGAAGGCCGAGACCCGGCTGGTCACCTCCGGCCGCGACACCAAGGCGCAGAAGGGGTTCGTCAATCCGCCGGTTTTCCACGGCTCGACCGTGCTCTATCCGACCGCCGAGGACCTGCACGCCCATCGCGGCGAGTTCACCTATGGCCGCCACGGTTCCCCCACCACCAAGGCGTTCCAGGAGACGCTGATGGCATTGGAGGGGCCGCAATGCGCCGGCGTCGGCATCGTGCCGTCGGGATTGTCGGCGATCTCCACCACGCTGCTCGCGCTGCTGAAGGCCGGCGACCACATTCTGGTCGTCGACAACGTCTACCGCCCCTCGCGCAACTTCTGCAACGGCATGCTCGCCCGCTACGGCGTCGAGACCACGTACTTTGACCCGCAAATCGGTGCCGGCATCGACAAGCTGTTCAAGCCGAACACCCGCGCGGTGCTGGTGGAGGCGCCGGGCTCGCAATCGTTCGAGATGCCGGACATCCGCGCCATCGCCGAGGTCGCGCATGCGAAGGGCGCGCTCGTCATCGACGACAACACCTGGGCAACGCCGCTCTATCACCGCTCGCTCGAACAGGGCGTCGACGTCAGCATGCAGGCCGCCACCAAATATATCGGCGGCCATTCCGACATCATGTTCGGCACGATCTCGGCCAACGCCAAGGCCTGGCCGATCGTTGCCGAAGGCATCCGCCTGCTCGGCGTCTGCGCCGGTCCCGACGACGTGTTCCTCGCGCTGCGCGGCCTGCGCACGCTGTCGGTCCGGCTGGCGCAGCATCATCGCTCCGGTCTCGACATGGCGCGCTGGCTCGCTGCCAGGCCCGAGGTCGCACGGGTGCTGCATCCGGGCCTGGAGACCGATCCCGGTCACGCCATCTGGAAGCGCGACTTCACCGGCGCATCCGGCCTGTTCAGCATCGTGCTGAAGCCGGCGCCGCAGCAGGCCGTCGACGCCATGCTCAACACGCTCAAGCTGTTCGGCATGGGTTTTTCCTGGGGCGGCTTCGAGAGCCTTGCGATTCCCTTCGATTGCGATGCCTATCGCACCGCGACCAAATGGGCGCCCGGCGGGCCAACTCTGCGCCTGCACATCGGGCTCGAGAGCACCGACGATCTCAAGGCCGATCTCGATCGCGGCTTTGCTGCCCTCAAAGCGGCAATGTGAGCCTGCCCCCAGGGCAGTGCGCCTGCTGACGCGCCAGGCGCGACGCGGCCGACGCGCAACGTGCGCCGCGCGCGGACGCACGACGTGCGGGAACGTGCAGTGTCGTAAACGTTAACGCCGACGCGCCAACAAATGATTTGATCCACTGCCGTTTGGCGCTAGCCTCACCAATCGACTCCAATCCGGACACGGAGAATGGGAACGTTGGTTCTGCTCGACCTCATGGGCGGCGTGGCGCTGTTGCTGTGGGGGCTGCACATGGTCCACAGCGGGATTCTGCGCGCCTTTGGTCCGGACCTCAGGCGCCTGCTGGGCAAGGCGCTGGGCAACCGCGTCAACGCCTTTGCCGCCGGCCTCGGGCTCACCGCCCTGCTCCAGAGCAGCACGGCGACCGCGTTGATCACGAGCTCGTTCGCGGCCGAAGGCCTTGTCAGCCTCGCCGCCGCGCTCGCCATCATGTTGGGCGCCAATGTCGGCACGACGCTGATCGTGCAGGTGCTGTCGTTCAACATCGCAGCAATTGCGCCGGTCCTGTTCGTGCTCGGCCTCGTCGCGTTCCGCTCCGGCCCGCGTTCGCGGATCAAGGACATCGGCCGCGTCTGCATCGGCCTCGGCCTGATGCTGCTCTCGCTGCACATCCTGCTCGACACGCTGGCGCCGGCCGAGAACGCGCCCGGAGTCCGCGTCGTGATGTCGGCCATCACAGGCGATCCCATCCTGTGCATCGTCATCGCCGCCCTCGTCACCTGGGCGGTGCATTCGAGCGTCGCCAGCGTGCTCCTGATCATGTCGCTGGCCTATTCGCAGTTCATCACGCCCTACGCGGCGCTGGCGCTCGTGCTCGGGGCCAATCTCGGCAGCGCCATCAATCCCGTGTTCGAGGGCGCCAGGCGTGACAATCCTGCGAGCTATCGCCTGCCGGTCGGCAATCTCGTCAACCGCGTGATCGGCATTGCGCTGGTCCTGCCCTTCCTGGGCGGGATCGCCGAGCACATGCACGCCTGGCAACCGGATCTCGCCAAGATGACGGCGGCCTTCCACATCGCCTTCAATGTCGGCACGGCAATCGTCTTCATCGGCCTGCTCGACGCCATGTCGCGCCTGCTCACCCGCCTGTTGCCGGATCGCGTGCAGGAGGCCGACCCGGCCCGGCCTCGCTATCTCGACGAGACCGCGCTGGAGACGCCGTCGCTGGCGCTCGCCGATGCCGCGCGCGAGACGTTGCGCATGGGCGATCTCGTCGAGGTCATGCTGCGCAAGGTGATGGCCGCGATGATGACGGGCGACCGTGCGCTGGTCGACCAGGTCTCCAAGATGGACAATCTCGTCGACGGTCTCGACGAGGCCATCAAGCTCTACGTGACCAAGCTCATGCGGGGCAGCCTCGACGAGAGCGAAGGACGGCGCGCGATGGAGATCATCTCCTTCGCCATCAACCTCGAACACATCGGCGACATCATCGACAAGAGCCTGAGCGAGCTCGCCACAAAGAAGATCAAGCGGCGCTTCCAGTTCTCGGCGGAAGGGGCAGACGAGCTCGCCGCCTTCCACAAGCGCACGATGGACTCGCTGCGGATCGCGTTCGGCGTCTTCATGTCGGGCGACGCCAACGAGGCGCGCAAGCTGCTGGTGGAGAAAACCGCGCTGCGCAACACCGAGCTTGCCGCGGTCGAGCGGCATCTCGATCGCCTGCGCGAGGGCCGCCCCGAAACCATCGAAACGACGTCACTGCATCTCGACGTGCTGCGCGACCTCAGGCGCATCCACTCGCATATCTGCGCAGTCGCCTACCCTGTGCTGGACGCGGCCGGCGAGCCCTATCGCAGGACCGAGGCGGAGACGGCCGCCCTGTCCGCCTCAGGCGCGGCGTCGGCGCTGCCGCGCTAGGCGGCCGGGCACCGACTGAAGTCGGCACGACACGATGCCCGACGATCAGGCTGGTTGGGCGCGTTGGCGCACCTGCGTCATGGCGACGCCTGAGATCGCGAGCAGCCCGCCGGCGATGAGCTTTGGGCTTATGCGTTCGTCGAGGAAGATGACGCTGGAAGTCAATGCGAACACCGGCAGCAGCAGACCGAAGGGCGCGACGCGCGCCATCGAGCATCGAGCGATCAGCCAGAACCAAAGGCCAAACCCGACAATTCCGCCGATGAAGATCGTGTAGGCGAGCGCCAGCCAGCCACGTTCGTCTGCCGTAACGAGGCTCGCCATTTGCCCGGATTCGAGCAGGAACGACATCAGCATGACCTGCGGCACCGTGAACAGCGACGACCAGCCCATCAACATCAGGGGATCGAAGGGGCCATACCGCTTCGTCAAGATGTTGGACACCGCAAATGCGAAAGCTGCCCCGACCACAAGCAGCAGCGGAAGCGCGTTTGCCGACACGCCAGGCCCCGCCGCCAGCACGACCACACCGATGAAGGCAAGCACCACGCCTGCGGACGTCGTTAGAGACGGCCTCTCCGCGAGTAGCGGCCAGGCCAACAAGACGGTGAAAGGTGGGGCGAGTTGATATGCAACGGCTGACATGCTTCCCGAGCCGAGCCCGAGACCAACGTAGAACAGGCCGAAGTTCAATCCACCAAGGAAAAGCGAAATGGCTGCGACAGGTCCGAGCTGCCGCCGCGTCGGCCTTTCGACGAACGGAACGAGCAGCAGCGCGATTGCCAGGAAGCGAAGTGCGAGGAAGAAGAGCGGCGGAAACTCCGTCACGCCCACTTTGATGACCACGAATTGATAACCCCAGAGCAAGGGAACCACCACCGCGCAGACAATCTGGAGAGCGGACATGGCATCGCTCTTTTCAAGACCATTCGGTCCAGATATTGGCCTGCGAACAGCGGAAAGGTCCATGGTTTGTCTACCTGATGAAGCGGTCGAGAAGAGCGTCGACGGTGGCTTGCGAAATGATCCGTGTCGGTGCCGTCTTGCCGACCACCCGCAGCCCTTCGACGAAACAGACGATAATTCGGGCGGCGCTCGAAGGCTCGACACCATCGGCGAGTTGGCCCGCTGCCTTCGCACGGGAAAACGCATCGGCCACCCGAGCCTCCATGGCTTTGAAGAAATTCCCGATGCGACGATCGACCTCAGTGTCGCGGCCAGCCAGTTCCATGGCTGTGGCGACCAGCAGGCAACCGCGCCGACCATTGGCACCGCTGTTGCGGTCGACGTAGCCGGCAAGATAGGCCCTCAGGCCGTCGACCGGCTCTCTGGCGTGGTCGAGTTCGGTATCCATCCGCGTCAGGGCAATGGCGATGTAGCGATCGAGCGCTCGCAAGAACAACGAGTGCTTGTCACCAAAAGCGGCGTAAAGGCTGCCACGCGAGAGTTTCGTCGCACGAAGCAGGTCCGGCAGCGCCGTGGCGTGATAGCCGCGCGACCAGAATACATTCATCGCGCGTTCGACGGCGGCTTCCGTGTCGAAACTCCGGGGGCGGCCACGGGATAGTTGTACTGGGGCGGGGCGACGCATAGCTATATATGAACCAATCGGTCTTGAAATAGCAAGAGTCGATTGGGGTACATGTTCCACGGTTTTAGGAGAAGTCCCGGAGGCTGTGGTTTGGGTTCAGCGGTCCAGCGTCTTCGACGCCTTGCCGCGGTTCTTGATGATCAGCATGATGTTGCGGATATAGATCACCGTCGCCAGCGACTGTCCGAGGATGATGATCGGCTCGCGCTTCACTACGCCGTAGACCAGGGTCATCAGGCCGCCGCCCATCGAGCAGAACCAGAACGCCATCGGCACCACGCTGTTGCCGGCGCGCTCGCTCGCGATCCACTGCACCAGGAAGCGCGCGGTGAAGAACAGCTGCGCGACGAGGCCGAATGCCAGCCAGAAATCGAACTTGGCGACGAAGACGTCGTAGAGATAATTGCTCAGCGCCTGACCGTATTGGATGATCATGCGGTCACCTCAGTCACGTCTGGTGTCGGCTTCTTGCGGCGGATCAGCCACCATACGCCGGCGAGATCCATGATGCCGATCCAGAGCCGGTCGAAGAAACCATAATTCGACACGCCGGAATGGCGCGGCCGGTCGATCACGTCGACATAGGCGATGTCGTAGCCTTCGCGGCGGACCAGCGCCGGCAGGAAGCGATGCAGCCCGTCGAAATAGGGCATCATCAGGAAGACCTCGCGCCGGAACGCCTTCAATCCGCACCCGGTATCCCGCGTGCCGTCCTTCAGGATGGCGTTGCGGACGCCGTTGGCCACGCGCGACTGGAATTTCTTGAAGCCGGTATCCTTGCGTCCGACGCGCTGCCCCGCAGCGAGGCCGACGCGCCCTGCTCCCTTCTCGACCGCCGCAATGAGGTCGGGCAGGAAGGCCGGGTTGTTCTGGCCGTCGCCGTCGAGCGTCGCCACGATCACCCCGCGTGCCGCGCGCACCCCGCTGCGCACCGCCGCGGACTGGCCGCCCGATCTGGCATGGCGGAGCTGACGCAGATTGTCCCGCTGCGCCATCAGCGTCGAGATCCGTTCACCGGTCGCATCGGTCGAGCCGTCGTTGACGTAGATGATCTCGTAGTCCCAGCGGCCGTCGAGCGCCGCGCCGATCTCCGCGATCAGCGGCGCGATGTTGTCGGCTTCGTTGCGCACGGGAACGACGATGGAAACCGAAGGCTGGAAAACCGAAGGCTGGGACGTCGACAAGTGAGGCTCGTGGTTGGAATTGGCCGCCGCGGGAACCGGCGGTCCCGGCAGGCAGCCGCTTTTATGGGGCGGATGCCCCGTGGGCAACCCTTTTGAGGCGGCCCGAGACAGCCCCGGCAAGCGGCACGATGGTGCCGTCGGCGCGGATCGCAAAGCCCAGCCTTCGGGCCGCGAACCAGTAGCGGACTGCCATGGCGCCGACCGTGCCGACCAGGGCGCCGGCCACGACGTCGCTCGGGTGATGCGCGACCAGCACCAGCCGCGTCAGCAGGATCACGATTGCGTAAGTGAACATGAACACGCGCAGGCGCGGCCACAATGCCGATACCGCAAACGCCAGGGCGAACGCTGCCACGGCATGGCCCGACGGCAGACTGGCATAAGCCCCGGTTCCCTCGAACGGTACGAAGTTGAACGGATTGGGCTTGCCACCGACGAACGGACGTCCGCGACCGATGACATATTTCAAGATCTCGGCAACGAATGCCGATACGGCAATCGACAGAAACACGAACTGCAGCCGTGTGCCGAGCCCGAGCAGCAGCGCGCGGCGCGTTCCGTGAAGCCCTGCCGCGACGAACGCCAACACCACCAGCGCAGCCCCGAGCACCGAGAGCAGATACTCGTCCTTGCCGAAATCGGTCAGGATGCGGATCGGCCACAGGCTGGGCGTGCCGCGCGCCGGCATCAGCTGGATCTCGGTCTGGTCGAACGCGACCATCAGCACGATGACGAGGGCCGCGCCCGCCGCGCTGAGCCACAGCGAATGCCGCGCAAGTTTTCGCGCGGCCTCGGCGCGGCGTGAATGCGAGGGCGTGCGGACGAGCTGCGACAGCGCGCGTCTCGACACGGCGAGCAATTGCGCGGGGTAGCCCGGACGCGGCGCGGGGCTGGTCGTAACAGGCATCCTATTCGGTGCCTTCCGAGCGGAAGATCGAAATCGAGATCGCGCGGCCCTGCGAGAAATTGTAGCCGTCGATGCGGGTCCCGACCCTGTAGCGCAGCCCGATCGCCTCGGCGCGCTGCACGAAGCTGCGCTCCGAGCGCTGCTCGATCAGCGCAAAACGGCAGCTGCCTTGCCGCAGGAAATCCGCCGCGCCCGATCCGTCGGTGAGCACGGTCTGGGTGCCCGTCAGGAACACGAGGCTGGGCTCGTGATAGCCGGCCGCAGCCGCCTTCGGCCCGACGCAGGTGACGTTGCGGAGCGCGCGCGCGACCTCGATGCTCGGGAACAGCGGCGTCAGCGACGGCAACACGATGCCATACACGATCACCGCCAGCATCAGGGCCGCGACCAGCGCGTTGAGCAGCGAGCGCTCGGCGCGGTTGTTGTCGTAGAGCCACCAGGCGAACAGGCCGAAGATCAGCGACGCCGCGATGAACGGCCAGGCCACGAAGGCGGGCTGCCGCGTCAGGATCACCGCGCCGACCACCGCGATGATCGAGGTGGCCGCAGGGATCGCGAACCACCAGGCCGAACCGCGCATCAGCCAGGAGCGCGACAGCACGCGCCGCTCCACCGCACCGGCGGTGAGAATGGCGATCGCCGGATAGAGCGGCAGCACGTAATGCGGCAGCTTGGTCAGCACCGCCTCGAACACGATCCAGGACGGGATCAGCCAGGCCAGCAGAAACTGCGCGCCGGGCTCACGCCGCGCCCGCCACACCGCGGGCGCCGCCATCGCCGCGAGCGGTGCGCCGGGCCAGAACGTGATCCAGAACAGCGCCAGGTAAAGTCCGGGCGGCGCGCCATGGGATTCCTGGGCGCCCAACTTGCTCAGCATGTCGCCGCCGACGGAGTCCGCAAAGAAGGCCTCGCCCGCGCGCCAGAAGATCGCGACGAACCAGGGCAGCACCAGCACCAGCATCCACATCAGGCCCCAGACCGGGCGCAGCTTCCACAGCCAGGAGGCATCGCGGTCCTGGATCGCCAGCGCAACGATGGTCAGCCCGGCGAACATCAGGATCAGCGGGCCCTTGATCAGGATGCCGACCGCAAGCGCGGTCCAGAAGATCGCGGGCCAGCTCCAGGGCGGATGCGTCTCGTCCTCGGCGCGCTGCCACGACAGATAGGCCCGCGCCATCGCCCCCATTGCGGCGACCACGCAGAGCAGCAGCATCGCATCGGTCTTGGCGAGGCGCGCCTCGACCCCGAGCAGCACCGAGGCGCACATCATCAGCGCCGCCAGCACCGCGGCGCGCCGCGTGACGAAGCCGAGCGCGGCCCAATAGGTCATGAGCACGGCGCCGATGGCCCCGAACAGCGACGGCAGCCGGTAGACCCAGATCCGCAACTCGGCCTTCGGCAGCTTGAGCATCGAGGCGGCTTCCACCGTCGCCGATTGCAACCAGTAGATGCCGATCGGCTTCTTGTAGCGGACGTCCTCCTGGAAGCGGATATCGACATAGTCGCCGCTCTCGACCATCTGCTTGGTGGCCTGGGCGAACCGCGCCTCGTCGCGATCGATCGGTGGGATCGTGAAGAAGCCCGGCAGGAACAACAGCAGCGCGCATAGCAGCAGGAAGGCGACGGCGCGGGCATGGCTGGCCGTGACGACATCGAGCATGCGCACGAGCCCGCTGCCCGGATTTGCAGGCGATTTCGGTTCGCGGGGGGCACCAAAACGGGGGGCTGGGTAGGTCTCGGCCATTGGTTCCGCTTACGCTGAAACCGCCATCGCCACAACCGCTTAAGGCGGGCTCATTGAATTCGAATGACGACTGTGTCCGCGGCGCCCGTGGCATCGATCACGGTGAGCCGTGCAAAGCCCGGACCGGGCGGATCGATCAGGCGCTGGCGACGGCCGTCGATCTCGCCAAGCGCCGTGCCGTTAACCATGACGGTCATCGGCAGAACGCCGCCGGCGACCTTGACCGGCATCGCCGCGCTGTCCTGCCCGCCGGAGCGATCGACATCGATCCGCGAGCCGTTCAGCGGAAACTGGATGTGCAGGGCCTGCTCGCGGCCGGTCCGCACCAGCTCCCCGACGGGACGGAACCGCTTCAACGGCAACGGCAGTTTGGCATTGCTGGCAACCAGGGTTCCCCTGGGCGGCTTCGGCAGAGGGGCCAGCGTCCTGCCGCTGCGCGCGAACGCATCGAACAGGATCGGTGCGGCGGCGACGCGCCCGATCAGGCCCGGAACCGGCGCGCCGTCAGGCCGGCCGACCCAGACGCCGATGGTCATCCGGCCGTCGAACCCGACCGACCACGCATCGCGATAGCCGTAGGAGGTCCCGGTCTTGAAGGCGATGCGATTGTGAGCGGCATTCTCCGGCGGCGGCGTTCCCAGAAGCACGTTGCCGACCTGCCAGGCCGCGACCTGGTCCAGCAGCCGGAGCGGCTCGCGGTCGTCCTTGTCCGCCACAACCTCGCGCAGCGGCTTGGTGGTGCCGAGACGGGCGAAGCCCGCATAGAGCTGGGCCAGATCCTGCAGCGTCACGCCGACGCCGCCGAGACCCATGGCGAGCCCCGGCGCTTCGTCCTTGGGCAGAACCAGATTGCCGCCGGCCTGCCGCAGCCGCGAGGCGAGCCGGCTGGAGCCGACCCGGTCAAGCAGCACGATCGCAGGCACGTTCAAGGACAATTGCAGCGCCTTCCGCACCGGCACCGTGCCCTGGAAGGTCATGTCGAAATTTTCCGGCGCATAGGAGCCGAAGCGAACCGGACGATCGTCGATCAGGCTGTCCGGATGAATGAAGCCGTCCTCGAAGGCGAGCCCGTAGATGAAGGGTTTCAGCGTCGAGCCCGGCGAGCGGATCGCACGGGTCATGTCGACCTGCCCTGCCCGGCTCTCGTCGAAATAATCGGCCGAACCGACGCGGGCGAGCACGTCCCCGCTCTCGTTGTCGACCACGATGATGCCGACCGAGATGTTGGGTCCGAGCGCAATGGCGCGGTCGCGCGCCAGCTGCTCCAGCACCTTCTGCAGATTCGCATCGAGCGTGAGCTTGACGACCGAGGTGTCCTTGACCGTCGACAGCGCGGTGTCGGAAGCATGCGGCGCCAGGATCGGCATCGGCTTGCGCAGTCTTGGCACGGGCACGGCCTTGGCCTGCCGCGCGTCCTCTGCGCTGACCACGTGCTCCTCGACCATGCGGTCGAGCACGCGGTCGCGCGCCTTGCGCGCGGCCTCGGGATGGCGGTCGAGCCGGCGCGTCTCCGGCGATTGCGGCAGCGCCACCAGCAGCGCGGCTTCCGCTAGCGACAGCCGCTTCGGCTCCTTGCCGAGATAACCGATCGAGGCGGCGCGGATGCCTTCGAGATTGCCGCCATACGGCGCCAGCGCCAGATAGAGGTCGAGGATCTGCTCCTTGCTCAGGGTTCGCTCGATCTCGATCGCGCGCACCATCTGCCGCAGCTTGGCATAGAGCGAGCGCTGCCGCCGCGGCTCCATCAGCCGGGCCAGTTGCATGCTGATCGTCGAGCCGCCCGAGACGATCTGGCCGCGCGTTGCGAGCTGGAGCGCAGCGCGCCCGAGCGCCAATGGATCGACGCCGTCATGGGCGTAAAAGCGCTGGTCTTCGTAGGCGAGCAGCAGTTTCAGGTAGGTCGGATCGACATTCGCTTTCGCGTCAACCGGCAGACGCCAGCGCCCGTCAGCCATGGCGTAGGCGCGCAGCAGCTTGCCGTTGCGGTCCACGATCGTGGTGGAGACTTGCCGCGCTTCGTTGAGCGGCAACGGGCCGAGAGAGTAGACCCAACCGACGAAGCCGATGATGGCGAGTATGAGGGTGAAGGCGGCGGCGGAGAGGATACGGAGGCGCCCACCCCTTGCTCCGTCATGGCCGGGCTTGACCCGGCCATCCACGCCGCCACCCACGGCCCGTGCGGCCGTGGATGCCCGGGTCAAGCCCGGGCATGACGACTGTGGATGTGGCTCCGCCTCGTTCATCCCACCACTCACTTCGCCGCCCGCACCTCGACGCTACCCGTGCCCGTCCGACCATAGCGCGAAGGATTGTACATGTCCTCGACATAGGCCTGCGGCAGCACGTATTTGCCCGGCGAGACCGCGCGCACGACATAGGCGACGGTGAAGACCGACTTGGAGTCCGAGGCCCGGTCGACGGCCGCGGTAAAGCGGTCGTCGCGGAACTCGGTGTTTTCGGGCTCCTCGCCGTCCTCGATCCAGTCCAGCGTGCCGCTGTCGCCGGACGAGACCAGCTTCGGATTGTCGATCTCCAGGCCAGCCGGCAGATAATCCGACACCATGATGTGGCCGTACTCCGGCTTGGCCTCGGTGATCTTCAGGACCACGGCGAAGCGCTGGTTCTGCTTGACCTTGCTGATGTCGGCCGGCTTGCCGTCGAGCGTGAAGTAATTGCGCTCGATCTTGAAGCCGTTCGACGCCGCCGGCTCCGGCGTGACCGGCGAGCCCGAGACCGAGACCACGGCCTGCACCGGCGCATCGCCGGTGTTGGTGATCTTCAGCGGCTTGCCGCTCATCGCATCCGCCTTGTAGCTGCGATAGAGCGCGGTCTTGACCGGCTGGCCGTCCACTTCCATGGACAGGTTCTCCTTGGCCAGCGCGCGCGCCGCCAGCACCAGCCACGCATTCTCCTGCGTCGAGGTGTAGGGCGTCAGCCCGCGCGCGGTCTCGACCCGCGACACCGCCTGCGTCAGCGTCGCCTTCGGCGCGTTGCCTTCGCTGGCAAGCGACACCAAAGCTGCGGCATCGCGAAGCTGCGAGCCGTAATCGGTGCGTCCGAACTCCAGGACGGGCTTCGGCGCGAGGCTGTCGAGCGCGGCGCCATAGACCCGCTCCGCGCGGTTGCGGTCGCCGACCAGGGCGAGCGCCGCCGCGAGCTGCGACTTCGCGATCGGCGTTGCGAGGTTGGTCAGCTTGGTGTCGGCGAGATAGCGCAGATCGCCGATCGGCGCGGCCCCATTGCGCGCGAGCACGTAGAGGCCGTAGGCGAGCTCGCGCCCACCGTCCTTCTCCGGCTCGTTCGCGTTGACGACGGAGTTGCGGATGCGGTCGAGCGCGCTCTTGAACGGCACGTCCGGCACCACAAAACCCTTCTCGCGGGCGCGGGTCAGGAAGTCCGTGACATAAGCGTCGAGCCAGGCGTCGTCGCCGCCGGCGAACCAGAGGCCGAACGAGCCGTTCGAGCCCTGACGCGCCAGCAGCCGCTCGATCGCGTCGCGGATGCGCTGGTCGACCTCGGTGTCCATGGCCAGATGCGCGCCGGCCGCAAGGTCATTGACATAGAGCAGCGGCATGGCGCGGCTCGTGATCTGCTCCGAGCAGCCGTGGGGGTAGCGGTCGAGCGCCTTGAGGATCGTCGCGGCGTCGAGCGCGGTCGACAGGCTCGCCGAGACCGAGACGCTGCCGGTGCCCGGCACGAGGTCGGAGAACATGTCCGAGGTCAACGTCAGGCTCTCGCCCTTCGCAAGCGTCCGGATCGAACGCCGCGCCAGCACCTGCGTCGCCGCCTTGACGTCGAACGCGTAGTGCCGCGCGAGCGTCAGGCCGTTCGGCCCCTTGATGTCGACGTCGAGCGTCGCCTGCCCGGCCGCGGTGGCGTCGAGCGCGAGCGAGAACGCATTGCGCTGCTTGGCGGCGAGCTTGACGCTGGTCGCTGGACTGCCCGTCATCTTCACCGGACCGCCGGTCTTGACGTTGATGACGTAGTCGCCGGCCTGGCCCTCGACGTTGTCGATCTCCAGGTTGACCGTACCGTGGTCACCGCTGAGCAGGAAGCGCGGCAGGGTCGTGGTCAGCACGACAGGGTCGCGGATCACGACGTCGGTGTTGGCGCGGCCGAGCTTGGTGGCGGTCCACGCCACCGCCATCACGCGGGCGGTGCCGGCGAACTCCGGAATGTCGAAGCTGACTTCCGCGGTGCCGTCGGCGGCGACGGTCACGATGCCGGAATAGAGCGCGAGCGGCTTTTGCGTGGGCGGCGAGCCCTGCAATTCGCCGGCACCGGCATCGCCGCCGGACTTGATCTGGCCGCGCGTGCCGGACATGCCGTCGATCAGCTGCCCGTAGAGATCGCGGATCTCGGCGCTCAGGCGGCGTTGGCCGAGATAGTAATCGTCCGGAGCCGGCGGCTTGTAATTGGTCAGGTTGAGGATGCCGACGTCGACCGCGGCGATCACGATCTTGGCGTCCTCACCCGGATTGAGCCCGTCGAGCTTGACCGGAATCTTCAACGCCGAATTCGGCCGGACCAGCGCCGGCGGCGACAGCTTCACCTGCACGCTGCGGGCCTGCTTGTCGATGCCGAACCATTTCAGCCCGATCGCACGGCCCGGCATGCGCTGAGCCGCGACATCAAGCGGACGGCGCAGCGTCGCCACCACATAGGCGCCGGTGCCCCAGTCCTTGCCGACCGGGAGCTTCACCTGGGCGGTGCCTTCCTTGACGTCGATGGTCTGCGTCGTCAGCAGGCGGTCGCCGACCACGTTGACGGTCAGCTTGCCGGCGCTGCGGACATTGACCGACACCGTCATGGTGTCGCCGGAGGAATACTGGGGCTTGTCGATCGAGGTCTCCAGCAGGTCCGGGGTGTCGGCGCTGCCGTCGGAATACCAGCCGACGTCGAACTGCACCGAGGTCACCGGGCCGTCGGCGTCGCTCGACTTCACGTCGAGCCGGTAGCGGCCGGGCTGTGGGGTAAGGGAAATCCGCGCGGGCTTATCGGCCGCAATGGTCACGTCACCGTCGGCAATGCGCGAGGTCGACTTGACCGGCTCGTACTCCCAGTAATTGTTCTGGCGATACCATTGGTAGCGCGACTCGATCTTCAGGAGCTCGTAGCGCAGGCCGTCGCGGCGCAGCCTCTCACCCTCGGGTGAGACGAACACCACGTCGAACTCGGCCTTGTCGCCCTCGGTGACGTTCTTGTCGCCGAATAGCGGCTTGACGCCGATCTGCGCCGCCCCGGGCGCGACCGGCAGCACGATCTTGCGCTCGACGGCGCGGCCGCCGGTCTCGACCATGCGGACGAAGATCTGCGCCTCCTGCGGCCGGGTCGAGGCTGGCTGCTTGTCCAGCGTCACCGGGAAGGTCGCAACGCCATTGGCGTCGGCCTCGGGCAGGTTCTCGAGCGGCGTGCGCTCGTTCGAATTGGTCTCCTCATCGGCGACGCCGAACTGGTAGCCGGCAAAGCCCGGGCGCTCGGCCGCGGGCGCGATCAGCATGTCGCCTTCGAGCGCAAGCCCCGAGGCCGGCGCGCCATAGAGGAAATGGCCGTCCGCCTTAAGCTCCACTGGAGTGTTAGCCTTGATCAGCTTGTCCTTGGCGGACAAATCGAATTCGATCCTGTCGGGGACGTAATCCTCGACCATGAAGGTGGTCTCGCCGACCGAGGAGCCCTTCGGATCGGTGAAGGCGCGCACCCGCCAGGTCCCGGTCGGCACGGCCGAATTGAGCGGCACGGCCAGCGTCCGGCCGCCGGCGCCCTGGTCGGCCAACGCGGCCCGACGGTATTCGACACCGTCGGGCCGTTCGATCACCAGCGTCATCGGCCCGCCGGTGACGGCATTGCCCTGCCCGTCGCGCAACAGCGCGGTGAGATAGACGGTCTCGCTGGAGCGGTAGACACCGCGCTCGGCATAGACGAAGGCATCGGCGCCAACGGGCGCCGCGCGGCCGGAGACGCCGCGGTCGGACAGGTCGAAGGCGGAGGACTTCAGGCTGAGAAAGGCATAATCGGTCTTCTCGCCGGTGACCGTCAGCATTGCCGGCGACAGGCCACCCTCGCCGCGCGCAAGGCCGGCCTCGAACAGCACATGGCCGCTGTCGTCGGTCTTCCGGGTCGCCAGGATCTCGTTGTTGCGGGCGACCAGCCGTACCTCGGCCTTGCCGACCGGATCGGTCGAGGCCAGCGAGTTGACGAAGACGTGGATGCCGTCATTGCCGGAATAGGCCGACACGCCGAGGTCGGAGACGATGAACCATTGCGTGGCGAGCTGATAATCCTCCGAGCTGGGGCCTTTGGCCGCGGCCGTCATCACGTAGACGCCCGGCTGAAGCTCGCCGAGCGCCTGATCGACCGGGAATGCCGTGGTGACGTCCTGATTCAGCGTCATCGCGGTCGCGAGCTCGCCGGACCAGACCTTGACGCCGCGCTCGTCGCCGAGACCTGAGAGCTCATACTTGGACAGCATCCTCTGAAAGTCGCTGTCGATCACCGTGTTGATCAGGTTGCGGTCACCGATCCGGAATACGCTGATGCTGACCGCGGGCGTGTTGACGCTGACCACGGGAATGCCGCGCTGCCCGGTTCGCGGCAGCACATAGGCCCGGCTGGTGAAGCGCACGAACGGCTTGCGGTCGCGCACATAGATGTTGAACTCGGCCGATTTCGGCAGGCCTTCCTTCACCGTGGACGGCAGGCCGGCGCGCAGATTGACGTTGTAGCGCTCGCCGTGCTTGAGCCCGTCGACGCAGAGCTGCTTGCCCTCCGCCGACAGCGCCGGCTTATCCTGCCCCACCAGCGCCAGGAACGGTGCGAAATCGGTGCGCTTGGCCAACTCCTCCGAGAACTGGAAGCAGGCGCGCGGGCTCGCCGAATCCGAGTCCACGCTATAGTCGAGCAGCCGGAAGCCGTGCTCGTCGCGCATCTTCTCATATTGGCCACGGACGTCGGCGACCTCGCGCATGTCGAGCGACAGCCGCAGCGCATCCAGCGCCGGCCGCCACAGCTTGCGTTCGGCCAGCGACTTGCCGAGCACTGCGAGCGCGTCGGCCTCCTCGCCCGGATTGCCGGCGCGCATGTAGGCGATGTAGGCCGCGGTCGAGGCGCGCTCCAGCAGGAAGGTCTGCTCGCTCGAGCTTTTCGGCGAGATCTGGAAGATGACCTTGGCGAGCCGCAGCCAGTTGCCGGTGTCCTCCGGCGTGGTGGCCGCGATCTGGCCGAGCACCGACAGCCCGCTGCGATAATCGTTGCGCCGGAAAGCGGCGTCGGCGTCCGTCTTCAGCGTCGCGCTGGTCTTGGCGACCGGCCCGGCCTCGCTCTTGATCTGGGCCTCCAGCTTGATCGCGGAATCGGCGAGGTCGTCGCGCTTGAACGCCTTGTCCGCGGCTTGCGCCGCGCAAAGGCCGAGCGCCAGCGTGGCGCAGAGTGTGACGGCGCGAACAAGACCGATCATGATGAACTCCCGGAAATCGCGGACAGCCGCCCGCAGGCAGCATGAGATGCGCGGAAAGGTGACGGACTCAAGGCGATGGAACCAAAGCTGTAAATCGTCGCATACGCCATGATAGGGCAAGCCCAGAGGAGACCGATCGAGATACCGCCGCGCACGCCGTCCTGATGGCGCCGTAATACCCGACCCGTCGTCCGGCGGCCACGTCCCGGAAGCTTGTCAGCGCTACCGGCGATGTGATCCATCGTCCTTTGCGCTGCCGCTCGACCCGGCACCCTGACATGCCACCGTCTCGCTTTGTCGCGGCATTAGGGAAAACGGTTCGGTTCAGGCTTGGCGAAGGACGATATTTTTCCTATTGGCATGCTAGATGAACAGCCAGCCCCCAAACCGGGGCGGCTGAAGACGGTCCCGTAGCTCAACTGGATAGAGTAGCGGATTTCTACTCCGCGGGTTGCAGGTTCGAGTCCTGCCGGGATCGCCAGCGCGCTGACAGATCAACCTCTGTTCACGAACGCGTGGGTAAACATCCTCCGGCCTTTGCACCGGGCCGATCACTCCTATCTATGCGCCGGGCAAGAATGCGCCCGACAGGTTTTCTTGATGCAGCAATCCGAATTAACGAGAATGGCGATCGCATCTGCGGTGGCGATCGCCGCGATGTCGTATCTGGCAGTCGACGCAGGCTTGGTGAACACCAACGTGGTTACGAAGCCGATCAAGGTGGCCCAGGCGTCCATCTTTGGCGCCGGGATGGGCCATCATCACCTGGCCTTCGCCGTTCAGGAGTGGTCGCGTCGCGGCCATGAGAAGCCGCAACTCGAGCATTGCCTGGCGCTCGACTGATCGAGGCGCCCTCCTGGGCTTGTCGGCTGGACACTCATTCTTGGCCGACGCGCGCCGACTGATGGTCCCGCCACCACCGCGCGATGGCCACGGTGAGATCGCCCCACACCTCCGTCGGCAAATCCGAGACCGCCACCCGGACGCTGTATCGGTCCGTGGTCGCGTCGTGAAACCACTCGGTCGCGGCGAAATCGAAGCCGAAGCTGCCGGCATGGCGGATCGGGAAGCTTTCTGCGCGTAGGTCGTTGCTCATGTCCTCGGCGGCCTGCCTTGCGCTCGCCTCGTCGAGGGGATGCCTGGCCCGGAGCGTGACGTAGAGACCGTGGGCGAAATGAAGCTCGGCCGAGAGCTCCGGCATCTTCGCAGCAAAATGACGCGCCATGCTGCGGCCGTTGCGCAGGATCGCCGCAACACGCCGCTGCGTGAGGTCCCAATAGGCCGCGGTGCCGACAAAGGGCGGGAAGTGCGCCGGCAACGCCGCGCCGCCGAGAAGTCGCACCGCGTTGCGCGTTTCGCAGGCTAGATGCGCCCAGGGATGCTCCGTCCGTGGCTCATTGCCGTCCACGAAAACCGCCGAACCGAGGCGGCCATATTCCGCCCCGAGCGAATCGAGCTTGTTATGGCTGCGCACCAGCACCAGCGGAATATCGTATTGCCGGGCCCACCTCCGAACGCGCCGGATCCGGCCCGACCTGCCCGCAAAGCAGGTTGTGTCGCAGATCAGGAGATCGAGACCGGAACCCTCACAACGTAGCACCGCCTCGAAAGCGCCGGCGACGCAGCAGGAATCCAACAGAAGGATCCGCGGCGAATTCGTCCGAGCCAGCGCATCACCCAATGGCAGTTCTAGCGCCACCAGCCGCAAATGAGGGACAAAGCCCCGGACCAGCTCCAGCGTCTCGCCGTACGAGCCCGGCAGCACCAGAATATCGGCCTTCTCGACGATCTGCGCGGAGGCCAGCAGCACGGCGGAGATCGCGGCCATGCCGGACGCGGTGTAGATAGCCGTGCTCGCGCGGCTGCCATCGAGCTCATAGAAGGAAGGACCGCGCACCGTCAGATCGGCCCGCTGGTAATCGTAGCTGAATTCGAAAGGTCCGCTGACGGGATCGGCCGTGTGCGACCAGGCCGTCTCCGTCGCCTTCCACTCGTGCAGCTCGTGCTCCGCCCTCAGCGCCGCCGTGAGCTGGAATTTGGCGCTGATGACCTCGTCGACCGATCGCGGACGCGGCAAATCAAGCCGATGCCTCAGGCAGTCGTTCAACAGCCCGAGTTCCCTGTGCTTGCGTTCCAGATAGGCCTGAATGGTCTCCATGCGCCTCTTGGCGGATCCAATCGGATCTCAACGTGCGGAAACCGCCTTGGGTCCAACGCGCGCCGGTGCAACGAACGTCGATGTTCGCAGTTGAGACCTCAGCAAGGAGGACCACATGGCTGACATCAGAGAGCACATGAAGATCATCGGCAAGGACGGCGCCCATGTCGGTACGGTCGACCGCGTCGAAGGCAACCGGATCAAGCTGACGCGGAAGGATAGCCCGGAAGGCCACAAGGACCATCACCATTACATCGACACCAAATATGTCGGTGCCGTCGAGGGCGATGTCGTCAAGCTTTCGGTGAATGCCGACGCGGTCCCGAAGTCGGAAGCTGCCTAAACCTCAAGCCCCTTCGGGGGCTTTTTGTTTGTTCACGGTCCGACTCCGCTTCGTTCCCGCAACACGAATCGGAACCGGAGAAATCAGCGCGGCGCATTTCTTAATGCCACGTTTCATGCAACCAGCTCGCTCACGCATTCAACGTCACCGACATCCCGCCGCAAGCGGCATGCGTCGATCCGCGCCGCTCTGCGCGCACAGCAGATAATCTGAAGTGGCGCGCGGAACGAGATCACGACCCGCGCGTTGACGGCAGGAAATCAAGTGGTGCCGATCTGCCAGCCCCGATCGGCTTTGAAGGGCCCCGTGCTTGTCCCCCGAGCACGGGGCTTTCTCATGCAGATCGAGCGCCGACCGACCTCGTCCAGTCCTGCCAATTTCGCCGGAAATATCTTCAATCCACCCGCTCGTCGCGCCGCTCGCGCGCGAGTTCATGCCAAGCCAAAGCGAGTTGGATCAGGCGTTGCCGGTCGGCGCCTTCCGATGCCGCGGCCCGCTTCATTGCGGCCTCGGCCTCACGCTGTGGATCGTACCTGGTACACATGCGGCCGACCCTAGCTCGCCATCTGGACCAGCGCATGGCAATTTCGTCCGTATGATTGCGGGGTGACGCCGTCCCCGCGATCCCATTGCATGCGCTGTTTGCGCAGCCATTGAGGCTGGGATTCATTCAGACGATCTGTGAACGGCATCACAGTCTGGGCCCGGCGTCTCGGCTAACTATGTCTCGACGCTTCCAGCAGCGAAGGCATCGATGGTGTTTTCCGTCATGACACAAGACGCAGCAGCCTCAGCCAACGTCCGGACGCGGCGACAAAGGGGCGACCTGCTCGGCATCGCCTATCTCGGGACCATCGGCATCGTGATGCTGGCCTGGATCGCCGGCCTGGTCTGGGGCGCAATGGCGTTCTTCAACTGGCTCGTCGCTTGACGCAACGCGAGCGGGCCCTTGCTAGAACAGGCAGTCCAGCGCCTGCCCAAGCTTGATCCCGCCGCAAACGATCATGGCCCAAAGCGCCAAGCTGATCTGGATTGCATCCAGCATGTCCCATGTCCCCGCGAATCATCCCGACAATTTTCTTTGAGACTTGCGTGAGGCGGCAACGAGCGCCAGCGCCTATTGGATGCAATTGCCGGGCGCGCACGAAAAAGGCGGGCCCCCGGGGCCCGCCTTTATGCCTCGATCCGGTCAGGACAGCTCAATAGCAGGCGCGGGGATCGGCCTGAACATATTGGCCGCTCGGATAGCGGTAGTAGCAATTGCCCTGTGCCCAGTAATAGCCAGGCTGGGAAGCGGCGGCGGCGCCGGTAATGGCGCCGGTTGCGCCGCCGAGGACCGCGCCGGCAGCAGCGCCCGTTGCGTTGCCTGAGATCAGCCCGCCCAGCAGGCCGCCGACGATGGCGCCGCCAAGCGCGCTCGCGCCGGGATCAGCCGGTGCCGGAGGCGGCGGTGGCGGGGCATAGGCGACCGGAGGCGGCGCCGGAGCATAGGCTACCGGCACGTCGTCGTAGTACTCCTCGGAAATGTAGGCGGGCGGGCCGGCCATGCGCTGCGGATAATAATACCGGACGCCGCCAACGTCCCACCACCAGCCGGAGCGGCCGTTGTGAACCTCGTGGCGCCAGCGTCCGCCCTCCCAGGCGCGGTGGCCGCGATAAGCATGTCCGCCCCAGTCACGCGCCGGAGCCGGCCCGCGGTCGACATGGCGTCCCGGCGGCGGGCCGCCGGCCGCGCGCGGTCCCGGGATCGCATGGGGCTGACCGCCGGACTGCGGCGCGGGCCGCGCCTGCTGCGGCGGGCCCTTGCGCGCGTCCGACTTGTTCGGAGGCGGCGCCCCGGCGGCGGGGCCGGCCGGAGGCTGGCCGGCGTCCCTCGATGGCCTGGCGTCCTGGGCCTGCGCAGGCAGCGCCAGCAACGACATGGCCGAAACCAAGGGAATGATGATCTTCATGCGGCTGGACGCACTCATGCGTGCTTGACCCCCTGCTCTTTCGCTTGCTCTCGCAAATGCCGTGGTGCCTGGCGCGATCGACGATTCGGTCCGCGCCGGGCTTGATGCCGGCTGATATAGCTGACCTGCTTTGGTCGGCGAAGTCCCGTTACAAATCATTAAGATGACGGCAATTTTTCGGCCCCAGCGGGCTTGCGAAGGTCCCGCTGGCAGGCTTCTAGCGGGCCGGCTCGATCACGTTGCAATTGCTCCGCCCGGACATCAGGCAGTCCTGCATCTTGCTGGCCGCGGTGAGGTCCCGGGCGAGCCACCAGCCGATCGCGAGGATAGCGATCGCAATGATCAGGCCGGCGATCGCGCCGCGGCGGTTGTCGCCGGATGGAGGTTTCGGTCTGGATTTCGGCTTCTCACCCGGATCGGGCTTGGAGGTGGACATGGAGGTGGACATGGCTACCTGGTCGCGTGGGCAGGCCGGCTTATCACCTCTGCGACGTCCCGTCACATCGTGGTGGGCCGCTTGCGCGGCTCCAGGGGCTCAGCCCCGGGTCGCGCTGGCCGCCTCCTTGCGCAAGGTTTCGACCGCCGGGATCACCCGCGGTGCACAAGTCGTGAGCACGAAGGCGGTCTGCGTGCATTCCCAGTCGGTGCCCAGAACGGCGCTCTCGATGGGCTGCGGCCGCGCGAGCAGCAGCACGGCACCGGCCAAGGCTGCCATGGCGAACGCAATTGAGAGCGTCTTCAGGGTTAATCTCGAGATCGGCATACCCGTGCTCCGTATCGTGGCGGACGCTAGGCGTCGCCCTCGTGATCCCTTATGAGGGACATCACAATTCGGCAGTTTTTCGGGGCTACGAGGGATCGTCGGTGGATGGCGATTTTCGTCGACCTGATCGGCTGCGATTATGGGTGGCTTCGCGACGCGCAGCGATGTACACGCTTCTGTGTCGCGCGGCGCCTGCTATGCCCAGCCGACGTACCAACAGGCAGTGATGTAGGATCGAAAGCGAGGAAGACAAGGCTCGTCGATGAGTGGATTCAGGGAACCCGGCTTCACAGACCGGCAAAAGGCGGCGCAGGAAGCCCGCAAAAATCTTTTGAACAAATTCAAATCCCAACCGGGGCCTGATGATCCCGCGGTGGCGGCGAAGCGTGCCGAGCGTGAAGCACTCGCGGCCAAGCGCGCCGAGGCGAAGGCTGCGCGCGAGGCCGAAAAGGCCGAGAAGAAGCGTCTGGAGGAAGAGGCCAAGGCCGCCGAAGCTGCGCGGCTCGCGCGCGAGGCCCAGGAAGCTGCCGAAAAGGCCGCGGCTCTCGAAGCCGAGCAGAAGGCCAAGCGCGACGCGCGTTACGCCGCCCGCAAGGCCAAGCGCAAGTAGTTTGGCGTTAGTAACCAAGCGCGAGTCATCTGACGCGTGACCTTTGCAGGTCACGTTCAAATCAAATTGAAGCAAGACATGATTTGGGGCGGCCAGCCGACCGCCCCAAACGTTCGAGCGCGCGTTTGCTTGTGCCAAACGCCTCGATTGCGAACGGGCGAAGATCAGTTCTTCTTCATCATCCCGTCGTCTTTCTTCATGCCGTCCTTCGACATGTGATCCTTCTTCATGCCGTCGTCCTTGGACATGGTGTCCTTTTTCATCATGCCGTCCTTGGACATCGTGTCCTTCTTCATCATGCCGTCATCCTTGCCCATCTTGTCCTGGGCAAAAGCGGCCGGCGACAGCGCAAGGCCGAGCGAGAGAGCGGCAGCCGAGACGCCGAGCGCGATGCGGGTGCGAATGGTCATGGATCATCTTCCCTTCGAGGTCATGTTTGTCAGCGACATACGCCGCTATTCAAGCTCGACGGATGGAAGGCCTGCGTTGTTACGCGGCCGCCGATAAATTTCAGCGACCTCGCCTACGATCCATCGTTTCAGAGCAACCGGACGTGTGCAGCGCAGCACAGCCGGCACTTGCGGCGGCGTTCCATCTCGAACTATCAGTTGAGAGGATATCGGGTGAAAGACCGGCTAGGATGGGCCTACGCACCGGTCACACGTGACCTGCCAATCACGCCAGCCAGAAACCTTCAGACAAGAATCATTCAAAGAAGCGTTCCAGGGGATCACACCATGCTCACGCGCCGCCATCTGATTGCGACCGCCGTCGCCGCACCCGCCATCCTCCGCTTCGGCACCGGCACCGCCCAGGCCGCGACCACGCTGAAGATCTCGCACCAATTCCCGGGCGGCACCATCGACAAGGGCGACTTCCGCGACCGGCTCTGCCGCATGTTCGCCGCCGAAGTGGCCAAGCGCAGCAATGGCGACATCGCGGCCGAGATCTATCCGAATTCCTCGCTGATCAAGACCAACGCGCAATTCTCGGCGATGCGCAAGGGCGCGCTCGACATCAGCCTGTACCCGATGCCCTATGCCGGCGGCGAAGTCCCTGAAACCAATATCGGCCTGATGCCGGGCCTCGTGACCACCTACGACCAGGGCCTGCGCTGGAAGAAGGAGCCTGTCGGCAAGGCGCTGACGGACTTCCTCGCCGACAAGGGCATCATCCTGCTCACCTGGGTCTGGCAGGCCGGCGGCGTCGCCAGCCGCTCCAAGCCGATCGTCGCGCCGGAAGATGCCAAGGGCATGAAGGTGCGCGGCGGCTCGCGCGAGATGGACATGGTGCTGCAGACCGCAGGGGCCTCGGTGCTGTCGGTCCCCTCCAACGAAATCTACGCGGCGATGCAGACCGGCGCCTGCGATGCCGGTATCACCTCCTCGACCAGCCTTATCTCCTTCCGCCTCGAAGAAGTGGCGAAATCCCTGACATCGGGCGCTGGCGCCTCCTACTGGTTCATGCTCGAGCCTTTGATGATGTCGAAGGCGATCTTCGACAAGCTGCCCAAGAACCATCAGGACATCCTGCTCGCCGTCGGAACCGAACTCGAAGCGTTCGGACGCAAGGGGGCGCAGGATGACGACATCGAGGTCGCCAAGGTCTACGAGAAGGCGGGCGCCAAGGTCTCGGCGCTCGATGCCGCCACGGTCGGCAAGTGGCGCGACATCGCCCGCGACACCGCGTGGAAGGACTACAGCGCCAAGACCGCGACCTGTGCAAACCTGCTCAAGCTTGCCAACGACGTCGCTGCATGAGCCACGGTCCGCTTCCGGATCGTGACGACACGGCCAACGCTGTCGCAAGGACGGGCCTTGCGGCAGCGGTCGATCGCGGTCTTGCCATCCTCAATACCGTCATCGTGGTGTTCGCGGCGATCGCGCTGGTCGCCGCTTGCGCGATCCTGAGCTACAGCGTGCTCAGCCGGGCGCTGTACAAGGCCGCCAATTATTGGCAGGACGAGGCCGCGGTGTTCCTCTTGGTCGGCGCGACCTTCATGACCGCCGCCTATGTACAGCAGCACCGCGGCCACATCGGTATCGAGGCCTTCGTCGGCCTGCTTTCGCCGTTCGCCAACAAAGTCCGGCTCTGGCTGGTCGACGCCGCCACGTTCCTGTTCTGCGCCTTCTTCACCTGGAAGTCCTGGACGCTGGCCCATGAGGCCTATGTCGACGGCCAGGTCTCGAACTCGATGTGGTCGCCGCCGCTCGCCATTCCCTACACGCTGATGGCGCTCGGCATGAGCCTGCTCTGCATCCAGATCCTCGTGCAGCTTGCGCTGCCCTTCACCGGAGCCAAGCGTTCATGAGCGTGTTCGGTATCGGCGTGGCCTACGGCGTTGCGACGCTGCTGGTGATGTTCTCGGGAATGCCGATCGCGTTCGCGCTCGGCGCGGTCGCAGTCGTGTTCATGGGCATTTACATGCCCTCGGCCTCTCTCGATACGGTGACGCAGAACGTCTACGAGGAAATGGCCTCGATCACGCTCCTGTCGATCCCGCTCTTCATCCTGAAGGGCGCCGCGATCGGCAAGTCGCGCGCCGGCCAGGATCTCTATTCGGCTTTGCATGCCTGGCTGCACCGCGTGCCCGGCGGTCTCGGCGTCGCCAACGTGTTCGCCTGCGCGTTGTTCGCGGCGATGGCGGGCTCCTCGCCCGCGACCTGCTCAGCGATCGGCTCGGCCGGCATTCCCGAGATGCGCAAGCGCGGCTATTCCGGCGGCTTCGCGGCCGGGATCATCGCTGCAGGCGGCACGCTCGGCATCCTGCTGCCGCCCTCGATCACCATGATCCTGTTCGCGGTCGCGGCTGAAAAGTCGCTCGGACGGCTGTTTCTCGCCGGCATCGGGCCGGGGTTGCTGCTGGTCTTGCTGTTCGGCCTCTATGCCGTGTTCCGTTTCCGTCAGGAATATGCGGCGGCCGAAGCAATCTACAAGAACGGCGGCCCGGAAGCTCCGATCCTCGCCCGCGACGAATACACGCTGGCCGAACGCTTCAGCGTGCTGCCGCGCGTGATCCCCTTCGTGCTGCTGCTCACCGGCGTCATGATCGCGCTCTATGGCGGCTACGCCACGCCGTCGGAAACCGCAGGCCTCGGCGGCCTGCTTGCGCTGGCGCTGATCGCGGCGATCTACAGCGTGTGGCGGCCGAGCGATCTCGCCCCGATCATGAGATCGACGATCCGGGAATCGACGATGCTGATGATGATCATCGGCATGTCGCTGCTCTATTCCTACGTGATGAGCTATCTGCACATCTCGCAGTCGGTCGCCGAATCCATCGTCGCGATGCACCTGCCGCGCTGGGAGCTGCTGTTCGCGATCCTGGTCATGGTCGTCGTGCTCGGCTTCTTCCTGCCGCCGGTCTCCATCATCCTGATGACCGCGCCGATCATCCTGCCGCCGCTCCGCGCCGCAAACTTCGACATCATCTGGTTTGGCGTGGTCATGACCATCGTGATGGAGATGGGGCTGATCCATCCGCCGGTCGGCCTCAACATCTTCGTCATCCGCAACGTCGCGCCGGACATTCCGCTACGCGAGGTGATCTGGGGCACCCTGCCCTTCGTGCTGCTGATGATGCTCGCAGTGCTGTTGCTGTGCCTCGTGCCGGAGATCTCGACCGGCCTGCCGGATCTGGTGATGGGACCGGACGGAAGCAGGTGACGCAATCGCAACTGCCGTAGGGTGGGTTAGCTGTGCGGATGCGCGAAGCGCAATCCGCGCGGCGTAACCCACCTCTTCTGCTTTCGCGGAGACGAACAGTGGTGGGTTACGTCGAGCAGATGCGCTTCGCGCATCTGCTCGACTAACCCACCCTACAATTCTCAAGCGTTCATCCGCTTCTTCTTCGCGTTCAGCGCGGATGCCACGCGGCTCACAGGCGGTTTACCTAGCACACGGCTCATCTCATTCGTCGCCGCCAGCAGCCTGTCCATGTCGACACCGGTCCTGATCCCCATGCCTTCGAGCATGTAGACGACGTCCTCGGTCGCGACGTTTCCGGTCGCGCCCGGCGCATAGGGACATCCGCCGAGGCCGCCGGCGGCGGCGTCGATGACGCGCACGCCCTCTTCCATCCCGGCATAGAGATTGGCGAGCGCCTGGCCGTAGGTGTCGTGGAAATGCATCGCGAGCCTGGCGGGAGGGATGCTGGCACTGACCGCGCGCAGCATCTCCTTCGCCTTCTCAGGCGTGCCGACCCCGATGGTGTCGCCGAGCGAGATCTCGTAGCAGCCGAGCTCGAACAACGTGCTCGCAAGATCGGCGACCGCCTTCGGCTTGATCTCACCGTCGAACGGGCAGCCCAGCACGCAGGAGATATAGCCGCGCACCTTCACGCCATCGTCCCTGGCACGCGCCAGCACCGGCTTGAAGCGCTCGATCGACTCCGCGACCGTGCAATTGATGTTGGCGCGCGAAAAACCTTCCGAGGCGGCCGCAAACACCGAGACCACTTCGGCGCCCGCGGCACGCGCGGCGTCATAGCCCTTCTCGTTCGGGACCAGAACGTGGAATTCGGCGCCGGTCACATGGGCAACGCCGCGCAGCACGGCGTCGGAGCTGGCCATCTGCGGGATCGCCTTGGGCGAGACGAAGGCGCCGACCTCGACCGTGTCGAGGCCGGCAGCGACCAGCGCCTCGATGAAGGCGATGCGGGCCTCGACACTGACCGGAATCTTCTCGTTCTGAAGCCCGTCGCGCGGCCCCATTTCGATGATGCGGACGGAATCGCTCATGTCACTCTCCCGCAGGCTCGACCACGGCGAGCTCGACGCCCTCCTGCACGATGTCGCCGACCTTGCATTTGATCGACTTCAGCACGCCAGCATAGGGCGCGCGCAGCGTCTGCTCCATCTTCATCACCTCGAGAGTGAGGATCGGCGCGCCTTTCTCGAGCGTGGCGCCCTCCTCGGCCAGCACGGCGACGACCGTCCCTGGCAACGGGGCGGCGATCTTGTCCTCGCCGGTCTGCTCCTCGCTCTCGCCGCCGAACGGATCGACCCAATGCAGGTCGAAGCGGCCATTGCGCGTGCGCAAATACAGCTCGTGGCCGTCGATCACGGCCGCGACCTGCGATTTCACACCGTCGAGCGTCAGATCGAAGCCGCCGTCCCGTGGCGCAATCGCGAACGCCAGCTCGCGATCGCCGAGCACCAGCGTCGATGGCCCGCTGCCGTAGTTCAGGATGATCTTCTGCTCGTGTCCGTGCCCGACGCGGAAGGCAAAGCTGCGCTGCCGACGGCCGACCGGCTGCCAGCCGAAGGTTTGCCAGGGCGAATTCGCCTCCGCCATCCGGCGCTCGTCGTGGACGATTGCAGCGACCGCTGCACACAGCTCGAGCTCGCCCGGCGCCGGCGCGGCCTGTGTCAGCACAGCCAGCTCGCGCTCGATGAAACCGGTGTCGATCGCATTGGTCCGCACCTTCGGATGCGTCATCAACGCGGACAAGAACGGAATGTTCGTGACGATGCCGCGAACGTCGGACTCTTCCAGGCCGCGGTTCAGCCGCTCGACCGCGACATCCCGCGTCGGCGCCCAGGCGATCATCTTGGCGAGCATGGCGTCGTAGTACGGCGAGACCATATCGCCTTCGCGATAGCCGGCATCGATCCGCAAGCCGCCGGTTTCCTCCGGCAGCCGCCACGTCGAGATCCTGCCGACCGAAGGCATGAAATTCTTGGTCGGGTTCTCTGCGTAAACGCGCGCCTCGACGGCATGGCCGTTGAGCCGGATCTCGTCCTGCTTCAGCGGCAGCGCCTCGCCGAAGGCGACGCGCAGCTGCCACTCGACGAGGTCGATTCCGGTAATCAGCTCGGTGACGGGATGCTCGACCTGGAGGCGCGTGTTCATCTCGATGAAGAACACGTCCTTGCCGTCGGAGACGAACTCGATGGTGCCGGCGCCGACATAGTTCACCGCGCCCGCCGCCTTTCGCGCGGCGGCGCAGACGGTCTCGCGCTGCGCGGCGTTGAGCGTCGGCGACGGCGCCTCCTCGATCACCTTCTGGTGCCTGCGCTGCAGCGTGCATTCGCGCTCGAACAGCGAGAGCAGATTGCCGTGGCTGTCGCCGATCACCTGCACTTCGATATGCCTGGGATTGTCGACATATTTTTCGATCAGCATGCGATCGTCACCGAACGCGGCCTTGGCCTCGCGTTTGGCGCTGACGATCGCAGGTCCAAGCTCGTCCGCCGAGCGCACGATACGCATGCCGCGGCCGCCGCCGCCGGCCGAGGCCTTCACCAGGATGGGAAAGCCGACCTTCTCGGCTGCCTTCGCCAGCGTCGCATCGTCCTGGGCCTCGCCGTGATAGCCGGGCACCAGGGGCACGCCGGCCTTTTCCATCAGCGCCTTCGAGCCTGATTTCGAGCCCATCGCATTCATCATGTCGGCGGTCGGGCCGACGAAGACCAGCCCCGCGTCATAGCAGGCCTGCGCGAACTCGGCGTTTTCGGACAGGAAGCCGTAGCCGGGGTGCACGGCTTCAGTGCCAGTCTTGCGCGCGGCCTCGATCAGGCGCTCGACATTGAGATAGCTGTCGCGAGCGCGCGCGGGCCCGAGCAGCACGGCTTCATCAGCGAGCGCGACATGCATCGCGTCGCGGTCGGCTTCGGAATAGACCGCGACGGTGCGCAGGCCCATGGCGCGCGCGGTGCGGATGACGCGGCAGGCGATCTCGCCGCGATTGGCGATCAGGAGGGTGCGAAAACGCCGGTAGAGCTTTGAGCGGTCCATCGCATCACATCCTGAACAGGCCGAACTTCGTCGGCTCGATCGGCGCATTCGACGCCGCCGAGAGGCCGAGACCGAGCACGAGGCGGGTGTCGGCCGGGTCGATCACGCCATCGTCCCACAGACGCGCCGTTGCGTAGTACGGGTGCCCCTGGCTCTCATATTGCGCGCGAATGGGCTCCCGGAACTTGTCTTCCTCTTCCTTCGACCAGCTGTCGCCCTTGGCCTCGATATTGTCCCGGCGGACCTGGCTCAGCACCATCGAAGCCTGCTCGCCGCCCATCACCGAAATGCGCGCGTTCGGCCACATCCAGAGGAAGCGCGGCGAGTAGGCGCGGCCGCACATGCCGTAATTGCCGGCGCCGTAGGAGCCGCCGATCACCACGGTGAATTTCGGCACCGAGGCGGTCGCCACCGCCGTCACCAGCTTGGCGCCGTCGCGGGCGATGCCGCCGGCCTCGTACTTCTTGCCGACCATGAAACCGGTGATGTTCTGCAAAAATACCAGCGGAATGCCGCGCTGACAGCACAGCTCGATGAAGTGGGCTCCCTTCAGCGAGCTCTCGCTGAACAGGATGCCGTTGTTGGCGATGATGCCGATCGGATAGCCCCAGATATGGGCGAAGCCGCACACTAAAGTCGTGCCGTAGAGTTTCTTGAACTCGTCGAACTCGGAGCCGTCGACGACACGCGCGATGATGTCGCGCACGTCGAACGGCTTTCTGCCATCGACCGGCACCACGCCGTAGATCTCCTCCGCCGCAAATAGCGGCTCGCGGGGCGGATGCATGTTGAGGTTCGGCCGCACCGGCGGCTTCAGCGTGCCGACGATGCGCCGGGCGATGCCGATCGCATGGGCATCGTTCTGGGCATAGTGGTCGGTGACGCCCGACTGACGCGAATGCACGTCGGCGCCGCCGAGTTCCTCGGCACTGACGACCTCGCCGGTCGCAGCCTTCACCAGCGGCGGGCCGCCGAGGAAGATGGTGCCCTGGTTGCGGACGATGATGCTCTCGTCGGACATCGCCGGCACATAGGCGCCGCCTGCCGTGCAGGAGCCCATCACGATCGCGATCTGCGGAATCCCCTGCGACGACATCTGCGCCTGGTTGTAGAAGATGCGGCCGAAATGCCGTTCGTCGGGAAAGATCTCGTCCTGCAGCGGCAGGAAGGCGCCGCCGGAATCGACCATGTAGACGCAGGGAAGATTGTTCTGCCGCGCGACGTCCTGGGCGCGCAGATGCTTCTTCACGGTCATGGGATAATATGTGCCGCCCTTGATGGTGGCGTCGTTGGCGACGATGACGCATTCGCGCCCGGCAACGCGCCCTACCCCGGTCACGACGCTCGCCGAATGCACATCGCCGCCGTAGAGGCCGTAGGCCGCGAGCGGCGACAGCTCCAGGAACGAGGTGCCGGGATCGACCAAGAGGTCGACGCGCTGGCGCGCCAGCATCTTGCCGCGCGCGGTGTGGCGGTTGCGCGAGACCTCGCCGCCGCCGCCCGCGACCTGGCTGAGTTTCTCGCGCAAGTCGGCAACGAGGGTGCGCATCGCCTCGGCATTGCGCGCGAAATCTGACGAAGACGGATCGATGCTGGAATGAAGCGGCATTTTGATTCCAATGGGGTGAAGGACTTAAGCCGTCTCGGCCATCAGCTCGCGGCCGATCAGCATGCGGCGAACCTCGGACGTCCCCGCGCCGATCTCGTAGAGTTTCGCGTCGCGCCAGAGGCGCCCCACGGGGAATTCGCTGGTGTAGCCGAGGCCGCCGAGCGCCTGGATCGCCTCGCCCGCCATCCACGTCGCCTTCTCCGCCGAATAGAGGATCGCCGCCGCCGCGTCCTTGCGCAAGGTGCGCGCGTGGTCGGCGCGGTCGCAAGCCTTCCCCACGGCATAGACATAGGCGCGCGTGGCCTGCCAGGTCGAATACATGTCGGCGAGCTTGCCCTGCATCAGCTGGAAATCGCCGATCGGCTGGCCGAACTGCTTGCGCTCGTGCATGTAGGGCACCACAGCGTCCATGCAGGCAGCCATGATGCCGAGCGGGCCGCCGGACAGCACCGCGCGCTCGTAGTCGAGGCCGGACATCAGCACCTTGACGCCCTCGCCGACCTTGCCCATCACGTTCTCCTCCGGCACCTCGCACTCGTCGAAGAACAAGGGATAGGTGTTGGAGCCGCGCATGCCGAGCTTGTCGAGATGCTGGCCGTGGCTGAAGCCCTTGAAGCCCTTCTCGATCAGGAAAGCCGTCATGCCGCGCGGGCCGGCCTCCGGATCGGTCTTGGCATAGACCACCAGCACGTCGGCATCGCCGCCATTGGTGATCCACATCTTGGAGCCGTTGAGCACGTAGCGGTCGCCGCGCTTGTCGGCGCGCAGCTTCATCGAGACCACGTCGGAGCCGGCGCCCGGCTCGGACATCGCGAGCGCGCCGACATATTCGCCCGAGATCAGCTTGGGCAGATAGCGCTGGCGCTGGACGTCGTTGCCGTTGCGGCGGATCTGGTTGACGCAGAGGTTGGAATGGGCGCCATAGGACAGCCCGACCGCAGCCGAGCCGCGCGAAATCTCTTCCATGGCGACGACGTGGGCGAGATAGCCCATGTTCGATCCGCCATATTGCTCCGGCGCGGTCATGCCGAGCAGGCCGAGGTCGCCAAAGCGCTTCCACAGGTCCGCCGGAAACAGGTTGGCCTTCTCGATCTCGGCGGCGCGGGGGGTGATCTCCGCCTCCACGAAGGCGCGCAACGTGTCGCGCAGCATCGTGATGTCTTCGCCCAGGTCGAAATCGATGCTCGGGATGTTCAAGGCGATTCCTCCGTGTTTTGGGCACCGAACCTAGCGGGGTCAGAGCCCTCTTGCGGTCGAAAAGGTTGCATTTTCTGCCAAACTTGGCGAGGATTTTCCTCATGCCCTTTCAAGCCGCAACTTCGGTCCCGCGCCGCGCCGTCACTCCGGCCGCCTTCGTTCGCGGCGTGGTTGCCGCCTATGCGCGATACCGACTGGACCCGGCCGAAGCGTTGCAGCGGGCTCAGATAGCGCCAGACCTTGTCAATTCTCCGGACGGGCGGATCACGGCTGCCCAGTTCGAAGCTCTGGCGGGCCATGCCATGCGCGAGCTCGACGACGAGGCGCTCGGCTGGTTCTCGCGGCGCCTGCCCTTCGGCACCTACGGCATGCTATGCCGCGCCTCGATCACGGCGCCGACGCTGGAGGTCGCGCTCAAGCGCTGGTGCCGGCATCACCGCCTGCTCACCGAGGACGTGCTGCTCGATCTCGAGGTCGGCGAGGAAACCGCGGAGGTCTCGATCCGGGAGCTGCGCGATCTCGGCGATTTGCGCGAATTCTGCCTGGTCACGCTGCTCCGCTACGTGCTCGGCTTCTCCTGCTGGGCCGTCGATTCCAGGATCGCGCTGCGCGCGGCCGAATTCCCGCACGCTGAGCCCGGCCATGTCTCGGTCTATCCGACCATCTTTTGCCGGAACATCCGCTTCGATGCCGATCGCGCGGCAATCGTCTTCGACAAGCATTATCTGTCGCTGCCGCTGACGCGCAGCGCCGTCGATCTCGACAACATGCTCAAGGGCGCGCTCAGGCTGACCGTGCTGCCCTATCGGCGCGACCGGCTGCTGGTCGAGCGCGTCCGCCGCGTGCTGCGCAATGCGCGCGGGCGCAGCCTCGGCGCCGAGGATGTCGCGAGCGAGCTTGCGCTCTCCACCCGCACCATGCATCGCCGCCTGCGCGAGGAGGCCACCTCGCTGCGCGACCTCAAGGAAGAGGCAAAATTCGAGCTGGCCAAACAGGAGCTGATGCGGGGCCGCACGCCGATCAAGCGGATCGCGGAGATCGCCGGCTTCCGCAACGAGAAGAGCTTCTCCCGCGCTTTCCGCACCTGGACCGGTGCGAGCCCCCGCGAGTTTCGCGGACGGTATCGCTAAGAGGACGCTGCCGCGACGTCCTGCAGCGGCAGCGGCACGTCCTTGGCAACGCCGAGCACCGGGAAGCTGCGGACATTCTTCACGTCTGGCATGGCCGCGAAATGCAGCAGCTGCTGGCGCATGCTCTCGACGCTCGGCGCCACGCATTTCAGGAGATAGTCGGTGTCGCCGGAAATCCGCCAGCACTGCTGGATGCGCGGGATCGCGGCGATCGAGCTCTCGAACGCCTCCAGCACCGGCTGCGCCTGGCTGCCGAGCTGGATCGAGACGAACGAGACCACCTCATAGCCGAGCCGCCGCTCGTCGAGCACGGCCCGCACCGCCCGGATCACGCCGCGGCTGAACAGCGATTTCAACCGCCGCAGGCAGTTCGGCGCGGATACCCCGACGCGCAGCGCCAGCTCGTTGTTGCGCACCCGTCCGTCCTGCTGCAGCTCGGAGAGTATCTTCAAATCGACGCTGTCGAGCTGGTCCCGCCCGGCCATCCCCTAACCTCGCCATGAGCTTGTCATGCGGGGAGCGAAGCACGCGGCGGAAGGGGTGCCAAGGGGCTGGAGCTGCGCATGGCACCCCCGTATACGAGCAGAATACCTCACAGCGTCATGGCCGGGCTTGTCCCGACCATCCAGGTTCTTTTCTTCGACCCCAAAGACGTGGATGCCCGGGACAAGCCCGGGCATGACGAATTCAGCGTGCGCGGAGGCAAGTGGTCAGTGCGTCCAGGGCTCGCCGCGGCGGAACGAGAAATTGTCGGCATAGGCAACCGGGCGCCGCACCGATTCCTTCGGCTCGATGACCTGGTAGGCGATGCCCTTGCGCTCGCAATAGGCGACCGCCTCCTCCTTACTGTGGAAGCGCAGCGTGATCTGCTGCTTCATGTCGCCCGACGAGGTCCAGCCCATCAGCGGCTCGACCGCGCGCGGCTGCTCCGGCTCATAGTCGAGCTGCCATTCCTTGGTCTTGGACCGGCCGGATTGCATCGCGTTCTTGGCGGGCTTGAAAATGCGTGCGGTCATGGGTGGTGCGGGCCTCGTTTTCGTCTTCGTTCGATTTCGATGCGTCAGGGTGGCAGTTGGTGCAAACCTCAGGGATAGTATAGAGAAAACCGGTTGGGAACTGCTTGGTGATTCCGGCCTCCGTGGCCCCTGCGACGGTATAGTCATTATGCTGCACCGTGACAATTGCGTACCCGCCTCCCGCGCCGGGATCCCGCCCGGCGGCACTGCCTCCCCGACCTCAGCCTGTCCGCCCCCTTCGAGAGCTGCCCTCGCATGGCCTTCCTGAACGTCAACGCCACCCTCCCCGACAAGGGCCGTGATCTCCGGCTCGACCTGTTTCGCGGCGTCGCGAACTGGGCGATCTTCCTCGACCACATCCCCGACAATGTCGTGAACTGGATCACGACCCGCAATTACGGCTTTTCCGACGCCGCCGATCTGTTCGTCTTCATCTCCGGCTACACGGCCTCCTTCGTCTATGCGCGGATGATGCTGGAGCGCGGCTTCATCGTCGGGGCCACCCGGCTGACCAAGCGGGTCTGGCAGCTCTACGTCGCCCACATCATCCTGTTCGTGATCTATATCGCCTCGATCAGCTATCTGGCGCTGCGCTTCGGCGATAGCGAGATGATCAACGAGTTCAACGTCGCCGGTCTCGTCGACAACGCCACCGAGACGCTGCGCCAGGGCCTGTTCCTCCGCTTCAAGCCGCTCAATCTCGACGTGCTGCCGCTCTACATCGTGCTGATGGGCCTGTTTCCGCCGGTGCTGTGGTTCATGCTGCGCAAGCCCGATCTGACGATGGTGCTGGCGATCGTGCTATGGCTGACGGCGCGCCACTTCGGCTGGAATCTGAACGCCTATCCGGCCGGCCAGTGGTACTTCAACCCGTACGCCTGGCAGGTGCTGTTCGTGTTCGGCGCCTGGTGTGCGCTGGGTGGCGCGCGGCGCTCGATGGCGCTGATCAACGCGCCGATCACGCTCTATCTCTGTCTCGGCTATCTCGTGTTCGCCCTGGTCATGACCATGGCGGGCCGCTTCCCCACATTCGGCGGCATGTTCCCGGAATGGCTGTTCTCGGCCTTCAACCCGAACGACAAGACCAACCTCGCGCCCTACCGCTTCATCCACTTCGTCGTGATCGTGATCCTGGTGATCCGCTTCGTGCCGAAGGAATGGCCGGGGCTCGAATGGAAGGTGTTCGATCCCCTGATCGTCTGCGGCCAGCAATCGCTCGCCGTGTTCTGCGTCGGCGTGTTCCTGTCCTTCGTCGGCCATTTCGAGCTGTCGATGAGCTCCGGCTCGCTGCTCGCGCAGATCTTCGTCAGCGTCGCCGGCATCGCGATCATGACGACGGTGGCCTACTACATCTCGTGGTCGAAGAAGCAGGACAAGCCGCTGAAGCCGCCGCCCAAGCCGGCGGCAAGCGCGGCATAGGCGGCCTGAGCCTGGAACGCCCCGCCGTTCGCGGAGCGCGCGGTCGCCCTGGCGGCTTGAGCCGATTGATTGACCTGGGTCAACCGGGGGCTGCGCCGGCCGGCATAATGTCGTCACGACACGCGCCGCCGCTCCGATGTCGGCGGCCTCCCCTCGGACAAGGCCAAAAGCACATGCCCTCTCATTTTCACGCCGTGGTATGGATCGACCATTTGCAAGCCAGGATCTTCCATCTCGGCCTGAGCGGCTCCGACGAAATCACGCTGCATCCGCACCTGGCGACGCGTCACCTTCATCACAAGGCCAGCGTGGTCGGCAGCGGCCATGCCGCTCCTGACAAGGCGTTCTATGCTGAAGTGAGCAAAGCCCTCGCCGATGCCGGCGAGATCCTCATCATCGGTCCGGCCAGCGCCAAGACGGAGCTCGCAAGCTACATCCGCACGAACGCTCCCGATCTCGCCAAGCGGATTGCGGCGGTGGAAGCGGCCGATCATCCCTCGGATGCCGAAATCGTCGCCTATGCGAAACGTCACTTCAAACTGCCGCTGCCGCGCGTACAGGCACGGGGATAGGCCGGCGAACGGCACGCGGGCCTCGGCGCGAAGCGTGACGAACCTTGGGCATGATGAGCGGTCAATCCCGGCTCATCATGCTTCAGGCCGCTTCCTCGCCGTCGAACTCGGTGAATTTCTTGTAGATCCAATCGCGGCCGTCATGGCGGCGCCAGACCTTGCCGTACACGAGCTGGCCATTGATCGAGCGGCGGGGCACGATCACGGTCCAGAGGTGCCAGATCTCGTTCCAGCCCGACTGCGGACCGGCGGTCTCGAGGTTGCGATCGAAGGGCATGGGCAGAACTCGCTGACGCAGAACTCACCTGATGCGCGCCGCGACGAGCCGTGATCGGTGTCGCACGAATGGAGGGCAGCACATCGTGAGCCGGGTTCGATCTGATAGCAGCCCGAACAACGGCCGCAACAATCGCCCGGCTTTAACCTAACCGATCAACCTTACTTCTTGGGATGAAGCTGCGCGGTCGGTTGAATGCTGCAGCCGGCTCTTCTAGAATTGCACGTGATTTGAGAACGAGCGCAGGCTTACGCGCAGGTGCTTTTTTGAACTGACGTCGAACTTTGTAACGGGTTGGATGTTTGAAGATTATTGACGGGCGGGGACGACCACGATGAATTTGGAATATGCATGCTTGCGCGTCGCGCTGCGCTGGGCGTGGTCTGCGCCGGCCGCGGAGACGGCTACCCCGGAACCGCCGAAAGCCGCCAACGACAACCAGACGATCTGGCCCTTCGTGCCGTTTCCCGCCGGCTGGTACGCCGCGGGCTGACCGGCCGGATCCGACAAGCGGTCTGAAAAGCGCAACGCCGCGCAAGCGGAATATCATCGCTTGGCGGCGTTGCGTTTAGACGTTGGGCGCTGAAATCCCCAACACCGATATGTCTATGGCGACGCCAGCAAGGTTCGATGACGTCTTGGTCATTCTCACCGGCTTCGCTTAGATGCCGGCGCCTGATGCCGCCTGGCCATTGGCTTGCAGCCGCTTTGCGCGGTACAGGTCCGGCTCGCCTGAGGCGGAGTTAGAATCGCAAGGAAAATGAAAGGGACTCAACCTCGGGACTGGTCGGGGCAGCTGGATTCGAACCAACGACCTGCAGTACCCAAAACTGCCGCGCTACCAGGCTGCGCTATACCCCGAATGTCCGGCGAGCCCCGTCGATACACGCTTCCAAAGGCGCCAGCAAGCTCACAAACTGGTGCCAGCAGGGCTGCCAATGCCCCTCGCCTGCCTGCCCTATTTGCTGCCGAACAGCGGGTGACCGACGCGGTCGCCGACGCGGATACCGTATTTCTGCACCGTTCCCGCCACCACCTCCAGCACGGCCCGGGCTGGCCCCCGGGACGAGATGATCTTGGTCGACAGCGGCTCGGTGTTCTCGGCGATGCGCAGGATGCGCCCGTTGGCGCTGATGAAGATCATGTCGAGCGAGACATAGGTGTTCTTCATCCACATCGATATCTCCTGCTCGGGATTGAAGTCGAACAGCATGCCTTTGCCGTCCGCCAGCTCCTTGCGGTACATCAGGCCGGTCTCTTTCTCTTCCGCGGTCGTTGCCATCTCCACCGAGAAGACCTGCACGCCGTTCCTGGTGACGATCTCCAGCGGCTGGAAGCTGGCGGCGCCGGCGGGCGCGCTGGCGATGACACAGCCGGCGGCGACGAGGATGGCGGCAAGCCAGCCCTTCAGAGCGGACCAGATGGCCTTTCGATCAGGATTCATGGGGGATACTCGAGGCGTGGGACTGGAGTCAGTCCTTAAGCGGCGGTCGTCGGAAAAGCCAGAGGCGCGCCGGCCTGCCGGCGCGCCTCTGCTCACGATTGCGGGACCTGAAGGCTCGACCGGATCCGGTCGGCACGTCGCACCGTGCTCAGTGCGACTGCAATCCCGGCGATCCGGTCTCGGGATGGATCTCGGCCGCCATCATGCCCTTGGAGCCGGGCCCGAAGCGGACCAGGACATACTGGCCGGGCCTGAGCTCGGTCATGCCGAAGCGGCGCAGTGTCTCCATGTGCACGAAGATGTCGGGCGTACCCTCGCCGCAGGTCAGGAAGCCGAAGCCGCGCAGCCGGTTGAACCATTTGACCTGGGCCCGTTCCAGCCCGCTGGTCGGGGTGACCGTGACGTGGGTGCGCGGCGGCAGCATCTGCGCCGGATGGATCGCGGTCGATTCGTCCATCGAGACGACGCGGAACGCCTGGTAACCCTTGGCGCGCTGGATGCACTCGACGACGATGCGGGCGCCCTCATAGGCGGTCTGGAAGCCGTCGCGCCTAAGCACGGTAACGTGCAGGAGCACGTCCGGCCAGCCGTTGTCGGGAACGATGAAGCCGTAGCCTTTGGAGGCGTCGAACCATTTGATGACGCCGTGGACTTCGACGAGGTTGGCGCTGGCCTCGCCCAACCCGCTGAATGGATTGAGGCCGCTGTCGCGGCCGGCACCGCCATGTTCGCCCGGCGTGACCCGCCCGGACGATGCTCCCTGCCCGGGAACCCCGAGCTTCTTGGACTCAAATCCGTCCGACGACCCCATAACCCCGGACCCCACGCTGCCATGCAACCCGCCACACCGGCGGCGCTCGAATCACGCGTCTTAAGAGAATGTTCTCAATTCGACGCGACGCGAATCTTTCGACTCAAAAGATAACACTCCCGGTTGCGAGGCATAGACAAAAAAGAGATTCGCCGGAACCTATGAACAGCTTGCGCAGCCGCGAATCAAATTGATGCCTCAATTACCGACAAAGGGCCCAAGCGTTTCGCCGATGTCGTGACGGATGACGAGGTCGGCGATGTCGTCCTGCTCGGTCGGCTCGCGATTGATGATCACCAGACGTGCACCGGCGTTCCTCGCCATCATCGGAAACCCCGCCGCCGGCCAGACCACGAGCGAGGAACCGATCGCGATGAAGAGGTCGCAGGCTTGCGACAGCGCGGTCGCGCGCTGCATTTCGTCCTCGGGCATCATCTGGCCGAAAGAGACCGTGGCGGTCTTCACCGGCTCATCGCAGGCGGTGCAGTTGGGCGCGGCGCCGGCCTCGTCGAAGCGGCGCTTCACCCAGTCGAGCGGATAGGCCTGTCCGCATCCGATGCAACGCGCATAAGTGGTGTTGCCGTGAAGTTCAATCACGTGCTCGCCGGCGAAGCCGGAGGCCTGGTGCAGATTGTCGATGTTCTGGGTGATGACGGCGGGAACCTTGCCGGCACGATAGAGCGAGGCCAGCGCGCGATGGCCGCGGCCAGGCTTCGCCGCCGCGAACACCTCCTCCATCGCGAAACGGCGACGCCAGGATTCGTCGCGAGCCGACTGGCTTGCGACGAATTCGCCGAACTCGATCGGACGGTAGCGCGTCCAAATTCCGCCCGGCGAGCGGAAGTCGGGAATGCCGCATTCGGTCGAGATGCCGGCGCCGGTGAACGGCACGATCACCTTTGCCTCGGCGATCATGTCGCCAAGCCGTTCGACGCCGCTTTGAAGATCCGATGCAATCAATCGCGGCCTCCCGATTCGTTTTTGCCCTGGCAGCTCACTGCGCAAGCGGCAAGATCGTTGACGCTCTTATCAAGCGCCAACGCGATGCACTCGGCAATTTTTTCCGGCCTTCGCATATCACAATCCTGCAATGCCGCCTCCCCATTGACGCCCCATTCGGGAGCATCAATGGATGTGTGAATGCGACTCAAGAGGATGCGGCGGCAGTGCTTGAGTTCAATAGTAACCCGAGGGGATGGCCATGACCGAAGACGAAGAACGCAAAGCCCGTGAGCGCGACGAGATCGCCGCCCGTGTCGCCGCCTTCCGTGCCACGCAGGAAAAATTCAAGCGCGAGCGCGAGGAGTATTTCGTGTCGACGCTGGAGAATGCCCGCAAAGTCGAACGGCCGTCGCTTTGGCCGTAACGCGCCTCTGATCATTGCGCATGAAAAAAGCCCGGAGCATCGCTCCGGGCTTTTCGCTTGTCGGGCGTTACCAATGGCGCCAGTGGTGATGGTGCCGGTGGTACGGTCCGCCGCCGTAATAGCCGTAGGGGCCAGGCCCGTAATAATAGGCGGGGCCATCATAATAGCCGTAGCGGGGGCCGTAATAGCCGTACGGGGATGCTGCGACTGCGCCCGCGGTGATCGCGCCGGCGGCGAGGCCGAATGCGAGGCCCGGGCCGATGCCGCGCCCGCGTGCCTCGGCGGGCGCAGGGGCTGCGACCGCGGTCACACCGACGGCTGCGACGGTGACCAGAACTGCCAATGTCTTCTTCATGCACTCCTCCTTCGCGTCTTGCCGGGATTAACGACGCGCGCCTGCGATGGTTGCGCGCAGGGGTGGAACCACAGCTGCAAACAAAAAGCAGAGGGCGCCGGAACGAAACCGCCGGGCGCGCATTGCCTCTCCAAGTGCGGGAGCCTCCGCCATCCGGTTGAGGCGACAGCACGAAGACCCCGTCGGCATCTCCGCGATGCCGGCGGGGTTTTCAGTTTCACGGGAACAGATGGCAGCACACGGCAATGGCTGCCAGCGGGGCGGACGACCGAGGAGGAAGACTTGCCCTTATCCGCTTTGCTGGCCCGTATCCGTAAATTGGTTCCCAGATCCGACGATCGGCATTACGACGAGATCGTGCGCAACTTCGGTAACGGCGCGCTGCACCCGCCGCCGACCCCGATGAGTGACCGCGAGCTGGCGCGGGCCATCGCCGAGTTCCTGAAAGAGCAGCCGTCGAGCGAATCCGTCGCGACCCTCGGCCGCCGCCTCGACCCTTCCTCTCCGGTTTGAGCTGCTATTCGGCAGGAGCAGGGAACGGGGATTGCGCGCGGACGTTGAACTCTCTTCACGCAGAACGGAAGAGGCCGACATGCCCGCATGGCTCGAAGTGGTGCTCAACCTGTCCGGCTATGCCGGCTTCCTGGCGCTCGCCTCGCGCGGCAGCGCATACCCGCACGCGCCGGCCGACAATTGCAGCTACAGCGACGAGCGCTGATCGGGTGCGCCACTTTTTCTGGCGTGTGCCGTTTCAATTGGCATGCGCCGGCTGGCCCGCCGTGCGCACCAGCCGGTCGGCCTTGACCGCAACGCGCGTGTCCTCGACCTGCGGCCGCAGCGAAAAGCTGACCACCACGAACGCGAGACAGAACAGCGTGCCGACGATGGCGACGCGCCGGTAGGTGTGGCGGTCGCCCTGGTAAAAGGAAGGCTGTGAAAAAGGTGTCATGACAAAATTGCTTGCTGCAAAGGCGTTTCTTGCTTGTCTTTGCCAGACACCTACCCGATGCGGCGACAAGCGCAACGCGATTGGGCTTTTAACCTAACCGAATAGGGTTATCGGCTTCCGCGCAAAGGATCGTTAGGAATTTGCGGTGCCATCGCGACGGTCCACTGTCCCATGCGAAGCGCAGTTACGACAGCGCTACTTTGCCGACCGTCTTTGTTCCAGCTTCGACTCCTTTTCGTTCTCAAAGAACGAATCGGAATCGAGAAAATCAGCGCGGCGCGATTCCTAACGATCGATGAAAGCGCGCGCCGCAACGTCGTCTGCCGCAAGACTCCCCGACACGATCTTGGGCGGCAAGAATTTCGAGACGGCCGCAAACACGATGACGATCTCGCGGCATGGCTCACATCGAAAGCTGTTGGCGGAGACCGCCGTCATCGGCTGGGCGCATCGCGGGCATGTCATGCAGGCCGAACGCTGACGGCACAGCTTCGTTCCTGCACGTCGTCCCCGCACGCTGGCTCGTGCGCGCAGATCACGCCGCCCGCTTCGCCTTGCCCTTCTCCGAGAAGCATTCCAGGATCTGAATGCGGAGCTCTTCTGCGGCCGGACCCTCGAGCCTCCTGAGCTCGTTCCAGAGCCTGATCACTTCGCGCTGCTTTTCGACGGTCATGAGTCACCTCCTCCTTGCGGTCGATCTAGAGGAGGCGCATTAGAACAAAGAGGGAACAAAAAGTCCAGCCCCCTGGCGCGATTTTCCCGGCACGTCGCTTTGAACCTTTTCGGCGCAGCGCGGACCCATGAAAGCTGGGGATTTCAGCGCCCAGTTATATGGCAGCGCCGCGGTGAACGAACATATTCCGTCACCCGCGGCGCTGTTGCTTTTTGGATTTTCAACTTTAAGTTTGAGCTACGGCTGACGGCCAGGCGCTGAAATCCCAACGTCGTCAGTCGGAAGAGCCCCGTGCGAAAGCGCGGGGTTTTCTTGTTTGTCCTGATCGTCGTGGCGATGTTCGGCATCGCAGATGCCGAGCACCACCTTTTGTCTTCAGCCCTTGATCGCTGCGCGGCCTTGCGAGAGAGCGCGCCGCAACGATGTCGCCAACGCTCAGACGGCGTCCTTGGCCACCTTGAGCGGCGAGGCCTTGACCGACTTGCTCGCGGGCTTGGCCGCAAACTGCATCGGCTCCTTGGTGAAGGGATTGACGCCCATGCGGGCTTCGGTCGCCGGCTTGTTGACGACCGACATCTTCACGAAGCCGGGAATGACGAACTCGCCGGACTCGTTGAGCTCCTTGTAGCCGACAGTGGCCATGTATTCGATCACCGACTTCACGTCGTTCTTCGAGAGCTGCGTGCCCTCGGCAATCGCATCAATCAATTGGGTTTTCGTCATCTTCGCCATCTCTGAATTCCTTTTGTGCGCGCGAGCAATTTTTGCTGTGGACGCGGCCTGAAGCGCGGGGGGCGCGCTGGCTGATTTCATGCCTGAGGTCATGAAGTGACGGGCTTAGAACCCATCGAGGCCGAAAACGCAAGCAGCGGCTCTGCGGGGTTCCCGACTTCCTGTGCAAGCTGGCGCAGGCCTGCCACTTTCCTTTGAACCATTTTGTCCCTGGTGCGTCTCATCATTGAAGTCCCCAAGCTTCACCCCACCAGAGAGCCCCGCTTCCCCCCAGGCGGGGTTTTCGCTTTGCGCGCCTGGCAGAACGTCCCCGGCTGCTATAATGGCTTGAGGGTTTCTCGCGGGGTGCTCATGAAGGTCGCTATCGTCATCGCAGGTTTGATCGTCGTGGCCGTCGCCGCCCTCGTCGCGCTCCAGCCGAGCTTCCTGAAGCCTGCGTCCCTCGCCGTCGTGAAGAAGTCCGACATCTTCGGCTTCTCGCCCGGAATGACATCCGAGGAGACCAGCAAGCTCGTCAGTCGACGCCATTATCTCTGCCGTCAGGGTCGCAACTCCTACACTCTCGAATGCGATATCAACGGCGCCAAGGTCACGGTTGACAGCGACGAGGCTGATGCCAGCCGCCCGATCTGGCGCGTCAATGCGACGGTGAACAATCCGGGACCGCAGGATGCTGCCGTCAAATCGATCTCCGAACAGTTCAACGCGCAAGCCATCAAGGACCGGGACGGATGGACCTGGATCGTCGGCCGCGGGCTCAAGCTGAGCTATGACGGCCTCGCCTTGAGCCTCGTGGACGAGGCCGCGGAGGCGCGGCTGCGCAAGGTGGATGCCAAGCGCTGAAGCATGATCCGGAAAATTGCGGCGGTGTTTCGGAACGATCATGCTTGAACGACAACCCGAAGCGCAACGGCGATTCACTTCTCGTCGCCTCGCGCTTTGGAGGCTGACGTCACCTCGCCGTGAAACTTGTGGCCGGGCGCGCGTTGTTGACGCTTCAGTAACCTAACGCGGCCAAGCTCCATTCAGTTTCGTTGCGTTGGAGTATCCCACAGTGCTTGATTTTGACGAGCTGCGTGAACTCGCGGCCGATGTTCGTGTCTTTGTCGAGCTCGCCGAGGACAAGGCCGAAGCGCTCAAAGCCGTCATCGCGGCCTATGACGTGGTCCTGGCGATCTTCCCCGCCGACGACGGCATGGGCCTCCATGTCATCAAGGGCAGCGAGATCCTGAACGGGATCGCAAGATCAGGGAGCCATGCGGCCTACAGCCATACGGCGATCGCGGTCCCCGATCTGCAACATGCGCAAGCGCTCAAGCTGCTGACGGCCCCGGTCGAGCAACGGATCGCGGCCTAGCTTCAGACGTCGGGGATGGCTGCCTCGGCTGTCGTCCCAAGGAGCGTCTGAGGTCGCGTCTGACGGCGTTATCAGCGGAGCCGATTCAGGACCCGGAGGGGGAGCCACGATCCCAGCACCATCAAGATCGCGATGATCGCAACGACGGCGTACTTCAGCGGATGTTGCCACGAGGCGAGTGAGCCTTCGAGGCGAAGGTAGGGCAGCACGGCCTCCATGCCCATTCCGATGAGGGCAACCGCCGTCAGACCGCCCACGATTGATGCGAAGAGATTGACGATCCATCCCATCACGCCGCGCTCGTTCGACCACGCCTCGTAGATCGCGACCGCCAGCGTCACGACGACAAAGACCAGCATGAAGCTCATCGAGCCGCCGACGCTCGACGTCGGGCCGAACGCCTCCAGCAGCAACATGGCCGCCACCGCAAGCAGCGTGATCGTCTTCACGAAGCTCTCCTCATCCGTGCCCCAGCAGCAGCACCGCAGAGCCGATCACGATACAGGCGAGGCCGAGGACGGCCGTCGCGATCTCGACGGCATGTTCCAGGCCGAAGAACCTGATGACGGCACTCCATGCGGCCGACAGGAGAATTTCCACGATCGCGCTGAGCAGGGCCTGCAGCATGAGAATTGGTCGCGCCGGCGGAACCGGGGTTCGGCGACGGCGGGTTAAATTTAACCGCTGTCCACGATCTCCTCACCGAATATCCCCGGCCTTCCGGCTGTCACCAATCGAGACCGGCTTGTTGAGAAAATACTCGCGGTTGCCGGTCGCGGCTTCCGCGTACTGGTCGATCGCCACGATGATGGCCTGGACGTGGGCATAGCACCACCCTTCCCGCGTCGCCCGTCGGCGAACGTCCTCGAGCGCGGTCAGGAATGGCGACAGCTCTCGCTCGTCGTCGAACCATCGCCTGCTCACCATGTCCTCCCGCCGAGCACCCGGCCCTTCGCCGCGCGCGGCTCCGCCGCCTTCAGCGCATCGCGCTGCGCGCAAAGACTCTCGAGCTTCGCTTCCATCCGCGACAGCAGCGCTTCGGCCGAGGCCGTGCCGACGCCGGCCCGCTGCAGCTGGAGGATCTCCCTCCTGTGCCTTCCCATCTGGATACGCATCCGTTCGATCTCCCGCCTGACATAGTCCAGGTCCGGCATTGTTCCGCCTCGCGAATTTTGGAGCTGGCCCATAAGAACAAAAGAGGAACGCAGAGTCGAGTCCGACGTTGTACGGAGACGGAAAAGGAGATGCGCGATGGCCGACAACACCCGGAAGGAACCGAAGGACTGGGTTTCCGGAGATGACCCGATGACCGGAGCCCAGGAATCCTACCTCAAGACCCTCGCCGAGCAGGCGCACGAAAGACCGCCCGAGCCGGAGCTGACCAAGGCCGAGGCCTCGGAGCTGATCGACAAGATGCGGCAAAAGGCCGGGCTGGATGAATAGGCGTGGGAATTGCGGGATTGCGGTGCCGTGTGTATGCAAACGAAATTGGGAATCGAAAATGCCTTATTTCGTTTGCGCCCGCGACGGAGCGGGCCAGATCATCTTGAAGCGGGACACCCGGGAAGCGGCCGAGAAGAAGGCCGCCGAGCTCCGCGACATGGGCTATTTCGAAGTCGAGATCATTGCAAAGGGCGTCGAGAAGGCGGCGTGAGGAACTGGCGTGATGTCGGCCGAGTTGGCCGTGCATGACCAAGGAATCCCTGCAACACCAGGCCGACCGCGCGGAAGCTCTCGCCGCCCAGACGGCAGACGGCGAAATCAGAGAAGCTCTGTTGAAAGCTGCGCAGGAATATCGGGCGCAGCTGGATAACGGTGACGACGAAGCCGAGCCAGAGTGATGCGCGGCCTTTTGCATCAGAGCGCCCTACGGATCTCGGCGCAGCGCGCTTAGGAACAAGTCCGGCCAATCGGAATTCACCGATCAAGCAGTGCCGGCATTCCCCCCCCGCGTGTCGGCACTGACAGCCCCGTGGCGCCGCCGCTGCGGGGCTATCCTTTAGGAGGCTATCATGAGCGACCGCACAGGCAACGAACCCGCACCGCTGATGCTTTTCGGCGTGGCCATTCTCCCGGTCATCGCGGTGCTGGCCTGGTTCGCGTTCTGATTATGACTGACGATTAGAGCACTTCGGCTCGGCCCGGCGCTCTGAGTGGCTTTACTGCTACCGAGCCAAGCTCGTAGGATGGGTAGAGCGAAGCGAAACCCATCGATGGCCTTGTTGCGTGGCGAAGCATGATGGGTCTCGCAAGTGCTCTACTCATCCTGCGAGTTCACGCACGTTCTTCGGCGACAACCCTCGTGCCATACTCCCCCGACTTTCAATAAGCGATCAGGCAATCAACGCACAACGGTGTCTTGAATGAAGACCGCCCTTGTCTTCGGCGCAACCGGCTTCATCGGCTCGCATTTGCTGCGCGACCTCCTGGACAGCCCCGACTATTCGCGGGTCGTCGCGGTGGCGCGCAAGCCGCTGGCGGTGGACCATCCGAAGCTCACGGTGCTGATCGGCGATCTCGCTTCCCTGCCCGCCCTCAAGCCGCAATTGGTTGCGGACGAGATCTTCATCGCGCTGGGGACGACACGAAAGCACACGCCTGACGAGGCCGAGTATTACAAGATCGATCATGATTATCCGGTGCTCGCGGCCGAGATCGCCAAAGCGAACGGCGCGCGCTCGGTGTTTCTGGTCACGGCCGTTGGCGCCAACGCCGCTTCGAGCGTGTTCTATCTCAGGACCAAGGGCGAGGTGGAGCGGGACATTCTCGCGCTCGATTTCGAGCACACGCACATTTTCCGCCCGTCGATGATCGTCGGCGAGCGCGATGAGGACCGCCCCCGCGAACGCCTCATCATCGCGATTTGGGGCGTGCTCAATCCGCTGCTCGTCGGCCCGGCCGACCGCTATCGCGGGATCGCCGGCAACGACATCGCGCACGCCATTGCCAACGCCGCGCGGCATCAAACCAAGAAGGTGCGAATCTATCATTGGAAAGAGATGGCGGCGCTGCTTGGAGCGTGATGCGGTGCGTAGGATGGGTAGAGCGAAGCGAAACCCATCGAGGGCCTTGTTGCGTGACGATGCATGATGGGTTTCGCAAGTGCTCTACCCATCCTACGAGCTGCACCCCTGCAGTGAGACACGATAATTACAGTGACAGGTTTTCGAGGATGACCCGTGGCAGGACGAGGAAAGAAGCGCCAATTTTCGACGGCTTCGATTCATCGGAACAGCGAATGCAGGCTCTTAGAGGGATTGCTTCCCGCCTGACTTGCTGGCTTCCCAAGTTTCCATGATGAACAACGTGAGCGTGTGCGCCGCGTTCACAGCCAAGCGCGCGTGACGTGGGTAGATTGGCTGGGTGTCTTCATCGTGCCCGTGCGCCGAACCGTAGTGGGTGCGCAGCGCGGCGACGCCGTGGGTAACTGAGAACATGCCGGTCAAGATCTGCTGAATGTCCCCCTGGTAGTCGGCCGGCGACAGGCCAAGGTGCTTCATGACGAGCGGAAACATGGTGTTCAATAGCTGCTTGTTCGGGGCCTCCTGCTCCTCCTCATTCAGGTAGTTTTTGCAGAGGGCTTCGAGCACGGCACAAGCTGCGGTAATCGCGGCGGGCGGATCGGAGACAACCGTTCTCAGCGCGCGGTCGAATTCCTTCTCGATGGTCTGGAACGGGTTCAGGTTCAGCTGTTCGCGCAGCGATTTGCTAGGGCCCGGCAGGTTCACGCCATGGATATGGCCCCCGCGGCTGTAGCTCAGCCCCTCACTTGCCAGCGCGTCATAAATCGGCTGCCGGAAATCAGGTTCGACCACCGGCGGTGTCCCGTCCCACGAATGACGGACATACGGCTCCCGCTCATGGTCCATCATGTCCGCGATGAATTGACCAAATGCCGTCAACGGATCGGTCATCTGGGCATTACCGCGCATCAGCCAAACCCGGATCTTGTCGATCCTATTTCCGGCCGGTGGCTCGCCGGGGAAACCGCAGGCCATTAGTTTGGCGTTGATTTTCGTATGGCCGTACCATTCACCGGCAATCGGTGCAGTTACCCCAATGAGCTGAGCCGGAATCTGGGCCATCAACCACCAGTATACATCTTCAGTAACAGCGCGGCGATGGTCGAGGACACAACCTTGAGTCCCACGTCGGCCGTAACCTTCACCAACTTGTCTCCCCAACGCTTCAGCTTGCCCGCGTCGGGCTGCGATTTTTCCGCTTCGAGTTTCACCGCATCGGCAAGGTCGCGCACTTCTAGTTGGTCTTCCGATCCCAATGCCTTGAATTCCGGCGACGCCAACGCCTTGTCGATTTCCTGAACGAGCGATTGGTGTGTCTGGGTGAACGCTGACTGGTTGAAGTTGGAGCCGACCTGTTGAACCCCGCCCGGGCTGTTGCTCTGAACAATATTGATCGTACCTTCCTTCTTCATCTTCTGGCTTCCCATCATCCCATGGAAGTAGTCGTCTACGAGGCTATCCCGTTTCTCGGTCAGTTTGACCATCGTCCGGTTCGCAATCGTAGCATAGGCGTCGTTCTGCGCCGAATTCGAGAGCCCGTTCGGAACGCCCAGTTCCTGTCCGATCATGTCCGCCATCCGCCCCATACAATATTTTAGGGCGTTGGTGATTTCTAAGCCGGTGTCTTCGGAGCAGTTGTAGGTGAATTGCGCAGCGTCGAGGGCGTGTTTGGCGAACACCCGCAACGCGATTTCCTCAACTTGCAGATAGGTCCGGCTGTTCTGGAGGGCGTTGCTCGCTGAAGCCCTCCTAACCATAGCGGCCAGTTCCAGCTTGAATTCTTCGAGGGCCTCGTAGGACCTCGCGTTCAGGCGCCTCGATATGTACTCAATATCCGTCATTCTGCCCGCCTCGAGGGTGATTCCGTAGACTTTATTGCGCCAGATCGGCCGATACACTCACAAAAACCGAACGCAGCCAACGCATATCCTCGCCTACGATTCAAGGCCGACGGTGCATAGACTCATTCGCCGTCGTTTGCCTCTCGCGGGCATTTGCCCCCGCCCCTGCCCCTCCTCCCCGTTTCCTGCTATCTCTCCCCCGCCGTCCCGGCCCAAGACAAAACCCTCCACCCCCAGGGAGCCCCACCCATGCGATACCTCCACACCATGCTGCGCGTGCGCAATCTCGATGTCGCGCTGAAATTCTATGTCGATGCTTTCGGCTTGAAGGAGGTGCGGCGGATTGAGAACGACAAGGGGCGCTTCACGCTGGTCTTCCTGTGCTCGGCGGACGATCTCGAGGCGCTGAAGAAGCAGCCGCCGACGCGCGGGGCGCCGCTGGTCGAGCTCACCTGGAATTGGGACGAGGAGACCTACGGCGAGGATCGCTTCTTCGGCCATCTCGCCTATGAGGTCGACGACATCTACGCCACTTGCGAGAAGCTGATGAAGGCCGGCGTTACCATCAACCGTCCGCCGCGCGACGGCAACATGGCCTTCGTGCGCTCGCCGGACCTGCACTCGATCGAGCTGTTGCAGAAGGGCGATCCGAAGCCGCCGCAGGAGCCGTGGGCGTCCATGCCGAACACCGGTCATTGGTAGGTTTGCGCGCGGGAACAAGCACGCGCGGCCCGCGTTCACCCTCCAGTGATGCAATTGGAGGAGGATACGATGGCGAGAGGGCTGTTGTTGTGGATGCTTGGCGTGCCGATCCCGGTGATCATTCTGTTGTGGCTGTTCTTCGGCCGCTGACCGTCGGTTTGATCTTTGCCAGGTTGAACTATGCAATGAAAGCTCCGCCACGTGCGGAGCTTTTTGCATGAGGGGCGCCGCAATCGCGCATCGCTCAAGCCGGCGAATTCCGCTATCACCCGCGACAAGCAACAACGCCGCGGGAGACGTTTCATGCCTGACACCAAGCTGACGATCTGGGGCCGCGCCAATTCGGTCAACGTGCAGAAGGTGCTGTGGTGCCTGACCGAGCTCGATCTGCCCTATGAGCGTATCGATGCCGGCATGAGCTACGGCCGGACGCACGAGGCCGAGTATCTGGCGATGAACCCCAACGCGCGGATCCCGACGCTGGTCGAGGGCGACTTCGTGCTGTGGGAATCCAATTCGATCATGCGCTACCTCTGCCTCGCGCATGGACGCGGCACACCGATCTATCCCGAAGCGCCGAAGCAGCGCGCCTCGATCGACCGCTGGCTGGACTGGACGCTGTCGACGGTGCAGCCGGTCGACCGCCCGGTGTTCTGGGGCATCGTGCGCACGGCGCCCGCCGAGCGCGACATGATCCAGGTGCAGCGCGATGCCGACGCCGCCGCCGAGGTCTGGGCCATCGCCGACCGCCTGCTCTCCTCACGCCGGTTCATGGCGGGCGATGCCTTCACGCTCGCCGACATCGCGGTCGGCTGTTATGCGCGGCGCTGGCTCGGGGTCGAGGGCATCAGCCGGCCGGCGCAGCCGCATCTGACGCGCTGGCTCGCCGAGCTCGGCAAACGGCCCGGATTTGCACAACATGTCGCACCGCCGATGTCGTGAGCCGGCGGTTCGGCGCTTGACGGCTACTGTGCATGGGGTTGTTTTCGCATTTTTTGCTTTGGGCCTAGCGCCAGCCGCGCTCGACCAGCAGCACGCAGACGATCAGCACCAGGGTCACCGCCGCCGTCGCCAGCCGCGCCGTCCAGCTCAGGCCGCGGCCGACCCACCACAGCAGCGCGCAATACATCACGACGGGAACGATGAGGTCGAGGCGGATGAGATCCGGCGACATCGGCCTTTAGCGCCTGACCGTGGTGTCGATGCGGCTCGAGCCCTCGATCTTCACGCAGGTCCCGGTGCCCTCGACCATGACGAAGCGCGGGCCATAGGAGGCGCAGGCGCCTGCTCGGGCCTTGCCGGCCGCGCCCTTCAGCGGCGCGATGGTCGCGCCCGCCTGGGGCCGCTCGGCAGGCGGCAGGCGCAGGGACTCCGCCGCGGCGGCGGACGTGACGAGCAGCGGGATCAGGATCAAGAGCTTGGTGCGCATGGCGGCGTTCTAGCCCGGACCGGCGCAGCGCGCCATCGGGGCGGGTGCACCCGCGATCAGATGAACTTGATGCCGGCCGATTTGCCGCGGCGCCAGACCACCTGGCAGCTCCGCCCGGTGCGCGAATCCCGTGCGAAGGCGAGCCGGATCACGCCCGGGAGCTGGCTGGCATCCTCGTCCAGGGTGATCTTGGCGCCGGAATCCGAGATATCCTGGACCAGGCAATGCCGCGCGGCGAAGCCGCCGTCGAGCGTGATCCAGGCGTGCTTCGACAGCAGCTTGCGGGCTGCACGCTTTTTCGGCGGTGGCATCGGCGAGAGATCTCCCTCCCCAGCGCTACCCGGCGCCCCCTAAGAAACCGTTGCAATCGCCCGCCGATAATCCCCGGATCGGCGCTATCCACCGGGGCCAAAAGACCGGCCCCGACCGGCTTGCCCGGAGGCGTAAAGGCCACTATACGTTCGCCCGCTGCAAGCCGCCGGGCCCTGTTCGGCCGGCCAGCGGCCGTGCCGGGAACAACGGCAGGGCCCTGCGTTTGCTCCCTTCGTCTATCGGTTAGGACGCCACCCTTTCACGGTGGAGAGAGCGGTTCGATTCCGCTAGGGAGCGCCATTGCGCAGGCGATGAACGCCATCGGCTGCCACGGCCGAACGGCAATTTCCGCTGCTTCCCCATGAACCTTCCCGCCGCTCGCCACCGACCAATGTCGGTTGGAACCGGTCCTGGCCTATGACGCAGCGCTACCCCGAAATTGATGGTTCGTCCGGCGCGTCCGCAATGACGCCGGAGCTTCCGCCGTGGCTGGGTCGCCATCCCGGCCAGCATCCATCGGACCTGCGCGCCAAGATGCTGGCGCACATGGCCCGCGCCCGACCGCGTCCGCAGTCTGATCTCGCGCCGCCCGCTCCGGTGCCGTCAGGCCGGATCGCTCGGGAGCTCCTCAGCGATGTCGTCGGCCACGTCATCCTGTTCGGTGTCGCCGCCATGCTCTTCCAATCGCGCGTCCCTCTCTATTTCGGGGCGTTCATCCTCCTGACCGACGGCGGGCGCATTGAAAGCGCGCTGGCAAGCATCGGTATCCGGCTCGAGCCCGAAACGCTCGGCGCAGACATCGTCAAGCGCTCCGCATTCTGGTTCGGATGGTTCGCGTTGCTGGCCGCCTTGAAGGGCTCGGTCCCCGCCTGGCTCGCGCCGTGGATGCCGTCGGCGGAATCCTGGTCTTTCCTCGCCGGCATCGCCCTCTTGCTCGCCGTCGTCGAAGCATTCACGGCGCTCGCATTGCGGCGCGCATTGCCGCAATTGGGATGGGAGATCAGCCCGAACGGCCTGACTGGGACGACGGTCCAGTTCGCCATGGCATTCGGCGCATTGGCCTTGCTGGCGTTGTTCGGATCTTCCTAGGCAGCGCTTTTACCGCCGCGCCCGCAATGACGAGGTTGTGAGAAAGCCTGGAGCAAAACGGGTCCTTATGCCGCGCTTTTTCCGGCGTGACCGCAGCGCGCGTTTACCGGAAATTTACCCCCGCTTTTGAGCGCCGGTATCATTTACTTAGAATTTGACCGCTACCGTGGAATTACGGGAACGATCCCAAACACGGTTGGCGCGCATGTCCGTCACAGAGTTCCTCAGGCAACGAGCAGTGGACGTCGCCGTGAACGGCAGCTACTCGCTGCCGCGCTGGTACGATTGCGAGGGCAAGCTGCGCACCTTCGCCTGCCGCACCAAGCGCGTCTCGCCCTTCCGCATGATCGTGGACGTGCCTGTCGTCGGCAAGGTCGGCGAGCGGCTCACGTCCTACTTCCAGGATTTCGGCGAATTCCAATGCACCATCAGCGCGACGCTGAAAGCCGGCTTCCTGATGGAGCTGGACATGACGCGGGCGCGGCGCGCCTGGATGTCGGAAAAGCTGACCTGGCTGGAAAAGAAGCAAAAGGACGACAGCATCCAGGAGCTGCGGCGTGATGCGCGCTTCGTTCCCCAGGTCTCGCACAGCCTCCTGACGCTCGCCGACGGGAGCACCCATCCCTGCTTCATCATCGACGTCTCCACGGCCGGCGTCGCCATATCCTGCGAGTACGACCCGCCGGTGGGAACCGCGCTGGCCGTCGGCGCCTGCGTGGGGCGGGTCATCCGCAAGTTCGACAACGGCTTCGCGGTCAAATTCGCCGAAAAGCAGGCGCGTGACGACGTGGTCCATCTCATTGCGCGCTCGCCGCTGCAGCAATCGGCTTGAGGCGGACCGGCCGTCTCGCCTCCGCATCGCTGCCCTATCGCGGCCCCATTGCGGGATCAGCTTTCGATGGTCCGTGCCTTACGCCGGACGTCATTTGCGGACTCGCGATCGGGGGACCGGATGGCAGTCAACAAGATCACGGTTGATAGGATCACCGTTGATAAGATCACTTGGGACAGGGTCGGCCGGGTCACCGAGCCCGGACGCTACATGTACACGTTCGGCTGGCTCACCATCACCGCCGGCGATCTGGAGATATGGAAGCTCTACCCGCAGGCCGCGTTCACGTTGCTGGCGCAGCCGGGTGACCCCGACACATCCCCGGGCGGCGAGTTCCATCTCGGTGCTTTCGACGTCGCCCCCGAAGCGCCGCCGCCGTTCACCACCCACTAACGCGGCAAAGCGCCGGCCGCTGCAGGAACGCATGGCATGGGCGTTGCTTTATCATCGTCATGATGCACATCCCCGCCATCGACCAAGTCTTCCTGCTGATACTCATCGTGTTCTGCCTCGGCACGTGCCTCGTGCGCGCCTTCTGGGAACTGGAACAGGCGCGGTCGCACCGGACCGCTTCGTCGCCCCGCAGGGACTCCAACCGCAACTAACGGACCTGCCGGCCGTCCCATCTAGGGACCAGCCTGGTTTCTGCGCTCCGCCACGACAGCCGGAGCAAGCTGCCTGGCGACTCAAAGAAATCCGCACATATCATTGATCCGATTTGCCAACGCGCTCCGATCCCGTCAGACATCGCCGTTGCCATGGCTGACGAACAGGTGTTGGGATGCAATTGATTACGCTTGCTTTCTCCAGCCCGGCAGGCGGCGGCAGATGAACGGCAGCTGTCGCGTGCGTTAAGCGAGCCGACAGCCAGCGCATGACACATGGTCGCATCGCTGAATGTAGATTAGCGGATCAAGGGAACCTATTTTCGGCGCCGATGTACCTGATCGAAGCGTTGCCCACCGTCATCGGAACTGCGGCCATCGCCCCGGCGCTGCTGATGCTGTGGCTTGTCATCGCCGCTGAAGAACGCCCCGGCCCGCCTGCTCAGGTCTGGACCGCGTTCCTGTTGGGTGCGGCCAGCATCTCGTTGCTTGGCCTTGCCCGGGCCCCCTTCGCCAAGATGGTCGCCGCTCCCGACGACCCCTGGGCGGCGTTGGCCATGCATTCGATCTTCGGCGTCGCGCTGCCTGAGGAAGCCGTCAAGGTGATCGCCATCGTTCTGATCTCCTCGACCAAGCGGCGGACTTTTGCCAACCCGATGGACACCGTGGTCTATGGCGCTGCGGTCGGCCTCGGCTTCGCGGCTTACGAGAACCTCGCCTATCTGGTCCAGCACGCCGACATGTGGCGCTCGCTTGCCGCCTTGCGCAGCGTGCTGACCGTGCCGTTCCACGGCGCGCTCGGCATCATCGCGGGCGCCTACCTGACGATCGCACGCGCCGGCACGGCGCTGGGCGCGAACCGCCACCATCGCGACTGGGCCCGCCTGTCCAGCCGCCTCCTGATGCTCGCCGGCCCGCTCGCGCTGCATTCGGCGTTCGACTTTCCGCTGCTGACACTGCAAAGGATGCCCGATCTCGATCCGACGCTGCGGATGTGGCTGGGCGCGGCCAGCCTGCTGGTCGGCTTCGGCTCGATCGCCTTCGCGATCCGCCTGGTCCGGCGCGTCGCCCGCCACCATGCCCCCCGGACCGATATTGCGCGGGAGCGGCTCAGCCAGCTCCGCCGGATGTGGGCGCTGCTGCTCGCTGGCGGCGGCGTCGGCTTTCTCGGCCTCGCCTTCGTGCTGACCTCGATCCATCACTGGCTGATCAATCCCGAGCGCAACCTGACGCTGGCCCTGATCCCGATCGGCTTCGTCTCGATCCTGCTCGGCCTTGCGCTTCTGGTTGTCACGACCGCGATCTACATTCTCGGCCGCAACCGCATCCGTACCAGCGCGGAAGGTTTTTCGTCGGCGTCCGGCAGCGGTTGATCCACCGCATGGCGCGCGCGCCGCGTGCGTACTAGATTGAGTGCTGGCCTTTCGATCTGGAGCCTGCCGATGACATCGCCCGAGGATTATTCACGGCTTCAATCCGCGATGAACCAGACGGTCAAGACGCATTGGAAAGCGTTCCTGTTCGAAGGCATCCTGCTCGCCGTTCTCGGCGTCGCGGCGCTGATCCTGCCGCCGCTCGCAAGCCTTGCGATCGCGATCTTCCTCGGCTGGATGTTCCTGATCAGCGGCATCGGCGGGCTGATCGTGACCTATTGGGCGCGCAACACGCCCGGCTTCTGGTGGTCGCTGATCTCGGCTGCGCTCGCCGTGCTAACCGGCATTCTGCTGCTGGCCCGGCCGGTCCAGGCTGTGCTGACGCTGACCATCGTGCTTGGCGCCTACTTTCTCGCCGAGGGCGTTGCGACAATCATGTACGCGCTGGAGCACCGCCGCGAGCTGAGCAGCCGCTGGTCGTGGCTGCTGATCTCGGGCCTCGTCGACATCGCGATCTCGTTCATGGTGATCACAGGGTTGCCGAGCTCTGCGGAATGGGCCATCGGCATCCTCGTCGGTATCAACCTGCTGTTCGGCGGCGCCAGCCTGATCGGCATGGCGCTGGCGGCGCGCAAGAGCAACACCTGACGCACCTCGTCGCCTGCTGCGCCGATTGGGGGGTGACAACCCTCGAACGGCGCGCTATATGGCCTGCCATGATCACCGTCGCCACCAGCTATTTTTGGTACTTTAGCTACGACAGCTCGCTGGCGGCAGGAGGATCGCGCTCAATCTGAAATATTGCAGCAAACGTCCGAACAAGCCGCCAGACCTGGCGGCTTTTTTATTGGCCGGCAGGTTCGAAACAAACAGGAGCCTGCCGTGCTGAGCACGACCGACGATCTTCGCATCCGCGAACTGAAAGAACTGAGCACCCCGGACGAGGTGATGCGGGAGGTCCCGCGCACGCTCACCGCCACCCGCGTGGTCATGGCCGCGCGCAACGCCATCCATGCCATCCTGAACGGCCAGGACGATCGTCTGCTGGTCGTCGTCGGCCCTTGCTCGGTGCATGATCCCAGGGCCGCGCTCGACTACGCCGAGCGTCTCGCCAAGATGCGCGAGGACCTCGCCGATCAGCTCGAGATCGTGATGCGGGTCTATTTCGAGAAGCCGCGCACCACGGTCGGCTGGAAAGGCCTGATCAACGATCCCGAGCTCGACAGCAGCTTCGACATCAACAAGGGCCTGCGGCTGGCGCGCAACGTGCTGTCGGCCGTGAACAATCTCGGCCTGCCCGCCGGCACGGAATTTCTCGACATGACGACGCCGCAATACATCGCCGACCTCGTGTCCTGGGCCGCGATCGGCGCGCGCACGACCGAGAGCCAGATCCACCGCGAGCTGGCGTCCGGGCTGTCGTGCCCGGTCGGCTTCAAGAACGGCACCGACGGCAATGTGCGGATCGCGGCAGATGCAGTGAAATCGGCATCGCATCCGCATCATTTCATGGCCGTCACCAAGCTCGGCCGCTCGGCGATCGCCTCGACCGCCGGCAACGAGGACTGCCATATCATCCTGCGCGGCGGCAGCCAGCCGAACTACGATGCGGCAAGCGTTGCGGCGGCTTGCAACGAGTTGACCAAATCCGGGGTCGCGCCGCTGGTGATGGTCGATGCGAGCCACGCCAATTCGAGCAAGAAGCCGGAGAACCAGCCGCTGGTGATGGCGGACATCGCCGGCCAAATCGCCGGCGGCGAGACCCGCATCATGGGCGTGATGATCGAGAGCAATCTCGTCGCCGGCCGCCAGGACGTGGTGCCGGGCAAGCCGCTCGTCTACGGCCAGAGCATCACCGACGGCTGCATCGATTGGCCGACCACGGCAACCGTGCTCGAGCAGCTCGCCGATGCGGTCGAGGTCCGCCGCAACACCCGTGGCGCCGGATTGCACGAGCGGTCGGCATAGGACGCGCGCGAGATCGGCGCTTATCACCTCTCCCTGTGTTCAGACCGGGGAGAGGTGGAAGCGATCAGCAGCCGCGGCAGATGCTCTTGATCTTCTTGTCGAGCGCTTGGTTTTCCTTGCTGAGTGGATCGTTCGGGTCGATCACAGTCTTGCTCGGCACGTCCGCGGCGCGCGGCTGGCGATGGCCCACGGGCGCCGGTGGCACCGAACCGGAGCTCGCGCCGCTCGACGTCGGGCCCTTGGCGCCGGTCTGCGCGATCGCCGCGCCGCCGAGCAAGACCACGAGCGATGCCGCCAGCATGATCTTCTTCATGTCCGATCCTCCATTCTCAAGCCGGCGCATCCCACCGCTCAGGTCTCAGGCGGATAGAGATGAACGTCGCCGCAATAGTCGACGATACGATAGCTCGTTTTCGTCTCCGCTTCACGTGCATCGGCTGCGGTATTTTGCTCCGCCAGCACATAGCTGGGCCCCACCGGCGATTTGCCGGCGCCGCCGGGAATGTCGATGACATAGTCCGGCTGACACAGTCCTGACACCCGACCGCGCAACTGCCGCATCAAGTCCTGCCCCTCCGCCAACGTCGTTCGCAGATGCGCCGTACCCGGCGCGAGATCGCCGTGATGCAGATAATAAGGCTTGATCCGGCATTCGACGAAAGCTCGCATCAAATCCGACAAGGCGGCAATGTTGTCATTGACCCCGCGCAAGAGCACGGACTGGCTCACCAGCGGAATGCCGGCATCGACGAGCCGTGTGCAGGCGGCGCGCGCCGTCCCCGTCAATTCGCGCGCATGATTGGCATGCACGGCCACCCACGTGGTCGCGCCCTCGGCCTTGAGCGCCGCAACCATCTCATCGCTGATGCGCCCGGGTTCGGCCACCGGAACGCGGGTATGAAGACGAATGATCTTGACGTGCTCGATCGCCGCGAGGTCGGCCATGATCTCGCTCATCCGCCGCGGCGACAGCATCAGCGGATCGCCGCCGGTCAGGATCACCTCCCAGATCTCGCGATGCGATCGGATGTAGTCGATCGCCGCGCGATAGGCATCGTCCGACAGCGCGCTCTCCTTGCCCGGTCCCACCATCTCGCGGCGGAAGCAGAAGCGGCAATAGACCGCGCAGACGTGAACGAGCTTGAACAAGACGCGATCGGGATAGCGATGCACGATGCCGGGTACTGGCGAGTGTGGATGATCGCCGATCGGATCGGCGTTCTCGCCCGGCTGCATCTCCAGCTCCGCGGCGCTCGGCACGAACTGACGGGCGATGGGATCGTCCGGATCGGCCTTGTCGATCAGCTCGATCAGATCAGGCGTGATCGCGACCGCATAGCGCGCGGCCACGCGCTCGAGCGCGGGCAGCGCTGCCGCCGGTGCGAGGTGCTCGGCCACGAGCTCGGCCGGCTCACGCAAGGTACGTGCAAGATTGGTCTTCGTCATGTCTCACTAGACGTTTCATTTGCTGGCGGTGTCCACACCACCTGGTCAATTCGCGATGCGCCGCTCGCCAGCATCACCAGCCGGTCGAAGCCGAGCGCAACGCCGCTCGCCTCCGGCATTGCCGCAACTGCGGCCAGAAAGTCCTCATCCAGCGGATAGGCTTCGCCGTAGCGGCGCTGCTTCTCCGTCATCGATTCCGTGAAGCGCTTGCGCTGCTCCTCGGCGTCGGTCAGTTCCCCAAATCCGTTGGCGAGCTCGACGCCGCACGCATAGACCTCGAAGCGCTCGGCGACCCTGGGATCGTCCGCCTTGACGCGCGCCAGCGCCGCCTCTGGAGATGGGTATTCGAACAAGATGGTCAAACGCCCCTGCCCCAGATGCGGCTCGACATGCTCGACCAGGATCTTGCTGAAGATGTCGGACCAGGTGTCGTCCTCAGCTATCCGAACCTTTCCGTCGGCCGCCGAGGCGAGCGTGGCACGGTTACCCTCGCTGCCCGAGATTGTCGACAAGAGGTCGATGCCGGCGAACCGCTCGAAGGCGCCCGCGACCGTCAGAAGCTCCGGCTCGGCGAAGGGATCGGCGGTCCGGCCGCGCAAGGAGAAGGTCCCGATCCCGGTCGCCTGCGCGGCCCGGGCGATGACGACCACGGTGTCCGCCATGATGGCGTCATAGGGGGCGCCTGCCCGATACCATTCCAGCATGGTGAATTCGGGCAGATGCAGGTCGCCGCGCTCGCGGTCGCGGAACACCCGGGCGAGCTCGAAGATCCGCGTCTCGCCCGCCGCCAGCAGCTTCTTGCAGGCGAATTCGGGCGATGTCCGCAAGTAACGCCTGGCGCGGCTGCCGTCCGGCCGCATCAGCTCGGTCCGGGGGGCGTGCAGATGGGTCTCATTGCCCGGGGAGACCTGGAGAACGGAGGTTTCGACCTCGACGAAGCCCTGCTCGGCGAAAAAGTCCCGTATTGCGCTGGTAATGGCCCCCCTTGCCCTGAGGAAGGGCCGCCGGTCGAGGTGGCGGTCAGGCGACCAGAACGGTGAGATCGGCTTGTCCCCAGTCATTAACCGACCGCCCCAGGCGCGAGCAAAACGCTGGCATCTAACGGCAAAATCAGTATGTTGCGGCCCGAAACGGGCGCCGAGGTCCGATTTGAGGCCCCAAGTCCCCCATCGATTTGACCACGTCCTGGCCGGTGCCGGGCCAAGCAAGCAGGAAATATCACCTTGAGAGTCATCGCCAGTTCTATTCGCAAGGGCAACGTGATCGAGCAAGACGGCAAGCTTTATGTCGTCGTCAGCGCCGAGAACATCCATCCCGGCAAGGGCACCCCGGTCAGTCAGATCGAAATGCGCCGAATCTCGGACGGGGTAAAGATCTCCGAGCGCTACAAGACCACCGACCAGGTCGAAAAGGCCACCATCGAAGAGCGCAATTACACGTTCCTGTATGAAGATGGCGACGGCTACCACTTCATGAACCCGGAAACCTACGACCAGGTCCAGGTTTCCAAGGACGTGGTCGGCGACGCCGCCGCGTATCTTCAGCCGGACATGACCGTCAAGCTGTCCATGCACGACACCAACCCGGTCTCGATCGCGCTGCCGCAGCGCGTGACGCTGGAAGTGGTCGAGACCGAGCCGGTGACCAAGGGACAGACCGCATCGTCGTCCTACAAGCCCGCGGTGCTCTCCAATGGCGTGCGCACCACCGTGCCGCCACACATCTCGGTCGGCACCCGCATCGTGGTGATGACCGAAGACGGCTCCTATTCCGAGCGCGCCAAGGACTGACGGGGACCAGAGCGGTCGCAACAGATGGCGCCGGGGGGCGGGACAGTGGTTGGGAAAGGTTTCCGCTTCGTCTCGCAACTCCTGGCGTCGCTTTCGCTCTTCACCGCCTCTGCTCTGGCTGCGGATGAATTCCGCAGCCCCTCGCTCACGGCCCTGCGCGTCGACTGGCGCGCAGCGCTCGACCAGTTCCGCGCCGAAATCAACAGCCGCCCCCGGGTCGCGGAGGATTTCGTCTTCGCGCCTCGCCGTTCCGTGCCGCGCTACGATCCGCGCGCGACGCCCGCACTGGTGCAGCTCAACGCGGTCTCCTCGCGCTTCTTCACCGGCATCACCCGCAGCCCGGTGCCCGTGCTGCTGCCGTTCGACGCCGCCGCCTACCTCGAGGGGCAACGCAGCGGCGCGCCGGCGACGCTCGCACTTTCGCGCTACCAGGCCGACTTCAATCCCGTCGACATGTTCGATGCCGGCCCCGCCGGCTACAGCGCGACCTTCTCGCTCGAGCCCGGCGCTGGCGACGGCATGCCGGCCCGCGTGTTCGCACGGCCGGTCGAAGTGCAGATCACGGGCTCGGCGCTCGTCTACGACATCGCCGATCCCTCAGGAGGCAAGGGCGAGCCGGTCAAGCCGCTCGCGACGCTCTATCCGGATTTGCGACGTTTCATCCGCGAAGGTTATGTCCGCTACGCTTTCAACCGTTTCGGCGTCGCCTATGTGGTGTCCATCCAGTGCCTCGACAGCGTCGCCAAGCCGCGGCGGCTCGCCTGCAAGGAGGCCTATCCGGTCGCGGAGCGCTTCCTGAAGGCCTTGCGTGTCGCCGGCGGCCAGCGCATGCGCCCGTTGACGGACATTGCCTCGAAAGTGCTCGATCGTCCGGCGCAGCGTTCGCCGGACTTCAGCTACCGGCCGAGCGGCGACATCATCCCGAACACCGGTTACCGCAAGCAGGGCGGCCATCCCGACGTGATGGCCTATGCCCAGATCCGCTTTCCGCTCGAAAAGGCTCCCGCCTTCGTGCGCTCGCAATCCTACGGCAAGCGCGAGAAGAGCGAGGGACCGACCGCCTATCCCTGGCGCGACAATTTCTGCGAGTCGCGCAGTTTCGAGGTGTGGCAATGCGGCGGAGGCTACGGCCACCAGGGCGAGGACATCCGTGCCGCTGATTGCCCGCCCGCCGGCGAGCGCCGCGAGCCCTGCGATTCCAAGCAGCACGCGGTCGTGGCCGTGCGTGACGCGGTCGTGATCCGCGCAGCCAAGGACCAGGCCGTGACGCTCCAGGTCAACAGCCGGACGGAGCACATCCGCTTCCGCTACATGCACATGAACCCGAACGCGATGAACGCCGACGGCGTGCTCAATGGCCGTAGCGTCACCGAGGGCGAGAAAATCGGCGTGATTTCCAATTATCTCGACCGTCCCGCCGGAACCTCGATGCATCTGCATTTCGACGTGCAGGTGTTCACACGCGACGGCTGGATCTGGGTCAGCCCTTACGTCACCCTGGTCTCGGCCTATGAACGCCTGATCCGCGCCCGCGGCCGCGAGATCGGCCCGGAAATCGCGGTCACGGCGCAGCCGGTCGCACACGCCTTGCCGGACGACGTGCTCAAGCCGGACCTGCGCGAAGGATCGAGCGGCGAGGACAACTGACGGCTTGCAAGAGCTGTTGTCGAACACACCGGCTCCAACGAGCAAAGGACAGGGTTGATGAGTGTCGGACTGATCGGTCTTCTCGACGACATCGCGGGGATCGCGAAGGTGGCGGCGGCCTCGCTCGACGATATCGCGGGCCAGGCGGCCAAAGCGGGCACAAAGGCCGCCGGCGTGGTCATCGACGATGCGGCCGTCACGCCGAATTACGTCATCGGTTTCGCCTCGAAACGCGAGCTGCCGATCGTCGGCAAGATCGCGGTCGGATCGCTGCGCAACAAACTGCTGATCCTGCTGCCGATCGCCCTGCTGCTCGGCTATTTCCTTCCCGCCGCGGTCACGCCGCTGCTCATGCTGGGCGGCGTCTTTCTCTGCTACGAGGGTGCCGAGAAGGTGCTCGAAGCGGTGATGCCGCATCACGCGCACCATCATGAAGCCCAGCTCGAGCCGATCGCGCCGGATGCAAGCTCGGTCGAGGACGAGAAGGTCGCGAGCGCCATCAAGACGGATTTCATCCTGTCGGCGGAGATCATGGCGATCACGCTGGCGGCGATCCCCGTGGGCAGCATCTGGACACAGGCGCTGGTGCTGGCGCTGGTCGGTTTCGCCATCACGGTCGGGGTCTACGGCGTGGTCGCCCTGATCGTGAAGGCGGACGATGCCGGCCTGGCCCTTGCGCGTTACGACAGCGCCTCCTTCATTGGCGGCGCGATCCGCTTGCTCGGGCGCGCGCTCGTCCGTGGCATGCCCGCCTTCCTGGTGGTGCTGAGCACCATCGGCACCGCAGCCATGATCTGGGTCGGCGGCGGCATCATCCTGCACGGCATCGAAAAATACGGCCCGCCCGCGGTCGGCCACACGGTCCATGCCGCGACCGAGGCTGCCGCGCATCTCCTTCCATCGGTTGCCGGTATCGTCGAATGGTCGGTCGAAGCCGCCATCTCGGGCGTGCTTGGGCTGATCATCGGTGCGCTTGCGATTCCGGCCGTCGAATACGGACTCGCACCGGCCTGGAAACGGTTGAGGCGATCGCGGGATCGGGCCTCTTAGCCGCATCCGACCGACGAGCGCGAGCTAATCCAGGAACGTCGTGAGCTGCGCGCCCTCATCCGCAACGAACACTGCGATCAATTCCGCCGGCTCCGTCGCGCTCGCGTTGGCCGACACCAGATGCGTCGAGCCCGGCGGCTCGAAGAACGACTGGCCGACGCCGAACGTCTCGACCGGGCCACCGCCGAGCTGGGAGCGGATCTCGCCCTTGGTGACATGGGCGGTCACCGAGCCGGCGTGACGATGTGGCCGCGAAAAACCGCCGGGACCGTAGGAGACGCGCACGATGGTGACGCGCTTGCCCGGGACGTTGGGCAGCGCGTAGGAGCCGATCGGCTCGACCTTGTCGAGCGACGAGCCATCCGCAGCGCTGGCGCAGAGCGGCGCCAGCGCGCCCGAGACGGTGTCCATCGTCACAGGAAGCGCTTTGCCGATTGCCAGCGCGCAGGCGAGCCCCGCGACGGCGGCGAATGCCGTGGAACGTGACGGTGCCGGGCGCTGCACGGCAGAGAAACTCATGGCTGTCATGATGACCTCCCCGCGCGCCGATCAGGAAGCCGCATGCGCGGCCGCCGGCCGCAACGCCGGCGTCCAACGAAACGCAGCACCAAACCGGTTCCAGACGTTGATCGAGGCCACGGCCGAGGTCAGGTACATCAGCTCGCTCTCGGAGAATTCCCGGGCGGCTTCGGCGTAGACCTCCTCGCTGACGCCGTCGGGCAGCAAGGTCAAGGCCTCGGCCCAGGCCAGCGCGGCCCGCTCGCGCGGCGCAAAGATCGGCGCCTCGCGCCAGACTGCGACCAGATGAAGCTTGTCGACGGGAACGCCGATCCGTTCCGACAGCAGGACGTGGTGCTGCACGCAGAAGGCACAGCCGTTGATCTGCGAGGCGCGCAGCTTGACGAGCTCGACGAGCTGCTTGTCCAGGCCGGCCTTGCCCGCAAGCTGCCCCAGCGCCAGCACCACATCAAATACGTCGGGTGCGATCTTCTTGAAATCCTCGTATTCGCTGCGGGCCTGTGACATTGCGGTTCACCTCGTCTTATTGTAAGTGTCCTTATATCTTATAAGAGCTCTGATATGCTGCGCAAGACCGCCGTCGTCACAAGATCGAAAACTGCCCGCCAGGTGCAAGAAGCTGCCGGCAACGGCACAGTGCGCGTCCCCGCCCCCGGCGAAGGCAAGCGCGGCGAGCAAGGTTATCTCGGCTATCTGCTGCGCCAGGCTCATGCCGCGGTCCGGCTGACGATGGAGCGGGCCCTCGCCGATCTCGGCGTGACCTCGCCGCAATTCGCCGTGCTGACGATGCTGAATGCCTATCCGGGTCTGTCAGGCGCCGACGTTGCCCGCCTCACCTTCCTGACGCCGCAGACCGTCGGCGTTATCATCCGCAATCTCGAACGCGACGGCGCGATCGTGATGACGCCCCATCCCGTTCACGGCCGCATCCAGCAATGGACACTGACGACGCGCGGTACGGCGCTTCTGAAAGCCTGCCGGGAGCGTGTGATCGAATTGGAGAAGCGCCTTGCTCGGAGCCTGGATACGAAGACGGAGACTGCAATCCGGCGCTGGCTCACCAGCATCGCGACCGAGCTGCAAGAGGATTAGACGCTCCGTCCCGCCTCCTGCGACCCGCAAGGGCTCTATCCCCTCTTCAGCGCATCCTTGACCTCGCCGTCGGGCCAGGCTTCGCCTGCGGCGATCACCCGCACGCGGGTTCTGTCGCCAGCATTGACCAGCACATGCGAACTCACCCGGTCGCCGCTCGGCTCCAGGTGCAGATCGGTTTCGGGCTTCCAGCTCAGCGTGGTTGCGAGATCGCCGGGAAAGATCTGCCATTGCGAGCCGTCATCGAGTTCGACGACATGGCTCTCCGCATGCGTGCGTATCTTCATTCCAGCCCGATTTTCCTGATGAACAGAACTTGGCCCCGGCACGCTGGCCGGGGCCCGTTCCGTCAGTCGTTGTCGTGATGGATCACGGTCTTTTCGCGATTTCCGTATTCATCTTCCTTCTTGATCACCGTGGTGCGATCAGAGGGCTCGCGCTCCCTGATCACGGTGGTGCGGTCGCGATCCCGATGCCGCTCGCGGTACTCGTGGGATTGACCGACGGTCACGCCGGCGCCGGACGGACCGACGTGAACGCCGACCTCGTCGGCGAACGCAGGCGCCGCGATCGCGGTGACCATTGCGGCGGCCAACAGATATGTCCTCATATTCTCCTCCTCATCTCGTGCGGAAGAAATGCGGGACTGCGACAGTTTGTTCCGGCGGGAACAGGACCATCGGGCCGGCACCAAAATCATGCAGCGGCTGTTCCAGGAACCGACTCACACGAGCCATGTTTCCGGCTAGAATGCGCCGATGAAACACGCTGATTCCTCGCCCCACCAAACCCGCCGCGCGCTCCTGAAATCCACGCTGGGCGCGGCCGCGCTGCTCGCATTGCCCGGAAGCGGTCACGCTGCGCCTCCGGGCTTCGAAGAATGGCGCGAGAGCTTTCGTGCACGTGCGATGGCGAAGGGCATTTCCGCTGCGACCTGGCAACGCGTGATGGGGCGGGTCGAACCCGACATGAGCGTGTTCAAGCAGATGCGCAACCAGCCCGAATTCCACGAGCAGGTCTGGCAATACATCAATCGCCGCGTCTCCGACTGGCGCATCATCAACGGCAAGATCGCGCTGAAGAACAACGAGTCGTTGTTCGCCCGCATCGAGCGCGATTTCGGCGTCGAACGCGGCACGCTGCTGGCGCTGTGGGGCGTCGAGTCCGCCTATGGCGATCCCTTGGTGCAGCAGAACCACATGAGGCCGGTGTTTCCATCGCTCGCGGCGCTCGCCTGGAATGAGCCGCGCCGCAAGACCTATTGGGAGACAGAGCTCATCAACGCGCTGCGCATCGTCGACAAAGGCTGGAGCACGCCGGAGGAGATGAAGGGCTCCTGGGCCGGCGCGATGGGGCACTCGCAATGGATGCCGGAGGTCTGGCTCAATGTCGGCATCGACTATGACGGCGACGGCAAGGTGTCGCCGTTCGGCAAGCCCGACGACGCGCTGGGCTCGACCGCAAAGTACCTGGTCAATCGCGGCAAATGGCATCGCGGCGAGCATTGGGGCTATGAGGTGCGCGCGCCCGGCAATAGCAGCGGCAGCCGCACCTATGCGGCCTGGCAGGCGGCCGGCGTCACCCGCGCCGACGGCCAGCCCTTCCCGCAGCCGAATGCATCGGCGCAGATGTGGACACCGGTCGCGGGCGGGCCGACGTTCCTGCTGGGGCCGAATTTCTACTCGGTGAAGAGCTACAACCCTTCGATGAACTATGCGTTGGCGATCTGCCATCTCGGCGACCGCTGCCTCGGCGCGCCGCCGTTCATCCAGCCCTTCCCCGGCTCCGAACGCGCACTGACGCTCGCCGAGGTGCAGGAGATGCAGACGCGCCTGACCAAGGCCGGCTTCGACACCGGCGGCACCGACGGCCGCGTCGGCAACGACACCATGAAGGCGGTGAAGGATTTTCAGCAGCGCGCCGGGATCACGCCGGCGGACGGTTATGGCGGGCTGAAGGTGCTGGCGAAGCTGCGGCAGGGGTCGTAAGCACCCGACACAGTGGTCAATGCCGGTACTGCGGCTCCTCCGCATCCAGCTGCCTGCGGATCGCGGCAAGATGCAGCCGTGCGGATTCGCTGTCGCCCTCGCGCATCTGCCGGTAGGTCTCGGCCGCAACGGCGGGATCGACCGGCAGCACCTTCCGTCCCGTCGACATCGCGAGAACCTGCACCTCGGCAGCACGCTCGAGGTAATAGAGGTCGTCCCAGGCCTCCGCGATGGTCGGGGCCAGCACCATCACGCCGTGATGCTTCATGAAGACGATGTCGGCGTCGCCTACCGCCGAGGCGATCCGCGCGCCTTCGCGGCTGTCGAGCGCGAGGCCATTATAGTCGCGGTCGACCGCCGTCCGGCCATAGAATTTCAGCGCGGTCTGGCCGGCCCAGATCAGGGGATCGCCCTCGGTCATCGACAGCGCCGTGGCGTAGGGCATGTGAGTGTGGAACGCGACCTTGGCACGCGGCAGCAGCCTGTGCATCTCGGCGTGGATGTAGAACGCGGTCGCCTCGGGCACGCCCTCGCCGCCGAGCACGTTGCCGTGGAAGTCGCAGATGAGCAGCTTCGACGCAGTCAGCTCCCGGAAGGCGAAGCCGTAGGGGTTGACGAGGAAGAGGTCGTCATGGCCCGGCACGACCGCCGAAAAGTGGTTGCAGATGCCCTCCTCGAAGCCGTTGCGCGCGGCCATGCGGAAGCAGGCGGCGAGATCCTCGCGCGCGGTGCGGATCGCGTCGGTGGCGAGATCCGGCCGGTTCGAACGGAATGTCGCGGGCGCGGGTGAGGACGCGTGAAGATTGTGCGCCATGGCGAGCATACCTCTGTCGGTTGGCAATTCTCGATCTTCTACAGCGACTGCGCCTGCGCGTCAGCCCCCGCGGCCGCCACCCTGCCCTGCGCGAGTTCAAGCGCGCCGCGGCACACCGCCAGCATTCATGCCGCCGTCGATGACGAGCTCGCTGCCCGTGACGTAGCGCGAGGCATCGGAGGCCAGGTAAAGCACGCCCGAGGCGATCTCCGCCGCCTGCCCGGCGCGGCCGAGCGGGGTTGCGACCCTGGCGCGCTCGTTGCAGTCGATCGGCGCATTCTGGCTGGCGCCAGTCGCACCGGTCGGGATCTTGCCCCAGATCGGCGTGTCGATGATGCCGGGATGCACGGAATTGACCCGGATGCCGTCGCCGGCCGCAGCGCATTCCATCGCGATCGACTTCGCGAACAGCCGCACGCCGCCCTTGGTCGCCGAATAGGCCGACAGGCCCGGCGCGCCGCGCAGGCCCGCGAGCGAAGACATCATCACGATCGAACCGCCGCCAGTCTTGCGCATCAGGGGCAGGCAATGCTTGACCGAGAGAAAGACACCATCGAGATTGATCGCGTTCTGCTTGCGCCAGTCAGCGAGTGTCATGTCGACGATCGAGGGCACCGCAATGCCGATGCCGGCATTGGAGACCAGAATATCGAGCCGGCCGTAGCGCTTGGCGATTTCGGCGACAACCTCGATCCAGCGCTCCTCGCTGGTGACGTCCTGTTCGAGAAAGAGCGCCTTGCCGCCGGCACTCGTCACGCGCCTGGCGAGCTCCGGGCCGCGCAGCACGTCGATGTCGGTGATGACGACGGTGGCGCCTTCGCGCGCGAACAGCTCGACGATGGCCTCGCCGATACCGGAGGCCCCGCCCGTCACCAGCGCGACCTTGCCCTCAACCTGCCCTGCCATGTTCACTCCCTTTTCTTGTTGTTTGAGACCTTTGCTATCTAATCACGGACGGCCCCTGGTCCGGTAGCGCAACGTCGACGACGCGGAATTGCACCCGCTCGGCGCCCTGATAGCGGTCGACCGAGAGCGAGCCGGCGACATGCAATTGCTGGCCGCGATTGGCGAGCAACGCGTTGCCGAGCTTCTGGCCGACCGAGCGGAACGCGATGCCATTGACGATGGCGCCGTCCCCCGACTTGAAGCGCAGCCTCAAGTGAGCCTGGCCGACCTCGTCGGCAAACACGAGCTGGTGCGCCGGCAGCGCCAGCACGGGCTCCGGATTGCCGCTGCCGAACGGACCGGCGCGGTTGAGCGTCGCCGCAAGCTCCGTCGTCACCGCGCGCGCGGAGACCGCGCCGTCGATATAGAGCTCGTTGACGTGGCGGGCCTCGGCCACGTCCTGCGCCAATGCGTTCTCGAGATAGGCGCGGAATTCGGCGAGCTTCTCTTTGCGCAGCGTCACGCCCGCGGCCATCGCGTGCCCGCCGCCTTTGAGCAGAATGCCGTCGGCCACCGCCCGCCGCACCGCCTTGCCGAGATCGACGCCAGCGATCGAGCGGCCCGAGCCGGTGCCGATGCCGCCGGGCTCCAGGGCGATGGCGAAGGCGGGCCGCGCGAACTTCTCCTTGAGGCGGGAGGCCACGAGGCCGACGACGCCGGGATGCCAGCCTTCGGAGGCCGTGACGATGACGCCGAGCTTGTCCTCCAGCCCGATCGAGGCCAGCGCCTCGGCCTCGGCCTGCGCCTCCGCCGCCTGCTCGATGACGCGCCGCTCGCTGTTGAGGCGGTCGAGCTCGGCCGCGATCCGCGCCGCCTCGACGCTGTCGCCCTCCAGCAACAGCCGCACGCCGAGATCGGCGCGGCCGATCCGGCCGCCGGCGTTGATGCGCGGCCCCAGCATGAAGCCGAGATGCCAGGCCTCCGGCGGCCCGTTGAGCCGCGCCACGTCCATCAGCGCGGTATGGCCGACATGGTCGCGCCGGCGCATCGCGATCAGGCCCTTGGCGACGAAGGCGCGGTTGAGACCGATTAGGGGGGCGACGTCGGCAACCGTGCCAAGCGCGACGTGATGCAGCATGCCGAGCAGATCCGGCTCGGGCATCTCCGCGCTCCAGAAACCGCGCTGACGCAGCTCGCGATTGACCGCCACCAGCGTCACCAGCACGAGACCAACCGCGGCGAGATGGCCGAGGCCCGAGAGATCGTCGAGCCGGTTCGGATTGACCAGCGCGTCGACCTCCGGCAGCTCGGTGCCGGCCTGGTGATGGTCGATCACGACCACGGACATGCCAAGGCGCCTGGCCTCGGCCAGCGGCTCGATGCTGGTGGTGCCGCAATCGACGGTGACGAGCAAGGTGGCGCCCTTCGCGGCGAGCGCACGCACCGCTTCGGTGTTCGGTCCGTAGCCCTCGAAAATGCGGTCGGGAATGTGGATCAACGGATCGAGTCCGCAATGGCGCAGGTGCCAGGCGAGCAGCGCCGCCGAGGTCGCGCCGTCGACATCGTAGTCGCCGAAGATCGCGACCTTCTCGCCCTTCACTGCGGCATCCGCGATCCGCTTCGCCGCGGCCTCCATCTCCGTCACCGTGAACGGATCCGGCATGAGCTTGCGGATGGTCGGATCGAGAAAGTCGGGCACGGCGTCGATGTCGACGCCGCGGCCGGCCAGCACCCGGGCCAGCAATTCCGGAAGCTGGTGCCGCTGCACGATCGCGAGCGCCTGGGCCGCCCCCCGGGCATCCAGCCGGTCGCGCCAGAGCTTGTTGGTCAGCGAGCGCGCGACGCCGAGGAACGCCTGGGGCGCTTCGACGGGCACGGCGGTGGCAGGCGGCGTCATGGATCGCAGTTGGTTTGAGGAAGCCGCAGCCGACGCGGTCGTGCCGGTGCGGCTTGCGGAGTGATTGACCCGGAATCTCCGGGCATTTGCAATCTCCGCGGTGCACAAAGCGGTGGATTGCCGATTTGCTGCGCTGAGTGACTATCATTTGGGCAATCCGCCGAACAGCAAATTAAGCAGGCGTTAGGTGGAATCTTCGAAAAAGAATCGTATTCGATCTGTAATTTGTAGTTCCGGGTTCGTTGCAGATCAGACCTCATTGCCAAGGGATGCCCCCGATGTCTGCTGCGCTGGGCCTGAAGGCCAAGCCGATCGCCACCGAACCCGCTGAGGACGATTCCGACATTTCCGCGCTGATCAACCGCCTCACCGCGGAGGTCAACCAGATCGCGGTCGACAAGACCAAGTCGATCCAGCAGATCACCAACCAGATGAAGATGCTGGCGCTGAACGCGCTGATCGAGAGTTCGCGCGCCGGCGCGCAAGGCGCGGGTTTTGCCGTGGTGGCGCAGGAGGTGCGCGGCGTCGGCCAGCAGGTCGAGACCATCGCGCGCGAGCTCGAAACCCAATTGACGAAGCGCACCGGCGACCTCGTCTCCTCGATCGAACGCATGAGCCAGCGTTCGCGCGGCGAGCGCATGATGGACCTGTCGCTGAACGCGATCGAGCTGATCGACCGCAATCTCTATGAACGTACCTGCGACGTGCGCTGGTGGGCGACCGATTCCGCCGTGGTCGATTGCGCGGCATCGCCGAGCGCCGCAGCCGTCTCCCACGCCTCGCAGCGCCTGGGCGTGATCCTCGGGGCCTACACCGTCTATCTCGACCTGTGGCTCTGCGATCTCGACGGCAACGTCATCGCCAACGGCCGGGCCGACCGCTTCCGCGTCGTCGGCCAGAACGTCGCCCACACCAAATGGTTTAGCGAGGCGAAGGGCCTGCGGTCCGGTGACGATTACGTCGCCGGCGACGTCGAGAACCAGCCGCTGCTCGGCAACGCGCAGGTGGCGACTTATTGCGCCAGCGTCCGCGCCGGCGGCCAGGCCAACGGCGCGCCGATCGGCGTGCTCGCCATCCATTTCGACTGGGAGCCGCAGGCCCGCGCCATCGTCCAGGGCGTGCGCGTCGGCGACAGCGACAAGGCGCGCGTGCTTCTGGTCGATTCGAACTTGCGCGTGATCGCGGCGTCCGACGGCCAGGGCATCCTCAGCGAGCGCATCTCGATCGCGCTGAACGGCCAGCGCTCCGGCTTCTATCATGACCACAACGGTTCACTGATCGCCTTCCATGCGACGCCGGGCTACGAGACCTATCGCGGACTCGGCTGGTACGGCGTCATCATTTGCGGGGCGTGAGGCACTAGGCTGATCTCAAAACTGCGAAAACAACCCCATGCACAGTAGACTCGGGTTGTTTTCATTGGCATTTTGCGCCACCAGAACGCCGCTTCGCCAAAGCTCTTTGACACGTCGGGCAAAACGCCGGCCTTCCTGGCGCGGCCATGACCATGCCCTTCACCAAGCTCACATTTGCCCCATGCTGAGGAGACTATCATGAAGATCGTCGTGATCGGCGGAACCGGGTTAATCGGATCCAAGCTCGTGGCGAAGCTCAGACAGCGAGGCCACGAGGCCGTGGCCGCCTCGCCGAAATCAGGCGTGAACGCCGTGACCGGCGAGGGCCTCGCTGCGGCATTGGCAGGCGCGGATGTCGTCGTCGATGTTGCCAATGCGCCGTCCTGGGAGCCGGCCGCCGTGCTCGCATTCTTCGAGCGTTCAAGCGAAAATCTCGTCGCGACGGAGGCTGCCGCGGCGGTGAAGCATCACGTGGCGCTGTCGATCGTCGGGACCGAGCGCTCGCCCGACAACGCCTATTTCCGTGCCAAGCTCGCGCAGGAGACAATCATCAAGTCCTCGCCGATCCCCTACTCGATCGTGCGCGCCACCCAGTTCTTCGAATTCCTCGGCGCCATTGCCGAGATGAGTGCGATTGACGGCAAGGTCGTCGTTCCGTCGGCCTTGTTTCAACCGATCGCTGCCGACGACGTCGCCGCTCACCTCGCTGAGGTGGCAACGGGCAAGCCCCTCAACGACACGATCGACATCGCGGGTCCCGAGAAGGCTCCCTTCAATGAATTCATCGCACGCCGCCTGAAGGCATCCGGCGACACACGACCGGTGGTCGGAGACCCGAAGGCGCCGTATTACGGCGGCCTTATCGACGATACATCGCTGAACCCACTCGGCGAGGCGCGGCTCGGAAAAACCCCGCTCGCAACATGGCTCGCAAGCCTGTGAGACCTGCCATCACGAAACGACCGCAGTGAACGCCCCCAACTCCGCAGATTGCTGATCGCCCCGATGTGGCGTTCGGCTCGGATCGCCCCTCCATGGCGCTCCGGAGCATGAGATCCGTACAAGACTGCGCGATGATGGAACCGGCGCAGCTCTACTGCGGAACACCACTTGTCGCGTGTCCGGCACGTCCCAAATGAACGGGGTGGTCGATCGCCGGCTTTCGAACCGGCGGGCCATCCGAGGTCCTCCGCGACGGAGACCAGCATGCCGTCACCGGCACCCGCAAATGAGACTGAGAGATTGGCCGCCCTACGCGCGCTCGACATCCTCGATAGCGCGCCTGAAGCCGCTTATGACGAGATCGCCGAGCTCGCGGCGCAACTTTGCGGCTGCCCGGTCTCCTACATCAGCTTCATCGACGACGAGCGGCGCTGGCTCAAGGCGCAGTATGGCCTACCGGCTGACGTCACCGACGCTCCGCGCGAGAACGCGGTCTGCACAACGACGATTTGCGGCACCGAGCTGCTCGTCATTCCCGACCTGAAACGAGATCCGCGTTTCGAAAACAGCCCGATGGTCTCGCTGAAGCCATCCTGCCGATTCTATTGCGGCATGCCGCTCATCACCGATGAAGGTTATGCGCTCGGAACACTATGCGTGATGGACTTCGAGCCACGGCAGCTTTCCTTCGAGCAGACGGAAGCTCTCCGAATGCTGTCGCATCAGGTGCTGGCCCAACTGGAACTGCGCCGCAAGCTGATCGAGTCCCGCCAGATCATCGAGCAGCTGGAGCAGGCACGCCTCGAGGCTGCTACCGAAAGAGAGCGCGCCGAGACTCTGCTGCGCAACGTCCTGCCGGCGCCGATCGCCAACGAGCTGACACGCCACGGCAGGGTCCAGCCGAAATACACCCGGTCGGCCACCATTCTGTTCGCGGATATCCAGGGCTTTACCCTGCTCGCCGAACGGGCCGAGCCGGCGAGGCTGATCAATCTCCTCGATGAATATTTTTCGTCTCTGGACGAAATCGGTGCCCGACACGGCCTGGAGAAGGTCAAGACCATAGGCGATGCCTATATGGCGGTTGCCGGGGTGCTCTCGCCCGACCGGCGGCACTCGATCGACGTCTGCCTGGCGGCGCTGGAGATGCGAGGCCAGCTCGACCATCTCGGAGCGCAATGCGAAGCGACCGGCCAACAGGCCCTGCAATTGCGCATCGGGATACACACCGGCCCGGTCATCTCCGGTGTCGTCGGCAACCGCAGGATGACCTTCGACATCTGGGGTGATGCGGTCAACACCGCGTGGTTCATGGAAGCGTTCGGAATAGCGGGACGGATCAACGTCTCGGACACCGTGGCAGGGCACGTCCATGGGCTATTCGACCTGGAATCGCGCGGCCCCATCGAGGCCAAGCATGCGCGCGCGCACGAAATGTTCTTTCTCAACGGCCTGAAGAGGGAATATTCGCGTAACGAGGACGGCAATCTGCCGAACGATCGTTTTGTTTCAGAGTATCACCGCATTGGTGGTTCACGGTTGGCTCAGGAACGGTGACGCGCCGCCACCTCCGCGGCAAGCAGCACCGCCGCGCGGCTGGCGCCGATCGAGGCAATGCCCTGCCCTGCAATGTCGTAGGCGGTGCCGTGCGCGGGCGTGCAGATCGGGAATGGGAAGCCGCCGAGCAAGGTGACGCCGCGATCGAAGCCCATCAGCTTCATCGCGATCTGACCCTGGTCGTGATACATCGTCAGCACCGCATCGAAGGCGCCGGCTTTGGCGCGCAGGAACACGGTATCGGCGGGAAACGGTCCCTCCGCCGCAATGCCCTCGCGCCGGCCGGCTGCGACCACGGGCGCGATGACGTCGATCTCCTCGCGGCCGAAATTGCCGCCGTCGCCGGCATGCGGATTGAGACCGGCGACCGCGATGCGCGGCCGTGCGAAGCCGGCCTTGCGCATGCAGGCATCGGTCAGCGCGAGCGCACGATGGATGCGCTCGCTGGACAGCCTTGCAGCGACGTCCCGCAGCGGAATGTGGGAGGTGACCCGCGCGTTCCAGAGCCGGTCCAGCACGTTGAACTCGCTGGCAGGCGTCTCGAGGCCGACCACCTCCGCGGAGAAAGCGATCTCGTCATCGTACTCGGCGCGCGCAAGCCGCATCGCCTGCTTGTTGAAGGGCGTGAAGCAGACCGCGTCGACGCGGCCGTCGCGGCCAAGCTCGAGCGCGTGCCGGTAATTGGTCAGCGCGAATTTTCCGCCGGCAAGAGCCGCGGTCTTCGGCTCGACTTCTTTGGGGTCGAGATGGCCGAGGTCGACGAATAGCGCCTCGCCCGCGGCCGCGCGAACGTCGGCGCCCTGCTCCACCGTCGTCAGCGCCGGCTTGACGCCGGCAACGCGCGCGCCCTCGTCGAAGATGCGGCGATCGCCGATGACGACGAGCCGGCAGCGCGCGCGGATGTCGTCCTGCGCCACCAGCTTGGCCGTCAGCTCGGGGCTGATGCCGGCGGGGTCTCCCATGGCGAGCGCAATCAGCGGCTTTGCGGTCATATGATCGCTTTCTCCTGGCCTGTCGCGCCGGCGGCGGGGGATGCGGGTTTGCGCCGGAGGCGCGCGAGCTGCAGCACGAGCGGCAGCAGCAGCAGCGCGATGCCGGCCACGATCAGGCATGTCACCAGCTTGTTGGCGAAGAAGATACCGAGCGAGCCCTTGGACATCAGCATCGACTGCCGGAACGCGTCCTCGGCCTTGTCGCCGATGACGATGGCGAGCACGAGCGGCGCCAGCGGATAGAACAGCTTCTTGAAGAGATAGCCGACCACGCCGAAGCCGAGCATCATGACGACGTCGAGATAGGAGTTCGAGACGGAATAGGCGCCGACGACGCAGATGATCACGATCAGCGGCGCGATCACCACGAACGGAATCCGCATCAAGGCGGCGAAGACCGGGACGGTCAGCAGCACCAGCACGACCGCGACGATGTTGCCGACATACATCGAGGCGATCAGGCCCCAGACAAAGTCCTTCTGGTCGACGAACAGCATCGGCCCGGGATTGAGCCCCCAGATCATCAGCCCACCCATCATGACGGCCGCGGTGGCCGAGCCGGGAATGCCGAGCGCGAGCATTGGCAAGAGCGCGCTGGTGCCGGCGGCATGATCGGTGGTCTCCGGCGAGACGATGCCTTCGACCTCGCCCGTGCCGAAATACCGGCCGCGGCGCGAGAACCGGCGCGCGATGCCATAACTCATGAACGAGGCCGCGGTCGGGCCGCCCGGCGTAATTCCCATCCAGCAGCCGATCGCAGCGCTGCGCAGCAGCGCCACGCCATGCCGCGGCAGACGGCCGACGGCACGAAACACTTCGCGCCAGTCGATCTTGGAGGACACGGCGCGGGCATGAAACTCCTCCTCGACCGCGACCAGCAGCTCGCCGATGCCAAACAGGCCCATCACCGCGACGACGAAGCTGACGCCCTTGACGAGCTCGTCGATCCCCATGTTGAGGCGCACGCTGCCGGAGACGGTGTCGATACCGATCGCGGCGATGGCAAAGCCGATCGCGAGCGCCACGACCGTCTTGATCGGCGCCGCGCCGCCCATGCCGACGAAGCTGGCAAAGGCCAGGAAGTAGACCGCAAAATATTCGGCGGGACCAAAGGCGAGCGCGACCTGCGCCACCCAGGACGCCAGGAACGTGATCAGGACGACGCCGACCAGCGCGCCGAACGCCGCCGAACCGAAGGCGGTCGCCAGCGCCGTGGTCGGCCGTCCGTCCCGCGCCATGGGATAGCCGTCGAAGGTGGTCGCGACCGACGAGGGCTCGCCCGGAATATTGAACAGGATCGAGGTCACCGAGCCGCCGAACAGCGCGCCCCAATACATGCTGGAGAGCAGGATGATCGCCGACACCGGCTGCATGCCGAAGGTCAGCGGCAACAGCAGCGACACGCCGTTCGGCGCGCCCAGCCCCGGCAGCACGCCGACGAGAATGCCGAGCAGCACGCCGACGCCCATCAGGGCCAGATGCGGCACGGTGACCGCGATGGTGAAGCCGTGCAGCAGCTCCGCGAGATTGTCCATCGGCCTCTCCGTCAGAACCCGAACGCGGCGGCGAGCGCGCCGTGCGGCAGGCTGACCTGGAACATGCGTTCGAACACGACATAGAGCGCCACCGCCGTCGCCCCCGCCATGGCGAGCGCACGGGGCATCGATTGGTGGCGGGGGATCGCCAGCACCGCGAAGACGTACAGGCCCGAGGCGAGATACATGCCGAGCAGCGGGATCGCGGCGACGAAGATCGCGGCCGGCACGAACAGGCCGGCAAGCCGGCGCAACTCCACCTGTGTGATCGCGACCGGGACATTGGCCAGCGATGCTGCCGGCAGCACGCCGCGCACGAGATTGTAGAGGCTGCCGAGCACGATGATGATGCCGGTCAGGAACGGGAAGGTGCCGGCCTCGACGCCCGCGCTCGACCAGCCGATGCCGTTGTCGAGGCTGGAGATGACGACGGTCACGCCGAAGCCGCCGGTGAGGACGGCGGTGGCGAGTTCAAGCGCGCGGCGGGAGATCATGACGTAAAACCTTCGAAGGCTGCGCGGTCCCATGGGACAGCGAGGAGCCTGCCGAACCAGCTAGGCCTGCATGGTTCGAGACGCCCGCTTTGGCGGGCTCCTCACCATGAGGGTCTGACATCGCGCCCCAAAGCACGACCTCATCCCGAGGGCCCGCCGCAGGCGGGCGTCTCGAAGGATGGCCGCAGGCGACCTGCCCACCCCGCCTCACTTCACCAGCCAGCCCTGCTCGCCGGCGACCTGCTTGACGTGTTCAAGGTCCGCCTTGATGAACTTGTCGAGCTCGGCGCCGGTCAGGAAGGTGTCGACCTGGGACGTCTTCTCGATATAGTCCTTCCATTCCGGCGTCGCCTGCACCTTCTTCATGAGGTCGACATAGAACGCGGCCTGGTCCGGCGTGACCTTGCCGGGCAGCCACACCGTGCGCGGCTGCTCATATTGCTTGATGTCGAGGCCCTGCTCGACGCAGGTCGGAACGTCGCTCCAGCCTTCGGTCGCGGTGACTTTCGGACCCTGCGGCAACCGCTTCGGGCTGAACACGCAGAGCGGACGCTGCGTGCCGCCGCGCCATTGCCCGAGGCTCTCGCTGGGATTGTTGACGTGGGAATCGAGATGTCCGCCGGCAAGCTGCACGGCGGTCTCGGCGCCGCTCTTGAAGGGGATGTAGGTCAGCTTGACCTTGCCGACCTTCTCGATCATGCGCGTCAGGACCTCGTCGGTGTCCTTGGACTGCGCGCCGCCCATCTTGAATTCGCCCGATGCCGCCGCCTTCAGATAATCGCCCGCATTCTTGTAAGGCGAATCCTGCTTGACCCAGAGCAGGAACTCGTCCTGCGCCATCGCCGCGATCGGGGTGAGATCGGTGTAGTTGAAGGCGACCTTGGAGACGAGCGGCTGCTGCCAGGCGTTCGACGTGCCGAAGATCACCTTGTAGGGATCGCCGGCCGACGCCTTGCCGTAGACGTAGCCTTCGGCGCCGCTGCCGCCGCCCTTGTTGACGACGACGATCGGCTGCTCCGTCAGCTTGTGCTTGGTGATGATGTTCTGCACCGCGCGGGCGAGATTGTCGGTGCCGCCGCCCGGCCCGGCGGTCGCCACGAACTCGATCGGCTTTTGCGGTTGCCAGGCACCGAGCGCCGGCATGGTGCCGGCGAGCACGGTCGCGGCCGCGGAGAGCAGAAATGTTGACGTCCGACCCATGATTTCCTCCAGCTGGTATTTTTTATCTTTGGTCTTGTCGTATCGACGTCCGGTCAGGCGACGCGTTCCCCGCGTCTTGCCGAGCCCAGGACGATGGCGCCTTCTTTGGCGAGCGCTTCGATCTGCATCTGGTCGAACCCGTGCTCGGCCAGCACCTCTCTCGTGTGCTCACCGTAGACCGGTGCGCCTGACAGTACTTTGCCTGGGGTCTCCGAAAACTTCACGGGAAGCCCGATCGTCTTCACGGAACCGAGCGTGGAATGCTCGACCTCGACGACCATCTCGCGCGCCAGCGTCTGCGGATCGCTGAGCGCCTCGAGCATGTCGTGCACGGGGCCGCACGGCACGCCCTTCTCGTCCAGCGCGGCGAGCCAGTGCGCCCGCGACCGGGTGCGGAAGCGCTCGCTCAAGACCGCTTCGAGCGCCTTGAGATTCGCCATGCGGTCGGCGCCGTTGACGAAGCGCGGATCTGCGGCGAGCTCACTCGCGCCGAGCGCCTCCAGCATCAACAGCCAGTGCTTCTTGTTGGCACCGCCGACCACGAGCCAGCCGTCGGAGGCTTCGAACGCCTGGTACGGCGCGTTGAGCGGATGGGCCGAGCCCATTGCCCGCGGCGCGGTGCCTGCGGCGAGCGCGATGGTCGACTGCCAATAGGTCTGCACCAGCGCGGCCTCGTACAGCGAGGTTTCGACCCACTGCCCCTCGCCGGTCTTGAGACGGTGCGTGTAGGCCGCAAGGATGCCCATGCTCGCGAGCAGGCCGGCGGTGATGTCGGACAGCGGCGGGCCGCATTTCACCGGCGGACCGTCGGGGCGCTCGCCGGTAAAGCTCATGATGCCGCTCATGGCCTGCGCGACCAGATCGAAGCCACGGCGGTGCTTGTAGGGACCGGTGCGGCCGAAGCCCGACAGCGAGCAATAGATCAGCGATGGATATTGCTTGTGCAGCTCCTCGTAACCGAAGCCGAGACGTTCCATCGCGCCGGGTGCAAAGTTCTCCACCAGCACGTCGGCCTCCGCGATCAGGCGGCGCAGCACCTGCTTGCCGCCCTCGGTCTTGAGGTCCAGCACGATGCCGCGCTTGTTGCGGTTCATCATCAGGAACGAGGCCGCCTCATCCCCGATCTTCGGCGGCACCGAATGGCGGGTATCGTCGCCGTTCGGCGATTTCTCGATCTTGATGACGTCGGCGCCCATGTCGGCGAGCATCAGGGTGCAGGTCGGCCCCGCCATGACATGGGTGAGATCGACGACCTTGAGGCCGGCGAGCGGTCCCGAACGGCGCGAGGTGGATGGCGAGCTTTGCATCGGGGCGTCCTATTGGCCGCGCCATTGCGGCGCGCGCTTGTTGAGGAAAGCATCGAGCCCTTCGCGAAAATCCCGGCTCGTGTAGCACATCAGGATGAGGTCCTCGCCCTCGTCCCGCGACAGCCGCCGCTGCAGGCGGGCGACCGCCTGCTTGGTCGCGTTCAGCGTCAGCGGCGCGTGGCTTGCGAGCAGCCGGGCGACCTCGTCGGCTCGCTTGTCCAGCGCGGCAAGATCCTCGACGACCTCGCCGAGCAGCCCGATGCTGGCGGCTTCCGCAGCATCGACCAGGCGCGCGGTGAAGATCATATCCTTGACGCGCGCCGCGCCGATCAGCGCGGTGAGACGGCTGACATTGGACATCGACAGGCAATTGCCGAGCGTCCGCGCGATCGGGAAGCCGATCTTCGCGCTTGCCGTGCCGATACGCAGGTCGCAGGCCGCGGCAATGCCCGCCCCGCCCCCGGTGCAGAAGCCGTTGATCGCCGCAATGGTCGGCACCCGGCACTGCTCCAGCGTGGTCAGAACGCGATCGATGCGGTTCTCGTAGTCGATCGCGTCCTGCGGCGTCTTGAATTCACGGAACTGGTTGATGTCGGTGCCCGAGGCGAAGGCCTTGTCGCCGGCTCCGCGCAGCACCAGCACCTTGATGGTCTGGTCCCGGTTGGCCTGCTCGCAGATTGCAGCGAGCCGTTCGTACATCGCGAAAGTGAAGGCGTTGCGCGCCTGCGGCCGGTTGAAGGTGATCCGCCCGATGCCGTCGTTGCATTCAAAAACGAGGTCGTCCGCCTCCGCCGCCAGGTCCATTTCCTCATATCCTCTTGTTTTTTGCATTTTTGAATGCAAAATTTGCGATTAGCAAGCTGGAACTTCGATATTTCGATCCGAAGTTCGCGTTTTGCATTCAAATTGGAGCGCCCCGTCCCATGCTTCACGAGGATGTCGTCAGCCGTATCCGTGCGATCCTGCTCGACGGCGAGATTCCGCCGGGCGCCCGGATTCCCGAGCGCGAGTTGTGCGAGCGGCTCGGCATCTCGCGCACGCCGCTGCGCGAGGCGCTCAAGGTGCTCGCTGCCGAGGGGCTCGTGCAGCTCTTGCCGCATCGCGGCTCGCGCGCGGCGAAACTGACCGACAAGGACATGCGCGACCTGTTCGAAGTCTGCCAGGGCCTGGAGGCCCTCGCCGGCGAGCTCGCCTGCGAGCGCATCACGGACGCCGAGATCGATGCAATTGCCGCCGCGCATGCAGCCATGGTGCAGCATTATCGCGACGGCGACCTGATCCAGTACTACCGCGGCAACCGCGCCATTCACGAAGCCATCGTCACCGCGGCCGGAAATCCCGTGCTCGCGGGACTTTACACGTCGGTGACGGCACGCATCCGCCGCGCGCGTTACGTCACGCCGATGACACCGCAGCGCTGGGCCCTCGCGGTGAAGGAGCACGAGGCGATCCTGAACGCGCTGCAGCGGCGCGACGGGGCCGGCCTCTCGCATATTCTCCGCGCGCATCTGCGCCACAAGCGCGAAGAGGTGCTGCAGGCCGGCTTTGCTGAGACGGAAGGCAACGATCTCGCGCTGAAAATTGCGTGACGCGCAATTCCGCGGTCGGATGCACCCGCGAACCAATTCTACTTGCTAGCTTGTCGTAACCGGCGCAGCATGGCTTCTGCCGACCTCTGGCCGCGTGGCCGCTGGGGCCGGTCGCAACGCGCGAACAATCGCGCAAAGCAAAAGACAAAGGCGGAGGAAACGCATGACAATCGATGTCTCACGTCGATCTTTACTTGCACTTGGAGCTGGCCTTGGGGCCAGCGCGATGCTCGGCAGCAGCGCGTTGGCGCGAGCTCCCAAGCTCGGCACCCAGACGCCGTACTGGCACCGCTTCGTTCTCGGCGATGCCGAGGTGACCGTCGTGTCCGACGGACCGCTGCCGCTCGGCGATCCCTCCGGGACCTTCACCGGCGTTCCCAAGGAAGAGGTCAAGAAGATGCTGGCGGACAATTTCCTGTCGCCGGACAACGTCGTGCTCGAACAGAATTCGCCGATCGTGAACACCGGCGACAAGCTGATCCTGTTCGACACCGGCATGGGCTCATCGAAGATGTTCGGCGCCAGCACCGGCCGGCAGCAGAAAAGCATGATGGAGGCCGGCATCAAGCCCGGCGACATCGACGCCGTGGTCTGTTCGCATGCCCATATCGACCATATCGGCGGCATCGTCGATGAAGCCGGCAAGCCGCTGTTTCCGAACGCCCAGGTCTACATCTCGCAGACCGATTTCGACTTCTGGACCGACGAGGCCAAGCTCGGCGGCCCGGCCAAGGACTTCGTCGTTCATGCCCGCAAGAACCTGCTGCCGGTGCGCGACCGCATCGTGTTCTTCAAGGACGGCCAGGAATTCCTGCCCGGCGTGCAGGCGATCGCGGCGCCCGGCCACACTGTCGGCCACACCATCTTCATGGTGACGTCGGCGGGAAAATCCTTTGCTTTCCTCGGCGACCTCTCGCACCATTCCGTGCTGTTGCTGGAGCGGCCGCGGATGGAGTTTTCCTACGACACCGATCCGAAGCAGGCGGCGGACACGCGGGTCAAACTGCTGACGATGCTCGCGGCGAACAAGACGCCGGTGATGTCCTATCACTTCGCCTGGCCGGGCTACGGTCATGTCGCCAAGGCCGGCGAGGGATTCCACTATTATCCCGAACCGATGAAGATGACGCTGTAGCGCAGATCACCCCCGGGCAGCGCTCGCGCTGCCCGGACCACTGTTGCCGCGCACCTCAAGCGAGGACGGCGGCTAGCACCCCAGCCTGTCGGCGATGCCGCCAAAGTCCTTGGCGACGATGTCCCACTTGCCGGTCGCCTCGAAGTCGACCTTCTGCAGCGGACCGTATTCCGTCGGCCGTGCCACGAACGCGGTCTTGAGCCCGTTTTTCTGCGCGGCCGCGAGATCACCATTGTGGGCGGCGACCATCATCACCTCCTCCGGCTTGAGGCAAAGCAGCTTGGCTGCGCCGAGATAGGTCTCGGGATCGGGCTTGTAATGCTCGAACAGCTCGGCCGACATGATGAGGTCCCACGGCAGGCCGGCGAACTTCGCCATGTTGGTGAGCAGCGCGACGTTGCCGTTCGAGAGCGGCGCGATCACGAACTTGGATTTCAGCCGCGTCAGGCCGGCAACGCTGTCCGGCCAGGGATGGAGGCGGTGCCAGCCCTTGGTGAGGTAATCGAGATCGGCGTCGGTGAGGCCCTTGATCGCGAACTGTGCGACCAGCTTCTCCAGCGAGCGGCGGTGCAGATCGTCGAGCATGACGTAGCCGCGCTCAGGATGCTGGCGCACGTCGTCCATCGAGGCCATGTACATGCCGCGCCAGCCGTCGACCAAGGCGGTCCAGTCGGCGCTGATGCCGCGGCCCTTCGCCCACCACATGAAGTCGGTGATCAGGCTGGTGCGCCAATCCACGACCGTGCCGAACACGTCGAAGACCAGGGCTTTGACGGAGGAGAGATCGGACATGGCGCTTCCCGTGCTTGCTCTTGTTGTCATTCCGGGATGCGCCGTAAGGCGCAGGCCCGGCATCCATTTCACCTCGCGCTCTGCCGCCCGATGGATTCCGGGCTCTCCGGGCCGCGCTCTGCGCGGTCCCGTCGCCCCGGAATGACGGCAGTCGTTGTCACGTCGCTCAGTCCAGATGGAACTTGGCGAGCTCGCGATGCTCGGCCTTGATGTAGCGCACGGTGCCGGTGACGGAGCGCATCACCACCGTCTCGGTCTCGATCACGCCGTCCTTGCGGAATTTGACGCCTGACAGCAGCGAGCCGGTGGTGACGCCGGTGGCGGCGAACAGGCAGTCGCCGCGCGCCATGTCCTCTATGCCGTAGATCATCTTGGGGTCGTTGACGCCCATCTTGGCGGCGCGCTCGATCTTCTCCCCGGAATCCAGGATCAGGCGGCACTGCATCTGGCCGCCGATGCAACGCAGCGCCACGGCGGCGAGCACGCCTTCCGGCGCGCCGCCCGTGCCGAGATACATGTCGACGCCGGTGTTGTCGGGATCGGCGCAGTGGATCACGCCGGCGACGTCGCCGTCGGTGATCAGGCGCACCGCGGCGCCGGTGGAGCGCACGCTCTCGATGATGCTGGCGTGACGCGGACGGTCGAGCACGAGAACGGTGATCCCCTCCGGCTTGACGCCCTTGGCCTTGGCGAGGCGGCGGACGTTGTCGGCCGGGCTCGCATCGAGCTCGACGACGCCCTTGTCGTAGCCGGGGCCGATCGCGAGCTTCTGCATGTAGACGTCGGGAGCGTGCAGCAGCGTGCCGCCGTCGGCCATCGCCATGGTGGCGATCGAGCCCGGCATGTTCTTGGCGCACAGCGTGGTGCCTTCGAGCGGATCGACCGCGATGTCGACTTCGGGGCCGGCGTTCACGCCAACCTTCTCTCCGATGAAGAGCATCGGCGCCTCGTCGCGCTCGCCCTCGCCGATCACGATGGTGCCCTGGATCGGCAGCTTGTTGAGCTCGCGCCGCATGGCGTCGACCGCGGCCTGGTCGGCCGCCTTCTCGTTGCCGTGGCCGCGCAGGCGCGCCGACGACACTGCCGCCCGCTCCGTCACCCGCACGATCTCCAGCGTCAGGATGCGCTCGAGCAACGCTTGCGGCGGGACTGAAATATGGGTCGACATCGGCTAACTCCTTCAAACGGGTTTGGGACAGAATTCTCTGCCCGCATCAATTCGCAACGCCCACGATTCGTTCGAACGAACCGCCTCAGTTCTTTTCGATCCGGATCACCTGCGGCCGTCCGCTGATCACCTTGTCCTTCTGCACGGCCGCAAGGGCGCGGCGCACGGCATCCTCGTGCGTCGCATAGGTGATCAGGATGACGGGCACGGGGACCGCCTTGCCGCTATCAGGCGCAGCGCCGCCATTGGGATGACGCTGCACGATCGACTCGATCGAAATCTTCTGCTCGGCAAGCCGGGTCGCGATCGCAGCCGCAGTGCCGGGGAAATCGCGCGCCAGAAGGCGGATGTAATAGCCGCCCTCGTGGCGCTCCATCGGCGCCTTCTTGGTGTCGCGCAATTGCGCAATGGGCCGGCCGAACGGATTGGCGCGGATGCCGCGCGCGACATCGGCGATGTCGGCGACCACGGCTGACGCGGTGGCGGCGCCGCCCGCGCCAGGTCCCACCAGCGTGATCGGCGGAATGCCCTCGCCGTCGATCGTGACCGCGTTGGTGACACCCATCACCTGCGCGATCGAGGAGGATTTCGGCACCATGGTCGGATGCACGCGCTGCTCAATGCCCTTGGCGGTGCGCACCGCCACGCCGAGCAGCTTGACGCGATAACCGAGCTCGGACGCCGCGCGCAGATCTTCCGGCGCGATGGATGAGATGCCTTCGACATACACCGCGCTTTGAGCAACTTTCGTGCCGAAGGCGAGGCTGGCGAGGATCGCGAGCTTTTGCGCGGTATCGTGGCCATCCACATCGAACGACGGATTGGCCTCGGCATAACCGAGCCGCTGCGCGTCCTTGAGGCATTCGGCGAAGGACAGCCCCTCCTGCTCCATCCGGGTCAGGATGTAATTGCAGGTGCCGTTGAGGATGCCGTAGACGCGGTTGATGCCGGTGCCGGCAAGCCCCTCGCGCAAGGTCTTGATGACGGGGATCGCGGCGCCGACGGCTGCCTCGAAATTCAGCGCTCCGCCGTGCTTTTCAGCCGCCTTGGCGAGCTTGATTCCGTGCTTGGCCAGCAGCGCCTTGTTCGCGGTGACGACCGACTTGCCGGCGCTGAGCGCGGCGTCGACCGCCGACAGCGCGGGATCGCCGGCGCCGCCCATCAGCTCGACGAAGCAATCGATGCCGGGATGGGTGGCAAGCGCGATCGGGTCCTTCGCCCATTCGAAGCCGCGCAGATCGATGCCGCGCTTCTTCGTCTTCGAGCGCGCAGTGACCGCAACCACGCGGATGCCGCGGCCGCTGCGCCCTGCGAGCACGCGCGCCTGCGTTTCGATCAAACGGATGACTTCGGCACCCACGGTGCCGAGCCCCGCTATGCCCACTTTCAGGGGTGCGACCATGATACTTCAGAAAACCTGCAGAAGAGAATTAGCGCCGATTGGCGAGTGGAACCACGTTGTGCAACGTTTCGATGCCGCTTTCAAGGAAGCGTCGCACGCCGCGCGCGGCCTGCCTGATCCGTTGCTCGTTTTCCACCATGGCGATGCGGACATATCCTTCACCATGCTCGCCGAAGCCGACGCCGGGCGAGACCGCAACGCCGGATTTCTCCACCATCAGGGTGGCGAACTGCATGCTGCCGACGCTGCGGAAGGCCTCCGGCAGCGGCACCCAGGCGAACATCGAGGCTTCCGGCGGCGGAATCTCCCAGCCGGCACGGCCGAACGATTCCACCAGCGCATCGCGGCGCTTGCGATAGGTGTCGCGCATCTCCTTGATGCAATCATCCGGGCCGTTCAGCGCCGCGGTCGCGGCCACCTGGACCGGCGTGAACGCGCCGTAATCGAGGTAAGATTTGACGCGGGCGAGCGCTGCGATCACGCGCTCATTGCCGACCGCAAAGCCCATGCGCCAGCCGGCCATCGAATAGGTCTTCGACATCGAGGTGAACTCGACCGTGCAGTCCATCGCGCCCGGCACCTGGAGCACCGAGGGCGGCGGGTTGCTCTCGTCGAAATAGACCTCGGCATAGGCGAGATCGGACAGGATCAGGATCTCGTGCTTCTTGGCGAAGGCGACGAGGTCCTTGTAGAAATCGAGGCTCGCGACATAGGCGGTCGGGTTCGAGGGATAGCAGACCACGAGCGCGAGCGGCTTGGGGATCGAGTGGATGATCGCCCGTTCGGCGGCCTCGAAGAATTGCGGCGTCGGCTCGGAGGGCACCGAGCGGATCACGCCGCCCGCCATCAAGAAGCCGAAGGCGTGAATCGGATAGCTCGGGTTCGGACAGAGGATGACGTCGCCGGGCGCGGTGATCGCCTGCGCCACGTTGGCAAAGCCCTCCTTCGAGCCGAGCGTCGCCACGATCTGGGTGTCGGGGTTGAGCTTCACCCCGAAGCGGCGGGCGTAGTAGCCGGCCTGGGCCCGGCGCAGTCCGGGGATGCCGCGGGACGCCGAGTAGCGGTCGGTGCGCGGCTTGCCCAGCGTCTCCTTCAGCTTCTCCAGCACATGCGCCGGGGCCGGCAGATCCGGGTTGCCCATGCCGAGGTCGATGATGTCGGCGCCGGCATTCCGCGCGGCCGCCTTGGCCCGGTTGACCTGCTCGAACACGTAAGGCGGAAGGCGGCGGATGCGGTAAAATTCTTCCATGGCTCTCTGGGCTCCCGGGCAACCGGTCAGGACAGAATCGAAAGACAGGACGGCTTTACGGAAAGGGGCTCGGTCCCGTTGCGAAAATCACTCAAAATCAAATACTTAGAGCAATCATCAACAGCGAAGGCTGAGGTCGTTCGCCCTGACTCTCGGCTGAACCCAGGTCTTTTAGCACGGCAAGGCGGGGGCGCCAGAGATTACGTTGCACCGCCTCATTTCGCGTCCTTGGCGGCGGCCGCCTGGCGATCGCGCGCGGCGGCGAGCTCGGCCTCGATCTTGGCGCGCTGCTCCGGCGTGATGACGGCTTGATCGCGATCCGGCGGCAGATCGTGCACCGGCAGATAGCTTCCGGGCTCCCTTGCAGGTGCCTGCGCGTCCATCGGCGTCATATCCGCGAACTGACTCGAACAGCCGCCCAGCACAAATGCCACGCTCAGCAGCGCGCCACCGATCAGCAGCGACCTCTGTAGGACCCTCAACGCCAACACTTTGGGAAATCCCCTGCTCGTCCCAATGCAAGCTGCCGCACACTAACCCGACAACCTGCCCAAGCTCAAACCATTGCTGCCCACAAATGGAACGAGCGAGAAAACACCAAAGGCCCACGACCGGAGGGTTGCACCGCGATTGTGACAAAACCAAGAACCTTTGTCGCAGTGCAGCACATCTTCGAGCGTGTTTAACGTCAAACATGCGAGCTTCGCGGTGACGAATAAGGAATGACTCGTTACTGTTCTGTCCATGAGTATGGCCACGACCGATACGCCTAAACCCGAGACGAAGTTCGATGCGGAAGCCTTCGCGATGAATGTCGCGCGGGCGATGGAGAGCGGCGGTAAGGCGCTTGCGGCCTACCTCAAGCCGCGCGAGAGCGGCGAGGTGCAGGATCGCCCGCCGGCCGAGCTTGCCGAGGTCGTCAAGACATTCACCTCGGTCGCCGAATATTGGTTGTCGGATACGTCCCGCTCGTCCGATCTGCAGACCAAGCTCGCCAAGGATTATCTCGACCTCTGGGGCTCGGCAGTGCGCCGCATGGCCGGCCAGGACGCCCCCCCTGCGATCGCGCCCTCGCCGCGGGACAAGCGCTTTGCCGATCCGGAATGGAAGTCGAACCAGTTCTTCGATTTCGTCATGCAGCTCTATCTGCTCACGACCAAATGGGCGCAGGAGCTGGTGCGCGATGCCGAAGGGCTCGATCCGCACACCCGCCGCAAGGCCGAGTTCTACGTCCAGCAGGTCACCAACGCGCTGTCGCCGTCCAATTTCGTGCTGACCAATCCGGAGGTGCTGCGCGAGACCCTGGCGAGCAGCGGCGAGAACCTCGCGCGCGGCCTTTCGATGCTGGCCGAGGACATCGCGGCCGGCAAGGGCATGCTGAAGATCCGCCAGTCCAACCCGGACAATCTCGTCGTCGGCGTCAACATGGCGACGACGCCGGGCAAGGTGATCTATCAGAACGAGATGATGCAGCTGATCCAGTATTCGCCGACCACGGAGACGGTGCTGCGCACCCCGCTCCTGATCGTGCCGCCATGGATCAACAAGTTCTACATCCTCGACCTCAAGCCGGAGAAATCCTACATCAAGTGGTGCGTCGACCAGGGCATCACCGTGTTCGTGATCTCATGGGTCAATCCCGACAAGCGGCTCGGCAACAAGAGCTGGGAAGACTACATGAAGGAAGGCCCGCTCACGGCGATGGACGTGATCGAGAAGGTCACCGGCGAGATGAAGGTGCACACCGCCGGCTATTGCGTCGGCGGCACCATGCTCGCGACCACGCTGGCCTGGCTCGCCGAGAAGCGCCGCCAGCGGGTGTCGTCGGCAACGTTCTTCGCGGCACAGGTCGACTTCACCCATGCCGGCGATCTCCTGGTGTTCGTCGACGAGGAGCAGATCTCTTCGCTCGAGCAGGACATGAAGGCGGCCGGCGTGCTCGAAGGCTCGAAGATGGCGATGGCCTTCAACATGCTGCGCTCCAACGATCTGATCTGGTCCTACGTGGTCAGCAATTATCTCAAGGGCCAGCAGCCGAGCGCATTCGACCTCTTGCACTGGAATTCCGACGCGACGCGGATGACCGCGTCGAACCATTCCTATTATCTGCGCAATTGCTATCTCGAGAACCGGCTCTCCACCGGCACGATGGTGCTCGACAATACCTTGCTCGATCTCTCCAAGGTCAAGGTGCCCGTCTACAACCTCGCCACCCGCGAGGACCACATCGCGCCGGCGGAATCGGTGCTGTACGGCTCGCAATTCTTCGGCGGTCCGGTGAAATATGTGCTGTCGGGCTCGGGTCATATCGCAGGCGTGGTCAATCCGCCGGCCTCCAACAAGTACCAGTACTGGACCAACGACAACATCAAGGACGTCAGCGTCGCCGAGTGGATGAAGGGCGCGGTCGAGCACAAGGGCTCGTGGTGGCCAGACTGGCGGCAATGGCTGGGCGAGCTCGATCCGGAGCAGGTTCCGGCGCGCCTGCCGGGGAGCGAAGCATTCCCGCCGATCGAGGACGCGCCCGGCAGCTATGTCAGGGTCCGCGCATAGCGCATGATCCGGACAAGTGCGGAGCGGTTTTCCGATCGGATCATGCACAAGCAAGCAACGAAGCATTCTTTGCGCATGGCGAAATCTCTCGCGCTTTCGTATAGACTCGCGCTCACCACAGCGACGACAGAGGGGACCGGACTATGACGCGCGAATTGTTCTGGCTGACACTGACGGTAATCCTGACCGGGATCCTCTGGATTCCCTACACGATCAACCGGTGTCAGGTCCGCGGTCTCAGCGGGGCGATGGCCAACCCTTCTCGCAACGACAAGCCGCAATCGGACTGGGCGAACCGGCTGATGTTCGCGCATGACAACGCGGTCGAGAACCTCATCGTCTTCGCACCGCTGGTGCTGATCCTCAACGCGATCGACTATTCCACGAAATGGACGGTGCTCGCCTGCGCGGTCTATTTCTGGGCTCGTGTCGCGCACACCATCGTCTATACGCTCGGCATCCCGGTGTTCCGCACCCTCGCCTTCACCGTCGGCTTCCTCGCCCAGGCCGTGCTGGCGCTGGCGATCTTCGGGGTGTTCTGAGGGGGCGCCGCGCTCAGCCCCTCTTCTGCGCGACGACGAACAGCATCGATGCGGCCTTGTCGTCGAAGCCCTTGACCTCGCCGGTATCGATCGTCACCCCGCTCCAGCTGGCCGCCTCGGCGTAGGTCGCCCGCAGCCAGTCCGGCGAGGGATAATTGTAATAGCGGTTCAACGTGTCGCGCCCTTCGGCCTCGCCGGCCTTGTAGCTGGCGTAGAAGAAGCCGGCCGGATTCAGCGCGCGCCAGATCCGCGCAAGAACCCCGGCGAGTTCGGGTCTCGGCACATGCAGCAGGCACGCATTGGCCCAGACGGCGTCATAGGCCTCGGTCTCGTCGAGCTGCTCGAACAGCAGGGTCTCAACGGGACGGCCGAGACGGCGCGAGGCGACCTTCGCCATTTCCGGCGATCCGTCGGTCGGGCGAACCGCAAAGCCGCGCGCCAGCATGTCCGCGGTATCGCCGCCGGCGCCGCATCCGAGTTCGAGAATGGAAGCACCTGGCGCGAGCCGGGCGAGAAACGCCGTCAGCCGCGCCTGGCGCGAGGTGATCTCGCGCCCAGCATAGGCCTCTGCGTTGCCGCGGTAGAATTGCAGCGTCTCTTCGTCCACTGTCGCACTCACATCACGGGAACAGCGCGATCTGCTCCAGCCCCTCCGTCTCGGGCAGTCCGAACATCAGGTTCATATTCTGGATCGCCTGCCCCGCCGAGCCCTTCACCAGATTATCGAGCGTGGAAATGACGATCGCCCGGTTCTTGATGCGGTCGGCAACGACACCGATCTGCACATAGTTGGAACCGCGCACATTCTGCGTCTGCGGCAGCACGCCCTTTTTGGCGACATGCACGAAGGGCTCGTTGACGTAGACTTTCTCGAGAGCGGCCCGCAAATCGTCGGGCGTCGCGCCGTTGAGTTTTACATAGCACGTGCAGAGTTCGCCACGCGCCATCGGGATCAGATGCGGCGTAAAGTTCACCGTCACGGCAGAGCCGGCGGCGAGGCTGATCTCCTGCTCGATCTCGGGCGCGTGCCGGTGGGTGCCGACCGAATAGGGCGAAAGTCCCTCGCCCGCCTCGCTGAACAACGTGTTCTGCTTCAGCCCGCGTCCGGCACCGGTGACGCCCGATTTGGCGTCGATGACGATGTCGTCGACATCGATCAGCTTGGCCTTCGCGAGCGGCACCAGCGCGAGCAGCGCCGCCGTGGGGTAGCAGCCGGGACAGGCCACCAGCCGCGCCGACGTGATTTTCTCGCGATAGAATTCGGTCAGACCATAGACCGCCTCGCCCTGCAATTCGAGTGCCCGGTGCTCGTGGCCGTACCATTGCGCATAGGTGTTCTTGTCCCGCAGCCTGAAATCGGCGGACATGTCGAGGACCTTGATCTCAGGATTCACCTTAAGGACCGCGGCGATGATTTCCTGCGTGGTCCCGTGGGGCAGTCCGCAGAATACCGCATCGAGCCTGCTCCAGTCGACCTTTTCCCATTCCACAAGTTTAGGCAGGTCCAGCATGAAGAAATGCGGAAACACCTCGCTCATGGATTTGCCGGCATGGGTATTGGCAGTGAGTGCGGCAATCTCGGCGTTCGGATGCCGCGCCAACAGGCGCACCGCGTCGACGCCGGTGTAGCCGGAGGCGCCGAGAATGCCGATCTTCTTGGTGCTCATCACACGCTCCTCTAACGCTGGATCGGTTACGCCTCTGCCAGCCCCAGCATCAGCCGCATGTTCTGGACCGCCGCGCCGGATGCCCCCTTGCCGAGATTGTCGAGCCGGGCGACCAGCACGGCCTGGTGATGTTTGTCGCTGGCGAAGACGTAGAGCTCGAGCATGTTGGTGTCGTTGAGCGCCTCCGGCTCGAGCCGGCCGCCCTTTGACGCTTCGTTCTGAAGCGGCATCACCTTGACGTATTTCGAGCCGGCGTAGCGCTCGGCGAGCGCGGCTTGCAGGTCGGCTCCCCCAGGCTTGCCGGGCAGCGTGTCGAGCTGCAGCGGCACCGAGACAAGCATGCCCTGCCGGTAGTTGCCGACGGACGGGATGAAGATCGGCCGCCGCGTCAGGTTGGAATAGAGCTGCATCTCGGGCAGATGCTTGTGCTCGAAGCCTAGGCCGTAGAGCTCGAACGACGGCGCGCTGCCGTCTTCGAAGCTCGCGATCATCGACTTGCCGCCGCCGGAATAACCGCTCACCGCGTTGACGGTGACGGGATAATCTGATGGCAGCAGCCCGGCATCGACGATCGGCCGCAGCAGCGCGATCGCGCCGGTCGGATAGCAGCCGGGATTGGAGACCTTGCTGGCGGCCTTGATCTTGCCGGCCTGGTCCGGCGTCAGCTCGGGAAAGCCGTAGGCCCAGTCAGGCGCGACCCGGTACGCGGTCGAGGCGTCCAGCACCTTCGGCGCCCGAGCTCCCATGCTGTCGACCAGGGCGACCGTCTCCTTGGCGGCGTCGTCGGGCAGGCAGAGGATGACGAGGTCCACCTCCTCCATCAGCGCCTTCTTGGCCGCGGGGTCCTTGCGCTTGTCGTCGGAAAGCGCCTTCACGACGACGTCGTTCTGGAGCTTCAGCCGCTCGTTGATGCCGAGGCCGGTCGTGCCGGAGCCGCCATCGACGAAGACGGTGGCGGGCTTCTTGGCCGCACCGGTGGTCGGAGCTTTGGTGGTGTCGGCGAGGCTCATGACGCGCTCCCTTCGAGCATGTTCGTGTCGTTTGCGAAAACTTGCGGCCTTGCCTGCCGCATCAAATCCGAGATCTGCCTGGCGTCGGCATCGCCGGCGCTAAGCGCATTGGCGATCGCCGCATAGTCGGCGTCCGATTTGTGCTGGTTGAGCTTGAAGCTGCCTTCGACCTCTTCAACATTCATCACCAGACCCACGATCGCCTTCTTCATCGTCTCCAGGCGGCCCGCCGCCATCTTGCCCGACGTCCACGGCTTCTTCGGCAGCAGCCAGCTCTCGAACTTGTCGCTGAGCGTGTCGATCTGCACCGACAATTCGTCGTCCGTCAGCAGGCGCACCGGCCCGCTCAGATGCACCGACTGGTAGAGCCAGGTCGGAACCTGATCCGGCGAGACGTACCAGTCCGGCGATACATAGGCATCGGGGCCGTTGACCGCGAGCAGCCAGGACGCATCACTGCCAGCCAGCTTTAACAGCGGATTGTGACGCGCGACATGAAAGGCGGCCTGCGGCGTGCCGTCAGCGGCGTAAGTCAGATAGAACGGCAGCGGCGAGGCGATCGGCTTGCTGCCGTCGAACGCACACATGGTGCCGAAGCCGCGCGCTTCGGCGAATTTCAGGCTTGCGGCGCGGTCCTGCTTGAAAAAGGCTGGCGTGTACATCGTGGTCTCCTGCTGGGCCTCCTAAGGGAGCCGCCGGATCAGATCGCGCTGACAGGAGAGAGAATGCCGCGGATCGGATCCAGCGGCAAAGACGATGATCTCAAACGCGATCGACCGCCCAAACCGCTAAGATGCGGCGGCGGCGACGGGCGAACAGGATGGTCGCGGCGTTGATCATGGCGCGCGGCTATAAAGCGAGATCGGGTTCCCGTCAAGGCAACCCTTGTCATTCCGGGGTGATGCAGAGCATCGAACCCGGAATGACGGGACCTAGATCACCCGCCAGATCCATTCCATGATCTTGGCGAGCACGTCGCCGAACAGCAGGAGCACGGCGGACCAGAGCAGGGCCGAGACGAAATTGGCGACCTGGAAGCTCCAATAGGGCATCTCGAAAATGCCGGCCGCAAGCGGCACCGAGGCGCGCAAGGGGCCGAAGAAGCGGCCGATGAAGATGCTGGGGATGCCCCAGCTGCGCACGAAGGCCTCGCCTCTGGGCAGCAGTCCCGGATAGCGCGAGAGCGGCCACATCTCGGCGACCTTTTCCTTGTAGCGATAGCCGAACCAGTAGGAGACCCAGTCGCCCAGTGCCGCGCCGAGGCCGCCGGCGATCCAGACCGGATAGAAGCTGATGCCGCTCACGCCGATCAGCGCACCGATCGCGACCAGCGCGCCCCAGGCCGGAACCAGCAGCGAGATGAAGGCGAGCGACTCCCCGAAGGCGAGCAGGAACACAATCGGGGCTGCCCAAGCCTGGTGAACGCGCACAAAATCGACCAGGGCGTGCGCAAACTGCTCCATCAAGAATTAGCCTTCCCGCCCCATCTCAAGGTGCTGCTCGATCAAAAAGACTGGTAAGCCAAGCACTTGTGTGACATCAAGTCACAAAGCCCCACAAGACGCCTGGCGAACCGTCAAATTGCCGGGAATGGATGGCCTGCGGCGTAAAATCGTCGGGATTGGCTCCCAACACACCGCCCGGCCCGCCCCTGCGATAACCTTTCCCGGTCAGAAGTGGCATAGTCGGCCAAATCGATTCGCCGCTTATGCGGCCCTCAAAACGCATCAAGATATATGTCCAAGCAGTTGAAACCCAAAGCAAACGACGACTTTTTCGGCGGCGACGAGCCGAAGCCCCGGGCCGCCCGGCCGGCGCCGCGCGGAAGCGGCGGCGAAGCCGACTACACCGCCGCCGACATCGAGGTGCTCGAAGGCCTGGAACCGGTGCGGCGCCGGCCGGGCATGTATATCGGCGGCACCGATGAGAAGGCTTTGCATCATCTGTTCGCCGAGGTCATCGACAACTCGATGGACGAGGCGCTGGCCGGACATGCGACCTTCATCGGAGTCGAGCTCAGCGCGGACGGGTTCCTGACCGTCACCGATAACGGCCGCGGCATCCCGATCGATCCGCATCCGAAGTTCCCGAAGAAGTCGGCGCTCGAAGTGATCATGTGCACGCTGCATTCGGGCGGCAAGTTCGACAGCAAGGTCTATGAGACCTCTGGCGGTCTGCACGGCGTCGGCATCTCCGTGGTGAACGCCCTCTCCTCGCGGCTCGAGGTCGAGGTCGCGCGCGGCCAGAAGCTGCACCGCATGATCTTCGAGCGCGGCCATCCCAAGGGTAAGCTCGAGGACCTCGGCAAGGTCAACAACCGCCGCGGCACGCGCGTGCGCTTCAAACCCGACACCGACATCTTCGGGCCCAAGGCCGCCTTCAAGCCGCAGCGCCTGTTCAAGATGACGCGCTCGAAGGCCTATCTGTTCGGCGGCGTCGAGATCCGCTGGAACTGTGCGCCCGAGCTGCTCAAGGGCGTCGAGGACGTGCCGGCGGAAGCCACGTTCCACTTCCCCGGCGGCCTCAAGGACTATCTGGCGGCGGCGATCCACGCCGACACGCTGGTGCATCCCGACATCTTCTCCGGCAAGTCGGGCCGCAACGGCGCGCATGGCGCCTGCGAATGGGCGGTGGCCTGGACCGCGGATGCGGACGGCTTCCTCTCCTCGTACACCAACACCGTCCCGACGCCCGACGGCGGCACGCACGAATCCGGCCTGCGCAGCGCGCTGCTCCGCGGCCTGAAGGATCACGCCGAGCGCGTCGGCCAGGGCAAGCGCGCATCGTCCATCACGTCTGAAGACGTGATGGTGGGCGCGGCCGTGATGCTGTCGGTGTTCGTGCGCGAGCCCGAATTCCAGGGCCAGACCAAGGACCGTCTCGCCACCGCCGAAGCACAGCGCATCGTCGAACAGGCCATGAAGGATCCGTTCGACCATTGGCTGTCGGGCAATCCGAACATGGCCAACCGGCTGCTCGACTTCGTGATCGACCGCGCCGAGGAGCGGCTGCGCCGCCGCCAGGAAAAGGAAACCGCGCGCAAGACCGCCGGCAAGAAGCTGCGCCTGCCTGGCAAGCTCGCCGACTGCACCGACGCCGGCACCGAAGGCTCCGAGCTCTTCATCGTCGAAGGCGACTCGGCCGGCGGCAGCGCCAAGCAGGCGCGCGACCGCAAGACGCAAGCGGTGCTGCCATTGCGCGGAAAGATCCTCAACGTCGCTTCCGCCGGCAAGGACAAGCTGACCGCGAACGCACAGCTCTCCGATCTCGTGCAGGCGATCGGCTGCGGCCAGCTGCTGCAATATCGCGAAGAGGATCTGCGCTACCAGCGCATCATCATCATGACCGACGCCGACGTCGACGGCGCGCACATCGCTTCGCTCTTGATCACCTTCTTCTACCGGCAGATGCCGAAGCTGATCGACGAAGGACACCTCTTCCTCGCGGTGCCGCCGCTCTACAAGCTGACCCACGGCACGAAATCGGTCTACGCGCGCGACGACAAGCACAAGGACGAGCTGATCAAGACCGTCTTCAACGCCAACGCCAAGGTCGAGGTGAACCGCTTCAAAGGCCTCGGCGAGATGATGCCGGCGCAGCTCAAGGAGACCACCATGGATCCGGCCAAGCGGACCCTGCTCAAGGTGGTCCTGCTGCCCGACGACCGTGACACCACCGCCGATTCGGTGGAGCGCCTGATGGGCACCAAGGCGGAGGCGCGTTTTGCCTTCATCTCGGACAAGGCCGAGTTCGCCAGTGAAGAGTTGCTGGACGTCTGAACGCCAGCATTGTCGCATCCCACTCGAGAGCCCCGGCCAGACGCCGGGGCTCTTCGTTTTGGGCGGCCTCGTTCTTTCCAGGGTATACCGGCCTACCGCCGCTTCGCGTCGGGCGATTCCCGGCGCGGTGGCTGCGATTCGGCCACCGACTCACGGTGATCGGACCGTGGCGGCACGGCATCGATCTTGGAGAAGGCCGAATTTCCTAGCGAAACCCTACCTGGATTGGCTGCGCGATATTTTTCTCAAGTTATTGAATTTACCTCGCTATTGCCGATTTTGGCACGTCAGGCCCCAAATGCGCGCTCCTGGCGTTTTCGGGCGACTGTGCCTGCCCGGCAACAGCATTTCGGCGGGAAACGTCTATAGTCCGGGTCATCAGATGACACGAACTTCAGTGCGCTCGCGCCTGTTACGACAGACCAAGGTTGGGGATTTCGACATGAAGAAGATTTTGCTCGCACTGACCGCGGTTGCCGCGATGACCGGTTCGGCCTCGGCCGCCGACCTCGGCGCTCGTCCCTATGTGAAGGCCCCGATGCCGGCGCCCGTCGCCAACTGGACCGGCTTCTACGTTTTCGGCGGCGGCGGCGGCGGCCTCTCGAACACCGACCAGCATGTTCAGACCACGGTCGGCGCTGTTCCGCTGACGATCGATCAGCGCCAGGGCGGCTCGGGCTGGTTCGGCACCGTTGGTGCCGGTTATGACTGGCAGTTCAGCGGCACCTGGGTTGCCGGTGTGTTCGCTGACGGTCAGTTCGGCAGCATCAAGGGTACCATCCAGGATCCCACCGTTGTCGGCGGCCTCACCGGCTCTCAGAAGCTGGAAACCTCGTGGGCTGCTGGTGTGCGCCTCGGTTGGTTGGTCGCGCCGAACGTTCTCTCCTACGTCAACGGCGGTTACTCGGGCGCGCATTTCGGCCGTACCAACTTCACCAACCTCGCCGGCACTCCGGCCGGTATCCATCTCGACGGTTACGACCGTCACGGCTGGTTCATTGGTGGCGGCGTCGAGAACAGCCTGAACTTCTTCGGCATCACCTCGCCCGGCTGGTTCATGAAGACCGAGTATCGTTCGGCCTTCTACAGCGGCAAGACCCAGAACGAGCTGTTCGATGTGACCAACACGCTGGTCGGCCGCGACATTCGCGCCACCCACTGGAACCAGACGATCTCGACCTCGCTGGTCTACCGCTTCAACTGGACCGGTCCGGTCGTCGCCAAGTACTGATCCGAACGCAAGTTCAGACGTCAAAGCCCCGGCATCGTCCGGGGCTTTTTCGTTATGGAGTGTCGGCAGGCGCTGCTCGCCCTCGGCGACCGCACAAAGCGAACTGGGCCACCATCGCCGCCCATGCGGCGCGGTGATCGCACTGCATCGCGCACTACGACATGCGGTCCGCGGCGGCTCGGGCCGGCACGCCATTGTATCCAAACCAGAGCTGCGGTTACTGTGCGCCCAAGCTTTCGAGGCCGCAGCAGATCCTTCACGCCGCGAGTCGCGACAGAAGCGGACCGATGGGAGGAAGGCATGCGCAGATTTCTGCTTGTCGCAGGCCTGTTTGCAACCGCTCTCGGCCTGCTCTGGATTGGACAGGGCACAGGCACCGTCCCCTGGCCGAAATCGAGCTTCATGGTCAGCCAGCTGCAATGGGCCGGCTATGGCGCCGCCATGGCCGGCTTCGGGCTGGTGCTGATCTGGCAGAGCAACCAATAGAACAAATCAGGACATGAAAGCATGACATCCAGCCGGTTCGATCTCCGCGGCAAGGTCGCGATCGTCACAGGAGGCAATGGCGGCATCGGCCTCGGCATGGCGCGCGGTCTTGCCGATGCAGGCGCCGACATCGCCGTGGTCGGGCGCAACGAGGCGAAATCCAAGGCGGCCGTCGAAGATCTCGGCCGGCGCGGCGTCAAGGCGATCGCGGTTGCGACCGACGTCACCGACAGGGCCGCGATCGAAGCCATGATTGCCCGCGTGCTGAAGGATCTTGGCCGCATCGACATCCTCGTCAACAACGCCGGCATGAGCATCCGCAAGCCGCCGCACGAGCTCGAGCTCGACGAGTGGAACAAGGTGATCGAAACCAACCTCACCAGCGCCTTCCTGTGCTCGAAGCTCGCCTATCCGCACCTGAAGGCGTCCGGCAACGGCAAGGTGATCAACATCGGCTCGATGATGTCGATCTTCGGCGCGAGCTTCGCCACCGCCTATGCGGCGAGCAAGGGCGGCATCGTGCAGTACACGCGCGCCTGCGCCAATGCCTGGGCGCCCGACAACATCCAGGTCAATGCGATCCTGCCGGGCTGGATCGATACCGACCTCACCCGCGGCGCGCGGCAGCAGGTGTCGGGATTGCACGAGCGGGTGCTGGCGCGCACGCCGGCGGGACGCTGGGGCGACATCGACGACTTCTCAGGCATCGCCGTGTTCCTGGCATCGCCCGCATCGAACTTCGTCACGGGCACCGCGATTCCGGTCGACGGCGGCTTCTCGGTGATGGCCTGAGGCACGCGACGCGACGCATGAAAAGAGCCCCGGCATCCCTGCCGGGGCTCTTGAATCTAATGCCTGCCGCGATCAGTACTTCGCCATCACGGGGCCGCCGAACTTGTAACTGACGCCGACCGTGACGGTATGGTACTGGCTGGCGACGCTGTAGGGAACATTGCCGTTGGGCGTGACCAACGGCACGCCGGCGCGGCGATAGCGCTCGAAATCGTAGTAGCGATACTCGACCTTGCCGAGCCAGTTCGGAGCAAAGGCGTATTCCACGCCCGCACCCGCCGTCCAGCCGTTGGTGTTCGATGAGAAGGCATCGACACCGATCAAAAGATCCGTGTTCACGTGGCGCTGCTGGCCATAGGCCCAGCCGCCCGTCGCGAAGAGCAGCCATTTGTCGAAGGCAATGCCGGCCCGGCCACGGATGGTGCCGACCCAGCGCAGCGTGGTCTCGTCCCTGTTCCCGCCGACGAAATTGTCGTCGCCCTTGATGTCGGCCCAGGCGATATCGCCTTCGACGCCGAGCACGAAGTTCCTGATCTGCCAATTGTAGCCGGCGAGGCCGCCGGCGATGCCGCCGCTCGAGCTGTAGCTGTTCGTAAAACCGGCGTCATTGAGGCGATCGTGGTCGCCCCAGCCATATCCGCCGAACGCGCCGATGTAGAAGCCGGTCCAGTTGTAGATCGCCACCGGCGGCGCGATCGGCGCAGCCTTGACTGCCATGTCGGCTGCCGTCGCGATGCCGGGCGCGCCGACCAGAAGAGACATCATTCCTGCGAAAGCCAAAGCCCTTTTCATCGTATTGCTCCAGACAAAGTTGCAACGAAGCGAAATGGTCTAGAGACGAATTTATACGTGGCGCCGCTCGCGCCGCGAGAGTGAATCCGCCCTTCGCTCCGGTTCCCGTGCGCTATTCAGGAGAAAGTGGCATTCGGATCACGCAAGGGTCTGTGAGATTGACGTTTCTCTCCACGCAGAATGTCATTCACCGCGCAAAAAAGAAGCCCCGGACCAAGCCGGGGCTTTTGAATTTGGCAGTGCTTTTCTTGATCGTTGGTCGCGTTGCGTCGTCGACGTGCTCAGTAACGGGCGATGGTCGGGGCGTCGAACTTGTAGCTCGCGCGCACGACGGCCCATTGGATGTCGCGCGGCTTGGCGTCGAAGGTGTAGTTCCCCGCCGTGCCGCCGAGCTGATAGGTCTGGCTGCCGAAGGCGGCGTAATTGTATTCGAGGCCTACGATCCAGTTGCGGGTAACGCCGTATTCCCAGCCGGCGCCGACCGTCCAGCCGTTGGCCCAGTGGGTCTGTCCGCCCGAGCCTGTCGCCGGGCCGACCGTGTCGGTCACCGAGAGACGGTTGTTCACGCCGGCATAGCCGCCCTTGATGTAGAAGAGGTTGTTCTGCACGGCGAAGCCGGCGCGGCCGACCACGGTCGCGAGCACGTTGGCGCGCCAGGAGAACACGTCGTCCCCCGCACCGAACGCGGTGTTCGTGAACGAACCGTGGTTGTCGAGGCCGGAGATCGTGCCTTCCATGCCGAACACGTAATTGTTGGCCTGCCAGTTGTAGCCGATCTGGGCGCCGCCCATGACCCCCGAGCCGCGCTGACGATAGCCCTGGCCCGGGACGAGGTCGCCGAACGGCGCGCCGATCCCGTTGTTGACGAACTGCTCGTTGGTCCATGCGCCGCCGATGTGGCCGCCGACATAGAAGCCGGTCCAGGTGAACAGCGGCTCCGCATAGGCGGGCGCCTTGGTGTAGCGCGCGCCGAGATCGGCGGCGGAAGCAGCGCCGGTCGAAACCAGAGCGGTCGTGCAGGCGAAGGCGGCAATCAACTTGTTACGCATGGTACACCCCGTGTCCTTTGATGGGCGCACGGTCACAGACGGGCGTTACTAAAATTGGAATCAACACAGTTAACGCGGCGCGCCGGGCTGCGCAGGTCCACAAATCCACCCGCGCTGTTGCAGACCCGCAACGCCCGAGGTGCGATTTAACGCGACATTATCCCTACCGATATGTTGCGCTAGGGCGCTGCCTTCGAACGCACGTGCTCGGGCCGCACGCCGAGCGCCAGCAGGCGCGCCGGAATGCCCTGGAGCCATGGCAGCGCGGTGATGAGGCGCACGATCAGCGGCACCTTCAGCGGCCGGTCGCCGCTTCGCAGGGCGCCGCTGATGATGTTGTTCTGCACGAGCACCTGCATGCGCTGCGTCATCTTCACCGGAAACTCGCGGCGGCGCCTGACGGCATCGAGCTCGCTCTCGGACGGGCAGCCAAGCTGAAGCTTGTCCGCCAGCAGATTGGCGGTCGCGACAGCGTCCTGAACGGCGAGATTGACGCCGACGCCGCCCACCGGCGACATCGCATGCGCGGCATCGCCGATGCAAAGCAGGCCCGGCCGCGTCCAGCGCGGCAGGCGGTTGATCGCGACGGTCAGCAGCTTGACGTCGTCGAAGCTCTTCACGTCGGCAATGCCGCACCCGAGGACCGGGGCCATGCGCACGACGTCGTCGAGCAGCGCCTGCAGCCCCCTCGCCTTCACCGCCTGGTGCTGTCCCTTGGCGATGACGTAGGCGCATTGCCAATAATCGCCGCGATCGAAGGTGATCATCATCTTGCCGGGCTCGACGCGCGCGAACACGTTTTCCGTCTCCTCGGCGTTGCGGCCGGCGCGGAACCACAGCACGTCCATCGGCGCGCCGATCTCCTCGACCGCGAGGCCCGCGCGCTCGCGCACGGTCGAATGCCGGCCGTCGCAGGCAATGGTGAGATCGGCTTCGATGTCGATGAGGCCGTCAGGCGTCTTCGCGCGCACGCCGGCGATGGTCTCGCCGCGGCGGATCAGATCGACCGCCTCGGCGCTCATCATCACCTCGAGCGAGGCAAAACGCCGGCCGGCCTCGCGCAGGAAGTTCAGGAAGTCCCATTGCGGCATGAAGGCGATGAAAGGATATTTGGTGCGGAGTCGCGAAAGATCGGCGATGCGCACCGGCGTGCCGCCGAACAGGCCGTCCATCGTCTGCAGGCGCTGATGCGGGAGCTTCAGGAAGCCGTCGATCAGGCCGAGCTCGTCCATCACCTGAAGCGTCGAGGGGTGCACGGTGTCGCCGCGAAAATCGCGGAAGAAATCCGCATGCTTCTCCAGCACCACGACCTCGATGCCGGCCCGCCCCAGGAGATAGCCGAGCATCATGCCCGCAGGTCCTCCGCCGACGATGCAGCAGCGGACTTGTTTCGTCCGGTTCGATGGTTGGTCGGATGTCATTGCAGCCACGATCCGCGATGTGAGATCGATCAAGCCATGGCCGGCAATGTAACGCCGATTCCGCTCGAGCGGAGCTTGAAATCTGGATGCGCGATGCCGGCATTGACCGGCAGCTCGGATCGTGCCGGCCCGCCCGATCCCGGGAATAAGCCGCGCCCCCTGTTGTTATCAGGAGATACGACCCGACAAGGGCATCCGAGGGAACGTTCAACGTGGCATGGTTGCTTGCAGGGGTGGCAGCCTGGCTGACCATCAACATCGCGCTGGTCTATCTGCGCACGCGCCGAGCCGGCGATGCGGAAGAGAACGAGCCGCGGATGTAGCTCTGGCTGCGGCAGCCGTTCGCGTCAGGGCCGCCGGGCGCCACTTGCGAGGCAACAAATAGGCCCGCACCACGCGGGCCTATCCTGAACAGCAGCCAGCCTATTTCTGATCTTCGTTGCTGGTCCCGGTGCCCGGGCTGCCGATCGGCAAGCCGTTCGGCGCATGACCGACACCCGCGTTCCGTTCGGCTTGCGCGGCCGATGGCGAGGTGCCGTTTGCGGTCGGCGGCTGCACGTTCGGATTGTTCTGGCTCCTGTTGGTGTTGACGTTCGCCCCGGTCGTGGTGCCCTGCGTTCCCATGCCGGAAGGAGCCGATGGCCCCGAGTTGGCGCTGCTGGAGGACGTGCCCATTCCGGCGCCCGAGCTCGCCGCGGACCCGGCCCCGCCGGTCCCCGTTCCGGCAGCAGCACCGGCACTGGCACCGCCACCCGCACCGCCGCCTGCTCCTCCTCCTCCGCCGCCACCACCTCCTTGAGCGAAGGCCGCGGTCGAAAGTGCCGCACAAGCAATGGTCACGAGGATGGACTTGCGGATCATGGATCGTCTCCCTGGTTTGCTGGACAATCCAGGTCGCCCGGAAGTTGTTCCACTTCCGAGCATCACAACCTATCCGCCGACAATCGCCCTCAATTGTTACTGCGGTTCGCGCTGCGAAAACTCTTGATTTCGGACACGCTGCCGTCGCGATAGGTCAGCTCCACGGAGACGGTTTGCGTCGCCGGTGCGAGCTTCATGTAGAGCGGCATGCCGGCGGTGATGGCGCTGGGATCGCGCATGTCGCAGGGCGGCATCTTCAGCACCTGGTTGGGCACGGCAGTATCGATGCCGATGCGCACCTCGCGGATGGCGCAGCGGTAGGACACGAGGTGCGTGTAGTAGACCAGGAGCCCGTTGAACTCGCGGAACGACAGCCAGCTCGTCGAGGTCATGTCGAGGATCTTGCGCTGGTCGCGGATCAGTGCGGCCTCGGGATCGAACCGGATCGGGAACGGCCCCTGCATGTCGCCGGACTGGTCGACATAGCGGACCTCGATGGTGCCGGCCTGCGCATCCCCAGGCAATTCGATCGACGGGTTCGGCATCCGCTTGCGCGTGCGCGGATCGAGCGTGTCGATGAAGCCGGTCTCGCGGAAATCGCCCTTGCCGGCCATGCGCCAGGAAATGCCGAGCGTAGGATCTGCGAACGAGAACACCACGCTCCAACCGCCATTGTGCCGCGAGAAGCTCGCGATCGGCGCGTTGAGGCTCTCCTCCTTCGGCAGCTGCGGCACCGACACCGGCGGCAGCACGGCGAGCTTCTGCGGCGGCGGATCGTCGGAACGCGCGACGGCGTCCTTGGCGAGACCGCTGAGGAAGACGTCGTCCACCATCTGGTCGAAATAAACCGGCACCTGCCTGTGCTTGACGGTATCGGCCAGCTCGCTGACGGCGCGGCGGGTGCGCTGCGCCACCTGCACGAGGTTCTCGCCGGGCTTGAGCAGCTCCTTGGCGAAGGTGCGCGTGAACACCGAGTTGGGATTGGTGTCGTCATTGGACAGACGATCGAGCGCGGTCTGGCGGGGACCGGCCGAGAATACCGAGAACACGCCTTCGGGCAATTGCGTCATCGGCGCGAGCCCGCCGGCGCCGGCAACCGCGCGGGTGCCCTTGCGTTCGAACGGATTGTTGCGGCACGCGTCGAACACCAGGATCGAGGTCCGCGCCTTCTTGTTCTGTAGGCGCTCGACGATGCGGTCGGCAAGGATCGCGGAGTCACGCACCAGCTCCTCCTGCCCTTCCGTCGCCGCCGGCACGTCGGTCGGCAGCAGGTAGTTCTGGCCCGCGATCTCGAAGCCGTGGCCGGCGTAGAAGAAGAACGCGGTATCGCCGGGCTCGATCGCCTTGTCGAAGGCGAGCAGCGTCTCGGAGAATTGCTGCCGGCTCTGGTTCTCCGCCACCATCACCGAGAAACCGAGCTGCTTCAGCGTGTCGCCCATGGTACGGGCGTCGTTGACCGCCTTGAGCAGCTTCGGGACGTTCCTGTAATCGTTGTTGCCGACCACCAGCGCGACGCGCTTCTCGGCATGAGCGGGAAGCGCAAAACCGCTCAGACCCGCCGCGAGGCCCAGGGCCGCCAGAATTCTGAAAAACCGACGCGTCATCGCAAATTTCCCGTTGCAGATCGGCGGAGAGGCCGCTTCCTTTGAACGGCAGTTCATTGGACCCCCTGCCGCTGAGGGATAGTCGGCCCAGACGTAACCGCGGTTCAAGGGACCCGGGCTCCGGTTCCATGATCTGGCTATGGCAGATTCCCGCGGAATCTGCTCCTTCTAGGGCAATTGCGCGCCCGAGCGGTTGATCGCCGATATCGCGGCCGCCTGCCGCTTCGAGAGCCTGGCGACCTACTACCGGGTCTTCAATGCCGCCTACGGCATGACCCCAGGTGACTTCCGGTCCGACTACCGGGCCCAGGGCTCGGAGGGTTAGCCGGCGGGCTCTTCGCTCCGCGCGGCTACCATGCCCTTGGGAGCCATTCGGCCATTCAGATCTTCCCCTCGATCTTGAGGTAGTCGACCTTTCCGACCGAAAGCGCCCGCAGTGACTTCGCGGAACTCCATTCGCCGAGTTGCTCGGCAGCATAGGCGGAGATCGACCCCGATTTCCGCATCAGATCGTTGCCCGCCTTGCTTGCCACGCCGGCGGCCAGCGCGCGCTTGCCGAAACTGAACGCCGCCGCAGAGTCGTTTCGATTGAGGTAAATGTGCGCCGAATTGTTGAACGCCCAGGCGCGACGCTGGTCGCTATCGCTCGCAACATCGGCGAACAAGCGATACGCGTTGGCGCGCGCCAGCGCATCCTTGTCCGTCATTGCGGCCGACAAGAGATCGTCCGGTTGAACGTTCAGCGCGGTAAGCACGCCCTTGGTCGTCCTGACGGTGACATCGTTCGGATCGTCTGCGAGCGAAGGGACGGCAGCACGCAGCGAGGCATAGAGCGTGACGAGACCATCGACATTTCCCGTCTTGGCCGCGAATTTCCGCTGCATCTCCCGATGCAACTCGTCGCGGTAATCGTCCAGATAGTCCATGAATTCGTCCGATCCGACCAAGTGAAGGTGTCCCTCGCCCGACGACCGCGACGTATTCGCCGTCGAGTACATGCGCTCCGACGCGATCCATCTCGGAACAGTTCCGTCGCCCTCGTCGCACAGCTTGGTGTCGATCGTTGCCGTTTCGCTCAGAGTGGCTGGTTGATTGATCGTCACCTCGCAAATGGTTTTGCGGCGCATCCCTGAAACCCAGACGACGTCGAACTTCTGCTCGGGCCGGTAGCGGCTGATCCCACATGCAAAGTCGCGGGCCGCGCTCAACAGTTTCGGCAATTGCTTGTCAACGAAGCTGGCCCGATCGATCGACGGATCAATGAACTTGGGCCAGCGGAGCAGCTTCCACGTGCGGTGGTCGAACAGATCGATTTGCGAGGACGTACTTCCATTCGTCGACTTGACGAACACCAGCGAGGGCCATTTTGGATCGGCGAAACACTTGTTCGTGTTGACGATCGGCAGCAGTTCATAGGCGCTCGGGAACGTTGCACCGAAGGCGTTCAGCGATCTGGAGAACGTGGCCGCATCGGCCCGGCCGAGGATCGCATTCAGCGTCGTGTCGTCGCGGTCGACAAACAGCGAATAGCTGTCGGCAAAGGCGGTGATTGCCTTGGGCGCTCCATAGTGAGGCGTGCCCACGAAGATGATGCGCTTGATTTTTGCCCAGCCGGCAAACGTGTCTCCCGGCGAACATCCGGACGTTTCGTAGATGTCCTTCAGCCACGACTTGACCACCAATCCGCCCATGCTGTGAGCGATGACGACCAAAGGCCGCGTCGCGAACTCGGCCTTGTTGTCGCACATCCATGCCCCGAACTTCTTCGCGCTCCAGGCATTTGGCTGGCGCCAATCGTAACCGAACTTGCGCACACTATCGCCTGCGGAGAGATCGAGAAACGCGAGCTTTGCGACTGCTTTTCCGTAGACGTCGAATGCCTTGTTGAGGACGTAGTAGTCTTCCAACGGCTCGGCGGCGACCTGGTCCGTTTCGTCGTATTGCAGAAACCTGTTGGGAGCAGAAAAGACCCCGTCTGCCCGCCCCCATATCAGCTCCTTCTTGCCGTTCGGCAGCGTCTTGGTCAGGCGCGAACCCATGACTCCCGGCACAAAGATGAACAGCGGGAAGGTTTCGGCTGCCGCCGCTTCCATGTCCGATCTTTGCGAGGCGGGCAGTTGCTGGATCGCGGCCCGGACTTCGCTCCCCGCAGGAAGGCGAAGGCTGACCGGATCGGCACCGGCGTTGGACCCCTGCAACGCCATGGCAACCAATAGCAGCGGGCCGCAGATCTGCTTGATCAAGGACATGAGCCTCCCCCCTCTTCGCCAGGATATCCGAAACGTCCCCGGCACTTCAACGAGGCTGCAAACTTGACCGCCGCAACTCGGGAGTGAGTTCGGCGCCACACCTTGGGGGTCGGGCTGGCCCGTTCCGGAAGCTTGGCCGCTCCCCACGTCCTGTGCCAGCTGGACAGAAAAGACGAGCGACGCCCGAGATTTGGGCAAAAACCTCAGGTTTTTTAGGGCCTTCCCGCGCCTGCTCCATTGACTTTGGCCGATTCCCGCCTATGTTCCGTGGCGACGCGGCTCAGATCGAAGAGCGATTCCTGAGCCTTGCGCTTTGTTCGCGTGAGTCAGCACCCCCAGCTTCTTTGAGAGCGCGCCGTTTCGGGGTGGAACGCGACAGCCTTATCACCCTCGATTCCGAACGGCGGTTTCGACCAGAGGCTCAATGTCCTTTTCAAATCTCGGACTGTCCGAAAAAGTCCTCGCCGCAGTGGCGGCCACCGGTTACACCACCCCGACCCCCATCCAGGAACAGGCGATCCCCCACGTCCTCGCACGCAAGGACGTGCTCGGCATCGCCCAGACCGGCACCGGCAAGACCGCGGCCTTCGTGCTGCCGATGCTCACCATCCTCGAAAAAGGGCGCGCCCGGGCACGGATGCCCCGCACCCTGATCCTCGAGCCGACCCGCGAGCTCGCCGCCCAGGTCAAGGAGAACTTCGACCGCTACGGCGCCGGGCAGAAACTGAACGTCGCCCTGCTGATCGGCGGCGTCTCCTTCGGCGACCAGGATGCCAAGCTGACGCGCGGCGTCGACGTGCTGATCGCCACCCCCGGCCGCCTGCTCGACCACACCGAGCGCGGCGGTCTCCTGCTCACCGGTGTCGAGCTGCTCGTCATCGACGAAGCCGACCGCATGCTGGACATGGGCTTCATCCCCGACATCGAGCGCGTCTGCAAGCTCGTCCCGTTCACACGGCAGACGCTTTTCTTCACCGCGACCATGCCGCCGGAGATCCGGCGCATCACCGAAACCTTCCTGCACAATCCGCAGAAGGTCGAGGTCTCCAAGCCCGCCACCACCGCCGTCACCGTCACGCAGGTCCAGGTGCCTGCCGGCCGCGAGGCGCACGAGAAGCGCGAGCTGCTGCGCCGCCTGCTGCGCGAGGCCAAGGACCTCAAGAACGCGATCATCTTCTGCAATCGCAAGCGCGAGGTCGCGGTCGTTCACAAATCGCTGCAAAAGCACGGCTTCAGCGTCGGCGCGCTGCACGGCGACATGGATCAGTCGGCCCGCACGGCCGCGCTCGAGCAATTCCGCAAGGGCGAGCTGCCGTTGCTGGTCGCTTCCGACGTCGCCGCTCGCGGCCTCGACATTCCCGAGGTCAGCCACGTCTTCAATTTCGACGTCCCCCATCACGCCGACGATTACGTCCACCGCATCGGTCGCACCGGCCGCGCCGGCCGCACCGGCACCGCGATCTCGATCGTGACGCCGCTCGACCAGAAGTCGATGGTGGCCATCGAGAAACTGATCGGCCAGAGCATTCCGCGCGCCGAAGGCGATTACGAAGTCCAGGCCGAATCCTCCGATGGGTCCGAGCGTCCGCGCGAGGCGCGTGGCCGCGAACGTTCACGCGGCGGACGCGGCAAGCCGCAGCGCGGCCGCGACCGTGAGCGCAGCCACGAGCCGCGCGAGGCGCGTGGCGAGGCAAGGCATTCCTCTGAAGCCAGGCATTCTTCTGAAGCAAGGCATTCGTCCGAGACGAGACATCCCGCCGAAGCAAGGCATCGGGCCGACGAGAAGCCCGCCGGCGAGCCGCGTCGCGGCGCGCGCCAGCAGGCCAACAATGCGCATGTGCCGTCGATCGGCCGTCCCGAACCGCGCCGCCAGCGCGAGGCCGATACCGAGCCCGGCGATCATTCGCACCTGCCGGCGTTCCTGCTCCGGCCCGTGCGTTCGTCTCCCGCCGGGGCCTGAAGCGCGGGAGCGCGCTCCAGGTTTCAGTTGCGGAAACGGGAAGCACACGTTTTTAGACGCTTCGTGAACGTATATTTACGGGGCGTTCACGATCGTCCGTTAGCCTACGAACATAATTTAAGCATTGCTGCGGTCGCCGGCGCTCCGACCGCTGTGGGGTATGTTCTGTGGTCAAGGTGCTCGACGAACACGAACGCACGATGGCGTTCGCCGAAGTGGCGCTCGGTCAAATCCGATCGCTTCGGCAGACGGCGATTCCCCGCAATTACGAGATCTGGTACGTCTACGCGACCGGCTACAACGCACCGCTCAACAAGATCGTCAACGAGACGCTGGCGCGCAGCGGCAAGCTGACCGAGGCCGACCTCGAGCAGATCTACGAGACCTATCTCTCCCACATCAAGACCACCGACCGCATCGACAAGGTCGGCGCGCGCGTCATCGGCGAGATCGACGACGTGATGAAGGTCTTGAGCGACGCCCTCGGCATGACCGGCTCCTACGATACCACCCTGTCCGGCGCGGCCGCGAAGCTGTCGTCGGCCAAGAGCGGCGACCAGATCAAGACGATCGTCGAAACGCTGCTGCGCTCGACCAGCGAGATGCGCGAAACCAACAAGGCGCTGGAAGACCGCCTGGCGCTGTCGAAGAACGAGATCAGCAATCTCCAGCAGAGCCTGGAGGCGATCCGCGCCGAGAGCCTGACGGATCCACTCACCGGCCTTGGTAACCGCAAATATTTCGACCGCATGATCGACATGGCGGTGCAGAGCGCGCTTGCCTCGGGCGAGCCGCTGTCGCTGCTGCTGTTCGACATCGACCACTTCAAGTCGTTCAACGATTCCTACGGCCATCTCACCGGCGACCAGGTGCTGCGGCTCGTCGGCCTGTCGCTGAAGCAGACCATCAAGGGCCAGGACATCACCGCGCGCTATGGCGGCGAGGAATTCGCGGTCGTGCTGCCCAACACCGCGCTGCGGCAGGCCCTCACGGTGGCCGACCACATCCGCCGTGCGGTGATGGCGAAGGAATTGAAGAAGAAGTCCACCGGCGAGATCCTCGGCCGCGTCACCATCTCGGTCGGCGTGTCCATGCTGAAGCCGAGCGACGACACCGACGCGCTGATCGAGCGCGCCGATGCCTGCCTCTACGCCGCCAAGCGCAACGGCCGCAACCGCGTGATCTGCGAGGCGGATCCGGAATACGCGGTCGAGTCGCACAGCCGCGTGGCGTAGGTTTCCATCAACTGCCGCAGGGTAGTCGCAGGGTTGGCAAAAGGCGCAAAGCGCCGTGCCCACGTATAGTCCGTGGGCACGCTCCGCTTTGCCCACCCTAGGGCACCGCCGCTTGACAATCTCCAATCGCAAGCAACATCTTCCTCGCTGCTTGAACATCGAGGTCTTGTCGTCTTGCCCAACCCTCACGATTTCCACACGCCGCAACCGTCATACACCAGAGCCGAGCTGCTGAGATCGAGCGAAGGCGGCTATTTCGGCCCGGGCAATGCGCAATTGCCAGCACCGCCGATGCTGATGATGGATCGCATCACGGAGATCAGCATGGACGGCGGCGCGTTCGGCAAAGGCCATATCGTCGGCGAGCTCGACATCACGCCAAGCCATTGGTTCTTCGACTGCCACTATCGCGGCGACGCGATGATGCCGCCAACCCTGGGCCTCGACGCCATGTGGCAGATGATCGGCTACTGGCTCGGCTGGTCGGGCTCACCGGGCAAAGGCCGCGCCATCGGCGTCGGCGAAGTCGAGTGCACCGGCACTGTGACACCCGACACGAAGCGCGTTCGCTACGAGGTCGCGATGCGCATGGTCCGGCGCGGCAAGCTGGTGCTCGGAATCGCCGATGGGCGCGTGCTGGCCGACGGCGCATCTGTCTTCGCAGCGAAGGATATGCGCGTCGGCCTGACCAAGGCCGCGGACTAGCCCCTGTACTCATCAAGCCGTTGGCCGCTGATGTCTGCTCAGCGCCGATAGCGACGAACAAACGATATCTCCGGAGATCGCTCGCCACGGAGCCGCGGCCTGCGCAATCGTGCTCGCGTTTCAACGCTCTCGAGATAGCCTGCACAAAATGCGGGGCGTCAGAGATGAGACTGACGCTAGTTGCGCCTCGTGGTGATACTCTGGAACAGCGCCGGTACGTCTGCGATCACTGCGATCGTATTGAAAGCTATCTCATCCATTCCTTGCTCGTTCCGCGATTGAGCGCCTTACTTCTTGGTCGCCGGAACCTTGAAGCCCCCCGGAACCTTGGTTGGATTCCTCCGCTCTACGCGCGTCAATCGCGTCCTGCAAAATGAACATTGGTAGGTCCGAAGCTCATGCCTGCGCTTCAGAAGCTCGACCTCCCTCGTTTCGACGTTGCAGTCTATGCAGATCGGAACCGCCATGATTCTTCCGCCTGATTTCGCAGGACCTCAGTCGCGAAGCCGTCTCTCTGCATCGATCGATCTTCTTGTCGAGAGATGCACTTCGCGTACTTGGGCTGTCGTTGGGGTCGACACGGTTCCTCACTTAACAAATGATCGCTCTGCAAACGAAGATTGCGACGTGTGTCTGTCGCGCTACAGCAAATGCACTGAATCGAGAGCTAGTGGTTTTGGGGCAGAGATCAACACATGAAAGATTCGAAATGAAAAGGTTCCTTCTCGCTACTGTCGCTTTGGCCGCCCTAGCGGGTACAGCATCGGCAGCTGATATGGCCGCGCGTCCCTACACCAAAGCCCCAGCGATGCAGCCTTCGCCGATTTACAATTGGACCGGCTTCTACATTGGTGGTCACGTCGGCGGCGCATTCGGCGGCGACAACAACATTCTGGCCCCCGGCTTCACCGGCACCAGCAGCAACGACGGTGTGTTCATGGGCGGCGCGCAGGTCGGTTACGACCATCAGTTCTCACCGAACTGGGTGCTAGGCGTTGAAGCGAACTACAGCTTCCTCGACACCAACAGCGACCCCTTCGTCAACCGTGGGCTCGGTTCGGTCACCGGTCGCCTCGGCTACACCTGGGGTCCGGCGCTGCTGTACGTCAAAGGCGGTTATGCCTGGGCTGACTCCCGCCTTACGAACGGCTTCGGCGGTGGCACCTTTACCAACAATGGCGGTGGTCGCGACGGCTATACCGTAGGCGGCGGCCTCGAATATCTGTTCGCCCAGAATTGGTCAGGCAAGGTCGAATACCAGTACTACGACTTCGGCACCCGGAACGCTCTCTTCACCAGCGCCGCTGGTGTTGTTACGGCCGTAGGCTTCCGCAACGACGAGCACACCGTCAAGGCTGGCCTGAACTATCGCTTCAATTGGGGCGCTGGCGCCGGCTTCTAGGCACCAACGACTTGGATGATACACTCAAAGGGTCAGCCATCTGGCTGGCCCTTTCTCATAGGAGTCGTTGCTTACCGAGGCCTGGTGACTGACTTAGATCCAATTGGACGATTCCGCGGCTGGGAAGTGGCGCGGGTCGACCGCGATATAGATCCCAATCGACGCCCGCAGGCGGTTTGCCGCCCAAGCCGCTTAGGGCACGAGGTCTGGCATGTGATCATGCCTGACCTCACCTTGATTCAATGAGGACCCTTGGACAGCCGTGGTGCATGAGCGCCGTTTGGAAGGTCGCGCCTGTTGCTCCGGTCTACCCAACCAGCCGACAACGTGCACGCCGCCCGAACTTCGCGTTCGGGCCACAAGCGGAAGCGCACTGAACGGCGCATCTGTCATCAGATCGAAGGACGCTGGTGCAGGTAGATCCTTTCGAACTGGCCAACTTCCTCAACTTTGGCTTGGTCAAGCAAGTGGAAAGTTCTGCGCTCGATCGCGACGATTCCTTCTTGGCGAAGCTGTTGGAGCGTTCGGTTGACGTGCACCACGGACAGGCCGAGGCAGTCTGCCAGCTCGATTTGCGTGATTGGCAGCTCAAACGACCCGTTTAGCGTCCGCCCGATTAAAGCGAGGCGCTCGTGGAGCTCCGCTAGCATGTGTGCCATTCGAGCGCGCGCTGGCCTGCGGCCGACATTGACGATCCATTCCCTGAAGATTGCGGAATCGACCAATGTCTCACGCCAAAGCGCAGCCGCCACGTTCGGACGCATTTTGATCAGTTCACGTAACGCATCGTGTTTGATGAAACCGAGCGTGCATTCTGTGAGCGTCGTTAGGTCATGGTCCATGACGTGCAAGTGAAGGCTTTGAAGGTCCGGGATTTCTCCCGGAATATGGAGTGACAAAATCTGCCTTTGTCCGTCTTGCGTTAGCTTCGACCGGAAGGCGAACCCATCAACGATCAGGCAGGACTCCGACGGGCGGTCACCGTCGCGCACAAAGCGGTGCTGCGCAGCGACACGCTTGCTATGGATGGGAAGCTGTTGAATCGCCAGGATGTCGTCCTGGTCGAGCCGATTGACCTTGCTAAGCTTCTGAACGAGTGCAGCCGTCAATGTCCCCGGCATCACACCACTCCGCGCTTGAGGAAGTTGAGCCGGAATGGGGAACTCGCCGCTCCAGCCGGCAAGGCGGGAGCACAAAACTCTCAGCCACCAGCGCCCAAGAGTCTCAGCCGGTGATAGGGGGATAAACACATGTTAAGGGGAAGGTTCCAGATGAACTATGTTAATCCAGTCGAAAATGTTCGATCTCGAAGCGTAAGGCAATCCGCAGAACCGGGCCCAGATCATCACGAACTTCGATCGCAAGCGTCCTGATGACAGAGCTAGGCAGCACATCCTTGGCAAGTTCGGTCAATGCCGTCGTCGCCTGGGCCTTCACATCGTCCAAGGAGGAGAAGTCAAGGCCCTCATCGTCGGCGATGAATCTATCGTTGTCTCGTGAGTCGAAGTAATAGCGCGGCATCTTCCACAATCAGGAACGCTCACGTCCGTTCCTAGCCCTCGTCCGCTCAGGGGTCACAAGGGGCGTTTTGCGGGCGAAGCAGTCACTTCCGGTCTCCCCTGAGCAGTGGTCGTTTTAACCGGCTATTGGCGGGTCGCTGAAGGGCCAGGAGCCGATCTCGACGCCCCACGTCCTAAGGTGGGCGTCCTGATCCGCTGTTCACCATGGCTTAACCCTGCGCACCGAGTGCCAGATCGGGCCATTGATCCAGCCTCGTTCAGCCAACCCCCCGCAACCTTTACTTACCTTTTCTCCAGCAGGTTGCGAGGGCGTGGGAGAATGGATCATCAATATGACGGCCGTCGAGTTACCTGCGGATGCGCCCGCGCAGAGATTCGCTGCGCCCGGTGTCCGCGTTCTCTGCATCCTCTTCTTCTTTTCCGGCTTTCCGGCGCTGATCTACCAGCTGACCTGGCAACGAAGCCTGTTCCGGATCTTCGGCGTCAATTCGGAATCAGTCACGATTATCGTGACCGCCTTCATGCTCGGGCTCGGGCTTGGCAGCCTGTGTGGCGGCTGGATATCCCGACGCACCAACGTCAAGCCGCTGTTGCTGCTCGGAGTGATCGAGCTTGCGACCGCCGCATTTGGATTGGCCTCGCTCCAGATCTTCGAGACGGTGGGCGCCATGGTGGCAGACCTGCCGCTGCCCGCCCTCGCCGCAATCAACCTCGTCCTGGTGCTGCTGCCGACCCTTCTGATGGGCGCAACGCTGCCGATCCTGGTCTCGTATCTGGCACGCATGACCGGCGAGATCGGGGACGCCGTCGGCACGCTCTATTTTGTCAATACGCTCGGCGCCGGTGCCGCGTGCCTCGTATGCGCCACCCTGATCTTCCCTTTTCTCGGCATGCATGAGTCAATCACGATCGCGGCTGGAATCAATCTCGTGGTCGGCGCCGGCGCGATCGCGGCGCACATTCTCTCTGCTCCCGGCGCGACGCCGGACTCGCAGACGTCGACCAAGGCTCCGGACACGCAGCCGATCCTCGGCATGGGTGTTGTCGTCCTGCTCGCGATGGCGGGTGGATTCATCTCGTTGTCCTACGAGATCTTCCTGTTCCGCGTGATGTCGTTTGCCTCGGGATCGAGCTCGCTGGCATTTGCGATGACGCTCTATGCTTTCCTGACAGGTATCGCGGTCGGCGCGCGAAAGGCCGGACAGTCCTGCAGGTCGCTCGCGCCGCAGGATGCCTTGCGCCAGGCCGCGAGCGATCTGATCTGGGCCAATTTGTTCGCCGCGATGTTCCTTCCGTTGATGACGCAATTGGCCTGGGTCGGCGCCGGCGCGATCGGCATCGCCGTCGCGATCACCTACCTGATCGCGCGGCAATGGGGTGCGCTGCTCCCGTATCTTTCACAGTTTGGCATCGCGACCGACGAACGAATCGGCCAGCGGACGGCGCTGCTTTATTTCGCCAACATCGCTGGCTGCGCCAGCGGGGCGATCCTCACGGGCTTCGTGCTGACGGAGTATCTTGGAATCAGGCAGATCGCGGCGATGCTGCTCGTCGGCGGCACGATGGCCGCATTTGCATTGATAGCGCTTGCCCCAAGGCAGGAGCGAAATCGTCTTGGCTATCTTGCCATCGCGGTTCTCGTCCTCGGCCTCGGCGCAAGCGCCTTGTTGAGCCAACGGCTGCTGGAAAATCTGCAGGCAAAGACGCTCGCCGACCACGACTTCGCTGAGATTGTCGAGAATCGCAGCGGCATCATCACCGTCGACACCGACGGCACCGTCTTTGGCAACGGCATGTATGACGGCCGCTTCAACACGGATCTGAAGTCCGACCGCAATGGCATCATCCGGCCGTACGCGCTGAGTCTGTTCCACCCCGCACCACGGCAGGTGCTGATGATCGGCCTCTCGTCCGGTTCATGGGCTCAGGTCATCGCCAACAATCCCGACGTGGAATCGCTCACGATCGTCGAGATCAATCGCGGATATCTCGAGTTGATCGCAAAGCACGACGATGTCAGATCGATCCTGAACAATCCCAAGGTCAGGATCGTGGAGGACGACGGCCGCCGTTGGCTCCGCCACCATCCCGACGCACGTTTCGATGCGGTCGTCTCCAACACGACGTGGCATTTCCGCGCGAACGCCACCAATCTGCTGTCGTCGGAATTCCTTGGCCTCGTGCAGCAACACCTCAAGCCCGGCGGGATCTTCTTCTACAACACCACCAATTCGCGGCGCGCGCAGCGCACAGGCTGCACCGCCTTCGCCTACGGTGCCCGGTTCCTGAACCATATGGTGCTGTCGCAGACCCCGATCGCGTGGGATCATGAGCGCTGGCGACGAACGCTCGAAACTTACAGCATCGACGGCAAACCCGAATTTGCTTCCGATGACGCTGACCGCGCTCGGCTCGACGCACTGATTGCCGACTTCCGTCAGGATGGTCCCACGATCGAACCATGTCCGCAGCTGCTGGAGGCGACCGCCGGCCAAACCCTCGTGACCGACAACAATATGGGCACCGAGTGGCGCTACTTCCTCGGTTTGGAGTGAGCGCCGTGCCCACCATCTCGGCATAACTATCTCGAACGGCGGGCCCGCTTCCGCCTTCGCTCTGCGAGCTGCGGCGGACGAGTCGCTTTGCCCGCCCGACGCACCGACTTCTTGACTGCCTTCTTCGCCGTCTTCTTGGCAGCAGGCTTCTTCGGCTCGGTTTTCTTGCTGGCCGCCTTCTTCCCCTTCGGCCGCTTCTTCACCTTGGCGCGCTGGGCGGCGGCGAGTGCCGCCCTCGCCCATTGCACGAACTCCTCGGAATCGTCGAACAGCCGCGCCGGCAGCTCCCAGTAGGAGTTGACCACCACGGTCTTGGCGCGGGTCGAATATTGGAACGGCTTCGAGCCTTCGGCCTCGAAGTCCGGGATGGTCACGTCGTCGGCGCGGAAGAACAGGCCGGCGCGCAAGGACAGAGCGAAGTTGATGCCGTCGGCGGAGATGCCATAGCCCGAGAACATCCTGCGGATGGTCACAGGGCCGAAATCGGCGAACAGGTCGATCAGGAATTCGCGGTCCATACGCACGCTCCCTCGTGCCCCGGACGCGGCGCGCCGTGCAACGGTGCGCCGCTGAGCCGGGTCCCAGCCCCTCCGAGACGGAACCATAGCGTGGGTCCCGGCTCTGCGCAGCAGCAGCATAAGCGCGTTTACGCGCGTCTTCGACACGCTATGGCGCTGCACCGCGTCCGGGACAAGAGAGCAGAGCGTAGGCGGAATTACCCGTCGATCTTGGCCGGCCGCAGCTCGACGGACTCGCCGCAGCCACAGGCGGAGATCTGGTTGGGGTTGTTGAAGACGAACTGGGCCTGCATCTTGTCGGCCCTGTAGTCCATCTCGGTGCCGAGCAGGAACAGCACGGCCTTGGGGTCGACCAGGATCTTGACGCCCTTGTCCTCGACGACCTCGTCGGTCGGCCGGATCTCGTGGGCATATTCGACCGTGTAGGACTGGCCGGCGCAGCCGCCGTTCTTCACGCCGACGCGCAAGCCGACGATCTCGGAATCCGCACGCTGGGTCAGCTCGGTGATGCGCTGGGCGGCCGCATCCGTCAGCCGCATCACCTGCGGGCGCGGACGCCGCGGCTTCGGAGTGGATGCTGGGGTCGAACCTGACGAAATCTGGGTCATCTTATCTATCTGGTCCGTTGCGGAGCGAATTCAATGCCGGTGTAACCCGTCACCACATGTTGAGGACGAGGCGGGCCTCGTCACTCATGCGCTCGGGCGACCACGGCGGCTCCCAGACCACCTTGACGTCGACCACGCCGACGCCGGGAACGCTGGCGACCGCGTTCTCGACCATGGTCGGCAGCTCGCCAGCGGCGGGGCAGTTCGGCGTCGTCAGCGTCATCTGCACGTCGACGGAGCGGTCGTCCTTGATCTCGACCTTGTAGATCAGGCCGAGCTCGTAGATGTCGGCGGGGATTTCCGGGTCGAACACGGTCTTGAGCCCGGCGATGATCTCGCGGGTCAGCCGCTCGGTCTCCTCCGGCGGCAGCGCCGAATGGGTCTCCATCGGATTGGCTTTGATTTCGGCCGTGTCACTCATGCGAACAAATCCCGCGCCTTCAACAGCGCCTGTGCCAGATGATCGACTTCTTCCCGCGTATTATACATGCCGAACGAGGCCCGGCAGGTGGCCGTCACGTTGAACCGCTCTAAAAGCGGCATCACGCAATGGGTGCCGGCACGCACCGCGATGCCCTGGCGGTCGATCACGGTGGCGACGTCGTGGGCGTGCGCGCCCTTGAGCTCGAAGGAGATCACCGGGCCCTTGCCCCGGGCCGTGCCGATCAGCCGCAGCGAGTTGATCTCGCGCAGGCGATCCTGGGCGTAGGTGGTGAGATCGGCCTCGTGCGCGGCGATGCGTTCCTTGCCGATCGAGTTGACGTAGTCGATGGCCGCGCCAAGGCCGACGGCCTCGACGATCGCCGGCGTGCCCGCCTCGAACTTGTGCGGGGGATCGCCATAGGTGACGACATCGCGCGAGACTTCCCGGATCATCTCGCCGCCGCCGTTGAAGGGGCGCATCGCGACGAGATGGTCGTACTTGGCCCAGAGCACGCCGATGCCGGTCGGCCCGTACACCTTGTGGCCGGTGAAGACGTAAAAGTCGCAACCGATGTCCTGGACGTCGATCGGCAGATGCACCGCGCCCTGGCTGCCGTCGACCAGCACGGGAATGCCGCGCGCATGCGCGATCCTGACGACCTCCTTGACCGGCACGATGGTGCCGAGCGCGTTCGACATCTGGGTGATCGCGACCAGCTTGGTCTTGGCCGTGAGCAGCTTCTCGAACTCGTCGATGAGGAAGTTGCCTTCGTCGTCGACCGGCGCCCATTTGATCACCGCGCCTTGGCGCTCCCTGAGGAAATGCCAGGGCACGATGTTGGAATGGTGCTCCATGATCGAGATGACGATCTCGTCGCCTTCCCCGATGTTCGGCCCGCCCCAGGACGACGCGACCAGATTGATCGCCTCGGTCGCGTTGCGGGTGAAGATCACTTCCTCGGTCCGCGGTGCATTGATGAACTGCGCCACCTTGGTGCGGCCGCCCTCATAGGCTTCGGTCGCCGCGTTCGCGAGGTAATGCAGGCCTCGATGCACGTTGGCATATTCGGATGTATAGGCCTGCGTCATGCGCTCGAGCACGGCGCTCGGCTTCTGCGCGGAAGCGGCGTTGTCGAGATACACGAGCGGCTTGCCGTAGACTTGCAGCGCGAGCGCCGGAAAGTCCTGGCGCACGCGCGCGACGTCATAGGCGCCGTTCCTGACCGCGGGATGCGTGCTCATGAGCGCCGCTCCAGCCAGCGCTCGGCGATGCCGATCACGTGCTCGCGCAGGGCCTCATCGGCGATCTGCTCGACCGCCTCGCCGACGAAAGCCTGGATCAGCAGCGCCTGGGCCTGCTTTTCCGGCAGGCCGCGCGCCTTCAGATAGAACAGCAGGCTGTCGTCGAGCGCGCCGGCGGTGGCGCCGTGGCCGCAGGAGACGTCGTCGGCAAAAATCTCGAGCTCGGGCTTGTTGTCGGCCTCGGCCTCGTCAGAGAGCAGCAGCGCCCGCGTCATCATCTTGCCGTCGGTCTTCTGCGCGTCGGGACGGACGATGATGCGGCCCTGGAACACCGAGTGGCCGCGGTCGTCGATCACGGCGCGGAAGATCTCGCGGCTGACGCAGTTCGGCACGGCGTGGTCGACCACCAGCGTGGTGTCGCCATGCTCGGTCTTCTTCAACAGGTTGACGCCGTTGGCCGAGAGCTCGCTGCCCTCGCCCGCCAGCGTGATGAAGCCCTGAAGGCGGCTCACCGCAGCGCCGGTGGTCATGTTGAAGAAATTGTACTTCACGTTGGCGCCGATGGTGACGAAATGCGACGACACGTTCACCGCGTCGGGCGCATCGTCCATCAGGCGGATGTGGGCGACGTCGGCATCATCGCCGACCGAGAGGAGCACGGCGTCGTTGACCTGGTAAGCCCCGGCGTCCGCCGCAACGAAGGTCTCGACGAGAGTGGCGCGAGCCCCCTTCCCGACCACGATCTGCGAGCGGGTGAACGCCGACGCTGACCCGGCGGCCGCGATGTGGATGATCTGGATCGGCGCGGACAGCTGTGCGCCGTCGGCGATCGACAACACGAATCCGTCGGTCGCCATCGCCGCGTTCAGCGCGATCACCGCATCGGTGGCCGCGGTCTTCAGCAGACCGGCGTCCTTGTCCAGCGCCTCGCGCAGGGTCTTGAATCCTGCCTCGGCGGCAAGCGCCTTGACGTCGGACAGATCGGCCGCGAACACGCCATCGACCAGCACCAGCTTGCGGGCACCGGCGATCGCATGCACCTTCACCGCGTCCGCGGCGCGCTTCACCACGGCCGCATCGGGGCTGGCCGCCAGCGGCAGCACCTCGCCGACCAGCGCGCGCAGGTCGGTGTATTTCCATTCCTCGATCCGGCGGTGCGGCAGGCCGAGACGCTCATAGGTCTCGAACGCCTCGCGGCGCACCGCGATCACGTCAGGCGAACCCGGCAGCCGGCCCTCGGCGCTGGTGAAGAGATCGCTCACCGCGCGGCCCTTTCCGGTCTTTGCCGCAGCAACGTTCATTGCAAACAATCCTTACGCGGCATCCTCGAACTGGGCGTAGCCGGACGCTTCCAGCTCCAGCGCCAGCTCCTTGCCGCCGCTCTTCACGACACGGCCCTTCGACATCACGTGCACGACGTCGGGCACGATGTAGTTCAGCAGCCGCTGATAATGGGTGATGACGACCATCGAACGCTTCGGCGAGCGCAGCGCGTTGACGCCGTCGGCCGCGATGCGCAGCGCGTCGATGTCGAGGCCCGAATCCATCTCGTCGAGGATGCACAGGCTCGGCTCGAACAGCGCCATCTGCAGCACCTCGTTGCGCTTCTTCTCGCCGCCGGAGAAGCCGACATTGACGCCGCGCTTGAGCATGTCCTGCGGGATGTTCAGCGACTTCGAGACTTCGCGGACCTTCTTGAGGAAATCCGGCGTCGAGTATTCATCCTCGCCGCGCGCCTTGCGCTGGGCGTTGAGCGCCGTGCGCAGGAAGTTCATGGTGGCGACGCCGGGAATCTCGACCGGGTACTGGAACGCCAGGAACACGCCCTTGGCGGCGCGCTCGTTCGGCTCCATCTCCAAGAGGTCTTCGCCCTTGAACAGGATCTGGCCGTCGGTGACCTCATAGCCGGGCTTGCCGGCGATGACGTGCGAGAGCGTCGACTTGCCGGAGCCGTTCGGCCCCATGATCGCGTGCACCTCGCCCTCGTTCACGGTCAGCGTCAGCCCGTGGAGAATCTCACGCTCCTCGACACGAACCTTGAGGTCTTTCACTTCAAGCAAAGCCATCATGTTTTTCCATCTATCCCTTCATCCCAGGGAGCGCCGCAAGGCGCGTCTCGAAGGATTGAGGCCAACAATCTTTCCGGTATCCATCCTTCGAGACGGCCGCTGCGCGGCCTCCTCAGGATGAGGTCCGAGTTAGCCGACCGACCCTTCCAGCGAGATCGAGATCAGCTTCTGCGCTTCCACCGCGAACTCCATCGGCAGCTGCTGCAGCACGTCCTTGACGAAGCCGTTGACGACGAGGCCGACCGCTTCTTCCTGGCTGAGCCCGCGCTGGATGCAGTAGAACAGCACGTCCTCGGAGATCTTCGAGGTGGTTGCTTCGTGCTCGAACGTCGCCGAGGAATTCTTGGCCTCGATGTACGGCACGGTGTGCGCGCCGCATTTGTCGCCAATGAGAAGAGAGTCGCACGCGGTGAAGTTGCGGGCGCCGGTCGCCTTGCGGTGCGCGGTGACGAGGCCGCGATAGGTGTTCTGCGACCTGCCGGCGGCAATGCCCTTGGAGATGATGCGGCTCGACGTGTTCTTGCCGAGATGGATCATCTTGGTGCCGCTGTCGACCTGCTGGAAGCCGTTCGAGATCGCGATCGAGTAGAACTCGCCGCGCGAATTGTCGCCGCGCAGGATGCAGCTCGGATATTTCCAGGTGATCGCAGATCCCGTCTCGACCTGGGTCCACGAGATCTTGGAATTGGCCCCGCGGCAATCGCCACGCTTGGTGACGAAATTGTAGATGCCGCCCTTGCCTTCCGAATTGCCGGGGTACCAGTTCTGCACCGTCGAATATTTGATCTCGGCATCGTCATGCGCGACGAGCTCGACCACGGCGGCATGCAGCTGGTTCTCGTCGCGCTGCGGCGCGGTGCAGCCTTCGAGATAGCTGACGTAGGAGCCCTTGTCGGCGATGATCAGCGTGCGCTCGAACTGGCCGGTGTTGCGCTCGTTGATGCGGAAATAGGTCGACAGCTCCATCGGGCAGCGCACGCCGGGCGGCACGTAGACGAACGAGCCGTCGGAGAACACCGCCGAGTTCAGCGTCGCATAGAAATTGTCCGAGGTCGGCACCACCGAGCCCAGGTACTTCTGCACCAATTCAGGATGCTCGCGGATCGCCTCCGAGATCGGCATGAAGATCACGCCGGCCTTCTTCAGCTCGGCCTTGAACGTGGTCGCCACCGAGACCGAATCGAAGACAGCATCGACCGCGATCTTGCGGCGGGCCGGGTCTTCCTCGCCGGGCTTGGGCTCGACGCCTTCGAGCATGGCGACTTCCCGCAAGGGAATGCCGAGCTTCTCGTAGGTCTTCAGGATTTCGGGGTCGATCTCGTCGAGCGAGGTGACCGTCTTCTTCGGCTTCGGCGCCGCATAGTAATAGAGATCCTGGAAGTCGATCCTGGGATAGTCGACGCGGGCCCAGGTCGGCTCGGCCATGGTCAGCCAACGGCGATAAGCCTCGAGCCGCCACTGGAGCATCCAGTCGGGCTCGTTCTTCTTCTGCGAGATGAACTTGACGGTGTCTTCCGACAGCCCCTTCGGGGCCTTGTCGGACTCGATCAGGGTCTCAAACCCATAACGATACTGGTCGACGTCGATGCGCTTCACGCGCTCGACCGTCTCTTGTACGGCTGGCATTCCATCCTCCGCTCGCGGTTTCAAGGACCGCGGTGGATCAAACTCGGTCGAGTATTACGATATTTCTCTGCGGAAAGCACGGGCTTAGAACCGTTCAAGCCGTGTTTCATCGCTTAGCCCTTAAGTAGGGTATTACCGAGCTTTCGCCAAGCCTCTAACGCCCTATTGATGTCATCTGGTTCCGTGGACCAGCCGAGACTAAGACGCACCGCTCCCTGCGCCACTGCGGGGTCGAAGCCCATGGCGGAAAGCACGTGGGACGGCTGGACCTTGCCCGAGGAGCAGGCCGAGCCGGATGAGACGGCGATGCCTTCGAGGTCGAAGCCGATCACGGCCGTCTCGGCCTTGAGGCCGGGCGCCGTGAACAGGACGGTATTCGGCAACCGCTCGGCGTCCTCCGAGAAGATGGTGGCGCCCGCGATCCCCCGGATGCCGTTTTCCAAGCGGATTCTGAGGGTTGTGATGCGCTCCGCAACCTCCGGCAGAGCCTGAAGCGCGACTTTCACGGCAGCACCAAAGCCGGCGATGCCGGCGACATTCTCGGTTCCAGCGCGACGGCTGAGCTCCTGCCCGCCGCCTCGCAGCACCGGCTCCAGTCCGGCAATCCCCTCGGCCATGACCAGCGCGCCGACGCCCTTGGGGCCGCCGATCTTGTGCGCAGAAAAGGTCGCAAGGTCGATGCCCATAGCCTTGATATCGAAAGGGATTTTACCCAACGCCTGGATCGCATCGACGTGCAGGAGGCCGCCGGCCTCGTGAACGATCCGCGCCGCCTCGGCGACCGGCTGGAGCGCGCCCGTCTCGTTGTTGGCGGCCATGATCGAGACCAGTGCCGGCGGACCGTCCGCGAGCCCTGCCTTCAGGTGTTCGAGATCGACCACGCCGGCGCGCGTCACGCGGATCAGGCCGATCCTGTCCGCCAGGAACCGGCCTCCCGCCAGCACGGAGGCGTGCTCGACCGCCGACACCAGCAGCCGCTGGACCGGTCCGCCGGACGGTCCCCGCAACCCCGGCGACAGCGCGAGCGCGTTGGCCTCGGTTCCCGCCGAGGCGAAGACCACGTTCCGGGGCAAGGCGCCGACCGCCAGGGCAAGCTCGGCTCTAGCCTCCTCCACCAGTCGCCGCGCCTCCCGTCCCTCGGCATGAACCGACGAGGGATTGCCGACCAGGTCGAAGGCCGCAACCATCGCGGCCCGAGCCTCGGGCCGCAGCGGCGTGGTCGCGTTCCAGTCGAGATAGACACGGGTCGGCATCTCGCCCTCTTAGCACCTTTTGCCATCCGTCCAATCGGAGGCCGCGTGGATCAGGGCCGGCCGGTGCGGCTCGATCGCGGCAACAATCCGCGGCAGCACCCGCAATCCGAACAGAGGTCGCAGCCAGACAATGCGCCGGACGATTTCATAGGTCGCCACACATGCGAGTGCGGTCCCAATGATGACAATGGAGGCCTCGGCCCCCACCGGGAGACCGCTGTCGCGCAAGGCGTGGGCGATCACGATGATCGCGGTCTGATGCACGATGTAGTACGGAAAGATCGCGTCGGTGAGATAGCGCCGCGCCGGTCCGTCGGCGGCGAGGTGGCGTCGCGCAAAGCCCAGCACGGCGGCGATCGCGAGCCATTGGTAGCAACCGTAAGCCGAGGCGGCGGCCCACTTCAGCGCGGGTGACGGCGCAAACAGTCCGGCGCGAACCAGGATGAAGGCCGAGAAGCAGGCCGCTGCAGCCGCCAGCGCCAACCAGCGTTGGCGCGCGACCTCGCGCCAGATCCCCTCCTGCCTCGCCAGCAGGAAACCGATCAGGAAGGCGGTGGCGTGGTCGGCGTGGTTGTACCAGTCGCCGAACAGCGCATGGGTCGACGGGAAGGCCGGAAACAGCACCAGGCGCCAGGCCACGTACAACACGCAGGGCACGACCAGGAGCCACGGCCCGGCGAGCACGACGGCTAGCTTGCGGCCGAGCCAGTCAGCGCCGGCCGGCCAGAGCGCAAGCACGCCGATCAAGGCCATCGTGTAGACCCACAGATAGACCACGAACCAGAGATGGTTCCAGGTCGGCAGCACGATGCAGGGGTTCGGACAGAACTGCGCGCCGAACGCAAAGTAATGCCTGGCATAGAAATCGAGAAAGCCCGCGGGATAGCCGAGGCTCTCGACGATCTGGAGATAGGATTGCGGCGGCACGATCACGAGCATGCCGAAGACCAGCGGGATCAAGAGCCGTACCGACCGGGCACCGGCAAGCGCGGCCAGGGTCGACTTGTCGAGCATGAAGCGGGTGGCAACCCCGGACACCAGAAACAGCAGCGACAGCCGCCAGGGATTTAGCAACAGCATCACCGGTTCCAGCCAGGTCAGCCGGTGCTCGCTCTTGATGTGAAATCCCCAGGACACGTAGAGCATGCCGACGTGGTAGAAGATCAAGAGCCCGAAGGCTAAAATCCGCACCCAGTCCAGATCGATGCGCCTGTCCGAGCTTTGGAATTGCTGTGGTGTTGTCATGGTTTTCTGCTCCTTGACGGGACGACGAACGCGGTTTTCGGGCCATGGCTGACACTGAAAATGGCTGACACCGAAAATGCGCCGCCGACGCCGCGCGTCGAGCCGGTTTGGGATCAGAATCCGACGCGACGGGACGAGCCGCCGGTGGCTGGGACGAATAGCGGACCTTTCGGGATCAGCGGGGGCGACCGGACCACGTTCGCTGCGATCGCGGCGGTCGCGCTCGCGATCGGAATCGTCAACGCGTTCTCGGGCGCCCAGGACGCGGCCTGGCGCGGCGACAGCTACGACATCGGCCGGCGGCTGTTCTGGGAGATGTCGAGCATCGCGATCATCCTGCTGCTGCTGCCGATCCTGGTGCTGGCGGTCCGCCGCATGCGTGGAACCCCTGGCCTTGCCGCCCGCGCAGCAATCGGGGCGATCATCCTGCTCGGCTTCTCGGCCCTGCACATCACCGGCATGGTCTGGGTGCGCAAGCTGGCGCTCTGGCTCGCCGGCGGCGCTTACGATTTTCGCTTTTCGCTCGCGACGGTCCTCTACGAATTCCGCAAGGACGCGGTGGCCGTCGTCCTGATCGCCAGCACGATCTGGCTGCTCGAAAGCCGGCGTGAGCTAAAAAGCGCCGCAGCCGCTCCCTCGCCTCCGCCCGCTCCGCTCCAGCCCTCGTCCCCCGACGCGATCTGGCTGCGCGACGGAACGAGCCGCATTCGCGTGGTGCCGCGCGACATTCTCTGGGTCGCCTCCGCCGGCAACTACATCGAATACAGCCTCGCCGACGGGACCCGGCACCTGATCCGGGGCACGCTGGCAGCAGCGGAAAGCGAACTGGCGCGCTTTTCCGTCGTTCGCGTTCACCGGACCAAGCTTGCCAATCTCGACCGGGTGCGCGGCGTCGACCTCAAGCCGTCAGGGGATTTCGAGCTCGCCTTCGACAACGGCCAGACACTCGGGGGCAGCCGGCGTTACCGGCCGGCGGTCGCCACGCTCGGAAGCCGGGCCGCCCCTGTGGGAATCGCCGCCGCCGATCGGCCAGCGATCCACAAACAATCGTGATTCCAATCGGTTGAGCGGTATCCTGCGGCAGAGCCGCCGCCCCCGCCGGCACCGATTGCATCCAGGCGACGTCCCGCGCCGGCGACAAGACCGGACATGACGCTGAGATGACCGGCTAAGCTCTTGAGCCCATTGAGAGATGTCGAAGAAGCTTGCTTTTTGACCCTCGCCTCGTGTTAGAAGCGCGCGTCAGTTCACCTGCGCGCCACTCGCGCATCATCCGAGGGCGCGCCTCTCCACCTTTCATCCGTGCTCTCGTCGGCGGCAACGCCGGGCAGAGCCACAATCGGACGATTGCGCAGGGATCACCTCCAAGGGACTTAAATCAGAGACATCCATGCCTGAAGTCATTTTCACCGGCCCTGCCGGCCGCCTCGAGGGTCGCTATCACCCGGCCAAGCAGAAGAACGCGCCGATTGCGATGATCCTGCATCCGCACCCGCAGTTTCACGGCACGATGAACCATCAGATCGTGTACCAGTGCTACTACGCCTTCGCCCATCGCGGCTTCTCGGTGCTGCGCTTCAACTTCCGCGGCGTCGGCCGCAGCCAGGGCTCGTTCGACCACGGCACCGGCGAATTGTCGGATGCCGCCGCAGCGCTCGACTGGGCCCAGACCATCAATCCCGAGGCGCGCGCCTGCTGGGTCGCCGGCTTCTCCTTCGGCGCCTGGATCGGCATGCAGCTGTTGATGCGCCGCCCCGAGGTCGAGGGCTTCATCTCGATCGCGCCGCCGGCCAATCTCTACGACTTCTCGTTCCTCGCGCCCTGCCCGTCGTCGGGCCTGATCGTGCACGGCGAGAAGGACGCGGTGGTGCCGCCCAAGGACGTCAACACGCTGGTCGAGAAGCTGAAGACGCAGAAGGGCATCGTGATCGACCAGCAGATCATCCCCGGCGCCAACCATTTCTTCGACGCCAAGCTCGAGCCGCTGATGGAGACCATCACGGCGTATCTCGACATGCGCCTCGCCAACGTGCGCTGAGGCTTCTCGGTGCCCCGGACGCGGTGCATCACGCAGTGATGCGCCGCAGAGCCGGCCCATATATCGCCGGGCTAGATTTCAGCGAAATCCGGACAACGAAATCACGCTGCCAGCTTGAGCAGATGCGCATCGTGGCGCACCAGGAACGCGCGCAGCAATTGCAGATAGTCCGCGCCCACGGCCGTGCGCACGCTCGGACGTTTCGCGAGCTCGGCGCGCCACGCGCGCACTTTCGGCACATCGCGGAAGATGCCGTGCTCGGTCAGCTCGTCGAACAGGTCGAAATAGCGAAAGACCGGCGCGAACACTGCATCGACCAGGCTGAACGCATCGCCAGCGAAATACGGCCCCGCGCCGAGCGCGGCTTCGACACGCGCGAACTTCGCCGCAAGCGCCTGACGCTTGCTCTCGAACGTCGCTGCATCGGTCGTGGTCTCCAGCCCCCAGAGATCCCCGAGGATCGCCGAGCCGAACTCCATCCAGGCGCGATGCTCGGCCCGCTTCAAAGCATCCGCCGGATGCAGCCGCGCACCGCCTTGCGTCTCCTCGATGTACTCGCAGATCACGTTGCTCTCGAACAGCGCGACCTCGCCCCTCTCCGTCGTCACCACCAGCACCGGCACCTTGCCGAGCGGCGACAGCTTCAAGAACCAGTCGGGCTTGTTGGCGAGATCGATGTCGACGCGCTCGAACGGCACGCCCTTCTCCTTCAGCGCGATCACCGCGCGCTGCACGTAGGGGCAAAGCTTGTGGCTGATGAGTTTCAGTGAAGCGGTCATGGTGCGATCCCGGCGCGGTTTGATGCAACTGCATCAACTATAGATGCATTTGCATGTATCTGTCAAGGTCAATGCACCTGCATTAATTCGCACGTCTGCGATCATGGAGGCGTCGGGCAAAACACCCCAAAATTCGTCAACCCCCGCGGGCAAAAATATGTCACTTTTCCGAATTTCGGATTTATGGCATACACCGTCCATCCCGGCCCTGCCAGAGGGGCGCTTCGCGATCGTCACGAGATGCGGGTTGGGGTGCGGTGGACGCGGCAGCGCCGGCGCGGATGTGTGGCGACAGGGCGGCCCAACCGTGAGTCTCACGCAGCGCGCATACGACACGGCGCGGTCACAGCGGTCTCGTTGGACATCAAGGGCGAGCACGCGTCAGCCCCTGATGATCTGGCGGGAACGTCCGCGGACGGAGAAGTCGTGTGGTCCCGACGCCCGGGGTTCTGGCGTCAAGCCTTAGCGGCGATGCGGCGGCCAACCGGTGCGCACATCGATCAGCCGCAAGGCGACGGGGGCAATAGTGCAACGCTCCCCGAGGAGAGCACGAAGGACACCGTTAAAACCATCCGCGCAGGGAAGGCCGGGCGACCGGCACACCTGTGGTCCACCCCGTGTGCGCTCTTACGCCCACGGACCTGCGGGTGCCGCCGGCGCCCGGCCTTCCCTGCGCCCTTTGGCATTCATGGGGCGCAAGACGGCAGCACAACTCGGGCACAACGCGCCGCGGGAATGCGAAGGTGTGTCTGCAGATGAAGTCTTTATCGGTAGAGCAATCATTGCGTCCGCCTTCGCCGAGTTTCGGCGGCCAAGTCGCTGCGCTCGCAATGACGGCTGTGGAAACAGGTGCGCAACAACTTACGTTCTCCTGCCCCGGACGCAGCGCAGAGCCGGGGCCCATGCATCGGCCCGGAATGAAGCGGCTGGGTCCCGGCTCTGCGCCGCAGCGTTGCACGCTGCGTCGCGTCCGGGACACGGGATTAGCCCATGCCGCTGCTTCGAACTCCGCCTCCGGCGCCCGCCCTCAGGGCCTTGCGATCACCCCGCCGGTCATCGGCATCGGTACGCCCGTGGTAGCGGGATACGACAGCGGCAGGCCCTTCATGCCGCGGACTGCGAGGAAGCCGAAGGCCTGCGCCTCGATGGCGTCGGAGGCCCAGCCCAGCGTCTCGGCGGCCTCGACCGTGGCTGCCCCCACCCGCTCCCGCAGCATCCGCAGCATCGTGAGGTTGCGGGCGCCGCCGCCGCAGACGATCCAACTCCGCGGCCGCCGCGGCAACAGCGGGATGATGCGGGCGATCGCCGCTGCGGTGAAGGCGGTCAGCGTCGCGGCGCCGTCGGCCGGCGCGACATCGCCGAGCTTCAGCGCCGCGAAGTCGTTGCGGTCGAGCGATTTCGGCGGCGGCAACGCGAAGAACGGCAGCTCCAGCGCGCGGGCGATCCAGGCCTCGTCGACCTTGCCGAGGCTTGCGAACTTTCCTTCCGCGTCGAATGCCTGGTTCATGATGCGGTACATGAAATCGTCCAGCAGCGCATTGCCGGGGCCGGTGTCACAGGCGATCAGCGTGTCGCCGTCGATATAGGTGATGTTGGAGACGCCGCCGATATTGACCACGACGATCGGCCCCTCGCGGTCCAGCGAATGGGCGAGCGCGCGGTGGTAGACCGGGACAAAGGGCGCGCCCTGCCCGCCGGCCTCGACATCGGCGGCACGAAAATCATGCATCACGGGAATATGGATGGCTTTTGCCAGTGCCTGCGCATCGCCGATCTGCACCGTCAGGCGCTTTTCAGGCCGGTGCAGCACGGTCTGGCCGTGGAAGCCGACGATGTCGATGTCCTCCGGCCTCATGCGGTTCTGGGTCAGGAAGCTGGCCACCGCCTCGGCATGGGCTTGCGTCACCGCCCGCTCGGCCTCGGCGAGAACGCCCGGGCGGGCATCGCGCTTGGTCAAATGCACGGCTTCGCCCAGGGCCTGACGCAGCAGATTGCGCTCCGCAGGTTGATAGGGCCGGTAGCCGGACGGCCCGAACGCCTTGACCTGTTTTCCATCGGTTTCGATCAGCGCGACGTCCACCCCGTCCAGCGAGGTGCCGCTCATCAGACCGAGTGCCGTCAACATCATGGATCAGCGTCCTCAAGACCCGTTCCGGCATGCCGATCTTGTGCCAGAGGGGCACATCTTATAATGCCACAGCGCCAAGTGGCGGGCGGCCGTCGGGTTCCCACGCAAGACCCTTAAATTGCCCCCAAAACAGTAAACCAAGAATTGTCAGGCGCGCCGACAGATGACTGCATTTAAATCTGATTTCCTCAATATCCTGCAGGAACGTGGCTTCATCCACCAATGCTCCGATTTCGAGGGGCTGGACGCGCTCGCCGCCAAGGGTGAAGCGACCGCCTATGTCGGCTACGATTGCACCGCCCGCTCGCTGCATATCGGCAATTACCTGACCATGATGATGCTGCACTGGCTGCAGCAATCCGGCAACAAGCCGATCACGCTGATGGGCGGCGGCACCACCATGGTCGGCGATCCCTCGGGCAAGGACGAGACGCGCGCGATGCGGACGATCGCCGAGATCGAGGGCAACAAGGCCTCGATCCGCGGCGTGTTCGCCAAGGTGCTCAACTATGGCGACGGCAAGAGCGACGCCATCATGCTCGACAATGCGGAATGGCTGACCAAGCTGAACTGGATCGAGATGCTGCGCGACGTCGGCCGGCACTTCTCGGTCAACCGCATGCTCACCATGGACTCGGTGCGGCTGCGGCTCGAGCGCGAGCAGGAGATGAGCTTCATCGAGTTCAACTACATGGTCTGCCAGGCCTACGACTTCGTCGAGCTCGCCAAGCGGACCGGCTGCAAATTGCAGATGGGCGGCTCGGACCAGTGGGGCAACATCATCATGGGCGTCGACCTCGGCCGCCGCATGGGCACGCACCAGCTGTTCGCGCTGACGACGCCGCTCTTGACCACCGCCTCGGGCGCCAAGATGGGCAAGACCGCGCAAGGCGCGGTGTGGCTCAACGCCGACCAGTTCAGCCCCTACGATTTCTGGCAGTACTGGCGCAACACCGAGGATGCCGACGTCGGCAAGTTCCTGAAGCTGTTCACGACGCTGCCGATGGCCGAGATCAGGAAGCTCGAGGCGCTCGGCGGCTCGGAGATCAACGAGGCCAAGAAGGTGCTCGCCACCGAAGCGACCGCGCTGCTGCACGGCCGCGACGCCGCGAACGAAGCCGCCGAAACCGCGCGCCGCACCTTCGAGGAAGGCGCGCTCGCCGAGAGCCTGCCGACGGTGGAAATTCCGCGCGGCGAACTCGATGCCGGCCTCGGCGTGCTCAATGCTTTCGTCAAGGCGGGCCTCGTCGCCTCCAACGGCGAGGCACGGCGGCAGATCAAGGGCGGCGGCCTGCGTGTGAACGACGCGCCGGTCACCGACGAGAAGATGGCGCTCTCTGCGGCCAATCTGACGCCGGAAGGCGTGATCAAGCTGTCCTTCGGCAAGAAGAAGCACATCCTGATCAAGCCTGCATAGGCGTATGAGCTTTTCGCTGCTTGTCAGTGTGGGCGGATGCGCGCTCCCTGACGGCAATGGATCAGAACACGCCCAAGGGAACGACAGCGGAAACGCGCAAGGAACAGGGCGCAAGCACGCGGCGGCAGGCGGTGCGCACCGCGCTCGTGGTGCTCTGCCTGTGTTTCACGCTGGCTGTTCTTGGCCGCGGGCTCAGCGAGAGCTTCACCGTCTTCCTCAAGCCGATCTCCGAGAGCTTCGGCTGGGACCGCGCGCAAGTCGTCTCGATCTATTCCCTGACATGGCTGATCAGCGGACTGACCGCGCCGCTGGTCGGGCGGCTGTTCGACCATTCCGGTCCGCGCGTCGTCTACGCACTCGGGCTGCTCCTGCTCGGCTCGGCCTTCCTGATCGCAAGCCGGGCCCAGGCGCTGTGGCAATTCCAGCTCTCGATCGGGCTGTGCGTCGGCATCGGCGTTGCCTTCATCGGCAACGTGCCGAACTCGATCCTGCTCGGCCGCTGGTTCGGACCAAAGCTGCCGACCGCCATGGCGGTGGTGTACTCGGCGATGGGCGGCGGCGTGCTGGCGCTGCTGCCGGCCTCGCAGCTGCTGATCGACCATCTCGGCTGGCGCGAGACCTACCAGGTCTACGGCCTCGCCGCGCTCGCGCTCTTGGTGCCGCTGCTGCTGCTGCCCTGGCGGATGTTTTCGGCAGGCTCCCCGCATGTCGCCAAGAGAAGCGACCCTGATTTCATCGACCATGGCTGGACGCTGGCGAGCGCCATGCGCCACCATGCCTTCTGGGCGCTGTTCTCGACCTTCTTCTTCACCGCGGTCGGCATGTACGCGATCGCCGCCCAGATCGTGGCCTATCTGATCGACGCCGGCTTCCCGCCGCTCCAGGCTGCGACCGCCTGGGGGTTTTCAGGCGTCGTGCTCGTGTTCGGCATGATCGGCGTGTCGGCACTCGACGGACTGATTGGACGGCGCCCGTCGGTGCTGCTCAGCTACGCCATCTCGATCCTCGGCATCGTGCTGCTCTGGCTGCTTCAGTATTATCCTGATGTCATCCTGCTCACCGGCTTCGTCGTCTGCTTCGGCAGCATGATGGGCTCGCGCGGGCCGCTGATCACGGCGACCGCGATGAGGATCTTCCGCGGCAAGCGCGTCGGCACGATCTTCGGCACCATCTCGATCGGCAGCGGCCTCGGCTCTGCCGTCGGCTCATGGAGCGGCGGCCTCATCCACGATTTCACGCACGGCTACAATCTGCTGCTCGTTTTCGCACTTGCGAGCGTGATCCTCGGAATGATTCCATTCCTCATCGTCCCCGCCTTGCGGGAGTAAGTCTCCCCAACGTAACCTGCGCCCCTCGATGTCACCGGGGAATTACGCACGTCATGCGGACACCGTAAGCAATCGCTCGGACGCGAACGGAGGAAGTGTGGTGTCGCGTCCGACATGACGAAAATGTCAGCGCGAAATTGATCTGAGATGACTTGCGAGGCGGCGCTGAATACGGTCCTAGTCACAGCATTGGATGGAGGGCAAACCAATGGACTTTCCTTATCTCACTCGCTTTCAACCGGTTCTCCTGAGCCTGTTTCGCTTCATGACCGGCTTGTTGCTGTTTCAGTACGGCGTCGCCAAGATCTTCAAGTTTCCGGTGCTTCCCTACTTCGCCAACATCCCGCCGCTGATCTGGACGGCGGGCGCAATCGAGCTCGTGCTCGGCGCGCTCTTGATGATCGGGCTGTTCACCCGCCTGACCGCATTCATCCTGTCGGGTCAAATGGCGTTCGCCTATTTCATCGGCCACATGTTCAAGGGCGAGACGCCGGTGTTCCTTCCGCTGCTCAACGGCGGCACCTCGGCGATCCTGTTCTGCTTCGCCTGTCTCTATCTGTCGGCAGCCGGCGGCGGCTCGGTTAGCGCCGACGCAGCGATGGGCAAGGACTAGCGACCCGGGCCCGCGGCGCTGCGGCGCCGTCGTCGACCCCGCAAACGGACGGCACCGGCAGACCGGCGGTGCCGTCTCAGCGCGCCCCCAGCACGTTCCAGATCAGAACGAGGGCCGCGACGAGCAGCACGGACATGATGATGCGATGAACGAATCGAGTCATTGCAGGTCCAGCCAGGCTGTTTAGATCCCAAAGTCCAAAATCGATTCTGTCCCCCGGACGGGCTTGAGCCGGTCGGCAAGGCGATTTGCCTGCACGATTGCGCATGAGGCTGCAAATGCCGCGCGCCCGGTAGGCCGCCGCATGCCTACATTCATGATTGGTAAGAACTTCATGCTACCCAGGCGAGCAATAACCATTCCGTAGGGGCTGTGATGAAACTGCTGAGCCATCTGACGATCCGCACCAAGCTTGCCAGCATGGTCTGCCTTGCGGCCCTCACAGTCGCGGCCATCATCGGCGTATCGTCCGTGCTGAGCAAGAGCCGCATGATGGAGGATCGCGTCCAGCAGATGCGGACCGCGGTCGAGTTGCTCTACAATTACGCACAATCGCTTCAGGACGAGGTGACCGCCGGCAAGCTGACATTGGCCGATGCCAAGGCTCAGTTCCACCAGCGCGGACGCCGTATGAATTTCAACGGCAACCAGGGCTACCCCGTCGTCTACAATCCCGACACGTCGATCCTGGTGAACGGCGCCAACCAGCAGCTCGAGGGCAAGATCACCGGAGCCAAGGACTCCAACGGCGTCCTGATCGCCGACGCCATTGTCAAGGCGGGCGAGCAGACGGCGCAGGGCGGGGTCACCTCTTATCTCTACCCCCGTCCCGGCCAGACCGAGCCGGTCCGCAAGACCGTGTTCGCGCGCAAATTCGCGCCCTGGAACGCGACCATCAGCTACGGCCTCTATGTCGACGACATCGACGCCGACGTGCGTGCGCTGACCCTGGAGCTTGCCGCGATCGGCACCGGCCTGATGCTGCTGATGGCGGCATTGTCCTGGCTGATCGCCCGCGACGTGCTCAGCGCGCTCGAACGCCAGAAGAACCGCATGCAGAAGATTTCCGAAGGTGCCATCGACAAGCCGGTCGAGGAAACCGACCGCGGCGACGAGATCGGCCGCATGGCCGAGACGCTCGAGGTGCTGAGGCAGACCGCTTTGACGGCCCGCGCGCTGGAGGCCGAACAAGCCGCCACCAAGACGCGCACCGAGCAGGAGAAGCGCGACGCCCTGATCGCCCTTGCCGACCGCTTCGATGCCTCCGTCGGCCAGCTCGTCGGCCTGATGGCCTCCGGCTCCGGGGAGCTCGAGCATACCGCCCAATCGATGTCCTCGACCGCCGAAGGCACCAACCGCCGCGCCGCATTGGTCGGCTCTGCCGCCACCGAAGCCAGTCAGCGCGTCCAGACCGTCGCGGCCGCCGCCGAGGAGCTCTCCTCCTCCATCACCGAGATCAGCCGCCAGGTCGCCCAATCCGCAGAGGTCACCGGACGCGCGGTCGACAGCGCCCGCCGCACCGACACGATCGTGCGCGCGCTCTCGGACGGCGCCCAGCAGATCGAACACGTCGCCGAGCTGATTTCCAACATCGCCGCCCAGACCAATCTGCTCGCGCTCAACGCCACCATCGAGGCCGCGCGCGCCGGCGAAGCCGGCCGCGGCTTCGCCGTCGTCGCCTCCGAGGTGAAGTCGCTCGCGAGCCAGACCGCGGAAGCCACCCGCGAGATCGGCGACAAGATCGCCCAGATCCAGGGCGCGACCAGGGAGGCCGTGGACGCCATCGGCGGCATCACCGCCACCATCGAGGAGGTCAGCCGCATCGCCACCTCGATCGGCGCCGCGATTGAGGAGCAAGGCGCCGCCACCGCCGAGATCGCCCGCAGCGTCTCGCAGACCGCGGAGGCGACCCAGGAGGTCACCACCAATATCGGCGGCGTCTCGACCGCCGCGAACGAGACCGGCAATGCCGCCGGCATGGTGCTAGCCGCGGCCAGCAACCTCTCCAAGCAGGCCGAACAGCTCTCCGGCGAAGTCGGCACGTTCCTGGCGGGCGTGCGCGCGGCGTAGACCTTCAGGCCCGAATATCTCCACGTGCGTCATGGCCGGGCTTGTCCCGGCCATCCACGTTTTGGCCGCGTGGCAGGAGAACGTGGATGCCCGAAGCTTCGCCGCGCAAAGCGGCTACGGCCGCGCAGGCGGGACAAGCCCGGGCATGATGGAGTCTGGGCTTCGCGCTTTACCGCCGCGTGAGGCTGCAGCCGCTCGAGAGCTGACGCGTCGAGCCGGTCGAGCCGTCGTTCGACTGCGAAGGGAATTCCTCGAACGGCGTGTTCTGCTTGCCGGTGTTGAACTCGAAGATCTTGCGGAACACGCCCGGCACCATGGCAGAGACCGGATTGACGCGCATCACGGGCGCGGCCGGCGTGCCGATGACCTCGTAGGTCACGCCGATCAGTCCCTCCTTGTCGCCACCGCCCAGGAACAGTCCGAGCACCGGAATCTGTCCGAACATGTTGTTCAACCCGTACATCGGGACGAAGGTGCCGCTCATGCAGACCTGGTTGCCGGGATAGTCGATCGAGCCTTCGATGGTGGCGCCGATCATCGGGCCCTTGACGACGCCGTCGCGGATCGTCAGCGCGCCGTTCTGCCGGGTGAACTCGGCGCGCAGCGCACTGAAGGAGACGCCGTTTCCGGTGCCGTTGGGCGCGCCGGCGGCGACGCGCTCGAGCTGCGCCTCGCCCTTCACCGTGAAGTCGCGGACGTTGATGAGGCCCTCGCGCGAGGTGTTCGGCTCGGATGTCGGCGGCTCCATCGCCACCACCATCTGGCCGCCGACCGCCTTGGTGTAGGTGTCGGTGAAGCGCAGCAGCGCGCCGGCATCGTTGGTCTGGAGATAGATCACCTCGCGGCTGCCCTGCGCACGCCCGCCGCGCAGATCGGCCGCCACCGGCGTATCGCGGCCGATCTTGCCGCTCAGGGTAAAGGCCTTGATGGCGCCGTTGCGCTTCGACATCTTGGCATCGACGCTGCGCATCGCCTCGCCGTTGAAGCCCGCGACGGCACCGAGCTTCACGTCGATGTCGAAATCGACGCCCTTCATCTTGTTGTTTTTGTCATCCTTGGAATTGCCTGAGATCGCCGACTTCAGGAAGCCGCGGCCATCGAACACGTCGCCGCGTATGGTGCCCCTGATGACGCCGTCCTGACCACGCTCGGCCTTCAACGAGGTCTTGTCGCCGTCGGACGGCGAATAGATCGGGAAGTTCGCGTTGACGAGGTCGCCGTTCGCGTCGACCTCGAGCGACCCCTTGATCGAGGCGCCGCCGCCTTCGATGACGATATCCTCGATACGCGTCGATTGCGCCGTCGGCACCACCTTGAAGCTGGCCTTGCCCGACTTGCCCGGCAGCTTGACCCAGCCCGGCAGGATGTTGTCGAGCTTGACCGACGTCAGGTCGGCCTCGACGCCGAGCTTCGTGGTCTGGTCGGGACCGCCGGCGATCTTGCCCGACAGCTTGATCGGCAACGATCCGCTGACGGCGGGGCTGAGATCAAAGCCGAGGCGCGCGCGGCTCGCATCGTCCAGCGTTGCCTGCAGCCTGACGTCCGCATCGCCTTCGGTCGGCTTGCGATAGTCGAGCGAGGCCGCCTGCCCGTTGATCTTGACGTCGCCCTTGACCTGATAACCCCCGTTGTTGGCGACGATCTTGAGGCTGTTGGCCTCGAGCTTCTGGTTCATCACCAGCTTGTCGGCGGCAAAGCCGTTGAGGTCGGCGGTGACGGCATAGATGGTGTCAGACTTGGTCAATTCGCCCTTCACCGGCAGGCCGAGCTGGATGTTCGCCGTGAACGTCCCCTTGCTGGTGTTGGGATCGATGATCGTCGACGACAGATCGCTGAGGCGATCATTGGACAGCATTTCAGCCGCCGCGGGCACCGGGCCATCGACGCGGAACCTGGTCCGCGACGGCGACGGCTTCGGCGCCATGTCGGGCACCTCGAAGACGAAATCGGAGATGGTGATCTTGCGGCCCGCAGGCGTATCGGCGATGCCCTGGCCGATCGTCACGGTCGCGGTGCGGCCGGTCACGCGCGCCTTCAGATCGGCATCGTGCACGACCGGCATGCCGTCCACCGGACGGACCGCGACGCCGCTCGCCACGATGTTAACCGAGAGGCCGTCGTCGGGAATGGGCGGGCCCTTGCGCGGAAGATTCTTCGTCGGCGAATTGATGCCGATCTCGATGCGCTGGAGCGTGCCGCGCTCGATCCGCTCGATCACCCATTCGCGAAGCTCGGGAACGACGAGCGTCGGCCACATCCGCTTCAAGGCGGAGGCCGACATCGGCGTTCCCGCAAAGCCCAGCGTCAGGCGCGGCTCGCCCGAATAATCGATCGCACCGGTGCCGGCGACGCCGATCTCGCCGTTGCTGATGTCGGCCTGCGTCAGCAGGAAGCGCTTGTGGTCGGTGTCGAAGCGGAATCCGATCGCGATGCGGTTGAAGACGAGCGGCGGCTCGTTGTCGATGCCGCCGAGCAGGATCGACCCGCCGCTGAAGCCGAGCTGCCAGTCGTTGACGGTGCCGTTGGGCGGCTCGAGATGGGCCAGCAGCGTCAGCCGGTTCGCGCCCGACAGGACCTTGAACGGCGCCACCAGCACCCGGCGGTTGGCATCCCATTCGAGATTGATCTCGGCCTGGTCGATCGCCATCGGATAGTCGGGCGTGTCGGTGTCGATGATATTGCCCGCGCCGACCGCGATCTTGCCGCGGAAGAAGGTCGGCACGCCGTCGCGGCCGAGCTCGCCCTTGAGCTCGCCGGTCAGCGGCAAATCGGCGGTATAGGTGAGGTCCTTGACCCGCAGCGCCAGGAGGATGTTGGAGGTCGAGACCTTGTCGGCCTTGATGTCGACCGAGCGCACGCCGTTCTCGGCTGGACCGATCGTGGCCCGCAGCATCCAGGGGCGCGCGCCCTCCTCGCCGAGGCTGAGCGTGACGCCGCCGCGGCTCGGCCGGCGCAGGCTGAGCGTGATGTTCTCGAACGACCATTTGCTGCCGCGCTGCTGATCGTCGACGATCAGATTGCCGTTCTTCAGACCGATCTCGTTGAGGTTCTGGCCGTCGAGACCCGTCATGCTCAGGCTGTCGAGCCAGTCGAGGCCCTGAAGAATGCCGCTCTGCGCGGTCGCCTGGGGCGCGCCCTGGGAAGCAGCTTGGGAGGCGGCTTGAGATGGATCCTGGCCGGCGGGCGCCGTGGCGAAAGGCGGCGGCGGAACGCCGCTGCGCGGGAATGTCGGCGGCAGGCCCGCATCCTTCTTCGAGGCGACGCCGGTGGCCAGCGGCTTTGCGGTGTCGCCGGCGGACACCGTGACAGTACCGTCGGGCGCGATCCGGATCGCGAGCTCGGCATCGACGAGATTGAGGCTTTCGGCCCGCAGGTGCCCCATCAGCAGGCCCGCCCCCGACAGCTTGACCTCTGCCTTCGGCGCGCTGGCGACGACGGCATGATCGCGGTCGCGGACGATGATGTCACGGATGCGGACGGCGATGCGGACGCGCCCGGCCCGCTCGATCTGGGTGCCCCCGATCTCGACTGTGTTGCCGTGGCCGATATTGTCCTCGATCGCGGCGGCCAGCCACGGGGTTGCGATGTCGAGATTGATGGGACCGGCGCCGAGCCGCCACCACAGCGCAGCGAAACAGCCGACGAAGATGACGGCGACAGTCCCGACGACGAGGACGAGGCGCTTCAGCCAGCGATCGGCGGCCAGCCAGCGGCGCAGCGCGCCAAACCCGTCACCGAAGCGAAGGAAGCGCGAGCTGGAACGCGCCAACAGCCGGCGCGCGCGATGACCCGCGGCCGCCTCCTGATCCGGATCCCAATCGGCGTCGTCCCATTCCTGCGGCTGTTGACCGCCGTGCCGATCGAAGTCCCGATTGTAATCCTGGGGCGACTTATTCCTTGCCATTGCCTCTCGATACAGGCGCCCGTCATGAGATTGAGCGCCGCCGGGACCACAGCCGTCCCCAGGGAGCAAAGCTCCCTGCGCCGGCATCGCAGCCATACTTCGAATATTCCTGCTGTTCGTCATTTCGCCCCGGGAGCGCGTTCAACGAGCAGTGGGGTGGTGCGTGGAATTCCTTGTAACCATACTCCGGCGTCGTCAGACTTGCCCAGCCAAGGGCGCCAGTCCGGCACACCGGACGAGAGCTGCAATACCGTTTCGGTTGACCCGCCGAAAGCGTCGAAAGGAAGGCGTATGTCCAAGAAATCCCGAAAGAAATCGTCCAAAGCGCCCTCCGGCAGTCCGACGGCTAAGAAGAACACCCTGAAACCGCGGGCATCGAGTCAAACAAAGTCCGCAAAGACGCAGCGGACACCGGCGAGCAAATCAGCCGGGACATTAGCAAAAGCAGGATCACATAAGGCCGCATCGAAACAGTTAAATTTCTCCAAATCGGCCTCCGCGCCCGCGACGGCGAAGGCCAGCCTGGCCGAGGGCCAGAAAGCCCCCGCCTTCCGCCTGCCCCGCGACGGCGGCGACGTCGTCACATTGGCGGACTATGCCGGCCGAAAGCTGGTCCTGTTCTTCTATCCCCGCGCCGACACGCCCGGCTGCACCCGGGAGGCGATCGACTTCACCCGCCTCGCCGGCGCCTTCGCGGCCGCCGGCACCGCCGTGCTCGGGATCTCCGCCGACCCGTTAAGGGCCCAGGAGAAATTCCGCGACAAGCACGGTCTCGGTGTCCCGCTCATCTCGGACGAGCAGCACGAGATGCTCGAGGCCTATGGCGCCTGGGGCGAAAAGTCCATGTATGGCAAGAGCTTCCTTGGAATTCTTCGCACCACGATCCTGGTCGGGGCCGACGGCAAGGTGGCCAGGATCTGGCGCAATGTCCGGGTCGACGGGCATGCCGATGCGGTGCTGGAGGCGGCAAGAAGCCTTTAACCAGTCCTTTGAATTCGCCTGTTCCCGTTTCCGGAAAATTAACCATGACCGGCCCAGATTGCTACGGCAATTAGGGCCGTACGGACTCATCCGACCGGCGCGGGAGTGCCGATGTCGAAAAGTTCTGCCCAATACTCGCAGTACCCCCAACATCATCCGCACGACCACGGCCGGGCCTTCCAACGCCGTCCCGCAGTTGCGCCCGCCGCAGCGATCCCCCTTCCCGCGACCGACGATGCCTACACCATCGTCCATGCCGGCAAGCAGGTCCGCTTCGGGCCCGTGGTGTTCTGGATCGTGGTCGGTACGGTGGTGCTGCTCGGTCTCTGGTCGGCGGCGACCGCCACCTACTTTGCTTTCCGCGACGACGTTCTGACCCGGCTGATCGCCCGCCAGGCCGAGATGCAATACGCCTACGAGGACCGCATCGCCGAGCTGCGCGCCAAGGTCGATCGCACCACCAGCCGGCAGCTGCTCGACCAGGAACAGTTCGACCAGAAGCTCGACCAGATCATGAAGCGCCAGACGGCGCTGGAGTCCCGAGCCACGGCGCTCGGGGCCATGCCCGACGTGACCGGCTCGATTCCCCGTGCGGTCCCGCAGCGCGGCGATTCGAGCCAGAGCACGCCAAAGCCATCGCCGATCAGCGACACCGTGATCTTCGTGGCGCCGCCGGACCGTGAGGCGCGGCTCGAATCGCGCGCCCCGGCCGTCGTGGCTCCACAGACCAATCAATTTGCGAAGAACCATGGCTTCGACAACGTTCTGGTCCGGCTCACCACCTCGCTCGATCAGGTCGAACGTCGCCAGATGGCGGTGCTCAGCGCGGTCGAGGAAAGCATGGATTCACGCATGCGCCGGATGCGCGGCGTGGTCAGCGATCTCGGTCTCAACCTCGCCAGTCTCGAAGCCGCCGTGCCGCGCAGCGCAATGGGCGGGCCCTTCGTTCCCATCAAGCTGACCGCCAATGCCGGGCCGTTCGAGAAGCAGCTCAATCGCATCAACATCACCCGCGCAGAGATGGATCGTCTCAACCGCACGCTGGCGCTGGTGCCCTACCGCAAGCCCGTCATCGGCGAGGTCGAGTTCACCTCAGGCTTCGGCGTCCGCAGCGATCCCTTCCTCGGCCGGCCCGCGATGCATACCGGGCTCGACTTCCGCGCCGCCAGCGGCGATCCGGTCCGCGTCACCGCCAACGGCAAGGTCGTTTCCGCCGGCTGGTCCGGCGGCTACGGCCGCATGGTGGAGGTCGATCACGGCAACGGGTTGTCGACCCGCTACGGCCATCTCTCGGAGATCAACGTCAAGGTCGGCGAGATCGTGAAGATCGGCCAGGTCGTCGGTCTGGTCGGCTCCACGGGCCGTTCGACCGGTCCTCACCTGCACTATGAGACCCGCATCGAAGGCGAAGCGGTGGATCCGCAAAAATTCCTGCGCGCCGGCGTCCGGCTCAGCGCGGGTTAGTTTCCGACCTGCACCGCGGAAAGCTCCACAGTCTCCCCCCGAACGATCACGTTCCATTCGCGTGGAGCACCGCCTCAGCCAGTGGTGTCCTTCAATGCGACCGAACGAAACGACGCAATACGCGTCCATCGATCACGAGAAGCGCGCTGGCAATGATCAGGGCGCCGGCAATCTCACGCGCCGAAATCGGCTCGCCCAGGACGAGATAGCCGAGCAGGATTGCCGTCACGGGAACGAGGAGCGTTACCAAAGTCACGTTGGTTGCGCCTGAGCGCCGCAGCACTTGGAAAAAAACGAGATACGCGAGCGCGGTCGAGAGACCAGCCGAGCCGAGCACGGCGAGCCAGGTCGTCACGCCGGGCATCGGCAGGCGCCATGGCCGGTCGAACACGAAAGCCAGCACCGTCATCATGACCGTCGATGCGAGCAACTGACATGTCGCCGTCGCAAGCGGAGGTGATTTCGACAGCCAGCGCCGTGCCACCAAGGCCGCGAATCCGTAGCTGAGAGCCGCACCGATGCAAAGCAGGATCCCGATCCCCTGACCAGTCAGCAACTCGATCCCAGCTCCCTTCAGAATGATGACGCCGATCAGGCCCACGACAACACCGGCAGCGCGACGCGCTATCAGCCTCTCCTCTCCGACAACCGCCATGACGACGACGGTGAACAAGGGAGTGGTCGCGTTGAGGATCGACGCCAGCCCGCTCGAAATGTACAATTGCGCCGTCACGATCATGGAAAAAGGCAACACGTTGTTCAGCAACGCCATGACGACATACGGCCGCCAACTCGCGACGTCTTTCGGAAGGCTGATCCGATAAAGCCGCAGCAGCGGCAGAAGCAGGGCCGCACCCGCCGCCACTCGCAGCAGCACCAGCGTCAATGGCGGCAATTCCCTCAAGGCCGCACTGTTGAAGAAGAACGAGCCGCCCCACAGGATCGAAAGGAGACCCAACAGCAACCAGTCGCGTGCGTCGATCCTGTTATCCGTCGGAAGCATGAGGTCTCGCATCTGGCGCCCAGAGCCTTCGCCTAGCCCGAAGCCATGGAAGTGACCACCCGATTTCCGGAACAGCGCCAAGCGGCTTATTTCGGCCGCGACACCAGCTCGATCATCCTGCCTTCATCATCATCAGGCATCGCCGCCTTGGCCTGCGCGTAGGCCTCGACCGCAGCGCGCGCGACCAGCGGCTTGCCGGCCAGGAGGCTCTCGGCGAGCTTCACCGCGTAAGCAGCATCCTTGTGCCGCAGCGCCGCGGTGAAGGTCGCGCCGGAAAAATCGCGGCCGACCATGCGCTTGGAATGACGCAAGACCTGCGGGCTGGCAGCGACACCCGCCTGGATCGATTCCAGCACAAGGTTCATGTCGAGCCCGCCTGCTCGGCAATCGCAAGGCCCTCGGCGAGGCCGGCGATCTGGATCGCACCCATCAGATTGTTGATGAGCTTGTAGACGGTGCCGGAGCCGACCGCGCCGAAATGGCGGATGGTCGAGCCGATCGGCTCGAGATAGGGCCGCGCGCGTTCGAGATCGGCGCTATCTGCGCCGACCAGCAGCGTCAGCTTTCCGGCGGCTGCCGCATCGGGCAGTCCGGTCACGGGGCAGTCGATGTAGATCAGCCCGCGCGCATTCAGCTCGCGGCCTATCTCGCGGGCATGGTCATAGGAGACGGTCGAGCACTCGATCGCGATGGTGCCGGCCTTGGCGGTCTTGGCCGCGCCCTTCGGCCCGAGCCAGACCGCGCGCGAGGCCTCGTCGTCGGCGACCATGGTCACGACGGCGGCGGCATCGATCGCGGCATCCTCCGGCGAGGTCGCCCAATGGGCGCCGCGGGCGATCAGGTCTTCCGCTTTTGCCCTGCTGCGATTCCACAGCGTCACGGTGAAGCCGGCATCGAGATAGCGGCCGGCCATGCCGTGCCCCATCCGCCCCAATCCGATGAAGGCGACACGGGGCATGATCAGTCCACGTCCTCGATCTCGCCGGTCGTGGTGCCGAACGCGCGCTGCGCCAGCGTCGCGGCCATGAACTCGTCGAGCTCGCCGTTGAGCACGCCCGATGTGTCGGAGGTCTGCACGCCCGTGCGCAGATCCTTCACCATCTGATAGGGCTGCAGCACGTAGGAGCGGATCTGGTGGCCCCAGCCGATATCGGTCTTGGCGGCCTGGTCGGCGGCGGCCTTCTCCTCGCGCTTCTTCAGCTCGATCTCGTAGAGACGCGCGCGCAGCATGTCCCAGGCCTGTGCCCGGTTCTTGTGCTGGGAGCGGCCGGCCTGGCAGACCACCGCGACGCCGGTCGGAATGTGCGTCAGGCGCACCGCGGATTCGGTCTTGTTGACGTGCTGGCCGCCAGCGCCGCCGGATCGCATCGTATCGACGCGAACGTCGGATTCCTTGATGTCGATCTTGATGCTGTCGTCGATGACGGGAAACACCTGCACGCTGGAGAACGAGGTGTGGCGCCGTGCGTTGGAATCGAACGGCGAAATGCGCACCAGGCGGTGCACGCCGGCTTCCGTCTTCAGCCAGCCATAGGCGTTGTGGCCGGAGACCTGGATGGTCGCCGACTTGATGCCGGCCTCTTCGCCCTCGGACTCTTCGAGATATTCGACCTTGAAGCCGTGATTTTCCGCCCAGCGCGTGTACATGCGCAGCAGCATCTGCGCCCAGTCCTGGCTCTCGGTGCCGCCGGCGCCGGCGTGGACTTCGAGGTAGGAATCGAAGCGGTCGGCTTCGCCCGACAGCAGCGCTTCGAGCTCGCGTCGCGCCACTTCCTTCTTGAGGTTCTTCAGCGCGGCTTCGGCCTCGGCGACGACGCCGTCATCGCCCTCGGCCTCGCCGAGCTCGATCATGCCGATATCGTCTTCGAGCTCCTGCTCGACCTTGCCGATGCCCGAGAGCGAATCCTCAAGCGAGGTGCGCTCCTGCATCAGCTTCTGGGCTTTCTGGGGATCGTTCCAGAGATTGGGATCTTCAGCGAGCTTGTTCAGCTCAGCGAGGCGCGCCGTCGATTTCTCGACGTCAAAGATGCCTCCTCAGCAGCCCGACCGACTGCTTGATCTCTTCTACCAACCGTTCGATTTCGGCGCGCATGTTGTTCTCTGTCTTGCGGAATCCCGCGTGCAGTTCGAGAGGGGATGTAGCGGCGGCGGCCGTAAAGCGCAACCGCCGGGCCTGTGATCGTCGACCTTATCCGCGGCCTACCACAGCCCGCCGGTGCCCGGCCGCATCAGGAAGCCGGAATCCGGCTGCTGCTGCGAGACCGGCATGCGCCCTTCGGCGTCGGCCACGCCGATGACCGAGTAATTGTCCGGCGGCGCCGTGCCCGGCTTGAAGGCTTCGAGGATGGTGCCGCCGGTCTCGCCGGGACCGGCGCGCATGCCGGTCTTGGAGACGACGCGGACGAGCTTGATGCCGGCTGGCACCTTGAAGGGAACCGCAGGCTTGTCGGCGAGCGCGAGCTTGAGGAAATCGCGCACGATTGGCGCGGCGAGATGGCCGCCAGTTGCCGCATTGCCTCTGCCGAGCGGACGCGGCTTGTCATAACCCATATAGACCGCGACCGCGATGTCCGGCGAGAAGCCGACGAACCAGGCATCCTTGGCCTCGTTGGTGGTGCCGGTCTTGCCTGCAATCGGCTTGCCCACGTCCTTGAGTACCGTTGCCGTGCCGGCCTGGACCACGCCTTCCAACAGTTCGGTGATCTGGTAGGCAGTCATGGAATCCAGCACCTGCTCGCGGCGGTCGATCAGCTGCGGCTCGGCCTGGTTCTTCCAGCCGCCCGGGGCGTCGCAGCCGCGGCATTCGCGCTGGTCGTGCTTGAAGATGGTGCGGCCGTAACGGTCCTGGATACGGTCGATCAGCGTCGGCTTCACGCGGCGGCCGCCATTGGCGAGCATCGAGTACGCCGTGACCATGCGCATCGCCGTCGTTTCGCCGGCGCCGAGCGCATAGGAGAGATAGTTCGGCAGCTCGTCATAGACGCCGAAGCGGCGGGCATATTCGCCGATCAGCGGCATGCCGATGTCCTGCGCAAGCCGCACCGTCACCGTGTTGAGGGATTGCCGCAGCGCGTTGCGCAGCGTCACCGGTCCCTGGAATTTGCCCGAGGAGAAGTTTTCCGGCCGCCATACGCCGGCGCCCTGCCCCTGATCGATCTCGATGGGAGCGTCGAGCACGACGGTCGAGGGGGTATAGCCGTTGTCGAGCGCAGCCGAATACACGATCGGCTTGAACGACGAACCGGGCTGCCGATAGGCCTGCGTGGCGCGATTGAACTGGCTCTGGTCGAACGAGAAGCCGCCGACCATCGCGAGCACGCGGCCGGTCCAGGGATCCATCGCCACCATCGCGCCGGACACTTCGGGGATCTGGCGCAGGCGGTACTGGCCCTCGACCGGCTGGCCGTCCTTGTAGAGCGGATCGGCATAGATCACGTCGCCCGGCTGCAGCACCTGCGAGACTGCCGTCGGCGTCTTGCCCTTGGTACCGCCCTGCGCGGCTCGCGCCCATTTGACGCCGTCGACCGTGATGATGCCGGTCTCGCGCTGCTTGCTGACGGCGCCGCCAAGCTCGCGGCTCGGCTGGAAGCCGATGCGCGCCGACTGGTCGCTGGTTTCCAGCACGACCGCCATGCGCCACGGCGAGATGTCGGAGAGCGACTTGATCTCGGCGAGCTTGACGCCCCAGTCGCCGGAGATGTCGAGCTTGCTGATGGCGCCGCGATAGCCTTGCTGCTCGTCATAGTTCACGAGGCCGGTGACCATCGCCTTGCGCGCCATGACCTGGATCTTCGGATTCAGCGTGGTGCGGACCGACAAGCCGCCTTCATACAGCTTCTTCTCGCCGTAGCGCTCGAAGATGTCGCGGCGAACTTCCTCGGCGAAATATTCGCCGGCGAACGTGTGGGCGCCGTTGGAACGGCTGGTGACGGCGAGCGGCTCCTTGCGCGCCTTGTCGGCGTCGGCCTGCTTGATCCAGCCGTTCTCCAGCAGACGGTCGACGACATAGTTGCGGCGCTCGATGGCGCGGTCGCGGTTGCGGACCGGATGCAGCGTCGCCGGCATCTTCGGCAGCGCCGCCAGATAGGACGCTTCCGCCACGGTCAGCTCGTTCACCGACTTGTCGAAATAGACCAGCGAAGCGGCCGCGATGCCGTAGGCACCGAGACCGAGATAGATCTCGTTCAGATACAGCTCGAGGATCTTGTCCTTCGAATAGGTCTTCTCGATCCGCATCGCCAGCAAGGCTTCCTTGATCTTGCGGGCGAACGAGACCTCGTTGGTCAGAAGGAAGTTCTTGGCGACCTGCTGGGTGATGGTGGAGGCGCCTTGCGGGCGGCGGTTCGAGCCGTAGTTCTGGATGTAGACCAGGCCCGCGCGCGCCATGCCGGTGTAGTCGATGCCGCCATGCTCGTAGAAGTTCTTGTCCTCGGCCGCGAGGAACGCGTTGATCACGAGCTTGGGCACCGCCTGGATCGGCAGATAAAGGCGCCGCTCCTTGGCGTATTCGCCGACCAGCGAACCATCGACCGCGTGCACGCGGGTCATCACCGGCGGCTCGTAATCCTGAAGCTGAGAATAGTCCGGCAAGTCCTTGGAGAAATGCCAGATCAAGCCTGCCACGGCCCCGACACCGACAAGGAACACCACTGTTCCCGCGGCGAACAGGAAGCCCATGAACCGCACCAGCAAGCGCATTATCTATTTATCCGTTCAAACTCTGGATCAGCCCAGTATCAGCCCCATGGCGACCCCAAATGGCCGCCAACCTCACGTCGCGCATTCGGCGGCTTACGCAATCACATCAATGCCGGACTTCCGACGCTTGCCGAGCAGGATTCTCGCCGATTCCGGAAACCCCTACGGGGTTTTTATAGAGCGTCCGCTGTGGCCAAACTAGGGCCTTTGGGTCGGCAGGAATTAACCGATTCAGTTCGGAGTTCCCGCCGTGGCCATCCGCTTGGTCAAAAACCCGTCGATCGCCTGCGCCATCGAGCCCACGGCACGGGATCGCCAGCCCTCGGAAACCAGATGCTCGAGGTCGCCCTTGTTGGAGACGTAGCCGATCTCGACCAACACCGACGGCACGTCGGGCGCCTTCAGGACCCGGAAGCCGGCCGATTTCAGGGGATGCTTGTGCATCCGCACGGTCGACTTCATTTCGCCCATCAGGAGGCGGGCGAAACGGTTTGAAAAAGTGCGGGTTTCTCGCTGCGTGAGGTCGATCAGGATGTCGGCGACCTCGTTCGGCTCCTCCGCGAGGTTGAAGCCGGCGATCGCATCGGCCCGGTTTTCCGCATCCGCCAGCCGCTGGGCCTCGGCGTCGGACGCCTTGTCGGACAGCGTATAGATGGTCGCGCCCTGCGCATCGCCCTCGGCCCGCGGCAGCGCATCGGCATGAATCGAGACGAACAGCGCCGCCTTGTGGTTGCGGGCGATCTTGGTCCGGTCATTGAGGGGAATGAAGGTGTCGTCGTCCCGCGTCATGACCACACGGTACTTGCCGGCCTTCTCCAGCCTGTCGCGCAGCGCCAAACCGAAGGCCAGCACCAGGTTCTTCTCGCTCTCGCCGCTCGACTGCGTGCCATTGTCGATGCCGCCATGGCCGGGATCGATCACGACCACCGGGCGGCCATCGGCCTTCTGCTGCGCAGTGTCCGGGGCTGTGGTCGCGGGTGCCGTTGCAGGCTGCGCCTCGGCGATGGTGGGCCGCAGTTCAGGGCGGCCTTCGGGCGCGAGCGCCTGCATGAAGGCGGCACGGTCGACCTCCTCGAGCTCCAGCACAAGCCGGGCCGGCTGGCCGTTGGCCGCCTCGACCACGTAGGACTTGGCGATCTTGGCCGGTCCCGTCAGATCGAACACGATTCGCGAACCGCCAGGCATGACGAGCCCGTAGCGGAAGGCCTTGACCAGTCCGCGCCCCCCGGCCCCGGTGCCCGCGGGCAGCTGAAAATTGACCTGCGGCACGTCGATGACGACCCGGTAAGGGTCTGCCAGCGTGACGGCGCGGAAGGTCACGGCCTGGTTGATGTCGAGGATGAAGCGGGTCTGCTTGCCGTCGCCGGCCAGCCGGGCGGCCGAGGCGATCGGAAAATTCGCCGCTGCAACAGTGGGTTGCGACTGGCTTTCCGCTGCCCTCAGGCGCGAAGAATCAGCACATGGCAATGCCGCAACGCACAACAGCGCGCATCCCAGCAAAACCCGTCGATGTGTGCGGCTCGCCACCGATTCCGTGCCTCCGAGCAGCCCTCTTAACGCAATAGAACCACAGGGTTAATCGATCCTTAATGACGGACGTGCGAAACTCTTCGACTGTGACCGCCGTGCGACGCTCCTTGCACGGATGGCTCATTCCTCGTATGTACGGAATGCTGACGGCCGATATTTCGGTTGTGTCGCATTCAGCCTCCCGGTGCAGCGCCGGAACTCCCCAAATTTGGGAATTCCAGCGTTTTCCGTTTCCCTCTAAGGCCAGCGCAGTGCGCGGCAGCGGGTGGAACGGGTCACGCGTCGGCGGCGGACCGGTCCCGGGTTACCACTCACGTTACCGGGACGGTTCTGACAGCGACGTAACCCATTACCCGTTCCCTTGATCCCAAGGGAACGGTTCTTGATCCCCAAGGCGAGCGCGCTCGCGCCATGCCTGGCCAGCAGCAACTGATTGAAGGGCGGCCTCGCCGCCCAATGTTTCATACGGGCCGACGCTTGATGCGCCAGACTGTGCCGACGAATTCTGAAGGACCATTCGCGACGCTGCGGAGTGAAAATCCCGCGCGCCGCAATGGTCCTGAAGCTTCCGGTCCGGCAAGGCGCGAGAGACGGCGTTTCGGCCTTCCCCTCACCCCCGAATCAGGTGGACCGTCGCGTCACCCGGCGGCGCGATACGCGCCCACGGTGATTAGCGCCCGCCGCCGCCAAGAGTTAAGACATGCCCAACAAGATGTTGATCGATGCCACCCACCCGGAAGAGACCCGGGTCGTCGTGGTCCGCGGCAATCGCGTCGAAGAGTTTGATTTCGAGACCGCGCAACGCAAGCAACTGCGCGGGAATATCTACCTCGCCAAGGTCACACGGGTCGAACCCTCGCTCCAGGCCGCCTTCGTCGAATATGGCGGCAACCGCCACGGCTTCCTCGCCTTCAGCGAAATCCATCCCGACTATTACCAGATCCCGGTCGCCGACCGGCAGGCGCTGATCGAGGCCGAGGAACAGGCCCATCGCGAGGCGGAAGAGGAGAGCGAGAATCGCTCCCACGGGCGCCGTCGTTCACGCCACCGCAATGCCCGCCGCCGCGGTCACGGCGAGCGCGTGCGCAGCGACATCGTCGAAGGCCTCGAGGCCGGCGCCGATCCGGCCGCCCAGCCGATCGAGGGCGCGGCGCAGCCGGAGCATGGCGAGGGTGCCTTGCAAGGTACCTTGCAGGAAGGCGAGCACCTGCATGCCGATGCCGAGCATCACGGCGAGCACGACAGCCACGACCACGATCATGACGGACATGACCATGCCGAGCATGATCGCGACGATCGTCATGCCCATGCTGACGCGCCCGCCCACGATCACGACCATGGTCACGATCACGACCATCCGCACGACCATCACGACCATGATCATGCAGGCGAGACGCCCGCGCCTGTCGCGGCCGTCGGCGCCGAGCCCGTGGTCGCGACCGCAAATGTTGCCGAGCCGCAGGAGGCCGCCCCTTCCGAAGCGCACGCCGAGGCCCTTGCCGAAGCCGTGACTGCCGCCGCCGAGCCGGCCGACGCCGTGTACGGCGAGAGCACCGAAGCGCCGCATGCCGACGCCGGGGACGCAGCCGACGAAGACGACGAAGACGAGGATGAGGACGAAGACGGCGATGAAGCCGAAGAGGAAGTCGTCGAATCCGTCGGTGGCGACGACGTGCTGGAGGAAGTGCCGGAGCGCACCTTCCGCCCGCGCCGCCAGTACAAGATCCAGGAAGTCATCAAGCGCCGCCAGGTGATGCTGGTGCAGGTCGTCAAGGAAGAGCGTGGCAACAAGGGCGCTGCGCTGACGACCTATCTGTCGCTCGCCGGCCGCTATGCCGTGCTGATGCCGAACACCGCGCGCGGCGGCGGCATCAGCCGCAAGATCACCAGCGCCCAGGACCGTTCCCGTCTGAAGGAAGTGGTGCAGGATCTCGACGTGCCCGAGGGCATGGGCATCATCCTGCGCACAGCCGGCGCCGCCCGGACCAAGCCGGAGATCAAGCGCGACTTCGAATATCTGATCCGGATGTGGGAGACGGTGCGCGACCTCACGCTGAAGTCGCAGGCCCCGACCCTCGTCTACGAGGAAGGCTCGCTGATCAAGCGCTCGCTGCGCGACCTCTACAACAAGGAGATCGACGAGATTCAGGTGGCCGGCGAGTCCGGCTACCGCGAAGCGCGCGACTTCATGAAGATGCTGATGCCGGCCAATGTCAGCGCGGTGAAGCAATATCGCGACGGTCAGCCGTTGTTCTCGCGCATGGGCGTCGAGAGCCAGCTCGACGCGATGTTCTCGCCGACCGTGCAGCTGCGCTCCGGCGGCTACATCGTGATCAACCAGACCGAGGCGCTGGTCTCGATCGACGTCAATTCCGGCCGGTCGACGCGCGAGCACCATATCGAGGACACCGCGCTCAAGACCAATCTGGAAGCGGCCGAAGAGGTCGCCCGCCAGCTTCGCCTGCGCGACCTCGCCGGCCTGATCGTCATCGACTTCATCGACATGGACGAGAAGCGCAACAACCGTGCGGTCGAGCGCAAGCTGTCGGACTGCCTCCGGCAGGATCGCGCTCGCATCCAGGTCGGACGCATTTCGCATTTCGGCCTGCTCGAGATGTCGCGCCAGCGCATCCGCGCCAGCGTGCTGGAGAGCTCGACCGATCCGTGCCCGCATTGCGGCGGCACGGGCCATGTCCGCTCGGTGTCCTCGGTGGCGCTGCAGCTGCTGCGCGGTCTCGAAGAAATCCTGATGAAGGGCGCGACCCACAACCTCGTGGTCCGCACCCGTACCGACGTCGCGCTCTATGTGCTCAACCACAAGCGCGGCCACCTGCGCGACCTCGAGAACGGCTTCAAGGTGACGCTGTCGGTCATTGCCGATCAGTCTGTCAGCGGACCTCAGGCTTACGTGATCGACCGCGGCGAGCAGGTGCATACGCTGGAAGCCGCCAAGGCGCTGCTTGCGGCGCAGGCGGCTGCAAGCCCGCCGCCAGCGGCCGAAGAGCCCTACGAGGATGAGGACGTCTTCGACATCGAGACCGAATCCGAGGTCGAAACCGAGGAGACCGAAGGTCTCGCCGAAGAGCAGGCGTCCGGCGATGCCGCGTCCGACCAGGACGGCCAGCGCCGCAAGCGCCGACGTCGCCGCCGCGGCCGCGGTGGGCCGCGCGACGGCGAGTTGCGCGAGGATAGCCCTCCCACCCTTCCCGAGGCGGCCGTTGCGGCCGGCGAAGGCGAGGACGATGCCGAATCCGAGCAGGACGGCGAGGAAGGCGAGGAACAAGCAGCCCGCGGCGAGCAGCAGGGCAGCGGCGAGCGCCGACGCCGGCGCGGTCGCCGCGGCGGTCGCCGCCGTCGCGGTGGCAGCGAGGAAGGTCTCGCCGGCTCGATCAGCGACGAACTCGGCACCAATCAGCCATCGGAGGCTGCCGAGGCGGTCGCCGATTTCGACGGCTTCGGCAATGAGTCTGCGCCTTCGATCGCGCAGGCCGAGCACAGCGCTGAACCGCAAGTCTCGCAGCCTGAACCGCAAGCCTTGCAGCCCGAACCGCGCGCGGAGGTGCAGGCCGAGACACCGGCTCAGCCCGAGCCGGTTGCCGCGGAGGAAGAGCCCGTCGACGACAAGGCTGCACGGCGCCGCTCCACGGTGCGCGAAAAGGTGAGCTTCCTGTCGAGCGGCCCGAGCGAGCCGGCAACGCAGGTATCGCAGCTTGCGCAGGCGGCCGAGCCGGTCACGCCGCCCGCGCCGGCAACTGAACCTGCGCCGCAACCGGCAAGCGATACGCCCGCCGTCCCGCGCCGCGCCGGCTGGTGGTCCCGCCGTTTCGGCGGCGGCGAATAAGGCCGAACATTCAAAATGCAAAACGCCCGGCATCCGCCGGGCGTTTTCGTTTCGTCGTTGCGCCGATGTGCTAAGCCGTTTTCGCAATCTGAAAGGGACCGGCATTGTCAGAGCTTTGCGATTCCAGCGCCGTCGAGCTGCGGCGCCTGTTGGCCGCGCGGATCATCTCGCCCGTCGAGCTGCTCGACGCCTGTCTGTCCCGCATCGCCGCGATCAACCCCGCCGTCAACGCCGTCGTGACGCTGGACGAGCCGGGCGCACGCGCCGCCGCCAAGGCGGCCGAAGCCGCCATCCTGCGCGGGGAGGATCGCGGTGCTCTGCACGGGCTTCCCATTCTCATCAAGGACACCCAGGACACCGCCGGGATGCGCTCCACCTATGGCAGCCCGCTGCTGAAGGACAACGTCCCGGCTGCCGACCAGGGCTCGGTCGCGCGCCTGCGCGCGGCGGGCGCCGTCATCTTCGGCAAGACCAACACGCCGGAATGGGCGGCGGGCGGCAACACCCGCAATCCCGTATTCGGCGCGACCGGCAATCCCTTCGATCCCCTGCGCTCGGCGGCGGGCTCCTCCGGCGGCTCGGCGGTGGCGCTGGCCTGCGGCATGGCTCCGCTCGCCTCCGGCTCGGACACCGGCGGCTCCCTGCGCAATCCGGCAGGCTTCGCCGGCATCGTCGGCATGCGTCCGTCCTACGGCCTCGTGGCCAGCGAGAAGCGTGCGTTCGGCTGGTCCAATCTGTCGACCGACGGGCCGATGGCACGCAACGTCGCCGACACTGCACTGATGCTGTCGGTGATGGCGAGCGATGATGGCCGCGATCCGCTCGCCTATACGCTGCCCGGCGAGCCCGTGCGCGCTCGCGCCGAACGCTGGGCCGCCCCGCGCCCCGCAGAGCTCGGCAAGCTGCGTCTCGCCTTCACCGAGGATTTTGGCTTTGCCCCGACCGAGCAGGCGATCCGGCGCGTGTTCCGCGCGCGGGTGAAGAAGCTCGCGCCGCTGTTCGTACAATCCCGCGAGGCGACGCCGGATTGCTCCGGCGCGGACGACGCCTTCGCGGTGCTGCGCGCAGGCCTGTTCCTGGCCATGCACGGCAAGAACTACCGGGAACGCCGCGAGATGCTCGGCCCCAATGTCCGCGCCAATGTCGAGGAAGGGCTGGGCTACACGCTCGAAGACCACGCACGGGCCACGGCGACGCAGACGCGGATATATCGCGCCTATCAGAGCTTCTTCGAAACTTGCGACGTGCTGATCAGCCCGACCATTACGCTGAGCCCGCGGCCGTGGTCGGAGCCTCATCCGGCTGAGATCGACGGCGTGCCGACCAGGTCCTATTTCCACTGGCTCGCCCTGGCCTACGCCGTCACGCTCCCCGGTCATCCCGCGATCAGCATTCCGCTCGGCCTCGATGAAGCCGGCCTGCCGTTCGGCCTCCAGATCATCGGTCCGCGTGGCGGCGACGCCATCGTGCTCTCGGTCGCCGCGGGCATCGAGGCGGCGTTCGCGGGCGATGCGCAATTGTGCCGGCCCGTCCCGGATCTGGCGCGGCTTGCCGCGGCGCCGCCGCTCTCCGCTGCCCCCGGCTTCCTCACCTGGGAATGATCCTGGGAATGATCCCGGGAATAACGCGATCCGACAGGAGAAGTCTTCCGATGCAAAGCGCAATGGTTCTCGGCGGCGGCATGATCGGTGTGAGCGCCGCACTGCACCTGCAGCAGCGCGGCTGGACCGTCACGCTCGTCGATCGCAGGGAGCCCGGTCGCGAGACCAGCTACGGCAATGCCGGGATGATCCAGGCCGAAGCGGTCCGCCCCTATCCGATGCCGCGCGACCTTGCGACGCTGCTGAAGATCGCGACAGGCCGCACCAACGACGTGCGCTACAGCCTGTCGTCGCTTCACCGCCATATCGAGCCCCTGCTCCGCTATTGGTGGCATTCGGCGCCGAAACGGCATCGCGAGGCGATCGAGGCCTGGGCGCGACTGATCGCCTACGCGACTTCGGAACACGACATCCTCGTTCGCGAGGCTCACGCCGACAATCTGATCCGCCGCGCGGGCTACCGGGCGCTGTACCGCAACGCCGCGGAGCTGGAGCTCTCGATCAAGGCTGCGGAGGAAGACCAGCGCGAGTTCGGCGTGAATTTTCGCGTGCTGTCCGGCAGCGAGCTCGCCAAGGCCGAGCCGATCCTGCGCGACGATCTTCCCGGCGCGATCCATTGGCTCGACACCTGGACCGTGTCCGATCCCGGCGCCCTGGTCACGTCCTATGCCGAGCTTTTAGAGCGCCTCGGCGGCACCATCGTGCTCGGCGACGCGCAGTCGCTGCAGCAGACCGCAACCGGCTGGTCGGTCGCGACGGACCAGGGGCGCCTCGACGCCGCCCACGCCGTCGTGACCCTCGGACCCTGGTCGCCCGATCTGCTGCACAAGTTCGGCTATCGCATTCCGCTGGTCCGCAAGCGCGGCTACCACATGCATTACAGCGGCGGCGCCTCGCTCGATCTGCCGCTGGTCGACAAGGGCGGCGGCTACGCCATGGGGCCGATGGCGAAGGGAATCCGCATCACCACCGGCGCCGAATTGACCGGCATGGACGCCCTCGCCACGCCCGTGCAGCTCGCCAGCGCGGAAAGCTCCGCACGCGAGCTGATCGACCTCGGCCAACGCGTCGAGCCGGATCCGTGGTTCGGCACCCGCCCCTGCACCCCCGACATGCTGCCGGTGCTCGGGCAGGCTCCGCGTCATCCCCGCCTATGGATGAATTTCGGCCACGGCCATCAGGGATTTACCCTGGGACCCGCGACCGGACGCCTGCTCGCCGAGATCATGAGCGGCGAGACGCCGGCGATCGATCCCCGGCCCTATCGGCCGGAGCGATTCTAGACTCGAAGAAAAGGGCTGATCGAGCATATCGACCAGCCCCGTTACTTCGAGCGTTACCCTGGATGTGGGCGATGCCGAGCGCCTTGATCTCATCGTTGGCGGCAGCGGTCGGCCAGAGTCAGCCGACGCGTGCGCGAGCACGATGGCGATCAGGGTTTCGCGCTTTATTGCCGGCGCTCGATCAGCCTGCGCGCCGCCGGCATCAACGTCGCGCCAAGCGAGTTCTTGATCAGCGAAGCCGCCACGAACGGCACGATGCCGACCTGCCAGGCCTTCGCAGCGCCGAGCCCGAGGCCGAACGCCAGCCAGCCGAAGCCGGCGGCCAGAATGACGACATGGCCAACAGCCATGGCTGCAAACAACCGCGCCACGCTGCGATCCCAGCCGCGCTCGGCGAGCCAGCCGGTCACGAAGGCGGCCGCAATGAAGCCGAACAGATAGCCTGCGGTCGGGCCAATCAGCGGCGCAATCCCACCCACCGGCCCGGCAAAGACCGGCGCGCCAAGCGCGCCCTCGGCGAGGTAGGCGATCATCGTTGCGCTGCCAAGACGCCAGCCATAGGCCGCGCCGATCATCAGCACCACCAGCGTCTGCAACGTCATGGGCACATAGGGCAGCGGCAGGCTGACCTTGGCTGACAGCGCCATCAACGCGGTGCCGAGCCCAACCAGCACGACGGCACGCACTGCGCCGACGGCTTCGCCGGGCCGGGTCGGCCACATCAATGCGGCGAGAGAAAAATGTGGCGCAGCAGCAGTCGGGACGGATCGGTGGTCAGGCAAGATGAACTCCGGAGCTGGTCGAAAACTGGCGGCTATTTAAGCCAGTGAGCGATCCGGTCAACTGCCTCGCGCATCTCTCCCGGCGAGCGTGCATACGAAAAACGAATGAACGATCGGCCGTGAACGGGATCGAAATCGAGGCCGGGCGTCGCCGCAACGCGTGCCTGCTCGAGCATCTGCTTGGCGAACTCGAAACTGTCGGAGGTGAAGTCCGAGACGTCGGCATAGAGATAAAATGCACCATCGGCCGGCAGGAATTTGCTGAGGCCCGCTTTCGGCAATCCCTCGATCAAAATCTGCCTGTTTTCCTGATAGCCGTGCTTGATCGCTTCCATCTCGGCCGCACCGTCGAAGGCGGCCTCTGCCGCGATCTGCGACAGCGCCGGCACCGAGATCGACAGGTTCTGCTGCAGCCGCTCGATCGGCCGCACCAGGATTTCGGGCACGACCATCCAGCCGACGCGCCAGCCCGTCATGCAAAAATATTTCGAGAACGAATTGATCACGAGTGCGTGCTCGGACAGCGCGGCTGCGGTGACGGCCGGGAACGCATAATCGAGCCCATGATAGATCTCATCCGAGATGAAGCGGATGCCCGCGTCTTCGGCGGCCGCCATCAGGCCGGCGAGCGCTTCGCGCGACATCATCGTCCCCGTCGGGTTGGCCGGGCTGCCGACCAGCACGCCCTTCAGCGGCGCCTTGCGATGGGCGGCGAGCAATGCCTCGCCGGTGAGCGCATGGCGCGTCTCGTTCGTGGTCTCGATCAGCACCGGCTCGCAACCGAGCGCGGTCAGGATATGCCGGTAGGGCGGATAACCCGGCACCGTCACGGCGACGCGGTCGCCCGGCTCGAACATCGACAGGAAGGCCAGGATGAACCCGCCCGAGGAGCCGGTGGTCACCACAATCCGCTCGGGGCTGACGTCGCAGCCATAGGCGTCGCGATAATGGCGTGCGATGCGCGCGCGCAAGGAGGGGATGCCGAGCGCGGAGGTATAATCGATCCGCCCGGTCTCGAGCGCCATATGGGCGGCGGCAATCGCCGTCCTGGGCGCGCTGGCCGCGGGCTGGCCGACCTCCATGTGGATGACATGGCCGCCGGCGGCCTCGATTCGGGCCGCCGCGGCCATGACGTCCATCACCATGAACGGGGGAACATCGCTGCGGCGGGAGGGCTCGAGCCACTGCCCCAACCGGCTCCTTAAAGTCGCATCGTGCATCGATTTCTGCTATTTCGCTGGCGGGCCGGCGCCTCCGGCCCGGGAACGGGGCGCTTGCGCCCCAGACTGGCCGCATTGTGCGGCTCATAAGGGGAACGGCTCACAAGGGCATATCGCGTATCCGGTCCGCCGCCAATCGCCAAACCCATCACGAAACTGCTTTCCAGACCGTTGATCCAAGACCGTTTGATGTCGCTCCAGATCGCATTGCGCAAGAAGGCTTCCGCCCTCACCGCCCTCGTCACGGCCGCGGCGATCGCGCTGACGCCGTTCTCCACAGCGCACGCGCAAGCCAAGGGGCCACCGGTCCTGCGCGACACCGAGACCGAGCAGCTGCTGCGCGAATATACGCGCCCGATCCTGCGCGCCGCGGGTCTGGAGAAGCAGAACATCCAGATGGTGATCCTCAACGACGGCTCGTTCAACGCGTTCGTCGCCGATGGCCGCCGCATCTTCGTCAATTACGGCGCGATCCTTCAATCGGAGACGCCGAACCAGATCATCGGCGTGCTCGCGCACGAGACCGGGCATCTGGCGGGCGGCCATCTGTCCAAGCTGCGCGAGCAGCTCGCCGCCGCCCAGACCCAGATGATCATCGCGATGCTGCTCGGCGCCGGCGCGATCGCCGCGGGCAGCACCCAGCGCGGCACCGGCAACAACGGGCTCGCCAATGTCGGCGCCGCCGCGATGTCCGCTCCCCAGGAGGTGATCCGCCGGTCGCTGTTGTCCTATCAGCGCCAGCAGGAGGAGAACGCCGACCGCGCCGGCGTGCGATTCCTGACCGCGACCCAGCAATCGCCGAAGGGCATGTACGAGACCTTCAAGCGCTTCACCAGCGAGAGCCTGTTCGCCGCGCGCGGCGCCGACCCCTATCTCCAGTCGCATCCGATGCCGGCCGAGCGCGTTGCCGCCCTGCAGGAGTTCGCAAGCTCCAGCCCCTATTGGAGCAAGAAGGACGATCCCGCGCTTCAGCTTCGCCACGACATGGTTCGCGCCAAGATATCCGCCTTCATGGAGCGGCCGGAGACGGTGTACCGCCGCTATCCGCTCTCGAACGACAGCATGCCGGCGCGCTATGCCCGTGCCATCAGCACCTATCTGCACGGGGACTTGCGCAGCGCCCTCGCCCAGATCGATGCGCTGATCCAGGTTCAGCCGAACAATCCGTACTTCTACGAGGTGCGCGGCCAGGCCTTGCTGGAAAGCGGCAAGGCCGCCGAGGCCATCGCGCCCCTGCGCAAGGCTGCCGCACTCTCGAACAACTCACCCCTCATCGAGATGTTACTTGGGCAGGCTCTGGTTGGAACCGATAATAAGGCCTACACCGACGACGCCGTTCGGATTCTCCGCGCCGCGGTGGCGCGGGAGCCCGAGGCCATCCTCGGTTACAGCCAGCTCGCGATGGCCTATGGCCGGAAGGGAGATTATGCCGAGGCGGATCTCGCATCGGCCCAGGCCGCTTACTTGCGCGGCGACAACAAGACCGCCCGCGAGCTCGCCACGCGCGCGAAAACCCGTTTTGCCATCGGCACGCCTGGATGGGTCAAGGCCGACGACATCGTGGCGGCCAAGCCGCCGCGCAACTGACGAGAACGACGCCAAACCTGAAGACGCCTTGCACCACGACGTCACGACACCGAGCTTTGACGCCGCCGGGACGTTTCCCGAAACCTGCTTTGGATAAGAGGATTTGCCTATGCCTTCGCTGCGTTCGCTTGCTCCCGCGCTGTTTGCGCTCGCCATGTTCGGCGCAGTCGCGCCGGCCGCTGCCGACAGCTTCTCCGACCCGCAGCGCACCGAGATCGAGAAGATCATCAAGAACTATCTCGTGAGCCATCCCGAGGTGCTCGAGGAGGCCATGGCCGAGCTCAGCAAACGTCAGGCCGCGGCCGAAACGAAAAAGCATGAAGCGAGCGTCGCGCAGAACGCCGAGGCGATCTTCAACTCGCCGCGACAGGTCGTGCTCGGCAACAAGGACGGCGACGTCACGTTCGTCGAGTTCTTCGACTACAATTGCGGCTATTGCAAGCGCGCGATGGACGACATGCTGACCATCATGAAGAGCGATCCGAAGCTGAAGGTCGTGCTGAAGGAGTTTCCTGTGCTGAGCCAGGGCTCGGTCGAAGCGGCGCAGGTCGCGGTCGCCGTGCGCATGCAGGATCCCACCGGCAAGAAATATCTCGACTTCCACCAGAGGCTGCTCACCGGCCGCGGCGCCGCCGACAAGGCGCGCGCGCTTCAGGCGGCCAAGGAAGCCGGCCTCGACACCGCCAGGATCGAGAAGGACATCGGCAGCCCCGAGGTGCGCGCCACCATCGAGGAGAACTTCAAGCTCGCCGAAGCGATGGGCATGAACGGCACGCCGAGCTACGTCATCGGCAAGCAGATCGTGATCGGCGCCGTCGGCGTCGAAAGCCTCAGGGAAAAGATCGGCATCGCCCGCTGCGGCAAGGCAACCTGCTGATCACAGGTTTTTCGATATTCGGAAAACGCGACAAGGCCGGCTGGAAAAGCCGGCCTTTCTTCTTGCGCCGAACATTGGCGTCTTCGCGCAAAGTCATTCATCTGGCGTTCAACAAACAAATGCCGCGGAACAGACGAAGTTCCGGAACAACTCAAATCTCCTTTCGTTGTCGGCGCGGGCAATGACGCAAAGAAACACGTGAGGAGAATTTCGATGTTGAACCGCTTCATGATCTCAGTTGCCGCAGCCGCACTCGTCGCGGGCACCGGTCTCGCCAACGCACAGGGCACCATGGGCCGCGACAGCGGTGGTGGCGCCGGTGGCGCACAGATGCAGCAGTCGCAGCCTTCCGGCGGCGCCGCTGAGCGCGGCGGCTCGATGGGCCGCGATTCCATGAGCCATGACAAGGGCACTGTCGGCCAGTCCGGCGGCTCCAGCTCCATGAAGTCCGAAGACAAGTCCGGCGCGATGAAGGACGAGCGTTCCTCGGGCGGCGCGATGAACAAGAACGCCGAAGACAAGGCCGGCACCAAGGGCCAGCGCACCGACGATCGCGCGCAGGGCCAGATGGACAAGTCCCAGGACAAGTCCAAGAGCATGAGCCAGGACACCACCAAGTCCGGCAAGGACAAGGATATGAAGGCTGAGGGCAGCAAGAGCGGCACCTCGACCAACAACGCCGAGACCCAGAAGGGTACCGGCACGAGCACCAACCAGAATGCTCAGGGCCAGACCGGCACCAGCACCAACCAGAACGCCCAGGGCCAGAGCTCGACCTCGACCACGGTCGGCCAGGCGGGCGCCGCCGCGAAGCTTTCGACCGAGCAGCGGACCCAGATCACCTCGGTGATCCGCGAGCAGCGGGTGACCCCGGTGACCAACGTGAACTTCTCGATCTCGGTCGGCACCCGCGTGCCGCGCGAGGGCATTACCTTCCACACCTTGCCGTCCCGGGTCGTGTCGATCTATCCGGAGTGGCGGACCTACAAGTACATCCTGGTCAAGGAAGAGATCGTGATCATCAATCCGGACACCTACGAAATCGTGGCGGTCCTGAACGTCTAAGCCGGATCACCGGCAGCCGCAGGGGGCGGGCAGCAATGCCCGCCCCCTTTGCGGTTGCCGGCAGCCATGGTTCGGGCTGGTTAACAAGCAATTTCCGTAGCTTCCGCACAGATTTTTGCAGCCAGGATGAGGTACCTGAGGGCCCCTCGAAGGTCCTTCAAGGCTTCCCCTGGGACGCTTTGTTACCTATAACCCCGCCACGCCGAAGCACCTCTTCCGGGATTGGAATGGCAGAACCCGCAACCGACACGATCCTTGTCCTGAACGGGCCGAACCTCAACATGTTGGGGACGCGCGAGCCGGAGAAGTATGGCCATGCGACGCTGGCCGACGTCGAGGCGCTGTGCCGGGAAACGGCGGCGACGTTCGGCCTCAAGGCCGATTGCCGGCAGTCCAACCGCGAGGGCGAGCTGATCGACTTCATCCACGAGGCGCACCGGCGCAAGATGAAGGGCATCATCGTCAATGCCGGCGGCTATTCCCACACCTCGATCGCGCTGCACGACGCGCTGCTCGCGGTTCAGATCCCGACGGTCGAGGTGCATGTGACCAACATCCACGCCCGCGAGAGCTTTCGTCATCACTCCTACACGGCACGCGCGGCCTTCGCATCGCTCTGCGGTTTCGGCATCGAGGGCTACCGCCTCGCCATCCAGGGCCTCGCCGCCAAGCTTGCCATCAAGCCCAAAGCCTGAAGCTCCCTCATCAAACAGAACATTCGGATCAAACAACATGGCGCGCCAGCCAGACGACAAAGCAGCCGCAAAGTTTTCCAGCGAGGATTCCGCGCTCGTCCGCGAGCTCGCGCTCCTGCTCGATGAGACCAGCCTCAGCGAGATCGAGATCGAGCGCGCGGGCCTGCGCCTGCGCGTCGCCCGCAATATCAGCGTGGCTGCGACCATGCCGGTGCCGATGGCTGCGGCTCCCGCCGCCCTGCCGGGTGTCCCCGCCGCGACGGCCGCCGCCGGGCCCGACCTGTCGAAGCATCCCGGCGCGGTCAGCTCGCCGATGGTCGGCACCGCGTATTGGGCGCCCGAGCCCGGCGCCAAGCCGTTCATCGAGGTCGGCAGCAAGGTCTCGGTCGGACAGACGCTGCTGATCATCGAAGCCATGAAGACCATGAACCAGATCCCCTCGCCGCGCGCCGGCACGGTGACGCAGATCCTGGTCGAGGACGGCCAGCCGGTCGAGTACGGCGAGCCGCTCGTCATCATCGAGTGAGGCAGTGGCGAATAGCGCGTAGCGACCAGCTGCTCCACCCTATTCGCCATTCGCCATTCCCCATTCGCCCCTGAGGCACCATGTTCGACAAGATCCTGATAGCCAATCGCGGCGAGATCGCCCTTCGCATCCTCAGGGCGTGCAAGGAGCTCGGCATCGCGACGGTCGCCGTGCACTCCACCGCCGACGCCGACGCCATGCATGTGCGCCTGTCGGACGAGAGCGTCTGCATCGGCCCGCCGGCGTCCAAGGACAGCTATCTCAACGTCCCCGCGCTGCTCGCGGCCTGTGAGATCACCGGCGCCGATGCCGTGCATCCCGGCTACGGCTTTCTGTCGGAGAATGCGCGCTTCGCGGAGATCCTCGCCGAGCACAATCTGCATTTCATCGGCCCCAAGGCCGAGCATATCCGCCTGATGGGCGACAAGATCGAGGCCAAGAAGACCGCCAAGAGGCTCGGCATTCCCGTGGTTCCCGGCTCAGACGGCGCGGTTGGCCCCGACGACGACGCCCTGGCCATCGCAAGGGAGATCGGCTTTCCCGTGCTGGTGAAGGCGGCGGCCGGCGGCGGCGGCCGCGGCATGAAGGTCGCCCACAGCGAGGCGGATCTGCAGGTGGCGCTGTCGACGGCGGCCAACGAGGCCAAATCCGCCTTTGGCGATGCCTCGGTCTACCTGGAGAAATACCTCCAGAAGCCGCGCCATATCGAAATCCAGATCCTCGGCGACGGCCGCGGTGGCGCGATCCATCTCGGCGAGCGCGACTGCTCGCTGCAGCGCCGCCACCAGAAGGTCTGGGAGGAAGGCCCCTCACCCGTGCTCGCCGCCGCCGCGCGCGCCAAGATCGGCGAGACCTGCGCCAGCGCAATGCGCGAGATGAAATATCTCGGCGTCGGCACCATCGAATTCCTGTTCGAGGACGGCGAATTCTACTTCATCGAGATGAACACCCGAATCCAGGTCGAGCATCCCGTCACCGAGAGCATTACCGACATCGACCTCGTGCTGGAGCAGATCCGCATCGCCGCCGGCGGTGACCTGCCGGCCAAGCAGGAAGAGGTCCAGGTCATCGGCCACGCCATCGAGTGCCGCATCAACGCCGAAAATCCCCAGACCTTCCGCCCCTCGCCCGGCCGCATCCTGCAATACCATCCCCCGGGCGGGCTGGGGGTACGGATCGATTCCGCCGTCTACCAGGGCTACACGATCCCGCCCTATTACGATTCCCTGGTCGGCAAGCTGATCGTGCACGGCAAGACCCGCGCAGAATGCCTGATGCGGCTCCGGCGGGCGCTGGACGAGATGGTGGTGGAAGGCATCGAAACCACGCTGCCGCTGTTCCGCGCTTTGGTGCGCGAAGGCGATATCATCAACGGCGACTACCACATCCACTGGCTGGAGCAGTATCTGGCCGGCAAGATGGAACCTGCCCCGCGATAATCCACTTTGCCGTGGAACCTTTTGGCCCCGATTGCGTTCTGGACGCGGGGACAGTTCCAAGGGGGCGTTTTGACTTCCGCGAGACGTGATAGAGTGAGGCCGTCGTGACGGCCGAGGCGCAACGACGGCGGGCTTTTTGGCAGATCCTGCTGATCGCGGCGGGTCTTCTGGTGCTGACCGTGATCAGCGCCGGCTCCGTCTACCTCGTCAACGAGGCGCGGGAAGACAGCAAATGGGTGCTCCACACCATCGAGGCGCAGAGCCAGATCAACGCCCTGTTGCTCCAGATCCGCCGTGCCGAGAGCAGCGCCCGCGGCTTTCTCCTGACGCAAGGTTCGGATTTCCAGTCGGATCACGAGAAAGCCGTCGCCGCGATCATTCCGGCGCTCGACAAGCTCACGCGCCAGATCGGCGACAATCCGGCGCAACGCGACAGCATCGAGAAGCTAAGCGTGGCCATCGAGACCCGGCTCGACCAGTTCTCGCGGGAGATGAGCCTCGTCAAGCAGGGGCAGCTCGACCGCGCCACGGAGCTCGTCCGCGAGGCCGCCCGCGGCAACACCACGACCACGATCACCAACCAGGCCAATGCGATGATCCGCGAGGAGGAGCGGCTGTTTCGGCTCCGCACCGCCAACTCCGACCGCAGCCAGACCCTGGCCGCATCGATGACCGGCATCGGCTCCGGCCTCGTCGTGCTGCTGGCCATGATCTCGACCTGGCTGGTGCGGCGCTCGGCCCGCGCCCGTGACGAGGCCGAAGCGCGCCTGCGCGACGCCAACGTCAATCTGGAATCCATCGTCGACGAGCGCACAGCGGACCTGCGCGAAGCCAACGACGAGATCCAGCGTTTTGCCTATATCGTCAGCCACGACCTGCGCTCGCCGCTCGTCAACATCATGGGCTTCACCAGCGAGCTGGAAGAGCTCGGCGGCGACATCTTCCGCCGCATCGGCAGCCTCGCCCATGTCTCTGCCGACGGTGCGCCGCTGGCGCCCGCCGGCCCTGGCGAGATCGCGCTCGAAGGCGCCGACAAGCAGCTGTCCGAGGACTTCTCCGAAGCGCTCGGCTTCATCAAGTCTTCGATCGCCAAGATGGACCGGCTGATCTCGGCGATCCTCAACCTCACCCGCGAGGGCCGCCGCGAATTCCAGCCGGTCAAGATCGACACACGCGAGCTGATCGAGGCCATTGTGACCACGCTGGCCCACCAGGCGGACGAGGCGCAGGCCCAGATTCATGTCGAGCCGCTGCCGAATGTCGTGAGCGACCGGCTCGCGCTCGAACAGATTTTCTCCAATCTGATCGACAATGCCATCAAATATCTCAAGCCCGGCGTGCCCGGAGAGATCAGAATTCGCGGGCGGACCAAGCTCGGCTACGCTATCTTCGAGATCAGCGACAACGGCCGGGGGATCGACCCGAAGGATCACCAGCGGATATTCGACCTGTTCCGCCGCGCCGGAACCCAGGACAAGCCCGGCCAGGGCATTGGTCTTGCGCATGTGCGTGCACTTGTGCGTCGCCTCGGCGGCACCATGTCGGTATCATCGGAACTGAACGCGGGCAGCACCTTCACGATCACGCTGCCGATCGCCTGGAACGTGAACAACCGGAACAGAGATCGATGACCCAGCCTGTCACCATCATCATGATCGAGGACGACGAGGGACACGCCCGCCTGATCGAGCGCAACATCCGCCGCTCGGGCGTCAACAACGAGATCGTCTCCTTCACCAACGGCACCGATGCGATGCAGCACCTGTTCGGCGCCGACGGCAGCGGCCTCGTGCAGAAGGGCAATGCGCTTCTGATCCTGCTCGATCTCAACCTGCCCGACATGACCGGGATCGACATCCTCCGGCAGATCAAGGAAAACAAATATCTGAAGGCTTCGCCCGTGGTGGTCCTGACCACCACCGACGATTCCCAGGAAATCAAGCGCTGCTATGAGCTCGGCTGCAACGTGTACATCACCAAGCCCGTCAACTACGAGAATTTCGCCAATGCCATCCGGCAGCTCGGCCTGTTCTTCTCGGTCATCCAGGTCCCGCCCGCCGCCCCATGAACCAGCGCACGCCAACCCTGCTCTACATCGACGACGACCGTGCGCTGGCGCACCTGGTCGAACGCGGCCTGACGCGGCGCGGCTACAGGGTCGTCCATGCCGCGAGCGGCGAGGAGGGCCTGGAGCGCATCCGCCGCGCTGGCGCCGAGGGCGGCATCGACGTGGTCGCGCTCGACCAGTACATGCCGGGTCTCGACGGGCTGGAGACGCTCGAGCAGATCATGGCGATCCCGGACGCTCCGCCCGTCGTGTTCGTCACGGCCTCGCAGGATTCCAGCATCGCCGTCACCGCGCTGAAGGCCGGCGCGTCCGATTATCTCGTCAAGGACGTCACCGGCGATTTCATCCCCCTGCTCCACGTCGCGGCCGAGGGCGCGCTGCGTCAGGCTGAATTGCAGAAGGCGCGCGAGGAAGCCGAAGCCGAGATCCATGCCTCGCGCGACCGCTACGCAGCTCTTGCCGCCGAACGCGAGCTGCTGCTGCGCGAGGTCAATCATCGCGTCGGCAACTCGCTCCAGATCATCGCCTCCCTGCTGCACCTTCAGGCAAGCTCGGCCGCGCAGGACGAGGTCAAGGCAGCGCTGACCAACGCCATGGGCCGTGTCGCCGCGGTCGCGCAAGTGCACCGGCGCCTCTACACCTCGCAGGACCTCAAGAGCGTGGTGCTGAACCAGTATCTGGAGTCCCTGCTCGAGGATCTCCGCCGCTCGGCCGAAGGCAACCGGATGTCGCGCCTGACCCTGAAGGCCGAGCCGATCGAGATCGATCCGGACCGCGCGGTCGCCGTCGGCATCATCGTCAACGAGCTGGTGATGAACGCCGTGAAATACGCCTATCCCGACGGCGCCGGCCCGATCCATGTCGATCTGACCGCGCAAGGCGACGATCTCCTGCTGTCGATCGCCGACAACGGCGTCGGTGACGCCGTCAAGGCCGATCCGCGCTCCACCGGCATGGGCCAGCGCATCGTCGCGGCCATGGCCGCCAAGCTCGACGCCTCGGTCGAGCGCGATCCCGCGCATTCCGGAACCCGGGTCGTGCTGAAGTTCGCCCGCGTGCCCGCAAGCCCGGGCAAGACCAGCACCGCTGCCGCCGGCTGACCTCGCGCTGCCGTTGCGCCCCATCGCAACGGCCTCGCGATCCTGCTATCATCGCGAACCATGACTTCGCGCGACTCCGCTCCGTCTGAAATCACCCCGGCCGTGCTGCTGCGCGCCTATGCCTGCGGCATCTTTCCGATGGCGGAAAGTGCCGACGATCCGACCCTGTTCTGGGTCGAGCCGGAATTTCGCGGCGTCATCCCGCTCGACGGATTTCGCGTCGCCTCGCGGCTTGCGCGCACGGTGCGCTCGGACGTGTTTCGCGTCACCGTCAACACCGCGTTCAAGGCAACGATCGCGGGCTGCGCCGCGCCGCAGGCCGGGCGCGAGGACACCTGGATCAACAAGCGCATCCGTGACCTCTATGGCGGCCTATACCAGCTCGGCCATTGCCACAGCGTCGAAGCCTGGCAGGGCGATGATCTCGTCGGCGGGCTGTACGGCGTCAGCCTGGGGCGGGCCTTCTTCGGCGAGAGCATGTTTCACACCGCGCGCGACGCCTCGAAGGTCGCGCTGGTGCATCTGGTCGCGCGGCTCATTCATGGCGGCTTCGAGCTGCTCGACACTCAGTACGTCACCGAGCACCTGAAGAGTTTTGGCGCGGTCGAGATCTCACGGCGGCGCTACACCGCGCTGCTCGACAAGGCGCTGGCCGGCGAGCCCGGCGATTTCCTCAGACTCTCACCCGGCGAGGCCATCCCGGGCGCGCGCGCACTCGAGATCATCGCTTCAAGGCAATAGGACCCGATCAGCTAAGCGCTGATGCTTCACCTCTCCCGACGGGAGAGGTCGACCATGGCCTAGCGGCCAAACCCGGGAATCCCGAACAGGCCCGGCCGCTGCTCCGGCGGCGGGGGTGGCGGTGGCGCCGGTTGCTGCTGCTGGATCGGCGGCAGAGGTTGCGGTGGACGCTGCTGCACCTGCTTCGGCGCAGCCTTCTTCTGTGCGGGCGGCGGTGGCGGCGGCTTGGCCGCCGGATCCGGCGCCGCCGTCGCAATGGTCTGCTGCGGCTCTTTGCAGTCGGTGAGCCAGATGTCGTAGATCGGATGCTCGACGCCGTGCAGGCCCGGGCTTGCCGCGTACATCCAGCCGGAGAAGATCCGCTTCACCTCGCCCTGCAAGGTGATCTCGTCGACCTCGACGAAGGCATCGGTGTTGGTGGCCTCCGTCGCCGGCCGCGTGTAACAGGCGTCGGTCTTGACCCTGAGCGCGCCGAACTGGACGGTCTCGCCGATCTCCTCGTCGAAATTGATGATGCGGCCGGTGATCTTGTCGAGGCCGGAGAAGGTCGCCTTCTTGTTCACGATCTTCTGCGCCGGCGGCTCGGTAACGACCTCGTCGCCCGGCTGGAGACTTGCCGGGGTCTGCGGCACGGCGCCTGGAGCGCCCTTCTGCTGCGGCTGGCGCTGGCCGGGCGCACCCGGCGCGCCGGGCGGTGTGATCGCCGCGGAGGGCGGCTGGTTCGGCGGAGCCACGGTGGAGCCTGGCGGCGGCGCCAGCGGTTGGGTTTCGACCGGCCCCGGCATCACGTTCCCCTGCCGGCCCGGCGGCGGCGGCATCGGACGCGACGGCAGCACGCGGCCCTGGGGCGGCAGCTCCGGCACCTCCTCGTCGTCGTCGGGGATCTGCTGCGGCTGCGGCTGGCCGCGCGGAATGGTGCCGGGCGGCCGCAGCGGCGGCGGATCGGAAAAGATCGTGCCGATTTGGGCCTGAGCCGGCGTCGCAACCGTCAGTGCGGTGGCGGCCAAAAGCGCCGCAAGACCTGTCAGGGTAATGGTTCGAAACATCTCGCGCGGCTTCAACAGCGAATCGGGCTTGTTGGACATTCTATAGGGGTTACCGCCGCTCGCAGGCCATCCGGTTAACACGGCGAATAAGGCGGCGGAAGGGCGGCATCCCTGCCCTTCCCGGCCCCATCTGGCCAGACCGGGTCCCGAATGGGATAGTCAGTCAGCCCCTCCCAGGGGCGCGGGGCCGGCATCGCCCCCCAAACGACATCCAACCAGACTGGAAACCCCGAGGTCGCCCCATGCCCGTTGTGCTCGATCCCGATGCCGCCGCCGTCTACAGGGCTTTCCAGGACGCCGGCCGCCCGGCCTACGAGACCCTGACCGCGCCGGAGGCCCGCGCCTATTATGCGCAGGCGCGCTTTGCCACCAACCCTGATGCACCCGAGCTTGCCCGCGTCGCTTCGCTCTCGATCCCGGCCCCGCACGGCGCGATTCCCGCCCGTCTCTACGTTCCCAAGGAGCCGCGCCGGCACGAGAGCCTGTCGCCGGCCCTGGTGTTCTTCCACGGCGGCGGCTGGGTGATCGGCGATCTCGACTCCCACGACGTCGTCTGCCGTCAGCTCGCGGTCGAAGGCGCGCTGATCGTGATCTCGGTCGACTACCGCCTTGCGCCCGAGCACAAATTTCCCGCCGCCACCGAGGACGCGGTGGCCGCGACCCAATGGATTGCCGCCAACGCGCGCGAGCTCGGCATCGACGCGTCGCGGCTCTCGATCGGGGGCGACAGCGCCGGCGGCAATCTTACCGCAGTCGTCGCGCTCGCCGCGCGCGACGCTGGCGGCCCTGCGCTTGCGGGCCAGGTGCTGATCTATCCCGCCACCGATTTCGCCATGACGCACGGCTCCCACAGCGAGCCCGAGACCAGCGTGCTGCTGACGCATTCGGTGATCCGCTGGTTCCGCGACCATTATCTCAACGGCGCCGCCGACATCCACGACTGGCGCGCGTCGCCTGCGCGCGCGCCAAGCCTGGCCGGCTTGCCGCCGGCCTATGTGCTGACCGCCGGCGCCGATCCCTTGCGCGACGAAGGCAACGAATATGCCGTGCGCCTCGAGCAGGCCGGCGTGCCCGTGACGACCAGGCATTATCCCGGCCAATTCCACGGCTTCTTCACCATGGGCAAGCTGTTGCGAGAGGCCAATGTTGCCGTCGGCGAGGTCGGCGCGTGGCTGAAGGGACTGGGCTGAAACGCCGTTCCGCATGGCTTCTCCGCTCCAAACCATCGCCGCCCTGCCGCTGCGCGTCCTGAGCTGGCTGGGCAGCCAGGGCACGCGCGGGGTCGCCGCCATCGTGTTCATCGCAGCCGCGGTGCCGCCGCTCGGCGCATTGCTGCGTCCCTATCTCACCGAGGCGATCCTCTGCCTGCTCTGCATCTCCTTCATGCGGGTCGATGTGGCCGCGCTCTACAGCCATCTGCGCCGACCGGCGCTGGTTGCGACCGCCACGGCCTGGACCACGATCGGCGTGCCGCTGATCGTCGGCCTAATCGCGCATGCAACCGGCCTCACGGCTCGCGCGCCCGGGCTGTCGCTCGCATTGATGCTGCAGAGCATGGCCTCGCCGATGATGGCCTCGCCGGCCCTCGCCGCGCTGATGGGGCTCGATGCCACGCTCGTGCTGATCACGCTGGTGACCTCGACCGCGCTGGTGCCCTTCACGGCCTCGCTGTTCGCCGGCCTCTTCCTCGGCGACATGCTCAGCATCACGCCGCTCACACTCGGCCTGAAACTGCTGGGCATCCTCGCCGCATCGCTGCTGGCCGCGACCGCCATCCGGTGGATCTTCGGCAAAGAGGCGATCCAGCGTTACAAGACGCCGATCGACGGTCTCAACATCATCATCCTCTTCATCTTCGCTGCGGCGATCATGGGCGACGTCGTGAACGACCTCCTGGCACAGCCGCTGTTCACCGTCAGCCTCGCAGCCCTGTCCTTCGCGATCTACTTCACCCTCCTCGCCGTCACCACGCTGCTGTTCCGCCGCGTCGGCACCGAGCGCGCGCTGGCACTGGGACTGATGGTGTCACAGCGCAATCTCGGCCTGATGCTGGCGGCAACGGCCGGCGCATTGCCGACGACGACCTGGCTCTATTTCGCGCTGACGCAGTTTCCCATCCATCTTGCGCCGTACATCCTGATGCCGATCGCACGGCGCCTGACCGCGCGCGCAGATTCATCCCGCCGCGTGCCGGCAAAGGGCACCCCATAAGAATGCCCTCATCGATTCGGAGATGTCGAGGTGAGCCACGGCCGTTCCCTCATTTGCACCGCCGCAGTCGAGGAACCTCAATTCGGCGATCCCGTTGAAGCCTCTCACCGCAAGGAGGTTCGCGATGAAGTTTGCCACAATCCTGGTTCTCGGCTCGCTCGCCATGGCCTCGGCAGCAAGAGCAGATCAACCCGGACCTGACTGGATGCCGATGGAGCAAGTCAAGGCCAAGGTCATGGAATCCGGCTATTCGCAGGTGACCAAGCTTGAAGCCGACGACGGCCGATGGGAGGGCGAAGGCGTCAAGAACGGACAGAAGATGGAATTCCATGCCGACCCCAAGTCCGGCGCCATCGTGAGCGAAAAGCCGGATCGTTAGGCATCTCTGCTCGATGTGGACGTCGCGACTCCGCGGGGCGCACCGAGTTCAAGAGTACACGCCCTACCCCGCCCGCGCCGCACGCCGCAGCGCCTGCGGCGGCTGGCCGAAGGCCCGGATGAAGGCGCGGCGCATGCGCTCGGGATCGCGAAAGCCGGTCGCCTCCGCGACGCGCTCGATGCCCTCGCGCGAGGACTGCACGCGCTCGCGTGCGACCTCGAGCCGGAGCCGCTCGATCGCCTTGGATGGCGTCGTGCCGGTCTCGGCGGCGAAGGCGCGGGCGAAATGCCGCGCGCTCATGCCGGCGCGGTCGGCGAGATCCTCCACCGTCAGCGGCGCGTCGAGATTTTCACGTGCCCAGGACAACAGCGCACCGAAGCGGCCGTTCGGCGCCTTCAGCTCCAGCAGCGAGGAAAACTGCGACTGGCCGCCGCTGCGGCGATGATAGAGCACGAGCTGGCGCGCCGCGGCCCGCGCGATCTCCTCGCCATGGTCCTCGGTGACCATCGCGAGCGCGAGGTCGATGCCCGCGGTGATGCCGGCCGAGGTCCAGACATTGCCGTCGCGGGTGAAGATCTGGTCGGGCTCGAACTTCACCTTCGGATAGCGCGCGACGAAGTCGCGCGTCCGCCCCCAATGCGTGGTGGCGCGGCGGCCGTCGAGAAGACCCGCTTCTGCCAGCACATAGGCGCCCGAGCAGACGCTCGCGACCCGCACGCCGCGCCGCGCCAGCCGCTGCACGAAGGCGCGCGTGGCCTCGCAGCGCGCAGCATCCGCAACGCCGACGCCGCCCGCGATCACCAGCGTGGTGATCGCATTCGCCGACTTGAATTCGCGCGCCATCATCTCGACGCCTGACGAGCTGCGCACCGCTCCCGCGTTCAGCGCCAGCACCCGCAGCGCAAGCGGCTTGCCGGCGCAGCGGGCCGCGACCTCGAACACCGAGATCGGGCCGGCCGCATCGAGCAGCTGGAAATCCGGGAAAATCAGGATGCCGATCATAGCTCTGTCCGAAATAGTGGGAATTATGCCATTTCGGACACGACGGCAGCATGCCAATCTCTGTTCGTCAAGCTCTTCTTAGGAGGATCCGCCGATGTCTTCCCCGCTCCAGATCGGACTTCTGATATTCCCGCGCGTGACCCAGCTCGACTTCACCGGCCCCTTGCAGGTGTTTTCCATGGTGCCCGGCGCAAAGCTGCATTTGATCTGGAAGCGGATCGAGCCGGTGCCGAGCGATTCCGTGCTGACGCTGACGCCGACCACGACATTCGCCGACTGCCCGCAGCTCGACGTGATCTGCGTGCCCGGCGGCGGCGGCACCAACGACCTGCTGGGCGATGACGAGGTGCTCGACTTCCTGCGCCGGCAGGCCGTAGGCGCAAAATACGTCACCTCCGTCTGCACGGGATCGCTGGCGCTCGGCGCCGCCGGCCTGCTCAAGGGCTACCGCGCCGCGACCCATTGGAGCGCGATGGAGATGCTCGGCCAGTTCGGCGCGACGCCAACAAAGACGCGCGTCTGCATCGACCGCAACCGCATCACCGGCGGCGGCGTCACCGCCGGCATCGATTTCGCGCTGACGCTGGTGTCGATCCTGATCGATCGCACCACCGCGCAAGCGATCCAGCTCCAGATGGAATACAACCCGGCTCCGCCGTTCAATTCCGGCTCGCCCGATACGGCGCCAGCCGAAGTGATGGCCCTGCTCCGCGAGCGCGGCGCGCAAAACCACGCGCGGCGGCTGGAGGCAGTGAAGCGCGCCGCCGAGCGGGTCGTGTAGCACGCGTCGATGCCCCCGCGTCCCGGACGCGCCGCAGCGCGTAGCGCTGCTGCGCAGAGCCGGGATCCAGCAAGCCACACTGTCTGCGGCAACATAGGCCCCGTCTCTGCAGCGCACCGTCGAAACGACGCTGCGCTGCGTCCGGGGCACGAGATCTCCTCAAAGAAAAAGGCCGCTCGGTTTCCCAAGCGGCCTTTCCTGTCTTACGGCGGCTGCACATTCACATCGGGCGATGTCGGAGCTTCCAGACCGGGGGCCTATCTCCCGATCGAGTCCTTCCTCGGCGGCCGCTGCATCTCGGGACAGTCGCGAACTGTTGCCCGAACCGAACGCAATGGTCTCCCATCTCCGTAAGATGGGCTCATTGAGCCGCATCGCTGGCGCGGCTGCAACGTCCGCGCAGACGCCATCCCCGCTGTTCCCGTTGTCCACAGCGGCGTGAGGCGGATGCGGGTGCATCCAATTGATCGATGAAGATCGCGGGCTGAAGGACTAGCCAGGGGTCCAGGGCTGATAGTCGCCGGTCGCCTTCGGACGCTTGCCGCTGGCGAGGGTCGATCCCGAGGGACGATAGGCCTTGGCCGTGCCGGTGAGATTCGGCTGGTGCGGCTTCTCCCACTCGCGCGGCTGATAATTGGCCTCGGTCGGCGGCACATCGACGACGTGATGAATCCAGCCGTGCCAGGACGGCGGGATCCGGCTCGCTTCGGCATAGCCGTTATAGACCACCCAGCGCCGCTCGAAGCCCAGGGTCGGATCGATCGCCCCGCCGCGGGTGCGATAGTAGAGATTGCCCTGCTCGTCCTGGCCGACCAGCTCCCCGTACCTTTTGGTCCAGAGTTGGGTGCCAAAGGTCTGGCCGTTCCACCAGGTGAAGAACTTGAGGAAGAATTGTTTCATGCGGCAAGGGCCCTGCTTCGTCGGGCCCTGATGCCATCCGGCCGGCGAAATGTCCAGTTCGGCGGCGCGGTGCTGCCTGGGCACGTGCGCAGCGGCGACCCATGCATCGCCGCAAATCGGACGCGATCCGTTCATGCCGGGTACAGCGGCCGTGCGCGAGACTCCCTTCCCGCGCAAACCGACGTGATCCCAGGAACCACTGCTCTTTCATAGGGTTTGCTTTCCGGGAAAGGAGTTTACCATGAACAATCTGAGAGTTTTGAGCGCAGCTGCGACGCTGGCGCTCGTTCTACCCATGACCACACCGGGCTTCGCCCAGGATCGCGCCGCAGGTGCCGGCGGTGCCGGCGTACATGTCGGCGGTGGCGGCGGCGGAGCGCATATCGGCGGCGGTGGCGGCGGAGCCCGGATGGGCGGCGGTGCCGCGATGCACGGCGGTGGCGGCGGTTTCGCTGCAGGTGCCGCGGCACGTTCAGGCGGCGACAGTTTCGCGGCCGGTGCAGCGGTTCGTCCAAGCGGCGGCACGTCCTTCACCGGTGGCGCAGCCCGCAACTTCGCAGCCGCCAACGGCGGCACCTGGCAAAACCGCGGTGGCAGCTGGAGCGGCGGTAGTCATTGGAGCGGAGGACGGCACCATCATCACCACCGTCGCGGCGGCTTCTGGCCGGGCTTCGCGGCTGGCGCGGCGATCGGCGGCCTGGGCTCATACGCCTATTACGGCAGCAACTATGGCTATTACAGCGACCCCTATTACTACGACAGCTATTATGACGAACCGACGGTCGCGGTGGTCCCTGGCGGCGGCGATTCCTCAGCCTATTGCGCGCAGCGCTTCAAGTCGTATGACCCGGCTTCGGGCACCTATCTCGGTTATGACGGCCGGCGGCATCCCTGCCCGTAACCAGTCGAGCCACGCGTAACGGAAGGCGTCGCAGCATTGCGACGCCTTTTCCGTGCATCGGGCACATCTTCGTGATGTCGCCTGCGGCGAGCCCATCGCCGGCGATGATGTACAATTGCATGTAGATGGACCTGTATGCACCCAACCGTGCATATCTACCCGGACCCAATCCAAAATTGACCCGACACACGATTCGCGGATATCACCAATCCTAGTGGGGACTTCGATCTACTGGGAAGTGTCATGCCGCGTATTCTCGTGGTTGATGACGATCCGATGGTCGGCGCGACCATCGAGGTCCTCCTCCAACGTCAGGGCTTCGACGTCACGCTGACCGACGGTGGTGAAACTGGACTGGCTGCGCTGGAAACGCAGACCTTCGACGTGATGCTGGTCGACATCTTCATGCCGCACATGCGCGGCTTTGAGTCGATCCGCATCTTTCACGAGCGCGCACCGGCAACTCCGCTGATCGCGATGTCCGGTTACGCCTTCGCGTCATCCGCCTCGCCCTCTCCCGATTTCCTCCGCATGGCGCTGGAGCTCGGCGCGACGCGCTGCCTGCGCAAACCGTTCACGCCGGACGCGTTGCTGACCACGATCCGGGAATGCCTCGCAAGCGAGAGCGCGCAGCCGAAGGACAAGAAAGAAGCCCCTTGATTCCAACGCAGCGCGTCATTCTGGGTGCCGGACTTGCCATCCTCCTGATCATCACCGCGGCCTCGATCGCCCTCGACGTGAAGTCGCGCTCGGATGCTGCGCGGGTCAACCAGACGGTGCACGTCCAGAAGAAGATCTCCGATCTGCGCGTGCTGTTGCGCCGCGCCGAGAGCGCCGCGCGCGGCTACGAGCTGTACCGCACCCCGGGCTTCAGCGCCGAGTTCCAGGCGGTACAGGCCCAGATCGCGCCGGCGCTGGCCGACCTCAAGCGCGGCGTGCGCGACAATCCCGATCAGGTCGCGCTGCTGGAGGGCACCGAACCGCTGGCGCTGCGCCGGGTCGAGATCGCGGCCGAGGCGATGCGGCTGCGCGCGGCGAACGACCAGGCCGGCATTGCCGCGCTCAACGGCAGGGCCGAGGGCCGCGGCCTCATGGACACGGTGATGGCCAACCTCGACCGATTGAGCGCGGAGGAGGAACGCCTGCTCGCCGCGCGCTCCCAGGATTCGCGCCGCACGGGCGTCGTGCTGCTCGGCATCGATGTCGCGGGCGCCGTGCTGATCCTGCTGCTGGTCGCTTTGGTGATGCGCGAGAGCCGGCGCGCCACGGGCCAGCTCCAGACCTCGCTCGAACAGACGCAAGCTGCCAAGCAGGCGCTCGAAGCGGCGGTGGCCGAGCGTACCGAGCATCTGGTCACCGCGCATGACGAGCTGCGCCTGTCGGTCAACGTGCTGCAAAGCACGTTCGACAGCATGGCGGAGGCGGTGCTGGTGATCGATGCCGACGGCAACGTGCTGCTGTCCAATCCGGCCGCGGAGCGCATGCTGCTGCATCGCACCGGCATGAACCTGAGCAATCTGCGCGCGCTGTCGGACGTCTTCAACGGCGACGGCGTCACGCCGATGCAGGCCGACGAGCTGCCTTCGGTCCGCGTGCTGCGGGGCGAGAAGTTCGAGGACCTGGAGATGATCGTCCGGCCGCACAGCGGCAATCCGCCCCGCCATCTCATGGTCAGCGGCCGGCCGATGCTGGACGGGCACGGCGAGATCTCCGGCGCGGTGCTGGTCTATCACGACGCCACCATGTCGCGCGAGACCGAGCGGCAGCTGTACCAGTCGCAGAAGCTGGATGCGATCGGCAAGCTGACCGGCGGCGTCGCGCACGACTTCAACAACATGCTGACCGTGATCTCCGGCAACACCGAGACGCTGGTGGAAAGCCTGAAGCAGCAGCCCGAGCTGCAGCGCGTGGCGCGGCTGATCGACGATGCGGCCGAGCGCTGCGCCGAGCTGATCCAGCATCTGCTCGCCTTTGCGCGCCGGCAGCCGCTGCAGCCGCGCAACGTCGAGATCAACGCCGCGATCGCGGACATCGCCAAGCTGCTGCGCCCCACCCTCGGCGAACAGATCCAGATCGAGACCGTGCTGGAACAGGGGCCGATGACCGCGCATATCGATCCGTCCCGGCTCACCAATGCCGTGCTCAACATGGCCATCAACGCGCGCGACGCCATGCCGAACGGCGGCAAGCTGCTGCTGGAGACCCACCGCGTCGTGCTGGACGAGGCCTATGCGCAGGCCCATGCGGACGTGACCGCCGGCCCCTACATCATGCTCGCGGTCAGCGACACCGGTACCGGCATGTCCGTGGAGACCCAGCACAAGGCGTTCGAGCCCTTCTTCACCACCAAGGAGGTCGGCAAGGGATCCGGCCTGGGCCTCTCCATGGTCTACGGCTTCGTCAAGCAGTCCGGCGGCCACATCAAGATCTACAGCGAGGAAGGCCACGGCACCACGATCAAGCTCTATCTGCCGCCGGGCGAAGGCACCGCGGAGGTCGCGGTCGCCGCCGCGGCGCCGGCCGAGGGCGGCGCCGAGACCATCTTCGTCGTCGAGGACGATCCGCTGGTGCGCAATTTCGTCACCGCGCAGCTCACGAGCCTCGGCTACAAGACCATCGCCGCGCCCGACGGCAAGACCGCGCTGGACCTGATCACGGCCGGCCAGACCTTCGACCTGCTCTTCACCGACGTCGTCATCCCCGGCGGCATGAGCGGCCGCGAGCTCGCCGAGGAGGTGGCCAAGCTGCGGCCGGGTGTGAAGGTGCTCTACACCTCCGGCTACACCGACAACGCCATCGTCCATCACGGCAAGCTCGACGACGGCGTGATGCTGCTGACCAAGCCCTACCGGCGCAACCAGCTCGCGGAGATGATCCGGAAGGCGCTGGGCAGCGGACAAGTCTGATCGTCTGGATGATCGCTGGCACGCAGGATCGACGCCGGAAACTTTGGCGGTCGCCCAAAAGCATGGACCCGGCGCTCCAACTATCGACTTCACAAATGCGCAGTTCTCGTTAAAGTTGTCGGAGGCGCGCAAGGCGCGATGCCATGCGCGACATAAATCCGCGCGCTCCACATTGCCGATCCAGTTTGACAAATATTCACATGAACATGGGGTTTTGTCATGCAATCCAAATATTCTCTGGACCTCACCGATAGACGCAACCGTAACGGCGTTCTCCTCTCACGCATCGTTCGCAGCGACGGCACGCGCGGAGGCTACGTGCAGAACGAAGCGAACTTGAGCCAAAGCGGAACTTGCTGGCTTCACAATGACTCGGAAGCCTTTGGAGACGCCAGGATAACGGATAACGCGCAGGTGTATGGCCAGGTTTTTGGTCAGGCATCCGTCAGCGGCGATTGCCGGATCAACGGACAGGTCTTCGATTCCGCCGTCGTAGGCGAACACGCTCAAGTCACGGGGCGCGTCTACGGCCGGGCAGATGTACGCGGCAGCGCCCGCGTCATGGGAGAAGCGCTGGACGACGCGGTCGTCGACGGCAATGCGCTGATCCTGGGACGTATTGCAGGCGCCGCCAGGGCAACCGGAAATGATATCGTCATCGGCGTACGGTTCGTCCCGAAGGCACTCGGCGGGGGAGCACCGGGCGCCGCGCAGCCGGCGGCTCCAACTGTCGTGCTCACAGGCTATTCTTCTCCGACCCTCGTCAACGGCGCGGTGAGGATTTACCTTGAGCCGTCATTCGGGACCTTCGTCGACATCCACACCCCCCAACAAAGCATCCTCGGGTGGACGGAGATCAATAAGGCCACGGGGCTGGCGCAGCTTTCCCTGAAGGCGGCCGCGAAGGTCGACATCGGCAGGATTAAACGCTCGGTCAGCGTGGCGACGTTCGCCGAAGGCGGTCGCGCCGACTAAAGCATGATCCGGAAAAGTGCGTAGCGCTTTTCCGACAAGATCATGCTCGGGCAATTGCCAAAGCGCGATGCCGCGTCGTTCTGATCCTATCGCGCGCGAAACTAGCCCGGCGGCCCGAGCCCCTGGACCACCGGCTCCTTCTGCAGGAGACCGAAGAACTCGTCACTGTCGTAGATGCGCTGGTAATGCAGGTGTGTGAAGCTTGCGGGCATGTCGACGACGACCACACAGTCCTTGTCAGGATAGGACAGCCAGAAGCAGTGGACGTATTTCGACGGGATCACCAACAGGCGGATCAGAGGATTGCCCACAGCGTTTTTGTCAATCCAATAGGCCGCATTGCGTATCCACCGCGGCAGATTATTGCCGGGTGGCGGCGTGGTGATGGCTTCGATCTTCGGGATTCCGCCCGGTCCATGCACGATCGAGCGCGCGGATGCCACCACTTGCGTGCTCCCGGGCGCTGCGCCGGGCGCATTGCTCGCCACGCAAACGTTGTGATGAAAGCTACCTGTATCCCGCGCACCTGCGCGGAGCAGATTTGACGCACCTCCCGGAGCCGAGCTGATGCGATCGTCGACGATCCAGACGGGGAACGTCTCGGTGATTTCGTGCACCGGCGGGGCCGCACCGGGCGCCTTGGAGACCGCAGCCGCCCCCAACTTCGCGCCAATCTGCTGAGCAACGACTTTCTTCTGCTGGTCGGTCAATTCGACGGTGTAAGCCATGACTCAATGCTCCGTGTCCGAGGCAAATGGATCCTTCAGGCGCCCGCGGCGGGCGCAATCTGGAAATCAGAGTAGGTGCCGGCCCATCGGCCCATACCCCGGCCGCCCCTGACGTAGTCGTAGGAGACGGGAGATTCGATACCGAACCAGGGATCGAAAACTTCGAGCGTCCCGTCACCGTAGACGCCGGTGATGAGCACAACATGTGCGCCATGGGTGCTCCACTTGTACATCACCTCCACGGGACGACGGTTGGTCAAGATTTGCTGACGTATCTCGTCCAGGGTCAGCACTCTCTCGCTGTTGACCGGCGGAGACGGTATGTCGGGATTGACGTTGATGCTCAGATGCGAATACGCGATCTCGGGCCAGGCCCCCATGTCGCAAGCCGAGGGGTCTACGCAACAATTCGGGATGTTGTGAGCGATGCTGGCCAAGTGGCACATCGTCGGCGGTCCAGCCAGATCCTGGTCCATCACGCCGAGATGGCTGGCGACCATGACCGTGCAGGCTGCCCAACACCAATTGGCTTGGGGACGCTGCGAGACGTAGGCAATACCCAAGGACTCGATCGGCGCCGCGCCAGGTGCGCTCGTGATTTCAGTGCCATTGCCGGGCGCAATATAGACCGCCATTAGAACCTCCCAAAATTGCTATGCAAACGATTCAAACAAGGTCACAACCGAGGGCAGCCTCATTCCACTGAGCGACAGGAGCCCATAGCCGACGCCGGAAATGCCGAGCATGAGCCCCGGCCGGGCCACGACATCGCCCGGCCAGTCCCGGAACTCGCCCATGTCGATGATCCCTTCCGCGACGGTCGCGGCAGCCTGATCCACCTTCGGCGAAAAGGTCGGGACCGAGAGCATCCGGCCACCGATGCGGCATATCTCGGCGAGCCCGATCGTTCCGTGACAGAGCCCCTCGTCGCGCTGGGGACTGTCGATCGATTCACACAACGCCTCGTGGGTTCTCTCCAGAGCGGTGATCGCAACCGACCGATGGTGATCCCTCAGCAAGATGTCGCTGCGCATTGCCTGCAACCGCGCGATCGCAATTCCGCCGGCGCCGTGGCACCACGCGTCGAAACCTCTTTGCGCCGCAGTAGCCGCACGAAGATCGGGCCAGCTGCCGAGTTGCGGGTCGAACGCCTGTTCCTCGTATCTGAACGCCGAGCGAGCGCCCGCGAGGAACTCCGCGCGGCCCGATCGCTCAAACAACCGCAACAGCGACACGGCCATTCCCGAGGCTCCATGGGAGAGACCGCACAGCGGCACGGTACCGCTCACGGCACCATTGATAGTCCTCGGAGGCCAGGCGAATCCTCCGCCGCGAGCTTCGGCCTGACCGAGGATTTCCTCTCCAAGCCTCGAGGCCAACGCAGCCAGATGCATCCGGAAGCCATGCGGCTCAAAATTCAACAGCCCGAGGATCGTACCGGCGCTTCCGGCCATCACATCGAGCGAATGCGGCCGGCCGGTTCCCTGCGCAAGCAGATGAAGGACGTCCGGCAGGGCAATGCTCGGTGCGGGGGCATCCAGCATGCGCCCGATCAGGCCGGTCACAAAATGCAGCCCGAAACGGCCTTCGAAGATAGACAGATCGGAAGGCGAGACGGGCACGGAATGGGCTTGGAGATGAGCCGCGCGCAAGGCGCCGATGCTGGTTTCGGCATATTGGGGCCGACCAAAGGCCGCATGCGCGGCCGCGAGAAACAGTGCGACCCCTCCGAGCCCGTTGTAAAGATCGAACCCCAATGGACGCAGTGTTGGAACACTGGCCAGCGGGCTGGCACCGATCCAGTTGCAGGAGCGGTTGTCTCGGTCCCAGATCGCCGTTGCGCACAGCATGTCTGCAATGCGCCGGACCGCCTCGAGACACGTGCTGGTCTTAGGGTCCATGGCGCGTGCTTTCGTAGATGTCCTCAGAGCGCGGACCAAGATGGGGCCGCGCACAATCCAAGCCTGCGCGCTGAAATTCTCCGATGACGTACCGAAGCTTCGACTCGCGGCCTTCCGCCTGCGCCACGAAGGCACGCCAAAGCCCACGGGCGACGAGCCGCGAGCGGTTCTGTCCGAAGCTGCTGCCGTCTGCCGGATCCTCTGCGACCGCGATCCCACGGGCCATCTTCCTGGCGAAGGCCGGAATCCCCTCTCGAGTCTTGACGGAGTCGAACAGTCTCCGCAGCACGTCATGGCTGGCGCGATAGATGCGCTTCCGCAGATAGAGGACGGCTGCGTCGGTTCGCCCATACGAGCCGGGATCGTCGGGGACCTTGAGGCGGAAGGGAATTGCGCAGCTGTTCAGTAGTGCGCAGCAGCGCTCCACCAGTTCGGCGCCCGCCGCCGCGCCGACGTTGAAGTACACACGCGTCGTGATGTCCGGCTCGTCGAAAGGATCCGGCGTTTCGCCGAGTGCGACGTACCAGCCGGGAATCAGGTTGAAGAGCTCCTTGCCGACATCGATCTGATAGTGCCTGTGCACTCCTTCGATGTCCGGGTCAGGGAACATTTCCGATGTGGATACATGGATCTGCAGTCCGTCCCGATGCAGGACAGACACGTTCCCCATTCGCGTCAGCACCGACCAACCCGGCTCCCAGCCTCGCCTGCTGCTGTTCGCGGCGGACAGACGCGCCGCGAACGGCACGCGCTCGCCGCGCGATCCCGAGTGACGGGCGAACTGCAACCGCGCATAGATGCGCCGGTATATCTCATCGGCGATCACACCCACGATGGCATCGCCCTCACCTACCCCAGCCCCCGGCGATGGCCCGGCAACGCCCGGAGCCAGGGTTCGCTTCTGCCCAAACGCCGTGTATTCGTTGAGACCCGTGACATTGATCGCATCGACACAATAGAAGACAGCGGCGTGGACTTGCGGGGTCATTGAACTCTCATCGAAGCTGTCGCCGTTGCTTCCAGCAAGGCATGCCTGACCCAGCCCGGAATGCAGATCGCGCGCTCCGCCACCTGGAGCGCCATCTCGCAATGCTGAAGCGCGTGTTGCTCGTGTTGATGCTGGGCATACTCGACCGCGAATTGGACGAGGCGCGCACCAGACAGCGCGAAGGCGCGTTCGAACGCCTCGCGCGACGAGGCCGTACCGCGAGCATCGGCATAGGCCCGCATGAACTCGATCACGGCTGCACGCTGGGTGATCAGCGGCACGCTCGCCAATGGGGCCAATCGATCGAGGCTTGGGGCCGCGACGATCGGAAATGAAAATATCCAGTAGAGTAAGATGCCCTGGAGAAAGCCCGCGATGTCCCACGCGGGATCACCGATCTGGCAGAGCTCCCAGTCGACGACGGACAGCCGGTCGAGCGCCCGGGTCGCGCCATGCGAAGCCACGCTAAAGAGCAGATTGTCAGACTTGATGTCGCCATGTATGACGCATTCGGCTCGCCAATCGTCATGTAGACGCTGCATTCCGGCGCAGAGTTCGCCGTGGCGCTGCAGGGCCTTGAGACATTGATAGCTCCCGGGTGAGACCAGGCGAAAGCTCGCGGCGCCGGGCCGATGCAGCTTGAGCGCCCAGGGCGCGTCGTGAGAGAGCCCCGCCTTGCATGATTCAAGTGCGGCGGTCGCATCGTGCAAACGTCCCAAGAACTCTCCGAGACGGCGACCCACGGTTGCTGCTTGCGTGGGAAAGGCCTGCAAGGCCTGGAACATCGTCACGGAGTCAGGCACGAACTCCACCGCCAGCGCCTCCTCCTGATCGTCGATGAGCAAGGCACGCGGAATCTGTGCCTGGAGTTCGGACCGCAGGAGCGGCGCGATCTCGCGGTAGAAACTCCGTTCGACCTGAAACGCCTTTCGGTTCTCCTCGAGCCAAATGCCCTGCTTGAGGATGAGGCCGCGCGTTCGATCACGCACCAGGTAGTTATAATTTCGGCCCGGCAGGGGCGCGATCTCGAGCAGCCCGGCAACAACCGATCCAGGCTCTATCAGCTTGTGCTGTACAAGATAGCTGGCAATGAAAGGCGAACTGATCACGTTCGGACTCGCTCGCAGCAAAGACCACATAGACCCGGTCGGCTGGCAAGAGAGATGCAGCCGGTGCCGCCGCTCTCTTGCCATTGCTTGGTCAGGACAGGTGTCCCTAGAGGGGTGGCTATCCCCTCGGTCCGCATATGAAGAGATGGGTCTCCATCTCCGGTGGATAGCCGGGCGCGCCGCAGACGAGACCCTGCGTGCCGATGCCGCCGGGCGCCTGACAAATCGGCCACGACGTCGGGAAGCAACCATAGGTCAGCGAACCCGGGGGCAAGAACGAGCCGCCAGGCGCGCCGCAAACCAGACCTTGCGTACCAATTCCACCGGGCGCGCCGCAGACCAGCCCTTGCGTGCCGATGCCACCGGGCGCGCCGCAGACAAGACCCTGCGTGCCGAT
>NZ_KI519399.1:4126511-4134327 GCF_000482425.1 Bradyrhizobium sp. 22
ATGCCACCGGGCGCACCGCAGACAAGACCTTGCGTTCCGATGCCGCCAGGCGCGCCGCAGACAAGACCCTGCGTGCCGATGCCGCCGGGGGCCGCTCCAGAGAGAAATGCATTCAGCATTGAAGCCTCCACATCCCTATGAACTTGTCCGATATCCACTTTAGTCGTCGGCCGCACTGACAAGCGCACGCGGCCGGCGGTCGCATCGAGGTTCGTCGTCTCGACAATCGTCTCATCAGGTCTTGGAATTTCGGCGTAGTAGCTACGGCCCGCGTCGAGATAGATTCGACGCTTGCCCGACTGTGTCTCGGGCGCATAGCCGACGATCGGAATCGTCGGCTCGTTTGCTGCCCCCGGAGCCGCGCCCGGACGAGATGATGCGGCTTCGATGTCAGACGGGGGGTCAGGGTAATGGTCAACCATCAGACCTCCAAAAATCAATTTATACGTGTAATCTACTAAAAATTGCATGGTTGCGCTTCGATTGCAATACAGTGTCGATGAAGAATTTAGCGTGCGATGCAGATGACAATCGCCCGCACTCGCAACGGGCTTGAAGCACCATACCGCAGCACCGACGCTGTCGATTTTCGCACGCGGCAACGGCCCCGATGAAACAGCATCAGAGCTTCGCGCAAAACGAGCTTTGCTCTTCGCGGCGAGCTACCGCGTCGCCAGCACCACCGCCGCCAGCGTGAAGATCAGCGCGGCGATCTGCCCTGCGCCGAGCGGCTCGCCGAGCGCGATCGCCGAGGCGACGACGCCGATGACGGGCACCGCCATGGTGCCGATCGCGGCGACCGAGGCCGGCAGCCGCGCCAATGCGGCGAACCAGCTGACATAGGCGATGCAGAACTGCACCACGGTCGAGTAGACCAGCAGCCACCAGCCGAGCGGCGTGACCTTGGAGAGATGCGTGGTCTCGACCAGGAGGCCGATGATCGAGATCGGCAGGCAGCCGATCCCGATCTGCCAGGCCGCGGCCGCGATCGGCGGCAGGTGGATCGGATACTTCTTGGAGAACACCGTGCCGACGGCGAAGCCGAACGCGCCGCCCAGCGCCATGATGATGCCAGGCAGCTTCTCGACGCTGGCGGCGATGCCGTTGCCGCCCATGATCGAGGCCAGCCCGACGAAGGCCATCACCAGCCCGAGCGTGCGCAGCAGCGTCGGCCGCTCGCCCAGCACCGGCCAGGCGATGATCGAGGCCCAGACCGGCATGGTGTAGGCGATCAGCGCCGCCTCGCTCGCCGGCAGCCAGAGCAGCGCGAGGCCCATCAGCACCATCCAGCCGGTGACGTTGAGCAATGCCGCGGTGAGCAGGCGCGGCCAGGTCGCCGCGTCCACCTGCAGGCTCTGCCGGCGCATCACCGCCAGCGCCGCCAGCAGCACGGCGCCGAGCACGCCGGTGACCCCGCGCAAGGTCAAAGGCGGCAGCTCGGCGAGCAGGAATTTCGTCACCGGCCAGTTGAAGCCCCAGCCGATCGAGGTGATGGCGAGGAACATCAGGCCGGCCGGGGCGATGCGCGGCCGCGCATCCCGACGAGTCGAATCAAGCATGTGGGGTATCCGGCAAATCGAGGTCAGCTTGGCGCGGATTCGCCGCCCAAGCCACTGTCTCGGCGGGCATGCCTGCCCTCCCCTTCCGTAGGGCTACGTGAGTCCTGCTGACGCAATCCCTTCGCCCAAAAATATACCTGCCCTGTGAACAGCGGGATGAAGCCTGCGCGGCATCACCGGATGCAAATTTTTTCAGTTGGGAATCCGTGAGGACTCACTGATACTTGCCTCCATAGCAGGCGCGGCCAGGCCCCCTGTTATCCCCCACAATCCACCACATTTAGTATTTGATTCAGGAACTCGCACTAGTTCTTGACGGGCGCAGCGGAGAGTCCTAGCTTTCGATCCGTTCGGCGCGAGTGAGTTTGCGTCCCGCCGGCACTCCCCCAAAGGGTCTCGCAAATCGGCACTCCGCCAAGCCAGCCAAAGGCAGCGGATGAGGGCTTGTCTGCCCGCGAAAGGCGGATTCTTCGGGCGCCAGAACGGGCCGGCGACAGGCTCGGATGGCAAGGAAAGACGTTGTGACGGTGGGGCGTTGAACGCGTGTCGGGCTCATCCCCTTGGGGGCGGATGGGCCTGGACAGGCAGGCGGGATGATCGGTGCGCGCATCGAGCCATCGCGTCGGGAGAACAAGGGCCGGGTCCACCGGCTGAACTGCGGAGCTCAAGGCCATCAGGCCGAAGGCGCCGCGAAACGAAATGTCGACCGGCACGCCTGAACGGAGGCGGGACCGGTCAAAACTTAAGGACGGGGCAAGACGATGCGGATTGAGCGGCGCCACACCACTTCGGGACAGTCACCCTACGCAGGGATCGATTTCCGGCTGACCACGTCGGAGATCAGGAATCCCGACGGCTCCGTCGTGTTCAAGCTCGACAATGTCGAGGTGCCCACGGAATGGTCGCAGGTCGCCTCCGACGTACTCGCCCAGAAATATTTCCGCAAAGCCGGCGTTGCCGCGCGCCTGAAGAAGGTCGAGGAGGAATCCGTCCCCTCCTTCCTGTGGCGCTCCGTGCCCGACACCGAGGCGCTTAGCCTCCTCCCTGAGAAGGAGCGCTATGTCAGCGAGCTCAGCGCCAAGCAGGTGTTCGACCGCCTCGCCGGCTGCTGGACCTATTGGGGCTGGAAGGGCAAGTATTTCTCGTCCGACGAGGACGCCCAGGCCTTCTACGACGAGCTGCGCTACATGCTCGCCAAGCAGATGGTCGCGCCGAACTCGCCGCAATGGTTCAACACCGGTCTGCATTGGGCCTATGGCATCGACGGCCCCGGCCAGGGCCATTATTACGTCGATCCCTTCACCGGCAAGCTGACCAAGTCCAAGTCCGCCTACGAGCATCCGCAGCCGCACGCCTGCTTCATCCAGGGCGTCGGTGACGACCTCGTCAACGAAGGCGGCATCATGGACCTCTGGGTCCGCGAGGCCCGCCTGTTCAAGTACGGCTCCGGCACCGGCTCCAACTTCTCGCGGCTGCGCGGCGAAGGCGAAAAGCTCTCCGGCGGCGGCCGCTCCAGCGGCCTGATGAGCTTCCTCAAGATCGGCGACCGCGCCGCCGGCGCGATCAAGAGCGGCGGCACCACCCGCCGCGCCGCCAAGATGGTCGTGGTCGACGTCGATCACCCCGACATCGAGACCTATATCGACTGGAAGGTGAAGGAGGAGCAGAAGGTCGCCGCCCTCGTCACGGGCTCCAAGATCAACCAGAAGCACCTCAAGGCCGTGCTGAAGGCCTGCGTCAATTGCGAAGGCTCGGGCGACGATTGCTTCGATCCCGAGAAGAACCCTGCCCTGCGCCGCGAGATCAAGCTGGCGCGTCGCAGCCTGGTGCCCGACAATTACATCAAGCGCGTCATCCAGTTCGCCAAGCAGGGCTACAAGGACATCGCGTTCGACACCTACGACACCGACTGGGACAGCGAAGCCTACCTCACGGTCTCCGGCCAGAACTCCAACAACTCGGTCTCGCTGCGGGACGATTTTCTGCGCGCCGTGGAAACGGATGGCGACTGGAATCTGGTCGGACGCACGACCAAGAAGATCACCAAGACGCTGAAGGCGCGCGACCTCTGGGAGAAGATCGGCTACGCCGCCTGGGCCTCGGCCGACCCCGGCCTGCACTTCAACACCACCATGAACGACTGGCACACCTGCAAGGCGTCCGGCGACATCCGCGCCTCCAATCCGTGCTCGGAATACATGTTCCTGGACGACACGGCGTGCAACCTCGCCTCCGCCAACCTGCTGACGTTCTATGACATCGAGACCAAGCGATTCGACGTCGAGGGCTATGAGCATCTCTGCCGGCTCTGGACCATCGTGCTCGAAATCTCGGTGATGATGGCGCAATTCCCGTCGAAGGCGATCGCCGAGCTCTCCTACGAGTTCCGCACCCTCGGCCTCGGCTACGCCAATATCGGCGGCCTGCTGATGACCATGGGCCTGCCCTATGACAGCAAGGAAGGCCGCGCGCTCTGCGGCGCGCTGACCGCCGTGATGACCGGCATCACCTACAAGACCTCGGCGGAAATGGCTGCCGAACTCGGCACCTTCCCCGGCTACAAGAAGAACGCGCCGCACATGCTGCGCGTGATCCGCAACCACCGCCGCGCCGCGCACGGCCAGTCCAACGGCTACGAGGCGCTCAGCGTCAACCCGGTGCCGATGGACCTCGTCTCCTGCCCGCAAGCTGACCTCGTCAGCCACGCGCAGGCGGCCTGGGATGCGGCGCTCCAGCTCGGCGAGCAGCACGGCTATCGCAACGCCCAGACCACGGTGATCGCGCCGACCGGCACGATCGGCCTCGTGATGGATTGCGACACCACCGGCATCGAGCCCGACTTCGCGCTGGTCAAGTTCAAGAAGCTCGCCGGCGGCGGCTACTTCAAGATCATCAACCGCGCGGTCCCCGCGGCGCTGCGCGCGCTCGGCTATCGCGAAGCTGAGATCGCCGAAATCGAGGCCTACGCCGTCGGCCACGGCTCGCTCTCCAACGCGCCGGGCATCAACGCCTCGACCCTGAAGGCGAAGGGCTTCACCGAGGAAGCCATCGCCAAGGTCGAGAAGGCACTGCCGACCGCCTTCGACATCAAGTTCGCCTTCAACAAGTGGACTTTTGGCGAGGATTTCATCCGCGACCAGCTCGGCATCGGCGCCGAGGCGATCGCCGCCCCCGGCTTCGATCTGCTCCAGGCCGTCGGCTTCACCAAGCGCGAGATCGAGGCGGCCAACGTCCACATCTGCGGCGCGATGACGGTGGAAGGTGCCCCGCACCTCAAGGCCGAGCACTATCCGGTGTTCGACTGCGCCAACCCCTGCGGCAAGATCGGCAAGCGCTATCTGTCGGTCGAGAGCCACATCCGCATGATGGCGGCGGCGCAGCCCTTCATCTCGGGTGCGATCTCCAAGACCATCAACATGCCGAACGACGCCACGGTGGAGGACTGCAAGTCCGCCTACATGCTGTCGTGGAAGCTGGCGCTGAAGGCCAACGCGCTCTATCGCGACGGCTCCAAGCTCAGCCAGCCGCTCAACTCGCAGCTCATCAGCGACGATGAGGACGAGGACGATGCGGTCGAGATGCTGCACGAGAAGCCCAATCTTTTTGAAAAACCCATGGCGGCGCGGACCACCCAGGTGGCCGAAAAGGTCGTCGAGAAGCTGGTCGAGCGCATCATCGTGATGCGCGAGCGCGAGAAGATGCCGGATCGCCGCAAGGGCTATACCCAGAAGGCGGTCGTCGGCGGCCACAAGGTCTATCTCCGCACCGGTGAATATGACGACGGCCGTCTCGGCGAGATCTTCATCGACATGCACAAGGAAGGCGCCGCGCTCCGCTCCTTCATCAACAACTTCGCCATCGCGGTGTCGCTCGGCCTGCAATACGGCGTGCCGCTGGACGAATATGTCGACGCCTTCACCTTCACCCGCTTCGAGCCGGCGGGCCCCGTGCAGGGCAACGACAGCATCAAATACGCGACCTCGATCCTCGACTACGTCTTCCGCGAGCTGGCGGTGAGCTACATGTCGCGGTTCGACCTCGCCCATGTCGATCCCAACGAGACCGGCTTCGACGCGCTCGGCAAGGGCGTCGAAGAAGGCAAGGAGCCGGACGAGGACGGCGGCCACCACGCCACCCGCCTGGTCTCGCGCGGCCTCACCCGCTCGCGGACCGACAACCTCGTGGTGATGCGCGGCGGCAGCGCCGCGGTCACCCAGGGCAACGACAGCGCGCCCTCAGGTGGCAGCAAGGTCACGGCGTTGGCGCACGGTGCCTCGGCCCGTGTCGGCGATGCCATCGAAGGCGCCGTCGCCCTGAAGCAGGACGTCCAGCACGACCTCTCGCCGACGGAGAAGCTCGAGCAGCTCCAGTGGAGCAAGGCCGGCACCGCCGCGACCGCCGTCCCCTCCAAGGCCGAGCGCCGCGCGGAAGCCAAGGCCAAGGGCTACGAGGGCGAGATGTGCTCAGAGTGCGGCAACTTCACGCTGGTGCGGAATGGGACCTGCATGAAGTGCGATACGTGCGGCAGCACGACGGGGTGCTCGTGAGGGGCTGAAATGGTGCCGAAATGGATGATGAGGAGCATGACGATCGTCGCGTAACTCGTCGCTCGAACGATGAGTGTCGACGCATCGCGAATGACACGAAGTCGTATTACGGCATCGAACGGTTGCGGCCGGTCAATATCGGCCGCATCCTTCGCTCCGGGAAGGTGCTTACGCTTCGCGGAGAGCGACCTCTCATCTACGAATGCGTGGATGATCAGGTACTTGGTACAAAGGATGCCCGCACTGAATTAGTTGGCGGTGCGGTCAAGATCACGATCAAACGATCCATTGATATTCAAAGCTCTTGGGGTGACGGCAGAAGTCGCATGACCATGGCTCACGAACTTGGCCACGCAGTCATGCATGCCGCTGATGGGTTCATTGACCACCGCGCTTCCGGGGCGGCCGGCACCACCACGCTCTCCAAGCTGAGCGCCGCGGAGTCAGCCGAGCATCAAGCAAAGGTGTTCGCCTCGGCCTTTCTCATTCATGATCGTCAGGCTGCAGAACTGGCTGCTCCGATCGATATCGCCACCGAGTTCTTGGTCAGCATGACGGCGGCCGAACTGTGCTTTGAGAGGCTTCAAGCGGAACAGGAGCGCGTCGCCGCTGTAGCCCGGGTAGTCGAAGCGAATCGAGCATTTCAGGCGTTGATGCGCGCATCCGAAAAGAAGCGAAAGAGAGACTACCTACAGTCACTCTGCCCGCAATGCCAAGCACGTACGCTTTTTCCTCTCGGCACCCAAATCGGGTGTGACAACTGCGGATACACCGGCAAGGACCCCGAGAAGGGCGACTCGTAGACCTGACGCGCAGTTGTACTAAGGGGCGTAAGGCTCAACGATAGCTCGTAGGATGGGTTGAGCACTTGCGAAACCCATCATCGATCGCGGCAACCGATGGGTTTCGCTACGCTCTACCCATCGATCCTCTTCGACACTATGCACACTCATGGGCTCGTTCGTCCCGCTTCTTGCGAACCTTGGCCAACGAACGATTTGCCTGTTCGAGGTAGCGTTGCGCTTCTTCTCCCCGGCGCTCGCGGATGCCCTCGTAGACATGCGACCGCGGCTCGCTCTCCTTACGGAAACCGATTGCGTGCAGCGCAGATGAGATCAACGTTTGCCAGTTCATCGCAAGACCTTCATCGGACTCCCTATCTGAGATAGGAGAGATCAAACCCTTCTCGCCCCATCAGCCAGAATGTCCGCTTCCAATCGTCCACCCCGTCCATAAGGATCGAGTAACCTTCATTCTGCATCACATTCGTCACCAAAGTGTGCTTGTGCAGAGCTCGTCCGCCAACGTGTTTGGCTGAGGTCACGCGATAGATATAGCCAGGCACAAACTCTTGCAAAAGCCTGCGACAACAATGACTTACAACATCAAGGATCAACCCGGAGCAGTTGGGCGGCAACCAGACCTTCGCAATGTCCCTGTTCATCGTCGATCGGATCGGAACCTTCCCGTGCTGATCCAAGATGGTAATTTCGTACCCGAATTCGTGATAGTCGAACGACCGAAGATCCGCTAGCGGGGTCGAATCGCGCCGCGGGGTCAAACCGACATCAATCAAGGTGAGCCACCGATCGTCTTCACTCAATCCGATCGGTGCCCGGAGATAGATGCAGCCATCCTCCTCTTCGAAGTCGAGGTCATCTGGCAGATCATCGATGTGATCTTCCCCCGATAAAGTGGACGGGTTAAGCG
>NZ_KI519399.1:4135182-4949936 GCF_000482425.1 Bradyrhizobium sp. 22
CGATCGACTTTTTTAAAATGTCGCGTTCCATCCGCAGCCGCTCGTTCTCCTGGCGCAACACGGCGAGTTCCGAAGCCTGGTCCGCCGACATCGGCGTCGCCTGCGTGGTGGGGCGCCACGCCGCCGATGCCGGCTCGCGCCGGAGCTTATCGACCCAGCGCCGCAGCACTGAGTCGCGCAGACCGAGCTCCTTGGCTACCGACCCGATCGAGCGGCCGCTCGACACCACCAACCCCGCCGCCTCGCGCTTGTACTCTTCAGTAAACGACCGACGTGCACGTTCCATTCAACACCTCCAGGCTCAACGAGCCTACTACAGGTGTCCACTCATTCGGAGGAAGTTCAATGCTTCCCAATATTGCGCGGACGATGGGTAAGGACATGGACGACGCGCATCTCTTTAATTGCTCAAGTACAGAACTAATCCTTGACCAACGCCCTGATGCAATTCAACCAAAAATTGCCACTGCGCCAAGTTCGTCGCCATCGACCCATGCCAAGAAAAAGCGGTCGTTTCCTCCCTCGCCTTCGCAGCTCGTAGGATGGATAGAGCAGAGCAAACCCGTCGACAGCGACCAAGACTATGGGGTCGCAAGGGCTCAACCCATCCCACTGACCTGCGAGCGGAATTGCCCTTGCGGTCGCGCTCTTCCTCCCTAAACTCCGACCATCACTGGCATGGGTGCCGGGCCCGGTAGAAGCGGAGTACAAGTCATGCCCCAACCGGAGACCTTCCCGATCGAAAATATCTTCGTTCCCACGAAGCAGAAGAAAGCTCTTAACTCCGCGACCGTGGCGGAGATCGCGGAAAGCATGCTGGACATCGGACAACAGACCCCGATTTCAGTTCGGCGCGACGGAGACCGCCTCGTTCTGGTCGAGGGACTGCATCGGTTAGAGGCCTGCAAGGCGCTCGGCGAGACGACCATTCTTGGGGTCCTGGTCGCGGCCGAGCTTGCTCAACCCAAGCCCCTGCTCGCCGAACGGCCCGAGGTCGAGACCGAGCGCATCAAGATGGCGCGGTTGAAGCAGTTGCGGCTGGAGAAGGAAGCCGCGGAGGCATCGGCGGCTTCCTTGAGGGGCGCAGGCGCAGGCGAAGCCTTGCGCGCCCGTTCGGCGACAGGCGTTCGCAGCAATCCGAAGGCATCGACCGGCCGGACTGCGAAACCCGCCCCGAAATCATTGTCAGCCTGGATCGATCAGCAAAAGGGCAGCGGCGGACGTTATTGACGGTCAGCTCCGAAATTTCTGGTGCCGGCGCGCTAAAATCCTTCGCTGTCGCCGGATATGCTGCTTCCGAGGCTGGCCTAACGCAGCATGCGGATCGGCTCGAACGACGTGCTCAGGCTGATGAACGCCGGCTCTGACGCCGGGCTCGTGACGGCCACCCTGAGTTCGGGGAAATAGGTTAGAAAGAGGCTTTTCGTCTGGCCGCCGGCCGTGAATTTGACCGCCTTTCGATACACGGCGAGCCCACACGAACCAACGACCGTCTCCCCGGCCGACACGAAAATGTGGTCGAAGCTCTGCTCGGCCTGCCGGGTCGTGCCGTTCCGGTACGTGAACGTCCACAGGACCTTGAAGGACACGCTGTTCCGGTGATCATAGTCCTCGATCGAGATGCCGGAGTAGCTGAGCTGCCCATCGCGATCGGGCACGCCTTCGACATTGGTTGTCGATGAGGTGGCGACGGCGAATCCGTTGATGGTGTCCGCCTTGGCGACGTTGATGCCATTTGGCGCTATCTGCCGTGTCCAGAGGACTGCCGTTTTTCCCGCGCCCCTATAAATCTGATAAGTCTGCTCGAATCCGACGAACCTGACGACGAGTTCAACCGGCACTGTCGTCGACTTGATCTTGCTGCAATCAGTCGAGGACGCAAGCACTCCGGTCGGGACCAGGATCAAGCCTGCGATCATGAGGGCGAAAGAGGCGCAGGAATTGCGAAGCCTGACGTCGACCACCGCACCTTCGGTCAGCACGCCCGGAGGCATCTTGGGCTGCAAAAGCCGCTCGGACGCTGCGCCGTCTACCTCGATCATTTCATGTACGCTCGCGCACTTGTCTGCAGCTCAGCGTACAACCCATGGTTATATGGGGCAAGGCCCCGGCGGCCGGAGCATGGGCCTGCATGAAGCAGCTCGCCGTTCGGGCCCCGGTGACGCACGGCGCAAAGCCCGGATGATCGCGGCGGCCTTGCTGCCTGATGTCCCGGATGCCGCTGCGCTCATCCGAGCTACGAAACGGCAAAGGCGCGTAGGGTGGGTGGAGCCCTTGCGAAACCCATCATTCCGCGACGGCCGTTGATGGGTTTCGCTTCGCTCGTTCTACGGGATTGACCGCCCTGCTCTGAGTACGGCCACAGTAAACCGAACTCACCCCGCGATCGCTGCCCGATCCGCGGCCCGGCTGAATTGCGTCAGCCGAGTCCACCGTGACCGCAATCCCGACTACGCCGCGCTGCTCCGCTGCGTGTGACGACCTTCTCTCACCTCTTCGATGATCTTGGCACTGAAGGCCTTGAGGTCGCCGGGGTTGCGCGAGGTGATGAGGCCCTGGTCGACGACGACCTCCGAGTCTTCCCACTTCGCCCCGGCGTTGGCGACGTCGGTCTTGATCGATTTGTAGGACGTCATCCTGCGGCCCTTGGCGACGCCGGTCTCGATCAGCAGCCAGGGCGCATGGCAGACCGCGGCGACGACCTTCTTGGCATCGAACACGCTCTTGATGAATTGAAGCGCCTTCGGCTCGACGCGCAGCAGATCGGGGTTGATCTGGCCGCCGGGCAGCACGAGGGCGTCGTAGTCGGCAGGCGCGGCCTGGTCGAGGGTCTTGTCGACCTTGACCGGGCGGCCCCAGTCCTTCTCGTCCCAGCCCTTGATCTCGCCGGCTTGCGGCGAAATGATCTCCACTGTTGCGCCGGCCGCCTTGAGGGTATCACGCGGCACTTCGAGTTCCGATTGCTCGAAGCCGTGGGTGGCGAGGATCGCGATCTTTTTCCCGGACAGTTCCATCCGTGTCTCCATTGCGTGTGAGGCGATGCCACTCAATCGAGTGCTTTCGCCTTTGGTTCCTCACACGACATCGAGAGCCTTAACCCCTTTTGCGCCGTCATTCCGGGCTCGCGCTTCGCGCGCCCCGGAATGACGGCGAGTTCCGTTGCGCTCCTGCTCCGGCGAGGCCGTCTCCATCGCGCATGCAGAGGTCGAGCAGGCTTTCGCGCTCGTCTGAGTGGGCGGCCTGCAAGGGCACAGCGTTAGTCCATCAGGTCTTCCAAAACATGCTAGCAGGAAGCTCCTGTTTAGATGCGAGGCCCCATGTTGAACTTCCAGCTGCCATGGCACGAGATCTTTGCTCCGACGCATTCGCTCATAGAAATGCTGGTGCGGGGCACTATCATGTATTTCGGCATCTTCATCTTGATGCGCCTGATCCTGAAGCGACAAACCGGCGGAATCAGCATCCCGGATGTGCTCCTCGTCGTGCTTCTGGCCGACGCCGCACAGAACGGCATGGCGGGTGAATACCGGTCGATCACAGAAGGCCTGGTGCTCGTTACCACCATTATCTTCTGGAACCTTGCTATCGATTGGCTCGGTTATCACGTGCCCTTCGTCGAGCGGCTCGTTCGGCCCCCGCCGCTGCTTCTGATCAAGAACGGCCAGGTCCTTCGCCGCCATTTGCGACAGGAGCTGGTGACGATGGACGAGCTGCTGAGCAAGCTCCGGGAAGAAGGCGTCGACAGCCCCGCGGAGGTCATCGAGGCCTATATCGAAGGCGACGGCAACATCAGCGTGAAAAAGAAGGACAAGTGACACGCGATGTCGCGGCGGCCGAGCCACGTAGGGTGGATTAGCGACGCGCAATCCACCTTCTTTCCTTCGTCGGATACGCTAGTGGTGGGTTACGCCTTTCGGCTAACCCACCCTACGAAACAGCCGGCATTCGCCGATTGCAGCTACTTCCGCGAAAGCGACCCTCGCCTCTTACGCCGCCTTCGCCTGCTCCGGCGAGGCCGTCTCCATCGCGCGCATGTAGAGGTCGAGCAGGCTCTCGCGCTCGTCGCGCTCGTTCTTGTCTTCCTTGCGCAGCTTGATGATCTCCTTGAGGATCTTGACGTCGAAGCCTTCGCCCTTGGCTTCCGCGAAGACTTCCTTCTTCTGTTCGCTCAGCTCCTGCATCTCGCTGTCGAGGTTCTCGATCCGCTCGACGAAGGAACGGATCTTGCCGCCGGGAATGGTGATGTCGGACATGGTGCCTCCTCGCTGACTGAGGTCGCGAAAATGCCCGCAAAGACATAACCAATCTGTTAACCGCGCCGCCCGTGCATTGCACCTGTGGACAACGCCGAGGGAGAGCCGGGAGAGCGTCGCGCTTGCACGGTGCCGCAGGCTGGGCAAAGCGACTTGTCCGCCGTAGCTCGAAGAGCGAAGGCGGAAGCGTGCCCACGACCTTGATCATGTCGGAGAGCAAGGCGTGGGCACGGCGCGAGCGCGCCTTTGCCTACCCTACGAATTGTCGTCAGCTACCACCAATACGGCCAGCGCCAGCCCTCGTAGCGAACGTAGGACGGCACCAGCGGCGGGCCGTAGGGATCGACCTTGTCGTCCTCCGGGCGGTAGCGATAGCGCGGAACGATGTTGTAGTCCCACGGCGTCGGCCGCAGCACGGGCGCGGTGATGATGAGCCGCTCTTGCGGGGCGCGAACGACGACGGCCTTGCGCGGCTTCGCCTCGGCGCCTGATGTTGCAAGGCTGCACAGCACCAGGGCGGTTCCGAGCGCGCAGGCGGCGGTTATTCTTGTCATGCGTTGTCTCCTTCGCAGCGAAGAGTGCAAAAGGATGTCAGGCAAGGCAAGCGAATTTCGCGCGAGCTCTTGTGCGGCCCTCCTTCGAGACGCCCGCTTGGGCGGGCTCCTCGGGATGAGGGCGGAGTGCGCGGCAACAGGTTCGGCCGGCGCGATTGCCGCTCAGCCTCATTCACGCGCGCGGCGCAGCGCCTCCTGCAGCTTCATCCGCTGCTTGTCCCATCGCGACTGTTCCGCTTCAGAGCGCTCGTCCAGCGCGGCGCGGGCGGCTTCGATCTCCTCCGCCTTCGCCTCGTGCTCGCGCCTTGCTTTGTCCAGCGCAGCTTCCGCTGCGGCGACGGCCTTGTCGCGGCGCGCGCGCGCTTTGGCGCGGGCGGCCTCCTCCTTGCGGCGCGCGGCCTCGCGCCGCCGCTCCTCTTTCTCGAACGCCGCCGCGGCCTTGCGGGCCGCCTGCTCGTCGGCCTTGCGCGACGGCGTCTTTGCGGACTTGGCGGACTTCTTTGCAGTCTTGGCCGGCCGCTTGCCGGATCTTCGCCTGGGCCTGGCATCGTCCTCGGCCAGATCGGTCGGCAGCTCGGCGCTTTCGGTGAAGGGACCATCGGAGCCGACCGGGCGCCTCAGCACGATGCCGGGCTTGCCCAGCGTCGCCGCGACGATGTCGGGGTCGTCGGTCTCCTTCGCGGCGCCCTGATGGAACAGGTTGGAGCTGGCGCCCCAGGCCTCGAGCGCCGCCTTCATCGAGGGCGCGGCGATGGCCTGGTCGTAGAAGCCGAGCGAGGTCTGGTAGGTCTTCAGCTTCCGTGTCGGTTTGCTTTTCGCTCGTTTTGCCATGCCGCCCCGATCCTGGCTTCCGCATGCGAACGTAGCCCGGATGGAGCGTAGCGCAATCCGGGGTCTTGTGTCCGCGGGTGAAGCTTCCGGATTACGCTTGCGCTCCATCCGGGCTAGGAGCCTCCAAAAGCGCATCGTATCCCTTTGCGCTGAACGCCAGCAGGCAGAAGCCGTGCCCGAACGGATCGGCCAGCATCGCGATCCTTCCATAGGGCGCATCGCGCGCCGGCACCTCCAGGACCGCGCCGGCACGCAGCGCGCGTTCGACGGCCGCATCGACATCGTCGACGACGACGTCGACGTGCACCGGCGTCCAGTGCCGCGCGTAGCGGCGGCGATCGCCGCCGGCGCCGACCGTGCCGGCCTGCTTGGTCAGGAGATAGACCGGCGCCGGCCAGCCGAGCAGCTCGACGAAGCCCGCGCCGAAGCGGCGGCCGACCGTGAGGCCGAAGGCTTCGGTGTAGAAGCTGGTGGCTTGCTCGATATCGGGGACGTCGATGTTGAGAAGGAAGCTCATGCCGGACTCGCTACGCGGTTGCGGCGCAAGCCTAGCCCGGATGGCGCGTCAGCGTCATCCGGGATGATGCCGCTGTTTTGCCCGACGTCGCAACCGGATTTCGGCGCAGCCGAAAACGCGAGCCTTATCAAGGCCCGCTCTACTGTGCATGGGGTTGTTTTCGCAAAAATCGTGTCGACGAGGTGCTCACCTGCCTTTGAGGCTGAGGATATAGGCCGACAGCACGTCCGCCTGCTCCGGCAAGATCACGATGTTCGGCATGTTGTGGTGGCTGGTGCGCCAGAACACCTTGAGCGCCAGCGCGGTGGTGCCGCTGCGGTCGGCGATGGCCTGGAAGCTCGGAGCTTCGTCGAACCATCCGGCCATGCCCGGCTCGACCGCGTGACAGGTCTGGCACCATGCCTGCGCCAGACGATGCCCCTCGGCGACCGCGCGCGGGCCGGACCGCGGGGCGCCCGCGGCGGTGTGGACCACGCTGAACAGGAACAGCAGCGACAACGCGATCAGGACAGCGATACCGAGATAGATTCGAGCACTATGCGACATCGCCCAACCTCACCGTGATTGAATCATCGAGCCAGCCTAGATTTGCACGGCAAAGGCAGGTTGATCTGCGTCAAGGACGGCGCGCGATACGCCCGCGCGCGACATTGGCTCATCGATCACGCCGCTCGCCAGCGTCGAGGCGAATGCATAAGCTCGCGCTCAGGCGAGGTCAGGAGGGATCAACATGAACGGCAATCGCTATTACGGCGTGCGCGTCGAGGGCGCGAAATACGGCGTCGGCTTCGGCTCGGCGCTCGCCATCGCAATCTCCTATGCCGACAACCACTCGATCCTGTGGGCAATCATCCACGGCATCCTCGGCTGGCTCTATGTGATCTTCGTTGCGCTGTTTCGGTGATATCGCACCGGCAGTCGGTGGGCCAGCCCAGCCGTCGGCAGCTTTCCCTTGCTTTCCTGTTCCCGGTCCCTACGGTCGCGCCGCGAACGAAAGACGAGCAAAGGGTTAGACGAGACTTGCCATGACCGACGCGATGAAATGCCCCGCCTGCAGCTCCGAGCACGCCTATCAGGACCGCGATCTCTGGGTCTGCCCGGAATGCGGCCATGAATGGAGCGGTGCGGCGGAAGCGGCCGCGGAGAGTGCGCCGGATGCCGGCGTGCGCGATGCCAACGGCAATGCGCTCGCTGACGGCGACAGCGTCATCGTGATCAAGGATCTCAAGATCAAGGGCTCGTCCTCCGTGGTCAAGGGCGGCACCAAGGTGCGCAATATCCGCCTCCAGGACGCCAGCGACGGTCACAACATCGCCTGCAAGATCGACGGCATCGGCGCCATGAACCTGAAGTCGGAGTTCGTGCGGAAAGCGTAGCCGGCCGTAGTTCGGTTGCTGCGGGATCTATCGCTGCCGCTGCGCCAGGTAGAACCCGCACAGCACGGTGAGCAGGCCCGCCGTCTGCAACAGGGTCGGCGGCTCCCCGAGCAGCACGGCGCCGGTGAGCACCGTCAGCGCCGGCACGCAGGCCGGAAACACCGCGGCGCGGGCGACGCCCAGGCGCTGCACCGAGACGGCGAACAGATAGAGCGCAGCAGGGCCCGCCAGCACGCCCTGGGCCAGCGCCTGGATCGCATTCTCGGTCGGGCCGATCGCGGCGATGTGGGCAAGGCCGACGGTCGCGACGTAGATCGGCAGCAGCAGCAGCGACAGCACGTTGATGACGAGCGCGGCCGAGACGGCGGAGACACGCCAGTGCCGCAGCGCGGTGCCGAAGCCGGCAAACATAAATCCGGTCAGCACGAAGATCAGATCGCCCTGCACGCCGTCGGCGCCGATATGACCGATCGATTCCGCGCCGATCACGCCGAGCCCGCCGACGATGACGAGGGCGCCGATCAGCCGCGAGGCGGAAACGTGCTCCTTCAGCACGAGCGCCGCGAGCAGGAGGCCGCCGAGCGTGGCACAGGAAGGCTGGATCACGCTGCCATGGCCGAGCGGCACGAACAGGAAGCCGGTGTAGGAGATCAGCGACATCACGGGGCCGCCGAGCACCATCAGCACAAGGCCCCGGCCCCAGCCGATGCCGCAGAGATCCTTCGCGCCGGCGCGCAGCACCAGCGGCAGGAACACGAGGCCCGACCAGACATATCGATGCACCAGCAGATCGACCGGGGTGAAGCCGACCTTGAGCCCATGCCGCGTGCCGGCGAAGCCGAGCGCCCAGAACAGCGCCGCGGCGAGGCCGCAAACGACGCCGAGCAGCGCCGGCGCCCTGTCGTTGGTCTTGGAGAGAGCGCCCGCTCCGCTCGTCCGCTGATCCATGCAGCGAGCCTTATGGCAGCTCGCCGGCGCCCTCAACCCACGCCGCCGCAGGGCTGGCGCGCGCGGAAGGAGCCTCGCTCAGTCCTCGAGCGTCGTCAGTTCAGCGGCCGGCGCCCGTGGTGACGCCCGCGGTCTTCAATTTGCGCGGGGTCAGCACGTTCGCCTGGTGCACCGAGGCGATCGCGGTCGGCGCAGCGGCCTGCTGCTCGGCCTGCACGGCGCCGAGGACGCGCACCTGCAAGGGCGAGACCGGGAATCCGCGGGTTTCGTAAGTCGGCAGCTCGGCGGCGAAGGCCGCGCTGCTGCCTGCGATCGCCAGCAGGGCGGCGGCGATCGACAAAGTCTTCTTGTTCATTGGTGATGCTCCGGAAGTGGAAGAGTCGGAGCATATTTAGGCCGACTTTGCTGCATTGCGACATACTTTGTCGCATTGCAACATCGCACCCGGCGCATGGCAATATGTTTAATGTGTCCAAGGCTTTGGCCGAATCACGCCGGCCGCGACATGCGCATCCGCGGACGGTGCTCAGCCACCGAGCACGTTGCCCCAGCCATCAAACAGATAGGATTTCCAGGCCACCGTTCCTTCGGGGCCCGGCCGGCTGGCCCGCTTGTAATCGTCGGCCTGGTCAGCCGTCCAGGTGATGATCGTGTCCGTGAGGCGGTCGTGCAGGATGGCGGGTTCGGTGGGATCGAAGGCGTCCATGGGACGAAGCGAGGCATGCGTCATGGCCGACCAAACGTGCCAGCCGCAACAAAGTTGCCGCAACGCGGCGGTCAAGCTGCTTTCGTGGAACCGGCGTTGCACCTCAGCAACAGTGCTGCGAAAAGCCCATTCTTGCCGATTTACGCCATTGCGCTGCCACACGGTGCTCCGAACAATCGACGTACTGCGTGCCTTTTCCGTGCAAGACTGTTTGCGTCAGGCTGTTTGCATCATGACTGTCCGGATAAGACGGGTTCGGGCAGAACCGTTTGGAGGCAGGGATCATGAACGATCGGCAGTCTCTTCTGGTGGCGGTCGCATGCCCCTCGGCCGTGCTCGCCGGCTGGCTGGCGCTCTCCCTGTCCGCCTATGCCCCTGCTCTCATCGAGAACAGCAGTGCCAATGCGGCTGCCGTCTCGCGCGCCAAGGACCTGGCTAAGGATCTCGTCAAGGATATCAGCCGGCTCGACCTCGCCGACGTGCCGCGCGCTGCGACGATCGAGGACGGCATCGCCTTGACCGCCGACATCGCGGCTACCGTGGCCGCGGCACCGGCTCCCACGAGCGCTGAAGCAGCGCCTGAGACGCCGGCTCCCGCCATCAAGCTCGCCTCGGCCGATCCGGTGCTGATCCTGCCGATGGAGGCGCCGCCTCCGTTGCAGATTTCGCCCGAGCCGGAGCCCGTCGTCGGCGAGGCTGCCCCGGTCGCGGCGCCGGAGCCCGTCAAGCTCGCCTCGGCCGATCCCACCGAGATCGTGACGCCGGACGCGCTGTCCCCCGCGGCGATCGCCAGCGGCCCGGTCACGCCCGTGAGCAAGCCGTCGCCGCCGGCCGACACCGTCGCCGTGCTCGACGAATGCTTCGTCATCGAGGCCTGCGTCGACCGCTATCTCTGGGCGCTCTATCAGCGCACCGCCAAGGAAGACACGATCAAGGTCCAGGAGCGCCGCGCCGTCACGATCAAGCGCAAGGGCAAGACGGTCACGGTGATGCGCAACTTCACCAAGCTGGTCGATCAGGACTTCACCTGGAAGGATCCGAAGGCGGCCGAACACGCCGGCATGTCGATGATGGACTACGTCATCGGCGGCATGGACAAGAGCTTCAAGCTCAAGCTGTTCCGCACGCTGCTCGCCGCGGAGGCCGCCGGCCTCTCGCCCGGCATCACCAGCGCGTTCCGCGACGATTATCGCCAGTCGATCGCGAGCGGCCTGAAAGCGGCCTCCGACCGGTCCTATCACGGGGGCAGCCTGCGCGGCGGCTACGGCCACGGCATGGCGGCCGACATCGTCAGCACGCAAGGCAATAACCGGGCGCAGCGCTGGGTCTCGACCGAAATCCTGTGGAAGTGGGTCGACGCCAACGGCAAGGCGTATGGCATCGGCCGCCCCTATCTCGGCCGCGATCCGCCGCATGTCGGTCCCATCGACGGCAAGGAGTACATCTCGCGCCGCGGCACCGGCGACGGCAAGCAAGTCGCCAGCGTGAAGCCCAAGCAGGCCGTGCGTGCCGCATCCCATGCCAAGCCGCCAAAGGCCCAGGTTGCGCGCGAGCAGAAGAGTCCGGCCAAGCCGCAGAAATCGGCGCAATCGGCCGGCAAGCCCGCGACCTGAAGCCGTTACGTCGCACGTCCCGACGTCGGCAGCGGCAGCGGCACCAGCCGCATCTCGGCCGTGCCGGCGTCCTGTGTGCGTAGCAGCACCGCAAAGACGGTGTCGACCGCAAGCCGCACCGCTGCATCCGTCGCCTGGCCCTTGGCCAAATGTGCTGCGATCAGGCCGGTGAGCAGATCGCCGGTGCCGTAAGGGCGGATCGGCAGGCGCGCAGTCGCAAAGCGCGATAATTGCCCGCCGGCGCACAGGATCGTCTCCACCTGCCCTGCCGCCGTGTCGGCGAGCGTGCAGCCGGTCGCGACGACGTCGATGCGGCCGGTCCCCGCCAGCGCCGCACACGCGGCGCGCAGGCCCTGCGCATCCGCGATCGTGAGGCCCGAAAGCAGCTCGAGCTCGAACTGGTTTGGCGTCGTCAGCTTCGCCGCCGGCAGCAGCCGGTGCCGGACCACGTCCAAAATGCCGTCGGCGACATAGACGCGGCCGTCATCGCCGATCACGGGATCGCAGAGATAGACGAGCTTCGGATTCCGCGTCAGCGCCCGCTCGACGAAATCGGCGATCACGGCGGCATTGCCCGGTGAGCCGAGATAGCCGGTCACGAGCACGGCGGCCTGGTCGACCAGCCCGCGCTCCTCGACACCCTTCAGAAGATCGGCGACGAGCTCGGTCTCCAGCACCCGGCCGTGCAGGCTCGGATAGCGCGGATGGTTGGACAGCAACGTCGTCGGCACCGCCGCAACGTTCACGCCCTCCGCCTGCATCGCATAGGCGGCCGCGCTGTTGCCGACATGGCCGTGGACCACCTGGCTTTGAATGGAGATGACGAGCATGAAAAGCTCCGTACGGACAAACGTCAGGCGATACAACAGGAGCCCGGAGCTGAAGCTTCAGCGCCGTGTCAATTCCCCGAGATAAGCGCAGAACATGTCAGCCAGCCCGTCGGCATAGCGCGCGATCTCGGCCGCGCCGCGCGGCGTCTCCGAGAACCGCTTGCCGACCTCACTCAGCGTCGTCTTGATCAATTCGCCGGCAAGCTCGCGTCTGGCTGCGGAGGCTTTCGGCAGCGCTTCCTGCATGAACGCCGCGATGATGCCCTCGCCGGCAGCCCGCGCCTCGTGCGCCTCCGGCGCGTCGCGATAGAGCGGCGCGGCATCGTTGAGCGCGATGCGGATTGCGGCCTCCTCGCACTCGGAGCGGATGAAGGCATGGACCAGCGCGCGTAGCCGTGCCGGCGGCGGCTTGGTCCGGTCCGCAAGGATGCCGCGCAGCAGCTCGCTGGTGCGCCGCCACTCGTCGCTCTGGAGGCGGAACAGGATCGCGGCCTTGTTGGGAAAATATTGATAGAGCGAGCCGACGCTCACCCCGGCCCGCTCCGCCACCCGCGCCGTGGTGAAACGCTGCGCGCCATCCTTCGCCAGGACCTGAACAGCGGCATCGAGAATGGCCGCAACCAAACTGGTCGAGCGGGCCTGTTGCGGCTGTTTTCGCGAGGAAACTGAACGGCTTCGAGGATCGGCCATGGCACGCCCGGTGAATGCGAATAGGAAATGCGACGAATTAGTCGTATTTCAGACGGCGCGCAAGCACGCGCTCTTCGTCAGCCCTGGAGACCCCGAATGATCACCCCAACCATCACATCGCTTGCGCCCCTGCTGGATCGCCTGTTCGACGAGGCCGAGGCAGCAAGCAGCGCTACGCGGGCCGCCGTCGCCGATTTGTCCCAGGCAGACCGGGAGCGGATGATGCGGAGCAAGACCGATTATCGCGACCTCTACGGTCGGCTGAAGGACGTTCCGCTCGCGGTGTCGCGCGAGACCGGAACATTGCTCTACATGCTGGCACGCAGCTCCGGCGCGCGGACGATCGTCGAATTCGGCACGTCGTTCGGCATCTCGACGCTCCACCTCGCCGCAGCCTTGCGCGACAATGGTGGTGGCCGCCTCATCACCAGCGAGTTCGAGCCGTCCAAAGCGGCGCGGGCGCGAGACAACCTCACGGCCGGCGGCTTGATCGATCTCGTCGAAATCCGTGAAGGCGACGCGCTGACAACGCTTCGAGCCGATCTGCCCGATACGGTCGATCTCGTGCTGCTCGATGGCGCGAAGGCGCTCTACCCGGAAATCCTCGATCTGCTGGAAAACCACCTCGGACCGGGTGCGATCATCGTCGCCGACAATGCCAACGACAGCCCGGACTACCTGGCGCGCGTACGCAGGCCTGGAAGCGGCTATATGTCGACGCCCTTCGCCGAAGACGTCGAACTCTCCGTGCGGATCAGCTAACGCTGGATCGACGCACCGCAGGATCTCGAGCCGCCGCGCCATCGCGCGGCGGCGTCGTATGTCTCAACACTGTTCTCGCAGCCCCGTTCGCATTCCGATCGGTGTCGCAGGTTCGTCACTTACACATGATATCCGCTCGTGGCAAAAAGCCGTCCATGGGTTGACTTGGCTGCCCCACGGATTCTCTCCTGCGCCGAGAGGTTCATGACCTCCACTCTCAATGCTTACGCGGCCCTCGCCCTTGCCATCGTGTTCGAGGTCACCGCGTCGGCGCTCCTGCAGCAGTCCGCGCAGTTCACCCGTCCCTGGCCGACGCTGGCGATGGTGATGTTCTACGTCGCCTCGTTCTATGCGCTGTCGGTCGCGATCCGGGTCATTCCGTTGAGCATCGCCTATGCGATCTGGGGCGGCGTCGGCATCATCCTGACCGCCGCCGTCTCCTTCGTGCTGTTCCGCCAGATACTGGACTCCGCAGCCTTCGTCGGTATCGCCTTGATCGTATCAGGGGTGGTGATCATCAACCTGTTCTCGGAGAGTGCGGTGCGTTGATCCGGAAGGCTGCGGCGCGCAGAGCTACTGGCTCTGCACCGGCCTGGGCTGATGCGGAGTGGATCGCGCCGGCTTCTTCGCGGGCCTGGCCGCAGCGCGCGGCGGCGGCTCGTCGACCGATTCCAGGTAGGCGGCGAGCATCCTCGCCGAGTCCGCGCTGGTCGCGTAATGGTCCTTCAGGAACCAGGACAGCGTCAGGGTAAAGCGACCCTTGGCAAGGCCGCGCGGACTGCGATGGCAGGTCGCACAGCTGTCAGCGAAGAGCTTGGCGGGCGACTTGCCGGCGTCGAGATTTTGCGCGGTCGCAACCGTCGCCGTGAAAACGGCCGCGGCTGCAAGACCCATCAGGGCCGCGATCGGCGCGCGCCCCGGTCCAAACAGCGATGTCAAATGACGTCCCCTCGGCCGCGCGTCGGTTACGCCGCCGACAGCTGATCGAATTCGGGCGGCGAGTAGGCCTTGCCGTCCTGGTCGGTGATGACGACGCGCCAGCCTTCGCTCGCCCACACCCTTGCCTTCGCCACGATGAGCAGCCGGCTCTCGCGGGCGAAACTGTACTTCTCGTTGTCGCGTTCTGCGATCATCTTGTAGGCCAATTCGCGTCCCCTTGCGTCGCCCTGCACCCGGCCTCCTCGTGGCAGCGGGCTTTGGCGGCAATTCGCCGGGAGCGTGGCAATTTGGTGCCATCCGCAGGCACGACGCCGGAGCGACGCCGAGCCGCGTTCATGTTGTGCTGAAGCGGCCGCCGGAAGCTGGTCCGTCACATCAGCTGCAACGGAACCGAGCGTCCCAACCTCGCGCTCCGCTAGTGCACGCGGATGATATGAGGACGGCCGAGATCGATCAGTCCCTGCACCGCCGAGAGGCGGTCGTCGAGGGCTGCGATGGTGAGCAGCAGATTGTTGCGGCGCTCGTCGAGCATGCCGATCTCGGCGCCGGTGAGCTTCGCGCCCATCCGCTCCTTGTGAATCCCTTCCAGGGATTCGCGCAGCCCGGCAATCAGAGCGGCCAGCTGCTTGGCCTCTTTGGTCATCGACCGCTTCGCGACGTTGTGGCGGCGCGTCTCCGCCTGGCTTTGTCTCATCGTCATCCTCCCGTGCCCCGCTGCCCCGAGTGGATGCTTGCATCTTTGGGTACACATCTTACGATCGATGAAATCTGCCCGCGAAGAACTTTCTTAAATTGTACGCGCAGGGAACCCGACTGAATCCAACAGAAAGCCCGGCGCGCGGGCCGGGCTTTCCTTCGGGCTTCTTAGTGCTTCTGGTGGCCGCCGCCGGGGCCGCCGGCCGGGCACCACCGCCGCGGGGCGCGGCGTTGACGTGCGGAGCGCCGCCACCGCCGTGCGGCATTGCGGGCGCAGCAGCACGGGGCGCCGGCATCTGCGCTCGCGCATTCATCGGCGCGCCGTGGCTCACATTCGGCTGCGCGACATGCGGCATCGCGCGTCGCTCGGCAGCTGCGGCCGAGACACGCGCGGCTTCATGCGCGCGAGCTATCGGCTGGGTCCGCACCGCAGCGGGGCGTGCGGCCCGTTCGTGCATCATGCGGGCCTGGGCATCGCGCGGACTGCGAGTCTGCACATGGCTCCGCTCATGTGCGGTGCGCTCGCTCCGTCCGGCACGCATCCGGTCGGCGGCAACAGCCGCGTCGCGCTTCGCGATGGCGGCGTCGCGCGTTGTGCTCGCCACGTCAGGCCGCGCGTTCGCGGCGTTGCGTCCGGAGATCGCGGCGCCCTTGCCCCGCACGCCTTCCCGCTCCAAAGCAAGCGCCGCATCGCGCGTCGCCGCGCGACCGATGCGGGCCGCACGCGGATCAAGCGTCATTCGGGCCGCGATGCTCCGATGCGAGGTCCAGTAACTGCTCCAGTAGGCGTGGCGGCGATACCAGGGACGTCCACGCCCGAAAGATTGAAACGCAGACGGCGCGGTTCAATATTCACTCGCCGTTCATCGGCGCAACGCACCGGCGGCGCTGCTACGATCGTCAGTTGACCTGCAGCATGAACGCGTCGAAGTACGACGCAAGCCCGGCAAAGTCGTCGAGCGGCAGCACGTTCGCGACATACTGGTCCGGCCTCACCACGACCATGCAACCGGCTTTTCGATCGATGCCGCGCATGGCGAAAACGTCGTGACCGCTCTTGAGGTCCGGGCAGAACATCTTCTCGTAGTCGCGCAAACCGTAGCGGCCTTTATGCGGGAGCAGCAGCGGCGGCATTGCCTCGACGGCGAGCTCACGATGGTTCTGCTGAAACACCGCGCGCAGATCGATCACGCTGTCGACGTCGGCGCCGCCAGGCGTATAGCGCCTCACCGGCGATTCCCTCGCCTCGGTCAGGAAATTGCAAAGCGCGCGAATGGCCGAGCCTGCGGCGGCAGGATCTTCCGCGGGAGAGAAGGCATAGATCCGGAAACGACCGTCGGCCTGCCCGGCATGACCGAGATGCACCGGCTTGGCGTCAGCCAGCCGGATCACCGGGGCGGAATGGAAGCGCTTGCCGATGACGAGGCCTTGCGCGAGGTGCTGATGCGACGCCGCGCCGGTGAGGAGCGACGGCCTGTAATGCGTCGCCGTGCCCGCGGTGTAGCGGCCGTGTCGGACGAAATAGTCCTGGGTCCTGGCGGCATCGGCGCCGCCGGCCTTGGCAGCGGAGGCAAGAATGCCCGCCCATTCGCGGTCGAAATCGATCAGCTCCTTGGCGACCGCCTGGCGCTCGGCGGAATAGGAATGCAGCAGCTGTGGGGCGCACCGCTTCCGCATGACGGCAGCGAGCTTCCAGCCCAGATTGAAGGCGTCCTGCATCGAGACGTTCATGCCCTGCCCCGCCTTCGGGCTGTGGGTGTGGCATGCATCGCCGGCGATGAAGATGCGCGGCAGACGGGTTGCGGTCTCCGCATCCGGCACGTCGTCGAACTTGTCGGTCAGGCGCTGGCCGATCTCGTAGACCGACCACCAGGCGATCTCCTTCACCTCCAGCGTATGCGGCTTCAGGATCCGCTGCGCCTTGGCGATGACGTCATCGGCGGTGATGTTGCGGCTCGCGACGCGCTCGCCGATGTCGAGCTTGGCGAGCTCGACATAGACGCGGGCCATGTAGCCGCCTTCGCGCGGAATGATCAGCAGGCTGCCGTCCGTGGCCGACTGGATCAACGACTTGAAGCGGATGTCCGGAAAATCCGTCACGGCCAGCACGTCCATCACACCCCAGGCGTGGTTGGCGGAATCGCCGTGCAGTTCGCGTCCGATCGACTTGCGCACCGTGCTGCGCGCACCGTCGCAGCCGACGACATAGCGCGCCTTCACGGTCTCGACCTTGCCCTCGTTCGCCGCATCGACGCGCTCGAGGCGCACCGTCACGGCATGATCGCCGGGACCTGCGACCGGATCGGCCTGGAGGTCGAGAAGACGGCGGCTGTAATGGGGTTCGAGCTTGGCCGGCGATTTGCGCATGACGTCGAGAAAGCCGTCATGGATGCGTGCCTGATTGAGGATGACGTGCGGGAATTCAGACAGGCCGTCCTCGACGTCCTGCACCCGGCCGCTGCGGATGATGGTGCCGGGCCGCCGCTCGTCCGGCTTCCAGAACGTCGTCTCGTTGACCCAATAGGCCTCCTTCAGCACGCGCTCGCTGAAGCCGTAGGCATGAAACATCTCCATGGTGCGGCAGGCGATGCCGTCGGCCTGCCCGACCAGCAGGCGGTCCGGCTTCTGCTCGACGATGCAGGTCTTGATGTCGGGGAATTGCGCAAGCTGCGCCGCGAGCGTGAGGCCGGCCGGCCCGCAGCCGACGATGAGGACATCGACCTCGTCGGGCACGGCGCCCGCTGCGCCGGAAGCCTGAAGGCGGTCGGCGGGATCGGCTATCTCGGGATCGCCCGGCTGAAATCCATTGAGATGGAATTGCATGAGCACCTCTCCCCGGCAACGCTCTGTTGGATATTGCTCAGTATGCTGACTATCAGTATACTTGTCAACGAGCCGCGCCGCCCGATCACAGGAGAACAATTCGGTGAAAGACAACAACGACATGCCCGGGCATCTGGCGCGCCGGTTCCAGCAGATCGCGGTCGCGGTGTTCCTGGCCGAGGTCGAGGATGCCGGCTTCGACCTGACGCCGGTGCAATACGCCGCGCTTGCGACCATCAAGGCCAATCCGGGACTCGACCAGGTGACGCTTGCGGGCCTCATCGCCTACGACCGCACCACCATCACCGGCGTGATCGACCGCCTCGTGCAGAAGGGCCTCGCCGAGCGGCGCGCCTCCAGCCGCGACCGCCGCGCCCGCGAGCTCGTCATCACCGACGAAGGCCGGCGCACGCTCCGCAAGATCACGCCGGCGGTCGAATCGGCCCAACGGATCATGCTGCGCGGCCTCAGCACGAAAGAGGCCGAGGACTTGATGCGACTGCTGCGCAAGGCGATTGCCGCCGGCAACGATCTCAGCCGCGCTCCGCTGCGCGATGCGGCGGTCTGATGCCGCACGTGCCGCAATTGTCGCAGCGCACGAAACCAGGAACTAACTTTCAGCTGCTAACGTCCGCCGCATTGGGCGCTTAACGCGCGATTAACTTTGCGGGACGGAGTTCGGAATGTTCAGGTTCCTCGTTGTGGCCGCAGCCATGACGCTCACGGTCAGTCATGCGGTGGCGGGCGGCCATGGCGGCGGTGACCCTCCTCCGCCGAAGGTGGAGGCGCCGGTGGCTCCGGCCAAGGTCATCCTGACCAAGCAGGGTCCCAAGCTCGTCGACCTCAATGGCATGACGCTCTATACCTATGAGCGCGACACCACCGGAAAGACGTCGAACTGCAACGGCAAGTGCACCGAGAGCTGGGTGCCGCTGCCCGCAACGGCCGACGCCAAGGCGGTCGGCGACTTCACCGTGATCAGCCGCGACGACGGCAGCAGGATGTGGGCGTACCGCTATCGTCCGCTCTACACCTCGCCCGCCGACAAGGCGCCCGGCGACGCCAACGGCAACGCCACGACGCTGCAATGGCGAATCGCGCGGCCTGCCGACTAGGGCGGGATCATCACCGGTTGTCGCGACCGGTCGGGCCCGCCAGCTCGGTCGGAACGGGCCTGAAGACCGGCATATTCGCGCTCGGCTGAAGCGGCTTGACCTCCGCATTCACCACCACGGACCCGGTCGTGAACCAGAGTGCCGCCACGACCGCGATCGCCAATCCGGCGCCAAGCGCCGCAAGCTCTTTCATGTTTCCGTCCTGACGATCAGTTGCCGAGGATGACGCCATGCTGATGCCGCGACGGATGATCGGCATCGACCAGCGTGTCCGGATCGGTTGCGATCACGGCTTCCGGTAGCGGCATCGGCTCGAGGCCGGCGAAGCGGCGATAGATCGCGCCCATGACAGCCCCGCAGAAGGCCACCGGCACCACGAGAAAGCCAAGCAGTGGCACCGCGAACGCCAGCAACAGCATACAGGCGAATGCCGCAACACCGCCAATCGCCGCGTATTCCCACGCGTTACGGCGGCTCATGGCTCGCGCGAGGTGGTGAACACAGAGCATGAAGATGCTCGAAGGAACGACCGAGATCACCATCATGACCATGAAGGTCTGCGCTGGGATCACCGCCGCGAAGATATGTGCGGTGCTCTTGTCTCCGAAACCGTTCATCAGCAGCGGCACCAGCGTGTAAGGCAGCAAAGTTGCAAGCACCGACGGTATCAGCGCGGCGATAACGATGCCGGCCAACGACGTGCGGACACGGACCGGCCCTTTGAACGCCAGCGGCGGCGGCTTCCCTGATGCATCGGCAGCGCACGCCTCCACGGCTGCACGCGCAATCGGGCTCAGCCCAGCGAATTGACCGTAGAGGAAGCCACCGATCATTCCCGCAATGGTCGGCAACAGACCAATCGTCATCACCGTGCCGTCCCCCGGGGCAGTCAGTTGAACGTGGTTCCGGATCGCAATGCCGTAGCTTACGGCTGCCATGACGCCGCCCATGAGACCGTAGGCGAGCCGGCTCGAGACCGCCCACTGCCGCAGCACGATATGCCCGGCGAACAGCAAGGCCGCGTTCATCGCCATGCGGCCGGCGTACAGCACCAGGATCTGATCCGGCGCCGGCACACCGACCGGATCGGTTACCTGCCCTCCCGCGAGGGCGTAGACCAGCAGCACGGCTTCGACGATGGCCAGCGGAATCAGCGCGGCGAACAGCGCGCGCGGCGAATTCTTCACGATATACATGCGAGCAACCCCTGTCTCGCTGCACGCTAGACGCGAGACGTTAGGGACCGCGCAAGACAATGGCTAAAATTGTCGGCAAACAGCTCACGCCGCGCTGCCGTCACCCCCGCCAGCCACCGCCCGCCTCGGCCCGCGCGCTCTGTCCGGGCGGCAGCACCACGACCATCGAATTGAGCTTTACCCGCTCGTACAGGTCGATCACGTCCTCGTTGCGCATCCGGATGCAGCCGGACGAGATCGCCTGGCCGATATATTCGGGCTGGTTGGTGCCGTGGATGCGATAGAGCGTGTCCTTGTTGCCGACATAGAGATAGATGCCGCGCGCGCCCAGCGGATTGGCGGGTCCGCCGGGAACCCGTGCCGGATACGGTCCGAGCCGCGCCTGGATATCTGCCGTCGGAACCCAGTCCGGCCATTCGGCCAGGCGGCCGACCCGCGCGACGCCGGAGAACGCCATGGCTTCCTCGCCCACCGCAACGCCGTAACGGATCGCCTTGCCGTCAGGCAGCACGAAATAGAGGTAACGGGCGTCGGTATCGACGAGGATGGTGCCGGGCTGCTCCTTGCGGTGATAATCGACGATGTGACGGAGATATTGCTCGGGCACATTCGCCTTCGCGTAAGGCGTATGCGCGAGCAGCTGCCGGTCGCGCGGCGTCATGCTCGCATCGCTCGAAGGTGAAAGCGTGGTCTGCATGCAGCCGCCCAGCGGCAGCAAGGCAATAGCGAATAAAGCGATTAAAGATTTTGGCACCGCCGGCCCCTCTAGCGGATAGCACCCCCAGCATCGCCAGATGTTGCCAAAATCGTGCTGAAAACAAGGCAACGAGGAACACGTGCACGTGTTTGACAACTTCGGTTCCATCACCACAAACGGCGGAAGAGCGTCGCATCATCTCCATCCCCTCGCCTTGCTTTGGTCAAACCCGGCTGGACTCGTGCGTCATGCGCCGGGCTCATCGGATTTAGGTGGGCTCCCCTCGACAGATCGGCTCGCGCCAATGCGAGCGACCAGGACGTAACACCGGGCCTCAACGCCTGGGCTTCAAAGGAGCTGCGATGCTCGCGACGCTGAACCCCAAGCAAATCGTCGATGAGATCGTGAAGGACACGGTCAAGGACAACGATCCGCACGACGCGATTCAGATTTCGCCCGACATCGTGCTGGCCTCGCGCCCCATCAGCGTTGCACCCGCGTTGGCGCCTGACGTCACGACCCGTCCGGAGCCGAAATTCGCGCCGCCGCCCAAAATCGCTCTTGAGCCCAAGCGCTCCCTGGAGCCTCGCTTCGCTCCGGTCTCAGAGCCGCCGGCGGCGGCGCCGCCCTCGGTCGACACGGCCGTACGGGTCACGGCGAGCGATGATCATGTCCGGCCGAAGCGATCGGCAATGCGCAAGTGGCTGCGCGGTGCGTTCGTCACGTTTCTGTTTGCGGGAGGAAGCGCGGCCGCCACCATCGCCTGGGAAAGGCACGGCGATACGGCCAAGCAGATGCTTGCCGAATGGACGCCTGCTCTGGCGTCGCTGACGTCGCTGCTGCCCTCGGCATCGCAGACCGCCGCGCTCGCCCCGGCGCAGGCCGCGGCGCCCGCGCAGCAGGACGCGCCGCCCGCAGCGCAAGCGGCGACCGATCAAGCCATTGATCAATCGGCCGCGCCGCCTGCGGAGCAGGTTGCAGCGGTCGTGCCTGCGGCAACCGCTTCCGATTCAGCACAGTCGGTGCAATCGATGACGCGCGACCTCGCCGCGATGGCGCAGCAGATCGAGCAGCTCAAGGCCAACATCGCCGAACTGAAGGCTGGACAGGAGCAGATGGCGCGCGAGATGGCGAAGCCGCCCGCACCGAAACCGGTGGCCGAGGCCAAGCCGGTCGATCCGCGCACGCGCGCAGCCGCACTGCCGCCGAAACCTCCGGCGCCGCCGGTTCGCAAACCGAAGCCGGCCGTGTCGCAAACTTACATGCCGGCTCATTCGCCCCAGCCGCTCGCACCGCCGCCGCCGCCGTCGCAAGCTGCCGCTGTCCCGCCGCCACCTGTCACCCCGACGCAAGCCGTTGCCGATGACGACGGCCCGATCGTGCGTCCGCCAATGCCGTTGCGCTAAAGCATGATCCGGAAAAGTGCGCAGCGATTTTCCGAAAAGATCATGCTTAAACAACAATCTAAAGCGCGATGACGATTCATCCTAATCGCATCGCGCTTTAGATTCGCGCGGCAGCGTCGCACACGCTGTCCGAGTCGATGTGATGGGTTGAGTCCGGGCAATTACGGGAGGCGATATTTCACGCTCAAGAGAAAAGGCCGTCGGGATCTATGCCGGCGGCCTTCTCTTGCAGCTGCCGGTTCCCGGAGCCCGGTTCTGCTGCAATTCCATGCCTTATGATTGCGCCACGTATTTAATAAACTCTTAACGGCCCCGCAGGCTGCACATCATTTCTGCGCCATAAGCACAGAGATTGCGCGGCCCGTTCATTCGATAGATATCGACTCAGTGCTACGATCCGGACGTGTCGAGATTTCCATTGAAGATTTGCTTTTAAAGCCGGGTCGTCACATCGGGGAATTCGGATGCCTTACTACTCCTTCGATCTCGTGGTTGGTGAAGAGTTCAGGAACCAGGGCGGAATCATTCTCGAGGACATCGAGGTCGCCTCCGATCGCGCCGATCAACTCGCATGCGAGCTGTCGCAGGTGAAACCGGAGCTGCAGCAGAAGGGTTGCGCGGTGCGCGTCACCGATCGCGATCACAACGAGCTCTATCGCACGCCGCTCGATCCGGTGCCGGCCTGGCGCCGCTGACTTAGGCGTCGAGCGCCGGCGGCTCGAACCAGTTGGTCAGCGCCAAGCCGCCGTCGACGACGAAGGCCGCGCCGGTGACGTAGCCGGACAGCTTGTTCGACAGCACCGTGAGCGCCATCGGTGCGAGGTCGCTCGCCTCGCCGAGACGCCCGAGCGGAATGTGCCGCGCCAGCGCGGGATCCGCAACGAACCCGCCGGCCGCGATCGCACCGGGCACCAACGCATTGACGCGGATGCCGTAGCGGCCGAACGTCCTGGCCAATTCCTTCACCAGCATCGCCAACCCCGCCTTCGCCGTGGAATAATGCGGCAGGTTGCGCGGCGTGCCTGCATGCAGCGAGGTGAGAAACAGGAACGAGCCCGGCCGCTTCGCCGCGATCAGGCGCTTGGCGAGCTCGCGCCCCAGGTGAAAGCCGGCATCGAGATTGACGGCATGCATCTGCTGCCAGGTCCTGCGATCGACCGCGAGCGCATGGTCGGCCTCGCGCCGCGGCGGCGACGCGCTGTGGACGAAATGCGTGATCTCGCCCAATGCCGTCGTCGCCGCTTCGAGCAACGCCTCGCATGCGGCCGGTTCGGCGAGATCGCCGACCCAGGGCACGGCGAGCTCGGGCCGCGGGCTGGCGCCGATCGCGGCACTCACCCGCCCGGCATCGACGTCGGCGAACACGGTCCGCACGCCCTCGCCGACCAGAGCCTGCGCGATGGCGCGGCCGATGCCGTTGCCCGCGCCAGTCACGAGCGCCGTATCGTGGGTGGGATCGAACGGTGCGCTGAACAGACTCATGTCGCTCTCCAAGGCGGGGCCAGCCACGATAGCGCACTCCAGCAGGTTGCAACAAATCCGCCTCGGCACCATTGCGGAGCCGCGCGCCGGACGCTAGCCTCTCGAAAAATCGGAGGAAAGACCAGGATGCGCTACGGTTTGCTGATCGCTGCCCTGTTGCTGAGCGCAGCTCCCGCCCAGGCCCAGGACCAAGCTAAGGACCAGGCTAAGGACCACACACGCTCGACCTATGTGACCCTGATGCTGCAGGCCTTCGCCGCCAAGGTTCAATGCCCGGGCACGGACGTCGTCTACCAGGACCTCGTGCAGAGGGCGGAACAGATGCACCTGCCCGAGGGCACCACCGAGAAGGTGCGCAAGGCGATTGCCTGGATGCACACCGGCGGCAAGATGGGCGAGAAGCAGGATGACGATCTGATGGCCGAGGTCGCGGTGGCGACCCAGGCGACAGATCTCAACCAGCGGCGCCTCGGCATGCCGAGCTGGTGCGAAGTGCAGAAGACCAACCTCGCCGGCCTGATCCGCGCCAAGGGCGGTTAAAAAGGGCGGATGACAAGGACGTGTTAAGCACGCGGCCGGGAGATCGTCCGTCGGCAAACAATTGTCACAATTCTGGAAAGCATGCGAGGCCTCTTCGAATTCGAACAGGAACCTCTCATGCGGATGATCCATGTCGTTTTCGCCGGCACGCTCGCGGCCGCCACGGTGCTGACCGGCCCTGTGCTGGCGAAGAATTCAGACAGCCAGAAAGCCGAGGGCAATTCGCCCTCTTCCGGGTGCAGCGCGTATCAGCAAGCGCCTGACGGGACCTGGGAGCCACTGCCCTGCAAGGAGGCAGGAGACCGCAACCCGTCGCAAACCCGCCGATCCCAATCGCACGGAACCGAACGCGACGGCCGTTGACGCAGCTCGTGCTGCGGCGGTCAGCCCTGGTGGGGTCCACGCATGATCTTCATGGCATCGGCGATGTGGCGCCATTCCCTGGCCTCGTCGCCCTCGCCGCGGCTCTCGCAGGCCTGGGCCTGCTCGGCCGCCTTCGCGATCGCAGCAAAACCGTGCTGCTCGAGCATCTGCCGCGCAACGGTATGGACCTGGACCTCGGACATCATGGGCGCTCTCCGTCTGACGAAACCGCGAGGGCATGGCTCGGCGCTCCGCGGTTTTCGGTAACGACTTCGCCGCAGGTCCCGTTCCGCCCGCCATCGATCACATTGGCTGGCCGGGAGCCGGAGTGACGCGAACGACAAAGGCGGCCCGCTATGCCCAGCGGACCGCCTTCTCACTCACCCCAAAATGGCTTGTCTCAGCCGCGATCCCTACGCGACCGCGGCTTTCTTGCGCTCGAAATCGTTGGGCACCTCGATATCGACCTCCAGGGTCGACACCTCGTCGCCGCGTTCGAGCCGGACGATGACCTTGGTCGGATCCAGCGTCACGTGTTTGGAGACGACGGCAAGGATTTCCTCACGCAGCACGCCGAGCAAATCGGGCTGGCCACGCATTCCGCGTTCATGGGCAAGCAGGATCTGCAGCCGTTCGCGCGCGACGGGTGCAGAGGCCTTGTTGCCGCGGAGAAGCCGAAGCAGACCCATGCTCATGCCGCCCTCCGTCGCAGCAGGCGATCCATGAAGCCCTTGCGCTCGGTCGGCACCTGCATCGGCACGGTGTCGCCGCACAGCCGGCGTGCCGCGTCGATATAGGCCCGCGCCGGTGCGCCGTCGGCATTCGACAGCGTGACCGGCGTGCCGACATTGGAGGCACGCAGCACATCCTGGCTCTCGGGGATGATGCCGAGCAAGGGCGTTGCGAGGATCTCGAGGATGTCGTCGATCGTCAGCATCTCGCCGCGCGCGGCGCGCGAGGGATCGTAGCGGGTGATGAGGATGTGCTTCTCGACCCGCTCGCCCTTCTCGGCCCGCACGGTCTTGGAATCGAGCATGCCGATGATGCGGTCGGAATCGCGCACCGAGGACACTTCCGGGTTGGTGACGATCACGGCCTCGTCGGCGAAGCGCATGGCCATGGAGGCGCCGCGCTCGATGCCGGCCGGGCTGTCGCAGATCACCCAGTCGAAGCGCTCGCGCAGATCGGCGATGACCTTGCCGACGCCCTCCTCCGTCAGCGCGTCCTTGTCGCGGGTCTGGGAAGCCGGCAGCAGCCAGAGGTTCTCCAGCCGCTTGTCGCGGATCAGGGCCTGCGGCAGCTTCGCCACGCCCTGCACCACGTTGATGAGGTCGAACACGACGCGGCGCTCGGCGCCCATCACGAGGTCGAGGTTACGCAGGCCGACGTCGAAGTCGACGACGACGACCTTGTCGCCGCGCTGCGCCAGCGCCGCTCCCAGCGCGGCGGTGGTCGTGGTCTTGCCGACCCCGCCCTTGCCTGATGTCACGACCAGTACCTTGGCCATCTCAATTGTCTCCTTCTGGTCAGTTCAGCGCGGTAATTCGCATAATGTTGCCCTGCAGGAAGGCCTGGGCCGGCCGACCGCGAAGCGCGGCGTCGATATCGTCGGCGGTCTGATAAAACCCATCGATCGCAAGCAGTTCGGCTTCGATCTTCTGGCAATAGATGCGCGCGCTGGTGTGCCCATTGACGCCCGCCATGGCGCGGCCGCGCAGGGCGCCATAGACGTGGATCGAGCCGCCGGCGACGACCTCCGCGCCGGAGCCGACCGAGCCCAGGATGGTGACGTCGCCGTCCGGAAAGATCACGGTCTGGCCCGAGCGCACCGGGTTTTCGAGCAGCAGCGAGGATGACTTGGTCTCGGACTTCGCCTCGGGCTTCTTGGGCGCGGTCGGCTCGACCACGCAGCTGCGCCCGCCCGACAGCAACGGCGGCATCATGGGCGTGAGCTTCGCCTCCTCCACGCCCTCGATGCCGAGCACGCGGATATTGCGGTCCTGCAGGCTGGTGAGCAGATGGCCGATGCCGGACTGGCTGAGATCGACCGAGGACAAATCGATCACCACGGGCCGGCCGGCAAAGAAACCGGGCGAGCGCGCAATGGTGGCGTCGATCTCGTGCAGCCAGTCCTGCACCGGAACCGTCGGCGTAAACACGAAGGCCACGTAGGAGCGCCCGCGCAGGCGCACCATTTGGCGTTGAGGTTTGACTGCAGCCTCCATAACGGCCGACTCGTTCCCTGTTATTGAATGGTTAACGATGCGGCGGATATGGTTAACGGCCGGTTAATTCTCCGTGGGATTACGTGGGGAGATGGGGGTAGAAAGCGCCGGTCTCGTGTCCCGGACGCGCTGCAGCGTGCAACGCTGCTGCGCAGTGCCGGGACCCAGACCTCCCGGATCATGCACTCGGCAAAATGGGCCCCGGCCCTGCAGCGGACCGTCAAGGACGCTGCGCTGCGTCCGGGGCACGGGTAAGAGCGAGGCACACCCTCTCCACATCCTTGCGAGGCGCCCTTGGGACGAAGCAATCCAGACTGTCTCCGCGGAAAGATTCTGGATTGCTTCGCGGAGCTTGTCATCGGGCCGCGCTTCGCGCGGACCCGTTGGCTCGCAATGACGAGGAGAGAGGCCCCCTACTTCTTCACCTTGCTCGCATCCATCTTGATGCTCGGGTCCAGCATCTTGGTGGTGAACGCGGTCGTGACATCGAACGGCTTCTCCATGCCGAGATAGGTCTGGACCAGCTCGTAATCCTTCTTCATCCGCTCGCCGTCGATCCAGCCGAGACCCTTTGTCGTCGTGAACTCGTCCGTCATCAGGAATTTGATGCGCTCCCACTGGCGCTCCTGGTTCGCCTTGTCGAGCCCGGAGACCTGGTCGAGCAGCGCCTTCAGGCACGGCGTGACGTCGGCGACGCAGGCCGCAAAGGCCTTCTGCGTGACGCGCACGAAGTCTTCCACGACCTTCGGATTCTTCTGCAGGTACGCGCCATTGACGATCAGCGAATTGCCGTAGGGATTGAGTCCGATGTCCTTCCAATTGACGTAGCCGAGGTCGGGACCGAACTCGATCACCTTCAGATCGTGCTCGTTGTAGAAGTCGCTGATGATATCGACGGTATGGCTCTTCAGCGCCGCGATCTTCGCGGTCGGCCCGACATTGACGAAGCCGACGGAGTCGGGGGCAAGGCCTGCAGCCTTGGCGAAGGCCGGCCACATCACGCGCGAGGCATCGCCGGGCGGATTGCCGATCTTGTGGCCGGCGAAATCCTTTACCCCGTTCACGCCATAGCTCTTCAGCCAGTAGAAGGTCTGCCCGGTGTTGGCGTAGACGCTCATCACCGCGACGGTGTCGGCGCCCTTGCTCTTGGCCACCAGCATGGTGGCGAGATCGGCGACGCCGAACGGCGAGCCGCCGGAGCCGACCTTGGCGGCGGAGACGCCGGAGCCCTTGCCGGTCTCGATCGTGAGATCGATCCCCGCCTTCTCGTACCAGCCCTGCGCCTTGGCGTAATAATACGGCGAGTGATCGGCCGTCGGCGTCCAGTTGAGGATCAGGTTCACCGCCTCGCCCGCGCTCGCCGGCACCACCGGCAAGCCGAGCATCAGGGCCACAACAGCCGCCTGCAAACGCTTCATCGCATCTCTCCTCATGCCAGCGACCCGGCTTGTCGCTCTCCCCTTGTGCAGATACCAATGCAACAAGCCCGCCCTCCACTTGTCAACTGTTTGGTTGGAAATGCCCGCAAAACGATCTGGCGACACCGTGCCGCAGCGCCGCGATCCCGTCGCCACCCGCAACAAGCTGCTCACCGCGGCGCGCCTGGAATTCGCCCGGCACGGCTTTGCAGGCGCACGCGTCGACGAGATCGCGATGCGCGCAGGCGTCAACAAGCAGCTCGTCTACCATTATTTCGGCGACAAGGACGCGCTCTACCTCGCCGTGCTGGAATGGGTCTATGAGGACATTCGCGAGCAGGAGCGCAAGCTCAACCTCGAAGGCCTGCCGCCGGAGAAGGCGATCCGCAAGCTGATCGAGGCCTCGTTCGACCATCTGGCCGCAAACCCCGATTTCATCGTGCTCTTGAACGACGAGAACCGCGGCGGCGCCCGCCACGTCCGCGGCTCGACGCGGCTGGAAGCGATGCATTCCCCGCTTGTGAAGAGCGTTTCGCACATCCTCAACGAAGGGGTGCGGGCGGGCGTGTTCCGCAAGGGGATCGATCCGGTCCAGCTCTATATCTCCATTGCCGGCCTGTCCTATTTCTTCTTCTCCAACACGCCGACGCTGTCGGCGATCTTCGGCAAGGACCTGTCGAGCCGCGCCCAGCGGCGCGCCCGCCGCCGCCACGTCGCCGACCTGGTGCTGCAGTCGCTCCGACCATAATCAACCAACTGGTTGAAACTTTCCCAGAACGCGGCTAGGCTCGCGACCTGCGGCCGCGTTGCCGCGGCAACAGGGAGCCATCGGTGGCAGGAGACAGGGCCCGCATCCCGCGCAGCTTCGCGATCATCCTGATCGTGCATCTCGCCGTGCTCGTGCTCTGGCAGGTCGCGGTCGACGCCTTCCAGGTCCCTAAATTCATCCTGCCCTCCCCGCTGGCGACGATCCAGACGCTGGGCACCGCGGGCTATGCCTGGGGCGCCAACACGCTGGTGACGGCGGTCGAGATCCTCGGCGGCTTCGCGCTCGGCGCCTTCGTCGGCGTCGCGCTGGCCGTGATCTTCAGCTGGGCGCCGCTGCTGAGCCTGGTGCTGCTGCCGCTGTTCGTGACGCTGAACATGATCCCGAAGGTCGCGCTCGGCCCGCTCTTTATCGTCTGGTTCTCCTACGGCATCGTGCCGAACATCCTGATTGCCTTCAGCATCTGCTTCTTCCCGATCCTGCTCACCACCGCGCGCGGCCTGCGCGAGGTCGAGCCGGATCTGCTCGATCTCGTCAAATCGCTACGCGGCTCGCGCTGGATCCTGTTCCGCAAGATCCAGCTGCCGGGCTCGCTGCCTTACATCTTCTCCGGCATGAAGGTCGGCGCCATCCTGGCGGTGGCCGGCGCCATCGTCGGCGAATTCATCGCCTCCGAGCGCGGGCTCGGCTACCTCATGATCCAGGTGCAGTCCTCGCTCGACACGCCCGCGATGGTGATGGCGGTCGTGCTGCTGACGCTGCTCGGTGTCGCGCTCTACGGCCTCGTCCTCGCCCTCGAACGCATGTTCGTGGTCGGCGACGCCAGACAGACCTGATAACGGCAGACCTTAAGGACCCAATCCATGCTGCTCACCCGCCAGACGCTGCCGAAGATCATCCCCGATGTCGCAGCCCTCGACGACCTCTTGTGCCGGCCGACGCAGGCGCTGATCGACGACCTCAAAAAGGTCGAGGGCGACATCATGATCCTCGGCGTCGCCGGCAAGATGGGCCCGACGCTCGCCGGGCTTGCCAAGGCCGCTGCGCCCGATCGCCGGATCATCGGTGTCGCCCGCTTCAGCGACGCGGGCGTGAAGGACTGGCTGCATGCGCGCGGGGTCGAGACGATCAATTGCGACCTGATGGACGAGACGGCGATTGCGGCGCTGCCGAAGGCGCCCAACATCGTCTTTATGGCCGGCCGCAAATTCGGCGCCGAGGGGGATCTGTCACTGACCTGGGCGATGAATGCGCATGTGCCCGCCTTGGTGGCACAGGCCTTCCCGTCCTCGCGCATCGTGGCGTTCTCGACCGGTTGCATCTATCCCTTCGTCCCCGTCGACGGCAAGGGCTCGACCGAGGACATGGCGCCGAATCCGCCCGGCGAATACGCGCAGTCCTGCGTCGGCCGCGAGCGCATGTTCGAATATTTCTCGCGCAAGCTTGGAACGCCGGGGCGGCTGTTCCGTCTCAATTACGCGATCGACATGCGCTACGGCGTGCTGCACGACATCGCGACGAAGGTGCTCAACGGCGCGCCGATCGACGTCAGCCTGGGTCATGTCAACTTCATCTGGCAGGGCGATGCGTCCGCGCAGGCGCTGCGCTGCCTCGCTCATTGCACGGCGCCGACCTCGCCGATCAATGTCAGCGGCCACGAGATCCTGGCGGTGCGCGATCTCGCCCAAAAGTTCGGCGCAAGGTTCGGCCGCGCGCCGGTGCTGACGGGCAAGGAAGAGCCGACGGCCTGGCTGACCGACACGTCAAGGGCGGTCGAGCTGTTCGGCCTGCCGGTGGTTGATACCGAGCAGCTGATCGCCTGGACCGCCGATTGGGTCGCGCGCGCCATGCCGAGCCTCGGCAAGCCCACCAAATACGAGGTGCGCGATGGGCGCTACTGAGGCTCCGCCGGCCCTCAAGCTCGGCGTGCAGGACGCGATCGCGGGGCTGGCGCTCTCGACGGAGGCGCACTGGAATCAGACCGAAGAGGACTGGCGCATCTTCCTGCGCGACGGCATCGTGTTCGGCATTCGTGACGGCGCGCGGCTGGTCGCAACCGCCGCCCTGCTGCCCTATTCCGGCAACAACGCCTGGATCAGCATGGTCTTGGTGTCGGCAACGCATCGCCGCCGCGGCCTAGCAACACGCCTCGTCGATGCGTGCCTGGACACCGCACGCAAGAACGGCCTGACGAGCTGGCTCGACGCTACGCCCGACGGCGCTGCCGTCTACGGCCCGCTTGGGTTCACGCCAACGCTGCAATTGCGCCGGCTGAAGCTGGCGAGGCCTGCGCGAGCGGAGGCGCCTCCATTGTCGTTAGCGACGCTCGATGCGCTTGCGATGCGGGATCGGCGCGCGAGCGGCTTTGACCGGACCGCGCTCCTCTCCGCCTTCGCCCAGCGTCCCGGCTCGCGCATCGTCGGCACCGACGGCGCCATCGCGCTGCTGCGCGACGGCCGCACCGCCCGCCATATCGGCCCGTTGTTGGCTGACGATACCGCGGCAGCCCTGGCTTTGGTTGACTCGATCGTGCGGTCGGAGACCAGTCCGCTCCTGCTTGACGCCGTCGCCTCGCAAGCCGCGTTCCTGGAAGGCCTGACCGCCTCCGGCTGGACCGTCGAGCGCCCGTTCCAGCGCATGCGGTTCGGCCCCGCCACCGTCACGGGTAAGGAATCCCCATTCGCCGTCGCCGGCCCCGAATTCGGATAGGACATCATGCACCACAGCCAGATCAACAGCGACGTCCGCAGGCTGATCAATGAGGGCACTGTGCTGCCGGCGCATCCCCTCGCGCTCACCGCCGAACGTCAGCTCGACAAAAAGCATCAGCGGGCGCTGACGCGCTATTACATCGACGCAGGCTCAGGTGGCCTCGCAGTCGGTGTGCACACCACGCAGTTCGCGATCCGCGATGTCGGCCTCTACCGCCCCGTGCTCGAGCTCACCGCCGAGACCGCGGCAAACTGGACCAGGCGTCCGCTGGCGATGGTTGCGGGCCTCGCCGGTCCGACAGCGCAGGCGGTCGCCGAAGCCTGCACCGCGCGCGACATCGGCTATCACGCCGGCCTGCTCAGCCTCGCCGCGATGAAGAGCGCCTCCGAGGACGAGATCATCGCGCATTGCACGGCGGTTGCAGCCGAAATCCCGCTGGTCGGCTTCTATCTCCAGCCGGCCGTGGGCGGCGTCGTCCTGTCGAGCCGGTTCTGGCAGCGCTTCGCCTCGATCGACAACGTCATCGCGATCAAGATCGCGCCGTTCAACCGCTACCGGACGCTCGACGTGCTGCGCGGCGTTGCAGCCGCCGGCGCGCTCGACCGCGTCGCGCTCTACACCGGCAACGACGATCACATCCTGCTCGATCTCACCTTGCCCTTCGACCTGCGCGACAACGGCGTCACCACCCGCACTTACTTCAGGGGCGGCCTGCTCGGCCACTGGTCGGTGTGGACCGCGACCGCGATCAAGCAGTTCGAGCGCTGCAAGGCGGCACGGCACAAGGACAGCGTGCCAGCCGATCTTCTCGCACTCGATGCCCGGGTCACTGACTGCAACAGTGCTTTCTTCGATGTCGCCAACAATTTTCACGGCTGCATTGCCGGCTGCCACGAGGTTCTGCGCCGCCAGGGCCTGATGCAGGGCCTGTGGTGCCTCGATCCGAACGAGGGCCTCAGCCCCGGCCAGAAGGAGGAGATCGACCGCGTCACGCGCGATCACGCCGACCTCGGCGACGATGACTTCGTCGCCGCGAACCTGAACAAATGGCTGGCATGAGCCCAGATCCCTTCATCAGCCTGCAGGGCGTCCGCAAGGTCTATCGCAGCGGCGGCGCCGAGTTTCTGGCGGTGTCCGACGTCACCATGGACGTGCAGGAAGGCGAGCTCGTCTCGCTGGTCGGCCCGTCCGGCTGCGGCAAGACGACGGTGATGAAGATCCTGGCCGGCCTGCATGGCGCCGACGGCGGCACCGTGCGAATAGGCAATGCCAGGAGCCCGTTCGATCCGACCCGTGACATCGGCATGGTGTTCCAGCAGGCGCTCCTGCTGAAGTGGCGGACGATCCTGGACAACGTGCTGTTGCCGGCCGAGATCGTCGGGCTGCCGATGAAGGCGGCGCGCGAGCGGGCGCGCGACCTGCTCAACCTGGTGGGGCTCGCCGGCTACGAGCACAAATATCCGCAGCAGCTGTCCGGTGGCATGCAGCAGCGTACCGCGATCGCGCGCGCCTTCATTCACGATCCCAAGCTGATCCTGATGGACGAGCCGTTCGGCGCGCTGGATGCGCTGACGCGCGAGCAGATGAACCTGGAGATGCTGCGGATCTGGCGCGAGAGCGGCAAGACCATCATCTTCGTCACGCATTCCATCCAGGAGGCCGTGTTCCTGTCCTCGCACTGCGCCGTGCTGACGGCTGGACCTGCGAAGATGGCCGATTATTTTCCCATCGACCTGCCCTTCCCGCGCGACCTTCCGCTGAAGACCACCGATGCGTTCGGCGCCTATGCACGGCGGATTTACGCGAAGCTGGGATTGGTGACGGCGTAATTCGCCCACCATTGCCAAAGAAGTGCGAGAACGTGGCACGGCGCAAGCGCGCCTTTGCCCGCCCTACGAGAGTATGGCGCGGCGTGGTCACCGCGCCCCTCACGTCAGGTCTTGTTGCGCATCTTGCTGAGCAGGTAATTGTCGTAGAAGTTTTCCGCGATCTGCGTGTAGAACAGCAACTCCTTCATATACGCGTCGTGGCTCTCCTTGGTGCGCTTGAACAGGTCGCTCTTGGCGGCGAGCTCGTTCAGATGGTCCTGGGTCGCGTTGTAGCAGGCCTCCAGCACCGGCTGCGGGAACGCTCTCAGCTCGGTGCCGTTCGCGATCAGCCGCTTCAGCGCGCCCGGATTGACGCTGTCGTATTTCTCGACCATCCACGCCCCGGCCGCCGAGCCTGCCTGATTGACGATCGCCTGGTATTGCTTGGGCAGCGAATTCCACTTCTCGTCGTTGACGATCATGTGCAGCATGGCGCCGCCTTCCCACCAGCCGGGGAAGTAGTAGTACTTGGCGACCTTGTAGAAGCCGAGCTTCTCGTCGTCATAGGGACCGACGAACTCGACCGCGTCGATCGTGCCCTTCTCCAGCGCCGGATAGATGTCGCCGCCCGCGATCTGCTGCGGGACGACCCCGAGCTTTGCCAACACATGGCCGCCCATGCCGGCGATGCGGAATTTGAGGCCCTTGAGGTCGTCGACGGTCTTGATCTCCTTGCGGAACCAGCCACCCATCTGGGTGCCGGAATTACCGCAGAGGATCGCATGGGCCTTGAACGGCTTGAGCGCCTCGTTGGTGAGGTCGGCGCCGCCGCCGAAGTGCCACCACGATTCCTGATGGCGATGGTTCATGCCGAAGGGCGCGCCGGTGGCATAGGCCAGAGCGGGCTCCTTGCCGATGTAGAAATAGAGCGGGGTCTGCGCCATCTCCACCGAGCCGGTGCTGACGGCATCGAGCGCCTGCAGGCCCGGAACGATCTCGCCGGCGCCAAAGGTCTGAATCTGGAATTTGTTGTCGGTGGCCTCCGCAACGTATTTCGCGAAGGTCTGCGCGGTGCCGTAGATGGTATCGAGCGACTTCGGGAAGCTCGAGGTCAGGCGCCATTTGATCTCGGGCGTGCTCTGCGCGATCGCAGGTGCAGCAACCAGCGTCGTCGCGCCGGCAACCGCGCCGCCCTTGAGGAATGTACGGCGTTTCATGATGGGCTCTCCTGAAAGTAAGTTTCAACATACGGCTTGCGGCAACAATCTTCGCGGATCGTTTGCCCGTTCCTGCAGCGGAGTTCAAGCTGTGCGGACAAGGCCCGCAGGCCTTCAGAGCAGCTTCGCGCTGACGAACAGCGCGCGCACGGCGTTGGTTGCCTGCACCGCCAGCATCGCATTACCGGCAGCGCCTTCCAGGGCCGCGACGGCGTCCTCGTGCAGGGAGCGGAATTCCATCCACTCGACCGACTTGAAGTTGGTGAGGAATTGATAGGCCTGGCCGACAGTCGCGATCGCCAGCGTGTCGCCGTTCAGCTTGATCTTGAACGTCGTACGCAGCGGGGTCTCGGAACTTGATGGATCGCTCATGGGCTGCTTCTGGACGATGACGGCTTAACGAAGGGGAAACGGCAGCCCTGCCCTGGCAGGCAAGAATATCAGGAATCGGTGCTCGCGCGCCGCGAGGCGGTCGTCGCCCCGCTCAGGCTCGGCACCACGACCAGGCGGTTGAACTCGCCGTTGTCGTAGGCTTTGAGGAAACGATCATGCTCCTTGATCGAGACGCAGCCGTTGGAATCGCCACGCGGCCCGAGCAGGTAGCCATGGGTGAGGAGGCCGACGCGGCCGAGCGCGCTGGTGCCCTCGGTCGGCGTCAAGCGCAGCGCGCGGGTGCCGTGGAACAGCTTCTCGCGCGGCTTCAGATCGTAGATCGCCGGCGGGGTCGCGCCGACCATGCGCTGATCGACATGATCGGGGTCGTCCATCAGCGCGCCCATGCCGGAATGGGCTTCCAGCGCGACGCCGCTCGGCAGGTAAACCGCCTTGGCCTTGATGTCATAGACCGCGGTCCGCGAATCGTAGCCGAGGGCGGCGAGATCCGGCGCCTTGCCGAACAGGCCGTCGCCGGGCGTCAGCGACGCCAGCCGGATCTTGTCGCTGAATTTCTCGAAGAAGTTGCGGTTGTCGGCCCTGGGATTGGTGGTGTCGGCATAGGCCTGGCTGGAGGCGATCTGGGCCGAGAGGTCCGCCTGAACCGGGCGCGAGCGCGGCATCGGGATGGCGTCGGCATGCTGCGAGGCCCTGGCCTCCTCGGTCAGGTGACGGTCGTCGTCGGTCAGGGTCGAACGCCAATCACCGCCCTGGAGCTTCTGCGCCAGCATCGCCTTGGCGTCGCGGAGCTTGAGCTGGACCGCATTCAGGGCAGAGCGCTCCACCGTCCGCAGCCCGAGGTCCCGGGCCGGCGGATTGCCGGACGCCGAAGCGAAGCGGTCCTCAAAGGAAGGGGTATTGGCCGGCGGCAGGGCGGCGGAGATCAGCGCGCTGGAATCGCTCACGCTCGAAGCTCCGATGTCCGCGACCCAGGCGGCGGCACCCAGCGCCAGCGCGACGGCAGCCAGAGACAGCAAAACGCGCTCGGCCCGCCCCATAGGGCGGCGCGGCAACAGCCTCTCGGCGCGTGCGCGGTCGGAAACCATCAAATCCCCAAATCGATCCCCCGGGGGGGCCCAACCCCCACCCGGAGACTCTATATCAGCTACCACATTGGGAGCCAAAAGTTAGGCATAATCGCGGCCGGCAAGGGCCCGACAAGGCATCTCTGGGGTATCCAATGACCGATCCTTTCGATCTCGAGCGCTTCGTCCGGGCCCAGGACCCGGTTTTTCGCGCCGTCGAGGCCGAGCTGGCCCGGGGCCGGAAGCAGACTCACTGGATGTGGTTCGTCTTCCCGCAAATCACCGGCCTCGGCTCCAGCGCCATGTCGCAGCGCTACGCCATCGGCTCCCGCGCCGAGGCCAAGGCCTATCTCGCCCATCCCGTGCTCGGGGCGCGCCTGATCGAATGCACCGGGCTCGTGCTTGCCGTCCAGGGGCGGAGCATCAACGCGATCCTCGGCGCGCCGGACGACGCCAAATTCCGCTCGTCGATGACGCTGTTCGGCGCGGTGTCCGATGAGCCCATTTTCGGCGCCGCCCTCGCCCGCTATTTCGCAGGCGAGAGCGATGCCGCGACGCTGGAGATCCTGTCGCAGCTGGACCGGCAGGCCTGAAGCCTGTGATCCACGCCCCTGGCGGGTAGCGGCGGAGAGCGTAAACCCGGGATTAACGTCAATTGCCTATCGTCCGAGCAAAATAATTCTCCGTTATTTGCCGGACAGATCATGAAAATCGGTACGCTCCTGACCACCGCCATCGTTTCGCTCTCGACCGTGGGCGGCGGCCTCGCCGTCTACGTCGCCGTGACCAGGTACCAGACGATGGAGCGCATCACCGAGGCGCAAGGCCGGCTGGCGATCGTCCGCGCCGTCAGCGACATCCCGCGCTACCTCAATCCCGAGCGCGGCTTTTCCACCAACATCCTTTATGGGCCGGCCAGCATCGACCCGGCGCTGCTCGCCGAGCAGGACAAGCTGCGCAAGCAGACTAACGGTGCCCGCGACAAGATGAACGCGCTGCGCAAGGAGCTGCCCGGCTCGTTCGACGACGGCGCGGCCATCGGCAGCAATATCGACGGCATCAGTGCGAAATTCACCGCGCTGCGCGAGGCCATCGACAAGGCGCTGGCAGGCCCAGTCGAGGCGCGCAAGGACGCGGCCAAGAAGATCGTCGCCGACAACGTCGTGCTCAACAGCGGCGTGACCGCGCTGCTCAACGAGCAGGTCCGCCGCATGGCGATCCTCAACGGCGACGCCTACCGCCAGGCCAGCTACGCCAACATCGCAATGACGTTGCGCGACGTCGGCGGCTTCAATTCCAGCCTGCACAAGAATCTCGTCGGCGGCAAGAAACCGGCGACCGACGCCGAGAAGGCCGACATTGCCCGCTCGCAGGGCCGCAACGATCAGATCGTGATGTCGCTGCAGGAATTGCGCGGCAATCCAACAACGCCGGCGAACGTCGCCGCCGCGCTCGAGAAATTCAACGCGAGTTACGTCGAGGAGTTCGGCCGCGAGCTCAAGCTGGTCAAGGACGGTGCGATCAGCGGCAAGTACGAACACGACATGGAGACCTATTACGCCGCGACGCAGCGCGGCCTCAGCACCATCATCGAGGTCCGCGACGCGTTCTATGACAATGCCGAGCAGATCCTCGCCGGCGCCTCCTCCGCCGCCCGCACCAGCTTCACCATCGCGCTTGCGGGCCTTGCCGCCGTGCTGATCGCGAGCATCGGCCTCATCGTGATGGTCCGCCGCCGCGTCTGCGCTCCGATCGTCAACCTGACGACGCGGATGTCGCGGCTTGCCGAGGGCGAGGTTGCGGACGGCATTCCCGGCGCCGAGCGCTCCGACGAGATCGGGGCGATGGCTGCGGCCGTTCAGGTCTTCAAGGACAACATGATCCGGGCCGACCGGCTCGCGGCCGAGAAGCAGGCCGAGAGCGACGGCAAGATGCGCCGCGCCCAGGCACTCGACGAGCTCACCCGCGCCTTCGAGGCCAAGGTCAGCGAGCTCGTCGGCGGTCTGTCGCAGGCGTCCTCGACCATGGAAAGCACCGCGCAGTCGATGACCTCGACGGCGGCTCAGACCAACAGCCAGGCCGCGGTCGTCGCCGCCGCCTCCGAGCAGACCTCGACCAACGTGCAGACGGTCGCCAGCGCCACCGAGGAGCTGACCTCCTCGATCTCCGAGATCGGCCGCCAGGTCGCACAAAGCACCGAAATCGCGGCCCGCGCCGTCGACAACGCCCGCCGCACCGGCGACACCGCACGCACGCTGGCCGAGGGCGCGCAGAAGATCGGCGACGTCGTCACGCTGATCCAGAGCATCGCCGAGCAGACCAACCTGCTGGCGCTGAACGCCACCATCGAGGCCGCCCGCGCCGGCGATGCCGGCCGCGGCTTTGCCGTGGTTGCCTCCGAAGTGAAATCGCTGGCGGGCCAGACCGCCAAGGCGACGACCGAAATCTCCGAGCAGATCGCAGCGATCCAGACCGCGAGCGACGAGACCGTGGCCGCGATCCGCAACGTCGCCGACGTCATCGGCGAGATCGACCAGATCGGCACCGCGATCGCCGCGGCGATCGAGGAACAGGGCTCGGCCACCAAGGAGATCGCCCGCAGCGTGCAGGAAGCCGCCCGCGGCACTCAGGAGGTCAATAGCAACATCTCCGGCGTGCAGCGTGCCGCCGACGACACCGGCGCGGCCGCGCGGGAAGTGCTGGTCGCCGCCGAACAGCTCTCGACCCAGTCGCGCGATCTCGCCGGACAGTTCGACCGCTTCCTCGGCGAGGTCAGGGCGGCGTAGGAGCGGATTGGTAGCCCGGCTCGCGCCGCGCACCATCCGGGCTACGGCACCTCTTCGCAGCGAACGCCATCAATAAGGCGGCGGCTTGCGTGCCCGCTGCGCTTTCGCCGCTTCAATCCACCACGTCAGATCGTCGACGAAGCGCGGGAACGAGCGCTCCAGCGCCTTGCCGCCCTCGCCGATCGGCTCGCCCTCGGCCGACAATGTCTGCGCGATCGGGCCGACTCCGATGGTGCTCGACACCACCACCATGCCCATCTCCGACAGCGTACCGTGCCAGGCGGTTGCGGCGCGCGCGCCGGACAGCCGGCCGGCCGAATAGCTCACGATCGCGGCCGGGCGCCAGAACCATTCTTCGAGGAAATGGTCAGTGAGATTCTTCAGGCCGGGCTGGATGCCCCAATTGTATTCGCCGGTGACGAACACGAAACCGTCGGCGCCGCGGATCTGTCCGGCCAGCTTCTCCATTGCCTCGGGTGCTGCGCCTTTGGGATATTCCTTGTACATGCGGTCGAGCATCGGCAGGCCGATCGCCTTGGCGTCGATCAACTCGACGTCCTCGCCGCGGCTGCGCAGACCATTGATGACGAAATTCGCAAGGCGGATGCCCATGCGATCGGCACGGTAGGAACCGTAGAGGACGAGAATGCGATGGCTCATGACGCGACGGTAGCACGAAACCGGCGGCCGGCTCCACGCCATTTATCAGACTAACGCCCGCGCCCGCGCTCCAGCGTTTGCGACGGCGTCTCACCGAACTGGTCGCGGTAACTTCGGGAGAAATCGCTGAGATGCCAGAAGCCGAAGGCAAGCGCCACGGCCTTGACGCTGTCGGCGCCAGCGAGCAGCCGCCGGCGCACCAGCCACAACCGGCGCAGGCGCAAGTAACGGTGCAGGCTCATGCCGCGATAGCGGCGGACGATGTCGTGCATGGTGCGGACGGACAGTCCGAGCTTGCGTGCAATTTCATCGCTGTAGATCGCGTGCGAGAGATCATCGGATAAAATCGCGCGGATCTCCCGGAATATCCTGAAGTTTCGCTCGTCATTGGGGCGCAGGGTCCAGCGCACCGAAACGACATCCATCAGCGCGTGGTCGACGGCTCCGAGCAGAGATTCCTTCATCGCTCTCGCCTTGAGGGGAAGATCCGCCGGCTCGACGGGCTCTGAAGCTGCGGCCATGACCTCGCGCACAACACGGCGCAACCTGTCCAGGCCGGCCGCGCTCGTTTCGAAGATCTTGAAGCTCCGGGAAGCTCTTGGCCAGCCGCGGTCCGTCACTTCCGGCCTGAAAATCACCGAGGCGATCTGGCGCTGTACTTCTTCGACGATGGTGTAGGCCGCGCCCCCGCTGCCGATGACAATCGCCGGACGCGCGCGCTGCGAACCATTGAAGCGAATGGGCACGTCAAGGTCGTCCATGTTGAACCCGACCGCCGTGCAATTCTCGACAAGCTGCGCGTCGACCACGCGCGGAAACGCGGTCGTCAGATTCACGTCGCAGCCGGGCAACGACAGAATGATCTGCTCGGCCGAAATGCTCCGCACGAAAGGCGTGAATTCTAAGTCCAGGCCGCGGATGGCATACCGAAATTCATCGACGTCTGAAAAGCGAAATATCCTGGGTGCCAACCCGGGCACGTCATAAATGCTGTTCATGGCGGTGCGAAACGCTGCGCCGCAATATTGGCGCGCGTCCGGCGGCGGTGCCGGGTCCCCTTCCTATTCGATTTTGCGTCTGACCAAGAGAATCAATCTTGACGTGTCTTCGGCAGTTGGCGAAGGCACGATTGCAAGGACAAGCCGCGACGTCAGATCTCGCCGAATTTCGATAGCGATTTTCGGGAATTCGGCGCTAAGCACTACCTGAATACTCGATCCCTAAAATTCACATTAACGCCCTTAGGATGCAATGAGACCCATTGCATCGTCAAAGTCATTTCAATTCAGGCCCCTGCCATGATGGCAAATTCGCCTGCTGATATTCTGGTTGAATTGGAAAACGCGGTCGCAACGTGTCCGCTGAACCGTTGCGACCGTATTCTCCAGGGCATTTTGCAGCTGCTCACCGGCAGCCGTGACCGGTCGCAGGAATTGCTGGCCAATGTGGTCGACGGCGTCCTGCTGCGGCTGGTGGAGCGGGTCGAGGCCACGGCATTGATCCAGCTCGGCGCGGCCCTTGCCGAGCTCAAGGTGGCTCCGCCGGAGACCTTGCGACGCCTTGCCTCACACGATGATCCTGATATCGCGTGTCCCGTTCTGCTCAAGTCGCAGGCCCTGTCCGCGTCCGATCTCGAAACAATCGCAATTTCAAGCAGCGAACGGCAGCAACTCGCGATCGCCACCCGCGCATTCATCGAGCCGCCATTGACCGAGACGCTCATCAGGCACGGCGGCCGCACCGTTCACCTTGCGCTGATCAGCAATGCAGGGGCAGGGTTCTCCGAGGCCGCCTACGTTGCGCTTGTCGAGAGATGCGCGAGCGATGACGAACTCACGAGGGCCCTGGCACTCAGACCGTCCACGCCCGACCCGGTGCTGCGGAAGTTGCTCGCGGCATCGCCGCCCCCCAACGTTCGCGCGGCGCCGAAAACTCCCTCCGTCTCGCCTCCTCAAGCAGGCGCGCCGACCGCACAGAAGCTGCCCAGCGCGGCCGCCTATGCAAGCGCGCGGCCGGAGATCGTCGCGCTCAACCGCATCGGCAAGCTGAACGATTCCACGGTGAACCGCTTCGCGATCCGCGGCGAGACCGCCAATTTGTTCACGGCGTTGTCGGTGCTTTCGGGAACTCCCATCGAGATCGTCGAGCACGTCATGACCGACGACGATTGCGAAGGCCTGGTCATGGCCTGTCGGGCTTCGCGGCTGAACTGGCAGACCACGGTTGCCATCCTGAGCAACCGCAGAGGGACCAGGCTTTCCTTTGCCGAGCGCGAGCGCGCGCAACACCTTTTTGAGTCACTGCTTCTGTCGACCAGCCAGTGGACGGTGCGCTGGGGAGAGATTGCCGCAAACGCCAAGGAGAGCTGTCGCGGACATCGCGGCGCGAAAGTGGGGGTCAGCCGATGAAGTTCGATGGTCGAAAGGCATCTCGCGTGAAGATGGACCACCGCCAACCCGTCAACCTGATGGGCTCCGACGGCACATGGCGGCGCAGTTGCGTTCTGCTCGACGTGTCGCAAACGGGCGCGAAAGTCGAGGTCGAGGGCACGCTGGACGTGCTCCAGGCCAAGGAATTCTTCCTGGTGCTGTCGTCCACCGGACTCGCCTATCGGCGCTGCGAATTGGTCTGGATCGACGGCACCACGGCCGGTGTTCACTTCGTCACGGCGGACGGCAAGAAGAAGCCGGTGAGCGCACCGCAAGCAAAGACGCAGACCGCCCCAGGGTAATTTAGCCGACAGTTCATCCCACAATCCAGGACATCGCGAGTCAAGCCGTGCAGAACGCGCGAACCATGCTCCGCCACGCCAACCCGGCCGGCATCGGCGAGAAGGAACCGGCCCGCTCGTTCGTGCACGTGCTGGCCGACAGATCCGACAAGCTGGCCGGCGTCTGCTCGATGCTCGAGGAGCGCTTCGCCGTCGCGGGAGAACGGCTGGATGCCGAGGCCAAGCTCTCGCAGGTGCCCTCTGCCATCATCATCCGCGCGGACATGCGCGACATCGACAATATCGCGGCCATCAAGAAACGGGCCCGCAATCTCGCCAAGGCGCCGAAGCGGATATTTCTCCTCGAGCACAGCTCTCACGTCGGTATCTCGCAGGCCTACGCGCTCGGGGCGACGCTCGTCCTGCCCGGCACAATCAACCGATCCAGGCTGCTGGCGGCCCTGGCCGATCCGGCGGACCCGTCTCTCGCATCGGGCGAGACGGCACAGTCCGATACTGCGGTCGAGGCCGCAGCAACCGCGATCGCCTCGATGTTCACGGCGGTCACCCTTGGTCAGCCGCTCGACGTCGATGGCACCAAGGAGGCCGGCCGCCAGATCGCCAACCGCATTGCCGAGCGAGGTCTTTCGGAATGGCTCGCGACGGTAAGGCGACACCACGAAGGAACCTACCAGCACTGCCTGCTCGTGACCGGCGTCGCCATCGACTTCGGCCTGAGCCTTGGTGTCGGTCGAGCCGATCTGGAGCGCCTCTATTCGGCAGCCATGTTCCACGACATCGGCAAGGCACAGATACCGCTCGCCATTCTCGACAAGCCGGGCAGCCTCGATGCGGAGGAACGGGCTCTGATCGAGACCCATCCGGCCGCAGGCTACGCGTTTCTGAAGGAGCACGACAAGATTTCACCGGAAATTCTCGATGCCGTTCGCCATCATCATGAGTATCTCGACGGCAGCGGCTATCCCGATGCACTCTGCGCCGAGAGCATTGGCGACATCGTGCGGATTCTGACGATCTCGGACATCTTCACGGCGCTGATCGAGCACCGGCATTACAAGCCGACCCTGCCGCGCGCGGAGGCCTACAACATCTTGTGCGGGATGAATGGCAAGCTGGAAAAAGCGCTGGTCCGCTCCTTCAGGGAGGTCGCGCTGACGCGGTGAGCGCGACCGACTCGCACGCTCCTAATGCGTTGCGCGATAGCTGGCGCGGCGCGGGATGGACCGGCACGCCAGCCCATCGGCCAGCAGCTTCATGTCCTCGTGCCGGCCGCTGCGTATCAGCCGACCGAACTCTTCAGGTGTGAAAGGAAGACTTGGATCTTCATCGATCGGGCGCCGCAATCGCGGGCCGAAGAAACGCCGAACCAGGCTAGCCAGCCGCCGCATGTCAATTCCCTCGCGCCAGCAACAAACCTCTCACCGGACATATTGTTCCTCCCGCACCTTCGAGATTGCAAGAGGCCGCTTGGGGCTCCGCACCAAAAATTTCGCCAGAGAATAATCTCCTCTCGGACACGCTAGTCGGCAAAACCAACGTAGCGTACAAACTCCTGATTGTGCTCGCGATCCGAGCGCACCGCGTTTGCGGCAAAGCCGTCGTCCGGATAGCCCATCGCGACGCATGTCATGATGACCTCGTCCTCCGGAATCTTCGCGACCTCGCGCACGATGTCCGAGCGCATGATGCCCTGCCCGTTGATCACCGAGCCGAGGCCGCGGTCCCACGCCGCGAGCACGATGCCGTAGCAGAGCGCGCCGAGATCGAAATGGCAGACCGCGCCGGGATCGAGCACGCGGTCGTAGGTCAGGACCAGCGAGACCGGCGCGTCGAACTGGCGGAAGCCGCGCAGCACCCAGTCCTGCCGCATCGGCTTGTCGTCGCGCGCGATCCCCATCGCGCCAAACAGCTTCTTGGCAATGTCGACCTGGCGCGTGCGGTGCACGCCCTGATACTCGCCGTGGCTGACGATGTCGCGCTTGACCTTGGCGCCGCCGACCATTTCTTCCATGTTGCGGCGGCGCACCTCTTCGAGCGGGTCGCCTGTGAGCACGTGGACATGCCAGGGCTGGGTGTTCATCGATGACGGCGCGCGCTTGGCGCTCTCGATGATCGCCTCGATCACCGCGCGCGGCACCGGCTCCTTCTTGAAGCCACGCACGCTGCGGCGCGACTGGACCAGCGTTTCGAATTCCACCTCGCAGAACCTCCCTGCCACTTCATCCGCCGGCGCGACGACACGAGGCCGGTTGCCGATGCGGCGCGCAAAATCTATGCTGACCCGCAAGCAAGACCAAGAACCCTGCAAGAAGCTTGGAGGAGCCGCCATGGCCGCGCCACTCGATCCCGTCATCGCCGAGATCATCCCGCTCATGCCGATGCGCGATCCCACGGTCATGACGCCACAGAGCGCCCGCGATTCCTTGCGTGCACTGGCTGCCTCACGCGCGGCCATCCCGCCGCCGCCGGTCGATAGCATCGAGGATATCAAGGTCAAAGGCGGCGCCGGCCCGCTTCCCGCGCGGGTCTACCGGGTCGGCACCACGACGGCGCCGACCGTGGTGTTCTTCCACGGCGGCGGCTGGGTCGCCGGCGACCTCGAGACCCACGACCGGCAGGCGCGCAACCTTGCGATCGAGACCGGCGCCGTCGTTGTCTCCGTCGACTATCGGCGCCCGCCGGAAACGCGCTTTCCCGGTGCGTTCGAGGACGCCTTTGCCGCAGTGAGTGACGTCTTCAACCGCCTCGCGGAATTTGGCGGCGACGCGCAACGCCTCGGCGTTGCCGGCGACAGCGCCGGCGGCAATCTCGCCGCGACCACCGCGATCGCCTGCCGCGACGCCGGCATCAAGCTCGCCGCGCAATTGCTGGTCTATCCCGTCACCGACGTCCTCGGCACCTACGCCGACGAACGCGAGAATGCGCGCTATCCTTCGCGCGCCGAGAATGCCGAGGGTTACTTCCTGACGCGTGCCACGATGGAATGGTTTTGCGGCCATTATCTCGCCGATCCCGGCCATGCCTCCGACTGGCGTGTCTCGCCGCTGCGCGCAACATCCCTCGCCGGTGTCGCCCCTGCGGTCGTGACCACCGCCTGGTTCGATCCCCTGCGCGACGAGGGCGCCGCCTATGCGCGGGCACTGGAGGCGGCCGGCGTGCGGGTCAAGCACCATGAGGGCCCCGGACTGATCCACGGTTATTTCGGGATGGGCGACGCCTCGGACGTCGCGCGCGCCGAGGCGCAAGCCGCCCGGGCCGACTTCAAGGCGCTGCTGATGCGTGGCGCGTAGGGTGCGTCAGGCGCTCCGTGCTCGCTGCGCGCCGGTGTGCCCCCAGGTCTCGTCCCAATCCTGACCGGCGGCGTCGACGACGCGGCCGTCGGCTTCGAAGAACTTGTTCGGCACCTGGAAGATCGCGAGGATCAGGGCCCCGTCCGGACACCACGCGGCATGCCGGCTGCCCGCCTCGCGCCAGATGAACTCACCGGCCTTGCAGGCGATGCCCTGGGCCGGCCCCTCCTTGTCGACGAGCGCACCCTCGATCACCCAGCTCTGCTCGATACCGACATGCTCGTGGTCGGGCAGCACCGATCCCGGCGCAAACCGCATCAAGGCGGTCATCAGACCCGTGCGCCGGTCGAACAGCAGCGTTTTGGCCTCGCACCCCGGAAAACGGGTTCTCTGCCATTCCATGTCCTGCGGCCGAACCAGGTGAGAATGCTGGTCGGCGGCTTCCTGGTGTTTCGGGATCACGGCGTCCATCACGATGCTCCATCCAGCTCAGCTGACCCAGCCTAGCAGGATTGCCCGCCGGGGTCAGCGAGCAGTGCAACAGGCCGGGCAACAGGGCCGTCATCCAGCTTGATTGCGCCACGATTCCCGGCTCCAATCCCGACGCCATTTCTGGCTGACGGAGACACCCATGATGAAGCGGATTTTCCTCGCAGCGATCGTTGCCACCTTTGCAGCAGGCTCGGCCTTTGCGCAAGAAACCTGCGAGAGCAAGGCGGTCGGCAAGGACGGCAAGCCGCTGGCCGGCGCCGCCAAGACGTCGTTCCTGAAGAAATGCAAGGCCGATGCCTGCGCGCCCAAGGCAGTCAGCGCCGACGGCAAGCCGCTCGCCGGCGCCGCCAAGAACAGCTTCATGAAGAAGTGCGAGACCGGCGCCTAATTACGCGCTGTGGCGCTGGCGTGCCCCGAACGCAGCGCAGCGCTCTCTAGGCGATGCGAAGCATCGTCCGGGAGCGGTGCGCTGCAGAGCCGGGGCCCATGCAACCGCGCAACGCATCGATAAATAGGTCCCGGCTCAGCGGAGCGGCACTGTGTGCCGCACCGCGTCCGGGACACAAGACCGATAACTTCATGAGCGCGTGAAGAGCTTCACGCCCGCCTGAACCGATAATCGAAGGCATCGCCAAGCGGCCTGATCCATCCCACCGTCGGTGCCGGAAAATGGACCGGCAGGATCAGCGTGTCGGTGTCCGCAACGGACGCAAAGAACTTCCGCCGCGACAGTGCCGACTGCTTCGGATCCCAATCCGGCCGCGCCGACCAGTCCGGCTCGCGGCACTGGATCTGGTGATGCATGAGGTCGCCCGCGACCACGGCGCGCTGCCCCTTCGAAAAAATGTTCACGCAGCAATGGCAGGGCGAATGCCCCGGCATCGGCGTCAGCGTCACGGTGTCGTCGAGCGCGTAGTCATCGTCGACGAGCAGCGCCTGCCCGGCCTCAACGATCGGCAGGCAATTGTCGCGGAAGACCGTGCCCGGCGGATTATTGCCCTTGGCATGCTCGGCCTCCCAGGCCGCGTATTCCCCCTTGTGGAAGACGTACTTCGCGTTGGGAAACGTCGGCACCCAGCGGCCGTCGCGCAAGGTCGTATTCCAGCCGGTGTGGTCGATATGCAAATGCGTGCAGAACACGTAGTCGATCTGTTCGAAGGAGATGCCGAGCGCGAGCAATTCGTTGCGCCAGCGCTCCTTGCCGGGAAAATCGAACGGCGGCGGATGCCCCTTGTCCTCGCCGGTGCAGGTGTCGACGAGAATGGTGTAGCGCGGCGTTCGCACCACGAAGGTCTGATAGGTGATCACCATCATGCCGCGCGCGGCGTCGAACACCTCCGGCTCCATCGTCGGCAGATGGCGCTTGAACACGCCCTCGTCATAGGCCGGGAAGAAATCCTGCGGCCGCCGCCACGGCCCCTCCCGCTCGATCACCGCATCGATGGTGATGTCACCGATCCTGAGTTGCCGCATCGCTGTTTCGCTCCCATTTTTTTGAGGGAAGTGTAGTGGCCGGCATGGGACCATTCAAGCCGTGCAACGCGCACCGCGCTCATGCGGGACGATTGCCGCAAATCAACCTCAAACTCGGTCGACGGTGATCGCGAAATTGGAAAGATCGTGTGGGAAGAAAACTCAAATTCGCCGCGCTGGCCCTGATCGCCGTCGCGGCTGGCGTCTACGTCAACAACACCAGTCTTCTGACGCCGCATTTCGGCGGCAAGCCGATCCTGCTCGCCCATCGCGGCATGGCGCAACGCTTCGATGAGCGCGGCGTGAAGAGCGATACCTGCACCGCCACACGGATGTTGCCGCCGACGCACGATTATCTGGAGAACACCCTGCCCTCGATGCGCGCGAGCTTCGAGGCCGGCGCCGACTTCGTCGAGCTCGACGTGCACCCGACGACCGATGGCCAGTTCGCCGTATTCCACGACTGGACGGTCGACTGCCGCACCGACGGCCAGGGTGTCACACGCGAGCAGAGCATGGCGAAGCTGAAAATGCTCGACATCGGCTACGGTTACACCGCCGACGGCGGCAAGACATTCCCGTTTCGCGGCAAGGGAATCGGGATGATGCCGACGCTGTCGGAGGTGCTTGCCACCTTCCCTGACAAGGGGCTCCTTATCAATGTGAAGAGCCGTGACGCGAGCGAAGGCGAGGCACTCGCCGCCGCGCTGAACGCGTTGCCGGCCAAGCGACGGCGGACCATCATGGTCTATGGCGGTGACGAGCCGATCGAGATGATCCGTCGCTTGACCCCTGATGTCCGCACCATTTCGCGCGCGGCGATCCGAAGCTGCCTGATCCGCTATATCGCCTATGGCTGGACCGGTCTCGTCCCGCCGGCCTGCCGCAACGCGATGGTGCTGGTCCCTGTCAACGTCGCGCCCTGGCTATGGGGCTGGCCCAACCGCTTCCTCAATCGGATGACCGATGCTGGCAGCGCGGTCTTCGTGCTCGGCCCCTACAGCGGCGGCGAATTCTCCACCGGCATCGATACGCCCGAATTGTTCGCCCGGCTCCCGCAAGGCTATTCCGGCGGTATCTGGACCAACGAGATCGAGACCGTCGCCAGGATCGCGGGCAAGAGCAAAGACTAGCTCCGCAACCCCGGCGCCTCCTGCCCGGTGCGCGCGACGTACTCCGTGTAGCCGCCGCCGAACTGGTGGATGCCCTCCGGCGTCAGCTCCAGCACGCGGTTCGACAGAACGCTGAGGAAATGCCGGTCATGCGACACGAACAGCATGGTGCCCTCGAAATCCGACAGCGCATTGATCAGCATCTCCTTGGTGGCGAGGTCGAGATGGTTGGTCGGCTCGTCCAGTACCAGGAAGTTCGGCGGATCGAACAGCATCTTGGCCATGACGAGACGCGCCTTCTCGCCGCCCGACAGCACCCGGCAGCGCTTCTCGACGTCGTCGCCGGAGAAGCCGAAGCAGCCGGCGAGCGCGCGCAACGAGCCCTGCCCCGCGGTCGGAAACGCATCTTCCAGCGACTGGAACACGGTGCGCTCACCATCGAGCAGATCCATGGCGTGCTGGGCGAAATAGCCCATCTTGACGCTGCCCCCCAGTGCCACCGTGCCCTGGTCGGGCTCGCTCGCGCCCGCGACCAGCTTGAGCAGCGTCGATTTGCCGGCGCCGTTGACGCCCATCACACACCAGCGCTCGCGCCGGCGGATCATGAAATCGAAGCCGTCGTAGATGCGCTTTGAGCCGTAGCCCTTGTGCACGCTCTTGAGCGCGACGACGTCCTCGCCCGAGCGCGGCGCCGGCGGGAAGTCGAACGCCACGCTCTGGCGGCGCCGTGGCGGCTCGACCCGCTCGATCTTGTCGAGCTTCTTCACCCGGCTCTGCACCTGCGCCGCGTGCGAAGCGCGCGCCTTGAAGCGCTCGATGAACTTGATCTCCTTGGCGAGCATCGCCTGCTGGCGCTCGAACTGCGCCTGCTGCTGCTTCTCGTTCAGCGCGCGCTGCTGCTCGTAGAACTCGTAGTCGCCGGTGTAGGTGGTGAGCGAGCCTGAATCGATCTCGATCACCTTGGAGATCACGCGGTTGATGAACTCGCGGTCGTGCGAGGTCATCAACAGCGCGCCTTCGTAATCGTGCAGGAATTTTTCCAGCCAGATCAGGCTTTCGAGGTCGAGATGGTTGCTCGGCTCGTCGAGCAGCATGACGTCGGGACGCATCAGGAGGATGCGCGCCAGCGCCACGCGCATCTTCCAGCCGCCGGAGAGCTTTCCGACGTCGCCGTCCATCATCTCCTGGCTGAAGCCGAGACCCGCCAGCGCCTCGCGGGCGCGGCCGTCGAGCGCATAGCCGTCGAGCTCCTCGAAACGGTGCTGCACCTCGCCGTAGCGGGCGATGATCTCGTCCATCTGGTCGGCCTTGTCAGGATCGGCCATGGCGGTCTCGAGCGCGCGCAGCTCGGCGGCGACCTCGCTGACGGGACCCGCGCCATCCATCACCTCGGCCACGGCGCTGCGGCCACTCATCTCGCCGACGTCCTGGTTGAAATAGCCGATGGTGATGCCGCGATCGATCGAGACCTGTCCCTCGTCGGGCAGGTCCTGGCCGGCGATCATCCGGAACAGCGTGCTCTTGCCGGCGCCGTTGGGGCCGACGAGCCCGATCTTCTCGCCCTTGTTGAGGGCCGCGGAGGCTTCGATGAACAGGATCTGGTGGCCGGCTTGCTTGCTGACGTTGTCGAGGCGGATCATGAGTGTCTTTTGGGGGGATTTTTGCGTTGCAGCGTCATAGGGCATGCGGAGCGCGAGGGGAAGCCCGCGACAGGCCGGGGTTGGGCCTCACGGCGCGTCAATTTCCCTGGTCGTCTCTCAGCTTGAGACTTGGACCCGACGCCTCCGGCGCCGTCAGCTCGCCCCCGCCGAGCTTCGGGAAGCATCGGCCCGCCGTCACATTCCCCGTATCGTCCAGGCATCCTGCGCGCGGCGCTCGCGTGCAGGATGGCCGTCACTTCCTGAGGACGCCCGGATTGGTATTTCCAAGCTGCTGAATGGCAGCATTCGCGGCTGGCGTGTTGTAAGTCGGTCGAGATCCACCGCCGTCCTGACCAGAAGGCGTGACGCCAAGTCGCTCGCCCGTCGTTCCCTTGTTCTTTGCATTGGACGTGTTGGGGCCCGGAGAACCGCCAGTTCCGCTCAGCGTGGTCCCATTCGAGAGCGTCGAACCGCCGGTAGCGCCCGAGCCGGCTCCACTCGTGCCGCCGCCGGATGAAGCACCGCCTGAAGCGCCCCCCGAGCTTTGCGCCATGGCGAATGAAATACTGCCCAGCAGAATCGTCGCCGCGATAGCAAGAAGCTTCATGTCCGTCCCTCCGTTCACCAGAGACCTCTCAGGTCGCTGCAGTTTTCCCTGGGGCCAGTCGCGCCAGCTCCCGCTCCTAACGCCGGCGAGCGATCCATGCTCCGGCGAGAAAAGCCACGAGCAACGACCGTAACGGCGCCCTCGCCGCCACCTCGCGCAACTGGTCGGCCCATCGCGCCGCGGATTCCGGCGAAGGCGAGTTGAGCTGCGACCGGACCGTTCCTGCTTTCTCTTCGGAACCCAATCGCTGGCTCGTGGTCTGGTTCCCGCGGTCCTGCTGGTCCGTGAGCCCGGAGGCCTCCGTCATCGCCTCTGCTTCCTTGATGTCCATGCGCGAACTCCAATCCTGCCGCGGTTGCGAACCAACATCCTGATCTCAGATGCTATGGCGCCAGCGTTCATGCGAACTATATGGTTGATCACAAGCCCCGCCGTATCACTCCCTTGAAGAAGCCCTTGCTCATCCTTCTGTTCCTCGTCTTGGCACCGCTTGCCGCCTCAGCGGTGAGATATCTCTGGCTGGGCGATGGCCGCGAGAATTGGCAAACCGCCGATCGGTCGAGCGCTGGCCTTTTGCCGGCCGCTGCCGCCCATTCCGAAGCCGTCATACGGGTATTCGGCGCGAGAACGGTGAGATGGCGCAGCATCTTCGCGGTTCACACCTGGATCGTCGTCAAGGAGAAGGATGCGCCGGCCTACACGCGATACGACTACACGGCGTGGGGCGAGCCGATCCGCGCCAACGGCTTTGCTCCGGACGGTCGATGGTTCGGCGCTGCGCCGGAAACCATCGTGGCTGTCGATGGCGCGCGCGCGGAGGCGCTGATCCCCAAGATCCGGCATGTGATCGAAAACTATAAGTTTCGATCCTATGGCGATTACAGCGTCTGGCCTGGTCCCAATTCGAACACCTTCGTGCAGGCCGCGCTCGATTCCGTCCCCGAGCTTCGCGCCGTCCTGCCGCCGACCGCGATCGGCAAGGACTTCCCGTACACCGGTAGATGGTTCGGCACGACGGCATCAGGCACCGGCATCTATGCGTCGCTGGCCGGCTACCTTGGCTTCTCGATCGGCTGGGTCGAAGGCCTGGAGATCAATTTCTTCGGCGCCGTGCTCGGCTTCGACGTTCGACGCCCGGCGCTCAAGCTCCCCGGCCTCGGCCGCTTGGGGTTGCGCCCCGGCGTGTGACAGCTTGATAGGCTTATCCGGACAGACCTTGCGAGACGTCTACGCCCTTCGCATCAGCTTGAGCGATGCCGCCAGCCGCAGGCTGCGCTTCCCCGCCAGTGCGATGCCCTCGAGCTCGCCGCTATCGGCCGTGCATGTCCCGGAGAAGCCGATCCCGACCTCGAAGCCGCCGAACACGGGGTTCTCACCCTTCGCCGGCGTGTGCTCCTGGTTCAGCATCTCGCCCTTCCAGCGGCCATCCGCGGAGGAATAGGACCCGAGATAGTAGAAGAACGCATCGCCGCCGAGGATGTGGCCGTCGATCAGCAGCATCACGCCGGAGAGACCGGCATCGACGCCGTCGAGCGCGCGCAGGCTCATCCCGTAGAGCCCGTTGGCGATGCCGCCCTGCCCAATCGTGCCGCGCGGCGGCAGCGCCCCATCATCGAGCCGGGTGAGATTGGCCCAGAAATGCGCGCCGGGCATGGTGTCGGCGCCGCCCTGCAGGCGGATCTGGTCGCCGTGAAGCCGGCCGCGCGCCCCGATTGAGGCGACGTCCGCGCCCATCAGCGGCTTGTAATTGGGATCGACATTGTGCCGCTCGGTAATGACCTCGGCGACGATCTCGCCGCCTTGCTCGGCATAGGTGCCAAGATGCGCGAAGCCCGAATTGCCGCCCAGCATCTTGCCGTCATGCAGGCACATGATGCTGCGCCCGAATGCATCGTTGACGCCGTATTCGACCTTGTAGAGTCCGTCCAGCAACGCAATGAGCCCACAAAACCGGAAAAGAACCGCGCGGGCTACCTAGCATTGCCGCCGCATCTCGGCCACCCGGCTTTTGCGCGCGGGGGCATTGCGGGTCTCAGCGGTCATGAGCTCTCATGCCGCCTTCCGGCCGGGTCAACCACAAATTCGCTTAATCCGCAGTCAACGATTTCAAGGACTTGGCTACTGTGCATGGGGTTGTTTTCACGTTTTTTGGTGCCGCGGGGCTCTTCGAGCGTCAGTGCCGCTTGAAATACTGCACCTCGCGCTCGTGCTTCTCGGCGGCCGCACGGCTCTTGAAGGTGCCGAGATTGCGACGCTTGCCGGTCTTGGGATTCACCTTGCGCGAATAGAGACGATATTCGCCTGATGCCAGCTTACGGATCATGATCGCGCTCCGTTGTGTCTTGATGTCAACGACATACGCGCGACAGAGGTTCCGTCGCGTGCGGCTCCGGCAAATCTAGGGCTCCAGTCCAGATCGGCGCAGCACAGGAACGACCTGCGGCGAGGCCAGATAGCGCAGCAGCCGGTCGGCGGCACCGGCTTGTTTGGCATTCGCCATGCGGCCGGCGGAGAACACCACCGGCGTCTGCATTTCATACGGGATCGGCCCGACCACCTCGATGCCTTCGACCTGCTTCAGCTCGCTGATCTGCTGCACGGCCAGATCGGCCTCGCCACTGACGAGGCGCTGCGCCGTAAATCCCTGCTCGACGATGGTGGCCCTGGCGTTGATCTCGGCTGCGATGCCCATCCGCACGATCAGCTGGGCGAAGTAGACGCCGCTCGCGCCCAGCCGCGAATAGGCGACGGACCGCGCCGCGAGCAGCGACTTGCGCAGCGCCGCTTCGCTTCCAATGCCGGGATGCGGCTGCCCGGCGCGCACGGCGATGCCGACATAGGAGCGCGCCAGATCGGCCGCGCCATCGGCAAGCACGCGCCCCTCCGCGATCATCTCGTCGAGCCCGTCGCGGGTGAGGATGACGAGATCAGCGGCCTCGCCGTCGCGCAAGCGCTTCAGCAGCGCAAGGGTCGGCGCGAAGTCCGCGTCGACATGGATGCCTGTTGCAGCCTCGAAGGCCGAGGACAGGCTCCGCATCGCGCCCATCAGGCCGAGCGTCGACAGCTGCGAACCTTTTCCATGTGGCTTCCCATCACGATCAGGCGCGGTGCATCAGCTTGAGCGCGGCGGTCAGGCGCAGGCTGCGCTTGCCGGCAAGCGCAGCCGCCTCCAGCACCGCCTCTTCCGCGTCGTAGCGGCCGGAGAAGCCGATGCCGACCTCGTGGCCGCCGAAGATCGGATCGTCCTTGGCCGGCGTGTGCTCCTGGTTGAGGATCTGGCCCTTCCAGCGGCCGTTCGCGGCAGTGTAGCTGCCGAGATAGTAGAACGAGGCATCGCCGCCGAGGATGCGGCCGCGGTTGAGCAGCATCACGCCGGTGAGGCCGCCGTCGATGCCGTCGAGCATCCGCAGATGGATGGAGTAGAGCCCGTCGGCGATGCCACCTTCGCCGATGCCTCCGGCGATCGGCACCTCGTCGTCCGTGATCGGCGTCATCACCGACTGGAAGGGAATGCCCGGCAGCTCCTTCAGCTCGCCCTTGAAGCGATAGAGGTCGCCGTCCGCCCAGCCCTTGGCGAGCAAGGTGGCGTCGTCGGTGCCGGCCATGGCACGGTAGTTCGGATCGGGGTTGTGGCGAACGGTGTTGATCACGACGTCGACGCCGCTGTCGGTTTGCTCGTAAGTGCCGATATGGGCGAACGCCGAATTGCCGCCGAGCAACATGCCGTTGGCAGCATGCATCACACTGCGCCCGACGGCATCGCCGAGCTGAAATCTCACCTTGTAGAAGCCTTCAATCACCAGCCGTGTCCCCGGCCCTCGCGCGCATCCGGCAAGCACTCTAACTCGCTTTCCAGGCCATGGACAAATCTCGCTTGGCAAGGTTGGCCGGACCAATGAAGGACCGTCATCCAAATGCAAAAATCCGCCGGAGCCTTGCAGCTCCGGCGGATTGAGACCAACCCGGGCCAGCCCCCAGCCCGGGCCGGGAGGATCTTAGGCCGCGGCCTTCTTGTCGGTCGGCACGGAGGCGATCGTCTTCAGGATCTGCGAAGCGATCTGGTATGGGTCGCCCTGCGAGTTCGGACGGCGGTCTTCCAGATAGCCCTTATAGCCGTTGTTGACGAAGGAGTGCGGAACGCGGATCGAGGCGCCGCGGTCGGCAACGCCGTAGCTGAACTTGTTCCACGGCGCGGTCTCGTGCTTGCCGGTCAGACGCTTGTCGTTGTCCGGGCCGTAGACGGCGATGTGGTCCATCAGGTTCTTGTCGAAGGCGGCCATCAGCGCCTCGAAATACTCCTTGCCACCCACGGTGCGCATGTACTCGGTCGAGAAGTTGGCGTGCATGCCCGAGCCGTTCCAGTCGGTGTCCCCGAGCGGCTTGCAGTGGAATTCGATGTCGATGCCGTACTTCTCGGTCAGGCGCAGCATCAGGTAGCGGGCCATCCACATTTCGTCAGCGGCCTTCTTGGAGCCCTTGCCGAAGATCTGGAATTCCCACTGGCCCTTGGCGACTTCCGCGTTGATGCCTTCATGGTTGATGCCGGCAGCCAGGCAGAGGTCGAGATGCTCTTCGACGATCTTGCGGGCGACGTCGCCGACGAACTTGTAGCCGACGCCGGTGTAGTACGGGCCCTGCGGCGCCGGATAGCCGTATTCGGGGAAGCCGAGCGGACGGCCGTCCTTGTAGAAGAAATATTCCTGCTCGAAGCCGAACCAGGCGCCGGGGTCGTCGAGAATGGTGGCGCGCTTGTTGGACGGATGCGGGGTCTTGCCGTCGGGCATCATGACTTCGCACATCACGAGGACGCCGTTGGTGCGCGCCCCGTCCGGGAAGACGGCGACCGGCTTCAGCACGCAATCGGAGCTGTGGCCTTCGGCCTGCTGGGTGGAAGAACCATCGAAGCCCCAGAGCGGAAGCTGCTCGAGCGTCGGGAACGACGCGAATTCCTTGATCTGGGTTTTGCCGCGCAAATTCGGAGTCGGCGTATATCCGTCGAGCCAGATGTACTCGAGCTTATACTTGGTCATTGAGCCTCTCTGTAGATGATGCGAAAGGTTTGGGGGCCCGGAGGCCCCTGAACGTTTTGTACCCGGCCATCATCGGCCGGCCCCTTACAAGCATTTTGCGTGCCAAAAAGCCGCAGATGCGGGCCGTTTTCCATTGTCACCGAGGTCTCCTCGGCGCGAGCAGACCGCCCCCGGCGACATGCGTCATAGCCGCGCACCTTCCCGTGAAGCTGCGACGCAAAAACCTGCGGGAATCGCCCGTTTCTGCAGCAGGCGGCGCATCCCCGGAAGTTGCCGATGAAACGCGCATCAACCGCCGGCAATTTTTGCAAAGTCTTCCACCCCTTTGCCGCAACCTTTGGAATGGCCTCCGCGTTGCCCCCGGGCACGCTGCCTTCGGGGATGCAGACCTCTCGCTGCCTACAAATTGGGCGGCAACTGATTTTCTTTTCAGCACTTTCCAATCTGGGGGACGCGGCCGATATGGGGAATCCCGGTAACCACAATCGAACGAGTCGGGCGCACCATGGAGGCCGATGCGCTTCGACCGAGGAGAATCGCAATGATGAACAATGGTCTGAGTCACGGATCGGCAACGATCTACCAATTCCCGGTCGGGGGCCGCGCAGCTCTCGCCGGACGCCGCTATGGCGAGACCCGCCTCCCCGCCGATCATGCCTCGCATCCCGCGAATGTCTCGATCTGCAGCGACAGCTGGTATCACCAGGACGCGGTCGACGACGCCAAGCCGAAATGGGATCGCTGATGCCTGTGCTCGGTTTGAAACCGCCGCGCTCGCGCAAGCGCCTGGCGGCAGTTGAAGAAAAAGGGTCGAAACAGCGATGTTTCGGCCCTTTTTGACTCCTGGGTGAGCCCGCGCGGTTCGGACCACGCGCTGGCTGTCGCCGGCGACTTCAGAGGCTTGACTGTGAACGCGCCGCCCTTGCCGATGGCCAGCCTGATCGAGCCGGCAGCAAAAGAACGGCCTTGTGCCGGCTCATGATCGCCTCCTGTAATGGATCTCAAGGACGCCCCTCGCGCGTCCAATGGAACCATAACCGAAGCCGATCCCATGCAAGACTCCTCTCTGAGAGACTCCCCTGCCCGTCACCTGACCCTGCAAGGCGCCAGCAATTTCCGCGATATCGGCGGTTATCCGACCGCCGATGGCCGCACCACGCGCTGGCGCCACATCTTCCGCTCCAACCATCTCGGCCAGCTCACCGCCGCCGATGTCGAGATCGTCCGCGCGCTCGGCGTGCGAAGCGCCTTCGATTTCCGCGGGCTGGAGGAGCGCACAGCCGGCGTCTGCGCGGTGAAAGAGATCAATGTGCATTCGCTGCCGATCGAGCCGAGTGTCGTGGCTGCGCTGCGCGCCGAGATCGCGAAGGGGACGCTGACCGCGCCGGTGGCACTCGAGCTGATGCGCGAGTCCTATCGCAACTACGTCCGCCACCATACGCACAGCTTTCGCGTTCTGTTCGGCCATCTGCTGGAAGACTGCGCACCACTGGTGATTCACTGTACCGCCGGCAAGGACCGCACCGGCTTTGCCAGCGCGCTGATCCTGCATGCGCTCGGCGTGCCCGATGACATCATCGCCGAGGACTATCTCTTGACCAACCGTCACTACAAACGCGATGCGACGGCCGCCGCTGACCTGCCTGAGGATGTCCGCAACGCCATCGGCAGCGTCGAGGCCTCGTATCTCGCCGCGGCTTTCGAAGCCGTCGGCGAAGAATACGGTGATCTCGAAAGCTACTTGCGCGATGGACTCAAGCTCGGCGCGGCCGAACGGACCGCACTGAAGGAGCGTTATCTGGAATATCCTGGTCCGGCCGCGGCGGGAGAGCGATGATGCAAGACAAGGCTTTGATCGTGACGGGCGCACGCGGCGCACTCGGCAAGGTGGTCGCCGAGATCGCGCAGTCGCGCGGGGCGCGCGTAGCCTGCATCGATCACGCGCCGTCGCAAAATCCCGCAAGTACCGACCGCATCGAGATCGGCGGCATCGACCTGTCGGACGTGGCCCAGGCGAAGACGGCAGTCGATGCGGCGGCCAAGCATTTCGGCCGGCTCGATGCGCTGATCAACATCGCCGGCGGCTTTGCGTTCGAAACCATCGGTGATGGCGACATCCAGACCTGGCAGCGCATGCATGCGCTGAATGTGCTGACCGCGCTCAACGCCTCGCGCGCGGCACTGCCGCATCTCGCCGCATCCAGCGCCGGCCGCATCGTCAACATCGGCGCCCTTGGCGCGCTCCAGGCAGGCAGCGGCATGGGCCCGTACGCCGCATCGAAGGCCAGTGTGCACCGGCTCACCGAGGCGCTCGCCAACGAGTGGAAAGGCAAGGTCACTGTCAACGCGGTGCTGCCCTCGATCATCGACACCGCGGCCAATCGTGCCGACATGCCGAAGGCGGACTTTTCCAAATGGGTGACGCCGCAGGAACTCGCCGAGGTTATCCTGTTCCTCGCCAGCGACGCCGCGAGCGGCGTCACCGGCGCGCTGATCCCGGTGGGCGGGCGGATCTAGGCGCGCGCCTTCCGATCACATCATCCTGCGCGACGGCTTTGATTCAATCGAACCACAGAAGGCTCTAGACTGCCGCAAGTGATTCTCCGATCGAACATCGCCCCCGGAACCTTCCTTTGGAAACCGCGCTTTACTTGCCCGTCAAACGGTTCCTCGAAGAGCTCGGCTTCACCGTGAAGGGCGAGATCGGCGGCTGCGACCTCGTGGGCCTCAGCGCCGGCGATCCGCCGGTCGTGGTGATCGGCGAGCTCAAGCTCGCCTTCAATCTCGAGCTGATCCTCCAGGCGGTCGACCGCGCGCCGGCCGGCGACGAGGTCTGGATCGCGGCGAAGATGTCGGCCCGAGGCAAGGGGCGCGAAAGCGATGCGCGCTATCGCAATCTTTGCCGCCGCCTCGGCTTCGGCATGCTCGGCGTCACCGATCGCGGCCAGGTCGAGGTGCTGGTGAAGCCGCCGACGGCAGCGCCGCGCCGCGAGCCGAAGCTGCGCTCGCGCCTCGTCACCGAGCATCAGCGCCGCCAGGGCGATCCCGTGCTCGGCGGCAGCACCCGCGCGCCGATCATGACGGCCTATCGGCAGCAGGCGCTGGCCTGCGCCTCCGCGCTCGCCGACGGACCGCGGCGCGTCCGCGAATTGCGCGAGCACTGTCCTGATGCCGGCAAGATCTTGCTTAACAATGTGTATGGCTGGTTCGAACGGGCCGACCGGGGAATCTACGGGCTCACCGAGGCCGGACACGCCGCCCTGAAACGCTGGCCGCAGCAGCGGGTTGAGGTCGATTCCGCTATTGCGTCGCCGCCATGACACCCGACCGGTGCATAGCTGAGATGCCACACCAATTTCATATTGCAATGCAACATTGGCGGCACTAGGTATCCCGGCATCGAAACGAGGCCGTTATGAGCGCAGACTGGAATACCAAATATGGCACGCGGCGCGTGCGCCACGATCCGCCCACCCTGGACGAGGCGATCTTCGCCGCCATCGGCATCACCGACGACCAGGGGCAGCAGGCCGAGATCGCCGCAGCCTTGATGGGGATGCCGCTCGACGTCGTGCAGGCCGAGGTGAAGAAGCAGGCGCGCACCAACAGCCGCATCACTGCGACGCGCGTGATCGCCGGCGAACAGGGGGCACAGCGCTCCGTCGTGGTCGAACGCCGTGTCGTCCGCCGTTTCGGCAACGACAAGCGCACCGGCACCTGAGGGCGTTCGTTTCACGGCTTTCGAAATACAGAGCGGACCGGCCATGCCGGTCCGCTTTTTGATTCAGCCTGCGATTTGAAGTCAGGCCGCGCGATTGTCGTACATGCTGGAGATGATCTTCCAGCAGGTCGAGTTGAGGCTGAGCAGAGCGCGTCCGGCCGCGAAGGGCGAAGCCGCGAGATCGGCAAGCTCTGCCTCGGGCGTCTTGCCAAGATCGATCGTGCCAGTCGATTCGCCCTGGCCGAAAGCCAGGTGCGCGCCGAACTTTCTGGCGAGCGCCCTCATCGCGTGATTGTCGGCGCCGGTCGTGATGCGCAGCTGCTTGTAGCCCTTCCAGCGCGCCTCCGCGATCAGGCGGCGGAACAACGCGGTGCCGACACCCTGCCGCCGCGCCGAAGCTTCGACGCTGAAGGCGACTTCAGGCAAGGCGTCAGCCTCCGGCGGATGCAGCTCGGCCGCACCGCGGACCACACCGTCGACGATATAGGCAACGATCACGGTGCCGTCCTCGGCACAGCGGGCGGCGTAACGCTCGATGAAGCTGTCGTCGAGATAGCCATTGAAACGGTCGTGCCGGCTTGCGGCATCGAGCCTCAGCAAATGATCACGCAGGAGCGGCAATTCTTCCTGCTGGATCAGGGTCCGTACATAGCCCCGAGCAGTGCGGACGGTCTCTTCAAGTACCACGTCAAAACTCCTCTTGGTGACCCTCGAGGAGGCGTTCGAATCCCTAGGTCCCCTATATTGTGCATCGCAGCATCTTTTGCAAGACAGGGACCTGCCTAAGTTAAAGGCACGAGGGACGACTAATTCGTTAATAAAATCAAAGTCCCGTAGTCTTACAGGACCAGCTGGGTCTGGGTCACCACGGCCACCAGCTTGCCGTCCTCTGTCTCCAGGCGGGTGGTCCAGACCTGGGTCCGCCGGCCGCGATGGACTGGGGTCGCGGTGGCAAGGATCGTGGTTCCCTCCTTGGCCCCGCCAATGAAATTGGTCTTGCTCTCCAGCGTGGTCGTGCCCTTGGCGTCGTCAGGCAGATTGATCACAGTCGCCGCCGCGCCAACGGAATCGGCCAGCGCCATTACCGCCCCGCCATGGATGGTGTGGTGCAGCGTGCAGAGATCGGGGCGGACCGTCATCCGTGCTACCACACGGTCCTTTCCGGCCTCGATGAACTCGACGCCCTTGAGCTCGGCGAACGGCATCTTCATCGCTTTGAGTTTCTCGAGCGGCGTCATCAGATCTTCTCCCAATTCGTTGTTGTCTCAGCGTGAATTGCTTCACGCGGCAAAGCAATGACGTCCGAGGTAATGGCTGCTGGCGCTCAAGCGGCAAATACTCTGGTGTCCCGGACGCGCTGCAACGCCACAAGCGCGTTCACGCGCGTCTTCGACGCGCTATGGCGTTGCTGCGCTGAGCCGGGACCCATCTGTCGACGGTTTCGGTACGGCGCGGGCCCCGGCTCTGCAGCGCACCGCCAAGAGCGCTGCGCTGCGTCCGGGGCACAAGACCTTACTCACGTCACCGCGTTCACGACCTGATATTCCGGCCGCCGCCACAACTCGCCTGCGATCACCTCCTCGATGATTTCGGCGGCACGGATGATCTCGCTCTCACCAATATACAGCGGCGTGATCCCGAACCGCATGATGTCAGGCGCGCGAAAATCGCCGATGACACCGCGGGCGATCAGCGCCTGCATGGCGGCGTAACCGCCGCCGAAGGCGAAGGAGACCTGCGAGCCGCGGTGATCATGCGCGCGCGGTGTCACCAGCTTCAGGGACGGACAGCGGCGCTCGACCTCGGCGATCAGCAAGTCGCCGAGCGCCAGCGAGCGTGCACGGACTTCGGCGATATCGACGCGGTCCCAGATATCGAGCGAGGCCTCCAGCGCCGCCATCGCCAGCACCGGTGGCGTGCCGACGCGCATGCGCTCGACGCCGCCGGCGGCCGCATAGGCAAGCTCGAACGCAAACGGCTTGGCGTGCCCCATCCACCCCGACAGCGCGGCGCGCGCGGTGTCGGCGTGGCGCGGCGCAACGTAGAGGAAGGCCGGCGCGCCCGGCCCGGCGTTGAGATATTTGTAGGTGCACCCTGCGGCGAAATCGGCGCCGGTCCCGGCGAGATCGACCGGCAGCGCGCCGGCGGAATGTGCGAGATCCCAGACCGTGAAGATACCGAGCGCGTGCGCCTTGGCGGTCAGATCCGCCATGTCATGGCGGCGGCCGGTGCGATAGTCGACCTCGGTGAGGTAGAGCACCGCGATCTCCTCCGACAACGACGCCGCGACGTCCTCCGGCGCGACCAGACGCAGTTGGTGGCCCCGGCCGAGCGTCGCGATCAGGCCCTCGGCCATGTAGAGGTCGGTCGGGAAATTGCCGGTATCCGACAGGACGATCTTGCGCGACGGATTTATGTCGAGCGCGGCGGCGAGCGCCTGGTAGACCTTGAGCGACAGCGTGTCGCCGACCATCACCGAGCCGGCTTCCGCACCGATCAGCCGGGCGATGCGATCGCCGAGCTGGCGCGGCTGGACGTACCAGCCCGCGGTGTTCCAGGCGCGGATCAGCTCATTGCCCCACTCCGTCGTGATGACGCGGTTGACCCGTTCGGCAACGCCCGACGGCAGCGCACCGAGCGAATTGCCGTCGAGATAGATCACGCCGTCAGGCAGATGGAACAGAGCTTTGGTCTCGTCATAGACGCGATATCTGGTCATGGACATTGCTTTGGGCATTTCTACAGAATGGTGCGGACGCGCCAGAGCTCGGGGAACAGCTCCACCTCCAGCATGCGCTTGAGATAACTGACGCCACCGGTGCCGCCGGTGCCGCGCTTGAAGCCGATGACGCGCTCGACCGTGGTGACGTGGTTGAAGCGCCAGCGTCGGAAATAATCCTCGAAATCGACCAGTTTCTCGGCGAGTTCGTAGAGCATCCAGTGCGTCTCCGGCGCCTCGTAGACGATACGCCAGGCCTGCAGCACGCCTTCGTTGAAGCTGTGGGTCTCACGGACATCGCGCGCCAATACCGCGGCGGGCATCTTCAGCCCGCTGCGGTCGGCGAGCCTGAGCACCTCGTCATAGAGGCTTGGGGTCGCAAGCTCGGCTTCCAGCAGCTTGGTCGTCTCCGGATCGTGCGCGTGCGGCTTCAGCATGGCGTGGTTGCGGTTGCCGAGCAGGAACTCGATCAGCCGGTACTGGCGCGACTGGAAGCCCGACGATTGTCCGAGCTGCGAGCGGAAGCGCGTGTACTCGCTCGGCGTCATCGTGCGCAGCACGTCCCAGGCGTTGTTGAGCTGCTCGAAGATGCGCGACATCCGCGCCAGCATCTTCATGGCCGGCGACACGTCGTCCCTGGCAATGGCGCGGCGCGCGGCACTGAGCTCGTGGATGGCAAGGCGCATCCACAGCTCCGTGGTCTGGTGCTGGATGATGAACAGCATCTCGTCATGTGCTTCCGACAGCGGATGCTGCGCACCGAGGATCGCGTCCAGCGCGAGATAGTCGCCGTAGGACATGCGACGGGCAAAATCGGTCTCGGCGCCTTCGCTGGTGGGATCATAATCGCTGGACGTCATGGGCAGGCCCTTTCGATCGATCTTCCCCGGCCGTGCTCAGTCGAGGCCGATCAGGCGCGCGGTGATCGGCGAAGCAGGATCCTTCAGTCCGTCGATCACGGTAAAATGGTTCAGCCCGGGATCGACGACGAGACTGGTCGGCACGTCGAAACCGGTCCAGATATTGGCCATCAGATCGGACTGACGGATGAATTCGGGTCGCTCGCCGCCACCGACCCAGGCGGTCACGGGCGAATGCCCGCGCGGCAGATGCAGCGCCGCGCTTTCGAGCGCCGCCTCCTCCTTGGTCATGCGCAGCGTGTCATTCATCTTGGTCTTCAGCAGTGGCCGCAGGTCATGCAGGCCGCTGATCGAGAGCGTACCGCTGATGCGGTTGAAAACGGCGGGCTCCAGCCGGCTGTCGTCGCACAGCATGCGCGTGACGAGGTGGCCGCCGGCGGAATGGCCGGCAAGCCGGATCGGTCCCGCGACGAGCGACGCCGCTTTCGCGATCGCGACGGTGATCTCGGCAGTGATGTCGGAGATGCGTGCGGCCGGGGTCAGCGTGTAGCTCGGCAGTGCCACGGCCCAGCCGTGACGGCGCGCGCCTTCGGCGAGATCGGTCCACGCCGACTTGTCGAAGCGCATCCAGTAGCCGCCGTGCACGAAGACGACGAGGCCCTTGCTGTCGGCGTCGGGCAGGACCAGGTCGAGCTTCTGGCGCTCACCGGCGCCATAGGCGATATCAGCGCGAAAATTCTTCAGCCCGGCCCGGTAGGCCGCCGCCCGCTCCGCCCACAGCCCGGGCATCTTGTCCGAGCCGGGGATATGGGCCGAATTGGCGTAAGCATCATCCCAATCGCGCATTGTCACTCCTCGGACGCGGGGCTCTGCGATCAGGCGTCAGTCTGCCACCGGTCAAAGCCGCATCCTAGTGCTTATTTTAAGCTTAAAGGATTTGGGAGGAGCCCATCGATTGCGGAGCCGACCACCGGCCGTTGCGTTCCCCGGGCGCAGCGCAGCGTGCAACGATGCGCTGCTGAACCGGGGTCCAGTGCATGCGGCGACATGGGTCCCGGCTCTGCGGAGCACCACGCGGAACGACGCTTCGCATCGTCCGCGCGCTGCACCGCGTCCGGGACACCAAACTACGCCTTCTCGACTCCGCACCATTCCGCGATGAACAGCGCCATCGCCTTGGTGGTCTTCTTCAACGACTCCAGGTCGACGAATTCGTTGAAGCCGTGCATTTCGCCGCCGCTGGCGCCGAAGCACAGGCTCGGGATGCCGTGGTTGAGGCCGTAGAAGCGGGTGTCGGTGAGCGCGGTGAAGACGAGATCCTCCGGCATGCCGCCATAGACCTTGCCGAACGCCTTGGCGAAGGCAGCTTCCGGCGCAGCGGCGTCGGTCAGCTCATAGCCTTCCGACAGGAAGCCCGACCATTCGATCTCGGGCGGATTGTTGGCGAGGAAGCGGTGGTTGCGCGCCGCGGCCGCGACGCAGGCCATGATCTCCTTCTGGTGATCGGCGATCGACCAGCCCGGCAACACCGCGATCCGGCAATCGACGTCGCACCAGGCCGGCACGCTGGAGGCCCAGTCGCCGCCCTTGATGATGCCGGGGTTGAAGTTGATGGGATGGTTGAGCGTCTTGAAGTGCCGGTCGGCCTTGGCGCGCTCGTTCCACTCGACCTCAAGCTTCTGAAGCGCCTGAATCAAATGATAGGCCGCCATGATGGCGTTGGCGCCGGAGCCGGCGAAGGCGACATGGGTCGGATGCCCCTTCACGCGCAGGCGAAACCAGATCACGCCGACCTGCGAGCGCACCATCTTGCCGCCGGTCGGCTCCGGAATGAAGCAGGCATCGGCGCGGTAGCCGCGCTGGAGCGTCGAGAGCGCGCCGACACCGGTGCTCTCCTCTTCGATCACGGATTGGAAATGGATCCGCGCCGTCGGCTTGAAGCCCGCGGCCTTGATCGCATCCAGCGCATAGAGGGCGCCGATGGTGCCCGACTTCATGTCGCAGGCGCCGCGGCCGAACATCTTGCCGTCCTTGATGACCGGCGAGAACGGCGGCGTGTCCCACAATTCCAGCGGGCCAGCGGGCACCACGTCGCAATGGCCCTGCAGGATCAGCGACTTGCCGCCATTCGTTTGCGGACGGTAGGTCCCCACCACCGAACGCGCCTTGGAGAAATCATGCTCGATCGGGCCGAAGCCGCGCAGATCCTTGAGATCGTCGACATCGATGTGCCAGTCGTCGACCTCGTAGCCGCGCTCGCGCAGGAGGTCGCCGATCATGTCCTGGCACGGCCCCTCCGCCCCACGGGTCGAAGGGATCGCGACGAAATCGCGTGTGGTGGCCAGCTGGGCTTCGAAGCCGGCATCGACGGCGTCGAGGATTCTCTGCTGCGTTTCGGCATTCATCAGGCAACTCCAGGCATTCCAATGGTCCCAAGGAGTGTGCAAGCTAACCGATTTCAACCGTTCGGGTACTCCACAAAATATGCATCCCGCAATGCATCTTCGAGCAGCCGGCCTTCGGAATAGCCGTCCAGTGTCGGAGGGCGTTTCACGCCGTCGAGCAGGCGCGGACACGGCTCCGGCGCGCCGAGCACCGTGCGAACCGGGATGCGCTCGGCATAGATCGGCAACGCGTAGTCCTCATCGTCGTCGGCAACACCCTTGGCGCGTATCTTGGCCGAGGCTTCCTCGATCTCCATCGCGATGAAGGACGTCGCCTTGACCTCCTGGGCGGTGCTGGCGCGAAGGCTCGCGGTGCGGTCCGGGAAGAAGCGGTCGACCATCGCGATCACCGCGCGCTCCTTCTCCGCGGGATCGGTGACGAGATAGGCGGTGCCGAATGCCATCACCGCGCGGTAGTCGGCGGAATGGTTGAAGCCGCAGCGCGCCAGCACGAGGCTGTCGAGATGGGCGACCGTAAGGCACACGCGCTCGCCCTTGGTCTGGTTGCGCAACATCCGGCTGGCGCTCGAACCGTGCCAGTACAGCTTGGTGCCCTCGCGCCAGAAGAAGGTCGGCGTGCAATAGGGCTGGCCGTCGATCACGTAGGAGACGTGGCAGAGCATCGAGGAATCCAGGATGCGATGGACCGTTTCGTGATCGTAGAAGCCGCGGTCGTGCCGGCGCTTCACCTGGTTGCGCGCCGATGTCGGATAGGAATTCGAGGTCTCGGTCTGGCTCACGGCCGCTCCTGATCGGATTAGGGGAGATCGGGAAGAGTTGTAGCGGCGCATTTGGTCTGCGATAGTTCCAATTCCATGCGAAAAATTCCGACCAATTTAGCTCCGTCGCCGGCCAAGTCTTTGCCGACAAAGTCCGAGCTGCCGCTCGACCTGATCGGCCCCCACGTCACGGCAGGTGCCTCCGCCGCGCACCGGCTCTATCAGGCCTTGTGCGAGATGATCGTTTCCGGCCTCGTCAAGCCTGGCGAGCCGCTGCCGCCCTCGCGCACGCTGGCCAGGCAGACGGGCTTCCGGCGCAACGCCATCGTGATCGCCTATGAGCGCCTGATCGCTGACGGCTTTGCCGAGGCCAAAGTCGGCTCCGGCACCTTCGTCGCCGCGCGCATCCCAGCGCGCGCGGCCGCGCCGAGCAAGCCGAAGGCGGTTGTCGAAGCGCCCAGGCAAGGCGCATTCGCGCTCGGCTGCACCCATATCGACGCGCGTGCCTTGCAGCGCTTCCGCGCTTTCGTCGGCCGGCGCATGCGCGCCTTCGGGTCCGAGCATCTGCACTATGGCGATCCGCGCGGCACCCGCGAGCTGCGCGCCGCCATCGCCGATCACTTGTTGTCGGCGCGCGGGCTGCGCTGCGATCCCGATCAGATCATGTTGACGTCGGGTACCCTGCATGCGCTGCGCATCGTGCTGAGCGCGATCCTGAAGGCCGGCGACCAGGTCTGGTGCGAAGACCCCGGCTATCCCGCCGCGCGAAAGACCTTCACGCATTGCGGCTATCGCGCCGTGCCCGTTGCCGTCGACGAGCACGGCATGCGTATTGCCAAAGGCCGCGCCGCGGCGCCGTCTGCGCGCGCGGCCTACGTCACGCCGTCGCACCAGTTTCCGCTCGGCGTGCAGATGTCGATGCCGCGCCGGCTCGAGCTTCTGGACTGGGCCAGGCAGGCCGGCGCCTTCGTGCTGGAAGACGATTATGACAGCGAGTTTCGCTATGACGGCGCACCGCTGATGTCGCTCGCCGGCATCGACCGTCTCCAGCGTGTCATCTATCTCGGCACCTTCGCCAAGACGCTGTTTCCGGGCCTGCGCATCGGCTATTGCGCCCTGCCCGAACGCCTCATCGCCGAGGTGACGGCTGCGCGCGCGGCGCTCGATCGCTTCCCCGGCACGTTGATGGAAGGCGCGGTGGCCGACATGCTCAACTCGGGCGCATTCGCCGCCAACCTCAAGCGGGTGCGAAAACTCTATCGCGAAGCGCGCGACGTGCTGGCCGAAACGCTGGAAGCGGCTTCCGATGGCGCGCTCTCGGTGCCGGTGCCGTCACAAGGCCTGCATCTGGTCGCCAGGTTCGATCCGTCGGTCGACCCGTCGGTGGCCGCGCGGGCCAAGCAGGCGTGCGGCGCGGAAGGCTGGCTGTTGGCCGACACCTATTCGCGCGCGCGCCCTCTGACCGGCTTCGTGCTGGGATTTTCTGGCCATGCGGTTCCGCAGCTCAAAGCGTCGGCCGAACGGCTCGCGCGGGAATCGCGCGCAGCCCTGCGCGCGGGAACCAGAGCCACTCGGCGCGCGTGATGAAGGTTCACTATGAGAATCGCCGGCCAGTCCCTACACTACCGCATCGTCTCCGAGACCTTTCGCCATGCTGCTATGCCGGACGACCTGCCTCTCGTTTCTGATCTCCATCGTGCTTGCCGCGACGGCGCATGCCGGCTCGGTTGGACGCGAGCAGGACATCGTCGATCTCAAGCTGGGTCAGCGCGTGCAGGTGGATGACGGAACCTGTCCCGCCGGACAGGTCAAGGAAGTGCGTGGAGCAAGGATGACCGACAAGGGCGTCGCGCGCACCAGCACCTGTGTGCCGCGATACGGTCCGAAGATGAAATAGCTACGGCTTCGCCGGATCGAACATGCACTGCAAGGTGGGCTTGGCGATCTTGGTGAAGGTCGGCCCGATCTCGCTTTGCTTGGAAGCCGGCACCCAGTCGGTCTCGATGGTGGGCACGCCGGTTTCGCTGATGCCGCGCAGCAGCGCTTCGCGCAGATCGCGGTCCTCGACGGCCGCCGCGGCGTGATCGTGCAGGCAGCCGCAGACTTCCTCGGGATGGGCCCACCGCCCGAGCATCCGCGGCGCGCATTGACGCACGAACTCGGTGCGGGGATCCGGTAATCTGGAGGGCGCCCGCACCTGCGCCTCGGCGGCGCTGATCGTCAGAATGGACACGAAAGCAGCGGCGCAAAATCGAGCGAGCATGACGGCCTTTACCGGCTGATTTTCTTATTGTCGATCAGAAGCGCGCGGCAACCATGATCGGCTGCGACGTCGCAACGGTCACCGGTGAGCCGGTGTACTGGAAGGTGCCGATACCCGGGAGATTGCCATCCGGCGCGCCTGCGAACGAGGAACCGGCAACCACGAAAGCGAAAGCAAGAATGAAGCTGAGCGCGCGCATGGTGTCGTCTCCGAATTCCGTGGCCGGCGGTGCGCCGTTCGTCGTTGTGAAGTTGATAACCATGGGGGGTTTCGCGCGTGATGCGCCAAAAGCGCAAAATGGTTTCATCTTGCCCGAGAATTGTTTCGTCGGCTCCGAGGCGACGACACAATTCTCGAAAACAGCCAATCATTTCAGTGAGGTCGCGCCGGAGCTCAAAGCGGCCTGCCAGGTTCCGCATTCGGCGTATGAGCGCGCGCTGCGCCACCGTCGTCACGGTCCAGCCTTGCGCGCTTCACACGCATTTTACGTTTTTCTGCTGAAGAGGAGCGACGAACGAAGGCTGGGCCGTCGAACCGAGCGCGCATCGGCTGCGACCCAAGCCATCGAAACCGAGACGCCGGGATCACCGGGCGCGTTCAGCTGAGGGATGGCCATCATGATGAGGCAAGATCGCGCAACGCCGCGCGAGGCGGACCAACGGACCGACGGCGGAAGTCAACGGCCAAGCCGCGTCGTCTCGGCCGGCGCAATGTCGCTGCAGTCCGGCCGCGGCTTCGAGGCCGCGCCGCAGGCCTTCGCGCGGCTGACCGGCTCGCATCTCGCCAAGCGCGTCAGTCCGTGAAGAACTCCCCGCACTTCTGAACGTTCGCGTCTGCCGGTCCCCACGGCATGATCGGCACCGTCGAGGTCGAATTCTTCGGCGAGCCCTCGATGATCCTGTCCGAATAGACCATGTAGACCAGCACGTTGCGCTTGGTGTCGCAGCCGCGCACGATTTGCATCTTCTTGAAGAACAGCGAGCGGCGCCGGCGGAACATGTCGTCGCCCTGCTCCATCTTGTTCTTGAACTTGATCGGGCCGACCTGGCGGCAGGCCAGCGAGATGTCCGAGACCTCCTCGGCAAGGCCCAGCCAGCCCTTGAAGCCGCCCCTCTCCGGCACCGTGAAATGACAGGCGACGCCCTCAACCTCGGGATCGTCGAGACCATAGGTCGCGAGCTTGTCGTTCGGGCTCATCCATTTGAACACGGTGGAGCGGCGGAAGATCAGATCGGGCTCGTCGGCAGCTTGGACGGGCGCTGCCGGCACGGCCAGGACCAGAAGCAATAAGACGAGGCCTTTCAAGCGGATGCCGGCAAGACCAGGGAAACGAGATGACATGAAGTTCTCCGCTAACAAGTCCTCTTAATGTAGGAACGCGTCAGCCCGACAGGAAGACGACGCGCAGCCAGAGCTGGCCGCCGTTTACCGCTCTGTGATGCTTTTTTGTTACGTCTTGGACAAAAGTAGCCGACGGCAGAACCACCCTGCTGGTGAACGCGTATCCCCTTTGCGAGACTAACGTCTGATTTGGATTATGGATTCGAGGATGAACAGCGTGATCGGGTCGGGTTTTTCGGCCAAGCCGGTGCGACTTTGGCAGCTCGCCATCTTGACAGCGGCGGGTGTGATCGGCGCGACCAGCCAGGCAGACGCGGCATTTTACTATTGGACAGATTATTCCGACGGATCCTATTACCCCCGTCAGAGCCGGCCTCCCGAGATTCCGCGCCAGAAGCCGCAGAAGCGCAGCGCGACCGACAAGAAACAGATTGTCGCCGAGAAGGAAGCAGGCACCAAGCCTCAAGGACCGCTAGTCATCGTCGTCTCGATCGACCGCCAGAAGGTCACGGTCTACGACACCAATGGCGTGTTCGCGGAATCTCCGGTGTCGACGGGCATGAAGGGCCATTCGACGCCGATGGGCGTGTTCAGCGTCATCCAGAAGCACAAGTTCCACCGTTCCAACCTCTATAGCGGCGCGCCGATGCCGTACATGCAGCGGATCACCTGGTCCGGCGTCGCCATGCATGCCGGCGTATTGCCGGGCTATCCGGCTTCGCATGGCTGCATCCGCATGCCGATGTCATTCGCGATGAAGATTTGGAATTGGACCAGGATGGGCGCGCGCGTCATCGTCGCGCCCGGCGAGATGACGCCGCAGAACTTCTCCCATTCCCTGCTCGCCTCCGTGCGCGTGCCGCCGCAGCCCACCGTCAGCCTCGAGCCGCAGACCAATGTCGGCGACAAGGCCGACAAGGGCACGGCACCAACCAAGGCCGCCGAAACCAAGCCGATCGAAACCAAGACCGCCAGCGCCGACGCTGCGCTCCAGCTGCGCGCCTCCGTGGGCCACTCCGTGATGTCGGATGCGACGACGGGCAATGCGTCGGTCCACGGGGATGCCGCCGCCGCGGCCGACGCGGTCAGGACGGCCGAAGCATCCGATGCGGCCAGGCCTCGATCGGACGAAGCCGCCAAGCCGGCGAACGTGGACAAGCCCGCCGACAAGGTGGAGGCCGACAAGGCCGAGCCGGCCAAGTCTGAATCGGCTGACGCCGCGAAGACACCCGATGCACCGGCACCTTCGACCGCCGTCGCGCCCGACGCCAGGAAGGACGAGAGCCGCGTTGCCGAACCGGCGCCGGCTGCGAAGCCGGAAGCCCCCAAGCGAGCCGGCCAGATCGCCGTCTTCATCAGCCGCAAGGATTCCAAGCTCTACGTGCGGCAGAATTTTGCGCCGCTGTTCGATGTCCCGGTCACGATCGCCACCAGCGACCGTCCGCTCGGCACGCATGTCTTCACCGCCGAGCTCGACAAGACCGATTCCAATACGCTGCGTTGGTCGGTGGTGTCGCTGCCCATATCCGCCCGTGCCGCGGCACGCGAGGACGACAGTCGCCTCACGCGCCGCAAGGTGGGCGCTGCCGTGATCCCCGTCGCCGCCAAGCCCGTCGCCAAGCCCGTGGTGACACCCGACAGCCCGGCCGCGGCCCTCGACCGCATCTCGATTCCCGCCGACACCATGGCGAAGATCAACGAGATGCTGACGTCTGGCGGCTCCATCATCATCTCCGACCAGGGCATCAACCAGGGCGAGACCGGCGAAGGCACCGACTTCATCGTTCGCCTGTACTAGCCAGTCTCACGGCGTCCGATAACGCGGTGTTGACGAGGCGGGGCGCTGCCGCGGAGTAACATGCGGCCCGGATCATTTCGGGGGATGCCGTCATGGTGAACCGCAGGACCATGCTCACCGCCGCGCTGGCGGGCGTGCTCGCGCCGGCGACGCGTGCGTTTGCCGATGGCGGCATGAGCCGCATCTCGGCCTATGCCTTTTCTTTCCCCGGCTTGTCCGGCGACGACATCCGCCTCGCCGCTTTCACCGGTAAGCCGGTGCTGGTCGTCAACACCGCCTCGCTCTGTGGCTACACGCCGCAATATGCCGGCCTGCAGGAGCTGTGGAACGAGTTTCGCGAACGCGGCTTCACCGTGATCGGCGTGCCCTCCAACGATTTCGGCGGTCAGGAGCCGGGCGGCACCAGCGAGATCGCGGCGACCGCGCACCACCAATATGGCGTGACCTTTCCGATCACGGCCAAGGCTGCGGTGGTCGGCGCCAAGGCGCATCCTTTCTATAAATGGGCCGCTGAGGCGAGGCCTCGCGAAGTTCCGCGCTGGAACTTCCACAAATACCTGGTCGGCCGCGACGGCTATATCGCCGAGGTGTTTCCCTCGGCGGTCGAGCCGGCCGACACGCGGATCAAGACGGCCGTTGCCAAGGCGCTGGCCGCCGCTTGACGCGAGCCGCGCTCAATCGGATTGGGCACAATCGTGGCGAGGTGCCAAACAGCCGTTGCAATGGCGATGGCGTACCATCTAGGCTAGGTTTGGTTTGGGGCAGGATGGTTTTGCCGCTGGCGAAAAGCCGCGGCGGAACAACGGGATCAATCTCGAGGACAATATTATGCGCGTGGCGGCAGGACTGATTTTGGCAAGCGCGATATCTCTGGCCATGACCGGCGCGGCGTGGTCGCAGACCCCGGCAAAACCCGCAGCCGCGGCGCAAGCCGCACCGGCGGCAACGCCCGCTGCTGCGGCTGCTGCCGCTCCGCCCGCAGCTCCCGCGGCAGGCGCCGCGCCCGCTGGCTTCGTCAATCCGCCCCCGCCCAAGCAGGCACCGCAGCCGGCGCGCGCGGCCTGCACCACGCCGGGCGCGCTCGGTGTCGCCCGCACCGTCGAGATCGACACCACGGGCGGTCCGGGCTTCGGCTTCGAGCACTTCAAGGAGCTCGACTTCCTGCGCGACAAGGAGGTGGTGCTGACCTTCGACGACGGCCCATGGCCGCGCAACACGCCCGCGGTGCTGAAGGCGCTGGCCGATGAATGCACCACCGGCATCTTCTTCATCATCGGCAAGCACGCGACCTACGAGCCGGAGATCCTCAAGCAGGTCTATGCCGCCGGCCACACCGTCGGTGCCCACACCTGGTCGCACGCCAATCTGAACAACAAGAAGCTCAACGAAGCGCAGCGCAAGGACGAGATCGAGAAGGGCTTTGCAGCGGTGAAGTGGGCGCTCGGCGGCATCTCGCCCGCGCCGTTCTTCCGCTTCCCGGCGCTGCAGCATCCGCCGGAGATGGTCACCTATCTCGGCAACCGCAATGTCGCGAGCTTCTCCTGCGACATCGACTCGTTCGACTTCAAGGCCTCCAAGCCGGAGAAGATCGTCGACACCGTGATGAAGAAGCTCGACACCAAGGGCAAGGGCATCATCCTGATGCACGACTTCCAGAAGCACACTGCGGAGGCCCTGCCCGAGCTGCTCAAGCGGCTGAAGGCCGGCGGCTACAAGGTGGTGGCGATGCGCGCCAAGTTCCCGGCCTCGACGCTGCCGGAATACGACCAGGAGCTGATCAAGGACCTCAAGCTGCCAACGGTGAGCCAGCGCCCGGTCAATTCCGTGGTGACGACCGTATCCGAATAGAAGGGCCATTGTCTTTCCGGATCGAAGGCTACGTCATCGTATCGGCGGACGGCATGCTTGCCGACGCCGGTCGCGTCATGCCCGACAGCCTGAAGTTCGAGGGCGACAAGCTGTTCTTCGAGCAGGCACTCGATCGCGCCGCGCTGATCGTGCATGGCCGCAACTCGCATGAGCAGCAGCCGAACTCGCCGAATCGCAAGCGGCTGATCCTGACCCGCAAGATCAAGGCGCTCACCGTCGATCCGGAACTGCCGAACGCGACGCTGTGGAATCCGCAACATGCGAGCTTCGAGGACGCCTGCGCCTTTGCCGACGTCGCCGCCGGCATGGTGGCCGTGATCGGCGGCCCCGTCGTGTTCGACCTATTCATGGACCGCTACGACACGTTCTGGCTGTCGGAAGCCCCGCATGTGCGCCTGCCCGGCGGCGAAGGCTGCTTCGTCGGCGTACCCCAGCGGACGCCGCACGAGGTGCTGGCTTCGCACGGACTGAAGCCGGGCCCGCCATATGTGCTCGACGCGGCGCATGAGGTGACCGTGACGCCATGGCGGCCCGGCTAGCCCCATTAAGATCGGGAAAACAACCCCATGCACAGTACCGGCATCATGACACCTTTACCTATCCTGCCCATATCATGCTGAAATTGGTCCCGCCGCCGGCCAGCGCAAAGCCGGCTAGCAAATCTGCCGAGACCGATAATCGGCCCCGACGGCGGTGATGGCGCTATAGCCAACCTCTGTGGCACTGCGTCAAGACGGGCCGACCATTCCGAAACACCGCATCAATAGACTGAGACAAAAGCGCAAGACTGGACGGGTTCAGCTCGCGGCTGCCGCTGCGCAGGCGGCAGGGCTTCCCGCAAACGAACCCTTTGCTCCGGATATCAACCTCCAGCCCGGCATGATGGCCTGGCGCTGCGCTTGCCCGCTCCTTCACTGCCGATCAGAACGCGACCACCACCACCATGAGTGACGACACGACTACGACGACGGGACCGACTGACGCCTCCGGGCCCGCCGCTGATGCGGCGCCGGTTTCAGCCCTGCTCCCGGCATTCGGCTTCCGCGCCGACCAGATGGAGGCCAATGCGAACGTCGCGGCGTGGCGGGAGGCTGTCGCCACGCTATTCGACGTCGACGAGCTCGCCGCCGACGAACCCGGCCCGTTCCGCGCCGACATCAGCTCCTACGCGATGGGACAGGTGCTGATCGGATTGAGCCGGGCCAGCGGCCAGCGTTTCCGCCGGACCGCCGAGACGATCGCGCGCAGCGGCGTCGACCACATCATCCTCCAGCTCTATCTCAGGGGCGGCTTTGACGGCATCGCCGGCGATCGTCCGATCCGCGTGCGCGCCGGCGACATCTGCCTGTTCGACCTGGCGCAGACGCTGGAGACCAAGGCGACGGCCTTCGAGAATGTCACACTGGTGGTTCCGCGCCCGATGTTCGGCACGCATCTGCTGCGGGTCGACGATTTGCATGGTCTCGTCCTGCCGGGTAGCAGCGTGATCGCGAGACTGCTTGCGGGGCATCTCACCGCCCTGTTCGAATTTGCCCCGCGCATGACCCTCGACGAATGCCAATCGGTGGTCGAGGGCACAGTCTCGCTGTTGGCGGCGTGCCTGCGCAACGAGCTCGAGCGCGGCGATCCCGACACCGACCATGCCGTCACGGCGGGACCGTCCCTGATGCGGATTCGCCAATATATCGAGGCCGGCCTTGCCAGCAACGAGCTGTCGGCCGGTTCGATCGCGGCGCATTTCGGCCTGTCCCGCGCTTCACTGTACCGGCTGTTCGCGCCGGTCGGCGGCATCGCCGACTACATCCGCAGCCGGCGGCTGCACCGCGCCTTCTTCGACCTCGCCAGTTCAGATGCGAGAACCCTCAGGATCAGCGAGGTCGCGCGGCGCTGGCAGCTCGGCACCGACGCGCATTTCACACGCTCTTTCAAGGCAGCCTATGGCATCACGCCACGCGCCGCGCGCGAAGCCGCCCTGCTCGGTGTGCAGCGGAGCACCGACGGAACGAGCAACGCAACGATTTCGCAGTGGATGCGCGAGATCGCGCCTCCGCGCGCAGATTGATCGCTACACGTCGCCGTAGGCCGCCTCGGCCGGACGCGTGGTGCGGCCGTAGCCCATCAGCATGAACAATGCGCCGATGATCGAGAGGTTCTTCAGCGCGTCGACCACCATCCTCGCATTATCGGGCGCCGCCTGGTTCCAGAAGTCATAGAACAGCACGGTCGAAACCGCGACGTAGATGATCATCAGCAGCGCGAAGAACCGGGCGCCGAAATTCAGCGCGATCATCAGGCCCGCGAGGATCTCGAGCCCGCCGATCGCGATCGCCAGCAGCTGCGGCGTGGTCATGGCGGTGGCGGTCTCGATCTGGCTGGCATAGGGCGCGACGACGTCGGGCACCACGACCTTGGTGGCGATGAAGTCAGCCGTCGCCGGGATGGCAAAGAGCTTGGTCGCGCCCGTGTAGATGAACAACACGGCGAACAGAATTCGCCCGAAAGTCACGAACGCTGGCATGATCGGCCTCTTGGCAAGCTCAAAGCGCGGGAATGCTCGGCAGGATTATGAAGAGTCGTGCGCGGGTTTACAAACGGGGAAATGGAGAACTGAAAGTAATTCAAGGTTGGCGGCCTCTTCCCTACTCCCCTTGTGGGAGAAGGGATTACACCGCCAGCGACGCGGAAGCCCGCCCCTCAGGTAAACAACGTCGGCTGCTGCCTTGCGGCGCGCTCCTGCGCTTCCACCACTGCCACGGCGGTCATGTTGAGGATGCCGCGCGCGGTCACCGACGGCGTGAGGATGTGTGCGGGGCGCGCCGGGCCGACCAGGATCGGGCCGACGGGCAGCGCGTCCGCCAGCGACTTGATCATCTGATAGGCGACGTTGGCGGTGTCCAGCGTCGGCATGATCAGGATGTTGGCCTCGCCCTCCAGCTTGGAATGCGGCAGCACCATTCTTCGCGCGGCAACGGAGAGCGCGGTATCGCCCTGCATCTCACCGTCGGCCTCGATCTCGGGATGCTTGTCCTTCAACAGCTGGGTCGCCAGCCGCATCTTGCGCGAGGAATCGGTGTCGTAGCTGCCGAAATCCGAATGCGAGACAAAGGCGATCTTCGGCTTGATGTTGAAGCGTTGGACGTGGACCGCGGCGAGCGATGCGATCTCGGCCAGCTCCTCCGCGCTCGGATTGGGCCGGACTTGCGTGTCGGCGATGAAGAAAGCGCCCTTGGTCGTGATCAGCAGCGCCAGCGCCGCGTAGTCGCTGATGCCGGGACAGAAGCCGACGATCTCGCGGACATGGCGCAAATGGCTCATATAGCGGCCCTCGACGCCGCACAGCATGGCGTCCGCCTCGCCGCGCGTGACCGCGAGCGCGGCGATCACCGTGTTGTTGGTGCGCACCACGGTGCGGGCCGCATCCGGCGTCACGCCGCGGCGGCCGGCGACCTCGACATAGGACTGCACGTAGGAACGGTAGCGCGGATCGTCCTCGGGATTGACGAGATCGAAATCCTTGCCGGCTCGGATCGAGAGGCCGAAACGCTTGATGCGCGCCTCCACGACCGAAGGACGGCCGACCAGGATCGGCCGCGCCAGGTTCTCTTCCAGCACCACCTGCGTTGCGCGCAGCACGCGCTCGTCCTCGCCTTCGGCGTAGATCACGCGCACCGGCTGGGTCTTGGCCTTGGCGAACATCGGCTTCATGACGAGGCCGGAGCGGAACGCGAAGCGCATGAGCTGCGCGGCATATTCGTCGAAATTGGTGATGGGACGCGTCGCGACGCCCGATTCCATGGCCGCCTTGGCGACCGCCGGCGCCACCCGCAGGATCAGCCGCGGATCGAACGGGCTCGGGATGAGTGAGCCCGGACCGAAACCGCCGGTCTCGTTGGTCTCGACCCCCAGCGCCACCGCATCCGAGGGCGCCTCGCGAGCGAGCTGCGCGATGGCTTCGACCGCGGCGTGCTTCATCTCCTCGTTGATCGCGGTGGCGCCGACGTCGAGTGCGCCGCGGAAGATGAAGGGAAAGCACAGAACGTTGTTGACCTGGTTCGGATAATCCGAGCGCCCGGTGCAGATCATGGCGTCGGGCCGCGCCTTCCGCGCCTCCTCCGGCATGATCTCCGGCGTGGGATTGGCGAGCGCCATGATCAACGGCTTGTCCGCCATGGCCTTGGCCATTTCCGGCTTGAGCACGCCCGGTGCCGAGAGACCGATGAAGATGTCGGCGCCGCCGATGACGTCGCCGAGCGTGCGCTTGTCGGTCTTCTGCGCATAGACCGCCTTCCAGCGGTCCATCGAGGTATTGCGGCCCTCGTGCACTAGGCCGTCGATGTCGCAAACCCAGATGTTCTTGCGCTGCGCGCCCATCGACACCAGGAGATTGAGCGTCGCGATGGCCGCGGCCCCTGCCCCGGACGCTACGATCTTGACGTCGGACAGCTTCTTGCCGTTCAGCCTGAGGCCATTGGTGATGGCAGCGGCGACGATGATGGCGGTGCCGTGCTGGTCGTCATGGAAGACCGGGATCTTCATGCGCTCCTTCAAGCGCGTCTCGATCTCGAAGCACTCAGGTCCCCTTATGTCCTCCAGATTGATGCCGCCGAAGGTCGGCTCGAGCGCCGCCACGGTCTCGACCACGCGGTCGATGGTGTCGGCGGCAATCTCGATGTCGAACACGTCGATGCCGGCGAACTTCTTGAACAGGACCGCCTTGCCTTCCATGACGGGCTTGGAGGCCAGCGGCCCGATATTGCCGAGGCCGAGCACGGCGGTACCGTTCGAGACCACCGCAACCAGATTGGCGCGGGTGGTCAGGCTGGCGGCCTCGGCCGGATTCCTGGCGATCTCGGTACAGGCCGCGGCGACGCCCGGCGAATAGGCCAGCGCGAGGTCGCGCTGGTTGGCAAGCGGCTTGGTCGCCTGGATCTCGAGCTTGCCGGGGCGCGGCAGACGATGGTAGGCGAGCGCCGCCTGGTGGAGATCATCAGAATAGGACGACATGCGTTGTCTCGCCTCGCGTTACCGGCCTCAAAATGCACGATCCGGGGGCCGCCATCCAAGCGGACCGGATCTCCGGGTCATGGACACGGGATGAAGCACGCCGGGTGCCCCGGTGGCAACATCCGATTGCCCGACCATCAACAAGGTGCGCGCTCAAATATTTGAAAACCAAAGCTTTCCCTGGACCGCGCGCTGTTTCCCGAATATGGCAGGTTGCGCGGCGCAAAAGAGCAACTGGAGCCACGGTATGAAGCGAATCCTGATCGGCCTGATCGTGGCAGCCGCGCTCGGCGCGGGCGGGTGGTTCGGCTTCAATTTCTATGTCCAGCACCGGGCGAGCAGCGAGGTCGAGGCGGCCTTCGAGCGGCTTCGCGCTGGCGGCAGCAAAGCCAGCCACGGCAAGATCACGTTCGCGCTCGCGACCCGGACGCTGACGATCGAGGACATTGCGGTCGAGCCCGCCCAGCCGCAGGTCGCCACCTTCAAGGTCGCCAAGATCACGGCCGTCGGTGTGCGCCAGCCGGACGAGGCGCGTTTCTCGGCCGACAGCATCGAGGCGTCAGGGGTCGAGGTCGGCTTCACCTCCACCGAGCGGATGACCGTGAAGGCGAACTACAAGATCCCGCAGATCAGCGCGCGAGATTTTTCCGGCTCGACCCGCGCAGACGGCTCGCCGCTGTCCGGCTCGATCGTCGACATGTACCGCTTCATCCTCGCGCAATACGCGACCATCTCGGCGTCGGAGATCGCGGTGCCGACCCTCGCGGTCAACGTCGATGCGGGCAGGAATGCCGGCAGCGGCGATTATGTCTATTCAGGTCTATCGTTTCAGAACGTCAGCCGGGGCAAGATCGAGACGGCGAAGATGGACCGCGTTACCTATGCGATCGACCTGTCCCAGCCGGGTAAGCCCGCGAAGATGACCGGCGAATTGTCCGGTCTGGCCATCTACGATTTCGACGCAACCGCTGTGAGGGCCGCGCTCGATCAACAAGGATCGAACGACGACAATTTTCACGGGATCTATCGGCGCATCTCGGTCAACTCCTATGTCGTGACGGCGGCGCCCGGCATGCGCATGCAGGTGGACGGCTTCACCTTCGACGACATTGCCATCCGGCCCTCGAAATTCCGGCCGGCCGAAATCATCGCGCTGGTGCCGGCTGACGGCGCGATCCCGACGCCGGCGCAGTCGCGCGACATGATCGCGAAGATGGCTGACTTCTTCGAAGGCTTTCAGATCGGCAAGGTCGAAATCGGCAAGCAGACGGTCGAGATGCCGCAAGGAACGTGGCGGCTCAGCGCCATCAAATACGATCAGGACAAGGTCGCGCTGGAAGGCCTCGACATGCCGCTACCGCAGGGGCAGCTCAAGATCGAGCGCTTCGCGCTGAAGTCCTTCAGCGCGGCGAATCTGATGCGCTGGGCGGCGAGCCTCCAGACGTCCGGGCAGCCGCCCTCGCCGGATCAAATGCTCGGCCTGTTCCGCGTGCTCGAAGGTGCCGAGGTCAAGGGGGTGGTGTCGCCTTACAAGAATACGCGGCAGCTCTTCACCATCGACACGATCAGCCTGAATTGGGGCCAGCTGGTCGGGTCGATCCCGAGCCGGGCCAATCTGGTCGTCAAGATGGTCACGCCGACCGATCCGGCCAATCCGGCGTTGCAGCCGCTGATCATGGCGGGCGTGGACAAGCTCGCGATCGACCTCGATCTCGGCGCGGCCTGGACGGAATCGTCAGGCGCATTTGCGCTTGCGCCCGCCACCATCGATCTCGGCAACCTCGCCAAGGCACAGGCCCGCCTCGCGCTCGCCAACGTGCCGCGCGGCCTGTTCACCACCGACCCGGTGCAGGCGATGGGTCAGGCGGCGCAGGTCGAGACCGGCGCGTTCGAGCTCTCGCTGCGCGACAGCGGCGTCGTCGATCTGGTCGTGGCCCAGTTCGCGCGCATGCAGAATGTCAGCCGCGACACCGCGCGCAACGCCATCGTCGAGATGATCCGCGCGCAGGGCGAGAAGATCGCGGGATCCAGCGTCGACGCCAGGGGCGTGGTGGATGCGCTCGCCGGCTTCGTCGAGACGTCAGGACAGACGCTGAGCCTCAAGCTCGCGCCCCGCGCCAAGGTGCCGCTGATGCAATTGATGCATCTGATCCAGACCGCCCCGGATAGCGCACTGGCGCAATTCAGGATCGAGGCATCGACGGGGCTGTAGTTTGATCTCGTGTCCCGGACGCGGCGCAGCGCGAAGCGGTGCGACGCAGAGCCGGGACCTAGAAAGTTTGCGGTTCGCCGCGACCTGGGCCCCGGCTCTGCAGCGCATCACTCGCGTGCTGCACTGCGTCCGGGGCACGAGGCCGAAACCGCCGCGCCATCACTTCTGCGGCAGGTTCACTCGCACGTGCAGCTCGCGCAGCTGCTTGGTGGTGGCTTCCGACGGGGCGCCCATCAGGAGGTCCATGGCCTGCTGGTTCATCGGGAACAGCGAGATCTCGCGCAAATTCGTGGTGCCACAGAGCAGCATCACGATGCGGTCGACGCCCGCGGCCATGCCGCCATGCGGCGGCGCGCCATACTGGAAGGCGCGGTACATGCCGCCGAAGCGGTCGACCACTTCCTGCTCGCCGTAGCCTGCGATCTCGAACGCCTTCACCATGGCTTCCGGCACGTGGTTGCGGATGCCGCCCGAGGCGATCTCGTAACCGTTGCAGGTGATATCGTACTGGAACGCCTTGATGGTGAGCGGATCCTGCGACTTCAGCGCCTCGAGGCCACCTTGCGGCATCGAGAACGGGTTGTGCGAGAAGTCGACCTTCTTGTCGTCCTCGTTGTATTCGTACATCGGGAAGTCGACGACCCAGGCGAGCTCGAACCGCTCCTTGTCGGTGAGGTTCAATTCCTCGCCGACCTTGTTGCGGGCAAGGCCTGAGAACTTCCAGAACTTGTCGGGATCGCCGGCGACGAAGAAGGCGGCATCGCCTTCCTTCACGCCGATCTGCGCGCGGATCGCGGCGGTGCGTTCAGGCCCGATATTGTTGGCGAGCGGGCCTGCGCCCTCGCCGCCCTCGCGCCACATGATATAGCCGAGGCCGGGCTGGCCCTCGCCTTGCGCCCACGAGTTCATGCGGTCGCAGAACGCGCGGCTGCCGCCGCCCGGCGCCGGGATCGCCCAGACCTGGTTCTTGGGGTCCTCCAGCATGCGCGCGAACACCTTGAAGCCGCTTCCGCGGAAGTGCTCGGAGACGTCCTGCATCTCGATGGGGTTGCGCAAATCCGGCTTGTCGCTGCCGTATTTGCGCAAGGCTTCCGCGAACGGAATGCGACGCCAACCTTTCGTCACGGGCTTGCCCTTCGCGAACTCCTCGAACACGCCGGTGATGACGGGCTCCATCGCCGCGAACACGTCCTCCTGCGTGACGAAGCTCATCTCGACGTCGAGCTGGTAGAACTCGCCGGGCAGCCGGTCGGCGCGCGGGTCCTCGTCGCGGAAGCAGGGCGCGATCTGGAAATAGCGGTCGAAGCCCGACATCATCAGCAGCTGCTTGTATTGCTGCGGCGCCTGCGGCAGCGCGTAGAACTTGCCGGGATGAATGCGCGAGGGCACCAGGAAGTCGCGCGCGCCTTCCGGCGAGGACGCGGTCAGGATCGGGGTGTTGAACTCGAAGAAGCCCTGCTCCTCCATGCGCCGGCGCATCGACTTGATGATCGCGACGCGCGTCATGATGTTCTGGTGCAGCTTCTCGCGGCGCAGGTCGAGGAAGCGATACTTGAGGCGGATATCCTCAGGATATTCCTGGTCGCCGAAGACAGGCAGCGGCAGATCGCCGGCCGGGCCCAGCACCTCGATCTCGCTGATATAGACCTCGACCTTGCCGGTCGGCAGGTCGTCATTGTCGGTCCCGTCGGGGCGGCGGCGGGCCTTGCCGTCCATCCGCACCACGAATTCCGAGCGCAGCTTTTCGGCCAGCGAGAACGCCGGGGAGTCCGGATCGACCACGCACTGGGTCAGGCCGTAATGGTCGCGCAGGTCGATGAACAGCACGCCGCCATGGTCGCGGACGCGATGGACCCAGCCCGAGAGGCGGACCGTCTCGCCGATGTTGCTCTCGCGGAGCGCGCCGCATGTATGTGACCGGTAGCGATGCATGGTCGTCCCAAAATCGATGTCTGAGGAATCGAATCGGACCACCGGAAACGGCCGGTCCGAGATTGCGGCAGGGTTTACCCGACGAGGCCCGAGGCGGCAACCAAGGGAACGCGCTGTTTTGGACCCGGAGGGCCCATTTTTGGCTTATCAGAGACCGAGCCTTTGCCATCAGGCGTTCCAGCCCTATCTTGAGACCATGACGGTGCATTTCCCCTTCCAGAACTCCTATTCGGCCCTGCCGGACAGCTTCTTTGCCCGGGTGGCGCCGACCCCGGTCGCCGCGCCGCGGCTGATCAAGCTGAACCGGCCGCTCGCGCTCCAGCTCGGCCTGGATCCGGACCTGCTGGAGACCCCCGAGGGCGCGGCGATCCTGGCCGGCAAGACGGTTCCCGAAGGCGCCGATCCCATCGCCATGGCCTATGCCGGGCACCAGTTCGGGCATTTCGTGCCCCAGCTCGGCGACGGCCGCGCCATCCTGCTCGGCGAGGTCATCGACAAAGACGGCGTCCGCCGCGACATCCAGCTGAAGGGAAGCGGCCCCACCCCGTACTCCCGCCGCGGCGACGGCCGCGCCGCGCTCGGGCCGGTGCTGCGGGAATACATCGTCAGCGAAGCGATGTTCGCTTTGGGCATTCCGACCACACGCTCACTCGCCGCCGTCGTCACCGGCGAGCACGTCATCCGCGAGACCGCGCTGCCCGGCGCGGTGCTGACCCGCGTCGCCTCCAGCCACATCCGCGTCGGCACCTTCCAGTTCTTCGCCGCGCGCGGCAACACCGAGGCGGTCCGCGCCCTCGCCGATCACGTCATCATCCGTCACTATCCGGACCTGCTCCAGGCGGAACGGCCGTATCACGCCCTGCTCGCGGCCGTGGTCGCGCGCCAGGCCGAGCTGATTGCGCGCTGGCTGCTGGTCGGCTTCATCCACGGCGTGATGAACACCGACAATTCCTCCATCTCGGGCGAGACCATCGATTACGGTCCCTGCGCTTTTATGGATTCCTACAACCCTGCGCAGGTGTTTTCGTCGATCGACGAGATGGGCCGCTACGCCTATGCCAACCAGCCGCGCATTGCGTTGTGGAATCTGACGCGCCTTGCCGAATGCCTGCTGCCGCTGTTCTCTGACGAGCAGGAGAAAGCGGTCGCCGAGGCCCAGGACATTCTCGGTGCCTTCTCCGACCAGTTCAGCGCGGCGTATCAAGCGGGTCTTCGCCGGAAGGTCGGCCTGTTCACGGAGCGCGACGGCGACGAGGCGCTGATCCAGGACCTGCTCGATGCCATGGCCAAGAACCAGGCCGACTTCACCCTCACCTTCCGCAAGCTCGGCGATGCCGCGGCCGACGATGGCACCGACGTCCGCGCCCAGTTCATGGAGCCCGCCGCCTTCGACGAATGGGCCGGACGCTGGCGCGCCCGCATCGCGCTGGAGCCGCAGAGCGCCGCGGAGCGGCAAGCGGCGATGCACGCCGTCAATCCCATCTTCATCCCGCGCAATCACCGCGTCGAAGCCGTGATCCAGGCCGCCGTGAACGACGACGATTACGCGCCGTTCGAGGAGCTGGTGAGGGTTCTGGCGAGGCCGTTCGAGGACCAGCCGGATTACGCCGGCTATGCCGATCCGCCGCTGCCGGACCAGCGGGTGTTGCAGACGTTCTGCGGGACGTAGTCACAAACGCGATGCGTAGGGTGGATTAGCCGAAGGCGTAATCCACCACCTATCTCACCACACGGAAAGTAAAGAGGTGGATTACGCTTCGCTAATCCACCCTACAGGGCGACCGTCACACCCGCTCACCAAACTCCCCAACGACCTCCTTGTCGCCGCCCCAATCCTCGGGGAACAATCCCGCGCGGACAGCACGGTGAAACGACGAGTATGGCCAGTCATACACCTTCGAGACGTGCCCGTGCTTGACGGGATTGTAGTAACAATACTCGACATGGCGTGCATAGTCGGCCTCGTCCCGGATGAGATGTTCCCAGAACCGTCGCTGCCAGCTGCCGCGTTCATTCCGTGCAAAACGAACTGCGCTCAGTCGCTCCGTCGCCGGAAGTGCTTTGGCAAAACGAGTCTTGATCAACCGCCAGCGCGCCGAAAAATCAGCGTCACCGGACGGCAGCCGCCAAATTGCGTGCAGATGGTCGGGCAGGACCACAAACGCATCGATCTCGAACGGATGGCTCCGGCGCGTTGTCGCCACCGCGTCGCGTAAGATTTCGATCTTGTCCGTCAAAAGCGCTTGGCGTCGGTCGAGCAAGTTCACCGTGAAGAACCAGCATCCCCCAGGAACGAACGCGCGGCGATAGTTCGACATGCGCATTCAATAGCACAACTTGACGTTGGCACACAGAGGTGGATTACGCCTTCGGCTCATCCACCCTACGACATCGTCGCTTGTGGACGCCGGAACCGCTGTCATCAAACTGAAACACACGCGCTCTAACCGCCTGTCAGGGTCGTCTTGCCGGAGGCGCCCGTCCTCCAACGATCCTGACAAGCGCCATGCCCTTCAAATTCATCCACCTCACCGACACGCATCTCGCCAATCCCGGCTCGACGCTCTACGGCCTCGACCCGCGCGCCCGGCTGGACGCCGCCATCGCCGACATCAACGCGCATCAGTCCGATGCTGCGTTCGCGGTCGTGACCGGCGATCTCACCCATTGGGGCGAGGCTGACTCCTACGCCAATTTCGCCGAGGCGATGGCGGCGCTGAAGATCCCGTACATCGCCATGGTCGGCAATCACGACAAGCGCGTCATCTGCCTCGACGCGTTGAAAGCCGCGCCGCGCGATGCCAACGGCTTCGTGCAGGGCACGAAGACCACCGAGCACGGCCTGTTCGTCTTCCTCGACACCTTGGACGAGACCAGTCACGCCGGCGAGATGTGCGAAAGGCGCCTCGGCTGGCTGACGAGCACGCTGGCGGCCGCGCCGGCGGAGCAAGAGTTCGTCGTGTTCATGCACCATCCGCCCTTCCCGGTTGGCGTCCACGCCATGGACGACATCGGGCTGAAGCAAAGCGCGGAGTTCGCCGAGGTGATCGCGCCTTACCGCGCGCGCATCCGGCACCTGTTCTTCGGCCATGTGCACCGGCCGATCTTCGGCAGTTTCGGCAAGATCCCGTTCTCGACGCTGCGCGGCACCAACCACCAGGTCTGGTTCGAGCTCGACCAAAACGCGCCGCACCTCGCCAGCCACGAGCCGCCGGCCTATGGCGTGGTGCTGATCGACGACGACAACATCGTCGTGCACAGCCACGACTTCCTCGACGAAAGCCTGCGCTTCCCGTTCGAGCCGCCCGCGGGAATGGACGGCCGCGACTACGCGCTCAACTTCGCGGCGCGGTGAGATGAGCCTCGCCGAACCCGCGGCTCTCCCGGTCGCGACCTCGGCGGCGCCGCGCCTGGACGTGCTGAAGCGCTTCACCGCGCGCGTCAAAGCCTCGCGGCCGGCCTATCTTCTGCTGCTGCCCTCGCTGGTCTTCCTCGCGCTGTTCACCTATGGCGCGATGGGCCGTGTCTTCATCGATGCGCTGTATCAGCGCACGACGCCGAAGGCACCGGTCCGTTTCGTCGGTCTCGACAACATCAGCGCGGTGCTGGCCGACCCCGCCTTCACCGGCGCGGTCGTCAACAATCTCATCTACGCCGTCGGCACGGCGGTCCCGAGCATCGCGCTGGCGCTGCTGTTCGCGCTGGCGCTGTCGCGCACCCACGCCGTCAGCAGCGCGCTGCGCGCCGCGCTGTTCCTGCCGGTGCTGATCCCGATGGTCGCGGCCTCCGCGCTGTTCATGTTCATCTTCCTGCCCAATGTCGGTCTGCTCGACTATTACATCGGCCGGCTGCTTCCGGTGCTGCCGAACTGGCTCGGCGATCCCGACATCGCGCTCTACGCGATCATGGTCATCACGATCTGGAAGAACGCCGGGTATTACATGCTGTTCTTCCTCGCCGGCCTCCAGGCGGTGCCCGAGGACGTGATGGAGGCAGCCCATCTCGACGGCGCGGGTCCCTATCAGCGCCTGCGTCACATCATCCTGCCGGAGCTCAAGCCAACCTTCCTGTTCGTCACCGTCATCGCGATCCTCAACGCAGTGACGCAGGTCGACCACGTCTTCGTCATGACCCAGGGCGGGCCGTCGAACTCGACCAATCTCGTGCTGTTCTACATCTACCAGCAGGCGGTCGAGCACTACGACATCGGCAAGGCCTCGGCCGCGACTCTCCTGACGCTCGCCGCGCTGATGGGTCTCACCGCGCTCTCGTTCCGCACCATGGCCAGCCGCGAGGGTGGGCCATGAAGCTGATCGAATGGCTCACCAAGGATGCCCCGCTCGCCACCCGCAATGAGATCACTCCGAAGCTCGGCTTTCTGCTGACCGTGCTGCTCGCGATCGTCTGGCTCATCCCCTTCCTGTGGATGGTCGTGGCGACGCTGCGCCCGGCCTCCGACGGCATCAACGCCATGGCCGAGCTGATGCCGAGCCTGAAGCCGACGCTCGACAACGTCAGGGATGCCTGGGAGATCGGCGATTTCCCGCGCTACACGCTCAACACAACGATCATCTGCGCCGGCATCCTGCTGGTGCAGTTCGTCACCATCACGCTTGCGGGCTTTCCCTTCGCGCGCCTGAAATTCGTCGGCAAGACGCTGATTTTCTATCTGTTCCTGATGCAGCTGATGCTGGTGCCGGTGCTGCTGATCGTGCCGAACCTGTCGCTGGTGGCGCAGCTCGGGCTCTACGACACGCTCACCGGCGTGATGATGCCGTTCTTCGCTTCCGCCTTCGGCACCTTCCTGATGCGCCAGGCCTTCGAGGCGATTCCGACCGAGCTGGAGGACGCCGCCCTGATCGACGGCGCCAGCCTCATTCAGCGCATCCGCCACATCTACGTGCCGCTGTCGATGCCGAGCTTCTCGGCCTTCGCCATCATCTCGGTGACCAGCCATTGGAACGACTTCCTGTGGCCGCTGATGGTGATCAATTCGCCCGACAAGCGTCCGCTCACGGTCGGCCTCTCCGTCTTCACCAAGACCGCCGAAGGCACGCAGGCCTGGGGCACCATCGCCGCCGGCACGCTGATGGTGATCGGCCCGCTGCTCATCACGTTCCTCATTTTCCAGAAGCGCTTCATCAGCTCTTTCGTCACCTCAGGCATCAAATAGGAGATTCTTCGATGCTGTTTTCCCGCAGGCTTGCACTCGGCCTCGCCATGATAGGCACCCTGGCCGGCGCCCTCGCCTTCCCGGCGATGGCCGAAGGCCCGACCGAGATCGATCTGTTCTTCCCCGTCCCCGTTGACGGCAAGCTCGCCCGCGACATGGGCACCCTGATCAAGGAGTTCAACGAGACCCATCGCGACATCAAGGCGACCGCGGTCTACACTGGCTCCTATGACGACACGCTGATCAAGACGCGCGCCGCGATCAAGGCCGGCAAGCCGCCGTCCGCGGTGATCATGTCGGCGAACTTCCTGCTCGACATGCAGATCGAGAACGAGCTCACCAATCTCGGTGCGCTGATCAAGGCCGACGGCACCACCAAGGAACAGTTCCTCGGCCAGTTTTTCCCCGCGCTGCACGGCAATGCGGTGATCAACCGCTCGGTCTATGGCGTGCCGTTCCACAATTCGACGCCGCTGCTCTACATCAATGCCGACAAGGCCAAGGAAGCCGGCCTCGATCCGAGCAAGCCGCCGCAGACCTGGGCCGAACTCACCGACTGGGCCAAGAAGCTGACCAAGCGCGACGGCGACAAGGTGACCCAATGGGGCATCGCGATCCCCTGCGCCTATGATTATTGCGGCTGGATGATGGAAACGCTCACCATGAGCAATGGCGGCCGCTACTACAACGAAGAGTTCGGCGGCGAGGTCTATTACGACACGCCCTCGATGCTCGGCGCGCTGACCTGGTGGAACGACCTGATCTATAAGCACAAGGTCCATACGCCCGGCGCCACGCCCGGCCCTGCCGTGAGCACCTCCTTCATCTCAGGCAATGCCGCGATGATGATGCTGTCGACGGGCTCGCTCACTTACGTGCGCGACAACGCCAAGTTCAATTACAAGGTCGCCTTCATCCCGCGCAACGTCCGCAACGCCGTGCCGATCGGCGGCGCCTCGCTGATCGTTCCGGCCGGTCTCGAAGCCGACAAGCAGAAGGCCGCCTGGACGCTGATCAAGTGGATGACCTCGCCCGAGAAGAGCGGCTGGTGGAGCCGCGCCACCGGCTATTTCGCGCCCAACATGGCCGCGTACAAGACGCCCGACATGGTCGAGTTCCTGAACAAGAACCCCGACGCCAAGACCGCCGTCGAGCAGCTCGACGTCGCCAAGCCGTGGTTCGCAACTTACAAGACCGTGCCCGTCCGCAAGACCCTCGAGGACGAGGTGATGCTGGTCCTCAACGGCAAGAAGCAGCCGAAGGAAGCCCTCGCCGCCGCCCAGAAGGCCGCCGACGAGACGCTGAAGCCGTACAATGCGGAGACGTCGCTGAAGCTGCCGTAAAGCGGCCGACATCGGCGAACGACCGTCGGCGCTCCGTCATGCGGGGCGCCGAATTCGTTTGGGCAAGTCCCTCATTAACCCCCCGTCCACCATCCGGATGCGCCTACCGCCGGTAACCATTGGAATTAACAGACCCTCAACATACCCCCGACAAATCTATCAATGTTTCTGGAGATTTCGCCGTGGATCTGTTGGTTTTCGAGTTCCTGGGGCTGGCGCTGGTCGTCATGTGCGTGATCGTGGTGGCGCTGCCCTGCGCCCGCAAATCCTCGCACCGGGTCCGTTACGAATAGAAATTTCGTCGGAAAAAGCGATTCCGGCCCCGATGCAAGGCTCGAATTCGCATCGAGCCCCTTGACATCACAGCACTTTCGGCAGAACGGCTGATACCAAGTGTCATGGGCCGTTCATGGATTTGATTACCACCACCGCTGACCTCGCGGCTGCCTGCAGCCGGCTGGCCAAGCACCCCGTCATAACCGTCGATACCGAGTTCCTGCGCGAAACCACCTACTACCCGCTGCTGTGCGTGGTGCAGATGGCCAGCGCCGAGGAAGCCATCGTCATCGACACCCTGGCTGCCGGCATCGACCTCAAGCCGTTCTTCGAGCTGATGGCCAACGAGAGCGTGCTGAAGGTCTTCCACGCCGCCCGTCAGGACATCGAGATCATCTGGCATCAGGCCGGCATCATCCCGCACCCGGTGTTCGATACCCAGGTCGCCGCGATGGTGCTCGGTTACGGCGACAGCATCGCCTACGACGCTCTGGTCGAGAAGGTTACCGGTCACCGTCCGGACAAGACGCATCGCTTCACCGACTGGTCGCGCCGGCCGCTGACCAAGGAGCAGATGCACTACGCGGTGTCCGACGTCACCCACCTGCGTGACGTGTTCGCCGCGCTCGACGCCGACCTCAAAAAGCGCCGCCGCAGCGAATGGGTCTCGATCGAGATGGAGGTCCTCACCTCCCCCCGCACCTACGACTTCCATCCCGAGCGGGCCTGGGAGCGGCTGAAGACGCGCGTGCGCAAGCCGAAGGATCTCGCGGTGCTGATGGAGGTGGCGGCCTGGCGCGAGCAGGAGGCGCAGAGCCGCGACGTGCCGCGCGGCCGCGTGCTGCGCGACGAGGCGATCACCGACATCGCCACCCACGCGCCGACCACGCTGGAGAAGCTCGCCCATCTGCGCTCGGTGCCGAAAGGGTTCGAGAAATCCAAATGGGGCGCGGACATCGTCGCCGCGGTCGAGCGCGGGCTCAAGCGGGATTTTTCGACGCTGCCGAAGCTGGAAAAGCCGCGCAACAATTCCAACGGCGCCGCCATCGTCGAGCTGTTGAAGGTGCTGCTGCGCATGACCGCCGAGCGCCACGCGGTCGCCAGCAAGGTGATCGCGACGGTCGACGACCTCGAGGAGATCGCGGCCGACGACGAGGCCGACGTGCCCGCCTTGCGCGGCTGGCGCCGCGAATTGTTCGGCGATGCCGCGCTCAAGCTGAAGCGCGGCGAGCTGGCGCTGGCGATCGAAAAGGGTCGCGTGATCGGGGTGCAGCGGGCGTAGGTTCGCTGCCGCCACGTCGTCATTGCGAGCGTAGCGAAGCAATCCAGACTGCCTGAGCGGAAAGACCCTGGATTGCTTCGTCGCATCTGCGCAAAATTGCTCCGCAATTTTGTCGCTGAGCTCCTCGCGATGACGAGGAGAGACCTTACGCCGGCGTCAGCTTGGCGACTTCCGCCTTCATGTCGTCCAGCACGCCCGAGATCGCGGCGACCAGATCGTCGATGTGGGATTTGTTGACGATCAGCGGCGGGCAGATGGCGATAGCGTCCAGCATGTTGCGCGAGATCACGCCGCGCTCCTGGAGCATGCGGCTGGCGATGCCGCCGACCGCGCCGGGCGTTGCCGCGGCGGTCTTGCGCCCCTTGTCGAGCACGAGCTCGATCGCCGCGATCATGCCGACGCCGCGAACCTCCCCGACCAGCGGATGGCTGGTGAGCTCGCGCAAACGGCCCTGCATGTAGGCGCCGAGCTCGGCCGCATGCGCGACCAGGCCGCGTTCCTCGATGATCTTGAGGTTCTCCAGCGCGATCGCCGAGCCGACCGGATGGCCGCCGGCGGTAAAACCGTGGCCGAGCACGCCGATCTTGTTACTCTCGTCCGCGATCGGCTCGAACATACGGTCGTTCATGATGATCGCCGAGAGCGGGAAATAGCTCGACGTGATCTGCTTGGAGACCACGATCGCATCCGGCTTGATGCCATAGGTCTCGCAACCGAACATCTTGCCGGTGCGGCCGAAGCCGCAGATCACCTCGTCGGCGACCAGGAGGATGTCGTACTTCTTCAGGACCGCCTGGATCTTGTCCCAATAGGTCGCCGGCGGCACGACGACGCCGCCCGCCCCCATCACCGGCTCGCCGAAGAACGCCGCGATCGTCTCGGGCCCTTCCTTCTGGATCAGCGCGTCGAGCTCCTCGGCGCGGCGCGTCGCAAACGCCTCCTCGCTCTCGCCGGCGGCGCCGTCCTTGTAGAAATGCGGCGAGCCCGTGTGCAGAATGTTCGGCAGCGGCAGGTCGAACGAGCGGTGGTTGTTCGGCAGGCCCGTGAGGCTGGCGGAGGCGATGGTGACGCCGTGATAGGCGCGCATCCGGCTGATCACCTTCTTGCGCTGCGGCTGGCCGAGCGCGTTGGAGCGATAGGCGATCAGCTTCAACACGGTGTCGTTGGCTTCCGAGCCGGAATTGGTGAAGAACACCTTGCTCATCGCGACCGGCGCGAGCGCGACCAGCTTCTCGGCGAGGTCGATCGAGGGCCCGTGCGATTTGGCGGAGAAGGTGTGATAGAACGGCAGCGCCTGCATCTGCTTGTGCGCGGCCTCGACCAGCCGCTTCTCGTTGAAGCCGAGCCCGACGCTCCACAGCCCGGCCATCGCCTCGAAATAGCGCTTGCCCGACGCATCGAAGACGTAGGGACCATCACCGCGTTCGATCACCAGGGGACCGGCCTGCTGATGCGTGCGCGCGTTGGTGTAGGGATGGAGCTGATAGGCCACATCCCGGGCCTCTTGCGAATTGGGCAGCATGGACATTTGCGAGGATCCTTGAAAGCGTCACGTCGCAGGCATAGCCGGCGTCATCACTCGATGATCAAGTCCCTTGGCTATTGCGACAGCGCAGAACTTGCAACGCCAATTCGCCGGCAGCAAGCGCTCAGCAGCGTTGCACAAAGCCGCAGACGACAAAGCCGCGCATCACGGAACGGCACATCGCAGAACCGGAAACGGCTAGGGGGCAGCTCTCACGCCGCGCCGTCGTCATGCCCGTCGTCGGCGCCGGCTGCGGCTTCCCTCACCTCCACCAGCGCCATCGACAGCAGATAAACCGTCGTCGGCAGACCAAGCCTGCGCGCCTTCTCGGCGGCATGCGACAGGTCGCTGGCCAGCTCCTCGAGCTCGTCTCCCCGTGACAATCCCGCACCCCATCCGCCGGTCGCGGCCGCCTACACCGCGACGACGCCGCTGGTTCTGATCAGTTCGGCGCTGGATTGGATTATAGCAAAATTCCCGACCACATTCACTACCGCATGCTTATAGGCGGCGGCATCGCCTGTGCCCGGCTGGCGGCAAGCCACGGCGTCGGCGACAACCTGGTAGTGATGGCTGCGGTGAAACCCGTCGGCGGCGGTGGCCAGGATGGTCTCGTCCAGGGAGAACCCGACCAGAATGCAGCGCACATTGCGGATATTGGACATGTAGTCCACATACCGCGACGAGCTATAGGCGGATGGCAGCGGATGCTCGAACGTCAGTTCCCCCGGCCGCGGCTTCATCTCCGCGATCCAATCGGTCAGCCTGGATGCCGGATTGAACCAGGCGGCCTGCGCGATGCGCTTCAAATGCATCACCGGCCACAGATTGGCGCGCCACAGCGTCAGGAGTTCCAGGCAGCGCGCCGTGGCGCCGTCGCCGTCGAGGATAACGTGGCGGCGCCCTGGGGTTAGGTATTCGATCTGCAGATCCGCGCAGACCAGGATCGACGGATCGTCGTGGATGGAAGCCAGCATTATGTTGCGCCGAGCTGCACCAGTTTCAGCGGTCGGCGAGCGCGAGGTCCCGCAGCGGTGAGGTCACCGCCCGCCCCGCCGAAGCGTCGAGCACGCCCGGCCGGTCCCAATCGCCCTCGGGACGGATGATCACATAGGGATCGCTGTCCAGCGTGATCGCGTCCGGGCCCGGCTCGATCTCCAGCAGCATCTCCGTGTAGGAAAAATCCGAGAAGGTGATCTTGCGATTATGGCCGAGCGGCTTGGCGCCGAAATGCGCCCAGAAATCGACCAGCCTGTCCTGCGCCTGACCGTAGATCTTGCGAAATCCCTTGCGCTTCACGTAGTCCACGCTGGCCTGCACCAGCTTGAACGAGACGCGCGAGCGCCGGTATTGGTGCCGCACCGCAAGCCGCTCCACCTTGGCGAAATCGCCGAAGAAGCGCACCCGCAGGCAGCCCGCAGGTTCGTTGCCGACGAAGCCGATGAAATGCGCCGCGACCATGTCGTTGCCGTCGAACTCCTCCTCGAACGGACAATCCTGCTCTGCGAGATAGACCGCGGAGCGAATGGCGGTGACCAGCATGAGATCGTTTGGATCGCGCGCAAGGCGGATGGTGATGGCGCGGGAACTGGGCTTGGCGACGGGAATCCTAGTACCGTGCATCTGCAAAACTCCTTGCTTGAATGATCGCGCCCGGCATGCGCATCGGCTGCCGATGCCAGGGCCGCTCGTAGCACCAGAGGTCGGGCTGGAAGCTTGGGACCGGCGCGAAGCCGGTTGCCCTCATGATGTTGCGTCCGGCCACCGTTGACGGCTGCGCATAGCAATCCGCGCCGCGAAACCTTAGCTGTCGCAGATGTGCCGCGGCCTTGCCGAGACCGGCGACGCCCCGCCCCGTCGCCGCGATCGCCCAGATGTAGATGGCGGCGACGTCTTCCTTCGCGGAAGCGAGATAGCGCGTCTCGGGCGCGGTAAGGCAGATCTCGTCGAGCAGCAGCGCATCATGCCCGCGGTCATTGAGAAACAGGAAGGCCATGCCGCCGACGAGACGGCCCCTGCGGCTGAACGTCAGAATGCTCTGAGGATCGAACGTGGCATATCGCGCAAGCTCTTCCGCTCCGATCCGCACGCCCGGCACCAGCCGGTGCGCCATCTGCGCCAGCGCGGCTATTTCGGAAGATTGCGCGCACCGGACGTCCACATCCGGGCTCAGCGGCAAGGCATCGAAATCATGCCTTGCGGCAAACGAGCCCCTTTCCATACCCATATCACGCCTCTATCGTTCGAGGCTTTCGTGCCCCGCTATTCCGAGGAGCTTAGCGGCTGGAGATCAGGAGTATGCACCAGTTATTGCACCGGGGTGCTGCGATGATGCAGCACCGTGAAGAGGCCCTGGATGCGTCCTGGGACGATTTGAAGCTGTTTTTAGCATGCGCAAAATATAAAAGTTTCCGCAACGCCGCCGAGGAGCTCGGGCTCACCTCGACCACGCTGATGCGCCGGGTCGACCGGCTCGAAGAGAGCATTGGCTGCAAGCTGTTCCTGCGCGACCAGAGCGGGCTCACGCTCAGCGATGAAGGCACAGCAATGATCGCCGACGTTGCGCATATGGAGCGTCACGCCTTCAACGTCTTCCGGCGCGCCTCGCGATCGTCGAACGACACCTCGGGCACCGTGCGCGTCGCGGTGACGGAGGGGCCCGGCAATTTCTGGATCCTGCCGCGACTGATCGACTTCCAGAAGACCTACCGCAGGATCACCGTCGATCTGCGCTGCGCGATGGAGCAGGCCGACGTCGCACGGCTTGAATCGGACATCGCGATCCAGCTCGAGCCGCCGACCAATCCCGACCTGATCGTCGCCAAGCTCGGCCGCCTGCACATCTATCCCTTCGTCTCCAAGGAGTACGAAAACCTCTACGGTGTGCCGACGACGCTTGCTGAGCTGAAGGACCACCGCATCATCAAGCAGAGCGCACCGCAGGTCGACGACGGCGCCTATGCCCGCGTGCTTGGACTGAAGTCGCTGGAGGGCATCGTCGGGATCAAGACCAATTCCTCGGTCGGCGTGCTCTATGCCGTCGAACGCGGCGCCGGTATCGGCTTCCTGCCGACGGTCTCGATCGCGCTCGGCGCGCCGCTGATCGCCGTCGATCTCGGCGTCAGCCACCACGCCGATCTCTGGCTCACCTATCACAAGGAGTTCCGAACCTCCGAGCGCCACAAGATCGTGGTCGACTGGCTGAAGAAGATCTTCGATCCCAAGACCTATCCCTGCTTTCGCGACGAGTTCATCCATCCGAACGCGCTGGTGCCGATGATGGCGGCCGCGCGCGAGGGGTTTGGGCTGACGGGATATGTCGCGGCGACGCCGGCTTGAGCGCGGGCGAGCCTAAGCTCACCATTTGTACTCGAAGCCGACGGTGCCCTGGTGGGAGGTCAGCTCGTTGCGAAACTTGCCGTCGTAGTTGACGTAGAGCCGCGCCACGCTGGTCAGGCTGAGCGAAGCCGAGGCGCCGGCATCCGCGCCATAGCGGCTCTCCCCGATGCCGGGAACGACGATGCTCTGGGTTCCCAGGCTGACCTGGATCGAGCCGAGATCCTGGTGGAAATTGTCGACGAACTTGCCGTAGGCGGACAGGTCGAGGATCTTCTGATCGATGATGAAGTAGCGGCCGATCTCGGCCCCGATCATGACGCGTGCGCGCGCGAGCGCCGTCGAGCCGACGTTGAGCGGATCGAGACCGCCGGTCTCCTGGAACGCCGCGCTGGTGGCGCGCACATATTCCAGCGCCCCCTTTGGCACGACACGCATCTGGTCTTGGGTCCAGTAATAGCTGATCTCGGTCAGCGCGCCGTCGATCGCGGCGCTATAACCCGCGGTGGCAAAGCCGAGACCCGTGTCGCGGCTGGAGCGGACCTTGCCGAAGCCGTGCACCACGGCGAAGGCCCAGGTCCATGGGCCCTTGTCGACCGAGCCGCTGAAACCGATTTGCGTCAGGTCGAGCGTTGCCGACTGCAGCGCCAGTGGCACGTCGACGTCGGTGTGGCTCTGGTCGACGGAGAAGCCGAGATTGACACCCGGCGCAACGCGCGCGCCAAAGCCGGCGACGCCGCCAACCGTCTTGCGCTTGTCGCCGACGAAGTCGCCCTGCGCGTCGGTGCGCACCGAGATGCCGTAGCCCTCGACCCAGGTGCGGTAGCGCGGATCTTCCGCAGCTGCCGATGCGCCGCCGCCGCCGGGATTGGTCCGCAACGCCCGGTCGAAACCGCCCGAGGCCTGGTTGCCGAGCCGCTCGAGGAAGCTGGAGCCGAGATTGAGCGCACCGTTGCGGACCGACTGGTCGTAATTGGTCGATGTCGGCGTCGGGATCGGGGTCGGTGACGGCGTGGGCGTCGGTGTCGGGGTTGGCGTTGGGCTTTGCGCCAGGACCGGCGATATGGCCGACATCATCACGACGATCGCAAACACCACGATTGCGGCCGCGACCCTGCCGACGCGGCCCCGCCCGATCGTCCGACGTGTCCCGGAGGGCTGCGATGTGCAGCACATGACGACAAATCCCGAAAGCCAAAGGCGGCGCGCAAAATGCAACACGCGCGGCGCACGCAAGCCGCGATTTGGGCCGAACTGCTCCGGAGGGTCAACCGCTTAGCATGCCGGCACGCAGGCTATTGCCTCGATTGTGGTTCCGCAGCCACAGGTCGGAAATTGCAGATCGGCCCGGCCTGCCCGCCCTTGAAATTCGCGCTCTGCTTGCTAACGCGCGATTTTCGTGTTGCAATATCGGACACAATCGGAATTGGCCGCTCGACTGTGCGTTTCGCGACATTGCGCCTCAAGACTCGAACAGACTTCGGAAGCCCGTTTGTGGCGTGGCACGCGAAAAGCGGCCGCGTCTTTTTTGTATCTAGTGGAGGAGACTAGCGATGCCGCAAAAGGGCACCGTCAAATGGTTCAACCCGACCAAGGGCTATGGGTTCATCAAGCCGAACGGTGGCGACAAGGATGTGTTCGTTCACATCTCCGCCGTCGAGCGCGCCGGACTCTCGACCCTCAACGAAAACCAAGTGGTTGAATACGACCTCGTGGAGAACCGCGGCAAAGCATCCGCGGAGAACCTCAAGGTCTCCTGATGTCTCTCGGCGTGGAGCGCGAGAGACCATGACGTGGCCCCCCGGCTCTGCCGGGGGATTTTGTTTGGGGCGCGCGCAGCGAGAAGTCGCTTCAGCTCACCACCGGCGCGACCAGGAAATTCTCCGACGGCCCGCTTCCATCCGTCCTGCACACATCGCCCTCGATCCGGACCTTGCCGGTCGCGAGCAGCCGCAGCGCTTCGGGATAGATGCGGTGCTCGACCTCGAGGATGCGCTCCGACAGCGTATCCCCGGTATCGTGATCGCTGACAGGCACCGCGCCCTGCATCACGATCGGACCGGCATCGGTCTCGGGGATCACGAAGTGCACGGTCGCGCCCGACAGCTTGACGCCGGCGCGCAAGGCCTGGCCGTGCGGATCGAGGCCGGGGAAGGACGGCAGCAGCGAGGGATGGATGTTCAGCATCCGCCCGTACCAGGCTTTGGTGAACTCGGCCGTGAACAGGCGCATGAAGCCGCCCAGGCAAATCAGCTCGATGCCGTGCTGATCGAGCGCGGCCTGCAGCACCTTCTCGAAGCCGGCGCGGTCCTTGCCGAACGGCTTGCTCTCGATCACCAGCGTCTTAACGCCGGCCGCCTTGGCCCGCTCCAGCCCGGGCGCATCGGCCTTGTTGGAAATGACGAGCGAGATCTCCGCCGGGAAATCCGCCGAGCTTGCTGCCCTGATCAGCGCGGCCATGTTGGAGCCGCGGCCGGAGATCAGGATGGCGACGCGGCGCTTCATCACAGCGCCAGATCGAGATGGCCGTTATAGACGACGCGGTGCTCGCCCTCGGCCGGGATCACGGTGCCGAGCTGCGCCACAGTCTCGCCGGCGTCGGTGAAGACCTCGATCACCTGGTCGACCTTGTCGGGCTCGACGATCGCGATCATGCCGATGCCGCAATTGAAGGTTCGCAGCATTTCCAGCTCGGCAATGCCGGCCTGCGCCGCCAGCCATTTGAACACCGGCAGCACCGGCAGGCGCGCGAGGTCGATGCCGACGCCGAGGTGCGGCGGCAGCACGCGCGGAATGTTGTCGGTGAAGCCGCCGCCGGTGATGTGGGCGAGCCCCTTCACCGCGCCGGTCTCGCGGATCGCGCGCAGGCAGGACTTGACGTAGAGCCGGGTCGGCGTCAGCAGCGCGCCGCCGAGCGTCATCACGGGTGCGAACGGCGCCTGCGCCGCGAAGCCCAGGCCGGATTGTTCCACGATCTTGCGCACCAGCGAAAAGCCGTTGGAATGCACGCCCGACGAGGCAAGGCCGATCACGGCGTCGCCCGCCGCGATGTCCTTGCGCGGCAGCAGCGTGCCCCGCTCCGCAGCGCCGACGGCAAAGCCGCCGAGATCGTAATCGCCGTCCTTGTACAGACCCGGCATCTCGGCGGTCTCGCCCCCGATCAGGGCGCAGCCGGATTCGCGGCAGCCTTCCGCGACGCCCGCGACGATCGAAGCCGTGGCCTCCGGGTCGAGCTTGCCGCAGGCGAAATAATCCAGGAAGAACAGCGGTTCGGCGCCCTGCACCACGAGATCGTTGACGCTCATGGCGACGAGGTCGATGCCGATCCCGCCGTGCAGCCCGGTCTCGATCGCGATCTTGACCTTGGTGCCGACGCCATCGGTCGCAGCCACGAGGACGGGGTCCTTGAAACCGGCCGCCTTGAGGTCGAACAGGCCGCCGAAGCCGCCGATCTCGGCATCGGCCCCCGGCCGCGCCGTGGCGCGCACCATCGGCTTGATCAGATCGACCAGGCGGTTGCCCGCATCGATATCGACGCCTGAATCGGCGTAAGTGAGGCCGTTTTTGCGGTCGGTCATGCCCGATGTCCAGTGGGGTTGCGGCTGGTTACGTCGAATTCCGGGGACACGCAATGGCTCGCATGGCGCACCGCCATATACTATGTAGAGATATCAACCGGTTCAGCCTCCCGAGGGGCCGGATTTCGAGGTAGACCGGGTGCCGGGAAGCGCTTTCGTGAGTATTCCGAACATCATTACGCTGGGCCGCATCATGCTGGTCCCGATCATCGTCTGGGCCATCGTGTCGAGCCAAATGGAGGTCGCGTTCGCCGTCTTCCTGATCGCCGGTATCAGCGACGCCGTGGACGGCTTCCTGGCCAAGCGTTTCAACATGACGAGCGAGCTTGGGGCCCTGCTCGACCCGCTCGCGGACAAGGCCCTGCTGGTCTCGATCTACATGGCGCTGGGGATCTGGGGTGCGATTCCGCGCTGGATCGTGATCCTGGTGGTCTCTCGCGACATCATGATCGTCGCCGCCGTGATCATATCCTGGCTGTTTGACCGGCCTGTCGAGATGAAGCCGTCGAAAGTGTCCAAGCTCAACACCGTTGCCCAAGTGGCGTTCGCCGCCCTGGTGCTGGCGGCACTTGCCTTCGGCTTCAAGCCGGCTCCTTATGATATCATCCTGATGGGCCTCGTCACGGTCTTCACGCTCTCGTCGGTGTCGCTCTATCTCGTCGGGTGGCTGCGGCACATGAGCACGATCGAGGCCAAGTGAGAGCGGACGACAAGTGAGAGCGGACCAGGTGAAAGCGGAAGCAGCCCCGCAAAAGGCCAATTCCGCTCCATCAAATCGCATTCTCTTCAAACGGGCCGGCGCGCCGGCATGGAGCAAAGCAAGCGTGGCAGGCCGCGTCCATCCCCGACAATTGGCGTTTACGCTTCCGCATGCGGAGAGCGTCAGCCGGGACAATTTCCTCGAGGGTCCCGCCAACGCGGCCGGCTTGGCCCTGATCGACAGCTGGCCGGAATGGCCGAACCGGATCATGTGGCTCGCCGGCCCCGAAGGCAGCGGCAAGAGCCACCTCGCCGCGATCTGGGCCGACATTTCAGGCGCCCGCTCGGCTGCCGCCAACGTCCTGACGGCCGCCGGCGTTCCGGGCGCGCTCGCCACCGGCGCCCTGGTGGTCGAGGATCTCCGGGCGGGAGATTTCGACGAACGCGCCCTCTTCCACCTGATGAACCTTGCCCGCGAGGACGGCGCCTACGTGCTCTTCACCGGGCGCGAGGTGCCGGCCGCGCTCGAGATCGAGCTTCGCGACCTGCGCTCGCGCCTGCGCGCCGTGCCTGTTGTCACGCTGCTGCCCCCGGACGACCAGCTCTTCCGCGGCCTGATCTTGAAATTCTGTGCCGACCGCCAGCTCAATGTGGACGAGAGCGTGGTCGGCTATCTCGCCACCCGCCTGGAGCGGTCCTCGGCCGCCGCCCGCCAAGCCGTGGAACTGCTCGACAGCGAGGCCCTCCGGCTCGGCCGCCCCGTGACCAGGGCACTGGCCGCCGAGCTGCTGCGGGACGCCTGACCCGCTCGCCCGGGAGCCGCGGAGCCCGCTTGACGCAGCGAAGCGGCGGAACATCAATGTCATCGAAACGTCATCGCTGTAACACATGCTCCCGCGGGTTTTGCGCATAGATCGCAAAGTGAGGCGAGACAGGATGGACCGACTTCTGATGGATTCTGCGCAAGCTGTTGAAATAAAAGAGAAAGTTCAGGAAGCCGAGGGCCTGCCGGCGATCGCGGCCAGCCCCGAACGATTCATCAATCGCGAACTCTCCTGGCTGCATTTCAACCGCCGCGTCCTGGAGGAATCCGTCAATGCCAGCCACCCCGTGCTGGAGCGGGTGCGATTCCTGTCGATTTCGGCGAATAACCTCGACGAATTCTTCATGGTCCGCGTCGCCGGCATCAAGGCCCAGGTGCGCGAGGGCATTGCCGAACGCAGCCCCGACGGCCTGACGCCGTCCGAGCAGCTCGCGCTGATCAACCGCACCGTGTCCGAGCTTGCCTCCGACCAGCAGGCGATCTGGCGCGACCTGCGCAGCACGCTGGCCGATGTCGGCATCGTGCTGGTCGACGGCAAGGATGTCAGCAAGGCGGAACGGACCTGGATCGAGGACTATTTCCTCAACAACGTGTTCCCGCTGCTGACGCCGCTGGCGATCGACCCTGCGCATCCCTTCCCGTTCATCCCGAGCCTCGGCTTCACCATCGCGCTCCAGCTCACGCGCGCCGCCGACGGCAAGCAGATGAACGCGCTGATCCGCATGCCCGGCAAGATCGACCGCTTCATCCGCCTGCCGGCCGACGGCAAAATCGTTCGCCTGATCTCGCTCGAGCAGGCAACCGCCCTGTTCATCAACCGCCTGTTCCCCGGCTACAACCTGCACGGCCAGGGCGCCTTCCGGATCATCCGCGACTCCGAGCTCGAAATCGAGGAAGAGGCGGAAGACCTCGTCCGCCTGTTCGAGACGGCGCTCAAGCGCCGCCGCCGCGGGTCGGTGATCCGGCTCGAGATCGACGCCAAGATGCCGGAGCAGTTGCGCAGCTTCGTTCAGCACGCACTCTCGGCCGCCGACGACGAGGTCTTCCTGGTCGACGGCGTGCAGGCGATGAACGAGCTCTCGCAGCTCACCCGCCTCGATCGCCCCGATCTCGAATTCACCCCTTACGTGCCGCGCCACCCCGAGCGTGTGCGCGAGCACGGCGGCGACATCTTTGCCGCGATCCGGCAAAAGGACCTCGTCGTCCATCACCCCTACGAATCCTTCGACGTCGTGGTGCAGTTCCTGCAGCAGGCCGCACGCGACCCCGACGTCGTCGCGATCAAGCAGACGCTCTACCGCACCTCCAACAACTCGCCGATCGTGCGCACGCTCGCCGAAGCCGCCGAGGCCGGCAAGTCCGTCACGGCGCTGATTGAGCTGAAGGCGCGCTTCGACGAGGAGGCCAACATCCGCTGGGCCCGCGACCTCGAACGCGCCGGCGTGCAGGTCGTCTACGGCTTCCTCGAGCTGAAGACGCACGCGAAGCTCTCGATGGTGGTGCGCCGCGAGGGCGGCAGCCTCACCACCTATGTTCATACCGGCACCGGCAATTATCACCCGGTCACCGCGCGCATCTACACCGACCTCTCCTACTTCACCTCGGATCCGACCATCGGCCGCGATGCCGCGCGCGTGTTCAACTTCATCACCGGCTACGCCGCGCCGAGCGATCTGGAAAAGATGGCGGTGTCGCCGCTCACCCTGCGCAAGCGCATCATCGAGCACATCCAGGGCGAGACCGCGCATGCGCGGCACGGCCGGCACGGCGCGGTCTGGATGAAGATGAATGCGCTGGTCGACCCCGACATCATCGACGCGCTCTACGAGGCCTCGCAGGCGGGCGTGCAGGTCGAGCTCGTGGTGCGCGGCATCTGTTGCCTGCGCCCCGGCATTCCCGGCCTGTCCGAGAATATCCGCGTCAAGTCGATCATCGGCCGCTTCCTGGAACACGGCCGAATCTACTGCTTCGGCATGGGCCAGGGCCTGCCGAGCGCCAAAGCGGCTGTGTATATCTCCTCCGCCGACATGATGCCGCGCAACCTCGACCGCCGCGTCGAGGTGCTGTGCCCGCTGCAAAATCCGACGGTTCATCAGCAGGTTCTCGAACAGATCATGGTCGCCAACCTGAAAGACAACGAGCAGAGCTGGCAGTTGTTGCCGGATGGGTCCTCAACGCGTATGAAGACCGCGAAAGGCGAGGAGCCTTTCAACGTCCACAACTACTTCATGACAAATCCGAGTCTGTCTGGCCGTGGAAAGTCGCTCAAGGAATCCTCGCCGCGTCGTCTCACGCGCCGGAACGAACGCCATCAATCCTGATCGGGGATTTCCGACGTGAAGCGGCCGCGCAAGCGCGGCTCGAGCGTCGCGGTCATCGACATCGGCTCCAACTCGGTCCGTCTCGTCGTCTACGAGGCGCTGGCGCGGAGCCTCATTCCGATCTTCAACGAGAAGACGCTGTGCGGTCTTGGGCGCGAGGTGCAGAGCACCGGCCTGCTCGCCCCCGACGCCGTCGACAAGGCGCTGACCTCGCTCAAGCGCTTTCGCGCCCTGTGCCGCGTGATGCAGGTCGGGCGCGTGTTCGCGATCGCGACCGCGGCCTGCCGCGACGCCTCGAACGGTGCCGACTTCATCGCCAAGGCCGAGCGCATCTGCGCCGTGGACATCGAGATCCTGTCGGGCCCGCGCGAGGCGCGGCTGTCGGCGCTCGGCGTGATCTCCGGCATCCATCATCCCGACGGCATCGTCGGCGACCTCGGCGGCGGCTCGCTCGAACTGATCGACGTGCGCAAGAACAGCGTGCGCAGCGGCGTGACGCTGCCGCTCGGCGGGCTTGCGCTGCAGGATCTCGCGCACAAATCGCTCAAGCGCGCCGACCGCATCGTGCGCGAGGAGCTCGACGAGGTGCCGCAGCTCACGGCGGGCCGCGGCCGCACCTTCTACGCGGTCGGCGGCACCTGGCGCGCGCTCGCGCGCATTCACATCATCCAGAGCGGCTATCCGCTCCAGGTGATGCACGGCTATTCGCTGTCCGCGGCGGAAGCGCTCGACTTCTCCCGCAGGCTGCGCCGCCTGGTGGCCGCGAACATGCTCGCCGACATCGAGAGCGTCGCCGACGCGCGCCGCCCGCTCCTCACCTACGCGGCACTGGTGCTTGAGCACATCATCCGGGTCGCGAAGCCCAAGACCATCGTGTTCTCGACCTTCGGCGTGCGCGAGGGCCTGCTGCACGAGAAGCTGGCGGAGGCGGAACGTAACAAGGACGGCCTGATCTGCGCCGCGGAGGAGCTGAACCAGCTGCTGTCGCGCTCGGCCAAGCACGCCCACGAGCTGATCGCCTGGACCGATCGCCTCGTGCGCGTAGTCAAGCTGCGTGAAACCGAGGAGGACCGACGGCTGCGCCATACCGCCTGCCTCTTGTCCGACATCGGCTGGCGCGTGCATCCGGATCACCGCGGCGAGCAGACGCTGAGCCTCGTCGTCAACGGCAATTTCGGCGCGATCACCCACACCGAGCGCGCCTTCGTCGGCCTGTCGGTGTTCTATCGCTATGCGGGGCTCAGCGAAGAAAATCAGCCGCCGGTCACCACGCAGGAGCTGCTGACGCCGGCGCAGCTCGAACGCGCGCGTCTGTTGGGCGCTGCGTTCCGCGTCGCGCATCTGATCTCGGCGGCGCGCCCGGGTGTCTTGCCCGCCACGCATTTCCGCAGCCAGGGACGTAAATTGATGCTGGTGTTCGAGCACCGCCTCGGCGACCTCGTCGCCGACCGCGTCGGTAGCCGCTTCCGCCAGCTCGCCCGCCTGATCGGCCGCACCGGATCGATCGTGCGGCGCTGACGAACCGCAACAATGCGTCAAGCGAGCGGCTGGGTTCTGCGATCAGCAACAGCGATCCGGTCGCCGCTCCCCTCCGGCGCGATGACGGCTTTCAATCCACCGAGTTCGGACTCCGCAAGAATCAGCTGCCATCCGTAGGCATTGAGCACGTCCTGAACGATCGCGAGGCCGAGGCCGGCCCCTTCGCCACGCTGGTCCAGCCTGACGCCGCGCTCGAGCACGCGTGAACGCTCGGCGGGCGCGATGCCCGGACCATCATCCTCGACCGTGATCGCCGGTTTCGCCGCATCCGCGCCGATGCGCACCTCGCTCTTGGCGTGACGGGCGGCGTTCTCCAGGAGATTGCCCAGCACTTCCGCCAGATCAGTGCGATCGAGCGGCACGCTCGGCTCGCCCGTCATGCAGATCTTGAAGTCGAGCCGCTGTGCCGCAGGCGTTCGCGCCAAGGTCATGATCAGGGACTGCACGAGCGGTCTGAGCGGCGTGGAAATGCCGCCGCGCAGGCGTGCCGTTCCCCTCGCCCGCGCACGCGCCAGCTCGCGGTCGACGTGACGGCTCATTGTCTCGCCGACGGCTTCGATCGCCTGCGCGACCTCCTGCTCGCCGCGCTGACGCAAGAGCGCGACATCGGCCGCGAGTGCGGCAAGCGGCGTCTTCAGCCCGTGCGCCAGGTCGGCGGCGCGGCGGCGCGACCGCTCGATTTCGCCTTCCTGGGCGTCGATCAGGCTGTTGACCTCCTCCACCAACGGCTTGACCTCCGTTGGGACCTCGACGGGGAGATGCTTGCGCTGCCCGGAGCGAACGTCGGCGACGCCGCGGCGAAGTGCGTCGAGCGGACGAAGGCCCAGGCCGACCTGGATCGAGGTGGCCGCCGCCAGCACCAGCCCCAGCACGCCAAGCGCCAGCGTCAGGTCCCTGGCGAAATGCGAGGCGGCGGCCGACACGCGAGCGAGATCGGCCGCCACCGCGACGCGCACGGGCGCCCGGCGGTCGCCCAAGGTGAGCAGCACGCGGCGTTCACTGACCAGGAGCTGTGCGTTTGCAGGTCCAGGGATGACGTGACGGTGCAACTCGCCAGGCGACGGCTCATCCCGCGGCAGGTCCAACGCCGTGTCCCACAGCGAACGTGAACGCAAAACCTGACCGCCATCGTCCGATACCTGCCAGTACAAACCCGAAAGAGGGTCGTCAAAACGAGGATCGGCGGGCGGCCGGCCCACCACCAGCCTGCCCTGCGCGTCGGCGTCGATACCCGCGACGAGTTGCTTCAGATAGACGTCGAGGTCGTCGCCGATGGTGCGCGCGACATGGCGTTCGAACAGCAACGTCAGCCCGGCGCCGGCTATCGTCAGCGCGATCAGGATGGCACCGAGTCCGCCCGCGACCAGCCGCAGCCGCAGCGAGCCCCAGCTCATGGCGTCGTCTCCGGCACCAGATAGCCGAAGCCGCGCCGGGTCTCGATCAGGTCTGCTCCGAGCTTCTTGCGCACGCGGCCGATCAGCACTTCGAGCGCATTCGACTCGTGGTCCTCGCCGTGACCATAGACGTTTTCCTCGAGCTCCTGCTGCGACACCACGCGGCCGCGATGGTGCAGCAGAAAGGCGATCAGACGGTATTCCAACGGCGACAACGCGACGGGTACGCCGCGCAGCGTCACCTTCATCTGGCGCTCGTCGAGTTCGACTTCGCCGGCGGTAATCCGTGGGGAGGCATGCCCTGCCGAGCGGCGCACGATCGAGCGCAGCCGTGCCAGCAATTCCTCCATTCGGAACGGCTTGGGCAGGTAATCATCCGCGCCCGCGTCGATGCCATCGACGCGCTCGGCCCAGCTGCCGCGCGCCGTCAGGATCAGCACCGGCATCGATCGCCCATTCGCGCGCCAGCGCTTGAGCACGGCCAGACCGTCCATGCCGGGCAGGCCGAGATCGAGCACGATCGCGCCGTAATCCTCGGTATCACCGCGAAACCAGGCCTCCTCGCCGTTGCCGACGGTCTCGACGACGTATCCGGCCGCGCGGAGCGCCCTTCCCACATCGGCCGCGATCCGTCGGTCGTCCTCCACGAGCAGCAGGCGCATCACTTCTCCTTGATGCGTTCGATCTCGCCGCTGCGCGCGTCCACGTACGCTTCGTAGAGCCGGCCCTTGTCGTCGACGAGGCGAAACTCATAGATCCAGCGGCCGCGCTCACGCTCTATCTCGACCCCGGCTACCTCGCCCGGCAGCTTGCCACGGAGCGCGGCGAGAATGTCGGCGAGTGACTTGATCTCACCCGCCTCGACTGCGCGGCGAACCGCGTCGGGCGCGCCTTTGTCGCGGTCGCCTGCGGCCGCAGGCAACGGCGCGAGCAGGAATCCTGCCAGCAGCGGCACCACGAGAGATTCCAGGAAGCGCGAGGATTGCATTGGCAGAGAATGCCCCAATCAACCTGACAAATTGCTGACGTGGATCAACAGGCGGCCGTCAGGGCTGATCTGGCAATGTCCGCCCATCGCCTCGCCGCATGACGCGGCCGGGCGCCACAACCGGAGAGAACCATGCGCAAGATCACCATCATCGGCGCCGCCGCCGCCATGCTCGCAGCCACCGCGACCGCTCACGCCGGCAGCCTCGGGCGTCCCTGCACTGCGGCGCCGCAGGCCAGCTGGCTGTCGATCGAGCAATTGCAGGCCAAGATCGAAGGCCAGGGCTACAAGGTCCAGAAGGCCAAGCTCAAGAACGCCTGTGGCGAGCTCTACACGATCGACAAGTCCGGCAGCCGGGTCGAATTGTTCGTCGATCCGACCAGCGGCCAGATCGTCGGTCGGCTGTAAGAGGCCGGACCATGAGCGCCATTCATGATACGGTCGTAGCCGGCGGCGCCAAGCCGCCGGCTACGGTGAAGGTCTGGGACCCTTTCGTGCGCGTGTTCCATTGGTCGCTGGCCGGGCTGTTTCTGCTCGCTTATGCGACCGGGGACGAGATCGAAAAAATCCACATTACTGCCGGCTACGCCATTGCCGGGTTGCTTGTGCTCCGGATCGTCTGGGGCTTCGTGGGACCGCGCCATGCGCGCTTCAGCGACTTCGTGCGCTCGCCGCGCGCGGTGCTCGCCTATATGCGCGACGTGGCGCTGCTCAGGGCGCCACGCTATCTCGGCCACAATCCTGCCGGCGGCGCGATGGTCGTGGCACTGATCGTCATGCTGATCGGCACCTGCACCACCGGTTACATGATGACGACCGACAGCTTCTGGGGAGCGAAATGGGTGGAGGAGGTCCATGAGACGTTCGCCAACCTCACGATCGGTCTCGTGGTCGTCCATGTGCTTGGCGTGCTGCTGGCAAGCTTCGAGCACCGCGAAAGCCTGGTGACGGCGATGATCACGGGAAGGAAGCGTTCGTCATGAGCGAGGTCGGTTGGCCTGATGGCCCCCTTTCCGAACGGCGTGAAGACAGCTTGACCTCTACGGCTATGAAGCAATCCACCGAGATCAACCGAAGCGCCCTGCGAACCGCGAGCAGCCTTCCACGATGGCTGGCCCGCTTGAGGCAAATCAACCCATCAACGCGGCGGCGGAGTAATCCAAATCTGCCATCGATCAGCGCTTCGTTCGCCTCCGGGCATGGGTTATTCCTGATGCGAATCCGTCGCAAAACTCCCCCTCTCACCTCTTCCGGGGGCGTGCTCGTTCGTGCGCTCTTCGCCATTGCATTGTGCCTGCCGAGCTCGGTATCGATGGCGCAGGACGAGGTGAAGCTGAGCGATGCGCAGGCGCGCAATCTCGGCGTCCGCGTCACCCATCCGGTTGCCAGCCGGACCGATCTGACGCTGCCCTACCCCGTCCAGATCATGATCCCAACGCCGCAATTGTGGGTCGTCAGCGCACCGGTGGCGGGCATGGTCGCCAATCTCCTGGTCGGGCGCGGCGATCGCGCCACGGCCGGCCAGCCGCTGGTCACCCTGGAGAGTCCGAGCTTCGTCTCCCAGCAACGCGACTATCTGCACGCGATCGCGCAGGAGCATCTCGCCAGCCAGCAGCTCAAGCGGAACGTCGATCTGTTCGAAGGCAAGGCCGTGCCGCAACGCGTGCTGGAGGCGAGCCAGGCCGAAGCGCGCCAGGCCGCTCTCGTCGTTGCCGAGCGGCGCCAGGTGCTGCGCCTGAGCGGGATGTCGGACGATGCCATTTCCCGACTGGCCCAGGAGGCGGCGATCAGCGGCACGCTCACGGTCAACGCGCCGCAGACCGCGTCCGTGGTCGAGGTCACGGTGTCGCCGGGACAGCGGCTCGAGCAATCCGCGCCGCTGGTCAAGCTGGCGCGGCTGTCACCGCTGTGGGCCGAGATCGCGGTCCCCGCCGCCAATATTCGGGCGATCCGCACCGGCGCGAGAGTCGAGATCGAGGGCTATTCCACGCCCGGCAAGGTCGTGCTGGTCTCCGAGACCATCGACCACGCCACCCAGACCATTCTGGTTCGCGCCGAAGTTCCCAACGACGGCGAGCTGCATCCCGGTCAGACTACCGTTGCCCGCATCGGTTTTCTCTCCGCCGGCGAAAGCGCCTTCGAAATTCCCTATAGTGGGCTGATCCGGCGGGGCGAGCAGACCTCGGTCTTCGTTGCCTTCGACGGCGGCTTCCGCCTGGTCCCGGTCAAGCTGCTCGCGGAGGATCAGGATCACGTCGTCGTGGCTGGCCCGATTACGGACCGGGATGCCATCGCGATCGGCGGCATCTCGGCGCTTCGCGGCATTCTGTCGGGACTGGGGCAATAGATGCTCCGCCGCCTGGTTGCGTTCGCGTTGTCGCAGCGGCTGTTCGTGATGCTGAGCGTGCTGCTGGTGATCGGCGCCGGCGCGGTGCTCCTGCCCGGCCTGCCGATCGACGCCTTCCCCGACGTCTCGCCGGTTCAGGTGAAGATCATCATGAAGGCGCCGGGGCTCACCCCTGAAGAGGTCGAGCAGCGCATCACGGTCCCCATCGAGCTCGAGCTGCTCGGATTGCCGAACAAGAAGGTGCTTCGGTCGACCACGAAATACGCGCTGGCCGACATCACCGTCGATTTCGAGGACGGAACCGACATCTACTGGGCGCGCAACCAGGTCTCGGAGCGCCTGTCGAACATCTCGCGCGACTTCCCGGAAGGCGTGACCGGCGGTCTGGCGCCGATCACGAGCCCGCTCGGCGAGATGTTCATGTTCACCATCGACAGTCCCGAGCTTTCGCTTGCCGAGCGCCGGACCCTGCTCGACTGGGTGATCCGCCCCGCGCTGCGGACGGTGCCCGGCGTTGCCGACGTCAACGCGCTCGGCGGCTATGTCCGCGCCTTCGAGATCGTGCCGCGCAACGATGCGCTGGCCGCGCGCGGCATCACCTACGACCTGTTTCGTCGGGCCATCGAAGCCAACAGCCGCAACGACGGCGCCGGACGGGTGAACCAGGGCGAGGACAGCGCGCTGGTCCGGATCGAAGGCAGCATCCGTTCGATCGAGGACATCAAGGCCATCGTCGTCGACACCCGCGAGGGCGTGCCGATCCTGGTCAACGACGTCGCGACCGTCAAAGTCGGGACGCTGACGCGCTATGGCGCCGTCACGGCGGACGGCCGCGGCGAAACCGTCGAGGGGCTCGTCCTCGGCTTGCGCGGCGCCAACGCGGGTCAGCTCATCCGTGACGTGCGCGCCCGGCTCGCGGAGCTGCAAGGCACTCTGCCCAAGAGCGTTTCGATCAACGTGTTCTACGACCGCAGCCGCCTGGTCAACCGCGCCGTCGGCACCGTGGTGCGGGCGCTCGGCGAGGCCACCGCCCTCGTCATCGTTCTCCTGCTGCTGTTCCTCGGCAATTGGCGGGCTTCGCTCGTGATCGCGCTCAGCCTGCCGCTCGCCATCGTGATCGCGTTGATCATCATGCGCGTGGTGGGAATGTCGGCCAACCTGATGAGCCTCGGCGGACTTGCGATCGCGATCGGCATGCTGATCGACGCCCTGGTGGTCGTGGTCGAGAACATCGTCGGCAACCTCGGCAAGCACGAACCGGGTAAGGCTCTCCCCTTGATCCACCTGATCTACCGTTCGGTTTGCGAAGTCCTGGAGCCGGTCGCCTCGGGCGTGCTCATCATCATCATCGTGTTCGTCCCCCTGCTGACGCTGCAGGGGCTGGAGGGCAAGCTGTTCATCCCGGTCGCGCTGGCCATCATTTTCGCGCTGGCCGGCTCGCTGCTGCTGGCTCTCACAGTGATCCCGGTCGCGACCTCCTTCGTGCTCAAGTCCGCCTCGCATCGCGATCCCCTGCTGGTGCGTGCGGCCCAACGGGTCTACGCGCCGGTATTGGACTGGGCCTTGAACAACGAGCGCAAGGTGATGGCGGCGGCGCTGATCGGCCTGGTCGCGGCGGGCTTCGCCTACACCAAGCTCGGCAAGACCTTCATGCCGACGATGGACGAAGGCGACGTCATCGTCAGCGTGGAGACGCTTCCCTCCGTCAACCTCGACGAGTCGCTGGCGATGAACGCGAGGCTCCAGACAGCGCTGCTGGCCGTGCCTGATATTGCCGGCATCGTCGCCCGCACCGGGTCGGACGAGCTCGGCCTCGATCCGATGGGACCGAACCAGACCGACACGTTCCTGGTGCTCAAGCCCGCCGCCGAGCGCGCGAGCGACAACCGCGAGGACCTGCTGCAGAAGCTTCGCGAGGTGCTGAGCGGCTTTCCCGGCATCTCGCTCAGCTTCACCCAGCCCATCGACATGCGCGTGCAGGAGATGATCAGCGGCGTGCGCGGCGACGTCGCCGTCAAGATCTTCGGCCCCGACATCGCCAGGCTGAACGAGACCGCGGCAAGATTGTCGGCGATCCTCTCCAGCATCGACGGGGCCGAGGACGTCTACACCACGCTGAACGAAGGCGCCCAATATTACACGGTTGCGGTCAATCGCATGGAGGCCGGCCGCCTCGGCCTGACCGTGGATTCGATCGTCAACTCGCTGCGGACCCAGATCGAGGGCCGGACCATCGGGACCGCGCTCGAGGAGGGACGCCGCACGCCGATCCTGATCCGGGGCAGCGAGACGACGCGGGAAGCACCGACCTTGCTGGCGAGCCTGCCGCTGACGCTGGCCTCGGGGCAGCATGTGGCGTTGTCGCAGGTCGCCCGCATCCAGCGCGTCGACGGCCCGGTGAAGATCGACCGCGAGGACGGCGCCCGCATGAGCGTGGTGCGCGCCAACGTGCGCGGCCGCGACATGGTCGGATTCGTCGAAGCGGCGCGCCAGAAGGTGGCGACCGAGCTCCCGCTTCCGAGCGGCTACCGGCTGACCTGGGGCGGACAGTTCGAGAACCAGCAGCGTGCCGCCGCACGCCTGTCGATCGTGGTCCCCGTCGCGATCGGCCTGATCTTCGTGCTGCTGTTCACCACGTTCGGCGCCATCCGCCAAGCCTTGCTGGTGCTCGTCAACATTCCCTTTGCCCTGATCGGCGGCGTCTTCGCCCTGGTGGTGACGGGTGAATATTTGTCGGTGCCGGCCTCGGTCGGATTCATCGCGCTGCTCGGCATCGCCGTGCTCAACGGCGTCGTCCTGGTGTCCTACTTCAATCAGCTGCGCGCCCATGGTCTTCCCGAGGACCGCATCGTCGTCGAAGGCGCCATGCGCAGGCTCCGGCCCGTGCTGATGACCGCGAGCATCACGGCGCTGGGCCTGATCCCGCTGCTGTTCGCTTCCGGGCCGGGATCCGAGGTGCAGCGGCCGCTCGCAATCGTCGTGATTGGAGGATTGCTGTCCTCCACCCTGCTCACGCTGATTCTCCTGCCGATCCTGTATCGCCGCTACGGCGGAACGTCGAAGGTGGCGAAATGATCGACCAGCCCGTCTGCCTCACGCTGATCGTGCCGCATCGGCTCCGCGACGAGGTGTTGGACTACATCGCTAAACAGGGCGATCTGGTTCCGGGATTCACGGCCTTGCAGGCCGCCGGTCACGGGATTGAGGTCCGATTGCACACGGCGGCCGAACGCGTGAAGGGCCATGCCGACCAGACCGTCGTGCAAGTGGTGCTGGCAGGGCAAGATGCCAGCCGGCTGATCGAGCGGCTGCGGGCTTCGTTCGCCGGAACCAAGCTGGTCTACTGGACGACGCCGGTGACGGAGCTCGGCACGATCGACTGAGCGGCCGGCCTACTCGGCCGACGCCCTGGCGTGGCGCTCGGATGATTCCAGCGCGGCGGCGATCAGCTTGCGCCGGCGCCAGATGCTGCCGACCACCAGCACGACGAGGACGCCGAGCGCGGCGCAGAAATATTCGCCGCCGGCCCCGCCATGGCCGAATTGCGGCGGGATGCGCAAGGCACCGAGCATGGCGTCGAGCGAGGCACCGAACGGACCGTCGAACAGCGCGTGCAGCCCGGGCGCGACGCCGGGATCGGTCGCGATCACCTCGCCCGCGATCCAGCCGAGCAGCGCCGCACCGGCCCAGACCAGCACCGGCAGCTTTTCGAGCAGCGCCATGATCAGCGCCGCGCCGGCGACGATCAGCGGCACGCTGATGGCAAGACCGAGGATCAGCAGCGGCACGCTGCCATTGGCAGCGGCAGCCACCGCGATGACGTTGTCGAGACTCATGACGATGTCGGCGACCACGACGATCTGGATGGCGTGCCACAGATGCGCGGCGGCATCGACGTCGTCATCGTCCTCGTGCTCCGGCACCAAGAGCTTGGCCGCGATCACGATCAGCGCAAGACCGCCGATGAGCTTGAGGTACGGCAGGCCCATCAGCGTGGCGACGATGCCGGTGAAGATGATCCGCAGCATCACCGCCGCGCCGGCGCCGAAGATCATGCCCCAGAGCCGGTGTCGCGGCGAGAGGCCGCGGCACGCCAGCGCAATCACCAGCGCGTTGTCGCCGGAGAGCAGGATGTTGATCCAGATGATCTTGCCGACCGCAAGCCAGAAGGTCGGCGCAGCCATCTCGTTGCGAAACTGGGTGAAGAATGCCCCGATCGTCGCGGGATCGAAGATCTGCCAGAGCCAGTCCACAATGAGTCCTTTCGCCCAGTCTTCAACTTACGGCCGATCGATCAGCCGACGATCTCGTTGCCCGAGAAGAACTGCGCGATCTCGATCGCGGCAGTCTCCGGCGCATCCGAGCCGTGCACCGAATTCTCGCCGATCGACTTTGCGTAGAGCTTGCGGACGGTTCCCTCGGCGGCCTTGGCCGGATCGGTCGCGCCCATCACCTCGCGGTACTTGGCGATGGCGCCCTCGCCTTCCAGCACCTGCACCACGACCGGACCGGAGGTCATGAACTCGACGAGCTCGCCGAAGAACGGGCGCGCCTTGTGGACGGAATAGAAGGTCTCGGCCTGCTCCTTGGTCATGCGGATGCGCTTCTGCGCGACGATCCGCAGACCCGCCTTTTCGATCACGGCATTGACGGCGCCGGTCAGGTTACGCGCGGTCGCGTCGGGCTTGATGATCGAGAAAGTACGTTCGAGGGCCATGATCTGTCCTTGGGAAGAATAGCGGTGGTTGCCGGGTTGGGGGCTTATATCGGCGCCTTCGCCGGACGGCAAGCGAGCGTCCGGGCGACCGCGCCGGCGCCTCGCCACCGGCGGCCCAGCCGGATCCGGACGTGGATTACCGAGATTTCACCCAGATGAACCAAATCTGAAGCCTCCATTCAGGCTTTGGTTCGGCCTGCCGGCTTATGCTCCTTCCATCGAAACCCGAAGCCCGACCATCAGGCGGACCGTTTCGGCGGCCTTTCCATCGACGCGGATGCCCCCGCGCCGGCAGTTTTGAGGAGATCACCATGTTGAGGAAACTTTCGCTTGCCGCTGTCGCTGCGGTTGCGCTCGGTGCCGCGCTGGCGCCGACCTCGGCCTCCGCTCACTGGCATGGCGGCGGTCCGGGCTGGCATGGCGGCGGTCCGGGCTGGCATGGCGGTGGCGGCTGGCACGGCGGCCATCGCTGGGGCGGACCGCGCTTCTATGCCCCCGTCTCCTACGGCTATGGCGGCTGCTATGTGCGCCGGCTGGTCCCGACCCCCTGGGGACCCCGCTGGCGGCTGATCAACCGCTGCTACTGAGTCCGACAGCACCTTCCTAAAACCCCGAGGTATCTGCGCCCCCACAGGTACCTTCCAAGAGGAGCCCCGGCGATCCCCCCGCCGGGGCTCCGCATTTTGGGCGGATGTGACGGGGTCCATGCAATTTTGACGAGAATGGCAGCGATCTCCTCGGAGTGGCGAAACCATTTTGGGGGTCAATGACTTGGTACCGTGTCTTGACTTTGAGAACACGGAACCTGGTGATGGCTGGGCCTTTTGCCAATGACAGCGAACAGATCGATCGGCGCACCAGCCGATCGATCTGCGATGCCGTGGGCGAGCGGCTCCAGCAGAGCCTGCGTCCCGAGCCCCGGCTCCCGACACATCTGGAGCAGCTCCTCAACGAGCTGGATCGCCGCGACCGCGACGCGCATTGAGCGGCGGGTCAAAGCCGTTGCAGAAACGGGTTGCGTTTGACGGCGGCTGCGGTGACAAGGCCGCATGCTGTCCATTACCGACCTCTCCATCCGCCTCGCCGGACGCCTTCTGATTGACCAGAGCTCCGTGCAGATCACGCCGGGATCGCGCGTCGGCCTGGTCGGGCGCAACGGCACCGGCAAGTCGACGCTGTTCAAGGTGATCCGCGGCGAGCTCGCGGCCGAGCACGGCACGGTGACGCTGCCGCCGCGCTGGCGCATCGGCAGCCTGGCGCAGGAAGCCCCGAACGGCCCCGAGAGCCTGATCTCCGTCGTGCTCAAGGCCGACCTCGAACGCGACGCGCTGCTGACCGAAGCCGAGCACGCCACCGACCCGCACCGCATCGCCGAGATCCAGACCCGCCTCGTGGACATCGACGCGCATTCGGCCCCCAGCCGAGCCGCCGCGATCCTCTCCGGCCTCGGCTTCTCCGCCGCCGATCAGCTCCGCCCCTGCGCCGAGTTCTCCGGCGGCTGGCGCATGCGCGTCGCACTTGCCGCCACCCTGTTCGCGGCGCCCGATCTGTTGCTGCTCGACGAGCCCACCAACTATCTCGACCTCGAAGGCACGTTGTGGCTGGAGGATCACCTCGCGCATTATCCGCGCACGGTGATCGTGATCAGCCACGACCGCGACCTGCTCGAAAGCTCGGTCGACCAGATCCTGCATCTGGAACGCGGCAAGCTGACGCTCTACAAGGGCTCCTATTCCTCGTTCGAGGAGCAGCGCGCCGCGCGCGAGCTGCTCGACGCCAAGGCGGTCAAGCGCCAGGAGGCCGAACGCGCGCGCCTGCAGGCCTTCGTCGACCGCTTCAAGGCCAAGGCCTCGAAAGCCCGGCAGGCGCAATCCCGCGTCAAGATGCTGGAGCGGCTGAAGCCGATCACCGCGCTGGTCACCGAGGACGTGCGCGAGATCAGCTTTCCCGCGCCGGAAAAGATCCTCTCGCCGCCGATCATCGCGGTCGACAACGCCTCGGTCGGCTACGATCCGGCAAGCCCGGTGCTCAATCGCGTCACCTTGCGCATCGACAACGACGACCGCATCGCGCTGCTCGGCGCCAACGGCAACGGCAAGTCGACGCTGGTCAAGCTGCTGGCCGGACGTCTCGCGCCGTTCTCCGGCAAGGTGACGCGCGCCGACAAGCTGTCGATCGCCTATTTCGCGCAGCACCAGCTCGACGAGCTCAACGAGGACGCCTCCGCCTACGACCACGTCCGCAAGCTGATGGGCGATGCGCCCGAAGCGAAAGTGCGGGCGCGCGCCGGCGCGATCGGCTTCTCCGGCAAGGCGGCCGACACCAAGGCCGGCAAATTGTCGGGCGGCGAGAAGGCGCGGCTGCTGCTCGGCCTTGCCACCTTCTTCGGCCCCAACATGATCATCCTGGACGAGCCGACCAACCATCTCGACATCGATAGCCGCGGCGCTCTGGCCGAAGCCATCAACGAGTTTCCCGGCGCAGTGATCATGGTCTCGCACGACCGCTATCTGATCGAGGCCTGCGCCGACCGGCTCTGGATCGTCGCCGACCGCACCGTCACCAATTACGATGGCGACCTCGACGAGTATCGCCGCCTAGTGCTCTCCACCCGCAACGGCGAGCCCGCCCCGCGCGAGCGCAGCGCGTCAAGCGAAAAGCCGCAGCGCGCGAGGTCGGACAATCGCGGCTCGCTCAAGAAGCGCATCGCGGAAGCCGAAGCCGAGATCGCCCGCGTCAGCGAGATCATCGCCAAGATCGACACCGCGCTGGCCCTGCCCGACATCTTCACGCGCGATCCCAAGCAGGCCGCGCAATTGTCGAAGGCGCGCGCCAATGCGGCCAACGCGCTGGCGCGGGCGGAGGAGCAATGGCTGGAGGCGAGCACGCAGTTCGACGAGGCGGCGGGGTAAGCGAGCTCTCGTGTCCCGGACGCGGCGCGGCATGAAATGACGCGACGCCAAGCCGGGACCCACGCGTCGCAGCACTCGGCTCCTGGACCCCGGCTCAGCAGCGCATCGCTTGCGCGCTGCGCTGCGTCCGGGGCACGGCATGCATCGGTAGCGGCGATCTCAGCTTACGCGTGCTTCTTCTTCGGCTTCGCCGCCTTCGGCACCGGCTGCGGATCGGGATTGCCTTCGATCGACGACAGGCGGCCGGAGGTGAAGGTGTAGATGCCCGCGCGCGGGCCGGTGGCCCACGTCACCACCGCAACGCGGCGGCCGGCGGCATCGTTGGAGAGGTTGACGCTCGAGGGCGCGCCGATGCCGCGCACCACGTCGCATTCGGTGTGGCCGAGCGCGACCGTGCCGCCCATCGGCGCCGGCGTGGTCGATGCGTTGGCATCGGCCGGCCCGGGCGGCGGCGCCATGCCGGGACAGCCACCGTCGGCGCTGACGAGATCCTCAGGCCCGACCGGCTTGTCGGGGGTCAGCGGCGGCGATTCGATCGAGATGTTCTTGATGAAGAGACGGCCCGGTTTCCGGAACCATTCCGCATCCTTCGACAACAGATCGCTCCCGCCCGAACAGCCCGCGACCAGCGGTGCTATTGCAGCCAACGCAAACAGGAGCGACTTGGGAAGCTTTTGATGTCGCACGATAAACCAAATTCCCCGCGTGAAGGACCAGCCCTAAGCGATTGTCCCAACATCACTTTGCGGCACGAAGGTGACCAAAGCCAGCGTCGCCCGAAAAGTGCAAATTATCATTAATTGCGAAGGGCCCCCTAATTCCGCTTCTGCCACCGGCCCCGCTCGTCGGCCTGCCAATAGGTGACATCAAATCCCCGCGCCTTGCAATCCGTCCAGGCGCTGCGCGCGAGCGCCAGCGCATCCGGGTCGTCGCCGTTGAACAGCAGCACCATGCGCGCATAGCCCTGCGCGTCGTCCGGGAGAGCGGCATTGTCGACCAGGAAGCGGACATGGGCGCCGTTCGGATTGCCCTCCTCGATCGCCAGCACGATCGGCTGATCGGCGGCGTCGCCCACCCGCCATGTCGCATGCGGCAGGAAGGAATCGTCGCGGTAGGTCCACAAATGCGCGTCGAGCGCGTCGGCGCGTTCCTCCGAGGTCGACTGCACCACAACGCGCCAGCCGCGCTCGAGCGATTTCTCGAGAAGCGGCGGCAACACGTTCTCCACCGTCATGTTTTGCAGATGATAGAACAGGACTTCAGTCATCTCGGGTCATTTGCGTTCGTAATGGTCGGCGACCAGGCGGTCGAGCAGGCGGACGCCATAACCGCTGCCCCAGCTCTGGTTGATGTCGGTCTTGGGCGCGCCCATGGCGGTGCCGGCGATGTCGAGATGGGCCCAGGGCGTGCCGTCGACGAAGCGCTGCAGGAACTGCGCCGCCGTGATCGAGCCGCCATGACGGCCGCCGGTGTTCTTCATGTCGGCGAACTGGGAATCGATCAGCTTGTCGTATTCGGGACCGAGCGGCATGCGCCAGACCTTGTCGCCGGTTTCGATGCCGGCCGTCAGCAGACGTTCGGCCAGCTCGTCGTTGTTGGAGAACATGCCGGCATGGTGGGTGCCGAGCGCGACCACGATCGCGCCGGTCAGGGTCGCCAGATCGACCATGAATTTCGGCTTCACCTTCTTGGCCACGTACCAGAGCACGTCGGCCAGCACGAGACGGCCCTCGGCGTCGGTGTTGATGATCTCGATGGTCTGGCCCGACATCGAGGTGACGATGTCGCCCGGCCGCTGCGCATTGCCGTCGGGCATGTTCTCGACGAGGCCGATGGCGCCGACCACGTTGGCCTTGGCCTTGCGCGCCGCCAGCGCGTGCATCAGGCCGACCACGCAGGCCGCGCCGCCCATGTCGCCCTTCATATCCTCCATGCTGCCGGCCGGCTTGATCGAGATGCCGCCGGTGTCGAAGCAGACGCCCTTGCCGACGAAGGCGACCGGCGCCTCGCCCTTCCTGCCGCCGTCCCAGCGCATGATCACGGTCCGGCTCGGCCGCGCCGAGCCCTGGCCGACACCGAGCAGCGCGCCCATGCCGAGCTTCTGCATCGCCTTAACGTCGAGCACCTCGACCTTGACGCCGAGCTTGCGGAGCTGACTGGCGCGGCGCGCGAACTCCTCGGGGAAGAGCACGTTCGGCGGCTCGTTGACGAGGTCGCGCGCGATCATCACGCCGTCGATGACATGGCCGGCCGCGACGAATGCCTTCTTCGCGGCAGCGGCATCTCCGACCGCCAGCGAGATGTCGGCGCGCGAGCCGCCCTCCTCGCCGTCCTTCTTCTTGGTCTTGTAACGGTCGAACTTGTAGGCGCGTAGGCGCAGGCCGGAGGCGACCGCAACCGCCTGCTCGCTCGTCATTGCGCCCGCCGGCAGTTCCGCCATGACGGTCATGGCGGCAGTCCCGCTGGGAAGCTTGCTCGCCGCCACACCGCCGAATTTGAGGAAATCGTTCGTCTTCAGGTCGGTCGCCTTGCCGGCGCCGATCACAAGCAGGCGGGTGGCCTTCACCCCCTCCGGCGCCAGGATGTCCAGCGCGGCCCCGCTTTTCCCTTTGAAGGCGGCGGCTGCCGCCGCGCGCTTCACGAGATCGACAGCACCGCCCAGCGCCTTGGCTGTCGCGGGACCAACCTTGAGACTCTCGTCGCAGAACACGACCAGGATGCCACGGGCGGCTGATGACAACGGGACGAAGCCGACCTTGATGGCATCGGACATGGGTAACTCCTTTAAAAGCCTTGATCTTTTCTCGTTCGCGACCATCGCCGGGGCGAGCCCTGAACGACGATTCACTGCGCCTTGCGCACTATGGGCCAGCGGCCGGGCCAATGCCAAGCGCCGCCGTGGCTCCAAGGCCACAACGGGCGAAATATTAACCATATATTGAGGGTGCCACGGGCCAGCCATTTTGTTGACGGATCAAAGGGATGGTAGTGAGAGAGTGAGCTGGCGGAAGAGCCCTGTGGCCAACCTTGGGGATCCCCTGATCGGGGATTGGTTGGGCAAGCGGAATTTCGGCCGACATTGGGGACGTGGTGGGGTTCGTGCGGTAGCGCATGGGGTCGATCGATCGGTATATCTTCCGCACGACGCTGGCGTCGTTTGCGCTGGTCCTGGTCAGCCTCACGGGCGTGATCTGGATTACGCAGGCGTTGCGCGGCATCGACCTGATGACGAGCCAGGGTCAGACCATCCTCACCTTCCTCGGCATCACCAGCCTCGTCGTCCCGGCCCTGGTGCTGATCATCTCGCCGATCGCGCTGATGATCGCGATCTCGCACACGCTGAACAAGCTCGCGACCGATTCCGAGATCATCGTGATGAATGCCGCCGGCTTCTCGCCGTTCCGGCTGTTCTATCCGTTCTTCTACGCCACCTGCGTGGTGGCGCTGCTGGTTGCCTTCATCGCGGCCTATCTCGCCCCCGACGGCATGCGGCGAATCAAGCAGTGGGACGCCGAGATCACCGCCGACGTGCTCACCAACATCCTGCAGCCCGGCCGCTTCGCCCAGCTCGACAAGAACCTCACGATCCGGATTCGCGAACGCCAGCCCGGCGGCGTTCTTGCCGGCATCTTCATCGACGACCGCCGCGATCCGAACGAGCGCGTCTCGATCGTCGCCGAACGCGGCGAGATCGTGAAGAACGAGACCGGCTCGTTCCTGGTGCTGGAGACCGGCAATCTGCAGCGCTTCGAGGCGGGCAAGCGCGATCCGGCGCTGGTGGCTTTCGGCCGCTACGGCTTCGACATGTCGAAATTCTCCAACCAGGGCCGCGACGTCACCCTCGGCATCCGCGAGCGCTATCTCTGGGAGCTGTTCTCGCCGTCCGAGGACGATCCCGTCTACAAGCAGATTCCCGGGCAATTCCGCTCGGCCCTGCATGACAGCCTGCTCGCGCCGATCTACCCCTTCGCGTTTGCCGTGCTGACCTTCGCCTTCCTCGGCGCGCCGCGCACCACCCGCCAGAGCCGCAACTTCTCGATCGGCTCGTCGATCATCGCGGTGTTCGGGCTGCGCATGGCGGGCTTTGCCTGCTCGGTGATGGCGGTGAAGTCGTCGGGCCCGGTGCTGGTGCAATACGCGATGGTGTTCAGCGCCATCGGCCTCGGGTTGTGGATGATCATCAGCGGCGTCGTGGTCGAGCCGCCCCCCGGCCTGATGGAGGCCATCAACAGGTCGAACGCGCGCATCGCGCGGCTGTTCGGACGTCCGGCCACCGCATGAGCATGCTCACCAACACACTCGGGCGCTATTTCGCCGGCCGCTTCGTGGTCGCGGCGCTCGGCGTGTTCGCGAGCATCTTCCTGCTGCTGGTGCTGGTCGACTACATCGAGATGGTGCGCAAGACCTCAGGCCTTGCCTCCGCCTCGGCGCTCATGGTGGCCGAGACCTCGCTGTTCCGGGTGCCGCAGCTTCTGGAGAAGCTGACGCCGTTCTGCATGCTGATCGGCGCCATGACCTGCTATCTGGCCCTCTCCCGCCGGCTCGAGCTCGTGGTCGCCCGCGCCGCCGGCATCTCCGCATGGCAGTTCATCGCGCCGGCGCTCGGCAGTGCGCTCCTGATCGGCGTGATCGCCACCGTCGCCTACAATCCGATGTCGGCGAACTTGCGCGAGGCCTCCAAGCGCATGGAGGCCGAGCTGTTCGGCTCGGCGCCCGGCGGCGGCATCCAGGACGCTTCCGGCTTCTGGCTCAATCAGGTGACCAGCGACGGCCAGACCATCATCAACGCGGCGCGCAGCGAGCAGCAGGGCGTCCGGCTCACGGGGCTGACACTGTTCCGGTTCGATCCGGACCAGCACTTCAAGGAACGGGTCGAGGCGCGCGAGGCGACGCTCGAGGCCGGCCGCTGGCTGTTCAAGGGGGTCCGCCGCTTCTCGCTGGACGCCCCGCCGATCGACCAGGCCAGCCTGGAGATTCCGACGACGCTGACCGAGGCGCAGGTCCGCAACAGCTTTTCCACCCCCGAGACTGTGTCCTTTTGGCAACTACCGAGCTACATCCGCTCGTCCGAAAGCTCGGGCTTCGCGACAGCAGGATACCGACTCCAGTATCAGAAGCTTCTGGCACAGCCGTTTTTGCTTGCCGCCATGGTGATGCTCGCGGCCTCCGTGTCGTTGCGCTTCTTCCGGATGGGCGGCGTGCAAAAGATGGTTTTGAGTGGCGTGGGCGCAGGCTTTCTGCTCTACGTTCTGTCGAAAGTAACTGAGGATCTGAGCAAGGCTGAGTTGATGCATCCGATCGCTGCGGCGTGGTTGCCCGTTGTAGTGGGCGGCCTCACCGGCTTTTTGGCCTTGCTCTACCAGGAGGACGGTTAGTGAGTGCCGTCCAACGAGGGCTCGTGTCTCGGTTGACGCGGCGCATCCTGGTGCGCGCGGACGGGCGCGGTTTGTCCAGGCTGCTGCTCGCCGTCGTGACCGCGGCCTCGCTCGGCGGGCTGATCGACGTTGCCGCCGTGACGCCGGCCTCCGCCCAATATACCTACAATCCGCTGCCGCCGCGTCCGAAGCCGCCCAAGGCCCCCAACGACAACCAGATGCTGGTTCAGGCGACCGAGGTCGACTACGACTACAATAACTCGCGTGTCTCCGCGGTCGGCAACGTCCAGCTGTTCTACAACGGCACCAGCGTCGAGGCCGACAGGGTCATCTACGACCAGAAGACCAAGCGGCTGCATGCCGAAGGCAACATCCGCATGACGGATGCCGACGGCAAGATCACCTATGCCGAGATCATGGATCTCTCCGACGATTACCGCGACGGTTTCGTCGATTCGCTGCGCGCGGACACCGCCGACCAGACCCGCATGGCCGCGAGCCGCGCCGACCGCTCCAGCGGCAATTACACCGTGTTCGAGAACGGTGTCTACACGGCCTGCGCGCCGTGTCGGGACGATCCAAAGAAGCCGCCGCTGTGGCAGGTCAAGGGTGCGCGCATCATCCACGACCAGCAGGAGAAGATGCTGTATTTCGAGACGGCACAGATCGAATTCTTCGGCGTGCCGCTCGCCTACATGCCCTATTTCTCGACGCCCGACCCGACCGTGAAGCGCAAGAGCGGCTTCCTGATGCCGGGCTATTTCCCAGGCACGACGAACACGGGATTCGGCGCGGAGGTTCCGTATTACTGGGCGATCGCGCCCGACATGGACGCGACATTCACTCCCCGCTTCATGACGCGGCAGGGCGTGATGCTGCAGGGCGAGTTCCGTCAGCGCCTGATCGACGGCGCCTACCAGATCCGCGCTTACGGCATCAACCAGCTCGATCCCGGCGCGTTTTCCGGCCAGCCCGGCGACCGCGACTTCCGCGGCGCCGTCGACACCAAGGGTCAGTTCGCGCTGAACGACAAATGGGTCTGGGGTTGGGACGGCGTCCTGATGTCCGACTATTATTTCTTCTCGGACTACCGCCTTTATCAGTACCGCGATCCGCTCGGCTCGTTCCTGCTGCTGCCGACGGAGGCGCTGTCGCAGCTCTATCTGACCGGCGTCGGCAACCGCAGCTTCTTCGACGCGCGCACGATGTACTGGCTGAGCTATTCGGGCAACCAGAGCCAGGTGCCGATCGTCTATCCGGTGATCGACTATTCCAACGTGCTCAACTATCCGGTCTTCGGCGGCGAGGTCAGCTACAAGACCAATTTCGTCAACCTGTCGCGTGACCAGGCGGTGTTCGATCCGATCACGACGACCGCCAATACCAGCAGCCTGTGCACGACGGCGTCGGCCGATCCGCTCGCCCGCATGCCCTCGCAGTGCCTGCTGCGCGGCTTCGCCGGCACCTACACCCGCCTCACGGCGGAAGCGCAGTGGCGCAAGTCCTTCACCGATCCGTTCGGCCAGATCTGGACGCCGTTCGCGAGCCTGCGTGCCGACGCGATCAACTCCTCGGTCTCCAACCAGCCGGGCGTGTCGAACTATCTTCCGGTCGGCGACACCCAGGCGTTCCGCCTGATGCCGACCGTGGGCCTCGAATACCGCTATCCCTTCATCAACATTCAGCCCTGGGGATCGACCACGGTCGAGCCGATCGCGCAGATCATCATCCGGCCGAACGAGACCTATGCCGGCAGGCTCCCGAACGAGGACGCCCAGAGCCTGGTGTTCGACGCCTCGAACCTGTTCAGCGTCGACAAGTTCTCCGGCTACGACCGCGTCGAGGGCGGCGGCCGCGCCAATGTCGGCGTACAGTCCACCACGCAGTTCGACCGGGGCGGCGCCGTCAAGGTGCTGTTCGGCCAGTCCTACCAGCTGTTCGGCTTGAACTCCTTCGCCGTCAACGACGCCATGAACACCGGCCTCAATTCCGGTCTGGACAAGCCGCGTTCCGATTACGTCGCGAGCACGAGCTACTCGCCCAACAGCACCTACACGTTCAGCGTCCGCTCCCGCATGGACGAGCAGACCTGGAACGTGCAGCGCTTCGAGGCGGAAGGCCGCGCCAACTTCAATCGCTGGGCGGTCAGCGTGATCTACGGCAATTACGCAGCGCAGCCGGAACTCGGCTATCTCACGCGCCGTGAGGGCATCCTGACCACGGGTTCGCTGAAGGTGGCGACCAACTGGGTGGTGTCGGGCTCGGCGCGGTGGGATCTCGAAGCCAACAAGATCAACCAATATGTGCTCGGTGCCGGCTATGTCGACGATTGCTTCGTGCTGGCGGCGAACTATGTAACTTCGTATAGTTATGCCGCGGGAACCGCGCCGCCCACGCTGAGCCACGCGTTCATGTTCCAGATCGGTCTGCGCACGCTGGCGACCTCGTCGGCGAGCAGCAGTTCCGCCGGCCTCCAGTGAACGGTTTGAACTGCCGGCCGCGCTTGCCCCCCTCACAGGCTCGACGCGGCTGACATGCGAGCGACAATCATGACGACTCCATTGCCCGTCTTCCGCCTCTTGCTTGCCATCGGTGCCGGGCTGATCCTGACCGGACTGCCCTCGCCGTCGCGCGCGCAGAACATCGTCGTCATGGTCAACGGCGATCCGATCACCGATTTCGACATCGAGCAGCGCTCCAAGCTCGACCAGCTTACGACGCAGAAGACCCCGAGCCGGCAGGACGTCATCAACCAGCTGATCGACGACAAGGTGAAGATCAAGGAGGGCAAGAAGTACGGGGTCGATCCCAGCGCCTCCGACATCAACCAGTCCTTCGAGGGCATGGCGCAGCGCATGCGCATCACGTCGGACCAGCTCGCCAAGTCGCTCGAATCCAAAGGCCTCCGCCCCGAAACGCTGAAGAGCCGAATGAGGGCCGAGATGGTCTGGGGCAGCCTCGTGCGCGGCCGCTTCAAGGAGAAGCTGCTCGTCGGCGAGCGCGACGTCGCGCAGGCCGTGCAGGCCCAGACCGGCGACAAGCTGCAGGTCGAAGGCACCGAGTACAAGATGCAGCCGATCGTGCTGATCGTGCCGCGCGGCTCGTCCCCGGCGTTCATGGAGACCCGGAAGAAGGAAGCCGAGAGCTATCGCGCGCGCGTCGGAAGCTGCGAGGAAGCCAATTCGCTGTTCCGCTCGACGCCGAACGCCACCATTCGCGACACCGTCACCAAGACCACCGCCGAACTGCCGGAGGCGCTGCGCAAGGTGCTCGACGATACCCCGATCGGCCATCTGACCGCGCCCGAGCTGACCAAGAACGGCATCGAAATGGTGGTGCTGTGCTCGCGCAAGCCGACCATGATCGACACGCCGAAGAAGCGCGAGGTCCGCGAGAAGATGTACCAGGAGAAATACGAGAAGACCCAGAAGGCCTATCTCGACGAGCTCCGCAAGGCGGCGATGATCGAATATCGCAACCGCTGATGGCCGATCGCGCAGCAAAGCCGCCGGCCCTTCCTCTTGCCCTGACCCTGGGAGAGCCGGCCGGCATCGGCCCCGACATCACGATCGCAGCCTGGCTGCGGCGGCGCGAGCTGAACCTGCCCGCCTTCTATCTGCTCGGTGACGAGGCCCTGATCGCGCGCCGCGCCAAGGCGCTCGCCCCGTCGCTGGGGGCCGGCGTCAGGACGGTGGCGGTGAGCCCCGGCGAGGCGGCTTCCGCCTTCACCGATGCGCTGCCCGTGGTCGCCACCGGCGAGCGCGCGACCGCCGAGCCCGGCAAGCCCGACGCATCGAGCGCGCCGGCCGCGCTCGCCTCGATCCGGCAGGCGGTCACGGATGTGCGCGAGGGCCGCGCCAGCGCCGTCGTCACCAATCCGATCGCCAAGAGCGTGCTCTACCGCGCCGGCTTCCGTCATCCCGGCCACACCGAATTCCTCGCCGAGCTCGCCGCAGAGAGCGGGCGCGTGCCGCAGCCGGTGATGATGCTATGGTCGCCGCAGCTCGCCGTGGTGCCCGTGACCATTCACGTCTCGATCCGCGATGCCCTGGTCCAGCTTACCGGCGAGCTGATCGCCTCGACCGTGCGCATCGTCGCAACCGAGCTGAAATCCCGCTTCGGCATCGCGCGGCCGCGCATCGCCGTCTCCGGCCTCAATCCGCATGCCGGCGAGGACGGCTCGCTCGGCCACGAGGAGCAGACCATCATCGCCCCGGCGCTGAAAGTCTTGCGCAATGACGGCATCGAGACCAGGGGCCCGCTGCCCGCCGACACCATGTTCCACGAGGCCGCGCGCAGCACCTATGACTGCGCCATCTGCATGTATCACGACCAGGCGCTGATCCCGATCAAGACGGTCGCGTTCGACAATGCGGTCAATGTCACGCTCGGCCTGCCCTTCGTCCGCACCTCGCCCGATCACGGCACCGCCTTCGACATCGCCGGCACGGCCAAGGCCAATCCGGCGAGCCTGATCGCAGCCTTGAGGCTCGCCAGCCGCATGGCGGCTTCACCAGGCTCACCAAGCTGATGAGCGCGATCGACGACCTCCCGCCGCTGCGCGAGGTCATTCGCCGGCACGCGCTGTCGGCGCGCAAATCGCTCGGCCAGAATTTTCTGCTCGATCTCAATCTCACGGCGCGCATCGCGCGCGCCGCGGCGCCGCTCGAGGAGTCCACCATCGTCGAGATCGGCCCCGGCCCGGGCGGGCTGACGCGCGCCCTGCTGGCGCTCGGCGCGCGGCGGGTCATCGCCATCGAGCACGACGAGCGCGCGATCCCGGCCTTGCAGGATATTTCCGCGCGCTATCCCGGCAGGCTCGAGATCGTGCATGGCGACGCCATGACATTCGATCCGCGCCCGTTGCTCGACGGCGCGCGAGCCAGGATCGTCGCCAACCTGCCCTACAACATCGCGACCCAGCTCCTGATCAACTGGCTCACCAGCGAACCCTGGCCGCCCTGGTACGACATGATGGTGCTGATGTTCCAGCGCGAGGTCGCCGAGCGCATCGTGGCGCACGAGGACGAGGAGGCCTATGGCCGGCTCGGCGTGCTCGCCAACTGGCGTTGCGAGACCAAGATCCTGTTCGACATCGCGCCGTCCGCCTTCGTGCCGCCGCCCAAGGTCACCTCCTCCGTCGTGCGCCTTGTGCCGCGCGCAGCGCCGCTGCCGTGCGATCGCAAGCTGCTCGAACAGGTCGCCGCCGCCGCCTTCGGCCAGCGCCGCAAGATGCTGCGGCAGAGCCTGAAGTCGCTTCAAGCGGATCCGGCGCGACTCGCGCATGCCGCCGGCGTCGATGCGACCCGGCGCGCGGAGACCATTCCCATCTCCGGCTTTGTTGCCATGGCGCGCGAATTGGCGGATATACGCAGCGAAACCGAGTAACCAAGAATTCCGGAGGAAAGAAAATGGCGCTGATGCGCAGGCAGTCCCTGGTCAAGTTCGACGCGCCCTTGTGCGAGACCATCGTCGACACGCCGAAGCCGAAAGGCGCCGAGGTGCTGGTGCGCATCGAGCGCTGCGGCCTCTGCCATTCCGACCTGCATATCCAGGACGGCTATGCCGATCTCGGCGGCGGCAAGAAGCTCGACACCACGCGCGGCATGACGCTGCCGTTCACCCTTGGCCACGAGATCGCCGGCGTGGTCGACGAGGTCGGCCCGGACGTCGCGCCGAGTCTCGTCGGCGCGAAGAAGGCCGTCTTCCCCTGGATCGGCTGCGGCCAGTGCCGCGATTGCGCCAATGGCGATGAGAATCTCTGCGTGAAGCAGCGCTTCCTCGGCGTCTCCATCGACGGCGGCTTTGCCACCCACGTGCTGGTGCCCGACGCGAAATATCTGCTCGACTACGATCCCCTGCCCGTCAACCAGGCCGCGACCTTGATGTGCTCCGGCGTCACCGCCTATGGCGCGCTCAAGCGCCTGGTCGACCGTCCGCGCCAGCGCAACCTGCTGCTGATCGGTCTCGGCGGCGTCGGCATGATGGGATTGTCGTTTGCGCAAGCCATGTTCAAGCAGCCGATCACGGTCGCCGACCTCTCGCCGGCCGCGCGCGACACCGCGCTGAAGAACGGTGCCGCGGTCGCCTACGACCCGTCCGAGCCCGACGTGATCAAGCGCATCCTGAAGGAGACCGAAGGCGGCTTCGACGAGATCGTCGATTTCGCCGGCAACGAGAAGTCGATGGCCTTTGCGGTCGCGGTCGCCGCGCGCGGCGGCAAGATCGTGGTCTCCGGCCTGATGGGCGGCCAATTCACGCTGCCGATGGTGCAATGGGTCTACAAGCGCATGACCATCGAGGGCTTCATGGTCGGCACGCTCGCCGAGGCCCACGAGCTGATGGCGCTGGCGCGCGCCGGCAAGATCAAGCCGACGCCGATGCGCGAGGAGCCGATGGGCGACGTCCAGAAATGGATCGACGAGCTTCGTGCCGGCAAGGTCGTCGGCCGCATCGTGCTGAAGAACTGACCGACCGCTTGTTGCGGGCCCGGCGCAAGTTGGGCCCGCGGCACGGAACGCCTTTGGTCTCGCCGCGTTGGCAGCGCATGTCCATTCGCTGCACCGTCGAAAGCGCATTCTTCATCGCCTGGAGCTGCCTCGAGCAGAGCGGCGAGCTCGGCCCGCCGGACGAGAGCGCGAACTTCCTTCTCGACGCCATCGAAGCCCAGCTCAGGACCGGCGAACGCCGGCAGCTGATGCTCGCCAACAGGGCGATCGACGCCTATCGCGCACACGTCGCCGAACGCCGATCCACGGCAGACCGCGAAGCACGGGTCGGATGATGTTCATCGCCGCCTTCTGGCCCCGGCGGCTAGGGCCTGCGCGCCAACTTTTCGGCCCCTGAGCCGCCCCTTGTGTGCACTTTGGAACCGTTGGTTCCGCTACGGAAACGTAGGGTTGCGACCGGCGCCGATTCCCGGCCAGCCAAGAGAAGAAACTGTGACCGGTCGGCCTCCGAACGATCTGCTCCGGCAGCTCGCCCCCCGAGATTTCGAGCTTCTTGCACCTCATCTCCAGCCGGTCGACCTCGAGGCGGGCCACATTCTGCATCATGCCGGCGACGCCGTGGCGGCGGTTCATTTTCCCTGCGGCCCCACGCTGGTGTCGTTCGCCGTTCCGGTCGAGGATGACCGCGAGGTCGAAAGCCTGCTGGTGGGACGCGAGGGGGCGGTGGGTGTTGCCGCCGGCCGCAATCCTTCGCTCGCTTATTCCCGCATCGTCGTGAAGCTCGGCGGCACGCTCGTTCGGCTGCCGCTGCGCGCGCTCGAGCAGGCGCAGCAGAGGTCGGCCGCGCTGCAAGAGGCGTTCTCGCGCTATGCCGATTGCCAGTTCGCGCAATTGCTGCAGAACGCGGCCTGCAACGCCGCGCATCCGATCGAGCAGCGCGCCGCCAAGTGGATCATCTCCGCGCAGGAGCGGATCGGCCGGGCCGAGATCCCCCTCACCCACGAGCAGCTCGCCGGCATGCTCGGCGTCTCCCGCAGCTATGCCAGCCGCGTCATCCAGATGTTCAAGGCCCGGCGCATCCTCGCCACCCGGCGCGGCGCCATCCTGATCCTCGACGCCGCGGCGCTCGACGCCAGGGCTTGCTGCTGCAACGATTGGGTGAAGAAGCATTGTGACGAGGTGCTCGGCGCGGCATCCGCCGATGGCTAGCAGCGGTCTCAGCCATGCCGCGGCGACTGCCGCTTCTGGTGCAGGTAGATCGGGCTGAAATCGCCGAGCCGCTGCAAGTCGCGCCATTTCAGCACGATCAGCTCGCCCTCACGCAGATCCATGGCGCCGCTGCGCCGGAGCTCGGCCAGCGTCCGGTTCACGGTCGCGATCGCCATGCCCAGCGTTTCGCCGAGTTGCACCAGGCTGATCGGAAAGGGACAGCGATTGCCGCGGACGAGCTGCGCGGCACGGGCGCGGTAGAACAGCTCGCAGAACAGGTGAGCCATGCGCGCCTGCATCGGCCGGGCGCTGTTGTTGGTGATGGCCTCGCGAAAGATCGCGGCATCGAGCAGCGTCTCGCGCCAGACGGCCAGCGCAAAGGTCGGCCGCCGCCGGAACGCGGTGAACAATTCGCGGTGCGGGATGAAGGCAACCGTGGCCGGCCCCAGCGCGCTCAATCCGTGGTCCATCTCGTCGATGAACAGGCCTTGCGCGTCCGGCAAGTCGCCGGTGAGGTGGAAGGCAAGATATTGTCGCCCGCCGCCGCCGAGCAGATGGTAGCGCGCGACCATGCCCGAGACGACCAGCACCGAATGTTCGGGTTCGTCGCCCTGGCGGATGAAATCCTCGTTCGGCTCGATATCGCGCAGCGTGAAGGTGAGAGCGCGAATCTCCTTTAGATCCTCCTCTGCGAGCGCGGTGTGCTCGGACAGGTTCCGGATCATCACGTCGTGGGCTTTTTCCATGCGCCGCCAAAAATTGCACCGGTTCTATCAAATGATACGTCCGGCTCGGGTTCAGCGGACTAGAACGCGCTTCGGAAGCAGAGGTTGCTAATCGATCTGCGGCCGTACAGGTCGCATCCACACCGTCACCTCGACGACGAGCCATTCCTTCATGAGCCCTACGATCCTGGAACGTATCCGCAGCCTGTTCACGGCGGATACCAGCGCGCAGCTCGACAGCATCAAGAATGCCGTCGTCCAGGGCGCGCTGAAGCATCCGGTCCGGCCGATGTCCGATCAGGAGCTTGCCCGCGCCATTCGCGAGTTCCGCTCTGCGCCCGTCTCCGACTGGACCCTCGCAAAGCTCTCGCGGCGCTTCGTCGAGGCATCCGGGTCGCGCGACGATTGAACCGGCACGCGAGGCTCATGCCGCATCCAAGGTTCATCGCGCGTCTGCAGGCCATCGAAGACCTGTCCGAGGACGAACGCCGAGAGATCGCCGCCCTGCCCTCCACCCTGCGCCAGGTCGCCGACGGGGAGATCGTGTTGCGCCAGGGCGAGCCCGTCTCGCGCTGCGTCTTCGTCGTGCACGGCTTCCTCTACCAGGCCCGTATCGTGGGCGACCGCAGCCAGATCCTCGCCTTTCACGTTCCCGGCGACATGCCCTGCCTGCACACGCTGCTGGTCGCGCCGATGGATGCCGACCTCGTCGGGCTCGGACCGACCATCGTCGGCACCGTCGCGCACAGCCAGCTCAAGCAGCTGCTCGACGGCTCGATGCATTTGACTCGCGCGTTCTGGCGCGAGACGCTGATCGATGCGGCGATCTCGCGGCAATGGATCGCCCGTCTCGGTGCGCAGGCGGCCCTGGCCAAGGTCGCGCACCTCATCTGCGAACTCGCCGCACGGCTGGAGATGGTCGGCCTCGTCACGGACGGCTGCTTCCAGATGCCGATGACGCAGCGCCACGTTGCAGATGCCTGCGGCCTCTCGATCGTCCACGTCAATCGCACCATCCAGGAGCTGAGGCAGCGCAGGTTGATCGCCTGGGAGGGCAGCGAGATCGAGCTGCTGCAAACCGAAGAGCTGCGCAAGCTTGCGGATTTCACGCCCGACTATCTGACCTGAGCGGCGGACGCGACAGCTACCCGCCGGATCGCGATCGCGATCGCGCTTTCCGCCACGAGCGCAACAGCGGACCGCCGGGTCCGAGGACCGGATCGGTCTTCGGCTTGCGGACCTTGGCGATGCGCTTGATGGCGTCGGGACGCTCACGCGTGTCGGTGCACTCGTCATAGGTCCCGTCCTGCGGATAGGCGCCGACCACCAGAAAGTCCCGACTGGCCTCGATGAGCCGGTGTCCGGTGCCCGCGGGAAGCACCAGAACGTCGCCGGCCTTGACGCGCAGGATTCGGCCCTTGACGCCGCCGCACTCGATCCTGGCCGTACCACGTGCCACGCCCATCACCTCGTGGATCTGGGAATGATAATGGACGAAGTCATACACCGTGTCGCGCCACGACCGGCCCCAGCCATTCGCATCGAACATCGTGTCGATGACGACGTCAGGAGGAAAGCGCCGGCTGTTCAGCTTCACCGCCCCCCGATAGAGCAACGCCGGAAATTTCGGATTGTTCGGCACGATGCCGTCGTCGCGAAAATGCAGTGCGGCCGGCTTTCGCGCCCGCACCAGCGCCCGCAGCGCCGCGGCATCGGGACGATCCTCCACCAGCTTCCTGGCGAAATTCTTGACCTGATCCTTGATCGGCATGGCGTCTCCTCAGCCCCGATTCAACCGCGGCGGAGGCGAGAAGTTTCCCAAAGTGAAAACAGCTTGGCGGCGTTCTGCGCCCCGTGGCAAAACCGCAAGATCGGTCGAGCACGTCATGCCCACCTGCGCTTTAGCTGGTGCTGCCACGGAGGACACGATGACGGCGGCGCTTCAAAACTACCATGCCCGGATGCAGCGGGTGCTGGATCACATCGACCGGCATCTGGATGACGATCTGGACCTGGATGCGCTGAGCGGCGTCGCGGCCTACTCCAAGTATCATTTCCACCGGCAGTTCACGGCGACCTTCGGGCTGTCCGTGCATCGCTACATCCAGCTTGCCCGCATGAAGCGCGCTTCATACCGGTTGGCCTACAACGACGCCGACAGCGTCACGGATATCGCGATGGATGCCGGCTACGACGCACCCGACGCCTTCGCCCGCGCCTTTCGGCAACGGTTCGGGCAATCGCCGTCGTCGTTCCGGAAGTCTCCCGACTGGGAGCCGTGGCTTGCGGCCTTCGGGCCACTCGACAATGCGAGGAGCAAGTTCATGCAGAAGACCTTTACCAGCGACGACGTGACGATCCTCAACGTGCCGACGACGGCGGTGGCGATCATGGAGCACCGCGGCGACCCGGCGACGCTTCCCGCCACCATCCAGCGCTTCATCGCCTGGCGCAAAGCCGCCGGCCTGCACCCGCGCACGAGTCCGACCTTCAACGTCTGGCGGTCCGAGCGGCGGCCGGCCTCGCCTGCCGACTACAGCGTGGACCTCTGCGTCGGAACCGACAAGCCGATCGAGCCGAGCGGCGCGGCGATCAGGGCCGGCGAAATTCCGGGCGGTCGCTGCGCCGTGCTGCGCGTCGTCGGCAACACCGACAATCTCGAGCCCGCCGCGCTGTTCCTCTATCGCGACTGGCTTCCGGCCAGCGGCGAGGAGGTGCGCGACTTCCCGATCTATTGCCAGCGGCTGAACTTCGTTCCCGATGTCGCCGAGCACGAGGCAGCGGCGGACCTGTTCCTGCCGTTGAAATGAACCTTCGTCACCTCCACCGTCATTCCGGGATGCGTGCGCAAGCACGCAGGCCCGGAATCCATCGGGCCGCATGCCCCGCCGTCCGATGGATTCCGGGCTCGCCCTTTCAGGGTGCCCCGGAATGACCGAGCGGAGGCTGCGGCAACCGCTCGCGAGGCGTCCGGCAAAACACCATGAAACCCGTCAACCCCTTCCCGCAAAAATATTCCACTTTCCCGAATTTCGGATTTGTGGCATAGAACGGTCATCCCGACCCTGCCAGAGGGGCGCTTCGCGATCGTCACGAGATGCGGGTCGGGGTGCGGTGGACGCGGTAGCGCCGGCGCGAGAGGCGGTGACGGGGACGGGCGACCGTTGAGTCATGCGCGGCGCGCTACGACACGGCGCGGTCACAGCGGTCTTGTTGACGGTCGGGGGCGCGCACATCGGGCCCCGGATGCTGAGGCAGGGGCGTCCGCGGACGGAGAAGTCGTGTGGTCCCGACGCCCGGGGTTCTGGCGTCAAATCTCGCCGTGATGTGGCGGCCAACCGGCACGCGCATCGATCAGCGGCGAGGCGACGGGGGCAATAGTGCAACGCTCCCCGAGGAGAGCACGAAGGACACCGTTAAAACCATCCGCGCAGGGAAGGCCGGGCGACCGGCACACCTGTGATCCACCCCGTGTGCATTTTTCGTTGTGCACGGATCTGCGGGTGCCGCCGGCGCCCGGCCTTCCCTGCGCCCTCTGGTCTTTCATGGGGCGCGAAACGAGCAAGCCTCGGGCAAAAGGTGCCGCGAGAATGCGGATGTGCGTCTGCAACAAAGAGCGCCGATGGAAAGAGCAAGCCGGTGCCGCATACTCCGTCATTGCGAGCGCAGCGAAGCAATCCAGAATCTTTCCGCAGAGGTAGTCTGGATTGCTTCGTCGCATCAGCGCAAAATTGCTTCGCAATTTTGTCGCGAGCTCCTCGCAATGACGGCGTGGAGAGAGCGCCCAACACACTCCTCTCGTGCCCCGGACGCAGCGCAGCGCCCCCCGCGATGCGAAGCATCGTCGGTCAAGGCGACGGCGTCACCTTCACCGGCTCGGGGCGTCTCGGCGCGCGCAGCGGTTCCGGAAGCTGGCGCCGCTCCGACGGCTGCGGCGGAACCTGGAGTTCGGCGAAACAGTAGCGCCGGAAAGCCGCTATTTTCAGCGGAACGAACGCCCCGCAGGCCCGATTCAAGCCACATCCTCTCCGGATTTGCGGCTCATTGCCACCCAAGTCTTTGATGACAAAGGGCAGGTCAAGAGTTGCGTCATGCGTAACCGGGAGACCAGGATGGGCAACCGCACCGCAAAATTCGTATCCGCGCTGGTCGGCAGCATGATTGCCGGCCTGCCACTGGCGGCCGTGTCGCAGAACGCGCCGACCCCACCGAGCACGGCCAACCCGGCTACCGACTGCCTCGCTTCGCCCAAGGGCGCAGCATCGCAGGGCCAGCACTGGTATTACCGCCTCGATCGAACAACCAAGCAGAAATGCTGGTATCTGCGCGCGGCCGGCGACAAGGACGGTGCGAAAGCTGTGCAGACCACGCAGGCCGCGGCCGACACACCATCGGAATCATCGGCATCGCCGCAGCAGACGGTGCAGGACGCGCGCGCCGAATATGTAACTCCGCGGAATGGCGCTCCTCCCAAGGCGCCGAACGCGGTGACCCAGGTCGCACCGGCGAGCCCGCCACCGGCTCAACAACCGGCGAACCAGGCGGCTGAGAGCAGCGCGCAGCAAGCGCCCGCCTCGCCATGGCCTGATGTCCCGGCAGCGTCCACCGCTCCGGAGCCGCAGCCGGCAACGACCGTGGTCACAGCAACTGCGCAGCCGAAGACAAAGCCGTCAAAATCCCCTGCCCCGCTCCCGCCTGCCGCAGCAGACGGCATGACCGACAAACCCGGCGGCTCGGTGCAGATGCTGCTGCTGGTGATCGGCGGCGCGCTGGCACTTGCGGGCATCCTCGCCAGCGTGATCTACCGTTTCGCCCGCAGGCGCGTGCGCGTTCAAGCTGCTTCCGACCGCCGCGGGCATTGGGACGATTGGGCGGCGCAGGATCACGACGGAAGCCGCGCGCCATGGCTCGGTGCGAATTCAGCGGCCCAGCCGCACGCGCAAGGCGGCCCGGTCGACTTCGATGAAGTACGACCGCAGACCGCGCAGCTCGCGGCATTCACCAGGGAGATCTCCCTGATCGCGGCCCAATCCGCCTCCGTCCGCAGCAAGGCTGGCGAGCTCGACAAGGCCGACATCTTCAACGGCGCGTTCGCGATCGAAGCCGCGCCCCCGCTCGCGGCCAAGGCGACCGACGACAAGGAGCCCGCTGCCCGCGACGAGGCCGATCGCAATGAGGATGTGAAGAGCGAGGATGGCGTCGACGTCGACGTGATCACCGCGATGCTGGAACGGCTGGCGAAGCAAGGGCCGCAGCTGCCAGAGCCTAGCCCTGCAGCTGGCCTTGCAAACCTCGCACGAAACCAACGAGGCCAATCCGCCGCTCGCGCTTGAGGCGCTCGGCCTTCAGGATCGACTGCACCTCGGCGAAGGCCTCATCGACGTCGTGGTTGATGACGATGTAGTCGTACTCGGCCCAGTGGCTCATCTCGTGGCTGGCGCGGCTCATGCGCTTGCGGATCACCTCGTCGGAATCCTGCGCGCGCGAATGCAGGCGCTTTTCGAGGTCGGCCGCCGAGGGCGGCAGGATGAAGACGCTGACGACGTCGGCGCGCGCCTTCTCGCGCAATTGCTGCGTGCCCTGCCAGTCGATGTCGAACAGCACGTCCTGCCCGGACGACAGCGCGGCTTCGACCGGCGCCCGCGGCGTGCCGTAGCTGTTGTCGAACACGGTGGCCCATTCGAGCAGCTCGTCGCCCTTCACCATGGCTTCGAAGCGGGGCTTGTCGACGAACAGATAGTCCTTGCCGTCGACCTCGCCCGGCCGCTTCGGCCGCGTGGTCGCCGAGACCGACATTTTCAGACCGGGCATGCGCTCGATCAAAAGACGCGACAGCGTGGTCTTGCCCGCGCCCGAGGGCGAGGACAGCACGAACATCAAGCCGCGCCGCTCGACACCGTCAGTTCCGTGATCGCCCGTCGTCATCGATCACTCCAGATTCTGGACCTGCTCGCGGAACTGCTCGACCACGTTCTTCATGGCCAGCCCCGTATTGGTCAGCTCGATGTCGTTCGACTTCGAGCAGCAGGTGTTGACCTCGCGGTGAAACTCCTGCGCCAGGAAGTCGAGCTTGCGGCCGATCGGGCCGCCCTTGCCGATCAGCTCGCGCGCCTGCGCGATGTGGGATGCGATGCGGTCGAGCTCCTCGCGGATGTCGGCCTTGGTGGCGATCAGGATCGCCTCCTGCATCAGACGGTCGGAATCGAACCGGTCGGAGGTGTCGAGCAGCGCCGCGATCTGCTCGGCGAGCCTCGCCTTGATCGCCTCCGGCTTGCGGCCGGGCGCAGCTTCCGCCTTCTTCGCCAATTGCTCGATCTCGTCGACGCGCTGGGTCAGGATCTGGCCGAGCGAGGTGCCCTCGCGCTTGCGCATCGCAACGAGCTCGGCGAGCGCCTTGTCGAAGGCCTCGGCGGCAGCGGCACGCGCGGCGTTGTCCTCCGCCTCGTCGCCCTCGGGCTCGGCGACCTCGACGACGCCCTTGATGGCGAGCAGGCCGTCGATGCTCGGGGCCACCGCGTCGATCTTGCCGCCGATCATGGCGGCGGCCTTCAGGACGGCGTTGAGCACATCCTCGTTGACGCGAACCGTTGCGGCGGCATTGCTGCGCTTGACGGTGAGATTGGCGTAGACGGTGCCGCGCGACAAAAGCTCGCCGGCGCGCTTCTTGGCGTAGGCCTCAAGCTCGTCGAAGCCCTGCGGCAGCCGCACCCTGAGGTCGAAGCCCTTGGCGTTGACGGACTTCAATTCCCACTCGAACGTGTACGGCCCGCTTGCGCCGTGGCATCTCGCAAAGCCGGTCATGGACGACAGCGCCATCAGGTCAAATTCTCCAGAAACGCGGGATTCGCGAGGCATCAAGCCACGCGAATCTTAAGACTATTTTGCAGGAAAGTGGAATCCGCAAAGTCCGCAGCAGCGGTTGCGACGGATCTAGCGCTGGACCACCGGTGGCGACGGCTGTACCGCGCCCTGCCGCGCCGGTGCCGGAGCTGCCGGGCGTGCCGCCGGCGGCTTTTTCTGCTGATTGGGCCGCGCCGGTGTGGTCGCGGTCGGCGTATCGGCGGCTCCGGGCGCAGCGGCGGCCGGCGGCGGCGCATCCTCGGGCGGCTCGACCGTGTCGTTCTGGATCTGCTTCTCCATCGCGCGCAGCTTGGCCACGTTCTTCTGGTGCGCGTCGTAGGTCTCGGTAAAGGCGTGCCCGCCGCTGCCGTCGGCGACGAAATAGAGGTCGCGGGTGCGGGCCGGATTGGCGGCGGCCTCCAGCGAGGCGCGGCCGGGGTTGGAGATCGGGCCCGGCGGCAGGCCTTCGATCACATAGGTGTTGTAGGGCGAAGGCTGCGTGATCTCGCTGCGCTTGATCGGGCGACCCAGCGTGCCCTTGCCGCCGACCAGCCCATAGATGATGGTCGGATCGGACTGCAGCTTGATCCGCTGCTTCAGGCGATTGACGAACACCGCCGCGACGCGGCTGCGCTCGTCGGGCTTGCCGGTCTCCTTCTCCACGATCGAGGCGAGGGTCACCAGCTGCTCCGGCGTCCTGACCGGAATGTCCTGGTTGCGACGCTCCCAGATCTCGGCGAGCACACGCTTGTGCGCCTGCTGCATGCGCTGGACCACCTGCTCGCGCGGCGTGCCGCGCGGGAACTTGTAGGTCTCCGGCAGCAGCGTGCCCTCGCGCGGCAGCTCGCGCACGCTGCCGGTGAAGATGTCGTTGTCGGACAGGCGCGCCACGATCTGCTCGGAGGTCAGCCCCTCCGGAATCGTGACGGCATGCTGCACCACCTTGCCCTCGACGATGGTGGCGATGACGTCGCGGAGCGAGGCGTTCTTCTGGAACGAATATTCACCCGGCTTGAGGTCCGAGCTCGCCTTCAACGCGGCAACGCTAGCGATGAACACCCAGGGATTGATGTCGGTGACGCCTTCCCGGTTCAGCGTCTCGGCGATGTCGCGCTTGCCGGCGCGCTGCGGGATGTTGACGATCTTGTCGTCCTTCAGCGGCCCGGGCGCCTCGAGCACCTGGCGGCCGTAATAATAGACGCCGCCGGCGCCGAGCATGGCGATCAGCAGAAGGGTGATGATGGCATTGCCGACGACCACGAAAGGATTGCGCGCGCGGTCCGAACGCTTCGGCGGCGGCGGGAGCTGCTCGGGCTCGAGCGCTGCCCGCGGACTCCGGGGCGAGATGGGCGGCCTTTCACTCATAGAAGCAACCTGAATCCTGCCGGTTCAATAGCGGCCCGACCATCGCTTGCCGAGCCAAATGCACGCCCACTTCCATGACTATCGCCGAATACGGCAAAACGGTGGATTCGTCTCAAACGCAAACTAATCGGCCAAACGTCGGACGATCACCGACGCATTGGTACCGCCAAAACCAAACGAGTTCGACAAGGCAACATTGACCTCGCGCTTCTTCGCAACGTGCGGCACGAGGTCGATCGCGGTTTCCACCGACGGATTGTCGAGGTTGATCGTCGGCGGCACGACATTATCGCGAATCGCGAGGATGGCGAAGATCGCTTCGATCGCGCCGGCCGCACCGAGCAAATGACCGGTCGACGATTTGGTCGAGGACATCGCGACCTTGGAGGCGGCATTGCCGAGCAGACGCTCGACGGCACCGAGCTCGATCTCGTCGCCGAGCGGTGTCGAGGTGCCGTGCGCGTTGATGTAATCGAGATCGGATGCGGTCAGGCCGGCACGCTTGAGCGCGGCCGACATGCTGCGGAAGCCGCCATCGCCGTCGGGCGACGGCGAGGTAATGTGATAGGCATCACCCGACAGACCGTAGCCGATCACCTCGGCATAGATCTTCGCGCCGCGGCGCCTCGCGTGCTCGAGCTCCTCCAGCACCAGGACGCCGGCGCCCTCGCCCATCACGAAGCCGTCGCGGTCCTTGTCGTAGGGACGCGAGGCCTTCTCGGGCGTCTCATTGAAGCCGGTCGAAAGCGCGCGCGCGGCATTGAAGCCGGCAATGCCGATGCGGCTGATCGGCGACTCGGCGCCGCCTGCGACCATCACGTCGGCATCACCCAGCGCGATCAGGCGGGCGGCATCGCCGACCGCGTGCGCGCCGGTCGAGCAGGCCGTGACGACGGCATGGTTCGGCCCTTTCAGCCCGTGCGCGATCGAGACGTAGCCGGAGGCGAGATTGATCAGCCGGCCCGGAATGAAGAACGGCGACACCCGGCGCGGTCCGCGCTCCTTCAACAGGATCGCGGTTTCGGCGATGCCGCTGAGGCCGCCGATGCCGGATCCGATCATGGTTCCGGTCGCGCACTTGTCCTCTTCGGACTCGGGGTGCCAGTTGGCGTCGTCGAGCGCCTGGCCGGCCGCGGCCATGCCGAAGATGATGAAGTCGTCGACCTTGCGCTGGTCCTTCGGCTCCATCCACTTGTCGGGATTGAAGGTGCCGTTGCTGCCGTCGCCGCGCACGACCGTGCAGGCGTATTTCGTCTGAAGATCGGAGACATCGAAGCTCTCGATCGCGCGCGCGCCGCTTTCGCCGTTGAGGATGCGTTTCCAGGTCGGTTCGACGCCGCAGCCGAGCGGCGACACCATGCCGAGACCAGTGACGACAACCCGCCTCATGTCCGAAAACTCCGCATCGAAAGATTCACGGCCAATAACAAGAAACCGGCTGACCGCTGCGAAGCGGCCCGTCCGGTTTCAATGTTGTCCCCGCGAAATGAAGAGCGTCAGCTCTTCGCGTTCTTCTCGAGAAACTTCGTGGCATCGCCGACGGTGAGAATCGTCTCCGCGGCATCGTCCGGAATCTCGCAACCGAATTCCTCTTCGAACGCCATCACCAGCTCGACGGTGTCCAGACTGTCGGCGCCGAGGTCGTCGATGAAGCTCGCGTTGTCGACAACCTTCTCGGGTTCAACACCAAGGTGTTCGACCACGATCTTCTTAACCCGCTCGCCAATGTCACTCATTGCTTAACCTCGTGTTGTTCCCTGTAGACCCGACCCCCCGGGACGATACGAGCCGTCGTGGTCGTGTTACTTGCCTTCGCTTACGTACTTTGATTTGGCCCCATCCTAACCGATACAGGGCCCGGCGAACGACGGCCAAGGCTCCGCATCGCCAATATACAGGGTTTCAAAAACCTGCAATGGCGTTCTTTGCCCATCCGTTGAAGGTCCGGTTATCACACTTCAATTGCCTTGACTACAAGCCTCATTTCACTCCGGAAACGGCCGTTTGCCGCATTCCACGCCGACCATGTGGGCAGCGCGGAACGAAGACCTCAGATCATGGCCATGCCGCCGTTGACGTGGATGGTCTGGCCGGTGACGTAGGCTGCTTCGTTCGAGCTCAGGTACACGGCCGCCGCGGCGATGTCCTCGGGCGTCCCCAGACGGGCAGCCGGAACCTTGGTCAGAATCATTTCGCGCTGCTTGTCGTTGAGCGCGTCGGTCATCGGCGTCTTGATGAAGCCCGGCGCGATGCAGTTCGCGGTCACGCCGCGCTTGGCGTATTCGGCGCCCAGCGTCTTGATCATGCCGATCAGGCCCGCCTTCGAGGCGGTGTAGTTGCCCTGCCCGGGATTGCCGGTGACGCCGACCACCGAGGTGATGGCGATGATGCGGCCGAAGCGCTTGCGCATCATCAGCTTGGTGGCGGCGCGCGCGAGGCGGAAGGTCGCGGTCAGATTGACGTTGATGACCTCCTCCCAATCCTCGTCACGGAGCTGCACGAAGAGATTGTCGCGGGTGATGCCGGCATTGGCGATGAGGATGTCGACCTGGCCCATCGCGGCTTCCGCGGCGGGTACCAGCGCCTCGACCTCGTCGGCCTTGGAGAGATTGCAGGGCAACACGAAGACGCGCTCGCCGAGCTTGCCGGCAAGCTCATCAAGCACTTCCTTGCGCGTTCCCGATATCGCGACGGTCGCGCCCTGCGCGTGCAGCGCCTGCGCGATCGCGCCGCCGATGCCGCCGGTGGCGCCGGTGACAAGCGCCTTCTTGCCAGTCAGATCGAACATCGAAGACAACTCCTCCAAAGCACGATCCGGAAAAGTGTGCAGCGGTTTTCCGGAAGATCGTGCGTAAACTCAAGCCTGCTTCGCAGCGGCCAGTGCATCCTTCGCGGCGGCGATGTCATTGGGACCGCCGACCGCAACGCCGACGGCTCCGTCCGCGATGCGCTTGACGAGACCAGTCAGCACCTTGCCGGCGCCGATCTCGAAGAATCGGGTGACGCCCTGCCCCGCCATATAGGCGACCGACTCGCGCCAGCGCACCGTTCCGGTGACCTGCTCCACCAGGCGGCGGCGGATCTCGTCGGGGTCGGTGATGGCGCTTGCCAGCACGTTCGACACCAGCGGCGCGGCCGGCGCCTTGATCGTGACCTTCGACAGCGCCTCCGCCATGGCGTCGGCGGCGGGCTGCATCAGCCTGCAATGGAACGGGGCGGACACCGGCAGCAGCATCGCGCGCTTGGCACCCTTGGTCTTGGCGATCTCGACGGCGCGATCGACCGCAGCCTTGTCGCCCGAGACCACCACCTGCCCGCCGCCATTGTCGTTGGCGGCCTGGCAGACCTGCCCCTGCGCCGCCTCGTTGGCCACCTCCATGGCGGCCTCGTAGTCGAGACCGAGCAGCGCGGCCATTGCGCCGGCCCCGACCGGGACGGCCTTTTGCATTGCGAGACCGCGGGTGCGAAGCAGACGGGCGGTATCCGACACCGTCAGGCTGCCGGCCGCAGCGAGCGCCGAATATTCACCGAGCGAATGGCCGGCGACGAAGGCTGCGTCTCGTCCCACGGAAAAACCGGCCTCGGCCTCCAGCACGCGCAGGGTGGCGATGGACATCGCCATCAGCGCCGGCTGGGCGTTTTCGGTGAGCTGGAGCGTTTCGGCCGGACCATCCCAGATGATGGCCGTCAGTTTCTCGGACAGCGCGGCATCGACCTCGTCGAACACGGCGCGCGCCACCGGAAAGGCGTCGGCCAGGGCCTTGCCCATGCCGACCGCCTGGGACCCCTGCCCCGGAAATGTGAATGCTGCCGTCATCGGCGCTCCCTGCTTGTCGGGCACGATCCCTCGAGAACCGGCAGCCGATTACGCGCGGCCTTGGGTGGTGGTTCCTTGGGCCATGGTTCCGGATCACGCTCCAAAGGGGGCCGTAGACACCGTCAGGGGCCGGACTGTCAAGCCGCGATGGGAACCCCGGCCGGCATTCAACTGGGGATACGCAGGCTCAAAACCCGCCGGCAGTCTGGTTGGCATCGACCTTCGCCCCCGCCTGCGCACGGCGCGCGCTGTTCACCAACTCACCCCGCCGGTCGTCCCGATCGGGCCTCGCCGTCGCCAGCCGCAGCACCGCGGCATAACCCGGCTGCACCTCCATGCGGCCGGCATAGCGGCTCGCGCTCAGCAGCCGATGCACCTTCGGCAGATTGTAGCAGGGCACGTAGAACAGCAGGTGATGCTCGAGGTGATAGTTCACGTAGTACGGCGCGATGAACAGCCGCTCGAGAAAACCGGCATGCGTGGTGCGGGTGTTGCGCAAGGGATCGCTGCTGTCGGGAACGACGGCGTGCTCGGCGATGTTGCGGATGCGGGTGATGACCATCATCCAGGTCAAGAGCGGCACCAGCCATAACAGCGGGTAGGCCCACCACACGCCCGCCGCCGCGCACGCGGCGAACATCAGGGCATTGACGATGCATTGCGGACCGAGCTTGTCCCAGAAATGAGTGAGGCGCTGGCGCCACGGCCAGTCCCTCGCGCCAAGCGCGTTGAGCAGCTGCGCCTTGCGCTGCTGGTAGCCGGTCTGTCCGGTGATGTCGCGAATGAACTTGCGGCGATAGCTCAGCTTCGTGATCGGAAACGGCGCCGACAGCACGAGATCGGGATCATCCTCCTGCTGCGTGCGCGCATGGTGCTGCAGGTGGTAACGCCGGTAGCTGCGCGTCTCCGCAAACAGCGGATAGGCACAAAACCATTGGCTCAGGGCCAGATTGGTCTTCTCGTCGGCGGACAGGCAGCCATGCGCGCCGTCATGCATCAGGATCGCGAGGCCCAGCTGGCGCGAGCCGATGATCGCGACGGCGAGGACATAGGTGACCGGATTGGGCCACCACGCGACCAAGGCCATCGCGCCAACGATCAGCGCCCAGGCGTGCGCGATCAGCGCAACGCCCTTCCAGGTCACACGCCGGCGCACGTCGGCAAGCTGGTCGTCGGTCAGGAAATCACGGGCACGCATGCGAAGCGCGGTCATGGCCTAGCTCTCCTCGTCCGCCGTGGTCGTTGCGTCACGCGCCTCGACAAGGCGCAGGCGCGCCGTGTCGGTAGATTTCGCCTGCTCGCCAAGCACCCGCAGCATCTCGGCGCAGAGCTCCTCGGGCGAGCGGCCCATCGCATGGCCTTCGAGAATGACGCCGATGGCGACGGCCCAGAACCGCCGCGAGCTTTCGTCGGGCGCACGCAGCGAGCGCCAGCCGTGCCGTGCCACCTGGCTCGCATAGGCGCGCGCGCCTTCGCCGTGCAGGCGCTCGATGGTGCGCTCGACGAGGGGCGCAAGATCCTGGCGGCGCCGCGTCAATGTCAGCGCCTCGGCGAAGAAGGCGACTGAATCGCTCGCCGTCACGGTCTGCGCCAGCGCGTGCGTGTAGTCCCGCGGCGTCCGCGCCGTCAGCGCCGCCTGCTCGGTCGCACGCGCCAGATACAAGAGCTCGCGGCAGGCGCATTCGACGAACAGCGCCTCCTTGGTGCGGAAGTAATAGGTGATCTGGCTGGGAAATGCGTTGGCCGCGGCCGCGATGTCGGTGATCGCCGTGCCCGACAGCCCCCGCTCCCGGAACAGCGGACTGGCCGCATCCAGCAGCAGCGAGCGCATCTTGCGGCCGGCCGACCGTGTCGCGCGCGCAGCGTGCTTCGGATCGCCCACCGACGCCTCGAACGGAGCCTCGATCGATTCACCCGCCATCAAGTCCTCCCGATCCATTATTTGTATGATATACAAACAAATAGGTCAAGCTGGTATGGGAGGGTGGATTGGCTGCCCCGGCCGCCCCCCGTGTCGGCCGAAAGCTCGGGGCTCGAACCTTGCCATCTCCGCCAAAATCCGTATAAGGCGCGCATCCGCAGACCCCGGCCGGGAGCTGAACGGACGGTCTCAGCAAATCCTTCGTGATTTTGGTGTGGCAGGGCCAGTCGGCCCGTCGTCCCGTGTTTCCGCCTTCTGAGCTTAATCCCAGAGTCCTTTCCGAAGGCCTCTTAAGGGCTTGACGCCGGGCGATGCGCCAACATGAGGAAAGGACCACCATGGCTCTTTATGAGCATGTTTTTCTCGCGCGTCAGGACGCGAGCACGCAGCAGGTCGAAGAGCTGACTGCGCAGATGACCGGTATCGTCGAGGGTCTCGGCGGCAAGGTCACCAAGACCGAGAATTGGGGCGTGCGCTCCCTCACCTACCGCATGAACAAGAACCGCAAGGCGCACTTCGTGCTGCTCAACATCGACGCGCCGTCCGCGGCGATCGCCGAGATCGAGCGCCAGGAGCGCATCAGCGAAGACGTGATCCGCTATCTCAGCGTCCGCGTCGATGAGCTCGAGGAAGGCCCGTCCGCGATGATGCGCAAGGCCGACCGTGACCGCGAGCGTGACGACCGTGGCGGCGGCTTCCGCGGCGAGCGTGAAGGCGGCTTCCGTGGCGACCGCGAGGGCGGTTTCCGTGGTGGCGATCGCGACGGTGGTGGCTTCCGCGGCGACCGCGGGCCGCGCCGTCCGCGCGAAGAAGCTGAAACCACGACGGATGGGGAGTAAGAACAATGGCTGAAGCTGGTGCACGTCGCCCGTTTTTCCGTCGTCGCAAGAGCTGCCCGTTCACGGGCGCCAATGCTCCGAAGATCGACTACAAGGACTCCAAGCTGCTGATGCGTTACGTCTCCGAGCGCGGCAAGATCGTGCCGAGCCGCATCACGGCGGTGTCCGCGAAGAAGCAGCGTGAGCTCGCCCGCGCCATCAAGCGCGCGCGGTTCTTGGGCCTGCTCCCCTACGTCATTCGCTAAGACGACCAATCCGGCCGGCGGCCCTGAGCCGCCGGCCGCAACTTTTCGATCTCATAAGGCTTCCGGGTCGTCCGGTCGCCGATGGTTGGGGCAAACGCGCCTCTAACCGCTCGAAGGGAGCGGGACAGCTGATGATGGCTTTTGCACTGATTGGCCTGATCGCCGGCGCTGCGTCGGCCCTGATGTTCGCCTCGATCATTTCGGGCGCGCTGATCTCGCTCGTCCTGTTCTATCTCGCTCCACTGCCGCTGATGGTCGCCGCGATCGGCTGGGGACCGCTTTGCGCCAGCCTCGGCGGCATCGCTGCTGCAATCAGCCTCGGCGCCCTGTTCGGCCTGCCCTATGGCATCGCATTCGCCCTCACCGTCGCGCTGCCGGCCTGGTGGCTCGGCCATCTCGCCCTGCTCAGCCGTCCGGTGGGAGCTGTCGCGCCGGAGGCTGCCGCGGAACCCGCCGCCGCACCTGAACTCGAATGGTATCCGGTCGGCCGCATCCTGCTGTGGCTCGCCGGCTTTGCCACGCTGACCACGTTGGCTGCCCTGCTCACGCTCGGGACCGACGCCGAGACCATCCTCGGCACGCTGCGGCGCGGCCTGATGCGCCTCCTCCGCGCCACCGACCCGCAGACCTCCGGCGAAGCCGGTCAGTTCGTCGACGCGCTGGTGCGCATGGCTCCGGCCGGGGCCACCGTCATCGCGATGATGACGCTGACCCTGAACCTCTGGCTCAGCGCCAAGATCACCGCCACGTCGGGCCGGCTGCGGCGCCCGTGGCCGGACTTGAAGACGGCGGAGCTGCCGCCGATGACGCTGGTGGCGCTCTGCGTCGCGCTCGCCTTCTGCTTCACCGGCGGGCTCGTCGCGATCGTCGCTCAGATCACCGCGGCTGCGCTGATGATTGGCTACGCGCTGACCGGCTTCGCCGTGCTGCACACCCTCACGCTGGCGCTGAAGAGCCGCACGTTCTGGCTCGGCTCGACCTATGCCGTCGTGGTCGTGTTCGGATGGCCCGTGATCGCAATGGTGATCCTCGGCCTTGCGGACGCCATGTTCGGCTTCCGCGAACGCTTCCTGCGCAGCCGGCAGCAGCCGCCGCCGCTGCCGACCCCCTGAGTTCAACCCCGAAAACCGAAAACCCACAGAGCACTTCAATAGGAGAACGAATATGGAAGTCATTTTGCTGGAACGCGTCAACAAGCTCGGCCAGATGGGCGAAGTCGTGAAGGTTCGCGACGGCTACGCCCGCAATTTCCTGCTCAAGCGCGGCAAGGCGCTGCGCGCTACCGCCGACAACCGTGCCAAGTATGACGGCATGAAGGCCGAGCTCGAGGCCCGCAACCTCCAGGCCAAGGGCGAAGCGTCCAAGGTCGCCGAGAAGATCAAGGACAAGAACATCATCGTGATCCGTCAGGCTTCCGAAGCCGGCCAGCTGTTCGGCTCGGTCACGGTGCGCGACATCGTCATGGCGTTCGAGGCCGACGGCGTTCACCTCGACCGTCCGCAGGTGCAGCTCGACGCGCCGATCAAGACCATCGGCAAGCACACGGTCATCGTTGCCGTTCACCCCGAGGTCGAGGTCGAGATCACCGTCACGGTTGCGCGCAGCCAGGACGAGGCCGAGCGCATCAACCGCGGCGAGGACATCTCGACCCGCAACGAGGACCGCGACGCGGCCGCCGAGGCGATCGCGGCCGCCGGCGAGTTCTTCGATCCGGAAGCCGAGCACGACGAGGTCGCCCCGGCCCCGGCCGCGGAAGAGAAGTAAGTTCAAATGTCGTCATTCCGGGATGGTCCAAAGGACCAGACCCGGAATCTCGAGATTCCGGGTTCGATGCTCCGCATCGCCCCGGAATGACGAGGCCTACACAAGCCCGGCTGCCTCACGCGGCCGGGCTTTTCGATTTGACGGCGACGTCCTCGCTGAGCATCGCAATCGAAGCCAGCGCGGTCGCCGTGTGCTTCTCGACGCCATCGCTGAGGCAGAACACATCGGCGGCAACCACCGAGACCTGACGGCCCGGCTTGATCACCCGGGCACGGCAGATCAGCTTCTCGCCGACCGCGGGCGACAACAGGTTGAGCTTGTATTCCGCGGTCAGCGCCGGCTGGCCGCGCGAGGTGGCGGCTGCGATCGTCGTGGCGTTGTCGACCAGGAAGGCGGTGACGCCGCCGTGGAAGAAGCCGTGCTGCTGCAGCAGCTCCGGCCGGTGATCCACGGCAATCGTGCAGGTGCCGCGCGTCAATTCCGACAGCTCGGCGCCGACCAGGTTCATGAAGCCCTGCCGGCCGACATTGGCATGAATGTGCTCGGCAACGGCCGCGAATTCCGGATCTGCTTCGGCGCGCATGCAATCTCTCCTTAGTGTTTGTTGATGCGATCGTGTGGCCGTAGCGCACGGATGGCGCAGGCGATCAGCGTGTCGGCCTCGGCGCGCGGATCGGCGCGGTCGCGTCCCGACAGGAAGGCGCGGCAGAAAATCTGCGCCGGACCGATGAGCTGGCTGACGAACATCGCCGGCGTCATCGGCAGGAGCTCGCCGCCTGCAACCAGCGGCGCGCGCCAGCGCTCGATGCCGTCGGCAAGGCGTGCATTCTGCGCGCGCTGGGCGTCGCGGACGTCCTCGCCCCATTCGCTGCGCGAGATCTCGAACAGGTAGCGCGCCTCGCGCCGGCTGGTCACGACCCAGTCAAGATGTGCCCGGATCAGCCGATCGATGCCCTGCTCCGCCGCGGGCACAAGATCGAGCGCGGCCAGCACCGCGGCGTGATATTGCCGCAAGACCTCCAGGAACAGCGCACCGGCAAGCTCCTTCTTTGAGCCGAAGGCGTGAAAGAAGCTGCCATTGGAAGCCCGCGCCCGGGCACGGATCGCGGCCACCGTCGCGGCTTCGAAGCCGACGCGGTCGAACACGGCCAGCCCGGCTGCCAACAGGTCGTCTCGCACGCTCGCCGCCATCGGCGCCTCCTAGAGCATTACTCTAGAGTGACACTCTAATGCCGTCAATACGATGCGAAGGCCGCGACGAACGCGGCCTCCGCATGTCGAGCGAAAAACGGGCTGGCTTATCGCGAGATCGGCGGCGCTGGCGGGCCGGAGGGCCCGGCGGGCGCGGGAGGCGCGGTCGCGGCGGGCGATGCCGGTTCTTGCGGCTTGGCCGCCGGTTCAGAGCTGGCGGCCGGCGCAGCAGGCTTGGGAGCTGCCTCTTCCGCCGACTTGGACGCAGGCGGCTCGGCAGGCTTCGCGGCCGCCGGTGCAGCGGGCGTTACCGGGGGGACAGGATCGGGCCGTACCGCCGGGGTCTCGCTGCGGGGTTCGACCTTGGCGCTGTCGGGCTTGGCCTCGTCGCGGCCGGGCTCGACCTTGGCCGCGTCCGGCTTCGGCTGCGGCGCGCTCTTCTTCTCGTCAGCTGCTGGCGCGGCGGCGTCGGCCTTCGGCGCCTCCTCGGTGCCGGGCTTGTCGCGGCGCTTGCCTTTGCGCCCCTCGGGCGCAGCCTGTGCCTCGGGCTTCGAGCCGTCCTCGGCCGGTCGTGTCGCGCGCTTCTGGCGGGCGCCCTCGGCCGCGGGCGCGGCAGCCTCGCCGTCCGGCCTGGCATCCTGGGCGCGCGGGCGACGCCCGTGAGGCTCGGGATTGCTGCTCGCGTCCTTGTCCTTGGCGCCGTCCTTCTTGCCGTCCTTGGCCTGGTAGCGGGTATCGGTGGCACCGTTGGAGACGAGATAGGAGGCAAGAACGCCCGCCATGTCCGAGCTCGTGGTGTAATGCTGACGCAGGAAGCCCGGCAGCGAACCCGGCGCGACGGTCTTCAGAAGCCCGCGGGGGCTCTTGTGGCAGGCATTGCAGGTCTGGGCGAACAGCTGGGACGGGGTTTTGCCGGCCTCGAGATTCGTCGGCTGCGCAAAGACGGTATCGGTCGCGCCGAAGCCGATCAGAAGCAGCACCGTCGCGAGGCTGAGCGCTCGGCTCGACATTCCCAACATCTCCATTGATTCCGAGAGGTGCAGCCGGCCTCCGGGGCGGCGGCGGGTCACCTTTTATCCGATTGAGCCGCGAATGGAAGCAGCCTCCGCGCGCAAGGATGTGATTAAGCCCTTTTGGAATATCGGCTGTGAACACAGCGCAATAGCGCAGCCGGGCCGCCCTCCCTAGATTTGGATGCAAACGCATAGGAACCAGAGCGGGACCTGAGCGTCCGATGTGAAGGCCGGGTTAGTCGCATCGTTAGTCGCATCTCTTGGGGTTCGCTCGAGAGGAAGGTGGCGATGGACCGATTGTTGCGTAAATTCCTATCCCAATTCATCCGCCGCGGGTCGATGACGGTGACCGGCTCCAGTGGATCGACATTCACCGTCGGCGACGGCACCGGCGAGCCGGTGGCGGTGCGCTTCGTCACTGCGGAGGCGGAGCGGAAGATCCTCGTCAATCCCGAGCTCGGGCTCGGCGAGGCCTATATGGACGGCGAGTTCGTCGTCGAACGCGGCACCATAGCTGATGCCCTCGCAATCCTGCTCGATCAACCCGACCTATTGCCGCAGTGGGCAAAACCGTGGTGGCACCTGCGCTACCTGGCGCGGCACCTGAAGCAGTTCAATCCGCGCTCGCGCTCCCGCCGCAACGTCGCGCATCATTATGATCTCGACGCACGGCTGTATTCGCTCTTCCTTGACGCCGACAAGCAATACAGCTGCGCCTATTTCGAGACGCCGGAGACGACGCTCGACGACGCGCAGCTCGCCAAGAAGCGCCACATCGCCGCCAAGCTGCTCGTCAGGCCCGGACAGCGCGTGCTCGACATCGGCTCCGGCTGGGGCGGGCTCGGGCTTTATCTCGCCGAGACCACCGGCGCCGATGTCACCGGCGTGACGCTGTCGACCGAGCAATTGCAGATCGCCAATGCGCGCGCCGCGGAAAAGGGCCTGTCCGGCTCGGCCCGATTCCTGCTCCAGGACTATCGCGACGCCGAAGGCCCGTTCGACCGCATCGTCTCGGTCGGCATGTTCGAGCATGTCGGCGCCGGCTTCTACGATACCTATTTCCAGCGCTGCGCCGAGTTGCTGAGCGAGAATGGCATCATGCTGCTGCATTCGATCGGCCGCTCGCAGGGCCCGGATTCGACCAACCCCTGGATCTCCAAATACATCTTCCCCGGCGGCTACATCCCGGCCTTGTCGGAAGTGCTGCCGGCGATCGAACGCGCCGGCCTCTTGGTCTGCGATATCGAGATCCTGCGCCTGCACTACGCGGAAACGCTGAAAGCCTGGCGGGAACGTTTCATGGCGCGCCGCGAGGAGGCCGTGCAGCTCTACGACGAGCGCTTCGCGCTGATGTGGGAATTCTATCTGGCGGCTTGCGAGATGACGTTCCGCAAGCAAGCCATGATGAATTTCCAGATCCAGCTCACGCGCCGCCAGGGCGTGGTGCCGATGACGCGTGACTACTTGCCGCGCGAAGAAGCCCGGCTGCGCGCCCGCGAAGGCGTGGCTGGACCGAGGCTCAAGCTGGCTGGTGAATAGATCCTAGTGGCGCAGGGTCGAAATCCGGGGGAAACCGCACCAGGGCCGTTAACGCCAGTTGCGCCCGCAGTTCCAACAGGATTTCGGGTGCGACCGGCCGGCGACGCACGTCGGGCCGTTCAGCGTGCTCCATGGCCGCAATCAGCCCCGACAGCCAAAGCCGGCTACCCGCCTCGCTCCGCCACGTCTGGGGCTGCCAAGTCTGGGACTGCCAAGTCTGGGACTGCCAAGTCTGGGACTGCCAAGTCTCGGGCTGCCGTTCTGGCCGCATCGCTTGCCTCGTTCCCTGTGGCGGGTCGCGGGAAACAATCCCCGTCCCGTCCGCCTGTTCCGGTCCTACCCCCGAAAATATCCGGGAAGATGTGATCCACTTCACATAAGTCTGGTCGGCCTTGGCCTAGATCGTCGCCATGAGCAAAGAGACCCAAACCTCGCTCGACGTGCAGGACGACCTCCGCACCGATTACGCCCTGATCGCCACCGGCGTCGGGGCGGCTCTGGTTGCGCTGGTATACCTCCTGCTGGTCTGAAGCCGAGCCGAATGCGGCCAGCGTGCGCAGGTCGCACGCCTCTTGGTTACGTCTGCGCGCCAATCCAAAAAGTTCACGGTTTCAGGATTTTCCATGGCGCGGTCGCGGCCACTTCAGGCCGGGGGCCGGTTCCGCAAAATCCGTCAAGCGCGGCGCGTGCTGAGGCTGCCAGTCATCCACCGCTTTCACTGAGCGGTTGATAGCGGCCAGCTTTCGCTTCCGCTTTGACCTCCGGCGGCGCTTTATCCCGGCCCCGCATCCGCCCAAGAAAATTGCTAAGCACGTCCGACCATGGCCCTGACTGATTCGAACGTTCTCAAACTCGCGCCCGATGCCGGAACTCCCGCCTATCGGAGCGCACCGCACAATATCGAGGCGGAACAGAGCCTTCTGGGCGCGATCCTGGTCAACAACGATGCCTTTTACCGCGTCTCCGACTTCCTGGAGGCGAAGCATTTCTTCGAGCCGCTGCATCAGACCATCTTCGAGACCGCCGGCAGCCTGATCCGGATGGGCAAGATCGCAACCCCGGTCACGCTGAAGACGTTCCTGCCCGCCGACACCGATGTCGGCGGCATGACCATCGGGCAATATCTTGCGCGGCTTGCCGCCGAAGCAACCACCATCATCAACGCCCAGGATTACGGCCGCACCGTCTACGACCTGTCGCTCCGGCGCGACCTGATCGGCATCGGCGAGGACATGGTCAATGTCGCCTATGACGCGCCGGTCGATTTCCAGCCCCGGGCGCAGATCGAGGACGCCGAGCGCAAGCTTTACGAACTCGCCGAATCCGGCCGCTATGACGGCGGCTTCCAAAAATTCTCGCAGGCGTTGACCGTCGCCGTCGATCTCGCCGCCAAGGCGTTCCAGCGCGACGGCAAGCTGTCGGGCATCTCCACGGGCCTGCGCGACCTCGACACCAAGATGGGCGGCCTGCAGCATTCCGACCTCATTATCGTGGCGGGGCGTCCCGGCATGGGCAAGACGTCGCTGGCCACCAACATCGCCTACAACGTCGCCAAGGCCTATGTACCGGAGCTTCAGGCCGACGGCACCATGAAGGCCGCCAACGGCGGCGTGATCGGGTTCTTCTCGTGCGAAATGTCCGCCGACCAGCTTGCGACGCGTATCGTCGCCGAGCGCACCGGCATCCCCTCGTCCCACATCCGCCGCGGCGGCATCACGGAAGCCGATTTCGAGAAGATCCGCCAGGTCTCGATCGAGCTGCAGTCGCTGCCCTTCTACGTCGACGCCACCGGCGGCCTGTCGATCGCCCAGCTGATGGCGCGCGCGCGGCGGCTGAAGCGCCAGAAGGGCCTTGATCTGCTCGTGATCGACTACATCCAGCTGCTGTCTGGTTCAGGCAAGCGAAGCGACAATCGCGTGCAGGAGATCACGGAGATCACGACCAGCCTGAAGGCGCTGGCCAAGGAGCTCAACGTCCCCGTCATCGCGCTGTCGCAGCTCTCGCGCCAGGTCGAATCGCGCGACGACAAGCGGCCGCAGCTGTCGGACCTGCGTGAATCCGGCTCGATCGAGCAGGACGCCGACGTCGTGCTGTTCGTGTTCCGCGAGGAATATTACCTCGCCATGAAGGAGCCCCGCCCCGGCACCGAGGAACACGCCAAATGGCAGGCCGACATGGAGCGCACGGTCGGCCGCGCCGAAGTCATCATCGGCAAGCAGCGTCACGGTCCGACCGGCACGGTCGAGCTGCACTTCGACGCCTCGGTCACCCGCTTCGGCGACCTCGCGCATGACGGCCAGCTGCCGGACCGCAGCAGCGACTACTAGGTTCCCCGGGTTGAACCGCGCGGGTCTCTTGCGTAAAACGGCGCCATGACAATGGCGTCCGACCCAAAATCCCTTTCGCAATCCGGCCTTCTCTCTGCCGAGGCCAACCAGGCCGCCGCGCTCGCCGCCTATGGCGGCATCCTGACCGTCGATCTCGATGCCGTCATCGCCAATTGGCGCAAGCTCGAGAAGACGGCGGTGCCGGCCGAATGCTCGGCGGTGATCAAGGCCGACGCCTATGGCTGCGGCGCCGCCGAGGTCGCGCGTGCGCTGAACAAGGCCGGCTGCAAGACCTTCTTCGTCGCCACCATCGAGGAAGCGCGCAAGGTGCGCGCCGCCGTTCCCGAGCCCACCATCTACGTGCTCGGCGGCTATTTCCAGAACACCGGCGAGCACTACGCCAAGATCAATTGCCGCCCGGTGATCGGCGATCTCAACGAGCTCGCCGAATGGGACGTGTTCTGCCGCCGCACCGGCTGGAACGGAGGGGCTGCAATCCACATCGATACCGGCATGAACCGGCTCGGCCTGACGCTGACCGAAGCGCAGGCCATCATTCCCCGCATCAACGCCGGCGATCACGGCATCACGCTGGTGATGAGCCATCTGGTCTCGGCCGAGCAGCTCAACAGCCCGGTGAACGCCCGGCAGCTCGCCGCCTTCCGCAGCATCGCCAGCGAATTCGCCGGCGTGCCGGCCGCGCTCGCCAATTCCTCCGGCATCTTCCTGGGCGCGCCCTTCCAGTTCGACCTGGTGCGGCCGGGGGCTGCGCTCTACGGCGTCAACCCGACGCCGGAGGCCGACAATCCGATGCAGCAGGTGGTCGATCTCAAGGCGCGTATCGTGCAGACCCGTAGCATCGAGCGCGGCGAGAGCGTCGGCTATGGCGGCACCTGGACCGCGCGGCGGCCGACCAAGCTCGCGATCATCGCAGTCGGCTACGCCGACGGCTATTTCCGCGCTGCCAGCTCCAATGACGGCACCCGCGGCGCCGAGGTCATCGTCGCCGGCAAGCGCTGTCCGGTCGCGGGGCGCATCTCCATGGACCTCATCGCGGTCGACATCACCGATCTGCCGCCGAACGCGGCGCGGCGCGGCCATATGGCGACGCTGCTCGGCGAGGGCATCACCGTCGACGAGCTCGCGCATCATTTCGGCACCATCGGCTATGAGGTGCTGACCAGCCTCGGCCACCGCTATGCGCGCATCTACAAGGGCGGCAATGTGGAGGAGCCGCTGGTGAAGCCGGCTGCCGTGAGCGGAGCCGAGCTGCCGCCCGCCCCGCCGCCAGTCGAGCAGCCCCCGCCGCCGCTGCCGGGCTAAGTTCTCGTGCCCCGGACGCAGCGCAGCGCTCCTTTAGCGGTGCGCTGCAGAGCCGGGGCCCATCTTTCGACCGTGAGCGTGTGGCCTTCTGGATCCCGGCTCGCGCTGCGCGCGTCCGGGACACGGAACGCTTACTTCTTCTTCCTGTTGTCCAGCGCCTCTTTGCAGGTCGCGCTGAGCTGATCGCGCTTGTCGGTGAGGCAGGCGACGACGCGGCCGCCACCGGGCGCGATGCCGGCGCAGAATTTGTCGTAATCTGCCTTGCACGCGCCGCGCGGGTCGGACGATTGTGCCGACGCGAGCCCGGAGAGCGCGACAGCTGCGACGATAGCGGCAAAGTTCAACTTGGACATTGTGTCTCCGGGTACGGAAGGCGGGAGTCGGCAGCTCTACATGAAGATCGCGACATTCAACATCAACAACATCAACCGCCGCCTGCCCAATCTGTTGGCATGGCTGCGCGCGGCGAAGCCCGATGTCGTCGCGCTTCAGGAATTGAAGGCAAGTGATGGCGAATTTCCGGCGGCCGCGATCGAAAAAGCCGGTTATGGCGCGGTGTGGCGCGGACAGAAGACCTGGAACGGCGTCGCCATCCTCGCCCGCAAAGCCGCGCCCATCCTGACTCGCGACCGCTTGCCCGGAAGACCCGGCGACCACGAAGCCCGCTACATCGAGGCCGCCGTGCGCGGCATCATCGTCACCAGCATCTATCTGCCCAACGGCAATCCGCAGCCGGGACCGAAATTCGACTACAAGCTCGACTGGTTCGCGCGCCTCAAGCGCCACGCCAACACTTTCATCCGGCAGGATCTGCCGGTCGTGCTCGCCGGCGACTACAACGTCGCGCCCACCGAGATCGACATCTATCCGACGCGCTCATGGGACAAGGATGCGCTGGTCCAGCCCAGGAGCCGCGCGGCCTATGCCTCGCTGGTCTCGCAAGGCTGGTGCGATGCGATCCGCGAATTGCATCCGGACAAGCGCATCTACACGTTCTGGGACTACAAGCGGAACCGGTGGCCGCGCGACGCGGGCCTGCGGCTCGATCATCTCCTGCTCAGCCCCGCCCTGGCCTCACGGCTGGCGAAGGCTGGCGTGGACAAGAAGGTCCGCGGCGATGAAGGGGCCAGCGATCACGCGCCGGCGTGGGTGGTGCTGCGGTGACGGCCCATGCCCAAAATTTGAAAAACAACCCCATGCACAGTAGCCGGCCCCAGTCGATTCAATGGGTTAGCGCCCGCGATTTCGGCTCATCATGGAGGGGTCCAACGGCATCATGCCCCGAGACGGGCCTCACACCGCGCCTTCGTCCGGAATATTGAGAAGCCTGCCACAAGCCTTGCAATGCACGGCGTCGGCATCATGCCGCTGGAGCCCGCAGGCCGGACACGAAAACCGCACCTTGTTGGGACTGAGCAGCGCGCGGGCAAGATTGAAGAACAGGGTCACCCCGAAGATCATGATCACGACCGTGATGAGACGACCGACCGTACCCGGCAGGGTGATGTCTCCGAAGCCGGTCGTCGTCAGCGCCGTGACCGTGAAATACAGCGCATCGGCATAATTGTGGATCTGATCATTGCGAAACTTCTGGGTCTCGTAAACGATCCCGGTCATGACGAAGATGAAAACGGCGAGGTTGGTGACGGCGAAGATGACCTCTTCGTTGCGACGAAAGAACGGAGAATCGATGCGCAGCCGCACCAGCATCTGATAGTCGCGCAGCATCCCCAGCGTTCGCAGGATCCGGAGAAACCCGCCCGCCTCGCCGGCAAGCGGTGCCAGGAAGGATACGATCGCAACCATGTCGGCCCAGGTCGCGAGCTGACGGAACCTCCGCAACGGATGCCGGCCGACCAGGAGCCGCGCCGAGAAGTCGGCCAGCAGCAGCAGGCCGAACACAACGTCGAGCGCTTCGATGATCTCGCTGGGATGCAGGAACGAGGTGGCAATGATGAACAACACCGTCACGATATCGAACGCGAGCAGCGCATAGCGGAAGCGCACGCCGCTCGGCGTTGCGCCCTCGTACAGGCGGCGGACTTTGCTTCTGAGAGACGAGACGGTCACTGCATCATGATCGCGGTTTGCACGGATGATTGCAACCGGCAGCGGGCCCCGCAAGATTGTACCGCCATCAGGCCGGGATTGCGCCGGTCATGCCTGACCAAGTCGTACGATGATGTCGCCAGGCCGCAACGCTCGTTCGTCTGCCGGCCCGCCGCGCCACAGGCATTCGCCTGCGACCAAAGCCGGCATCGGCAGCGGATGGTCGGCGAAGTTGGCGACGATCTGCAGGGTCTCTCCCCTCCTCGTCTGCCAGCGCACATCAATCGCGCCCTGACGAGGATCGCCGCCGATCAGCTCACGCTGCGCCGAGACGAAACCTTGCTCGATCAGCGGCACGATCCTCTCGCGCCGGATCGTCAGCAATCGCGTGGTCAAAGCCCGAAAGCCCGCGCAGCCGGGAGAATGATCGATGCTGCTCCAGTCGAGCTTCGAGGCGTGAAAAGTCCCCTCATCGCACGGGTCCGGAATCCTGGCGCGCATCTCGGGGGTCGAAAACGCCTTGAAGTGCGAAAACTCCCTGCGCCGCCCTTCCCGCGTCAACTCGGCCGCTTCTCCGGTCCAGTCTGCGAAGAACAGGAACGGGGTTTCGACGGCAGCTTCCTCACCCATGAACAGCATGGGAATGTGCGGATTGAGCAGGACCAGCGCCATCGCCTGGCCGAGCTTGTCCGGGCCGACCAATCGTGACAGGCGCTCACCCAGAGCCCGGTTGCCGATCTGGTCATGGTTCTGAGCGAAGAAGATCGTGGCGTCCGGCGGCAGATGCGCACTTGGCTCGCCGCGTCGCTCGTTGTGAGGGGCGAAGACTTCACCCTGATAAGCAAAACCCTCGGTGAGCGATCGCGCCAGGTGCTCGAGCGGCTTGTCCGCAAACGCGCGGTAATAACCCTCGTCTTCTCCCGTCAGCAGGACATGAAGCGCATTGTGGAAATCGTCGCCCCATTGGGCGTCGTAATATTTCGGGCGTCCCGCCACGCGATCGAGCAGGTGCGCCTGATTGGCTTCATTCTCCAGCATCAGATGCACGCGCCGGCCCGGCAATTCGTGCCTGACGGTCTCGGCAAGCTCGATGAGGAAATGCCGCTCGGAATCGTCCTTCAGGGCGTGGACGGCATCGAAGCGCAGCCCGTCGAAGCCGTAGTCGCGCAACCACATCAAGGCGTTCTCGACCAGGAACTCTCGCACGAACGCGCCGTCGCGTCCCTCCAGGTTGACCGCCGGTCCCCAGCCGGTGGTGTGACGCTTGTTGAAGAAATTCTCGGCGTAGCTGTGCAGGTAGTTCAGCTGCGGGCCAAAGTGGTTATAGACCACATCGAGATAGACCATGATGTCGAGCGCGTGGGCGGCCCGCAACAGCCGCTTGAGATCGTGCGGACTGCCGTAGCGGGCATTGGGCGCGTTCAGCAGCACGCCGTCATAGCCCCAATTGTGCCGGCCGGGGACATCGTTGACCGGCATCAGCTCGACGGCAGTGATGCCGAGATCGCGCAGATAGGGCAGTCGCTTCTCGACGCCCGCATAGGTCCCCTCCTCGCTGAAGGTGCCGACGTGCAACTCGTAGATGACGGCCTCCGCCCATGGACGCCCCGGAAAAGGGATGGGATCCCGCAGCGCCGCCGTATCGACCACCTCGCTTGCCGCGCCGACGTCATCCGGCTGGAAGAACGAGGCAGGGTCCGGGACGATCAGGTCCTCGTTGATCCTGAACTGATAGCGCGTGCCGGCTCGTGCGGTCGGGCTGAGCATCTGATACCAGCCGTCGTCATCGCGCGACATCCGCCGCGGCGGCCGGCCGGTCTCCAGCAACTCCACCGATCGGGCCGTCGGCGCCCAGAGGTTGAAGCTGACGCCATCATCGACGATCTGAGCGCCGTGGCGCCGGGCCTGTCCGGCTATTCCCAGTGTCCGAATCAAATCTGTCCGCCTTTCGCGCTCACATGATCGCAGGCATGCATCGGCGAAATGCGGTTCGAGCGAGACGTTCCGATCGCTTCAAGGATGCCCGCGAATGAAAAGCGGGCGTGCACTCATTCGTTCCTCGCCATGGACGTGAGCCCGGCATGGGGCGGCCTCCTGGAGTGGCCTTGCGTCTCGATGCCTCGGTCAGCGCGGCCGACGCCGGCGGGCGCCGTTCGCCCGGCAACTGGAACGGAATCATCGGGCAACGGTTACGATCACACACAGGAGTTGCCCGCCATGCGCCGCCCGACATCAAAGCCGATCCGCAACAAGCTCGACCTGACCGATCGCGCCCATATGCGCCTCGTCCGAAAACGGTTGGGCCTGTCCGATGCCGAGTTGACCGCGATCGTCGGGCGGATCGGCAATTCAATCGCCGCGATCAGCAAGGAGGCCGCCCAGCAGCGCGCCAGCGTCCTGCCCAAGCCTGCCGACGTGCCGCCGGCGGCCGTGATCGCCTCGGCAACGGCGGCCGAACAGGCCGCGACTGAACTACCAGCAACAACGCCGACGTCCTGACCGGATCGTCATCGGGGGCAGACATGGACCAAAAGACGCAATCAGACGACGCCCTGACGCGGGCGGCGTCGAGCCTGCGCCGATCGCGGGTCACCGAGGGCAAACCGTTTCCGCTCGGCGCCACATGGGACGGCCTCGGCGTCAATTTCGCGCTGTTCTCGGCCCATGCCACCAAGGTCGAGCTCTGCCTGTTCGACGACGATGGCGAAACCGAGCTCGAGCGGGTCGAGCTTCCGGAATACACCGACGAAGTCTGGCACGGCTATCTGCCCTCGGCCCGTCCCGGCACCGTCTACGGCTATCGCGTCCATGGGCCGTACGAGCCTGATGCCGGCCACCGCTTCAATCCCAACAAGCTCCTGCTCGATCCCTACGCCAAGCAGCTGATCGGACAATTGCGCTGGGGACCCGAGCTGTTCGGCTACCGGCTCGATCACGCCGACAAGGACCTCTCGTTCGACGAACGCGACAGCGCGCCGTTGATGCAGAAGTGCCGCGTCATCGACCCCGCCTTCACCTGGGGCGCGGCGCGCAAGCCCGAAGTGCCCTGGGAGCGGACGATCGTCTACGAGATGCACGTCAAGGGCTTCACGCAGCGGCATCCGCTGGTGCCCGAAGCAGACCGCGGCACGTTCTCGGGGCTCGCGCATTGGGAAATCCCCGCTTATCTGCGCTCGCTCGGGATCACCAGCGCGGAGCTGCTGCCGATCCACGCCTTCGTCGACGACAGCTACCTGGTCGATAAGGGTCTGCGCAACTACTGGGGCTACAATTCCATCGCCTTCTTCGCGCCGGAGCCGCGTTATCTGAAGACGCCGTTCGCGAACGAGTTCAAGGAAATGGTCAACCAGTTCCACGCCCATGGCATCGAGATCATCCTGGACGTCGTCTACAATCACACCGCGGAAGGCAACGAGCTCGGTCCGACGCTGTCGTTCAAGGGCATCGACAACGCCAGCTATTACCGCCTGCTGCCGGACCAGAAGCGCTACTACATCAACGATACCGGCACCGGCAACACGGTGAACCTGTCGCATCCGCGGGTGCTTCAGCTGGTTGCGGATTCCTTGCGCTATTGGGCAAATGAGATGCGGGTCGACGGCTTCCGCTTCGACCTCGCCACCATTCTGGCACGTGAGCCCTATGGCTTCGACGAAGGCGGTGGCTTCCTCGACGCCTGCCGCCAGGATCCGGTGCTCTCCAGCGTCAAGCTGATCGCAGAGCCATGGGACATCGGCCCGGGCGGTTATCAGGTCGGCCAGTTCCCGCCGGGATGGGCCGAGTGGAACGACAAGTTCAGGGACACCGTGCGTGCCTTCTGGAAAGGCGACGAGGGATCGATCGCGGACTTCGCCAAGCGCGTGTCGGGATCCGGCGATCTCTTCAACAAGCGCGGACGCCGGCCCTGGGCCAGCGTCAACTTCGTCACGGCCCATGACGGTTTCAACCTCAACGATCTCGTCTCGTACAACGACAAGCACAACGAGGCGAATGGCGAGGACAATCGCGACGGTCACAGCAACAACCATTCCTGGAATTGCGGCGCCGAGGGACCGACCGACGACCCTGAAATCATCGCGCTGCGCGAACGCCAGAAGCGGAATCTGCTTGCGACCATGCTGCTGTCCCACGGCACGCCGATGCTGCTGGCCGGTGACGAGTTCGGGCACACCCAGAACGGCAACAACAACGCCTATGCCCAGGACAACGAGACCACCTGGCTCGACTGGATGGGCATCACGGCAAACGGCCGCGGCCTTCGTGAATTCACACGCAAGCTGATCGCGACGCGCAAGGCCTTCCCGATCCTCTATCGCAGCCGGTTTCTGGTCGGCTCGCACAATGAAGAGCTCGACGTCAAGGACGTGACCTGGCTGTCGCCCTCCGGCGACGAGATGACCAGCGAGCAATGGGACGACGGCAACGCCAAGTGCTTCGGCATGGTGCTCGACGGACGTGCCCAGGAGACCGGCGTCAAGCGCCGCGGCTCGGACGCAACGATGCTTCTGGTCTACAACGCTCATTACGACGTCGTGAACTTCACACTTCCGCCGGTCACCGACGGGAGCCGCTGGCTGGGACTGATCGATACCAATCAGCCCGAGGCCCAGATGCCCGCGTTCGAGTTCGGCCACGCTTACGCGGTGACTGGACGGTCGCTCGTCGTGTTCGGCCTCGCCACCGAGAGCGCGGCGACGCGCCGCCTGCGACAAGGTCTCGGAGCCCTGCTCGACGTCGTGGAAGCGCCGCTGCCCGGCTAAGGCATGATCCGGAAAAGTGCGCAGCGGTCTTCCGCAAAGATCATGCTTAAACAACAACCTAACGCGCGATGACGATCCATCTTGATCGCATCGCGCCTTAGGGTTGCGGCTTCGCCGGAAGCCCACCAAGCCGCGCCCCGGCATCGCCCCCGCCGGCCCGTCCGGCTAGACTGCTCCGATTCCCGGAGCGTCCGCCTTTGGCCTTTCTCTTCGTCCTCGCCGTCGGGCTCGTCGCCGGCACCATCTCAGGCATCGTCGGCACCGGCTCGTCGATCATGCTGATGCCGGTGCTGGTCTATGCCTACGGGCCGAAGGAAGCCGTGCCGATCATGGCGGTGGCGTCCGTGATGGCGAACTTCTCGCGCATCCTGGCCTGGTGGCGCGAGGTCGACTGGCGGGCCTGCGCGGCCTATTCGGTCACGGGCATTCCGGCCGCGGCGCTCGGCGCGCGGACGTTGCTGGCGCTGCCGTCGCACGCCGTCGATCTCGCCATCGGCGTGTTCCTGATCGCGATGGTGCCGGTGCGGCACTTTCTGGCGCGGCACGAGCTCAAGGCCAATCTCTGGCATCTGGCGCTCGGCGGCGCGATCATCGGCTATCTCACCGGCATTGTGGTCTCGACCGGCCCGCTCAGCGTGCCGCTGTTCCTGTTCTATGGCCTGTCGAAGGGCGCCTTCCTCGCCACCGAAGCCGCCGCCTCGCTCGGCCTCTATTTCGCGAAGTCGGTGACCTTCGAACGTTTCGGCGCGCTGACCGGCGAGGTCTTCATGAAGGGCCTGATCGCGGGCGCCTCGCTGATGTCGGGCGCCTTCCTCGCCAAGCGCTTCGTGCTGCACCTGAAGCCTGACATGTTCCGCCTGCTGATGGACGCGATCATGATCGCAGCCGGGCTCTCCATGCTGTGGAACGCGACGCAGACCTAGCCAGCTGCGCTCAGGCGGCGAATTCGGGCGCGATCGGGGGACTGCCGGCGAGGACGCGGGGCTCGACCGCCGGCTGCGTCTGGAGCCATCGCAGCACGGCGTCGAGCGGCTGCGGCCGCTGATAGAAATAACCCTGCCCGAACCTCACCCCCATCTCGCGCATGGCCGCGGCCTGTTCAGCGTGCTCGATACCCTCGGCAACCAGCGTGAGCCCCAGGGTGCCGGCGAGCGATGCAATCACGCCGACGATGGCCTTGTCTTCGGCGCTATCGGGAATCTCGCTGATGAAGGCCTTGTCGATCTTGACCTTGTCGAGCGGGAAGTGCCTGAGATGCGCGAGCGAGCTGTAGCCGGTGCCGAAATCGTCGAGCGCGATGGTGGCACCCAAGCGGCGCAGCCGATGCAGCGTCTCGGCGGCGCTGGCGATGTTGTTGATCAGCGAGCCCTCGGTGATCTCGAGCTCCAGCAGCGAGGCTTCAACATCGAAGCGTGCGCAGGTCGCGCGCAGTGCGGCGGCGAGCGAATGGTCGGCGAGCTCGGACGGCGGCAGATTGATCGCGATCCGGATCTGGGGCCTGCCGGCGGCGGCCAGGCGTTGCAGTGCCCAGCAGGCATCCGTCAGCACGTAGCGGGTCAGCCGCCCATTGTTGCCGCTGCGCTCGATCAGCGGCAGGAATTCGGCCGGACCGATCACGCCATGGTCGGGATGACGCCAGCGGATCAGGGCTTCCAGGCCGACGACCTCGTGGCTTTCGAGGTCGACCTGGCTCTGGTACCAGACCTCGAACTGTCCCTCGGCAAAGCCGGCGGGAATGGCGAGCTCGAGATCCCTGCGGCGGCGGTAGTCGCGCTGAAGCGCTTCATCCAGCACGGCAACCGTGCCCGGCGCCTTGCTCTTGGCATGATAGAGCGCGATGTCGGCCAGCGTCGGCAGATGCGACAGCTCCGGATCGTCGGCGCGGCGCACGGCAAGGCCGATGCTGGCGCGCGGCACCACCTGCTTGTCGTGGAGCCGGATCGGCTCGGAAATGGCGGCCAGCACCTGCTGTGCGAAGGCGTGCGCCGATGCCTCGTCGCTCACCTCGGGGCGGATGACGACGAATTCGTCGCCGCCGAGCCGGGCGACCCAATCCTCCGCTTCGACCGCGCTGCGAAGACGCTCGGAAATCTGAACCAGGAGCCTGTCGCCGGCCTCATGGCCGAAAGTGTCGTTGATGCCCTTGAAGTCGTCGAGATCGATGAAACAGAATGCGACCAACGCGTCCGCTCGGCCGCGATGGCGGCTCGCGACCGCCAGGCGCTCGGTCAGGGAGCGCCGGTTGGGCAGCCCGGTGAGCGGATCGTGCGCGGCCATGTGTCCAAGCCGGTCGAGCGCGCCTGACGTCGTATGCTGCATGGCATTGAAGGCGCGCGCGAGCTGGCCGAATTCGTTCGAGGATGTGACGTCCGCCGGATAGGCCCGGCCATCCTGCTTGCTGCGCTGGATCGCCGACATCATGGCGGCGAGCGGCCGGCCGATGAAGATGTTGGCGGAGATCCGCATGGCGATCAGGGTCGCAAAGGTCGCGAGCAAGCCCACGATAAGCAACAGCACCAGCCGGCTGCCGGCGTCGGCGTAGAGCGCCGCATTGGAATAGGCGATCGCGATGCGGCCGGCCTCGGCGGCCATGTTGCCGTTGCTGTAATGGATCGGACGCGAGACCTCCAGGGCCGCATGGCGTTCGGGGCGCGCCGCCACGCGGGCAATCGCCGCGCCCGTATCGTCATAGACCGCCGCCGCCGCGATGGTCTCGTCGTGCATGATCTCGTTGAGCACGCCCGTGACCTGGTCGTAGCGCATCTTCCAGAGCGGCTCGGCGATCAGCTCGGCCCGGCTCTCGGCGAGGCGGGCCATGCGGGCGTCGAGCTGCCTGACCTGCGACCAGAAGCTCGAAGCCTCGACGCCGGCGGAGGCGAGCAATTGCACCAGCAGCAGGACGGGCACCGTGGCCCAGATCATGGCGCGAACAACCGAGCGCAAGCGCTGCGGTGCGGCCTGGTCGTTGCGTTCGGGACCGGTCATCGCCTCATCCTTGCGCATCAATCGGCGGCGCCTTCGGGAAGCGGCAGGGACGAAATCAGCGCATCGAGTGAGAAGTCGTAATGACCGCAGCGTCCCGCCTTCGCCCGGAAGCGCGCGAAGTCGATCCGGTCGAACGCACGTGTCTTGATGAGGTCGCCGACCGAGCCGAGATTCTGACGGGTGATCGCCGAGGTCTTGACCTCGACCCGGGGCGAGACGCCTGCGAAATCGCAGCCGTCGGCATAGTCGCGCAGCAGGACGATCGACCAGCCGCCGAGCAGGAAATGCCCGCCGTCGGTCAGCAGCAGGCGGCCTGTCCCGATCTCGCGCAGCGCATCCTCCGACCAGTTGAGGCCGACCAGCTGGATGTCGCGGCCGGGCATGAGGCCGGCGGCGACCACCGCGCGCAGCGCGCCGAGCGCCATCGGATCGTTTCCGGCCCAGATGCCGGCGGGGCGGATCTCCTTGCGCGCGGCCCAGCTCAGATAATTCGTGGTGACCCGCTCGGCCTCCGATTGCGTCCAGTTGGCGAACAGCAGCCGGTCCACCACGACGTCGGGGGCGGCATCCACCGCCAGCTTGAGACCTGCGTTGCGCGCGATCGAGGCGGGCGTGATCTCGTCGCCGCCGATACCGAGAATGTGGATCTTGCCGTCCGCGCTCTGCCATTTCTCGGCACGCGCCGTCGCGATCAGGGCGTTGGCCATCCGCGCGCCCGCGGTCTGGAGATCGGTCGTGATGTCGCCGAGCCAGGTCTTGAGCTTCTGCCTGGGCGGTCCGAGACGCGCCGCATCCTCGCCGATCAGCGTGTTCGAGAGCAGCAGCGTCTTGACGCCGGCAGCCTCGGCCGCCTCCAGGATCGGAACGGCGGCGGATTCCTCGTTTGACAGGATGAGGAAATCGGGCTTGTCGCGACGTGCCAGCACGCCGAGGCCAAGCTCCTGCATGGTGCGATAATTGCGTTCGCTGGTCAGCACCTCGACATGGGCGTCGAGCTTGCGGCCGGCGGCCTGCATGCTCTGCCCGACCATGTCCCAGAACACCTCGCCGGACTTGCCGGGATTGACGAAGACGATCTCGAGCGGCTTGGCAAGGCTGGCGCCGGCGGGCGCGAAAACGCCGCAGGCCATGCCCGCAGCGAGCAATATTCGCAGGAATCTCGTCATGTCTCGTCGCCGCCCCCCGATGGTTCCGAAATTGGACCCGCGTCCGCTAACACTTCGCAAAATCCACCCGGTCACAGCGGTACAGGGCTAATGAAAGTATAACTGGCGTACCGGGCCGAGATCTTCGAAGCGCCGGCGATCACCCCGCCATTCCGTGCTATCAGCAAGCCGAAACCTCGACTCATCCGGTCCCATGGCCAAGAACACACTCTCCTTCGTCTGCCAGAACTGTGGCGCGGCCTATAACCGCTGGCAGGGCAAGTGCGAGTCCTGCGGCGAATGGAATACGCTCGCGGAAGAAGACACCAGCGGCAGCGTGCCGGTCTCGATCCGCTCCAAACGCAAGGGCAGAACCTTCGCGCTGGAGAGCCTTTCCGGCAAGAGCCCGGATGCGCCGCGCCTGTCCTCAGGCATGGCCGAGCTCGACCGCGTCACCGGCGGCGGCTTCGTGCGTGGCTCGGTGCTGCTGGTCGGCGGCGATCCCGGCATCGGCAAATCGACGCTGCTGACACAGGCGACCAGCCTGTTGGCGCGCGCCGGCCATCGCGTCGTCTACATCTCCGGCGAAGAGGCGGTCGCGCAGGTGCGCCTGCGCGCCGAACGGCTCGGGCTGTCGGACGCGCCGGTGCAGCTCGCGGCCGAGACCTCGGTCGAGGACATCGTCTCGACGCTGTCGGAGGGCGCGGTGCCCCGGCTGATCGTGATCGATTCGATCCAGACCATGTGGACCGACACGGTGGAATCGGCGCCCGGCACGGTGACCCAGGTGCGCGCCTCGGCTCAGGCGCTGATCCGTTTTGCCAAGAGAACCGGCGCCGCCATCATCCTGGTCGGCCACGTCACCAAGGACGGCCAGATCGCCGGCCCCCGCGTGGTCGAGCACATGGTCGATGCCGTGATGTCGTTCGAGGGCGAAGGCTCGCAGCAATTCCGCATCCTGCGCGCGGTGAAGAACCGCTTCGGCCCGACCGACGAGATCGGGGTATTCGAGATGACGGGCCTCGGCCTGCGCGAAGTCACCAACCCCTCCGAGCTGTTCCTGTCGGAGCGCGACCTCGGCACGCCCGGCACCGCAGTCTTCGCGGGTATCGAGGGCACGCGGCCCGTTCTGGTGGAATTGCAGGCGCTGGTGGCGCCGACCTCGCTCGGCACGCCCAGGCGCGCGGTGGTCGGCTGGGATCCGAGCCGGCTCTCGATGGTGCTGGCGGTGCTGGAGGCCCATTGTGGGGTCAAGCTGTCCGGCCACGACGTCTACCTGAACGTCGCCGGCGGCCTGCGCATCCACGAGCCGGCAGCGGACCTCGCCGCGGCGGCGGCGCTGGTGTCGTCCCTGGTTAACGCGCAATTGCCGACCGATGCGGTCTATTTCGGCGAGATCTCGCTGTCCGGCGTGGTGCGCCCGGTGGCGCAGACCCCGGCCCGGCTGAAGGAAGCCGCCAAACTCGGCTTTCAGCGCGCCGTACTGCCCGAATCGGCGCGCGGCGAGAGCGGCGGCGATGCCGGATTGTCGCTGAACGCGATCAACAGCCTGACGACTTTGGTGGCCGAGATCGCGGCTCGCGGCTCCCGCCGCGGCGAATCGAGCGCGCCGGCCGAGAAAAATGCCACACCGGCAAGATTCCACCGCGGAGAGGGCTAGGCGGAGGTGACGCCGAAGGCCTCCGCCGCTATACAGCCGTCACAAAAGCAGCATGGGATTGCGTGGTTGCGGCCTTGCCGGGAACGCCGTCTGCCCCTCTTTTAAGGCAGCGGCCAAGCACCGATTCGCCAGAGCACCTTTGAAGTACGAGCGGACCAGACCAGCCGATGCCAGTAACCATCCTCGACCTGATCCTGCTCGGTGTGATGCTGATTTCGGGCCTGCTCGCCATGGTGCGCGGTTTCATGCGCGAAATCCTGTCGATCGCGGCCTGGGGCGCGGCGGCGATCGTGACGCTGTATTCGTTCTCGAAGCTGCTGCCGACCGCCAAGACCTATTTCAACAACGACACGGTGGCGAGCGTCGTCGTGGTCGCGGGCGTGTTCATCGGCACCCTCGTCGTGGTCTCCGTGATCACGGTGCGGATCTCCGACATGATCCTGGATTCGCGCATCGGCGCGCTGGACCGCACTCTCGGCTTCCTGTTTGGCCTCGCTCGCGGGCTTTTGATCGTCGTGGTCGCGTTCCTGTTCTTCACCTGGCTGGTGCCGGACAAGCAGCGTCCGGACTGGGTCACGGGCGCCAAGTCCCGCGTGGTGCTGCAGGGAACCGGCGATTGGCTGATGGCCCTCTTGCCTGACGACCCCGAGAACACCATCTTGAAGAGATTCAAGAAAAACAAACCAGATGATGATCAAGCTGATTCCGAGCAGCAGCCTTCGGGCAGTGGCGACGGATACAGTAAACCTGCTCGTGACAGTTTGAAGAAACTGATCGAGAAACCTGCGGCGCGTTGATTGCCCTTAAAGAGAGGCGCGGACGAGATGCGACACCCTGACCAGGACGCCCAATTCGATCTCGATCCACACGCCGGCCCCGGGCCGGCCGCGCTCGAGGTTCAGGACGATCTGGAGGGGGACACGCTGCGCGAGGAATGCGGCGTCTTCGGCATCTACGGTCACCCCGACGCCGCCGCCATCACCGCGCTCGGCCTGCATGCGCTTCAACACCGCGGCCAGGAGGCCGCCGGCATCGTCTCCTACGACGGCGGCCGTTTTCACAGTGAGCGCCGGCTCGGCCTCGTCGGCGACACCTTCTCCCGCCGCGAGGTGATCGACCGCCTGCCCGGCAACATGGCGGTCGGCCATGTCCGCTATTCCACCACCGGCGCCACCATCCTGCGCAACGTGCAGCCGCTGTTCGCCGAGCTCAATGCCGGCGGCCTCGCCGTCGCCCACAACGGCAATCTCACCAACGGCCTGACGCTGCGCCGCGAGCTCGTCAGAAGCGGCGCGATGATGCAGTCGACCACCGACACCGAGGTGATCCTGCACCTGGTCGCGCGCTCCCGCCGCAGCCGCTTCATCGAGCGCTACATCGACGCGCTGCGCGAGATCGAGGGCGCCTATGCACTGGTCTCGCTGACCAACAAGAAGCTGGTCGGCGCGCGCGATCCGCGCGGCATCCGTCCGCTCGTGCTCGGCGAGCTCGACGGCTGTCCGATCCTGACCTCGGAGACCTGCGCGCTCGACATCATCGGCGCGCGCTTCATCCGCGACATCGAGCCGGGCGAGGTCATCGTGTTCGACGAGAACGGCCAGGACATCCACAAGCCGTTCCCGCCGATGGCGCCGCGTCCCTGCATCTTCGAATACATCTACTTCTCCCGGCCGGATTCCATCGTGCACGGCCGCTCGGTTTACGAAGTGCGCAAGGCCTTCGGGGCCCAGCTCGCGCGCGAGAGCCACGTGCCGATCGACGTCGTCGTGCCGGTGCCGGATTCCGGCGTGCCCGCCGCGGTCGGCTACAGCCAGCATTCCGGCGTGCCGTTCGAGCTCGGCATCATCCGCAACCATTATGTCGGCCGCACCTTCATCCAGCCGACCCAGGCGATCCGCGAATCCGGCGTGCGCATGAAGCATTCGGCCAACCGCGCCGCGATCGAGGGCAAGCGCATCATCCTGATCGACGACTCGCTGGTGCGCGGCACCACCTCGAAGAAGATCGTGCGCATGATGCGCGATGCCGGCGCCAAGGAAGTGCATTTCCGCCTCGCCTCGCCGCCGATCCTCTACCCTGACTATTACGGCATCGACCTGCCCGACCGCGGCGGCCTTCTGGCGGCGACGCATTCGCTGGAGGAGATGCGCGAGATCATCGGCGCCGACTCGCTCGCCTTCCTGTCGATCGACGGCATGTACCGCGCCATGGGCGAGCCCGGCCGCGACCCCGCCAATCCGAAATTCTCGGATCATTGCTTTACCGGGGCGTATCCGACCCACCTCACCGACCAGACCCAGACCGAGCAGCAGCCGCGGCAGCTGTCGCTGCTGGCGGAGGCGAGCTGACGAAGGGGCGTTCGCGCGAGCCCGTCAGAGGCTGTCTTTTCGTCATGGCCGGGCTTGTCCCGGCCATCCACGTCTGTAATACCCGCCGCAAAGAACGTGGATGCCCGGGACGAGCCCGGGCATGACGGAAGTATTCGACGATGACAAAACCCCTCGCTGACCGCATCGCTCTCGTCACCGGCGCCTCGCGCGGCATCGGCTATGCCACGGCTCTCGCGCTCGCCAAGGCCGGCGCGCATATCGTCGCCACCGCGCGCACGCAAGGCGGGCTGGAAGAGCTCGACGACGAGATCCGCAAGCTCGGCGGCAGCGCCACCCTGGTGCCGCTCAACTTCACCGATTTCGACGGCATCGCCCGGCTCGGCGCCGGCCTGCACGAGCGCTACGGCAAGCTCGACATCCTCGTCGGCAATGCCGGTGTGCTCGGCCCCTCCTCGCCTATCGGCCATATCGAGCTGAAGAGCTTCACCGACGTGATGGCCGTCAACGTCTCCGCCAACTTCCAGCTGATCCGCTGCATGGAGCCACTGCTGAGGCAGTCCGACGCCGGCCGCGCCGTGTTCATCACCTCGGGCGCCGCCAACAAGGCGACCGCCTATGTCAGCCCCTACGCCGCCTCCAAGGCCGCGCTGGAAACATTGGCCCGCGCCTGGGCGCAGGAGACCGCGAACACCAAGCTGCGCGTCAACCTGTTCAACCCCGGCCCGGTCCGCACCCGCATGCGCGCAACCCTGATGCCGGGAGAGGATCCCGCAACGCTCGACACGCCCGAGCAGGTCGCCGAGTTCATCGTGCCGATGTGCGCGCCCGACTGGACCGAGACCGGCAAGTTCTACGACTACAAGACCCGCACGCTGATGAGCTTCCGCGCGCCGGCCTGATTGACGCCATGGCGGTCGACGCCAAGGGTAACGTCTATACCGCCGAGGTCGACGCCGGAACGCGCCTCCGGAAATTCAGGCTGACATCGGACACGCTGAAATAGCGTCTCAACGCATTTTGCCCAAAAGTTAACCGAGTGATGACGCTACGACGCAGCGTCATCCGGCTTTAGGTGCATTGCCGCCGAGCTTCGGACACGCTAGAGCCATCAGAAGGACCAAGACTCCGCAAGAGAGCGTCCGCATATTTGACAATGGAGGAAACTTTTATGACGATGACGTTCGCCCGCCGCTCCGCGGCCCTGCTGGCCTGTGCCGCCTTCGGTTTTGCCACATCCGCCTACGCGCAGGACAAAACCGTCAAGATCGGCGTGCTCAACGACATGTCGAGCCTCTATGCCGACATCGGCGGCCCGAACTCCGTGGTCGCGATCAAGATGGCGGTCGAGGATTCCGGTCTGCTCGCGAAGGGCTGGAAGATCGACGTCATCAGCGGCGACCATCAGAACAAGCCCGACGTCGGCGTCAACATCGCCCGGCAGTGGATCGACAACGAGAAGGTCGACGCCATCGCGGACACGCCGAACTCCGGCGTTGCGCTGGCAGTCAGCAACCTCGTCAAGGAAAAGAATGCGGTGCTGCTGAACTCCGGCGCCGCCTCCGCCGACCTGACCGGCAAGGCGTGCACGCCGAACACGATCTCCTACACCTATGACACCTACATGCTGGCCAACGGCACCGGCAAGGCGCTGACCAAGGCCGGCGGCGACAGCTGGTTCTTCCTGACTGCGGACTATGCCTTCGGTCACGCACTGGAGCGTGACACCACCGCGGTCGTGACCGCGAACGGCGGCAAGGTGCTCGGCAGCGTCAAGCATCCGATCAACACCGCGGACTTCTCGTCCTTCCTGCTGCAGGCGCAGTCCTCCAAGGCCAAGGTGGTCGGCCTTGCCAACGCCGGCGGCGACACCACGAACTCGATCAAGCAGGCGGCCGAATTCGGCATCGTCTCCGCCGGCCAGAAGCTCGCCGCGCTGCTGCTGTTCATCAACGACGTGCACTCGCTGGGCCTGAAGACCGCCCAGGGCCTGACCTTCACCGAATCGTTCTACTGGGACATGAACGACAAGACCCGCGAATGGTCCAAGCGGTTCTCCAAGCTTGCCAGCAAGAACGCGATGCCCTCGATGACCCAGGCCGGCAATTACGCGATGGTGCTGCATTATCTCAAGGCGATGGAAGCGCTCGGCGGCAATCCGCATGACGGCGCCAAGGTCGTCGCCAAGATGAAGGAGCTGCCGACCAACGATCCGCTGTTCGGCAACGGCCCGCTGCGCCAGGACGGACGCCGGCTCATCCCGGCCTATCTGTTCGAGGTGAAGAAGCCCGAGGAGTCGAAGGGACCGTGGGACTATTACAAGCAGATCGCCACGATCTCGGCGGAAGATGCCGCCAAGCCGCTCAAGGACAGCGACTGCCCACTGGTGAAGAAGTGAGCGCGTAGCGGTCCATGCGGTCTTAACGGCGTCATGCCCGGGCTTGTCCCGGGCATTTTCGTTCGGGCGTCAGAAAACACAGCTGTAGTGTGGGCAAAGCGAAGCGCGCCCGCGATTTCTTCGTTTCACGAACAGATCGTGGGCACGGCGCTTATGCGCCTTTGCCCACCTTACGAGGCCGTCCTTGTGGACGCCAGCGTCCGCACCGCGATTGTCACGCACAGCACCATCAGTCCCGCCGCAAGCAGGAACGGCGCGCCGGGCAGATGCAGCGGCGCGCTGCTGCCGATGAAGTAGGAAAAGGTCAGCGTGAACAGGAACGGGCCGACGAGCTGCGAGACGCTCTGCACGCTCGCGGTCGCACCCTGCAGCTGGCCCTGCTGATCGGGCGACACGAGCCCCGTCATCAGGGCTTGCGACGCGGCGCCGGAGATCCCCCACAGCGCCAGAATGGGAATGCCGATCCAGGACAGCGGCCCGGTCGGCGCCGCGCCCAGGACCGCGAAGCCGAGCGCGCCGCAGCACAGCCCGAGCAGCAGCGCGTTCCGCTCGCCCAGCACACGCACGATGGGGCCGATCGCGAGCCCCTGCACCACCATGGCGCAGATGCCGACCATCGCCAGCGTCAATCCCACGGTCTTGGAATCCCAGCCATAGCGGTAGGTCGCATAGAGCACGAAGGTCGAGGGCAGCACGACATGCGCGACCTGCGCGATGAAATTCACGACCGACAAGGCGGCCAGCACCGCGTTGGATCGCAACAGATGCAGCGCCCCGACCGGACTGGCACTCCTCCAGCGGAACGGCGCGCGCTTCTCGGGCGCCAGCGATTCCGGCAGGACGAACAGTCCATAGAGCGCATTGGCGAAGCTCAAGGCTGCCGAAGCCCAGAACGGCAGGCGCGGATCGATGTCGCCGAGAAGGCCGCCGAGCGCCGGCCCCAGGATGAAGCCGGCCCCGAAGGCAGCGCCGACCTTGCCGAAGACCGCCGCGCGCCGCTCCGGCGGCGTGATGTCGGCGATATAGGCAAAGGCGGTCGAGATGCTGGCCGAGGTAATGCCTGATATCACGCGGCCGATGAACAGCCAGAGCAGAGACGGGGCCAGCGCCATCAGCACGTAGTCGGCGGCCAGGCCGAAATTCGACAGCAGCACCACCGGCCGCCGTCCGAAGCGATCCGACAGCGCGCCGAGCAGCGGCGAGAACACGAACTGCATCAGCGCCCAGGCGGTGCCGAACAGGCCGAAGATGCGGGCCGCGTGCGCAGTGTCGTTGTCGACGAAGCTCTCGATCAGCTTCGGCAGGATCGGCATGATCACGCCGAGCGCGAGCATGTCGAGCAGGATGGTGACGAAGATGAAAACGACCGCGCCGCCCCTCGCCGGCACAGCGCCTTGCGCCGTCGCCTCTCCGGCGCCGTCACTCACGACGGGCGCTTGCGTTTGTGCGCGAACGGATTGGCCTTCTCGCGCAGGGTGATGCGCACCGGCGTGCCGGGCAGATCGAAGCTCTCGCGCATGGAATTGGTGAGATAGCGCAGATAGGATTGCGGCACCGCGTCGGCGCGCGAGCAGAACAGCACGAAGCTCGGCGGACGCGCCTTGTTCTGCGTGATGTAGTTCAGCTTCAGCCTGCGGCCGGACACCGCCGGCGGCGGGTTGGCCTGGACCGCCTGCTCGAACCAGCGATTGAGCGCCGAGGTCGGCACGCGCCTGTTCCAGACCGCATAGGCGTCCTGGATCGCCTGCATCAGGCGGTCGATGCCTTCGCCCATCAGGCCCGAGACGGCGACAATAGGCACGCCCTTGACCTGCGGCAGCCAGTGATCGGCATCACGGCGCAAAGTCGAGATCGCGCCGCCGCCCTTGGTCTCCATCAGGTCCCATTTGTTGACGGCGAGCACGATGGCGCGGCCCTCGCGCTCGATCAGATCGGCGATGCGCAGATCCTGCTCCTCGAAGCGGTTCTGCGTGTCCATCATCAGCACGACGACTTCGGCAAAGCGCACCGCGCGCAGTGCATCGGCGACCGAGAGCTTTTCCAGCTTCTCCTCGATGCGCGAACGCCGGCGCAGGCCGGCGGTGTCGAACACGCGAAAATCGCGCCCCTTCCAGTTGATCTCGACCGCGATGGAATCGCGCGTGGTGCCGGCCTCCGGGCTCGTCAGCAGCCGCTCCTCGCCGAGCAGATGGTTGATCAGCGTCGACTTGCCGGCATTGGGCCGGCCGACGATGGCGACGCGGATCGGGCGCGTCGCGGCCTCTTCCTCGGAGAGCGGCGCGTCCTCCTCGATCTCGTCTTCGTCGACGGGCTCCGGCATCAGCTTGGCGAGCGCATCGTAGAGCTCGCCCATGCCCTCGCCGTGCTCGGCCGAGATCTGGATGGGATCGCCAAGGCCGAGCGCGAAGGCTTCCATCGCGCCGGCATCGCCGTGCTTGCCCTCGCTCTTGTTGGCGATCAGCAGCACCGGCTTGTTGGCCTTGCGGGCGAAATCGGCGAAGGCGCGATCGGTCGGCGTGAGGCCGATGCGGGCATCGATGACGAAGAACAGCGCGTCGGCTTGCGCGATCGCGGCCTCGGTCTGCTCCTGCATGCGCGCGGTCAGCGAGCCCTTGGCGCCCTCGTCGAGGCCGGCGGTATCGATGATGGTGAAGTGGAGATCGCCGAGCCTGGCCTCGCCTTCGCGGCGGTCGCGGGTGACGCCCGGCAGATCATCGACGAGCGCGAGCTTCTGTCCGACCAGGCGGTTGAACAGCGTCGATTTGCCGACATTGGGCCGGCCGATGATGGCGATCGTGAAGGACATCGGGCATTCGTGCGCTGCCGGGGCTGCGCGTGTCAATGAAATGAATGATCAGCGCGAGAAGCTGCCGCTCGGCAGCGGCGCAGGGAAAGCGCCCTGCGATTGCTGCTGCGTGGTCTGGGTCGGTTGCGCCTGCTGGACCGGCTGATCCGGCGGCGGCGCGGTGGTGCGCTTGCGGACGATCTTGTGCTTGGGCGGCGGAGCGGCCGTGGGCGGTGCCGCCTCGGGCTGGGCCTCGCCGTCGACCTCGCCGGCAGGCGCCTCGGCCGGCGCGACGGCAGCAGCCGGCTGCCTGGTGTGCTTCGCCTTGGCGCCCTTCCCCGGCTTGGCCGGCTCCGGCGGCGGCTCCGCGGGCAAAGCCGCGACGGCAGGCGCGTTCGGATCGGGCTGCTGCTGCGCGCCCTTGTACAGATCCTTCGGCACGCCCTGCTCGAGGCCCGGCACACCTTCCGGGAAGACCGGCTTGCGGTCGCCCGGCAGCTTCTTCTTGGTATCGAGGAAGTCGAGCAAGTCGCTTGGATCGAAGCTGGAGCAGCCGCCCAGGACGCCGGTGAAGGCGATCAGGACGGCGGCTGCGATCAAGCGTGGCGTGCGGCGCATCTTGTGTCTCGTTTACGTCAGAGGGCCCGTCGGTCAGCTTTTGGCGACGGGCGGCAGCAGGGCCTGGAGCGCCTCGGCGCGCGAGCGCAGGCCGGGCGGCGTTTCATTGTCCTCGGCAATCGCGTCGAGCCATTTGCGGGCCGCGGTCATGTCGTTGTTACGCCAGGCCGACAGCGCCAGCATCTCGCGGGCGCTGTGGCGGAAGGTCGCCTTGGGCGCCGCGGACGGCTCCAGCCGCTGCAGCATGTCGGCATAGCTGGCGCTGTCGAGCACGAGGCCAGCGGCGCGGATCTTCGCCAGATCCTGCCACTCACCGCCGACGCTGCGGTCGGCAGCAAGATCGTCATACATCTTCGCGGCGGCCTTGGGATCGCGCGCGGCAGCCTCGGCGGCGGCGCGCAGCCGCGCCAGGGTGCGATAGCCCGACGGCGCCTTGGCGGCGAGCTCGGTGAAGGCGGCCTCAGCCTCGGCGTGCTTGTCCTGCTCGGACAGCTCCGCCGCCTTCTCGAAGGCGGCGCCGGCTTCGGCGGCCTTCTTGGCCTCAAAGTACTTGTAGCCCTGCCAGCCAGCGGCCGCGGCCACGACCAGCACCATCAGGGCGATGAAGTAGATCGAATACTTGTCCCACAGCTTCTTGAACTGCTCGCGACGTACTTCCTCGTCGACTTCGTCAAATAATTCAGACACTTATGTTAATCCCATACCCGTCCGGGTGCGCGCGCCGAAGCGTCCGCGTCAGGAATCCCGTCCCCCGTGTGGCGGCGAGGTACCCTAACGATATGGCGGTGGCAAGGCAAAGCGAGCCCGATCAAGGCGTTAACCACCCGGGAGAGCCCGGATGGGCCCTGGCCCGGCTCAAGCTCCGAGCAGCTCCCGCAGCTGCCGCTTCAAGACCTTGCCGTTGGCGTTGCGCGGCAACGGGTCGGCCGTGATCGCCATGGTTTCGGGAACCTTGTAGTCGGACAGCCGCTCCGCGCACCAGGCCCGCAAGTCGCTGTCGGCCACCGGCGCCCGCGTCACCACCACGGCATGGACGCGCTCACCCAGCACCGGGCAGGCTTTGGCGATGATCGCGCTCTCGACCACGGCGGGATGGCCGGCCAGCACGGATTCGACCTCGGCCGAATAGATCTTCAGGCCGCCGCGATTGATCATGTCCTTCTGCCGGTCGAACACGCGGACGAATCCCTCCGCATCGACCGAGCCGAGATCGCCGGAGTGCCAGAACCCGCTAGTGAAGCTTTCGGCGGTGGCCTTCGGATTATTCCAATAGCCCTTGATGACGGAGGCGCTCTGGATCCAGAGCTCGCCGATCTCGCCGCGCGGCAGTTCGTGGCCATCCGGATCCATCGCCACGATCCGCGCGCCGGGGCACGACAGGCCGACGCTGTCGATGTGGCTCTCGGTCAGCTCGCCCGGCATGATCGTCGAGGGTGACGTCGTCTCGGTCGCGCCGTAGCAGTTCATCAGCTTCAGGCCGGGAATGGTCGCCTTGAGCTTCTCGATGGTCGCGACCGGCATCGGCGCGCCGCCGAAGCCGCCGATGCGCCAGCTCGACAGGTCGTAGCGGTCGAAATCCGGCTGCAGCAGGCAGAGATTATACATCGCCGGCACCATCACCGTGTAGGTGACGCGCTCGCGCGCGGCGAGCTTGAGGTAATCGGCCGCCTTGAACTCGGGCATGATGATCAGCGCGCCGCCGCAGCGGATCATGGTGGTGATGTTGGCGACGACGCCGGTGACGTGGCCGAGCGGCACCGCCGCGATCGAGCGATCGGCCCCCGTCAATTGCAGGCAGGACACGAACACCATCGAGGAATGCACGATGTTGCAATGGGCCAGCATCGCGCCCTTCGGCTTGCCCGTGGTGCCCGAGGTGTAGAGGATCATCGCGGTGTCCTCTTCGCTCACCGCGACCGGCGCCGGTGCCGGCGCGTTGTCGGCGAGCGCGGCGAAGCGCGATCGGGCCGGATCCTCGTCGATGGCAACGCGATGGATCAGATCGGGCACGTCCTGCGCGTGGGGCAGCCGCTCGGCGAGCGAGGCCTCGTGGATCAGGATCTTCGCGCCGCAATCGGCAAGCACGTAGGCGATCTCGGGCTTCTGCTGGCGCGTGCTCAGCAGCACCGTGACCAGTCCCTCATGCGCGGCGGCAAACAGCAGCAGCGGAAATTCGATGCGGTTGCCGAGCAGGATCGCGACGCGGTCGCCGCGCTGCAAGCCCAGCTTGCGAAAGCCCGCCGCGATCCGTGTCGCCTGCTCCACGGCCTGCCGCCAGCTGAGCCGGACATTGCCCGCAATCAATGCCTCGCCATCCGGATTGCGGGCGCAGGCGTCCGCGATCATCGTCCACAGGCTCGCCGGCCGGTCGCAAAACGCGGGCACCACCCGATCGCCGAACCGCGCCTCGAGCCGCATCGGCGGAATCTGAGATTGCGACCAGTCCATCGAACGCCCTCGGCTTGTTGCTTTTGTCACGTTTCCGTGCACGGCTGCGCGGATGGGTCTTGTGCTGAGCGGCTAGCTACACCCCGACGACCGGCACGCCGATCACGACCGGATGGAACGCGAACGCCAGGGCCACATAGGCGACCACGCCGACCCCGACTGCGATCAGATCGTTGGTGACGCCGCCCACCGGTATGGGCGGGCCGCCGGCGTCGGTGCGATGCTTCAACGAAATACGGTCATAGACGGCCCAGCCCAGGAACGAGCCGAACAGGATGATGGAGCCGAGATCGCCATTGGCCAAAAGATGCGCCGCAGCCCACAGCTTGATGCCGGCCAGCATCGGATGCTTCAGCGTCGCGTAGATGCGGCCACGCAAATAAGAGGCGACCACCAGGATCACCGCAGGCAGCATCAGCGCGACCGTGATGTGCTTCATCGCCTTCGGCGGATACCAGACGTCGATCCAGCCCGTGGCTCGGTAGTGGGCGTAACCCCAGATGATCAACGCGAGCCCCGCCAGCGAGACAAGCGAGTAGAGGATCTTGTAGGTCCCCTCGCCCAGCCTTGCGATCGCCTGCGCGCGCGCGTCTCGTTTGGTTGTGAAAACATGGGCCGCAAAGAACAGCACCAGCCCCAGGATCATGACCAGCAGACCCACGACATCCTCCCCTTTAGCCAACGCCCCCACCTCTCAGGTAACATCGATCGGTCGCCCGTCGCAACTGATGCGCTACTTGTCGGACTCGCGATTGTCGACGTAGCGGATGGCGATGGGCCGGCCTGCCAGCGCGCCGCCGAGACCGCCGGTGAATTTCAGCGGCAAGCAGGCTTTCAGCGATGAATTGATGGCGTTGAGATAGGTGGTTCGGGTCTGTGCGGGCACCCCGGGCGTCGCATATGTGAGACGCGGCGGGCCGATCAGGCCGCCGTCCCTGTTGAAGCTGAAGCGCACCGACATCTGCATGCCCGCGCGCGCATTGTCCGATGGCGGCGACCAGCAGCTGCGCAACGCGGCGAAGAGGTCGCCGATCGTATCGAGGTCGTGATCGGGCTTTTGATATTTGGCGCGGTCCGCCTCCGATGGAACGCTCTGGATGGTGAGCTGGAGATTCTGGCCGTAGGGGTAATCGATCTCGGGGATGCAGGGGCCCGGCTCCAGCGGGCTGCAATAAGACGGCGTGCAAGGCCTGTTGTCGAGCACGCCGCATGGCTCATGCGCAAACGGAATCGGATTGATCTGGCGCGGCCGCGCGTCGGTGGCAGCCGTGGAGATCGTCAGCAGGATGATGACGGGAATGCTGCGCCACATCACGCGAACGTGGCATCGGGAATGAACACGTCAAGCCGACACGCGTTCACATGCTCGCGTTCAGCTCCGGCGTCGTCGCCCGGCCAGTGCGCAATTGCGCACGAGGACCGGGCGACCCAGTACGCCGTGACGACAATGATCGAATCGATGGGCTGCGGAGTACTGGATTCCCCGCCTTCGCGGGGAATGACAGTGTGTAGCTAACCGCGGGGCCACAACGCGCCCCGCTACCCCTTCTTCTTGACGTCTTTGACGTTGGTGAACTCGATGCCCTCGGCGCGCTCCTTGGTGTAGCCGAGATAGAACTCGTTCCGGGCGAGATACACCGGATCGCCGTCGACGTCGTCGGCGATACTGGAGGTGTTGGCGGCGATGAAGGCATCGAGCTTCTTGCGGTCCTGCGAGGAGACCCAGCGCGCCAGCTGAAATTCGCTGACCTCGAACTCGACGGGCAATGAATATTCCGCCTCGAGCCGCGCCTTCAGCACGTCGAGCTGCAGGGCGCCGACGACGCCGACCAATGCCGGCGCGCCGTCGCGCGGGCGGAACACCTGCACGACGCCCTCTTCCGACATCTGCTGCAGCGCTTCCTTCAGCTTCTTGGCCTTCATCGCGTCGGTGAGCCGCACCCGGCGGACGATTTCCGGCGCGAAGCTCGGCACGCCGACGAAGTTGAAATCCTCGCCCTCGGTCAGGGTGTCGCCGATGCGCAGCGTGCCGTGATTGGGAATGCCGACGACGTCGCCGGCGAAGGCTTCGTCCGCGACCGAGCGGTCCTGGGCGAAGAAGAATTGCGGGCTCGACAGCGGCATGCTCTTGCCGGTGCGCACCAGCTTGGCCTTCATGCCGCGGCTGAGCTTGCCGGAGCAGAGGCGCGCGAACGCGATGCGGTCACGGTGGTTCGGATCCATGTTGGCCTGGATCTTGAACACGAAGGCGCTCATGCGCGGATCGGTGGCCTCGACCCTGCGCTGGTCGCTGTCCTGCGCGCGCGGCGAGGGCGCGAACTTGCCGAGGCCTTCCAGGAGGTCGCCGACGCCGAAATTGCGCAGCGCGCTGCCGAAATAGACCGGCGTCAGATGGCCTTCGCGGAACGCCTCGAGCTCGAACGGCTTTGATGCCGCCGTGACGAGCTCGAGCTCGTCCTTCACGGCAGCGACGTCGAGATTGGCGTTGAGCTTGGCGAGCTCCTCGATTGCGATCTGCTGCGCCGCACCGGTCTTGGCGCCGCCGCCTTCGAGCAGGCGCACGCCGCCATTGACGACGTCGTAGGTGCCGAGGAAGTCGCGGCCGCGGCCGACCGGCCAGGTCATCGGCGTGGTATCGAGCGCCAGCGTCTTCTCGATCTCGTCGAGCAGCTCGAACACGTCGCGGCTCTCGCGGTCCATCTTGTTGATGAAGGTGATGATCGGGATGTCGCGCAGGCGGCACACCTCGAACAGCTTGCGGGTGCGCGCCTCGATGCCCTTGGCGGCGTCGATCACCATGACGGCGGAATCGACCGCGGTGAGCGTGCGATAGGTGTCTTCCGAAAAGTCCTCGTGGCCCGGCGTATCCAGCAGGTTGAAGACGAGGCCCTCGAACTCGAAGGTCATCACCGAGGTCACGACCGAGATGCCGCGCTCGCGCTCGATCTTCATCCAGTCGGAGCGGGTGTTGCGCCGCTCGCCCTTGGCCTTGACCTGGCCGGCGAGATTGATGGCGCCGCCGAACAGCAGCAGCTTCTCGGTCAGCGTGGTCTTGCCGGCGTCGGGATGCGAGATGATCGCAAAGGTGCGCCGCCGCGCCACTTCAGCGGCAAGCGGGGAACGGGCCGGCGATTCGGCTGTGGTGATGGCGATGTCGGACATGGCGGGAGCGTGTGGCAGGGAAAACGGGCCTGATCAAGCCTCATTTGGTGATTGCAGAGCCATTCGGCCAGCCCCATATCGCCTTTCGGGAAGGACGGCCTTCCGTTTCTCAGCACCTCAGCCGCGGGGACGACCCTGCCTGAATGGAGGGTCGTCATGGCCTGGAGCATCCTGTTCGTCGCCGGGCTTCTCGAGATCACCTGGGCGATCGGCCTGAAATACACCGAGGGTTTTACCAGGCTTGTTCCGTCCGTCGTCACGCTGGCGGCCATGGCCGGCAGCGTCGTCCTGCTCGGCCTCGCGCTCAAATCGCTGCCGGTGGGAACCGCCTATGCGGTGTGGACCGGGATCGGCGCGGTCGGCACCGCGACGCTGGGCATCGTCCTGTTCGGGGAGCCGGCCACGGCGCTGCGGCTTGCCAGCATCGGCCTGATCGTCGCCGGGATCGTCGGGCTGAAGCTCGTCACTTGACGAAGAGCTGGACCGCCCACCAGGTCAGCGCCGCGACGATGCCCGACGCCGGAATCGTGATCACCCAGGCATAGACGATCGAGCTTGCCACGTTCCAGCGCACCGCCGAGACGCGACGGGCCGCGCCGACGCCGACGATGGCGCCGGTGATGGTGTGCGTGGTCGAGACCGGGACTCCGAGGAAGGTCGCCATGAAAAGGGTCGCCGCGCCGCCCGTCTCGGCGCAGAAGCCCTGCATCGGCGTCAGCTTGGTGATGCGCAGGCCCATGGTGCGGACGATGCGCCAGCCGCCCATCAAGGTGCCCAGCGCCATCGCCGCCTGGCACGACAGCACCACCCAGAACGGCACGGAGAAGTCGCTGCCGAGATGGCCCTGCGAATACAGCAGCACGGCGATGATGCCCATGGTCTTCTGCGCGTCGTTGCCGCCATGGCCGAGCGAATAAAGCGAGGCGGAGGCGAACTGCAGGATGCGGAAGGCGCGATCGACCGCGAATGGCGTCGAGCGCACCGAGGCCCAGGACACGATCGCCACCAGCATCATCGCGAGCAGGAAGCCGACCAGCGGCGACAGCACGATCGCCAGCACCGTCTTGGACAATCCAGTCCACACCGCAGCCGAGATCCCGGCCTTGGCCATACCGCCGCCGACGAGCCCGCCGATCAGCGCGTGCGAGGACGAGGACGGGATGCCGAGCGCCCAGGTCACCAGGTTCCAGACGATGGCGCCGACCAGCGCGGCGAAGATCACCTGGGGATCGACGATCGCGGGATCGATGATGCCGGTGCCAATGGTCTGGGCGACGTGCAGCCCGAACACCATGAAGGCGATGAAGTTGAAGAACGCGGCCCAGAACACCGCGAATTGCGGCCGCAGCACGCGGGTGGAGACGATGGTGGCGATCGAATTGGCGGCGTCGTGCAGGCCGTTCAGGAAGTCGAACAGCAGCGCGACGGCGATCAAGCCGACCAGGATGGGAAGACCCAACGCTGCATCCACGGCAAGGCCCTACTAAAGCTTGCGCATGATCTGAGCGGAAAACCGCTGCACACTTTTCCGGATCATGCGCTACACCTGCTCGATGACGATGCTGTTGATCTCGTTCGCGACGTCGTCGAAACGGTCGGCCACCTTCTCAAGGTGGTCGTAGATCTCGACGCCGACGATGAAGTCCATCGCATTGCCGTCGCGGTGCTTGAGGAACAGCTCCTTCAGCCCGATGTCGTGGAGATCGTCGACGCGGCCCTCCAGCTTGCCCAGCTCTTCCGTGATCGCGGTGAGCATGGCCACGTTCGGGCCGATCGATTGCATCAGCGGCAGTGCACGGCCGACCAGATTGGCGCATTCGATCAGAAGCCCGCCGATCTCACGCATCGGCGGCTCGAAAGTGCGGACCTCGAACAGCATCACGGCCTTGGCGGTCTGCTGCATCTGGTCGATGGCGTCGTCCAGCGAGGTGATCAGGTTCTTGATGTCGCCGCGGTCGAACGGTGTGATGAAGGTGCGGCGCACCGCCGTCAGCACCTCGCGGGTGATGTTGTCGGCGTCGTTCTCGAACTGGTTGACGCGCTGGCAATAGACCGGCGTCTCCTCGCCCCCGTTGAGCATGCCCTGGAGCGCGATCGAGCCCTGGATCACCGTCTGGGCATGTCGGTCGAACAGGTCGAAGAACCGTTCTTCCTTGGGCAGGAAAGCACGAAACCATCGCATCATGGGGAGTGGCTACCGGTTGGAAAATGGCCCGGCCCGAGGGGCCGTCATCGAACTGTCATAAACCATTTTCGCGCCGCGTGCGTGTCATCTCACGCCCGCGGAGCCGGATCATCCACCGCTTTCACGCGGCAAGTAAATTGACCTTAAATCAATTACTTAGAGTGATCTGCGGAAGTAATGCGCGATTTCACCGACGACGCCGCGGCGGAAGGTGAGCACGCAGACCACGAAGATCGCGCCCTGGATCACCGTCACCCATTGGCCGAAACCCGCCAGATATTGCTGCATGGCGATGATGACGAAGGCGCCGACCACGGGGCCGAAGATGGTGCCGAGGCCGCCGACCAGCGTCATCAGCACGACCTCGCCGGACATCGACCAATGGACATCGGTGAGCGAGGCGTTCTGCGCCACGAACACTTTCAGCGCACCGGCAAAACCGGCCAGCGTGCCTGAAAGCACGAAGGCCAGGAACTTGTACTGGTCGGTCCGGTAGCCGAGCGAGATCGCCCGCGGCTCGTTCTCGCGGATCGCCTTCAGCACCTCGCCGAACGGCGAGTTGATGATGCGGAAGATCAGGAGGAAGCCGGCGAGAAACCCGGCCAGCACGACGTAATACAGCACCGTCGGCTTCGACAGATCGAAGATGCCGAACATGTGTCCCTGCGGAATGCCCTGGATGCCGTCCTCACCGTGGGTGAACGGGGCCTGGAGGTAGATGAAGTACAAGAGCTGCGACAGCGCCAGCGTGATCATCGAGAAGTAGATGCCCTGGCGGCGGATCGAGATGTAGCCGGTGATGAGCGAGAGCGCGAACGCCGCGGCGATGCCGACGAGGATGCCGAGCTCGGGCGGCAAGGCCCACACTTTCAGCGCATGCGCGCTGCAATAGCCGGCGGTGCCCAGGAACATCGCGTGGCCGAACGACAGCAGGCCGCCATAGCCGATCAAGAGGTTGAAGGCACAGGCGAGCAGCGCAAAGCACAGCGCCTGCATGACGAAGAACGGGTAGACGCCCGTGAACGGCACCGTCGCGAGCAGCAGCGCCATCACCACGAAAACGATCATCTCGTCGCGCATCGCGCGAGGGGTCACCGGCAGCGTGTCGTCCGTCAGGGTTGTCATATCAGGCCGCCCTTCCCGTCAATCCCGTTGGCTTCACCAAGAGCACCAGCACCATCAGCACGAACACGACGGTGTTGGAGGCCTCGGGGTAGAAATATTTGGTCAGACCCTCGATCACCCCGAGCGCGAAGCCGGTGATGATGGAGCCCATGATCGATCCCATGCCGCCGATCACGACCACTGCGAACACGACGATGATGAGGTCGGCGCCCATCAGCGGCCGCACCTGGTTGATCGGCGCCGAGAGCACGCCGGCGAGCGCGGCGAGGCCCACGCCGAGACCGTAAGTGAGCGTGATCATGCGCGGCACGTTGATGCCGAACGCGCGCACCAGGGTCGGATTTTCAGTGGCGGCGCGCAAATATGCGCCGAGTTGGGTCTTCTCGATCAGGAACCAGGTCGCAAGGCACACGACCAGCGAGAACACGACCACCCAGCCGCGATAGATCGGCAGGAACATGAAGCCGAGATTCATGCCGCCCTTGAGCTGGTCCGGAATGGCGTAAGGCAGGCCGGACGAGCCGAAATAGTTTTGGAACACGCCCTGCACGATCAGCGCGATGCCGAAGGTCAGGAGCAGGCCGTAGAGATGATCGAGCCCGGTCAGCCATTGCAGCATGGTCCGCTCGAGGATCATGCCGAAGATGCCGACGATGATGGGCGCAAGCAGCAGCGCCCACCAATAATTGATGCCGCCGAGGTTCAGCAGGAAATAGGCGACGAAGGCGCCCATCATGTAGAGCGCGCCATGGGCGAAATTGATGATGTTGAGCATGCCGAAGATCACGGCAAGCCCGAGACTGAGCAGCGCGTAGAACGAGCCGTTGATCAGTCCCACCAGTAGCTGAGCGTAAAGAGCCTGCATCGATCAATCTCGTACCCGGTCGCGTTATGCCAATTCATTCTGCCGCGCCCGCGGGCGCGGCCAACTCACTTCTTCACCAGCGGACAGGCGCTTTCCGACAGCGGCCGGAAAGCCTGCTCGCCGGGGGTCGTGCCGATCAGCTTGTAATAGTCCCACGGCCCCTTGGATTCCTCGGGCTTCTTCACCTCGAAGAGATAGGCCGGATGCAGCTTGCGGCCGTCGGCGCGGATCGTGCCCTTGCCGAACAGCGCGTCGTCCGTCGGCATCTCCTTCATCTTGGCGACGACCTTGGCGCCGTCATGCGGATTGCCACCCATGGCCTCCAGCGCCTTGAAATAGTGCAGCAGGCCCGAATAGACGCCGGCCTGCACCATCGAAGGCATCGCCTTGTTCTTCATGCGCTCGGAGAAGCGCTTGGAGAACGCGCGCGTCCCGTCGTTCATGTCCCAATAGAAGGTCTCGGTGAAGTTCAGGCCCTGCGCCACCTTCAGGCCGAGCGCGTGCACGTCGGTGATGAAGAGCAGCAGGCCCGCAAGCTTCTGGCCGCCGGAGACGATGCCGAACTCCGCCGCCTGCTTGATCGTGTTGGTGGTGTCGCCGCCGGCATTCGCCATGCCGATGATCTTGGCTTTGGACGCTTGCGCTTGAAGCAGGAACGACGAGAAGTCGGCGGTATTGAGGGGATGCTTGACGTTGCCGATCACCTTGCCGCCCGATTTCAGCACGACCGCGGCAGTGTCGCGCTCGAGGGCATGGCCGAAGGCGTAGTCCGCGGTCAGGAAGTACCAAGTGTCGCCGCCCGACTTCACCAGCGCCTGCCCCGTGCTGTTGGCCAGCATGTAGGTGTCATAGACCCAGTGGACCGTGTTCGGCGAGCACTGCGCGTTGGTGAGATCCGACGTCGCTGCGCCGGTGTCGATCAGGATGGAATTCTTCTCCTTGACGACATTGTTGACCGCCAGCGCAACGCCGGAGTTGAGGACATCCATGAAGATGTCGACCTTCTCGACGTCGATCCATTGCCGGGCGATCGTGGAGCCGATGTCGGGCTTGTTCTGATGGTCCGCGGAGATCAGGTCGAGCTTCCAGCCCTTGGCCGCGAGGCCGGAATCCTCGATCGCCATCTGCGCGGCGACGGTCGAGCCGGGACCGCCGAGGTCGGCATAGAGTCCCGAATTGTCGGTCAGCACGCCGATCTTGATGTTCTTGTCCTGCGCGACCGCGGCACCTGCCGAACCGAAGGCCAGGGCTGTGCCGAGCAACATTGCCGAAATGCCGTGCTTCATGATCCGCTCCCCAGTATGGCTTTAATAGCTACTCTCGATGGTCCGGCCTGCACAGCTACACGCCGAGATAGGTGTGGAGCTTGTCCATGTTGGCGGCAAGCTCGGCATTGGAAAATCCGTCAATGATCTTGCCATGCTCGACCACGTAATAGCGGTCGGCGACCGTGGAGGCGAAGCGGAAATTCTGCTCGACCAGGAGGATCGTGAAGCCCTCCTTCTTGAGCCGCGCAATGGTGTGGCCGATCTGCTGGATGATGACGGGCGCAAGGCCTTCGGTCGGCTCGTCCAGCATCAGGAAGCTCGCGCCGGTGCGCAGGATGCGCGCGATCGCGAGCATCTGCTGCTCGCCGCCGGACAGCTTGGTGCCCTGGCTGTTGAGCCGCTCCTTCAGGTTCGGAAACAGCTCGAATATCTGTTCGAGCGGCAATCCGCCTTCACGGACCACCGGCGGCAGCATCAAGTTCTCGCGCACGTCGAGACTGGCGAATATGCCCCGCTCTTCCGGGCAGAACGCGATGCCCATGCGCGCGATCTTGTCGGAGCTCGCGCGGATGATCTCCTGGTTGTTGAACTTCACCGAGCCGGTACGCTTGCCGATGATGCCCATGATCGACTTCAGCGTGGTCGTCTTGCCGGCGCCGTTGCGCCCGAGCAGGGTGACGACCTCGCCCGCGTTCACGTCGAAGTTGATCCCGTGCAGGATGTGGGACTCGCCGTACCAGGCTTCGAGGTTGCGGACTTGAAGGATGTTTCCGCCGGTCGCAACCTTGGCCGGAGCCTCGGCCATCGCAGTGTCAGGCATGCCCGGCTCCCAAATATGCTTCCTTGACGCGCTCGTCCTTGGTGAGCTCGCTGTAATGACCTTGCGCGAGCACCTGCCCGCGCGTCAACACGGTGATGATGTCGGAGAGGTTGGCCACGACGCTCAGATTATGCTCGACCATCAGAATGGTATATTTCGCGGAGATGCGCTTGATCAGCGCCGCGATCTTGTCGATGTCCTCGTGGCCCATGCCGGCCATCGGCTCGTCCAGCAGCATCATCTCCGGGTCGAGCGCGAGCGTGGTTGCAATTTCGAGTGCACGCTTGCGGCCATAGGGCATCTCGACCGCGGGCGTGTTGGCAAACTCGCTGAGACCGACATCGTTGAGGAGCTCGCGGGCGCGGTCGTTGAAGCGGTTGAGGACCGATTTGGAGCGCCAGAAATCGAACGAAGAGCCGTGCTGGCGCTGAAGCGCGACACGGACGTTCTCCTGCGCGGTGAGATGCGGAAATACCGCCGATATCTGGAACGAACGAACAAGCCCCAGGCGAGCCACGTCGGCCGGCGCCATCGCGGTGATGTCCTGCCCCTTGTACAGGATTTTTCCGGCAGACGGTTTGAGGAACTTGGTCAGAAGATTGAAGCAGGTCGTCTTGCCGGCCCCATTCGGGCCGATCAACGCGTGAATGCTCCCACGGCGAACCTTGAGCGCAACGTCGCGGACAGCGAAGAAGCCCGCGAACTCCTTGGTCAAGCCTTCCGTTTCGAGAATGAACTCATCGGCCAAACAGATTTCCCCCTGCCCGCGCGCTAGCTGCGTGGCTATCCTTGTTGCTTCGGCTTTCCGGTGGCCTTGGAGCCTGTCCTTATAGCCCATCCGGAACGCCGCCTCCGGGCGCGGAATATGCCGGAGGTGACGGGGGTTAGGCAAGGCGGAAAGCTGAGCAGATCAGGTCTCCGGCTGGGATACAGATGCTCCCTTAGTCGGAGGTGCGTGATGTCGTGCCTGCCCGGCCTCCCGGTTCGCAAGACACCGGTCGTCAAGCCGTCGTTAACGGTCTTTCGTTCCGTGCGCCAGCCTTCATCAATAATTTTCCCGCACATGGGATCGTGCGCGGGTTCTTGATGGTCTGGAATATTGTCTTGGATTTCGCCAGCGCCGCTCCTTCCGTCGTCAAGTCGATCAGGCAGCGTGATCTCCTGAACACGTGGCTGCGACTCTATGCGCGCGAGCAGATCGCGCCGGCGGTCTGGGAGTATCAGCCCGCGCGGCTCGAGGAGGAGCTGTCCGATCTCATCTATTATACGGTGGATACGTCGACGCCGGCGCCGCGCCTGATCATCCAGAGCGAAAACACGCGCATCTCGCGCGCCTATGGACATACCGGCAAGGGCGTTCTGCTCGAGGAGTATCTCGGGCCGCGACTCGCGCCGCTCGTGATGCCGATCTATCTCGAATGCGTGGCGCGCGGGCTGCCGGTCTACAGCGTTGCCGACGTCGACGACATCTATGGGCGCATCGTCGCCTATGAACGGCTGCTGCTGCCTTTCCAGACCGACGGCAAGGTCTGTCACGTCATCGCATCGGTCAAGACCTTCTGCGAGGACGGCGGCTTCGAGATCAAGAATCTGATGCGCGGAAATGACGCGCTGCCGCGTCCGAAACTGCGCGCCCTGATCGATCGTGAGCTCTTCCATCGTGCGCCCGGCCGCATCGCGACGGCCGAACTGGTCGAGTTCGCGGACCAGCCGGATCCCGGCGTCGCCAACGAGATCATCGAGCTGAACTAAGACCTGAACTAAGACGCGGAACGCGCGATGACATTCTCATCGCGCTTTGGCGTCAGCGCGACTTGGCGCCGACTTCCTTGGCATAGATGTCCGGCTTGAACCCGACCAGCAGCTTGCCGCCGATTTCCAGCACCGGTCGCTTGATCATCGATGGTTGCGCTAGCATCAAGGCCAGCGCCTTCGTCTCGGAGAGACCCTCCTTGTCGGCATCGGGAAGCTTCTTGAACGTCGTCCCGGCGCGATTGAGCAGCGTCTCCCAGCCGACCTTGTCGCTCCACTGCTTGAGCTTGTCCTTCTCCACGCCCGCCGCCTTGTAGTCGTGAAACGCGTAAGGCACGCCATGGCTGTCGAGCCAGGCGCGCGCCTTCTTCATGGTGTCGCAGTTCTTGATGCCGTAGATGATGTTGGGCAAGACGTTCCTCGCGCATGACGCATCGTGATGGACGCGGCGTTGTACGAAACTCCGCTCCGCGCGACAATATTGCGAACGACGCCACCTCGCCGAACGGACATCCCCATGCACGTCACCCACGATCCCGCAGCCGCCGCCACGCCGACCATCGACTTCAACAGCTTCCTCGCCGTCGATATCCGCGTCGGCACCATCGTCGACGCCAAGCCGTTTCCCGAGGCGCGCAAGCCGGCGTTTCGGCTATGGATCGACTTCGGGCCCGCCATCGGCGTGCGCAAGAGCTCGGCCCAGATCACCGAAAACCATCCGATCGAGACGTTGGTAGGACAACAGGTCGCGGCCGTCGTCAATTTCCCGCCGCGCCAGATCGGACCTGTCATCTCGGAGGTGCTGACGCTCGGCTTCCCCGACGCCGACGGCAAGGTCGTGCTGGTGCAGCCGAGCCAGCCGGTGCCGAACGGCGGACGGCTGTTCTAGCCGCGCAATCCGGGGCTGCGGCGTCGCTGCCGCCGGCGCACTGCCGAAGCCCTGCGCAACCGCCGCGGCCGCACCGACGTCGTCGAAGGCATCCAGATACCGCGCGCCCTGATTTGGCGCAGTCGAACGCGGCCAGCATGATGGCCTCATCCGGCGCGATCTCGACGCGGACGCGATCGCGCGGATGCTGATCGCGATCTTCCAAAGGTTCGTGCTGCAAGAAAGCAAGCTACAAGGCGCTGAACCAGCCTTGCGACCGCTGCGCAACGTTACGGCAGATTGTCCCGCAGAAAAATGTCGATGCGGATGCGCTCCTGATCGGGGCTGATCGGCTCACCCGAACAATGCGCGAGCAGGACCCGCGCCGCAGACCGCGCCTCGTGGCCGGGATCCTGGTTGATGATGGCATCGAGCGTGCCGCGCACCAGGAAACGCCGTGTGTACTGGGTGAGCTCGTGGGTGATCCAGACCACCTCGCGCGCGCGGCCGGAGCCTTCGAGCGCATCGGCGATGCCACGATTTCCGGCGCCGCAGCAATATATGCCGCGGAGATCGGCATGGCGCGCCAGCAGCGCGGTGGTGAGCTCTCGCGTGCGTGCGCTGTCGTCGCGACCCTCGATGACCGGTAGCATGCGCAGGTTCGGATACTCGCTGGAGAGGATCTGGTGAAAACCGAACTGCCGCTCGGTGTGATCGCGCAGCGACAACGACCCGGCGATCACGGCGACCGCCCCCTCGCGGCCGGCGAGGAAGCGTCCCAGCAGCGTTGCGGCAGTTCGTCCCGCGGCCGGGTTGTCGATGCCGACATAATGCAGACGGCGCGAGCTCGGCGCGTCCGATACGAGGGTCACCACGGCGACCCCGCGCGCGGTGAGCTCGTCGATCGCAGCGCGCACCCTTGGGTGGTCGAGCGCGATGACGGCGACGCCCTGATAGGCCGGCGACAAGTCCTCCAGCGTGCCGGCCAGCACATCCGGATCGAACACATCGACATGGAGGATGTCGATGAAGCCGCGCTGGCCGGCAAGCCAGTCTGCGGTGCGCTGGACCTGCTCGGCCAGATTGGTCATGAAGCTGTTGCTGCCGGTCGGCAGCACGAAGGCGAAGCGAAAGCTCTGCCCGCGTGCGAGCCGCGCCGCCGCCACGTCGGCGCGGTAGCCCAGCTTGGCGACGGCGGCCTCGACACGCGCAACGGTCTTGGCGCGCACGCCCTCGCGCCGGTTGACGACGCGGTCGACGGTCGCGAGCGAAACGCCGGCGGCCCGCGCGACATCCTCGAGCGTGGCGCGAACGACCGGCTGCGTCGCGTCAGCTCTCATTCGCGCGCCGCCCACAGCATGCCGCGGGTCATCAGGGTGCGGATCTCCGGCACATCGAGCTCGTAGGCGCGGTGGCCGAGCGAGGAATAGAACACCCTGCCCGCGCCGTAGCGCTTTTTCCACACCACGGGCATCACCACGCCCTCGATCCAGGGCGCGTGCTCGCCGGTAAAGGTCGTCGTCGCCAGCACCTCGTTGGCGGGGTCGACATGCATGTAGTACTGCTCGGAACGATGCTCGAAACTCTTCACGCCCTTCATGATGGGGTCGTCCGGCTTCGTCAAGTCGACTTTGTAGTCGATGATGTTGCCGGGATGGGCGACCCATTGCCCGCCGCACAGGAACTGGTATTCGACGGACTCGCGGAAGGCATCGCACATGCCGCCATGATGGCCGGCGAGCCCGACGCCGCCGCGCACCGCAGCGCAGAGATTCAGCGCGTCCGCCTTCTCGATCTTCGACATGGTGTAGATCGGGATGATCAACGAGAGATCATGGATCGCCGGATCGCCGAATGCCTCCGTCGTCGTTTCGATCCGGACCTCGAAACCTTCCGCCCTGAGCCAGCCGCGGATCATCGAGGCACACAGATCCGGATCGTGTCCCGGCCAGCCGCCCCAAACAATCATTGCCTTGCGCATGGTCATTCCCTCAATCGATCTGTCCGGTTTCACGCCCCGTGGGCAGCATCGCCGGCCGCTCGACGCGGCTCTCGATCTTGACGCGGCGCCCCTCGTCGGCGGAGGTCTGGAACGCCTCCATCACCTCCAGCACGTGGAAGGCGAGCGCGCCGCTGGCGCGATGCGGCCGATCGTTGAGGATCGCGGCGGCCATATCGGCGACACCGATGGAACGGAACTCACCCTCGACATGACCGTGGGTCAACGGCACCGTCTCCCATTCACCGCCGGTCCTGGCGATCTGCACCTCGCCGCCGAAGCGGTTCGGGTCCGGCACCAGCATGCTGCCCTTGTCGCCATAGATCTCGATCGGCGCATGGCGGTGCTTCGGCACGTCGAAGCTCATCGCGATCGAGACGACTGCTCCGCTCTCGAATTCGAGCGTGCCTGCGACATGGGTCGAAACCTCGACCGGGATCAAGCTGCCGTTCATCGGCTGGCTGGTGACGAGACGCTCGGTCTTCGGGCGCGCGGTCGAGCCCATCACGCTGGCGACCGGTCCGAGCAGCTGCACGAGATCGGTGATGTAATACGGACCCATGTCGAGCATCGGGCCGCCACCGCGCAAGTAATAGAAGCCGGGCGCCGGATGCCAGCGCTCGTGGCCCGGGCAGCCGAAAAAGGCACTGCCCGCAACCGGCGTGCCGATCGCGCCGTCGTCAATCAGCTTGCGCGCGGTCTGGTGTCCGCCGCCAAGGAACGTGTCGGGCGCGCAGCCGACACGAAGACCTTTCTCGGCAGCGAGATCCATCACCTTGCGGGCCTCCGCGACGTTGATGCCGAGCGGCTTCTCGGAATGGACGTGCTTGCCGGCATTCAGCACCGCGAGGCTGACGTCGGTGTGGGCGAGCGGCACGGTGAGGTTGATGACGATCTCGACGTCGTCGCGCTTGAGCAGCTGATCGACCCGCATCGCCGGCAGCCCGAAGGCGGCCCCCTGCCGCTCCGCCATGTCGCTGCGCATGTCGGCCAGCGCTTTGACCTCCATGACCGGGAAGCGCTGCGCTGCCTTGAGGTAGGCGGTGCTGATCACACCGCAGCCGATGATTCCGACGCCGACTTTTCTCATTGCGTTCTCCGTGAAGTCCTCATCCCTTCACCGCGCCTGCGGTGAGGCCGGCGACGATGTGCTTTTGCGCGAGCAGAAAGAGAATGATCGTCGGCAGGATGGTGAGCGTGATGAAGGCCAGGATCAGGTGCCATTCGGACGAATATTCGCCCTGGTAGATCATGATGCCGAGCGGCCAGGGATAGAGCGCATCGGTGTTGAGCATCACGAGCGGCAACAGATAGGCGTTCCAGCTGTTGACGAAGGTGATGGTCCCGACGGTGGCCAGGATCGGCCGAGACAGCGGCAATGTCACGTAACGGAAGAACTTGATGTAGCTGCAGCCGTCGACCAGCGCCGCCTCGAGCAGCTCGTGGGGAATGTCCTTGAAGAAGCGCCGCAGCAGCAGCACGCTCATGGCGAGGCCGAAGGCCACTTGCGGCAGCGCGACGCCGAAATAGGTATCGAGCAGTCCGAGGTCGCGCACCTTGATGAACAAGGGCAGCACGGCGGTCGCGGCCGGAAACAGCAGACCGAGCGTCAGGTAGCTCAACAGCATCGAGCTGCCGTAGAACTTGACATGGGCGAAGGTGAAAGCCGCCATCGATGCGACGATCAGGGTCAAGGTCACCGTGAGCGTCGAGATGATCAGCGAGTTGCGCAGGAGCTGCCAGTAGCGCGCTGAGAACAGGATGTCGGCGCAATTCTGCCATTCCCAGTGCATGGGCCAGCCGAACGGATTGACCCGCAATTCGCCGAGCGACTTGAAGCCTCCGAGCACGGTCGCGAGCAGCGGCACCAGCACGAAGACGGCGACGACGGCGAGGAACACCGTCTTGAGCGGCACGGCGGGATCGAACGGCGCGCGGGCGGTTTCGGCACTATTCATCGCGCATGAACCATCGCTTGTAAGTGAAGGCAAAGGTCACGCAGATCAGGAACAGGATCACGCCGATGGCGCTGCCGTAGCCGACCCGCATGCGCGAGATTCCATTGTTGTAGAGGAAGCTCACCATGGTGTTGGAGGAATCCGCAGGGCCCCCGCGCGTCAGCGGCATGACCAGGTCGAACAGCTGCAGCGAGCCGACGATGGCGAAGAACACCGAGAGCCGGATCGTCGGATAGAGCAAGGGGATGACGACGTGACGCAGCGCCTGCGAGCGCGTTGCACCGTCGATTCTCGCCGCCTCGACCAGGCTCTTGTCGAGGCCCTGGAGCGCGGCGATGAACAGCATCATGTGGAAGCCGAAATACTTCCAGACGATCACGATCAGCACCGCCAGCATCGCCGTGTCGGTCGAGGCCAGGAGATGCGGCGGCTCGGCGCCGAAGGCGCGCCAGATCGAGGCGACCAGGCCGTAGTCGCCGTCATAGACGAACGAGAAGATCAGCCCGGTCGCGATCTCGGCCAAGATGTAGGGCATGAAGAACAGCATGCGCAGCGCCACGGCGCCCCGAAAGCGCTCGGCGAGCATCAGGGCCAGCGTCAGCGCAAGCGGCAGCTGGATCGCGAGCGAGACCGCGATGATCAGCCCGTTGTTGCGCAGTGCGAGCCAGAAGGCGCGCGTCTCCAGCACGAAGCGGTAATTGTCGAATCCAATCCAGTTGGTCGGCCTGCCGAACCCGTTCCAATTGAAGGCCGAGTACCAGGCGGCCTCGCCGATCGGCAACACCACGAACAAGGTGAACAACAGCAGCGCCGGCGGCAGGAACAGGATCAGGACCGTGAAGCGGCCGTCCCAGCTCGGGCCGCGAACAGCGGCCCGCGGCGCCGTCTCGGCGGCGACGCGCATCGCGGGCGCGATCGCGATCCGTCGCGCCACCTCAATTGCCCTGCTTCCACGCCGCCTCGATGGCTTTCGCAGCGTCCCGCGGGTTCATGCTGCCACCGGCGATTTCCGCGGTGACGTCATTGACGACGCGGCCGACGGAGGGGCCCAGGCTCTGGTCATAGAAATTCTGATGATAGTTGGATTTCGCCAGATTGGCCGCGATCTGCTTCATGAAGGCGCTGCTGAGGCCGGCCTCGCCGCCCTTGACGACGGGAACGATGAAGTTGCCGGCGGCAAGCCGCGCCTGCACGTCCTTGGAGATAAAGAATTTCAGGAAGTCGGTGGCTTCCTTGGGCGCCCCCTTGGTGATCAACCAGCCGGTGATGCCGCCGAGCGTGTCTGACGGCTCACCCTTGCCGCCGGGTACGACCGGAAAATCGAACCAGCCAAGCTTGTCGTCGCCGAGACCGACCTTGTCGGCGGCGAGTGCGCGCTGGGTGTGATAGAAGGACGAGATGGCCAGGATCATCGCGGCCTTTCCGTCACCGAAATAGCCGACGGCCTGCGGGTTCTTGAAGCCGAGGAAGCCATTCTGGAACGGCTGGAGATCGACCAGCTGCTTGAACAGCTCGCCGGATCTCTGGAAGGTCTCCCCGGCGAAGCCACCATTCTCACCCTTCAGCGCTGCATCGAAGGCCGGCTTGCCGCCGACGCGCACTGCGAGATGCGTCCAGTAGAAATGCAGCGGCCATTTGTCGGCGCCGCCAACCACGATCGGCGTAACACCCGCGGCGTTCAGCGTCTTCACCGCGCCGAGCAGATCGTCCCATGTCTTGATCTTACTTGCATCGACATTGCCCTTGGCCATCAAATCCTTGTTGTAGAGAAAGCCGACCTGCGATAGCGCGATCGGAAGTCCAAAGACGCGGCCGTTCTGGGTGAAGGCGGCGAGCGCCGCCGGTGCGATCGTGTCGCCGTAGCCGCCGCTCCTCACGGAGTCGGTGATGTCTTCCAGCACGCCCGCCTCGACCTGCGCCTTCAGCACTCCGCCGGCCCAACTATAGATGATGTGCGGCCGGTCCTTCGATTGCAGGATGGTCGGCAGCTTGGCCTTGTAAGCCTCGTTCTCGAGGAACTGCATCTCGACCTTCACGCCGGGGTGCGACGCCTCGTAGCTGCGTGCGACCTCCTCCCAGATCTTAACCTGGGCCGGGTTAACCTCGATGTGCAGCCATTTGATCGTGGTGTCGGCTGCGGCCGAATTGGCCCAAAGCAGACAGGCGGCAGCGGCGAGTCCCAGCTTCCCGAGCAGTCTCATCACATTCCTCCCACCGGCTTTTATTCGTTGATCGCAATCCTGCCTTCGATTTTTGAGGTGCGCAACTAAAATTCTGATCTATGGACCTCAGACGGGAACAGCTAAGGTTGGTCCAGGGAGAGATGGGCGGCGCGCTGCGCCGTCCCGCAAACGCAACTCGAGAGGTGACCATGACCGCCGTTTATTCCGACCTCGCCCGCAAGGTCGTTCTTGTCACCGGTGGCGCATCTGGAATTGGCGCTGCGATCGTGCGGCGCTTCGCGCAACAGAAATCCGAGGTCGTGTTCTTCGACATCAAGGCCGAGGAAGGTCAGCGCCTCGCGAGCGAGTTGTCCGATCAGGGTCTGGCTGCGCATTTCCGGCACGTCGACCTGACCGATATCGCCGCGTTGCGAGCCGGCATCGCGGAGGTGCGCAGCGCGCACGGCGCGATCAACATCCTCGTCAACAATGCGGCGAATGATGAACGGCACAAGACCGAGGAGATGACCCCGGAATATTGGGACGACCGCATCGCGGTCAACCTGAAGCACCAGTTCTTTGCGGCGCAGGCCGTGCTGCCGGACATGAAGGCGGCAAATGCCGGCGCCATCATCAATTTCGGCTCGGTGTCGTGGATCGCCGGACAAGGCGGCATGGCTGCGTACACGGCCAGCAAGTCCGGCGTCATCGGTCTCACGCGCTCCTTGGCGCGCGACTATGGTCCCTACAATATCCGCGTGAACGCGATCGCACCGGGCTGGATCATGACCGAGCGCCAGCTCGAGAAATGGATGACGCCGGAGGGCGAGGTGGAACTGATGCAGCGGCAATGCCTGAAGCGCAAGCTCGTGCCCGACGAGGTCGCCAGGTTCACCGTCTTTCTCGCCTCCGACGAAGCCTCCGCCTGCACCGCGCAGCACTACATCGTGGATGGCGGCTGGGTGTGAGATGCCGAGGACCGCGGCTGCATCGGGGCACGGCGCGGTCACCGCTTGCACTGCAAAACAACTTGCGCCGCAACATTCAAAAATGAGACTGCCCGTCAAACCAGACGAGGCGCCCACGCGGGCAGGCGCATTCGACTTCGGCTAGCTTCCCTCCAAAGCCGCGGGCTGTTCGAGAGCCACGGGCGTCGCGCGGCAACAAAGCTGCGATACAGGGAGGAGCAAAATGTCGAAATGCAGTGTGGGACTGCTCGCGCTGAGCAGCCTGTTTCTTTCGGGCGCGGCGATCGCGCAGGAGAAGATCAAGGTCGGCGTCACCGCCACGCTCGAAGGCACCTATACGGTGCTCGGCGAGGACGGCATCCGCGGCCATCAGACCGCGCTGAACGTGCTGGGCAAGAAAGTCGGCGACAAGGAGCTCGAGTTCATCATCGCCTCCACCGACGCGACGCCCGATTCCGCGGTCCGTGCCGTGCGAAAGCTGATCGAGCAGGACAAGGTGCAGATCCTGCTGTCCCCGCTATCCGGTGACGAAGGCATCGCCGTCAAGAATTTCGCAAAGACCCATCCGGAGCTGACCTTCATCAACGCCGCCTCGGGTGCCCAGGAAACGACCTATGTCGATCCCGCTCCGAACTTCTTCCGTTACAACATGGACGGCGCGCAGTGGCAGGTGGGCCTCGGCAAATACGCCTATGAGGAGAAGAAGTATCGCAAGATCGCGACAGTCGGCGAGGATTATTCCTTCATCTACACCCAGGTGTTCGGCCTCGTGCTCGAATTCTGCGGCGCCGGCGGACAGGTCACCAACCGGCAATGGGTGCCGCTCGGCACCAAGGACTTCGCCTCGGTCATCGCGGCGCTGCCCGACGATGTCGATGCGATCTATCTGGGCCTCGGCGGCGCCGACGCCGTCAACTTCCTCAACCAGTATCAGCAAGCCGGCGGCAAGGCGCATCTGATGGGCGGCTCCATCATGATCGACCAGACCATCCTGTCGTCCAAGGGCAACGCCAAGAACGCTCTAATCGGCACCATCGCGGCGAGTGGCCAGGCCGACACCTGGGAGGATCCGGGCTGGCAGAAATTCGTGAAGGCCTATCAGGACGCCTTCCCGCCCAACAAGCGCTTCCCCAGCCCGTCACTGCTCGCCACCAACTATTACGACTCGACCATGGCGCTGATCCTGGCGCTACGGCAGGTCAATGGCGATCTCTCCAACAACCAGGCCAAATACAAGGAAGCCCTCGCCAAGATCGAGATCGACGCGCCCAACGGCAAGATCAAGCTCGACTCCAACCGACAGGCGATCGGCACGAACTTCGTCACCGAAGTCGTCGACGACGGCAAGGGCGCGCTGTTCTCGAAGGTCGTGAAGGTGATCCCCAACGTCAACCAGACGCTGGGCTATGACCCTGCGGTGTTCGCCAAGATCGGTTTGCCAAGCCGTACAGTACCGGAATGTAAGAAGTACTGACGTAGTCCCGTTGCGGGCGATGACTGACCGGGGAGAGATTTGTAAAGGCGCGACGTGTGCGCACTTGCATTCTCTCCCCGGTTGTTGAACGCTATCGGAAAAACGAAGAGCTTCTGGGAGGGAAGGCATGAGCCGGGCGCTCGCCGTCTTCCACGGCCGCTTCGGCCGGGCGACGGTCTATCAGTTGAACCGCCCTTTCAACATTCACGCGCATCGTGAAGGTCATTTGATCTTCCATGTCGGGGGGCGTCCCGCATGCATCGATGTCAGCGATGGACGTTACGAGCTCACCGAAGGTTCCGTCGTCGCCGTCAATCCATGGGAGCCGCATAATTTCCTGCCGTCCGACCTCGAAGGCGGCGCCGTTTTCTTCGTGCTCTATGTCAACGCGGAATGGTTTGCGCCCGACGCGCCCGGCACCGACCGGTTGCGCTTCGGCCGCACCCAGTTCACGCGGTCGGTCGCGCTGGACAAGCATATCCGGCACGCAGCCGCCCTCGTCTGCGGCGCACCCTCGCTCAACAGCCTCGACGGCGAGCTGAGAAGGTTGATCGACATCTGCTACGACGAGAGTTGGCAACAGGCGGAGGCCGCGCGCGATCCGCGCGCGAACGGCTCCGTTACCGATTTTCGCGTGCGCAAGTGCATCAAGATGATGTCGGAAAGTCCCGGCGCCGAGATCGAGCTCGACACCATCGCGCGCGAATCCGGTCTGTCGCGACCGCACTTCTACCGGCTGTTCCGCACCCAGACCGGCGTCACGCCCCATCTCTATCTCAACACGCTGATGATGGAGCAGGCGCTGGAGGCGCTGGTGGCGAGCGAGGCGCCGATCGCCGATATCGGCTTCGATCTCGGCTTCTCCTCGCAAAGCGGCTTCACGCGTTTTTTCGCCGCCAATGTCGGGATGGCCCCGACCGATTATCGCCGCGCCGCCAAGGTTTTGCGCGCCTGACGGGCGCGCGAAAAGATACTCACGATCAAATGCGTCCCCATCAGCCCCATTAGGATGTGCGGAACGCGGTCCCGACACGAGGACCGCGGTCGACAGGGAGCGCACGTTCATGGCAGGGCTTGCGGCCGGTGACGGTCTGCGCGCCCCCTCACCTCGCTTGCAGGGAGAGGGTTGGATCGACCTCGAGACGGAGCGGCGATCATGAGCCGCTTCGTCGAGCGCCATCCCGCCTGGGCATTGATCGTCATCATCGCGGTCGCGGTGGCGCTGTGGCTGATCTTCGCGGTATGGCCGCCGGGCCTCGAAGAGGCTGTCGGCCGCAAGCGGGTGTTTCTCAACGCGCTCTTCAACGGCATCACGCTCGGAGGTCTCTATTTTCTCGTCGCCAGCGGTTTTACGCTGATCTTCGGCCTGATGCGCAACGTCAATCTCGCGCACGGCTCGCTCTATTTGTTTGGCGGCTATGTCGGTTACGCCATCAGCGCCTCCACCGGCTCCTGGGTGCTGTCGTTCATCGTCGCCTTCGTCCTGACCGCGCTGGTCGGCGTGCTGCTCCAGGTTCTCGTGTTCCGCCGCATGGAGGGCCAGGACCTGCGCCAGACCATGGTGACGATCGGGCTCTCGATCGTGTTCGCCGACCTGATGCTGTGGGCCTGCGGCGGCGACTTCTACCAGATCCAGACTCCCAACTGGCTGATCGGTCCGATCGAGCTGCCGCTGCTCACCGCGGTGAAATCCTCTGGCGAGCCGGTCTACCTGCGCTATCCGCTGGTTCGGCTCGTGATCTTCCTGGCCTCCGCCGTCATCGGCATCGCGATGTGGCTCGCGCTCAACCGCACCCGGATCGGCATGATCATCCGCGCCGGCGTCGACGACCGCGACATCCTCGCTGCGACCGGCGTCCGCATCCAGGTCGTCTTCGTGCTCGTCTTCGCGCTCGGCGCCGGGCTTGCCGGCATCGCCGGCGTGGTCGGCGGCACGTTCCAGTCGCTCTCGCCCGGTGAGGACATCCGTTTCCTGCTCGCCTCTCTCGTCGTCGTGATCGTGGGCGGCATGGGCTCGATCCCCGGCGCCGCGCTCGGCGCGCTGATCATCGGCCTCGCCGAGCAGCTCGGCTCGGTCTACATCCCGACTTACGCCATCGTCGTGACCTTCCTGATCATGGTGCTGGTACTGGCGCTGCGGCCGCAGGGCCTGCTGGCGAGGCGCTGAGATGTCCGTCACTCATGACGCCCGCGTTCAGGTTCACAGGCCCGCGTCGACGGTGGGACGGCCGGCTGCGCGCGGCTGGCCCGACATCAACAATCCCGCGGCCTGGATCGTGGCGGCCATCCTGCTGATCATGCCGCTGATCGCCAACGGCTTCTTCCTGATCGAGATCTTTGCCACCACCTTGATCCTCGGCACCGTCGCGCTCAGCCTGATGTTCCTGGCCGGATATGGCGGCATGGTCAGCCTGATGCAGCTCACCATCGCGGGCTTCTGCGCTTACATGGTCGCGGTGTTCGGCGTCAGCGGCAATGCCAATATCAGCCTCGGCTGGCCGTGGTGGCTGGCGGTGCCGATGGCGCTGACGCTGGCAGTCGTCTTCGGCACGCTCGGCGGCGCGCTGGCGGTGCGCACCGAGGGCATCTACACCATCATGATCACGCTGGCGATCGGCGCCGCGTTCTACTACTTCACCAACCAGAACTGGGCGATCTTCAACGGCCACACCGGCATCAACAACGTCTCGACGCCGCGTTTCTGGGGCGTCGACTGGCGGGCGGACATTCCCTTCTACTATATCGTGCTCGCGACAGCCGGCCTCTGCTATTTTGCGGTCGACTACATCTCCCGTGCGCCATTCGGTCTCGCCCTCCAGGGCGTGCGCGACAATCCGCGCCGCATGTCCGCGCTGGGCTTCAACGTCAATGCCCACCGCGTCGCGGCCTATGCGGTGGCGTCCTTCATCGCGGGCCTTGCCGGTGTGCTCCAGGTCTGGAACTATCGCCAGATCTCGCCCGGCTCGGTCAGCGTCGGCGCCTGCATCGACATCCTCATCATCGCCGTCGTCGGCGGCATCACCCGCCCGGTCGGTCCCTATATCGGCGCGCTGGTCTTCGTGCTCCTGCGCACCTTCGCACTCGACTTCCTGGTCAAGATCGGGCTCGACGGCAACCGTTTCCGCCTGCTGATCGGCCTCGGCTTTCTTGCCATCGTGTTCTGGTCATCGGACGGCGTCATCGGTCTCTGGCAGCGCTGGCGCCAGAGCCGGCTACGCGAGACGGGCCGCCAGGGCGGAGGGCGCGGCCATGGATAGCGTCGCCCAGCGCCTCTCCGCCGTCGGCGCCGGCGCAGCGCTGGAACTGCGCGGCGTGACGCGGCTGTTCGGCGCGCTGGCGGCCTTGACCGACGTCACCATCACCGTGCGTCCCGGCGAACGCCGCGCGGTGCTCGGCTCCAACGGCGCCGGCAAGACCACGCTGTTCAACTGCATCACCGGCGACTTCCCGCCGACATCAGGCACGATCCGCTTCTTCGGCGAAGACGTCACGCATTTCCCGCCTTATGAGCGCATCCGCCGGGGGCTGCGGCGCACCTATCAGATTTCCGCGCTGTTTCCCGGCCTCACCGTGCAGGACAACGTCTACCTCGCCTGCCGCGGCGTCTCCCGCGGACGGTTCTCGTTCCTGCGCCCCGGCCACAACGACGCGCTGATGCACGCTGCCGACAGCCTGGTGCAGGCCGTGCATCTGACCGGGGTCAAGGACCAGCGCGTCGCCGAGCTCGCGCACGGGCAGCAGCGCCAGCTCGAGATCGCACTGGCGCTCGCCGGGGCCCCGCGCTTCGTGCTGTTCGACGAGCCGGCCGCAGGGCTTTCGCCGACCGAGCGCGCCGAGCTGATCGAGATCCTGACCTCGCTGCCGGCCCATATCGGCTACATCATCATCGAGCACGACATGGACGTGGCGCTGCGCGTCGTCGAGAGCGTGACGATGATGCACAACGGCCGCATCTTCAAGGAAGGCCCGCCGGAAGAGATTCAGTCCGATCCTGAAGTGCAGGAGCTATATCTCGGAGGCGGCCATGAATGAGGCCCGCCGCAATTCCGCTGCGCTCGAGGTCCGCGGGCTCGATGTCTATTACGGCCATTCGCACGCGCTCCAGGGCGTCGACCTTTCACTGGAGAGCGGCGTGTTCTCCGTCGTGGGCCGCAACGGCATGGGCAAGACCACGCTGTGCAAGGCCATCATGGGCCTGGTGCCGGTCAGCGGCGGCTCGATCCGGGTCCGCGGCGAGGACATCACGCGGCGGCCGCCCGCTCACATCGCGCGCCTCGGCGTCGGCTATGTGCCGCAGGGCCGCCGGCTCTGGCGCTCGCTCAGCGTGGACGAGCATCTCCAGCTTGCCGGCGGGATGCGGTCGGGCGCCTGGACCGTCGAGCGCATCTACGACACTTTTCCGCGCCTCGCCGAGCGCAAGGACCATGGCGGCAGCCAGCTCTCCGGCGGCGAGCAGCAGATGCTCGCGATCGCGCGCGCGCTGCTGACCAACCCGCAGCTCCTCGTCATGGACGAACCGACCGAAGGCCTCGCGCCGGTCATCGTCGCCCAGGTCGAGGAGATGCTGCTGCGGTTGGGCGAGGACGGCGACATGTCCGTGCTCGTGATCGAGCAGAATATCGGCGTGGCGACCGCGATCTCGCGCAATGTCGCCATCATGGTCAACGGCCGCATCAACCGCATCATCGACTCGGCGCGGCTCGCCGCCGACCGCGAGTTGCAGCAGCGTCTGCTTGGCGTCGGCTTGCATGCCGAGCTTACGCCGGATCTCGACGTGCCGGCGCCAGGCCCGGACGCGAAGCCGGCGCCGCAGGCCGCCCGACCGAGCGGCCCGATCCGGATCTACATCTCCAACCCGACACCGCCGACACGCTGGTCCCAACCCGCGCCGATCGCACGGATCGAAGCGGCGGCACGCACGCTCTCGACGCAGGTATCGCGCCTGGACGAGACGGCGCGGCGCAAGCGCGAGCCGGCGACGTCGCAGTCGTCGGGGCCTCCGGTCGTGCTGGTCGTCGGCACGCTCGACACCAAGGGGACGGAGCTCCGCTTCATCCGCGACATCGTCGCCGAGACCGGCCTGCGCACGCGCCTGGTCGACGTCTCCACCAGCGGCAAGCACGCCAGCTGCGATGTCTCCGCGCAGGAGATCGCGCTGAACCACGGCCGCGGCGGCGCGGCCGTGTTCGGCGCCGACCGCGGCGCGGCCGTGACGGCGATGGCGGACGCGTTCGCCAACTGGCTGCGGCGCCAGGGCAACGTCGCCGGCGTGATCTCTGCCGGCGGCTCCGGCGCCGCCTCGCTGGTTGCCCCGGGCATGCGCACCCTGCCGGTCGGCGTGCCCAAGCTGATCATCTCGTCCGTCGCCTCCGGCGATATCGGGCCCTATGTCGGCCCCGCCGACATCACCATGATGCACTCGGTCACCGACATTCAGGGACTGAACTCGATCTCGCGCGCCGTGCTGTCGAACGGCGCCAACGCGATCGCGGGCATGGTCAAGGCGCGCCTCGATCAGCGCGAGACAAGGCAGCGCGCCGTCAACCCAGCACTGCCTGCGGTCGGCATCACCATGTTCGGCGTGACGACGCCGGCGGTCCAGAAGATCGCGACGGATCTGGGCGAGGACTTCGAATGTCTCGTCTTCCACGCCACCGGCGTCGGCGGCCGCTCGATGGAGAAGCTGGTCGAATCCGGCCAACTCGCCGGTGTCATCGATATCACGACAACCGAGATCTGCGACTTGCTGATGGGCGGCGTGTTTCCCGCCACCGAGGATCGCTTCGGCGCGATCATCCGCACCCGCCTGCCCTATGTCGGCTCGGTCGGCGCGCTCGACATGGTCAATTTCGGCGCGCCCGACACAATTCCCGAACGCTATCGCGGCCGCAAGTTCCACGTCCACAATCCGCAGGTCACGCTGATGCGGACGACAGTCGAAGAGAATGAACGGATGGGCCGCTGGATCGCCGAGCGGCTCAACCAGATGGATGGCCCGGTGCGCTTCTTCCTGCCCGAGGGCGGCGTCTCCGCACTCGATGCGCGCGGCCAGCCGTTCTGGGATCCGGACGCCGATGCCGCCCTGTTCCGTGCGCTGGAGCGCGACGTGCGGCAGACCGGCAACCGCCAGCTCATCCGCGTTCCCAACAACATCAACGATCCCGATTTCGCCGCCGCCATCGTCAGTGCATTCCGAACCCTGTTCGGCCGCACCGGGGCGCGGCGGAGACTAGCGAGGTGACCGATGGCCCGGTTTGAGCGCGCTGCACTCCTGAAACGATTCCGCGAGATGGCGAAGCGCGGCGAGCCGATCGTCGGCGGCGGGGCCGGCACCGGCCTGTCCGCCAAATGCGAGGAGGCTGGCGGTGTCGACCTCATCGTCATCTACAATTCCGGCCGCTATCGCATGGCCGGTCGCGGCTCGCTGGCGGGACTGATGGCTTATGGCGACGCCAACGCCATCGTACTGGAGATGGCTGGCGAAGTTCTGCCCGTGGTCAGCAAGACGCCGGTGCTCGCCGGCGTCAACGGGACCGACCCGTTCCGCGACATGGACGTCTTTCTCGACCAGTTGAAGACGCTCGGCTTTGCCGGCGTGCAGAATTTTCCGACGGTGGGTCTGATCGACGGCGTGTTCCGCGCCAACCTCGAAGAAACCGGCATGTCCTACGCGCTGGAGATCGACATGATCGCCAAGGCGCGCGAGAAGGACCTCCTGACGACGCCGTACGTCTTCAGCGAGAAGGAAGCCGCCGCGATGGCGATCGCCGGCGCCGATATCATCGTCTGCCATCTCGGGCTCACGACCGGCGGCACGATCGGCGCCCAGACCGCAGCAAAGCTGAAGGACTGCCCGGCGCGCATCGACGTCTGGGCCTCCGCCGCGCTCAGCGTCAATCCCGATATTCTGGTGCTCGCTCACGGCGGGCCGATCGCGGATCCCGCCGATGCCGATTTCATCATGAAGAACACCCGCTACTGCCATGGCTTCTACGGCGCCTCTTCGATGGAGCGGCTGCCGGTCGAGCGGGCTCTGACGGAGCAGGTACGCAAATTCAAGGCGATCGGCGCGCAGTAACGCCGGAACGATCGAGGGAGAAAAACATGTCAGGGATCCTGGTCGGCGAGCTCATCCTCTGGCTGATCGTCGCAGTCGTCGTCATCGTGATCGGCGTCTACATCGTCAACTGGCTCTACCACCGCTCCTCCAAGGAGGTGTCGTTCGTCCGGACCGGCTTCCTCGGTGAGCGCGTGGTGATCAACGGCGGCGCCTTCGTGCTGCCTTTCATCCACGACTACACCTCCGTCAACATGAACGTGCTGCCAATGGGCATCGTACGTTCCAAGCAGGATGCGGTGATCACCCGCGATCGCATGCGGGTCGACATCGAGGCCGACTTCTACGTCCGCGTCCAGGCGACCCGTGAAGCCGTCTCGATCGCGGCCGCGACGCTCGGCCGCCGCACCATGGAGCCGGAGCAGCTGCACGCGCTGCTGGCCGGCAAGTTCATTTCCGCGATCCGCTCCGTCGCTTCGGAAATGACCCTGGAGGAAATGCATGAGCGGCGCGGCGACTATGTCGAGCGGGTCAAGACCAATGCGGCACAAGCCCTCGCGCAGAACGGTCTCGAGCTGGAATCGGTCGCCATCACCGATCTCGACCAGACCGACCTCGAGTTCTTCAACCCCTCGAACCGGTTCGACGCCGAAGGCTTGACCCGCCTGATGGAGGACATCGAGGCCCGGCGCAAGCTGCGCAACGACATCGAGCAGGACTCGATGATCAAGATCCGCACCCGCAATCTGGAGGCCGAGCGTCAGGCGCTCGACATCGAGCGCGAAAGCGAGACCGCCCGGCTCGAGCAGGAACGCGACATTGAAATGCGCCGCGCGCTTCAGCGCACGGAAGTTGCCCGCGAGCGCGCGCTGCGCGAGACCGAGGCCGAGCAGGCCCACATCTCGGCACGCGAGGCGATCGAACGTGCGCGGATCGCCAATGAGCAGGCGATCGCGGAGGCCCGCATCGCCTCCGAGCGCGAGACCCGCCAGAAGGAGATCGAGCGCACCCGCACCATCGAGGAGAAGGAGCTGCTGGCGCGTGAGGAGATCGAGAAGACCCGGATCGCCAACCAGCGCTCGATCGATACGACGCGGATTGCGTCGGAGCGCGAAGTCCGCCAGCGCGAGATCGAGCGGATGCGCACCGTGGAGGAAGCCGAGATCGCCGCGCGCGAGGCGATCGAGAAGGCCCGCATCCAGCAGGACCGTGTCGTCACCGATGCCCGCATCGCCAACGAGGAGGAGACAAGGCGCCGCGAGATCGAGCGCACCCGCGCCGTGGATGAAGCCGAGATCGCCGCCCGCGAGGCCACCGAAAAGGCACGCATCGCCCAGACCTTGATCGTCAACGTCGAGCGCATCTCCTCCGACGAGCGGACCCGCGCGCTGGAGATCCACCAGGTGCGCACCATCCAGGAGGCCGAGATCGAGGCGCAGCGCGCCGTCGAAGCCGCCCGCATCGCCCGCGAGCGGACGCTTGCCGCCGAGCGCATCGCCGCCGAGCAGAATACCCGGCAGCTGGAGATCGAGCGCAACCAGGCCCTCGAAGTCGCCGGCATCGCCGCGCGCGAGACCACCGAGACCTCGCGTATCGCCCAGGAGGAGCGCGTGCGTTCGCTTGAGATCGCCCGCAACCGGGCCGTCGAGGAAGCCGACATCGCCTCCCGCGAGGCGATCGAGGCGGCGCGCATCGCCCAGGAGAAGGCGGTCGCGGCCGAACGCATCCAGGCCGAGCGCGACACGCGCTCGCTGGAAATCGAGCGCACCGGCGTGCTCGAGGCCGCCGAACTGAAGCGGCGCGATGCCATCGAGCGCCAACGCATTACGGTCGATCTCGCGCTCGAGGCCGAGCGTATCAACTCGTCCAAGAAGCGCGAGGTGCTCAACATCGAGCAGAAGAAGGCGATCGAGATTGCCGACGAAGACCGCGTCATCGCGCTCTCCGCGAAGAAGTCGGAACGGATCGATGCCGACCGTCAGGTCCGGCAGGCCGAGATCGTTGCCCGCAAGGAGGTCGAGACCACGGACGTCTCGCGCGAGCAGGCGCTGGAAGCCGCGCGGCTCGAGCGCCGCCGCGCCATCGAGCAGCTCGAGGTCGCCCGCGTCCAGTCGTTGCAGGAGGCCGAGATCGCCTCCCGCGAAGAGGTCGAGCGCGCCCGCATCGCCTCCGACCGCGGCCTCGACGAGGCTCGCGTCGGCCGCGAGCGCGAGCTGCGCAAGCTCGAGGTCAACCGGGAGAAGGAGGTCGAGACGGTGCTGATGGAGAAGGCGATCGCCATTCACCAGAAGTCGCTGGAGGAATCCGCAGCCAAGGCCATGGCCGAGGAGGCGCGGATGCGGGCGACGGAGGCGACCGAGCGCGTCATTACCGCCCGCGAAAGCGAAATCGCAAAACGCCGCAAGACCGTCGAGGTGCTGCTCGCCGAGAAGCAGGCCGAGGAGACCCGCATCGCCGCGGAGGCCGAGCGCGTGCGCGCGGCCGTCGAAGCCGAGGCGCAGCGGATGCTCAACGAGGCCGAGAACGTGCTCACCGACCAGGCGCGCTATTCCCTGTTCCGCAGAAAGCTGCTCGACCGGATCGAGGGCATCGTCCGCGAAAGCGTCAAGCCGATGGAGAAGATCGAGGGCATCCGCATCCTCCAGGTCGACGGCCTCAACGGCAACGGCCACGGAAACGGCAATGGCGGCCGCAGCGCCACCGACGAGGTGATCGATTCCGCCCTGCGCTACCGCGTCCAGGCGCCGCTGATCGACTCGATCCTCGCCGACATCGGCGTCGAGGGCGGCAGTCTCGCCAAGATGCCGGGCCTGATCCGCGAGGCCCGCGACATGCAGGGCATCAAGGATTCCGCGCGCAAAGGCGGCGGTGGCGGCGACAAGCCGGCCGCCTCCCCGCCTGCGGCCGAAGGCAGCGAACCGCCGACCGAGCGCGGACCGCGGAAGAAGAGCTGAGATCGCACCATGGCCCGCGTCTATGTCTCCACCGTCATCAACGCCCGCAACGACCGCGTCTGGGCGCGGGTTCGCGACTTCAACGGCTTGCCGAACTGGCATCCGGCCATCGCCGAAAGCCGCATCGAAGGCGGGGAGCCCTCGGACAAGATCGGTTGCGTCAGAGATTTCCGCCTGCGCAACGGCGACCGCATCCGCGAGAAGCTCTTGGGCCTCTCCGACTACGACATGTTCTGCACCTACTCGATCCTGGAATCCCCGATGGGCGTCGAGAACTACGTCGCGACGCTGCGGCTGACCCCCGTCACAGACGGCGACCAGACCTTTGTGGAATGGACCGCCGAGTTCGATTGCGCGCCGGAGCGCGAGACCGAGCTCGTCGGCAACATCGGCGGCGGCGTGTTCCAGGGTGGGTTCGACGCGCTGAAGCGCGTGTTCGGAGGCTGACCGTGCCGCATATCGTCAAGAGCACGATCCTGGACGCGCCGACCGATGCGGCGTGGGCCATGCTGCGCGACTTCAACGGGCACGATCGCTGGCATCCGGGGGTCGCGACCTCCTCCATCGAGCGCGCACAGTCCTCCGACAAGATCGGTTGCGTCAGGCGGTTCAGGCTCAAGGACGGCTCCGAGCTGCGCGAGCAATTGCTGGCGCTGTCCGACCTCGAACAGAGCTTCAGCTACTGCCTGCTCGATACCCCGATCCCGATGTTCAATTACGTCGCCCATGTCCGCCTGCTGCCGGTCACCGACGGTGACCGCACTTTCTGGCATTGGGAGTCGCGCTTCACCACGAGGCCCGAGGACAAGGACCGCATCACCCATATGGTCGCCGAAGACATCTATCAGGCCGGATTCGATGCGATCCGCCGACACCTGAGGGAGGCCGCATAATCATGGCCGTGACGGTCAAGACCTTTGCAAGCGCCAGCGAGGCCGCCGGCGCGCTGTCGTCGGATCGCAGCGCGCGCTATCTCGGTGGCGGCACGCTGGTGATGCGCGCGTTGAACGAGGGCGACGTGTCGATCTCGACCGTCGTCCGCGCGCAGGATCAGGCCCTCACAAGGATCGACGCATCGGGTCCGCGCATCACGTTGGGTGCCGGCGTCACCTTCGCCCGCATTCTTGCGGAACGCGACCTCGCCTTCCTGCATGCTCCTGCCCGCTCGATCGGCGGTCCGGCCGTGCGCAACATGGGTACCGTCGGCGGCAACCTCTTTGCGCCAACTCCCTATGGCGATTTCACCGTCGCGATGCTGGCGCTCGATGCCACCGTGGCCGTGCAAGGCGGCTTTGGCGCGCGCGACATTCCGATCGAGGAGTTCCTGCAGGCGCGCGACCGCCAGGCCGGCACGCTCGTGCTGTCGGTGTCCTGCACCCGTCCGGCCGGCACCGAGGCGTTCCGCTATCGCAAGATCGCCCGGATCAAACCGAAGGGCGGCTCGGTCATCACGCTGGCCGCGCATCTGCCGATCAGCGGCGGCCGGATCGCAGGCGCTCGCATCGCGCTGGGATCGATGGCGCCGACGCAGATCCGCGCCCGTGCCGCCGAGCGGGCGCTGGAGGGCCGCTCGCTGGATGCCCCTACGATCGCGGCGGCTGCATCCGCTGCGACCGAAGCAACGTCGCCATCCGACAACGCGCTCGGCAGCGCCTGGTATCGCCGCGAGATCGTCGGCGTGCATCTGCGCCGCCTGCTGTCAGGCCAGGAATAGACCACCATGGCAAAGATCCCCCTGCAATTTCGTCACAACGGCCGCGACGTCGCGATCTTCGTCGACGGCGGCACCAATCTGCTGGTTGCGCTGCGCGAGCTGATCGGTGACATGACGCCGAAATTCGGTTGCGGCCAGGGCGGCTGCGGGGCGTGCAGCGTGCTGGTTGACGGCGAGCTGCACCTGTCCTGCCTGACGCTCGCCGAGACGGTCGCCGGCCGATCGATCGAAACGCTCGACGGCATGAAGCAGGGCCCGAACCTGCATCCGCTCCAGCGTGCGTTTGCCGACAACTTCGCCGCCCAGTGCGGTTATTGCACGCCCGGCATGCTGATGGCCGCAAAAGCCCTGCTCGACCGCAATCCCTCGCCGAGCCGCGACGAGGTCATCGAGGCCATCTCCGGCAACATCTGCCGTTGCACCGGCTATGAGCCGATCATCAATGCCATTCTCGCCGCCGCAGGCGGCCGGGTCAGCGCCTGAAGGACGCCGCGCCATGCTGGAACTACGCAAGGACATCTTCGCCGACGAGCGCGACGACAACCTCAAGGAAATCGGCAAGGGCACCCAGCGCCAGGACATGCTCGGCCATGTCACGGGCACATCGAGCTATTTCAATGACCATCAACTGCAAGGCATGTTGCACCTGAAGGTCCTGCGCTCGACACAGGCCCATGCACGGCTGCGCCGCATCGATACCACGGACGCGGAACGCTCGCCCGGCGTCCGCCGGATCATTCGTGGCGCCGACGTTCCGCTCAACCTCAACACGCTTCTCAGCCTGATCAACTTCGGCAAGGACGACGAGCCGTCGCTCGCGGTCGACAAGGTCCGCTACAAGGGCGAGCCGATCCTCGCCATCGTCGCCGACAGCGAACGGGAGGCGTTCGAGGCCATCGCCAAGGTCAAGGTCGACTACGAGCCGCTGCCGGCCGTGTTCGACGTCGAGGACGCGCTGAAGCCCGGCGCCCCCGTCGTCAACGAGACCTATCCGAAGAACGCGTTCATCTATCACGACGCCTACGACCACCAGCGCCTGCGCTTCGGCGATGCCGACGCGGCGCTCGCGAGCGCCGACCACGTGCTCGAACAGCGCTACCAGATGTCGCCGATCGAGCATGCGCCGACCGAGACCAACGGCGCCATTGCCGCGCCCGACACCAACGGCCGCTACGTCGTCTACACCTCGACCCAGGCGCTGTTCTTCTCGGTCGACACCTGCGCCAAGATCCTGGATGTGCCCTCCAACACCTTCCACTTCATCGGAGGCACCGTCGGCGGCGGCTTTGGCGGCAAGGTGGACACCTTGACCGAGCCGCTCGCCATTCTCGGCGCAATGCTGACCGGGCGACCGGTGCGCTACGTATTCGGGCGCGAGGAGGAGATGCAGTACGGCCCGCCACGCGGCGCCGAGCGCATCTACATCAAGGACGGCGTCATGCGCGACGGCCGCATCGTCGCGCGCAAGATCCGGGCCTATTTCGACAGCGGCGCCTATACCAGGCTGTCCAGCTACGCCGCGGTCAAATGCGCCGCGCATCTGCCGGGCCCCTACACCATCCCCAATGTCTATGGCGACGTCTATTGCGTCTTCACCAACCGCACGCCGGCGACCGCGATGCGCGGCTTCGGCGTCACCGCGATGGATTTTGCCATCGAGTGCCAGATGGACAAGCTGGCGAATCTCGTCGGCATGGACCCGATGGAGTTTCGCATTCTCAACGCCTATCGCGACGGCGACATGAAGGCACATCGACGCGAGGCGAAGAACACGGCGCTCATCGAATGCGTCCAGGTCGCCGCCGAAAAGGCCAAATGGCCGATCCGCGACGAGTTCAAGCGCGCCTCCTCGCGCAAGGACGGCGGCGGCAGCCGCGCCGCGATCCCGCCGACGCCGACGGATTCTTCGCGCGCGAGGCCGGCGCCGGTGCAGCAGCGTACCAGCTACGACCGCGCGCCAGTGACCGCGACGCGGGAGCCGCCGCGCGATCCGCCGCCGCCGGCGCCGCCGCCTTCCCCGCCTCGCCCGGCCGCGCCATCGCACGGCGCGACGCGGTTCTCATCCGTGTTCGGGACCAGGAGACGCTGACATGACCCGGCATCGCGGACGCGGCATGGCGTCGATCAACTATCCCATCGGCATGAACCTCGGCGGCGATCCGAGCCAGGCCCTGGTCCACTCCAATCCCAGCGGCAAGTTCACCGTGGCTTTGTCGTCGATCGATCTCGGTCAGGGCATGAAGTCGGTGACGCGGCAGATCTGCGCGGAAACGCTCGGCGTTCCCGTCGAGGACGTCTATGTCGACACGGCGGACTCCGACACCGGCCCGCACTGCATGGGCTCGTTCGCCTCCCGCGGCACCCACCGCGTCGGCAACGCGGTGATGGCCGCCGCCCGCGAAGCGCGCGGGGTGATGATGGAAGCGGCGGCCGAGGAGCTGGAGGTCAACGCCGCCGATCTCGACACCGACGGCCGCGGCAACATCCACGTCAAGGGCGCGCCGCACCGCTCGATCTCGACCAAGGACGTCGCGATTGCCGCGCAGTTCAAGCAGGGCAAGACCATCTCCGGCCGCGGCATCTTCCTGGTCCCGCTTTCCGATGTCGATCCGGAGACCGGCGAGATGTCGCCGGCGACCTGCTACGCCCATGCCTGCCTGGTCGCGGAAGTCGAGGTCGATGACGAGACCGGCGAAGTCGCGATGGTGCGGATGGATTCCGCCTATGAGCTCGGCCGCGCGCTCAACCCGCGCCTGGTCGAGCAGCAGCTGGTCGGCGGCGCCTGGATGGGCGTCAGCCACGCGCTCTACGAGACCCCGGAGCCGTATTATCCCGATCCCGTTCATGGGCCCCGCGACTTCGTCGAATATCTGATGCCCGGTCCCGGTGACATCTGCCCGCACGATATCGCGGTGCTGGAGCGTCCGGCGCCCGATGGCCCCTTCGGGGCCAAGGGACCTGGTGAGATGTGCGCCAATCCGGTGCTGCCGGCCGTCGCGAATGCGATCTTCAACGCCGTCGGCGTCCGCATCGACGACCTGCCGATCACGCCCGAAAAGGTGCTGCGCGCGATCAAGGCCCAGGGTGGCGCGCGGCCGCAGGCGCGGCGTTAGGGGATCGGCCGTGGCGGTCCGCAGCAGCATCGTCGGTATCGACAGCCCGGAGGCGCTGGAGAAAGCGCTGCGCGCGGCCTATTACCTCGCCGACGAGGGGCTGGCGACGGCTGCCTATCTCGGCCTCGCACTCGGCAAGCCGCTGCTGCTCGAGGGCGCGCCGGGCGTCGGCAAGACCGAAGCCGCAAAAGCGATCGCTGCCGTGCTCGGCCGCCGCCTCATCCGCCTGCAATGCTACGAGGGCATCGACGCCTCCGCCGCGCTCTATGAGTGGAACTATCCGCGCCAGATGCTGGCGATCCGCCAGGCCGGGGACGAGAGCATCGATATCTATGGCGAGGCCTTCCTGATCGAACGTCCCATGCTGGCCGCGCTTCGCGCACCCGATTCAACCGTGCTCCTGATCGACGAAATCGACCGCGCCGACCAGGAGTTCGAGGCCTTCCTGCTCGAATTCCTCTCCGACTTCCAGATCTCGATTCCCGAGCGCGGCACGGTGCGCGCGGCCGAGCGGCCGGTCGTCGTGCTGACCTCGAACCGGACCCGCGATCTGCACGAAGCCTTGCGCCGCCGCTGCGTCTATCACTGGATCGATTATCCCAGCGCCGAGCGGGAGGCGCGGATCATCATGATGCGCGCATCCAGCGTCGCCGAATCCACGGCCCGTGCCGTCGTCGCAGCCGTCGAGAGATTGCGCCGCGAGCCCCTGAGCAAGGCGCCGGGCATCGCCGAGGCCGTCGACTGGGCCGAAGCCGCGACGCTCCTCAACAAGGGCGGCGCGCGCTGGCCGGATGCCTTCAAGCGGTCGATCGGCGTCGCGCTGAAGGACGAGGAGGATCTGCACTTCATCGCGCCCCGGCTCGACGCCATGCTCGCGGAGGCGACCGCATGAACACCGAGCCCCGGCTTCCGCGCGCCGCCCGCGTCTTCGTCTCCTTCGTTGCGCTGTTGCGCGCCAACAGCTTTGCGGTCGCGCCGGAGCAGACCACCGCGTTCCTCACCGCGATCAAGCTGCTCGGCCCGCGGGACCTCGAGGATATCAGGCAGGCGGCGCTCGCCACCCTCGCCCCGCCGCCCGAGCGCCGCGCCACGTTCGACCGGCTGTTCGATCTGCACTTCCGCGGCAGCGAGGCGATCGAGCGCGCCGACGACGGCGAAGACGACGAGACCGTCCGGCTCCAGGAAGAAGGTCGCGGCGACGAGGAACCATTGCTGTCCGATGACGCCAATGAATCCGGCCTCACTGCCGCACGGACCGAGGCGCTGGTCGAGCGCCGCTTCGCGCAACTTTCCACGACCGACGCCCTGCGCCGCCTGACGCGCGAGGCTCCACGACGCCTGCCGCGGCGCCGCGGTCACCGTCGCATGCGGACCCGCCGCGGCCCGTTCGCCGATCTCCGCCGCACCTTGCGCGACAGCGTTCGCAGCGACGGCGAGATCCTGCGGCTCGGCCACATGAAGCGGCGTCGGCGCCCGCGCAAGGTGCTGCTGCTGATCGACGTCTCCGGCTCGATGAAGAGCCGCACCGAGGAGAACATGAAGCTCGCGCATGCGCTGGTGCAGGCTGCGCCCAATGTCGAGGTGTTCACCTTCGGCACGCGGCTGACCCGGGTCACCCGTCCGCTGCGGCTGAAGCGCCGCGAGCAGGCACTGAACGCGGCCGCGCATCTGGTCAGCGACTGGGACGGCGGCACCCGCATCGGCGACGCGCTCCAGGCCTTCCTCGCCGTGCCCCGCTTCGGCGGCTATGCCCGCGGCGCCGCTGTCGTGATCATCTCGGACGGATTGGAGCGCGGCGAGCCCGACGCGCTGCGCGATGCGGTCGCAAAGCTGTCACGGCGGGCCTGGCGGGTGAGCTGGCTGACTCCGCTGGCGACAGGCCCCGCCTTCCGCCCCCAAACCGAGGCGCTCATGGCCATCGAGCGCTTCGTCGACGACCTCGTCGACGGCGGCTCGAGTGGGTCGATCGTCGCGCACATTCTGGCGCTGGGACGAAGGAGAGCGGCGTGACCGATATGATCGACGGGCATCACCACATCTGGCGGCAGGCCGACCTGCCCTGGCTGGTCGGGCCGATGCAGCCCCGCATCTTCGGACCCTACGAGCCGATCCGGCGCGATTATCCGATCCAGGAATATCTCGACGACCTCAAAGGCACCGGCGTCACCCGCTCGGTCTACGTCCAGACCAACTGGGCCAACGACCGTTTCGAGGACGAAGCCGCCTGGGTCCAGCAAACCGCCAACGCGCATGGCTGGCCCCATGCCATTGTCGCCTACGCCAATTTCGCCGTGGACGACGTGCGACCTCAGCTCGACCGCCTGAAGCGCTATCCCCTGGTGCGCGGCGCGCGCATGCAACTGCACTGGCACGAGAACCCGCTCTACCGCTTTGCAGCACGCGCCGATCTCTGCGCCGATCCGATGATCCAGCGCAACATTGCGCACCTTGCCGACTATGGCTGGAGCTTCGATCTGCAGGTGTTCACGCCGCAAATGCCGCAGGCCGCTGCGCTCGCAGAAGCCTGCCCCGACGTCACCTTCATCCTCCAGCATGCCGGCATGCTCGAGGACCTCTCGCCCGCCGGCCGCGCAGCCTGGCGCGCCGGCATCGCGCGGCTGGCAGCCTGTCCGAACGTGGTCGCAAAGCTGTCGGGGCTCGGCACCTTCATCCATCGCAACGACCCCGCGCATGTTGCCGACGTCGTCACCGACACGGTCGCGGTCTTCGGCGCCGAACGCTGCCTGTTCGGCTCCAATTTTCCGATCGAGAAATTGTGGACCAGCTATCGCGAGCTCGTCGATGCGTTTCGCGCAGCCACTGCGCCGCTGAGCACCGAGCAGAAGGACGCGATCTTCAAGACGACGGCAATGCGCGTCTACCGGCTTTGAAAGGCAAGGGACAGGGAGAGCAACGAATGGCGCTGGAGATCAAGATCCTGGACTACGGCGATATCGAACTGGAATCGAGCTTTTTGGTTCTCGGCCGCGACTGCGGCCGCACCCGCCGCGTCCTCACCCTCGGCTTCCTGATCCTCGGGGGGAAATATCCGGTCGTGGTCGACACCGGCTACCGCTCCAATCAGATCATGGAGACGCTGGGCATGCGCGGCCTCCAGTACCACGAGAACATGATCGAGAACCAGCTCGCGCGCCACGGCGTGCGCATGGGCGACGTCCGTTTCGTCTGCCACACCCATCTGCATATCGACCATGCCGGCAAGGACGATCTGTTCCCGATGAACACGACGGTGGTCCTCAACCGCAAGGAGCTGGAATATTCCGTCTCCGGCCTGATGCATCCGCAATACCCGGCGCCCGACATCAAGCACCTGATCGACCGGCTGCACACCAAGAGCGCGCTGCGCTTCCTCGATCTCGAGATCACCGGCCCGATCGAGCTGATGCCCGGCGTCTATTGCGACGCCGCCAATGCGCATACCGAGGGATCGATGAACGTCATCGTCGAGACCGCCGACGGCATCGCGACCATCTGCGGCGATGTGATCTACGACTTCAACGACCAGATCGTCACGCCCTTCAACGAGATCCACGACTGGGAGCCGCGCACCACCGGCAACCACGGCACCAGCAAGCGCGCGGAGAAGGCGGCGATCAAGAAGCTGCTCAGCAGTTCGCGCTATCTGCTGCCCGTGCACGACCGTCCGGCCAAGATCGAAGGCGGCAACGTGGTCGGGCGCCTGCACGACCAGGTCCCCGGACCGATCGTGCAATCGTTGCCGGCGCGCAACTGGTTTCCGGCGTGACGTCACCTGAGGATCGAGCGATGACCCACGTCACCTTGCGAAGCGAGTTCGAGACCCTGATCGATCCCTACGCGCCGGTCGCGCAGGTCGGCACCGGCTTCGACTTCACGGAGGGGCCGGTCTGGCATCCGATCGATCACTATCTGCTGTTCTCGGACATGCCGGGCGACGTGCGGCGGCGCTGGGACCCGCGGCGCGGCGTCGCCGAGGTCAAGCGCCCGTCGAACAAATGCAACGGCATGACCTATGACGCCGAGCTGAACCTGATCGTCTGCGAGCACGCGACCTCGCAGCTGGTCCGCGAGCGGCCGGACGGCCGGCGCGAGGTGCTCGCCTCGCACTTCCAGGGTCAGGAGCTGAACAGTCCGAACGACGTCTGCGTGCACTCCTCGGGCGCGATCTATTTCTCGGACCCCTGGTACGGCCGCATGCCGGTCTATGGCGTCGAACGACCGCGGCAACTCGGCTTCCAGGGCGTCTATCGCGTCGTGCCCGGCGGCGAGCCGAAGCTCGTGGTGGACCGCACATTGTTCGACCAGCCGAACGGATTGTGCTTCGCGCCGGACGAGAAGCTGCTCTATGTCAACGACACCGTCCAGGCGCTGATCCGCGTGTTCGAGGTCGCTGGCGACGGCTCGCTGTCCAATGCGCGCGTGTTCGCCAGCGGCATCCGCTCCGAGCTCGAACCCGGACTGCCCGACGGCATGAAGTGCGACCAGCACGGCAATGTCTGGGTCACCGCGCCGGGCGGCGTCTGGGTCTATTCACCGCGCGGCGAGTTGCTCGGCAAGGTCCGCCTTCCCGAGCTCGTCGCCAACCTCGCCTGGGGCGGCCCGGATTTCCGCACGCTGTATCTGACCTCGACGCATTCGGTCTACGCCATCCCGACGAAGGTCGGCCCACGCCATGAGCCCTATATGAACGCCAGACCTGGCAGCGGCCGACCTGGCAGCGGCCCCGCGGCTGCCGGCTCCGCGCCTGCTGCCCCCATCCTTGCCGATGGCGAGATGCGTCTCGATCCGCAGCGCTGCGCCATGATCATCCAGGATCTCCAGAATGACGTCATCATGGCCGGCGGCGCGTTCGCCGATTCCGGAGCGCCGGAGCATGCGCGGCAGCAGCACGTCGTCGAGAACGTTCGCCGTCTTGCCGAGGCCGCGCGGGCCCGCGGAATCGTCATCATCCACGTCTGGTTCGTCGTCGAGCCAGGCGCGCCCGGGGTGACGCTGAACGCCCCCTTGTTCGAAGGCTTGGTCGACAGCAAGGCGATGGTGCGCGGCAGCTGGGGCGCGGCGCCGGTTTCGGGTCTCGAGCCAAGGCCCGGCGATTTCGTCGTCGAGAAGATGCGGATGAGCGCCTGGGAGGGCACGCGGCTGGAGACGATCCTGAAGGCGACCGGGCGCGACATGATCATCAACACCGGCGCCTGGACCAACATGTCGGTCGAGCACACCGCCCGCACCGGCGCCGACAAAGGCTACTTCATGATCGTCCCGGAGGATTGCTGCTCCACCATGAATGCCGACTGGCACAACGCCTCGATCAACTTCGCCATGCAGAACGTCGCGATCGTCACCCGGGCGGACGCCGTCATCCGGGCGTTGGGATGAAACGTGGCGAAGCTCCTGCATCTGTCCTGCTCGCCCCGCCCGGACTCCGAGTCGAGCGCCGGCGCGCGCGTCTTCCTTGACGGGTTTCGCCAAACGCGGCCGGACTGGGACATCGACGTGATGGATCTCTGGCGCGAGCGGCTGCCGGAATTCATCGGTCCCATCGTCGAAGCCAAGTATGCGCGAATGAAGGCGCAGGCGTTCGACGACGCGCAGCGCCACAGCTTTGCCGAGGCGGAGCGGATCGCGTTGCGCTTCTCGCTGGCCGATCGCGTCCTGATCTCGACGCCGATGTGGAATTTCGGCCTCCCCTACAAGCTGAAGCAATGGTTCGACATTGTCATCCAGCCCGGCCTGACGTTCCGGTTCGATCCAGCGCAGGGCTATCTTCCGCTGCTCAAGGACCGGCCAACCCTCGTCATCCTCGCCTCCGGCGGCGATTTTGCTACCGGCATGAACCGCGGCCGCATCGACATGGCAACGCCCTATTTGCGCGAAGCGCTTCGCTTCATCGGCGTCAGCGACGTGCGCTTCGTGCCGATCGGACCGACGACAGGGCCGGCGGAGCCAATCCGCGTCGCGCGCGAGGCGGCATATCGGCAACTGGGGCAGATCGCTACGCGGTTCTGATCAGCTCGTACGTATCCGGTGGCCGTAGCGGAACGCGCTGAGGAGAAGCTGCCGGCCTTCATTTCTGGACGACGCCGCCAGGACGCTCGGCGAGTTGCGCCGGCAGAAGGACCGTCCTCGGACGACTTAAAATAATCTTGGTATTTGAATGAGTTACGCGTCTGGTGCGCTCGGAGGGACTCGAACCCCCACGATTTTACTCACTGCCACCTCAAGGCAGCGCGTCTACCAGTTCCGCCACGAGCGCTTTGGGGATGCCGGCTTGAGGCTTGAAGGCCGGCCGGATCAACGGCGCCGATCTAACAAATCCATCAGGGGGGTACAAGCCTGCAAAGGCCCTGAATTCCACAAGCTTTGCAGGAAAGTTCGGGCCCCGCTCCAAATCGGCCCTATCCCCGCCCAGGCCGCTGCCGCGTGCCCAGGCCGCTACCGCGTACCCGGTGAGCGCGGCAGCATCTGCTTGACCTCGACCGCGATTCGGTTGCGGTCCACCAGCACGACGCCGGAGGCGACCGGCAGGTTGTTGGCCAAGACCTTGACCTCGTCGGCCTCGGTTGCGTCCAGCTCGATGATGGCGCCGCGGGAAAGACGTAATACCTGATGAATCGGCATCGTGGTCGTCCCGAGCACGACCATGAGATCCACGGTGACTTTATCGAGGGTGGGCACTGTCAGGACCGCCGCAACTTGGGACTGGGACTTGGAATGTGGGACCGACCAAGGGACTTGGACTTGGACTTGGCATTTGCCCCCGAGATGATCACCACGTTATGGTTAGCCAATGGTTAATTCGCCGCTAAACCCCCGTCAAAACCAGCGTGAAGGGCTCGATCTGACGCCGTTCTCCGCTGCCGGCGGCGAGCCGGTCGAGTGGCGAATCTCGGACGCGCCGGTGCCTTATCCGGAAGCGGTGGCCGCAATGGAGGCCCGGGTTGCGGCCATCGCGGCGGGCGAAGCCGCGGAGCTGGTCTGGCTGCTCGAGCACCCTCCGCTCTACACCTCCGGCACCTCGGGCAAGGACACCGACCTGCGCGATCCCCGCTTCCCGGTCTTCGCCACCGGACGCGGCGGCCAGCTCACCTATCACGGGCCCGGCCAGCGGGTGGCCTACGTCATGCTCGACCTCAAGCGGCGCCGGCCGGACGTCCGGGCCTATGTCGCGAGCCTGGAGGAGCTGATCCTGCGCACGCTCGCCGCCTTCAACGTCCGCGGTGAGCGGCGCGAGGACCGGGTCGGCGTCTGGGTCAGGCGGCCCGACAAGGGCGAAGGCTACGAGGACAAGATCGCGGCGATCGGCGTACGGTTGAAGCGCTGGGTCTCGTTCCACGGCATCGCGATCAATGTCGAGCCGGAGCTGTCGCATTTCGCCGGCATCGTGCCGTGCGGCGTCGTCGATCCCCGCTACGGCGTCACCTCGCTGGTCGATCTCGGCCAGCTCGTGACCATGGCCGACGTCGACATCGCGCTACGCCAGGCGTTCGAACAGCTGTTCGGACCGACCCGGGCGCTGCTGCCGGAAGCGGCGATCTGAATCCCGTCAGCAGTTCGTCCTTAGAAAATCAATGAAAGCGCGGACCCTGGGAATAGCTTGCCGCCCGGGCAGGATCAGCGCCGTGATCGGCTGCGGATCGGCGTCATGGCAGTGCGACAGCAAAGGCACCAGCCTGCCCTCCTTCAAGGCTTCTTCGCCCAGGAAGTCACCGAGGCGAATGAGACCCGCATCCGCCAGTGCCAGGTCGAGAAGCAGTTCGGCGCTGTCGGATCGGATCGTCCCGTTGACGGGAATTGCCACCGGTTTGCCGTCCTCGAACATTGGCCATTGCGCCAGCCGCGAGGTGCCGCTGAGTTGGAGGCAATTGTGCCGCATCAGATCGGCGGGCTGCTCGGGCACGCCATGGCGTTCGAGATAGCGCGGGCTGCCGACGATGATGCGCCTGATCTCGCCGAGGCGCACCGCGATCAAGTCGCTGTCGATGAGTGGGCCGACCCGGATCGTCACGTCGACCTGCTCGCTGAACGGATCGATGCGATGGTCACTGACGCTCAGATCAATCCGGATTTCCGGATATTGCTCCATGAACTGAGGCAGCCGCGGCGCAAGTCGCCGTCGAGCGAACGCGGTGCCGCTGTTGACGCGGATCGGCCCGCGCGGCCGTCCATGGACGGACGCAACGTCAGCCTCGGCGGCCTCGACTGCCGCCAGAATGCTTCGCGCGTGGGCAAGAAACGTTTCCCCTTCCTGCGTCAGGATGAGGCGCCGGGTCGTCCGGTGCAGAAGCGCCACCCCGAGGCGGCGCTCCAGCCGGCTCACGATGCGGGAAACGCCAGAAGCGGTCAGGCCAGCCTCGGCGCCCACGGCGGCGAAGCTTCCCAGATCGATCGTACGGACGAAGGCGCTAAGGTCGGGGATGGGATTCGAGGCCATATTCGTGACTCTTGGGAATGACAGCTTCTCAATATCGCAATTTATCTCCATCTACAGCACGAATAAGGGTCATCCGTCCAACCACGGAGCCCCAAGCCATGCCCCTCGCCCGCATTTCCGTTCCCACCCAGCTTCCGATTGAGCGGGTCCACGCGCTCGCCGATGCCGTCCATGAGGGCCTGGTCGAGACCTGCGGCGTGCCGCCCAAAGATCGGTTTCAGCTCGTTAGCCGTTACGCGCCCGACTTGATGGTCATCGACCCGACATTCCCCAATGTCACGCGCACGGCGGAGGCATCGATCGTCGAGGTCCTTTTTCTCGAGGGACGGACGATCGATCAGAAGAGGCGTCTGTTCCGGTCGATCACGGAGCGCGCCGTGAGAGCCGGTTTCTCCGGCGACGACATCATGATCGTGCTCACCGAGAACGCGCCGGTGGACTGGTCGCTTGGTCGCGGCCTCGCCTTCGGCGACCAGCACGAACCGCTGGGCACGAGGTCCGACATCGTGTGACCCATGCAGCGGAATCCATGCGCGCATTCCTGTTGGCGCGAACCGAGCACGTTCTCCTCGCGCGACGAGTCAGCTATGCTCGATTCCGGTGCCGCCCACGCCTCCCCCCTCCGCCGGGAAAGCAGACCTCATGCCGGGCGATGAGATCATCGGACCGACTGTTCGGGCGCCAGGCATAAGGAGGGATTGCGCTTTCTGCTCGCAATGGGAGGTTTTGACGATGAAACTCTCTGCGCCGATCTATCATCTGAAGCGACGAGCCAAGCGCCTGTCCCGGGAGGAAGGCATTCCGCTGCACGACGCGCTGGACCGCATTGCCAGGACGGAAGGGTTTTCCGCCTGGAGCCTGATCGCAGCGAAAGCCGCCGCGCTGACACCCGCCAGCAGGCTGTTCCCGCAGGTCCGGCCGGGCGATCTGGTGCTGGTCGGCGCGCGGCCCGGTCAGGGCAAGACACTGCTGAGCCTCGGACTTGCGGTGGAGGCGATGCGGTCCGGCCATCGCGCGGCGTTCTTCTCGCTCGAATATACCGAGAAGGATGTCTGGGATCGCTTGCGTGCGATCGGCGTGGAGCCCGCGCAATTCGACAAGCTGTTCGAGGTCGATTGCTCCGACGCCATCAGCGCCGACTACGTCGTGAAGCAAATGGCCGCGGCGCCCCGCGGCACCTTCGTGGTGATCGACTATCTGCAACTGCTCGACCAGAGACGCGAAAATCCCGACCTCAACGCTCAGGTGCGCGCACTGAAATCGTTCGCACGCGACAAGGGGCTGATCGTCGTCTTCATCTCGCAGATCGACCGATCCTATGACCCCTCGGTCAAGCCCTGCCCCGATCTCGGCGATATCAGGTTGCCAAATCCGCTGGACCTGAAGCTGTTCGACAAGACTTGCTTCCTGAACAATTCCGAAGTTCAGTTTCGGGCGGCGAGCTGACGATGAGGCCGCCGGGTGAGACCGCTCAGCCGGCGGCTCGCAGCCTCACGCCACCCTCAGCGCGACCTCCAGCTTGCCGGCAATGTAGCGCCGCTCTTGAGTGAGGCCGCCAAAGCCGTAGGCGTCGCCCCTGACCTCGTCGACATGCAGATAGGTCTCGGGATGCAGCGGGCCCAAAATCTCGGCCATGCGCTTGAACATCGCGGCGAGATAGGCCGCCTTCTCATCCTTGGTGTTGGTCCCTTCCGTGACGTGGATGTCGAGCCAGTAGCTTGCAAGCTTCTGCTCGGCCAGCGACTTGCCGCCGGCGAACCAGTCATCGGCATCCACCGGCTTGACGATGATGGCGGTCACCTTGGGATCCTTGTGCAGGATCTCGGCGGTGAGCTCGGACACGGCGTTGGCGATGTCGGCCTTCAGGGACGGCGACTGGCGGGAGGTGCTGTAGGACACGGTGATCAGGGGCATGTGGCTCTCCTCGAGATGCTGCGCCGGTCGGGCGGCGTTGGCGAAAAGCTAGACCCCCGCTCTTCATTTTGGTACCTTATCTCTGTTGATATCAATGATAAGTCTTCGTAATGACGCCGACGCTCGACATCGCCACCATCAAGGCCTTCCTGCTGGTGGCCGACCTCCGGAGCTTCACGCGTACCGCCGAAGCCCTCGGCACGACGCAGGCGGCGGTCAGCCTGAAGCTGCAGCGGCTGGAGACGCTACTGGGAAAACGTCTCGTCGAGCGCTCGCCGCGCGCGGTCCGGCTCACCGCCGACGGCGCCAGCTTCCTCGAACGTGCTCGTGTGCTGATCGCGGCGCATGACCGCGCGCTCTCGGATCAGGCACCGGCCGCGCAATCACTCTCGCTCGGCATCTCCGATCATGCGGCAGGCCCCGAACTGGTGCCGCTGCTCGAACGCCTGCACGCAATGTCGGCAAATCTCGCCCTCGCCGTCACCATCGGCTTCTCTCGCGAGATGCAGGATGCTTACGACGCAGGCGAGCTCGATGCGGTGATCGTCCGCCAGGAAGGCAGCCGCCGCGGCGGCGAGAAGCTGACCGAGGACGAGTTCGGCTGGTTCGCCGCACGACGCTTCACCCTGCCGAAGGGCGAGCCGCTGCCGCTGGCGACACTCGCGCCGCCCTGCGGCGTCCGCGCCATCGCCGTGCGCGCGCTCGACAAGGCCGGCATTGCCTGGCGCGAGCGCTTTGTCGGCGGCGGTGTCACGGCGGTGGTCGCTGCGACGCTCGCCGGCCTTGCCATCGCACCGCTGGCGCGGCGGATCGCGCCTGCCGGCCTGGTCGACATCGGCCCGGTGCACAAGCTGCCGAAGCTCGGCAGCTCCAAAGTGATGCTGCATTCGAAGGTCAGCGATCCCGCCAAGCTTGCCGCGCTGCGGACGGTGGCGGCGACGTTCCGGAGCGCGGCGGCCTGACGATAGGGGCGCTCTGGCGACCCTTTACGGGACACCTGCCTAAAAATGTCACATCTGGAGGGAACCATTCGCCGCTTGCGGCGTTTGTCCCCGTCGAGGCGGGGTCCGGGAATGGTCGAAAAGTTCAGTCAACAGAGAGACTTGTTCGAGAGCGAACGCAGTTTCCGGCTGTTGGTTGAGGGAGTTGCGGACTACGCCCTCTATATGCTCGATCCCAAGGGGATCATCACCAGCTGGAACATCGGCGGCGAGCGCATCAAGGGCTATTCGCCCGAAGAGATCCTCGGCCAGCATTTCTCCCGCTTCTACACCGAGACCGATCGCGCCAACGGTAAGCCGGCCCGTGCGCTCGGTATCGCCAGGGAAAAGGGCCGCTATGAGGAGGAAGGCTGGCGCGTCCGCAAGGACGGCACGTTCTTCTGGGCCAGCGTCGTGATCGATCCGATCTACGAGGACGGCGAACTGGTCGGATTCGCCAAGATCACGCGCGACATCACCGAACGCCGCAACGCCCAGATCAAGCTCGAGGCGATGCACAAGCAGCTCGCCGAGTCCCAGAAGTTCGACGCGCTCGGTCAACTCACCGGTGGGGTCGCCCACGACTTCAACAACCTCCTGATGATCATCAGCGGCAGCCTCCACATGCTGAAGCGAGGCGCCGACGACGCGGACAAGCTCCAGCGCGCGATCTCGGCGATCGAGACCGCGACCCGGCGCGGCGCGGCGCTGACCAACCAGTTGCTCACCTTCGCGCGGCGGCAGAGCGTCAACCCGCAGGCGATCGATTTCGCCGAACGTATCGCCGCGATCCGCGAGGTGCTCGATGCCGGCGTTGGCAGCTCCGTCCGGCTGGCATTCGACATCGACCGCGACGTCTGGCCGATCAAGACCGACGCCTCCGAGCTCGAGACCGCGCTGCTCAACCTTGTCATCAACGCCCGCGACGCCATGCCCGACGGCGGCACGGTGACCATCGGAGCGCGCAATGTCGTGCTCGACGAAGCGTCCCTCGCCGGCGACTTCGTCGCGATCGACGTCACCGATACCGGGCTCGGCATCCCCTCCGACGTGCTCGACAAGATTTTCGAACCGTTCTTCACGACCAAGCCGATCGGAAAGGGCACGGGCCTCGGCCTGTCTCAGGTGCACGGCTTCGCCCATCAGGCCGGCGGCACCGTGAAGGTCGCAAGCGAGCTCGGCAAGGGCACGACATTCACCGTCCTGTTGCCGCGCGGCGAAGACGCGCCCTCGCAGGACACGCAGGGAGAGCCGGCGTTCCGGGGCAGCGGCACGGTGTTGCTGGTGGAGGACAATCCCGACGTCGCCCTGGTCAGCATTGGCCTGCTGGAGCAGCTCGGTTACCAGGTGCGCCGCGTCGCCGACGCAGAAGCGGCCTTGCGCGAGATCGAGACCAACGGCGTCGACTTCGTGTTCTCGGACATCGTCATGCCCGGCAAGATGGACGGCCTCACCCTCGCCTATCATCTCCGCCAGATTCGCCCCGGCCTGCCGATCCTGCTCGCCACCGGCTACAGCGAGGTCGCCGCCGGCGTGCGTGGCGACTTCCCGATCCTGCGCAAGCCGTATGAGATCCACGAGCTCAGCGAGGCCATCGCCAAGCTGCCGAGGTGAGGTTTCGCGTCGAGAGTCTGGCGCACCTCAGCCTTCACGGCGTCATGGCCGGGCTTGTCCCGGCCATCCACGCCTAAGCAATCGGCACAAAGAACGTGGATGCCCGGGACAAGCCCGGGCATGACGATCTTCCCTGATGCTACACCGTCGGCAGGACCGAAAACGTTTCCCCTGCCCGGCGCAGATTCAGCTCATCCGCACTGGCGGTCTCGCTCGTCACGCTGTCGACGCGCGAGGATGGCGGGCCGTGGCGGCACAGTGCGACCATGTCGGCAACGTGTTTCGGCGTGCCGGCGAACAGCGCTTCCACGCTGCCGTCGCGGCGGTTGCGAACCCAGCCTTCGAGGCCGCTCGCCGTCGCCTGATACTCGACCCAGGCCCGATAGCCGACGCCCTGCACGCGCCCGCGGATCATCACCTGGAGAATCGCCCGGCTCATCTCTTCAATCCGAGGACCTCGGTGCTTCGCGCCTTGACATCGGCCTCGCGCATGACACGGGCCGTCAGCTCCGACGATGCGAGCCCTTTGAGGTTTTTCGGCGACACGCCTTCACGGAGTGCCTTCAGGGTCTCGTACACGGCCTGCGTCGCGGCCGCGATCGGTGCATGGCCCTGGAGCGCGATGCGGACGCGCTGACCCGCGAGATAGTCGCGCGCGTTCAAGTCCTCGGGCGCCCCGCCGAGCACGATCGGCAGGCGCGTCGCAGCGCTCACCGCCTCGAGCTCGGCGCGCGACTTGATGCCGGTGAAGAACAGCGCGTCGACACCGGCGGCTTCATAGGCCTTGGCGCGGCGGATCGCGTCCTCGAGCGAGGTGATCGAAGCCGCTCCCGTGCGGCCCATGATCACCAGCGAGGCATCGCCGCGGCAGCCGAGCGCCGCCTTCATCTTGCCGACGCCCTCCTCGAGCGAGATCAGCTGCGTCTTCGCCTCGCCAAAGGGAGCCGGCAGCAGCGTATCCTCGATGGTGAGGCCGGCTGCGCCCGCCATCTCCAGCTCCTGCACCGTGCGGCGCACGTTGAGCGCATTGCCGTAGCCATGATCGGCGTCGACCAGAACAGGGAGTGTTGCGGCGCGCGACATCCGCCGCATCTGCTCGGCGAGCTCGGTGAGCGTGATCAGCGTGACGTCGGGATCCCCGAGCACGGCGAGCGAGGCGACCGAACCGCCGAACATGCCGAGCGGAAAGCCGAGGTCCTCGGCGATGCGGATCGAGATGGCGTCGTAGACCGAGCCGGGATGGACGCAAGCTACGCCCGCCAGGATGGCGCGAAGTTTCTCGCGGCGGGAACGAAAGGCCATGGGTGCCCTCTCAACTGTTGCGACACAGCCGCAACATACTCCGTCATTGCGAGCGAAGGAAATATGGCACTCTCGTGCCCCAGACGCAGCGCAGCGCTCCTCAACGAGGCGCTGCAGAGCCGGGGCCCATGCTGCTGCGTGATACACCGAGGTTCTGGGTCCCGGCTCTGCGAAGCAACGCTAAAGCGTTGCATCGCGTCCGGGACACGAGAATGGGCTTACTTATGCAAATTCCAAGATCAGCGCGTCCACCGCCAGCGTCGCGCCGGCACTGGCGTGGATCTTCTTCACCGTGCCGTCCTGCTCGGCGCGCAGCACGTTCTGCATCTTCATGGCTTCGACCACCGCGAGCGTCTCGCCGGCCTTGACCTCCTGCCCCTCGCTCACCGCGATCGAGACCACGAGGCCGGGCATCGGGCAGAGCAGCTTCTTGCCACTGTCGGAGGCCGTCGTCACCGGCATCAGCCGCGCCGAGGTCGCCTCCGCTTCGGTCCAGACATAGACCGGCACCTCGACACCCTGATGCGCGAGGCGGATACCGTTCGGGATCGGGCGCGCCTGCACCGCGACGAGGTGGCCGTCGATGGTGCCCTGCCAGACCGGATCGCCCGGCTTCCATGGCGAGACCAGCAGATGCGCGTTGCCGGCCTTGCCGTTGGCATCGATGAAGCGGATCGCGATGGCCTCGCCCTCGCGCGCGATCTCGAGCTGGATCTCCTGGCGGTCGAGCCAGACCGCGCGGCGCCGCTCGCGCTGCACGACGCGGCCGCCCATCTGGCCCGAGATCTGCCGCTTGCGCTCCCCCAGCACGTGATCGATGGCGGCCCCGACCGCGGCGATGCGCCGTGCGACCTCGCCTTCCGGCACGCGCACCGCAAAGCCCTTGGGGAATTCCTCGGCGATGAAGCCGGTCGACAGCCGCCCCTCGCGCCAGCGCGGATGATGCATCAAGGCCGACAGGAACGGGATGTTGTGCCTGATGCCGTCGACATAGAACGAATCCAGCGCGGTCGACTGCGCCTCGATCGCCGCGGCACGCGAGGGCGCGTGGGTGACGAGCTTGGCGATCATCGGATCGTAATGGATCGAGATCTCGCCGCCCTCCTGCACGCCGGTGTCGTTGCGGATGGTGATGCCGTCCTGGCTCGCTTCCGCCGGCGGACGATACTTCACGAGCCGCCCGATCGAGGGCAGGAAGTTGCGGAACGGATCTTCGGCATAGAGGCGGGATTCCACCGCCCAGCCCGTCAGCGTGACGTCCTTCTGCGCGATGGCGAGCTTCTCGCCGCTCGCAACGCGGATCATCTGCTCGACGAGATCGATGCCGGTCACGAGCTCGGTGACGGGATGCTCGACCTGGAGGCGCGTATTCATCTCCAGGAAGTAGAAGCTCTTGTCCTGGCCGGCGACGAACTCGACGGTGCCGGCGGAATCATAGTTCACGGCCTTGGCCAGCGCGACCGCCTGCTCGCCCATCTTGCGGCGCGTGGCCTCGTCGAGCAGCGGCGACGGCGCCTCCTCGATGACCTTCTGGTTGCGGCGCTGGATCGAGCATTCCCGCTCGCCGAGATAGATCACGTTGCCGTGCTTGTCGCCCAGCACCTGGATCTCGATGTGGCGGGGATCGACGATGAACTTTTCGACGAAGACGCGGTCGTCGCCGAACGAGGCCTTCGCCTCGGCCTTGGCGAGGTTGAAGCCTTCGGCGACCTCGGCCTTCGAATTCGCGATGCGCATGCCCTTGCCGCCGCCGCCTGCGGAGGCCTTGATCATGACGGGGTAGCCGATCTCGTCGGCGATCTTGACCGCGTGGTTGCCGTCCTCGATCACGCCGAGATAGCCGGGCACGGTCGAGACCTTGGCCTTGGCAGCCGCCTTCTTCGACTCGATCTTGTCGCCCATCGCCGCGATCGCGCCGGGGTTGGGACCGATGAAGACGATCCCGGCCGCCTCCAGCGCGCGCGGAAACGCCTCGCGCTCGGACAGGAAGCCGTAGCCGGGGTGCACGGCTTGCGCGCCCGTCTTGCGGCAGGCCTCGACGATCTTCTCGATCACCAGATAGCTCTCGGCAGCCGCCGGCGGGCCGATCAGCACGGCTTCGTCGGCCATCTCGACATGGAGGGCGTCGCGGTCGGCCTCGGAATAGACCGCAACCGTCTCAATTCCCATGCGGCGAGCGGTCTTGATGACCCGGCAGGCGATTTCGCCGCGATTGGCGATCAGGATGCGTTTGAACATGCTTTTTCTTGAGTCTCGACCTTGGGCGGGACCCTTCCCTGGCCGTTGGGGCCTATGGGGGACGGGGCGTGTGGCTTCCGTGGTACATCAAAATCGGCCGGAGGCAACGGTCAAAATCCGGCCCCCTGGCGTACCAGCGCAAGACCGATGCCGGCGGGGAACGGGGGCTGGCGAGCCCCCCAGATACCCTACGCCTTCCCGGACCCGGACGCGGAGTTGGACGCAGACTTGGCGACAGACTTGGCGACAGACTTGGCCACGTCCCGGACCAGGCCGTGGATGAAGCCGAGCTTGCCGACCACGGCAGGCGACAGGATGAAGGGATACAGGTCGCGCAGGCCCATGGCGCGGTTGACGCTGTTCATGGCGAAGGTGAAGGGCAGCCACGCGCCAACCAGCGCCTCGACATCCCTGGCCTCGTAGGGGTTGAAGCGGATGCGCGCCGTCAACTCCCCGTCGCGGTCGACCTTGGGGCGCACCTCCATGCCGAACTCACCGGCCATCTCCAGGGCATCCACGATGTGGACATAGTGCGCCCAGGTCTCGGCGAAGTCTTCCCAGGGATGGGTGGTGGCGTAGGCTGAGACGTAGGTCTGCTGCCAGTCCGGCGGCGGGCCTTCGGCATAATGGCGCTGCAGGGCCTGGCCGTAATCGATGGAATCATCACCGAACACCGCGCGGCATTCCTCGAGCTTGCCGCCGCCCTGCACCAGCACGTCCCAGAAATAGTGCCCGACCTCGTGGCGGAAATGCCCGAGCAGCGTGCGGTACGGCTCGCCCATCTCGAGCCTGCGCCGCTCGCGCTCGATGGTATCGGCTTCGGTGAGCGCGATCGTGATCAGACCGTTGTCGTGGCCGGTCAGGATCCTCTCGCCGCTGTTTGGATCGTCGGCGAGGAAATTGAAGATCAGCCCATGCTCGGGATCCTCCTGCCGCGTCCGGAGCGGCAGCTTCCAGCGGATCAGGGAATAGAACAGACGGTGTTTCGCCACCTCCAGCTCGCGCCAGCCGGCGAGCTGGGCCGGATCCGAGAGGTTCGGCACCATCCCGTTGTGGCGGCAGGCGCGGCAATAGCCGGTGGCATCGCCCGCGTCGGTAAGCCAGTTGCAGGCGTCGTATTCGGCGTTCCGGCACAGCATCCGGCTCTCGCCCTTGCTGGCCAGCATCCTCCAGGCCTCGCCGTCCGGCTCGATCGCCGACATCGTCTCCTGCTCCGGCAGGAACGCGACCTGATGGCCGCAGCGTTCGCAGGCGCGATTTTCGAAATACAGCACGTTGCCGCAGGCCTGGCAGAGAAAGAGCTTCAAGATTTAGCCTCTTTGGAAAGGAGAGCTTCATGGAAGCTGCTCATTGCGCCTCGCGACGACGCGTCCGCCGGCCGATCGTTCCAGTCTCTGGAACAAATTGCCAGATTGGGCATTGGCATGACGCAGTCCTTCCGGTCCGCGCAAGTCACATTTTCCCGCGAGGCGCTGCCTCGTAGCAATGGCCATCACGCTCCGTCTGTGTGAATATCGCTCCGGCATGTGCGCTCCCGCATGACAACGGCCGATGCCTTGAACGATCCCTTGCCCGAGACCATCGCCGCCGAGAGGCTGCGCCAACACCTCGAAGACGTCGCGCGCGAGCGCGACAATGCCTATCGCGCACTCCAGGAGCGCGAGGCCGAGCTGGCGCGCGTCCAGCGCATCGGCAAGGTCGGGGGCGTCGAGGTCGACTTCCGCGAGGGCTTCAAGAATCGCCGTTCACCCGAGTATCTGATCATCCACGGCCTGCCACCGGAAGCGGCCGAGGAATCGCACGAGGATTGGGTCAATCGTCTCCATCCCGACGACCGCGACGCCGCCGTCAAGCACTTCATCGATACGCTCGCCGGCACCAGCGAAGATTACACCGCCGAATACCGCATCATCCGCCCCAATGACGGCGAGACCCGCTGGATCCGGGTCGTCGCCAAGATCGAACGCGACAAGGATGGCCGCGCCCTCCGCCTCGTCGGTGCCCATATCGACATCACCGACCAGATGCTCGCCCGCGAGACCCTGCGCGAGAGCGAGGAGCGCTTCCGCCTGATCGCCGACAGCGCGCCGGTGCCGATCTGGGTGACCAAGCTCGACCGCAAGCGCTCCTTCGCCAACCAGGCCTATGTCGACTTCGTCGGCCTGCCCTACGACCAGGCCATCGACTTCGACTGGCGCAAGGTGCTGCATCCCGACGACCTGCCGCACGTGCTGCAGCAATCCGTCCAGGGCGAAGCGTCGCTCAAGCCCTTCGTGCTGGAAGCGCGCTACAGGAACGCCAGCGGCGAATGGCGCTGGCTGCGCTCGGAATCGCAGCCGCGCTGGGACCCCACCGGCAAGCATATCGGCTTCATCGGCGTGGCCCACGACATCACCGTCGCCAAGCAGGCCGAGATCGAGCTGCGACAACTCAACGAGACGCTGGAACAGCGCATCGCCGAGCGCACTGCCGAGCTCGAGTCCAACGAGTCCCGGCTCCGCGCCATCCTGGCCACCAGCAACCAATATCAGGGCCTGGTCAATCTCGAGGGCGAATTGCTCTATGCCAACCGCACCGCGCTCGACGGCATCAGGGCGAGCGCCGCGGACGTGATCGGAAAGCCGTTCTGGGACACGCCCTGGTTCACCGGCACCGACGGCATGAGCGCCGCCGTGCGCGAGGCTTTCCACGCCGTGCTCAAGGGCGAAGCGGTGCGGCTCGAGATGCGCCTGCGCCTTCCCATCGGCGAGCGCGATTTCGACTTCAGCATGCGCCCCGTGCTCGACCGTCACGGCAAGATCACCGGCGCGGTGCCCGAGGCCGTCGACATCACCGAGCGCCGCCGCGGCGAGGAAGCCTTGCGGCAGTCCCAGAAGATGGAGGCGATCGGCCAGCTCACCGGCGGCGTCGCGCACGACTTCAACAACCTCCTCACCATCATCCGCTCGGCCACCGATTTCCTGCGCCGCCGCGAGCTGCCGGAAGAGCGTCGCCGCCGCTATGTCGATGCCATCTCCGAGACGGTGGAACGCGCCTCCAAGCTGACCGCGCAGCTCTTGGCATTTGCGCGTCGGCAGCCGCTGAAACCCCAGATCTTCAACGTCGGCACCCAGGTCGAGGCCGTCGCGCAACTGGTCCGGCCGCTGGTCGGCGGCCGGATCGACATCGTGGTGGAGATCGACGACGCCGACTGCTTCACCGTCGCCGACATCGCCCAGTTCGAAACCGCGCTGATCAACCTCGCCATCAACGCCCGCGATGCCATGGACGGCGAAGGCCGCCTCACCATCGCCGTGCGCAAGGTCGCTGGCATCCCCGGCTTGCGCGCGCAGTCTGCGCGCAGCGGCGACTACGTCGCCATCTCCGTCGCCGACACCGGCAGCGGCATCGCGCCGGAGCATCTCGAATCGATCTTCGAGCCATTCTTCACAACCAAGGAGGTCGGCAAGGGCACCGGCCTCGGCCTCAGCCAGGCCTTCGGCTTCGCGAAGCAGTCCGAGGGCGACATCGCGGTGACGAGCACGCAAGGCAAGGGCGCGACCTTCACCATCTACCTGCCGCAGGCCCATCGCCCTGTCGCCGAGAAGGAAGCCGCGGCGCTGACCCATGAGGCCGCCACCACCGGGCGCGGCTACCGCGTGCTCGTGGTCGAGGACAATGACGATGTCGGCCAGTTCTCGACCGAGCTGCTCGAAGATCTCGGCTATGTCGTCCGCCGCGTCGCCAACGCCAACGCGGCCCTCGCCATCCTCGGCGAGAACGAATTCGCCGTCGACCTCGTCTTCTCCGACGTCATCATGCCCGGCATGAACGGCGTCGAGCTCGCCGGCATCATCCGCGAGCGCTATCCCGGCCTGCCCGTGGTGCTCACCTCCGGCTACAGCAACGTGCTCGCTGAAAACGCCCATCGCGGTTTCGAACTGATCCAGAAGCCGTATTCGGTCGAATCGCTGTCGCGCATCCTGCGCAAGGCGATCACGGAGAAGCTATCCGTTGCGCGGTGAATGTGAACCAAGAACGCGCCGTCGTCCCGGACAAGCGCGCAAAATGCGCGCGCCGATCCGGGACCCATACTCCCAGACGGACGTTGTCGCGTGAGCTGGCAGCCGACAATCTTCGCCCAACTTCATCCTGTGGCTATGGATCCCGGATCTGCGCTCGCGCCTGTCCGGGACGACAGTCGAGTGTCTGGCGGGTCGCGATCCACACAACGACGATCGAGAAACCGATGTCCAGCGAAAATCCCGACGAGACGAGGCGTGCCGGACGCGCGCTGGACGCGGCCAATTTCTTCCTCGCCGACGTCCGCGACGGGCTCGGCCCCTATCTCGCGGTCTATCTTCTCACCGAGCAGCATTGGAACGAGGCTCGCATCGGCCTCGTGATGTCGATCGCAACGCTTGCCGGCATCGTCGCGCAGACGCCGGCCGGCGCACTGGTCGACGCCACACGGGCGAAGCGGCTGGTGATGGCGGCCGCCGCAATTCTGGTGACGCTCGCCTCGCTCTCGCTGCCGTTGTTCCCCAGCCTCCTGCCGGTGATGATCTCGCAAGGCATCGCGCAAGCCGCCGCCGTGGTCTTCCCGCCGGCGGTCGCCGCCGTCTCGCTCGGCATCTTCGGGCATGCCGCGTTTACCCGGCGCATCGGCCGCAACGAGACTTTCAACCATGCCGGCAACGCGGTCGCGGCGGGCATCGCCGGCCTCACCGCCTACTGGTTCGGACCGACCGTCGTGTTCTACCTTCTCGGCGCCATGGCGATCGCGAGCCTCGTCAGCATCCTGGCGATCCCCGAACGGGCCATCGACCACGATCTGGCGCGCGGACTGCACCACTCTCCTATCGACAGCGCACCCGAGCGACCCTCGGGCCTTGGCGTGCTCCTGACCTGCCGCCCGCTGCTCATCTTCGCGGTCTGCGTCGCCCTGTTTCACCTCTCCAACGCGGCGATGCTGCCGCTGGTCGGGCAAAAGCTCGCGCTCCAGGACAAGAACCTCGGCACCAGCCTGATGTCGGCGTGCATCGTTGCGGCACAAGTGGTGATGGTGCCGTTCGCGATGCTGGTCGGCGCACGGGCCGACCGCTGGGGGCACAAGCGGTTCTTCCTTGCCGCATTGTTGATCCTGCCGATCCGCGGTGCGCTCTATACGCTGTCCGACAATCCATTCTGGCTGGTCGGCGTGCAGCTGCTGGATGGCGTCGGCGCCGGCATTTTCGGGGCAATATTTCCCGTCATCGTCGCCGACCTCATGCGAAACACCGGCCGCTTCAACGTCGCACAGGGCGCCGTCATCACGGCCCAGAGCATTGGCGCGGCGCTGTCCACGACGCTGGCGGGCCTCGTCGTGGTCAGTGCCGGTTACAGCGCGGCATTCATCACGCTCGGCGCCGTGGCGGCGATCGGCGCCGTGATCTGCCTCCTCGCCTTGCCCGAGACGCGGCAAAGCGGCGGCGGCGATCCGCGCCCGCGGGGGAAGACAGCGGCGCCGGCATCGGTTATCGCTGCCGAATGAATCCATCCTCATTCGAGAACTGAACCGTGCCGTCTGACGCCATCTGGGCCTGGAGCATCATCGTCGTCGCGACCGCTTGCGTCATCATCCGCCCGTTTCGCCTGCCGGAGGCGGTCTGGGCCGTGATCGGCGCGAGCGCGCTGGTGCTATCAGGCCTGCTGCCATGGCAGGACGCGCTCACCGGCATCGAGAAAGGCCTCGACGTCTATCTCTTCCTGATCGGCATGATGCTGATCGCTGAACTGGCGCGGCTCGAGGGCCTGTTCGACTATCTCGCTGCGCTCGCGGTGGAATATGCCGCCGGCTCGCCGCAGCGGCTGTTCCTGCTGATCTATCTCGTCGGCACGCTGGTGACGGTGCTGCTCTCCAACGACGCCACCGCGATCGTGCTGACGCCCGCCGTCTATGCCGCGACGCGCGCGGCCGGCGCAAAACCGCTGCCCTATCTGTTCGTCTGCGCCTTCATCGCCAATGCCGCGAGCTTCGTGCTGCCGATCTCCAACCCGGCCAATCTCGTCGTGTTCGGCGCGCGCATGCCGCACCTGACCGAATGGCTGCGCCTGTTCGCCCTGCCCTCGGCGGCCTCGATCCTGCTCACTTACGTGGTCCTGCGCCTAACCCAGCACCGCGCGCTGAAGGAAGAGACGATCGCCCGCAGCGTGCCGCATCCCAAGCTCGGCCGCGGCGGCAAGCTGACGGCTGTCGGCATCGTCGCGATCGGCGTCGTGCTGGTCACGGCGTCGGCGCTGGACAAGCAACTGGGCCTGCCGACCTTCATCTGCGGCGGCGTGACGGCCGCGATCGTGCTGCTGCTCAGCCGGCAGTCGCCCTTGCCGGTACTGCGGGGCGTGTCCTGGAGCGTGCTGCCGCTGGTCGGGGGGCTCTTCGTCATGGTGGAGGCGCTGATCAGGACCGGCGTGATCGCGCAGCTCAGCGCGCTGCTGCACCAGGCGGTGGCGCAATCGGTCCCCCAGGCGGCCTGGAGCGTCGGCATCGCGACCGCGCTCGCCGACAACATCGCCAACAACCTGCCGGTCGGCCTCGTCGCCGGCTCGGTCGCCGCCAGCGACCATTTGCCCGCACCTGTTATCAGCGCCATCCTGATCGGCGTCGACCTCGGCCCCAACCTGTCGGTGACCGGATCGCTCGCCACCATCCTCTGGCTGGTCGCGCTCCGCCGGGAAAAGATCGAGGTCGGCGCCTGGCCGTTCCTCAAGCTCGGCCTCCTGGTGACGCCGCCCGCGTTGATCGCCGCCTTGGCGGCGGCCATCAGGTAAGGCGGGCTGAACGAAGCTTTCGAAAAGAAGTGCAGCTATTTGCGGTGCGTCAATGCCGGTGGCGACGCCGTGGCTAAGAATTCAACGTCGCGCAAATCAGATGCTCGCGCGGCAAGGAAGGTTCATCATGCCGATCCAATCGAAGGCGTTGCCGCTGAGCTCCCTTCTGCGCCGCGCGATCCGGAGCTTTACCGCATCGAGCGAGAGCGGCGCCGAGACCGCCCACCCCCTGCTGGTCATCTCTGCATTGGTGTTGTTCACCCTGTTCGCCATCGTGGAGATCGACCTCCACTCCGCCCAGCTTCAGGCGATCGGCCTGCTCGGCCATGGCACGGGAATCGATCCGGTCTTCCTGGGTCCGTAGTCGCCGGTCTGGGTCTGCGCCAGCGAGACGCTGGGCTCGCGCTTCCCGTACAAGGACATGCTCGACCGCGACGCCATGCACGTGGTGATGGCCGATCTGTGCTGGACCGGCGGCCTCACCGAGGGCCGCAAGATCGCCGCCATGGCCGAGACCTATCACCGGCCCTTCGCGCCGCACGATTGCATCGGCCCGATCGGCTTCATCGCCGCTATCCACATGTCGTTCAGCCAGCCCAACACGCTGATCCAGGAATCGGTGCGCGCCTTCTACAATGGCTGGTACAATGAGCTCGTCACCACGATGCCTGACATCAGGGACGGTTTCGTCTATCCGATGGAAGGTCCCGGCCTCGGTGTCGACCTTCTGCCCGCCGTATTCGACCGCTCCGATCTCACCGTGCGCCGCTGCAACGTCTAAGGACCTCTCGACATGAGCACTTCCCTGTTCGATCTCTCCGGCCGCACCGCGCTCGTGACCGGCTCGTCCCGCGGTCTCGGCCGCGCCATCGCCGAGGGCATGGCCAAGGCCGGCGCCAGGATCATCATCAACGGCGTCGACCCCAGGCGAGTCGAGCAGGCCGTCGCCGAATTCCGCGCCGCCGGCCATCAGGCCGAAGGCGCCGCGTTCAACGTCACCGACGAGCCCGCCATCCTCGCCGCGTTCAACGACTTCGACAAAAAGGGCATCGCGGTCGACATCCTCGTCAACAATGCCGGCATCCAGCACCGCAAGCCGCTGGTCGAGTTCACCACCGACGAATGGCGCAAGGTGATCGAGACCAATCTCACCAGCGCCTTCGTGATCGGCCGCGAGGCGGCCAAGCGCATGATCCCGCGCAAGCACGGCAAGATCATCAATATCGGCTCGCTCGGCAGTGAGCTCGCCCGCCCCACCATCGCGCCCTACACCGCGGCCAAGGGCGGCATCAGGAACCTGACCCGCTCGATGGCGGTGGAATGGGCCCAGCACGGCATCCAGGCCAATGCGATCGGCCCCGGCTACATGCTGACCGACATGAACGAGGCGCTGGTCAACAACGCCGATTTCAACAATTGGCTGATGGGCCGCATCCCCTCCAAGCGCTGGGGCAGGCCGGACGAGCTGGTGGGCGCCGCGATCTTCCTGGCGTCGGACGCCTCCACCTACGTCAACGGCCAGATCATCTATGTCGATGGCGGCATGATCGCCGCGATGTAATCGCGAACAGGGAAGCAACCATGCGCGCCGTCGTCATCCACGCCCCGAAAGACCTGCGGATCGACAATTATCCCGATCCGGCGCCCGGCCCCGGCGAGGTCCGCGTCAAGATCGCCAATGGCGGCATCTGCGGCTCCGATTTGCATTACTACCATCACGGCGGCTTCGGCGTCGTCCGCATCCAGCAGCCGATGGCGCTGGGGCATGAGATCGCCGGCGTCGTCGCCGCCGTCGGTGACGGCGTCACCGGCGTGAAGCCTGGCACGCGCGTTGCGGTCAATCCGAGCAGACCGTGCGGGCAGTGCCTGCATTGCCAGGAGGGTATGCGTAACCAATGCCTCGACATGCGCTTCCTCGGCAGCGCGATGCGTTTTCCGCACGTGCAAGGCGGTTTCCGTGAGTTCATCACCGTCGACGCCGCGCAAGCCGTACCGATCGCGGACAAGCTCTCGCTCGCGGAAGCTGCGGTCGCCGAGCCGCTGGCAGTGTGCCTTCATGCCGGCAAGCAGGCTGGCCCCCTGCTCGGCAAGCGCGTGCTGATCACCGGCTGCGGCCCGATCGGCGCGTTGATGATCCTGGTGTCGCGCTTCGGCGGCGCCGCCGAGATCGTGGTGACCGACGTCGCCGAGGCGCCGCTTGCGGTTGCGCGAAAGCTCGGCGCCAGTCACGCCATCAACGTTGCGGCCGATGCCACCGCGCTCGATCCCTGGCGCGCCGGCAAGGGCGTGTTCGACACATTGTTCGAAGCCTCCGGCAACCAGGCGGCGCTGCGGACCGCGCTCGACGTGCTGAGGCCGGGCGCCACGCTGGTGCAGCTCGGCCTCGGCGGCGAGATGACGCTGCCGATCAATTCCATCGTCGCCAAGGAATTGCAGCTGCGCGGCACCTTCCGCTTCGACCCCGAGTTCGAGCTGGCGGTGCGCCTGATGGGCGAAGGCCTGATCGACGTCAAGCCGCTGATCACGGCCACCATGCCGTTCGAGAACGCGGTCGCCGCTTTCGAGCTCGCCAGCGACCGCTCGCGATCGATGAAGGTGCAGCTTACTTTCTGATCCCTTCGGCAGCCTGCTGGCTGTCGATCAGCCGGTCGCTGACCAGCCGAACCGCGCCGCGCTTCCAGGAATAATCCGCGCCGAGGCGCAGGCCGCTGTCGCCGCGCGCCAGCACCGCGCCGGAGCCGGCGTCGCGCAGCTGGAAGCCGAGCGTGTATTCGGTGCGGCTGACCCGCCGCACCACGCCGATCAGCGATTGATCCGCGCCGAGCTTCTTCGCCATTGCCGCCTCGCAGCCGCCGCAGTCGCGCAAGCCTCCCGCCGTCGCCGCCTCGCGGCCGACATCGACGATGCGGTAACGGCCGGATTGGCCGAGCGCCTCGCGCACGGCGCCGGTGACCTCCGCGAGGTGCGATGCGTCCGAGGCAGCCGACGCGCCCGCCGAGGCTGCAGTCGTATCCTCGAGCTCGAACTCGAACACCGCCAGCGCCACCGGCGCAGGGCTTGCCAGCGCAGCCATGACCTCGCGCGAGACGAAGATCTCGGCGCGCTCCCAGGCTTCATCATTGTCGCCGCGGAAGCTGTAGAGCTTGTCCATCACGAGCCTCTTGGCGCCGACGTCGATCACCGCGACCTTGGCCCATTGCACCAGCGTGCTGGTCTTCTGGATGCCGCCGATGACCTTGAACGCGGCCCCGTCCTGGGCGGACGGGCCCAGCCGATAGCGCCCACCCTCGCCGATATCCCGCCTGAGCGCGGCCATGAACGCCTGAAGGCGCCGTTCGTGGGCCGCAATCTGGTTGGTCGGCTCGCCCGACGTGTCGGTATAACTGAAGTCCTCCATGGCAACGCCAATGACGGCCTCCGCGGCAGCTGGCGAGCAAGGCAGGACGAGCAGGAGAACGGCAGCAAGGATCGACCGGGGGACGTGCATGAGCGGGCCTCGCAGTTGGCGCGATCGGTAAATCTCGGCGGCCAGCCCGAGCCCTTGCAACGGGGACCGTCCCGGCGAGGTCCGGGAAAATTTCACGACGTTGCACTGCGGTAGCCCCCGGCGCTTTCCGCGAACGGCGTTCTGCCGTTTAATGCCGAGGCGACAAATCCGTTCGCGCAAGGTGCCCCGATGTGGAACCGCCCGAGATTCGATCTCAAGGTCCGTCTGACGTTGCGCGTGGCCGCCATAACCGCGGCCTGCTTCGCCGTCATCTCCGCCTATTTTCTGATCGCCGCCGACCGCGACGCCCATGCCCGCATCGACGGCGTCGCCGCGATCGTGGCGAAGTCGCTGGAGCTGCAGCAAGGCAAAATCCAATGGGTGGCCGGTGCGCGCTCGGACTTTCCCAACCTTGACCCCGTCGCGGCCTATGTCATGACACCCGGCTTGTGTTTGGCATTCCGCGGTGCGAGCGGCGAGATGCTCCAGCGGTTCTGCAGCGGTGCTCCGGCCCCGGAGAGCCCGCCACCGCAGGCCTTCGCGGCCTTCTATCGCAGCCTGTTCGATCCGGGCCGCGAGGCGGCACGGCCCGTGACGGTGCGCGGCGCCAGGCTCGGCGAGATCGTGGTGTCGGTCGATCCGGCGGTGCGGACGGCGGAGGCCTGGCACGACGCCGGCCGTCTGACGATCGCGCTTGCGATCGCGCTGCCGCTGTTGTGCCTCCTGGTCTACGCCGCGCTGGCGCGCGCGCTGCGCCCGACTCGCCTGATCTGCACCGGCCTCGACCGGATCGCGGCCAACGACCTCACGGCGCGGCTGCCGCCGTTCGATCTCGCCGAACTGTCCGCGATCCGCGACGGCTTCAACCATCTCGCCGAAAGCCTCGACACCGCGCTGGCCGAACGCAACGAGCTGACCCGCAAGCTGATCGCACTGCAGGACGACGAGCGCCGCCATCTCGCCCGCGAGCTGCACGACGAGTTCGGTCAATCGCTGGCCGCCATCCGCGCGCTGGCCTCCTCTGCCCGCCTCACCGCGGCGCAGGACTGCCCGGCTTTGCTGTCGGAATGCGACGGCATCGCGCGCACCGCGACCGGCATGATGGAGACGCTGCGCGGCGCGCTGTTCCGGCTGCGGCCGCCCGACGTCGAGGAGCTCGGCCTCGTTGCGAGCCTGGAAGGCCTCGTCGCCGGCTGGAACGGCCGCAGCCGCGGCGAGACGCGCTTCACGATCCAGTTCGACGGCGCGTTCGAGACCCTGCCCGCCGCGATCAGCGCCAATCTCTATCGCATCGTGCAGGAGGCGCTCACGAATGCCGCCAAGCATGCCGGCGCCACCAGGGTCGGCGTCCATTTGACGGTGGCCGGAGAGGAGATCGCGCTGGCCATCGAGGACGACGGCCGGCCCGGCGATGCCTCGAGCAAGTCAGGCATGGGCCTGCTCGGCATGCGCGAGCGCGTGGCGGCCTTGCGCGGCCGGATGAGCTTTGAGGTCGGCCCCAACGGCGGCTCGGCGCTGCGCGTCGTCATTCCGCTCGCCGCCACCGGGCCGCAGGTGCTGGAGCACGCGGCATGAGCGCGGCCGATGCGTCGATCCTGCTGGTCGACGACCATTCCGTCGTCCGCGAGGGTTATCGCTCCGTGCTCCAGAAGCAGCCGGGCCTGCGCGTCATCGCCGAGGCGGCCGACGGCGCCGAGGCCTACCGGCTGTACAAATCCGAGTCGCCCGATCTAGTCATCATGGATCTCAGCATGCCCGGCATCGGCGGCATCGAGGCTGTCAGGCGGATCAGGCAATGGGACAAGGGCGCCAGGATCCTCATCTTCACCATGCACCAGAATGCGGGCTTCGCCGTGCAGGCGATCCGCGCCGGTGCCAGGGGCTACGTCACCAAGACAAGCCCGCCGGAAACGCTGGTGCAGGCCGTGATGGATGTGCTCGCCGGCAAGATCGCCATCAGCCCCGACATCGACCACGAGCTCGCGCTGAGCCGGCTCGGCGGCGAAAGCTCGGCCGCCGACGTCCTCACCGCCCGCGAGTTCGAGGTCTTGCGGCTGCTGCTCGCCGAGAAGACGACGGACGAGATCGCCGCGACGCTCCACGTCAGCCCCAAGACGGTGGCGAACCTGCATTCGCTGATCAAGGACAAGCTCGGCGTCGGCTCCGACATCGAGCTGGTCCGCCTCGCGCTCCGCCAGGGCCTGCTGACCGAGCCCGATCTCGGCGAGACCTGATCATTCAGCCGCCGCACGTGGCCACGATCATTCGCGCGCGACCACCTGGTCCAGCCACGCGCAGTTCAGCGGCGGCACGCGCGGATCGGCGACACGCACGCCGCGCGCGGCTGCATCCAGCCGCATGTCGCGCAATCGCTTGCGCTGCTCTTCCGGCATGTGGAGCCGCTCATGGCCCCACAGCGACGGCCCGTCGAAGGTCTCGTGCGGCTGCCAGGTCTCGGGATCGATCACGCGCGCGCCCCAGCCATATTCGATGAAGAAGCCGGAGGGCGTGTTCACGTAAAAGGACGTCATGTGATCGTTGGTATGGCGGCCCAGCGTGTAGGCGACGCGCCCCTCGTCCAGCTGCGCCAGATCGTAGCCCTGACCGACATCGTCGAGGCTGCCGAGCTCGACCATGAAATGATGCATCGCTTTGCGCCCGGAGCCGACCATCGCAAAGCTGTGGTGGCGGCCGTTGACGTGGAAGAAGTACAGCCCATAGGGCTTCAATCCGAAATCGGAGACGTGAAAGCCGAGCACGTCGCGGTAGAACGGCAGGAGCAGCTCGACATTCTCCACGTTGAGCACGACGTGCCCCATGCCCAGCGCGCCGGTGCGAAAGCCCGAGATCGGCCGGCCCGGCCTGAAGGGCTCGTTGGCAAGCTCGGGCTTGCAGAAGGCCTCGAGCCGATTGCCCGCCGGATCGGCGAACGAGATCAGCTCGGTGACATGCCGCTCAGCGGCAAGCGCGCGCGATCCAGGCGTCACCTTCACGCCGTGGCTTTCGAGCCGGCCGGCGAGGCGGTCGAGCTCTGCGCTTGACGGAACTTCCCACCCCATCACGGCAAGCCCGGCATCGCTGCTGCCGTCCACGATCAGTCGCTGCTTGCGGTCGTCCATCCGGAAGGCTCGCATCCTGCCGCCACGGTCGACCTGCTGCATGCCGAGCAGTTCCGTCGCCATCCGGCCCCACTGGTCGAGCTGCGACGACTCGATTCCGATATAGCCGAGCGCGGTGATTTCCATCGAAAGTCCTCCCGAAGGCATCGCGTGTGCCGCCATGCGGCGAACTTGATACCGGCCGCGCACGATCTTAACGTGGCGTTCCGCAATCGCTTCGCGCTCGCAACGATAATCGCGGGACCGTGCACCACAAGGGAGGAAATGCGAAGTGTCCAAGGAGCGGACGGGGCCAAGAGTGCCGCGGCAGTCGGAAGGCGTCCGCGCCTTCAAGCGCGGGCTCGACGTGCTGCGGGAGGTCAACCGCTCCGGCGGCATCCGTGCCGGCGATGTCGCCCGCGCGCTCGACCTGCCCCGCCCTACCGTCTACCGCCTGCTCGAAACTCTGGAGGAACTCGGCTACATCGCCCGCAGCGCCAGCGACGACCGGTTTCGCGTGACCCGGCGGGCGCTGAGCCTCGGCGACGGCTACGATCCCGGCGTGGTGATCTGCCAAGCGGCGGCCCCCTATCTCGCCGAGCTCAGCAAGACCCTGGTCTGGCCGGTCGATCTCTCGACTTACGAGAACGCCGCGATGGTGGTGCAGGAGACCACTCACGCACGCAGCCCGCTCTCGATCGACCGCAGCATGATCGGCAAGCGCCTGCCGATGCTGCGCACCTCGGCCGGCCGCGCGTATCTCGCCGCCTGCCCCGACCACGAGCGCGAGCTGATCCTCAATCACCTGCGCCGCATCGACGAGGCGGATGACCGCCCCTTCCTCGAGACCGGTCGGCTCGAGCGCATGATCGCCGAGACGCAATCGCGCGGCTACGCCATCCGCAGCGAAGGGGAGTACAATGCGAAGACCGCTTCGATCGCCGTGCCGATCGTGCGGGGCGGCGCGGTGTTCGGCTGTATCTCCATCATCTGGATTCGCTCGGCATTGGCGATCGAGGACGCGATTGCGCAATTCGCCGGCCCGATGCGCGATACGTCCGAGGCGATCCCCGTCAACCCCTGAAGCGCGATGCGATGAGGATGAATCGTCATCGCGCTCCAGGTTGTTGTTTGCGCATGATCTTCTCGGAAAACCGCTGCGCACTTTTCCGGATCATGCTTCAGCTCACCCGCACCGGCAAGGATGCCAGGCCCCGCAACACGTTGTTGAGCGCCAGCACGGGCTCGCCGATATCGAAGTGCCGGACCTTCTCGACCAACACTTCGAGAAGCGCGGTCATCTCCAACCGGGCCAGATGCAGGCCGGCGCACATGTGAGTTCCGTTGCCGAACCCGAGATGATCGCTGGCGCGACGACGCACATCGAAGCGCTCCGGATCCTGCCACTTCCGCTCGTCGCGATTGGCCGATGCATAGAGCAGCAGCACGCGACTTGCCTTCGGGAGGGTAACGTCCCCGAGCGTCGCGTCATCGGTCAGATGGCGCGTAAATCCCCGTATCGGAGATTCCAGGCGCAATGCTTCGTTGATCGCGCCCGGGATCAAGCCGGGGTCCTGCCGCACGAGATCCCATTGATCGGGATATTTGCCGAACAACAGGATCAGGTTGGCCGTCGCAAAGATCGTGGTGTCGAGGCTCGGCCCCAGATAGTCACGCATCAGGACCGGGCAACGCTCGGGCTCGACCTCGCCGCGGTCCGCGGCCGCGAAAACCCGGTCGCCCCAGCTGCCCGGCCGCAGGTGATCGCGGATGGCGGAGCCGCCGAGATAGTGACGCATCTCCTGCACATCGGCCATGGCCGCGCAGGCGCGATCATTCATCGCGCCGAGCACGTTGAAGGTCGCTGAAGCCCAGCGCAGCATGCTGCCGCGTCCATAATCCTCCAGACCCACGAGCTTGGATACGATGGTCAGCGGCAGATGCTGCGCCAGATCCGTCACGGCGTCGAACTGCCCCCGGCTCACGAGATCCTCGACGAGCCGCCGCGCCTCCCTCCTGATCTCGAGTCCGATCTGCTCCAGCGCTCTCGGCAGCAAGGGAGCCGCGATGATCGCCCGCAAGCGATCGTGCAACGGCGCATCGCTCGCGAGCGTCGTGCCACGCGACATCTCGTTGACATGATCGTTGGCGGCAACGCCCTGGGCCGAGGAGAACAGGCCGGGGTTGCGCAAGGCTGCGCGGACGTCCTCGAAACGGCCGACCGCGTAGAGCCCGTTGCGCGGGAGCCAGACGGCTGCACCCAGATCGCGCAACGCGCGATAGTGCGGATAGGGTTGGCGCAGGACGTCGTCGGCGTAGAGATCGACGTCATAGACCGGACATTCCGCGACAGCCATGCCCCCCTCCGTTCTGCCGCTCAGCGCACTGCAATCCATTCGCCCTTGTCGAGCTTCCCCAGCCTGAGCGCGCTCGGATCCAGTCCGGTGTGGTCGTTCGGCCCGTAATTGTAGACGCCGCGCGATCCCGCGACGCCCTTGAGCCCCTCGATGGCGCTGCGCAGACCTTCGCGAAATTCCGCGGTTCCCGGCTCTCCCGTCTTCAATGCCGCGGGCACCGCCTGCTCGATCAGGATCAACGCGTCGTAGGCAGAACCTGCAAAGATGTTGCGGCTGCCGGCTCCAAACTTGGCCTCGTAGCGCTGGATGAATTCGAGCGCCGCCTTCTTGGCGGGATAATCGTCCGGGAAAGACGCAGCGCCCACGGCGGGGCTCAGCGGCACGAAAATGCCGTCGCCCTGCGTGCCGGTCAGCTTGCGGAAATCGCCGAATGTGGCGCCGAGCGTGCCGTAGATCTGCCCCTCATATCCCTTTTCCCGCAATTGCAGCAGCGGAAGGGCTGCCGGTGCGCCCGAGGCCGCAATCAGAACCGCATCCGGCCGGGCTGCGATGATCTTGAGGATCTGCCCGACGACCGTGGTATCTGTTCGGGCGTACTTCTCGTTGGCGACGAGCTCGATCCCGGCGGCCGCGCACATGTCGGCGCTCACCTTGCTCCAGGCATCGCCATAGGAATCGGCAAAGCCGATCAGCGCGAGCCTTTTGACGCCGGTCTTCTTCATGTTCGCGAACAGCGGCGCGGCCTCGTGATCGTCGTTGGTCGTGGTCTTGAATATCCAGCGCCGCCTGGCATCGACCGGGGCCACCAAGGCATTGACGGGCGCAAGCGTGATCACCGGAAGCTTGTATTCGACTGCCGGGTCGATCACGGCAAACGAGCCCGGCGTCGAGGTCGGCCCGACCAGGATGTCGATCTTGCTCTCCTGGTAGAGCTTGCGCAGCGCACTGACCGCCGCGGTGCTGTCGGAGGCTTCGTCAAGGAAGAGATAGTTGACCTTCCTGCCGGCAATCTCGGTCGGGCCGAAAGCCGTGCCGTTGCGCTCGGCATTGCCGATCGCCGCGGCCGGTCCGGTTGCCGAGAGGATGATCCCGACGTTGATATCGGCAGCGAAAGCCGGCGCGGCCCAGAGTTGCACCGCAAAGCACACGCCCAGCATCGATCGCAGCATCGCCATCTCCTCCCGGCGGCCGCCTTGCGGGCGGCCTGCACTTTATTGCTGTTGCACTGGTCCTCCTTAGCCAGATGAAGCCTGAAGTGCTTAGCGCGATCGTCGAATCGTCCGGCTGGCGGACAGTGGGCGGACGTGGAGACTGGAGTCCGCTGGACGGACACTTCGGCCGGCGGCGTTGATGCTGCGGCGCAGCTCGGGGAAGAGATAACCCATGCAAGATAGCTCCACCCCCGAAGACTTCGACGTCGTGATCGTCGGCCGCGGCCCGGTCGGCGCCACGCTCGCCAACCTGCTCGGCCTGTGCGGCGTGCGCACGCTGGTGCTGGAGCGCGAGGCGCGGACCTATCATTTGCCGCGCGCGGTGCATTTCGACGACGAATGCATGCGCGTGTTCCAGACCATCGGCCTGGCCGACACCATCCTGCCGCACGTGATCCTGAGCCCGGGGATGCTGTTTCTCGACGCCGAGGGCCGCATGCTGCTGGACTGGTCCCGTCCGCAGACGCTGACCCCGATGGGCTGGCATCTCAGCTACCGCTTCCACCAGCCCGACCTGGAGGATGTCCTGATCGGCGGCCTCTGCCGCTGGCCGCACGTTGCCTTGCGCAATCGCTGCGACGTCTTCGCGCTCGATCAGGACGAGCGCGGCGTGCGCGTCCGCTATGAAGACCTCTCGACCGGAAAACTCAATGAAGTCCACGCAGCCTATGTGATCGGCTGCGACGGCGCCCGCTCGCTGGTCCGCCGCTTCATCGGCTCCGGCGTGCATGATCTCGGCTTCCACGAGCGCTGGCTGGTGATCGACGTGCTGCTCAAGCGCGCCCGCGACGATCTCGGCGACTACAGCCTGCAGCATTGCGATCCCGCGCGCCCCGCGACTTATGTGCGCGGCACCGGCGTGCGGCGGCGCTGGGAAATCACGATCCTGCCGGACGAGGATTCCCAGGACGTCGTGCAGACTGCAAAGGTCTGGAACCTGCTGTCGCGCTGGATCACGCCCGACGATGCCGAGATCGAGCGCGCGGCGGTCTACACCTTTCATTCCGCGATTGCCCAGCAATGGCGGAATGGACGGTTGCTGCTCGCGGGCGATTCCGCACACCAGACCCCGCCGTTCCTCGGCCAGGGAATGTGCGCGGGCATCCGCGATGCCGCGAACCTCGCCTGGAAGCTCGACGCCGTCATCCGGGGCGGCGCCGGGTCCGAACTGCTCGACACCTATCAGAGCGAGCGCCTGCCGCATGTACGCGAATTCATTGAGCTCGCCATTCGCCTCGGCGGATTGATCAACACCAAGGCGATCGAAGCGGGCCTGGCTGCGGGCGAGCCGCGCGAGAACGCGCCGGTGAAGCTCGAGGTGAAGAAGCCCAAGCTCGGCCCCGGGCTGGCACCGCGCGAGGTGCCTCTCGCCGGAGATCTGGCGCCGCAGTTCGAGCTGCGGGACGGCAGCCGCAGCGACGACCAGGTCGGCTACAGCCACGTGCTGTTGGTCGCACACGCGGCCGCCCTCTCCGCACGCCCGGCGCTTGCCCAGGCAGGACTCAAGATCCTGACGGGCGATGACGCGCCGGCCATCGGCGACTGGCTGCGCAAGCACGACATCATCGCCGCGCTCGTACGCCCCGACCGCTATGTGCGCGGCACGGCCCGCAACGACGCCGAGCTTGACCAGTTGATCACCGCCGTCCAGCCTTTAACCTGCGTGCCGTCCGCGGCCTGACCCAACATTTTCCAAGGGATGATCTCATGAAGCTGCTTTCTTTCATCGCCGACGGCCGCACCTCCTTCGGTGCCGTCAAGGACAATGCCGTTGTCGATCTCGGCGCGCGGATGACGGGCTGCACGACGCTGCGGCAATTGCTCGAAACCGGCGGCGTGGCCGAGGCGGCAAAGGTGGTCGGGTCCACGGCGCCCGATCATCCGCTCGAGCGCATCACCTTCCTTCCCGTCATCCCCGATCCCGGCAAGATCATCTGCGTCGGCCTCAATTATCGGGACCATGTCGTCGAGACGGGCCGCACCGTCACCGAGAAGCCGGCGCTCTTCGCGCGCTTCGCCTGCAGCCAGGTCGGCCATCTCCGGCCGATCGTGAAGCCGAAGGTGAGCGACGATTTCGACTATGAAGGCGAGCTCGCGCTGGTCATCGGCAAGCAAGGTCGCCACATCCCCGCTGGGCGCGCGCTCGGGCACGTCGCCGGCTATTCCTGCTACAATGAAGGCAGCGTCCGCGACTGGCAGCGCCACACCAGCCAGTTCCTGCCCGGCAAGACCTTTGCCGAGAGCGGCAGCTTCGGTCCGTGGCTGGTGACGGCGGACGAGATTCCCGATCCCTCAAAGCTCAGCTTGCAGACGCGCCTCAACGGGACCGTTGTGCAAGACACCACCACCGATCTCCTGATCACCGCCATCCCCGAGCTGATCGCCTACATCTCCACGATCTGCCCGCTCGACCCCGGCGACGTCATCGTGACGGGCACGCCCGGCGGCGTCGGTGCCAGGCGCACGCCGCCCTTGTGGATGCGCCCGGGCGACACCGTCGAGGTCGAGATTTCCGGCATCGGAATCTTGCGCAACACGGTCATCGCCGAGCCGGCCTGACCACGCCTCCGCACTCGTTCACGCCAAGTATAGCGCCAGATAGCCCTGCATCGCATAGAGCGCGCAGAGCGCGAGGCTCGACCACACCGCGGCGCTGAAATACAGGAACATCCAGGTCAGCTCGCCCTTCCAATGGGCGATGTCGTGGGTCACCACCCAACGTGTCGAGACGTCATGCAGTCCCTCGAGGAAGCCGAGGAACGTATTGCCCTCGGCGTGCCCTGCCCGCCAGCGGCTGAGATACATCGGCACGTCGACGGTGACGAGGAAGGCGAGGAAGCAGGCGATGCCGACGATGCCTGACATCAGCGCCCAGCGCACCACGCCCTGGAATTCCGGCATCAGGCGGCACAATGCGACGCCGGCGAGGAAGAAGGTCACCGCCCAAAGCGAGTTCTCGATCGCGTTGTAGAGGAAGTTGGTCGTCACCACCGCATACCACGAGAAGCACTCCGCGATGATGATGATCGGCACGATCACGAGCGCAATGTTCACCGCGGTCTCCGCGCCGGTCATCTTGCCGAGCTGATGCAGGATGATGGCCCATTGCGCCACGAAGCAGAGCTCGGCCACGGTCGCGACCGTGCGGCCGACCACGACGCTCGACAGCCAGGTGTCGAACAGGCAGATGCGCTGCACGTCGGCGCGCGGCAGGAACGAGCGGAACGCGCAGCCGAACACATAGCCGGCGCAGAGCAGGAACATCAGCCCGACGTCCGAGCCGCCGCTGAGATTGCCCGACGGCGTCGGGTAGAACTCGCGATACAGCATGAACCAGACGAAGATGTTGGCGCCGCTCACAAGCGTGAGAGATCCCCACCACCACGCAAGGGGATTTGACCGCGCCTGCCACTGCAACATGAGCCGCTCCGCAAATAATCGATCTGACATGTCGTCGTAATAATCCTGTCACAAGACGGCGTGCAATCACGACAAAAATCTGTGTGCTGGCTTATCAGCACGCGCTTTTCAAACGGGGCGCTGGCTTGGCACGTCCGTCCACATACCGGACAATTTTGGCGATTTTGCCGAATCTATTGGACAGAGCTTGTTGTCCCGTCTGATAGTTAGGTCATGGCGCCGACAGACTCATCCAAGCCGCGACATCCGCTCTCCTCCGCCGCCGCCGTGCTGGCGGAGAGCGCTGATGACGCCGCCTTCGCCACGACGCTGGCCAAGGGCCTCGTCGTGCTCGAAGCGTTCAGGGCCGGAAGCACGTTGCTGGGCAACATGGAGCTGTCGACGCTGACGGGCATCCCGCGGCCGACGGTCGCGCGGCTCACCCACACGCTGGCCGAGCTCGGCTACCTCCGCTACGACGCCGAGCGGGCCAAGTACCGCGTCGGTGCGCGGGCGCTTCGGATCGCGCATCCTCTGCTCGCCGGGATGCAGTTTCGCCAAGTGGCGCGGCCGATGATGCAGGAGCTGGCGCTCAGCGTCCGCGGCACGGTCTCGATCGGCCTACTCGACGCCACCTCGATGATCTATGTCGAGACCGCGCGCTCCGGCGACGTCGGACCGCACGTGCCCGACATCGGCATGCCGATTCCCGTGGTGCTGACCGCGATGGGACGCGCCGCGGCAGCAACCCTGCCGGCGGCCGACGCCGACCGGCTCGAGCGGAACATCGCCGCCGAAGACGCCGAGCTATGGTCGGCCTTTCGCGACAAGTACCGCGCCGGAATCGCGCAATGCAGAAGCCGCGGCTTCTGCACCTGCTGGGGCGAGTACATGGCCTCGATCCATGCGGTCGCGGCGCCGCTGTTTCACGCCGGCGAATCCAAGCAGTCGTTCTCGATCAATTGCGGCATCCCGGCATTCCGGCTCCAGCCGGGCCAGCTGGAAGCCGAGATCGGTCCGCGCATCGCCGCGCTGGCCGACAGCATCCGCGCCATCGTCGGGCAGGCCGAGCTCGCGCCGCCGCGCAAAACCAAGAAGATCGCAAGGACCGGGGCGTGACATGCCTGGACCGCTCGAAGGATTGAAGGTTCTCGACATCGCGACCATCATCGCAGCGCCCTTTGCCGCAACGCTGCTGGCCGATTACGGCGCCGAGGTGCTCAAGATCGAGATGCCCGGCCAAGGCGACGGCGTTCGGTCGTTTCCGCCATTCAAGGACGGCAAGCCGCTGTGGTGGAAAGCGGCCAACCGCAACAAGAAGTTCGCCACGCTCGATCTGCGCACGCGGGAAGGACTTGCGCTGTTCAAGCAGCTGCTTCCGCGCTTCGACGTGCTGATCGAGAATTTCCGTCCGGGAACGCTGGATCGCTGGGGCTTGCCTAAGGAGGTGCTGTGGTCGATCCAGCCGCGCCTGGTGATCCTGCGCGCCACCGCCTTCGGACAGGATGGCCCCTATCGAGAGCGGCCCGGCTTTGCCCGCATCTTCGAGGCCATGGGCGGGCTCACCTTCATCACGGGGGAGAGCGAGGGCGAGCCGACACATCCAGGTTACCCGATCGGGGATTCGATCGGCGGCCTGTTCGGCGCCGTCGGCGCGCTCGCGGCGCTGTGGAAACGGGCACGTGATCCCAATGCCCCCGGCGAGGAGATCGATCTTTCGTTGACTGAAGCCACTTTCCGTCTGCTCGACGTTCTCGCCATCGAGCACGATCAGCTCGGCGCCGTTCGAGAGCGGATCGGCAACGCCAACGGCTATTCGGCGCCGGCCGCCGTGTTTCGCACGAGCGACGGTCACTGGGTGACGCTCGCAGGCTCGACCAACGCACTGTTTGCGGCGAACTGCCGGGCGATCGAGCGGCCCGACCTCATCGATGACCCGCGTTTCGCCACCAACGACCGCCGCGTCAAGCACGCCTCCGAGCTCAACGACATCTTCGCCGGCTGGTGCGCCGCCCATCCCCTCGACGAGGTCCTCGCGAGGTTCAATGCCGCGCAGGGAACGCTCGCCCCGATCTATTCGATCGACCAGATCGCCGACGATCCGCAAGTGAAGGCGCGCGAGGTCATCACCCGCGTGGCCGACCGCGATTTCGGCACGGTTGCCATGACCAACGTCGTTCCTCGCTTCAGCGTCGATCCGACGCGAATGCGTCACGCCGCAGGCGACGTCGGCCAGGACAATGACGAGGTCTTTCGGGACTGGCTTGGCCTGTCGGACCAGGAGATTGAACGGCTCACCCAACGAAAGGTGATCTGACGTCGCAACAAGACCAACGACACAAGAAGACCAACGACAAAAGGGAGGACGAAAACGGTGGCATCATTCAAGGTCACACGCCGAACTCTGCTGGGCACGATCGCAGGCGGCCTCGCAGCAGGATCGGGCTTGGCAGCGCATGCCGAGGACGCCTGGCCGTCGCGCCTGGTGCGGCTGATCTCGCCCTACGGCCCCGGCGGCTCCAACGACATCTCGCTGCGCCTGCTCGCCGAAGAGTTCAGCCGCAGTCTGCGTCAGCAGTTCATCGTCGAGAACAAGCCCGGTGCCGGCACCCGCATCGCCAACGACATGGTCGCCCATGCGCCCGGCGACGGCTATACGCTTCTGTATGTCGCGGCCCCCTACGCCACCGCCGAGGCGCTGTTCGGCAAGCTGACCTATGACCGCAAGGAGCTGCAGCCGGTCGCAATGGTCGTGATCGCGCCGCTGTTTCTCATCATCAGCGCGGACGCACCGTTCAAGACGCTTCCCGAGCTGATCGCCTACGGCAAATCGAAGCCCGACGGGCTGACCTTCGCCTCTCCCGGCGCGGGCTCGCAGCCGCACCTGGCCGGAGAGCTGCTGTTCCGCGACGCCGGCGTCAAGGGCCTCAACATTCCGTTCCGGGGCGATGCCGCCTCCTACACCGAGCTCCTCGCCGGCCGCGTCGACGCCACGCTGACGGCGCTGCCGACCGCCCTGCCCTACATCCAGAGCGGCAAGTTCATCGTGCTCGGCGTCGCCTCGCCCGAGCGCAGCGCGCTCTATCCGCAGGCGCCGACCTTGCGCGAGCAGGGCTTCCCCAACGTCGCAGCCGCCGGCTGGTACGGCTTCATGGCGCCCTCCACGACGCCGCGCGCGATCGTCGACAAGTTCCAGGCCGAAGTCCTGCGCGCGCTCGCCGAGCCGGCCATCAAGGACAAGCTGACGGCTCAAGGCCTCGAGGTGCGCGCCGGCACCGCCGCCGAGTTCGGCAAGTTCATCGATGCCGAGACGCAGAAATGGACCAAGCTGATCCGCGATGCCGGGCTCAAGGGCGAATGACAGTGTGCGAACAGGGCATGAAAATGAAGAACCGTCTTCTCGAACGCATCGCCGCCTCCGCTCTCGTTCTGGCGCTGTCGATCGCACAGGCGCACGCGCAGAAGAAATACGATCCCGGCGCCTCCGACACCGCGATCAAGGTCGGACAGACCGTGCCGCTGAGCGGGCCCGCCTCGGCCTACGCCGTGATCGGCAAGACCCAGGCGGCCTATATGAGGATGATCAACGATCAGGGCGGCGTGAACGGGCGCAAGATCGAGCTGATCCAGTATGACGACGCCTATTCGCCGCCGAAGACGGTCGAGCAGGTCCGCAAGCTGGTCGAAAGCGACGAGGTGCTGCTGACGTTCCAGATCATCGGCACCGCGCCGAACGTCGCCGTGCAGAAATATCTCAACGCCAAGAAGATCCCGCAGCTGTTCGCGGCCACCGGGGCGGCCCGCTTCACCGATCCCAAGAACTTTCCCTGGACCATGGGCTTCAACCCCTCTTACCTCGTCGAGGGCCGGATCTACGCGCAGTACCTCCTGAAGAACCATCCGAACGCCAAGATCGGCGTGCTCTACCAGAACGACGACCTCGGCAAGGATTATCTCGCCGGCCTCAAGGCGGGCCTCGGCGACAAGGCGAACATGGTCGTCGCCGAGACCTCCTACGAGATCAGCGAGCCGACGATCGACTCGAAGATCCTGCGGTTGAGGGATGCGGGCGCCGACGTGCTGTTCAGCGCGACGACGCCGAAGCAGGCCGCGCAGGCGATCAAGAAGGTCGCCGAGATCGGCTGGAAGGCGCTGCACATCATCGACATCAACGCCTCCTCGCTCAGCGCCGTGCTGAAGCCGGCGGGTCTGGACAATTCCAAGGGCGTTATCAGCGTCGGTTACGTCAAGGATGCCGCCGATCCCGAATGGAAGGACGATCCCGGCATGAAGCGCTACCTCGCCTTCATGGCGAAATACTATCCCGAGGGCGACAGGGATTCGAACCTGAACGTCTACGGCTACATCACCGCCCAGCTGCTGGTACAGGTGCTGAAGCAATGCGGCGACGATCTGACGCGTGAGAACGTGATGCGGCAGGCCGCGAGCCTCAGGGACGTCGTGCTCGATCTGACGCTTCCCGGAATCTCCGTCACGACGACGCCGACCGACTACCGCGTCAACAAGCAGTTCCAGATGGTGCAGTTCGATGGCCAGCACTGGCAGAAGCTCGGAGACATCGTGACGGACGAGGCGAAGGAGTGAGGCGGCGAGAAGCTCGCTTGGGCACGGCGCTCAACGCTCGCCGACACGGCGTCCGCCGCTGCGGATCAGGCGGTCGCTCTGCTCGACATAGTCCTGATATTGGACGATGGCGCGATTGGCCATGAGGATCCGGTTCGTCTGTCCCTCCTCGACCATCCCGGTGATGCGCTGCGCCAGGAACACGCACGCCTCGAATTCATCTCGGATGGCGCCCGAGCGGTTGAGAAAGTCCCAGGCGATCTCGTAAGCCTGCTCCGCGGCGGGGTTGCGATAGTCGCTGAAGATAATGTGCGTCATGACTGCCAAAGCCGAAGCGTGGCGATCGTTCCTATCGGCCGAGGCACGGCCGGGGCCGAGACGGGAAAACCACCGGCGGCCGAGGCGCGCCGGTGGTTCAATCCTGGCGAACGACGCAAGAGAGCTACGCCGCCTGGCGCTGATGCGTCAGGTACTCCATGGTCACCTTCTCGACATTGGAATCGATCCAGGAGGCCATGCGCTGCTCCTCCTTCAGCGAGGCTTCGAGCAGCGGCTTGGCTTCTGGGGCCCCAGCCGGCCCGCAGAGCGTCAGGAGCGACTTGTAAGCCGCAATCTCGAAATTCTCGAACGCGTTGTTGGCGAACGTGTTCTTGAGGATCTCGTCGCCGGCAACCGAATGCGCCATCGCCATCATGTTGGCCATCACCGACTGCGCCGCGTCCTTCAGGCTGGACGTGCTCTCGCCGCAGGCTTCGAGGCATTTTTCCAGCCGCCTCAGCTGTTCATTGGTCTCCTGCAGGTGCGCCGTGACCTTCGCCTTAACTTCCGGATAATCGTCCAGCCGTTCCGACTGGCGCTCCATCAACTCTCGCGCCTGCACTTCCATCGCATGCGCATTGCGTAGTCCGACCACGAACGTGTCGCGGGCTTCGTTAGCCATTGTGCTGTCCTCCGTATGGGTTGGCTCGTTCGCGCAACCCGCCAGTCGGACAGATCGTTCCTATCGACCGCCTAGGCGAGAACGGTCCCGGCAGGTTCCGCGCCGGGACCGCATTGTCCTCACCGCGTCATGGCCGCCACATAGGCCGCGAGCTTGTCCAGCGTCTGATAGCCGTATTCGACGGCGCCGAAGCCGATCATGCCGTCGCGCTGCTCGGTGCTCGAGGCCAGCTGGCGCATCATCAGCACGGTCTTGCCGTTGCTCTGCTCGGCAAAGGTGACGGTGAAGCGGAACATGCCGGGATCGTCGTCCTGGTCGAGGCCGTGATCCATCTCCATCAGGGACGGCCGCTCGATGCGGCGGAAGCGCATCCGGTTCGGATAGACCGTGCCGTCGGGGCCGATCATGTTGAAGCGCCAGACGCCGCCGACGCGCACGTCGATCTCCAAGGTCTCGACCTTGAACCCCTTCGGCCCGAACCATTGCGGCAAATGCTTCGGGTCGGACCAGGCCTCGAACACCAGATCGCGCGGCGCGTCGATCACGCGCGACATCACGATCTCGCGGTCGAGCGACCATTGCGACAAAGCGGGATTGGCTGATTTCGTCATGACTCAGAACCTTTCCGTCTGGTTGTTCGGGACGGCCGCTTGGCGGCCGCCCTCTCCTTCTTGAGCTTCATCACGTAGGCTTCGAAGCGGTCCAGCCGCGCCTCCCAGATCGCGCGCTGCTGCTGGAACCAGTCCTCGGCGCCGAGCAGCGCATCCGGACTGAGGCGGCAGGTGCGCACGCGGCCGGTCTTCTCCGACAGAACGAGACCGCTCGTCTCCAGCACATGGATGTGTTTCATGAAGCTCGGCAGCGCCATGTCGAAGGGATCGGCGAGCTCGCCGACGGAGGCCTCGCCCGCGCACAGCCGCATCACGATCGCCCGCCGCGTCGGATCGGCGAGCGCTGCGAAAACCTGGTCGAGGCGGGTCAATTGGTTAGCCATGTAGCTAACTATATTCCCATGACGACGGACGTCAACAAATACTTATCCGTCAGGCTAACTTTATCGCGGCCGCCGGTTGGACCTGGACGATCCGGATCCGCGCCTCACACCGAGCGCGTCAGCCCGCCGTCGACGCGGATGTTCTGGCCGGTGATGTAGGCGGCGCCGTCGGAGGCCAGGAACGAGATCGTGGCCGCAATCTCCTCCACCTTGCCGTAGCGCTTCAGCGGCACGCTGTCGCGGCGCGCGTCCTGCTGCGGCAGGCTGTCGATCCAGCCCGGCAAGACGTTGTTCATGCGGATGTTGTCGGCCGCATGGGTGTCGGTGAAGATCTTCGTGAAGGCGGCAAGGCCGGCGCGGAACACCGCCGAGGTCGGGAACATCGCGCTCGGCTCGAACGCCCAGGCGGTCGAGATGTTGATGATGGCGCCGCCCTTCTGCGCCTGCATCAGCGGCGTCACCAGCCGCGTCGGGCGGATCACGTTCAGCAGATAGGTGTCGAGGCCGGCGTGCCATTGCTCGTCGGTGATCTCGGTGATGGGAGCGCGCGGCCCGTGGCCGGCGCTGTTGACGAGCACGTCGATCCGTCCCCACTTTGCCATGGCCCCGTCGACGAGACGCTTGAGGTCGTCGTTCTCCTTGTTCGAGCCGGTGACGCCGAACCCGCCGAGCTCGGCGGCCAGCGCTTCGCCTTTGCCGGAGGACGACAGGATCGCGACGTGAAATCCGTCCGCGGCCAGCCGCCGCGCAGCCCCTGCCCCCATGCCGCTGCCGCCGGCGGTAACGAGCGCAACCTTTTCTGCTGCCATGAGCCATCATCCCCTGAGTTGAGGCGAGCCGCAGGCTCGGCCTATCATGCGGCCTTCTACAGCCAGACCTGTCGGCAGGTCCATGGTCGAGGGACGCATCCGATGAGCAACGCGCGATGAATGACTTGCAGATCCGCAATCTGCGCCCCGAGGAAATCTCCCTCGCCATCGACTGGGCCGCAGCGGAAGGCTGGAATCCCGGCCGCTACGATGCCGCCTGCTTCGCAATCCCCGACGCGCAAGGCTTCTTCGTCGGCGAGATCGATGACAAGCCGGCCGCAACCGTCTCCTGCGTCAATTATGACGACCGCTTCGCCTTCCTCGGGTTCTATATCGTGCGTGCAGACCTTCGCGGCTCCGGCCACGGCCTGAGGATCTGGAACACGGCGATCGCGCATGCGGGCTCCCGCGTGATCGGGCTCGACGGCGTGGTGGCGCAGCAGCACAATTACAGGAAGTCCGGGTTCCAGCTCGCTTACGCCAACATCCGCTATGGTGGCGACGTCACCGCGCCCGTGAAACCGCCAGCCGATGTCGTCGCACTCGGCACGATCCCGTTTGCACTCGTGGAAGCCGACGACACCACCGTCTTCCCGGCGCGGCGTAGCGCCTTCCTGCGCGCCTGGATCAATGCACCGGGCCATGTCGGCCGCGCGCTCTTGCGCGACGGCAAGCTCGCCGCCTGGGGCGTGATCCGGCCGTGCCGGACCGGCTCCAAGATCGGCCCGCTGGTCGCCGACGACCGCACGGCGGCGGACGCGATCGTGCAGGCCCTACTGGCGAGCGTGGATGGCGAGGTGTTTCTCGACGTCCCCGCCGTCAATCGCGAGGCCATCGCGCTCGCGGAGACGCTCGGGCTCAAGCCGGTGTTCGAGACGGCGCGGATGTACACCGGCGCGATCCCGCCGCTGCGCATCGATCGCATCTTCGGCGTGTGCAGCTTCGAGCTCGGCTAAAACGCGACGAGATTTGGATGAATCGTCATCGCGCTTTGGGTTGTTGTTTGCGCATGATCCTGTCCGGAAAACCGCTGCGCAGTTTTCCGGATCATGCTTTGGCGCCGCTCAGTAGCAGCGCGTGATGTTGACCGTATGCTCGCTGCCGCCGCGGCCGGGCACCCTCACCTGCTCCGTCGGGCAGCTCGGCACGTACGGCCGGTCGGACGGCACGACGTTCGGCGGGAAACGATGCGTCCAATCCCAGGGAACGTCATACGTGTAGGTGTAGCGCACGTCGGCGGAGAGCGACTGGGCGATATCGACGAAAGACTGGCTGTTGCCGCCGCTGTCGTGGAAGAAGCCACCGCCGGGCCAGTAGACGAAGGGGGTGTTGCGCCGGTGGAACCGGGCGCCCGGCGCGATGGGCGGACGCGCGATCGCGCCGGACGGCGCCGCACCCAGCCCGTGCGGCGCAGCGCCGCCGGGTTGAGCAGAACCATCGTTGAGACTGAGGAGCAGCGCGGCTGCGCTGAGCGAGGCGAGCATCGCCCCATATGATCTGGACATCATGATACGCACCAACTCGTTTGGCTTCAGCGGCTCCCCGCAGCTACGCTAGGCCGGGCCGTCGCTCAGCCGCAAACGTATAATTAATTATTGGTTAAGGCACGGGATTAGCCGGGGAACCGGTGCGGCAAAGAGCGCCCGGATGGCCGCCGATGGGCACCTCGTTCCGAAACAGCGTCTCATAATCAGTTGGTCGGAGTTGATCCCATCCGCTGCCAGGTTCCGGAACGCTCCCTGACCGGCCGCTATCGCTGGTAGAGCCGCGAACATGCGAGGCCGTCTACATCGGACGGTAGGCCTTCCTGCGTCGGCCTCCGGCGCAGCTCCGGATCGAATGTTCTCCCCCAAGCCCTTGCGCTATCCGACGGCAAAACACCCCAGCCATCGGTCAATCCGCGCCGCCGAAAATATTCCACTTTACCGAATTTCGGAAATGACGTATGTGTCGCGCAACCCGGCCCAAGGAAGAGGGGCGTATCGCGATCGTCACGAACGCGGGCCGGGCGGCGGTGGACGCCGATGGCATCGGCGCGAAGGGTCTTGCAGGGCGGGCAACCGTGAGCAAGGCCGTCGCGCACACGACCGGTGCGATCGGCGTACGGCAAAATCGTGTGGTCCTGGCGCCCGGGGTCTGTGCGCCAAGTGTTGCGGTGATGCGGCGGCCCGACCGGGCCCGCGCATCGATCAGCTGCAAGGCGACGGGGGCAATAGTGCAACGCTCCCCGGGGAGAGCACGACATAAGCCGTTCCAACCACTGCGCAGGGAAGGCCGGGATGTCCCGGTTGCCCTGTTCTCCGCTATGCAGCAGCACACGCAGTCTGCCCTTGGCATGGCGGTCCATGGGAGCCACCGGCTCCCGGCCTTCCCTGCGCCCTCGTTCAATTCAGAGGGCGAAGCGACAAGCAAGGCTCGGGCGAACAAGCCGCGAGGATGCGATCCCATGTCAATCATTCACCGACGCTCGTGCCCCGGACGCAGCGCAGCACTCCCGGCGATGCGAAGCATCGTCCGGTGTGATGCGCTGCAGAGCCGGGGCCCATGCAGCGGAATGTGCGGCCTGCTGGGTCCCGGCTCTGCGCAGCAACGCTTGCGCGCTGCAGCGCGTCCGGGACACGAGGGAGACGTGCGCTATCAACACACACTCCGTCGGCCTCGAGCAGGACGCCGGCACAGAAAAAACGGCGGGGAAATGCCCCCGCCGTTTGATCGCGTCTTCATCAGACACGCGTGGATGTTACATGCCCGAGTCTTGCATGCAAAAAGTCTTACATGCCGATGTCGAACACGTTCGGCAATTGGCCCGCCAGCGGCAGCGCGGTGGCGCCGAGGAAGGTCGCCACCATCGCCATCAGGCGACGGTTGTTGTGGCGCTTGCCGCGCATCTGGCCGGCGATCCATTCCAGCATCTCGCTGTTGACCTTGGAGGCATAGGACGGCGCCCAGCTCTCGATCTCGGTGTCGGCCGACAGCGCGACGCTGCGCGGCGGCACCTTCAGGCCCGAGGCACTGGCGGCATAATGGGCAACGGCCTTGGCGAGCAAATCGTCGAAGCGGCCGCCATCGCTGCGCTCGGTCGCGGCCTCGTTGATCTCGAACAGGACCTCGGCCTCGGCGCGGCTGACCGGCTGGTCGTTGACGGCGGTGGCCGTCAGGATCCGCGAGCACCAGGCGGTGTCATCGGCATCGAGCGAACGGGAGAAGTGCACCCTTCCCTTGGTGGTCGGCCCCTCCCCGGTGATCACGCCGTCACGCACGATGGAGAGTGCATGGGCCGCGGTATCGCGGCAGGACGGTTCGAGGGACGAGGGCTCGACAGATTTAGGCGCAGCGGCAGACATAGTTCACTTCCAGACTTCTTCTGACCGGCCAGCATTTTCATGCCGGCGTAAAGGGGTGGTTAACGATTCGATACGGCGATCGCGACTTTTCGAGATGGTTGCCAATTGGTCGCTGTCAGGACCGTTTTGGTTCTCGGACGCGCCGGGCGAGCGTGATGGAAGTCATAAAAGGCATTATCGGGGCGAGCGAGGCCGTGCGACCCCGGGTGGAGATGTTTCGCCGCAGGCGCCGCTGTAACAATAAGTTGCTAGGAAATCGGGCCTTCAAGGAAGGAATTCACATTTTACTCGAACCGGTTCAGCGAGCGTTCACTTGGTCTGGCAAGACCCCTATAATGTGGGTGACGGCCAGAGAAGAATTTCCCAGTCTGTTCAATGCGATGAGGTAAAATCATGACACTTCCGATCGGCGCCACCGCACCCGACTTCGAAGCCGAGACCACCGAAGGGAAGATCAAGTTCCACGACTGGATCGGCAACAGCTGGGCGCTCCTGTTCTCGCACCCCAAGGACTTCACGCCGGTTTGCACGACCGAGCTCGGCGCCCTCGCCAGGTTGAAGCCGGAATTCGACAAGCGCGGCGTCAAGCTGATGGGCCTCTCGGTCGACCCGGTCGACAACCATGCCCGCTGGTCGGAGGACATCAAGGAGACGCAAGGCGCAGCGCCGAACTACCCGATGATCGGCGACACCGATTACAACGTTTCGAAGCTCTACGGCATGCTGCCGGCCGCGATCTCGGGCGATCCGCTCAAGCGCACCGCCGCCGACAACCAGACCGTCCGCAACGTCTTCATCATCGGGCCGGACAAGAAGATCAAGCTGGTGCTGGTCTATCCGATGACCACGGGCCGGAACTTCCAGGAGATCCTGCGCGTCATCGACTCGCTGCAGCTCACCGCCAAGCATCGCGTCGCGACCCCTGCCGACTGGACCCAGGGCGACGACGTCATCATCGCAGGCTCGGTCTCCAACGACGAGGCCAAGACGATCTACCCGCAGGGCTGGAAGGAGCCGAAGCCCTACCTGCGCATCGTGCCGCAGCCGAAGTGACTTTTGGCGGCCGCGCCTAGGGCCGCCAAAAAGTCATCCCGGGGCGCGCAAGCGCGGACGCGGGATCTCGAGATTCTCAGGTGCGCAATTGCGCACCGGAGTTCGGTCCTTTGGACCGCCCCGGAATGACTGCGTTTAAATCAGGCCGTCCGCACGCGGTCGAGGAAACCGTCGACCTCTGCCTTCAGATGCAGGCTCTCGCCGGACAGCGCCTGGGCCGAGGCAAACATCCGGCTCGAGGTCTCGCCGGTCTCGCTGGCGCCCTTGGCGGCGTGCCGGACGTTGACGGCGACCTCGGCCGTGCCAGAGACCGCCGCGCGGACGCTCGACACGATGTTCTGGGTTGCGCCCTTCTGTTGCTCGACCGCAGCCGAGATCGAGCCGGCGATCCCGCTGATGCGCTCGATGGTCTGACCGATCGCCTTGATGGCGGCGACCGATTCCTCGGTCGCAAGCTGCATGCTCTCGATCTGGTTCGATATCTCGTCGGTCGCCTTCGCGGTCTGACCGGCCAGCGTCTTGACCTCCTGGGCCACCACAGCAAAGCCACGGCCGGCATCGCCGGCGCGCGCGGCCTCGATGGTGGCGTTCAGCGCCAGGAGGTTGGTCTGCTCGGCGATCGAGGTGATCAGCTTGACGACGTCGCCAATGCGCGCGCCGGCTTCCGAGAGCTGCGCGATGCGCTGGTCGGTGGCCTCGGCCTGCCGCACGGCCTCGGCGGAAATCTCGTTCGATTCCTGCACGCGCCGGGTGATCTCGGTGATCGACTGAGACAGCTCGTCGGAGGCCGAGGCCGCCGAACGCACGTGCTCGGAGGCATTTTCGGACGCGCCCGCGGACTGCGCCGACAGATCGGCGGTGGAGCGTGCGACGTCGGTCAGTTGTCGCGCCACGCGCTCGAACTCGCCCGACGATGTCAGCACCTTGTCGAGGATGCCGCCGACGCTGCCGCGGAACTCCTCGACGAAGTTGCGCAGGTCGGACTTGCGCTGCTCGGCCGCTGCGGCCGACGCCGCCGCCTGCTCGCTGCGCATGCGCGCCCGCTCCAGCGAATTGCTCTTGAACACGGCGACCGTGCGGGCGATCTCGCCGATCTCGTCGGCGCGATCCTCGCATTCGATCGTGACGTCGCTCTGGCCGTTGGCAAGTGCGGTGAGCGAGTGCGTCACGGAGGTGAGCGGTCGGGTGACGCGGCGGACGACCAGCAGGGTCAGGCCCAGCACCAGGAGCGCGGCAAGTCCGGCGGCCGCAGCCATGCTCTCGATCGCGCGGGCCAGCATGCTCTCGTACTGGACCATGGGAATGCCGACATAGAGAATGCCGACGACCTTGCCGGCCGCGTTCGCGATGGGGAAATAGGCGGTCATGAAGGTCTTGCCGAACAACGTGGCCGGACCTTTATAGGCCTCGCCGCGGCGCAGCGGCGCCTGTCCCGGATGGTCGGCGGCAAGCTGGGTGCCGACGGCGCGGTCGCCGTTTTCCTTCTTCACGTTGGTGGAGCGGCGGACGAACTGCCCGCTCGCATCGTCGAACACGAACAGGGTCGCATTGCCGCCGACATAGGACACCGCGCGGTCGACAATGGCGTGATCCTTGATCTCGGGCATCGCCGGAATTTCGGCGCGCACCACCGTGCCGTCCCGCATCGTGATCTTGGCGGCCGGAACGATCTCGGTGAAGGCCAGCGCCAGCGTGCGCAGGTTGACCTCGATGTCGCGCAAGGCGCGGTCGTTGAAGGCGGAGGTCAGCGACCAATAGCCGGCGCCGACCACGAGTGCCGTGTTCACGGCGATCAGCAACACGGCGCACAGAACCGCCTTGGTGCCCAGCTTGAACTGCGGCAGGAACTTCCCAGTCGAAATCTTGGACATGAATGGAACTACCCCCGTAATCCCTGCATAATCGTGCAGTGGTATTACAGTCCCCTTAATGATGATTATACCGCCGCCCCCGGCTTGCTTTCCAAATCGTAAACGAGGATTCCCCTGACCGAGCCGAGCGTGCCGCCCATCGTCGTCTGGTTCCGCGACGACCTTCGCCTGTCCGACCATCCTGCTCTGCACGCCGCTGCGAAGACCGGTGCGCCGGTGGTCTGCCTTTATGTGCTCGACGACGGCCTCGCCCGACCGCCCGGCGCCGCGACGCGCTGGTGGCTGGCGCAGTCGCTGCGGGCGCTCGGTGCCGCAATCGCTGCGCGCGGCGGATCGCTCGTCCTGCGCAAGGGACCGGCGGCCCGGATCATTCCGGACGTGGCGCGCGAAAGCGGTGCCCGCGCCGTCTACTGGAATGCAATTGCGCAGGCGCCGCATCAGGCCGTCGAGAGCCGGCTCGCGGCGGCGCTGGCAAAGCTCGGTGTCGATTCGCAGAGCTTCCCCGGCGATCTCCTCGCCCCGCCCTCGGCCATCCGCACCAAGGAGGGCCGCGGCTTGCGCGTGTTCACGCCGTTCTGGCGGCGCGTGCTGTCGCTCGGCGATCCGGCAAAGCCGCTGCCTGCTCCGAAACAGCTGCGCCCCGCGCCGAAGATCGCCGGCGATGTGCTGGAGAGCTGGGCACTGGAACCAGGCAAGCCGGATTGGGCGGGCGGCCTGCGCGAAGCATGGACCCCGGGCGAGGCCTCGGCCCGGACGCGCCTGCGCGACTTCCTCGAGCACACCGCGCGCGCCTATGTCGGCGACCGCGACCGTCCGGACCGGGACGGGACCTCACGGCTCTCGCCGCATTTGAGGTTCGGCGAACTCAGCCCGCGCCAGATCTGGCATGCGGCACGGTTCGCGGCGGACCAGGATCCGGCACTCCGGCCCGGCATCGAAAAATTCCTGAGCGAGCTCGGCTGGCGCGAGTTCTGCCGCCACCTGCTCCACGATCACCCCGACCTCGCCACCGAAAACCTGCAAGCGAATTTCGACGGCTTTCCCTGGAAGCGGGACATCAAGGCGCTCGCCGCCTGGCAACGCGGCCGCACCGGCTATCCGATCGTCGATGCCGGCCTGCGCCAGCTCTGGCACACCGGCGTGATGCACAACCGGGTGCGGATGGTGGTGGCCTCCTTCCTGGTCAAGCACCTCTTGATCGACTGGCGCGAGGGCGAAGCCTGGTTCTGGGACACGCTGGTCGATGCGGACGCCGGCAGCAATCCCGCCAATTGGCAATGGGTCGCCGGCTGCGGTGCCGACGCAGCGCCCTATTTCCGCGTGTTCAATCCGCAGCTGCAGGGCGAGAAGTTCGATCCGGATGGAACCTATGTCCGGCGCTGGGTGCCGGAGCTGAAACAGATGCCGGCCAAGCTGATCCACCGCCCCTGGCAGGCAACGCCGATCGAGCTCGTAGGCGCAGGCATCACGCTCGGCAAGACCTATCCGCACCCGATCGTCGATCATGCCAGTGGACGCGAACGCGCGCTCGCAGCCTACGCGAAGATCCGCAAAGGTTGAGCGCTGCTTTGACACAATTATGAAACGCGCTATCGTCGTCGCGCCATACAAACCGTGGGGGACACGATATGGACGACGACAAGCCGATCACCGAACAGGCGATGGAGACGATCACCAATGCCGTGGAGGCGACCAAGGACGCGGCAGTCACCGCCGTCAAGAAGGTCAGGAAAGCCGCCAAGAAGGTCGCGAAGAAAGTAGCGCCGAAGAAGGCTTCCAAGAAGAAGGCCGCGAAGAAGAGTTCGAAGAAGGCCGCCAAGAAGGCCAGCAAGAAATCCGCGAAGAAAGCGGCCAAGAAGACCATGAAGAAGACCGCCAAGAAAGCTGCAAAGACGAAGAAGAAGGCCAAGAAGGCGAAGCGCTGACCGAGGCACTCAGACAGGGTCTCCGGATGCGAGCGCCTCCGGAGACTCGTTCTCTCCACGCTAGAAGCGGCGGTTGACCACGAACACCGCAGCGGCGCACATCGCCATGCCGGCGATCGCCAGCGCATCGAGCTTCTCGCCGAACAGCAGGTACGCCATCAGCGCAGTCACGGCCGGCACCAGATAGAACAGGCTCGCGACCGAGGTCGCCGCGGCGTGACGGATCAGCCAGTAGAGCAGCCCGATCGATCCGATCGAGAGCGCGACAGCGAGCCAGGCGAGCGCGAGCACGAACTCCCGCGTCCAGTGCACCACACGGTCCTCGAACAGGAAGGCGCCGATCGCGAAGAAGATGGTGACCGCGACATACTGCACGAGATTGCCCGCGCGCCAGTCGATCTGGTTGCAATAGCGGCGCTGATAGAGCGTGCCGAGCGTGATGCTGATCAGCGAGACCACCGAGGCGAGCCAGCCCAGCCCGGCGTCGCCGGTCATGGGACGGTTGTGCAGGATCATCACCACGCCGCCGAGGCCGAGCACGAGCCCGGCCCATTGCACCGGCGTCACCTTCTCGCCGAGCCAGCGGTTGGCGATGGTCGAGGTCAGGATCGGCTGAAGGCCCGGGATCAGCGCGGAGAGCCCGGCGGGAATCGAATGCGCGATCGCGATCGCGGTGCCGCCAAGATAAAAGCCATGGACGAGAATGCCGGCGACCGCGCTGTGCGCGATGCCGGTGCTGTCAGGCCATTTCGGCCGCGCAAGGCCGGCGATGATCGCCATCAGGCCGACCACGATGGCCATGCGGATGGCGAGATATGTCAAGGGATCGGCGTTGTCGACGACGTATTTGGTGCCGATGAATCCGGTGCTCCAGAGCAGGACGAACAGGATCGGCGCGGCGCGGGCGGTCAGGGCTTCTTGATTATGGTTCATTGCCGCCCTCATTGCCCCAGCGGGGGCTATGCGGCAATGCGAATTTCGTCCGGACGATGCTGCGTTGCGACGGACGATGGCGACTGAGCGCCGGCGCTCACCATTCTTCCGGACAGGGATCGACGATCTTCCAGAGCTCGACGCCGTTCTTGATCTTCTTCATGTCGGTCGTGAGCCCGCCATTGCGACGAATCCAGTCCTTCACCGTATTGGGATAGTAGGACATCAGGTCGGAGGTCCCCTCGGAGCTGGTGACCTTGATGCCGAAGGTGAAGGCCTTGTCGTAATAGGCCTGGTGGAAACCAAGGCTTGCGCGCGGCGTCACGCAGATCTTGTTCATCGGCACGATGCCGAGCACCAGCGTGCAGGCCGAATTGCAGATGCCGTCGATGATGACCCGCTCGCCCTTCTCGCGGACCCGCTTGTACTTGGCCTTGTATTCCTCGACATAGCCGCCGTGGTCGCGGGTGATATGCAGCTCGGCCCGCGCCGGCGTGGCGGCGGCGAGACAGAGCAACAGCAGGCTCAAGAGCGTGATGCGCATGGCGAGGTGACGGCGATGGCCTTCAGGAATGCACCGGCCTCGAAGGAGCCCCCAAAAGGCCGGCGACAGGATTCTTAACCGAATAGTTTTTGGTCATACTTGTGTGGGGAATTCGTTAAGCATCCCGAGAAGGCCAAAAATGGGCAGACCTGGCCGCCATTTTGGCAATTCTGTCACACCCACCCGGGAATCCGCGGGTTTATCCGGGATTTCCAGGCGCCGGACGGGTGCCCCGGCGGTCCGAAATGGCTATAGATGGCTGACCTATTCGCGCGGGTCCCGGAGAATCGAGATGAGCAAGTTGACGCTAGTCGCCGCGGTTGCGGCCCTGTCGGCCGCAATCCTAGCCCCTGACCTGGCGGAGGCAGGCGGTCGTCACCGGCACCACCGCGCCTATGCCAGCCCGCTGCCCTACCCGATCAGCTATCTGCACAATTACGGGCCCGGCATCATCCCTGGCACCTTCGCCTATTACGACGGCCCCTCGACCAACCACTGCTACCAGAGCGCGGCCGCCTATCTCGGCCAGGACCGCCGCCGGCACCCCTGCTACTGAGGGCACCGGCGCGGCCTGTTTCCGGGCGCGCCTATTTGGGCGTGCCCGACAGCAGCAATTGCTTCTCGATCTCGTAGACCGGCAGCTTGACGAGATCCTTGCCGACCTCACCCTGAAGCGCCTTGCGCACGAGGTCCGAATAGTCGGCGCGGATCATGCCAAGCGCACGTGGTGAGGCGACCATGGTCAGGGCCGTGGTCTCGCCGGAGCTGACGGCGGCATCGAGCCGGCCGGCCAGGCTTCGCAGGAAGGCGCGCTCGGCCTCGTCGTGCCAATCGGTCTGCTCGACCGAGCTGCGGGCGCCGCCCGCAGCGGCATGCAATCGTCCCGGCGCGTCGCTGCCTTGCGCGCTGGTCGACGGGTTCGGCTGCTCGTGTACCTCCTTGGTGTGAAGGTTCGGAAACATCCCGTCGCCGACGTTCTCCAGAATCAGCGCCTTGCGCCCGTCGCACACCACCAGCCAGTCGCCCTTGTCGATTCTCATTTTATCCATTGCAGCTCTCCTTGAAACTTGCCGACGCCGTATCCGGCATCAGAGATGTTCTTCGAATTCCTCGAAAGATTTTCCGAATTGCGCCATCGCCTCCTCCAGATAGTCGGCGAGCATCGGCGTGCCGATCAGGTAGGACGCCGTGCGCTCGTTGTGCGCCTGCGCGGCCTGGGCATGCAATTCGCGCCAATTGGAGAGATCGCCGTCGCCGCGACCAAGCCAGGTCAGCGCCACCAGATCGATCTGCTCGTCGATATTGAGATCGCGGATAAAGCCCGCGAGCTCCGCACGGTCTGTGGTCCCGCCGCGCCCATTGCGGCCATAGCTCATGTCATCGTCGCCCGAGTCCAGGATGACGCCACCTCCGGCCGCCTCGCTGTCGGACCGGCGCGATTTCGAGATGACGAAGAAGACTTTCTCCGGCGAGATCGACAGATTTGGAATGACTCGCATCCAATTCACCTTGCCCGGCAGTAGCCCCATGCCGCTGCCACCCAGCAACACTATGAGCCGAGGCAGGCTTGCGAATTGCGCAGGATCAAGGTCGGCACGGCATTGGCCATGCGGCCAGGGCCAGCCCGGCCGGGCGGATTTGCTGAAGGTCTGTTCATCAGCATTACATTTCGGCTCCGCCACAATTTGATCCGAACACCTTCGATATCCTGTTGTCCGTAAGCGGAGGAAGACATCATGACTCGCAAGATTGGCCTCGTCGCCGCAAGCCTGTTCGGTGCCATGCTCGGTGCCCTGACGACATCGCCGACGGCGTCCGCCATGCCTATCGCACCCAAGCCTGCAACGCCTGACGTCGCCGGCGTCGAGCAGGTGCGCATGGTCTGCGACGTCTGGGGGCGCTGCTGGTGGCGCCCGAATTACTATGGCTATTACGGGCCCCGGCCGTATTACCGCCCTCGATATTATGGGCCGCCGCGTTATTACGGGCCACGCTATTACGGCCCGCGCTATTATGGTTATCGCCGCTGGTAACATGTAGGGGGCCCCGGAGGGCCCCCTCGCTTTTGCGAGATCACATCTTACGCCGTTGTCGCCAGCCCGGGGCGATTGCAAGACTGATCCAGATCAAAGATGAAACTGCCCACACCGTCATTCTATGACGATGGCCGAGTTGATCGTCTTTCGATGCCCCGAGACGGGCATGAACGTGCAGACGCATCTAGAGAAGCAGGAGAGAACGGAGGGGCGAAGCTTTGCATCCTTTGCCTGCCCCGTCTGCCCGCGGCTGCACTTCGTCGACCTCGCTACCGGAAGGCCGATGGGCCAGGAGCGTGGACCGCGACATTGATCCGATGGACATTATGGCATGATGTCCGCAATACTACGGCCTGAAATTCGATTTACTGGAACGCGATGTTTCGCCATTGATGGCGATGCATCGACGTTCATTTGATTGTCACATTTCGGCGGCGGCCAGACCCATGTTGTTCGACGCTCTCACTCCGTCCTCCGCGCTTCAGCTGATCGGCTTTGCCGACGTCGACGCGTTTCGACCGATCGAGTCGATGGAGGATGCCCGAAGCATTCCGCTCGACATCCCGAGCTTTGCCGCGGTCCGTGCCGTCGTCTCCCTTCCGGCGTGCCGCATCATCATGATGAGATCGTTCGCGCGCATCCTGGACACGGCCTATCGGATGCCGGGCGGGATGGTGATCCTGCCGATGACCGACGATCTTCAGGCCAACTTCAAGGGCCTGGATCTCGATGCGCGCTTCTTCATTGCGCTGCGCGGCAGCGATGAATGCCATTTCGTCGAGCCGCAGACCAATCATTATGCCATGATCATCTTCTCCCCCGAGCTGGCAGACCGGGGCTGGTTCGATCGCGCCGACGATCTGCGGGCCCGTGTCGCGAACCGGCCCGCCCTGCTCCACACGCGGCAGCTCCTGCTCGACATCCTGCGGACCGCCTCAGTGCAGCCGCTCCTGTTCGAAACCACCGAGGTTGCGCTCCATCTCCAGGAGGGCCTGCTGCTCGCGCTCGACGATGTGTTTCGGATCGATTCGATGTCGGACCTGAGCGCCTCGGTGCAGGCCGAGCGGGCGATCAAGCTCGTGCAGCGGATCGACGAGTATGTCGCGGCCCGTCCCACCGCGCCGATCTATACCGCCGATCTCGCCGGCGAGTTCGGCGTCTCGATCCGGACGCTCGGCGGGGCGGTGAGCAGGGTGCGGGGCATGAGCCTGCACCAGTACATCCGGCTCAAGAGGCTGTGGGCGACCCGTGCCCGCCTCCTCAGGGGCGGCGGCGCCACGGTCGCCACGTGCGCGCGCGCCCAGGGCTTTCATCATCTCGGTGAGTTCGCCGCAGCCTATCGCGCGATCTTCCACGAGACGCCCTCCGACACGCTGGCGCGTGGACGGCAAAGCGGCGTCCGCTAGGGCTGACTGACCCAGCGAGCCCTTGCGACGGTGCGCGGCCCTCGGCTCCGGTTCGGGACATCTGGAACGCCAATGAGGTCTGGCGCGCTCGGAAGGATTCGAACCTCCGACCCTCGGAATCGAAATCCGATGCTCTATCCAGCTGAGCTACGAGCGCCTGGGCCCGATCGGGCCAGAACCGGGAAACACCGCACCGCGGCTGGCGAGCCAGCGCTCCGATGGGCGTTCGGATGGATTGGAATTAGCAGAGAGACTGACCAATAAAAAGCCCTCCCCGCCTCGTTTCGAAGCGGGGCGTAGCGTTCTTACCAGGTGTTGCCGAAGAAGCCGAATTGCGGGCGCTGCGCGACCATCATCGGCCGGTCTTGCTGTTGCGGCGCCGAATACGCCCTGGCGGTCTTGCGCTTCGGCGGCTGCGCCTGAGGCGCCTGAGCAGGCTGGGCTTGCGCTTGAACATGCGACTTGGCATCCGCCTTGGCCGCTGCGGCGGAGCCCGCCTTCGGTGCTCCCGGCGTGAACTGGGCGAACGTCTCGCGCACCCGCGCCTTGGCCGACATCTCGGCAAGCACGGCCGACGTGCCGTCCTGCACCGGCGGCTGAGGCGCAACGACAGCGGCGGTTTTCACCGCAGGCGGCACGATCGTGGGCTGGGTGGTGTCGAGCACGACACGCTCGGGCAGGTGGCGGTTGGAGCGAATCCGGATCAGAGGCTGGTCATTGCTTATGGTGGTGGCGACGGCCTGCGCGACCGGCTGCGATGGCAGAACGAAGTCCACTGCGAGCAGCAGTGCGAGCAAAGCTCCACCGACGAAGACGAAATATCGAAAGATTGGCATTGGCCGCGCTCCGCCCCCCGCATCCCCGCGTGGGCTCTCCGCCTCAACAGGCGATCTCTCAATTGGTTCCTGGCCCAGCCGTTCGGTTCAAATGGCGATGCGAGGTTTTTTGGCCAAGGGGTCGCGGAGTGCCGCGGAGGGTAACTTTTCCGCTACCGGAACATGCGGCCTTTATGCGCGGCGTGCCGCAACCAACGAGCACTTCGCCTGATCGGCATTCACGTTGACGAAGCCCACGGCAATCCGCGCGAAGGTCTTGCGGCTCTTCATGCCGACAGGGTCGGCCAGCACGCGACTGCGATCGGTGAGATGGCTGCCATCACGCCGCGCGAAGGCGCAGACGATCTCGACATCCTTTACGGCATAGTCATTGTCGTTTCGCAGCGTGAACGTCACCAGGGCTTTCGAGCCGAGGCCGCCGCGACGCCAGGTCTGCGAGGAAATCCTGAGACGACCAAGGTCCGCCATGGCCGGGACCTGAGCTTCGGAAGCCAGCGACGCCGACGCGGCCGGATCGCCGGAAGGAGCCGTCTCGACGGCTGCCACCTCCGACTTGACCTGCTCGGCGCTATTGCCTTTGGACAGCGGCAGCAGCATCCAGACGCCGCAGCCGACGATGATGGCGGCCAGCATCCACAGCAGGCTGCGGCCGAATGAGACGCTCGCGATCGTGACGGCCCGCGCCAGTCGCTCGCCGGTCCCGGCAAAGCGCCCCAATCCGATCCGGTCGAGCCTGGCGTTCATTTGCTTCACCGATCGCAGCCGAAGCCATCGGACGACGGAATGGGCCACTGCTGACCTTAATCCGGAAGACGACCTAACGTTCCCGACAGCTTGCGAATCCGGCAAGGACGGTGGCGATCGCCGACCACGGCCGCTAACATGCACTGCAACATCGCGAAGCAGCATCGGGAGACATCGAAATGCCAGTCGTCACTTGGGATCACGTCCACCTGCGCAGCCCCGATCCGGAGGCGACCGCAGCCTGGCTGCGGGACATCCTCGGTGGCGAGATCGTCCACGCGCCGGGACGGATCGACGTGAACCTTGGCGGCGCCAGGATCTTCATCGCGCCGCTCGAGGGCGACGGCGCGGTCAACCCGCCGCCTCCACACCCGCATCAGGGCCTCGACCATTTCGGGCTGACGGTGAAGGACATCGATGCCGTCGCGGCCGAGATCAAGGCCAAGGGCGTCACCTTCACGCGGGAGCCGACCACGATCCGGCCCGGGGTGCGCATCTGCTTCATCCGCGGCCCCGAAGGCATCTCCATCGAGCTGCTCGAGCGGGACACAAAATATACCTGACACCGCGCCTGCCGCGTCGACTCACCGGGCAACATGCAGCCAACGCGGCTACGTCATGCTGCCCGGCATGAAGCAGCGGACGGTGACGCCCATGTAGCCGTAGATCGGCCACACCATGGTGCGCCCCACCCGGTTCGGCTCGGAGATCACCGCGTCCTCGGGGACATCGACCCAGACCAGCTCAACCGGCTGTCCTTCCAGCCCGGAGCCGTAGCGCGGGAGGCGGACGCGATAGTGTCCGTCCTTGCTGTCCCAGTCGCTGTCCGAGAGCGCCGAACCGTCGGCATCGGAGCAGCAGGGCCCCTTGCCGCTGCGCAGGCCGTCGAACCAGGTTTTCAAATCCGCATTGGTGTTGGCGAACTGGCCGCGGTCGCGTGCCTGGCCGATGGGGGCTGCGAGCGCAACCAGGACCAGGGCCCCCGCCAGTCTCGTCAGGCCTCGCCAGCGTGTTGCGCTGCCGGAGCGCCGGCGTTTCGTTTTGCAATTCGTGGGACGCGCACAGCACAGACACGGCTGATCGCCGCCGGAATCGATCCAGTTGCTCATCGTCTTGCTCCAGCACCCCGCGGCCAGTGCAGCAATTGTTGTGCATTTTGCGGGCCAACTCTGATTCGCAACGACCGGCCTCGCCCCATCATCAGGCCGTCATGACGGCGTCATGCACAAGTCGGGACAACTACGGCTCACGGCGACAACCCTCCGCGGCCGGCCGGCAAACTGCCGCGTTGCGCGGGGCGAGACGCTTTGGCATAAATGCCGGACCGGTTGCGCCATTGGGCGATGGCGGCCGGCCCGTGGGACGTTATGAAGAACGGCCTTTATTCGATTCACGTGACCCTGCTCGATGGTCGAGCCGGCAAGGGTAGCGGCGTGATCCTTTTTCGCGACGGCAAGATTCTTGGCGGCGATGCCTACCTTTATTACACCGGCAGCTACGTGGTGAAGGACGACACCACCTTCAAAGGCGAGGTGCTGGTGCAGCGGCACACCTCGCCGCGGGGCGACGACAATCCGCTGTTCGGCGGCCCTGCCCCGGTCGGCATCGGTGTCAGCGGCACCTACACCGACACGCGCGCGGAGATGACGGGCACGGCGCTGGTCGGCAAGGCCAGCCTGATCTTCGGCGCCACCCTGCACAAGCTCGCCGACGTCGATTAGCTATTCGGCCGCCTGCTCCAGCGGCGCCACCCGCGGCAAGATCATCTGGATGCGCGTGCCGCCGCCCGGCTCGGAATCGAGATCGAGCCGCCCGCCGAGCCGGTTGGTGACGATGCTGTAGACGATGTGCAATCCGAGGCCGGTGCCGCCCTGGTCGCGCCGTGTCGTGAAGAACGGATCGAAGGCGCGGCGGCGAACGTCGAGCGACATGCCGCAGCCATTGTCGGAGAAGATGATCTCGACATTGTCCTTGCCGGATTCCCGCACCTGGATGTCGATCGTTCCCGGCCGGCCGTCCGGGAAGGCGTGCGCCACCGAGTTGAGGAACAGATTGGTCAGCACCTGGCCATAGGGGCCCGGATAGCTGTTCATGGCGAGATCGGGCTGGCACTCGACATTGAGCGTCAGATTGTGCTTGCGCAGGCCCGGTCGCAGACTCATCACCACCTGCTCGGTGAGGTCGCCGAGATCGAACGTGCGCTGGTCCGAATAGTTGCGGTCGGCGGCGACCTGCTTGAACGACTGGATCAGTTCGGCGGCGCGGTTGAGATTGGAGACGAGCTGCGAGGACGCATCGCGGCTGGTGCTGAGGAAATCGTTGAGCGTGGAGCGGCGGAGCTCGCCGCGCTCGACCTCGGCGGTGAACATCGCGGTCTTGCGCTCCAGCGCGGAGGCGACGGTGAGGCTGATGCCGACGGGATTGTTGACCTCGTGGGCGACGCCGGCAACGAGGCGCCCGAGGGCGGCGAGCTTCTCGGCCTCGATCAGCGAGGCCTGCGTCTCGCGCAAATTGCGCAGCGCCGTCTCGGCGGCTTCCTTGGCCTTGCGCATCTCCTGCTCGCCGCGCTTGCGCTCGCCGATGTCGAGCGCGACCGTGACGATGCGCTCGATCTCGCCCTCGGCATCGAGCAGCGGCAGCTTGTTGACGAGCCATTGCCGCATGTTGCCGGAGACGTCCTTGTACTCCTCCTCGTAGAAGCCGAGCCCCTTCCGCAGCGCGAGCACGCGCTTGTCGTTCTCGTCGGTCTTGGCCTCGCCATAGCGCGACATCAGGTCCGCCGTGGTGCGGCCGAGCGCGTCGCCGGGCTCGATGCCGAAGATGCCGGCCATGTAGCGGTTCATCAGCACATAGCGCAGGTCGCGGTCCTTGACATTGATCACCGCCGGAACGGTGTCGATGACCTGCTGGAGCAGGCGACGGCCTTCGGCGATGGCGTCTTCCGCGCGCTTCTGGTCGGTGATGTCGCGCAGCGTGCCCTCGTAGCGGACGATGTTGCCCGCTTCGTCCCGCACGCCGGTGGCGCTGTCGGAAAGCCACAGGATGTCGCCGCTGCGCTGGCGCACCTGGTACTCGAATTCGCGCACCATGCCGTCACGCGCCATCAGCCGCTGGTATTCGGCGCGCGCCTCGGGATGGACGTAGATCGTGTGGGCGATGTCGTTGATGCTGGCGATGAGATGCTGCGGGCTGTCGTAGCCCATCATCCGCGCCAGTGCCGGATTGGCGTTAAGGAGCTCGCCGGCCGGCGTCGTCACGTAGATGCCGTCGATCGAGCCCTCGAACAGCTTCCGGTAGCTCTCTTCGGCAAGGCGCTGCTCGGTGAGCGCGTGTACCGCCGCCTCACGTGCCGTGTCGGCCTCCTCCAGCGCGCGGCGGAAGACTTCGGCGGCCCGCGCGATGTCGCCGATCTCGTTGTCGAGATCGGCCGACGGGATCGAGGTGTCTTTCCGGCCCGCCGCAAGCGCGCGGATGGAGCGTGCGATCTGAGCAAGCGGACGAACCGTCCGCCGCACCACGAAGCCGGCTGCGAGAATGCCGATCAGAACGCCGATGCTGCCGAGCACGATGCTCTGCCATCGCGCCTCCGTCAGCGTGCGGGCAAAGTCGCGCGACAGCACATGGCCGCGCCGGTCGCTGACTTCGCGCAGCAATTCGGTGACGCGGCCGATCAGCCGCCCCTCGGTTCCCAGCACCTCGCGATCGATATCGGCGATCTGCCGCTCGCGAACGGCCACCGCCATGATGGCCTCGGCATAGTCGTTCACCGCGTCCTTCAGCCTGGCGTCGCCGATGTCCAGTGCCCGCATGTTCTGGGCGGCCTGCTCCGCGGCAGACGGGTTGCGCGCGAGCAGCCCGAGCGCGATGCGGCTCTGGGTCTCCGACAGGCGCGAGGCCAGCTCCCGATCGGCGGTGCCGGAGACCGCCGCATCGAACCGTTCGCGCAACGGCGGCAGGCCGGCGAGCAACTGGGCGCGGCGGTCGATCAGGGTCGAGATCCGCTCGAGGCCGGTCCGATAGGTTGCAAGGCGCTCCGTGACCCCGTCGATCATGTCCTGCTGCTCGGGCGCGAGCTCGATACGGGTCTTTTTCAGGATGTCGCTGAGCGTCGAGGCCGCCTCGCCGACCTGCTGGAACTGGATGCCGGCGCCGGGATCGGTGACGAAGTCGCGCGCGGCGAGCCGCAGCTCGTTCATGCGGCGGTCGATGTCCTCGGCAAGGTCGCCGACGCTCTGGAGCCGCTGCAACTCGGCGAAGGTCGTGTCGATGTGCCGGATCGCGATCACGCTCGCGGTCGAGGTGACGATGATCACCGCCAGCACCAACAGAAAGCTGCCGAAGGTGAGCTGGCCGATGGAGAGCGAGAAGGTTCGCTTTTTCTCAGGGATCGGCGTCAATTCGGCGGACATTGGGGTGATGAGAGGACCGGGCTATCGGGAGGGCCCAATATACGACGTATTGCCGCCCGGGGGGAACATGCCTCCGGAGGCCGATTATGCTTAATATCGCGGTCCCGGAGCCCCCTTCCCGACCTATGACGGCTTGACGCTCGCCAGCCGCCGGGCCGGGATCGTCATGGCGGCGACGCCGAGCACGACAAAGGCCAGCCCGATCCAGGCGGTGCGGCTCAGGCTCTCACCGAGGACCGCGACGCTGATGGCAACGCCGATGGGTACGCGGAGATAGGCCTGCGCCGTGGTGCCGACCGAGCCCAGGGTCTGGATCAGGCGGAAATAGATCACGAATGCCGCGGCGGTCGAAAACAATGCGAGCGCGAGCAACGCCAGCACGGAGCTCAGCGACGGCGACAGCGTCCAGGGCTGCTCGACCACGAGCGAGGCCGGGATCAGGACGGCGGCCCCGGCCAGCAACGAGCCGCCAGCCGGCGCCATGGGGTCGAGCCCTGCGAAGCTGCGGCCGAAGATCGCGGCGCAGGCGTAGCAGATGGTGGCAGCGACAATGGCGGCCTCTGCGAGGAGGCCTCCGCCGACGTCGTGGAAGGCGTCGACGCCGACGATCAGCAGGATGCCGACCATCCCCGCCACCACGCCGAACAGTTTCCGCGGGCTCGTCGCCTCGTGGCGGGTGACAACGGCCGTGAGCAGGAAGGTGAAGATCGGGCCGGCGGAGTTGAGGATGGTGGCGAGGGCGGCATCGACATGCCGCTCGCCCCAGGCGATCAGCGTCCAGGGGATGACGCTGTTGAGCACAGCCTGGAAGGCGAAGCGCCGCCAGGTCGCGGCGTCGCTGGGCATCTTGATGCCTCGCGCCGCCATGACGCCGAGCAGCAGGAGGCCGGCGATCGCGGTTCGCGCGGCGATCAACGTGATCGGCGGAATGGTGGCAACGCCCAGCTTGATGAACGTGTAGGAGCCGCCCCAGAGCGTTGCGAGCGCGACCAGCAGCGCCAGCTCGACGGCGATGTTGGTATCCTGCCTGATATTCATCGCCTGGCTCGTCCTTCATGATGGACGGAACCTAGCGCGACCGTGGTCCTCAATACTTCGTCAGGCGTCGAAGTGTATTAACCCAGCGCCCCGACCTCGAACACCTCGCCGTCATAGCCGGCCTCGCGGGGAATGCGGAGCTGGCGGCCGGTGTCGGTCTTGGTCATGACCGGCATCACCGTGACGATCGACAGGCTGCGAGCGTGCTCCATCGCGGCCTGCACCGTCGGCTGCTTCGCCAGCCGGATCAGGTTGCGCGTGGTCGGGAACGGCAGCTTGAAGCGGCCGCTCTCGCCGCCCTCTACCGCCTCGCGCGGCGAGACCCAGATCGAATCCGTCGATTCCCGGCCGTCATGGGCGCCGAGCTGGTCCTGCGGTGCGGCTGCCAGGAAGAACCACGTGTCGAAACGCTTCGGCATGCCCTCCGGCGTGATCCAGTGCGCGTAAGGCACCAGCGTGTCGAGCGCGAGCTGAAGATTGTTGTCGGCGAGAATGTTCAGGAAGCTGATCTTGTGCTCGTTGAGCGGGATGCGGTGCGCGTCCGCGATCTCGCCGGCACGGCTGGCATCGACAGGGGCGCCCGTCTCCCTGCATCGCGCCAGCAGGATGCCGCTCTCCTCAAATGTCTCGCGGATCGCGGCAATACGGAAACCCCGGTCCGCCTCGCTCAGGCCTTCGCCGCCGGAATAGAGGTCCGCGCGGGCAACGATCTCCTTGTCGCCGGCATCGACGCTGCCGCCGGGAAACACCAGCGCGCCCGAGTTGAACTCGATCTGATGATGGCGAACCATCATGAAGACCTCGATCTCGCCGCGGCTGTTGCCGCCGGCCTCTGCGCCGTCGCGCAGCAGGAGGATCGTCGAGGCCGGGCGTGATGCTGATGTCTCGGCCATGCAACTAGCCTGCGGCGCTGGATTGCGGGCCGAGATTGGCGCGCTTGTCGAAACGGGCGACGCGCGACAAGAGGTAATCGACCTCGGCCTTCGCCGTCGCCGTGATCGTCGCGCCGGGCTTGCGCTGCGCGCTGGAGGCGATGATGCCGCGCTTCTGCAGCACGTATTTGCGCACGGTCAGGCCGACGCCGGGCTGCTGCTCGTAGCGGATCAGCGGCAGGTGCGCGTCGAACAGATCATGCGCGGCGTCGCGCTTGCCGGACTTCGAGAGATTGACGACGTCGATCAGAAGCTCCGGGAAGGCGTAGCCGGTCATGGCGCCGTCGGCGCCCCGCTCCATCTCGAAGTCCAGGAACGTGCCGCCATTGCCGCACAGGATCGACAGCGGCCGCAGCGAGCCGTCCTTCTGGAAGCCGCGTAGCGTCGTGATCTTCTCCAGGCCCGGCCAGTCCTCGTGCTTGAGCATCACGCAGTTCGGATTGTCCATGACGATCTTGCGGATCACGGACGGTGTGAACACCACCTGCAAGGTGAGCGGATAGTCCTGGAGCACCCAGGGCACGTCGGGGCCGATCGCCTCGGCCGCCTGCTTGAAATAACCGATGATCTGCTCGTCGGTGCGCAAGCTCGGCGGCGGCGCGATCATCACGCCGGCGGCGCCTGCGTCCATCGAGGCCTTGGCCAGCGAGCGCATGGTGGCAAAGCCCGGCGCGGAGACGCCGACGATCACCTGCATCTTCTTCGCGCGCTTGACGTAGCGCACCGCCACCTGCTCGGCCTCGGTGGCATCGAGCTTGGGAGCCTCGCCGAGGATGCCCAGCACCGTGACGCCGTCGCAGCCGACCTCCTCGTAGAAGTCGGTCAAGCGGTCGATCGAGCGCTCGTCGATGCGGCCGTCGTCGTGGAACGGCGTCGGCGCGATTGCGAAAGTGCCCTTGGCGTCGGCGGTGAGTTTCATCAGTCCTTGCATCCTCTTGTTCGTCATTCCGGGGCGATGCGTCAGCATCGAACCCGGAATCTCGAGGTCCCGGGTTCACGCTTCGCGTGCCCCGGGACGACAACAAAAGCTAAAACCGCCGCGCCCCCATCTTGATCTGCTCCTCGGAGAAGAAGATCTCCTTGGCGTGATCGACGATGTCCTGGGCATTCCAGCCCGAATGAGGCGGTTTCCAGCCTTCCATCTCCATCATCCGCATCTCGCGCACGCCGCGGGGCCCGGACACGCCCAGCACCTTGCCGGTCTGGTCGCCCGACAAATCGCTGACCATGTATAGCACGGCCGGCGCGATGCCGTCCGGCCCCAGCGCCGCCCCCGGGTTCTCCTTATAGCGGGGCAGGTCTGCGGTCATGCGGGTCAGGGCGCCCGGCGCCAGGGTCCAGATCCGGATGTTGTACTTGCGGCCCTCGATCGCCAGCACGTTGGAGAGCCCCCAGATGCCGCCCTTGGCCGCACCGTAATTGGTCTGGCCGAAATTGCCGATCAGCCCGGATGTCGAGGAGGTGTTGACGATGACGCCACCGCCATTTTCCCGCATCCAGCGAAACACCGGCAGGGTGCAACAAAAGGTGCCCTTCAGATGAACCTTGATGACCTTGTCCCAGTCGGCCTCGCTGGCCTTGTGAAAGGTCTGGTCGCGCAGGATGCCGGCATTGTTGACGAGGATGTCGGCCCGCCCGAAATGCTTGATGGCGTCGTCGAACACGGACTGGCCGCCCTCCATGGTGGAGATGTCGGCGCCGTTGGCGACCGCCTTGCCGCCCTCGGCCTTGATCGCGTCCACGACCTGCTGCGCCATGGACTTGTCGGCGCCGGAACCGTCACGGGGTCCGCCGAGATCGTTGACGATCACCGAGGCCCCTTCGCGTGCGAACAGTCTTGCGTAGGCCTCGCCGAGCCCCCCGCCCGCGCCGGTGATCAGCGCAACCTTGCCGTCGAGCAGTCCCATGGTGGCTTCTCCCTGTTTGTTCTTTCGTGTCCCGGACGCGATGCAGCGTGAAACGCTGCGTCGCAGAGCCGGGACCCAGTTCTTTCTTCGCCTGGGCTTTCTGGGCCCCGGCTCTGCAGCGCACCGCTACGCGCTGCGCTGCGTCCGGGGCACGAGATCGAGCTAACCCAGCACCGTCTTGCCGTTCTTGATCACGGTGACCCCGCGCGACTTCACCCTGGCTTCGAACGAGATCGTGTTGCCGTCCTTCCAGAGGTCCATGGTCACGGTCTCGCCGGGATAGACCGGGGAAGAGAACCGCGCGACGTGCTGGCGGAACGCGCTGGCGTCGTAGTCGGCATAGGTCTGGAGCACGCCGCGGCAGGTGATGCCGTAGGTGCACATGCCGTGCAGGATCGGTCGCGGGAAGCCGGCCTTCTTGGCGAATTCGGGATCGGAGTGCAGCGGGTTGCGATCGCCGCAGAGACGATAGACCAGCGCCTGGTCCGGGCGCGTCGTGATGTCGATGGTCTTGTCGGGCGCACGGGAGGGGATCTTGTGCGGATCGGGCTGCGTCAGGTTCGGCCCGCCGAAGCCGCCGTCACCGCGGGCAAAGCGTGAAGCGACCAGCGTCGCCAGCTTCTCGCCCTTTTCGTTCTTGAGCACGGTCTGGTGAACGATGACGACGCCCTTGTCCTTGCCCTTGTCGTAGACCTCGAGCACGGAGGAATCGGCAGTGATGTTGGCGGCAACCGGCAGCGGCTGGTGGAAGGTGATGTCGCGCTCGCCATCCACCACCATGACGCGGTTGAGATTCATCTCGCCCGGCCCCGAACCCCAGGCCGCGACGGAGGCGAAGGTCGGCACCACCTTGAGCGGCCGCGGCGTCAGCGTGCCCTCGTTGACGAAAGCGAGCTCGTTCTCGTCCATGGGATCGGCGCCGAGGCCGATGCCGTAGGCGTAGAGCATCACTTCGCGGTCGGTGTAGGCGTATTTCTGGCCGAGGTTTTTGAGGGCTTTGAGCTCTTCGTATCTGGCGGACATTTTTCGTTTCCTCTCCGGATTCTTATGCGCCGCTGCCAGTCGAAGTGCCCTCTCCCCTTGTGGGAGAGGGCTGCGAGAGCCGTGCGGCAAACTCGTTTGGGTGAGGGGTTGCTTCCGCATCGAACACTCTCTCCGCGGAGCGATACCCCTCATCCGGCGCTTCGCGCCACCTTCTCCCACAAGGGGAGAAGGAAGAAAGCAATCAGGCCGGCGTGAAGAACGGCAGCGGCGCGCCGTCGGTGGGCTTGAACACCACCTTCACCTTCTGGCCGATCTTCAGCTTCTCCAGATCGCAGTCGACGAAATTGGTCTGCACCGACGGCCCCTCCTTCAGCGTGACGTAGCCGATGGCGTAGGGACCGGTCGGCGACTTCCGCATCAGGCTCCAGGTGTAGATGGTGCCCTCGCCCGACGCCTGCTCCCACACCGTCTTGTCGGAGTAGCAGAACGGGCAGATCGAGCGCGGGAAGTAATGCGCTTCGCCGCAGGCGGTGCAGCGCTTGATCATGAACTTGCCCTCTTTCGCCGCCTCCCAGAACGCTGATGTCTCGGGGTTCGTGACCGGGGCCGGATACTTTTTCACTTCGCTCATCACACGCGCTCCAGAATGGCCGTCGAGGCGGCGTGGCGGACGCCCAGAAGGCCGCCGGTGCCGTGGGCGATTGCGAGATCGCAATTCTTGACCTGCACCTTCGGATGCGCCTCGCCGCGCAGCTGCCGCACGGCCTCGAGGATCTTGGTCATGCCGCCGCGGTTGACCGGATGGTTGCTGCAGAGGCCGCCGCCGTCGGTGTTGAACGGCAGCTTGCCGACGCCCGAGATCAGGTTGCCGTCGGCGACGAACTTGCCGCCCTCGCCCTTCTTGCAGAAACCGAGGTCTTCGAGCTGCATCAGCACCGTGATGGTGAAGCTGTCGTAGATCGAGGCGTATTTGATGTCCTTCGGCGTGATGCCGGCTTCCTCGAACGCACGCGGGCCGGACCAGATGCCGGCCGAATACGTGAGGTCGAGGTCCTTGCCGCCGCGCGGGCCCTTCATCGCTTCGCCATGGCCGATCAGGCGCACCAGCGGCTTCTTCAGGCTCCTGGCGATCTCGGGCGTCGTCACGATCATCGCGCCGCCGCCGTCGGAGACGACGCAGCAATCCATGCGATGCAGGGGATCGGAGATCATCGGCGAGTTCAGGACATCCTCGACCGTGACAACGTCTTTGAGCATCGCATGCGGATTGTACTGCGCGTGGTGCGAGGCCGCGACCTTGATCCAGGCAAGCTGCTCGGAGGTGGTGCCATAGTCGTGCATGTGGCGCATGGCACACATGCCATAGGCATTGTGGGTGGTGGCACCGTAAGCGGTCTCAAAATCGACCTCGGCGCCGGCGGCGCGCGGCGGCATCGCACCGGTGCGCGGCTTGCCGGCCAGCGTCACAAGCGCGATCGAGCACTTGCCCGCGGCAATCGCCTCGGCGGCATGGCCGAGATGGATGATGTAGGAGCAGCCGCCGGTCTCGGTGGAATCGATATGGCGGAGCTTCCTGGTGTTCAGTCCGAGATAATCGACCATCGGCCAGGCGCCGCCGGGCGCATCGCCCGCGCAGAAATAGCCGTCGATGTCGTCCTTGCTGATCCCCGCATCCTCGATCGCCCCCTTGGCGACCTCGGCGTGGAGCTGGGCGGTGGATTTGTCCGGCGCATGCCGGGTCGGGTGTTCGTAGATCCCGGCAATGTAGGCCTTGCCCTTGATGGTCAAACTCAGGTCTCCGCTCGCGTTTCTTCTTGCCCCGTTTTTCTGAACCGCGAGGGGCGGATTGGCAAGCGCGGAAATATTCCGCCCCGCGAGAGGGTAGCGAGTTGGGGCAAATGGGGGATGTTCTCGTGTCCCGGACGCGCTGCAACGCTTCAGCGTTGCTGCGCAGAGCCGGGACCCAGTGGCACGGCAGATACTGCGAGATGGGCCCCGGCTCTGCAGCGCATCACTACGTGCTGCGCAGCGTCCGGGGCACGAGGCCTACGTTGCAGGCACGCTCCCGCATTCTCGCGGCGCACCTCGCCCGAGTTTTGCGTCCGTCTCGCTCCCTCCGGAAACAGAGGGCGCAGGGAAGACCGGGTGCCAGCTTGGCACCCACGGTCCGCTGTGCGCGAATTGCGCGAAGAACAGATGCACAGCGGCATACAGGTGCGGCCAAACATCCGGCCTTCCCTGCGCAGTGGCTTTACGGCTTATGTCGCGCTCTCCCCGGGGAGCGTTGCACTATTGCCCCCGTCGCCTTGCGATTGCTCGCAAGACTTGACGCCAGCCTGCGGGCGTCAGGACCACACGATTTTGCCGTACGCGAGATCGCGCCCGTCGTGCACGAGACAATGCCTCGCGCGACGCAGCCCGCGTCCACCGCCGCTCACCCCGCGTTTCGTGACGATCGCGATACGCCCCTCCGAGGGGGATGAGGTAGCGGACAGATACGTCAATTCCGAATTTCGGTAAAGCGGAATGTTTTTGCGTCGGCGGATTGACCTGCCTATTGGTGTTTTGGCCGACGGGCAGCGCAACGGATGGTGTCGTAGGGTGGGTTAGCCGAAGGCGTAACCCACCGCGTTGCTCTGAGCGGAGGCAGAAGCGGTGGGTTACGCCTTGCGAACCGCGCTTCGCGCATTCGCAAGGCTAACCCACCCTACAGCACCGGCTACTCCGCCGCGATCTGCCTTGGCGCGGGCGGCGGGCTCGCCAGATCCGCGGCGAGCTGGGCGTAGCGCGCCTTGGCGTCGGCCACCGCCTTCTCCTTGACCGGGCCGTAGCCGCGGATGCGGTCGGGCAGCGAGAGCAGCTCGACCGCGGTGTCGATCGTGATCGGCGACAGCAGACCGAGCACGGTCGTGACGTCCTTCTCGTAGCCGGCGATCAGGTCGCGCTCGAGCTTGCGGTCGGCGCTGCGGCCGAAGATGTCGAACGGGGTGCCGCGCAGAAATTTGAACTTCGCCAGGATGCGGAAGACGTTCAGCATCCACGGGCCGAAGGCGCGCTTCTTCGGGCGGCCGAGCGCATCGACGCCGCTCGCCAGGATCGGCGGCGCGAGGTTGAAGCTGAACTTGAAATCGCCCTCGAACTGGTCGCGGAGCTGCTGCTCGAAGGCGCCATCGGTATAGAGGCGCGCGACTTCGTATTCGTCCTTGTAGGCGAGCAGCTTGGCATAGTTCACCGCGACCGCGCGCGTCAGCGCATCGCCGTAGCCACCCTGCTTGGCAGCATCGCGGACCTGGTCGACCAGCTTGCGATAACGTCTTGCCAGCCGGCCATTCTGGTAGGCGGTCAGGTGCTTGACGCGATGCTCGATCACCTCGTCGAGCGTCATCGCGTCCAGCGCCTTGGGCGCGACGACCTCATCCGTGCCCTTCAGCATGTCGGCCAGGCGCTTGGGATCGGCGACCGCAAGGCGGCCGAGGCGGAAGGCTTCCTTGTTCATCTTGATCGAGACGCCGTTGACCTCGATCGCCTGCTCGATCGCTTCCGCCGACAGTGGGAACAGGCCCTTCTGATAGGCATAGCCCATCATCATCATGTTGGTGGCGATGGCATCGCCGAGCAGCTGCTCGGCCGGCCTGGTGAAGTCGAAGAACACGGAGTCCTTGTGCAGCGCTGTCTCCAGCACCGCGTTCAGCTTGCGAGTCTGGAAGTTGAAGTCGCGGTTGAGGACGAAATCGGCGGTGGGAATGACGTGGCTGTTGATGATGCCGCGGGTGCGGCTGGAGTCGCACAACGAGATGGTGTCCTTGGCGACTGCGACCACTTCATCCGCCGCAAGCACCAGATCGGCCGTACCGGTGACGATGCGCGAGCAGGTCACCTCGGCCGGATGATCCGACAGGCGGACGTGGCTGAGCACCGCCCCGCCCTTCTGCGCAAGGCCCGACATGTCGAGGATCATCGAGGCCTTGCCCTCGATATGGGCGGCCATGCCGAGCAGCGCGCCGATGGTGAGCACGCCGGTGCCGCCGACGCCGCCGACCGCGATATTGTAGGGCTTGTCGAGCGTCGGGCGCGAGGCCGGCTCGGGCAATTCACCGATGTCGGCCAGCTCCGCCGGCGCGCGGTGGCGCGGCTTGCCGCCATCGACCGTGACGAAGGACGGGCAGAAGCCCTTCAGGCAGGAATAATCCTTGTTGCAGGACGACTGGTTGATGGCGCGTTTGCGGCCGAACTCGGTCTCCAGCGGCTCGACCGAGATGCAGTTCGACTGCACCGAGCAATCGCCGCAGCCTTCGCAGACGGCCGGGTTGATCATGACGCGGCGCGCCGGATCCTCCATCAGGCCGCGCTTGCGGCGGCGGCGCTTCTCGGCCGCGCAGGTCTGCACGAACACGATCGCCGAGGTGCCCTTGAACTCGCGGCACATCTTCATGACGCGGTCGAGCTCATCGCGGTGATATTTCTTCACGCCGGGTGCGATGGTGTCGGCCGGATAGGAATCCGGCGCCTCCGAGACCAGATAGATCTCGCGGATGCCCTCGGCATGGAGCTGGTGGGTGATCTGCTGCGGCGAGAGATCGCCGTCATGACGCTGGCCGCCGGTCATGGCGACGGCGTCGTTGTAGAGGATCTTGTAGGTGATGTTGGCCTTGGAGGCGACCGCTTGGCGGATCGCCAGAATGCCGGAGTGGAAGTAGGTGCCGTCGCCGAGATTGGCGAAGATGTGGTTCTCGTTGGTGAACGGCGCGATGCCGACCCAGGGCACGCCCTCCCCGCCCATATGCGTAAACGTCTCGGTCGAGCGGTCCATCCACAGCGCCATGAAGTGACAGCCGATGCCGGCCAGCGCGCGGCTGCCTTCGGGGACCTTCGTCGATGTGTTGTGGGGACAGCCGGAGCAGAAGTAAGGCGTGCGGGAGACGGGTGCGACCGCCTGCATCTGGGTCGCCTGGCGGCCGTTGAACCAGTCGGCCTTGACGCGGAGCATCTCCGCAATTTCCGGATTGAGGTTAAGTCGGAGCAGCCGCTCGGTAAGCGAGGTCGCAAGCGAGGCTACGCTGAGCTCGGCGGCGAAGGTCAGGAAGCGCTTGTCGTGCTCGTCCATCTTGCCGACGATGCGCGGGCGGACGTCGTCGCGCCAGTTGAACAGCTCCTGCTTGACCTGGTTTTCGACGATCTCGCGGCGCTCCTCGATGATGAAGATCTCTTCGAGCCCGACCGCAAACTGCCGCACGCCTTCCGGCTCCAGCGGCCAGGGCATGCCGATCTTGTAGAGACGGAGGCCGATCTTGGCAGCGACCTCCTCGGTGATCCCGAGCTCGCGCAGCGCCTGGCGGACGTCCTCATAGCTCTTGCCCGACGCCATGATGCCGAACCGGGCATTCGGCGAATCCATGGTGACGCGGTTGACCTTGTTGGCGCGCGCGAAGGCGATGGCGGCAAAGCCCTTGTAATCCTGCAGCCGGCGATCCTGCTCGAAGCGGTCGTCGGGCCAGCGCAGGTTGAGGCCGCCGGGCGGCAGCTCGAAATCGCTGGGGATGATGAACGGCTTCATCTCGTCGGTGAGATCGATCTCGGCGGTGGTCTCCACCGTCTCCGTGATCACCTTCATGCCGACCCAACAGCCCGAATAGCGCGACATCGCGATGCCGAGCAGGCCCATCTCGATCATCTCGTGGATGCTCGAGGGATAGAGATACGGCATCAGCGCCGACATGAAGGCGTGGTCTGACTGATGCGGGACGGTCGAGGATTTGGCGCCGTGGTCGTCACCGGCAAGGCAGAGCACGCCGCCGTTCTTGGCCGAGCCTGCGGCATTGCCATGACGGAACACGTCGCCGCAGCGATCGACGCCGGGGCCCTTGCCGTACCAGATGCCGACTACGCCGTCATACTTGGCGCCGGGCGAGAGGTTGAGCTGCTGCGAGCCCCAGACGGCGGTGGCCGCCAGATCCTCGTTCACGCCAGGCTGGAACTTGATGTTGTACTGTTCGAGATGCTTGCGCGCGGCGAAGAGCTGCTGGTCGTAGCCGCCGAGCGGCGAGCCGCGATAACCGGAGATGAAGCCCGCGGTATTGAGACCGTTGGCGCGGTCGCGCCGGATCTGCGCCATCGGTAAGCGCACCAGGGCCTGGATCCCCGTGGTGAAGACGTGCCCGGTCTCCTGGGTATATTTTTGATCGAGACTGATCGGACCCTGGTTGATGCCCATGCTGTCCTCTTTTGCCGCCCTGTTCAGGTCTTGCTCACTTAAGCCGTTGCCTTCCCGTTGTTTTCAGCTAGGGCGCGCCGACCAATTCCGCCACTCTATGTCGGATATTTCACGATCCGCACCACAAATCTGGACCAAAGCCAGCGCCGGGTAAAAATCGCAATTTCGTGGCCTGAAACATGCGTGCCGTTTTCAATTTGTGTCACCATACCCCCGGCGTCGTGAAACGAATGGACGCTCCCTCGTGCCGGATGCGGGCGTTTGGTCGCAGGAGTGGCTTCGATGCGGACGATTCTGACTGGCTCGGTTGTCGTCGGCCTGGCGTTGTGCAGTGCAGTTGGAGGCGCAGCCTACGCCGCCGGGCCGTCGCCGGAGCTGATCGCCTATGGCAAGACGCTGGTCGAGGCCGGCGGCTGCGCGGGCTGCCACACTGCCGATCCCGCAAGACCGTTCGCGGGCGGCAAGCGCATCGACACCCCCTTCGGCGCGATCTATGCCCCGAACCTGACCCCTGACCGCGACACCGGGATCGGCGCCTGGCAAGATGCCGATTTCACCCGCGCCCTGCGCTATGGCATCGCCCCTGACGGCTCGAACTATTACCCGGCCTTTCCCTATCCTTATTTCACGAAGATGACGAAGGACGACACGCTGGCGATCCGCGCCTATCTCGGCACGCTCGCGCCTGTCGTGAGCCGCAACAAGCCGCCGGAGCTGCGCTGGCCATTCGGCTATCGCGGCCTGATGCGGGTCTGGAACGCCATGTATTTTAGGCCCGGCCTGTTCGAGCCGGACCAGAGCAAGAGCGCGGCGTGGAACCGAGGCGGCTATCTCGTCACCGGGCTCGGCCATTGCGGCGCCTGCCATACACCGAAGACTTATTTTGGTGCGGACAGGGACGCGCAGGCGCTGGCCGGCAATGAGGTTGCGGGCTGGTTCGCTCCCCGGCTCGATGGCGCAGCGCGCACGGGATTGAAATCGTGGAGCGAGGCGGACATCGTGGAGTATCTGCAGAGCGGACGCAACGCCAGGAGCCATGCCGGCGGACCGATGGCGGACGTCGTCGTCAACTCGACCTCCAAGATGAGCGATGCCGATGTGCGCGCGATCGCGCTGTATCTGAAGAGCCTGCCGCCGGCGCGGCGCGAGACCATCGCGACGCCGCCGGGCGATGCCGAGATGAAAGCCGGCGAGGCGGTCTACGCCAAACTCTGCGTCGCCTGCCACGAAGCCGACGGCATGGGCGCCCCGCGCATCTATCCGCCGCTGCCGGGCAATGCGCTGCTGCAATCCAACAACCCCTCCTCCACCTTGCGCATCATCCTCGATGGCGCCCGCACCGTGACCACGCCGCGCGCGCCGAACAGCGGCGAGATGCCGGGCTATGCCGGGCAATTGTCCAACGAGGAGATCGCGGCCGTGACGAACTACATCCGCAATTCCTGGGGCAATGCGGGGTTGCTGGTGACGCCGGCGCGGGTGGCGAAGGCGAGGCAGCAGGGGGCGAATGGGGAGTAGCGAATAGCGAGTTGCCTAGATCCATTCGCTATTCGCGCGTGATCGCGCCTACTTCTTCTCATCCTCGGTGAACACGAATTTCGGCATCTCCCATCTGTAGCGCACCGCCAGCAGGCGGAAGCTGATGCCGAGCACGAAAGTCAGGATGGTCGAGAGCTCGGCGTTGAGCTTAAGGCCGAACGCGGTGGCGTAGACCAGGCCGGTCACCACCGACACGCTGGCGTAGAGCTCGGAGCGAAACAGCAGCGGCACGTCGTTGCAGAGCACGTCGCGCAACACGCCGCCGGCGCAGCCGGTCACCATGCCCGAGACGATGACGATCGGCAGCGAAGCGTCCATCTGCCAGGCGACGTCGCAGCCGGCCATGGTGAAGACGACGAGCCCGATGGCATCGAGCACGATGAAGGCGACCTTCAGCCGGTGCACGAGGCGCGCGAACAAGATGGTGAGGAACGCCGCCCCGCCGGCCAGCGCGAGATAGATCGGGTTCTGCACCCAGACCAGCGGATAATGTCCAAGGAAAAGATCGCGCAAGGTACCACCGCCGAGCGCGGTGATGCAGCCGAGGAAGCAGACGCCCAGCCAGTCCATGCTGCGGCGCCCGGCCGCAAGTGCAGCCGTCATCCCCTGGGCCGCGATGGCAACCAGCGAGAGGAAATGCAGCACGCTATCGGTCGGCGGCAGGCTCCACATCAGCTTGTTCCCTCGTCGCGGCCATGGAACTTGCAGTTCAGGTGCCGGGACTTAACAGGTTCCCGATTCCCGGAACGAGGGCAACATGCGACGAAAGCATAAGAAGCGCGGAACAGAATCTCGCATCCACGGGTTGTCCGGACGTCATAACCGAGGAGACCCAATCGATGGCTGACGACCGTTTTCCCAACGATCCGTACCGCCCGAACCTCGCCGACGATGAGTATCTTCGCACGGCGCGCCGGGATGCCGACCTTCAGGCCGATCCCCAGCTTGGCGAAGGCCCCGCCTCCAGCGGCAAGGTGGCCTTGTTCGCCGTGGCGATCGCACTGGTGCTGGGCGCCGTGTTCTACGGCTTGAACAATAGCAGCACGACCAATCAGGCCAGCAACCCGCCGGCCTCGCAGACGGCACAGACGCAGCCGGCCAATCCGGCCGCGCCTCCCGGCATGCGCGACGTGACGCCGCGCACCAACACCGAGCCAGGCGTGACCACGGGCGCGGCGCCGACCAGGCCGGCGCCGGATGCGCAGACGCCGCCGGCTGAGGGCGCGAAGTAACTTAGCAATAGCGCGAGAGAGCGGCGGGACGCATAAAGTCCCGCCGCTTTCGTTTGCTCAGCTGAACATCTTGTTGAGCTCGCCGCCGGGATAGCCGCTGCCGAGCTCGGTAAACGTCCCCTTCTCCGCCATCTCCTTCGCCGCGCGCATGAAGCCGCCCCAGGCGGCGCGGGCCAGCGAGCCGCCGACGCTGATCCGGCGCACGCCGAGATCCTCGGCCTCCTTCAGCGACAGGCCGGACGCGCCGATCAGGAGATTGAACGGCTTCGGTGCGACGGCCTTCACCACGGCGCTGATGTCCTGGCGGGTCTTCAGGCCCGGCGCATAAAGGCAGTCGGCGCCGGCGTCGGCATAGGCGGTCAGCCTGTCGATGACCAGCTTGAGATCGGTCACACCCCACAAATAGGCTTCGCAGCGGCCGACCAGCAGCGTGCCGCTGTCACCGATCGCCTTGCGCGAGGCCTTGATGCGTTCAACGGCGAGGGTGCGCTCATAGAGCGGCTTGGCTTGGTCGCCGGTGGAATCCTCGATCGACAGTCCGGCAACGCCGGTGCGCACGCAGCGTTCGACATTGTCTGCGACCCTGTCCGGCTCGACCGCGAAGCCGCCCTCGAAATCCGCGTTGACGGGAATGTCGACGGCTGAGCTCAATGCTGCCAGATGCTGACAGACATCCTCGACCGTGACGTGATTGTCGGCCTTGCCGATGGTCCAGGCGAAGCCCGCGCTCGACGAGGCGATGGCCTTGAAACCGAGATGCTGCAGTGCCTTGGCGCTGCCGACGTCGACCGGATTGGGCAGGATGAAGCAGCCGCTCTCGTGCATCTTCTTGAAGGCCGCGCGCTTGTCAGCAGTTGTCACATGCATGTTTCTCTCCCCTGTTTGCCGCGATGACATAAGCGCGCATTCACGCCGGCGCTAGTGCGCGTCGTGCACGGCGCGACTATCCTTCGGCGCCTGCTCGCGGTCGCTCATGCTGTAGTCCCGGATCACGCTGGCGATGCGCAGATGATAATCTGCGAAGATTTTTGCGCGGCCCTTGGCCTGGGTGCGGCGGTGCTCCATCGTGTTGCGCCATGCGGCGACGGCCGCCTCGTCGCGCCAGAACGATACCGACAGGATCTTGCCCTTCTCGGTCAGGCTCTCGAAACGCTCGACCGAGATGAAGCCGTCGATGGTTTGCAGCAGCGGCTTCAGGTCGGCTGCGAGGTCGAAATAATCCTGGCGGTGTTCCGGCTTGGGCCAGACCTCGAAAATCACGGCGATCATGGGCATCTCCTGCTGTTGGCAGGCTACAATACCACCTTGCGCAGGAAGGTGCGCTCTTCCGCGAGGATGAATTTCTCGGCCTCCGCGAAGTTGAAATTTGCGGTGCCGTCGACATCGGCGCGCAGCCGTTTGCGATAGGATTCGTACGCTGCAAGGCTCTCGAACGAAATCAGGGCGAACGCGATATTGTTGGTGCCCTCGTGCGGCATGAAGTAGCCGATCAACTCGCCGCCACATCTCGGGATGATGGTGAGCCAGCGCTTCGAATATTCGTCGAACTGCGCGCGCTTGAACGGATCGAGCTGGTAGCGGATGAAGACGGTGACGGGCATGATGGGTTCCTGTGCTTGAAGCAACACGCTATGCGCTTGCCCGGCCGCGATGCTTCGGCTACCATCGAAGCATGAAATCAGGCCCCGACATCGCGATGGTCGCCTCCCTTGTCGGCGATCCCGCCCGCGCCAACATGCTCACCGCATTGATGAATGGCCGCGCGCTGACCGCGAGCGAGCTGGCGCAGGAGGCCGGCATCACGCCGCAGACTGCGAGCTCGCATCTGGCCAAGCTCGAGGCCGGTGGTCTCATCGAGCCGGAGAAGCAGGGCCGCCACCGCTACTATCGCCTCACCGACGACGACGTCGCCGGCGTGCTCGAAGGCCTCGCCGGACTTGCGGCGCGGACCGGCCATATGCGGGTGCGCACCGGGCCAAAGGATCCGGCGCTGCGGCGCGCGCGGATCTGCTACGACCATCTCGCCGGCGATCTCGGCGTGCAGATGCTCGATTCCTTGCGCGAGCGGAATCTGGTCAGGCAGAAGAAGCAGGACATCGAGCTGACCGCCGAGGGCGAGCGCTTCCTTGCCAAGCATCTGCAGATCTCGTCCGACATGCTTGCGCACCCGCGGCGCCCGGTGTGCAAGGCCTGCCTCGATTGGAGCGAGCGGCGGCATCATCTCGCCGGCACGCTGGGGGCCGCCATGATGCAGCGCTTCGCCGAGCTGAAATGGGCGGCGCGCGATGCGACGCCCGGCAGCCGCGTCGTGAATTTCACCCGCACCGGCGAGAAGCAGTTTGCCGCGCTGTTCGGCAACGGCAAGGACTGACCCGCGCGCTCCATTGCGGACCGGAGCGCTGCAGCCGCACGGCAGTTCGGAGCTTTCCCGGCCGGCAGCGCCGTCCCTGTCGCGTCAGGCCGCATGCGGGGAACGTTCATGCCGCATTCAGGTCATGATTGGCAGGTTTGGATCGCGCCGTGCCGATATGTTGCAAGATTCGACATGTCGAACGCGTCTGCTGATTCATTGTGCGCCACTAGCGCCGCCCCCAAAGACTTGCCCCAAGAATGAGAAGGAAGATCAAATGAAATATCTGTTCGCCGCCGCCATACTGGCCAGCGCGGTCGCCGGTTTCGGCGAGGCGGCCAGCGCCGCCGAGGGCTGCGGCCGTGGGTTCTATCGCGGTCCCTATGGCAATTGCCGTCCGATGCGCGGCGCGGTCGTGGTGCGCCCGGCCCCCGTGTATGTCGCCCCACCGGTCGTCGTCGTGCCCCGCGCCCGCGTGTGCCCCTATGGCCTGCACTGGCACGCCGGCCGCTGCCGCCCGTACTGATCTCTTCCTCGCAAGATGGCCGCGCGGCGAAAGCCTGCGCGGCCATTGTCGTTTTCCGGGTGGTGCCGACGGTTCGCCGCGAAACTGAAGCGCCTCAAAATCGAAACGGGGACCGCGGCTGCGATCCCCGTCCAATTTCACTCTGTGCCGCGGGCTCACCAGTAATGGCGACGGTGCCAGCGCCGGTGATGCCGGCGCCAATGACGACGGCGCCAGCCCCAGTGGCGATGATGGCCACGCCAGTGCACCTGCTCGGGACTCAGTTCGCCGGCTTCCTCGCTGGTGGTGACGGCAGGATGAGCGTCGGGATTACCCTGCGGCATGCGCTTGGGATCGCCGACCGGCTGCGGTGACAGCGGCGCGGCCTGCGCAGCGGTCGCGGCGAACGCAGCCGCTCCGGCCGTCAGTCCCAATGCAAGTTTCAGAAAATTCCGGCGCTCCATGGCTTCTTCCTTCTTGGATCATCGTCCTTGTGATGCAGAAGGAGTGTCGCCGTGACGGCATGAACCGATGCTGAAAAGTGCGTTCAGGTTCGCAGCCACCAAGATGAAGATTTCGTAGCCTGGATGGAGCGCGGCGCAATCCAGGTTCGTGCGTCATACAAGACCCGGATTACGCTTGCGCTCCATCCGGGCTACAGACTTTACGTCGCGAATTCCTGTGCCAGCACCAGCGTCTCGCGCGAGCGCTTCACGTCGGGCCAGTCGCGATTGAAATCGGCGACCAGCTTTTGCAGCGCGTCGCCTTTCAGCATCGCGGCGAGCTTGGCCTCGTCATCGAACTGATACATCGCCTGGTGCAGCGAGGGATCATCGAGGCTCCAGAACCGCCACGCCTTGCTGACGCCGAACGCCTTCACCGCGTCGGGCAGGTGTTCCGCCTCGTACCACCGGTCGAAGGCGGCGCGCTTTTCAGCGTCGGGGACGATGGCGCGGACGACGAAGAACGCAGCGGGCATCGGGTTTTCCTCCTGTTTGTTTCAACCGAGACTAGCCGCTTGCGGCGCCCGCGACAAAAAGAGTTGGCACAGGTGTCGGAATGGGCGCCCTTCGCCCGTCCTCTGCTTAGAACCAGGACACGGAGACAGCACATGGCCGACCTCACCCTGACCACCTTCGACTGGGTTCCCGCAGCGCCGCGCGGCTTCGTGCGCGACTTCCGCGTGCGCTGGGCGCTCGAAGAGGCCGCCCTGCCCTATCGCGTCGCCAGCGTGCCGTTCGACGGTCGCGGGCCCGCGCATTTTGCCCACCAGCCGTTCGGCCAGGTGCCGTGGCTGACCGATGGCGACCTCTCGATCTTCGAGAGCGGCGCGATCCTGCTGCATCTCGGCGGGCTCAGCGACAAGCTGATGCCGGCAGGTCCCCGCGGCCGCATCGAGACGACGGAATGGGTGTTCGCGGCGCTCAATTCGGTGGAGATGGCGAGCCTGCCCTGGGGAATGTCGAAGTTCATGGGACATCCGACCGACACGGCGGCGTGGAAATTCGTGGACGACTTCCTCAAGCTTCGGCTGAAGCATCTCGAGCCCGTGCTTGCGGGGCGCGAATGGCTGGCCGGCTCCTTCTCCGTCGCCGACATCCTGATGGCGGACGTGCTGCGGGTCGTCAATGGTTTCGGCGGCCTGGCGGACAGCCCCGCCTTGCGCGCCTACGTCGCGCGCGCCACCGGCCGCCCGGCATTCGCCAAGGCGCACGCCGACCAGATGGCGCATTTCGCTGCGGCGGATAAGGCGCGCGGAACGTGATCCGCCTCACATAATCGATCCGGTGACCGGCGTAGAATTGCCGCCATCGGAACAAAACCATTCGACAGGTGCCACATGCTCCGCATCGAATATCTCAAGCGACAGATCGCCCGCGCCGAGCGGCTGGCCAAGGCCATCCTCGACCGCCAGACCGCCGAGCGGCTGCAAGCCTTCGCCGCCGAATGCCGCACGGAATTGTCGGAACTGACAGTCAAGCAGGCCGCGTGAGGCGTGGTGGGGAGATACGTAGGGCGGATTAGCGAAGCGTAATCCGCCACTGCTCCATCTGGTGACACATAACTTGGTGGATTACGCTTCGCTAATCCACCCTACCGCATCACACCAGCTTCAGCGGCGCATCGGCGACGACGCGGAGATCAATGCTCCCGATCAACGCCGCGCGCCGCGCCTCCGCAGCGCTAATAGCCTCCTCGGTCTGCCGCAACGTCGAGACGTTCGAGCCGAGCGAGACGATCCCGCCCAGCACCAGGGCGATCGAGCCGAGCGCTGCGGTCTGGCCGAAGCCGAACACACCCAGGATCGTCACCACCAGCAGCGCGCCCCCGCCACCGATCGCGATCTTGGACGCCAGGATGTACTTGCGGCAGCGCTCGGCGATCTCGGCGAGGCGCTCGATGCGATCCTCGATGTCGGAGATTTCGTCGGTGGGATCGTTCTCAGTCATCAGCACGCCACTGCCTAGGACACCGGCACAACGCATGCTGGGATAGGCCCGAGCGACATAGCGGGCTCGCGCGAAGAATCGCCAGAACTGACAGGTGCATCAGAATCCCTTTCAAGGCCGGGTAAGACCCTGACGCGAACAGCCACCCGGTCCCGCCTTCGATCGGTGATCGCTTCGTAGCGCAGACTATCCGGCCCGCTGTAACCGGATCGTGCCAAGTAGAAGATGCTTATGCCGCGGATCCAGCGTCCGATACAGGCTCGATCCCGTCCGCTGTCGCCCGCCACCTCGAAATCCTCAATGCGATAACAGACGATCCCATGTTCCGGTGACTTTATAAGCAGCAGCCGGGGAAGCTCGACCGGCGTGCACGTATTGTCCGCGTCGGCATAGCCTTCGATAACGGCCTCCTCCGACGTCCGGGCGGTGACGGTCATCTCGCTCTCTTGTGCGAAGCAGGAGATGTCCGTCGCCAGGACTGCGGACAAAACACCCAATATCAGGCCGCACGATCCGATGGCGCGCCGCCATGATCTCGATCGACGACGCCGAATTGCCATGACGTCTCCCGTCCCTCACAACGGCAAATTGTCGTGCTTCTTCGCCGGCGCTTCCACTTTCTTGTCCTTCAGCATCGCCAGCGCCCGCGCGATGCGCTTCCTTGTCGAGTGCGGCATGATGACGTCGTCGATGTAGCCGCGCTCGGCGGCGATGAAGGGGGATAGGAAGCGGTCTTCGTATTCCTTGGTTCGCGCGGCGATCTTGTCGGGGTCGCCGATGTCAGAGCGGAAGATGATCTCGACCGCGCCCTTGGCGCCCATCACCGCGATCTGGGCGGTCGGCCAGGCGTAGTTCATGTCGGCGCCGATCTCCTTGGAGGCCATGACGTCGAAGGCGCCGCCATAGGCCTTGCGGGTGATGACGGTGACGAGCGGCACGGTGCACTGCGAATAGGCGAACAAGAGCTTGGCGCCATGCTTGATCAAGCCGCCATATTCCTGCGCGGTGCCCGGCAGGAAGCCCGGCACGTCGACGAAGGTGACGATCGGGATGTTGAAAGCGTCGCAGAAGCGGACGAAGCGCGCGGCCTTGCGCGACGCGTCAGAGTCGAGCACGCCGGCCAGCACCATCGGTTGGTTGGCGACGAAGCCGACGGTGCGGCCTGCGATGCGGCCGAAGCCGGTGACGATGTTCTTGGCGAAGGCTTCCGCGATCTCGAAGAAGTCGCCCTCGTCCACGACCTTCAGGATCAGCTCCTTCATGTCGTAGGGCTTGTTCGGATTGTCGGGGATCAGCGTGTCCAGCGACATGTCGACCCGGCCGATGTCGTCGAAGCTCGGCCATTCCGGCACGCCGTCGGTGTTGTTCGACGGCAGGAAGTCGATCAGGCGGCGCATCTGCAAGAGCGTCTCGACGTCGTTCTCGAAGGCGCCGTCCGCGATCGAGGAGCGCGTGGCGTGCACCGAGGCGCCGCCGAGCTCTTCGGCGGTGACGACCTCGTTGGTCACGGTCTTCACCACGTCGGGTCCGGTGACGAACATGTAGCTGGTGTTCTTCACCATGAAGATGAAGTCGGTCATCGCCGGCGAATAGACGTCGCCGCCGGCGCAGGGGCCCATGATGACGGAGATCTGCGGGATCACGCCCGAGGCGAGCACGTTGCGGCGGAACACGTAGGAATAGCCGGCGAGCGCGGCGACGCCTTCCTGGATGCGGGCGCCGCCCGCATCATACAGGCCGATGATGGGCGCCCTCGCCTTCATCGCCATGTCCTGCAGCTTGGTGATCTTCAGCGCGTGGGTTTCCGACAGCGAGCCGCCGAACACGGTGAAATCCTTGGCAAAGACAAACGTCTTGCGGCCGTTGACGGTGCCCCAGCCGGTGACGACGCCGTCGCCGGGTACCTTGGTCTTCTCCATCCCGAACTCGGTGGAGCGGTGCTCGACGAACATGTCGAACTCCTCGAACGATCCCTTGTCGAGCAACAGCTCGATCCGCTCGCGCGCCGTCAGCTTGCCGCGGGCGTGCTGCGCCTCGATGCGCTTCTCCCCGCCGCCGAGCTTGGCGCCGGCGCGACGATCTTCAAGGGCGTCCAGGATGTGTTTCATTTGCTCCCGCCAGTTCTTAAGCCTTAAGCGATGCCGGGGGTTCTAACACGGCATTTTGCAAGCCGGAAAGCGCCTTTCCGCGTCGCAGGGCTGCCCTGAGGCAGCGGGAAAGCGCAAGGAATTCCAGAGTTTTGCCGGGTAGCCGAGGCTGGAGGCGGGAATGACCGGACGTGCCACGGTCGGGCTTCGCCATCTCGGCCGGGCCGGCTCGCAGACGAGCGCCTGATCCGGTCCGGTGCCCGCAGATTGGTGCCCTGGCCCGGTTGACCGGGGCTGCCGATTCAGGCTTGCTTCGCGCTTGCGATCAGGCGCCGAATGTTGCGTGAGCCCAGTCGGTACGGCGACGGTCACCACGCTCCCCAGGCATCACTCATGTCCGCGACGGTCGTTCCCCTGCCGCCGAGTTCATCGTCAGAGACCATCGGCTTCCTGCGGCGCATGGCCGGCATGGTGTCGGGGCGGAATGGCGAGATGCTGCTGCGCGCCGCGAGCCTGATCGAGCAGCTCGGTCAGCGGGCGGTGTCGGCCGAGCGATTGTATCACGAGCAGCAGATCGAGAGCACGCGCAACGCCGAGCTGCGCGAGGCCGCCGAGCTGACCTCCGACGCCATGGTCGGCCAGATCGAGGTGCTGCGGGCGCAGCTGGCCGAGGTCACCGCGGCAGCCGCAGCAGAGCGTGCCGCCTTCGATGCCGAGCGCGGCAGGCTGATCGGCCTGATGCAGGATGCCGAAGGCCATATCGTCAAGCTCGCGACCGAGCTGGACAGCTTGCGCGCTTCGGTCGACAGCTTCAACGAGACCGCGGTCTCGGTGCCGATCGAGGTGCTGCGGCTGGCGCGGACACAGTTCGATTATCTCTCCAGCGGCTTTGCCCGCAAGGGCGACGTGATCTCGCAGGCGATGAGCGAAATCGGCGGCTTTGCGATCGACCAGGCGCTGACGGCGAAGAAGACGGACGAGGGCTAGGCGAGCCACGGTGCCGTAGGGTGGGCAAAGCGACGCGTGCCCACGAATTGTAGCTTACGGCATGGAGATCGTGGGCACGGCGCCATGCGCCTTTGCCCAGCCTACGGCGGCTCACCCTGAGATGCACATGCGGCCCTGCGTTCGCGCGACATTACTCCGTCATTGCGAGCGCAGCGAAGCAATCCAGACTGCCTCGACGGAGAGTCTCTGGATTGCTTCGTCGCAAGGGCTCCCTCGCAATGACGTGGTGAGAGCTGCGCCCGCACAAGGATGATGAGCCTCAGGAGCGACGACGGCGCCGCAGCGCTAGATCGCGCCGATCTCGGCAAGGCAGGCTTGCGTCAGCGACATGCGCTCGGCGACCAGGCGCGGCTCCTTGCAATCCATGTTGAGCGCAAACACCGTGTGCGCCTCGCCCTTCTCGGCCCAGCCGACCATCCAACCGAGCGACGGCTCGCCGCGCTCCGCACCGAGCAGGCCCGACTTGGCGCGGATGACGCTGTCGCCCACCTTGGTCACCGGCAGGATGTCAGCGACGAGATCCTGGCTCCGCTTCGAGATTGGCAGCGCGCGGCGGCGCAGCCGGTCGACGAAATCGATCTGCTCGACCGGATCGATGCGCAAGGCCCCCGTCAGCCAGAACTGGTCGATGCCGCCGCCGATGTCGCGGTTGCCGTAGTCGAACTCGTCGAGATATTTCTGCATGCGCTCCTGGCCGATCCGGCGCGCGATCTCCTGATAGACCGGCACCGCGCTCACGGCGATCGCACTGCGCAGCGTGTGATCCTTGTTCCAGGCTTCGATCGGACGCTTCACGCCGTCCCACGGGAAGACGTCCTTGTCGGGGTCGGCGACGACGCCGGTCTCGAGCGCGATCAGCGAGTTCGGGATCTTGAAGGTCGAAGCCGGCAGCTTGCCCTCGCCCGAGCGATCCTTGTCGCTGGCGACGACCAGATAATCCTCCACCTTGTAGCCGACGAAGGTGCCCGATGTGCCGAGGTCAGTGAAGCGCTTTGCGAGACTGTCACGGATCTCGTTGCGCGGCGGGGCGACATGAGCGAGCGCGCGCCGCGGCAGGACGGCAGAAGCGGCGAGAAGGCCGAGGGTGGAGCGGCGGGTCAGCAAGCGAGGCATCCTGAATTGAGCAACACGTCGGCACCATGGCGGCGCCACGTGGTGAAACGATGACGGGCTACCGCCCTCGGCCCGACAGGCGCAGCACGAACACCAGCACCTCGGCGACGGCCTTGTAGAGGTCGGGCGGGATCTCCTCGCCGAGCTCGACCTTGGACAGCGCGCCGGCCAGGACTTCGTTCTCCTCGATCGGGATGTCGTGGGCCTTGGCGATCTCGACGATCTTTTCGCCGATCGTGCCCTTGCCCTTGGCGACGACGACCGGCGCGCCGGAGCCCCTCTCGTAATGCAGCGCGATCGCCAGCTTGGACGGGTCGCTCATGTGGCGCGATCCAGGAAGTGGCCGGCGCGGGCCGGCGCCGGTTGCGGTGGCGTGCCGTCGCGAACCAGGATGTCGCCGGGATTGAGCTCGGCCCGCATCAAGGCCTGGTTGAGCTCGCCGATGCCGGCACGGAGCTGCTGCGCGGTTGTCGGCCGCTCCGCCCACATCCGCACGAAGGTCTTGTCGCCGCTCAGCGTGATCAGCGCGTGGACGGGACCCGCCGGCTCGACATCGAGCGTGAAGCGCGCGCGCCAGGCTTGCCTGGCCGCATCGACGGATTCGCCGGCGCCATCGCGCGAGATCTCGAACTGCGCCATCGCGGTGCCTTGCGGCGTCGCGAACGGAATCTCGAAATTCCACTGCGGCACATTCGGATCAACGCGGTGACCACCGGCGTCGGTGCGATCGGGGAGCGATGCGACCTGAAGTAGGGTCTGCCGCGCGATCGCGGCGTCAGTCTCGTCGAGCAGGCGATGCACGGTCGCAGCGAGCGGCGTATCCGGCGCGAGCGATGGCGAGGCGATGGATTGGGCCGAGGGCAGCGCCCCACGGAACGGCGGCGGTGTCGCACGCGCCGCCGCCTCGAAGATCTCGCCGTCGGGCACCGCTTTGTTGGAGCCGGGCACATTGCCGGTCAGGCGCGGCAGGTTTTGCGTGACCTCCTGCAGCAGGCTTGCGGCAAGTCCGGCGGACATGCGCGGCATTGCCATTTGCGGCGCGTCGGCCGCCAGGCCGCCCAGCACCGCCGCTGCGAGATTGGCGTTGCGCAGTTGTTGCGCACTTGCGGGAGCGAGCGACGGCGATACGGCCGGCTGAGCCGGCGCGGCGGCGGCCTGCGGTGTCGCGGTGGAGCCGACCGGGATCGCGGCGCCCTGGCTCTGCGGCGCGGCCGTCCCGATCGTGGCCAAGGTCTGGCGCAACACCAGCAGCGCCGCCTTCAAATCCGGAACGGCCCCGGAGGACGGCGCCGTGCCTGCGGCCAGTGAAGCCTCGAGGAACAGCCCTGACTTCCGGAAGGCGGATTCGATGCCGCCGCCATCGAGCGCCGGGTCGAGCGGCGTCTGCTGTGCCAGCACGTTCAGCACGGCCTGCTTCAGGCCCGCCGGCAAATCGCTGCCGGTGACGACGGCCGCCAGATTGGCGAACAGCGGCGCCTGGCTGCCCTGCTTTGCCGCAGCCTCGGCCGAGGCTGCACTGACGGCGACCTGCTCCAACGGCGTGAGCGCATTGCGCGTCGCGGACGGCGCGAGCGGCGGGCTTTCCACCAGCGAGGCAGCGCGAGGCGTCAGCGTGACCTGATCGGGAGTTGCCTCGCCTGCGCCGCTCATGATCGCAAGGCGGATAGTGCCGTCGCTCTTCGACACCGCGAGTTGCAGATTCTGCCCCGGTGTCAGCGCCACTTCCGACATCACGTCCATCGAGAGGTTGGCGATCGCGATCCGCACCAGATTGTCGGCCATCACGCTGACGACGCGTGCGTTCACGACGCTGCCGGCCTGAAGCGCGAGGTCAGGCGTCGTCGCGTCAGCTACAGGGCTGGCGGCACTGACGCGAGGGATGGAAGTGACCGGCGTCGGCATCTCAGGGAGCCCAAGGGAGCACGGGAAGGAACACCAGCCACCCTAACGCCTGCGGCGTAAACCTCTCGTTAAGGACCTCCGGCCAATGGCGCCTTGACCGCTGCCAATACCGTCACGGCGGCCTCGAAATCCCGCAGCCGCGTGGCCCGGCGGGCGGCCGCCTCCTCGTCCACGCCCCATTGCTCGGCGTTCCAGTCCTCATCGACATGGGCGGCGGCCCAGACCTGGCCGGCATCGCGCGCGCCATGGGCCAGTGCCAAGGCCAGCAGCGCCGAGCCGGTCAGGGTCGTCACCACATGGAGCGCGGCGACCGACCAGGGGTCCCCGGGCAGCGCGGCACGTGCGATCCGGAGCGCCTCATCCGGCTGCTTCACGTGCATGACGCCCTCGGACAGGATGAAATGCGCCCCCAGTGCCTCCGCCGCCCAGAACAGCACGGGGTCCCAATGCGCCGCCTCGCGGGCGACCAGCCCTTCGGGGTGGCCGGCGCGATAGAACAGCAGGTCGGACTCGAAGTATTTGGCGAGATCATCGCTGACCAGCCCGACGCGGTCGACGACGCCCTCCACGACGCTGTTGGCGATCCGCGTCAGCGGCATGCTCACCGGATCGATGCTCTCGCCCTGGGCCGCCCATTCCGCGGCCACGGCATCGGCGAGCGTCCGCGCCGGGATCACCACCTGGCGGCCGGACGGCGTGCGGATCGGTCTGCCATCGAGCGTGATGGCAAAACCGCCCTCGGCGTCAGCGACGCCGGCCTCCCTGTAGAAGCGCTTGCGCAGCGGCGTGCGCGCGGAGGCGCGCGCCGATTCCCGCGGGTCCGGCGGGGGCTGGCTTGCTGCTTCTTCGAACAATTCGCGCATCGGTCTTTCGGTCCCTGTCGTTCGTCAAGTTACCTGTGTCGCAATGGCTTCGCCAGGACGTCCATCAGTGCGGCTAGTTCGCGCAGCTTCGGGCATAGGTACCGCGATCGGCCGGGCCCAGTCCCGCGGCTGCGGCGTCGTCGAGGCATTTTGTGACGCGGTCGCTGAACGAATTGCGCGGCAGCGGCTGGTAGTTGTAGCGCGGCGGCGCGTCGAATTGCGGAACCTTGGGCACCTCGATCTTCGGCGGCGGTGGCGGCGCCGGCAGCGGTGGAGCGAGCCGTGAGGCGCCCGGCAGCACATATTGAGCGTGGGCAGGCTGCCCCGCCCCTAGCGCGGCCAACACCACAAGACAGATCGAGAGCCGTGTCATGGGAGACATGTCGTGCCTCCGCCGCCCCCATTCAACCCGGCTATTCCTCCGGCGCGTTCTCGATCGGATCAAACCGGCTGGCATCGAGCCCGAGCAGGTTCCATGACTGCTGCATGTGCGGCGGCAGCGGCGCGGTGGCGTCGATCACGCCGCCGCGCGGATGCGGAATGACGATGCGGCGCGCGAGCAGATGCAGCCGGTTCTGCAGGCCGCCCGGCAACTGCCAGTTCTCGATGTTGAAATATTTGGGATCGCCGAGGATGGGATGGCCGATATGGGCCATGTGGGCGCGGAGCTGGTGGGTGCGGCCCGTCACCGGCTTCAGCGACACCCAGGTGAGCTTGTTGCCGGCGGTCTCGACCACCGCGTAATAGGTCACCGCATGGCTGGCGCCCTCGTCGCCGTGCTGGGCGATGCGCATGATGGTGTCGTCCTCGCTCTCCTCCTTCGCGAGGAAAGTCGAGATGCGGCCCTGCTTCGGCTTCGGCAGGCCCGGCACCAGCGCCCAATAGACTTTTCGCGCCGACCGCGAGCGGAACGCGCCGGTGAGATGCGAAGCCGCAAAGCGCGTCTTGGCGACCAGGAGACAGCCCGAGGTCTCGCGATCGATGCGGTGCACGAGGCGCGGCTTCTGGCCCTTGGCATCGCGCATCACCTCGAGCATCTGGTCGATGTGCCGCGTCATGCCCGAGCCGCCCTGCACGGCAAGGCCGGCCGGCTTGTTGAGGACGAGGACGTCGTCGTCCTCGTAGATCGTCATCTCCTTCAGCGCCTTGAGCGTCTTCTGCGCAGCTTCCGAGAGCTCGCCGCCGACCTTCGGCGCGTCGAGCTTCAGCGGCGGAATGCGGACGCTCTGCCCCTCCTCAAGGCGGTCCTTGCTGTCAACGCGCTTGCCGTCGACGCGCAATTCGCCTTTGCGGACGACGCGCTGGATGTGGGAGAACGACAGGCCAGGGAAGCGCGCCTCGAGGAACCGGTCGACACGCATGTTGTTCTCGTCCGCCGTCACCTTGACGGTCTGGACCTTGGTCGGCAGCAGCGGCTCGATCGACTTCTCCTGCGCAGGCCGTTCCAGGGCCGCTTTAGGCGGCCGCCGCTCGATCCGTTCGGGCGCACGCCGCTCGGCACGCTCACCAGCGAAGCGCGGCGGCTTACCGCCGGGCTTGCCGCCCGGACGCGGCCCGGCCTTCTTCGCGCCGCGCGCCTGATGCGGACGCGACTCATCGCGCTCGTCACGCGAGCGCGGCTTTGGGTTCATTCTCTTGATACGGCGGCTCATGCGGTCTTTCCAAGCTTTCGTGTCGATGGCGCGTTGGCGCGGCGAGGCAACGACGCAACCTGCGCGCCGACCTCCTTCTCCGCCAGCCGCAGCTCATATTGCTGTTGCAGGTTCATCCAGAATTGCGGGCTGGTGCCGAGTTCGCATAGCTCTTCAACAAGCTGTTCGCCGGGATGAACGGGCGTTCCGCGCGCGATCGCTCGGGATAAAGGCAAGGTCATACCAGTTCGACTTTCAACGTCCGTCCCACAGCGCTCGCGGCGCGCTGCAAGGTATCAAGCGTCACGGAGGGCGTCGTTGGATCAAGAAGTCTGTCAAGCTGACGACGACTCGTCTTCATACGTTCCGCCATCGCCGTTTTCGTAATTCCTTGCGTCTTCATTGCTTCCGTGAGCTGCTCGGCAATGAGCTCCTTGATGGCGCGCTCCTCGCACGCCCCAAGTATACCTTGCTCAGCAAGAAATTCGTCGAACGTCTCTTCGCTTACGTGCGCTTTTCTCTTCGCCATTACGTCACCTCTCGTCTGCGCTTCAGCGCAAGGTCGAGATCCTGCTTCGGCACCTTTTGCGTCTTCTTGATGAAGCCATGAAGCAGAATCATCTGGCCGCCTTCCAGACAGAAGATCACTCGCGCAATTCGGTTTCTGTCGAGATCACTCCGGACCTCCCACAATCGATCTCCCAGCGGAGCACAATGCGGGCGCCCTATGGGCCAACCGAATTCGACTTTCTGAATGTCCTTCCCGACAGTTCGACGGTCTTCCGCAGGCAATTCCAATATCCACTCGCGAACAGGATTTCGACCTGTCGAGCTGACGTAAAATCTCGCGGGAAGCTTCTTCGTACGATCGATCATCCGGCCGCATTCATGTGTCATTTTTGACACGCAAATGCAAGCCTTCCTTTGCGTCGGAGACCCTACTTCCCGCCCCGCTCCTTGCGCAGCTTGGCCCAGTAATCCAGCCGCTTCCGGATCTCGCGCTCGAAGCCGCGCTCCGGCGGGTCGTAGAAGGTCTGGCGGCCCAGGGCTTCCGGAAAATAGTCCTGGCCGGAGAAGGCCTCCGGGGTATCGTGGTCGTATTCGTAGGCTGCGCCGTAGCCTTCCGACTTCATCAGCTTGGTCGGGGAGTTGAGGATGTGCTTTGGCGGCAGCAGCGAGCCGGCCTGTTTGGCAACCTGCATCGCCGTGCCGAAGGCGGTGTAGACCGCGTTCGATTTCGGTGCGGTGGCGAGATAGACCACGGCCTGCGCGATGGCGAGTTCGCCCTCGGGATGGCCGAGAAAGTCGAAGGCGTCCTTGGCCGCGTTGGCGATGACGAGGCCTTGCGGGTCGGCAAGCCCGATGTCCTCCACCGCCATGCGCACGACGCGGCGGGCCAGGAACAGTGGGTCCTCGCCGGCGTCCAGCATCCGCGCGAGGTAATACAGCGCCGCATCGGGATCGGAGCCGCGCACCGACTTATGCAGCGCCGAGATCAGGTTGTAATGGCCGTCGGCCGACTTGTCGTAGATCGGCGCGCGGCGTTGCAGGATCTCCTGCAATTGCGCGGCATTGAAGATCTCGTCCGCCCGCGCCGAGCGCCAGACCTCTTCGGCGAGCGTCAGCGAGGCCCGCCCATCGCCGTCGGCCATGCGCACCAGCACCGCGCGCGCTTCCGCGTCGAGCGGCAGCTTCCTGCCCTCGACCGCCTCGGCGTGCGCGAACAGCTTTTCGATCGCGGCCGCATCGAGCGAGCGGAACACCAGGACTCGCGCGCGCGACAGAAGCGCCGCATTGAGCTCGAAGGACGGGTTCTCGGTGGTGGCGCCCACCATCACCACCGTGCCGTCCTCCATCACCGGCAGAAAGGAATCCTGCTGGGCACGGTTGAATCTGTGGACCTCGTCGACGAACAACAGCGTGCCCTTGCCCATCTCGCGGCGGGCGCGCGCCGCGTCGAAGGCTTTCTTGAGGTCGGCGACGCCGGAGAACACCGCGGAAATCTGCTCGAAATGCAGGTCCGTGGCATCCGCCAGGAGCCGCGCCACCGTGGTCTTGCCGGTGCCAGGCGGTCCCCAGAATATCAGCGAGCCCAGCGTGCGCGTCTCCAGCATGCGCGTCAGCGCCCCGTCGGGGCCGAGGATATGGTCCTGGCCGACGACCTCCGACAGCAGGCGCGGGCGCAAGCGATCCGGCAGCGGATGCGGCGCATCGTGGTCGAGCCCCGCCGCGGCAAAGAGCGTTGGCGTCTCTTGTGGTCGCTTCGGACTCATCCGCCCAGCGTGACGTTGATCTGCTGGCCGCCACGCACCAGCGTGATGCGCCAGATCCGCGCCCGCTCGGCTGCGGCTTTCTCGAGGTCTCCGGTCTTGCTGATCTTCTGGTTGTTGACCGCCAGGATGATGTCGCCCTTCTGGAATCCGACATTCGCAGCCGCGCTGTCGCCGGCGAGCTCGGTGATCACGACGCCTTCGGTGTCGGCGTCCAGACGCAGCTCGTCGGCGACTGCCGGCGTGATGGTCGAAACCTTCGCGCCCTGGAAAGGCGAACGCGCGGTGACGACGAGCTCGTTGCGTCCCGTGTCGGGCGCAGTCTCCAGCGTCACCGTCAGCTTCAGCGGCTTGCCGCCGCGCTGCACGTCGATCTGCGCGGTGCCGCCGAGCAGACGGGTGGCGAAGCGATAATCGAACGCATTGGGATCGTCCACCGTCTGGCCGTCGATCCCGGTGATGAGATCGGAAGATTTCAGGCCGGCCTTTGCCGCAGGGCCACCCGACACCACGCTCGCGACCAGCGCACCGGTCGGCGAACGCAGGCCGAGGCTCTCGGCGATCTCGGGCGTCACCGCCTGCAACTTTGCACCCAACCATGGCCGCTTCACCGCCTTGCCGCCGCTCTTGGCGGAGGCGACGACGACGCGCACCATGTTGGCAGGAATTGCAAAGCCGATACCTTGCGAGCCGCCGGAGCGCGAGTAGATCGCGGTGTTGATGCCGGCGAGCCGGCCATTCATGTCGACCAGCGCACCGCCGGAATTGCCGGGATTGATCGCCGCATCGGTCTGGATGAAGAACTGGTAGTCGGTGATGCCGACCTGCGTGCGCGCAAGCGCCGAGATGATGCCGTGGGTCACGGTCTGGCCGACGCCGAAGGGATTGCCGATCGCCAGCACGACGTCGCCGACCAGCAGCTCATCCGAATTGGTGAATTCGAGCGCCGGAAACTTCTCCTTCGAATCCTTCAGGCGCAGCACCGCAAGATCGGTGCGGGAATCCTTCAGCACGATCTCGGCTTCGAATTCGCGCTTGTCCGACAGCGACACCTTCACCTGGTCGGCGCCTTCGATGACATGGACGTTGGTGACGACGAGGCCGGACGTATCGACGATGACACCGGAGCCGAGCGATCGCTGCACCTGCTCGGGCTGCTGGCCCGGCACGCCGAAGAAGCGGCGGAAGATCGGATCGTCCAGCAGCGGATTGCGGTTCTGCACCACCTTGGCAGCATACACGTTGACGACGGCCGGCTGAACCCGCTGCACGATCGGCGCATAGGACAACCGCAGCTCGGCCTGCGAGGACGGGACGCGGCGGTCCTGCGCTGAGGCCGGATTGAACTGGGCGGAAAAGGTTATGCACAGGGCCGTGACGGCGGCGGTCCAGATCGATCGAAACATTCCTACCTCTTGGAAAAGACGCCGGAATATAGGCGCGTTCGCCCCTCAATAGAAGGGCGCGGGGCGGCAATATTCGGCCTCATTCCGACGGTTCGCGCCCGAGCCAGGCATGCGAAACGGCACCTTGCCGGCAGGGCCGATTGGCATGACACGCATCATCTTGCATGCTCGCTCTCGGCGGATTCGGTTGCGACGAATTTACATCAGCGGGAACCAGCGCAACCGAGGCTTGCCGTCGCGGGGCAGTCATCGACCGCTCTTAGGCTCGCGACTTGGGGAAGTTGGTCCAACCGATGGAGTGATAACGTGAGCAGGACAAGAATTGCGGCCACGGCGATTGGTCTCGCCGGCGCGCTGGCTGCCTCGCAAGCCCAGGCCCAATCGGCAAGCAGCAGCGAGCAGGAGATCGCGCTGCTGAAGCAGCAGTTGAAGCTGCTGGAGCAGAAGCTCGACAAGCTCCAGAGTCAAACCGCCGCGAACATTGCGGCTGCGGCGAAGGCCAGGACCGAAACAAAGGCCGAAGCAAAGGCCGAGGCGCGCTCGGAGGCAAAGGCGGTCGTTGCCAACGCCAATGCGGCGCTTCCCGTCAAGGGGCCGGCCCCGGCATCCGGCGTCGTCGTGACCATGCCGAACAACCGCCCCACGATCTGCACCGCCGACCAGGCCAACTGCATCGGCATCACCAGCCGCCTGCACTGGGATGTCGGCGGCTACGACTATCGGCCCAACACGGCGGCGACCGCGCCGCAGAAGCTCGACAGCGGCCAGAATGTCCGCCGTGCGCGCATCGGCGTCACCGGCAAGTTCTTCAACGACTGGAACTTCGCGCTGGTCTACGATTTCGGCGGCTCCTCCGACGGATTTGGCGGCGCCGCGCCAGGATCGCTGCCGGGCGGCGGCCTCTCCGGCGTCGAGAATGCCTATCTCAGCTACACCGGCCTGAAACCGTTCGGCGGGCGGATGGCGATCGAGGCGGGCATCATGGACCTGCCCTACACCATGGACGAGGCCACCAGCTCCAACGACATCATGTTCATGGAGCGCGCCTCCCCCGGCGTGATCGCGACCAACATCGCCGCGGGCGACTTCCGCTCCGCAGCCGGTGCGCGCTGGTTCAACGACCAGCTCTGGATCGGCGGCTATGTCACGGGACCGTCGACCGGCGCGATCCACTCCGCCTCGAGTGTCTCGCCCCCTGGCACGAGCGAGCAATATGGCGCGGTCGCCCGCGTGGCCGGTAATCCCATCAGCGCAAAGGACTACTCGGTGCATATCGGCGCCAATGCGCAATGGCTGATTCAGCCGCCGCGCAATCTGATCGCCAACACCCAGACGGTCACGCTCAGCGATCGTCCGGAATTGCGCCTCGACCCGACCACGCTGATCTCCACCGGCGCCATCGCCAATGCCTCTGGCGCGCAGGTCTACAGCGTGGAGGCGGCGGCGACCTACGGACCCTTCATCGTCCAGGGCGAGTACTTCTGGTACAATGTCGACCGCACCGCCAACACCAGCGCGCCGCTCGTGGGAGCACCGAGCCTGAAATTCCAGGGCGGCTATGCGCAGGCCGGCTACGTGCTGACGGGCGAAGGCCGAACCTACAACGCCGCAAACGCCGCCTATCACGGCGTCAAGCCGGCGCATCCGTTCTCGCTCGACGGCGGCGGCTGGGGCGCGTGGGAAATCGCGGGACGGTTCTCGACAATCGACCTTAATGATCAGCTCGCAACCGCGACCGGCGTCGCCGGCGGCCGGCAGACCGTCTACACGCTGGCGCTCAACTGGTACGTCAACGGCAATGTCCGCTTCATGCTGGACTATCTGCACGGCACGGTGTCGCGACAGGCTTCGCCTGTTTCGACCGCCGATGTCGGCTCGAAGTTCGACGCGGTCGCGATGCGCACGCAGTTCGCGTTCTAGGCAAAGCTGTCGTCCCGGGGCGCGCGAAGCGCGAACCCGGGACCCACAACGGCGCGTTCGCAGGAAAGACACGGAGAGGTTGGCAACAGCGTCTCTAAATCATGCCGCGCGCTTCGGCTTCCCCACCACGACCGGCGGCGGCGCGCAGGACAGCCGCTCCTGATGGCTCTCGCCCCAGGTCTTCAGGGTGTCGATGACCGGCTTGAGGCTCTCGCCGAGCTCGGAGAGGCAGTACTCCACCCGCGGCGGCACCTCGGCATAGACCCTGCGGATGACGAGCTTGTCCTCCTCCAGCGCGCGCAGCTGCTTTGTCAGCATGCGCTGGGTGATGCCGGGCATCCGGCGGCGCAATTCGCCGAAGCGCTGCGTGCCGCTCTGCAGGTGGTAAAGGATCACGCCCTTCCACTTGCCGTCGATAAGGTCCAGCGTTGCCTCGACCGCGCAGCCGGGGCGACGGGCAAAATTGCGCCGTTTCATGCGTCTTTCCCAATAGTATCCAAACAGGGACTATATCCCCGAATTTACAGTACTTGCCAAATCGGAGCCAGAGCGACAGTTAGGACCGCAGGCGAGCATGCCATCTGATGGAGACAAGCCATGAAGGCCGTCGGCTACAAGAAATCGCTTCCGATCGAGGACGCGGATTCGCTGTTCGATTTCGAGACCGCAAAACCGGAGCCCAAGGGGCGCGACATCCGCGTCGCCGTGAAGGCGATCTCGGCCAATCCGGTCGATTACAAGGTGCGCAAGCGCGCAGCCCCGCCCGAGGGCGAGACCAAGATCCTGGGCTATGACGCAGCCGGCGTCGTCGATGCCGTCGGACCCGAGGTTACGTTGTTCAAGCCGGGCGACGAGGTGTTCTACGCCGGCTCGATCCTGCGCCAAGGCACCAATTCCGAATTCCACCTGGTCGACGAACGCATCGTCGGCAACAAGCCGAAGAGCCTGTCATTCGCGCAAGCAGCCGCCCTTCCCCTCACCTCCATCACCGCCTGGGAATTGCTGTTCGACCGGCTCGGCGCGGTGCCTGGCAAGAGCGTCGATCCGCGCACGCTGCTGATCACGGGCGGCGCCGGCGGCGTCGGCTCGATCCTGATCCAGCTTGCCCGCCGCCTCACCGGCCTCACTGTGCTCGCCACCGCGACGCGGCCGGAATCGCGAACATGGTGCCTCGATCTCGGCGCGCATGCCGTGATCGACCACGGCAAGCCGATGAAGGAGCAGACCGAGCAATTGAAGCTGCCGCCGGTCGCGCTGGTGGCGAGCCTCACCTTCACCGAGCAGCACTACAAGGCGATTGCGGACTTCATGGCGCCGCAGGGCAGGTTCGGCCTGATCGACGATCCGCCGGAATTCACCATGAGCACGTTCAAGGGCAAGGCGATCTCGGTGCACTGGGAATCGATGTTCACGCGCTCCTCGTTCCAGACGGCAGACATGATCGCGCAGCATCATCTGCTGAACGACGTCGCCGACCTCATCGACAAGGGCGTGCTGCGGACCACGCTCGACCAGACCTTCGGCACGATCAACGCCGCCAACCTCAAGCGCGCGCACGCGCTGCTGGAGAGCGGCAAATCCCGCGGCAAGGTCGTGCTGGAGGGGTGGTAGGCAGTAGCGCCAAGCTCAGACGTGCGGCGCGTTCACTCACGGCGAACGCGTCGCTCGCTCCACGAAGCCTTTGGCGAGCGCATGATAGATGCCCTCCTCGCAGACCAGGCGCGAGACGAGATGCGCGATCAGGGCGGCCGCCATCAATGGCACGACCATGCCGTGATTGTCGGTCATCTCGGTGACGATCACGAAAGCGGTGATCGGCGCCTGCACCACGCCCGCGAAATAGGAGACCATGCCGAGCAGCATGATCGCGCCGAGTGGCGCATCGTGGAAGAACGACGCGACGTTGCAGCCGATCCCGGCACCGACCGCGAGCGAGGGCGCGAAAATGCCGCCGGGGATGCCGCTGATCGCGGCGAACGTCGTCGCCAGCAGCTTGAGGATGCCGAAATCCCGCGGCAGCGGCGCGCCCTGCTCCAGCGCCATCTTCACCTGCTGATAGCCGGTGCCGTAAACCGTATCGCCGGAGGCGATGCCACAGAGCGCGACGGCAAGACCGCAGGCGAAAGCGAACCAAAGCGGATGGGCCTTGATCTTGCGGCCAACAGGACCTTTAATTCCGCGCGCCATGGCGATGACGATGCGGCTGAACATTCCGCCTGCGAGGCCTCCGATCACGCCGCAGACCGGCACGGCCAGCCAATCAATGCCGTGCGCCAGCGACATCGCGCTGCTGCCGAAATAGGCGTAATTGCCGGCGAGAGCGAGCGAGGTCAGGCCGGCCGCGATGACCGCAGCGATGATGAGGCCGGATGTGCGGGTCTCGAAGGCCCGGCTCATCTCCTCGATGCCGAACACGATTCCCGCCAGGGGCGTGTTGAACGCGGCAGCGACGCCGGCGGCCGCTCCGGCCAAGATCAGGCCGGGCTGACGGCGCGGCGAGACGCGGCCGAGGGCGAACATGATCGACGCGCCGACCTGGACTGTGGGACCTTCCCGGCCGACCGAGCCGCCACAGAGCAGGCCGAACAGCGTGAGGATCACCTTTCCGACGGCAATCCGGATCGAGACCAGACTTTCGCGCGCGGCCTGATCGGTCAGGTGCCGCGCGGCGATCGCCTGGGGGATGCCGCTGCCCTGGGCGTTCGGGAACAGGCGAATGGTCAGATAGGCCGACAGCAAGAAGCCGAGCGGCGTGATCGCGAGCACGATGTAGCGCGACTTGGCCAGCAGGAACGCGAAGGCCGGCTGAGCGAGATCGGCGGCCTGCGCCAGCGCCACGGCCGCAGCGCCGACCGCAATGCCGCCGAGCAGGAAGATGGCTTGCCGGCGCCAGCGCGCATAGGTCAGGCGGACGCGCCGCTTGTCACGAGTCGAGAAGGTCGGGAGCATGGAGGCGTTTTAGCCCATTGGGCCCCCAACCAAAAGCTGCACGCCGCCTCCGCTCGGCTGCCGCGCCGTCACGCAATGGTGTTGACGATGCCGCCTTCTGCGCGCAGCGCAGCGCCGTTGGTGGCGGATGCCTGCTTCGAGGCGACGTAGACCACCATGTTGGCGATCTCGTCGACGCTGGCAAAGCGCTGGAGCAGCGAGCTCGGGCGATGCTGCTTGACGAAATTGGCGGCGGCCTCGTCCACCGACTGGCCGTTCTGCCTGGCGAGATCCTTCACGAAAGTTTCGACGCCTTCCGACATGGTCGGGCCCGGCAGCACGGAGTTGACGGTGACACCCGTGCCGCGGGTAAGCTGCGCCAGGCCGCGGGCGACCGACAGCTGCGCCGTCTTGGTCATGCCGTAATGGATCATCTCGACGGGAATGTTGAGGCCGGACTCCGAGGAGATGAAGACGATGCGGCCCCAATTGCGCTGGAGCATGCCCTTCATGTAGGCCCGCGACAGCCGCACGCCGCTCATGACGTTGACCTCGAAGAAGCGGCTCCAGTCCTCATCGGGGATCTCGAAGAAATCCTTGGGCTCGAAGATGCCGGCATTGTTGACGAGAATGTCGACGTCCGGCAGCGCCGCAACGAGCGCCTTGCAGCCCGCGGCGGTCGAGACGTCGGCGGCGACGCCGCGGACCTTGCCACCCGTCCCTTCCAGCTTGCGCACGGCCGCATCGACCTTGTCCTCGCCGCGGCCGTTGATCACGACGCTGGCGCCGGAGGCCGCCAGGCCTTTGGCGATGGCTTGGCCGATGCCAGCGGTCGAGCCGGTCACCAGCGCGGTTTTTCCGGAAAGGTCGATGTTCATGTAATATCTCCATCAGATCGATGACGGGGATATCGGTCGCGGTGGACCGGCCCGCAATCGGCGCTCACCAATCAGTGAGACGCTCGGACGCCGTTCCGGCAGCAATGGGATCCCGCGCCCCGGCTCGACCGCAGGTGGAATGATTATTGCTAAATGAGAACCCGAGCATCTTCGCTCATACGAACACGGAAGGACGAAGCGATGAAGAGAACCGCCCTCACTGTTGCGCTCGGGTTGCTCGGCCTGATGGGCAGCAATTCGCTCGCGCCAGCGCAAGCGGTCTACCCGGACAAGGCCCTGCAATTGGTCGTCCCCTTCCCGCCCGGCGGCGCCTCCGACGTGGTGGCGCGCATCATCGGCGGCGAGCTGGAGACGCGGCTCGGCAAGCCCGTGATCATCATCAACCGCCCCGGCGGCGGCACCACGATTGCGGCCAAGGAAGTCGCGCGAGCGGCGCCGGACGGATACACCCTGTTCTTCAGCTCGAACTCGAGCTTCACGCTGCCGGCAGCCGTCAAGGAAAGCGTGCCCTACGACGCGGCCAAGGATTTCGAGCCGCTCGGCCAAGTCGGCAAGATCACGCTGGTGCTGGTCACCTACAAGGACAATCCGGTGAAGGACGTGGCTGCGCTCGTCGCCGAAGCCAAGGCCAGTCCCGATAAGCTCTCGCTGGCGTCCTTCGGCGTCGCGACCGTCTCGCACTTTGCCGGCGAGTTGTTCAAATCGGCGGCCGGGATCAAGATGGTCCACCTGCCCTACAAGGGTAGCGCGCCGGCGATGAACGACCTCATCGGCAAGCACATCCAGTACCACGTCGACACGGTGATCGCGGTCAAGCCGCAGATCGAGGCGGGTACCGTCAAGGTGCTCGCCGCGTTCTCGGCCAAGCGCACGCCGTTCCTGCCTGACGTGCCGACACTCGCCGAGCTCGGCTATGGCAACATCGACTTCGCCTCATGGGGCGCCGTGGTCGCTCCCAAGGGCCTGCCGTCGGCCGTTCGCGACAAGCTCTCGGCAACGCTGGAGGAGACGATCAAGAATCCATCCGTGGCCGAGCGCTTCGCCAAGGTCGGCTTCGAGCCCGGCTTCGCGCGCTACAGCGATTGGGCAGGAGCGATCGGCAAGGAGACCGCCGACATGAAGGACATCGCGCAAAAAGCGGGGATCAAGGAGGAGTAGTCAGTCCCGCGCATCTGCGCCGGTCCCAGACTCAAAAACGGCGCCCGAGGGCGCCGTTTTCAATCCATATTTGCTGAGTGGCTTACGCCGCTTCGGCTTCCTTCTCCTGCACCGGGCCGGAATCCTGGCCCTTGGCGTCGACGTCGCGATCGACGAACTCGATCACGGCCATCGCGGCGTTGTCGCCGTAGCGGAAGCCGGCCTTGATGATGCGGGTGTAGCCGCCCTGGCGGTCCTTGTAACGGGTCGCCAGCGTATCGAAGAGCTTCTTGACCATGTCGACGTCGCGCAGCTCGGAGATGGCCTGACGGCGCAGCGACAGACCGCCCTTCTTGCCGAGGGTGACGAGCTTCTCGACGATCGGACGGAGCTCCTTGGCCTTCGGCAGCGTGGTGACGATCTGCTCGTGCTTGATCAGCGCGGCCGCCATGTTGGCGAACATCGCCTTGCGGTGCTCGGCCGTGCGGTTGAGCTTCCGATGAACCTTGCCGTGACGCATGTGAGTAGTCCTTCTTCAATTGTGTCGCGGTGGTTCAGCGACTGGTTTTCAGGTGGGCTTCCTGCGTTCGCCCAAGTCAGCGAGTGGCGAATGGTGAGTAGCGAATAGTCCTCCCTATTCGCCACTCCCTACTCGCCATTCGCTCAGTAATGATCCTCGAAGCGCTTGGCGAGCTCGTCGATGTTCTCCGGCGGCCAGCCCGGCACTTCCATGCCGAGATGCAGACCCATCTGGGCCAGCACTTCCTTGATCTCGTTCAGCGACTTGCGGCCGAAGTTCGGGGTACGGAGCATTTCCGCTTCGCTCTTCTGCACGAGGTCGCCGATATAGACGATGTTGTCGTTCTTCAGGCAGTTGGCCGAACGCACCGACAGCTCGAGCTCGTCCACCTTCTTGAGGAAGGCCGGGTTGAAGGCGAGGTCCGGGATGATCTCCTGGGCGACTTCCTTGCGCGGCTCTTCGAAGTTGACGAACACGTTGAGCTGGTCCTGCAGGATGCGGGCAGCGTAAGCCACCGAGTCATCCGGCGAAATCGCGCCGTTGGTCTCGATCGTCATGGTCAGCTTGTCGTAGTCGAGGATCTGGCCCTCGCGGGTGTTCTCGACCTTGTAGGAGACCTTGCGGACCGGCGAGTACAGGCTGTCGACCGGGATCAGGCCGATCGGCGCGTCCTCGGGACGGTTGCGCTCGGCGGGCACGTAGCCCTTGCCGGTGGCGACCGTGAACTCCATGCGGATCTCGGCGCCCTCGTCGAGGGTGCAGATCTGCAGGTCCGGGTTGAGCACGACGACATCGCCGACGGTCTGGATGTCGCCGGCGGTGACGACGCCGGGGCCCTGCTTCTTCACGACCATGCGCTTGGGGCCTTCGCCCTGCATCTTGATCGAGATGTCCTTGATGTTGAGCACGATGTCGGTGACGTCCTCACGGACGCCCGCGATCGAGGAGAACTCGTGCAGCACGCCGTCGATGTGCACCGACTGCACCGCCGCGCCCTGAAGCGAGGAGAGCAGGATGCGGCGCAGCGCATTGCCGAGCGTCTGGCCGAAGCCACGCTCGAGCGGCTCGGCGACGATCGTCGCGAAACGCGAGGAATCGCTGCCGGGCGTAACCTGGAGCTTGTTCGGCCGAATCAGTTCTTGCCAATTTTTCTGGATCGTCACTGTTTCACCCATACAGGCCAGTCGAACTGCCATTGCAGACACTGGCGTTGGAGAAAGGCCGCGGGTCGCACCCGCGGCTTCTTGCAAAGTCATTGCGGGCGCCGATGCGCCCGCAACTCGTAAAATCAAACGCGACGACGCTTGCGCGGACGGCAACCGTTGTGCGGGATCGTGGTCACGTCGCGGATCGAGGTGACGGTGAAGCCGGCGGCCTGAAGCGCGCGGAGCGCCGATTCGCGGCCCGAACCGGGACCGGCGACTTCGACCTCGAGCGTGCGCATGCCGTGCTCCTGCGCCTTCTTGGACACGTCCTCGGCGGCAACCTGCGCGGCGTACGGGGTCGACTTGCGCGAACCCTTGAAGCCCATCGTGCCGGCGGAGGACCAGGCAATCGTGTTGCCCTGCGCGTCGGTGATGGTGATGGTCGTGTTGTTGAACGACGAGTTCACGTGCGCGACGCCGGAGGCGATGTTCTTGCGCTCACGACGACGAACGCGGGTGGCTTCCTTGCCCATTGAGTCCCTTTCCTGAAGATCTCAAACGCCGCCGTAATGCCAGCGGCTACACCTGTGGAACGAAAGGCGCGCGGCGAACGGGCATCCCCGGTTCGCCGCACGCCGCGACTAGATTCGAAAACTTACTTCTTCTTGCCGGCGATGGCTTTCGCCGGACCCTTGCGCGTGCGTGCATTGGTGTGGGTGCGCTGGCCGCGCACCGGCAGACCGCGACGATGACGCAGACCGCGATAGCAGCCGAGGTCCATCAGACGCTTGATGTTGATACCGACCTCGCGGCGCAGGTCGCCCTCGACGAGATAGTCGCGGTCGATCACTTCGCGGATCTGGAGCACTTCAGCGTCGCTGAGCTGATTGACGCGACGATCCACGGGGATCTTCACCTTCTCCAGGATCTCACTGGCGATCTTCTGACCGATGCCATGGATGTACTGGAGCGCGATCAGCACGCGCTTGTTGGTGGGAATGTTCACGCCGGCAATACGGGCCACGGCCTTCTCTCCTGTTGCCGATCCTCGTCAGGATCGGGCTTTAAGTGCTTGTGTTCTCGGGCAGGTGTTCACAAACGCGAACACGACGCCCTCCCCCGGTCTTCCTGGGGCCCGGCATCGTCTGAAACTATCCGACTTGGATGCGGGGCTTATTAGGGGATTCCGGGGGCTTTCGTCAACCGCTGCTAGCGCTTGGCTCGCTTTTTCGTGACCTTTTTTGCAGCCTTCCTGGCACCCTTTTTGACCGCCCTTTTGGCGGCCTTCTTTGCGGCCTTCTTCACCGTTCTCTTGACGGTCTTCCTGGCCGCCGTCTTGCGGCCCTTGACGACCTTCTTGGCCGCCTTTTTGGCGGATTTAGCCGGTTTGGCGGCCTTTTTGGCTGCTTTCACCACCTTTTTGGCCGTTTTCTTCGCCGCCTTGGCCTTCTTGGCCGGGGCGGCCTTGGCCGCGCTCCTGGTCTTTGCCTTGGTGGCTTCCTTGGCCTGCATCTTGGCGTCAGCCGCGCCCAATGCCTGGAGCTGGCGATCGATGGCGCGGGTGACCTCGTCGATGGCCATCATGCCGTCGATGGTGGAGAGCTTCCGCCGCTCGGAATAGTAGTGAATCAGCGGTTCCGTCTGGCTGCGGTAGCTGGCTAACCGCTTGGTCAGGACTTCCGGCGTGTCGTCGAGCCGGACCTCCTCGCCGCGCTCCCGCATCTGGGCGACGCGGGTCTCGACACGGTGCAGGAGCGCGCTCTCGTTGACGCGGAGCTCGATCACGGCGTCGAGCTTGAGACGCTTGTCCTTGAGCAACTGGTCCAGCGCTTCAGCCTGCGGCACGGTGCGCGGGAAGCCGTCGAGGATGAAGCCGTTCTTGGCGTCCGGCTGGTCGATGCGATCGGAGATGATTCCGACCACGACCTCGTCGGGCACGAGGCCGCCGCTGGCCATGATCTCCTTGGCCTTCAGCCCGACCGGCGTTCCGGCCGCCACTGCGGCTCGCAGCATGTCGCCGGTCGAGAGCTGGACGATGCCGTAGCGCTGCACCAGTAGCTGCGCCTGCGTCCCCTTGCCCGACCCCGGCGGTCCCAGAAGTATAATTCTCATCGGCGTACGCCCCCCGGATTGGTGAGCGATACGTCGCGCACCCGTGTTTGAAAAATCGAGAACAGTGCAAACCACAATCGGCGCTGCACCGCTACCCTACCATAGGGCAGCAGATGGGTGGACGCCAAGAAGGGCTTTGAAATCAGTGATTGCAGAGCAATGAGAGCATCTCTGCCGAAGCGACCGAGCGGTCGCCTCAGGGGCCGCGCGCTGCTTGTGCGGCGAATCGGCGGCGCGGTTCGCGCCGCCTTCAGACCACGCAGCCTTTAGCGGCGGCGGCCGCGCAGCTTCGACTTGCGGATCAGGCCTTCATACTGGTGCGCCAGCAGATAGCCCTGCACCTGCGCCACCGTATCCATGGTGACGCTGACGACGATCAGCAGCGAGGTGCCGCCGAAGTAGAACGGCACCGAGGCGTACGAGATCAGGATCTCCGGGATCAAGCAGACGATGGCCAGATAGATCGCGCCGAGCACGGTGATGCGCGAGAGCACATAGTCGATATATTCGGCGGTACGCTCGCCGGGCCGGATGCCCGGAATGAAGCCGCCGTGCTTCTTCAGATTGTCCGCGGTCTCGGTCGGGTTGAACACGATCGCGGTGTAGAAGAAGGCGAAGAAGACGATCAGCGCCAGATACATGAACAGGAACAGCGGACGGCCGTGGCCGAGCTGGGTGGTGATCCACTGGAACCATTCCGGCCCGCTGCCCGCGTTGAAATTCGCGACCGTCGTCGGCAGCAGCAGCAGCGAGGACGCGAAGATCGGCGGGATCACGCCGGAGGTGTTGAGCTTGAGCGGCAGATGCGAGGACTGGCCCTCGAACATCTTGTTGCCGACCTGGCGCTTTGGATACTGGATCAGGAGGCGGCGCTGCGCGCGCTCCATGAACACGATGAAGGCGATCACGGCGACGGCCATGATGATGACGACCAGGATCAGGCCGGTCGACATCGCGCCCTGACGGCCGAGCTCGAGCATGTTGGCGAGCGCGGAGGGCAGCTCGGCGACGATGCCGGCGAGAATGATCAGCGAGATGCCGTTGCCGATACCGCGCGAGGTGATCTGCTCGCCCAGCCACATCAGGAACATGGTGCCGCCGGTCAGTGTGATCGCGGTCGAGAGGCGGAAGAACATGCCGGGCTCGCTGACGACGTTGCCGGCACCTTCGAGGCCGACCGCGATGCCGTAAGACTGGAACGCGGCCAGGATCACGGTGAGATAGCGGGTGTACTGGTTCAGCAGCTTGCGGCCGGACTCGCCCTCCTTCTTCAGCGCCTCGAGCTGCGGCGAGACGGTGGTGAGGAGCTGGATGATGATCGAGGCCGAGATATACGGCATGATGTTCAGCGCGAAGATCGCCATGCGGTGGATGCCGCCGCCGGCGAACATGTTGAACATGCCGAGGATGCCGCCCGCCTGGGAGCGGAATACCTGCTCCCAGACATTGGGATCGATGCCCGGAAGCGGGATATAGGTCCCGAGCCGATAAACGAGCAGCGCACCCAGGGTGAACCAGATGCGCTTCTTCAGTTCGTCAGCCTTGGCGAACGCACTGAAATTGAGATTGGCTGCCAGTTGTTCCGCTGCAGAGGCCATCTTGGACTTTCTCCCGCCGCCTATCGCGCCGTCATGCCCGCGGCCGGGCTACATTATACCGGACACCGGACATTATCTGGGGCTCGGCTTTCGATAAGTCCATCGTCCCACATGCGTAAAGGCCCGCGCGCCGCGGGCCGATGACGCAGTTGTTACGCCGCCTCGCCTTCTTCCTTGGCAGGGGCGAGAATCTTCACCGAGCCGCCGGCCTTCTCGACCGCTTCGATCGCGGTCTTGCTGGCGCCGTGGACTTCGATGTTGAGCTTGGACTTGAGCTCGCCACGGCCGAGCAGCCGAAGGCCGCCCTTGGCGCGGCGCAGCACGCCGCCCTTCACCAGGGCCTCGACGTTCACGACGCTGCCGGCGTCGATCTTCTTGGCATCGACCGCTTCCTGGAGCCGATCGAGATTGATCTCGGCGAACTCGACGCGGAAGATGTTGTTGAAGCCGCGCTTGGGCAGACGGCGATGCATCGGCATCTGGCCGCCTTCGAAGCCCTTGATGCGCACGCCGGAACGCGCGGTCTGGCCCTTGCCGCCGCGGCCGGACTGCTTGCCCTTGCCCGAACCGATGCCGCGGCCGACGCGCATACGCTTCTTGCGCGAGCCGGCGTTGTCGGCGATATCGCTGAGCTTCATCGCCCTTCTCCTTGTGTCTTGCGCCTGATCTTCGCCGAAAACGGGTAGCCCGCCGTTCGGGATCCTGCGCCTTTGCTTACTTCTCGTCGACGATGCGGACGAGATGGTGAACCTTCTCGATCATGCCACGGACCGCCGGGGTATCGGGCAGTTCGCTGGTGCGGCCGATCTTGTTGAGCTTGAGCCCGATCAGCGTCGAGCGCTGCGAGTGATGGCGGCGGATCGCGCTGCCGGTCTGCTCGAGCTTGATCGTCTTTGCGGCCTTGGCCATGGGAGTCTACTCCGAAAAGCTTCCGTTAGTCGGCAGCCGCCTCGGCGTCGCCACCGATACGGCGGGACTGGAGGGTGGACACCTTGATATTGCGGCGGGCAGCGACCGAGCGCGGCGAGTCCTGGTGCTTCAGCGCATCGAAGGTCGCACGAACCATGTTATAGGGGTTCGAAGAGCCGATCGACTTCGCCACCACGTCCTGGACGCCGAGCGTCTCGAACACGGCGCGCATCGGACCGCCGGCGATGATGCCGGTACCGGCCGGCGCCGCACGCAGGTAGACGCGGCCCGCACCATGACGGCCGGCGATGTCGTGATGCAGCGTGCGGCCCTCGCGCAGCGACACGCGGGTCAGGTTGCGCTTGGCGGACTCGGTGGCCTTGCGGATCGCCTCGGGCACTTCGCGCGCCTTGCCGTGACCGAAGCCGGCGCGGCCCTTCTGGTCGCCGATCACGACCAGCGCTGCGAAACCGAAGCGCTTGCCGCCCTTGACGACCTTGGCCACGCGATTGATGTGGACGAGCTTGTCGACGAACTCGCTGTCGCGCTCCTCGCGCTCCCTGCGTTCACGTCCGCCGCCGCGTTGATCGCGTCCACCACGTTGTTCGCGTTCAGCTGCCATGGTTTTTCCAATCCTTCAGAGGCTTACGCCTCAATCCTCAAATTCCGTTAGAAGCTCAGCCCACTCTCACGCGCAGCGTCGGCGAGAGCCTTGACGCGCCCGTGATAGAGGTAGCTGCCGCGATCGAACACGACTTCCTTGACACCCTTCTCGGCGGCGCGCTCGGCCAGCAGCTTGCCGACCGCCTTCGCCGCATCGATGTCGGCGCCGGTCTTGCCGCCGTCGCGCATCGACTTCTCGAGCGAGGAGGCAGAGGCCAGCGTCTCGCCCTTCAGGTCGTCGATGACCTGGGCGTAGATGTGCTTGGACGAGCGGAACACCGACAGACGCGGACGACCACCACCGGAGCGGCGCAGCTTCAGCCGCACACTCCGCTTGCGCCGGGCATTGGTAACCTTGGCTTTGGACATGACCGGCTCCGTTACTTCTTCTTGCCTTCCTTGCGGAAGATGAATTCGCCAACATACTTCACGCCCTTGCCCTTGTAGGGCTCCGGCGGGCGATAGCTGCGGATCTCGGCCGCGACCTGGCCGACGCGCTGGACGTCGCTGCCCGACACCGTGATCTCGGTCGGCTTCGGCACCGTGATCGTGATCCCTTCCGGGATCGCGTAGACCACGTCGTGGCTGTAACCGAGCGCGAGCTGCAGGTTCTTGCCCTGCATCGCGGCGCGGTAACCGACGCCGGTGATCTCCAGCTTCTTCTCGAAGCCCTTGGTGACGCCTTCGACCAGATTCGCGACCTGGGCGCGAGCGGTCCCGTACAGGGCGCGCGCGCGATTGGTCTCGAAGCGCGGCTGAACCTTGATCTGGCCGCTCTCGAGCTTCACCTCGACGTCGTCATGGACGACGAACTGAAGCTGGCCCTTCGGCCCCTTCATCTTGACGGTCTGCCCATCGACGGTCGCGGTAACACCCGACGGCACCGCCACAGGCCTTTTGCCAACACGTGACATGGATGAAAAATCCTTCTCAGAACACCGTGAAGAGGACTTCACCGCCCACATTCGCGTCGCGCGCGCTGTGGTCGGCCATGATCCCCTTCGGCGTCGACAACACCGAAATGCCGAGCCCGTTGTTGACCCGCGGCAGGTTCTTCACCGAGGCGTAGACGCGGCGCCCGGGCTTGGAGACACGTTCGATCTCGCGGATGACGGGCTCGCCGTCGAAATACTTCAGCTCGATCTCGATCTCGCTGCGGCCCGAGGAATGCTCGAGCGTGGCGTAGCCGCGGATGTAGCCCTCGGTCTTGAGGACCTCGAGCACGTTCTCGCGCATCTTCGAGCCGGGCGTGGAGACCTTGCTCTTCGAGCGCATCTGCGCATTGCGGATACGGGTGATCAGATCGCTGATTGGATCGTGCGTGGACATCTAAACGACCCTCCTTACCAGCTGGACTTCACGAGGCCCGGGACCATGCCCTTGGAGCCAAGTTCGCGCAGCGCGATACGGGACAGCTTGTTCTTGCGGTAGTTCGAGCGCGGACGGCCCGACAGCTCGCAACGCAGGCGGATGCGGGTCGCCGACGAGTTGCGCGGCATTTCCGCCAGCTTCAGAGTCGCGGCGAACCGCTCCTCCATCGGCAGCGTCTTGTCGGCGATGATCGCCTTCAACCGCTCGCGCTTGGCGGCGGCGTTCTTCACCATCCGCTTGCGCCGGTTGTTCTTCTCGACTGAACTCTTCTTTGCCATGCTTGGCTCCTGGGTATCCGCGTTTGAGAGGCTTTAGGTCAGCGTCTCACTGCCGGAACGGGAAATTGAAAGCGGTCAACAAGGCCCTCGCCTCTTCGTCGGTCTTGGCCGTGGTGCAGACGGTGATGTCCATGCCGCGGGCTTCCGTGACCTTGTCGAAGTCGATCTCAGGGAAAATGATGTGCTCCTTGATGCCGAGCGAATAATTGCCGCGGCCGTCGAAGCTCTTCGGGTTTAGGCCGCGGAAGTCGCGGACGCGCGGCAGCGCGACCGTCACCAGGCGATCGATGAACTCGTACATGCGGGCCTTGCGCAGCGTGACCTTGCAGCCGATTGGCTGGTTCTCGCGCAGCTTGAAGGTCGCGATCGCGATCCGCGAATAGGTGACGATTGCCTTCTGGCCGGCGATCTGGGTCAGCTCGGCAGCGGCGGTCTCGGCCTTCTTGCGGTCGTTGACGCTGTCGCCGACGCCCATGTTCAGCACGACCTTGTCCAGGCGCGGAACCTGCATGACGTTCTCATAACCGAACTTCTCGGTCAGAGCCGTGCGGATATTGGCGTCGTATTCCGCGCGCAGGCGCGGGGTGTAAGCGGCCTCAGCCATCGATCTCAGCTCCCGAGCTCTTGGCGATGCGGACCTTCTTGCCGTCCGCCAGAATCTTGAATCCGACGCGGGTCGGCTTTCCGTCCTTGCCGACATACGCGATGTTGGACAGTTGGATCGGCGACTCCTTGGAGATGATGCCGCCCTCCTGGGCCTGCGTCTGCTTCTGGTGACGCTTGACCATGTTGATGCCGCGCACCAGCGCCGTGCCGGCGTCGGGACGCACTTCGAACACTTCGCCGGTCCGGCCCTTGTCGCGACCGGTCAGCACGACGACCTTGTCGCCCTTGCGGATCTTCGCAGCCATCACAGCACCTCCGGCGCGAGCGAGATGATCTTCATGTGGTTCTTGGCGCGCAGCTCGCGCGGCACGGGCCCGAAGATACGGGTGCCGACCGGCTCGGACTGATTGTTGATCAGAACGGCGGCGTTGCGGTCGAAGCGGATGACCGAACCGTCGGCGCGGCGGATGTCCTTGCGGACGCGCACCACGACGGCCTTCATCACGTCGCCCTTCTTCACCTTGCCACGCGGAATCGCTTCCTTGATCGAGACGACGATGATGTCGCCGATCGTGGCGTAGCGGCGCTTGGAGCCTCCGAGCACCTTGATACACATGACACGGCGTGCGCCAGAATTGTCGGCCACGTCGAGGTTGGTCTGCATCTGAATCATTGATGCACCTCGTCCTCTTCTCTTTGCGCCAGCCCAGCCGGCGCTCAACATTTCCCTGAAGTCAGTCGGCTAAAGCCAACAGATCAGGCGCTTTTCTTGTGCTCGCCCCGGATCACGACCCAGCGCTTCAATTTCGAAATCGGCTTCGATTCCTCGATCCACACCATGTCGCCCGGCTTGAACTCGTTGCTCTCGTCGTGCGCGTGGTAGTTCTTCGAACGGCGGATCGTCTTCTTGTAGATCGGGTGCGTGAAGCGGCGGTCGACGCGCACCACGATGGTCTTGGCCTGCTTGTCGCTGACGACCACGCCCTGCAAAGTACGTTTCGGCATCTTCGTAAGCCTCTTACTTCTTCTTGGCGCGCGTCTGCGCGGCGACGGTCTTGATCCGGGCGATGTCACGGCGGGCCTCGCGCAGGCGCGAGGTGTTCTCGAGCTGCCCGGTGGCGCGCTGGAAGCGTAGGTTGAAGCGCTCCTTCTTCAGATTCAGGATGGCGTCATCCTGCTGGTCGGGGCTCATCGCGCGGATGTCTTCGATCTTCATCTGGGCCATGGCCATTACTCCGCAATGCGCTCGACGAAGCGCGTCTTGATCGGCAACTTGGCGGCGGCCAGGGTCAGCGCCTCACGCGCCGTCTGGGTGTTGACGCCGTCGATCTCGAACAGCACCCGGCCCGGCTTGACGCGCGCGACCCACAATTCCGGCGAACCCTTGCCGGAGCCCATGCGGACTTCGGCCGGCTTCTTCGACACCGGAACGTCCGGGAACACGCGGATCCAGACGCGGCCGGCGCGCTTCATGTGGCGGGTCAGCGCGCGGCGAGCGGCTTCGATCTGGCGCGCGGTGACGCGCTCAGGCTCGGTCGCCTTCAGGCCGAACTGGCCGAACGCCAACGTCGCGCCCGAAGACGCAACGCCGTGGATGCGGCCCTTATGCGCCTTCCGGAACTTCGTTTTCTTAGGTTGCATCATGGCTTTAAGCCCTCAAATTCCTGTGCGGCTTTAGGCTGCAGCCGTGTCGCGGCGCTGACGGCCACCACGATCACCACTACCGCCCGTCTCGCCTTCGGCCATTCTCTTGTCCTGGGCCATCGGATCGTGCTCGAGGATCTCGCCCTTGAAGATCCAGACCTTGACGCCGCAGGTGCCGAAGGTCGTGAACGCGGTCGCAACGCCGTAGTCGATGTCGGCGCGCAGCGTGTGCAGCGGCACGCGACCTTCGCGGTACCATTCCATGCGCGCGATTTCCGCACCGCCCAGACGACCCGAGCAGTTGATGCGGATGCCTTCCGCGCCGAGACGCATCGCCGACTGCACGGCGCGCTTCATGGCCCGGCGGAACGCCACGCGGCGCTCCAGCTGCTGGGCGATCGATTCGGCCACCAGCGTCGCATCGAGCTCCGGCTTGCGGATCTCGACGATGTTGATGACGACGTCGGACGAGGTGATGTCCGCGACCCGCTTGCGCAGCTTGTCGATGTCGGCGCCCTTCTTGCCGATCACCACGCCCGGACGGGCCGAGTGGATGGTGACGCGGCACTTCTTGTGCGGACGCTCGATCACGATGCGGGCGACGGCCGCCTGCTTGAGCTCCTTGTGCAGGATCTCACGGATCTTGACGTCCTCGTGCAGCAGCTTGCCGTATTCCTGCTTGCCGGCGAACCAGCGGGAATCCCAGGTACGGTTGATGCCGAGGCGCAGACCGATCGGATTGATCTTTTGACCCATCGTGTTCTCCTGCGCCCTTAAGCGGCGGCTTCAGCTTCGACCTGACGAACGATGATCGTCAGCTGCGAAAATGGTTTGTAGACCCGGCCCGAGCGACCCCGGCCGCGAGCGGCGAAGCGCTTCATCACGAGACCGTTGCCGACGAAGGCCTGCGCCACGACGAGATCGTCGACGTCGAGGTCGTGGTTGTTCTCGGCGTTGGCGATGGCCGATTCCAGGCACTTCTTGACGTCGACCGCGATCCGCTTGCGCGAAAACTGCAGATCGGCGAGCGCAGCAGCAGCCTTCCGGCCGCGAATGAGCTGGGCGACCAGGTTGAGCTTCTGCGGGCTCACCCGCAGCATCCGGGCGACCGCCTTGGCCTCGTTGTCGGCGAGGCTCCGTTCGCGCTTAGGTTTGCTCATCGTTTAATCCTCAAGCCTTCTTGGCTTTCTTGTCGCCGGAGTGGCCATGGAAGGTCCGGGTCGGCGAGAACTCGCCGAACTTGTGACCAACCATTTCCTCGTTGACGGCCACCGGCACGTGCTTCTGACCGTTGTAGACGCCGAAGGTCAGGCCGACGAACTGCGGCAGGATCGTCGAACGACGGCTCCAGATCTTGATGACGTCGTGACGGCCGGACGCGCGCGCGGCATCTGCCTTCTTGAGCAGAGAACCCTCGACGAACGGGCCTTTCCAGACTGAACGAACCATGTCCGGCGTTCCTTACTTCTTCCGCTTGTGGCGGCTTAGGAGAATGAATTTGTTGGTCGACTTGTTGGTGCGGGTCTTCTTGCCCTTGGTCGGCTTGCCCCACGGCGTGACCGGGTGGCGGCCGCCCGAGGTACGACCTTCACCACCGCCGTGCGGATGGTCGATCGGGTTCATCGCGACACCACGGTTGTGCGGGCGACGGCCCATCCAACGCTTGCGACCGGCCTTGCCGATCGAGGTGTTCATGTGATCCGGGTTCGACACCGCACCGATCGTGCCGCGGCAACGGCCGTGCACCAGGCGCTGCTCGCCCGAATTCAGGCGGATGATGACGTAGTCCTGGTCACGGCCGACGAGCTGGGCGTAGGTGCCGGCAGAACGGGCGAGCTGGCCGCCCTTCCCGATCTTGACCTCGATGTTGTGGATGATCGTGCCGACCGGCATGTTGCCGAGCGGCATGACGTTGCCCGGCTTCACGTCGACGTAGTTGCCGGCGATGATGGTGTCACCCACGGCCAGGCGCTGCGGCGCCAGGATGTAGGCCTGCTCGCCGTCCTGATACTTGATCAGCGCGATGAAGCCGGTGCGGTTCGGATCATACTCGAGCCGCTCGACGGTCGCGGGGACGTCGATCTTCTCGCGCTTGAAATCGACGGTGCGCAGCGTCTTCTTGTGACCGCCGCCACGGAAGCGCACGGTGATGCGGCCGGTGTTGTTGCGGCCGCCCGAGGAATGCTTGCCCTCGGTGAGCGCCTTGACCGGCTTGCCCTTGTAGAGGGCCGAACGATCGACCATGACCAGCTGGCGCTGGCCCGGCGTCGTGGGGTTGAATTTCTTCAGTGCCATCGTCGTACGACCTTACAGACCGGTGGTGACGTCGATCCGGTGGCCCTCTTCGAGGGTCACGATCGCGCGCTTGGTGTTCGACTGCGAGCCGAGGTTGCCGCGGAAGACCTTGGTCTTGCCCTTGCGGACCAGCGTGTTGACGCTCTTGACCTTGACGTCGAACAGCTTCTCGATCGCTTCCTTGATCTGCGGCTTGGTCGCCTTCGCGGCGACCTTGAACAGCACCTTGTTGTGCTCGGAGGCGATCGTCGCCTTTTCGGTCACGACCGGCGCAACGATCACGTCGTAGTGGCGAGCCTCGATGTTCTTCGTCATTTGAAGCGCGCCTCCAGCGCATCGATGGCGGCCTTGGTCAGAACGAGCTTCTGACGGCGCAGGATGTCGTAGACGTTGATGCCCTGGATCGGCAGCACGTCCATGTTCGGGATGTTGCGGGCTGCAGCGGCAAAACCGTTGTTGAGCTCGGCACCGTCGATGATCAGCGCGTTGGTCAAGCCCAGACCCGAGAAGTGACCGAGCAGCGCCTTGGTCTTGGCGGCTTCCAGCGAGGCCTTGTCGATCACGACGAGATCGCCGTCCTTGGCCTTGGCCGAGAGCGCATGCTTCAGAGCGAGCGCGCGGACCTTCTTCGGCAGGTCGGTGGCGTGCGAACGCACCACCGGACCGAAGGCACGACCGCCGCCGCGGAACTGCGGCACGCGAGCCGAGCCGTGTCGAGCACCGCCGGTGCCCTTCTGCTTGTACATCTTCTTGCCGGTGCGCCAGATCTCGGCGCGGCCCTTGGCCTTATGCGTACCGGCCTGGCGCTTGTTGAGCTGCCACTGCACGCAACGTGCAATGATGTCCTGGCGCGGCTCGAGGCCGAAAATGGTGTCGGAGAGCTGGACCGAGCCGGCTTCCTTACCTTCGAGGGTGGTGACCTTCAATTCCATCTCACGCCTCCTGCGCAGCCGGAGCGGCTTCCGCGTCGCCAGCAACCTTGAACTTGCCGGGCTTCGGAGCTTCCTTCGGCAACGGCTTCTTGACGGCGTCGCGCACGCGGATCCAGCCGCCCTTGGAGCCGGGAACGGCACCTTCGACGAGGATCAGGCCGCGCTCGACATCGGTCTGGACGACGCGAAGGTTGAGCGTGGTGATGCGGTCGACACCCATGTGGCCGGGCATCTTCTTGTTCTTCCAGGTCTTGCCGGGGTCCTGACGGCCGCCGGTCGAACCGATCGAACGGTGCGAGACCGACACGCCGTGGGTGGCGCGCAGACCGCCGAAGTTCCAGCGCTTCATGCCGCCGGCAAACCCCTTACCGACCGAGGTGCCGGTGACGTCGACGAACTGACCGACGACGAAGTGATCCGCAAGGATCTCGGCGCCAACCGGGATCATCGCGTCCTGCGAGACGCGGAATTCCTCGACCCGCCGCTTCGGCTCGACCTTGGCGACCGCGAACTGGCCGCGCTCCGCCTTGGGCATGTAAACGGTCTTGCGGCTGCCAGAACCGAGCTGGAGCGCGACGTAACCGTTCTTCTCTTCGGTGCGGTGGCCTACGACCTGGCAATTGCCGAGCTTCAGCACGGTCACGGGGATATGTTCGCCGGCCTCCGTAAAGACCCGCGTCATCCCGACCTTTTGTGCGATCACTCCGGAGCGCATCGGCTTGCTTCCTGTTCTTTCTGTCCTTGCGGACTAGCTAATCTTCGTAAGTGAGCATGACCCGATCCGAAAACCGGTGCCCACTTCTCGGGGCATGCTCAGAGCTTGATCTCGACGTCGACACCGGCGGCCAGGTCGAGCTTCATCAAAGCATCGACGGTCTGCGGGGTCGGATCGACGATGTCGAGCAGGCGCTTGTGAGTGCGCATCTCGAACTGCTCGCGGCTCTTCTTGTCGACGTGGGGCGAACGGTTGACGGTGAACTTCTCGATGCGGGTGGGCAGCGGAATGGGTCCGCGGACCTGCGCGCCGGTGCGCTTCGCCGTGTTCACGATCTCGCGGGTCGACGTATCGAGGATACGATGGTCGAACGCCTTGAGACGGATACGAATGTTTTGGCCGTTCATTGCCGTGCTTTCTTTGAGTAGAGTGGCGAGTAGCGAGTAGCGAATAGAAATCCCTATCCGCCACTCACCATTCCCTATTCGCTTGTTACTCGATGATCGAGGCGACGACGCCGGCGCCGACGGTGCGGCCACCTTCGCGGATCGCGAAGCGGAGCTTCTCTTCCATCGCGATCGGCACGATCAGGTGCACTTCCATCGCGATGTTGTCGCCCGGCATCACCATCTCGGTGCCTTCCGGCAGATGCACGACACCGGTCACGTCGGTGGTGCGGAAGTAGAACTGCGGACGGTAGTTGGTGAAGAACGGGGTGTGGCGACCGCCCTCTTCCTTGGTGAGGATGTAAGCCTCAGCCTTGAACTTGGTGTGCGGCTTGACCGAACCCGGCTTGCACAGCACCTGGCCGCGCTCGACGTCTTCGCGCTTGGTGCCGCGGAGCAGCGCACCGATGTTGTCGCCGGCCTGGCCCTGATCGAGCAGCTTGCGGAACATTTCGACGCCGGTGACCGTGGTCTTCTGCGTGGCGCGCAGACCGACGATCTCGATTTCCTCGCCGACCTTAACGATGCCGCGCTCGACGCGGCCGGTCACGACGGTGCCGCGGCCCGAGATCGAGAACACGTCTTCAACCGGCATCAGGAACGGCTGGTCGATCGGACGCTCCGGCTGCGGGATGTACTCGTCGACGTTCTTCATCAGCTCGAGAATGGCGTCGTGGCCGAGCTTCTTGTCGGAATCTTCGAGGGCGGCGAGCGCCGAGCCCTTGATGATCGGGATCTTGTCGCCGGGGAAGTCGTACTTGGAGAGCAGCTCGCGGACTTCGAGCTCGACGAGCTCGAGCAGCTCCGGATCGTCGACCATGTCGCACTTGTTGAGGAACACGACGAGCGCGGGCACGCCGACCTGGCGGGCAAGCAGGATGTGCTCACGGGTCTGCGGCATCGGGCCGTCAGCGGCCGACACGACCAGGATCGCACCGTCCATCTGGGCGGCGCCGGTGATCATGTTCTTGACGTAGTCGGCGTGGCCGGGACAGTCGACGTGGGCGTAGTGGCGGTTCGGCGTCTCGTACTCGACGTGCGCGGTCGAGATGGTGATGCCGCGCGCCTTCTCTTCCGGCGCCTTGTCGATCTGGTCGTATGCGGTGAACGTCGCACCGCCGGCTTCGGCGAGAACCTTGGTGATCGCCGCGGTCAGCGACGTCTTGCCGTGGTCGACGTGACCGATGGTGCCGATGTTGCAGTGCGGCTTGTTACGTTCAAACTTTGCTTTGGCCATTTGACTCTCCGTTCAATCGTCAGCTTTAGACCGACGACAATCAGGCAAACTTCTTCTGGACTTCTGCCGACACGTTGGCCGGCGCTTCTGCGTAGTGGTCGAACTGCATGGTGAAGGTCGCGCGACCCTGGCTCATCGAGCGCAGATTGTTCACGTAACCGAACATGTTCATGAGCGGCACCATCGCATTGATGACGTTGGCGTTGCCGCGCATGTCCTGACCCTGGATCTGACCGCGCCGGGAATTCAGGTCGCCGATGACCGAGCCGGTGTAGTCTTCCGGGGTCACCACTTCGACCTTCATGATCGGCTCGAGCAGGACGGACTTGCCCTTCTGCAGGGCTTCGCGGAATGCCGCACGCGCTGCGATTTCGAAGGCGAGCGCCGACGAGTCGACGTCGTGATACTTGCCGTCGACGAGCTGAACCTTGACGTCGACCACGGGGAAGCCCGCGACCACGCCGGAGCTCATCACGCTGTTGAGGCCCTTTTCGACGCCGGGGATGTATTCCTTCGGAACCGCACCGCCGACGATCTTGGACTCGAACTCGTAGCCCTTGCCAGGCTCATTCGGCTCGACCACGATCGACACTTCCGCGAACTGACCGGTGCCGCCGGTCTGCTTCTTGTGGGTGTACTTGACCTCGGCCTTCTTGGTGACGCGCTCACGGAACGCAACCTGCGGGGCGCCGATGTTGGCGTCGACCTTGTAGGTACGCTTGAGAATGTCGACCTTGATGTCGAGATGGAGCTCGCCCATGCCCTTGAGGATGGTCTGGCCGGACTCCTGGTCGGTCGACACGCGGAAGGACGGATCCTCCGCGGCGAGCTTGGCCAGCGCCACGCCCAGCTTTTCCTGGTCGGCCTTGGACTTCGGCTCGATCGCGATCTCGATGACCGGCTCGGGGAATTCCATCTTCTCCAGGATCACCTGCTTGTCGGGATCGCACAGCGTGTCACCGGTGCGCGCTTCCTTCAGGCCGGCCAGCGCGACGATGTCGCCGGCATAGGCTTCCTTGATGTCTTCGCGGTTGTTCGCATGCATCAACAGCATGCGCCCGATGCGCTCCTTCTTCTCGCGCGTCGAGTTCACGACGCCGGTGCCGCTCTGCAGCACGCCGGAATAGATGCGGCAGAAGGTGATGGTGCCGACGAACGGGTCGTCCATGATCTTGAACGCGAGCAGCGCCAGCGGCTCCTTGTCGTCCGCCTTGCGCACGACCTCGTTGCCGCGGTCGTCGGTGCCCTTGATCGCGGGCACGTCGATCGGCGACGGCAGATAGTCGACGACGGCGTCGAGCAGCGGCTGCACGCCCTTGTTCTTGAAGGCCGAGCCGCACAGCACGGGATAGAACGCGCCGGTCAGGACCGCCTTGCGGATCAGCCGCTTCAGCGTCGCCTCGTCCGGCTCCTTGCCGTCGAGATAGGCGGCCATGGCGTCGTCGTCGAGCTCGACGGCGGCTTCCACCATCTTCTCGCGGTATTCCTTGGCCTGCTCGACCAGATCCTCGGGAATGTCGACATAGTCGAACTTCGCGCCGAGCGATTCATCGTTCCAGATGATGCCCTGCATCTTCACGAGGTCGACGAGACCCTTGAAGTTGTTCTCGGCGCCGATCGGAAGCTGGATCGCGATCGGCTTGGCGCCGAGGCGGTCGACGATGTCGGACAGGCACTTGAAGAAGTCGGCGCCGGTCTTGTCCATCTTGTTGGCGAAGACGATGCGCGGAACCTTGTACTTGTCGCCCTGGCGCCAGACGGTCTCGGTCTGGGGTTCGACGCCCTGGTTCGAGTCGAGCACGCAGACGGCGCCGTCGAGCACGCGCAAGCTGCGCTCGACCTCGATGGTAAAGTCGACGTGGCCGGGGGTGTCGATGATGTTCAGGCGCTTGCCGGCCCAGAACGCGGTGGTCGCAGCCGAGGTGATCGTGATGCCACGCTCCTGCTCCTGCTCCATCCAGTCCATCGTCGCGGCACCTTCGTGCACTTCGCCGATCTTGTGGCTCTTGCCGGTGTAATAGAGGATGCGCTCGGTCGTCGTGGTCTTGCCGGCGTCGATATGCGCCATGATACCGAAGTTACGGTAGTCCTCGATGGCATGTTGGCGGGGCATGGGTGGTTCCTTGCGAGTCCGAGTGTGTCGCCGTTACCAGCGATAGTGCGAGAAGGCGCGGTTGGCTTCCGCCATCCGGTGCACGTCTTCACGCTTCTTGACGGCGTTCCCGCGGTTGTTCGATGCGTCCAGCAGCTCGGCCGAAAGCCGCTCGGTCATGGTCTTCTCGTTGCGCTCGCGCGCGGCCGAGATCAGCCAGCGGATGCCGAGCGCCTGCCGGCGGGTCGAGCGGACCTCGACCGGAACCTGGTAGGTCGCGCCGCCGACGCGACGGGAGCGAACCTCGATCGTCGGCATGACGTTCTCGAGCGCCTGCTCGAACACGCCGAGCGGGTTCTGCTTGGTCTTGGATTCGATGATGCCGAACGCACCGTAGACGATGCCCTCGGCGACCGACTTCTTGCCGGCGTACATCACCGAGTTCATGAACTTCGTGACGATGATGTTCCCGAACTTCGGATCGGGAAGGACTTCGCGCTTTTCCGCTGAATGGCGACGAGACATAGAGCTGGTTCCCGCTTACTTCGGACGCTTCGCGCCGTACTTCGAACGACGCTGCTTACGGTTCTTGACGCCCTGGGTATCCAGAACGCCGCGGAGGATGTGGTAACGCACGCCGGGCAAGTCCTTGACGCGGCCGCCGCGGATCATGACCACCGAGTGCTCCTGGAGGTTATGGCCCTCGCCGGGGATGTAGCCGATCACCTCGAAGCCGTTGGTCAGGCGCACCTTGGCGACCTTACGAAGCGCCGAGTTCGGCTTCTTCGGGGTCGTGGTGTAGACGCGGGTGCAAACACCACGCTTCTGCGGCGACTGCTGCAGCGCCGGCACCTTCTTGCGCGACTTCTGCACTTCACGCGGTTGAGCGATCAGCTGGTTGATCGTCGGCATCCTGGCCTTACCCTTTGTTCTGTCGCGGCCCCTTCCGGATCCGCTGTCTTGCCGCAGCCCGTTGCCGGAACTGCAAATTCTTTCGAGCTACCTGCCCGACGAGGCTGCCTTCCGCGGAACAATCCGCACAAAGCGAAATCGCGCCAACCACCCCATCAACGGGCGGAAAGCGCTTCGACGCCACAGAGGACCGCAGTATTGAGGCCGTCGGCGTAAAGCCACGGCCTGCGCACTGAGGTCATGCATCCGAATTCGATCTCAAGAGAACTTGCTCAAGAGACCTAGAATCGCACTGGCATTGCCTAGCTATGATCGACAGCGTTTGAGCGGCATTCGTCGAGGTTGGTGCCCGCTTCGAGCGATCCCTTGTGGAGCTGGTCCTTGGAGATCTAACGGGTGGCCCGTTCCGACGCTGGCGATGCTCACCGCCTGTCGTTAAGTGAGGCGCTTTCTATAAGTGGGAGTCGCTCAAGTCAAGGCGAAACGACAGTCACGAAGCGCTTCAGCAGCCTGTCAAAATCGCTGTTTATCGCCTCGCCGCGCTCACACTCATATGGGACGACAGCCTCCACGTCGCCAGCTCATCTGCGATTATACCCGGGCAAAAAGCAATTTTATGGTAATCGGCGCGGCCTTTTCTTGCCCGGAGTGCGTTAAAGGGCATTAATCTCTCCGCTTCGGCGGTCATCGGCACCGCCGGGAGCGGCCAAAGTCGCTGCACGACCAATGTCCGCGACGTCGGCCGCGCGGACTTTCGAGGCTCACGACCAATTCGAATGAGAACTATCCGATCGAGCTCTCGAATCGAAAACTCGCCGCCAGGTGCGGACCGCGCGATGCCGATCACCGGGATCGCCGAATCGCGGTCCGGTCACTCCTCGTCGTCGTCGTCGTCATCCTCGTCTCTGCCATCGTCGACGGGCGCGGCCCCGCCGTGCGGCTGGTGGATCTGGTCGTTCCACAGCTTGCGATAGGTGCCGTTCTTGGCGAGCAACTGGGCATGAGAGCCGCGTTCGATCGCCCTGCCCCCGGAAATCACGATGATCTCGTCCATCTCGACCACCGACGTCAGACGGTGGGTCGACCAGATCATGGTGCGGCCCTTGGCGACCTTGAGCAGCGTGCGGTTGATCGCAGCTTCCGTGGTCTGGTCCAGCGCCGAGGTGGCTTCGTCCAGCAGCAGCACCGACGGGTTGCGGATGATGGCGCGCGCGATCGCGATGCGCTGGCGCTGGCCGCCCGACAGGGTGTCGCCGCGCTCGCCGACCGGCGTGTCGTATCGCTGCGGCAGGCTCATGATGTAACGGTGGATCTCGGCCTTTTTGGCGGCTTCCTCCACCTCCTCGTCGGTCGCGCCCTCCTTGCCGAGCCGGATGTTCTCCCGGATCGACATGTTGAACAGCATGTTCTCCTGGAACACCACCGCCATGCTCCGGCGCAGCGAATCCAGCGTCACCTTGCGGACGTCGACACCGTCGATGGTGAGCCGTCCCTCGTCGGGCACGTAGAGCCGCAGGATGAGGTTGAGCAACGTGCTCTTGCCGGAGCCGCTCGGGCCGACGATCGCGATGCGCTTGCCGGCGTCGAGCTTGAGGCTGAGATTGTCCAGCACCGGCGTCTGGCTGCCCTCGTAGCGGAAGGTGACGCGGTCGAAGGTGATGTCGTTGGTGATGCGCGGCAAATCGGGCGCACCGGGCCGATCGGCGGCGCGGGTCGGCTCGTCCAGCAGCTCCTGGATATGACGGATCGCGGCGGCCGAGGAGATCGACACCGGGATGAAATGCATCAGATGGGCGATGTTGTAGGAGACCTCCCAGAACGCACTCTCGAAGGTGACGAAGGTGCCGATGGTGATCTGGCCCTTGGTCGCCAGATACGCGCCGATCGCGAGCACCACGAGGTGCAACAATAGCACCGAGATGGTGACCGTCCGCTCCACCATGGTCGACAGGAACGCGGCCGAGGCGATCTTGTTGCGGGTCTCGTCGTTGCGGAAGGCGAAAAAGCCGAACATCTTGCGCTGCAGGCTGAACGCCTTGATCACGGCCTGCGCCGCCACGTTCTCCTGCACCATGCCGAGCAGCGCGCTCTCGTTGAGCTTCTGCTCGTAATTGGCCTGCACGGCCTTGGGCGTCAGGATCCGCGGGCCGATCAGCGTGATCGGAAACACGAGCAGCGCGACCACCGCGAGCTGCCAGTTCAGGAACACCATCAGGACGATGCCGGCGACGAGTTCCAGAAACGGCAGCGCGGCGCTGTTGGCGAAGGTCTTCACCGAGCCTTCGAACGCGGAGAGGTCGACCGAGAAGCGCGACAGGATCTCGCCGCGTTTGGTACGGCCGAAATAGGCCGCCGGCAGGTCCTGGACGTGCTCGAACAGGCGTTTGCGGACGTCCGAGATGACGCAGGCGGCCAGCCGCGCATCCCAGCGCTCGTACCAGACCGCGACAATCGAGGTGAAGATGCCGGCGACGGCGAGCACGCCGAGGATCTTGTACAGCGCCTGGAAGTCTTCCTCGCCGAGCGCCTCGTCGATCAGAAACTTGAGGCTGAGCGGCATGATGACGTTGAACAGCGTCTCGACGAAGACGCCGAACGCGACGAACGACAGCATCCGCTTGTAGTTCGTCAGATAGGGTTTGACGAAGCCGAGGATGGTCGCGAGCGCGCCGGCGGCCTCGCGGGCGGTAAAGACGACGAGGTCCTCGTCCTCATCATCGTCGTCGAGTTCCAGGCCGTCATCCGCCTCGTCCTCGTCGTCCTCCTCGTCGTCGAGATCCGGCTTGGCAGAAGCGGCGAGCTTGTCGTCGAGCCCGGCCGCCTTGTCTGCGGCGAGCTTCTGTTTGTCGGGCGAGAGAGGCTTGTCGTCGGGCGAGAGAGGCTTGGATGCCATGAAACCAACCGATGCTGACGGCCGGCATGACCGCAGAGAACGCAGGACATAGCGGCAACCGCTAAGGCCCCGATTCTATGCGATCAAGATGAATTCGGCAAAACAATTGGACGAATTCGACGCGTCCCGCGGCTATTCCTCGTCCTCGTCCTCGACCTTGTCGAAGAAGGAATAGCGCAAGCTGTCGGCGTCGGCGTACCACTGCCCTGGCCCCTTGTTGGCGGCGAGCGTCGCCTCCCAGAGCGCATCGGTGCAGTCCTTGCGGTGCATCGAGAGATCGAAACCATTGCCGAAGAACAGCTCGGACCATTCCCACCAGGTGCCGAGCTTCTTGACCCCGCGCAGCAGGTCGTAGCGGTCGATCAGGGCGGGAGCCATGTCCGAGGTGATCGAGCCGAACACGAGGCCGGTCTTGACCACGCGGTTGAGCTCGCGGATCGCGCGGACCACCTGCTTCGGGGAAACGTGGCAGAGGCTGGTCTCGAACACGAAGTCGAATGCGCCGTCCTTGAACGGCATGTCGGTGATCGAGCCGAGCTTGTTGTACTTCTTCAGCGCCTTCGGCGTCTTGGCGTGGATGGCACGGTTGTTCTCGATGCCGAAGGCATCGATGCCACGCTCGCGCAGCGCGCCGACCAGCTCGCCGCTGGCGGAGCCCGCGACGAGCAGCCTGAAGCCCTTCGTCTTGCCCCAGACGATGCCGAGCAGCTTGGTGAGATAATCGGGGTCGGTAAAGTGGCGCCACGCCTCGTGGTAGGGGCCGAGGCCGCGATAGTTCTCGAAATAATCGCGATCGATCTTGTCGGAGAGCGGCTTGTCCTCCTGCGCGCGTTCTCGGCGCAGGCGCATCATCTCGGTCAGGATGATGTCGGTGGCGGCGTCGGAGGAGTCGAGCAGGCCGTTCAGCGTGGAATCGAACAGATAGTCGCCGACCACCACGATGCCCGGATGCTGCTTCGGCTCCGGCCGGTGATTGGTCATGACGTCGCGCACGGGCAGACCGCCCGGTATGGCGTTCACCGACGACAGCCAGCGGTGGATCCTGCCTTCCATGAAATGCGAACGCGCATCGCCGAGCGAGGCCGGCAGCGACTTCAGCGCGGCGTCGATCAGCTCCTGGTCCGACAGATTGGCGAAGGCCAGCGCGTCGGAACCCGGAATCAGCCAGTTCAGCACGCCGTGCTTGCCGACGTCGTGGCGCGCGCCCTCGTTGTAGACGCAGCAGCCGCCGAAAGCTTCCGACATGAACCAGGCGCCGGGAATCTTCCCGCCCCAGAACGGCGTGTCGAACAGGATCGAGACGCGCAGGTAATGGGCGGGACGGTCGAAATAGGAGACGTGCTTGACCATCGACTTGCGCAGCTGCTCGCCTTCCCAGCCGAGCGTGGCCAGCCAGGAATGCGGCAGGCAGACCAGCACGAGGTCGAAGTCGCGGGTCTCCGGTCCCTTGCCGTTCATCATCTTGAGCTGGTAGCGGCCGGTCGGCGCCTTGCCCACGGTGAGCACGCGATGATTGAGCTGGATGTCGGCATTGACCTCCGACTGCAGGCACTCGATCAGCTGCTCGTTGCCGTTCTGGATGGAATAGAGGCCGATATAGCCGTCGACGTCCATCAGGTAGTTCTTGAGCGCGTTGAGGCCGTTGGTGTTGTGGCTCTCGGTCGCAATGTCGGAGCGCGCCATCACCTTGAAAAATCGCTTCGCCGTCTCGTCCTCAACCTCCTCGTCGAGCACCTGCTCGGCGGTCTTGTAGGCCCAGGGATTCTCGTTGTCGTGCGCGCCGACGCCCTCGTAATATTCGACCGGCGACAACATCTCGGTGCAGCGCTTGCGGAAGGCCTCGATCGCAGCGGCGGTCTTGGCGCCGTATTTGCGGCGCATGCCCGGCACATCGTTCAGCAGTTCGCCACCGAGATGCACCTGCTCGGCGTCCATCGGAATGGTCTGCAGCCCGAAATGCTGGATCAACTCGCGCAGCGGATCCGGACCCGTCATCGAGTAATCGTAGATCTCGGCCACGCCGGCCTCGTACATCGCGGGCGCGGAATCGAACTTGCGCGTGACGATCTTGCCGCCGAGCCGGTCGGAGGCCTCAAAGATGGTGACGCGACAGAGATCGCCGAGCTTGCGCTTCAGATACCAGGCGCTCATCAGCCCGCCGGGGCCGCCGCCTACGATTGCGAGATCAAGCATATGAGTTCCGTGGTCTCCGGTCCGCCCCCCTTCACGGGACCACCGGTCTAGACTCCCCTAGCAGAAGCGCTTTTACGCCTGAAGGAAAGATGAACAAGGGCTGATCCTGCACCGCAGCAAGCCGGCAAGGATGCAGCAAAAAGGCCGGCTTGCGCCGGCCTTTTCATTGTCTCAGTATTCCTACGGATGAACGATCATTCCGCGGGCGGCAGCGCGGGAAGCTCCGCTTCCGGCGCGGGCGACACGACCGCCGCCTGCTTCTCGCGCTCGTCCAGGATCAGCTTGTCGCGCTTCATGGCGACTTCGCGGATCTTGGCCATGGAGGCGCCGGTGCCCGCCGGGATCAGCCGGCCGACGATGACGTTCTCCTTGAGGCCTTCGAGCGGATCGACCTTGCCGTTGACCGCCGCTTCCGTGAGGACGCGGGTGGTCTCCTGGAACGAGGCCGCCGAGAAGAAGGAGCGGGTCTGCAGGCTCGCCTTGGTGATGCCGAGCAGAACCGGCGTTCCCGTGGCGGGCTTCTTGCCCTCTTCCTTGGCCTTCTCGTTCAAGGCGTCGAACTCGATCTTGTCGACCTGCTCGCCCGAGATCATGTCCGTATCGCCCTGGTCGGTGACCTCCACCTTCTGGAGCATCTGACGGACAATCACCTCGATGTGCTTGTCGTTGATGAGCACGCCCTGGAGCCGGTAGACCTCCTGGATCTCGTTGACCAGATAGGCCGCGAGTTCCTCGATGCCCTTGACCGCGAGGATGTCGTGCGGTGCCGGGTTGCCTTCGACGATGAAGTCGCCCTTTTCGACGATGTCGCCGTCCTGAAGGTGGATGTGCTTGCCCTTCGGGATCAGGTACTCGCGCGGCTCGTCGGTCTTGTCCATCGGCTCGATCGAGATGCGGCGCTTGTTCTTGTAGTCGCGCCCGAACCGGATGGTACCCGCGATCTCGGCGATGATCGCCGCATCCTTCGGACGCCGTGCCTCGAACAGTTCCGCCACCCGCGGCAGACCGCCGGTGATGTCACGCGTCTTGGCGCTTTCGGTCGAGACACGGGCGAGGATGTCGCCCGGATTGACCTTGGCTCCGACGTCGACCGAGAGAATGGCGTCGACCGACAGCATGTAGCGGGCATCGCCGCCACGGGCGAGCTTGAGCACCTTGCCGTCCTTGCCCTTGACCACGATGGCCGGACGCAGGTCCGAGCCGCCGCGGGTCGAGCGCCAGTCGATGACCACGCGCTTGGCGATACCGGTGGCTTCGTCGAGCGTTTCCGAGATCGACTGCCCCTCGACCAGATCCTCGAAGCCGATGGTACCTTCGACTTCGGTGAGCAGCGGACGGGTGTAGGGATCCCACTCGACGATGCGCTGGCCGCGCTTGACCATGTCGCCCTCGTCGACGTGCAGGCGCGAGCCGTACTGGACGCGGTGCGTCGCACGCTCGGTGCCGTCGGCATCGACGATGGCCACCACCATGTTGCGCACCATCGCGATCAGGTGGCCTTCGCTGTTGCGGGCGATGGCCTTGTTCCTGATCACGATCTTGCCGTCGAAGTTGGCTTCGACGAACGACTGCTCGTTGAGCTGCGCCGCACCGCCGATGTGGAAGGTGCGCATGGTGAGCTGGGTGCCCGGCTCGCCGATCGACTGCGCCGCGATGACGCCGACGGCTTCGCCGTGGTTGACCGGCGTGCCGCGGGCGAGGTCGCGGCCGTAGCACTTGCCGCAGATGCCGTTGACGAGCTCGCAGGTCAGTGCCGAGCGGATCTTCACCTCCTGCACGCCACCCTGCTGGATGGCGTCCAGATGGCTCTCTTCCATCAGCGTGTCGCGCTTGATGATCACCTTGCCGGAACTGTCGCGGATGTCCTCGCAGGCCGTGCGTCCGAGGATGCGCGAGCCCAGCGAAGCGACCACGGTGCCGGCATCGACGATGGCGCGCATCTTGATGCCGAGCTTGGTGCCGCAGTCGCTCTGCGTGATGATGCAGTCCTGCGCGACGTCGACCAGACGACGGGTCAGGTAGCCGGAGTTGGCGGTCTTCAACGCGGTGTCCGCGAGGCCCTTGCGGGCGCCGTGGGTCGAGTTGAAGTACTCGAGCACCGAGAGGCCTTCCTTGAAGTTCGAGATGATCGGCGTCTCGATGATCTCGCCCGACGGCTTGGCCATCAGGCCGCGCATGCCGGCGAGCTGGCGCATCTGGGCCGGCGAACCGCGGGCACCGGAATGAGCCATCATGTAGATCGAGTTGATGTCGGCATCGGCCCCGCTCACCGTCTTCTTGGTCGAGGAGATCTCCTTCATCATCGCCTTGGCGATTTCTTCGGTAGCCTTCGACCAGGCGTCGACGACCTTGTTGTACTTCTCGCCGTGGGTGATCAGACCGTCGTTGTACTGCTGCTCGAAGTCCTTCGCCAGCGTACGGGTGGTATCGACGATCTTCCACTTGCCGTGCGGCACGACCATGTCGTCCTTGCCGAACGAGATGCCGGCCTTGAACGCGTTGTAGAAGCCGAGCGCCATGATGCGGTCGCAGAAGATCACCGTCTCCTTCTGACCGCAGTGACGGTAGACCTGGTCGATCACGCCCGAGATCTCGCGCTTGGTCATCAGCTTGTTGATGATCTCGTACGAAATCCGCGGGTTCTTCGGCAGCAGGTTGCCGAGCATGACGCGGCCGGCGGTGGTCTCGATCCAGCGCGTCGAGACCTTGCCGGTCTCGTCCATGCCCTGCCACCGGTACTTGATCTTGGTGTGGAGGTGGATGACCTTCGCGTGCAGGGCGTGCTCGAGCTCGGCCATGTCGCCGAAGATCTTGCCCTCGCCGGGCAGACCTTCGCGCATGATCGAAACGTAGTAGAGACCGAGCACGATGTCCTGCGACGGCACGATGATCGGCTGACCGTTGGCCGGATGCAGGATGTTGTTGGTCGACATCATCAGGACGCGCGCTTCCAGCTGTGCTTCGAGCGACAGCGGAACGTGCACGGCCATCTGGTCGCCGTCGAAGTCGGCGTTGAACGCCGAGCAGACCAGCGGGTGAAGCTGGATTGCCTTGCCCTCGATCAGCACGGGCTCGAACGCCTGGATGCCGAGACGATGCAGCGTCGGCGCGCGGTTGAGCAGCACCGGATGCTCGCGGATCACCTCATCCAGGATGTCCCAGACCTCGGGCCGCTCCTTCTCGACCAGCTTCTTGGCCTGCTTCACCGTGGTGGACAGGCCCTTGGCGTCGAGCCGCGAATAGATGAACGGCTTGAACAGCTCGAGCGCCATCTTCTTCGGCAGGCCGCACTGATGCAGGCGCAGCTCGGGACCGACCACGATCACCGAACGGCCCGAATAGTCGACGCGCTTGCCGAGCAGGTTCTGGCGGAAGCGGCCCTGCTTGCCCTTGAGCATGTCGGCGAGCGACTTCAGCGGGCGCTTGTTGGCGCCCGTGATGACGCGGCCGCGGCGGCCGTTGTCGAACAGCGCATCGACCGCTTCCTGAAGCATGCGCTTCTCGTTGCGGATGATGATGTCGGGCGCGCGCAGCTCCATCAGCCGCTTCAAGCGGTTGTTGCGGTTGATGACGCGGCGATAGAGGTCGTTGAGGTCCGAGGTCGCGAAGCGGCCGCCGTCCAGCGGCACCAGCGGACGCAGGTCCGGCGGAATCACCGGAACCACGGTCATGATCATCCATTCCGGCTTGTTGCCGGAGTGGCGGAACGCTTCCACGATCTTGAGGCGCTTGGCGAGCTTCTTGTGCTTGATGTCGGAGTCGGTCTCCTGCATCTCGACGCGGAGCGAAGCCTCCAGCTTCTCGAGGTCCATGCCCTTGAGCAGCTCGCGGATCGCTTCGGCGCCGATCATGGCGGTGAAGCTGTCCTGGCCGTATTCGTCCTGCGCCTTCAGATACTCGTCCTCGGACAGCAGCTGACGGTCCTTGAGCGCGGTCAGACCCGGCTCGAGCACGACGTAATATTCGAAGTAGAGGATCCGCTCGAGATCCTTCAGCGTCATGTCCAGCAGAAGGCCGATGCGCGAGGGCAGCGACTTCAGGAACCAGATGTGGGCGACCGGGGCTGCGAGCTCGATATGGCCCATGCGCTCGCGCCGGACGCGCGACAGCGTGACCTCGACCGAGCACTTCTCGCAGATGATGCCCTTGTACTTCATGCGCTTGTACTTGCCGCACAAGCACTCGTAGTCCTTGATCGGCCCGAAGATGCGGGCGCAGAACAGGCCGTCGCGCTCGGGCTTGAAGGTGCGGTAGTTGATGGTCTCCGGCTTCTTGATCTCGCCGTAGGACCAGGACAGAATCTTCTCTGGAGACGCGATCGAGATCCGGATCTGGTCGAAGACCTGAGCCGGCGTCGTCGGGTTGAAGAGATTCATAATTTCTTGGTTCATCGTCTTCTCCTCGCGTGCCGGTCGCCTCCGGCCGCAAATTCGAAAATCACTTCAAGCAGGCGCCCTGCCCTCAAGGCCTCGGGCGGGGCGCCGGTGCCCGGCCGCAAAGGCCGGGCATGACAGGTCGAATTACTCGGCCGCTTCCGACGTCGGCGCCGGTCCCACCTTGGAGTTGTGCAGATCGACGTTGAGGCCGAGCGAGCGCATTTCCTTGACCAGCACGTTGAACGATTCCGGAATACCGGCCTCGAACGTGTCGTCGCCGCGCACGATCGCCTCGTAAACCTTGGTACGGCCGGCGACGTCGTCCGACTTCACCGTCAGCATCTCCTGGAGCGTGTACGCCGCGCCGTAGGCTTCGAGCGCCCACACCTCCATTTCGCCGAAGCGCTGGCCGCCGAACTGCGCCTTGCCGCCCAGCGGCTGCTGGGTGACGAGCGAGTACGGACCGATCGAACGCGCGTGGATCTTGTCGTCGACCAGATGGTGCAGCTTGAGCATGTAGATGTAGCCCACCGTCACCTTGCGATCGAACGGATCGCCGGTGCGGCCGTCATAGACGGTCGACTGGCCCGAGGCGTCGAGACCCGCAAGCTTCAGCATCTCCTCGATGTCGGCTTCCTTGGCGCCGTCGAACACCGGCGTCGCGATCGGCACGCCGCGGCTCAAGTTGTGGCCGAGCTCGATCAGCTCATTGTCGTTGAGCGACTTGATCGTCTCGTCGTCGCCGTAGACCTTCTTCAAGGTCTCCTTCAGCGGCTTGATGTCCTGCTTCGACAGGTACGCATCGACCGTCTGGCCGATCCGCTTGCCGAGGCCGGCGCAGGCCCAGCCGAGATGGGTCTCGAGGATCTGTCCGACGTTCATGCGCGAGGGCACGCCGAGCGGATTGAGCACGATGTCGGCATGCGTGCCGTCTTCGAGGAACGGCATGTCCTCGATCGGCACGATCTTCGACACCACGCCCTTGTTGCCGTGGCGGCCGGCCATCTTGTCGCCGGGCTGGATCTTGCGCTTCACCGCGACGAAGACCTTGACCATCTTCATCACGCCGGGCGGCAATTCGTCGCCGCGCTGAAGCTTCTCGACCTTGTCGAGGAAGCGCTGCTCGAGCCCCTTCTTCGACTCGTCGTACTGCTTCCGCATGGCCTCGATCTCGGCCATCAGCTTGTCGTTGGGCGACGCGAACAGCCACCACTGCGACTTCGGGTACTCCTCGAGCACCGCACGGGTGATCTTGGTGTCCTTCTTGAAGCCCTTGGGGCCTGCGATGCCCTGCCGCCCTTCGAGCAGCTCGGCAAGACGGTTGTAGACGTTGCGGTCCAGGATCGCCTGCTCGTCGTCGCGGTCCTTGGCCAGACGCTCGATCTCTTCCCGCTCGATCGCCAGCGCACGCTCGTCCTTGTCGACGCCGTGACGGTTGAACACGCGCACTTCCACGATCGTGCCCTGCACGCCCGGAGGAACGCGCAGCGAGGTGTCGCGAACGTCGGAGGCCTTCTCGCCGAAGATGGCGCGCAGCAGCTTCTCTTCCGGCGTCATCGGGCTTTCGCCCTTCGGCGTGATCTTGCCGACCAGGATGTCGCCGGCGCGCACTTCCGCACCGATGTAGACGATACCGGCTTCGTCGAGGTTCTTCAGCGCTTCTTCCGAGACGTTCGGAATGTCGCGGGTGATTTCCTCGGGTCCGAGCTTGGTGTCGCGGGCCATCACCTCGAACTCCTCGATGTGAATCGAGGTGAAGACGTCTTCCTTCACGATTCGCTCGGAGAGCAGGATCGAGTCTTCGAAGTTGTAGCCGTTCCACGGCATGAACGCGACGAGCACGTTGCGCCCCAGAGCGAGCTCACCGAGATCGGTCGACGGACCGTCGGCGATGATGTCGCCCTTCTTGACGATGTCGCCGACCTTCACCAGCGGACGCTGGTTGATGCAGGTCGACTGGTTGGAGCGCTGGTACTTCATCAGGCGGTAGATATCGACGCCCGACTTGGTCGGATCGAGATCTTCCGTGGCGCGGATGACGACGCGGGTGGCGTCGATCTGGTCGATCACGCCCGAACGGCGCGCCGCGATCGCAGCACCCGAGTCGCGCGCGACCACGCCTTCCATGCCGGTACCGACGAACGGCGCCTCGGCGCGAACCAGCGGCACCGCCTGGCGCTGCATGTTCGAGCCCATCAGCGCGCGGTTGGCGTCGTCGTTCTCGAGGAACGGGATCAGCGCCGCGGCGACCGAAACCAGCTGCTTCGGCGACACGTCCATGTAGTCGACCTTGTCCGGCGTCACCGGCAAGACTTCGCCGGCATGACGGCAGACCACGAGGTCTTCGGTGAAGCGGCCCTTCGGATCGAGCGGCACGTTGGCCTGCGCGACCGTATAACGGCCCTCTTCCATCGCCGAGAGGTACACGACCTCGTCGGTGACGCGGCCGTCCTTGACCTTGCGGTACGGCGTCTCGACGAAGCCGTACTTGTTCACGCGCGCGAAGGTCGCGAGCGAGTTGATCAGGCCGATGTTCGGACCTTCCGGCGTCTCGATCGGGCAGATGCGGCCGTAATGCGTCGGATGCACGTCGCGCACCTCGAAGCCGGCGCGCTCGCGGGTCAGACCGCCCGGTCCAAGCGCCGACAGGCGCCGCTTGTGGGTGATCTCCGACAGCGGGTTGGTCTGGTCCATGAACTGCGAGAGCTGCGAGGAGCCGAAGAACTCGCGCACGGCGGCAGCCGCCGGCTTGGCGTTGATCAGGTCCTGCGGCATGACCGTGTCGATATCGACCGAGGACATGCGCTCCTTGATCGCGCGCTCCATGCGGAGCAGGCCGATGCGGTACTGGTTCTCCATGAGCTCGCCGACCGAGCGCACACGGCGGTTGCCGAGATGGTCGATGTCGTCGATCTCGCCCTTGCCGTCGCGCAAATCCACCAGCGTCTTGATGACGGAGAGGATGTCTTCCTTGCGCAGCGTGCGCTGGGTGTCGGGCGCATCGAGGTCGAGGCGCATGTTCATCTTGACGCGGCCGACCGCGGACAGGTCGTAGCGTTCGGCGTCGAAGAACAGCGACTGGAACATGGCCTGCGCCGAATCCAGCGTCGGCGGCTCGCCCGGACGCATCACGCGGTAGATGTCGAACAGCGCGTCCTCGCGCGTCATGTTCTTGTCCGCCGAGAGCGTGTTGCGGATGTAGGGGCCGACATTGACGTGGTCGATGTCGAGCAGCGGCAGCTCCTTGTAGCCCTGCTCGTTGAGCGACTTCATCAGCTTGTCGGTGATCTCCTCACCGGCTTCGGCGTGAATCTCGCCCGTCTTCGGATTGACGAGATCCTCGGCGACGTAGTTGCCGACCAGCTCCTCGTCGGACATGCGCAGCGCCTTCAGCCCCTTCTCCTGGAGCTGGCGGGCGGCACGGACGGTGAGCTTCTTGCCGGCCTCGAGCACGACCTTGCCGGTGTCGGCATCGATCAGGTCGTTGACGGTCGAGTAGCCGCGGAAACGGTTGGCGTCGAACGGAACGCGCCAGCCTTCCTTGGTCCGCTTGTAGAGGATCTTCTTGTAGAACGTGGACAGGATCGCCTCGCCGTCGAGGCCGAGGGCGAACATCAGCGATGTCACCGGAATCTTGCGGCGGCGGTCGATACGCGCATAGACGATGTCCTTGGCGTCGAACTCGATGTCGAGCCAGGAGCCGCGATACGGGATCACGCGGGCGGCGAACAGCAGCTTGCCCGAGGAATGGGTCTTGCCCTTGTCGTGGTCGAAGAACACGCCGGGCGAGCGGTGCATCTGCGAGACGATGACGCGCTCGGTGCCGTTGACGATGAAGGTGCCGTTCATCGTCATGAGCGGGATGTCGCCCATATAGACGTCCTGCTCCTTGATGTCCTTCACCGACTTCGCGCCGGTTTCCTCGTCGATATCGAACACGATGAGGCGTAGCGTCACCTTGAGGGGAGCCGCGAAGGTCATGCCGCGCTGACGGCACTCGTCGACGTCGTATTTCGGCTGCTCGAACTCGTAGCGGACGAATTCCAGCATCGAGGTGCCCGAGAAATCGGAGATCGGAAACACCGAGCGGAACACCGCCTGCAGACCCTCGTCGAGACGCCCGCCCTGGGGTTCATCGACCATCAGGAACTGGTCATAGGACGCCTTCTGAACCTCGATGAGGTTCGGCATCTCGGCCACTTCCTTGATGTGTCCGAAGAACTTGCGAACGCGTTTGCGACCGGTGAATGTCTGCTGCGCCATCGTGGCCTCTCATTTTCGGCGCCCGATTTGGGCGCGCCGTCCAGGACGCGGCTGCCACCGCTCCCCGGGTTGAATTTTTCGAACCCGTTTTGGGGGCCGCAGACTCAGGTTCAGGCGAGAATGTCCTGAATCTGTTCTTCAGACCTTCAAAACGCAAAACGACGCGCGGGGCGCTGCTGCGCGCCCGCCCGTCACAACGATCGTCTTCACGGACTGCAAAAGCCCGAAATAGCTTGCTCTCCCAACGGCTTACAGGGATCCGGGACCCCCGCCACCGCGCTTTCGTGCTGCCGACCCGATATGGGGCGACAATAGTGGAGATTCGAGGGGTAAACCCTCAAATCCCCACACTTTTTCGTGTTCAGCCCGCGTCGAGACGTTCCGTCGCACGGCTTTTGCATCAGGCGCCCGTCTTTCCGGTCGTCATGGCCGGGCTTGACTCGGCCATCCACGATCTTGGGACGAGATCCCGGGTCTCGCTTCGCGAGCCCGGGATTTCGCTGAAGTAACTTGCGTTACTTGAGCTCGACCTTGGCGCCAGCCTTCTCGAGCTGGGCCTTGATCTTGTCGGCTTCTTCCTTGTTCACGCCTTCCTTCAGCGGCTTCGGAGCACCCTCGACGAGGTCCTTTGCTTCCTTCAGGCCGAGACCGGTGATGGCGCGGACTTCCTTGATGACCTCGATCTTCTTGTCGCCGGCGCTGGCGAGAACGACCGTGAACTCGGTCTTCTCTTCCGCCGGAGCGGCAGCGGCGCCACCGGCAGCCGGGCCGGCCACGGCGACGGCCGCAGCGGCCGAAACGCCCCACTTCTCTTCGAGGAGCTTCGCCAGTTCGGCAGCTTCGAGCACGGTGAGGCTCGAGAGGTCGTCAACGATCTTCTGCAAGTCAGCCATTGTTCAGTTTCCTTAACTGTAAGTCTGGTTCGGGTTTGAGTTTTGCGAAGGGCGTCAGGCCGCTTCGCCCTTTGAGGCATGAGCCTGGATGACGCGCGCGAGCTTGCCCGCGGGCGCATTGGCGAGCTGAGCCAGCTTGGTCGCCGGGGCCACGATGAGGCCGACGATCTTGCCGCGCAGTTCATCAAGCGACGGCAGCGAGGCAAGGGCCTTCACGCCGTCGACATTCAGGACGGTCTTCCCCATCGAGCCGCCGATGATGACGAACTTTTCGTTCGCCTTGGCGAATTCGATGGCGACCTTTGGCGCCGCTACCGGATCGTGCGAAGTGGCGATCACGGTCGGTCCCTTCAGCATGGGGCCGATGGCAACGACGTCAGTGCCTTCAAGAGCAATTTTGGCGAGACGGTTCTTCGAGACCTTCACCGCGGCACCCGCCTGCTTCATCTGCTGGCGCAGCTTCTGCATCTGGGCGACGGTGAGGCCGGAATATTGAGCAACGACCGCGACGCTCGTGGTCTTGAAGACCTCATTGAGCTGTTCGACCGCCTCTTTTTTTGCCGCTCGTTCCACAGCAAGCTCTCTCCGGTTGGCGGTCATCGCGAAAGCGGGACCGCCGGGTTGCACCCATCGTCCCACCCAAAACCTGAACCTCGGGGCCAAAATCCCCTTCGGACACGCGCCGGGCGAGACGACAATTCAAAGCCTGCCCTCCGGGAGCACCTGAGGGCGCCCACGGCGTGTCGAGGTCCGAACCAGACCCTTTCCGCAACCACCGTTAAGGTGGAAGGCGAAGTGAAATCCGGTCTTCACCCGTCTATGCAGGCCATGCGATTAAGCCTTTGAGAAATCGAAACTTCCCGCGGGCGCCTGCAGTCTTGGACAGGACTGGGTCAGTCGGCGAACCGCCCGACCCCTGCCCACATTCCACCAACAGACGGGCTCTCCTTCCTTTTCGGGCAAATCCTCACGGACGTCCTGAAAAGGAATGATCTCCTGTCGTGTCGGGTTTTCGGAATGCGTGCACGAACGCGCCAGCCGAGGCCGGCACGTCCGGAGGCGGTTCTTTAACCGCTCCGGGCTTGCTTGCCAAGAGCAAAATTCACACCAGTTCCAATCCGTCGCCGGACGGGCTTGAGACGGGCTGGTAAGCGCCAATTCAGGCCGTTTTGACCGCGTAAGGCAGCGGCTTGCCCGCGAAGAACGCGGTCAGGTTCGCCAGCACGCAGTCCTGCATGGCAACGTGCGATTCGAGGGTATGGCCGCCGACATGGGGGGAGAACACCACGTTCGGCAGCGCGGTCAGCGCGTCGGGAGCGTGCGGTTCCTTCTCGAACACGTCGAGGCCGGCGCCGGCGATGGTCTTGTCGGTGAGTGCCGCCACCAAGGCCTTCTGGTCGATCACGGAGCCGCGGGAGATGTTGACGACGTAGCCGTCCGCCCCGAGCCGCTTCAGGATGTCGGCGTTGACGACGTGCTCGGTCTCGGCCCCTGCCCGAACCGCGATCATCAGCACGCTGCACCAGTCGGCCAGCGCCTCGAGCGACGGGAAAGATCGATAGGGCAGATCGTATCGGGTGCGGCTGAAATAGCCGACCTCGCTCTCGAAAGCCGCGCAGCGCGCGGCGATCTTGCGGCCGATTTCGCCCATGCCGTAGACGCCGATGCGGCGGCCGGGCATGCCGGCCTGTGGCCGCATCATCGGCGACGGCTTCGAGGCGGCCCAGTCGCCGCTGCGGACATATTGGTCGGCGACCAGGATCCGCCGCGTCGCCGCCAGCATCAGGGTCATCGCGATGTCGGCGACCGAGGCCGCGTTGGCGCCGGGACTGTGACCGACCGCAATGTTGCGGCTGGCGGCCGCCTGCAGGTCGACGCCGTCATAGCCGGTGCCGTAGCAGACGATGGCGCCGAGCTTGGGGAACAGGTCCATCGCCTCCGCGCCGAGCAGCGAGCTGCCGGCGGTCAGCAGCGCGCGGATGCCGCCAAGCTCCTCGGCCGGAAACACGTCGCGCGCGGGCTTGCCGCCGGTGTCGAGCAGCTCGAAGCGCTCGGCGAAGCGCGCCATCATCGTCTTGGGAAAGCGCGAATAGATCAGGACCTTGTCAGCCATTGTTCTTGTTTCCAGTGAGCGCCGCCACAAACGACGAGGGGCGGAATCGGTTGCCCAATTCCGCCCCTCGCCTCATGCAATTTTCAGCCTTAGCCGAGAATGGTGCCCGGCTCGACCTTCACGCCCGGGCCCATCGTCGAGGACACCGCAACGCGCTGGATGTAAGTGCCCTTGGAGCCGGCCGGCTTGGCCTTGGAGACGGCGTCAGCCAGGGCCTTGATGTTCTCGACCAGCTTTTCCTCGGAGAACGAGGCCTTACCGACGCCGGCCTGCAGGATGCCGGCCTTCTCGACGCGGAACTCGACCGAGCCGCCCTTGGCACCCTTCACCGCGCCGGTGACGTCCATGGTCACGGTGCCAATCTTCGGGTTCGGCATCAGGCCGCGCGGGCCGAGCACCTTACCGAGACGGCCGACCAGCGGCATCATGTCGGGGGTGGCGATGCAGCGGTCGAAATCGATCGAGCCGTTCTGCACCTTCTCGACCAGGTCTTCGGCGCCGACCACGTCGGCACCCGCAGCCTTGGCCTCATCGGCCTTGGCGCCGCGGGCGAACACACCGACGCGGAGCGTACGGCCGGTGCCGTTCGGCAGGGTCACGACGCCGCGAACCATCTGGTCGGCGTGACGCGGATCGACGCCGAGGTTGATCGCGATCTCGATGGTCTCGTCGAACTTCGCTTTCGCGCGCTCCTTGACCATCTTGATGGCGTCCGCGAGCGGGTAAAGCTTTTCGCGATCAACACCTTCGCGGGCTTTGTTCAAACGCTTTCCGATTGCCATGACCGCTTACCCCGCAACTTCCAGGCCCATCGAACGGGCGGAGCCCTCGACCATCTTCATGGCCGATTCGATGGAATCACAATTGAGATCCTTCATCTTCTTCTCGGCGATCTCGCGCACCTGCGCCTTGGTCACCTTGCCGGCCTTGTCGCGGCCCGGCGCCTTCGAGCCGGACTGGATCTTGGCGGCTTGCTTGAGGAAGAACGACATCGGGGGCGTCTTCATCTCGAAGGTGAACGAACGATCGGCGTAGATCGTGATCACCACGGGAATCGGGGTGTTCTTCTCTTCCTTCTGGGTCTGCGCGTTGAACGCCTTGCAGAACTCCATGATGTTGAGACCGCGCTGACCGAGCGCGGGACCGATCGGGGGCGAAGGATTCGCCGCACCGGCCGGGACCTGAAGCTTCAGGTATCCGGTCACTTTCTTTGCCATGTATCACTCCTGTTGTGCCGGCGTGACGCCGGCGGTTTCAGGTTCGTGGTCGGGATCAACGGCGGCTGGCAACCGCCCTCGTCCTCCCACGGCCTCTTGTCGCGCAAGGCCTGAAGCCTCACGCCTCGTCCGGTCAGACCTTCTCGACCTGACCGAATTCCAGCTCGACCGGCGTTGCGCGACCGAAGATCGACACCGCGACCTTCACGCGCGAGCGCGCCTCGTCGATTTCCTCGACGACGCCCGAGAACGAGGCGAACGGCCCATCGGCCACGCGCACATTCTCGCCGATCTCGAACGACACCGACGCCTTGGGCCGCTCCACGCCCTCCTGCACCTGGTGCAGGATGCGCATGGCTTCGGCCTCCGAGATCGGCATCGGCTTGTTTTCCGCGCCAAGGAAGCCCGTGACCTTCGGCGTGTTCTTGATCAGATGAAACGCCTCGTCGGTCAGCTTCATCTTCACCAGCACGTAGCCGGGGAAGAACTTGCGCTCGGCGTCGATCTTGCGGCCGCGGCGCACTTCCGTGACCTTCTCGGTCGGCACCAGCACCAGCTCGAACAGCTCCTCGAGCCCGCGCTGCTTGGCCTGCTCGCGGATCGATTCGGCGACCTTCTTCTCGAAGTTCGAATAGGCGTGGACGATGTACCAGCGCTTGTCGGACAGTTGAGCGGTTGCTGTTGCCATCATTGAATGCCCAGAAGGAAGGTGATGAGAACGCGGATGACCTGGTCGGCGGCGAAGAAGAAGATCGAGGCCACGGCGACCATGACGAACACCATGATGGTGGTGATGGTGGTCTCGCGGCGGGTGGGCCAGGTGACCTTGGCGGTCTCCGAGCGCACTTCCTGCAAGAACTTGAACGGGCTGACTGCCATCGTTTTGATGTCCAACGTCCGTCGACAGACGCTCATGAATTTCAGGGATCCGAACAGCCGCCGTTGGCCCAGCCCTCTGTCTCGAAGGATGAGCCGGAAACCGGGCTCGATTGTTCGGGGATTTCAAAGCCGCGCCGGAGATCCGCGTCTAACGGGCCGGCTGCGAGTGCGGGGTATCTACTGCGGATAGGCCCAAAGGTCAAGATATAGAGGGCGCGCCCCAGGTGAGCCGATCTCCCCCGGCGGGAGAGCAGAGCCAAGCTCGATCAAAGGCTTATCCGCCCCCCCCGGCACGGCATGACCCGCGGCTTCCAACCGCCTGCTTCAGAGCGCCCCGTCGGGGCACTCGCCGCGTCGGCCGCCGCGCGATCAGTCGGCCCGGTCGACGATCGAAACGCCCGGCAGCGGCACTACGAACTTTCCGCCTTCGGCGAAATAGCGGGCGTGCTTGGCCCGGATCGGGTCGACATAGCGCCAGGCGAAGACGACCACGAACGCCGGCTTGCGCTCGTAAAGGGCGGCAGGCGGCAGGATCGGGATGTCATAGCCCGGACCGGCCATCACGTTCCCCTTCTTGGGGTCGTCGTCGACCAGGAAGTCGATCTTGTTCTCCAGGCCGAACTGCGGCAGCAGGGTCGTGGTGCCGACCGAGACGCCGTAGCCGGCGACGAGCTGACCGCGCGCATGGGCAGCGTCCGCCATCGCGACCAGCTCATCGCGGATGGCGGCGATCCGTTTCACGTAGGGCGCATAATAGGCCGGCTGGTCGACACCGAGCCGCTCTTCCTCGGCAACGAAGCGCGCGACCTCCGCCGACGGCTTCTTGGCGCCCCCGGCGCGCTGCACGGTCACGCGGATCGAGCCGCCCTTGGTCCAGATGTGCTGGACGTCGATCAGCTCCATGCCGAGCCGGGCAAAGAAACGGATCAGCGGCTTGATGTTAAAATACGACAGGTGCTCGTGATAGACCGTGTCGAGCAGGTTCTTCTCGGTGACGTCGACGCCATATTGCGTTTCGAAGACGAACAATCCGTCCGGCGCGAGCACGTCGCGAACGCCGATCACCAGGGGATCGAGATTGTCGACATTGGCGATCATGTTGTTGGCGATCACGACGCTCGCCGCACCGTGGCTCTGCAGGATGCGACGCCCGATCGCATCGGTGAAGAAATCGCCGATGGTCTCGATCCCCGCCTCCGTCGCGCGCCGCGCGATCTCGACGGCGGGATCGACGCCGAGCACCCGCATCCCGCGCTCCTTGAAGAAGCCGAGCAGCGATCCGTCGTTGCTGCCGAGCTCGACGACCAGCGAGCCCGGCGCGATGGCGAAGCGGCTGACGACGTCGTTGGCATAGCCCGCGAAGTGCTCCCGCAGGCCGAGCGAGAGCGACGTGGTGTAGACGTAGTTGCGGTACTGGATCTCCGGATTGCCGACGTGGAGAATCTGCAGATGGCCGCAATCCCTGCACAGATGCAGCGCCATCGGCACCGCGGCGCGGAACACGGGATCGTCGACGCTGGCGTCGGGGACCTGGAAGTTCGGTGTGCCGATCGGCATGCCGGCCATCGGGACGACCAGCTCCTGCTTGTCCGAATGGCAGAGGCGGCAGGTTTGGCGGACGTAGAACAGATTTTTCATCGTGGAACCGAAAATTGAGACAAGCGATCGGGTGAGGCAATCCCACCCCGTGAAAACCACATCGGCAGCAATGGTCTCAAGTGGGTCATGGCTGGCTCGAGACTTCCCTGCCCAGCCCGTCGTAGCTGGGGGCCTCCGCCGCCGCCTTGGCGGCGTTGTCCGCGGAATACGATCCGCGCTCCGGACTTGCCAGCCAGATCACACCTCCAACAAGCCCGATGATGACGCTGATGGCGCCCAGCAGAAGCGAAACTGAGAGCGCTTGCTCGGAAGGGACGCCCGCCAGACCGAGGCAGGCGACCATCGCCCCCTCCCGAACGCCCCAGCCGCTGATCGAGATCGGGACCGCGGTCAACAGCACCACCGGCGGAATCAGGACCCCGGCGTCCGTCACCGAGAGCTGGGCGCCGACACCGCGCGCCAAGGCGTAGCAGGCCGCCGCGGTCACGAGATGGATGAGGAGCGCCGATCCGAACAGCAAAGCGCGACTCTTCGATTGCAGGAGGAGGAACCTGACCAGTGCTCCGAATCGGACGAAGCTTGCGATCGCCGGATGCGCCACGAGGCGCTTGGGCAGACGATCGAGGGTCAACAGGACAGTAGTGCCGGCGACGCCCGCCAGCGTCAGGCCGCCGATCGCCAGGATCGCGGCCGGATTGGACACGCGTGACGTGAGGAACGGCAATCCGGCGACCATCAGCACGATCAGCCCGATCAGGGCCGTGAAACGATCAGCCGCAACGCCCTTGACCGCCTCCGGCCACTGCACGCCGCGCTGGCGCAGCAGCCAGATCCGCACGGCGTCCCCGCCGACCGACGACGGCAACACCTGATTGAACCAGAGGCTGATCATCAGAATGCGCCAGCCCGCGAGCCAGTCCAGCGAGACGCCGAGCGCACGCATGATCAGCTCCCACCGGCCATTGAGCACGAAGGTCTGGAAGAAAATCAGCGTCAGCGCGAGAACGAACAGGAAAGGATCGACCGAAACAAGATGGCTGCGCAATTGTTGCAGGTCGAGACCGCGCGCGATGTAGACCAGCACCGCGATCGACAGCAGCAGCTTTACCGAAAACAGGGCCGCCTGCTTGAACCGCGACTGCATCGAGTGCCCGCCTCAGGATGCCGGATATTCCGCGCGACCGATGACAAGGTCGATCGCGGCCATCATCCAGAACTGGTGCGTCGTCTCGACGATGTTGTAGCTGCGGCTGTCGACAAAGAAATTGATGTCGCCGAGATTGCGCAGGGGATTGTCCGCATTCATGCCCGACAGCGTGATCACGTCGAGCTTCATCGTCCGCGCCTGCGCAACCGCATTGAGGATGTTCTTCGAGCGCCCCGACGAGCTGATCGCGACGAGGCAGTCGCCGGCACGCGCGCTCAATCGCACCGCGTGCGCGATCCAATCCTCGAAGCCGTAATCGTTGGCGAGGCACGACATCATGCTGGCGTCGCTGAAGCAGAGCGCGGGCACCGCTGCGTTCTTCGCCAGATCGATCGCCAGATGCGAGGCGATGCCCGCCGAACCGCCGTTGCCGATGAAGATGACGCGGCCGCCCTGCTCGCGCGCGCGCAACCAGACGGCGCGGGTGGCGGAGATGCTGGCAAAAACGCCGTCGTCGATCGCCGTCGCACGATGCAGGCGCCCCACATAATCCACGAGGAAAGCCTTGTGATCGGGATCGACGGACTCGACAGGCATGGGCTGGCGGCTCGACTGCAACATGATGCCCTGATACCGGCTATCACCAGGGATTGCAAAGGTATAATGCTTGCAAAGTCGGCGAGCGGCTGATAGTCGGCTTTCGGGTTTCACTCAACATTGGCCGGCCTGTTTCGCTGGGCATTCGCGTCACGGATGTTCCCCATGAAATGCATTGTCACTGGTGGCGCAGGTTTCATCGGAAGTCACCTCGTCGATCGCCTCCTCGACGATGGCCACGAGGTCGTCGCGCTCGACAATTTCGTCATCGGTCGCCCGGAAAACCTGGCCTCGCGCGCCAGTTCGAGCCGGTTGAAGGTGGTGCGGGCTGATGTCACCGACCTCGACTCGATCAGGCCGTATTTCCACGGTGTCGACTGGGTCTTCCACCTCGCGGCGCTGGCCGACATCGTTCCCTCGATCGAGTCCCCGATCCCGTATCATCGCGCCAATGTCGACGGCACGGTCAACGTTCTCGAGGCGGCGCGGCACGCCGGCGTCCGCCGTTTCGTCTATGCCGCATCGTCGTCCTGCTACGGCATTCCCGACGCCTACCCGACGCCGGAGAGCGCCGAGATCCGGCCGATGTACCCCTACGCGCTTACCAAGAATCTCGGCGAGCAGTGCGTCATGCACTGGTGCCAGGTCTACAAGCTGCCCGCGGTCGCGCTCCGCCTGTTCAACGTGTACGGGCCGCGCCATCGCACCACCGGCACCTACGGTGCCGTGTTCGGCGTCTTCATGGCGCAGAAGCTCGCCGGCAAGCCCTTCACGGTGGTCGGCGACGGTGAACAGACGCGCGACTTCACTTTCGTCAGCGACGTCGCAGACGCCTTCGTGACCGCCGCGCGCTCCGATATCTCGCACGAGATATTCAACGTCGGCTCGGACAACACCTACAGCGTCAACCGGCTGGTCGAGCTTCTCGGCGGCGACAAGGTCCACATCCCCAAACGTCCGGGCGAGCCCGATTGCACCTACGCCGACATTACCAAGATCAAACGGGTCCTGAACTGGGCGCCGAAGGTGAAATTCGAGGAAGGCGTTGCGACGATGCTGAAATCGATGGATCAGTACAAGGACGCGCCGCTGTGGACGGTCGACAAGATCGCCGACGCCACCAAGGACTGGTTCAAATATCTCGGTGACGACGGCGGCGCGGCCCAGAAGGCAAGCTCTTGAACAGGTGCGCGGGATATCATTGCCGCGATTCGATCATTTCCGGGCGGCCATCTGAGACCTACCGGCGCTTTGGGTAATTCACATGGCTCATCCTCAGACAGACAAACCGGCCGTCCATCCGGCACCGCACGACAAGATCAAGACGGTCGAGGAGCTCGGCGAGATGGCGCGTGCCGCGCAGGCAAAGGGCCTGACCGTCGCGCTCTGCCACGGCGTGTTCGATCTGGTGCATCTCGGCCACGTCCGGCACATCCTGGCGGCGCGCAACGAGGCCGACGTGGTCATCGTGACCATCACCGCCGACCGTTTCGTCAACAAGGGCCCGGGACGGCCGATCTTCCCGGAGAACATGCGTGCCGAGATGCTGGCCGCGCTCGGCACGGTCGACTGGGTCGGCATCAACCAGACCTCCAGTGCCGAACCGGTGCTCGATACCGTGCGCCCCGACATCTACGTGAAGGGCTCGGACTACGAGAATCCCGAGGACGACGTCACCGGCAAGATCGCCATCGAGCGCGAGGCCGTCGAACGTCATGGCGGGCGAATCGTCTTCACGCGCGACGTGACCTTCAGCTCGTCGTCGCTGCTGAACCGCTACTTCGACATCTACGATCCACCCTTGCGCGACTACCTGCAGAAGGTGCGCGAAGGCGGTGGCGCCGAGCGGCTGCTGAAGCTGATCGACAAGATCCAGGACATGCACGTCGTGCTGGTCGGCGATACCATCATCGACGAATACCAATACGTCACGGCGCTCGGGAAGGCTTCGAAGGAGAACATCGTCGCCACCCTGCTCAAGAACGGCGAGCAATTCGCCGGCGGCGTCATTGCAGCGGCCAACCACGTCGCGAGCTTCTGCAAGTCGGTCGAGATCGTCACGACGCTGGGCGGCAACGACTACCCTGAAGAGTTCATTCGCGCGCATGTCCGCCCGAACGTCACGCTGACGCCGATCCGCATTCAGGGCCGTCCGACGACCCGCAAATTGCGCTACGTCGAGATGGGCTATCTGCACAAGCTGTTCGAAGTCTATACGATGGACGACACGCCGCTGGACGAGACCACGCGCAAGGAGATCGACCGCGTCACCACCGAGCGCGTGCGCGCCGCGGACGTCGTCATCGTCACCGATTTCGGTCACGGCATGATCGCGTCCAGCACGATCGAGGCGTTGATCGCGAACTCCAAGTTCCTGGCGGTCAACGCCCAGAGCAACAGCGGCAACCACGGCTACAACCTGATCACGAAATATCCGCGGGCCGACTACATCTGCATCGACGCGCCGGAAGCGCGGCTGGCCGCCACCGACAAGTTCAGCGACATCGCATCGGTGATCGAGGACAACCTGCACCGCAAGATCGATTGCGACAACATGATCATCACGCACGGCTCCTTCGGCTGCTACCCCTTCTCGTCGAAGACCGGCGTCGCGCGCGTGCCCGCTTTCACCAAGACGGTGGTCGACACGGTCGGCGCAGGCGATGCCTTCCTGACGATCACGGCGCCGCTGGTGGCGGCCGGCGGCAACATCGAGGACGTCGCCTTCATCGGCAATGCGGCGGGCGCGATCAAGGTCGGCATCGTCGGTCACCGCAACTCGGTCGAAAAGGCACCGCTGGTCAAGTTCGTCACCGCGTTGTTGAAGTAACGCGAACGGAAAATCTGGAGAACGACAGTGATTGATCGGAAATGGAACGTGATGGTCACCGGCGGCGCCGGCTATGTCGGCAGCGTGCTGGTTCCCCAGTTGCTGGCGGCCGGCCACAAGGTCACGGTGCTCGACCTCTTCATGTATGGTGACGACGTCTTCAACGCCGTTCGCGACAATCCGAACCTGCGCCTGATCAAGGGCGACATCCGCGATGAGGCCGCAGTCAACGAGGCCCTGCGCGGCAACGACGCGGTGATCCACCTCGCCTGCATTTCCAACGACCCCTCGTTCGAGTTGGATCCGGCACTCGGCAAGTCGATCAACTACGACTGCTTCCGGCCGATGGTGCGCGCGGCGAAGAAGGCCGGCGTCAAGCGCTTCATCTACGCCTCCTCGTCGAGCGTCTACGGCATCAAGGACGAGGCCGAGGTGACCGAGGAATTGTCCTGCGAGCCGCTCACCGACTACTCCAAGTTCAAGGCGATGTGCGAGACCGACCTCGCCGAAGAGGCCGCGCCCGGCTTCGTCACCTGCACGGTTCGTCCCGCCACCGTCTGCGGCTACGCTCCGCGGCAGCGGCTCGACGTCGTCGTCAACATCCTGACCAACCTCGCGGTCAACACCGGCCGCATCCGCGTGTTCGGCGGAACGCAGAAGCGGCCCAATCTGCACATCCAGGACATGTCGGCGGCCTATCTGTTCCTGCTGCAGCAGGACGACGCGAAGATCGACGGCAAGACCTACAACATCGGCTATGAAAACCACTCGCTGATGAAGATCGCCGACATCGTCAAGTCGGTGGTCGGAGACAACGTCGACGTCGCCGTCGAGCCGACCGACGATCTGCGCTCCTACCACGTGTCTTCGGAGAAGATCCGCCGCGAGCTCGGATTTGCGCCGACCCACACGATCGAGCAGGCCGTGTCCGGCCTCGTGGACGCCTTCAAGGCCGGCCGCCTGCCGAACTCGCTCAACGATCCCCGGTATTTCAACATCAAGATGATGCAGAACATCAGCCTGAAGTGAGCGGCGTGCGGATCGGCATCGATTTCGACAACACGATCATCTGCTACGACAAGGTCTTTGCCGCCGTCGCGCGTCAGCGTGGGCTGGTGCCGGAGGGCTGGGAGGGGCTGAAGAGCGAGGTCCGGGACCTGTTGCGGTCTCGTGCCGGCGGCGAGCTGGCCTGGCAGGGGCTGCAGGGCTTCGTCTACGGCAAGGGCATCGGCGGCGCCGAGATCTATCCTGGGGTCCGCGAGTTCCTCGCAAGCTGCCGCAAGGCCGGCGCGAGCGTCTTCATCGTCAGCCACAAGACGCAGTTCGGCCATCAGGACCCCGACCGCGTCGACTTGCGCGAGGCCGCACGCGGCTGGTTGAAAGCTGCAGGTCTCGTCGACACCGCCGATGCGGCGCTGGCGGAGGGCAATGTCTATTTCGAGGACACGCTGGCGGCCAAGGTCGAGCGGCTCGCGAGCCTGAAGCTCGATATCTTCATCGACGATCTCGTCGACGTCTTCGAGCAGCCGCATTTTCCGAAGGCGACGCGATCGATCCTGTTCACGCAGTCGCAGCCGCCTCATCCCGCCCATTGCGAGCCGATCGCGAGCTGGGCGGACATCAGCCGCGGGGTGTTCGCGCCATGAGCGAGCCGGACCTGAACGCGCTGGATGCCATTTCGATCGGCAGCCGCCTGGCCGGCGCGCAGGTCGTGGCCGCTCAACCGGCGCGGTCCGGGGGCAACAACCGGGTGTTTCGGCTGGAGATGGCGAAGGGACCGCCCCTCGCCCTCAAGCATTATCCGTCCGACGGGCGCGATCGCCTGGGACAGGAATACGACGCGCTCACGTTTCTGTCGCGCCACGGCATCTCGTCGACGCCGCGGCCCGTCGCAAAGGACGCAGATGCATTCTGCGCGCTGTATCAATGGTTCGACGGTGACGCGGCGGTGCTGCGTCCCCAGGAGAACGATGCCGACCAGCTGGCCGATTTCCTGATCGAATTGCAGACATTGCGCGACGCCGAGGGGGCGCAGACCCTGCGGAACGCCTCGGCCAGCATCTTCTCGCCCGAGCAAGCCATCGCCCAGTATGAGCAGCGCCTCGACGGACTGAGGCGGGCCGCGGACGATGATCCGGATCTGCGTGCGTTCATCGACGGCAGCCTGGTTCCCACCACCGCCGCCGCCGTCCGACGCCTCCGTCGACGTTATGCGGAACTCGGCCGGGATCCCGCAGCGGACCTTCCGCCCGCTCATCGCGCGTTGAGCCCCTCGGACTTCGGGCTGCACAATGCGCTGCGCGCCGAGGACGGCAGGCTGCGGTTCATCGACTTCGAATATTTCGGGTGGGACGATCCGGTCAAGCTCGTGTCGGACACCGCGATTCACCCAGGCAGCGATCTGCCCGCGGCCAGCGCCAACCGATTGATCGAGAGGCTCTCGCGCGCTTTCGAAGCCGGGGATGACGTGTTTGCGATCCGCCGTGACGTGCTGTATCCTGTGTTCGGGGCGATTTGGTGCCTGATTGTCCTGAATGCCTATTTGCCCGAAAGCCGCTCCCGGCGCGCTCTGGCTGCGCAAGGTGGCGATCTGACGGTCCGCCTTGCCGGCCAGCTCGACAAAGCCCGCCGGCTTCATCAAACGATTTGCCAACGTGATCCAGATCTCACCCCACGCTGAAGCCGCCCTCACCTGCACGCTGGACGAGCGCAGTCTCTACTTGCGCCGCCTGGTCCTCGGTTCTGTCCGCTCCGCGGGACGCGGCCATGTCGGCCCGGCCCTGTCGCTGATCGAGATGGTCCGCGTGCTCTACGACGACGTGCTGCGGATCGACCCGCAAAATCCGCGCGATCCCGATCGCGATCGTGCCATCCTGAGCAAGGGCCACGGTTGTCTCGCGCTCTATGCCTTGCTCGCCGATCGCGGCTTCTTCCCGTTGTCGGAGCTCGAGGGCTTCTGCGGTTCCGACAGTATCCTGGGCGGACATCCCGAATACGGCATGGTGCCGGGAGTCGAGGCCTCGACCGGCGCGCTCGGACACGGCCTGTCGATCGGCGTCGGCCTTGCGCTCGCCGCGCGCATGCGCGAGCGCAGCTACCGGACCTTCGTCCTGCTCGGCGACGGCGAGATCAACGAGGGATCGGTGTGGGAGGCCGCGATGGGCGCGGCCAAGCACGGGCTCGACAACCTGGTCGCGATGATCGACTACAACAAGCTGCAGAGCTACGGACCGACCGATTACGTCCTGCCGCTGGAGCCGCTCGCGGACAAATGGCGCAGCTTCGGCTTTGCCGTGCAGGAGCTCAACGGCCACGACATCGGCGCGCTGCGCACCGTCCTGAAGCAGGTCCCGGCCGTTCCGGGCAAACCCACAGCGATCATCTGCCATACCGTCAAGGGCAAGGGTCTGCCGGCCGCGGAATCCAACGCCGATTGGCATCACAAGAACAAGCTGACCGACAGCGAGCTCGACGCCATTCGCGTCGCCGTCGGCGATTTTTGATCGGCTCCCCATGCGCAACACCGCGATGAACATGGTCCACAAGCTCGCCGCGCGCGACGAGCGGGTGCTCTACATCGGCTCCGATCCCGGCGCCGGCACGCTGCGCGCGATGAGCAAGGAGTTTCCCAAGCGCCATCTGATCGAGGGCATTTCGGAGGCGCACATCATCGGCATGTCGGCCGGCCTGGCGATGGAGGGCTTCGTGCCCTACGTCAACACCATCGCGACCTTCCTCACCCGCCGCTGCTACGAGCAGGTCGCCGTCGATCTCTGCCTGCACAACCTGCCGGTACGGCTGATCGCCAATGGCGGCGGTCTCGTCTACGCGCCGCTCGGCCCCACCCACCAGGCGATCGAAGACATCGCCATCATGCGGGCGCTGCCGAACATGACGGTGATCTGCCCGTGCGACGCCGACGAGGCCGCGCGCATGATGGACAAGACGCTCGACTGGACCGGACCGATCTACATCCGGCTGGGCAAGGGCGGCGACGCCATCGTCTCGAAGGCCGAGCACGGCTTCGAGATCGGCAAGGCCATCCTGATGCGGCCGCCGGGCGACGTGCTCATGGTGACCACCGGCATCATGCTCCAGCGCGCCATCGCCGCCGCCGACCAGCTCGCCGCGCAAGGCATTCGCGCCGGCATCCTGCACATGCACACGGTGAAGCCGCTCGACGCCGAGGCGCTGCTCCAGGCGGTACGCGGCACCAAGCTCGTGGCGACGCTGGAGGAGCACGTGCCCTCCGGCGGCCTCGGCAGCGCCGTCGCCGAAACGCTGATCGACAGGCTCGGCTCCGGCTTTCCCGCCATGCTTCGGCTCTCGCTGCCGGACCGCTTCATGCACAATTACGGCTCGCAGGATTCGCTGCTGAAGAAGCACGGACTGTCCGCCAACGCCATCGCGACGTCGATCGAGCACGCGCTCGCGGCGTCGCGCAGCTCCGCTCCTCAACTTCATTCCACCTGACGGGTCACATGTACGACGTTCGATATTCCTATCTGCTCGAGCAATTCTCCGACCCCGCTCCGATCCTGGCCGAGATCGGCCGGCTGGTTGCGACCGGTGACTTCACCCTTGGCAAGCCTGTTGCCGAATTCGAGAAGCGCTTTGCCGAGCTGATCGGCGTGCGTCACGCCATCGGCGTCGGATCGGGCACTGACGCGCTCAAGCTGCCGCTCAAGGCGCTCGGCGTCGGTCATGGCGACGAGGTCATCACCGCCGCCAACACCTTCATCGCCACCGTCGGTGCGATCGCGGAAACCGGTGCGACGCCTGTGCTGGTCGACTGCGACGATTCCTTCTGCATGAACGTCGACCATGTCGAGGCCGCGATCACCGAGAAGACCAAGGCGATCATGCCGGTCCAATTGACCGGCGAGGTCACGGACATGGGCAAGCTGATGGCGATCGCCAAGCGTCGCAACCTGCCCGTGGTCGAGGACGCCTGCCAGGGCATCCTGTCGGAGTTTGCGGGAAAGCGTTCCGGCACCCACGGCGTCGCGGCCGGCTTCTCGCTGCATCCGCTCAAGAACCTCAACGTCTGGGGCGATGCCGGCGTCGTCGTCACCAATGACGACGGTATGAACGAGAAGCTCCGCCTGATCCGCAACCACGGCATGAAGAACCGCGACGAGATCGCGATCCTGGGCTGCAATTCACGGCTCGATTCCCTCCAGGCGGTCGTCGGCAACTGGCTGATCGGTCAGACCAGCGAGATCACGCGGCGCCGGATCGAGAATGCGGCCTATTACGATGCGGGCCTTGCCGGCCTGCCTGGCCTGCGCGTCCCGCCACGCCGGCCCAACGTGAAGCACGTCTACCATCTCTACATGGTGTTCGCCGAACGCCGCGACGAGCTCTACAAATACTGCCTGGACAACGGCATCGAGGCCAAGATCCACTATCCGATCCCGCTGTATCAGCAGGAAGGCCTGAAGCATCTCGGCTACGCGCCCGGCACCTTCCCGGTCACCGACCGCCATGCCAAGGAGGTCATCAGCTTCCCCGTCGACCAGCATCTGACGCGCGCGCAGCAGGACCGCGTCATCGAGACCGTCAGGAAATTCTGCCATGGACGCTGACACCGGCCGCCGGCGCATCGGTTACGTCAATCTTCCCGCGCAATTCGAGGAAGAGCGCGCCGAGATCATGCAGGCGGTGGAAGGTGTATTCCAGCGCGGCGACTTCATCGGCGGCGCGGCGGTCGGCAAGCTCGAGGAGGAATTGTCGGCCTATCTCGGCTCGCCGCATGTGGTGACGCTGAATTCCGGCACCGACGCGCTGATCCTCGCCTTGCGGGCGCTCGACATCGGCCCCGGCGATGAGGTCATCACGCCCCCGAATTCGTTCGTGGCCTCGACCGCCGCGATCATCGCGGTCGGCGCCACGCCGGTGTTTGCGGACGTGCTGCCGGACCAGAACATCGATCCGGCCGCGGTCGAGGCCGCGGTCACGGCGCGCACCAAGGCGATCATGCCGGTGCATCTGACCGGGCGCATGGCCGACATGACGCCGCTGATGGCGATCGCGGACAAGCACGCGCTCGCGGTGATCGAGGACAGCGCCCAGGCGGTCGGCTCGACCTATGACGGCCGGATGAGCGGCACCATCGGCACGTTCGGCTGCTTCTCCGCCCATCCCTTGAAGAATCTCAACGCGGCCGGCGATGCTGGTTTCCTTGTCACCGCCGACGCTGATCTCGCGGCCAGAATCCGCCGGCTGCGCAATCACGGCCTGATCAATCGCAGCGACGTCCAGGAATGGGGTATCGTCTCACGGCTCGACACGCTCCAGGCCGAGGTGCTGCGCATTCGCCTGCGTCATCTGCCCTCGGTGATCGAACGCCGGCGGCGCAACGCCGCGCAATACCGCGCCGAGCTCGAAGGCCTGCCTCTGTTCATTCCGCCCTGCCGCAACATCGAGTTCAACACCTTCCATACCTTCGTGGTGCAGACCGACCGCCGCAACGACTTCCAGAAATATCTGGCCGACAAGGGAATCGAGACCGCCATTCACTATCCGATCCCGATCCACCTGCAGCCGGCGGCGGCGCATCTGGGTCACGGCCGCGGCGCGTTCCCGGTGACCGAGCGGCAGGCCGACCAGATCCTCACGCTTCCCATCAACCAGTTCCTGTCGGCCGCCGATATCAGCTATATCTGCGCGACCGCCCGGGAGTACTTTGCATGACGGATACGGACTTCCTTCAGGCCGACGAGCAGGCGCTGGCGCAGCGCTTCATCGACGACGGCTTCGTCACCACGCCGGCCGACGATCGCGCCGGGCTCGACCGCATCCAGCGGCGTGCTGCGGAGCTCGCGGCGGACTATCTGAAGCTGCCGCACAGCAACGACCCCTACGCGATGCTCGACACCATCCACACGCGCGTGAGCGTGGACGATCTCAACGGCATGCGGCTGCACGTCTTCAACGGCCTCAATGCCGAGCCGTGGTTCCGGCCGACCTATTTCCGCCTGGCGCGCTCGACGATCGAGACCATCGTCGGCAACGAGCTCTGCATGCAGCGCCGTGTCAATCTCAGCATCCAGATGCCCGGGGACAGCTCCTCGCTGCTCGCCACCCATTCCGACGTCTGGTCGGGCGACTCGCCGTTCGAGGTCGTGGTGTGGGTGCCGCTGGTCGACGTGCACCGCACCAAAGCGATGTATCTGCTGCCGCCGTCGCTGAACGGCGAGATGCAGGATCGGATGGCAAGCCTGCGCAGCGCCGAGGAACTCTACAAGACGATCAAGCCGCACGCGACCTTCATCGAGATTCCCTACGGTCACGTGATGCTGTTCAACCAGACCCTCATGCACGGCAACCGCGTCAACGAAGAGCCCGGCACGCGGTGGAGCATGAACTGCCGCTTCAAGAGCATCATGTCGCCCTACGCCGACAAGCGCTTCGGCGAGTTCTTCGAGCCGATCCTGCTGCGCCCGGCGACGCGGGTCGGCATGCAGTACAAGCTGCCGGGAGGCTTCCATGGCTGAGCGAGCCGGCCACCGCGGCTATATCGGCGCCCGGCCGCTGAACGGCAGCCGCACCCCGCAGCACGTCCAGAACATCGTGATCCGCGACTATGCGCGGCGGAAGAACCTGCAATTCCTGCTCAGCGCCGTCGAGCACATCATGCCCGGCAGCTACATGGTGCTCGAGGACATCCTCGACGAGCTGCCGCAGCTGCGCGGCATGATCCTCTACAGCATCTTCATGCTGCCGCCCGACGAGGCTCGCCGGCGGGAAATCTACGACCGCGTGCTGCGCGAAGGCTGCGACATGCACGCGGCCGTCGAGGAGATCACGCTGTCCTCGCCGAAGGACATCCAGGCCGTCGAGGACATCCTGCTGGTCAACAAATACGCGACCATCCTGTGACGATGCCGCGGACCGGTTGAGCCCCATGAGCGAGATCAACCTGCTCCAGCCGATGCACGCTTCGACCCAGCGGAACTACGTTCAGCGCGTGGTCGAGCACGACAAGGCGGAGTCCGCCACCGTCGCGCGGCAATGGGGCCGCGACTACTGGGACGGCGACCGGCGCTACGGCTATGGCGGCTATCGCTATGACGGACGCTGGCGCCCGCTCGCACAGACCCTGATCGATCGGTACGGCATCAAGCCCGGCATGAGCGTGCTCGACGTCGGCTGCGGCAAGGGTTATTTGCTCTACGAGTTCACCCAGCTCGTCCCCGACCTCACCATCGCCGGCATCGACATCTCCGAATACGGCGTCGCCAACGCCAAGGAGGAGGTCCAGCCGCAGCTCCAGGTCGGCAACGCCGTCGAGCTGCCCTACCCCGATCACAGCTTCGATCTCGTGGTCTCGCTCGGCGTGCTGCACAACCTTCCGCTCGAGGACGTGTTCCGCGCGGTGCCCGAGATCGAGCGCGTCGGACGCGGCGCCTCGAAATACCTGATGGTGGAATCCTTCCGCAACGAGCGCGAGAAGGCCAATCTGCTCTACTGGCAGCTCACCTGCCTGAGCTTCCACGGCCCGGAGACCTGGGCGTGGATCTACGACAAATGCGGGTACCGGGGCGACCATGGGTTCATCTTCTTCGAATGAGGCAACGGGCCTGCGCCGGCCGACCTCGCTGCGCGCGCAGAATCCCGAAGTGTATTATTCGGACGACGCCATCGTCACGGCGGATGACGCCACGATCGCGGAGCTGAAGCGCATCGCCGCCGGCAACCCGCGTCTGCGCAGCCGGCTGTGCACGCACCCCGATCCCTCATCCGGCCTGCACGAGATGCTGATCGTGCACCACCGGGAGGCCTATGTGCGGCCTCACAAGCATCTCGGCAAACCCGAATCGTTTCACGTCATCGAGGGCACCGCGCAGGTCGTGATCTTCGAGGATGACGGCCGCATTCGCGACGTGCTCGAGATGGCGCCCTACGGCCAGGGCAAGCGCTGCTACTACCGCATGCCGGAAAAGGTCTTTCATTCGATCCTGATTACGTCGGAATGGCTGGTGTTCCACGAAACCACCGCCGGTCCGTTCGATCCCTCCCGGACAGTTTTTCCGGACTGGGCGCCCGATGGCAGCATCGCCGCCGAAGTGCGCGACTACGTCACGCAGATCGGCAGGCTCGTCATCGAACATCAAGGCCGCGATGCGAGGGCCTGAGGCCATGATCGAGCCGGCCAGTCCCAACGGCTTCCGCTGGAAGACGATCCCACACGCCGCGCTTTGCTACATGCGCGAGCGAATGGGTATCGGATATGTCTGGGTCGGTGCGGTTCTGGCCCTTGGTGCGAGCTTGCCCGCACTATTCGCACGCGAGGTCTTCGGCGACGATTGGAGCGTTTACTACACCTACTGGACTGAGGGCCTCCCCGGACTTTTCCGCGTGCTGTATGAAGCGGCCCATGCCGGCTTCATCGTGCCGATGTCGCTGCTCGTCGTTCTCTTGCCCGACATGCCGGACGTCGCTGCGCGCCTCGCAGGTCTGGGTTGCCACCTCGCCAACGGCGTGTTGCTCTACTCCATCCTCCAAAGGTCACCCTACACGAAGCCGATAGCTGCCTTGTTTGCGGCTCTCTTCCTGCTCAGCCCGTTTTACGTCATTCGCCTCACGCAGAACGCCGTCTACGACGTCTTCCTGCTTTTCTATTTGTTGTCTTACGAATTGACCTATTCGAAAGTGCGGGCGCTTCGATGGGCCGCGCCCTTCTGCCTGTTCTTCTCATTGTCGCTGGAGACCTTGATCGCCCTCGAGCCGCTCCGGGTCGTGCTGGCCCGATCTCCCGGCGAACGTTGGACGCGGACACTCGCGCGGCTCGCTCCGTTTTGGTTGGCCGTCGCGACCATCATTGTGCTGCGGATGACGATCCTGGGGAAGAGCGGTCACTACGCCGGACAATATAGTTTCGTGTCCGATCCTGTCGTCATCCGGAGAGCGCTGGTTGCCCATTTCATGGCCTTTCGGACCGGCCTTGAATACGCCTATTCCCACGGGTTCGGGCTGCTGGGAAGCCGCAATTCCACAGTCCTGGCATTGGCCGCCATGGTCGGCTCCGCTCTGCTCTCCGCGAGCGCATTCTGGACTCCATGGCTGCTGAGGAGCTTAGTCTCGTCCGCCAACGCGATGCTGCTGTTGGTGCTCGGAGCCGCAATCGCCCTCCTCGGGGCAGTGCCTTACGCCATCACCGGAATTTATGGCGACGTGATGCGGGGGGAATCCAGACTGCTCTTTCCCTCGCAGGTCGGCGTCTTGTTGCTGATGGCGACGTTCATCCAGCTGGTTCCGGGAGCACGATTGCGCGCCGGCTTGGCTGGCGGCCTGCTCACCGTGTTCGCGCTGTCCATGGTGCAGGACTCCAAACGGCTTCTCTACGACGGGCTGATCAACTCGGATCTCCAGCGGCAAGTTCGGGCAGCCTTGCTTGCTGACCCCGAACCAAAGGTCGTGAGGCTTCATATAGAGGATCCCCACATGTTCTCGTATCGCTCCCGCTGCCTGGGCGCCCCCGACATGAATGTCGCTCAGATGATGCTGCGGGATGAAAATCGAGAGCGGTCGTTCGTGTACACGGATCATTGTGGGGATTTCGACAGTTCCGGGGCTATCCGGAACGACGCCTGCACGGTCTCCTACCTCGAGTTCTTTCCCTGCCCCCCACGCCGAGAGACCTGGCGCTACCGCGCTGCGCCTGGCATTCCGCCGCCCGATCGCATCAGACTCCTCGAACTGATGAGAGCCGTCCTCGAGGATGCGCCGTCGGCCACGCAAGGTCGCGGCGAGCTCGTGCAATTGAAGGACGGTCTGCCAATTCCTTTGGCAAGAGCTGAATACCGGCCACCTTGCCGCCGGCCCGGAGTACGTGGAACCGCCTGGCTGCTGGCGTTACCCGCGCCGTCCTGCGAAGAGTCGGGCCTTGGGGCCCGATAGGCAAAGCAATGCTCATACTTTGGCTCCCGATCGCTCTCCTCCGGCCGCTCGCATCCAGCCGATGCGCGACGTCGGGAAGGACTGGCTGCTGACGGGTGGAATGGGCTGACGATGCCTCCTGGCAAGAAGACGATCATTGTCCTGACCAAGTTCATGGTCTCAGCCGGCATTATCGTTCTGGTCGCACGCGACCTCGATCTCTCGTCACTCAAGGCCGACCTTCTCGCCGTTGAATTACACATGCTCGCGCTGGCGATGTTGCTACTGTTCGCGCAGACGTTCGCCCTGTGCAACCGCTGGATTCTCATCCTCCGCGCGATCGGCGTGTCCCTGGATTGGGTGGCCGGATGGCGCATCGTGCTTGCCAGCGCCTGGTTCAATCAGGTGTTGCCCTCCGGCGGCGAAGCGATCCGCATATGGATGTTGCGACGCCATGGAATCAAGTGGTCGCAGACCCTGAGCAGCATCGTCGCAGATCGGTTCATCGGCCTTCTGACCCTCGGCCTCCTCATCTTGGCAGGAATGCCGTTCCTGATCTCGCGCAGCCATGACAACGTCTTGCTGTTCGCCGTCGCAGCTATCGTCGCTGCCGCATATTCCGGCGCAATTGTCCTCGTGATGCTGAGCCGGTTGTCGGCCCGAGTGACTGCCGTTCTTCCCGTCCGGGTCATGCAGTTTGCGGCGCTTCTTGAGGCTCCGCTACTCGCGAGAGCAGGGCGTGAAGCCTTGTTCGGTTCGGCTATTGTCGTTCATCTTCTGACCATCGCGGCTTCCTATGCCCTGGCGATCGGGCTGGACGCCGGGTTGTCCGCCCTCGACGCATTCGTCCTCGTGCCGCTGGTGATCATGGCGGCCGCCGTCCCGCTTTCCATCGGAGGATGGGGCATTCGTGAAGGAGCAATGGTCGGCGCGCTCGGGCTTGTCGGCATCGCATCCGACAAGGCGCTCGCAATATCCATCCTGCTCGGGCTCGGCAATCTCATTGTCGGAGTCATCGGGGGCGCTGTGTGGCTGCTTGCGCCCGAGCGTGCGACTTACAGCGCCGAACCGGATGATACTGCTCCACCGCTCCATCAGCGGTAATTGCGCGGAGCTGAACGACGTGCATCCGCACGGAACTGCCGCGGCAACCCGACGAGCCGGATGCCATCGATCGAAGCCGCCCCTGCTGTGGCGCGGCGGCTGTCCCGGCCGCCGGTGGCGCAGGGACAGGGCAACTTAGGAATTGTGGCGCAGGCTGAGCCACTATATAGCCTTCAGCCAGTTCGGAGTTTCACCCGGGGCTCTGCCCCCATGTTGTTCCTGCAAAGAGCCAGACCAGTGACCGACCATTGCCGCCTTTGCCACTCGACCAACCTGCGTCCGGTCATCGACCTCGGATTGATGCCGATTGCGCATCGCCTTCGGCATAGCCGAAACGAGCAGGAGGAACGGTATCCGTTCGAAGTGCTGACCTGCGGCGATTGCGGCCTGCCTCAGATCGTCAAGCCGATCGATCCAGAAATTCTGTATCGCCAGTTCAACTACAACTTCAGCAGCTGGAAGCCGGAGCCGCATCAGGCCGACGAGCTCGACACCATCGCGAAATTCTCCAAGCATCAATCCGTGTTCGAGATCGGTTGCAACGACGGCCTGTTCATGGACAAGCTGCGTGAGCGCGGCACCAAGATCATGGTAGGTGTCGAGCCCAATCCGGTGTCGGGCAAGATCGCCCGCGAGCGCGGCATCAAGGTCTATGCCGACATGCTCAGCCCGGACATGGCCCACGACGCGGTCGCTCAGTCCGGCAAGTTCGACCTCGTCATATCGCGCCAGGTGCTCGAGCACATCGTCGATTTCGAGAACTTCTTCGCTTGCGTGAAGATCGCGCTGAAGGAGGATGGGCTGCTGTTCATCGACGTGCCCGATTTCGCGCCCGGCTCGGCCGTGGGTGACCTCTCGGTGCTCTGGGAAGAGCACGTCAGCTATTTCACCGAACCGACCCTCCTCGCCCTGCTGGCGCGCCACGGTTTCGAGGCAGTGTCGGTGAAGACATACAATTTCAGCGGCGGCAGCCTCGCGGTCGCGGCCCGCCGTGCCAAGGGCGCAGTGACGCCGCCGCCTGCGCCATCGGGGGTCGGCGAGAAATTCGGTCAGCGCGCAAGAGAGTATGGCGCGCGTCTCCGCCCGATTCTGGCGAAGGCCCGCGCCAACGGCGCGGAGATCGCCATCTATGGCGCCGGCTGCCGCGCCTGCACCTTCACCAACGCCCACGAGCTGGCCGATCTCGTCGATCTCTCCGTCGACGACCAGAAGGAGCGCCAGGGACTGTTCCTGCCGGGCACCGGCATTCCGATCCGTGCGCCTGAGGAGCTCGCAGGCAAGTCCGGGCCGCTGGTCTGTCTTCTCGCCGTGAACGAGGAGAACGAGGCCAAGGTCAGCAGCCGGTTGCGCGAGAGCGTGAAGCGGCCGCTGCAGATCGTTTCGATTTTCGCACCCTCGGACATCTGGAGCGAGCTCGACCGTCTCGAGGCGGCCGCAGGGTCGCGGCATGGCTGACGACAAGCTCTTCAACTATTACGAACGTCAGGACGTCCTGCCGACGTTCGGGAACTTCAAATCGTCCAGCGAGCTCGAGGCCTATGCCGTCCAGCGGCGCGAGCTGTTTTCGGACAAGCTGGTGCTGCCGCCGCGACTGTTCCGCGATGCCGAGGTGCTCGAGTTCGGCCCCGATTCCGGCGAGAATGCGCTGGTGTTCGCCGGCTGGGGCGCGAACATGACACTCGCCGAACCGAACCGGCTCGCGCACCCGAAGATCGAGGCCTATTTCACCCGTTTCGGCCTGACCGGACGTCTTCGCGAACTCGCGCTGGCCGACGTCGAGGGCTTCAGCAGCGACCGCCGTTTCGACATCATCGATGCCGAGGGCTTCATCTACACCGTGCAGCCGAGCGAAAAGTGGCTTGCCGTCTTTCACCGCCTGCTCAATCCCGACGGTTACGCCGTCGTCTCCTACTACGAGCGCTATGGCGGCTTCTTCGAGCTCGCGCTCAAGGCCATGCATGCGGCGGGCAAGGTGTTGACCGGTCACGCCGCCCTCGACACGGCGAAAATGCTGTTCGAGGCGAAGTGGAACAGCATTCCGCACACCCGCAGCTTCGAATCCTGGCTGATGGACGTGCTGGAAAATCCGTTCGTCCGGCATCGCTACTTCCTCGATGCGACCGTGTTGTGCACGGCCGCGCACGACAGGGGATTCGACGTCCATTCGGCATGGCCGGCCTACCGCGACAGCCTCGACATCTACTGGCACAAGAAGGTTCTGCCCGGTGACGAGAAGCTGCGTCGCGCCGCGCGCCATCTCGATCGCAGCCGCCTGAGCTTCCTCGGCGGGCGAAAGCTCTATCTGGTCGGCAAGGCCGATGCCGTGCAGGCGATCTCCGCGTCGATCGAGGCGCTGGTTCGTGACGTCGATGCAATGATCGACGATCCGTTCGGCGAGAGCCTGCCGCGCGTCGTCGCGGGCCTTGCCTCCTTGCGCGAGACGATCGGCACCACGGACATTCTCGCCGACGACGCCGCCGACATCGAAGCCATCACGGCTACTCTCGACAGCTTCCATCGCATCTTTGCTGCGATCGGGCGACGGGACGTCTCCGCCGTCGCCGCCCTCGCCCGGTCGGATTCGGCCTTCATCAACATCTGGGGACAGCCGGCGCATTTCCTCGTCATCCGGAAGCGCTGAGGGAGCGCAGCCATTGAGGCCAGGCATTGGCATCATCGGAACGGGCATGGTCGGCCAGATGTGCCACCTCGCCAATTTCGCCGCCAATCCCGCCTGTCGCGTCGTCGCGATCGCAGACCTCCGGCCGGATCTGGCGGCTGCGGCCGCGCAGAAATTCGGCATCTCGCGAACTTACGGCTCGCACCGGGAGCTGCTCGCCGATAGCGCGGTATCCGCCGTCGTGGTCGTGACCAAGCGCCCTGCCACTGGCCCGATCGTGCTGGACGCGCTCAACAGCGGCCGGCACGTGCTCTCTGAAAAGCCGATGGCCTACACCACCGCCCAGGCCATGTCGCTGGCCGAAGCCGCACGGCGGCAAAGCCTCGTCTACAGCATCGGCTACATGAAGCGTCACGACGCCGGCGTGGCACGGGCGCTTGAGGTGCTGACGCGCTTGCGTCATGACGGCTCGCTCGGACGCATCGTCCGGGCAAAGGGCTGGTGCTTCGGCGGCGACACGGGGCGGTCGCAAGATAATTTCGTGATGACCGGCGAAGCGCGACCGGACGGAATCGAGCTCTGGCAGGACGGCCCCGACTGGATGCCGCGCGCGATACGTCCCGGCTACGACAACTTTCTGAACGTCTTCAGCCACATCATCAACCTGTCGCGCTATTTTCTGGGATCGTCGCCCGCGGTCGCCGAAAGCGCGATCGAGGCTTCTGGGGCCGGGCGCATCGTTCTCGATTTCGACGGCACCGCCTGCACGCTCGATCTCGTCAGCGGGTCGGACGGAGCCTGGCGCGAGGGACTGACGATCGAGTTCGAGCGCGGCGCGGTGACGCTGGAGCTGCCCCCACCCTTTGCCGCACAAGAGGCGGAGGTGGTTGTCGATCGCGACGGTCAACGCACGCGGTTGACGGGTGGTGCGAGCTGGGCCTTCCGGCGTCAGGCCGATGCCTTCGTTTCCGATGTCGCCACGCACGGTACACCGCTGGCCTCCGGCGCGGATTCGGTCACCGACATCGCGCTTGCGGAGACGGTTTGGAAACAGTGGGCTGGCGGCTGAACCATCCTCATCGCGCTTCAGGCGCGGCATTCTTCTCGATCGACAGGATCCCCGCGATCGGCCCAAGCTTGATCGTGACCTGCGCGAGCTGCGCCAGGAATTCCGGAACGTCGCAACGCGCCAGCAAGCGGCACGCATAGTACTTCCGCACCAGGACCGGGTTCGGTGCTGCTCCCGGCCCCGGCTGGAAGGAGATCGTCGCCTGCGGCCCCGACGGATCAAAATGATGGAAGGCGCTTCCCGGAGCCTTGCGTGCCTGGTCCATGCTGCGCAGGATGTCGGGCCGTTCGGCGCGCAGTGCAAATCCGAAAAACGGCTGATTTCCCCAGGCAAGGCGGAGCATGCCGGTGACTTCGGCGAGGCCGAACGGCACATGCCGTGAGGGGTAGTCGAAGAAACCGTCGTCGAGCGCATAGACCGTCGCCGCGGGCTGGGCCCGACCGGCAAGATCGCGCGCCAGAGCCTCCTGCTTCAGCGTTCTCGCCTGCATGAAGATGTAGTTGGTCCACAGCATGCCGATCGACACGATCAGCCCCGCCCCGAATACGGCCGCAAAGGCCAAGCGAGGGCTGGTCCAGCGTTCGACCAGCCGCTTGACTGCGAGCAACGCCAGCGCCGACGGCACGCCGAACATCAGCAGATGACGGCTCTCGTAGAAATGCACGGACGACGGCCGCAGGCCGGCGATCAGATAGGGCGATGCCAATGCGAGGAACAGCATGACGGCAAGCACGAGCGGCAGAAAGATCGCGAGCCTGGATGCAGCCGGCTTCGGGTCGGAACGCAGCAGCAGCACAACGATGCCGGCGAGCACCGCCGCCGCAATGAAAAGCGTCGGGATCGTGATCGCCGCGCGCACCGCATCCGCCATAACGTCTCGGTAACCCGCGACGAAGAATGCCCACCATCCCCTCGCCAATTCGCCGAGAGCCGGGAAATGCGCGTCATAGTGCTGCGCGTACACGCCCATCCGCTTGAACCAGATGTTGAGCGTGCCCCAGTAGATCAAGGGAAGCGCGATCAACTCCGGATAACCTGCGGCACAACGCCAGCCTGCGAGCCAGGTGCGGCGAACGAAGCCGTCCGCCGCGTTGCCGCCACGCCAGATCGCAACGAAGAGGCCCAGCATCACGAAAGCAAAAAGCACGATCGTGGAGTTGAGCGCGAAACCGAGCAGGAACACGAGCGCACAGGCGAGGCGAAGCAGCACGCGCCGCGGACCACGGGCACTGAAGGCCAGCGTCAACAACCAGGCACCGACGAACAGGAGCCCGAAGCTGAAAACGTAGACCGCGTTCGCCTTGCCGGCCCAGAGCTGGTAGCCGGGATAGGTCCAGACGCTCAGCGCGAAACCGACCGCCTCGGCGCGGTCGAGCAGACCGAGACGCCTTGCGGTCAACACCAGCGATGTCGCACCGAAGACGATCCCGGCAAACGCCAGCGAGACCATCACCGCGACCGGTGCTCCCGTCCAGTTCGCGAACTTGTCGTAGCTGTAGAAGATCGGATGACCGGCGCCGTTCAGCAGAAAGTCGATATCGATGAAATAGTCCGGACGCGGCTTGAGCACCAGCCAGTCGTCCATGAAGAGACCGTCGTTCAGGAGCATCGGTGCATGCGCAGCCAATAAGACGGCAAGGAGGACGACGATCGCACGCGGCAATGGGGGCATCTCGGAGGGAGGAACGGTATCGCCGACAAGGGTTCGCATGCCCGGGTGAGGTCCGCAAGGGCGCGCCGACGGGCTCCCTTGACCGGAAAAATGCGACCTCCTATAGAATTTCGCACTGGCTGGACCGAGAGGCGTCCGGGACGATTTTCCGCAATGAACATGCTACCGGGCCCCGCGCAAGCCGCAGCGATTGGTCTCAGTCTTGCGCTGCCGCTGTTGCTGCTGTGCTATGCGCGCATCGCCGCCACCGGCGGATCAGGCCGCCGCTTCCGGCTCGGCTGCCTCAGCATCATGGTCCTTTACGCGATCGCCTGTATCGCACTTCCCGGGCAACGCCATTTCGACGACGTGCTTGGCGGCCTGTTCCTGCTGGCGACTGCGATGATGTTTTTCTACATCCTGTTCAGCCTGCTGGCTTGGGGCTTCACGCTGACGCTGCTCACGGCACTGGTCAAGGCCGGCCGGCCGCTGACTCTCGAGCAATGGGCGGTGGCCTACATGCAAGGCGGCGATCTCGGCACCTTCACGCACAATCGCCTGAAGCTCCTGGTCGGTGCGAGGCTGGTGATCACCGCGGACGGCAAGTTGGCCCCGACGGCAAAAGGCGTCGCCGTCGCGCGCCTCGTCAAGTTGGTTCGCCTGTCGACCGGGCTTGGGTGAGCGACCGCGATGTCCTTCATTGTCGGACTCCTCGCCGCGGTTAGCTTCGCCCTGCTGTCGCCCGCATTGCAGCTGACAGCCCGCGCGCGCGGCTGGACGGTTGCACCCGTGACGCTGCTCGCGATCGCCGCAATCGTCACGCATGGTCTGGGCGTCGTGCTCGGAATCTTCGTCGTCGCGCAATTCAGGTATTGGGACGCTGCGTCGATCTTCGGGTTTTGCGTCATGGCTTACGTCTTCGCTTTTGGCGCAGTGTACAAATCGGTGTCCCTGGAGATTCTGCTCGGCCTGGTCGACCGGCCCCGGCGAAGCGCACCCCTTTCGGACATCGCCGAACGGCAGGTTCCAGCTCTGTTCCAGGGACGGATAGGGAACCTGGTCGATGGCGGTCTGGTCGAGCCGCTCGACTCGCACTTCGCCGCAACGGCCGCCGGCCGGGCCATGGCAGACCGCGTCGGGCATCTGCGCCGCGCTTTCGGCATCGGCGACACCAGTCTTTACGATTTTTCCGACTAGTTGCGGGAAATACACACATCACCGGCTTCGTGCCGGTTGTGCAGGTCTAATCTGCGGGGGCCTTATTGTTCGCCCAGGCCTTATGACCTAGAGTTGCGTTTGGGGGCCGCCGGTCTAAAGGGGCCGGCAACAGGCAGCTAGAGATGACACCTTCCAGGGCGGCAAAGCGGCTTACCATCGTCATCCCTGCTCTGAACGAGCAGGACAAGATCGCCGACACCATTGGCGGCGTCCTGCCGCTCGCCTGCGAACTGCTCGACGACTTCGAGATCTTCCTGATCGACGACGGCAGCACCGATGCCACCGGCGCGATCATGGACGAGTTCGCCGCCGGCGATCCGCGCATCATCGTGCAACATAACGCCGAAAGGCGGGGCGTCGGTGCCGGCTTCGAATACGCCCTGTCGCGCGCGAAATTCGAAGCTATCACGCTCATCCCCGGCGATCACGCCTTCCAGAACGAAGGTATTGCCCGGATGTTCAAGGCGGCGGGCGCCGCCGACCTCGTCATTACCCATCGCGACAACCAGTCGGACCGCTCGGTCAACCGCTCGCTGCAGTCGCATTCGCTGCGGTTCATCCTGAATTGCCTGTTCGGCTTCTGGCTGTCCGACTACCACAGCATGATCGTCTACCCCGTGAAATGGCTGCGCCAGATCGCAGTGAAGACCGACGGCTACGGTTATCAGATCTGCGCCTTGATCTCGCTGCTCCAGCTCGGCCTCAGCTACGTGCAGGTGCCCGTGAGCCTGAACGCGGAGCTGAAGGGGTCATCCCGCGCGCTGCGGCTGCGCACCTATTTCGAGCTCGGCGGCACCATCGTCTCGCTGCTGCGCCGCGTTCCCATCCGGGACGTCGATCTCAGCCAGGTTCCCCGCGGCGCAGGGCGCGTCCCGGCGCGCTAGGCGACGCCTCGCCCGCGCTCCTCGCCTGAACGGCAGGTGAATATACCGTTCAACAGCCGTTGCGCGTGAGGGCGCTATAAGCTCCCTTACCGGAACTCGCGTCCTGGCCCATTGTTACAGGATCGACCAAAGAGGGAGAGAAACTGTGCTTATTCAAGCCGTGGTGCTGGCGATGAGTACCCTTGGACCAGTATCGGCCGCGCCCGCCCAGGAGCCTCTGGTTCAACAGGTTCAGTTCCCGGGAAGAAACGGCTGGTGTCCGCGGGGCTATGACTTCAACTATTCGAACGGCTACTGCTATCCCAACGGCCAGCACGCCCCCGGCCTCTATGTGAGGCCGACGCCGAGACATTATCCCCCAGAGGGTTATTACCGGCCTCACCGGCACCGGTACCCGCCGGGCTATTACGACCGCTACTAGGGCATTCGTCCACGCACGGATAAGGCCCGCCGAAGCCGGCGGGTCTCGGGGCACCTGCTTGCCCTACTCCTGGCCAAGGGTGCACGCGGGCACATCAATCACGGCCATCGTCAACAGCCGCTGCCTGCCGGAAGTTTGGAGAGCCTGACCCATTCGGGTCCGAGCTGAGGTCCAGTTCGGCCTCGGTTCGAAACAAGAGCCGCTTAAGCCATTGAATTATCTGGCAGGAGTGGCAGGGCTCGAACCTGCGACCCCCGGTTTTGGAGACCGGTGCTCTACCAATTGAGCTACACTCCTACAGACCCTGCGTCGCCTTAGGATCAGGCGCGCTTTCAAGCACAGAGAGCGGCCGGTTTGCAAGGGTGAACCGCGCCGGCTTCGCTTGTTTGTGCCGGGGCTTCTGGGCACAGTCCATTGCCGACAATCAAGAAACAAACGGGGAGTGCCCATGACCGCCACAGCGACCGCTTCTTCAGCCGCCTCACAGGCCACCGTCGCGCCATCGACCCCGCCCCTGCCGGAGGCGCGCCCGGAGACGCTCGGGCTGTCGCGTCCCCGCCTCCAGGCCATGTCGGACGCCTTCAAGCGCGAGATCGACAAGGGAACCGTTCCCGGGATCACCGTGCTGGTTGCGAGAGGTGGCCAGGTCGGCTGGTTCGAGGCGCTCGGCAGGCAAAGCCCGGCGGCCGCCGCACCGATGGCCCGCGATTCGATCTTCCGGATCTTCTCGATGACCAAGCCGATCGTGTCGGTCGCCGTCATGGCGCTCGTCGAGGACGGCCGCCTCCTGCTCAGCGATCCCGTCGCCAAATTCATCCCGGAATTCGCCAACCAGCAGGTCGGCATCGTCAGGGACGGCAAGCTGGAGCTGGTGCCCCCGACGCGGCCTATGACCGTGCAGGACCTGCTCCGCCACACCTCGGGCCTCACCTACGAGCACCAGGGCGACGGCCCCGTGCACAAGCTCTATCAGGAGTCCCGCGTCCGCAGCCGCAAGATCAGCAATGCCGAGCATGCCGCATTGGTGGCGAGCTTCCCGCTGGTCTGCCAGCCCGGCGCGGAGTTCAACTACAGCCGCTCCACCGACATCCTCGGTCGCATCATCGAGGTCGTCAGCGGCAAGACGCTCGGCACCTTCCTCACCGAGCGTGTGCTCGCTCCGCTGCAGATGGCCGAGACCGGCTTCGCGACCTCCGAGGTCAATGCCGGCCGGCTGGCCGAGCCGTTCGCGGCCGATCCCTGGACCGGCGACAAGGTCGCGCTGTTCAACATGCTGGAGCAGCCGGTGATGGAATCCGGCGGCGGCGGTCTCGTTTCAACGACGATGGACTATGCCCGCTTCTGCCTGATGCTGCGCAACGGCGGCACGCTCGACGGCAACAGGATCATCGGGCGCAAGACGCTGGAGCTGATGGCGTCGGATCACCTCGGGCCGCAGGTTCAGACCAACGGCACCCTGCTTTCGCCCGGCCACGGCTTCGGTCTCGGCTTCGCCGTGCGCCGCGAGGCCGGCATCGCGCCGTTCCCCGGCAGCGTCGGCCAGTATTTCTGGAGCGGCATCGCCGGCACGTTCTTCTGGATCGATCCGAAGGAGGATCTGTTCGCGGTGTTCATGAGCCAGGGGCCGGGACAGCGCGACTACACGCGGACGCTGGTGCGGGATCTGGTTTACGCCGCGGTGGAATGAGACGGCGCTCTCGTGCCCCGGACGCGCTGCAACGCTCTTCGCGTTGCTGCGCAGAGCCGGGGCCCATGTCTTCAAAGATCTCGCCCTTGGCTTTATGGGTCCCGGCTCTGCGGAGCGGCACTTCGCGCCGCACCGCGTCCGGGACACGAGACCGTCAACTGATCGTCGCGCCGCCGTCGATCACCATGGTCTGGCCGGTCATGAAGTCGCCGGCCTTCGATCCCAGGAACACCGCCGCGCCCGCGATCTCGTCGGGAATGCCGATGCGCAGCAGCGGCGAGCGCGAGGTCGAGGCCTTCAGGTTCTCCGGATTGTCCCACAGCGCCTTCGCGAAGTCGGTCTTGATCAGGCCGGGCGCGATGCAGTTCACGCGGATATTGTGCGGGCCGTACTCGCAGGCGAGATTGCGCGCGAGCTGCATGTCGGCGGCTTTCGAGATCGCGTAGGCGCCGAGGATGGTCGAGCCTTTCAATCCGCCGATCGAGGAGACGATGATGATCGAGCCGTCCTTGCGCTCGATCATTTGCGGCACCACCATCGAGATCAGCCAATTGTTGGCGACGATGTTGTTGTCGAGGATCTTCCTGAACTGATCGTCGGAGATGCCGGCGAGCGGACCGTAATACGGGTTGGAGGCGGCGTTGCAGACCAGCACGTCGATCTTGCCGAAGGCGCGGTTGCTCTCATCGACGAGGTTTTGCAGGTTCTCCTTCGATGAGATGTTGGCGGCGACCGCGACCGCCGTGCCCTTGCCGAACTTGTCGTTGATGCCCTTGGCGACCTGCTCGCAGACGTCGGCCTTGCGCGAGGAGATCACGACCTTGGCGCCATGCTCGGCCATGCGCTCGGCGATCGCAAGCCCGATGCCGCGCGTCGATCCCGTGATGACGGCGACTTTCCCCTTCATGTCGAACAAGGTCATGTGTCTCTCCCAGATTGATTTTGGTATTGAGATTCCGGATTCGGTCCTGCGGACCGCCCCGGAATGACAGCTTATCTCACGCCAGCTTCTTGACTTCCGGTCCCGCCGGCTGGTGCATCGCCGCGTGCGCAGCATCGGCGATCCACGGCTGCTGGTTCACCATCGGCAATCGCCAGACCGTGCGCTCGGGGCTCGCAAAATGGTCGAGCCGGGTGATCGAGCAATTGTCGATGTCGAACGACAGCGCCTTCTCCAGCTGGCCGTCGAGCGCGAGTCCCAGCGCCGCCTTGATCGTGCCACCATGCGCGACCGCGATGATGTCCCGTCCGGCCGCCTCATTATTGATCCGCTCGATGGTGCGACGGGTGCGGTTGTAGAGATCCATGAAGCTTTCGCCGCCGGGCGCGGGCTCGTTGATGTCGGCGAACCAGCTGGCGCCGACGGGACGGCTGGCGATGAACGCGGCGCGGTTCATGCCCTGCCATTTCCCGAGATGCTGCTCGGCGAGATCCGCTTCCCATGGCATCGACGCAGGCTTCGGATAACCCGCTGCCCAGATCGCCTCGGCGGTCTGGTGTGTGCGCATCAGATTGCTCGAATACCATACCGCCTTGCGCGGCAGCACCTTGGCAACGGCGTTGAACACGTAGGTATCACTGGTGTCGCAGGCGATATCGCTCTGCCCATAGATGTTGCCACCGTCGCTGCGCACCGGCGCGTGTCGGACCCACCACCATCGCGTGACGACCACATTGGGCTTGTCTGCACCCGCCATTGAAACCCTTCCATCCCGCCTGATGTCGCTGTACGTCAGGAGCGAACCTGTCTCAAGACACTTTACCGTTTGAAATCTTGTTTGAAATTCCATCGCGCGGCAAGCGCCGCGCGAGGCACCACGAGGGAGAATCGCATGGGCCGCCTGCAAGGCAAATCCGTCATCATCACCGGCGCCGGCAGCGGCATCGGCCGCGCCGCCGCAGCGCTGTTCACCAGGGAGGGCGCCAAGCTGGTCGCGGTCGATCGCACCGAGGCAGTGAAGGAGACCGTCGACGAGATCAAGAAGGCCGGCGGCGTCGCGGAAGCCATGATCGCGGATGCCGGCTCGGAAAAGGACGTCGTCGCGATGATCGACAAGGCGGTGAAGACGCACGGCCGGCTCGACGTGATCTGGGCCAATGCCGGCATCTCCGGCGGGCTCGTTCCGCTGGCCGAGCAGACCGTGGAGCATTGGCAGGAGATCCTGCGCATCAATCTGATCGGGCCGTTCCTCGCGGTGAAACATGCGATGCCGCACATGGTGAAGCAGCAGTCGGGCGCGATCGTGCTGACCGCGTCCGTCGCCGGCCTCAAGGCCGGCGCCAGCGGGCATCCCTATGCGGCGAGCAAGGCGGGGGTGATCAGCCTGGTGCAGACCACCGCCTATTCGCTCACCGGCACTGGCGTGCGCATCAACGCGGTGTGCCCGGGCCTGATCGAGACCGGCATGACCAAGCCGATCTTCGACCGCGCCAAGGAGCGCGGCACGCAGGGCAAGATCGGCCAGCTCAACCCGCTTCAGCGCCCCGGCCAGCCGCACGAGCTCGCCGCGATGGGCTTGTTCCTCGCCAGCGACGAGGCCTCGTATGTCAACGGCCAAGCCTTCCCGGTCGATGGCGGCCTCACTGCGTCGATGCCGTATACGGGCAAGCCGGTCTAGCCGAGGGTCTCGTGTCCCGGACGCGCCGCAACGTTCTTACGTTGCTGCGCAGAGCCGGGACCCAGCGAGCCGCGTGCTCGCTGCTGCATGGGCCCCGGCTCTGCAGCGCATCACGTCGTGCTGCGCCGCGTCCGGGGCATGAGAGCGTTGGGGAATGATTGACATGGGATCGCATTCTCGCGGCTTTGCTCGCCCGAGCTTTGCGTGTTGCTTCGCCCTCATCCATGAAGAGGGCGCAGGGAAGGCCGGGAGCCGGTGGCTCCCGTGGACCGCCATGCCAAGAGCAGACTGCGTGTGCTTCGTGCATAGCGGAGAACAGGGCAACCGGAGACATCCCGGCCTTCCCTGCGCAGTGGTTTGACGGCTTATGTCGTGCTCTCCCCGGGGAGCGTTGCACTATTGCCCCCGTCGCCTTGCGGATGATCGATGCGCGGGCCCGGTCGGGCCGCCACATCACCGCAAGCCTTGGCGCACAGACCCCGGGCGCCAGGACCACACGATTTTGCCGTACGCCGATCGCATCTGTCGTTGGCGCGAGGTCTTCGCTCACGGTCGCCCGCCCTGCAAAGCTTTTCGCGCCGATGTGACCCACGTCCACCGCCGCCCGGCCCGCGTTCGTGACGATCGCGATACGCCCCTCTTCCTTGGGCCGGGTTGCGCGACACATACGTCATTTCCGAATTTCGGTAAAGCGGAATCTTTTCGCCGGCGCCGGTTGACCTAGGTCTCGGGTGTTTTGCCCGTCGGGCACCGCAAGAGCTGGTAGCCTCCATCGTCCTTGCGGGGCGCGCCGAAGGCGTGAACCCCGAATCCAGTTTCGAAGCGGATGATGCGGGCCGATGGATTCTCAGGTGCACAACTGCGCACCATAGCTCGATGCTGCGCATCGCCCCGGAATGACGGTCGAGATGTTGATTTGCCCATCCCGCCATCGCGTTGGTATGGTTCCTGCAAGCCTTCCGTGCTCCATACCCCTGACAGAATGAGACAATGCCGAGCTCAAGACCCGACCGGATTCGAAAACTCCTCGCCGACCTCGTGTCGTTCGACACCGTCAGCGACCGCACCAACCTGCCGCTGATCGCCCATATCGAGAGCTACCTCGCTTCCTTCGGCATCACGGGCGAGCGCATCGTCGACACGACCGGGCAAAAGGCCTCGCTGTGGGTCACGATCGGCCCGGAGGACCGACCGGGCTTCGTGCTATCGGGCCATACCGACGTCGTGCCCGTCGTGGGCCAGGACTGGAGCCATGATCCGTTCAAGCTGGTGGAGCGCGACGGCAAGCTGTACGGCCGCGGCACCACGGACATGAAGGGGTATGTGGCGGTGTGCCTCGCCATGGTGCCCGAGATGGTGGAGGCCAGGCTTGCAACGCCGATTCACCTGGCGATCTCCTATGACGAGGAGATCGGCTGCGTCGGCGTGCGGCCGATGCTCGGCGTGGTGGCGAAAAAGAAGATCAAGCCGATCGGCGCCTTCATCGGCGAGCCGACGGAGATGAAGGTGATCATCGGCCACAAGGGCAAGCACGGCGTGCGCGCGACCTTTCGCGGCCTTGCCCGCCATTCCTCGATCGCGCCCGACGGCGTCAACGCGATCGAGTACGCCGCCGATCTGATCGTCGAGATCCGTCGCCGCGCCGAACAGCTTGCGGCCGCGCGCGCGACGGACAGCCTCTACGACGTTCCGCATTCGACGCTGCTCACCAGCATCGTCCACGGCGGCGCCGCACTGAACATCGTGCCGGACACTTGCGCGGTCGAGTTCGAATGCCGCGGCATCGGCATCACCGAGTCGCGCGAGGTCACGGATGCGATCGTCGCCTGGGCCAAGGCCGAGCTCGATCCGGCGATGAAGGCACGGCATCCGGATTGCGGCATCGGCTTCGAGGAGATCCTCGACTATCCCGCGCTCGACACCGCCGCCGACGCCGCCATCGTCACGTTGGCTAAGAGCCTCGCAGGGCGCAACGACCACGCCAAGGTCGCGTTCGGCACCGAGGCGAGCTTGTTCGCCGACATCGCCGACATTCCGTCCGTCGTCATCGGCCCCGGCTCGATCGCACAGGCGCATACGCCGGACGAGTTCGTGGAGATGGCCGAGCTGGAGAAATGCGCGGGCTTCGTGGAGAGGCTGATCGCGCATTGTGGGAAGGGGTAGCCGGAGCTCCCTAGTTGTTGGGTCCCGGCTCTGCGCAGCAGCGTTGCACGCTGCAGCGCGTCCGGGACACGAGACTATGGCTTAGTTCCCCCGTAGCCACCCAAAAAGCGGTCTCGTGTCCCGGACGCGGTGCGGCACGAAGTGACGCTCCGCAGAGCCGGGACCCAGAACGCTTGGCGACGTCATCCTAGAGTGCAACTATAGGACGCACCACCACAACACTGGTTGCATGGTCATGTCCTTCTTCGTGTACATCCTTGCGAGTAAGCGAAATGGCACGCTCTACATCGGAGTGACGAATGACCTCGCTCGCCGGATCAGCGAGCACAAAGCAAAGCTCGTCCCCGGCTTCACGCGGCAATACGACGTCACGCTACTGGTCTATTTCGAAACCTTCGAGTCGATCCTCGAAGCGCGCGCACGCGAGCATATGCTGAAGCGGTGGCGACGTGCCTGGAAGCTCAAGCTGATCGAAGAACTCAATCCGGATTGGCGCGATCTTACGAATGAGCTGAATACGTCGGCGAGTTGACTGGGTCCCGGCTCTGCGGAGCAGCACTTCGTGCTGCACCGCGTCCGGGACACGAGAGTGGCGCAAGCAAAAAGGCGCGGCCATCAGCCGCGCCTTCGTCCCTACACCGCGCCCGCCTTCTGCGCATAGTCCCACGACGCCTTCGACAGCGGCACGGTGCGCTTGGCTGACTCCAGCGCCTTGGCGTTGGCGGCGGTGCCGTCGCGGACGCGGCCGGCGATGCCCTGGGTGATGCCGGCGAGACGGAACAGATTGTAGGCGAAGTACCAGTTGAGATCAGGCACCGTCATCTTGGTGACGTTGCAATAGATCTGCGCGGCCTCTTCCAGGCTCGGGATGTTGAGCGCCTTGAGATCGGCGCCGTCGAGGCCCGGCATGATCCACTGCATCAGCAGGTAGGTGAAGTCGGCCATGGGATCGCCGAGCGTCGACAGCTCCCAGTCCAGCACGGCCTGCACGCGCGGTTCCGTCGCGTGGAAAATCATGTTGTCCAGGCGATAATCGCCGTGAACGATCGAGACGCGCGCCTGTTCCGGCACCGTCTTCGGCAGCCATTCGGCGACCTTCTCGAACTCGGCAATGTGCTGCGTCTCGGACGCCCGATACTGCTTGGTCCAGCGGTCGATCTGGCGCGCGAAATAGTTGCCGGGCTTGCCGAAGTCGCCGAGGCCGATCGCGGTGGGATCGAACATGTGCAGTTTCGCCAGCGTCTCGATCTTGCTGGTGAAGATCTTGCGGCGGTCGTCCGGCGTCTGGCTCGGCAGCGTCGGATCCCAGAACACGCGGCCCTCCTCCATCGACATGATGTAGAAGGCGGCGCCGATGACGCCATCGTCCTGGCACAGCGCATAGGCGCGCGCGACCGGAAAGCCCTGCTTGCCGAGCGCTGCGATCACCCGGTATTCGCGGTCGACCGCGTGCGCCGACGGCAGCAATTTGCCGAACGGCTTGCGGCGCATCACATAGGAGCGCTTCGGCGTGTTCAGGCGATAGGTCGGATTGGACTGGCCGCCCTTGAACTGGAGCACGACCAGCGGCCCCTCGAAGCCTTCGACGTGCTCGCGCATCCAGGCTTCCAGGCGCAGCTCGTCGAAACGATGCCGCTCCTCGACCGGCTTGGTGCCCGAAAATTCTTCGTCTTTCCTGACGCCGTCAGCCACGATGACGCTCCCTCTTTTTCTTGTCGGTCATTCCGGGGCGCCTCGAAGAGGCGAACCCGGAATCTCGAGATTCCCCGGTGCGCAATTGCGCACCTGCGGTCTGGTCCTGCGGACCATCCCGGAATGACGGTGGGGAGAGCGCGCGGAGCGCTCTCAACCGTTCTCAGTGACTTGGAGAATTTGCATACTTCCGAACCTCAAGCCTGGCAATGGCGCGATTGTGCACCTCGTCCGGACCGTCGGCGAGACGGAGCGTGCGGATATGGGCGTAGTCCTTGGCAAGCCCCGCCTCGTCCGAGACACCGGCGCCACCGAAGGCCTGGATCGCCTCGTCGATGATCTTCAGCGCCATGTTGGGCGCTGCGACCTTGATCATGGCGATCTCGGCCTGCGCGGTCTTGTTGCCGACCTTGTCCATCATGTCGGCGGCCTTGAGGCACAGAAGGCGCGTCATCTCGATGTTGGTGCGGGCTTCGCCGATGCGCTGCTCCCAGACGGAGTGCTCGACGATCTTCTTGCCGAAGGCGGTGCGCGAGGACAGCCGCCTCACCATCTTCTCCAGCGCCTCCTCGGCCTTGCCGATCGTGCGCATGCAGTGGTGGATACGGCCGGGACCGAGCCGGCCCTGCGCGATCTCGAAGCCGCGGCCCTCGCCGAGCAGGATGTTCTCCTTCGGCACCCGCACGTTCTCCAGCAGAACCTGGGCGTGGCCGTGCGGCGCATCGTCGAAGCCGAACACCGGCAGCATCTTCTCGACCTTGATGCCGGGGGTGTCGAGCGGAACCAGGATTTGCGACTGCTGCTGGTGCTTGGCCGCCTTGAAATCGGTCTTGCCCATCAGGATCGCGATCTTGCAGCGGGGATCGCCGACGCCGGACGACCACCATTTGCGGCCGTTGATGACGTAGTGGTCACCGTCGCGCTCGATGCGGGTTTCGATGTTGGTGGCGTCGGAGGACGCCACCGCCGGCTCCGTCATCAGGAAGGCCGAGCGGATCTCGCCGTCCATCAGCGGGCGCAGCCATTTGCGCTTCTGCTCCTTGCTGCCGTAGCGAATGAACACCTCCATGTTGCCGGTGTCGGGCGCGGAACAGTTGAACACTTCCGAGGCCCAGCTGATGCGGCCCATCTCTTCCGACAGCAGCGCGTATTCGAGATTGGTCAGTCCCGCGCCGCGGAATTCGTCGTCCTCATGCTCGGACGGCGGCATGAACATGTTCCAGAGGCCTTCGGCCTTCGCCTTCTTCTTGAGGTCCTCCAGGATCGGGATCACCTTCCAGCGCTCGCCGCTGTGATCCTGCTGGTCGTAGATCGGCACCGCCGGGCGCACGTGCTTGGCCATGAAGGACCGCACGCGGTCGAGCCATTCCTTCTGCTTGGGTGACAGATCGAAATCCATGGGACGCTCCTCGTCTCTCTTGTGCGAGCCTGCTGCTTCGCGGGGCTGTTTGCGCCGGACTGTCCTCCCGTTCCGTGCGGTCCGCAAGCGCGGGCTCGCGGACGCTTCGGAACCAGGCTCGAGTTGCGAACGAGTCCCGATTGCAGATTGACATATCCGGCCTTCAAACGATAGTTTCATACAAGCGTTTGAATTGCAACTCCCTCGCTCACGACGTCGTTCCGGGGCAGCCCGCAGGGCTGAACCCGGAATCCCGAAATGTGGCGCGAGATTCCGGACTCGACGCCCTGCGTCGCCCCGGAATGACGGAAAAAGAACCATGGCCAGCGATCATACGAGGTCTGCCATTCTGACCGCCGCCGAACGGCTCTATGCCGATCGCGGCTTCAGCGACGTGACGCTGCGCGACATCGTCGCGGAGGCCGGCGTCAACCTTGCCGCGGTGAACTATCATTTCGGCTCGAAGGACGAATTGATCGCGGAATTATTCGTCACCCGCTCGATCGCCACCAACCGCGAGCGCCTGGGCGAATTGAAGGCGGCGGAAGAGCAAGGCGGCGGCCGCGCGCCGATCGAGGTGATCCTGCGCGCGCTGGTCGGGCCGACGCTACGCGGCTGCCTCGGCCCTGAGAACCAGCGCTCGACCGCGGCGCGCTTCATGATCCGCGCCTCGATCGAATCCGTGCCGCCGATCCGCCGCATCAAGAACCGCGAGATCGATCATTTGCGCAAATTCGCCGGCGCCATGCGCCGCGCCCTGCCCGAGCGCAGCGACGTCGACATCTACTGGGGCCTCAATTTCGCGCTCGCGATGGCGCATCACACCATCCGCGAGAGCGAGCGGCTGACCAAGCTGTCGGAAGGCAAATGCGACCTCGACGACGTCGAGGACGTCGTTGCCCGCGTGGTCAGCGTGGCGACGATGGCACTGACGGCAGGGCGGATGGAGAGCAAGGCGCCGTCGAAGGTGGCGGCGCGTTAGCGCGGATGGGCGTTGACGGAACGGAACTGGAAGCCGCATTCGCGGTGCGCTCCCTCGCACCGTTCTTACGGGGAGAGGTGAAGTAAGCGTCATTCACCTCACGTCAGGCGATGTCGTCTATCTGATCGAAGAATAATTGCTAGGCGGGACTATGCCCGCTGCGGCATCTCCTCGGCCTCTTCCTTGGCGAGCAGCAGCAGCATCTCGATGCCCATCTCGCCTTCCTGCGGCGAGCGGATGAACTTTATTTCGTCGGCGCTCTGCCGCAGCGCGGCAATGATGGCGACGGCCTGATTGGCGGTGGCCGCCTCGGTCGCGAGAATGGACTTCTGGTTCTTGGCCTGAAACCCGATCGTGTAGGACATGCACTTCCCTCCCCGAACTCCGTGGAGAGATCGAATCAGAGTCGCGTGCAAAGCGGAAGCCGGTGCGACTACGGACCGGACTTATCTGGGGATGGCCCGCATGCCTCAGGCAAGGTCGGGCGTCGCTTCCCTTTTCGCCCTTGGAGGCAAGAAAGGGGCTAGATGATCCCCTGCTGCTTCAGCTCGTCGATCTTCGCCGCATCATAGCCGAGCTTGCCGCCGAGCACCTCCGTCGTGTGCTCGCCGAGCAGAGGCGGAGCGCGGTATTCGGTGATGGGGGTGCCCGAGAGGGTCAGCGCGTTGCGGATCAGCGACAGCTCGGGCTCGAACTTGTGCTGCGTCTTCACCCGCATGCCGCGCGACTGCACGTGCGGATCGGAAAACACCTGCTCGAAATTGTTGATGGGACCCGAGGGCACGCCGGCCTCCTCCAGCTTCTCCAGCCAGTAGGCCACCGGCTGCTTCAGGAACAGGCCGGCGAAGATCGCCATGATCTCCTTGCCGTGCACGACACGGTCGTTGTTCTTGAGGAAGCGCGGATCGTTCGCCAGCTCTGGCTCGCCGAGCACGGCGCAGGTCTTTCGGAACTGGCCGTCATTGCCGACCACCAGCATCAATTCGCCGTCGGTGCAGCGGAACACGCCGGCCGGCATGCCGCCATTGCCCCAGGTGCCGCGGCGCGGCGGTGTCTTGCCGTTGACGAGGTAGATCTGCAGCCAGTGCGACAGCGACGCAATGACGGTGTCGAACAGGCAGACGTCGATGTGCTGGCCCTGCCCGTGATTGGCATCGCGATGGTACAGCGCCGAGAGAATGCCGATCGAGGTGTTCATGCCGGTCATGTAGTCGACGATCGAAGGGCCGACCTTCATCGGGCCCTCGCCCGGCTCGCCGTCCATATGGCCGGTGACGCTCATCAGGCCGCCCATCGCCTGCAGGATGGCGTCATAGCCGGCGCGCGGCGCATAGGGCCCGGTCTGACCGAAACCGGTCACCGAGCAATAGATGATGCCGGGGTTGATCGCCTTGATGGTCTCGTAGTCGAGGCCGTAGCGCTTGAGATCGCCGACCTTGTAGTTCTCCATGAAGACGTCGACGTCCTTGGCGAGCTCGCGGATGATCGCCTGCCCCTCGGGCTTGGCGATGTTGACCGTGACCGACTTCTTGTTGCGGTTGGCACAGAGGTAGAAGGAATTGTTGTTGTTGGCCTTGCCCTCGGGGTCGGTCAGGTAAGGCGGGCCGAAGGCGCGTGCGTCGTCGCCGGTGCCCGGCCGCTCGATCTTGATAACCTCGGCGCCGAGATCGCCCAGCATCTGCGCCGACAGGGGCCCGGCGAGCACGCGGGTGAGGTCAAGGATCTTGATGCCTGAGAGCGGCAAGGCCGACATGTCGATTTCCTCCGGGGAACTGATCTTTGGCGCGGCCGCCCGAAGCGGCCCGCGCTCCTGCCGATACCACCATTTTGGCGCCCTGAGCACTGCACTGGCGGCATGCGGCCATCTGCTGCCGGGCACGACGACATTGCCACCAGCACTTTCCGCGCCGCGAATATCCGTTCAGGTGACGGGCGCCGCCACCACCCGCGGCCGTCGCCGTCCGAGCAGGACCAGGATCAGCACCGTGGCACAGGAAAATACCAGGGTGAGACCGAGCGCGCCGCGGCTGCCGAACTGCGTGAGCAGGCCGACGAGCAGCGGCGGCGAGATCGCGGAGGCGAGATTGAGCGGCAGCGCGATCATCGACATCGCCTTGGCGAACTCGGCCTGATCGTAGAACACGAGCGGGATGGTGGCCCGCGCCACCGCCATCGCGCCGCTGCCGGCACCGTAGAGCAGGATGAAGGCCGCGACCGCCCAGGTCGCACCCTCGCTCAGCATCAGCAGCAGCATGGCCGCCGGCAGCGCCGTGCCGGCGACGAGGCCGGTCGTGATCCCGTCCCACCGTCCGCCGCCGAGCAGATCCAGCCCGCGGGCGCTGACCTGGATCACGCCCAGCATCGAGCCGAACGCCAGCGCCTGCGCCGGCGCCAGCCCCTCCGCCCGCAAGAGCTCGATCAGGATGGCGCTGATGCCGAAATTGACGAAGGCGTTCAGCGTGATCGCGGCGACGACGAGGCCGAACGTGCTCCTCGGAATCGCGGGCGGCGGCGACGGCTTGACCGGCTCGCCAGCATCATCCGCCACGATCTTCCGACGTGGCGCGACGAACGCGTAAAGCGGCAAGCTGACGACGAGCAGCATCGCGGCATAGACCAGGCACGTCCCGCGCCAGCCGAGGTGGCCGCTCAGGAACGCGGTGGTCGGCCAGAAGATGCTGCTGGACAGGCCCGTCACCAGCATCAAGGCCCCGATCGCGTTCTTGGCCTGTCGCCCGGCGATCTCGTTCAGCATGATATAAGCGCCGGTCGACAGCGTGGCGCTGCCGGCGACGCCGAGGACGATCCAGGCGGCGAAATACAGCATCGGCTCGCGCGCGAGGGACAGCAGCAGAAAGCCCGGTGCGGTGACGATGGTGCCGACCATCATGACCGTCCGGGCGCCATGCCGTGCAAACGAAGCGGCGAGCCACGGCGCGCACAGGCCCATTGCGACGTAGAGAACGGAGGTCCCGGCGAACACCGCCGGCAGGCTCATGCCGAGATCGGCGGCGAGATCGCGCCCGACGATGGCAGGAAGCCCGATCGTGCCCCATCCGATCAGCTGGGTGATGGCAAGCACCAGCAGGACCCCGATCAGCCTGCCGTCAGATTTCAAGAACCGCATTCCGGAGGCCGCCTGCCCGCCCAGCGCAAAGCGCGCCGGCAGCCTCTCTTACCTGCCGGTTGAGGTCACGGGAATGTCGGTTCCGAATGGCACCGCGGCGCTAGCCGCAGAGCAGACTGCATCACGCGGTGTGGCCGGGCTCGACGTGCTTCGGCGTCTTCTTCTCGCGCTGCGGGGTCATCCTGGCCGGATCCGGCGCACCGGGCACGCCGCGGGGACCCAGCTGGTCGCGCTGGATGTCGTCCTCGGAGCGGGATGGCTCGACGCCGTTGGGCTCACGGGGCTTGGTCATCGCGTCTCCTTCCGAAGCGTTGTCTTATGCATTGTCCCGGACGCCGAGCGCGTTGCCGCCGGGCTCGCGGCCGGGCACGCTGACCTGGACTTCATGTCCCTCACGCAGCGCCAGTGAAGCCGCGGCAACTGCGGACTCGAACGCAGCTTCCTTGGTGGCATAGGTGTTCCTGACGTCGCCGTCGTGCAGCACGCCCCATTCGTCCTGCACCGGCACGATGGCATATTGAGCAAGGCCCATGTCGAACTCCTGAGTTTCAGAAACCGTCTGCCCCGATAACGCGCCGGCGGGCTTAACGTTGCGTCAGCTGCGGACGCGTGGCAGTGACGCGCCACACCGTGTTGCCGCTGTCGTCCGCGACCAGCAGCGCGCCTGATTTGTCGATGGCGACGCCGACCGGGCGGCCGCGCGCCTGGTTGTCGCCGTTGAGGAAGCCGGTCACGACGTCCTGCGCCGGGCCGCTAGGCTTGCCGTCCTTGAATGGCACGAACACCACCTTGTAGCCGTTCAGCACCTGCCGGTTCCAACTGCCGTGCTCACCGACGAAGGCGCCGCCGCGATAGGCGGCCGGCAGACCGGAGCCGGTGTTGAACACCATCCCGAGCGGCGCGACATGCGAGCTCAAGGCATAGTCCGGCACGATCGCCTTGGCGACGAGATCCGGCCGCTCCGGCTTGACGCGGGGATCGACGTGCTGTCCGAAATAACTGTAGGGCCAGCCGTAGAAGCCGCCGTCCTGCACCGACGTCATGTAATCGGGGACGAGATCAGGACCGAGCTCGTCGCGCTCGTTCACCACCGTCCACAGCGCGCTGGTCTGCGGCTCGAAGCTGAGCCCGTTCGGATTGCGCAGGCCGCTCGCGAAGATGCGCCAGCGCCCGCTGGCGCGGTCGACCTCGAGGATGGCGGCGCGGTTGTGCTCGGCCTCCATGCCTTTCTCGGTGATGTTGCTGTTGGAGCCGACGCCGGCATAGAGCTTCGAGCCGTCCGGACTGGCGACCAGGCTCTTGGTCCAGTGATGGTTGATCGGCCCGCCCGGCAGCGGCGTCAGCACCGTGCCCGGTGCGGTGATCCTGGTATCGCCTTCGGTGTAGGGATATCTGACGATTGCATCGGTATTGGCGACATAGAGATCGTTGCCGACCAGCGCGACGCCGAACGGCGAGTTGAGATGGTCGAGGAAGACGCTTTGCGTATCCGGCACGCCGTCGCCATTGCCGTCACGCAGCAGCGTGATGCGGTTACCCGGCCCGGAATCGTTGCCGCCGGAGGTCGCCCAGGATTCGATATATCCCATGATGAGCTCCTTGGGCCGCTTGATCGCGGCCCCCTTCGGCGCCTTGGATTCCACCACCAGCACGTCGCCGTTGGGCAGCACGTAGAGGAAACGCGGATGCTGCAGGCCGGTGGCGAAGGCCTTGACCTGCAGTCCCTGCGCCACCGTCGGCGTCTCGCCTTGCTTCCAGCCGACAATGCGCGCGATATGGACGGGCGGCAGCAAATATTGCTGGATGTCGGGAAGCTTCGGATTGGCCCCGATCTGCGCCTGGGGGTCGCCGCTGCCGTCGTCGCAGGCGGCCAAGAGCAGCAGCGAGGAGCACAGCAACGCACGGCCAATTGAGAATGTCATCGCGCAACTCCCACGCCGTGGCGATAGACCATGGCCCAGCCGAGCCAGCCGGTGACGGGCAGGATCAGCACCGTGATCACCGACAGAACGAGCCCCGTCGGCCACACCGAGGTCCAGCCATCGCGGGCATGGATCAGCGTGTTGACGATCGCGAGGATCAGCGCCACGGCATTTCCGATCAGATGCGGCCAGGCCGGCGTCTGCGCCCGCACCAGCCGGTTGCCGAGGAAATCGGTCAGGCCCGCGATCGCCGCCAGCACGCCGAAGACGACGCCGGCGAGCAGAAGCCAGGCGGAGAAATTCGCCCACATGATCTCGGCGCTGGCGACATAGGCGATGTCGGTCACGAGCGCCCCGACGAAGCACGTCATCGGTATCGGCACCAGCATCGGATGAATGGGATGCCCCGCGATCTGCGCGGTCGTGCGCACGCGCACGTCTTCCTGCACGGTCGGCCTCGTGACTTTTGGTCCTGCCCGACCGGCCAACTCGCGCGTAGCGCGATGGTTCCTAGGTGCGGGTACCTGGGCGCGTCAGGCCCAGCCGTTGGCGGACCTCGTCGTCCTCGATCGCCTGATCCAGGCGCTGGTCACTGCGAGCCTTCTTGCCGGCCTCGAAATCTTCAGCGATCGTCTCGAGCGCCCGAAACGCATCCCCGGCGCTCGGTGCCGTCTCGATGTGGGCGATCGATCGACCGTTGACGGTGAGATCGGCCTCTCCCCAAGGGGTGGCATCGATCTCCAGGCGGTCGCCGCCGGCATTTGCGGTGAAGTGCTGCACGGTGGATTTCGAGGTCGGCAGCGTGAGATCCGGCGTCCAATCGATCGGCTTGTCGGTCATGTCGTGGTCTTTCCAAGATACGACCGACAGATAGACCATCCGATGCGCGCCGGATTGATCTGGATCAGCTCGACTCCGGATTCGGGCGATCGGCGCCTCCGTGTCCCGCGACCGATCATGCCGCCGCAGGTTCAGTTCAGGCGACGGCTGAACTGAGGCTTTGGCACGGCTGGACCATGGCTGCGTCGGTCGCCACGATCCGGACCTGCACGTCCCTGGGTTTTGCCAGATAGGGCGATGAGGTGACCAGGATATCAGCGCCGGCCTCGGCATAAGCCGCGGCGTTCGACGCATTGATCCCACCAGCCGCAGCAATGATCGGCCGGGCGCGCGTGTAGGCCATGGACGCGATACGCTTGACCAGGGCGGCGACCTCGGCCGGCGAAAACTTCTCGGCCTGAATCACGTCGAAGCCGGCGACGGCCGCGGCCAGGGCGGCGTCGGCCGTCTTGACCTCGATCACGAGCTTCTTCTCCGGTGCCGCCCGCCGCAAGCGTTCGGCCGCCTGAAACAGCGGCAGCTCGCCGAGAAAGGCGCGGTGCTCGGGAAACACCAGCACGGTCTCGGACAGGCCGAGCCGGTGCATGGCGGCACCACCCGCTTTGACGGCCGCCACTGCAAATCGCTTGGTGCCCGGCACGTTCTTGCGGGTGCAGGCAACCGCAATTTGCGGGGCGACCGCCCTCGCCGCGCCGACGATGGCGCGGGTCTCGCTGGCGACACCGGACCAGATTTCGATCAAGGTCTGCGCGACCTTCCAGCTCCGCAGCAGGCCGGCAGCCGGGCCGCGCGCCTCGAGGATCGGCGCGCCCTGCTCCAGCGCCGCGCCGGATGCGGCGAACAGCTCGACCTCGCAGCCGGCGAGCGCGATGATCGCGGCAGCATCCTCGACGAGCGCCAGCACCATCGGCGAGCGCGCAGCAAACTGCATGACGCCGTCGATCGTGCCGATCCCGAGCGCCTCGGTGGTGAGGTCGCCATAAGGCACATCGTCTTGCAGCAGACGCTCGAGCTCGGCGCGCGATGCAATGATTGCCATGGCGTACTTCCCTTCACTGGTGTCGGCTCGCCGACGATCTTGTCGCAAACCCGACACGGATCGCGGCCCCGCCGCCGCAAGCAGCGGGAACGCCCATCTCTAGACGCTCATTCCTGCAAGGCGCACACCAGATTTCACGGCCCCCATCCGGCACGCCAATTGCTGAGCTCTCGCTGGCCGGCGCCTTGCAGCAATCGGGCTCGCGGAGGCGGTTGCCGTCCGCTGGAGTCCATCATGAAGCTGTTTCGCACGATCGCCGGTGCCGCAGGGCTGCTGCTCGCATTCACGGAAGCGCGGGCAGCACAGACCAATGTCGCCGTGGCCGCCAACTTCACCGATGCCGCCAAGGAGATTGCCGCCCTCTTCAAGCAGAAGACCGGTCACGAAGCGGTGCTGAGCTTCGGCGCGAGCGGACAATTCTACACCCAGATCGCGCAGGGCGCGCCGTTCCAGGTATTCCTATCCGCCGACGAGTCCCGGCCGAAGAAGCTTGTCGAGGACGGGCTTGCGGTTGGGGACAGCCGCTTCACCTACGCGATCGGCAAGCTCGTGCTGTGGAGCAAATCGCCGGGCGCCGTGACGGGCGAGGAAACCTTGAAGGCTGCATCCTTCGCAAAGCTCTCGATCTGCAATCCGGCCGCCGCGCCATACGGTCTCGCCGCCGTCGAAACCATGAAGGCGCTGAAGCTCTACGATGCCCTGAAGCCGAAGCTGGTGGAAGGTGCGACCATCACCCAGGCCTACCAGTTCGTCGAGACCGGCAACGCCGAGGTCGGCTTCGTCGCGCTGTCGCAGCTGACCGGCATCGACGCCGGTTCGCGCTGGGTGGTTCCGCAGGCGCTCTACAGTCCGATCCGCCAGGACGCCGTGCTGCTGAAGACCGGCGCCGGAAACGAGGCCGCCAGCGCACTCATTTCCTTCCTCAGAGGGCCCGAGGCCCGCGCCATCATCGAGAAATACGGCTACGTGCTGGACGGACAGAGCTGACGCGCATGGAGATCTGGTCGACGGAGATCCGCCAGTCGGTTCTGCTGACGATCGAGCTCGCGGCGATCTCGACCGTGATCCTGCTGGTGCTGGCTACGCCGCTCGCCTGGTGGCTGGCGCGCGCCAAGAGCTGGTGGATCGAGATTGTCGCGAGCGTGGTTGCGCTGCCTCTGGTGCTGCCGCCGACCGTGCTCGGCTTCTATCTGCTGGTGCTGCTCGGCCCCGACGGGCCGGGCGGATGGATCGCAAGCCTGTGGGGCGGCCGCACGCTTGCCTTCACGTTCGAGGGCCTGGTCATCGGCTCGGTGGTCTATTCGATGCCCTTCGTGGTGCAGCCGATCCGGAACGCCTTCGCCGCGATGGGCGAGCGGCCGCTCGAGGTCGCTGCCACCTTGCGCACCTCACCCCTGCGCACGTTCTGGACCGTCGCGGTGCCGCTGGCGCGGCCCGGCTTCCTGACCGGTGCGGTGCTCGGCTTCGCGCACACCGTCGGCGAATTCGGACTCGTCCTGATGATCGGCGGCAACATCCCCGGTCGCACCAAGGTGCTGTCGGTCGCGATCTTCGACTATGTCGAGACCTCGCGCTGGCGCGAGGCGAGCGTGCTCGCCGGCCTCATGGTGATCTTTGCCTTCGCGGTGATCCTGACCATGACGCTCGTCGACAAGCGCGCAGCGAGGGCTGCGGCATGAGAATAGCCGAACCCGGCCGCATCAACGCGGCCTTCCGCGGCAGGCTCGGCAATTTCACGCTCGATGCCGCGTTCAGCGTGCCCGCCGCCGGCGTCACCGCGATCTTCGGCCCTTCCGGCTGCGGCAAGACCACGGTGGCACGCTGCATCGCCGGCCTGCAGCGCATGGCCGATGGTTTTTGCGCGGTGGATGGCGAAGCCTGGCAGGACCGTCAATCGTTCCGGCCCGTGCACCGGCGGCCGATCGGCTACGTGTTCCAGGAAGCCAGCCTGTTTCCGCATCTGTCGGTACGCCGAAATCTGCTGTTCGGCGCGCCGAAGGCCGCGGGCGCGCAGATCGCGTTCGACGAGGTCGTGGAGCTGCTCGGCCTTGCCACCCTGCTCGACCGCTCGCCCTACCGCCTCTCCGGCGGCGAGCGGCAGCGCGTTGCGATTGGCCGCGCGCTGCTGTCGCAGCCCAAGCTTCTTCTCATGGACGAGCCGCTGGCGGCGCTCGACCACGCCACCAGGAACGAGATCTTGCCGTTCCTCGAGCGGGTGCACGACCGGCTGTCGTTGCCGGTCTTCTATATCAGCCATGACATGACGGAGATCGAGCGCTTTGCTGATCATCTGGTACTGATGGAACGTGGCCGCGTCATCGATGCCGGGCCGCTCCGGAGCCTCCGTCCGGCGCCGGCCACGAACCGTGACCGGCTCGGAGATTGCCCGGATCGACGGAAGAGCGTAGGAAAACCGGCGAGGATGACCGTCATGCCGATCGACTTCCACGACATCGACCCGAACCGCGTCGCCGCGATCCTCTACCGCCCGCAGGACGACGTCGACACCCTGCTGGCCGATTTCGCCGAGACTCTGGTGCGATCGGGCGAGCGGATCGGCGGAGTCGTCCAGCGCAACATCGAGGACGGCGGTGGCTGCCACGTCGGCATGCAGGCGGTCGACCTCATGTCCGGCCGCGAGATTTCGATCTGCCAGCCGCTCGGCTCGGGCGCGATGGCTTGCAAGCTCGACGCCGCGGGACTGGCCGAAGCGGCCGTCGCCGTCACCCGCGCGATCGCAGCGGATGTCGATCTCGTCGTGATCAACAAGTTCTCCAAGCAGGAGGCGGCCGGCGAAGGCCTGCGCGACGAGCTCGCCCACGCCATCGCCGCCGGTATCCCCGTGCTTACGGCCGTGCCCGAGAAATGCCTGGACGCATGGACCGACTTTACCGGCGGGATCGGCACCAGCCTGCTCTGCGAACGCGGAGCGATTGAAGGCTGGTGGCAGGACCTGTCGTCGCGCATCAAGCGGGTCCGCGCGGCGCGGCTGCCTGCCGATGCGCCCGCGGCCTCACTTGCCGATCATCACGTCCGATGACTTGATCACGGCGGAGACGGCATCGCCCACTTTCAAGGCGAGGTCGTCCACCGCTTCGTTGGTGATCGCGGAAAACACGACCAGCCCGGGCGCGAGCTCGATCTTCACATGGGCGGTCGTCGTGCCCTTGGTGACGGCGATCACCCGTCCGGGCAGAACGTTGCGGGCGCTGAGCTTCATGGCTCAGCCGAACTTGAACAGCACGCCGTAGCCACCGCGCGGATAGCTCCATTCGATGTCGCCGTTCTCCTCGCAGATCACGCGGCAGGTCCCGCATTCGATGCAGCCGTCGACGGTGACCTCGACCTGGCCCTTGTCGTTGAGCTCATAGCAGCGCGCTGGACAGGCCTTCAGCATGCTGAGGAGCCCCGGCGACGGCGTCGTGTGCGGCCGCACCTTGATGTGGGCCCGGCCAGCATCGACCAGATAGCGGTTATAGAACAGCTTGTCCTCGACACGCACGGATGGCTCAATCGACATGGTTAGGTCTCCATCGCTGATGTTGCGTTTCCTGCTCACCGCCAGGCGCGCGCGAGGCGGAAGGCGTCGCCGAACAGCCCGCCCCACGACCTCGCCTTGATGAACGATTTGAACGTCGTCTTCTCCTTCTCGACCTTCGGCGTGCCGTCGACGCGCAGGAAGTTCTGCATCGCCTTGGAGACGAGCTCCGGATAGGTCAGGAAGAAGTTCTGCGACTGGGTGTGCATCAGCGCCGGCATGTCCTTGTACTTCTTCAGGTCCTTGATGACGAAGGACTGGTCCAGCATGGTCTTGTAGAGCGACAGGTTCGCCGCCGTCATCGGATCCTTGCGCGACTTGACCTGGAAGATCGCCTCCGCGGCGATCCGGCCCGAGGTCATCGCGAGGTTCGATCCTTCGCGGTGGATGGCATTGTTGAGCTGGGCAGCGTCGCCGACCACGACCCAGCCCTCGCCATAGAGCTGCGGGATCGCCTTGAAGCCGCCTTCCGGAATGAGGTGCGCGGCATATTCCTTGACCTCGGAGCCTTCGATCAGCGGGGCGACCGAGGGATGCCGCTTGAAACGGTCGAGCAGGCCATAGGGCGTCTCGCCGGTGCGCTGGAAGTCGGCGACGAGGCAGCCGATGCCGAGCGAGATGCATTCCTTGTTGGCGTAGATGAAGCCCATGCCGGTCATGCCGCGCGAGATGGTGCCGGCGGCCTCAATCACCATGCCTTCGTCACCCCGGAGATTGAAGCGCGCCTCGATGGTCTCCCGCGGCAGGAAATGCATCTCCTTGACGGCCAGCGCGACCTTGTCGGGCCTGGGCCGCTCGCGCAGCCCCGCACGGGTCCCGAGCAGGCCGTTGACGCCTTCGGCCAGCACGACGACATCGGCATGGATCTCGCCATCGGCGCGGTCGGTGCGCACGCCGATTACCTTGCCGTAGGCATCCTGCGCCAGCTCGGTCACCGTGGTCTCGCACAGCACGGTGGCGCCGGCCTCGCGGACTTTCTGCGAGAACCATTTGTCGAACTGGGCGCGGATGATGGTGTAGCGGTTCGGCTTCTCCTCGTTGAAGTCGTCGGAGCGGTAGTGCAGGCCGGTGTGCGAGCGGTCGTCCATCATCCAGAAGCGCTGCTCGACCAGGTGCCGCTCCAGCGGGGCGTCCTCGCGGAAGTCGGGGATCAGCTTCTCCAGCATGTCGGCGTAGAGAATCGCGCCCTGCACGTTCTTCGAGCCGGAATACTCGCCGCGCTCGAGCTGCAGCACCTTGAGGCCGCGCTGGGCCAGCGTGAGCGCCGCCGCGTTGCCGGCCATGCCGGCCCCGACGACGATGGCATCGAACTTCTCCTCGATCATGGCGCTTCTCCTTGTGCTAACTGGCGATCCGGTCGCGCGAATGCGGTGACAGCCGGGCACGGAACGCCGCCGTCAGCCCCGGAAGCAGCCGGATCGCGTCGGCGACGATGCCCATATGCGCAAAATCGAAGATCGGCGCGTTCCGGTCGGTGTTGATGGCGACGATCAAGTCGGCGCCCTCGACGCCGACCCGATGCTGGATCGCGCCGGAGATGCCTGCGGCGATGTAGAGCTTTGGCCGGATGGTCTTGCCGGTCTGGCCGATCTGCCGGTCGGAGGTGACCCAGCCCTTCTGCACCAGCGGCCGCGAGCAGCCGTATTCGGCACCCAACACCGTGGCGAGCTGGCGCACCAGTTGGAAGTTCTCGGGCGAGCCGAGCCCGAGCCCGCCGGCAACGACGACGTCCGCATAGGCCAGATTGGACTTTGCGGAATCGCGGTCGGGCAGGAACGACAGTACCTTGGTCACGATGTCATCCTCGACCAGGCCAAGCGGATGGCTGACGATGCGGCCGACCGGACGCACGACGCGCTCCGGCATCGGCATCACGCGCGGTCGCACCGTCGCCATCTGCGGCCGGTAGTTCAGCGTGTAGATCGTGCAGAGCAGCGAGCCGCCGAAGGTCGGGCGCGTCGCCGCCAGCGAGCCGTCGGTATCGACGTCGAGTTCGGTGCAGTCGGCGGTGAGGCCAGTGAGCAACGTCGTCGCCACCGAGCCCGCGAGATCTCGGCCGAGCGTGGTGGCGCCGAGCAGCAGGATCTCCGGCTTGTAGGTGTTGACGACGTCGGTCAGTGCCTTGGTGTAGGACTCGTTGCGATAGTCGGCGAGCAGGCCGTCGGCGACCATGTAGACGAGATCGGCGCCGTAGCAGAAGGATTCCGCGGCGGCGCTCTGCGTCGCCTCGCCTTCGGGGCCGATCACGACCGCGGCAAGATCGACCTTGAGCTTGTCGGCGAGCTTGCGGCCGGCCCCCATCAGCTCCCAGGACACGGGGTGAACCTGGCCGCGCTCCTGCTCGATGAAGACCCAGACATGCTTGTAGGCCTTGAAATGCTCGGGCAGCTCCTTCTTGGTCGCGGCGCGGCCGGATGCGGAAGCGGCGGTCTTCGGTGCGGTGCTCATGGTGCCTGTTCCCCTCGCCTCAATAGCCGCGTGCCAGCGCGGCGAGCTCGGTCTCGAGTCCCGGCTGACGCGTGAAGATGGCGTCGATCAGTGCCTCCGCCGGCTGTTCGCCGGGCTCGATCAGCACCGCCTTCTCGCTGCGGGCTGCGGGTGCGAACACGCGCTTGACGATGGTGGGCGAGCCGCGCAGGCCGCATTTCGAGATGTCCTCGACGCCGGCATCCTGCGCGCTCCATTTTACGATCGGCGCCCGCGCGGCGCGCAGGGCGTCGGCCATCGCGCCGCGGCGGATCTGGTTGGTCGCCTCCAGCATGGTGACGAGGCACGGCAGCCTGGTGCGCAGGAGCTGCACGCCGCCTTCGGAGCGCCGTTCCGCGTCGATGGTGCGCGCCTCCAGATCCAGTGCGCTGATCCTGGCGACGTAGGTGAGCTGCAACAGGCCGAGCCGCTTGGCGATGCCGGGACCGACCTGCGCGGTGTCGCCGTCGATGGTCTGCTTGCCGGTGAAGACGAGATCGGGCGCACCGAACTCGGTCGAGATCTTGCGGATCGCGGTGGCGAGCGCGTAGGTGGTGGCCAGCGTATCGGCGCCGGCAAAGAAGCGATCGGTCAGCAGCACGGCGCGGTCGGCGCCGAAGGTCAGCGCCTTGCGAAGACTGTCCTCGGCGGACGGCGGCCCCATGGTCAGCACCGTGACCTCGCCGCCGAACTGGTCGCGCAGCTCGAGCGCAGCCTCCAGCGCGAAGAGGTCGTAGGGGTTGATGATGGTCGGCACCCCCTGGCGCATGATGGTGTTGGTCACGGGATGCACGCGGATCTGCGCGGAGTCGGGGACCTGCTTGATGCAGACGACGATGTGCATGTGCGTCTCCAGGACTTTGTTCACGGCAAGAACAGCAAGTGTCGTACCAAGTCCGCGAACGGTGAAAATCAGACGGCGATACAGCGAGTTAGGAACGCGGCGGCCGCGACTGCATTCGCTTTCCGCAGCGGAGCCGACAATGCTGCTGCGACATTCGTCGCAAATGCGACAGAGCTCGGCTTCACTTCAGCGTACCGATCTGCACCAATGCCGGCGGCTGCTTCGGCTGCGGCGCGACGGCGTCTTTCAGGACCTTGAAGACGCGCTGGTCGATCGGCGAGGACGCGACGAAGTCCGCATAGGCGCGCTCCAGCACGGCCTTGCACCGCTCAGCCACGGTCTCGTCCGTCGCGCCGGCAAAGTCCTCCCCGGCGAGGTACTGGCCCATCCGCCTCAGGATGTGCAGCCGCGCCACATTGACGATCCCTGGATCGTAGTCGACGCCGAGCAGCGTGAAGAACTCTTCGGCCGCAGATGCCTTGTTGAGTTGCGCGAGGATTCCGTCAGCCATGTTCGATCTCCGTGGAGCTCTGCCGCGCCGCACGGGGCGCGAGGGATGTCGCGGGCGCGCCGGCATCCCGCATGCGCCTCTGCATGTGTGCCAAGCGCGCCTCCAGGAACTCGACGCGGTCGAGCAGCACGGCGATGGCATCTCCGACCGGATCCGGCATCAGATGGTGGTCGAGATCGATCCGGCCGACGCTACGGCGATGACCAAGTTGCGGGCGCACGACGCGCGCCGGAATGCCGACCACGGTGACGTCGGGCGGCGTGCTGTCGATCACCACCGAATTGGCTCCGACGCGCGAGCCGGCACCTACGGTGATCGGCCCGAGGATTTTCGCGCCCGCCCCCACCACGACGCGGTCTTCCAGCGTCGGATGGCGCTTGCCCGGAAACCACGACGTGCCGCCGAGCGTGACGCCGTGATAGAGCGTGACGTCGTCGCCGATCTCCGCGGTCTCGCCGATGACGACACAGGCACCGTGGTCGATGAAGAAGCGCCGGCCGATGCGCGCGCCGGGATGGATGTCGACATTGCTGGCGAAGCGTCCAAACCAGGACAACAGCCGTGCCGCGAAGCGCCAGCCGGCGGTCCACAGCCGGTTGGCGATCCGGTACCAGATCACGGCATGGATGCCGGGATAGGTCAGGAGCGTCTCGAGCTGACCGCGCGCGGCGGGATCGCGCTGGCGCACGCAGCCGATATCCTCGCGGATCAACTCGAGCAGAGACGGCTTGACCGGTCCGGGAGGGGACGGTTCGGCGAGCGGAATGTCGACGACACAGGCCATGGGTCCCTCACGCGCAATCGAGGAGTGAACGTTCGCGCACCTCGCGCCAGATCGCCGTCACCGTCTCGCGCGCCACCGCGCCCTTGTGCGCGACGGCATGCTGGCGGACGCGGGCGAGAACCGACTTCGCCTCCTCCGCGCTGACCGACAATCCGAGCTCGGCGAGGAGCGCGGTGATCGCGGCAAGTCCGGAATGCTTGCCGATCACGATGCGATTGGAGCGGCCGAGCAGGCGCGGATCCAGCGCCTGGTAGGTGCGCTGATCCTTCAACAGGCCGTCGACGTGAATGCCCGATTCGTGGGTGAAGACGTGCTCGCCGACGATCGCCTTGTTGAGCGGTATGGCACGTGCGGCGGCGGCCGCGACCACGGATGCCACCTTGTCCAGCTCGGACAGCACCACGCCGGTATCGCAGCCATAGAGCTGCTTGAGCGCGACGGCGACCTCCTCGAGCGGGGCGTTGCCGGCCCGCTCGCCAAGGCCGATCACGGTGACGGAGGCATGGGTCGCACCGGCCTTGATCGCCGCGAGCGTGTTGGCCGTCGCCAGCCCCAGATCGTCATGGCCGTGGAATTCGAGCTCGAGATCGGTGGTGGCGCGAAGTGCTGCGATCAGGGCGAAGGAGGCGTCGGGATCGAGCACGCTCAGCGTGTCGGCAACACGGAAGCGCCGCGCGCCGGCCGCCTTGGCGGTTGCGATCAGCTCGATCAGGAATTCCACGTCGGCGCGCGAGGAATCCTCGCCGCCGACCGCAACGTCGAGGCCCCTGTCGCGGGCGTAGCCGACCACACGCCTCACCTGCTCCAGCGCCGCCGACCGGCCGCCACCGAGCTTGGCGGCCATCTGGACGTCGGAGGTGGGGATCGAGACATTCACCATGGAGACGCCAGCCGCAATGGCGGCATCGACATCCGACGGCCGCATCCTGCACCAGCCGATGGCCGTCACCGGCAGCCCGGCCTCGACGATGGCCCGGATCGCGCTCACCTCGTCATGGCCCATTGCAGGCGTGCCGGCTTCGATCTCGGTGACGCCGGCACAGGCCAACGCGCGCGCAATCGAGACTTTCTCGGCAGTGGTGAAAGCGACGCCGGGGGCCTGTTCGCCATCGCGCAAGGTGGTGTCGTTGAGAACGACGGGTCGGAGCAGAGTTCCGTCCGATCGGGTGGTTGAGGCGGAAGGTGCCATCCGCGTACTCCAATCATCGATGTCGACTGGGATCAGCAACCCTCGTGCCATCGCCAGAACGACTGCCAAGCACCTGAAATCGATGGGCTTATCGGCGCCGCTCGCTTTGTCGCAAATGCGACAGGCGTGTCAGATCCCGGCGGGTTTGCGGCGGATGTGGATGATGATGTCGAGCCGCGAGATCTCGTGGCCCGGCAAGGGATCGGGCAATTGCTCGAGCACGAGCGTCTCCGGCACGTCGATCAACATATCCTCGCCGTGAAGGTAGAAATGCGGATGGACGGTCGTGTTGGTGTCGAAGAACGAGCGCGAGCCATCCGGCCCGATACGACGCAGCAATCCCGCCTGGGTGAAATGGTTCAACGTGTTGTAGACCGTCGCCAACGACAGCTGCATGTTGGCCGCGGACGCCTCGGCGAACAGCATCTCGGCGGTGACATGCCGGTCACCCTGGCCGAACAGCAGCTCTCCCAGCAACACCCGCTGACGCGTCGGCCTCAGGCCCGCATCGCGTAAGCGGCGGAACGCGGAGCATTCGGCGGCCCGGAGCTCGCGTTGCGCAGACGGCTCCACGTCCAATGCGTCGACGAAGGAAAATTCCGGATACGCGTCCATGATCACCTCATGCCGGCCGATCGCCGACGTCGGCCTGGTCGCCGCCGCCACGCAAGACTTCCCGCCGGCGCTCGGCCATGCGGCTCTCGCCGCTCTCCTCGCCGAAGCAGAGATCGAAATCGTTGCATTGCGTGCAGACCGGCGTCGTGCACATCACGAAGCCGTCGTCCTCGCAGAGCATGCGGTAGAAGAAGCGCTTCCAGCGCATGTTCCTGGTGTTGCGGGTCGCCAGCGGCGCGAAATGACGCGTCAGGAGGCGCGACAGTTCCGGCCGCTCGCGCAATCCGAGATCTTCCCAGAGATGGTTCGGCTCCATCGCGCGCCGCGCCACCATCGCCGCCAGCCAACGGCCGACCTCGCCGTCGGTCGAGCGGCGCGCGAGCAGAAGATCGCGCACCATGGCGGTCTCGTCGTCGACGCTCGCATCGCCCCCGCCTGTCCAGGCAAACGCCCGACCCGGCACGGATGGGAAACATTGCGCCAGGAGCGCATCCAGCTCCCGTTCGGGCAGGCCAACGCGTTCCGCGATCGAACCGCCGTCCATGACGGCTGCCGCCAGCACCGAAGCGAGCACGTGCCGGTCGAAAGCGTCGTCGTCACCAATGTCGGCGTCGGCGGGATCGCTTCCGGTCAAGACGCGATAGACGTCGATCCCGGCATGCGTGCCATCGGCGATGGAGGCCGCCGCGAACGTCGTTGCGATCGTCACTTGCGCTTCAATCACGGAGTGGCTCCGCCGGTGATGCCGAAACGTGCCGGCCTCCCCGTCCAGGAAGGCCGGCACGATGGTCAGGCCGACATTGCGGCGAGCTCGGCCGCGGTCTTGCCGACGACGGTCTCGTCGACCGGCTTCATGATGCCGTGCTCCATCAGCATGTCCTCGAGCTCGTCCATCGTGATCGGGGTCGGGATGATGCCCTTGCCGGCGTTGTTGTGGATCTTGTGCGCGAGCTTGCGATAGTGCTCGGCCTGCTGCGACTCCGGCGCATATTCCAGCACCGTCATGCGGCGCAGCTCGGCATGCTGGACGATGTTGTCGCGCGGCACGAAGTAGATCAGCTGGGTGCCGAGCTTCTTGGCCATGGCCTCCGCCAGCTCCAGCTCCTTGTCGGTCTGCCGTTCATTGCAGACCAGGCCGCCGAGCCGAACGCCGCCGGAATTGGCGTATTTCAGGATGCCCTTGGAGATGTTGTTGGCGGCATACATCGCCATCATCTCTCCGGACATCACGATGTAGATTTCCTGCGCCTTGTTCTCGCGGATCGGCATGGCGAAACCGCCGCAGACGACGTCGCCGAGCACGTCGTAGGATACGTAGTCGATGTCCTCATAGGCGCCGTTCTCCTCCAGGAAGTTGATGGAGGTGATGACGCCGCGTCCGGCGCAGCCGACGCCGGGCTCCGGACCGCCGGACTCGACGCAGCGGATGTCCCGGTAGCCGATCTTCATCACGTCCTCGATCTCGAGGTCCTCGACGCTGCCGGCGTTCGCCGCGAGGCTCAGGATGGTGTCCTGCGCCTTGGCGTGCAGGATCAGGCGGGTCGAGTCCGCCTTGGGATCGCAGCCGACGATCAGGATCTTGTGACCCATCTCGGCAAGCGCCGCGAGCGTGTTCTGCGACGTCGTCGATTTGCCGATACCACCCTTGCCGTAAAACGCGATTTGTCTCAGTGAAGACATGTTGCTCTCCATCAACCGATTGCCAATGACATCGCGCTGCTCGCGCGAGATTGCTTCTCTCTCAGAAGCGTGGGCCCGCGGGGTTCGGGAAGGAGAACATCGCTCGCCATCGGCGTCGGCGTGCTCTCAGCCCTCACTCGTTGTTGCTGCATCCAAATAGCAACTGGCGTGCCATTCGCCGGCCGCGTCGTAAGATGCTGATCGTGCTCGCAGAATATTTCGGTGCAAGCGGCCGACAGAAGCTGTGTTGAACCCTACAGAGGTAGGGTCTCTGTCAGAAACCGGACAAGGATCGAAGCGATGGCGGTGTGAATGCACCATGATAACCGCGGCGTGGATGCGGAACGGAAATTGCTCGTACTTCGACGTGAGGCGATCAGAGGAGAACGACAGATGCAGATCGGCGTCGAGACGGCCAAGGCCGTCGACCAGCAACGCGTGTTCGTGGTCGATGAGGACGAGATCACGCGCGCGGCACTCCAGTTCATGCTGCATGACGAGATCGAGACGCACGAACTCGCCACGCCGGAGGAGGCCTACGCCAAGGGCGTGGACTGGCTGAAGCCCGACGTCGTGCTGCTCGGCGTCTCCTTCCTGAAGAGCCGAGGGCCCGGCCTGATCGGCGAACTCGGCACGAGATTTCCGGGCGTCCGCATCCTCGTCGTCACCGACAGATCGGACGAGACCACGGCTGTCGAGGCGATGAAGGCTGGCGCGCACGGCGCCGTGGTCAAGCCGCTGACGCTGGAAGGCGTTCGCAGGAAGGTCGACACGATTCTCGGCCGTGGCGGCGCGGCACCGCTGATCCAGCTCAGTGCATTGAAATAAGGGTGCCGGCGTGGCGAGGCCGTCGCGGAGCTGGACGCGTCCGCAGCCGATGCCGCGCTGCGCGGAGCAATGAAGCTCAGCTCCGCGCCAGCACCATCACCAGGCGATCGACGCGCCGGCCCTGGGCCAAGTGCTCATGGACGATCTCGTCGATGTCCTCCGGCGTCGTCGGCCGATACCAGACGCCGTCGGGATAGACCACCATCAGCGGGCCGGCCGCGCAGAAGCCGAGACAGCCCGATGCGGTGAAGCCGACATCCGTGAGCCCATTCGCCTCGATCGCCTTGCCGAGCTGCTCCCACAACGGCGCGCCTCCGGCCGCGCCGCAGCTTCCGCGCGGATGGCTGGGAGGCCGCTGGGTGTGGCAGGCGAAGACGTGATGGCGATAGAGCTGCGGCAGCTCGAACTCCTCGGTCGTTCCGTCGCTCATGACGCCGCCACCGCAACGCCCTTGTCGTTCAGCACTGCGGCCAGCTCACCCAGCTTGAACATCTCCCGGACGATGTCGCAGCCGCCGAGAAACTCGCCCTTGACGTAGAGCTGCGGAATGGTCGGCCAGTTCGAAAACAATTTGACGCCCTCGCGAATGTCGGGATCGGCGAGCACGTCGACGCCGATGAAGGGCACGCCGAGGCCGTTCAAGATCTGCACGACGGCCCCGGAGAAGCCGCATTGCGGCGCGGCCGGAACGCCCTTCATGAACAGCACGACGTCGCTGCCGGCGATGATGTCCTTGATGCGTTGTTCGGTCGATTCACTCATGCTTTTGTCCTTCCGTACTCATTTCGGTACCGCCGTCTCGAGCGCGAGCGCATGCAGCGCCTCGCCCATTCGTCCCTTCAGGGCGGCGTAGACCATCTGGTGCTGCTGGATCCGGCTCTTGCCCGCAAAGGCTTGCGAGACCACGCGCGCGCCGTAATGATCGCCGTCGCCGGCGAGGTCGGTCACGATCACGTGGGCGTCCGGAAACGCCTCTCTGATCGATCGCTCGATGTCCGGTCCCGCCATCGCCATGTCGCACGCTCCTGGTCCACTCGCCGCTCCATGCAAGCGTCAAACCAGTTTGCCAACACGTGCGTTCGGAGGGACTTGCGCGCCTGGCGCCGCCGCGATGTCCGACTTGCGACAACGCCGCGCGCGTGGGTGTCGACGACGTGACGAACACGACGGGTCCTGTTCCGAGCACGGCAACGTTGCCTCGCGGCGCCTCGAAACCACGCGCCTTCTCGGCGTCTCTCATTCGGCCCGGCTTTTGCTTTGCAAGGTTGCATCCGTATTCCATACGCCAGACGAGGAACCCGAATTGTCTCGCACAGACTCCAGCAGATATGGCAATCGGTGCCGCACCCCGACGATGGCGGGCGGCACATGACGGCCGTCCTTGTCGATTCCGACGGCATCAATTTCGGTGAGCTCGCACCCGAAATCGACTCGCTGCTGCAGCAGGGCGTGGTCAGCTATCGGCGCGACCCGCTCGAGGCCGACCGCATCTTCCGCCAGGCCCTGGATGCCGCGCCGACGGAGCTCGCGGTCTATTTCTGTCTCTACAAGACCCACACCTATCGCGGCCGGCTCGACGAGGCCCAGGGCATCGCCGAGCGCGGATTGCGTGAAGCCGCACACCAGGCCGGCTGGAGCTCCGATTGGCGAAGCTGGCAGCCCCAGGCCGAGCTGCCCGATGGCGCCGGCCGCTTCGCGCTCTACACGCTGAAGGCGCTCGCCTTCATCCATCTGCGCAAGGGCGAACAAAGACAGGCACGCGAACTGCTCGCCGCCCTGCGCCGGCTCGACCCTGCAGGCGCGGTCGGCTGGCCGGTCGTTGCGGCCCTCGCCGAGGGGCTGCAGTGAGGTGACGATGACGACAACCGAACTTGCCGACAACGAGACGCTGATCGCGGGCGTCATCGCCGCGCTGCGGACGGTTCACGATCCCGAAATCCCCGTGAACATCTACGACCTCGGCCTGATCTACCGGATCGAGCCGAAGCACGACGGCCTGGTCGAGGTCGACATGACGCTGACCGCGCCGGGCTGTCCGGTCGCCGGCGAGATGCTGACCTGGGTCGAGAAGGCCGTGCTCGAGGTCGGCGGCGTCGGGCAAGTGGCGGTGCGGCTGGTGTTCGATCCGCCCTGGGACTCCTCGCGAATGACCGACGACGTCAAGCTCGAGCTCGGTCTCTTCTAAAGCGCACTCAGGGAGACCCGCACGAGATGCTGCCGACCACCATCCTCGTCGACGATGCGCCCCGCTGCGTCGTGCGGCCCACCGACGCCAAGGACCTCAACCGCTTCATTCGTAACGGCAGGAGCTTTCTGCTGGCCGAGAAGCCCGAGGGCAAGATCACGCACCGGCTGGCGAACGAGACGGAGCTGACACGGTGGCAGAGCGGCCTCGCCTTGCACAAGGCGTGGGGCGCCGCGGACGAGGAGTTTTTCGGCCTGCCACTATCGGATTGACGGCGCGCCGCGTCAGCCGTGCCTCCCCCGCGCATCGTGCGGATTGCCCGCCTGGTTGCGCATCCAATCGGCGAGCTTGGTCAATGCGGCATCGAGCTCGCCGCGCGCCGCTTCGTCGGCGACCGTCTCCCCCAGCGCGCCGCGCATGCACAGCAGCCAGGCGTCGCGCTCGGCGCCACCGATCGGGAAACCCATATGGCGCTGGCGCAGCCGCGGATGGCCTTTCTCCGGCGAATAGAGCTTAGGCCCGCCGGTCCATTCGGAGAGATAGCGCTTCAGCACCTGCTTGGTCGATGTGAGGTCGTCCGCGTGCATGGCGCGAATGCCGGCGGCTTCGGGCAACGCGTCCATCCGACGATAGAAGCTCTCCACCAGGCGGTCGATGACGACAGGGCCTCCGATCCGTTCGAACATCGAAACCGTGATCGCCGTATCGCTCATGCCAATTCCTTCCGTTCCGCGCACTCACTCATCCATGCTCGGCGACAGGATAACCTCCGCCGGCGCCCCGAGGCCTTGATCGGCGACAAATCCCAGCGTGGAGACGCGCGACAATCCGTGGCCGCTCTCCATCAGAACGACGGCATCTCGCGGCAGCCGCTGCAGTCGGTCGAGCAGTTGAGCGACGGTCACGCCTGCCCCCTAATCCGGATGGATCATGATGTCCATGGTCTCGTCGTTGTCGTCGAAGCCGCCGAAGGGGCGGTCGTCTTCGACCAGCCGCTCGCCGCACAGGCAGACCTCGCCGTCGACCACCGCCAGCGCAATCGGCTGAAGGTTGCGGCCGTTGCAGGGACCGTCGATGCACAGCCCGCTGTCGATCTCGAACGTGGCACCGTGACGGCCGCATTTTAGGAACGCTCGATCCTGCGTGAAGAAGTCGCCGCTGCCGATATTGAGCCAGACTCCGTCATGCGGACAGGCGTTGACGTAACCGACATAAGCGTTGTCGTGGGTCCGGATCACGACGATCGGGAACGGCCGGCTCTCGCCCGACACGTCGATGCGCGACAGGTTGAATGCCCTGGCGCCGCCGCGCTCGATCTCGTCGCTGGTGCAAATGACGAAGACGTCGATATCTTCCAAGCCCATGGTCCCTCGCCGGTCAGGCCGCCGCCGGCGCGGCCGCCTGCTTTAGCGCCGTCAGCTCGGCGCGAGTCAGCCGAAACACGCCCCGCCCGCCCGCGAAGGTCTGGTAGACATCGCCCGCCTTGTCGCTCAGGAAATCGAACTAGGCCTGCGGCGTGAGACCTTCGGGTCGCTCGCCGATCTCGACCACGGTGCCGTTCGGCGCAAACCGGGCGTGAAGAATGATGTTCTGCGTGTCCATCGTTCCAATTCCGCTCACAGGCCCGACGAGAAGCCGAGCAGCTCGATCCTGACGTCCTCGGTGCCGAAGACGGCGGCCTGGCAGGCCAGCCGCGACTTCGAGCTGACACCGACGATGGTGTCGAGCTTCTCGTTCTCGAGCCGCGCGATCTTCGACAGGCCCTTGCGCCCCTCGTGCACGAAGATATGGCAGGAGCCGCATTTGGCCTGGCCCTCGCATTTGTGCGGGATGGCGATCTCGGCGCCGAGCAGTGCCGCCAGGAGTGTCGTTCCTTCCGAAACCTCGATGGTCTTGCCCTCGGGCATGACGGTCAGAGTGGTCATGATCTCGATCCTTTCAATTGTACGGTTTCATGGTTCAGTAGATCGCCGCGCCCGCGCCGACATTGATCGAGGCGTCCTTCATGGTCTCGACGATGAACTCGATCTGGCCGTCGGTGAGATGGGTATGGAACGGCAGTGCGATGGCGCGATCGGCGATCTTCTCGGTCACGAGCAGATCGCCGCGGCGACAGCCGAGATCGAAATAGTGCCGCTGCAAATGCAGCGGATGGCTGTAGGCCGCAGCCTCGACCTGCTCGACCCGAAGATCCTCGGCGATGGCATCGCGGCTGGAGCGGGTGAAACGCGTGCCGAGATGCACGACGTAGAGGAACCAGTTCACCTCGGTCACGTCGGAGGCGACATAAGGCGGCTTGATGCCCTCGAACGACTGCACATGCGTCGCATAGAGTTGCTCGACCAGCCGCCGACGCTCGATGATTTCGTCGATGCGCCTGAGCTGGGCCAGCCCGAGCGCGGCCGCAAGATCGCTGATCCCGGCCTGGTGGGACGCCGTTGAGCTCACCACGACGGAAGATCGCTCGCTCAGCCGGTGCGAGCGATGACGGCGCAAGGTCACCGCGAGGTCGATGTCGTCGGTGACGACCATGCCGCCCTCGCCGCAGGTCAGCAGCGAGGGTTGGGCGAAATCGAATACGGCGATGTCGCCGAAGCTGCCGACCAACCTGTCCTTGTAGCGCGAGCCGATCGCCTCGGTGGAATCCTCCAGCAGGAGAAGGCCGTGCCGGTCCGCAATGTCGCGCAGCTCCGACCACGGCGCCGGATGGCCGTTGGTGTTGGCGGCGAGAATGGCCCGCGTCGTGGGTGCGATGCACGCTTCGACCTTCTGCGGCGCCAACGTCCCCGACCAATAGTCGATGTCGGCGAACACGGGCCGTGCGCCGGCGAGGCTGATCGCCTGTGCGGTCTCGCGGAACGAATAGGACGAGGCGATGACCTCGTCGCCTGCGCCGATGCCGTACGCCTTCAGCGCGAGCATGAGGCCGATCGTGCCGCTCGGTACCGCAATCGCGTAGGCCCGGCCGACATAGGCGGCAAACGCCGCCTCGAACTCCTCGGCCAGCCGGCCGCTGGAGAGCCGCGCCGAGCGCAGCACGGCATCCACCGCGGCGATCTCCGCCAGCGTGACGTCGGGGTCGGAGAGCGGAATGACGTCGTGGCCGGTGGCGACGGACGCATCGCCCTCGTCCGCAACGTCGTCGTAAGCGAGAGCAGGCTCGGTCATGACGCGGCCGCCCGGCTCGCCAGCACGATCCCGGTCGCACGTGCGGGATCGTCCGTGATCTGCGCACAATGATCGGCGCTGTCGAGCAAATGCAGGTCGAACGCGCCGCAGCTGCGGTACGGGGTCTCCGTTACATCCGAGGCGTCGCAGCGGATCCAGGCGAGATGCGGAAATTTCCGGCGCAGCTCGAGATAGGCCTGCGGCGCCGCGTCTGACGAGGCCAACGCCTGCTCGATTTCAGCCAATTCGGTTGCCGCCAGCGCCATCTTCCCAACCCCCGCTATTGCCAGAACACGCGCTCAGGATCGGCGTTCAGGATATCGGTCGCCGATGCCAACCGCTGATGCACGCCATGCAGCTCCCAGGCGCCGGTCGCATGATCCTTGCGAAACAGCTTCCAGCTCGCACTCACCGCATCGTGATGCAGCAGCGCGACGTCGATGACGCCGCCCTCCGCGTCGATCTTGCGCGAGCAGCAAGGACTCTCGACGAGATAGCCGCCGGTCACGCCCTTGACGACCGGCGAGACGTAGCGATAGCGCCTGCGCGATCCGAGTGCGCGCTCGATCCGCCGGCGATCGAGTTCGTTGGGATGCGCGGGTAAGTCTGCGTCCGGCTGTCTGAGCACCGCGGCATTCATCGTGGCATCCCTAGAGCGGGCTGATTTCTTCTTCGAGGCAGCCGACCACCAGCCGCTCGCCGAACTCGACGAGATAGATCGGCAAGTTCGCCTCCGTATGCCGGCCGACCTGGACGATCTCCCCGGTGTGACCCACCCCGACCAGCAGGCTGTCGGCCGGCGTATCGGGAAACGAGCCGTCATTGTGCAGGTCCACCGCGGCCTTCACGCGCTGGCCCCATTGGTACTTCGGCAGTTTGGGTTCGATCATCATGATGCAGCCTCCGGCAGCGGAATGTCCTCGACCGCATCGCGCGGGGTGACGGGGTCGAGCTCCTTGCGCTTCATCCCGACGCGGTTGCCGCTGTCGAGGAATTCGACGCCATAGATGTAGAATTGCTGGAGGAAGGTGCCGATCGAGACGACGTAGCCGATCTCACCCTTCCTCGCGAGGACGTCGCCGATCTCCTTGCCGGCATAGGTGCCGTCGTTGCGGATGGTGCGTTTGGCCCGCACCTTCTCCCCAAAGGAGAAGAACGGCGGGGCCGTCAGCTCGACGACGTCGCTGTCGCGCACGATGTTGCTCATAGGGAGGCTCCCGTTCCTCGCTCCAGCCTCACGGCGACCCGCGACCGCGCGACTTCGCGCACCAGGCCGTCCTGATCCTCGACAAGCCCCATGAGCTCGCTGGCAGCCGCTCGGCTTGCAACCTCGTACCGGATGCGCCAGTCGGGATCACGGTGCATCAGCGCCAGCAGCTCCGGCGACAGGCGCCGCGCGACCTCGAGCCGCACGGCGGCATCGCGGTCGGCGACCATGCCGAGCAACCATTCATCGGGAACACGGCGGGCCACGACGCTTCGGACCTCCGCCTCCCCGTCATCGATCATCCGGCCGAGCAGCAGCGGCGCCAGCCTGCGTGCGACGACGAGACGGACGTAGTAGTCCTCGTCGGATGCCATCGGCAGCAGATCGTCGCCGGCGATCAGGGTGGCCACCCGCATCCTCACCTCGCGATGAGGATCCGCGCGCAATTGCAGCGCATAGCGCCTGGGCAGGCGGCGGACTGCATTCCAGCGCACGGTTTCGTCGGCGTCGCCGAGCAGCGGCGGCAGCAGGAACAGATTCGCTGACTTTGCCGCGATCGCGCGCACCTCGAAATGCGGATGGCCGAGATAGGCGTCGGCAAGGCCGGGATTCCAGTCGAAGAAGCGGTCGATGCGGCGCGCGTAGCGATCGTTGACGCAGGCATGCCTGATCCGGCAGCCACCGACGCCGTTCAGCGCCAGATGCGTGCAGCCGCTGCAGTCGACCCGATTGCCCTGCCAGTCGCGGGCTTCGCCGATGTCGTCAGTCATCGTCCTGCCCCATCCGCTCGAGCACGCCCAGCAGCACCTCGGCGCCGATCTTGTCGGTGGGATCCAGCTCCAGCAGCTTCAGGACCGCGCGCCGCCCCTCCTCGGTCTCGCCGAGACGCATCTGCAAGTAAGCGTAGCCCTTCAGCGAGAACAGGAAGAAGCGCGCAAGAATGTTCTCGTAGCGGCCGAACTCGGCGTCGCCCGCACGTACGCTGCGCCAATCGGTGGGAAGATCGTTCTCCTCGGCCGCCTTGCGCAGGCAACACCGCGCGACCTCGAGCGCCTCGGCAAGACGTCCCTTGTAGAAATAGAAGCGATAGAGGCCGATCAGCACGGCGGCGTGGCCGGGGGCAATCGCCTCGGCCTCACGCAAGTGACGTTCCGCGATGTCGTCCAGATGATAGGACTGACCCGCTTCCCACAAATGATGCTCCGCCTCGCTCGGCAGCCCGCGCCCGAGCAGGGCGCCGGTGACGAGCGCCTCGTTGAACTCGACCTGTGGGCTGACAAACGTGTCGGGCATCATGCTGCTCAGTGGTGTCCGCAGGAAACCTGTTTCGGATCGTGGAACACCAGCCCGGTCTGGGTCGGCGTATCCGCGAAGTCGATGGTGACGCCGTCGAGCAGCAGCCGGCTCTCGGCCGGCAGGAACAGCTTGACGCCCTCGCGCTCGACCACGGCATCTCCGGCCTGCGGCTCGGCACGCACGCTAATGTCGGCGGCAAGGCCGGAACAGCCGCCGGGACTGACCGCAAGACGGAAGCCGCTGCCCGCGCCGCCGTCGACCCGGAGCATCATGCGCATGAACTTTTGCGCCGCCGGTGTGATCGTGAAGTTCATCTCCTTTTCCCCCTCAAGCAGGCGCCTGATAGCGCGGCAGTGACGTATCGATGACGCAGGTGTTGTCGACCGGGCAGACCGCCACGCATTGCGGCTCGTCGAAATGGCCCAGGCATTCGGTGCATTTCTTCGGGTCGATCACGAACGTTCCGCCCTTCTCGCGGATGGCGACGTTCGGGCATTCCGGTTCGCAGGCCGAGCAGCTCGTGCACTGCGAAGCGATGATCTTGAACGGCATCGATTCCTCCTCACGCCGCCGAGATCAGCGCGCCCTGGCGGATGGCGGCATCGCCGCGCTCCACGTGCTCGATCTCGCCGCTATTGACCTTGTCGAGGTAGGCCTTGAACCAGGCGATCGCGGACTTCTCGATATATTCGTGGGCGTACTGATCGACCGGCTCGATCCCGGCCTTGATCAGGTCGCCTTTCGGGCAGCCGCCGATCTTGGCGACAAAGACCGCATGGCAATCGTTGATGGCACGGATGATGGTCTCCAGGCTGTCTTCCTCGCCGTAGCCGCCCTGGCAGTAGAGATCGACGCGGCGATGACCGACAAATTTCGCGCCTGCGGTGGAGAGCTCGTAGACCTGGAACTCCTTGGCATGGCCGAAGTGCTCGTTGATCAGTCCGGAGCCCTTGGTCGCGACGGCAACCAGCACCTTGATGTCGCTGGAGCTGCCTGCGAGCTCGGCAAGCTCCTCCTGCTTGGCCGCGACCTTGGCGATGCGCTCCTCCTCGACCTTCTCCTGGTAGGCCTTGCGTGTCTCGGCGTCGTACTTGACCTCCATGGCCATGATCTTCTCGGTGGTGAACTCGGCGCTGCGGTCCTCGCCGAGCAGACCGACGGCGTCGGCGCGGCACTGCCGGCAGTGCCGCATCATGTTCATCTCGCCTTCGCAGGAATCCTGAAGCGCCTTCAGCTCCTGCGCGCTCGGGCCGCGCTGCCCGTTGAGGCCGAACACGGTACCGTGCTCGGGCGCGGAAATCAGCGGCATGATGTTGTGCAGGAAGGCGCCACGCGACTTCACGGCCTTGTTGACCTCCACCAGATGCTGGTCGTTGATGCCGGGGATCATCACCGAGTTGATCTTGCAGAGGATGCCGCGCTCGGTGAGCATCTCCAGGCCCTGGAGCTGCCGGTCGGTCAGGATCTTGGCGGCTTCATAGCCGGTGTAGCGCTTGTGCTTGTAGAAGATCCAGGGATAGATCTTCGCACCGATCTCGGGATCGACCATGTTGATGGTGATGGTCACGTGGTCGACGTTGTATTTCGCGATGGTGTCGACGTGATCGGGCAGCATCAGGCCGTTGGTCGACAGGCAGAGCTTGATATCAGGCGCCGTGTTGTAGATCAGCTCGAAGGTCTTGAAGGTCTTTTCGGGATTGGCAAGGGGATCGCCGGGGCCGGCAATGCCGAGCACGGTCATCTGCGGGATTGTGGAGGCGACCGCCAGCACCTTCTTGGCGGCCTGCTCGGGCGTCAGCTTCTCGCTGACGACGCCGGGACGCGATTCATTGGCGCAGTCGTATTTGCGATTGCAGTAGTTGCACTGGATGTTGCAGGCCGGCGCGACCGCGACATGCATGCGGGCGTAGTGATGGTGCGCTTCCTCGCTGTAGCAGGGATGGTTCTTCACCTTCTCCCAGATTTCGGCCGGAAGATCGCCCTGCCCGGCCTGCGATCCGCAGCTGGCCTTACCGCTGCCGCCGGTGGTGCCGCAGCCCTTGTGCTCGGCGATCGCCTGCATGATCTCGCCGACTTCGGCGACGTGCGCGTTGCTGCCGGCGTCGTGTTGCGCTGAAACGTCCATGTGCTCAATTCTCCTTGCCGGCCGGGTTTACGGGGCTCTGATTTCGCGAAGCGTCCTAAGAGTCGTTCCAGAAAGGTATTAGCAACCCGCATGCCACCGTCGCGCTGTCGACTTTCCTGGCTCTCTTCAACGAGTTAGCGCGCAGGCGCGGGAATGTCGGGTTGCCAACGCATGTTGGAAAGATGACAGATGTCGTGAGGTGCGCGGTGATGCCCGATGCCGGCAGGCGCCCTGCAAATGCGTTCGGCCCCGCTCCCGCTAAGGAAGAGGGGCCGGCAGTTCGCAAACAGCCGGTGTCTAGCCAGCCAGCACGATCTCGATGGCGCGGGGGAGCGGGATGGCGAGCGGGGTCAGGCCCTGGCTCACCAGGAAACGCAGCTCGTTCTTCGACAGCGCGTCCGGCTCGACGACCGCATAGTGCGTGTCCGCGGAGCGCTTCGACACCTGTCGCGCATAGGTGCGCAGGAGCTGATCGTTGAAGCGACAGCCGAGGAACAGGAAGCTCCGGCCCGTGCGCCGCGCCTTCACCTCGTCCGGAATCGGGGTCTGGATGTCGATCTCGGTCAGCACCTCGACGTAGTCGGCATCGGAGATCAGAAAATTCTTCGCCGGCGCGACGCTGCCATGGGGCTTGTAGAGGATCGTGGTCCAGTCCTTGGCCCGTGCGCGGTCGACCTCCTGGCCGGTGGCATCGTAAAATCGGTACCAGCGATCCTCGCCGATGCCGGCGCGGGTGATGCCCTGGATCTCGCCCCAATCGTCTCGACCGGCCAGCGCCGTGCGCATCGCGCCGTCATACCAGCTATCGACGATGAGGGGCAGCGGCAGCGTGGCGAGATGCCGATGCAACGATGTCGGCGTCACCGGCGTCTCAAAAGCCTCCGACATCAGAGCCGTCACGGTGGCGCGATGCCGCGTGCTCTCAATGTGCTGCGCCGCGGCCCAGGCGTTGCCCTTGGCCCGCCGCGGCAGCGCGACCTTGCTGCCGAGAAATGCCGCGAGACCTTCCGGGTTCATCGGCACGCTTGGCGCGGACAGTTCGGTCACGCCAGTTCCAAGATAGGGAATGACGCTGCCATCGCGAAGCCGCCCGACAACCTCGCGGAAAATCGCCTCGGCATCGGCGGGATTGGCGAACTCGATGTGGGGGACCGGCGCGTTCATTGCTCGTCTCCCTCGCCGCCGCGCTTCCTGGCGTTGATCGTGATCGGCAGATTGGTATCGGCGGCCATCTGCGGCAGGTCGAGCACCCAGCCATTGGCGATCCTGATCCAGCCGCCCCACAGCGTCTCGTGCTCGGACTCGACGATCGGCTCCTCGAGATCCTTCTTCGGCACGTAGATCGACAGGCCGGTCTCCGGCGAGCGGCGAATCATGACTTTCATGAGCTGAACTCCTCGGTCGGAGAGGTGTCGCTCACGCGCTCTTGCCGCGATGGAGACAATGCTCTCAGTTTCGATAAGATGTCCGGCAGCACGCGCAGGAGGCGATCGATGTCGTCCTCCGTGGTCTCGCGCGACAGGGAGAAGCGGATCGCGCCGCGCAAGGCCTGCGGCGGCACGTTCATCGCGCGCAGCACATGCGAGGGCTCCATCGACCCCGACGCGCAGGCCGATCCCAGCGAAGCGGCGATGCCGGCACGGTTCAGATGGTGGAGGATCGCCTCGCCCTCGACACGCTCGAAAGCGATGTTCGACGTATTCGGCAGCCGGCTCTTGACGTCGCCCAGCACCATGCAATGGCCGAGCTGCACGATCGCCTGCTCCATCCGGTCGCGCAGCGCGGCAATCGCGGTCCGCGCCTGCTCCAGCTGCATCGCGGCAAGCTCCGCCGCCCTGCCGAGGCCGACGATCCCGGGAACGTTCTCGGTGCCGGCGCGGCGGCGGCGCTCCTGCGGACCGCCCTGGATCAGCGGCTTGAACCTGGTCCCCTTGCGCACGTAGAGCGCGCCGATCCCTTTGGGCCCGTGCAGCTTGTGGCCGGAGATCGAGAGCATATCGATCTCGGTGGCGCTCAAATCGATCGGAATCCGTCCAACCGCCTGCACGGCATCGGTGTGGAACAGCGCACCGGCCGAACGGGCCATCTTTGCCAGGAACTCGACCGGGAAGACGGTGCCGGTCTCGTTGTTGGCCCACATCACGGAGGCGATCGCGGTGCGGGGGCCAAGCGCGCGCCTGTAGGCCTCGATGTCGAGCCGGCCGCGCCCGTCCACGGGGATGAGATGGCTCCTGATACCGCGGCGCGCGAGATCCTCAACCAGCGACAGCACCGCGGGATGCTCGACGGCGGTAGTGACGATCTCGTCGCGCCCGTCCTGCACGGCAAGCGCCGACAGGATCGCCGCATTGTCCGACTCGGTCCCGCCCGAGGTGAAGACGATCTCGTGATCGAACGCTGCGCCGATCAGGCTCTGAACACTGCGCCGCGCGTCCCTCACCGCCTGGGAGACCTCGCTGCCAAAGCCGTGCGCCGAGGACGCATTGCCGAATTGCTCGGAGAAGAACGGCAGCATTGCCGCGACAACGGAGGGGTCCGTGCGGGTCGTCGCGTTGTTGTCGAGGTAGATCGGCCGCACGGAATCCCTCTCCCGATGTCGGAGACTGCTCAGTGACGGGGCTTGGCCGCTCCGGCAACGGGGATCAGGCGAACGAACTCGCCGAGCCGTTCGATCAGGCGGGCCTGGATGCCTTCCAGCGTCGCGCTGGCGAGCTTGCAGAACACGCAGGCTCCGGTGAGCCTGACCATGATCTTGTTGCCGTCGATCTCGAGCAACTCGCAATCGCCTCCGTCGCGCTTGAGATTGGGCCGGATCTCGTCGAGCACGGCACGCACGATCTGCTCGCGGCCCGACGGCTCCGCGGCCGGCGCTTGTTTCAGGTGTTCGGATTCGACGAGCATTTCACATTCTCTTTGTTGCGGATCAGATCGAAGAAGGCGGCTTAGCTGAACGACTTGCCGCAGGAGCAGCTCGACTTCGCATTGGGATTGTCGAAGGTGAAACCGGAGCCTTCCAGCGCCACCACGAAATCGATCGTGGTGCCGTTGAGGTGTTCGTGGCTTGCATTGTCGACGAACACCTTCACCCCGTCGCGTTCGATCACGGTGTCGTCGGGCTTGGCTTCCTCGGCGAGGCCCATCATGTATTTGAAGCCGGCGCAGCCGCCGGTCTCGACCATGATGCGCAAGCCGCTCGCCGGTTGCGCCGCCGAGGAGATCGCGGTCTTCACCGCATTCACCGCGCTGTCCGTCAGGTTGATCATTGCTCGCCCTCGCTGTCTGGGTCTGTCGCAAGGGGATCGCAAGTCCCGTGCCAGAGTGCACATGTCTGAAACCGCAGGGTTTTCACCGGGCGCGCGCCTGTTGTCTTTGCGACGCTTGTCGGGTTTGCGACATGCGGCCATGGCGACGCCGGGTCGGCGGAATGGCAGCGCGATACCAGGGAGATGCCAGCGCCCGCACGAAGTGGTGCGGATTTCTGCTGCATTCGAAAATTTTGGCATGGGCGTCCGGTCGGCAGACTCCTTGCATGAGGGCCTCGAAGCATAGGGCATCGAAACCGTCGCACCGCTGCCAGAACGATCAGGAGAGATTCATGACGTCGATCGACAACACCGCCCTCGGCCGCCTCGACAAGGAGGGCCGGCTCCAGAACGCGGTGCTGAAGGGTGACACCACCCGGCCGGGACGGTTCGGCTTTCGCGGCGACATCGCGCTGCGATTCCAGGCTCAGGTGGCCGACGAAAAGCGTCCGCCGGAATACTCGATCGAGCAGGTGCTGACCGTGGCGCAGGAGGGTGAGGCGACCATTCCGGTGCTCGCTGGCTATCTGCACTCCTACGCGTATCTTGCCGACGTCGCCAAGGTGCTGGACGGCGCGCTGAGCCCGAAGGGCAGCTACTTCATGTTCTGCAACAACATCGACCTCCTGGCGAAATATCGCACCAGGATCGGCGACATCGAGTTCCGCATATTGCCGTGCGACGAATCCACGGTCTGGAAGGAGATGATGGACCTCGCCGGCGTCGACAAGAACGACATCAAGAAGCTCGACACCGCCGGGAAGCTCGACTACCTCCTCGACGCCGCCAGGGATCTCGACGGCTCCTATACCGAGATCTCCTTCGCGGAAGGCGTCGCCAGGATGGAGCCGGTGAAGAACCGCAACGAGAACCGCCCGGTCTGACGCGGCAGCGTCAGACCTCTTCCTCGCAAGCCGTCTCGTCGTCCTCGACCAGCGTCACGCCGGTGACGCAGATGTCGCCGTCGAGCACGGCAAGCGCGATCGGCGTCAGGCTCTCGCCATTGCACGGCCCGTCCACACAACGCCCGGTTCCGAGCTCGAAGGTGGCGCCGTGCTTGCCGCACATCAGCCTGGTGCCGTTGCCGTCAAGGAATTGATTTCGTTCCCAGTCGAGGTTCACGCCATCGTGCGGGCAGCGGTTGAGATAGCCGAACACCTGCCTGCCCCAGCGCACGATCACGATCGGCCAGGGTCGCGCCGCGCCGTCCTCGCCGACGATCATGAGATGAAAGCCGATCGCCCGCTGGCTCGGAATGTCGTTGAAGGCGCAGATCGCATAGGCGGTATTCTGGTCCATGCCGTCCTCATTCGCGGTCGGATCGTTCGACTGGTGCAAGAATCGCGCTAGCCGCAAGACATGGCCCGTCCGCTTGCTCCGTACGGAATCGGACACGCGCGTCCCTCTTGTCGCGATGATCCGGCAGGGTGCGCCTGCCGGCGCGGCGGTCGAGCGGTTGACATCTCCGGCGAGGTGCCGCCCCCTCGGCACGCTCGCACAATGTGGCATGGAATTTGATCTTGTTCAGTCAGGCGCCTGGAAGTCCCGACCAGGCGCTGTCTCGGCAGCGGGATGTGACGACATGTGGTTCGCGGCGCAGGAGGCCGACTAGCGATGGCAATATTGGTCAAGACCACGCAGGACGGTCGCAAGCTCGAAGTGATCGGGCTCGCGATCACGCTGGACGGCAAGCTCGAGGCCAACGAGCTGATCGACGTCAAGGATCATCCTTACCGCCACGCGATCCGGGCGGCGGCACCCGAAGCCACCCACATGGCTGGCCGCGTCCCCCTGACGCGCGAGGAAGCAGAGATCGTTCTCGCCGCGTTCAGGCAGGCGGAAGCCGACATGCTGGCCAATCCCATCGCCATCCACGAGCGATTCCGGATCGCCGCGATGATGAAAGCGCGTGAGCAGGGGATCGAGTGAGACGCAGCGCTCAAGCCGCCGCGGGGGCGTGGGTCTGGCAATTGGTCGGGCAGACCCGCGCGCAGGCGCCGCAGCCGATGCAGGCGCCGTCGTCGTTCATCACCATGACCTTCTTCTCGACCTCGTCATCGTCGTCATCGAGGTCGATCATCTCGCCGTCCTCGTTGAGGCCCTTGAGCGTCATGACCTCGCGGCCGCACACCTTGTAGCAGCGGCCGCAGCCAATGCACTTCTGGGCATCGATCGACACCAGATAGTCCGGCTTCCAGTCGCGGCCGTCGCGGGTTGCGTAGGACATGGGTGTGGCCCGGTTATGCCTTTTCCAGCGTCTTGAGATCCTCGCGCTTGCGCTCGAGCTCGGCGAAGGCATCGTGGGCCTTCTGGGCCACGCTCAGGATCGAGGTCCAGTTGATCGGGAGCTCCTCCGAGAGATCGTGGAGGTCCATCTTGGCCTGCGTGGCCTTGGCCGACAGCTTCTTGATCTCGGCCTTCAGGGTTTCAAGATCGCTCATGCTCAAACCTCAGTAGTTCGCCACGTCGGGAAACTTGCGGATCATCTCGACACCGCTCGCGACGTATTTGTCGCCTTCGGCCGCAAGCTTGCCGAGATTGTCGAAGCCGAAGCGATGCACGTCGCGCAGCTGCTTGTTCACGATGATGAGCCGGCCGCCGATCAGGACCATGCGGCCAAAGCCTTCATGGTGCATCTTCAGCATCGGCGAGATCATCACGCCGGTCACCTTCTCGATCGAGAGCGCAACCGCGTTGAAGAACAGCTCCATCCGCCAGATCGTGTCCGGATCGGGATCGCCGACGATCGGCAGCGCACGCCGCTTCTCCTTGTCGAGGATATAGGGTTCGAGCAGGTCGAGATCCTTCTTGCCCTCCCAGGCGCCATGGGTGTCCTGGGCCCGCCAGATCTTGACGAGCTCCTTGACGAACGGCGCCTCCGCCGTGTTGTCGGGTTGGATCAGTTCAGCCGCTTCAGTCATGATCGTTTCCCTCAGTCCTCGAAATCAAAGCTGCGGTCCTGTCCCTTGGCGAGCACCTTGCGCAGCCACGGCGGCGGCGAGCCCTTCAACACGTCCTCGAGCTTGACGCAGAGATCGTCGATCGCCTCGGGCTGCGTCACCTTCATGGGGTGGATGTTGTTGGCGACGACCCGCGCCGCGCCCGAGCCGCCGATCGCGGCGACGTAGAGAATCGTGCAATCCTTGATCGCCTCGATCTTCGGCGCCAGCTTGTCCTCGTTGCCGTCCTCCTTGAGGTCGCCGTCGAACTGGATGGCCTCGACAAAGTGATGGCCGTCCGGATTGACGTCGTAGATGGCGATATTCTTGGCCCAGCCGAAATGCGCATCGACGCGCTTCAGGTCCTGGGTTGCAAAAGCCACTTTCATCGATCTGGTCCTCTTCTTGCGTCAGTGCAGTTGCGGCGGGACGACCTGAAGGCCGCTGTCCGTGGTGCGCCAGGTATCGGGCGTCGGCTGGTGGTTCGCCTCGCGGTCGGCGATGACGAGATTGGCGAGATCGAAGATCAGATCGCGTGTGCCGCGATAGCCGACCGACAGAAGGTGCCCGGCGCCGAGCCGGTCGAACATCGGGAAGCCCGCACGATAGAACGGGATCTTCAGGCGCGAGGCCGCCTGGCGGCCGTGCGAATGGGTGATGAGGAGATCGCAGCCACGAACCTTGGCGAGGTCCTCGAGATCCTCGAGGTCGCCGATCAGGACCTCCTGCGTCCTGACGCGTTCCAGCACCGGCGAGGCCGTCGTGGTCACGGCGGCCGAGATCTCGGCACCCATCTCGTGCAACATGCTGGAGAGATCGAACAGCAGGTCCGGCTCGGCGCCGATTGCGAGCTTGCGGCCGCCGATGTGGAAATGCGCGTCCAGCATCGCGTCCGCCAGCTGGCCGCGCTGCCGGCGGTATTTCGCCGGCACCGGCCGTCCGCTGATCTCGCTGAGGAACGCGATGAGCTCGTCGTTGGGGATCAGGCCGCAGAGCCGTTCGAACAGGCGGAAGGGCACGCCGGTCTTCGCGAGCATGGCCTCGGCCGATCGCCGCATCTGCGCGCCGATGGCGATGGTCCAGCCCGCCTGCCCCATGGTCGCGATCTCGTCGACCCCGATGCCGCCGATCGTGGTCGGCGTGAATTCGTCCGGGATATGGCCGTCGAGCGAGCCGGCAAGGTCCGGCAGGAACGACGGCTTGAGGCCGAAATCCTCCAGGATCGTACGCAACTCGTCGAGATCTCCCGGCGTGAGGTGGCAGCCCGGCAGGACGTTGACGCGCGCAGGGTCTCGCGCCGCTCCCGCCTCGACGGGATCGACCAGCACCTCGACCATCCGTGCGACCGTCTTCTCCCAACCGTCCTGGAAGGCATCCTTGAAGTCGGGTGTCGAGACGTAGACCAGCGGGAACTTCTCAAGTTGCGGATGCTTCTGCCGGATCAGGCGGATGAAGCCCTCGACATCGTCGCCCTTGGTCTCGGTGACGCCGGTCGAATTGATGCCGATGATCTCCGGCTTGGTGCGATTGTAGATGTTGAGGATCGCCTGCTCGACGTTCTCATAGCCGCCGAGCACGGTTGCGACCTCGCTCATCGCGGTGGTCTGCATCGGCACGGCTTCCTTGAAATGCCGCACGAACAGCGTCAGTCCGAACGAGGTGCAGCCCTGCGAGCCGTGCAGCAGCGGCATGGCGCCACGCAGCCCCATGAAGGCGAACGAGCCGCCGATCGGCTGGCTCATCTTGAGCGGATTGACCGAGCAGGCCTTCTTCGAGGTGGTGACGATGGCCATCGGCTGCGCCCTACTCCGCCGCCTGAAGGACGGGTGCCGGCTGGGTCGCGAGGATGTCCTCGATCCGCCCCTTGCAGGCGCCGCAACCACCCGAGGCACTGGTATGATTCCTGACGCCTTCGACGTCGGAAAGGCCGTGCGCGGCAATGGCGTCCTCGATGGTGCCGAGATCGACGGTCTTGCAGAAGCAGATCTTCCTGGCGCGGCGGGTCTCCTCGGCACGGACCGGATCAGCGGCGATCTCGGCGGCCTGCGCATCCATCTGCGCCATCGCTTTCGTCTGCCAGTTGACGCCGGCTTCGTCCCATGGCGCCGGCTTGCGGAGCTGCACCCACATCGGGTTGTAGAGCGCCTTCTCGATCTGCTCCATCAGCGTGACCATGCCGATATAGCCCATATAGGCGTGGCTGCGCTCCTGGTTGATGTCGAGCCAGGGCATCGCCGCCTTCAGCGCGACGAACTGCGACTTGCCGCCGGAGAGCATGATGTCGGCCCGCGCGTCCTTCAGCATCTTGTACATTTCGCGCGGCGTCATGTCCTCGATCATGTGGGCGTCCTGCCCCATCAGCTCCTTGATCCGCTCCTTGTCCTCCTTGGTGGACTTCTTCACGGAGGTGCCGACGATCTCGAGGCCCGCCTCCTGAAGTGCCGCCACCACGGACCACGACTTCACCCCGCCGGTGATCAGCAGCACCTTCTTGTCCTTGAAGCGCGGCTTGAAGCGCTCGATCGCGGCCCAGGCCTTGGCTTCCTCCCGCGCGATCACCGCTTCGGTCCGGTCCATCAGCTCCGCCGGCGCACCGCGCTCGATCAGCAGGCGGGCGATCTCGCGTAGCGAGTCGCTGGAATCCTGGATCCCGTAGAACGAGCCCTCGAAGTAGGGAATGCCGTAGCGCTCCTCCATCTTGCGGGCGACGTTGATCATCGCCTTGGAGCACACCATCATGGCGGCCTTGGCCCGATGCGAGTAGGCCAGCTCGCGGTATTTTCCGTCACCGGAGATGCAGGAGAGGATGCGGATGCCAAGCTCGTCCAGCAGCGGCTTGACCTGCCAGAACTCGCCGGACAGGTTGTACTCGCCGATGATGTTGATGTCGTAGGGCGTGGTGTAATCGGGCTCCTCGGTGCCGATGACGTGCTCGAGCAGCGCCTCGCCGGCCAGCTTGTTGCCGAGATTCTTCGGGCCGACGAAGCCGGGCGAATTGACGGGGATGACCGGCTTGCCGAACTTCGTGGCCGCGGCTTTGCAGACCGCGTTGATGTCGTCACCGATCATGGCGGGAACGCAGGTCTGGTAGACGAAGATCGCCGGCGGATCGTATTTCTCGATGACTTCCCTGATGGCCTTGTAGAGCCGCTTCTCGCCGCCGAACACGATGTCGGTCTCGTTCATGTCGGTGGTAAAGCTGCGCCGCCAGAGATCGGAGCTGGACGAGGCGCTGCCGCGATTATCCCAGGAATTGCCTTCGCAGGCGATCGGGCCATGGACGAGATGCGCGACGTCGGTGAACGGCTGCAGCGCGATCTTGGCGCCGTCGAAGGCGCAACCGCCGGCGGCCCCGCCCGGCTGCAGCTGCTTTGTGCAGCCCTTCTTGCGTTCGGCCTCCGTCTTGTTGGCGTTCTTGCCGCAACCCGGCTCGTTGAAGACGTCCTGGATGGTGGCCGACAGCGAGCTCATGAGCCTCTCCTATTTCCCGACCCGCTGCGCGAGCGTTTCGCCCCGCAGTCTCGATCGCAGGCTGGACGTGTCGCCTGCCGCCGCCGTTTTCGGGCGGCGGCAGACTTTTCGCGGCATCAACGAATGATGTCGAAGCTGTAGTCGGTCTTGGCGGGAACGTTGGTGTTCTTGTCGATCTCGTCGAAGATCTTGTCGAGGATCTTCACCAGCACGTTCATGCCGCCCTGATAGCCCCACACCGGATAGCGGTGGTGATGGTGGCGATCGAACACCGGGAAGCCGATGCGGATCAGCGGCGTGCCGGTGTCGCGCTCCAGGTACTTGCCGTAGGTGTTGCCGATCAGGAAATCGACCGGCTCGGTGAACAGCAGCGAGCGCATGTGCCAGAGGTCCTTGCCCGGATAGGCATGGCAGTTCTTGCCGAACGGCGAGCTGGCGAACAGCCCTTCCATCTTCTCGGCCCAGGCCTTGTTGCCGTTGGTGGACAGCACATGGGTCGGTTCGGCGCCGAGCTCGAGCAGGAAGGCGGCAAGGCCGTAGCAGAGGTCCGGATCGCCGTAGATCGCGAACTTCTTGCCGTGGATATGCGCGCTCGAATCGGCCATGGCGTCGACGAGACGGCCGCGCTCCTGTTCCAGCGCCTTCGCAATCGGCTTGCCCGTGATGCGCGACAGCGTCATCAGGAAATCATCGGTGGCACTGACGCCAACGGGATGGTTGAAGGCCGCGACTTCGTGGCCATGTCCCTCGATGAAGGGGAGCGTCTTCTCGGTGCAATATTGCTGCATCGAGATGGTGGCCTTGGCGTGGATCGCGTTCGCGGCGTCCTCCAGCGTGGTGCCGCCGTCGTACATGCGGAACTCGCCGTCGGTCGGCGTGTCGAACACGTCGCTGTTGTCGGCCAGGATCGTGTATTCGATCCCCATCAGCTCGAAGATGCGCTTGATCTCGCGGATGTTGCCGACGGTGTAGCCGTCGAAACCGCCGATGAAGTTGATCTTGCCGTTCTCCTTGCGCTCGAGCTTCGGCGCGGTGCCGGCCTTGCCATCCCAGAAGTGCTCCAGGATGCCCTTGAGGGCGTTGTCGTAGCCGGTCACGTGGCTGCCGACGAAGGCCGGCGTATGGGCGAAGGGAACATCGTACGCGTCGGGAACCGAGCCCTTCTCCTTCGCCGTCTTGATGAAGGCATTAAGGTCGTCGCCGATCACCTCTGCCATGCAGGTGGTGGAGACGGCGATCATCTTCGGCTTGTACATGTTATAGGTATTGGCAAGCCCGTCGATCATGTTGTTCAGGCCGCCGAACACGGCCGCATCTTCCGTCATCGACGAGGAAACGCAGGAGCTCGGCTCCTTGAAGTGCCGCGACAGATGGCTGCGGTAGTAGGCGACGCAGCCCTGCGAGCCGTGCACGAAGGGCAGCGTGCCTTCGAACCCGACGGCGACGAACACGGCGCCCAGCGGCTGGCAGGCCTTGGCCGGGTTCACCGTCAGCGCTTCGCGGGCGAAGTTCTTCTCGCGGTATTCGGGCGTCTTGGCCCACTCCCTGATCCGCTCGACCTCCGCGGGGTCGTGCGGATTCTCGAACAGGGCCTTCTTGTTGGCCAGCATCTGCTGGTATTCCGGTCCCCGGAACAGCTCGAAGTGATCGAGCACGTGTTCGGCATTCTGTGTCATCATGGCACCCTTGTTGGATTCGTGTTCGATCGCCTGTCTCCGGCTCTTCGTCGAAGGAAGAAGAGCCGGACCTCAGCCTCTGTCATTCCGCCGCCATCAGGCTCGGCCGCGGGGCATCCTTCCAGGGTGCCTTGGTCTTCTTCCAGATCGGGGAGTTGATCGCCATGTCCATGTCGCGCGCGAAGATCGCGAAGCCGTCATAGCCGTGATAGGGACCGGAATAGTCCCAGGAGTGCATCTGCCGGAACGGCACACCCATCTTCTGGAAGACGTACTTCTCCTTGATGCCGGAGCCGACGAGATCGGGCTGGATCTTCTCGACGAAGCGCTCGAACTCGTAGCCGGTGACGTCGTCGTAGATCAGCGTGCCGTCCTTGACGTAATGCTGGGCGGTTCGCTGGTAGTCGTCGTTGTGGCCGAACTCGTAGCCGGTGCCGACGACCTCCATGCCGAGGTCCTCATAGGCGCCGATCACGTGGCGGGGACGCAAGCCGCCGACGAACAGCATCACCGTCTTGCCTTCGAGACGCGGGCGATATTTGGCGATCACCGCATCCATCAACGGCTGGTACTTCGCGATGACGCGCTCGGCGCCTTCCTTGATCTTGTCGTCGAAGAAGCTGGCGATCTTGCGCAGGGATTCCGCGATCTTGGAGGGGCCGAAGAAATTGTATTCGCACCAGGGAATGCCGAACTTCTCCTCCATGTGGCGTGAGATGTAGTTCATCGAGCGGTAGCAGTGCAGGACGTTCAGCTTCGCCTTGGGCGTCGCCTCCAGCTCGGCCAGGCTGCCGTCGCCGGACCATTGCGCGATCACGCGCAAGCCCATCTCCTCGAGCAGGATGCGCGAGGACCACGCGTCGCCGCCGATGTTGTAATCGCCGATAATCGCGATGTCATACGGCGTGGATTCGAACGCCGGCTTGGCCTCCGGGGAGACCTTGTCGAAGATCCAGTCGCGCACGGCATCGTTGGCGATGTGATGGCCGAGCGACTGCGAGACGCCGCGGAAGCCTTCGCAGCGCACCGGAACGATGGTCTTGCCGCCATACTCCTTCGACTTCACCTTCGACACGGCCTCGATGTCGTCGCCGATCAGGCCGATCGGGCATTCCGACTGGATGGTGATGCCGTGGTTGAGCGGGAACAGGTCCTGGATCTCGTCGATGATCTTGGCGAGCTTCTTGTCGCCGCCGAACACGATGTCCTTTTCCTGGAAGTCGGAGGTGAACTGCATCGTGACGAAGGTGTCGATGCCGGTCGTGCCGATGTAGTAGTTGCGCCGGGCCGCCCAGGAGTACTGACCGCAACCGACCGGGCCGTGGCTGATGTGGATCATGTCCTTGATGGGACCCCACACCACGCCCTTGGAGCCGGCATAGGCGCAGCCGCGAATGGTCATCACGCCGGGGATGGATTTCAGGTTCGACTTGACGCCGCAATCGGACTTGCCGGCCTCGTGCACGTTGAGGTGCTTGGCGCGACGCTTTGCGGTCTTCTCCGGATAGACCTTCAAGACCTCGTCGATCAGTTGCTTGTTGCGGGCCTTGATCTCGGCAACGCTCTGGGTGGTTGCTAGGCTCATGCGAGTATCCCTCGGTTATCCCTGTGTGAACGATCGGACGCCTCAACCGGCGCGCCGCTCTCGCGATCTCTTCCGCGAGGTCGCCTTGCACAAGGACTTTTGCAACCAGTGTGCCAGCGCATATCGAAGACAAAAAGTGAAGCGATTGGAGGCAGATAGCCGCGCGGCTGCGCATTGTTGCAAATCCGACATCGCATCATGTCGACATGTGCGTGCGCGGAGGGCTGTTCGAAACAGAACAATGCGCGCCGTCGCCAGACGGCATCGACTATGCATTTTTCTCGCAGGAAAGCGTCGATCCGCCCTGCGGTATGGGGCTTGCTTGATGCGTCTCACCAATGCATCGAGGCGATCATGCAGCTTGAAACGAACTCTCGGCCAACGCCGATCGACGACATCATCGAGAATTTCTCCCTGCTCGATGATTGGGACGACCGCTATCGCTACGTGATCGAGCTGGGCCGCAAGCTGACGCCGTTTCCGGACGAGCAGCGCACCGACGCCAACAAGGTGGAGGGCTGCGTCAGCCAGGTCTGGCTGGCGACGACGATCGAGCACCGGGACGGGCGGCCGGTCCTCATCTTTGCCGGCGACAGCGATGCTCACATCGTCCGCGGGCTGGTCGCGATCCTCATTGCGCTGCTGTCGGGACGGCCGGCCGCGGAGATCTCAGGCGAAAATCCATTGGCGCTGTTCGAGCGGCTCGGGCTCGGCGCGCACCTGACACCGCAGCGTTCGAACGGCTTCCGATCGATGGTGTCGCGGATGCGAGCGGACGCAACCGCCGTGCTGGCTGAAGCGAGGTGATATTCGGCGGAGCTTCAGGCCGCGTCGAACGCGGTCCCCATCCGCGACATCTCGCGGCCCCGCATGATGACGAACACCGACCGGGCCGTGAATTCGACCGTGTAGTAGACCTCGCCGAGAAAGCGCCAGCTCTCGCGCACGAGGCCCTTGTCGCCGGGATGCACCAGGGGCTCGCCGATGTCCTTATGCGGATACATACCGTCGTTCCTGATCAGCGCCGTGGCGCGGATCGGCTCGCCGACCGAGAACTCGCCGGCAAAACGCCGTTCCATGTTCCGCGCCGTCCGGCGGCGATGGGCATCGCAGACGATGCGGGCAACGGGCCGTGGCTTGACGCGAAGGGACCTGGTGACGATCTTCTCGCTCATGAGAACAGCTCCTGCGCCCTGACCAAGGCCTCGGCCAGCGCGTCGACCTCCTCCATGGTGTTGTAGAGCGCAAACGAGGCACGGCAGGTCGCGGTCACGCCGAAGCGGTCGAGCAGCGGCATCGCGCAATGGGTGCCGGCGCGCACCGCGATACCGGCACGATCGATCACGGTCGCGAAGTCGTGGGCGTGGCCGTTCTTCATCTCGAACGACACGAGCGCGCCCTTGTCGGCGGCCGTCCCGATGATCCGCAGCGAGTTGATTCCACGCAATCGTTCCTGCGCATAGGCCAGAAGCCCGCTCTCGTGCCTGCGGATCCGCTCCTTGCCGATCGATTCGACGTAGTCGATGGCGGCACCGAGGCCGATGGCCTGCACGATCGGCGGCGTGCCGGCCTCGAAGCGGTGTGGCGGCTCGCCATAGGTGACGACGTCGCACGAGACCTCGCGGATCATCTCGCCGCCGCCATTGAAGGGCGGCATTGCGGCCAGATGCTCGTACTTGCCGTAGAGCGCGCCAATGCCGGTCGGTCCGTACAATTTGTGCCCGGTGACGACGTAGAAGTCGCAGCCGATATCGCGGACGTCGACATCCATGTGCACCGCGGCCTGCGAACCGTCGACCAGGACGGGAATTCCGCGCGCATGTGCCAGCCGAACGACCTCCTTGACCGGCACGACGCTGCCGAGCACGTTCGACATCTGCGTGATCGCGACCAGCCTGGTCTTCGCGTTCAAGAGCTTCTCGAACTCGTCGATGAGAAAATTGCCCTCGTCGTCGACCGGCGCCCATCGGATCACGGCTCCCTGCCTTTCGCGCAGGAAATGCCAAGGCACGATATTGGCGTGATGCTCCATGATCGAGAGCACGATCTCGTCGCCCGCGCTGATCCTTTCGCGGCCGAATGTCTGGGCCACCAGATTGATCGCCTCCGTGGCGCCGCGGGTGAAGATTATCTCCTCGCGTCGCTCGGCATTGAGGAACTTCGCGACCTTGTCGCGCGCGCCCTCATAGGCCTCGGTGGCGGCATTGGCGAGGTAATGCAGGCCACGATGCACGTTGGCGTATTCGCCGGTGTAGGCCTGCGTCAGCCGGTCGAGCACGGCCTGCGGCTTCTGCGCCGAAGCCGCGTTGTCCAGATAGACCAGCGGGCGGCCGTGGACCTGCATCGACAGGATCGGGAAATCCCGGCGAACGCGACCAACGTCATAGCTTCCATTGCTCACCGCCGGATGCATGGGATCAATCCCGTCCCTTGAGCCAGGCCAGCATCGTCCGCGAGAGCGCTTCGCGCAGATCATCGCGCGCGACGGCGTCGATCACTTCTCCGACGAAAGCCTGGATCAACAGCGCCTCGGCCTCCTTTTCCGGAATGCCGCGCGCCATCAGATAGAACTTCAGCTGGTCGTCCAATGCGCCGGTGGTGGTGCCGTGGCCGCACTGCACGTCGTCTGCGAAGATCTCCAGCTCGGGCTTGCAATTGGCGACGGCCTCGTCCGACAGAAGCAGCGCCCGTGCCATCATCTTGGCGTCGGTCTGTTGCGCACCAGGTTGCACCGTGATCCTGCCTTGGAACACGGCTCTCGCCTCCTCGTCGACCACCGCCTTGAAGACCTCGCGGCTCTGCGATCCAGCCGCGACATGATCGACGATCAGCGTGGTGTCTGCGTGCTGGCGTCCGGCCAGAAGGCTCGACTGATGCACGCTGGCCGTGGTCCCCTCGCCCGCGAGCCGCAGGAATTGCTGGTTGCGCACCACAGCGCCGCCGGTCGTGAAACCGCACTCGCGGTACTCCGCACCCGCGCCGATCGAAGCCTCGAGCGTCGCGATGTGCAGCGCAGCCGCGCCTTCGCCGGTAACCTTGACGTGGTCCAGGCGGGCCTTGTCGCCGACGTCCACATGGAAGGCCGCATAGACCTGGTAGTCGGACCGATCCGGGCCTTCATGCGTCTCGACCAGCGTGAGGGCCGCGCCGCTGCCGAGCTCCAGCCGTGATCGCGTGAACATTGCGGCGGGTGCACCGCCCGTGGTCACGAAGACGAGATGGATCGGCCGCTCCACGACGACATCCGGGGCGACCGCGATCACGACGCCGCCGGCGGCGAACGCGATGTTGAGGGATGCGACCGGATCGGCCCCGGCCATGTCGAGCGGAAACACCATCTCGTCCGCGGCAAGCGCCTCGGCGGTCGCGCGAATGATGACGCCGGATTCGAGGTTCGAGAGATCGGAGAGCTCGGGCACGAAGGCGCCGTCGACGATCAGGAGCCGGCGCACGTCGAGACCGGCGAAGACCGCGCCGGCGTCGCGGGCGGCGGTCCTGGCGACCGAATCGGGAGGAGGCGCCAGCGGCTTGGCATCGCGCACCAGACGCCGCAAGTCGGTATATTTCCAGGCCTCGACACGGGAGTTCGGCAGCCCCTGCCCCACGAAACGGTCGAAGGCGTCACGCCGGAGAGCCTCGGTGCTCTCGCCGCCGGGCAGGCTCTGCCGCGCAGCCGCGAACAGATCGGCGAAGCCGATCTCGGCGGCGGTCTTCACTGGGCGGATCTCGGCATTCATGGGATCACGCCGCTTCGTTCTGATATTGCGCGTAGCCTGTCGCTTCGAGTTCGAGCGCCAGCTCCTTGCCGCCGGTCTTCACGATGCGGCCCGCCGACAGCACATGCACGACATCGGGCACGATGTAGTCGAGCAGTCTCTGATAGTGCGTGATCACGATCATGCCGCGATCGGCAGCGCGCAAACGATTGACTCCGTCGGCGACGATGCGCAGCGCATCGATATCGAGGCCTGAATCGGTCTCGTCCAGCACGCACAGTTTGGGCTCCAGCAGCGCCATCTGAAGCGTCTCGTTGCGCTTCTTCTCGCCGCCGGAGAAGCCGACATTGAGCGGGCGCTTCAGCATCTCGGGGTCGATGCTCAGCTGCCTGGCGAGCTCGCGCACCCGCTTCAGCACGTCGGGCGACGACAACTCCTCCTCGCCGCGCTTCTTGCGCTGGGCGTTCAGCGCCGTACGCAGGAACGTCAGCGTGGCAACGCCGGGGATTTCGAGCGGGTATTGAAACGCCAGGAACAGGCCCTTGGCGGCGCGCTCATCGGGGCCCATGGCAAGCAGCTCCTCGCCGTTGAAGAAGACCTCGCCGCCGGTAATCTCGTAGCCCGGCTTGCCTGACAGCACATAGGACAGCGTCGACTTGCCGGCGCCGTTGGGACCCATGATGGCGTGGACCTCGCCCTTGTTCACGGTGAGGTCGAGCCCGTTGAGGATCTGGCGGCCGTCGATCTCGGCCTTCAATCCACGGATGTCGAGGAGTGCCGTCATCACGTTTCTTCCTGCCTGTTGGTCTCAAGGATGGTCATCCGACGCTTCCTTCGAGCGAGATCGAGATCAGCTTCTGCGCTTCCACCGCGAATTCCATCGGCAGCTGCTGCAGCACGTCCTTGACGAAGCCGTTGACGACGAGGCCGACGGCCTCCTCCTGGCTGAGCCCGCGCTGGATGCAGTAGAACAGCACGTCCTCGGAGATCTTCGAGGTCGTGGCCTCGTGCTCGAACGTCGCCGAGGAATTCTTGGCCTCGATGTACGGCACGGTGTGCGCGCCGCATTTGTCGCCGATCAGAAGCGAATCGCAGGCGGTGAAGTTGCGGGCCCCGGTCGCCTTGCGATGCGCGGTGACGAGACCGCGATAGGTGTTCTGCGACTTGCCGGCGGCGATGCCCTTGGAGATGATCCGGCTCGACGTGTTCTTGCCGAGGTGGATCATCTTGGTGCCGCTATCGACCTGCTGGAAGCCGTTCGAGATCGCGATCGAGTAGAACTCGCCGCGCGAATTGTCGCCGCGCAGGATGCAGCTCGGATATTTCCAGGTGATCGCGGATCCCGTCTCGACCTGGGTCCAGGAGATCTTGGAATTGGCCCCGCGGCAGTCGCCACGCTTGGTGACGAAATTGTAGATGCCGCCCTTGCCTTCGGAATTGCCGGGGTATCAGTTCTGCACCGTCGAGTATTTGATCTCGGCATCGTCATGCGCGACGAGCTCGACCACGGCGGCATGCAGCTGGTTCTCGTCGCGCTGCGGCGCGGTGCAGCCTTCGAGATAGCTGACGTAGGAGCCCTTGTCGGCGATGATCAGCGTGCGCTCGAACTGCCCGGTGTTGCGCTCGTTGATGCGGAAATAGGTCGACAGCTCCATCGGGCAGCGCACGCCGGGCGGCACGTAGACGAACGAGCCGTCGGAGAACACCGCCGAGTTCAGCGTCGCGTAGAAATTGTCGGAGGTCGGCACCACCGAGCCCAGGTACTTCTGCACCAATTCGGGATGCTCGCGGATCGCCTCCGAGATCGGCATGAAGATCACGCCGGCCTTCTTCAGCTCCGCCTTGAACGTGGTCGCCACCGAGACCGAATCGAAGACAGCGTCGACCGCGATCTTGCGGCGGGCGGGATCCTCCTCGCCGGGCTTGGGCTCGACGCCTTCGAGCATGGCGACTTCCCGCAAGGGAATGCCGAGCTTCTCGTAGGTCTTCAGGATTTCAGGATCGATCTCGTCGAGCGAGGTGACCGTCTTCTTCGGCTTCGGCGCCGCGTAGTAATAGAGGTCCTGGAAGTCGATCCTGGGATAGTCGACGCGGGCCCAGGTCGGCTCCTGCATGGTCAGCCAACGGCGATAGGCCTCGAGCCGCCACTGCAGCATCCAGTCGGGTTCGTTCTTCTTCTGCGAGATGAATTTTACGATCTCTTCCGACAGCCCCTTGGGGGCCTTCTCGGTGTCGATCAGGGTCTCAAACCCATAACGATACTGGTCGACGTCGATGCCGCGGACCCGTTCGATGGTCTCCTGAACCGCCGCCATCTATCGCTCCGTCCGCATGGGACACTTCGCAGTCTGCGTCATCGCTCTGCCCTCAGGCCGGAATGCAGGTGTCGGGCACCGGACAGACGACCGCGCATTGTGCGGTGTCGAAATGCCCCTCGCACTCGGTGCACTTCTTCGGGTCGATCACGTACATGTCACGCTTGAGGCTGATGGCGGCATTCGGGCACTCGAATTCACATGCGCCGCATACCGTGCATTGCGAGGCGACGATCTTGTAGGCCATGTGTCTCGACTCCTTGAGCAGGTGATGCCGTCGGACATCTCCCTTTCAAGCGTCGTGCCAACCGTGAAGCGTAGGAAATTCAACGACTATTTGCGCAAGGCCGGTTGTCGTGGGCCCGACATGTCGCATCTGCGACAGTCGTCGTCAGAGACGCTTGACCTCGATGCCGTACTTCTTCAGCGCGTATCCGATTTGCCGCGGCGTGAGGCCCAGCAGGCGTGCCGCCTTGGCCTGGACCCAGCCTGACTTCTCCATTGCCGCAACAACGCGATCCCGATCGGCCACGCTCCCGGCCGGCAAAGCGGCCGCAGCATTCGATGCCGGCGCCGCAGCCTCCACCGCTGGCGGAAATCCGGTCGCAGCGACCTCGCGGGGAGCGGCTGGAAGCGGGGAAAGCGGCACGATCGGCAGCGAGCGCTGCTGCGTGCTCTCGGATCTGCCGTTCCACAACATGGCCGACAGGCACTGACTGTGACAGCATGCAAAGTCATTCCTGACGATTTCCGGGCCCGGCGCCAGCGTCGCCGTTCGCTGCACGCAATTCTCCAGCTCCCGCACGTTGCCGGGGAAGCCACAGCTCATCAGAACCTCGATCGCGTGCCGATCGAAGCTCAGCGCGCGACCGTTTTCGCTGTTGAAGTTCTTGAGGAACTCGTTGGCCAGCAGCGGAATGTCGCTGCGCCGCTCGCGCAGCGGCGGCAGCACCATCGGCACCACGCTGATCCTGTAATAGAGGTCGGCACGGAACTCGTTCCGCGCGACCGCTTCTTCCAGGTTGCGGTTGGTCGCGGCGATGACGCGGACATCGACCTTGATGGTCTGGTTGCCGCCGACGCGCTCGAATTCCTGCTCCTGCAGCACCCGAAGGAGCTTGGCCTGGAATGAGGCCGAAATCTCGCCGATCTCGTCCAGGAACAGGGTGCCCTTGTCGGCGAGCTCGAACCTGCCCTTGCGCGAATTCAGCGCGCCGGTAAAGGCCCCTTTTTCGTGGCCGAACAGCTCGGATTCCAGCACCGATTCCGGCAGAGCCGCGCAGTTGATCTTGATGAACGGGCGCTTGGCTCGCGGCGAGAGCTCGTGAATGGCCTTCGCGATCAGCTCCTTGCCGGTGCCGGATTCGCCGCGCAGCAGCACCGTCGAGTTCGACTTGGCCACGACCGCAATCTTCTCGAGCAGCCCGCGCAGCGCTGCGCTGTCGCCGATGATGCCTTCGACGTGAACCCTGCGGCGATCGCGCGCCGGCTTGAGTTCGGAGAGCTCCTTCTGAAGGCGATAGCTCTCATGCATCAGCCGTTCGCGGTCCTGGGCGACGACGCGGTGCAGCTTCACGGTCTGGCCGACCAGATTGGCGACCATCGTCAGCAGGCGCACGTCGGAATCGAGCCGGTACATCGATCGCTCGTCCCAAACCCGATCGATCGTCAGCGTACCGACGACCTTGGCATCGATGCGGATCGGAACGCCGATGAACGACACGCGCGTCGTCTCCGAGGCCCCGAGAGCCTTCACATCCATCGGACCGAAGGCCGGATGGGTGGCGATGTTCTCCGCGACCAGCGGCATCGCGGTGGCGACGACCTGGTCGACGGCCTTCTGCGGCAACCGCTCGCGATAGCGTTCGTCGCTGCCCTCGCTCCAACCGGCGCCAACCGCGAGATCGGGAATGCCGTCATCGGCGAGCAGCGCAACGACGCCATGACGCATTTGGAGAAACGATTGCAGAAGGTTCACGACGTTGGCCAGCGTGGTCTCCAGCCGTGTCGGCGCCGTCAGTATCTTGGATATCTCGAAAATGCCGGTCAGCGCGATCTCATTCAGCGGCACGATCGGCGCGGTCTGATCCGCCGGCGGACGTTCAACCAATGGAGCAGCATTCAGCATCACGGAATCTCCGTTGCCCGTTTCATCCTCCCCGCCGCACTCTTTGGAATTTGTCGTATTGTCATTCATGTCGTGTCGGGAGTCGCGCTCAAGTTGTCAGCATCGCTGCAAAAAGATTCCGTCGCGCTTGCACGCTTTGTCATCCGCCCCGTGGAATTTGCCGTCGGAATGGGCGTCACGCGCGAAAGCGGGTTGGCCGCATTGATCCAGCGCAAGTCGGCAAAGTTTCTTTGGCGATCGACGCCTGCCGCTTCATCACACGTGCTGACCTCCGTTGATCGGTACTTCCGCACCTGTGACGTAGCTGGCCGCATCCGAGCACAGGAAGAAGATCACCTTGGCGACCTCGTCGGGCGTACCGACACGATGCAACGGGATGATCGGCGCCAGCTGCGCTTCGGTCTCCGGCGACAGGATGTCCGTCTTGATTTCCCCGGGAGCGATCGCATTCACGCGAATTCCGAACTGCGCGTAGTCGTGCGCCATCTCGCGGGTCAGACACGCAAGGGCCGCCTTCGACGTCGCATAGGCGCTGCCCGCAAACGGATGCACCCGGGAACCCACGATCGAGGTGACGTTGACGATCGAGCCGGACGCCAGCTTCAGTTCCTCGACCAGACCCTGGGCGAACAGGATCGGCGCGAGCAGGTTGACGTGGAAGACGCTCATCCAGGTCTCAACCGGTGTCGTCAGCGAGTTCAACCGGCTGCCGTCGGCGGCCTTGGGCGAGATGGCGGCATTGTTGATCAGCGCATGCAGCGGCTGGCCGTCGAGCCGCTCCTTGATATCCGCGACCGCGCGCGGCAACGCGCGATGGTCGCTCAATTCGACCTGAACGTGGCTATCCGTTCCCGAATTCCACGGGCAACGTTCGCCATCGAACGGCTGCCGCGAACAGGTGATGATCCGCCAGCCGGCTTCGGCGAACAGCTTACCCGTGGCGTGACCAATACCCCGCGACGCACCGGTCAATACCAGCGTTTTCCGCGCGCCGTGCTGTGCGCGCGACTTGTCGCCGTGAAACGGGCACAGCGCGATATCGGGGACAGACATATCGCCCGGCGCCCCGTCGCGGTCCAGCAGATCGAGCGTCACGCAAAGCTCCTCACGCGCCGCGACGGGCGCCACACGATGACAACAGGAGCAACTTTGCAGGATTTGGGCCACGCATCGCCGGCCAATCGTTGTGTTTTTTGGGACCCGGTGTCCGCTTCGCGACATGTTGAAAGATTTGCAACAGGGCAGCGTTGCGTTTCGGACCAAGCAATGCCGTCCCGGTGCGCTCCTTCTTCCTGAATGTTGATCGGCAGTTGAGAGCTGTTTTTCAATCGTTCCAAATGGCCCGGCTCTTGCTCATCCCGTCCCGACGTTCATTCGCGCCCTGTCGTGCTGCACTTTTCCTGCGAAAGCGGTTTCAAATGCCCCAGCCGAACGACCAACGACTCTTTGCCGTCATCCTCGGCACCAATGAGATCGCGTCCGCCGTCGGCCTCCGGCTCGTGCGCGCCGGCTATTGCGTGGTGCTGTCGCATGATCCGGATCCGCCGGTGATCCGCCGCAAGATGGCCTTCCACGACGCCCTTTTCACCGACACCGCGCGACTCGAGGACATCGTCGCCGAACGCGCGGACGACGGCATGCAGGTCTACCAGGCTCTGCGCCGGCCGGTGCGAATCCTGGTCACCTGGCTCGGCCTGCTCGACCTTCTTCCCGTCCGCCAAATCGACCTCCTCATCGATGCGCGTCTTCAGAAGCGTCGGATCACGCCCGACCTCAGGCGGCTGGCCCGGCTGACGATTGGCCTTGGCCCTGGGTTCTCGTCGAACTTCAATTGCGACCTCGCGGTGGAGACGCGCCCGGGCAGGATCGGACTCGTCGCTGAACAGCGCTGGACAGACCCGACCGACGGCGTTGCCGGCACCCTGGGCGACGTCGGAGCGGAGCGCTTTGTCTATTCGCGGTTGGCGGGGCGCTGGCACACACCGATCGAGATCGGCGCCCGCGTCTACAAGGATGTCGTGCTCGGCCACCTCTCCGGCGTACCGGTGCTCGCGCCCCGCGACGGCATCCTGCGCGGCATCGCCCGCGACGGCAGCGAAGTTCCGGCCGGCGTCAAGCTGCTGGAGATCGACCCGCGCGGCCGCGACGCCCAATGGACCGGCACGGACCACCGCGGCCGTGCCATCGCCGACGCCACCATCGCCGCCGTCAGGCTCCACACCGCGCGACGCATCACGCAACGGAATCCGGCATGATCGTCTGTTCCTGCAACATCATCAGCGATCACGATATCAGGGTCGCACTGGTTTCGACCGGCGACGAGCTGTGCTCGGCCGCACAGGTCTACGACTGCCTGGGCTGCACGGTCAGGTGCGGACGATGCTCGCATTCGGTGAAGCGGATTCTGGAAGAGCGGCCGGCCCCAAGGTCGATGGTCCTCGACCAAAGCGATCGCGCACGACCTGCATCACGACGAGGCCAAGCATGACGCGCAGATCAAACGCGTCAAACAGCGCGAAACGTATCGATATCCTTTCGGAGCCAAGGAGCGAAGATGTGTCCTTCACCCTGGAAGAGAAGCTCGACAAGACGGGGGGCGCGTGGTCCTCTCGCCGTCTAGGAATGAGCAGGCCCGGACGGCGCCACATCCAAGCGAACCGCGATCCCGGCCAGATCCGGGCGCGGCGCCGGATAAAGCATCATGACGAGTGGATCGTGACCTGGAACGATATGGTCGGCACTGGGCGCTGTGGCGCGCAGCTTGTCGAAGCCGACCAGCATGTCGCCGATATGGAACGCCGTCGTAAACGGACGCTCGCTCGTCATGTTCTCGTAGAAATGGCTGACGTCGGAGGCGAGCACGACAGGGCCGCGGCGGGTGTTGACTCGGACGAATTGCAGCCCGGCGGAATGTCCGCCCGCCGCATGGACCGTCAGCCCGGGTGCGATCTCGGCGTCGCCGTCGTAAAACAGCACCCGGCGCGCATAGTTCAGCCGCACGATCCCGCAGATATCCTCGACCTCGAAGGAATGCGACAGCCGGGGATAGTGCATATAGCGGCCGGTCGCGTAGGCGAGCTCGCGCTCCTGGAGATGAAACCGAGCGTTCGGAAACCGGTCGAAATTGCCGGCATGGTCGTAGTGCAGATGGGTGAGGATCACGTCCTGTACCTCGGCAGGATCGACATCCAAAGCGCGCAGCGTCTCCACCGGGCAGCGCAGGAAAGTCCGCCTGCGCTGCTTGGCGACGTCCGAGTTGAACCCGGTGTCGATGACGAAGGTGCGCCCGCCTCCCCGCGCCAGCCACATGAAGTAGTCCATCGGCATCGGCCCGTCATGCGGGTCGCCGCCGATGAAGTGCTCGCTGCGCTGGGCATCGCGCGTGGCGTAACGGATGGCGAAGAGCTCGTAGTCCGGGGCGGCCATGGGACAATTGCTCAGGAGCCGGCCGCGTCGACCTCGTTGAAGGCCTCGCGCGCGTTGCGGAAGGCGTCGATGCCTGCGGGCACGCCGCAATAGACCGCGACCTGGAGCAGGATCTCCTTGATCTCTTCCTTGGTCAGCCCGTTCTTCAGGGCGCCCTTGACGTGCAGCTTCAATTCGTGTGGCCGGTTCAGCGCGCCGAGCATCGCCAGATTCACGATCGAGCGCGTGCGCCGGTCGACGCCGGGCCGCGTCCACAGCGCCCCCCAGCAGAACTCCGTCGACCATTCCGCCATGGCGCGCGTGAACTCGTCGGCTCCCGCGATCGACTTGTTGACGTAGTCCTCGCCGAGCACCTCTTTACGAACCTTGAGGCCCTTTTCGAACAGTTCGGTCTTGCTCATGATCGTCCCTTTCAGGTCCTGAGAGCTTTAGTTGGAAGTTGCGTGGTGCGACGCCGGCGGCGGCCGAAGCGATCGCAGGAGTGCGCCGACGTCATCGACCGCATTGAGCCGCCATATCGCATCGATCACACGCTCCGCGTCCCAGTCGCTGCGGCCCGCGCGCACGCCGTCACGCAACTTCGCTTCGATGTCGCGATCCGACAGCGGCGCGGCCTGGCTGCCGCGCGGCGAAATGACGGTCTCGGTGAGCACTTCGCCGGTCGACAGGCGCAAGGTGACGCGCGCGGCGCCGTCGGGCATCTCGCGGTCGAGCTCCGCCCTCACATTTTCCCGCAATCGCGTGATATCGGGCCGGATCACGGTCTCCTGCTCGAACTCGGTGACACCGGCCCTTCCGAGGAAGAGTCCGCACGCCACGCAATGATGGATGCTGACGCGCGCATCGCGCGCGTTGTTGACCGGGCGGTCGCCGCGGGCCAGCAGCAGCGCCGAGCCCTGCACGATCACCGATTCGATCTGGTCGACGCGCCCGCCAACTCGCTCGCGCAACAGCAGACAGGCGTCGATCACCGCGTGAAACACGATGCCGGCGGAATATGGCTTGTAGGTATTCTTTGCGATCTCCCAGGTTCTGCCGAGACCATCGAACAGCCGCGTGCGGTCGAGTTCGTCTCCCATGGTGCGCGCCCACCCAAGCGGACCTTCGAGGGCAAGGGGCGCGGCCTCATAGCCTTGCTGCGCCAGCAATGCGGCGAACAATCCGTTGCGCGCCGCGTTGCCGACGCTGACATTCTTGGCCGCACTCGGAAGATTCTCGACATTGCCGGCCGACTGGCTCGCCGCAATTCCGATCGCGTTCGCAATCCCATCTTTCGAAAGGCCCAGCAGCTTCGCGCACGCCGCCGCCGCGCCGAAAATTCCGCAGGTCGAGGTGATGTGCCAGCCGCGCGCATAGTGGTGTGGCGAGACCGCATTGCCGATCCGGCACTCGACGTCGACACCGAGAATGAACGCCGTCAGCACCTCGCGCCCCGAAGTTCTGCGCGCCTCCGCCAGCGCCAGCAAGGGCGCTGCGATCGGTGCCGCCGGATGAATGATCGTGTCGGGGTGAGTGTCGTCGAAGTCGAGCAGATTGGCTGAGATGGCGTTGAGAAACGACGCGCACATCGCATCCATCCGCTCCGAATGGCCGATGACGGTCGAGGTCGCCGTGCCGCTGAACGGCGACAAGGTACGCATCGCGGCGGTGACCACAGGATCGCGCGCAGAGAGCAGCGCCGTCGCGAAGAAATTGAGGATCGACCGCCGCGCTTCCAGACTCTGCCCTTCCACCTCCACCCAGGATGAGACGGCGACGAAATCAGCGAGCGTCCTGCTCACACTCGGAATCGAATCTTGCGGCACGCGGGGCGTCTTCCTTGTTTTGTTCGACCTTATGCCGATCCGCGGCAAACTGTCGACCCCAAATGTTATGCTTGACAGCTTGTCTGACAATCATAACAATCAGCCCCGTTGGCGTGGGATGCCCTCGCCGCAACGATTGCGGCCGACGCGGCCGGCGATCGACGAGAGATCAGCGACCACAAGATCAAGAAGGCGCGCCCGTCACGGGATCGCGCGACAGGGAGTGAACGATGGCGGGAGAGACGCTCGGCGTGATCGGCACGGGCCGCATGGGCGGCCCCATGGCGGGACGATTGATGGATGCGGGCTTTTCGCTCGTCATCTACGACACGCAGGCCGAAGCCACCCAACCGCTGGTCAAGCGCGGCGCGCTGCTCGGCAAATCGCCGGCCGACGTCGCCTCGCGCGCCGATATCGTGCTCGCGAGCCTGCCGACGCCCGACATCGTGAAGGCGGTTACGCTCGGCCAGGACGGCATCAGCAGCGGCACCCGCGCCAAGGTCGTCGTTGACCTGTCGACCTCAGGTCCTGGCGCGGCCAAGCTGGTCGCGGAGGGCCTGAAAGCCAAGGGCATGACGCTGGTCGATGCGCCCGTGAGCGGCGGCATCAAGGGCGCGGTCAACGGCACGCTGGCCGTGATGGTGTCCTGCCCACAGGCGACCTACGAGACCGTGCAGCCAATCCTGAAGAACTTCGGCAAGCTGTTCTACACCGGCGACAAGCCGGGCGTGGCGCAGACCGCCAAGCTCGCCAACAATCTGATGGCGGCCGCAGCCCTCGTGATCACCTCGGAGGCGGTGGCGATGGGCGTCAAGGGCGGCGTCAACGCCAAGGTGCTGATCGACATCATCAACGCCTCGAGCGGCCGCAACAGCGCCTCCGAAGACAAATTCCCCCGCGCGGTGCTGCCAGGCACGTTCGATTTCGGTTTCACCACCGGACTTTCCTACAAGGACGTGCGTCTTTGCGTGGACGAGGCCGAGGCCATGGGCGTGCCGATGGTGTGCGGCGCGGTGGTGCGCCAGATGCTCGCGATCACCAACGCCAAATACGGCGCTTCATCCGACTTCACCTCGATCGCCAAAGTGCTCGAGGAGTGGGCCGGGGTAGAAATGCGCGGCTGATCGCGCAAGCCGTCAGGGAGAGAAACCCGCGATGACGATCGGCTCGACCGGATCAGGCAAGGTATCGCTCGCGCGCCAGATGGCGCGGAGCGCGCTTGCCGTCGATCTCGGCGATTTCGGACCGGACGTCGTCGCCAAGGCCAAGCTCTGCCTGCTCGATTTCCTGTCCTGTGCCTTCGAGGCCGGGCAGCATCCCTGGAGCCGTCAGGCCGTTGCGATCGCGCATGGCGGCGGCAGCGCGACCATCATCGGCACCGCGCAGCTCTTCTCGCCGGCCGACGCCGCGTTCGCCAACGCCGTGATGGGGCACGCCCTCGTGCGCGAAGACATGCATGCCGCCAGCATCGCACACCACGGCGTCGTGATCTGGCCGGCTCTGCTAGCACTGTCCGAGCAGGTGCCGCTGCACGGCGCGAGGCTGCTCGCTGCTGCCATCGTCGGCTACGAGACCGGCGCGCGGATCGGCCGCGCGCTTTTGACCTCCGATCTCGCGCGTCTCTATCGCCCGACCGGCCTCGTGGCCCCTCTGGGCGCGGCACTCGCGGGAAGCTATGCGCTTGGGCTGTCCGAGGACCAGGCCACCAGCGCCATCGCGATCGCGGCTAACACCTGCGGCGGACTCAACGAATGGCCGCATGCCGGCGGCTCGGACATGTATTTCCATCCCGGCTTTGCCGCCGGCAACGCGATCAGGGCCATCGGCCTTGCCGCCGCCGGGGCGTTCGGCTCCGAGACGATCATCGAAGGCGAAGCCGGCCTGTTCGCCGCCTACCGCCGCCAGGCCGCGCCTGATGGCATCGCGCTGTTCCCGAACGGCGCGTGCGAGATCATGGCGGTCTACAACAAGCCGGTCCCCGCCTGCAATTTCGCCCAGACTGCCGCGCAAGCCGCGCTTCGCGTCGCGCACGAGCTCGCCACCCCAAAGGAGATCGATCGTGTCGTCATCCGCGCGCCGGATGCCGCGGTCCGCTATCCCGGCTGCGATTCCCTCGGGCCTTATCGCAACGCGCTTCAAGCCAAGATGAGCATCCCGTTCAGCGTGGCGGCGACGCTGGCGCGCGGCGAGATCGAGGAAGAGAACTACGCCGGGCTCGATGATGGCGACATTATCCGCCTGGTCGCGGTAACTGAGCTGAAGGCGGATGCCGGCTTCACCGCCGCCTTCCCGGGCAAGCAGGGCGCGGAGGTGAGCGTGCGGCTGCGCGACGGCCGGACCATCCGGCACGCTTTGCCCGACGTCATCGCCGCGACGCCCGCGGATGTCCGCGCGCGCTTCCGCGCTGCCGCCGCACGGGTTCTCGGCGAGGACCGCGCGCATCGGCTCGAGCAAACGATCGACGAATGCGAGCAGCTCGGCAATGTCGGCGTCATCGCCGCTGAGTGCCGCCTGAACGAAACGGAACGGACTTTACGATCGGCATCATGAGAAATGCCGGAGAGGACGGGGGAGATATGGTCGACGTGGAGACCAACCTAAAATCGTCAGCTGCGCGGAGGCCGGGCTGATGGAAGGATTCTTGCAAGCGCTCGCCGCGGGCGTTCTGATCGGCGGCGTCTACGGCCTGATGTGCGTCGGGCTCGGCCTGATCTTCGGCGTCATGCGCGTCATCAACTTCGCCCATGGCGATTTCATGATGCTGGGCATGTACATGGCCTTCTATCTGTTCACCGCCGCCGGCGTTCAATCGTTCTTCGGCAACGCGGTCGGACCGTTCGTCGCCATTCTGCTGGCCGGCCCGGTGCTCGCCGTGTTCGGCTACTTCGTCCACCGGGCATTGATCTCGCACGTTTCAGGGACGCGCACCGCTTCGCTCGAAGGCGAAGGCCACTACGCCCAGCTCATCCTGACGCTCGGCATCGCGCTGATCCTGCAGAACGGCGGCCTCATCGTGTTCGGCTCGGTGCTGGCCTCGATCCGCACGCCGCTGTCGAGCTCGGCCTGGGAGCTCGGGCCCTTCTTCGACATCAGCATCTTTCTGAACAAGGCGCGCAGCATCGACATGGTCGTGTCGCTCGCGATCATGGTCCTGCTCTCGCTGCTGATCACGCGCACCCGGATCGGCAAGTCGCTACGCGCCGCCGCGGACAATCCGACCGCGGCGACCTATATGGGCATCGACGTCGACCGCGCGCACCGCACCGCCTTCGCGCTCGGCTGCGGGATCACCGCGATTGCCGGCGGCTTGCTAGCCACCAACTATCCGTTCCACCCCTTCGTCGGACTCGAATACGTCATCGTCATGTATGCCGGCGTCGTGCTCGGCGGGATGGGCAGCATCATCGGCGCGTTCTGGGGCGGCATGACGATCGGTCTCGTGCAGCAAATGTCGACGCTGATCCTGCCGACGCAGCTGCAGAACGCCGCGATCTTCGCCGTCTTCCTCCTCATCATCTTCTTCCGTCCGCAAGGCTTCTTCGGACGCATGGTGGAGAGGACGTGACCATGCTCCGGATGCGCTCCCTTCTGCCTCCCCTGCTCTTCACGCTTGCCTACGCGGTCGTATCGCTCGGCGTCACCAATTCCTACTACCAGCTCATCCTGACGCTGGTGCCGGTGTGGGCAGTGTTCGGGCTGTCGTGGAATCTGCTCAGCGGTTATACCGGCCTGATCTCGTTCGGCCACGCCGCCTTCTTCGGCATCGGCGCCTATGCGACCGCGCTGGGCCAGATCTATTTCGACATTTCGCCGTGGCTGCTGATCCCGATCGCGGCTGTGCTCGGCGGCATCGCCGGGCTTCTGATCGGCTTTCCAACCTTCCGCCTGCAGGGCCACTATTTCGCGCTGGCGATGCTCGCCTATCCGCTCGCCATTCTCTACGTGTTCGAATGGCTCGGCTTTCAGGAGGTCACGCTTCCGATCAAGCGCGACGCGCCGATCGCCTTCATGCAGTTCACCGATCCTCACGTCTACACGTTGCTGGGCCTCGCCATCATGCTCGGCACCATCATGCTGACGCAATGGATCGAGCGCTCCCGGTTCGGCATGGCGCTGCTCGCGATCAAGCAGAACGAGGCCGCGGCCGAGGCCGCCGGCATCAACACGCTGGCCTGGAAGCTGCGCGCGATCACGCTGAGCGGCGCGATCGCCGCCGCGATCGGCGGCTTTTACGCCCAGGTGCTACTGGTCGTGACGCCGCAATCGGTGTTCGGCATGCTGGTGTCGGCGCAGGCGCTGACGGTTGCGATGTTCGGCGGCGTCGGCACGGTCTGGGGACCCGTGATCGGCTCGGTGATCCTGATCCCCCTCGCCGAGATCCTGCACGCCGAAGCCGGCGCGCGCTTTCCCGGCATCCAGGGCGTGATCTTCGGCTTCGCCATCGTCGGCGTCATCCTGATGGCGCCGGAGGGGCTTTTCTGGAAGCTGCGCGATCTCCTGCGCAAGCGTACGGCACCCAAGGCCTCGGCCAGCGATACAGCTGAAGCTGTCGCCAACGTCACGACGCTGAAGCCGGCCGCGCGGCAACGCGCCGCCAAGGGCGAAGTCATGCTCGAGGTGAGAAACCTGTCGCGCTCCTTCGGCGGCCTCAAGGCCGTGCAGGATGTCAGCTTCAAGCTGCACAAGAACGAGATCCTCGGCATCATCGGACCCAACGGCGCCGGCAAGACCACCCTGTTCAACCTCCTCAACGGCTTCCTGAAGCCTAGCCAGGGCGAGGTGCTGATCGACGGCCGCAACATGTCGGGCCAGCGGCCGCACGTGATCTGCGAGGCCGGCATCGGCCGCACCTTCCAGGTGATGCGGCCCTTCCTGCGCATGTCGATCCTCGACAATGTGGTGGTCGGCGCCTATGTGCGCGCACGCACCGACGACGAAGCCCGCAAGCTTGCGGCCGATGCGGTCGCCCGCGTCGGGCTCTCCGCCGTCGCCGACCGTGTCGCCGGCGAGCTCTCCACCAAGGAGCTTCGGTTGATGGAGCTGGCCCGCGCGATTGCCGGCCAGCCGCGCATCCTGCTGCTCGACGAAACGCTCGCGGGCCTCGGCCATGGCGAGGCCGACGAGGTCGTCGCCGTGATCCAGCAGCTCGCGCGCGACGGCACGACCATCGCGATCATTGAGCACACCATGCAGGCGATGGTCCGGCTGGTCGACAGGTTCCTCGTGCTCGACCACGGCGCTGTCATCACCGAAGGCCTGCCGGAGGTGGTGACGCGCGACAACCGCGTGATCGAGGCCTATCTCGGCAAGAAATGGGTGGGCCATGCTGCGAATTGAGGGATTGAGCGCAGGTTACTCGACAAAGCCCGTCCTGAACCACGTGTCGATCGATGTAGGCGCAGGTCAGTTCGTCGCGATCGTCGGCCCCAACGGCGCCGGCAAGACCACGTTGTTCAAGACCATCTCCGGCATCGTCAAGCCGAGCAGCGGATCGATCACCTTCGACGGCGTCGATCTGCTCGCGGTGCCGCCGCCGCAGCGCGCCCATCTCGGTATCGCCCATGTCCCGGAGGGACGCCAGGTCTTCCCGTCACTGACCGTGATGGAGAACCTGGAGATGGGTGCAATGACGGAGAGCGGCCGCCGCGACTGGCAGGCCAATATCGAGCGCATCTTCGACTGGCTGCCCGTGCTGAAGGAACGCTGCAACCAGTTCGCCGGCACGCTGTCCGGCGGCCAGCAGCAGATGCTCGCGATCGGCCGAGGCCTCGCCTCCTCGCCGAAGCTGTTGATGCTGGACGAACCCTCGATGGGGCTGGCGCCCTCGACCGCGGACTTCATCTTCGAGCGGCTGATCGATATCCGCCGCCAGTCCGGGCTGACCATGCTGCTGGTCGAGCAGCGCGTTGCGGAAGCGTTGGAATCCGCTGACCACGGCTATGTCCTCGAAGCCGGCCACGTCGTGCTCCAGGGCAACAACGCCACGCTGCGCGCCGACGACCGCGTGCGCAAAGCCTATCTCGGCATGTGACGACCAAGAAAAAACCAGGGAATTGGGAGCAAACAAGATGGGCAAGACTTCGAAAGGCAAGAACGGACTGACCCGCCGGACCGTGCTGTCCGGTGCCGCCGCCGTCGGCCTCGCCGGCGTGGCGCGCGCGCAAGCCCCGGCGGAAATCAAGGTCGGACTGATCGTGCCATTGTCAGGCATCTACACCCGCCCCGGCCAGGTCATGAAGATGGGCGCCGAAATGGGCATCGAGCACATCAACGCGCAGGGGGGCATCAAGGCGCTCGGCGGCGCCAAGCTGAAGCTGGTCGTGATCGACTGCGGCGACACCACCGAGAAGGCCAAAAACGCGGCCCAGCGCATGGTCGCGCAAGAGCCCGATCTGGTTGCGGCAACCGGCTCCTACCTCTCCTCCTTCACGCTCGCGGTCACGGAAGTGACCGAGCGCGCCGAACTGCCGGTGCTGACGTTGTCCTACTCGGACCTTCTGACCGACCGCGGCTTCAAGTACATCTTCCAGACCGCCGCGACCGCGAGCCGCCAGTCCGAGCTCGGCCTGCCGACATTGATGAAGCTCGCCGAGAACGCCTCCGGCAAGAAGCCAAAGACCGTGGCGATGCTGATGGACAACACCGCGACCTCGGTCGCCACCGCCAAGGCGCTCAAGGAGAAGCTGTTCGCGCAGGAAGGTCTCCAGCTCGTCGTCGAGGAAGTCTGGACCCCGCCGCTGTCGGATGCGACGCCGCTGATCCAGAAGGTGCGCTCGGCCAAGCCCGACCTGCTGCTGTTCATGCCGAATGCGGTGTCGGACGCCAAGCTTGGCCTCGAGAAGATCAGCGAGTTCGGGCTCGGCCAGGGCAAGATACCGACCGTGTCCTTCAGCATCACCATCGCCGAGCCCGATATGCTGCAGAGCGTCAGCCCGGAGACCGTACAGGGCATCATGACCATCGTCGCCAACTGGGGCTCGAAGGGCCACGAGACGCTGATCGCCGAGCTCAAGGCCAAATACAAGGAGCCCTGGATGACGCAGAACGTCATCTCGACCTATGGCGACATGTGGCTGATGAAGGAAGCGCTGGAGAAGGCCGGCAAGGCCGATCGCAATGCGGTCGCGCAGGCTTTCCGCACCATGGATGCCGGCCCGTCGAAATATTACCCGGGCGGCCAGCTCAAATTCGACGAGAAGGGCCGCAGGGTCGGCGCCGGCGTCGTCATCGTGCAATGGCAATCGGGCGTGCCGGTCACTGTCTATCCGCCCGAGCTCGCGCAGGCACAGCCGTTCTGGCCGAAGAAATCCTGAAGCGTCGCGCGGTTTTTCAGGGAGGAGAATTGTCATGACTGCAAAGAGCAAGACCACGATCTCTCGCCGAACATTGCTGGCCGGTGCCTCCGGCACTCTGATCGCATCCCGCGCTGCCTGGGCGCAGCAGCCCGCCGAGGTGAAGGTCGGCCTGCTGGTGCCGATCTCCGGGCTCTACGCCCGCCCGGGAACGGTGATGCGCGAGGGCGCCGAGATGGCGATCGACCACATCAACGCGCAAGGCGGCGTCAAGGCGCTCGGCGGCGCCAAGCTGAAGCTCGTGGTGCTCGATTCCGGCGACACCACCGAGAAGGCCAAGAACGCCGCGCAGCGCATGGTGGCGCAGGAGACCGACCTGGTCGCGGCCAGCGGGGCCTATCTGTCCTCGTTCACGCTCGCAGTCACCGAGGTGACCGAGCGCGCCAACCTGCCCATGCTTACCCTCTCCTACTCCGACCTGATCACCGAGCGTGGGTTCAAATACGTGTTCCAGACCGCCGCCACCGCGGGGTCGCAGGCACGGCAAGCATTGCCGCAGATCATCAAGCTGGCGGAGACGGCCGCGGGCAAGCGGCCGAAAACGGTCGCGATCCTTACCGACAACACCGGCGCCTCGATCGCCTCCGCCAAGGCCATGCGCGAGGGCTTGCTGGCGGAGAACCAGCTGCAGCTGATCGTCGACGAGACGTTTACGCCGCCGCTCGCCGACGCGACCTCGCTGGTGCAGAAAATCCGTTCCGCCAAGCCGGACCTGCTGTTCTTCCTGCCCACGGTGATCTCGGACGCAAAACTGCTGCTCGAGAAGATGAACGAGTTCGGCCTCGGTCAGGGCAAGATCCCGACGATCTCGTTCGGCATCGCGATCGCCGAACCGGACATGCTGCAGACCGTCAGCCCCGAACTGCTGCAGGGCGTCCTGACCTGCGTCGCAAGCTGGGGCGCCAAGGGCCATGAGGCGCTGATCGCCGAGTTGAAGACTCGCTACAAGGAGCCGTGGATGACGCAGAACGCGATCTCCACCTATGGCGACATGTGGGTGATCAAGGACGCGCTGGAAAAGGCCGGCAAAGCCGATCGGGTCGCCGTCGGCGAAGCGCTGCGCACCATGGATGGCGGCCCCTCGAAATACTATCCGCTCGGCGAGATCAAGTTCGACGAGAAGGGCCGCCGCGTCGGCGCCGGCATGACCATCGTGCAGTGGCAATCCGCCGTGCCGGTGACGGTGTTTCCGCCGGAGCTCGCACTGGCGAAGCCGTTCTGGCCAAAAAGCTGACATCCGCCCCAGAAGAAACGGAGACCACAATGGACAAGGCGACCTACGACCGCGGCCTCGAAATCCGCAAGAGCGTGCTCGGCAACGAGTTCGTCGACAAGGCGATCGCGTCGGCCGACGAGTTCAACCGCCCGATGCAGGACCTCACCACGGAATATTGCTGGGGCTACGTCTGGGGCCGCGAGGGCCTGACGCGAAAGACGCGCAGCTTCCTGAACCTCGCGATGCTGTGCGCGCTCAACCGCCCGCACGAGCTGAAGACTCATGTCCGCGGCGCACTCGCCAACGGCGCGACCAAGGAGGAGATCCGCGAGGTCTTCATGCAGGTCGCGATCTATTGCGGCGTGCCGGCCGGCGTCGATGCCTTCCGCAACGCGAAGGAAGTCTTCGCCGAGCTCGACAAGAAGTAGCGGAGCAGGTTCGTGATGAAGGGCAAATGGGCGCTCGTGACCGGTGCGACGGCAGGCCTCGGCCTTGCGGTCGCTGAAGGCCTTGCCGGCGCGGGCGCCAACATTGTCCTGCACGACCTCGCTCAGCCGAAGCAGGCTGCAGACGATCTGCGCGCCCGCTTCGGCATTGAGACGATCGCAGCCGGCGCCGACCTGTCGCGCCGCGAAGCGATCGAGACCATGATGACGGATCTGCGCGACCGCTGCGGCGCCATCGACGTCCTCGTCAATAACGCCGTCGTCAGGCATTTCGCCCCGATCGAGCAGTTTCCGCCCGACCGCTGGGACGAGGCGCTGGCCGTCAATTTGTCGGCGCCGTTCCACCTCATCCGCCTGACGCTGCCGGCGATGAAGCAGCGCGGCTGGGGCCGGATCATCAACATGGGCTCGATCTATTCGAGCCGCGCGGTCGAGGACCGCATCGACTACGTCACCACCAAGACGGCGATCGCGGGCATGACCCGCGCCGTCGCCATCGAGACCGCGCGCAGCGGCATCACCTGCAACACGCTCTGCCCCGGCACGCTGCCGACGCCCGCCATCCTGAACAAGATCGCGGGGATGGCGGAAAGCAGCGGACGTCCCGTCGCGGACGTCTCGCGCGACTATCTCGGCGAGCGCCAGCCCACTCAGCGCTTCATCGAGATGGACGCCGTCGCGGCCATGGTCGTCTTCCTCTGCGGCCCCGCCGCAAACGACGTCACCGGCGTCAGCCTGCCGATCGACGGGGGCTGGTCCGTGGCATGAGCACATGAGAATGGGAGTCTTACGATGACTGAGCGATCAGGCCAGACCGCCGTGCTCACGGGCGCCGCCGGCGGCATGGGGCGCGCCATCACCAAGGCGCTGTTGGACAGCGGCCGCCGCGTCGTGCTGGTGGATCGCGACGCCAAGGCGCTTGAAGAGCTGGCGGCGACGGCAGGCGATGCGGCGTTCCCGATCCAGCTTGACGTTAGCGATGCAAAGGCCGTCGACCGCCTGCCGGATGCCATTCCCGCTCATTTCAAGCCGGTCGATATCCTCATCAACAATGCCGGCCACGACATCGGCGGCCGGACGCGCTTCGACATCGGTTCTGCCGACGACTGGTCCAACATCATCCAGACCAATCTGATCGGCCTGATGCGCGTCACCCGCGCGATCCTGCCCGAAATGGTCCAGCGCAACGCCGGCCATATCGTTAACATCAGCTCGATCAACGCGGTGCGCATCGTGCCCGATATGGCCGCCTACAGCACCAGCAAGGCGGGCGTGCACATGTTCACCGAGACCCTCCGCGGCGAGCTCGCGGACACCGCGATCCGGGTCACCGAGCTGCAGCCCGGGCTGACCCGCACCAACATCATCCTGACCCGCTACCGCGGCGATCAGCAGAAGGAAAAGGACTATTTCGACCAGTTCAGGATGGCGCTCGATCCCGCCGATATCGCGCGGTCGATCGTGTTCGCCCTCGACCAGCCCGCCCACGTTCAAATTGCCGAAATGATGATTCTGCCTGTAAACCGGTACTGAGTTTTCCCGAACAGGACCAGAACATGGAAAGACGCCGCGAATTGCAGTCGACACTCCGCATCGAGGACGTCCCGACCGTCCGGGCGATGGTGGCGCAGAAGCTGCGTGCGGCGATCATGTCGGGAACGCTGAAGCCGGGCCAGCGCCTGGTCGAGCGCGAGCTCTGCGAGATGATGGGCGTCAGCCGTCCCTCGATCCGCGAGGCGCTGCGGGCGCTCGAGGCCGACGGGCTGGTCAACACGGTCCCGCACCGCGGCCCTGTTGTGTCCACGATCAGCCTGGAAGAGGCGCGGCAGCTCTACGCGGCTCGCGCGGTGCTCGAAGGTTTTGCCGGGCGCGAATGCGCGCGGCTGCACGATCCCGAGGTGGCACGCCGGATCGGCGACGCCCTGACGCGGCTGAAGGCCGCCGCCGCCAAACAGGATCTCGTCGGCAGCCTCGAAGCCAAGACCGATTTCTACGCAGCGCTGATCGGCGGCTGCCGCAATGCGTTCATCGAGCGCATGCTCAAGCCGCTGCACGATCGCATCCAGCTGCTGCGGATCACCTCGATGTCGCAGCCGAAGCGGATCAACAAGAGCCTGCGCGAAGTCACTGCGATCTGGCGAGCGATCCAGAACGGTGATCCGGATCTCGCCGAACGCTGCTGCGTCGACCACATCAATGCGGCTGCGGTGGCAGCGCTCGACATGATCGAAAAATCGTCGGCGGCCAAGGAGGCGGCGCCTACCGACGACTAGAACAATGCCGCCAGGGAGTGTTCGATGACGTTTCTCGTACGATCGCTGATCCTGTTCCTCCTGCTCTATCCCTGCGGCGCGGCGATCGCGGACGATTACCCCGCCCGCCCGATCACGGTCATCGTGCCGTTCTCCGCCGGCGGACCCGGCGACGTCATCGCGCGCATCCTCGGCAACGCCATGAGCGCGACGCTGAAACAATCCATCGTCATCGAAAATGTCGTCGGCGCCGGCGGCACGCTCGGCACCAACCGCGTCGCCAAGGCGGCCCCTGACGGCTATACGTTGCTGCTGATGCATGTCGGCCAGGCCACGGCACCTGCCCTTTACGCCAAGCTGCCGTTCGACCCAGTCGGCGACTTCGCCCCGATCGGGCTCGTCACCGACGTTCCGATGATCCTGGTGGCGCGGCCAAACTATCCCGCCAAGGACCTCGGCGAGCTCATCACGCAGATTCGCAAGGCCGGCGACAAGGTTACTTTCGGTAATGTCGGTCTCGGCTCGGCATCGCAGCTCTGCGGCTTGATGTTCATGAGCGCCACGGATACCAAGCTCACCCCGATCTACTACAAGGGCGGCGGACCGGCGCTGAACGACGTCATCGCCGGCCACATCGACGTCTATTGCGATCCCGCGACCGGACCGACGCCCTACATCCAGTCGAACACGATCAAGGGCTACGCGATCACCAGCAAGACGCGCGTTGCGACGCTGCCTGAGGTGCCGACCTCGACGGAATCCGGCGTTCCCGAATTCGACGTGACGACTTGGTATGGTCTCTACGCGCCGAAGGGGACGCCGAAACCGGTGATCGACCATCTCGTCGCCGCGCTGCAGGCGGCGCTGAGGGATCCCGCACTGATCAGCCGCTTTGCCGAGCTCAGCATGACGCCCGTCGAATCCGAGCGTGCGACGCCGGAAGCGCTCGAAGCGTTCTTGAAAGCCGAGATCGGCAAATGGAAACGGATCATCAAAGCCGCCGGTATCGATCCACAGTAGACGCTAGCGGCGAAGAGGCCGATGCCCCTCTACATGCTGCGATAGTGCACAATCTGCACGACGACGAAGCAAAGCAGGATGCGCAAATGAACGGATCAAGCACCGAGCGAAACAAGCGAAAGGAAAGTGAATGTTTGTCAGAATGGGAATGCGCGTCTTGTCAGAATGAAAAGGCCCTGACGCGCTAAGTTATTGAAAACATTGGAGCGGGTGAAGGGAATCGAACCCTCGTATTCAGCTTGGAAGGCTGCTGCTCTACCATTGAGCTACACCCGCGCTACGGGCTCCCTAACACGGCCGGGCGGCGGTCTCAACTGCTGAGGACGCCGCATTCCGGCATGTCCTCGGCCCTGCGAATCGCACCGGTTCCTTCCGGACTCGCCGCCCCCCTTAACAGCGGCCGCCATGCCGCCTATATTGAGATCTTCCGAAACCAACGAAAGGAGGTGATCCAGTGTCTCTTACCAAGCGCTGTCACCTCGCTGGGGTCGCCCGCTAAGCTCCGATGAGAGGCTTGGCATCGGGGCGGTCTCAGCCCTGGACCAGCGAGCACGAAATCGGGCGCGACGGGGTTTCCCCGCCGCGCCTTTTTTCTTGGCGCTGGTTGGAGCGCTCGTTCGGTCAGCCCGTGCGAAGCCGCTCGCGCAACGCGACGGCCGCGATCGATATGCCGACACACCAGGCTATGACTGCCCGGTGCGGCTCCCCGCCGAGCACCATTGTGGCGATGCTCGCGAGCAGGCACGGCGCAATGGCCTTGCCGTTGCGGCTCACGAGCGAGACCAGAAACGGCATCGCCGCGATCGATATCTGCAGGACGTCCATGGCAGGCAGACGGTAGCCGCAAGCTTCAGAAGCCGCAGACGTTGGTGGCGCGCGGACGCTTGCCGCGCCGGCTTTCCACGATGCGCTCGCCGCCGTTCTCGGCCGAGCTACCGTAATAGCGGTGATGGCCGCTCTGGTCGTGCAGATCGACCGTCTCCGATGGTTTGGCGCGACGTGCGTCGCAAATGATCCTGGTGTCGTGACCCGACATTGCCGCCTCCAGCAAAACCTTGTTGTTTATGGTCCATCAGTCGCGACCGCTTCCGGCCGCGTTCACGCGGCAAGGGTGCAATCGGGTTTCAGGACGGTTTCGTCGCTTGCGGGCGGCGCAATATTTTGCTTCGGGATTGTCGGCACCGCCTGCGGTGCAACGTCCTTGGGGTCTGTGCAGAAAAACAACGAGGTGACGATGCTTTACGCCATCCTGGCCTACCATGTGGAAGACGAGGTCATGTCCTGGACGCCCGAGCAGGACGCCGCCGTCGTGGCCAAGGTCATCGAGGTTCAAGCGCCGCTCAGGGAAAGCGGCCAGTTTGGACCGGCCGCCCGTCTTGACGAGACCCGAAAGGCCCGGACCCTGCGTGGCCCCGGCGCGGGCATGGTGCTGGACGGACCGTTTGCCGAGACCAAGGAGCAGCTTCTGGGCTTTCATTTGATGCAATGCGCCACCGAGGAGGAGGCGATCGCCGCGGCGCGGAAGCTGCGGGCGGTCAATCCGACCGCGGTCTACGAAATCCGCCCGGTCAAGCTTTACGTGCCGGCCGACGGGTTCGGCGCGACGTAAAAGCGCTGGATCAGCAGTCCGCCAAAGGCGAGGAACCACACGAAAGGCGCGAAATGCGGCGCGAACGCCGCAACGATCGTGCCCGGGATGAACACGGCAACCGGAAACAGGGACGCCATGATCTCGCGCCCCCAGCCGCGCAGGATCGTCCACCACAGCAAGGCATTGAGGCCGGCGATCGCGGTCAAATGCAGGCCGTAGAGCACCGCCACGGCGTTGCTCCTGGCGTAATTGGTATAGAGCCCGTTGGTCACCGGCAGCAGCACGATCGAGAGCAGAAAAAACAGGTTGAGAACGACCATGCCGCGGCTGCCGACGGGCTGGCGTGCCAGTCGGCGGTGATGGCTGATCCAGAACACACCGGCGATGATGAAGCTGAGCGCAAAGCCGGCGAGCTTGCCGGAAAAGACCCGTGCCAGATCATTCCAGTCGGGCGCGGTGCTGAAGACCGCGGCCTTGGGCAGATCGTAGGCCAGCAGCGTCATGGCGACACCAAAAATGGTGTTGCTGAGCGATTCCAGCCGCCGCATCTCGAACTGGTCGGGCTTGAGCTCGGTCATCTCGGCCATGGGTTGCGGGAACTTCGGGCTGTCTTTCCCCCTAAATCCTAAACCCGGTTTCGTCCAGCTGCATTGCGATTCGCGCTGGGATGGCCGACTCTCGGCCTTTCACCGGGGCGATTCGTGGCGACATATCTGGACACGCTCAATGCGGAGCAGCGCCGCGCCGTCGAGCATGGCGTGGCCGACGGTGCGACATTGGGTGCCCCCCTGCTGGTCATCGCCGGCGCCGGCTCCGGCAAGACCAACACCCTGGCCCACCGCGTCGCGCATCTGATCGTTGCCGGCGCCGATCCGCGGCGCATCCTCTTGATGACGTTTTCCCGCCGCGCGGCAGCCGAGATGGCCGGCCGGGTCGAGCGCATCGCCCGCAAGGTGCTGGGCGAGAACAACGCCGCGATCATGCGCGATGCGCTGACCTGGGCCGGCACCTTCCACGGCATCGGGGCGCGGCTGCTCCGCGAATATGCCGAGCGGATCGGCGTCGATCCCGCCTTCACCATCCACGACCGCGAGGATTCCGCCGACCTGATGAACCTGGTGCGGCACGAGCGCGGCCTGTCCAAGACCGAGAGCCGCTTCCCCGCCAAGGGCACCTGCCTGTCGATCTACTCGCGCTGCGTCAACGCGGAGATGGAGATCGAGAAGGTGCTGGGGCAGCACTATCCCTGGTGCGCGGGCTGGGCCGCCGAGCTGAAGGGACTGTTCGCCGCTTACGTCGAGGCCAAGCAGGCCCAGCACGTGCTCGATTACGACGACCTCCTGCTGTACTGGTCGCAGATGATGAGCGATGCGCTGATCGCCGAGGAGATCGGCGGCCGCTTCGACCACGTGCTGGTCGACGAATACCAGGACACCAACCGCCTGCAATCCTCGATCCTGTTGGCGCTGAAGCCGGACGGGCGCGGACTGACCGTGGTCGGCGACGATGCCCAGTCGATCTACTCGTTCCGCGCGGCCACCGTGCGCAACATCCTGGACTTCCCGCAAAGCTTCTCGCCGCGCGCGGAGATGATCACGCTCGACCGCAATTACCGCTCGACCCAGGCCGTGCTGGCCGCGGCCAACGGCGTGATTGGTCTTGCACGCGAACGCTTCACCAAGAACCTGTGGACCGACCGCATCGCGGGGCGCAAGCCGCAGCTCGTCACCGTGCACGACGAGGCCGACCAGGCGCGCTACATCGTCGAGGAGGTGCTGGCGAACCGCGAGCAAGGCGCGCTGCTCAAGCACCAGGCGGTGCTGTTCCGAACCTCCTCGCATTCGGGTCCGCTCGAGATCGAGCTGACTCGCCGCAACATTCCCTTCGTCAAGTTCGGCGGGCTGAAATTCCTCGATGCCGCGCACGTCAAGGACGTGCTGGCGCTGCTGCGCTTTGCCGAAAATCCGCGCGATCGCGTCGCCGGTTTCCGCATCCTGCATCTGCTGCCTGGCATTGGACCTGCGACTGCTCAGCGCGTGCTCGACCAGATGGCGGAGAGCACCGATCCGCTTCATACGCTCGGCCAGCTTCCGGTGCCGGCGCGCACCGGGGCGGACTGGACCGACTTCGTCCGCACGGTGGCGAACCTGCGCTATTCGGAATGGCCTGTCGATCTCGAGCGCGTGCGGCTGTGGTACGAGCCGCATCTCGATCGCATCCACGAGGATGCGGAGACGCGCCGCGCCGACCTGATGCAGCTCGAGCAGATCGCGAGCGGCTATGCCAGCCGCGAGAAATTCCTGACCGAGCTCACGCTCGATCCGCCGGATGCGACCAGCGACAAATCAGGTCCGCCCTTGCGCGACGAGGATTATCTGATCCTCTCCACCATCCACTCCGCCAAAGGCCAGGAGTGGAAATCGGTGTTCGTGCTCAACGTCGTCGACGGCTGCATGCCCTCCGATCTCGGCGCCGGCACCAGCGCCGAGCTCGAGGAGGAGCGCCGCCTGCTCTATGTCGCGATGACGCGCGCCAAGGACGAGCTCCACCTCGTCGTTCCCCAGCGCTTCTTCACCCACGGCCAGGCCGCCAAGGGCGACCGCCACGTCTACGCCTCGCGCACCCGCTTCATCCCGGAGCAGCTGGTCCAACTGTTCGAGCGCACCGCCTGGCCGAAGGCCGCCGCAGGCGCTGCGCGTAGCGCGGCGCAGGGGCCGAAGATCGACATCGGGGCGCGGATGCGGGGGATGTGGCGGTAGACCGCGCCCTTGCGCGACCGCTTGGTGTTTCGCGGTTTCAGTTAGACGATGCGGCGGGGCCGCTGCCGATCCGGGCAGCTAGCACACCAGGCGTTCGCCTTGATGTTGATCAGACGGACTTGCAGCAGAGGCTTACTTCGTCCTCAAATCGACAGCGGCTGCCAATTGCTGGAGCGAGGCCGCCACGTGGACCGGATAGGACGCGCCGCTTCGAAGGCCCTCAAACCCCCTCGGCAATCGCTCCAACTGCATCCGTGCGTAGGCGCGGATGTCCTCGAGCGACGGCCGATGCCCGACCGGGCGCCCCTGTTGCATGACAGGGACGATCAGGGTCTCCCCTTCGTGATCGTCGTCTTCTGTCGACAGCACATCCGACGCCATATGGCCGTCGGGATCATAGCGACGCCACACCTGCTTGCGGCCGGGCCAGGTCGCCTTGCCGGTCGAGCGTTTCCGCCGCGGCACGCCCGAATATTCCTGCAACTTATAGGCGCAATCGAGGGCCGGTACGTCGGACGACGTCGCCAGGCTGGTGCCGATCCCGATGCCATCGATTGGGGCCGCCTCGCGGGCAAAGGACAATAGCGTCTCTTCCTCAATGCCGCCGCTGGCGAAGATCGTCACGTCCTTCAGACCGCCCTCATCGAGGATCCGCCGCACACTTTTCGAGAGCGCCACCAGATCCCCGCTGTCGATCCGCACCCCGCGGATCGCAATTCCGAGTGCCCGCAGCCGCGGGGCCAAGGTCACGACTTTCCTGGCCGCAACCTCAGTGTCGTATGTGTCAATCAATAGCACGAGGTCCTTCGGCCGCGCCCGTGCAAACGCCTCAAAGGCGGCCGTCTCGTCGTCGAATGACTGGATGAATGAATGCGCCATCGTGCCGTAGGTCGGAATCCCGAAGCATTTTTCCGCGAGAACAGTCGCAGTCCCGGTAAAGCCACCGATATAGCTGGCCCGCGCAGCCAGAAGACCGGCTTCGGCGCCATGGGCCCTGCGCAGACCGAAGTCGACCAGCAGCTTGCCCGGTGCGAGCAGAGCCATGCGGGCCGCCTTGGACGCGATCAATGTTTGGAAATGCAGCACATTGATGAGGCGGGTTTCGACAAGCTGGGCTTCTGGCAGCGGCGCCGTGACGCGGAGGATCGGTTCATTGGCGAAGAACACCGTGCCTTCGGGCATAGCATGAACGTCGCCGCTGAATTGGAAATCAGAGAGATAGTCGATCAGGCGCGCGCTGAACCTGCCGCTGCGGATGAGCCAGCTCAATTCGTCATCGGAAAAGCGCAAACCTTGGAGGAACTCCAGCGCCTGCTCGAGCCCTGCCGCCATCAGGAAATTGCGCTGCGGCGGAAGCTTGCGGACGAAGAACTCGAAGACCGCGGTCCCGGTCTGGCCCGCATCCAGGTAGGCCTGCACCATGTTCAACTGGTACAGATCGGTCAGGAGTGCGCTTGGCGACCTGTCCATGGCAATCCCGGAAATTCTCGTCCCCCCGCAGCCTGAAAGCTCATGCGGTTGGTGCCGTCGTCTTCTTGGCCGGGAACCGCTTCAGGATTGCGACGACTTCGTCATCGCTGACCTGGCTGAAATCACGGTAGTAGTAGCCGATTGCGCCAAAGTCCCGCGGCGTATCCAGGCAAACGATTGCGTCGACCTCTCCGTGCAGCCGCTGCAGCGTCTCGAGAGGCGCCACCGGTACTGCGAGGATCAGTTCCTTTGGCCCCCGATTTCGCAGCGCCCGGATCGCTGCGAGGGTCGTCGCGCCTGTCGCAATACCGTCGTCGACAATGATCGCGACCTGTCCCTTGACGTCGGACCGGGCGCGATTGCCCAGATAACGTTCACGTCGCCTGTCGATCTCGACAAGCTCCTCCTTGCAGATGGCGTCGAACGTCTCCTCGCTCACGCCGGTCAAATCGATGATGTCCTGGTTGCGAACAATGACGGGCTGCTCCCCGTCCACGACCGCGCCCATCGCAAGTTCCGGCTGCATCGGCGCACCAATCTTGCGCACCAGAACCAAATCGAGGGGCGCTTCCAACCGTTCCGCCACCTCCGCCGCCACGGGAACGCCGCCGCGCGGCAGTGCCAGGATTACGGGATGGCGCCCCTTGTACTTCACCAAAGCCCTGGCCAATTGATGGCCCGCATCGTCTCTATTTTGAAACAGCATACCGGTGAATCCGCGTGAATTTGAAGCAGACTATTGCTCCGGTGACCGCGATCGTTGATCGGTGTCAAACCGCCTCCGGCGTCGTTTGGCAATAGATTGTCATGCTGGAGTGCCAGAACGAATTTTCAATCGACGATGCCGAGAACGACAGCATCTCTGCCCTGGCCCGCAAGGTCGCCTTCCTGAGCCAGCCTGGCAGCTACAGCCCCGTTCCTGATCATGTTCAGGCGCGCGAAACCCACATGTCGTGGGTCTTCATGAACGGCGCGCGGGTCTACAAGCTGAAGAAGCCGGTCCGCTTTCCCTATCTCGACTTCTCGACGCTGGCCCGCCGCAGGGCCGCATGCCTGGCGGAGGCCAGCCTCAACCGCCGGCTTGCGCGCGACGTGTATATCGGCGTCGTTCCGCTGACCGAGACGGCGTTGGGATACACGATCGGCGGCTCCGGTCCGGTGGCCGACTGGCTTGTCGTGATGCGCCGGCTGAACGAGGAGGAAACGCTCGAGGCCATGCTGCGCAACGGCACCGCGCGCCAGACTGAGGTCCGGCAGCTCGCAGCGGTCCTTGACCGCTTCTATTCGCATACCGCCCGGATCCTGGTCGCGCCCGAGACCTATGTGGCTTCTCTGTACGAAGCCGCGGCCCTGGATTGGCAAATTTTGCTCAACCAGCGCTTCGGCTTGCCGCGTGGGACGATCTTGCGCATTGCCTGGGCCCAACGGCAATTTCTCGAACGGAACGCCCGCATGCTCGCCGACCGGGTCTCCCGACGGTTCATCGTCGACGGTCATGGCGACCTGAGACCGGAGCACATCTGGCTGACGCCACCCCATCCCATCATCGACTGTCTCGAGTTCAATTCCCGTTTGCGAGCCAGCGATGCTCTGGACGAGATCGCGTTTCTGCACCTGGAATGTGAGAGGCTCGGCGGCCGATGGTTCGGTGATGCGATCCGCCGGCGACTGGCACGGACGCTGCACGATGACCACAGGAGCGGCATATTCCTGTTCTATCGGATTGGTCGCGCGATGCTGAGGGCGCGCTTGTCCATCGCGCATTTGTTCGATGCGCACCCGCGTACGCCCGAGAAATGGCCCCGCCTCGCGCGCGCCTATCTCGCCCTCGCCGAAGCCGACGCAAGGCAGCTCGAACGGCTGCTGGTCCGATGAATGAAGCAAGGCTTTATCAAGCCTGGTACATCAACAGTTCAGCCAGAGATTCGTTCTGATGCAGCCGCCTGATGGCTTCGGCCAGCAGCGGAGCTGCCGAGATCACCTCGAGCTTGGCAAGCACCGGTCCCGGAGGGAGTCGGAATGGCGGAACGGTGTCCGTGGCGACGATGCGATCGATCGCGGCATCCGCGAGTGCCGTTTCGGCTCCCGGCATGAACAGGCCGTGAGCCACGCAGGCAATGACGTTTCTTGCACCATGCGCCCGCGCCGCCTTTGCCGCACGGACCAGGGTTCCCCCACTGCTGATCAGGTCGTCGACCACGACACAGAATGCATCCGTCACGTCACCGGCAAACAGATCGCCGGACACCCGGCCCGAGCTGCGATGCTTCTCGACGAAAGCCTTTCCGATTGGCCTCTGCAACGCCTTCTCGAGTGCCTCGCGCAACAGATCGGCTCGCTTTCCACCACCCAGATCCGGGGACACGACGCTGATTGGCGCCTCGCCCGCAACCGACCTGATCTTCTCGATCAGCAGCGGCGCCGTGGTGAGTGCAACGGAGGGACAGCGAAAGGCATTCTCGAAGGCGGCTTCGTTGTGTACGTCCAGCGTCACGATCCTGTCTGTACCGACCGCCTCGAACAAAGACGCCAGATAGCGGATGGTCACAGGATCGTTTTCCTTGGTTCGGCGATCCTTGCGCGCATAGCAGAGATATGGCGTGACCGCGGTCACGCTGGCGGCACCCGCATCCTTCAGTGCGCCGATCAAGAACAGCAGGCGGCAAAGCTTGTCGTTCGGACTCTCGACGGGGCCACCGTGAAGACTGTGAACGACATAGACGTCGCAGCCGGCCACCGTATCCAGCGGACGGACTTTGTGCTCGCCGTCTTCAAAGCTGCGCTCTTCGTGGGCAGCCAGCGTGCAGCCCAGCGACGTCGCGATGCGCTCGCCAAGCTCGGAGCTTCCGTCCAGGGCGAACAGGCGCAACCGATCGCTCCGCGCCGAAGTCGCCCGAGGCATCCAGCTGCTATCCATCCCAGGCACTCCATCATTCGGTGATGCAGCACCTACGTTCGCAGGCTGTGCTTGCTCAGAACCTTGACCGTGCTCGCCTGAGGTCCCTTCTCTCCGGCCTCCTCAACAAAGCTGACACGCGAGCCGACGGCGATGTTGGCGCGACCTTCCACGACACTGTTACAGTTGAAGTAAATCTCCTGGCCGTCGCCCCCCTCCAGAAAGCCGAACTCGCCGCTGGGATCGATACGCACGACCGTTCCCACCGGCTCACCTTCGTGGAGCTTGGTCTGGCCATGCATGACGCGCACCTGGTCCTGCAGCTGCCGCCGTGCGCGCTTGAAGGCATCGTCGACCGCAAAGGTCAGATCGGCGTACCGTTCGTCCTCCATGGGTGTCCGTCCGACATTGACCTCGCGCCCTTCGGGAAGGACGAGCCGGATGCTGACCTGATATTGGCCGCCCGTCTTGTGACGATCACCAGGGCCCCTCACGATGATGCGCCCCGCTGTGGCCCGACCGTAGCGCTTTTCCAGCTCGGCGATGTGCCCCTCGATCGCAGCCTGCAGCTTCGGGGACGGCGTCACGTGCTCGAATTCGATTTGGGCCGGGGTTTGCATGGTTGCGCTCCTCCTGTCAGGCAGCCGATCTGAGCATACGGCGCGCCCACGGCTTTGCGCGAAATCAATCCGATCCGATCCATTGATCCATGGAACTTTGCGGCACGTCAAAGCACGCCAGCCTGGGCCTGCAAATAATTCACAATCTGTCTCTGATCCGGGAGCGACATCATGAGCACGTCCACGGGTGTGACTGCGCTGGACCATTCGGTCCAGGAAACGAATGTTTGGCTCAAGGCCATCGACGAGCAGCTAGCCCTGGAGAACCGTCACCAGGCCGACAATGCATTGCGGGCTGTCCTGCATGCGTTGCGCGATCGCCTGCCGCCGGAAGTCGCCGTCAAGCTCGGGGCGCAGCTGCCGATCATGGTGCGTGGCATCTACTACGAAGGCTGGCATATGGCGGCAACCCCGACCAAGGAACGGCATATCGAGGAGTTTGCGGCACATGTCGCCAGGGAGCTTCCGCCGCAGTTCCCGATCACTGCGCTCGGCGCAGCTCGCGGCGTTTACGAGGTGCTGTGGGAGAAGCTGGATCCCGGCGAATTCGAGAAGTTGATGGCCCATCTCCCGGCGCCACTCAAGAACCTCCAGGGTTGATCAGACCGGGAGCGGTCCATGAAACGCGATCAATCGCTCGACGTCCTCATTCCGCCGCTAGGATTGGCGGGAACGTTGACGCTGCCGGAAAATCCCCGTGGCCTTGTTGTGTTTGCACATGGCAGCGGCTCGAGCCGGTTCAGCACCCGGAATATCGCGGTCGCACAGGGGCTGAACGCACGCCGCTTCGCGACGCTACTGTTTGATCTTCTCACGCCGCAGGAGGAATGCGACCGCGCCAACGTCTTCAATGTCGGAATGCTCGGCAAACGGCTGGTCGCAGCCGTCGACTGGCTTCAAGGTCTAGAACCTGCGGTTGCCTGCCTGCCTGTCGGATTGTTCGGCGCCAGTACCGGCGCGGCGGCCGCGCTCATCGCGGCGGCTCAGTTGCCTCACCGAATTGCCGCGGTGGTCTCGCGTGGTGGACGGCCGGACCTGGCCGGCGAGGCCCTGCCGCATGTCCGTGCGCCGACCCTGTTGATCGTCGGCGGCGCCGATGTCGGCGTAATCGAGCTCAACGAGGAGGCGCGCGCCTGGCTTGGCGGGCCGACGGCGCTGGAAATCATTCCGGGTGCAACGCACCTGTTTCCGGAGCCGGGCGCCATGGACGCGGTCATCGAGCATGCCAGCCGATGGTTTGAGCGCCATTTGCAGACGCCGACGTCGGTCCGCGCCGCGAGCTAGGAGAAAACCATGCAGCTCCTGTCGAGCGCCTTTACCGACCGATCGGCTATTCCGCGGCGCTTCGCTTGCGACGGCGAGAACCTGTCCCCGCCCCTGCAATGGTCCGATGCGCCCGAGGGAGACCGCAGTTTCATCGAAGCCACTCTGGTCGGCACCTATCACAGACAATAATGCCGCGGGGAACTCTCTCATGACGAACATCATGGTGGCGACCGATGGATCGAGCGGCGCGTGCCGTGCAATCGATGTGGCAGCGGAGCTTGCCAAGGCGTTGGCATGCGATCTCTTGATCGTAACGGTTGCCGATCGACTTCTGGGGGAAGAGGTTCGGCGACTTCCGCATAGCGGAGCCACCGTTGGTGACCTCCTGGAGGCCTTGACGGGGCAGACCCTCAAGGCTGCGGAGGCCCGTGCACATGAAATTGGCCCGCCCCGGATTGAAGTTCGGACGTGCTGGGGTGACGTCACCCAATCCCTGATCGATCTGGCAACCCAGACGTCGAGCAAGATGATCGTCGTAGGCCGTCGCGGACGCGGCCAGTTGGCGGGCTTGCTGCTCGGCAGCGTCTCGCAAAAGCTGGTCAGCCTGGCTCCTTGCGCAGTGGTTGTCGTCCCCTAAAGCGGCATCCGTCTGCAGAGCCGCGCAAGAGCTCTGAGCCCCATCGAAAGGTCGCAGTCGGGATGGTCCTTCGTCAACGTGCACTTTCAAGAGTCTATCAGCTGATCGAGCCCGGCCCTGTCGTTCTGCTGACAACGGCAGGTCGCGAGCATCCCAATGTCATGACCATGTCATGGCATATGATGGTGGAGTTTGAACCGCCGCTGATCGCTTGCATCGTCAGCGAAGCCAATTTCAGCTTCGCCGCCCTCCGCTCAACCGGAGAGGCCGTGATTGCGATTCCGTCGCGCAAGCTGGCTGACGTGGTCGCCAGGATCGGCAATTGCTCGGGCGCAACCGCGATAAATTCAAGCGCTTCGGGCTGACTCCTCTCCCGGCGAACCTGGTCTGCGCACCCTTGATCGAGGAATGCTTCTGCAATCTCGAATGTCGCGTGACGGATACCAGCATGGTTCCGCGCTACAATCTGTTCGTTCTCGAGGTCCTGCGCGCATGGATTGACCCTGCTCAGAAGAGCCCCAAGACGCTTCATCACCGTGGATACGGCTCCTTCACGATCGACGGCGCGATGATCAAGACGAAGTCGAAGATGAGGTAATCGTGCGACCCACGAAACCGATCACCCGACCCACTCATGCCGCGGAGCGATGCTTCAGCGATACCAGCAATGGCCGCGCCGGCAGACGCGACGGTGGGGATAGATCCAGTGCGGACCCCAGCAGGACCGATACCAATGGTATCCGGTCTCGCCCAACCGGTAGCAGCCGGCCTCCGCACGCGTGGGTGTCAGCGCACCGACCGCGACAATCGCCCCGACGGCGGCAAACAACGCAAATTTTCGCATCTTGCTCTCCTCGAAGAATCCAGAGGCGATGTATTTGGCTCCATCAACCGATCGTGCGCGTTGAGTTAAATCAACCAGGAGAACACCTCGCCGGGGGCCTCGTCGCACTTTGTGTGCGGCGGGCGAGTTCAGATTCGTAAGTATTTTCAAGATGGTGGGGGAGGCAGGACTCGAACCTGCGAAGCCATGAGGCGGCTGATTTACAGTCAGCTCCCTTTGCCACTCGGGACACTCCCCCGCTCGACGGCAGCACAATCGGGCCGGACCTTGCCGGCGGACCGAAGACGGCCATGGAACGTGAGGCCGCGACAGCCCGGATGGGGGCGCGACCGGGCGCGTTTATGGGCGAAGCGGTGGGGCAAAGTCAACCGAGGCGAACAGCTAAAATCGCCCCCGCGGGCGCTCAAATTGCCATATTCCGGGACCCGTGACACAAGCGAGCCCATGAAGGATCGAAAATTTGCACCAAAGGGTTCCCGCGGCGGGGCTAAGCCCTTCAACAGGCCAGGGAAATCCGCCGGCCGGCCAGTCTGGCGGGAGCGCGATTCGCACCCGGACGGGCCGGCCATCCTCTACGGCTGGCACACCGTGACCATGGCGCTGGCCAATCCGTCGCGGCGGATCCGCAAGCTGACGCTGACCGAGAACGCAGCGAAGCGGCTCGCGGACGAGAACATCGCGACCCCGGTCACGCCCGAGATCGTTCGGCCTCAGGAGATCGACCGTCTGCTGTCGCCCGACGCCGTGCACCAGGGCCTGCTCGCCGAAGCCGACCCCCTGCCCTCGCCCGATATCGAGACCCTGAAGCAGGAGGGCATGGTGCTGGTGCTCGACCAGATCACCGATCCCCACAATGTCGGCGCCATCCTGCGCTCGGCCGCCGCGTTCGCGGTCAAGGCGATCGTCACCACCGCGCGCCACAGTCCGGAAGCGACCGGCGTGCTGGCGAAGGCCGCTTCAGGCGCGCTCGAACTGGTGCCTGTCGTCACCGTGCAAAATCTCGCCCGTGCGCTCACCGGGCTGAACGAACGCGGCTTCCAGACCGTCGGTCTCGACAGCGAAGGCAGCGAGGACCTCTCGGACGTCGCGCTACGCGAGCCGCTCGCGCTGGTGCTTGGGGCCGAAGGAAAAGGTCTGCGGCAATTGACCCGCGAGACCTGCAGCGTCGTGGCGCGGCTCGACATGCCCGGCGAGATCAAGAGCCTCAACGTGTCGAATGCCGCCGTGCTCGCGCTCTATGTCGGCGCAAGCCGGCTGGGGCTGATGAAGCGCTAGCTCCTTCGCCGCGCATCGAAAAGCAAAACGCCCGTCCGCATCAGGCGGACGGGCGTTTCGTTACTTGGACCGATCAGAGATCAGTAATAGCGGCGCAGCACGCGGTGGCCGCCGTAGTACGGCGCCGGTGCGTGGCGGTGGGCGTAGCCGTAGCGCGGAGCGTGGCGATGGGCGTAGCCGTAGTTCACGCGCGGCAGATAGCCGTAGCGCGGACCGTAGCCGTAACGGTACGGACGGTAGTACGGGCGGTGATGGGGAACGACGGCGGCGCGATAGCCATACCCGTAATTGGCGGGCGCGACGACTGCGTCTTCACGGTAGGTCGGATACGGCGCGAAGGCGCCCGGGCCGGTGTAAGTCGGGCCCTGGTTGACGTAGTAATATTGCGTGGTCGGCTCGGCGAGACGCTCATAGGCGCCGTAGCCGTAGCCGTACCCGCCGCAGCCGGTGTTGCAGCCGGAATAGACCGGCGCGACGGGCTGGCACGGATTGAAGCCGCAGGCCGCGGCCGGCGCGGTGGCGGCGAACATCACGGCAGCCGCCGCGACCAATCCCGAAATCATCTGACGCATTACTCTCTCCTGTTGATTTCCGTGTTGTTGGATTTTGACGTTTCTTAACCCGGCGGCCTGCCGGGGACCTCGACACGCGGCCGCGGTCGCGGTGGCCGCGGACGATCGTTGATCTCGGGCGCGTAGATCACCGGGGGCGGATCGACGGGCGGATCCATCTGCGCCGGCAGCGGCGCCGATTGCGCGCCCCAACTCTGGTGATAGCTCTCGGCCGGCTTCGGCAATTTGCGGTTGGCGGGCGGCTCGACCTCGAGCCGGCCGTAACCGGGCCGCAGGCCCAGCGTCGGATAATAGTGGCCGACATTGTCGGGCTGCCGTTCGGCGATATAGCGTCCGCCATAGATCGTGGGCTGCACCTGCTGGTTCTTGCCCAGGCCCCAGACACCCTCGACCACCGCATAGGACGCGTCGATATTGTTGATGATGATCGGCACGCCGGGACGGCCGGGAATGACGATATCGAAGCCCTCGCCGGCAAACGCGGTCGCAGGCAATCCGATCAGAAAGGCGGCGAGCGCTAAAGCGCGCATGACGAGATCCCGGTTATGCGGCTGCAACCTAGCCGATCACGACGTAGAGAGGGTTAAGGCGCGCTCACCAACTTCCGGTAAGCCTAATGCGTAAGGATTGCGCGCCGCTCAAATGCTGGGAAGCGGGCTAGCGAAGCGTTAACGGGCACAGGGCGCGGCGGCACGGAACCGCACCGCGCTCACCTCGGTTTGAGCATTTGGCGTTCGAAAATCACCGGTTTCAGCGGAACGTCCGGCGCCGTGAGTGTTTAGCTCTCGTCAACAAGATGGGAGCCAACAACCATGACGATTAGACTTCTCGGAGCGACGGCGATTGCGGCGACCATGCTGATGGGCTCTGCCATGGCGCAGTCTGTGGTCAACGAACCCGGCCGCTGCTCGGCGCAATTCCCCAACGCCAACTGCCAGAACCTCGGCCCCGGCAACCCTTACACCGATCGTGGCAACCGCCAGCGCCGCGTGTCCCACCGGCAGACCAATGCCGATTGGAATAACGACTGGAACAGGAGCCGCACCGGCTTCTGGCCGACCGACGTCGCCGCCGGAGTAGCCGGCGCCGCGATCGGCACCGCCGGCGCGATCGCGACCGCACCGTTCCGCGGCTGGGACAATTCCTATGCCTACGACAATCGCTGGAATAATTCCTGGGACAATCGCAGCTGGGACAACCGCTCTTATGCCGAGCGTAACGGCTTCGTCTGCACGCCCGGCACCTGGTTCAAGGGACAAGATGGCCGCCGGCACATCTGCCAGTAAGGCGATCCAAATCGATGCGAGAGATCAGGCGGCCCCGAGGGCCGCCTGATTCATGCTGGTGCCATGACCTCCCGGGTTCTGGCACTTTCCGATCAAGTCTGGTATTGCGGCGCGCACGGGCGGACAGCCCCGGCGCCTGCCGGCCCTGCCCGCGTCTCTCAGGCGTCGCCGGCTTAGCTCAGCGGTAGAGCAGCGGTTTTGTAAACCGAAGGTCGGGGGTTCAATCCCCTCAGCCGGCACCAGTGTTTACAATGACTTACCAGAGAAGTGTAGCCCCACCTTTTCCTCGCGCTCGTAACCAGCAAGCCTTGGGGATACACGGGGCTACACTAAAGACGCCAGCGCTGTTCGCGGCTGGCGCGATGGACTTGCCGTTCGACGCCTACTCGGCCTCGGTTCGGCTGGCGCTATTGGATCTTGCCCAATACCCAACCGAGCATTCGGCCACGGAAGCCTCCCCGCTGGCGGACCTCGAGTAACCTGAGAACCTCGGGACAATCATTCGCCGCAACTGCGGCGCCCAACAAGCCTTTGGCAGACCCCTCCGAGATGCCGTCCTCGTGACGCACGAGGCAATCGAGCACCGACAGGAAGTCGCTGCCGGCTTCGCTAAGCGGGGCAAGTCGGCGATAAGCGCGGGATGCGCCGCGTGGGATTCGGCGATCGTGGCCCAATCGGCCCGTTCGATCGGCTCGACCACCGACGAGACGTCGACCGACGACGTAGAAGGGACATCGGAGAGCTTGAGCAGCTCCGGGCTCGAAACGACCAACGATGATCGACCGCATATTTTGGTGTTTTCCTTGTCTTCGACGATCGCCTGCGCCACCGCATACACGGTGCGCTTCGCGTCCGCATCTATCGGCGCCGCGACGACGTATTGCTCGAGCCCTTGAGCCTTTCGCATCGCTCGATACTCGCGCTTAGTTTTGGCCGCATCTGAAACTCTTTTCTTCTTTCCGCGAGCGACGCGGATATAGGCCGTAGTGGGTTCCAGTCCCAGTTCCGCGACCTTTTCATTAAACTCGGACTCGTCATAGAAGTCCGATCCCAAGCCTTCGTCCAAGGTGTCGGGACCATTGTCAATCGGCCTGCATATTGCAGGGCCGGTGCATTGCGAAGTTCATGGGCCGTGCGGATTGACGTATGCATCCGATCGCGGTTTCGGCTCTCACCATTTCTCACTGCGCATGTAAGGGCTCATCTCGGAAATCAGTCTTGGATCGGATCCACTCCGATAGCCAGCCAGACAAGTTCTCTCAGCGCAGCCCTCAATGCTCGGCGACAGCGGACGAGTGCTCCACCACATCGCGATTGCGGCAAGCAGGATCGTGATGAGCTGAAATTGAAACCGTTCCATTCCGTGCCATTCCAGGCAGACTCTGAGCAGCATCGATCCGCTTCGTCGATATGGCGCTGATGAAACGGCCTCGCTCCGGCAAGACAAGTGACGAATTGCCGCGAATCCGCCGACGACGTGCGTTTGTTGGTACGCTTCCGCTCCAACCGAGAGCTGCAAGGCGTACGCGACGCTTCGGAAGAGATGGGCTGCTGCTTGCAGCAGCCCATCGCGGCGATATTTACCGACAAATGCGAACGCGAGTCACGACGCGGCGGCCGTGAGGGCCGCGTCTGACGACAGTGCGCAGCTTGCACACCTTCCGGGGATGATATCGATGGTGATGGCGATAGTGGTGGCGGTGATACTGCGCTTGCACCAAGTCGGAAGCTGCCGCAGGAGCAATCGGACTCGCCGGCGCCGCGTTGGCTGGAACCGAGGCTGTTCCGAACGTGAGCATGACGGCAATGGCGAGACCATGAGCGAGTTTATTCATGAAGTTTCCTTACAAGATGCCCCGTCGTCAGTGTTGCGTCGTGCGGTGAACACGAGATGAACAATACCGTCGTGCAGAGCTGCGTTGCGCCCATCAGTCACACGATCTGCCGCGCGTCAGAACTTTTCGTCAGGATACACGCCCCACAATCTTGTCTGCCGAACGTAGCCTGCGGAAGTCTCTGCTCGAACGTAACACCACACGCCCACGCAGGTATCGACCATGACGAGGACGCGCGGTTCGACGACGGCGTTGACCGCCGAGTTGGGCTTCGAGCGGCTTCGAAGACGGACCGGCTTCGCTGCAGACCAGGGAGCCACTAATGCGGTCCTCCGGCCGGACAGCAATGCGCCCAGCATCCAACCTTCTTCACCGTCGGCGTCGCGGATGCGCCGCCAGTTTTCGTACTCTGCGAGTATTTCCACGGGAAGATGGCGGCGAACGAAGGTCCATCGCAGCGGATAACCGATACCGGGTCCGGCGCGAACGTTGGCCGGTGTGCTCTTCACGGAGGCGAAGCGGGGAATCGGAAGGCCGCTCCGTTCGACGTGCTCGGAACCGGACGCCGAGCCGAACAGGCTGCCGAGCAAGATCGCCAAGACGCTTCCTGCTGCGCTGATCGACCTCTGCGACGCCAGCCGCTTCGATATCTTCCAATTCTGCGTATCTGATCGTTCCAACGCCTTCAAAGCCAAACCTTCTCCCGATCGATGTGACATCGCGCGATGAGCAAGCGGACCTCCACGCCTGAGACGCCAACCGCTCCAACGCTCCTCGCCACCTGCGCGATACGTCTGCATACACCGCTGGACGCGAGGTTTGCACACGAGATCTGTACGGTAGAGAACCAAGCGCGAGATGGAATCGAAGCAGATACACACTTCGTTCGCCGTAATTGACCATCTCTCCGGACTTGCCAAGTTTCTGCCGTCGTTCACCGTTGCTCTCGATCGTCTCGACTCCTCACCACCCAGGAAGAAGTCCGTGCCGCCAACGTCACCCATTCGGGTCACCCATATCTCGCTGCTTGTGCGCATGATGCTGCTGACCGCCGGTTTCATCGTCGTCTTCGACGCCGAAGCGCATGGGCAATCGTCGGGAAAGGCAGCGCTTTCCTCGTCGCCTGCTACGACCTCTCGGGATCGATTTTCCGATCTGCGCCTCGCTCATCGAGCGTCCGAAGCGCAGTTGGTTACCGGGGTCGGCGACTTGAAAGCGACCATCGGTCTTGCCCGTCGCGGGAAGACGGCGATTGCGACGGCGCGCAGCGGTGTAATTCGTGATCGTGCAAGCCGTAAACTGGCGGAGTGGGTGATCCTGCGTTCGGATGATGATGCGATCGACTTCCAACGCTACGCGTCATTCATTCGCGCCAATCCGTCGTGGCCCGGCCTCGATCGTTTCCGGCGGCGCGCAGAAGCCAGGCTCTGGTTCGAGCCGCACGAGGCCGGAACCGTGCTCACGTTCTTCTCCGAGCGGAAACCGTTGGGGCCGTTAGGAAAGCTCGCGCTTGCACGAGCGTCGGCGGAGCGCGGTGATCAGGCCGCGGCCCGACGATACGTCCGGTCCGCCTGGCACGACGGCAGCCTCTCGGCGCAGTCCGAGGCGCAAGTGCTGGCGCGGTTCGGGCACCTGCTCACGGCCGCCGATCACAGGGCTCGCATGGAAACGCGCCTGTACGCGGACGACATCACCGGAGCGCTGCGTGCGGCGAACCGCCTCACCGCAACCGACCGAGCGATCGTGAAGGCGCGGGCAGCCGTCATCCAGAATGCCAGCACCAGCGGCGCCTTGCTCGACGCGGTGGCGTCGGCTGCGCGCGCTGAGCCCGCTTACCTCCTCACGCGCATCCAGTGGCTTCGCCGCAAGGACCGCATTGCGGAGGCTGCTCAACTGCTGCTTTCGGCGAGACTTCGAGCATCCGTTTCCGACCATGCCGACGTATGGTGGGTCGAACGCCGCATCCTGGTGCGCCGCCTGCTCGACGACGGCAGGGCGGAGATCGCCTACCGAATTGCGCGCGACGCCGCTCCTCCCTCCAGGGAGAGTCTCCGTGTCGACCAGACGTTCACGGCGGGGTGGATCGCGCTGCGATTTCTGAATGATCCCCATCTGGCCACACGGCACTTCGCGCGTATCGCGAGGACAACGACTCACCCCACCTCGCTCGCACGCGCGTCATATTGGCTCGGACGTGCTGCAGAGGCGGGCGGTGATCGGGAGAAGGCGCGCGGCCACTATGCCGCCGCATCGAGACGCGTCGCGGCATATTACGGGCAGCTGGCAAGCGCCCGATTGGGCCGTCGCGACGTTTCGCTGCCTCAACCGCCAAGCCTCGGTCCAGGAGAGCGCGCAAACCTTTCCAGAAGCGATCTCGTTCGCGCAGTTGAACTGCTCTACGCGACCAGCAACAGCGATCTGGTGATCCCATTCGTCGCCGACCTTGGCCGTACGGCCGACATCGGACTGCTGACGGTCATCGCCGAAGGCCTCGCCAAGAGGCGGGATGCGCGCGCGACCCTCGCGGTCGGCAAGGGGGCCCTGGCGCGCGGCTTTGCGCTGGATCGGTATGCGTTTCCCAATTTCGGCCTGCCCCACCCCGCCTCCGTCGGCCCGAAGCCAGCTACAAGTCTCGTCTACGCCGTGGCGCGGGCGGAAAGCGGTTTCGACAAGGGCGCGCATTCGGCCGCAAAAGCGTCGGGATTGATGCAGGTGACGCCCGCAGCAGGCCAAACGATCGCCCGTCGGCTGGGTATCACATTTGAGCCCGGGCGGCTGCAAAGCGATCCAGCCTACAACGTACAACTCGGATCCGCCGAGCTCGCAGATCTTCTCAGGACATATGATGGGAACCACGTCCTCGTTCTAGTCGGCTACAACGCAGGTCGTGGGCGGGTCAAGCAATGGATCGCACGCTACGGCGATCCCCGAGATCCAAGCGTGGACGTCATCGACTGGGTCGAACGTATCCCGTTCACCGAGACGCGCATTTACGTGCAACGCGTGATGGAGAACCTTCAGGCCTATAGGTCACGCTTCGACGAACGCGCGAGTCCGGGCATCGAGGCGGATATGCGGGGGGTCCCTTAGCGATCCGCTCCGCTCGCGGCTATCCCTGGCTTGGAGGATCTCTGCCGGATTCATCGGAAGGACAGCAATGGGTGCGATCGCTCTCTTCAGGTCCTGGCCATCTTTCTGAGCTCTCGCTCCAAGGCGCGCTTAAACCTGAGCTCCTGACGCTCCACAAGCAAGTAAGCGCCCATGAACGTCACAGCCACGAAGATGGCAAGTGAGCTGCCGCTGGATGCTGTAAATCGTGCAATGAAGAACCAAGCTGCCAGACCGGCTAGAGTCCCTACAAAAGAAGCGGGGAGTAGAGGCCGCCCCACTTCCCGCAGGGCGGCCTGCAAGGCGTTCATGCGGAAGTTTCGGTCGATCGGCTGAGAATACTGGCGCATTGGCCACCCTCTGAGCTCAACGCTGCGACCCCAAACGGGCCCGCCGCCACTGCCTTCGGTCGGAAACAATTCATGCTTGATTCTGCCACATTGGAGAGACCGGACAATCCACGAATGTCTTCGCGAGCGAGCGGATGTACGGTCGCGTACCAACTTCCAGAGGCAGACTGCCGCCGATCCACGGCAGCATCGTAGAGCCACGACGAACGATTGCCTCTGAAGAACGATTCTCTTCGGCTGGGCCGACGCATGACGTTATCGATCTCACCGCCTTTGGAATGCCCCCAGGCGGCATCCTATCGCCGCGAAGTAGGGCCCGCTTTAAGGGATATGGCACACCTCCGTTTTCGTGCGGCAGCGTACCGACTAAATTCAGGTTCGCGCGTTTGGTCCGATTGCTTGGCTTGAGACGGTGTGGCTTTTATGAGCAAATGGGACGCGGTCTAGAAAACAAGAGACGCACGATCGCCGAGAGGGAGGCCGGCCTTCAACGAGGGCCGGCCAACTGTTTTGGTCGGCTGTGAAATCTCCCGGGTCTGGGGCCGAGCATCGATCAGCGTAACGCAAGGCTGATGAACCTCGCGGCCGCCCGTGCGCAGGTAGGTCTCAGTTCGTTGCATGCGCAGTTTTCATGAGAACTCGTGCAGGTACCGTCGGAGAAGCCCCACGCGGCAGATCGAAGACATCCCGGCGCGACGCTAAGGGCTGGCGAGCTCCGATGCCCGACAAAGTCTGTACACTGCCGTACACCTCGTATCCGACGTTCCCTAACCCCGGAAACCAAGGTAGCGGGCTTTTGTTGATCGCATTCTGAAGGTGACAGGAGCCAGACATGCGTCAAATCACACTCGCTCTTTCTCTCACGGGGCTGATAGCCATTTCGCCTGCCGGCAACATTCAGGCTGCACCTTTGACAGCGCTCTTGGCGGCGGCGAACTCTGCGGAGCAGAGGTCGGTCGTGCGTGATGATCTCACACGGGTTCACTGGCGTGGCGGCTGGGGCATCGGCGCCGGATTGGTGGCGGGCGCTTTGATCGGCTCAGCGATTGCCACTCCTCATTACTATGCCGGGTACAGGCCTCTCTACGGGTACCGCTATCCATACGGTTATGGCGGTTACTATCCCGCGTACAGCTACACACCCTATTGGGGTGGCTACGGCTGGGGACCGCGACCCTACGCCTGGGGCCCACGGCCCTGGCGCTACAGCTACGGCTGGTCCGCACCGAGGCCGTGGGGCTATGGAGTCCGGCGTGCGCACCCTTGGCACCACAGCTACGGCTGGGTGCCACGACATCACCGGAATCATCACGGGGTGATCCGAGCGCACCATCGGTGGTGATGGGCCGCCCTCACGGACTGCCCGGCGCGATCGGGCGTAGCCGCGCCGGGCAGCGGGGTGGCTGGAACCTCCGCAGAACTAGAAACCATTCCTGCGGCCGCCGATTGGAAGGCCGGCAGGGAACGATGGAGAGTTCAATGCAAGCCCAAGCAATGATCAGCACGCATCCGCAGGTTCGCGGAAATACAAACGACGCTCTCATTCGCTGCATCGAGGAGTGCTACTCCTGCGCACAGACATGCACGTCCTGTGCGGACGCGTGTCTCGGGGAAGACAAGGTACAATCCCTGACCCAATGCATCCGGCTGAATATGGACTGCGCCGACATCTGCAACATCACCGGGAGGATCGCGACGCGCCGAACCGGGTCCGACGAGGAGATGATCCGCAGAATGCTCGAGGCCTGTACCGCGGTGTGCCGGCTCTGCGCCGAGGAATGCGAAAGACACGCCGAGATGCATGAACATTGCAGGATTTGCGCCGACGCGTGCCGCCGGTGCATGAGCGCTTGCGAAGAAGCGCGACCCAGCCTCACACATTAGATGAGCCTCGCGTTCGCCAGCAACGTCATGGTACTGATCGGGACCCCGGGGGCGATATCCCGATCATTGTTATCGTGGTATTTCTAACGCTTCCGCTGCCGCCGAACTTGGCGGTGGCGGCCGCGGCAATAGCCCAGGATTTCTCTGGGCGCAAACACCCGCGACCTCTGTACGATTGAAGCGGAACCGGCTTGTCGGAGCGTTTATCGGACCGTACGCCTCGTAACCCAGCCCAGGGTCGATCCTTGGACAATGATGCTGAACAAAACGACTGCATAGGTCGAGGCGAGAATGGCGGCTTTCGCTGGGCTATCCGGCAGTGACAAGGCAAGTGCAACAGAAATGCCGCCACGAACACCGGCCCACGTCAGAAAGGGCGCATTGCGCATTGAGAGAAGACGCGTCCATCCGAACACGAAAGGCTGCACTGCAACCGAAACGAAGCGAGCGAAAAGAACGATTGGCACAGTCGATGCCGCAAGGCCGAAGCTGCGAAGATCAAAGCGCAGGATCAGCGTCTCCAGCCCGATTAGCAAGAACAGGACTGAATTGAGAATTTCGTCGATGAGCGTCCAGAGTGCGAAAAGATAACTTTGTGTCTGCTCACTCATCGCATATCGCGGCCCTCGATCCCCGATGAGGAGGCCTGCCGCCACCATGGACAGCGGCCCGCTGACGTGCAAGTGGAGCGCAATCGCATAGGTTCCGGTGACAAGAGCGAGCGAGATCAGTACTTCGATCGCGTAGTCATCGATGAGCCGCATCGCGCGATACGCGACATAACCCGTCAGCAAGCCCAGCACGATCCCACCGCCAGCTTCGCGGATGAGCAATTCGGCTACCTCCGTGCTCGAAACATGCGCGCCTCCCTCGGAACTCGCAAATCGAAGCAAGATCGTGAACAGGACGATGCCGACGCCGTCGTTGAACAGTGCTTCGCCTTCAGTTTCGATCTTGAGTTCGCTCGGCACGTTAGCGTTGCGAAGTGTGCTCAGAACGGCGACGGGATCTGTCGGGCTGATCAAGGCGCCGAAGACGAGGGCCCAGGGCAGCGACATGGGTATTTCCATGAGGCTGCAGATGCACCAAAATAGAAGGCCAACGGTCGCCGTTGAAATCGCTGTTCCGAATACGGCCAAAATGAACACAGGAACGGCGCGGCTCCTCAGGGTCTCCAGATCCACATGCAGTGCGCCGGCGAACAGAAGAAACGCGAGCATCCCGTTCACAACGATCTCTGCGAAATCGATCTGGCGGAGACCCTCCGAAAGCCGTTCGAGAACATGAACGGTGGGAATTGCCGCGTCCAAGCCTATGAGAAACAGCGACGCCGTGACGCTTATCACCAGAAGTCCCACGCTGCGGGACAAAGGCAGGAACTTGTGATTGAGCCAGCCAAATACCGCGGACAGCGTCAATAGAACGGCCGCAATATCCATGAGCGAAAGCACCGCCGAACTCCACTTTCAGTGGCTGGACGTCTGACGTTGCCGCCTCCATGAAGGCAAGCGTCTGAGGCCAAGACCTGGCACAATTGATAGTGGCCTTTCACTCCGCGGTCCATTCGGGAGATGAAAGAGTTCAGATAGGGTGCCAGGTCGCGATTTGCCCTCGTGTCGGCGCGAGCCGTACAGAGACGACCAACCTCTGTGAGAATTCAGTGAGGACGAATCATTGCAGGGGCCGCTTAGTCCTGGTCGTTTGGGGCTTACCGCCGAACGTGGTTCCAGATGATCGGCGGGCCGCGACTTCCAGCGCCGCGAGACCGAGCGCGGAGAGCGCCGCGAGTAAGACCAGTAGTAGCAGGCTGCCGTCCATTCAGGGAACCATTTCTGATCTGCGCTCCCGCAAGGAGCTCAGGCCTGGAGGTGCGGTACTTGGCAGCCGACACCAATGTAGCCGTCGATCAAGCCATTGCATACGCGGATAGCAGCAAGCAGGCGACGTACACGCAGGCGAGGGCCATGCCGGTGGTCCGGGCTGTGCGGGCGTCTGCTCGCGAACCTACTTTTGCTCTAAGTCGAGGCAGCTGCTGATACTGCGTAAAAAGTTGCCGGCCGGCGCGTCCTCGAAAGAGTACGTTTCTCATATCAGCCTCCACGACCGACCGATCCGCCAAATATCCGCTCACCCGAACGAGTGTATGCCTCCCGTGAGGGAGAACTTGGTCGGCCAGTGCACGAAGGACACCGTAGTGGGCGGCAGCTCGTCGCACAGTCGGGAGAACAGTTGATGTGCGTCGGGATAATCCTGACATGAGCCGGATGTCCCCATGGACCCGACGGGAATCCGAGCTCAGACCGCAGCCCCCGTCCCTGCTTGGCCCAACCAGCCCACCGCTACGCCGTAGCGAACGATATCGGCACGCGTGAACAGCCCAAGCTTCTCCACAGCTCTTGCCTTGTAGGTTTCAACGGTCTTGATGCTGATGTTCAGCTGGTTGGCAATTTCCTTGTTGCTGAAGCCTTGGGCGATGAGGCGCAGGACTTCGCTCTCTCGTGGCGTGAGCTCACTCGCCGTCGTCGCGGCGGACGGATGATCGCCGGCCGAGGAAGGAAGTGCCTTCTCTGCGATTGCGGGGTCCAGATACAGGCCTCCGCTGGCGATCGCCCTCACTGCCCTTTCGAGCTCATCCGCAGCAGAGCGTTTGAGCAGATAGCCGCGCGCTCCGGCCTGAAGCATGGGTTGGACGTAGGCGTGGTCCTCGTGAACGGTTAACGCCAGCAGCCGAACTTGAGGCAGCTGTGTCGCGACCGCGCGGGCGACCTCGAGGCCACTGATGCCGGGAAGCGAAATGTCCAGGATGGCAATGTCCGGCGTGACCTGGCGAATGATATCGAGGGCTGTCTGTCCGTCCGTGGCTTCTCCCACGATCTCGATGTCCTCCACCGCCTGCAGCAGCGCTTTCATCCCAGCCAGAACGAGTGGATGGTCATCAGTCAACGTGATCCGGATCGGGCACATAGCCCATCTCCTCTGCTGGCACGGGAATTCTCATGAAAAGGGAGGTGCCGCGGCCCGGCTCAGACTCTATCGCCAGAGATCCGCCCAGAATCGTAAGGCGCTCTTCGATGACGGACAGGCCGAGCTTCGCATGGCGGGCATCACTGTGCGAGAACTCTTGAAGATCGAATCCTTTACCATCATCCTCGACGACGATCCGCAGCTCTGCCGTGCGTCGGTCTACCACCACGCTTACGTTTCTCGCCTTTGCGTGCTTGACCACATTATTTACGGCCTCCTGGACTGCGCGGTAGGCCGCGATCTCGACGTCCTGGCCGAGACGTTCCCTTCTGCCCAAGTGCTGGAAATCGACGCTGATTCCGAACCGCCGCTGGATTTCGGCGCAGGCCGCCTCGAGCGCCTTGTAGAGTCCGAGGTCGTCAAGAGCCGTCGGCCGAAGATCGGAGGCGACTTGATGGATGTCGCGGCCAATTCCTCTGGCCAGTCCTTGGAGCCAGTTGAGCTTCTCCAGCCCTCCTTTACGCTTATGACTTGCGCCGAGAAACGGCTCCAGGTTCTTGAGCCCCAAGAGAAGTCCGGTGATCGTTTGGCCGATTTGATCGTGGAGCTCTCGTGCGATGCGACGTCGTTCATTTTCCTCTGCTTCCGAAAGACGCCGCAGCAATCGCTGCCGCTCCAACTCGGCCCGCTTCGTTTCGTCGATATCCAGAATCACGCCATAAACGACGTCCGGATTTTTCTCGTCGAGTCGGGACAGACGCCCGCTGGCGCGTAGCCATCGACTGTGTGGAGGAGCGGTCCGGAAATCCGCGATCGCGACGTTTCCTGAACGACATCCCATGAGTGACGATTCAAACTGCTGCCGGTCGGCGGGCTCGATGCAGTTCAGCATGTGATCGATAGGCAAGCTGGTGTCACCGTCCGAGGAGCCGCCCATCTGCAACATCTCTCGCGCGCGAGGCGACACGAGCGCTTCCCTGGTTGCGAAGTTCCAGCTGAAAACGCCCAGATCTGCGGCATCAATTGTGAGCCTGCGCCGCTCTTCGCTGGCGCTGAGTGCCAAAGCTGCCTGGGCCTCCTGCTCGCGCCTGCGAAGAGAGATGTCCCGGATCGTGTACCAGGCCAAGGTCAGGGCAAGGACGAAGCTCAGGACCCCGCCCCCGGCCAGAAAGATGGCCGATCGATGAACGGGACCGTTGAGCTCTTGCGTCGGTATTCCGAAATGGACCGACCAGCCACTTGTGCCGGGTATGAGCTTGTAGATTGAATCGACCTGTTCGCCGGTGAGGGTCCTCTTGACATAGCTTCCTTGCGGCGCTGCGGCGATCGCCTGGCGCACGGTGGCGCTGGCTGACTGACCGAGCTCCGATTGCTCGCCGGCGGTACGAGCGACAATGTTGCCCTTTGCATCAACGACGAAACCGACCCAGCCCGTCGGAGCTCCCGCACTTTGCAATATCTGACTCACCGCATCCGGGACTAGGGCCACCGTGAGAACGAACTTCAATTGCCCATCGCGCTCGACAGGCGCCCTTACCGCAACGACTCGTTTGCCCGTAATCGGACTGGGAGGCCCAATTCCGCCGATCGCCGGTTTACGCGTCTTCAGGATCTGCTCGAAATTCTCCCGATCGGCTATCACCCGCATTCCGTCCGCGAGCGGACGGGTGACATCCAGCACCTGATTACCTCCGGGGTCGACCAGCTGAATCGTTTCCCAAAGCGTCCTGGCCTCGTTGACCCGCGTCGCCTCACGATAGAATGCATCGAGATCCGGCTTGTCCAGCGTAGCGGAGGCCGCAATCGTCTCGGCGATCTCGAGCTGCAAGCTGATCTCCGAGGCAAGCCGACCGACAACGTTGTCGAGGGTTTCCACCGCTGCCGCCTGTGAATGACTGCGCTGCTGCTGGGCATTCAGAAAAGCGACCCAGCCGGCAAACAGAGCCAGCGGCATTGCTGCTGCAATGAAGACGAGAACCAACGGGCGGCGCGCTGCACTCCGTGCAGTCGAGCTTCGCGCTTCCCTGTGAGCAGGAGCCGAATGTGACAACGAAATGCTCACGTCCCGCAGCTTCCTTCGGGTTTTGGGGTTGTCAGGGTTTTCCTGACAGCGCGGACGGTCACCCTGACTCCCAGGTTCGCGCGATCTGGCCCATGCTACAGACAATCGTAGTTGCGGTCTAGAATTGGGCTTGACATGGAACATCCATCAATGCGGCTGCTTGCAGAGAGCGATGCGTGCGACTTGAAACGGCCGAGCTATCAGGACCAATCCATCGACCTCAGCTGCAACGAACTCGTCTCACGGCTATCGGAACGCTCGCGCCAATCCCTGCTCGAAAAGTGTGAGAGGGTGCCGTTAGGCAAGCGTCAGGTGCTCTATGACCGGGGCATTCCTCTTCGTTTTGCCTATTTCATCGAGAGCGGCGGATGTTCAGTTGCGACGCGCGCGGGCGACTGCTTGCCGGTAGAGATCCACACACTCGGAAAGAAAGATTTCGTCGGAGTGCCGTTGATCCTCGGCATGCGCGTGTCGCCACATCGGTGCAGCGTGCAGGTCCGAGGCCATGCGCTGCGCATTCATTGCGACGAGTTGATCGCGTTGATCAAGCGAGACGCCGAACTCGAGAGGCTGCTCTTGGGATACGTGCAGGCGATCCTGATCCACAGCTCTCAGCTGTCCGCCTGCAACTCCCGGCACACCCTGCACCAGCGCCTTGCCCGATGGCTAGTTGTGGCCAGCGATAGGCTCGGATCGCGGGAAGTGCCGTTTACGCACAGCTACATTGCGAACGCACTGGCCGTCCGGCGCGCGGGGGTTACTGTCGCTTTAGGAGAGATGATGCGAGAGGGAGTGATCAGCTGCCGAAGGGCGGGGATCGTCGTTGCGGATGGAGCGCGGTTGAGATCGATGTCCTGTGATTGTCACAGCGTCATCCTGTCTGCGCATGAGCGCTCCTGTACGGTACCGCCCGTTCGCATTGCTTATTCGTAACCTGTTGCTGCGTCCAGCTGCAAGTCGCGAGCGGCGAACGGATCCGAGGGATGCTGGCGAGGATGGCGACAAGTGGATGGAGGTGAAGGTGAAAACGGATGCTGAGGTTTTGGTAGCCGCCGTAGAAGAAGCTCAACGCCTGCTTGCCGCCTACGAGAATCCCCACTGCAAATGCTCTCGGGATGACGTCATCGCAATGGTTGAATTCATCTTGTGCGATCCGTCCGTCACGCGGGCGATGCTTCGCCAAAAGATGCGCGCGCGCCTCATGTTGGTCGGCTAGATGAAAACCTGCGAGTCCACCTTCGAGCTTTTCGAACTTCCAGGCGCGCGGGGAGTTGGTGACAATCCACCAACCTGAGGAGAGTACTCCATGAAAAGACTTCTGTGCGCCGTTTCGACAGCGATGCTTCTGACCGCTCCGGTTGCTGCGCAGTCACCCCAAAACAACGCGAATCCGGCTACTCCCAACCAGCAACCGAGCGCTGCATCGACCGCTTCCGTGCAGAAGCAAGGCGAGTGGCGCGCCTCGAAGCTCGTCGGTGTAGCCGTCTACAACAACAGCAACGAGAAGATCGGCGACATCAACGACATCATCCTGGACACGGGCGGCCGAGTCGCCAATGTAGTGATCGGCGTAGGCGGTTTCCTTGGAATGGGCGAGCGCAACGTCGCGGTCGGTTTCGATCAGCTCAAGTTCGCAAGGGAGCCGATGAAGGCGGCTTCCGGCGATGCCTCTGGGAAGGCAGGCAATGCCAATCCGGGAAGCACGACGGGAACGGGAGCCGCAACCACAGGGTCCAGCCGAAATGACAATTGGTATCCGGATCACGTGGTGCTGAACGCAAACAAGGATCAGCTGAAGCAAATGCCAGAATTCAAGTACTGAGCCGGCCTCGAGCAGAACGCTCGAGCCACTCCAGTTCACGAGGCGGCGTCATGCGAATGACGCCGCCTTCGACTTGCATATGTCATTTCATTTATTACGTGCCTGCGGCGGACGATCCTTGACTAGGTACTTTCTGAATAGCCCGGCTTCGCCGTGCTGATTGAGATCGAAGATGTCTGACGAAGAGCTGCCGCATGACGTAATGGAGCTGGTCCGTCGCTACATCCATTCGGTGGCGCAACTCGAGGCACTCCTGTTCTTCCATGAGCGGCCCGGCGAGCGCTGGGACGTCGAATCTCTCTCTAAGCGTCTTTATGCTGGCAAGGCAGAGATGGCCGATGCCCTGGCGACGCTTCGGCGAGATGGCTTCCTCGAGGGTGGCCCGGCACTTTACGAATTCGCTCCACGATCCGAATTGCGGGCTGCTGTCGAGGCTCTGCGCAAGGCATATTCACGGCACCTCATTCCGATCACTTACATCATCCACACCAAGCCGCGCCGGATTCAGGCATTCTCGGATGCCTTCAGGATCCGAAAGGACTGAACATGGCTGCCGTCATCTACAGCCTTTGCGCATTAACGAGCGGATTCTGCGCTTGGCTGCTGGTTCGAGCATACTCTGCGAGCAGGTCGAAGCTGCTGTTGTGGAGCGCGGTCTGCTTCGCAGGACTTGCGCTCGAGAACGGCGCTCTGTGGATCGACAAGATCGTCTTTCCTCGAGACGACCTTTCCGCAATACGCGTGTCGATCGGCCTGTTCGCCATGACCGTCCTGCTGCTCGGAATGATTTGGGAGGCCGAATAAATGGACCATCTCGCTCCTGTGCTCGAAGGTGCGACGGCATTCGCATCACTCATGGCAAGCGTCTATTTCCTGAAATTCTGGCGCAAAACGAGCGATGCTCTTTTCCTGTTCTTTGCCGCAGCATTCGCAATCGATTCCGTTGCGCGCTTCCTGATGGCGGTCGTGCAGGTGACGAGTGCAAGCGAGCCTGTCTACTTCATTCCGCGTCTGGTCACATTCAGCCTGATCGCCCTTTCCATTGCCGGGAAGAACGCGCTGCCCAACAAGAGGACGTGAAGCTGTTCTACAGACGCGATTCGCACGCTCCTGTTTTGGTGCAGTAGCGTACAACCTTTCGATCGCGTGTGCGCAGCCCATTCTCGGAACGCAGCGCAGGCCACCTCGTTGGCACGTTGTGCAAACAGAAGAGGATGTTACCCATGGTACCCATGAAGCCCATGATCGCCGTGACGGCATTGATGTCGGTCGCATGCACGCCTGCGCTTGCCGCTCCGATGTCGCCCAAGTCCATCAAGCCGGACACTCAAGTGCAGCAGGTGCAGTATCGACATTGGCATGGCCACAGAGGCCACCGACACGGTGGATGGCGCGGGCATCACTACTATGGCTCCGGCGCTGCGGCGCTGGGTGGTCTCGCTGCCGGCGCGATGATCGGAGGCGCGATCGCCAACAGCCGGGCACAGGCTGATGCGAATGCATATTGCTCGCAGCGATATCGGTCGTATGACCCCGCTTCAGGAACGTATCTCGGCTACGACGGAATGCGGCATCCCTGTCCCTGACGGTCAGCGTGTCCCGATGGCGTGGTCCCGGGGCGCGCTTGCCGCCGTCCCCGGCCCTGCTCAGTCGCTGCTGCTTCTCCCCCGGTACATCGCAAGGCCTTGCCTGGCGGGATCGGCGGCAGCGCGGCTCGCGCAATGAAATCCGGTACAGTTCCGTACCGAAGATGGCCGATCCTGTCCGCTTCCGCTTGCCCACCGGCGTCCTGAAAAGGATAGTGCCGCGGGGGCTCTTATGATTAGAAAACCGAATCGGACGGCACTCGTCGTGGTTCCGCAGGCATACTGCTGGTCTTGTGAAGAGAAGACGCCGCATCGGCATGAACGATTGGCAATCCGGGGAGCGCAGGTGGCGCGCACGATCTGCTTGGCCTGCAACAACGAGCGCGGCAGCGTTGCGCCGGAGAGGCAGCCCATCAGTTCCAACTGAGGGCAGTCACTCACCGGACACACCATCTGCCCGCACAACACTAGTGGCACAATTCCGCTCAGAACCTGAACTGCGCTGCTCGCCGCGCCGACTGCCCGTTCTTGCGGGTCAAGTGGTGGCAACCGGGTGATGCCGATATCGTACAAGCAGTTCTTCCGCTACGGCATGTTCGGTTTGGCTGTGGCGGCGCTTGTGGCGTTTGGCATCTCCCCGTTCACGGGAGGGATTGTGCAGCAATGGTCGCGAAGCGATGTCGAGGCCAGGTCGAAGTTGGTTTTCAACGCCATCCAGCCGCTACTCAGCGTTGACGTGGAAGAACGTGCGTGGACCCGGCTCTCCGACCTCTTCAAGAGGGTGGCGCTCGACCAGAAGATTCTCGCGGTCGGATTCTGTGATACGGGCGGATCGTTGGTCGCGCCGACCCCCGAGATGCCGGCGGACTTCTCGTGCGAAAAGTTCGCCAGATCCGAGAACGACAGCTTCGCGACCATTACGAGCGGCGGACGGCGGGTTCTTGTCGCTGCCTTTCCCGTCGCGAGCAGCCGCGGGCGGTCGTATCTCGTCATACTGACCGACCTCAGCTTTGCGGCCGCCAGATCGAGCCAGGTAGTGGCGTATCTCCTCGCGGCGCTCGCCGGAGTCGTACTGGTCTTGACCGTCGGCACCATCATCTTCGCCATGATCATGATGAGGGGGTGGATGAGTGCCTTGCGGCGGGCAGTCGACGAGGTTCGTCGCGGTGCTCAGGGGGGCGAACCCAAGCTGAGTGGTTCGTCGATCGATCGCGAGATCCACAAGCTGCTGCGCGATGCAGAGCACATACCGTTTACAAGTCAGATCGAGTGGACGCCACAATCGTTGCAGCAGGTGTTGCATGGGACGCTACCTGGGGCCGAAGTGATCGTCGTGGCCAATCGCGAGCCATACATCCACAACGCTTCGGAAGGAAGAGTCGTGGTGCAGAGGCCGGCGAGCGGCTTGGTCTCCGCGCTGGAGCCGATCATCCGCGCCTGCGGCGGCACATGGATTGCGCATGGCAGCGGCAGCGCGGACCGTGAGACGGTTGATGAACACGACAGAATTCGCGTGCCAGAGGCGGCTCCGGCGTACACGCTTCGGCGGATATGGATCTCCGAAGAAGAACAGGACGGGTATTATTACGGCTTCGCCAACGAAGGGCTCTGGCCGCTGTGCCACATCGTTTTCGTGCGTCCTACGTTCAGGCTGCGTGATTGGCAGCTGTATCGGCAGATCAATCAGCGCTTTGCCGATGCAGTCGTTGCCGAGGCACGCACCGAAGATCCCGTCGTGCTGGTCCAGGACTATCATTTCGCGCTCGTGCCGAAGATGATCCGTGAACGCCTGCCGAAGGCGACGATCATCACGTTCTGGCATATCCCATGGCCGAATGCGGAGACCTTCAGCATCTGCCCGTGGAAGGAGGAGATTATCGAAGGAATACTCGGCAGCACGATTGTCGGCTTTCACACCCAGTTTCACTGCAACAACTTCATCGAAGGTGTCGACCGCTTTCTGGAAAGCAGGATCGACCGCGAGGTGCAGGCGGTCAGCGTCGGGGGACATGAGGCCAGGATACGCGCCTATCCGATTTCGATAGAATGGCCGCCGAGGGAGCTGGAAAAGCTGCCGGCTGCTGCGCAATGCCGGTCCGACGTCATCGCGCAATTCGGTTTGCCGGAGGACACGCGGCTGATCGTGGGCGTCGAACGCTTCGACTACACCAAAGGCATCCTTGACCGGATGCGGGCCATCGATGCGCTCTTGTCACGAGATCCGGCCTGGACAGATCGGCTCGCATTCATCCAGGTCGCGGCTCCGACCCGCAGCAAGCTGAGCTCATATTCGAGACTACAGGCGGAAGCAGAGGCGCTGGCCGCGGAAATAAACGAACGTCATCAAGGTCGTCAGCGCGTGATCCGTCTGATCGTTCAGCATTACGAGCCTTCGGATGTATTCCGGCTGTTCAGGGCAGCCGATGTCTGCATCGTCAGCAGCCTGCACGACGGAATGAACCTGGTCGCAAAGGAGTTCGTAAGCTCTCGGGAGGACGGCGCCGGGGTGCTCGTCCTGTCGAGCTTTACCGGAGCTTCACGAGAGCTTTCCGAAGCGCTCATCGTCAATCCATACGACATCGAAGAGATGGCATCAGCGATCGAACTGGCGCTCTTGATGCCGCTGGAGGAGCGAGCCGAACGCATGAACCTGATGCGACAGCAAGTGAAGGAGCACAACGTCTATCGCTGGGCGGGAGCGATGCTGCTCGATGCTTCGAGAAGCCGTACCCGCGAGCGGGTTCTCGGCATGGCCGCCAGAACTCGCATTGACTGAAGCCGAACCGATCGCATCTGTCGGAATAAGTTGATCGAGAAAGTAGGTACGTTAGCGTACTGGCCGACCTTTCCAGGGCGAACGGATGATCGCACGCTCCAGCTCGGGCGCCTCCGCGCTCAAAGAGAGGGAAGCCGAGCGTGAACATCCTGATTGGAGCCGTGATGCTTGCGGCCGCAGCCACCCTGATCCTCATTGGACGTCCAAATCGTGCTGGCGAACACCCGAGGTTCTTGCGCTTTGAGGCAGCGCTGGTTCTGTATCCTCCGATCGTTCTGTCGTTCATTGCCCTTGGCGCCGCAGCGTTCATTTCAGGGCTGCTATCCAGCTAGTTCATTCTCGAATTCAACATGCGCGTACGCGGGATTGCGGCAGCCGACCGCCAGAGGCAGACGCGCACTCTTCCACGTCCTGCCTCATCCGTCATTCAGGGCGGCTGGAGGAGCCGGAGCCGGCAGGCCCGACTGCCGCATCAGCAGCTTTCGCCATACACCCGGGTCCTGCCGTCCGGCCGATGAGCGTTGCCCAGGAACGAGAGGTGCCAAGGAACGTCCCGACGACGCCCACGTTGCCGTCGCGTGACTGTGCGGCCTGTTCGGGCAGCAGCGCGCCGCGCTTCTGATGCCAGTGCTGGGCTTAGCAAGCGCTCTCCGGGCTTAAAGGTGGTAAGTATGGTACTTCGAAACGTCATTCTCATGACGCTTGCGGTTGCGCTCCTCGCGATGGGCGTCGCCTTGACGGCCGGGGGTCTCTGGCTGATCGCCCTTGGCGGGTCCTGGTACTACGCCCTGTCTGGCCTCGCGTTTCTGGCAAGCTCGATCTTCCTGTTTCGCCGCGACGAACGGGCGTTGTGGGTCTTTTGCTTCGTTACCGCGGGCACCCTGGTTTGGTCGCTGTGGGAGGTCGGCCTGGACTGGTGGCCGCTGGCCGCGCGCGGCAGCATCATCTTCGTCATCGGTGCAATCCTGTTGACCCCCTGGATTGCTGGTAGCTTGGCCCGGAGGGACTCCGCATCGTCTCGACTTCGTCAGGGATCCGCATGGCGTGGCGGCGGATTGGCACTGTCGATCGTGCTATGCGCGGCGCTCCTGGTGGCTGCCGCGTCTTGGACGACCGATCCGCATCGCTTGGTGGCAAAGACGACTTCCGTCTCCAAATCAACGCCGGACCCGCCGGCTGTAGCAGCGCAAGATGTGCCGCCAGGTGAGTGGCACGCCTACGGGCGCGCCGGACGTGGCCAGCGCTATTCGCCCCTCGATCAGATCACGCCGCAGAACGCCGGGAAACTCCAAGTGGCCTGGACCTATCATACCGGCGACATGCGAGGGCGACCCGGCGATCCCGAAGAGACGACGTTTGAAGTGACGCCGCTGAAGATCGGCGATCGGCTTTATCTCTGCACGCCGCATCAGTCGGTCATTGCCTTGGACGCGACCACCGGAACGGAGATCTGGCGCTATGACCCGAAGATTCTCGACAAGCTCGCCCTTCAGCATCTCACCTGCCGCGGGCTGTCCTACTATCCCGGCGCTTCCGATGCGAACAGGAATGCTGTCGATACCGCAGCTGCTCCGGAGGCGGCTACCAACAAGCCGGTCCCCGACATGCCGATTGCCGCCGCGGACGGCGTGCCGACCGCGAACTGCACGGCGAAGCTGTTCATGCCCACAGCGGATGGCCGATTGATCGCGCTCGATCCTGACAGCGGAGCGGTGTGCCGCGACTTCGGCAGAGGGACCGGCCAGATCAATCTTTGGGCCAACATGCCGAATGTGCGGCCCGGCGCCTACTATTCCACTTCGCCGGTGGTTGTCGCGGGCGGCCTGGTGATCGTCGGCGGCACGGTGCTCGATAATGTCTCGACCAAGGAGCAGTCCGGTGTGATCCGTGGCTTCGACATCCGGACTGGCGATCTGATCTGGAACTGGGATTCCGGCAACCCCGACCAGACGGCGCCGCTTCCGCCAGGTCAGACCTATACGGCCAATTCGCCCAACAGCTGGTCGATCATGAGCGTCGATGAAGCGCTCGGGCTCGTGTACGTGCCGCTCGGCAATCAGCCGCCCGATCAATGGGGCGGCAACCGAAGCGAAAGCGTCGAGCGATTCTCCTCTTCGGTCGTCGCTCTGGAAGTCGCCACGGGCAAGGTGCGCTGGGCGTTCCAAACCGTGCACCACGACCTCTGGGATTACGACGTGCCCTCGCAACCTACTCTGATTGACCTGACGATCAAGGGACAGACCGTTCCGGCCTTGGTCCAGCCGACCAAGCAGGGCGAAATCTTCGTGCTGGACCGGCGGAACGGAAGCCCGGTCCTCCCGGTGACGGAAACGCGCGCGCCGCAAGGTGCGGCCAAGGGAGATCACACGGCGCCAACGCAGCCGGTGTCCGCGTTGTCATTCAATCCGGCACCGCTCAACGGTGCCAGCATGTGGGGGGCGACGCTGTTCGATCAGCTCGCGTGCCGTATCCAGTTTCGCCGCCTGCGATATGAAGGACGCTTCACGCCTCCATCCACCGATGGATCGCTCGTTCATCCCGGCAACTTTGGCGTATTCAACTGGGGCAGCATTGCCGTCGACCCGCAGCGACAGATCGCGTTCGTGACGCCCGCCTCGCTCGCGTTCGTGTCTCAACTCGTGCCGCGCGCCGACGATCGGACCATGTATGTCCAAGGCAACAACAGGCCTGAGAACAGCCTTCCGGCGCTGAATGAGAATTTTGGAGCTCCGTTCGCAGTGAAGCTGTCGGCCTTCACGTCACCGCTCGGATTGCCTTGTCAGGCTCCGCCTTGGGGCTATGTGGGCGCTGCGGACCTTACCACCGGAAACGTGCTTTGGCAGCACAAGAACGGCACGGTCAGAGATCTCATGCCGGTTCCAATCCCGTTCAAAATGGGCGTGCCAAACCTTGGTGGGCCTGTCCTCACGGCCGGAGGCGTCGCCTTCCTATCGGGCACGCTCGACTATTATCTGCGCGCCTACGACGTGATCACGGGCGAGCAGATCTGGGAGGGCCGGCTGCCGGCTGGAGGGCAAGCTACGCCGATGACCTACCTCGGCGCCGATGGACGTCAGTTCGTCCTGGCCGTCGCGGGCGGGCACGGTTCGCTCGGGACTAAGCGGGGCGATGCGGTGATCGCATACGCTTTGCCCAAGAACTGACCCCTCCCCTTCACCGCAAGATCGGCCGACAGCCTCCTCGCCCATCTTATCTGAGTGCGTTGTAGTACATTGCGACACCCTCGATGTCTTCATCAGTCAAGCCACGCGCCGCAGCCGACATGACTTCCGCCAAGCGGCCACCTCGCTTGCCTGCCCGAAAGAGCCGCAGCTGATTGGCAAGATGGAAAGCGTGCTGTCCCGCAAGACCGGGATATTGGGGAATGTTCTCGCTCGCACGCCCATCTCTTCCGTGACAGGCCTGGCAGGCAGGAATTCCGCGCGACGGTGCGCCGTGTTCGGCAAGGATGGCTCCAAGCTGGCGCGCCTTTTCGGCTTTTTCGCTGATGTCGCTCTTTGCTACCTCGTCGAGCTTAATAGACGAATAGTAGCGCGCGAGTTCGGCTCGCTGTTGCCGGTCCAGGTTGGCGGCGGGTGGCGCCATCATCCCGCTGGGTCGGGTACCCGCTGCGAAGTCTTCCAACGCCATCTCGAGATACGCAGTTTTTTGCCCCGCGAGCCTCGGAACACTGCCGAGCGGGCTTCCCTCGCCGCGCGCTCCATGACAACCGCCACAGGCAAACGGACCCACGATCAATCCTTCGTTCGCCATTGTCCGGGCGCCCTGGCTTTCGCCGTCGCGCAGACGGGTGGCGGCCTTGTACTCTTCTGCTGGAATCTGTGGCATGCGTCTAAGGAATGCGACAAGTGCCCACACTTCGTCGTCTCGGCTCGGCGCTGGCCACGCCGGCATGCCGGTGTACTTGATTCCATGCTTTACGATCCAAAACAGCTGCGCGTCCGACCAGTCGTCGGAGACACGCGTGAGATCCGGTGGCTGCGGAAGCATGCCCAAAGCCACCGGATTCCGCGACAGGCCGGGCGCCCCGTGGCAAGTCGCACAGCCGGACTGAAAGTATAGCATGCCCTGTTCTACATGAGCGGGACCGAGTGGCGGCGCTTCTATTCCGACCGCGTATGTCTCGACCGAGTTCTGCATGCCGAACTGGAGAAATTTGCTGACCACCGCAAGATGCCCACTGGACGCGGCGATACTGTAGACGCCCGACCAAGCGAACAGGAATGCTGCCGTCGCCGCAGCACAGATGGAGATCAGCGTGCCCCACAACAGCTTCCGCATAGCGACTACCCAACTCGCACCCGATCAGCGAACCCACTCCGCGGAAGCGGCAGAGCCGCGGTCTAACCAACTTGCGCTCCAAAGCCTGGTTCCTGGATCCGGCGTGAGAGCGTGCATAGGTCGCAACTCGACTGATGAACGGCTCGCGCGGGCCAGTGCATCAGCCGCACCCAGGTTCGATCCTCTTCCGATCCGCTGTTCGCGCGGCTCCGCAGCTGAGCCACACCACCGGAGCGGCCAGCCTGGAAGAAACACCTCGCAAGGCGTACCGACGCCGGGGGCGGGGGAACGTCACACGAGTCAGGAGAGCAGTGCAGAGCAATCGGATGAAGCCGACTCGAATGATTGTACTGTATCGTACAGCAAATCCTCGTCTGCTAAGCCGATCCTCGTCAGGGCCAGGTCATTGCCGCTCGGTTAGGAACAATCATGATCCCGAGGGCTTTAGGGATCGTTCCGCGCGGAAGCCATAGATTGCCGTCAGGGGCACCTGGATCCAGTTTACTCCGCTACAACGAAGGCAAGCGAGATGCCCCCGCAGCGCTCTCCAGCTGCTCTCGATCGCAGGACTTCGCGTCAGGATTACGGATGTATCCCATCTTGCCAGCGGACCCCAAGACTCTCGCTGATCGAGACGCCTATGAAGGCTCGACCTTCGAGTTTCGAGATCGCGTGCCAATGCGCCAGCCGATCACGGGAGGGACAGTCAGGGGCTACCACACCAGCAATTTTGGAGAGACCCGGCGGGGCCCAGGACCAATCTGCGCTGTCGTGGCAGCTACGATTGTGATTCTAGGCGGCTGTTCCGATCCCCAGCAAGCGGCCGAGCAGAATCGCTACTTCGGTGAGCGCCGGACCTTGAATGGAGATGCGGCAAAAGGCCGGGAGCTCATTGCGGCCGTCGGATGCGGCACTTGCCACACCATTCCCGGCGTTCCGGGCGCCGTTGGGATTGTCGGCCCCCCACTGAACACGTTCGCCAACCGAACGTACATTGCGGGAGCGATTCCGAACGAGCCTGCCGCGCTTGTCGCTTGGGTGCGCGATGCGCCGTCGCTGGTACAGCAGACGGCCATGCCGCCATTCCCGCTCTCTTACCAAGAGGCGGTGCATATCGCCGCCTATCTGTACACCCTGAGAAAATGAAAGCGCTCTCGTCATTCGCCATTTTGGTTGCCGGCACTGGCGTCTCGGGCTGCACTTGGGTGCTGCCGGAAGAAAGCCATGGCAGCCGGCCGTCGTTGATGTGGTTGCAGTCAGCGCTGATCACGGCTGGTCCCAATGCGGAAGCCATCCGCACCCTGACCTGGATTATGGTTGTAGGTGCTGCGGCAATATTTCTGCTGGTTCTCTCCTTCACCGCGCATGCTGTGTTTGGCGGCACGAGGCGCGCCTGGATGAGCGGGCAACGCTTCGTCATCGTCTTCGGCATCGCCATGCCTATCGCTGTGCTTACAATTCTCTTGGTCTATGGGCTGATCCTTACGGGTCATTCGGCCGCTCGCGGGAATCCCGCAGCGCGCATCGAAGTCGTCGGCGAACGCTGGTGGTGGCGAGTGAACTATCTCGATCCGCAGGGGGCTCGGCAGCTCATGTCCGCAAACGAAATCCGCGTGCCTGCAGGCGTTCCTGTCGAGTTCATACTTAAATCAAACGACGTCATCCATTCGTTCTGGGTGCCGAGCCTGGCCGGAAAACTCGACATGATACCCGGACGGGTCAACAAGTATCAGTTTTTGGCCTCGCGGCCCGGGGTCTACCGCGGCCAGTGCGCAGAGTATTGCGGCGCTCAGCACGCCCTCATGGCGTTCTATGTGGTCGCCGTGGAGCGCGAGGATTATCCGACTTGGCTTGCGGATCAGAAAAGGCCGGCGAGCGATCCCGTGACCGAGCTGGGCGCCAGAGGAAAGGAGCTCTTCATCGCCTCCGGGTGCGGCGCCTGTCACACTGTACGCGGTACGGCGGCTTCGGGCCAAATCGGTCCCGATCTCACCCACATTGGCAGCCGGAAGTCGATCGCCGCCGGCAGCTTCCCCAACAATGCCGGCACCTTGGCAGGTTGGATCGCGTCCGCACAGCACTTAAAGCCCGGCAATTTGATGCCGTCATTTGCCAATCTGCACGGGGAGGAACTTCGCGCGATCGCGGAGTATCTCGAGGGTCTCAAGTGACTTCGCCTGCCGAACACCCATCCATCGCGAACTCGCGCGAGAACTTGCCCGCCGGGACTGACGGCTTTCCGAATTCGATTCCGCGGCCGGAGGGCGAACTCGACGAGCTGGAGCGAATCTGGGCGCCACCGCGCGGCTTCCATCTGATCTCAGCTGTCAACAACAGCTATGTCGGCGTCTGGTACGTCGGCGCATCGATGTTGTTCTTCGTTCTGGCGGGGATATTGGCGCTGATGATGCGCGCGCAGCTGGCCGTTCCGGAGAGCAGGCTAATCGGCCACGCCCTCTATAATCAGCTGTTCACTATGCATGGCACGCTGATGATGTTCTTGTTCGCCGTGCCCGCGGTCGAAGCCATGGGCGTGTATCTGCTTCCGAATTTGCAAGCTGCACGCGACCTCCCCTTTCCCCGATTGTCGGCATATGCATTCTGGGCATATTTCGTCGGTGGCCTTGCCTTCTTTTGCAGTCTCTTCTTCGGGCTGGCCCCAGATGGCGGCTGGTTTATGTATCCGCCCCTGACGAGCTATACGTATTCTCCTGGGATCAATGCCGACTTCTGGCTTCTCGGCATAGGATTCATCGAAATATCGGCCATCGCCGGCGCGATCGAGATCATCGTCGGCGTTTTGAAGACACGCGCACCGGGACAATCGCTCGACAAGCTTCCTGTGTACTCCTGGGCGATGCTGATTTTCGCGCTGATGATCGTTTTTGCCTTCCCTGCGATTATTATCGCCACAGTGCTTCTCGAGCTCGAGCGAGCATTCCACTGGCCTTTCTTCCTCGCTGAAAAGGGCGGCGATCCGCTGCTGTGGCAGCACCTCTTCTGGTTCTTCGGCCATCCCGAAGTGTACATCATCTTCCTGCCTGCCGCGGGCATGGTATCGATGATCGTGCCTGCGATGGCGCAGACGCCCCTCGTGGCGTACCGGCTTGTGGTGTTGGCCATCATCGGCATGGGTTTCCTGTCGTTCGGGTTGTGGGTGCACCACATGTTCACGACTGGCCTTCCTTCTCTTTCAATCAGCTTCTTCTCTGCGGCGAGTATGGCCGTGTCGATACCGAGCGGCATCCAGGTCTTCGCATGGATTTCGACCTTTGCGTTGGGTACCTTGCAGTGGAAGACCCCAGCCTACTTCATTCTTGGCTTTCTCTTCATCTTTACGATGGGCGGCCTGACCGGCGTGATGGTGGCAATGGCCCCGTTCGATTGGCAGGCACACGACACATACTTCGTGGTCGCTCACTTCCACTATGTCCTGATCGGCGGGATGGTCTTTCCGCTGTTTGCCGCCTTCTATTATTGGGCGCCCACCATATCGAGCAAGCCGCTCTCCGAGAGACTCGGCAAGACCGCGTTTTGGCTGATGTTCGTCGGCGTGAATGTCACCTTCTTCACGATGCACCTCACCGGCCTGATGGGCATGCCGCGTCGCACCTATACGTACATCGCGGCAATGGGCTGGGGCCCGCTGAACATGATCTCGACGGTGGGCGCATTCATGATCTCGGCCGGCGTTCTGACCTTTCTGATCGACCTTGCAAGAAACTTCCGTCCATTCGGGGCAAGCGCCGGAAATCCATGGAATGCGGGAACGCTTGAATGGCTGCCTACCGGCAACTATCAGACACGATCGATTCCCATCATCACAAGCCGCGAGCCGCTTTGGGACCAGCCCAACCTTGCCGAAGACGTGCAGCAGGGGCGTTACTACTTGCCGGGCGCGCCGACGCGGTCGCGCGAGACCATTGTGACCAGCCCCATCGAGGCGCGGCCACAATATGTGCTGAGGATGCCGGGCCCGAGTTGGCCGCCCGTGTTGGCGGCGCTGTTTACTGCCGCCTTCTTCTTTGGCTTGACCCTCAAACTCTTCATTCCGGCGTTCGCTTGCGGCGCACTTGCGACTGCCTGCGTTCTTTGGTGGCTATGGGACACGGACCCCGGTCCGGATGTGCCGGCTGTCGATATCGGCGGGGGCCTTGTGCTTCCGACCTACGTCACGGGTTCCGCCAGCCACAGCTGGTGGGCGATGATCGTACTCATCTTGGTCGCGGCTACTGCATTTGCGTGCCTGCTGTTCTCGTATTTATTTCTATGGACCGTAAAGCCGCAACTTTGGCCGCGAGCTTCGGCAGGTCTGCCGGATCTCGCCTGGCCGGTTGCTTCGGCTGCGATGTACCTGCTGAGCGGTGCAGGGGTATTTGCCGCGGGCCGGTTGCTCCCGCGCGGGCCGGTCAGAAGCGCCGTTCCGGTCGCCCTGCCTCTCGTCGCGGCCATACTGCTCATTCCGTTGCCTGTCGTCAGTGAGGTGCTTGCTCATCGCTCGATCGGCTTGTCGCCATCCGCGTCGAGCTACGGCGCCATCGTCTACGCCATTGTCTCATGGCAAGGATTCTTCGCGGCTGTTCTCGTGCTCATGGGACTGTACACGGCCGCTCGCTCGCTCACGGGCCGTCTGTCCGCCGAACGTCGCGTGACCTTCGATAACACCCAGATGCTTTGGCAGTACACCATCCTGCAGGGGATCGTGTCGCTCGCGATCGTTCATCTGTTTCCGCACCTCGTCGGGTAAGCGCGCATGGATAGTGCATCATTCATTCGCAAAACGCTTGTCGTGCTGGGCGGGCTGCTCATCTGGGCTGCGTATTTTGGCTTCGTATACGTGTTCAACGCACTCGCCTGCGCCCGCGGTTTTCATCGCCTGCATCTCCTCGGGTTCAGTGTCGTTCCTCTGACCATTCTATTCTGTGCGGCAATAGCCACGACTGGCGTTCTCGCTTTGATGTTCATTGCGTTGCGAGCACCCGACCACGTCGAAGACAGTCGAAGTTCATCCACCGACTTTCTTCGATACCTGGCGGTGGCGGTGGCGTTGTTGTCGCTCCTTGCGATCGGCTGGATCGGATTGCCCGCGATTATCGTGCCACCATGCGGCTAGCGTCGAGACTGGAGCCAGGAGAACGATGCAATGAAGCTCGGCGATCTCAGCAGTCTCGGTCTTTTCGCCAATCTTGCGATCTTCGTGTCAGCTGCAGCCATCGTCTGGTTCTCCGGCTACAAGCTGGCGCAATATCTTGACGCGATCGCCGACAGATCCGGATTGAGCGAAGCATTCGTCGGAATGCTGCTCATGGGCACGATTACGTCCTTGCCGGAGATTGCCGCAGTTTCAACGTCGGCATATGTCGGAAACGCAGCTCTCGCTACGAATAACCTGCTGGGCAGCGTTTCCATCAACGTCGTACTGATCGCAGCAGCCGACGCCGTGCTCGGTCGCGACGCCATCACATCGACCATAGGCCGGCCGACGACACTCATGCAGGGCGTTCTTGTCATCATCGCTCTGTCGCTTACCATTTCGGCGGTGTTGGCGGGCGATGTGAGTCTTGGTCCGTTCGGCGCCTGGTCGCTCGCACTTCTAACGTACGCGGCCTTTGCATTCTGGATGTCGGCGCGATACGGGAGACGTGCCCCTTGGCGCGCCGAGCGACGCCCAGGGCACCGTTCGGACCAGCTCGAGGAAGGAAGCAGTGATCACGACGGCGTCGGGTCCCACTCGTCGCTAACCACACTGGTGCTGCTGACCGTTCTATGTGCGATCGCCATTCTCGTGGCGGGCTTCGGTCTCGCCCAGAGCGGCGACGCTATTGCCAAACTCACCGGGCTGGGATCAGGCATCGTCGGGCTTGTGCTGGTCGGATTTGCCACATCGCTCCCGGAGCTGAGCTCCATCATTTCGGCGGTGCGGCTGCGACGCTACGAGATGGCGTTGGGGGATGTATTCGGCACCAACATTCTCACGCTCGGTCTCGTCTTTCTCGCCGACGTCGTCTATGCCGGTGAGCCGGTCCTGAATCAGGCCGGTCGCTTCGAAGCGCTCGCGGCAACGCTCGGCATTATCCTGACGGGCATCTTTCTGGTTGGTCTGCTCGAACGCGCAAACAGAACATTCCTGCGGATGGGCTATGACGCCTTGGTCGCGCTCCCAACGTTTGCGGTTGGCATCACGCTTCTCTACTTCGTCCAAAGTTGAGAGCTGCCTCGGCTTTACCTTCGGTCGACGCTACCCGTCGCCGCAGACGACTGCCCTAGTGACCGCGCGGAGAATCCGCGGCTCATGACCCAGAGCGCGCTGAGCAGATAGATCAGACCCATGGGTACCCACATGATGAGGCCGGCCAGCTGTTGATCTTCGATCGGCGAAAGTCCGAACGCAATTGCTCCTCCACCCATGATAGGGTAGAGCGGCCAGGGAGCGAAGGTCAGCAATGCTCCGAGCAAACCGGTGTGGACCATCGTCAGGAGCAGAGCGAGCGCGGCCGCGCCAATCGATGCCGTGTGAAACACGCAGGCCCAGAACCAGAGACTGACCAGCATGAGGGATCCGAGATAGAGAAGGTGCCAGCCCACGCTTGTCAGCGCGAGCTCGTACGTCGCGGGGGCGTGCCAGAACCAGATCAGGAAGCCGTAAGCGCCAGCGGCGAGCAACGGCCGATCCCACTGAAGCTCTTGCCTGCCGTTGCTCGAGGTCGCGCGCGTGGCTCTGCGCAGTCCGGCTCCGAGCGTGCGAAGCGGAGCCGCAACGACAATGAGCTGCGGAACCAGGATGACCAGCACGAGGTGCTGAACCATGTGGACCGAAGCGAGCGCAGCGGAAAGCCGGCAGAGCGGGCTCACGACGGCAGCCACGAGCAGCAACAGGGCCGCTGCGGCGGCCGTCATCTCGCAACACAGCGCTCCTGAATCATGCGGCTCTGCGGCGCGCCGAAAGACGCCTGCAGCATAAAGGGCACCGAAGAGAACCAGCGGAAGCGTCACGGCGGGTGCGATGCTCCACGTCGACCAGATCATCGTTGAATCCGCCGAGTTGCCGGACGCAAGGCAGAGCGACCAAACCGAGACCAGGTCATTTGCGGCATCGTTCATTCGCAGCCCCTTCGGAGCGGGTACGTGCCTGGCCCAACAGTGGCGGCTTGTCAGTTGCCCGGCGCCGACGTCGTTTGCATCTAATGGAACGAGCGCGACGATCCGCAGTTCCTCCGCGACGAACGATCGAGGAGGTCCCATGAAAGCGCGGTTGTCCAACCCGGCATTCACCCTGCCGGGAACACTCGGTAGTGCCTCCTCCGCCGGGGCGGTTCCATGCACATGAGCCACGCCCCCGCCTCCGACTGGACTTTTCTCCGCCGCGTACTCATCACGCTGGCAGTGACCACGATCGCCTACATCGCGTGGAAGCTTGCGGACCTATTCATCCTCCTCTTCGCTGCCGTTCTCCTGTCGGTCCTGCTAGGAGGACTTGCCGCCGCGGTTGCAAGATACAGCCGGCTCCCGTACGGCTGGGCACTTGCCGTGAGTTGCGTTTCGTTGGCAGCCCTTGCCGGCATCTTGCTCAGCTTGTTCGGAGCACAGATCATCGGGCAGATATCAGGGGTTTTCGATCAGCTCCCCGGCGCAATCAATGTTGCAGGCGCGACGCTGGGCATTGCAGATGCATTCAAACAGCTTCAAGAAACTCTTTCCAGCGAAGGCAGCGGACAGCTGCTGTCTCGAGCGGCCCGCGTCGGCTACACTGCGCTTGGCGTGGTGAGTGATCTTTTGCTGGTCGCGGTCGTAGCAGTGTATCTCGCCGCTGACCCGAGCGTCTATCGTCGCGGCACGATCAAGCTATTCCCTTCCGAGCAGCATGACCGCATCGCAGAAGCGCTGGATATTTCCGCCTCAGCGCTTCGCCTCTGGTTCCTCGGGCAACTCGCCTCCATGACGCTGGTCGGCGTGCTATGCGGGCTTGCCTTTTGGACGATCGGTTTGCCTTCGCCGGTCGGTCTTGGAGCAATTGCAGGTGCGACGAACTTCATTCCCTTGATCGGTCCGATCATCGGAGCTCTGCCGGCAGTCTTATTCGCGCTAACGCAGGACCTTAGCGTCTTATTGTGGACGGTGGGCGCTGTTTTCGTCATTCAACAGCTCGAAGGCAACATTATCACTCCGATGATTCAGAAGCGTGCAGTGGAGTTACCGCCCGCGCTCATCTTGCTTGGACTCTCGGCATTTGGAGCGCTAGGCGGCATGCTAGGCGTCATCCTTGCAACGCCTCTTACAGTCGTTGTCATGGTACTCGTGCAAAAGTTGTGGATCCGCGAAACCCTCGGTGAGAAGACAACGATCCCTGGCGAGAGACGCTCCAACTAATTGCCGTTTACAGCCCCGCGACAGGACCGCGCCCCCCGACTTTCTTCTTTTCAGCGAGCTCGTAACCGTCGTCTCGTGCTTCCGCCGAAAGTCGCAGGCGAGCGCAGATTGGTGCGAAACCGTACAATTCCTCCCCCGCGGCCACTTCTCGGCACCGAGCGCGGCCGGTTCACAAATTCGGTCATGCGGTTCGCAAGCTCCGTGGCGACAATTGTAGGTGCGCTCGCAGACCTAACTCGTTGCTCCGAGGAACCATGCGCCCGTCCGCACATTCGAATGTTTCAAAGTATCGGTCATGGACACCACTGATGACGCATCTGCATACCCCCGTGACCGCGGCAACCGGCGGCCAACCCATTCACTCGATGCTCGCCCAATTTCCGACCGTCTGTTTCACGCTGACGCTACTCACCGACGTCGTATACTGGCGAACATCCTATCTCATGTGGCATGAGTTCTCGTCCTGGCTTCTCTTAGCCGGACTTGTCTCCGGCGCGCTTGCCTTGGTTGCGGGCGTCATTGACTTTCTGTTCGGTTCGGCTGTCCGTGCTCCGAAAGCCACGTGGCCCCATGCCGTTGGTGGCGCGGTTGTCCTCGCGTTGGCCTTCCTCAACAGCCTTGCTCATGCCAGAGACGGTTGGATCGCCGTTGTGCCATGGGGTCTCATTCTCTCCGTTGCGACGATCATCGCCATGGTCGTCAACAACTGGCTTGGCCGTGCACTCGTATTTCATTACAGCGTGGGAGTGAGACGACATGACTAGGTGCATTCGGTTGCGGGGCGCCGCCGCATTTGTCAGCAGTTCCCTGCTCGTCGCAGCCCTTGCGGGCTGCAGCGAAGGCGGCACGGATTTCGACATTTCGCAACAGATTGGACCTGAGCCTGTCCTGCCGAAACCGAGCTACTCCATTTTGACCAATCTGAAGGTGGCCGAGGTGATCGGCTGGAGTGAGGGTGAGACGCCGGCTGTCGGCGGCGGGCTCAAGATCACGGCCTATGCCAGCGACCTGGTTCACCCCCGCACGGTGCATACCTTGCCGAACGGAGACGTTCTCGTCATTCAGTCACGCGCTCCACCCGGCAAGCCGGTCGCGCGTCCCAAAGACCTCATCCGCGGTTGGATCATGTCGTACGCGCAAGGAGGTGGCGGCGAACAGAAGAAGAGCAACCTCATCACGCTCTTACGCGATACGAACCGCGACGGCGAAGTCGACGAGCGCCATAACCTGCTCACGGACCTAAATTCACCCTTCGGCGTGGCGTGGAATGACAATACGCTCTACGTGGCCGCCGCCGATGCGATCCTGGCCTATCCCTATCGGCTCGGCGATACCAATATTGCCGCGCAGCCGAAGGTGCTCACGCCGTTGCCCGGCGGACCGATCAACCATCATTGGACCAAGGATCTCGCGCTCAGTCCGGACGGCCGCTTTCTTTACGTGTCGGTCGGCTCCAACTCCAATGTAGCCGAAAGAGGGCTGGAGGCAGAGAAGGGACGCGCCGCCATCTGGCAGGTGGACCGGCAGACTGGCGCCCCCCTCGTCTATGCGTCTGGCCTGCGCAACCCCAACGGCCTGACATTCCACCCGCAAACGCGCGAACTCTGGGCCGTGGTAAACGAGCGAGACGAGCTCGGTCCCAATCTCGTCCCGGACTACATGACCTCGGTCAAACAGGGGGCGTTCTATGGCTGGCCGTGGAGCTACTATGGCAATCATGTCGACGAGCGCGTCCACCCGCCGCGTCCTGATATGGTCGAAAAGGCGATCGCTCCTGATTACGCGCTGGGGAGCCACGTTGCCGCGCTGGGAATGACATTCACGATGAATTCAGCCCTTCCAGAAGAGTATCGGAGTGGTGCTTTCGTCGGCCAGCACGGCAGCTGGAACCGCAACTCCTTTTCCGGTTACAAGGTAGTCTATATTCCCTTCGAGAACGGCGCGCCTGCCGGCAAGGCGCGAGACGTGGTGACCGGCTTCCTCGAGGGCGATCAGGCGCGCGGTCGGCCCGTTGGCCTCGGGATCGACGGCACCGGCGCGCTGCTCGTTGCGGACGACGCCGGAAACAAGGTCTGGCGCGTAGCAGCTGCCGATGGCAGCTCCACACCGGAGCCGGTCGGGACGGATCAGATTACAGTCGGCCTTGCGGGAGGTCGCGGGCAGAGCGCGACTGGGCAGCAGGAGGCCACCTCCCCTGCCCGCTCTTCCAGGGATGCGGCTTCCCGACAACCACCGCAGATGAACATCGCTCCCGGCGCTCTGCCGGCTGCTCCAAGTTCGGGAAAGCCGGAAGTGCGCGGTCAATGATGGATCATGACCATAGGCCGGCCGATTCCAAGGACTGGTTTGGCCGACGTCACCGAGGCTGATACCACTCAACCTCGGGCGCCAGGCCTTTGGTGATCACTCCCTCACTGAATCTTGCCCGCAGCGTCCACCGGTGGGGTTCTCGTCGAGGCTGGACGGCGCCGGGGCCCTGTCAAAGACCGGCGAAGCGCTCTCGTCGTACTTCGGAAGCGGGCTGCGACATATTTTCCAGTGGAAGGTCGTAGTAGCCGTAGTGAGGTCTCCAACCAGCTTGGTAATCGTAGAACGGATAGGCGTAGATCCCGCCACCTAGTCGGAATGATCGGGATTCGAGAATCGCGCGGAGCCTTCCGCCCCGATCGATCACGACGTCGGTGACATAACCGCGCTTGATGAAGCAAGAATTGGTCTCATTGCCGATGCGTGTCCAGTCTCCGATGATCTGGGAGACACGGAATTCGCGACGGTCGCTCTGAACCTTGCCATCATCGAACAGGTCCATCCGCTCCACCTCGGTCTCGCTACGACTGATCGCAACGCCATTTCGGCCAGAAGTGAGATCGACCTGGTCCCACGAAACTCGGAATGCTCCCACGCCGACTTCCAAGAGACCTCCGCCCTCGACGATAATTGCCGCAACGCTTGCGTCCGGACCAAACAGGATATCTGAGACCGCCATAACCTGTTATACTGTCAACAAAATTTGTGTTTCAGACCCCTTCGTACGATATCCTGTTTACAGACAAGCGGTTTTGTAAACCGAAGGTCGGGGGTTCAATCCCCTCAGCCGGCACCATCAAAGACCGAGGATTCCGCGAACCACCGGGACGAAGAAAAACGCGGCAAGCCCGAGAAGCATGCCGATGACGAGCTTCACGTATCGCCCGGCTATGTTCTCATCCAGCCACTGCCCCACCTTTGTGAACAACGCGAGCGACCAAGCCTCGACGACGGACCTCGCAATCCGAAGCAGCAATTCTCTGATGATGCCGGTCATGCCACTTTGTGGCGTCAGGCTCCGAAGCGGTTCAATGCCGCAGCGCCCGAGGCGCGAATCTCACGTCGACGGCTTCGGCGCGCTGCTTGGCTCTCCCCTGGTGGCCGCACCCGTAATCCGGCAACTCGTCGAGCCGCCACAACCCGAGGCTCTTGTCGCGCCAGCCGCCGTCGCCCTCCTCGCAGCGCTCGTCGATCAACGCGCGCGGCGCCGGCCAATTGAACGGCGCCTTCGTCATGTCGAGCGCGCGCCAGTCGCCGTCCTCGCAATTGCGATTGCGCTCCCATTCCGGAAACGTCGTGACGAGCAGGAATTGCGCCCCGCTCTCCCGAAAGCGCGCGATGGCGCGGGCGATGTTCTCAAAACTCAGATGCACCAGGCAGTCCCGGCACAGGATCAGGTCGGCACGCGGCAGGGCATCGCGCGTGATATCGGCAACGAGGAAGCGGCCGGCCAGCTCGCCGTCCGCCACGCGCCGGTTGTTGGCCTCGATCAGCGAGGGCACGATGTCGATGCCGATGTAGTCGAGATCGAGCTTGATGCGGCCAATCCAGCCCGCATCGCCGCAGGGCGCATCGAGCAGCGAGCGCGCGCCCAGCCGTTGCAACAAGGGCGGAAGCGCCTCCCGGATGGCGGCGGTGGCGGTGTCCTCCGAGCCGAGGCCCGACACCGAGCTGGCTGCGCCCCAGAGGTTGGTCTGCTCGATCCGCTCGAACCGCGCGGCGAGATCGAGGCCCGCGAAATTATCGCGGTCGGCGACGAAGCGTTCGTGAGCGAGCACGGGGGGACGATTGGCGATCATCTGACGGGCGCGAGTCGAAATTGCGATGCGGGACATCATACAGCGAACGCCGCCGATGTGGTCAGGTTGTGATGACGGCCGTGCGGTTCGTCATCGCCGCGGGATTTCTGCTGGCGCTGTCGACGGCATTCGCGCTCCGGATAGAGGACCGCTGGGAACCAACGACGCACGTCGTTCGTTCTCGACCCATGCGAATTCGCGAAGAAAACCGGAATATGTTTCTGCTGGCGACGGTGACACTCTGCTGTGGCGCCGTGGCTGGGACGTTGACGCTGCTCGAGCCGGTGCTTCAGCCGGCCCCCGAAAGGCAGGTCGCCGAGCGGACTGTGGCCGAGCGGACTGTGATCGACGTCACCAGGATCTCGGATCAGAGGCCGGTTCGGGTGGTGGGCGCGCCGTTCGAGCCCAACGTCAACCCGCGCGAGCGATAGCTCACCTCGGCGATGCCTTGGTGCCCTCCTCGGGCCGGCCATGGGCACGCGCCAATTCCTCCACGAACGCGATCACCTCCGCCCGCCTGTCGGGCGGAAGCGACAGGAACGCGCGGATCAGCCTCAAGCCATCCACTTCGGCCGAACGTTCTTTTCCGGACTCCATCCGCCACTTTCGGGCGACCGGGAAAAATATGCAACCCTTGTCAACCGTCTTGATTCGGCGCAGCCGCTTTGCTGGAATGGCGGCAGCTGAGGTGGATCATGAAATGGATCAGGGAACGCGACGCGCTGATCGCCCAGACACTGGCCTTCGTCCAATCGGTGACCGGCAGGACGGATGAGCTCCTGCGGCCTGGCGTGCCGCCGGAGGCTTCGGCGGCGACCATCGAGGCCGTGGCGGTCGAGACCGTCATGGTCGAGGTCGAGGCACCCCCGGCCCCTCCGCAGCCTCAGCCCATCCAGCTTTCGCCGCCGCGGACGACCGGCGATTTCCGCACCGAGATGCAGGCCCGCATCGCCAATTTCCGCAAGCATCAGGAGCGGTTCGAGCGCGAGCGCGAGGAATTTTGTGCGCAAACCCTGACCAAATTGCGCGCCGCCCTCCGCGACGTCCCGGGCCCGCTGGCCAAAAAGTAAGGCTGCCCCGTCAGAGGGCCGACGGCCAGATCCTACAGCCAAGACTTATAGCCAAGACCACACCAGCCAAAGATTGGCAGCGCAGGCGCCGAGGAGCGCCAGCGTCAGCGGCAGGAGCATGTGCCCGCAGGAGGTGTTCAGGTGGCTCGTCATGGCGGAAAACATCCGCTGATTCCGCCAAATGAGTCCCGGGGATTCTTTTTTTCGCGATTCAGGACTCGTTAAGGACTCAAGGCTTGGTGCGCCCGATCACGGGCCCGTGATCATCCGCCACCTGGAACGCCTGGGCACGTAGGGTCGTTAACGGGCTTTCCGGAGCGGAAAGCAATGCCCTACGCCCTGTTCTGCAACGACGCCCAGATCAGCAAGGCCTATCCGAGCGAGTCCGACGTCTGGAAGCTCGCGCAGCGGAGCGGCCTGGTCTTGGATGTCAACGCCGACGAGGACCATCCGGGGCCGCGCCGGGTGCTCGACAATGACTACGAGATCAAACCCTGTCGGGCTGCCCCGGGCGAGGACCCCGCCAGGAACAAGGCCGAAGCCGAGCGCCAGTCCAGGACGGAGCTTGAGCTGAATTCGTGAGGGGCTGCCGAAGGAAACCGCAGGGGGATCAGGGCGTCGCGGTCGCCAGCGAGGCCTGCTCACCAGGCATAGCCACGCAGGCTTTGCGGCGGTGCAGCCCGCGGATCGCGCCGGTGACTTTCATCACCTTGCCCGACGGACACGAGGCGTCCTTGACGAAAGCCACCTCGTAAGGTGCCAACATCAGAGGCTCGGATTTGAGGATTGTCTGTGCAGAGCACGGCAGGCCCAAGAAGCACGAGAGCACCACCGCCGACACCAAGATACGCATGTCCGTCGTCCCACCAGCCCGGTAATTCTCATATAACGCGTTCCGGAGCGCGAGTTCCGTAAGCGGCAAAAATTATTTTTGCTTTACCCAAGACCCATGACACGCGTGAGAAGGCGCGCGCCGGAATGTTCGTCTGCAAATGACGCGCCAGATGGTTCACGCATTGCAAATGCAGGCCGGCCGACGGCGGATAAACGAAAGGCCGGCGGAGCCGGCCTTTGTCAGAGCGTGGTCGTAGGTCGCGGGGTCAGTAGCGCGAAGCTGCCGGACCGCCCCAGCCGAAGCGGTAGTTCACACCGACCTTGACGGTATGCTCGTCCTCCCGGCCGCGGACCCCGACGATTTCGGCCGGCCCCGAGGTGAAGGTGGTGCTACCGAAATTATAGTACTGGTACTCGGCCTTGGCGGACCAGTTGGGCGCGAACATGTACTCGAGGCCGGCGCCGACCGTGTAGCCATCCTTGCTGTTGCCGGTGGTGGTGAAGGCCTGCGGCACGCCGGCGATGTTGACGCCGAGATTGTTGTTTCGCCAGGCGTAACCGCCCTTGGCGTAGAGCAGCGTCGGTCCCCAGGTGTAGCCGATACGGCCGGTCACCGACCCGATCTGGTCGGTGTTGGACGTCACCTGCGTGCCCAGCGGGAACGTGACGCCGTTGTTGTTGGTCGGGAGCCACGAGTACTGAGCCTCGATACCCATCACCCAATTGGGGGCGAACTGGTAGTCGAAGCCGCCCTGCACGCCGCCCATGAAGCGGGCGTCGCTGGACTGGAAGCTGTTGTCGCCGGCAAACGCGCCGCCGACATGACCGCCGATATAGAAACCGGTCCAATTATAGATCACCTGCGGCGGCGTATAGGCCGGCGCCTTGGCATAGGTGCGCGGCTGCATGTCCGCCGCAGCGGCCGGCGCGGCCAGCGCAAGCAGAGCAACTGCACCCAGCAAAATCGATTTCATGATCATCCCCGTTCTTTCATTTACGACACTCAGGAAACAACGTGGCGTGAATTGGGTTGCTTCACGGCAATGCCGGAACGTTGATCGTTCGTTACTGTGACGGGTCGGCAACAACGCGAGTTTGTTCCATCCCGCCGACTGTTTTTGTCGACTCGCAAGACCTGCCGTCCCAATTTGTCGCAACGCCAAACCGCCCCGTTCAAAGCTCGCCGAAATGTGATCCGGCGGCTTCGGCGATCTCGTTCTAGCACCAGGCCATGAAGGCCGGCTTTGCGCTACCGCGTCATCTTTTCGAGTTCCGGAAAGGGTGCGTAAACCGCACCGGCACAGAGCTCGCTGGTCCGGTCGACGACACGGTCCGCTCGTCCGTTGACGAAGATCACCGCGCGTTCCCGCATGGCCTTGTAGCTGCCGTCGGTCTCGCGCGGGGTGAAGTGCAGACAGCTCACATAGAACTGCCGGCCACCGACCTCGCGCTGGACCGGCTCGGCCATGCTGGCCTCGCGCACGCCGACCGGGTTGTTCAGATAAGTGCGCATCAGCGCCAGCGTGTCGCTGCGGAAATTGTCGGGAAACGGCTGCGGCCCTCCGGCCTGGGTCCCGCCCATGAAGGTCGGACGGTCGCCATCGCCGCCGAAACAGGCCGCAAGCGCCAGCGGCAGGGTCAGGATCAACGCCAGGCGCGCAGTACGTCTCGCCAATCGCCCCACAGCTCGCGCTCTCCACGTGCACAGACTCCTCGCATGTTCTAGCCCCAAGGCCGTGCAAAGGGAATTCGGTCCTGCGCGGAGGCACCGTCAGCACCGCACCGCCGCCGGCGCCTGCGCTTTTGCACAGGCGCCGGGACGGACCTGAAGTCCGTACGCGGCGGCGGGCAATGCAAGGTGCCGCCGCGCGGGATCAGACGTCAGCTGCGCTTGTCGCTGGTGCCCGGCTTGACCAGGTCCGGCTGTGCCTTCTGCGACTTCTTGGCCGACAGATGCTTGTCGTCGTGGCTATGCGTGGGCGCCGACTTGTGCTCGTCCGGCGTCGCCGCCGCGTTGGCATTCATCGCCTTCGACTTGGAATCCGCCTTAACGTCCGCCTTGGAATCCGCCTTGACGTCGGCGGGCTTGATGTCAGCAGCTTTGGCGTCGGCCTTGACAGCGGCGTCCGGCTTTGCGGCGGTGGTGGACGCCTTGGTCTGGCCCTGCTCCGCCTTGACCACCGGGGCGGTCATGGTGGTCTTGCCGGCCTCGGCGGCGAAGGCCGGGGCTGCGATCGCGGAAGCCGCGAGCAAGGCTGCGGAAATGGTCTTCAGCATGGTGGTCTCCTCTTGGAAGGATCTCGAGGCGGCACCCTCTCGCCTACCCTTCGATCGTAGGCCGGAACCTAGGGGCGAGGCACTGAACCCAGTCTGAAGCCCCTTGCAGGCTCCCGTTCATCTCGATGACGAGCTTGTCATCTGCATCCGGGCGAGCAGATGGTGCGAAGCGGGAATGTTTGTGCGGGACGGGTGTTTCGGTCTTCGGGCAATCGTGTAGGATCGCCAAGTTCCATACGGGAGAATTTAGATGCGCAAACTCTCAATGCTTGTCGTGCCGGGACTGGTCGCCATGTCGCTGGCGGCCGCACCGGTGCTGTCCAGCGCCCATGCTGCGGGCGGCGACTCCCCTTCGCCGCCGCCGAGCTCGGACTCATCGACCAAGAAGGGCAAGAAGAAGAGCTCTTCCGTCAACGACCCCAAATTCCTCGCCGCCTATCGCACCGCCTACACCGCGATCTACGACAACCACGACTACACCGGCGCGATCGGCCAGCTGAAGTCGTTGAAGCGCGACGACGTCGCCGACGTCGCCAATCTGATCGGCTACTCCTATCGCAAGCTCGGCGACTATCAGTCGTCGAAGCTCTATTACGAGCTGGCGCTGAAGGACGATCCGAACCACGTCCGCACCTGGCAATATTACGGCCTCTGGCAGCTCGAACAGGGCAACCGCGAACAGGCGCAGTATCATCTGAACAAGATCGCCTCGCTCGCCGGCACCGACAGCTCCGAATATCGCTCGCTTGCGGCTGCGCTCGACAAGCCGACCGGCGCGACGCTCGTGTACTGACGACATCGCAACTTCATGAGGCGAACGGGCACGACCTTCCGGGTTGTGCCCGTTCCGCTTTCTCGGCTAGCCTCTCGCACCAATCCCCGCAAACCGGTAGCGCAATGGACAAGTGGCTGCGATCCGCGATCGACTACGTCGGCTCCTGGATCGAATTCCAACTGACGACAATCCAGCAGCCAGGCGTCATGGTCGCATTCGCCCATCGCGGCGAGATCGTCGCCGAGCATGCATTCGGCCTTTCCAATCTCGACACCGGCGAGAAGCTCACCCCGCGCCACCGCTTCCGCATCGCCTCCCATTCCAAGAGCTTCACCGCGGCCGGCATCATGAAGCTGCGCGAGCAGCGCCAGCTCCGGCTCGACGATACGATCGGCCAGTATGTCGGCGGCCTGCATCCGCGCGTTGCCGAGACGACGATCGCGCAGGTGCTGTCGCACAGCGCGGGGCTGACGCGCGACGGCGTCGATTCCGGCCAGTTCATCGATCGCCGCCCCTACCTCGACGCGAACGAGCTGCTCGCGGAATTGAAGCTGCCGACCGCGATCGAGGCCGGCACCCGCTTCAAATACTCCAATCATGGCTTTGGCCTGCTCGGCCTCGTCATCGAAGCGGTGACGGAGCAGCCCTACTCGGTCTGGATCAAGCGCGAGATCATCGGGCCCGCGGGCCTGCGCGAGACCGAGCCGGACGCGCCGCTTCCCAAGGGCGCCTCCTTCGCGCGCGGCCACACACGAAAGGTTCCGCTGGGCGTACGCTGCGTGATCCCCGGAGACAATCCGGCGCAGGCGATGGCTTCGGCCGCAGGCTTCGTTGCCACCGCCGGCGACACCGCGCGCTTCTTCGCGCAGCTTGCGCCCAATGCGAGGAAAAGCGTGCTCTCCGTCGCAAGCCGCCGCGAGATGACGCGGCATCACTGGCGCATCCCGCAGAGCTTCGAGGGCTACTACGGCCTCGGCGTCAATGCCGGCAAGACCGACGGCTGGGACTGGTTCGGCCATAGCGGCGGCTTTCAGGGCTACATCTCGCGGACCTGCGCGATCCCGGCTTGCGAGCTTTCGATCAGCATCCTGAGCAATTCCATCGACGGCGCGGCGCCGTTCTGGATGGACGGCGCCATGCAGATCCTGCGCGTCTTCAAAACCCGCGGCGCACCCGACCGCCGCCTGCGCGACTGGACCGGCCGCTGGTGGACGATCTGGGGCGCAACCGACCTCGTTGCCGCGGGCAACCGCGTGCTGGTCGCCAATCCGCAGTTCAACAATCCGTTCATGGATGCCGCCGAAATCGAGGTCACCGGCCGCGACAACGGCAAGCTCGCCTGGGCCGCCGGCTATTCCAGCCATGGCGAGCCGGTGCGCCGGATCCGCGACAAGCGCGGCAAGGTCAGTGACATCTGGATCGCCGGCGCGAATGTGAAGTCGGAGCGGGTCGTGGCAAAGGAGATCGCCCGTCGCTATCCGCCGCGCAAGCGGCGGCCTACTCCCTGATCAATCGCTCGACCTCGCTGCGCAACGCCTGCCGCGAGCCGCCCTGCGAATAGAACATGTGGCCGCCGGGATAGACGACGAACTTGACGCGCTGCGTCACGAAGGCGGGCAGTTGATCGAGCGCCCGCTTGGTTCCGAAATAGGGCGTAGCAAGGTCGAACAGGCCGTGCGCGACCAGCACGTTCAGCTTGGCATCGGTGGCAAGGATCTGGCGCAGCTCGGACACCGATTGCGGCGGGTTGATGCCGCGGCCGAAATCCCAATGACCTTCCACACTGCCGTTCAGGACCTCGTAGGAGCCGTCGGGCCGCCAGTTGAGCTTGCGCGTGAGCACGTCGACCGCAGCGCTCGTCAGCGGCGCCTGGAGCGCATCGCCCGAGGGGTCGCCGAACCGCGAGCTGCTGGAATCCGGATAGGGATCGAAGCCGCGCACGGAGCCGTCGTAGCGTCCCGTCACCTTGCCGCCTCTGCGGTCGAACTCGCGGCGGAATTCGCCGACGTCGAAGCGCCCGGCGAGGCGGCGGCTCACCGCCTGGTCGATGCCGGTGAGCTCGGCAACCTTGTCGGCCAGACGATTGGTGGCCTCCTTGTCCGCCTCGCCCTTGACCAGATCGGCCAGGAATTCGCCGCGCGCGTAGGCCTCGACGTCGGCGAGGTCGGCGCGCTTGACCGGCCCCTTCGCCGCGCGCGCCACCGCGACATAGCTCGGCAGCGTTGCGACATATTGCAGGAGGCTGGTGCCGGTGAACTCGCGGAAATCGAGCAGAGGCGACACCAGGATCAAGCCACGGACGCCGACGCCGTGCTGGAGCTGCAACTGGCGCACCACCTTTGGCCCGCGAATACCACCATAGCTCTCGCCCGCGACGAATTTCGGCGAGGTCAGGCGGTCGTGCTTCTCGAGCCAGCGGCGGATCACCAGCGCAATCGCGTTGACGTCGCCGTCGACGGAGTAGAACGATTTGCGTGCGTCTTCGCCGCTCGCAATGAAGCGGCTGTAACCGGTGCTGACGGGATCGATGAAGACGAGGTCGGTGAAGTCGAGCCAGGTTTCCGCGTTCGGCTTCACCTCGGGCGAAGCCGATGGCGACAGCGCATCGCCATCGAACGGCAGCCGCCATGGACCGGCCGCGCCGAACTGGAGCCATGCCGAGGATGCCCCTGGTCCGCCGTTGAACAGGAACGTGACCGGACGCGTGGCGCGGTCGGCGCCGTCGAGCTGGTAGGACGTATAGGCGATGTCGGCCAGCGGCTCGCCCTTGCCGTCGAACACGCGAATGGAGCCGGCGGTCGCCGCGAAGCTGAGGGTGCGGCCGGGCAGCTCCAACGTCTGCTTCGTGGTCGAATCCGGCGGGAGACGGTGCGTCTCGGCCGGGGACGAACTCTGCGGCCCGCTTTGCGCAGCGCTGCCGCGCCCGCCCTTCTGTCCGGCCGGCGGGGTCATCTCGGCGCGCGGCTGCGGCGGATCCTCCGCGCGCACAACACTTGCGCATGCGGCCACCGCAACAGCCAGTACGAGCCCGGTTCGTCGCAGCCTCGGCAAGATCGTGGGCATGATCGTTCTCCCTGCCCGGCTGTCATCGCCGGGCCGTAGTGAAGCTAGCAGGAAATTGCGACCGTTTGCGGGATCACGGTCGATGCCGCATCCGCGCCGGGCTCAAATCAACCCGTTTTGTTCTCTGGACCGACAATCGCCCGTTTGCCTTGAAAGGCGGTGATCCTCGACAATGCAGCCAAACCTCGTATAGACGAGCCCGGCGGAACTTCCTCCAGCCAGCGGCCGTGTCCGACAAGCCAATGACCAAGCCCCAGCGATACGACCGGATCGCCTTCGTCGCCAGCTCGAGCAACGAGGCGCAGGCCGCCTTCGGCCAGCTCACCAGGGACTATGGCAATTGCGACCCTGAGGACGCCGATGTCGTGGTCGCGCTCGGCGGCGACGGGCTGATGCTGCAGACGCTGCACCAGAACATGCGCACGGGAAAGCCGATCTACGGCATGCATCGCGGCACCGTCGGCTTCCTGATGAACGAATATTCGACCCACGATCTGCGCGCACGGCTCGAAGCCGCGCATGAATCCGAGATCAATCCGCTTCTGATGCGCGCGACCGACGTCAACGACCGCGTCCACCTGCATCACGCCATCAACGAGGTCGCCCTGTTCCGGCAGACCTATCAGGCCGCACGCCTGCGGATCATGATCGACGAGCGCGAACGCATGCCCGAGCTGATCGCGGACGGCATCATGGTGGCAACGCCGGCCGGCTCCACCGCCTATAATCTGTCCGCTCAGGGCCCGATCCTGCCGATCAACGCGGCGCTGCTGGCGCTGACTCCGATCAGCGCCTTCCGCCCGCGGCGCTGGCGCGGCGCCCTGCTGCCCAACACGGCCTATGTCGTCATCGAGGTGCTGGAGGGCGACAAGCGACCGGTGGCCGCGGTCGCCGACCACGACGAAGTGCGCGACGTCCGCCGGGTCGAGGTCTTGTCCGACAAGACGATCTCGATGCGCATGCTGTTCGACCCCGGCCACAGCCTGGAAGAGCGCATCCTGCGCGAGCAGTTCGGCTACTAGAACCACCTCGCGGCCTGCAGTCGCAACCCTTCGTTAACCTCCGGCGCGATATGGTTAACGAAGGTTGACCGCTTTTGGCCCGGGCGTCATGTTCCGTATCGACTTCAACAAGCTGCGCTTCCTCGTCTGCGACGACAATCCGCACATGCGCCGCATCCTGCGCACGCTGCTGCATTCCTTCGGCGCGCGCGAAGTCTATGAAGCCGAGGACGGCGCCACCGCGCTCGAGATGTACAGCCATTACGTGCCCGACATCGTCATCACCGACTGGGCGATGCCGATCTTCGACGGGCTCGAGCTCGCGCAGATGATCCGGCAGCCGGAATCCAAGGGCAACCCTTACGCGCCGATCATCATGCTGACCGGCCATTCCGAGAAGCGCCGCGTCACCGTCGCGCGCGATGCCGGCGTCACCGAATTCCTGGCCAAGCCGATCTCGGCCAAGGGACTCTATCAGCGCATCCTCAACGTGGTCGCCAATCCCCGCCCCTTCATCAAGACCAAGACCTATTTCGGGCCGGACCGGCGCCGCAACACCAATTCCGCCTATATGGGTCCCGAGCGCCGCGTCGGCGAAAAGCACGAGGTGCTGCAGCAGCCCTCGCTGCTCGACAAGGCCCGCTCCACCATCTAGCGCAGGCGTCTTCAGGCGAGGCAGAGATCATGGCGAAGAACAGCGCAAAGGACATCGAGGTCAAGGCCTTCGCCACGCATCAGATCATCACGCAGCCCAACCCGCTGCGCAAGGTTCTGCGCCGCGTCGACGAGAAGGATCTGGACGATCCGGTCGGCCGCGCCGAGCAGGCGCTCGCGGGCCTTTCCGGCGAGTTCAAGGACTGGATGACGACCGAGGTCAACCGTCTGTCGGCCGCCTATGCCGCCATCCGCAATGACGGCTTCACCAAGGACAGGCGCGACGAGCTGTTTCACGCCGCTCACGACATCAAGGGCGACGCCGTGACGTTCGGCTATCCGGCCGCGGCGGGAATTGCCGAGAGCCTGTGCCGCGTCATCGAGCACGCACCTGATCTGGCGAAGGTCCCGGCCGAGCTGTTCACGCACCACATCAACGCCATCCTCGCCATCTTGCACGAGAATACCAGGCTCGACAGCATCAGCGTCTCCACCGAGCTCAGCCGCCGCCTGCGCAAGATCGCCGACGACTATCTCGCGCACGTCAACCGCGACCGCCCCGAGCATCTCGAGGTGATCCTGGCGCCGAGCATCGTGCCGGGAGAGTAAGGTTCAGCTCTCTCCCCGCCACTACGAGCAGCACTTGCGACCAAGCAATCCAGGATCTTTCCGCGGAAAGACCCTGGATTGCTTCGCTACGCTCGCAATGACGGAAGGTGAGGCTGCTCCATCCACACGGACAGTATCGTAGGGTGGATTAGCGCAGCGTAATCCACCTCTCTGGTTCCGCAGACAGAATTGGTGGGTTACGCCTACGGACTGCGCTTCGCGCCGCCCTTCGGCTAACCCACCCTACCGCATCTCGCTATGCCGCGATCAGATCGTCGTACAGCGGATCGATTGCATCGTCCGCGACCAGCTCGTCGCAGAACAGCCGCGCCTCTTCGCGGGCCGATTCGGTGGCGAAGCGGCGCAGCAGGACCATCAGCGGCTCGGTGGCGCCGCGGTCGGTCTCGCAATGGGTGAGCACGCGCTCGACCATGCGGCGGCGCAGCCGTGCCGCGCCGTCGTCGCTGTCGACGAAGCCCTGCTCGTGGCAGGCATCGAGCGCGACCTGGAAGGCCGCAAACGTCGCCTCGGGCAGCCCGGCGCGCCGAAGCAGCGCATGCAGGCTGTTGCCGCCGCGATCGTGCAGCAGCGCGGTGACGCGTGCCAGCGGCAGATCGGCAAGCTCGGCCAGCGCCGCATCGAACAGACCGAGATTGCTCGACAACAGCGCGCGCAGGATCAGGCCGGCGGTCAGCTGGCCCGTGACGCGCAGATGATGCACCAGGCCCTGCATGTCCTCGCCGCGCGAGCGCGCCGCGATGTTGATGGTGGAGCGGTCGCGCGCCTCGATCGTGATGCGGTCGGCGCGGTCGGCGCTCAGCCAGTTCCGCGCCACGACGAATTGCGCCAGCGTCTCGGAGAGTTTGGCCACCAGCGCGGCGCGGGTTGCGGACGGCAGGTCATCCAGCACCAGCATCGCCTCGCGGATCGCCGCGAGATGGCCGTGGCGCTCGACAATGCGATTCCAGGAGAACGGCGCAAGCTCGGCATGGGGATTTTCGATCAGCTCCAGCGCGGCCGCCGCACAGCCGACTTCGGCGATGGCGGCGCAGACCGAGACCGGCAGCGCGATGCGGCGGGCGACCGCGCATTGCACCTCGTCATTGCCGGTTGCAACGATGTCGACGAGATCGGCGTCGATCAGCAGCGGGGAATGTTCGAGCACCGGAAGCGCGACGCTCGGCTGGTCCGCCGACAGTGCCCGCACGATCGATGCCGGCGCGTCCGGACTGCGCGCAAACGCCTCGGCCATCGCCTGCCGCACCAAGGGCGAGGCATCGTCGAGCTGCATCAACAGCGCGCCTTCGGCGGCGATGCGGTCCTCTGTCGAAAGGTCTGAGATCAGCCAGGCCCGGGCCAACGCCCGCGATGCCTCGGCCCGCTCGCCGGCGGACGCCGTCCTGATCCAATGAATGAACTGCCGAACAATCATGCTGCTTCCGGCTTACACAACAAACGAAAAGGGTGACGGCTCGTCACCTGCAACACAAAATAAACCACGACGCTTAACAAAGCGTTCACCATAACTGGCTGGTTTTATTGACGTTTTGTTAAGGGAACAGAACCGCCCGCACTGCCCGCCCCGGACGCAGCGCAGCACATCAGTGATGCGCTGCCGAGCCGGGCCTAGAATTTCGAGAGGAGTTCGCAGCACTGGGCCCCGGCTCTGCGCAGCAGCGTTTCACGCTGCAGCGCGTCCGGGACACGAGACGGCGACTAGCTCGAGAACGTGCCGCTGCGATCGCTGAAGAGATCGAGCGGTTGCGGCGGACGCACGTCGGGCGCAGCTGAGGCGACTGACGTCAGCGAGGCGTTGTTGCCCCACAATTTCTGCACCGTGGTCGAGACCGGCTGCGTGGTATCGCCGGGCTGGTAGATCGAGCGGAAGACCGGTGTGGTCGGCGCATTGTCCGCGACCGTCGTGGGCGATATCGCACCGACAGCCGTCGCCGCACGTGTATTCGGGAAGGTCTGGAGATAGGCGGCGTTGTCGACGATCGGCGCGGTCGGTTGCACGCCATTCGCGCTCGCGACCTCCGTTGTCGACGGCGTGCCGCCATACATCGCCATCGCGCTGCGGGTCACTTTCGAATTGGCCGCGCTGGCATAGCGCGCGTCCAGCACCGAATAGACCTCGGAGACGCTGCGGGCGCGGCCGTCCCTGGCGTAGAAGATCGAACGATTGGCGGACGCTGCGTTCGGAAACAGCCGCGCGCCGACCGCTTGCGGATTGTCCTCGGCATTGGCGATCAGTTTCGCGGCGCCTCCGACGCCCATGAAATGCGCCATGTAGAGCTCGCTATCGCTCGGCCTGCGCCCGAGCAGGCCGGTCAGCTTGAAGCCGTTCGACTGCGTCAGCGCCGCCGCCATGCTGGAAGCGGCTTGCGGGTCGTCGCGCAGCTTCATGATCGATCGCTTCATCACGGGATCATCGACGGTGTAGCTGCCCGACGACGTCCTGGTGATGGCGTCGGAATAATTGCCGTAGCCGAGTTGCGTGCCGGCCTCCTTCACGGTGCCGAGCCAGGTCTGGTCGATGAATTGGTAGAGTCCGTGCGCGGACGAGGTGGTGGCCCCTGCCGTGGGATTGAAATCCGATTCCATCTTGGCGGTGGTCAGCATGTACTGGAAGCTGACGCCTGAGATGTTCGAGGCCTGTTTTATCGCACCGGCGACGCGCGCCCGCGCCGGATCGAGACCGGCCGTTTGCGTGGCACTGAAATTGTCGATCGCCATGATGAAGCGCCCGCGCGGCGTTGAGGGACGCCGGCAATTCGGACCGCCCCATCGTTTCACCGTGGGACAGGTATGGTTAATGCGGGGTTAATCGAGGGATGAACGACAGCGAGCTACTTCTTGTAGACCGCGTCCGGATCGAACAGCCGCTCCGCATCGGCGAAGACCAGCTTGGCTCCTCCGCCCTCACCTTCGACCTTGCGATAGAAGCACGAGCGCCGGCCGGTGTGGCAGGCCGCGCCGATCTGCTCGACACGGATCCAGACCGCGTCCTGGTCGCAATCGGTGCGCATCTCGATCACGCGCTGGGTCTGACCCGACGTCTCACCTTTTCGCCACAAGGCATTGCGCGAGCGGCTGAAGTACCAGGCCTCGCCGGTCGCGATCGTCCTGCGCAGCGCCTCCTCGTTCATGTGCGCGACCATGAGCACGTCGCCGGTGGCAACGTCGGTGGCGACGACCGTCACCAGCCCGCTGGCATCGAAGCGGGGCTGGAAGGACAGGCCTTCCTCGATCTCATGGGAGTGAGCGGACACGACCTTGCCGATCCATTCGCGAGGTCAGCGCGTGCCTCGCACCAGGGACAGGAAACGGGCCTGCTCCGCGGGATTGTCGCGGAACATGCCGGTGAAGCGGCTGGTGAAGGTGGAGGCGCCATGCTTGGCGACACCCCGCACCGACATGCAGGTATGCTCGGCCTCGATCAGCACGGCGACGCCGCGCGGCTTCAGGACCTCGTCGATCGCAGCCGCGATCTGCGCCGTCAGGTGCTCCTGGGTCTGGAGCCTACGGGCGAAGATGTCGGTGAGGCGGGCGAGCTTGGACAGGCCGACGACGCGCTCCACCGGCGTATAGGCGATATGGGCCTTGCCGTAGAACGGCATCATGTGATGCTCGCACTGCGAGGTGAACTCGATGTCGCGCACCAGCACGAAATCGTCATAGCCGGCGGTCTCGCCGAAGGTGCGGTCGAGCACCTCCGCCGGACATTGGTGATAGCCCTGATACAGCTCGTCGAAGGCCTCGACGACGCGGCGCGGCGTGTCGAGCAGGCCCTCGCGCTCGGTGTTCTCGCCGATATAGGCGAGCAGCGTCTTCACCGCCGCTTCCGCCTCGGCGCGCGCCGGGCGCGGCTGGTCGGCGCGGACGGCGGCCGCGAGGAATTCAGCGGGATCGAGCTCGGCCGGTCGGCTCTCGGGCTGCCGGTCAGAGGGCTTGCCCGGGCGGATGGATTTGATTGCAGCGTCCATATCGACTCCGTTCGACGGCCTGGGCGGCCGGAGTGTCACCGGCAGACGGGGCGGCCAAGCCGCCGGACGCCTGAAGAGAACAGTTTCGGCGGAAAGGGTCCCGAGCTCAAAACGCCGACGGCATGAATCCGGATCACCGCCTTGTACCGCCGGACTGTATTTCCACCAGTTCCGACCCTATATAGGACCCTGGACGACGCCCGCCAAGGCCGATCGGGTGCCGAAGTGGGCATGGACGCGCTGGACTCCATCACATGCTGAACGACATTTATAACAAGCGGATCATCGAGTTGGCCGGCAATATTCCGCGCCTCGGACGGCTGCCGGATCCCGATGCCTCCGCCACCGCCCACTCCAAGCTCTGCGGCTCGACCGTCAAGGTCGATCTCAAGATGACCGGCGACACCGTCACCGACTTCGCCCATGACGTGAAGGCGTGCGCACTCGGACAAGCCTCTTCATCCATCATGGCAAGTCGGGTTGTCGGCTCGACTGCGAGCGAACTCCGTGAGTTACGCGAGACTGTTCGCAAGATGCTGAAGGAGAATGGTGCGCCTCCTGAAGGCAAATGGGAGGAGATCAAGCTCCTCGAGCCCGTCCGCGACTACAAGGCGCGCCATGCCTCGACGCTGCTGACCTTCGATGCCGTGGTTGACGCGATCGGTCAGATCGAGGCCAAAGCCAAGCAGCCGGCTGCGGCGCAGGGCTGAGCCCATCGATGTCATTCCAGGGCGCGCGTCAGCGCGAACCCGGAATCTTGCGCTTTAACATCTGGAGTCCGGGTTCGTCGCTTTGCGACGCCCCGGAATGACGGCGAAGAATCTTACTTCGGTGTCGCCGCAGCCGGCGCGGCCACGCCGCCCGTCGGCACCACGGCTTCCGCCGTCTTGGTCGACTTGGAAGGCTGCTCCGGCTCCTCGCCGAACCTTGCCTGCGTCTTCGGGGCAAGCCCCGCCATCGCCGGTGCGGAGATGTCCACATGCGGCAGCACGTCGGCGACGAGATCGGTCGTTACCAGATTGGTGACCTTGAGCTCGCCGGCATCCAGCTCGTGCAGATCTTCCCAGGGCGGAACGCTGAGCGCGAGCGACAGCAGATCGCCGGTGCCGCCCATATCGAAGGTGTATTTGGCGAGCCGGCCGATGTCCCGCTCCACGATCATCAGGTCCTGGGCGCTGTAGCTCGCCGCCTTGGCATCGTCGGCGCGGTCGCCCATCCAGATCTGGTGGACGCGGACATGGGCGGCTTCCGGCACGTAGCGCTTCTTGCCGGCCAGCAGCAGGAACACGCACATGGATTCGCAATAGGCCTCGGGCGCGACCGCCGGGCGGGCCGACTGCCCGCCGCGCAGGCTGACGCCGACCGTGGTCAGCAGGCCGAGATTGCGGAAGCGCCGGCCAAGCGTGATCGCGTCGTTGACGGAACCGCCGCTGGAATCGAGCACCACGGTGGCGCCGCCGAGCTGACGTCCGCGAGAGAATTCTTCGAAAGCCTTGGGGGTGTCGGCGGTGATGATACCGACCGCGCTGACCCAACCGCGGCAGTTCGGCTCGCAGGCGACCCAGCTGAACTTCATCGGCAGCTTGCGCTCTTCGAGCGCGCTACCCGCTCGGGCCGACGACCCGAGTGTCGCGACGGCGCCAGCCAGCACGACTCCACACACGGCGGTTCCCACCAGCAACCAGCCGCGAAGATTGAGCGACTTCAGAACTTTCAAACTGGTCCCTTCCCCAAGCCCCAGAGGCGATTCAGGCAAGCCCCGTTTTGCGTCCGATGAGTCTACACACGAACGTCACAAAAATGGTATCCGGGGGAATACAGATCGTCCATAGGTACTTGCTGCACTGCTCCCAGAAAGCATGCAAAATATGGCGCGCAAACAACAGCTTACAGTTCCTCGCCTTGGAACCGTGCAACACCTCGCTTAACATCGCAGCACCGCGCACATGAAGCATTCAGCCTGCGGGCATTGTTCCAGCTCAGTCGAAGGGGCGCTTCGGCTCCCGCGCAGATTCGGCCGTGCGCTGATCTGGCTGTACCGCCACACGCTGTCGCCCCTGGTCGGCTACAATTGCCGGCATCTGCCGACTTGCTCGGTCTACGGCGACGAAGCGATCGAACGGTTCGGGCTGTGGGCCGGCGGCTGGATGACGCTGGCGCGGCTGCTGCGCTGCCATCCCTTCGGCACATCAGGCATTGACAACGTGCCGCTGACCGCACCGCAAGGCGCGCGCTGGTACCTACCATGGCGCTATGGCCGATGGCGCGGCGTCAATGCGCCCTGAGCTTGCGATTGCGTTGGCGGGCGCCTGACTGGAACCTTGGACTTTGCTCCCGCGTTGTTTTGCCGCTCCCTTGGGGAGGAAACAACAATGCGCTGGAAAATCAGCCCCCACCTTCACGCCAGGCTTATTCACACCAGACTTGGGCCCGCCCGCGGCTCCAGGCGGCACCACGACCCCCGCACCATCGACCTGCTCGCAATCGTCGCCTTGCTGGCGCTCGTGCTCGGCTCGGGCTGGTACCTGGCATCGAGCCTTGCGACGCCGCCAAGCACGACGGCGTTCATCGTGCCGAGCCAGAGCGTGCACTGGTAATCATCGGAACCAGTAGAAGCGCCCGGATTGCGGCGGGATCGACTCGGGCGGTCGCAGCCGTTTCGGACGCGGCGGCTTCGGGGCCGGCTCGGCCGACGAGGTCGCCTCCCCGCTCGGCGGCGTTTCGCTGCCCGGCACTTTCACCGCGAGCAGCAAGTTCGACTCGTGCTTGCGCCAGCGGTAGCCGACGCCGAAGTCGATCGGCTGGGCCCGAGTGAACAGCTCGGCATAGCGCTCCTGGTAGCGGCCGGGGAATTCGCCGATCGGCCCGAGATAGCGGCCGAACGGGAAGAACCGCCACTGCCGTGCGCCGTAATTCGCAAGCGGAATGCCGGAATCGTCCTGGATGATGGTGGCGCTGTTGGCGAGCAGCCAGTCGCGGACGACGGTGAAGTTTCCGGAGTGCAGCAGATAGGACGCGCTCTTGAGCAGGCTGTTGCCCGGCCCCAGCGTCTCGCAGAATTTCAGGAAGCCGGTGTTGCGCGCGCCGGCATTGGAAAGGTCGGTGGAGAAATAATACAGCGTGCGTGCTTCGCCGTCGCTGCCGGCGAAGGTGATGCGGACGCCATGGGCGGCGTTCGGTCCCGGATTGTCGCCAGCGGCATGCATCCCCCCCTTGGCGTCGAGCGCGACCATCTCGACGTTGCGGATGGTCTTGCCGGAGCGCGCCAGGAAGACATAGAGGATCGGCAAGGTGCCGTTGACCTGATTGGCGTGCAGGTCGACCTTCATCTGCTTGGTGATGAAGAACGAGAAGCTCAGGATCGAGCCGAGCGAACGTTCGACATTGTAGAGCGCGGCACTGATCGAACCGCGCGGCAGCCGCGTCAAATCGGGCACCGCACCGACCGGCTCCAGCGCGCCGAGCACGTAGGTGCTGGCCTTGGCATAGAAGGCGTTGGCGTAGAGGAAATCCGGGCCGCTGAACATGTAGAACATGGTCGGCCGGGGCGCGGCGAGATTGACGTCGGCCCAATCGCGGATCTTCGAGAGCTGGCGCTGTTCGAGCTGGGCGAAGGCGCCGTCGAAGAACTTGGCATGGCGCTGCCACCCCGGCTCCTTTGTCAGCGGCAGCAGCGGCGAGTCCGCCGAAGGCTGCATGCCCGCAAGGAAGCGCGCGGTGTCATCGAAGGTGATGTCGGCGGCGGGGGCGGAGGAGGCGGCCGCAGCCAGCAGGGCAAGAGCGGCGGCTGCAATTCTGAGGGGTCGAAACATGTCTATTCGCGAGTGTGTGAATTGCCAGCGGCGACCGGCCGCCTGCGGAAAACGGCATAAATCAACAGGCCCGACAGCATGACGAGCATCCCCGAGAGCGACTGCACCGGCCGCTCGGTCAAGAGGTAGTACATCATGAACGCGGTCACGAGCAGGAAAACCAGGGGCGTGAACGGGTATCCCCAGACGCGATAGGGCCTGGGCAGATCGGGGGCGGTGATGCGCAGCTTGATGACGCCGGCGACCGTGAAAAACGAGCAGAACAACAGTGCGAACTGGATGAAGTCGAGTACCGCCTCGAAGCTGCGCGTGAACAGCAGCAGCGTCGCCACCGCGAGCTGGAACAGGATGGCGTAGGCCGGCGCGCCGCTCGTCGATCGCTTCGAGAACACGCGCAGGGCCGGAATGTCCTCCCCCATCGTCATCATCACGCGCGGGCCGATCCACATCATCGCGGAGATCGAGGAGACCAGGCCGACGCAGATCATCGCGCCGACGATGCGGCCGCCGAGACTGCCGAAGATCGCGGTGCCGGCAACACTGGCCACATCGAGCTGGCCGGCGAGCGCACCGACCGGCGTGGAATAGAGGAACACCGCGTTCAGCGCGACATACAGCACGAGCACGATCAGCGTCCCCGCCAGCATCGCGCGCGGCAGATTCCGCTGCGGCATGTTCATCTCGCCAATGATGTAAGTCGCGGCATTCCAGCCGGAGAACGAATACATCACGAAGACGAGCCCGATCGCGAACGGCGCGCTGACGATGTGGGCGAGATCGCCCGGCTGCGGCGTGAAGGTGATCGGCTGCGGCACGCCGATGACGAAGCCGGCGACCAGGAATGCGACGATCAGCGCGACCTTGATGATGGTCGAGATCAGCTGGAAGGTCGAGGAATGCCTGACGCCGGTCAGCTGCACGAGCGAGACCAGCCACACCACGGCGATGGCGAGCGGGATCGGCGGCAGATCGGGCACGACCGATTTGGCGTATTCGCCGAACGCCATTGCGGCGAGAGCCACCGGCGCCGCGAAGCCCACTGTCGCCGACACCCAGCCGGCGAGAAAGCCGAACGCCGGATGATAGGCACGGCCGAGGAAATTGTACTCGCCGCTCGAGCGCGGAAACATCGCCCCGAGCTCGCTGTAGGCGAACACCCCGCAGAGCGCGACGATGCCGCCGACGGTCCACAGCAGCAGGATCGAGAACCCGGACGGGATATCCTTGACCTGGAAGCCGAGGCTGGTGAAGACGCCGACCCCGATCATGTCGGCCACGACGATGGCGGTCGCGACCAGAACCGAGACCCCTGTCCCGCTTCCGGTCAGCCGGCCAGTCCAGGGTTCGGTTCCCGCATCTGATGCCGTCATCGGGGTCCTTGGCCTGAGGCGTGGTGCCTCGCGGGCGCATCGTGCAGCTTGGCCCAGTCAATTCAAGCAGGGTTAACAAGGGTTAAATGAGGCAACGGAAACGGGTACTTGAGCACCGCTATTGCCGCTAACGAGAGAAAAAGCGGCATAAGCCGCGGAAAGCCCCGTCCTCCCTCCCCACAATCAGGACACGATTGCATGGTCCTTTTGAGCGTTCCGGATGTGGGGAAGTTTCTCCGGACGCTTAACGTCGCCTAAACGCCGGTCGGCTCAATTGTATCGAAATTGCCGATTGGACGTGACTTTGGGGTCATGGGTGGATGGTCGGGGCCGTTCCGAAATCGAGAGCTGACATGCGTGCCGATCGGATCCCCTCCGATGCGCGCAGTCGTGCGCTCCGGCTCGGCCTGATCTCAGCCTTGGTGCCGCTGTCGCTGACGCTGGTTCAATGCGGCAAGGCACCGAACCCGGCGGCGCTCGCGGCGAACTCGCAAGCGAACGTCCAGATCGTTGCGAAGACGAACCAGAAGGTGGCGAGTGGCGACACGTTCGAGGATCGCTTCCCGGCCCCGCAGTTCAGGGAGCGCTTTCCGTCCGCGAGCGAAAGTCTTCTACAGCGGCAGATGTCCGATTTCTCGCCCAAGCACGCTGTGCAGCAGCAGCCGCCGGAGCAGGCACCTTACAAGGTCGCCTCGCTCGAGCCGCAGGTCCCCTACAAGCGCCCCGCCCGCGAGGGCCTGACGACCCTGGTCAGCATGAAGTCGTCGGCCTTTCCCTATTTCGGCAACAACCCCGCCTCCGACGCACCGTTCCTCAACATTGCCAAGGGCGACCGCCGCGGCCACCGCAGCTATTCCGGTCGCGTGTTCTGGCAGGACGAGACCTATAACGACAGCCGCGTGCTGGTGCACATCCCTCAGCATTTCGACGCGCGCAAGCCGGGCGTGATCGTGGTGTTCTTCCACGGCAACGGCGCAACGCTCGAACGCGACGTGCGCGATCGCCAGATGGTGCCCAAGCAGATCACCGATTCCGGCGCCAACGCCGTTCTGCTCGCCCCGCAGATGGCGGTCGATGCCGCCGATTCCAGCGCCGGCAAGTTCTGGCAACCGGGCGGCTTCAAGCGCTTCATGGCTGAATCGGCCGAGCATCTCGCCCGCGTCACCGGCGATCCCAACGGCGCGCGCGCCTTCGCCAGCATGCCGATCGTGATCGTCGGCTATAGCGGCGGCTTCCTGCCGACGGCCTGGAGCCTGGAGGTCGGCGGCATCAGCGAGCGCGTCCGCGGCGTCGTGCTGCTCGATGCCATCTATGGCGAACTGGACAAGTTCGCGTCCTGGATCGAAAGTCACCGCTCCGGCTTCTTCGTCAGCGCCTATACCCGCCACACCGCGCGGCGCGACCGCGAGCTGATGAGCATGCTCCGCCAGAAGGGCATCAGCGTCGCCGAGGACATGGATCAGCCGCTCCGTCCAGGCAGCGTGGTGTTCGTCGAGACCGCCGACGGCATCACCCATCGCGACTATGTCACCCGCGCCTGGACGCAGGATCCGCTCAAGGACGTGCTGGTGAAGATGGCGGCGACGCCGTCGCTGGCGCTGACGCGCGTGGCATCCAGCCGCTAAAGCGCGATGCGATTAGGCTGAATCGTCATCGCGCTTTAGGTTGTTGTTTAAGCATGATCTACTCGGAAAACCGCTTCGCACTTTTCCGGATCATGCTTTAGCCTTGCGGCTGCTCAGCCGGATCGGCAACTGAGCATGTCCCGCAGCATCAGTTCCTAACATCAGTTCTTGGGCAGCTTCGGGATGCTCTCGGCAAAACCGTTGAAGCAGGTCAGCCGCTCGTCCTCTTCCTTGAAGAACCGGCAATCGGCGTAGCCCTTGGCCTTCGCAGGCTTCGGCTTCGGGGCCGGCGGCATTACGGCGTCGTAGCAATTGAGGCGGTCCTTGGTGCCGTCGTCGATCTCGAGACAGGCCTGGAGCCGCACGGCGATCGATTGCGGCTTGCCCTTCGGCGCCGTTGCCGTCGCCTCCTTGGTCCCTTTGGGCTTGACCTGCACCAAGGGCTTGTCCCCGACCATCGGTGGCTTGTCGGCTTGCGCGAACGCGGAGGCTGAATAGAGCACCGCGGCAACCGCCAGAATCATCCTCATTTCAGTCAACTCTCTTTGGTCCCCATGACCGGCGTTCTAGCCCTCTCGCGCGCTGTTTGCCAAGCACCTTGCGCACGCCAGGCGTGAAAGTCAGGCCGTGGCAGCGGCCTGTTGCGGCCGGGTCAGGACCACCAGGATCAGCGCCAGCGCGACGAAACCGACGGCGACGAAGCCGAGCGTGTGCAGGAGCCCGCGGGCGAACAACAATCCGCCGATGGCGGAGCCGACCGCCTGGCCGATATAGAGGACGGAGGTGTTGAGCGCGACGGTCGCCGATGCCAGCGACGGCGCGGCGGCGACCAGCCGGACCTGCTGCATCGAATTGGTCGAGGCAAAGCCGAGGCCCCAGATCGCAACCCCGCACGTCATGAAGGCAAGCGTCCCGGCGCCGATCGCCCAGCCTGTGACCCCCGCCAGCAGCAGGCAGGTGAACAGCAGCGAGGTCCGATAGGGCCCCCAGGTGTCGACGATGCGGGTGGCGATGACGACGCCGAGGAAGCCGCAGATGCCGTAGAGCGCGAACACCGTGCCGATCGCATCGGGGCCAGCGCCGGTGAGCTTGTTGAGCAGCGGGCCCATGTAGGTGAAGATAACGAACTGGCCGGACATATGCAGCATGGTGATCGCAAGCAGCAGCAGAATCGTCGTGTCGCGGCCGACCTCGCCCCAGGTCTTCAAATCCACCGGCACTCCTTGCAAGCCCGCCGGCAATCGCAGCAGCAACAGCACGAAGCTGAGACAACCGAGCACGCCGATCTCGCCATAGGCTGCCCGCCAGCCATAGCGGCTGGCGATGAAGGTGATCAGCGGAAGACCGACGGCGGCAGCCAGCGACCAGCCGAGAAAGACATAGGCGATGGTGCTGCCGCGGCGCTCGGCCGGGACGATCAGCGCCGCCGTGCCGGCGGCCTGCGGCGTGTAGAGCGCACCGACCGCGAGCATGACGAGGCGGATGACGAGGAGGCTGGTGTAATCGGGGGCAAAGGCCGAGGCGAGATTGCCCAAAGCCAGCACGGCGAGCGTCGCGCTGAGCAGCGTCCGCCGTTCGATGCGGCTGGTGAGCCAGGCCGTCAGCGGCGAGCCGATGCACAGCGTCACCGCGCCGAAGGTGATCAGCAGCCCGGCGGCATGAATGCTGACATCGAGTCCCCCAGCCAATTCGGGCAGCATGCCCGCGGGGGCAAGCACGGAGCAGCCGGTGACCAGATTGCCAAGCATCAGGGCGGTCGGCGCGAAACGGCCGGCAACGGGAGGATTTTTCATGCAACTGCATGTAGAGCAGCCCCGCGGCAAGTCAAAGGGCACGCGGCCAAATAGTTGAAGCGGCGTCTCGGCTTTTGCGCGCCACTTTCTTGGAATTGCCGGATTGCGCAGGCCGAATCGCCTGATATATCGCTCGTTCCCGCTTACCTGCGCTCGTTCGCAGGAGTGAGCCTCAGGAGAAAAGAAATGACCGATCAGCCCAAGTCCGAGTCCGGCTTCCAGTACAGCCTGTCCAATCTCAAGCCCGTGACCCCCGCCGCCAAGGTCACCCTCACCTTCCCCGACGGCGCCCGGCGCGAATACGACAAGAGCATCAGCGGCCTCGACGTCGCCAAGGGCATATCGCCGTCGCTGGCCAAGCGCACGGTCGCGATGGCCCTCGACGGCGTGCTCACCGACCTCAACGATCCCATCGAGGACGACGCCAGGATCGAGCTCGTTGGTCGCGACGATCCGCGCGCGCTCGAGTTGATCCGCCACGATTGCGCGCACGTGCTGGCCGAAGCCGTGCAGACGCTGTGGCCGGGAACGCAGGTCACGATCGGTCCCGTGATCGAGAACGGCTTCTACTACGACTTCTTCCGCAACGAGCCGTTCACGCCGGAAGACTTTGCCGCGATCGAGAAGAAGATGCGCGAGATCATCGCGCGCGACAAACCCTTCACGAAAGAGGTTTGGGACCGCGAAAAGACCAAGCAGGTGTTTCGCGACAAGGGCGAGGCGTTCAAGGTCGAGCTGGTCGACGCCATTCCCGGCACCGAGCCGATCAAGATTTACTACCAGGGCGACTGGTTCGATCTCTGCCGCGGCCCGCACATGACCTCGACCGGCAAGGTCGGCAACGCCTTCAAGCTGATGAAGGTGGCCGGCGCCTATTGGCGCGGCGACAGCAACAACCCGATGCTGACCCGCATCTACGGCACCGCCTTCGCCAAGCAGGAGGATCTCGACGCCTACCTCAAGCAGATCGAGGAAGCCGAGAAGCGCGACCACCGCAAGCTCGGGCGCGAGCTCGACCTCTTCCATTTCCAGGAGGAAGGTCCGGGCGTCGTGTTCTGGCATCCGAAGGGCTGGACCATCTTCCAGCAGCTGATCGCCTATATGCGCCGCCGCCTGACCGGCGATTACAGCGAGGTCAACGCGCCGCAGATCCTCGACAAGGTGCTGTGGGAGACCTCGGGCCATTGGGGCTGGTACCGCGAGAACATGTTCGCGGCGCAGTCGGCCGGCGACGAGGCCGAGGACAAGCGCTGGTTCGCGCTCAAGCCGATGAACTGCCCCGGCCACGTCCAGATCTTCAAGCACGGCCTGAAGAGCTACCGCGACCTCCCCCTGCGCCTCGCCGAGTTCGGCGTGGTGCATCGCTACGAGCCGTCGGGTGCCATGCACGGCCTGATGCGCGTGCGCGGCTTCACCCAGGACGATGCGCACATCTTCTGCACCGAGGACCAGCTCGCCGAGGAATGCCTGAAGATCAACGATCTGATCCTGTCGACCTATGCCGATTTCGGCTTCACCGGCGATCTCACCGTGAAGCTGTCGACCCGGCCGGAAAAGCGCGTCGGCACGGACGAGATGTGGGATCACGCCGAACGCGTGATGGCCACCGTGCTGCGCGAGATCCAGTCGCAGAGCAATCACATCAAGACCGAGATCAACCCGGGCGAAGGCGCCTTCTACGGACCGAAGTTCGAGTACGTGCTGCGCGATGCCATCGGCCGCGACTGGCAGTGCGGCACCACGCAGGTGGACTTCAACCTGCCGGAGCGCTTCGGCGCGTTCTACATCGACCATGACGGCGGCAAGAAGCCGCCCGTGATGGTGCACCGCGCGATCTGCGGCTCGATGGAGCGCTATATCGGCATCCTGATCGAGCACTATGCCGGCAACTTCCCGCTCTGGCTGGCTCCGGTGCAGGCGCTGGTCACGACCATCACCTCAGAAGGCGACGAATACGCCAAGGTAGTATTGGAGCAGGCACGGCGCGCCGGGCTGCGGGTCGAGATCGACCTGCGCAACGAAAAGATCAACTACAAGGTCCGCGAGCACTCGCTGGCCAAGATTCCGGCGCTGCTCGTGGTCGGCAAGAAGGAGGCCGAGACGCATTCGGTCTCGGTCCGCCGGCTCGGCAGCGACGGTCAGAAGGTGATGACGACCGCCGAGGCGATCGCCGCGCTGGTCGACGAGGCAACCCCGCCGGATGTCCGGCGGGCGCGCGGCGCCTTCTGACGGCGCTCAAGCGGCTCTGTCTTGCCCGACTTTAATGAGGGACTCGGCAGGAATGCCGAGCCCCTCATGCAGGCGTCGGATCATGCTGAGTGTCAGTTCGCGCCGTCGGTTGAGCACCTCGTGAACCCGGTTGCGGCTCCCGATGAAGGGAATCAGATCCCTCGGCTGCAGGCCGCTCTGCTCCATATGATACTTGATGGCTTCGACCGGGTCCGGAAGGTCCAGGCGGTAATGCTTCCGCTCCCACGCCTCCACGAGCGTCACAAGTACGTCCAGCCGATCGCCCTCGGGCGAGTTCCGGCGCGCATTCATCAACGTCTCGATCTCTTTGAGTACGCGACGATAGTCCCGGTTAGACTTGATTGGCGCGATCTCCATCATCGACCTTCTAAATGGTTTGCGCATCGATTGCGTCGTACTGCCGGTGCGTTCCGACAAAACGAATATAGACCACGCGGTATGGGTAGTTGATCCAGACCACGACGAGATATTTGTTGCCGGCGACATTGAAGACGACACGGCCATCCCTGAGAATACTAGCGGTTCCGATATCTCGCTTGACGTCCGCTGGCTTCGCCCAATCGGCCTGGTTTACCTGCCGAAACCAGGCCATCAGGGGTTCGCGGGCATCGGAGACTCCGCTCGTCCGATCGAGAAAAGCCCTGATCCTGCTGAGCGCTATGACCCTCATTCAATTCATCTTAACATAGTCCCAACTTGGGACCATAACTTTCTTGCCGGGGCGCCAGCGGACCCCATAATCCCTCTAAAATCCCTTCCATTCGTCTTCCGCAGGACCTATCTCCGGGCGAGAATAGCAAGCCACGAGAATAGTAAGCCATAAGGACGCCACAGTGCCCGACGCCATCGAACTCCTGAAGACGCGCCGCTCGGTCAAGCCGCGCGAGATGACCGGGCCCGGCCCCTCTCCGGCCGAGCTCGAGACGATCCTCACCATCGGCGCGCGCGTGCCCGACCATGGCAAGCTGGCCCCCTGGCGCTTCATCGTGTTCGAGGGCGAAGCCCGCCAGCGCGCCGGCGAGGTGATCGCAAAAGTCTTTGCGCGGAAGAATCCCGGCGCGCCGGCGGCTGACGTCGAGACCGAGCGTAAGCGCCTGATGGATGCACCGCTGGTGATCGGCATCGTCAGCTTCACGAGGCCGCATCCGAAGGTGCCGGCGTTCGAGCAGGAATTGTCGGCGGGCGCCAGCGCCATGAACATCGTCACCGCCGCGACCGCGCTGGGCTACGGCGCCTGCTGGCTGACCAGCTGGTTCGCGTTCGATCGCGACGTGCTCGACGGCCTCGGCCTCAAGCCGGATGAGAAGCTCGCCGGCTTCATCCATATCGGCACGCCGACCAAGCCGAGCGAAGACCGTCCGCGACCGTTCCTTTCGGAAATCGTGACGCGTTTCTAGTCGATGGCGTGTTGACCCTTCCGGCATCTTGCGGCTTTGATCCCGCCGAGGGAGGAAGGCCCGATGAGACGCCGTGAATTTCTCGTCGGGGCCGCGATGCTCGCCGGCACGGCGGCGCAAGGCCGCTCCGCCGACATCCCCGCCCCGTCGCCGGGCGGACTCGACCGCATCACGGCGTATTTCGACAACGAGGTGACGAGCGGCCGACTGCCGGGCGCCGTGATCCTGGTGCAGCAGCACGGCAAGCCGGTCTACCTCAAGACCTTCGGCGTGCGCGACACCAGGACGGGCCTCCCCATGACGCCCGATACGATCTTCGCCATCCACTCCATGACCAAGCCGATCACGTGCCTCGGCGCGATGATGCTGATCGACGAGGACAAGCTCGCGCTCACCGACCCCGTGTCGAAATACGTCCCGCTGTTCGCCGAGACAAAAGTGGGCCGCGAGGTGACCCTGCCCGGCGGCATGGTCGAGCTGGACCTCGACCCACCGGACCGCCCCGTCAACATCGAGGATCTGCTGCGGCATACTTCGGGCATCAGCTACGATTACATCGGCAGCCAGTGGGTCGAGCACGCCTACAAGATGGCCAACATTTTCAGGGGTCACTTCAACAACAGGGAATTCGCCGATCGCATCGCAGAACTGCCGCTGGCCCGGCAACCTGGAACGCTGTGGCGCTACGGCCATTCCACCGACGTGCTCGGCGCCGTCATCGAGATCATCTCGGGCCAGACGCTGTACGAATTCCTGAAAGCACGCATCTTCGATCCGCTCGGCATGACCAGCACCAAGTTCGCGCTGGCGACGGAGGCCGAGCTGGCGCGGATGGCGCGGCCGCTGCCGAACGATCTCATTTTGCTCGCCGGCGAGCGCGAGCGTCTCGACCATCCCGAGTGGCAGTCCGGCGGCGGCGGCCTGCTCTCGACCATCACCGACTATCAGCGCTTCGCGCAGATGCTGCTCAACGGCGGCGAATTCGAAGGCAAGCGCTATCTGAGTCCGGCTGCCTTCAAGGCGATGACGACGGATCACATCGGGCCCGGCTCCGGCGTCGGACGCGATTACTTCTATTTTCCGGGCGACGGCTTCGGCTACGGCTACGGCCTTGCGGTACGGACCGATCCCGGCAACGCGAAACCGCCGCCGCCGGGCTCGCTCGGCGAGTTGAAATGGGACAGTGGCAGCGGCACTTATTTCGGCGTCGATCCCAAGCTCGACATGGTCTACCTCATGATGCAGCAGACCCAGACCGAGCGCGGCCGCATCACGCCCGCGTTCAAGGCGCTGGTCTACGATAGCTTTCCCGAGGCGCTACGCCGCCCGTGAGGCGCGCCGACCGAAATCGGCGAGCAGCCTTGCGATCTCGGCCGCAGGCCGCGCCGCGCTGAACAGAAACCCCTGCACCTCGTTGCAGCCTTCGGCGCGCAGCCAGTCGAGCTGGTCCTCGGTCTCGACGCCCTCCGCAGTCGTGGTGATGTTGAGGCTGCGGCCGAGGCCGGAGATCGCACGCACGATCGCGCCACAATCGGGCCGCTCCGCCAGATCCTTCACGAAGGAACGGTCGATCTTGATCTTGTCGAACGGAAAGCTGCGCAAGTAGCTCAGGCTGGAATAGCCAGTGCCGAAATCGTCCATGGAAATACCGACGCCGAGCTCGCGCAGCTGATGCAAGATGGCGAGATTGGCATCGGTCTCGGCCAGAAAGATCGACTCCGTGATTTCGAGCTCCAGCCGTCGCGGCGACAGGCCCGACTGCGCCAGCGCCGAGATCACGACCTGCACGAGGTTGCGGCTGCGGAATTGCGCCGGCGACAGATTGACCGCGACCTTGATGTCGCCAGGCCATTTGACGGCCTCTGCGCAGGCTTCGCGCAGCACCCACTCCCCCAACTGGGTGATGAGGCCGATGTCCTCGGCGACAGGAATGAATTCCGCCGGAGAGATCATGCCCTTGTCCGGATGACGCCAGCGCAAGAGCGATTCGAAGCCGGAGATGCGGTCGGATGCGATCGTCACCAGCGGCTGGTAGTGCAGCTCGAACTCGCCATTGGCGAACGCACGACGCAGGTCCAGCTCCATGTCGCGGCGCTTCTGCGCCTGCAGGTCCATCTCCCGCTCGAAGAAATGATGCACGCCGCCGCCGTCGGACTTCGCCCGGTACAGCGCCATGTCGGCATTTCGCATCAGCTCCTCGGGCGTGATGCCGTCGCCGGGCGACAGCGCGATGCCGATGCTGGCGCCGATCACCATCTCCTGACCGTCGATGGCATAAGGCGCCTTCAGCATGTCGATCAGCAGGCCAGCGCAGGCGCTGGCCTCGTTCGGCGAGACGTCGGCGCCGAGGATCACCGCGAACTCGTCGCCGCCGAGCCGGGCCGCCAGATTGGGGCCGCGGACCGCCTTGGTCAGGCGTCCGGCGACCTCCTTGAGCAGGCGGTCGCCCACGGGGTGGCCGAAGGAATCGTTGATGTTCTTGAACAGGTCGAGATCGATGTAGAGCACGCCGACGCGCTTGTCCCCGGCCTGATCCAGGGCCTGCTTCAGCCGCTCCCGGAAATATTCGCGGTTCGGCAGGTCGGTGAGGCCGTCGTGGTGGGCCATGTGCGCGATGCGCGCCTCGGCCTTGCGCCGTTCGGTGATGTCGACCACCGCGACCAGATAACCGTCGCGATCGTCGAAGGCGACGCGGCGGCCGAAGGTGAGCACCTCGATCTCGCTGCCGTCGGCGCGCAGGTGCCGCCAGTTGCGCGAGGAATGATAGGCTTCGCCGAGGCGTTCGAGCGCCTCGGCGTGGCTGTCCCACTCGTCCTCCGGCCAGATCTCGTGCAGCTTCATGCGCAGGAAGGTGGCGCGGCTGTAGCCGTAATGCTGGACCGCGGCGTCGTTGACGCCGAGGAATTGCCTGGTCTCGGCATCGAACACCCACATCGGCATTGGGTTGTTGTCGAACAGCAGGCGGAAGGAGGCGTCGCGCCGCTTCAGCGCGGTGACATCGGAGATCGTCAGCGAAACCACGTCGGCGAAGGCCGTGGCACCGAGACGGAGGTGCCGACCCTCGCTCTCGATCTCGAGCTGCTCGCCGCGGCCGCCCGCGAGGGTCTTGAGCAGAAAGTCCATGATCTCGGGCAGGGCCAGCAGCGTCGTCCCCTCGCCGATTCGCCGCCACAACAGGCTGCCGGTCGCGACTTTCAGCAGCGTGCTCGCGCTGTTGTTGTGATGCACGACCTGGAGATCGAACGGCTTGCCGCCGGCATCGCGCAAGGTGGCCAGCGAGATCACCGCGTCGTCGGTCGAGGCGAAGATCGCGTCCAGCAGATTGTACTGCGCGCCGCGCTCGTTGACATAGGCGCCGACCAGCGTGGCGCCCCAGCGCGAGGCTGTCGGCAGCGCCAGCACGTCGTAGGTCCGCACCATGCCGTCGCGCACGCAATGCGCGCTGGCCCGGTGCGGCCGCCCGTTGGCAAGCGCGCTGGTCACTGCTTCCGACAGCGCCGTGGCGCAATCCGGCGACAATTCGGCGACGGCAATGTCCCAGCGCTCGTCGCCGAGCCATTTCTGCACGTAACGTCCGCTCCGCGACAGTTCGAGCGCGCCGTCGTTCTTCAAGATCGCGATGTGATCGGCGAGCCGCCCAAGACTGCCGAGCATGACGTCCTCGTAGCGCGGCAGCCGGTCGCCCGGCTTCAACGCGGCATGCCATTTGCGCTGAAGCACCGGGATGTCGTCGAACATTTCGGCGGCCGGTTTTCCCGGCACTTTCTTCGTAGCATCCATGGCAGTCCCCAACGCACTTTGCCGGCGCATCCAATGCAGGCGCACTTAACGACATGTAAAGAGCGCGCGAACGCGGGTTCCGTTCGGTGATTATGACACTTTTAAGTCGGGTGTTGGTTAGTGCGCGTTAGCGACTGTGACGGTGGTGCGAAGGCGAGCCTCGTGTCCCGGACGCGCAGCAGCGCTCTTGCGCTGCTGCGCAGAGCCGGGACCCAGCAGGCCGCTGGCTCGCTGATGCATGGGCCCCGGCTCTGCAGCGCATCACTTCGTGCTGCGCTGCGTCCGGGGCACGAGAGCGGAGTTGACTCACGGCTCTCTCCTCGTCATTGCGAGGAGCCCTTGCGACGAAGCAATCCAGACTGCCGCCGCGGAAGGAATTTTGGATTGCGTCGCTGCGCTCGTAATGACGGAGTGTGTGGTGATTGCGCGCGTCTCTCGCGTGTCCCGGACGCGCTGCAGCGCTCTTGCGCTGCTGCGCAGAGCCGGGACCCAGCAGGCCACGGCACTCGCTGCTGCATGGGCCCCGGCTCTGCAGCGCACCGCCGAAGAGGGCGCTGCGCAGCGTCCGGGGCACGAGCGTCGGTGAATGATTGACATGGGATCGCATCCTCGCGGCTTGTTCGCCCGAGCTTTGCGTGTTGCTTCGCCCCCATCAATGAAAAGGGCGCAGGGAAGACCGGGAGCCGGTGGCTCCCATGGACCGCCATGCCAAGGGCAGACTGCGTGTGCTGCTGCATAGCGGAGAACAGGGCAACCGGAGACATCCCGGCCTTCCCTGCGCAGTGGTTGGAACGGCTTATGTCGTGCTCTCCCCGGGGAGCGTTGCACTATTGCCCCCGTCGCCTTGCGGACGATCGATGCGCGGGCCCGGTCGGGCCGCCGCATCACCGCAACACTTGGCGCACAGACCCCGGGCGCCAGGACCACACGATTTTGCCGTACGCCGATCGCACCGGTCGTGTGCGCGACGGCCTTGCTCACGGTTGCCCGCCCTGCAAGACCCTTCGCGCCGATGCCATCGGCGTCCACCGCCGCCCGGCCCGCGTTCGTGACGATCGCGATACGCCCCTCTTCCTTGGGCCGGGTTGCGCGACACATACGTCATTTCCGAAATTCGGTAAAGTGGAATATTTTCGGTGGAGCGGATTGACCTAGCTCTCGGGTGTTTTGCCCGCCGGGCACCACAAGGTCTTGTCGTCCTGATGGAGCGGCTACGACGGCGGTCCTGCCAGCCGCTCGATCACGAGATCGAGCAGCGCACGCAGACGAGCGAGGCGCTTGAGGTCGCGATGATAGCCGACATAGGTGTCGCGGCCGGGCGGCGGCGTGCCGATGTCGAGCGCGACCAGACGGCGATCGCTGTCGCCGAGCGGCCGCGGCAGCACGGCAAGGCCGCCACCCCTCGCGCAAAGCTCGGCCTGCACCTGCCTGTTGTTGCTGCGCGAGGCGACGTCCGCATTCGGCAGCATGCGCTTCAGCCAGACCGCGTCCGGCATCTCCGCGAATTCGGCATTCATGGTCGCGACGCGAATACCGCTGCCGTCCCCCGCCCGCGGCGGTTTACTGCCCTTCTTGGCATAGAGCGCGTAGGGAATGTGCAGCAGCTTTCTGGAGATCACCTCGGGCTCGCTGAACGGCTTGATGCGGAAGACGAGGTCGGCTTCGCGCCGCGGCAAACTGTAGAGCCGCGCGTCGGTCAGAAGCTCCACCGCCACTTTGGGGTGGCGCTTGCCGAACGCGGCGATCACCGGCGACAGCATCACCGTCCCGAACCAGTCCGACGAGGACAGGCGCAACACCCCATCGAGCTGCGTCTCTGCACCCGACACATGGCGCTGCAGCGCGAGTGTCTCGTCTTCGATCCGCTCGGCGTGGCGCAGCACGGCCGTACCCTCGTCGGTCAGCACGAAGCCGTCGGCCGTGCGCTGGAACAGCGTCTGACCCAACGACGCTTCGAGCGCACGAAGCCGCCGCCCCATCGTCGGCTGGGTCTGGCCGATCTTCCGCGCGGCGGCGCCGAGCGTGCCTTCGCGGGCAATCGCCAGAAAGATGCGCAGGTCGCCCCAGTCCATCGCAATGCGTCCTCATACAGAAATGCATGATCATTGTACATCTTCGTTTCTTTTCATGCAAAATTTCATGAGCATATTGAAGGGCGACAACGGAGCGAGACGATCATGACGACACAATCGACGATGCGTGCGGCCGTGCTGGAAGCACACAACGCGCCGCTGCGACTCTCAACCATCTCCACGCCCGAGATCGGTCCGCGTGACGTGCTTGTCCGGGTGCGGGCCAGCGGCGTCAATCCGCTCGACACCAAGATCCATGCCGGCATGGCCGCGCATGCGCGCCATCCGCTGCCGGCGATTCCGGGGATCGATCTGGCCGGAATCGTCGAGCGCAGCGGGCGCGAGGTGACGCGGTTCAAGCCGGGCGACGAGGTCTACGGCATGACCGGAGGTGTCGGCGGCGTGCAGGGATCGCTGGCCGAGTTCGCTGCGGTCGATGCCGATCTCCTCGCATTGAAGCCCGGCAATCTCAGCATGCGGGAAGCGGCCGCCCTGCCCCTGATCGTCATCACCGCCTGGGAAGGCCTGATCGACCGCGCGGGACTGAAGGCAGGCCAGAAGGTGTTGATCCACGGCGGCGCCGGCGGCGTTGGTCATGTCGCGATTCAGATCGCGCGCGCCTTCGGGGCGGACGTGTTCGCCACGGGCTCGGCGTCGCAGCGTGGCACCATCGAAGCCTTTGGCGCGGTGTTCATCGACCGCGACAGCCCGATCGAAGCCTACGTTGCGCAGCATGCCGGCGGCCGCGGCTTCGATATCGTCTACGACACCGTCGGCGGCAAGGTGCTCGACGCCTCCTTTCAAGCGGTGCGCCGCTTCGGTCATGTGGTGAGTGCCTTGGGCTGGGGCACGCACGCGCTTGCCCCGCTGTCGTTCCGCGCCGCCACCTATTCCGGCGTGTTCACGCTGCTGCCGCTGCTGTCGGGCGAAGGCCGCGCGCACCACGGACAGATCATGGCGGAGGCCACTCGCCTCGTCGAAGCCGGCAAGCTCGTGCCGCAGCTCGATCCCAGGCGCTTTACGATGGAGAGCGTCGGCGATGCCTATGAGCTGATCCGCGATCACGCGGCGAACGGCAAGCTGGTCGTCGACATCTGAGGCGAAGCCGGTCGTCGGCAGCTGCCCCGGCTGTTAATCCTCGCTGGAGGCCGCCGAGCGGTTGCGCAGATAGGCCTGCGACAACAGGAAGAACAACGCGCGCTCGCCATGATATTTCGCCGACGGACGGGTGCGCTCGAAACCATCGGCAAAGATCTTGCCGGACTGGTCGCACACACGCCATCGCCAGCCGAACCGCTTGCGCCTGGTCAGGATCACTTCGAACATGCCGACGAGCTTGGTCCTCTGCTCCCCTGCCGGTCTCGCAGATTCACAATCTGCGCCGGCCTTCCCCGTTGGACGGAAGGCCCGACATATAACCCAGCGGGATGGAAAGAGAACAAGATTGATGATCGGAAATCGGTATCTTCCACCGGCTGTGGTGAATGCGCGAGGCGTCAGGAATAAGCCGGCGGCGCCGGTGTTTATGGACTCCCGGCGAAGCCTGGAGTGGCCTGAGAATCATTCAAAACAGAATTGCTGGATTTGCTGCCGACGCGCCTCCTTGCACCAGCGCGCCGGACGAGCGGTAACAGGAGATGGGTCGATGGTGCACGGAATCAGAAGCGCCGCGCGAGGGGAATCGGTCCAGCGTCCCGCCGGGGCGGCATCACCGCCCAGGCGCTACCGCGCGACCACCTCGACCTCGCCGTCGACGCCGTTCACGACGTTGAAGCCGCGCTCGTAGACCTTGCCCTCGTTCTTGGCGATGGCGCGGTACTCGCCTTCGGAGAGCACCACGCGCGGAAAGGCGCCGATCGATTCCTTGATGACGTCGCCGCCCGGGGTCAGCACCGACCAGGCGGTGTTGGCGAGCGCCTCGCCGCCCCTGTCGCTGACCAGCTTGAGCGTGATCACGGCGGCGCGGTGGGTGATGGTGACGTCGGTGAGCTTGCCGGCCTGGACGCGAATGTCCGAGCGCACCACCGAGTTGGCGTCACCGTAATTGGAGACGATGTAATAGGTGCCTTCCGGGATCAGCACGACGTCGCCGGCGGCGACGTTCGGCACCAGCGAGGCGCGCTCGCCGGATTCGAACTGGCTGCCCTTGTAGATCGCGAACGAGATCTGGTTCTGCGGAATCCGGCTGGTGCCGACCCGGCCCTCGATGCGCAGGCCGCCGGCCGGCAGCACGAAGGATTCGCGGTCGGTCTCGGCCTTCAGGCTGACGGTCCGCACCGCGCTGACCAGGCCGAAGGCGACGTGCACGACGTAATTGCCCGGCGGCAGCACGATGTTGGGCGAGGCGTTGCGGTCCTCGCGGATCAGCTTGAAGGTGCCGTTCTCGTCGGGACGGTCGGCAAACACACGCCAGACCAGGCCGCTGGTGATCGCCGGCGTGTCCTTGCCGTATTTCGCGCTCAGCGACAGCACGCCTTGACCGGGCACGGCCGCATTGAGCGGCGCGGCCGGCGGCACGGTGGTGAGGGCGGGCGGCGGCATGCTCGGCGTGGCCGGCTGCATCAGGGTCGGCGGCAGGCTCGCAGGACCGGCGCCTGGCCCGGAGGGCGGCGCCAGGCTGACGGCGCCGCCGGGGTCGGGCACCGAAGCCGGCGGGACCGGGGGCGGACGATCGGAGAAAAGCTGCGCCTGCGCAGTGTCTTGGCTTGAGGTAACGAGGGCCGCGACGAGCATTAGCGCCGGCAGCAGCCTGATGCTGCGCCGCCATCCGATGATGCCGTCACCCCCGCGTGTCATGCCTCCTGCTTTTCACCGAAAACGCGGCAAATTCAAGCCTCTGAAACCCCAGGAAATACGGTGCCGGTTCGGTCTGTGGAACCCGGTTGACGCCTGCGTGATTAGTCCTGAGGCAACGCCCCTCGCCTTACTCCTGCCCGGTACCCTGTCCAAAGCGGCATAAACCATGCTTCGCGCCCGGGATGGCGGAGCGCGAGTGCGGTGCCTAGTCTGGCGATACGGGCCTGGCCGCAGCTTTGGCCCTGGCGTAGGAGAGTTTCGGTGCTGGACATCTTGAAGGGGCGCGGCGCAAACGGCTCGAACGGTGAGAAGATTGGCCTTGGCCCCACCCGCCGTCCCATCATCGGCCTTGCCCTCGGCGGCGGAGCGGCGCGCGGCTTTGCCCATATCGGCATCCTCCGGACCCTGCTTGCCAACGGCATCGTGCCCGATGTCGTGGTCGGCACTTCCATCGGCGCCGTCGCTGGTGGTCTCCACGCGGCCGGCCGGCTTGATACGTTCGAAGACTGGGGGCGCAGCCTGCAGGGCATGCGCAACATCCTCGGCTATCTCGACATTCGCCTCAACGGCTCCGGCCTGCTCGGCGGCGAGAAGCTGGCAAGCCGACTAGAGGACGCGATCGGACAGATCCTGATCGAGGACCTCCCGATCAAGTTCGCGAGCGTCGCGACCGAAGTGCGCACCGGCCACGAGATCTGGCTGACGCGTGGCCGCGTGGTCGATGCGATGCGCGCGTCCTACGCCCTGCCCGGGATCTTCCAGCCCATGCTGATTGGCGACCGCTGGCTGGTCGACGGCGCGCTGGTCAATCCCGTGCCGGTGTCCGCCGCCCGCGCGCTCGGCGCCGAAATCGTCATCGCGGCAAATCTTTCCAGCGACATCTTCACCCATTCCACGACCATTCATGCGCATGGCGCCGTGCCGGCTCAGGTCGCGCCGGAGGTTGAGGAGCCGACGACCAAGCGGCGATTCCCGCGGCTGTTCTCGCCCGAGAAGACCATGAAGCGAGAATTTTTCGGCGGCAACGGCCGGCCCGGCATCTCCTCGGTGATGGTCGACGCCTTCAACATCATGCAGGACCGTATCACGCGCGCCCGCCTCGCCGGCGATCCCCCGGATCTCTTGATCTCGCCGCGGATCGGCCAGTTCGGCTGGTTCGACTTCCATCGCTCCGAGGAGCTGATCGCCCACGGTGCGCGCGCCGCCGAGCGCGCGCTGGAGTCGATCCAGGAGGCGATCGATGTGCTGGCGCCGGCGCCCGCGGGGCACGCCCCGAAAGCGGACGACCAGGCCTGATCAGGCCGTCTTGATGTAGTCGCGCAGGGCTTCCTGCTCGGATTCGTATTCCTGAACCCGGCGCTTGACGATGTCGCCGATCGAGATCAGGCCGACCACCTTGCCGTTGTCGATCACGGGCAGATGGCGGAACTTGCCCGATGTCATCATCTCCATGAGCTCGGCGACGGTGTCGGTCTCCTTGCAGGTGACGACCTTGCGGGTCATGACCTGAGCCACCGGCTCTTCCAACGCGCCGGCGCCGCGCTCGCCGAGCACGCGGACGATGTCGCGCTCCGACAGGATGCCTTCGAGCCGGCTCTGGTTCATCACCAGCACCGCGCCGATCTTCTTCTCACCGAGCAGCCTGACCGCGGCGGCCAGCTTGACCTCGGGCTCGACGCTTACGATCTGGTGGCCCTTGGTGTTGAGAATGGAACGTACCGTCATTGTCGCCTCCCTGAATCCGAGCCGCCCGCCTTCTCGGCGGTCCGAACTTGGTCTTCGAGTCTTCAACTAACAGTTTTGTTTGGCGCCGGTTTCACGCTCGGGCGCTTTGCGAAGCATCGCCGCCAGCGGCTTGCAGCTTCGGAACATTCTTCCCGCAAATGATGGATGAATTCGGGCCGCGCCGCAAGCGCCGCTTCAAATACGGTCTGAAACGTCCCGTGATGACGCATCCGCAGCATCGCTTCGCACGCGCGGCACCGGATCGAACAGGGTGAACAGCAACAGGCCGGCGAAGAAGCCGCCGATATGCGCCTGCCAGGCGACGCTGGTGGTTTCGGCATCGATGCCGATCGCGCCGACGCCGAAGATGATGTTGACGCCGAACCACACCGCGAGGAAGCCGATCACCCGCCCGTCGCGCAGCGCGCGCCACAGCGGCAGCGCCGGGACCCTTGCCGCTGTATCGGCGTCCGAGCGGTTGAACGACAGGAAGCTGCCGCGAACGAACGCGAAGCGGATCGCGGCTGCCATCGCGCCCGACACCGAGGCGGAGGCGCCGATCATCGGCGCCACCGCGTGCTCATGGGTGAGGAGATGGGCGAGCGCGCCGGCCGCCGCTGTCACCGCCAGGAACAGGAAGAACCTGACGGCGCCAAAGCGCCGCGCCAGCGCGCTGCCGAACGGCAGCAGCCACAGCACGTTGAAGCCGAGATGAGTCAGATTGGCGTGCAGCAGCGAATAGGTGACGAAGGTCCAGACCTTGGCCCCGGTGCCGCCGGGGATCTCCAGATTGAGCAGGGAGGAATCGTAGCGCTTCGGGATGAAGCCGAAGACGTCGATGGTCCAGTTCTCGAATTCCGGCGGCAGCAGCACCCGCAGATGGATCACCGCCAGCAGGATGATATAGGCGGTCAGCGCCGGCGGCAGCGTCAGCACCGGCTCGTGCGGAGCCTCCTCATGGGCGGCAGGCAGGTCGAGCGGAGGATCTTGCGACGAATTGTGCGGGGAATCCAAGACAGCTTCGCTTTCAGGCGATCGGAGCGATCCACCTGCAGATAGTCGCCTTTCCCGGCCTTGCGCAAGTGCACAAAAGGGAATCAGGCGGGATGTCGAGTTCGCCCCCGACGGGGCGCCGGGGCACGGAGTCAGCCCGCCAAGGTCCTCCGCGTCCCGGACAAGGCGCGGCACAACGTGACGCGCCGCCAAAGAAGGTCGCGCCCGAAAAGGAAAAGGCAGGGCCCTGGGAAAGCCCTGCCTGTCCGTGTCGGCCTTCCGATCCCGGAATGAAGGTGTATCCCCACCCCTCCCCGGCCCGTGGCCAAACTGTTTGACGCCCTGTGTACAGACCCCGCCGAGAACCTGGAGAAAAGCGGCGGGGCTTGTGACCGGGATCACCATAACAGGGCGGCGGCCGACGCAAAGCGCATAGTTAACTTAACGTTAACGACGCAAAGGCGGGCTTAGGGGAGGCGAAAACGCGCGTGCGGCATGGACGCTGCAAATCCCCTCCTGCACAACAACACAAGGGATCGCGGGTGCACTGAAGCGGGACAGCTCTGTCCCTTCGAGGTTGCACCCCGGGGTAAGCGTTCAGACATGAAACATCCGTCGAGCCGCGCGTTCTTCGCCTATTGGGACGACAAGCGTGGCGCCGCACGGGCCCCTGACCGGGCCGACATCGATCCGGCCGCGGTCCGCGGCCTGCTCGGCGACATCTTCGTGCTCTCCTGCGAGCCGAACCTCGGCTTCCCGTTCCGCGTCGCCGGCACGCGCGTCTGCGCGCTGGCGGGGCGCGATCTCAAGGACACGGGCTTTGCCGCGCTGTTCGATGATGCGAGCCGCAGCGAGATCGAGGAGATCACGACCATCGTCGCCGACGAGGCGTTGGGCGCGATCGCCGGCGTCACGGCCGCGCGCGAGGACGGCAGCAAGGCCCATCTCGAGCTGTTGCTGCTGCCCTTCAACGCCCGCCCGCATACGCCGGTGAGCGTGACCGGCGTACTCGCGCCGTTCGACGACGAATGCGGCGCGCTTTCAGCCTTCACCCTCACCTCCTGGCGCTACCTGCACCAACCGGAGAAACTCTTGCCGCGCGCGATCCGGAAACTGCAGATCGCCCGCGGGCTGATGGTGTACGAGGGGCTGAGATAGTTCCCACTCCGTCACAATGGCCGCGCTGGTGCATGCGACCGTTTTTGCGGGATCTGCGTCATTCCTGATCGTGCCGCGAAGGGATAGTTTCCGCATCGCGTGAGCTAACGACGGTCGGGTGAGATCTCATGAGCTGGCGAATTCTGGCGTGGAGCGCTCTCGGCTGCGTGGCGCTGCTGGCGGCGGTCGGCGGGACCTGGCTGCTGCTGCTGCCCGGCTCGCCAGCTCCGGGAACCGCGCCTGCGATATCCAAAGAGGAGGTTGACGCGACGCTTGCGGCGTTGAAGCCGCCGAAGCGCAAGCGCCCGCTGATCGCCATCGTCGGCATCAACGACATGACCGAGACGACCGACTATCTGATGCCATACGGCATTCTCGCGCGCGCCGACGTCGCCGACGTGCTCACCTTGGCGACCGAGCCCGGACCCGTCGCGCTCTATCCCGCGCTGAAAGTGCAGCCGCATGCGACCATCGCCGCGTTCGATGCCACGCATCCCGACGGCGCCGATTACGTCATCGTGCCCGCGATGAGCCGCGAAGACGATACCGTAGCCCTGCAATGGATCAGAAGCCAGGCCGGCAAGGGCGCGATAATCATCGGCGTTTGCGTCGGTGCCAAGGTCGTCGCCAACACCGGGCTGCTCGACGGCCGCAAGGCCACCACGCACTGGTATTCCGTGCGCGATCTGCAAAAGCATTCCGCGATCCGCTACGTCGCGGACCGCAGGCTGGTGGTCGACCGCGGCGTTGCGACGACGACCGGCATCACCGCATCCATGCCGATGGCCCTGACCCTGGTCGAGGCCATCGCCGGCCGCGCCAAGGCGGAAGCGGTCGCCCGCGAGGTCGGACTTACGGGATGGGATGCGCGTCACCGCAGCGAGGCGTTCCAATTCACCCGCCCGTTCGCGCTGACCGCGATCGCCAACACGCTCGCATTCTGGAATCGCGAGCAACTCGGAATCGCGCTGACGCCTGCTATCGACGAGGTGTCGCTGGCGCTGGTCGCCGATGCATGGTCGCGCACCTATCGCTCGCGTGCCCTCACCTTCGCGGCGACGACGGAGGCGCAGACGAGTCGCGGCGGTCTTCGCATCCTGCCCGACGCGGCCGTCGCCGACTGGCCGGCACAGCAGACGGCGCCGGCCGCCGTCGATCTGCCGCCGGCACGGGCGCTGGACCAGACCCTGCGCGCCATCGACTCTCGCTACGGGCCGCGCACGGCCGACTTCGTCGCGATGCAGCTGGAATATCCGAGATGACCGCAGCGCGCCGGCTGTCGCGTGGAGCAGCCGACGTTCGTGTCTGCGTACCCCGCCGTTACGGCATCGCCAGGTGCCAGGCGCCGTTCAGGAAGCCGTCGCCGGTGATGTCGCCTGGCTTCTGGTCCTTGGCGAAGGTGTAGAGCGGCTTGCCCTTGTAGGCCCATTGCTTGGAGCCGTCGTCGCGGGTGATGATGGTGTAGCCGTCGCCGGCTTTGTCGCTGGCCTCGGCCTTCAGCACCGGCCAGTTCGTCGCACATGGACCGTTGCAAGCCGACTTGCCGTCGGCATCCTTGTCGAAGGTGTAGAGCGTCATGCCCTTGGCATCGGTCAGCACATTGCCCTTGTCGGTCTTGCCGGTCTTGGTCGGCGGTGCGGCGAAGGCGGCGGGAACGATCGCGAGCGATAGAGCCAGCGCGAGCGCGAGGCGGATCGAGGACGTCATGATGTCTCCTGTCATGCAATTGGCTTGCATGGGGTAGGACGCCGGGCGCGGCCTCGTATTCCTCAGGCGGCAGCAAAGAAATTTTTCGCGGCATGCCACCGCGCGGTGGAATAAACTGGATGATGTGAGACGGAACCACGGATCGAGATGAGCAAGCCCTACTGGCGCCCAGCGCGCATATCCGATCTCGCGGCGATCGTCGCCATCGCGGCGCGGATACATCCCGATCTTCCCGAAAGAGCCGAGGTGTTCGCGGAGAAGATGCAGCTCTATCCCGACGGATGCCGCGTGCTCGTTGCGGACGATACGATCGCCGGCTACGGCCTCGCGCATCCCTGGAAGCTGCATCAGATCCCGCCGCTCGACCGCTTGCTCGAACGGCTCCCCCAAGACGCGGACTGCCTCTACGTGCACGATGTCGCCGTGCTGCCGGAATTCCGCGGCGGCGTGGCGCGCGAATATGTTGGCGGTATTGCGCAGCTCGCGCGCGCATCCGGCATCGCGACGCTCGCACTGGTCTCGGTCTACGCGACGCGGCCGCTGTGGCAACATCTCGGCTTCCGGCCGGTGACGGCGGACGCGGCAATGCGCGCCAAGCTCGCCTCCTACGGGGAAGGCGCGACCTACATGCGGCACGACCTCACTGCGGCGTAGCGCACCTGCCCGACTGCGCCGATGCAGATGACGTCGCCGCTGCCGTCCGGCGGCGGCTCAGCCGCGATGCTTTTTCTTCTTTTTTCCCGGTGCGCCCTTCACCGGCCAAGGCGTCACCGACGGCTCCGCGCGGGCCTGCTTGTCGCGATGCTTCTTCTTTCCAAAGGGCGCGTCGTCGAATCGCGGCGCGCGATCGCCGGGCGGTTTGCCGCGCGGCTTGAATTCACGCGTCTCGCGCGGCCGCTCGTCGCGGCGCTCGCGATGATCGCCATCGGCTCGTTCGCGAGCCGGCGCGTGTGACCGTTGCTCCGGCGGCGCCTGTCGCTGCGGCGCGTCCGCCATCGGCTCGATACGGATGCTGTCTTCCTTGTCCGGACGCTTGATCTTTGCGGCGAAGGATTCCGCGGCTTGCGCGGAGATCTCGAACTCGGTCGTGGTGTCCATGATCTTGATGGCGCCGATATCGCGCTTGTCGATGCCGCCGCGGCGGCAGATCATCGGCAGCAGCCAGCGCGCCTCCGCATTCTTGCGCCGCCCGATCGCGGCGCGGAACCAGACGCTGCCGTCGGCCATGCCGTGCTTCGACGATTTCCCGGGCTTTGACCGCGGCTTGGCGGGACGATCGTCGCCGCCCTCAAACCTGTCGCGTCCGCGCTCCTCGCGCGGCCGGCCGCTCCGCTCGCCGGGATCGATGATGTCCTCGGGCGACGGCAGCCGCGCGCGATAGAGCCGCGCCAGTGCGGCGGCGATCTCCTCGGCCGACCGCTCGGCGAGCAGCGCCTGCGCCAGCACCAGATCGTCGGCGGTCGTTTCCTCGGTGAACAACACGTCCTTCATGCGCTCATGGTCGAGCTTGCGGATCTCGTCCGCCTGCGGCGCCGTGCCCCAGACCGCGTCCACCCCTGCGAGATTGAGCAGCAGCTCCGCGCGCCGCCGGCGGGCGGGCGGCACCAGCAGGACGCTCGTGCCCTTGCGACCGGCGCGACCGGTGCGGCCCGAACGGTGCTGCATCACCTCGGCATCGTTGGGCAGGTCCGCATGGATGACGAGGTCGAGGCTCGGCAGATCGATGCCGCGGGCGGCGACGTCGGTCGCGACGCAGACGCGGGCGCGTCCGTCGCGCAGCGACTGCAGCGCCAGGGTTCGCTCGTTCTGCGTCAGTTCGCCCGAAAGAGCGACGACGGAAAAGCCGCGCTCCAGCAGCGCCGCCTGCAAGTGCCTGACCGCATCGCGCGTGCTGCAAAACACCAGCGCGCTCGGCGCCTCGAAGAAGCGCAGCACGTTGACCACGGCATGCTCGACATCGGCGGGCGCGATCCGGATCGCGCGGTACTCGATGTCGGCGTGGCCCCCTTCGTCACCGGCGACCTCGATCCGGAACGCCTGATGCTGGTATTGCTTGGCCAGCGCGACGATGCCGCGCGGGAACGTCGCGGAGAACATCAGGGTGCGGCGCGTATCCGGCGTGGTCTCGAGGATGAATTCCATGTCCTCGCGAAAGCCGAGATTGAGCATCTCGTCGGCCTCGTCGAGGACGACCGCCTTCAATTCGGAGATGTCGAGACGCCCGCGGCGCAAATGGTCGCAGAGCCGGCCCGGCGTGCCGACGACGATATGGGCGCCGGCCGCAAGCTCGCGCTGCTCGCGGCGCGGATCCATGCCGCCGACGCAGGAGACCACGCGCCCGCCCGTATGCCCATAGAGCCAGGCGAGCTCGCGCTGGACCTGCATCGCGAGCTCGCGGGTCGGCGCCACGATCAGGGCGAGCGGAGCGGCCGCGGATCCGAACTGCTCGGCATCGCCGAGCAGGTCCCTCGCCATGGCGAGGCCATAAGCGAGGGTCTTACCCGAGCCGGTCTGGGCCGAAACCAGGAGGTCGCGATCGGCGGCTTCGTCCGCGAGCACGGCGAGCTGGACGGGGGTCGGAGAATCATAGTTCCGCTCGGCCAAAGCGCGGACGAGCGGCGGGGTCAGGGCCGGAAAAGACACGGGATGGAGAACCTTGGTTAATTCAGGCGCGGCACAGCGAGCCGAGAGGCCTGAGGCCGACGTGCGGGGCAATCGGCCCGGCCACACGCTGGCGATTTGATCTGGCCGCTCTTTACGCCAAGCGCGCGGAAATCACCATGCCTATGTTGCATGGCTTGGCGGAAAGCCGCGCCTGAGAGGTTGCAGCGGATTTTTGCGGCGACCTTGATTAACATCGGGGCAACCGGATCTGGCTGCGACTGAGCCGAGATCGGACCCAAAGCGATGGAGCGCACAACGATGCGATTGGCAGTCATTTCCGATATCCACGGCAATCTTGCTGCGTTGGAGGCCGTGCTGGCCGACATCAAGGCGCGTGGCGTCGATCGTATCGTCAACCTCGGCGATTGCGTCACCAGTCCGTTGTGGCCGAAGGAGACTTTCGAAGCCCTGCAATCGCTGTCGTTGCCGACCGTGCGCGGCAATCATGACCGCTGGATCGAGGAGTTTCCGGACGACAAGCTCTCGCCGGCCGGCCTGTTTGCCCGCAACGCATTGACCGCGGAGCAGCGCCGGGTGCTGCACAGCCTGCCCTCCCAGCTACGTCTGGACGAGGCAATCCTGGCCTGCCATGGCACGCCGGAGAACGACACGACGTGCCTGCTGGAGGAATCGCTCGACGACGGCCGCTTTGTACCGGCACGCCGCGACGTCCTGGAGGCCCGCCTCGCGAGCGAACCGGCGGCGCGCGTGGTGCTGTGCGGTCATAGCCACCGCCAGGCGGTCGTTCAGGGTCCCGGCGACCGCCTGGTCCTTAACCCGGGAAGCGTTGGCTGCCCGGTCTTCGCAGACCTTCCCATCGCCGCAAAACTCGAACACCGCTCGCCTCACGCCCGCTACGCGATCCTCACGAACAGAAACAAGCGCTGGCAGGTCGAGCTGCTGGCCCTCGAATACGACTGGGACGCCGCATCGGCGCGCGCGCTCGCCAACAACCGCCCCGACTGGGCGCAGGCCATGCTGACCGGGAGCGTCGAATAGAGGCTCCGCTGAGCGCGCAGCGCTCAGATCTCCGCGTAGACCTCCAGCAGATTGCCATCGGGATCGCGGAAGAACAGCGTGCGGTGGCCGAAGGACTGGTTCGTCGGCGGCGATACCAGCGCAACGCCCTGCCGCACCAGCTCGTCGGCACACGCATCGACCTCGGCTGCGGACACCCTGAACGCCATTTGCAGCGCGGCGCTGCCGGTCGGGATCGGCGCATCAGCAGCAGTACGGCTCGGCCGTGCCAGCGCCAGCGTGTTGGAGCCGAGGCCGTACTCGATCCAGTTCGGCGACAGCTCTCGCAGCAGCGGGAAGGCAAGAACGTCCTCGTAGAAGCGGCGCATCGCCGCCATGTCGCGTACTAAGATGACGGTATAGTCGATCGCGCGGATGGCATCGAAGGGCGATCGAGCCTGCGGGTTGGATGCGTCTGTCATCGTGGCTCTCGTTGCAATGCCGGCACGTGGCCTGCGGATCACTTACCGCGGCAGGCCATCATTCCACCAGCTCCGGCCACGGCACGATGGTCGACTTCACCGTCTTCATCGCCATCGCGTCCTTCACAGCCTGCGCGACGCCTTCTTCCGTGAACGGATAGATCGTCTGCATCCTCAGCCAGGGATATTTGTCTCGTGTGCGGTACAGCATGTCGACGCCGAGCGGCAGGTCGTTGCCGGTAAAGCCCCAGGAGCCCAGCACGTTGAGGTCCTTGGTGCAGATGCGGTGCCAGGAGGTGTCGATCGAGCCGGCGTCGGTGAACTGGCCCATCTCGACATAGGTGCCGCCGTCGCGCAGCATCTCGATGCCTTCGGGGCCTGCGGTCGGATGACCCGAGCAGTCCATCACGAGATCGGCGCCGAAGCCGCCGACGATTTTCCGCACGCGATCGATGCGCTGCTGCGGCGACGTCAGCTCCTCGATGTTCACGGTCGCCTCCGCGCCGAACTCGCGGGCGAGCTTGAGCCGCGGCTCCTCCGGCGCGCCGACGCAGATCACGCGCCCTGCCCCCATCTCCCTGGCGGCTGCGACTGCCAAAATGCCGATCGGGCCCGAGCCCTGGATCACCACCGTGTCACCCCAGGTAAAGCCGCCCGCACGCGTGGCGCGATTGAAGGCACGGATGCAGGAGGTCAGCGGCTCCGACAGCGCCCCGAGCCGCAGCGACATGTCGTCGGGCAGTTTGTAGATCTTGGTGCCCGGCAGCATGTCGAGATCGACATAGACATATTCGGCCCAGCCGCCCCACATATGCGGCGCCTTGTCGAAGCCGAGATAGCGGCCGTAATAGACCGGCGTCAGGCACTTGTTCGCTACTTGCGGATAATGGATGCAGTAATAGCAATGGCCGCAGGGCATCAGCGGCGGGATCATCACCTTCGAGCCGACGGTCAGTGGCTTGCTCATGAAGTCCTCGGTGAACTCCTCCCCGCATTCGACGATCACACCGCCGAGCTCATGCCCGAGCGTGAACGGCCACGGCAGCGGCTTCGGCCAATGTCCTTTCAGGATATGCAGATCGGTGCCGCAGACGCCGCAAGCGCCGACCTTGATCAGCGCGGCCTTCCTGCCGACCTTCGGCCACGGCACGGTGCGGATGACGGGCTCCGAGCCGGGACCTGCGTGGGTGCAGACGCGGATCTGTTGCATGGCTGCTTCCTCGTTGCCCGTCTGTTATGATTGATGGCGCGGGCGTAAGGTGAAGCGTATGTGAGATGCACGCGCGTGCCAAGCTGCGGCGCGCTGATCACTTGAGCGATCCCGAAAAATGACAATCCTCGGACACCCGGCATTGATCGTCTTTGGCGGCCTTCCCGGCACCGGAAAGACGGCACTTTCCCGCGGGCTGGCGATGCGGCTCGCAGCGACGCATCTTCGCATCGATGCCATTGAACAGGCTCTGCGGGAGAGCGGTCTCGCAGTCGGTGCGGCCGGCTACGCCATCGCCAACGCGATTGCGGCCGAAAATCTGAAACTCCGCCGGCCCGTCATTGCCGACTGCGTCAATCCCGTCCACCTAAGCCGCGCGGCCTGGCGGCAGACCGCCTCGCAATACTCGGCTCCAATCGTCGAGATCGAAGTTGTGTGCAGTGACCCGGCTTTGCACCGGCAACGCGTCGAAGGCCGGTCGGCCGACATCAGCGGCCATAAGCTGCCAAGCTGGGATGACGTCGTGAATCGCCACTATGAACCGTGGGACCGGGAACATCTCGTACTCGACACCGCCCGAGACACGCTCGATCACCTCGTCGCGCAGGCAGAGGCCTACACGCGCGAAAGGATCGGCTAGCCGCTTCGTGCCGCCGCACACCCAATTCTCTTGAGCCCTCGCCAGCGACCGTGTAAGGCCGCAAGCTCCCTACCGTGGTGCCCGCTTGAACCCCCTGCCCCAAAATCCGGTCGCCGCCTCCGGCTCGTTCGCGGCGATGAAGTCGGTGCCGTACCGGCTCCAGTTCGGCTCTTACGTGCTGGCGATGATGGCCGACAATATCGAGCATGTGATCAGCTATTGGGTTGTGTTTCAGAAATTCCACTCGCCAGCGCTGGCAGGTTTTGCGGTGCTGTCGCACTGGCTGCCGTTCCTCTTGTTCTCGGTCGCGGTCGGCGGGCTCGCCGACCGGGTCGATCCACGCCGCATCATCCAGTGCGGCATGCTGCTGTTCATCGTGGCATCGAGCGGGTGGGGATTCTTCTTCCTCACCGACACGATCCAGATGTGGCACGCGATGCTGCTGCTGGTGATCCATGGCTGCGCCGGCGTGCTCTGGCAAACGCCGAACCAGCTGCTGCTCTACGACCTCGTGGCGCCTGCCGACCTGCCGAGCGCGGTGCGGCTGAACGCGATGGCGCGCTATCTCGGCATCCTGGTCGGGCCGGCCGTGGGCGGAATCATCATGCTGACGCTCGGCACCTCGCACGGCATCATCTTCAACACGCTGTTCTATCTGCCGATGCTGCTCTGGCTGTTCTGGGCGCCGGTGCGCGACAAGAGCGTGGCGGCGCGGCGCTTTGCGGTCCGTGGCTTCGCCGATATCGTGCTGACCATCCGCGCCATCGCCACCCAGCCGGTGCTGACGGCGATGACCTGGCTTGCCGGCCTCACCTCCTTCATGATCGGCAATGCCTACCACGCCCAGATGCCGGGCTTTGCCGGCGACCTCGGCCATGGCGATCCCGGCGTCTCCTACAGCGTGCTGCTCGCGGCCGACGCGGCCGGTGCAGTGCTCGCCGCGATCGCGCTGGAATCCTGGGGACGCCTGAAGGGCACCCCGCGCGTCGCGATCCTGCTCGCGATGCTCTGGAGCTTGGCGCTGCTCGGCTTCGCAATGGTGCGGGTCTATCCGGTCGCGATCGTGCTGTTGTTCTGCGCCGGCTTCTTCGAGCTGTCGTTCAACACTATGGCGCAGGCGCTGGTGCAGCTGAACGCGCCGCACGACATCCGCGGCCGCGTGGTCGGTCTCTATAATATGGCCGGCCTTGGCATGCGGGCCTTCAGCGGCATCACGGTCGGGTTGTTTGGCGCGGCGATCGGCATTCACTGGTCGCTCGGCCTGTCGGCTGCGCTGCTGCTGGCGCTGCTGGTGGTGCTGCAGCGTCGTGCAACGAGGCCGGCATGAGCGCCATCACCGGGTGTGGCTTTTCGGGCGCATTGTGTCAGTCCGTGTCCGCCGCGGCCGATCCTAACGCGGCATTAACCCTGTGCACCTTAGGGTCGTCCCGGACTCCGCCCGGGCGGGGGGTCGGGTGTTGAAAATGGCGTTGGCGAACAAAAAATTTCTTCCGGCCGCCGAGGAGCGTCGGCGCTTCCAGCGGGTGAAGGTGCACCTGCTCGGCCGCTACATGCTGCCGGACCGCCGCGAATTCCCCTGCCAGGTGATCAACATGTCGCCGGGCGGGCTCGCGCTGCTCGCCCCCGGCATCGGCAATGTCGGCGACCGCGTGGTCGCCTATCTCGACCATATCGGCCGCGTCGAGGGCAAGATCACCCGCATCATCGACAACGGCTTCGCCATGACGATCGGGGCTACGCCCCGGAAGCGCGACAAGCTCGCGGCCCAGCTGACCTGGCTCGCCAACCGCGACATCCTCAACCTGCCGGAAGACCGCCGTCACGACCGTATCGTGCCGCGCAACCCGATCGCGGTGCTGACGCTCGAGGACGGCACCAAGATGACCTGCCGCATCATCGACCTCTCGCTGTCGGGCGCCGCCATCGCCGCGGAGAACCGGCCGCCGCTGAAATCGACGGTCCTGCTCGGCCGGGTCCAGGGCCGCGTGGTCCGAAACCTCGAAGACGGCTTCGCGCTGGAGTTCCTGCACGAGCAGCCGATCGAGACACTCGAAGAGAGCGTTACCGCGCGGTAAAGCGCCAGCGCGGCAAAACCCCGTAATTTCCAGCCCTGAAGGCGGCCTCCGCAATGCGGACGCCGCCTTTTTCATGCGTCGTGACGGCGTCAGGGCGGGTTAACGCGCAGCCCGTTTGCAGATGGAAACGGCGGTTCCGCCAGTGTTTCCGCGTTAATCGATAAAATTTGAATCAATTGCAGTTGTTTCAAATTTTATGAGAATTCGATTCAAGTATAGATCGAATTCGCCGCAGGTTTTACTTGCATTCGTCTCGACTTGACTTGGTCGACTTAGCGGCAACGCAAAAGCTCCATGCGAAATGTGGTCCCAACAAGAAACGGGGGCCGCAATGTTTGACTTCAGGGGACAGGGAAAAGGGCTGGCGCTGGCCGCCATGCTCTTCGGGATCAGCGCGGCAGCGCAGGCCGGCGAAGGCCGTCTGCTCTACGCGAGCCTCGGTGACACCACGCGTGCACCGATCGGCTGGGTCGAATTCTGTGCGGACAACACCGCCCAGTGCCAGGGCGCACCGGCGCAGCCGCGCGACATCGTGATGTCGCAGGGCGCATGGCGCGACCTCGTCAAGGTCAATCGCTGGGTCAACGAGACCGTCAAGCCTTTGACCGACCAGGAGCACTGGGGCGTGATCGAGAAATGGTCGCTGCCATCAGACGGTTACGGCGACTGTGAGGACTACGTGCTGTTGAAGCGCAAGATGCTGATCGATGCCGGATGGCCGCGCCAGGCCCTGCTCATCACCGTCGTGCGCGACAAGAAGGGCGAAGGCCACGCGGTGCTGACGGTGAAGACCGACAAGGGCGAGTTCGTTCTCGACAATCAGAATGAGAACGTCGTTGCCTGGACCGAGACCGGCTACCGCTTCGTCAAGCGCCAGTCGCAGAGCGATCCCAACGTCTGGGTCTCGCTCGGCGATACCAAGCCGGCGGTCTCCACCGCCAGCGCGAGAGACTGAGCAAGAGATCAGGAACGAGACAGCAGGTTACGCGACCCGGTCACATCCCCACCCCTCCCCGTCCCAGACCGGTTCGCGCGCGGCCAGGCTTCCCCCAAAGCCTGGCCGCAACTTTTTTGGAGCCCAGCCTGTCCCCGGGAGCGTCGTGCAGCGTGTAACGCTGCGTCGCTGAATCGGGACCCGCTTTGCGAACAGAGATGAGCCCCGGTTCAGCAGCACATCATTGCATGCTGCGCCCCGGGGCGCGGCAATCACCCCAGCACGTCTGCAAGCCGCAGCTCGTCGGCGACGGGATCTTTCAGGAACAGCTCGGCTTCGATCTCGTCCAGGTGCGACAGCATCTGCGCGCGCGCGGCTTGCTTGTCGCGCTTGCGAATGGCGGCAACGATGCCGGCGTGGTGCTCGGTGCCGCAGGCCGGCGTGTCGTGACGGCGATAGAGCAGAATGATGAGCGAGGAGCGTGCGATCAGCTCCTTCAGGAAGCCGAGATAGATGCTGTGTCCGCTCATCTCGGCGACGAGACGGTGAAACTCCCCGGAGAGCCGGACCGAGGCGCGGGCATCGCCGCGCAGCTCGGCCTCGCGTTCCTCGGCAAGATGCCGCTGGAGGCGATCGATCCAGTCCGGCGTCACCGCATCGACGGCGTGATCGACGATGGTGGGCTCGATCAGGCGGCGCGCCTCGAACACTTCGCGGGCATCGGCCGGCGTCGGCCGCGCGACGAAGGCGCCACGGTTCTTCTCGATGTTGACGATGCCCTCGTGCGCGAGCTGCTGAAGCGCGGTGCGGACCAGCGTGCGGCTTGCGCCGTAGATCTCGCCGAGCTCGTCCTCGCCGAGCTTGGTGCCCGGCAGCAGGCGGTGCTCGAGGATCGCGGCGGTCACACCCTCCCGGATGCGGCTGACGCGATCGTTCGCATCGGGCGCGTCGGATTTGGGGCGGGGCTTGGCGGCCATGAGTTCGAGGTTGGGCTTGAGGGCTCGATCGACGACGTTCGCTCGCGAATGTTAGTCGACGAGCTGTATGCAATCACAGGCGAAAGTTTATACAATCCGCGCTCGTTTCGTGTGCAGGTGATTGCGCACAGGGCGGACGGGACAGCGGGCCCGGATTCGATCTAACGATCTGACTCCGCTGCACAGTTTCGCAATTCGGCCGGCAGGGCGGCGGTTGGCACGGACCTTGCGGAGAGAGCGGCAAGCACCGCCCCTCCTTGGACACGCCATGGCCACTCCCGCCGCCCTCGAACTGGTCGCCGTCACCAAGCGCTATGACACGACGCTGGCGGTCGACACCGTCAACCTGAAGATCCCGGCCGGCACCTATTGCTGCCTGCTCGGCCCGTCCGGCTGCGGCAAGACCTCGACCCTGCGCATGGTCGCGGGCCACGAGGCCGTCAGCGAGGGCGACATCATCCTGGGTAGTCAGAACGTCACCGACCTGCCGCCGGCCGCGCGCGGCACTGCGATGATGTTCCAGTCCTACGCGCTGTTTCCGCATCTTACCGTGCTCGACAACGTCGCCTTTGCCCTGAAGATGCGCGGCATCGACAAGCCGACGCGCCACAAGCGCGCCGGCGAGCTGCTGGAGCTGGTGGCAATGAGCCAATATGCCGGCCGGCTGCCGGCGCAGCTCTCCGGCGGCCAGCAGCAGCGCGTCGCGCTGGCCCGCGCGCTGATCACCGAGCCGCAGATTCTCCTGCTCGACGAGCCGCTGTCGGCGCTCGATCCGTTCCTGCGGGTGAAGATGCGGGGCGAATTGAAGCGGCTGCAGCGAGAACTCGGCATCAGCTTCATCCAGGTCACCCACGGCCAGGAAGAGGCGATGGCGCTCGCCGACCACATCGTGGTGATGAACCACGGCAAGATCGAGCAGCAGGGCACGGCCCGCGACATCTTCCACCATCCCCGCACCGAATTCGTGGCGCGCTTCATCGGCGGCCACAACGTGCTCAGCGACGCCGGCAAGCTCATCGCCGTGCGCGCCGATCAGCTCGGCATCGCGCCGTTCGCTGACGGCGCGTTCGGCGCGCCGGCGCTGCTGACCCAGACCGAGTACCAGGGCTCCTACATCGCCGTCTCGCTCACGCTCGACGACGGCACCGCCCTGTTCTCCCACGTTCCCGAAGCCACTTTCGACGTCCACCCGTTCCGTCCGGGCGATCGCGTGCTGGCCACCTGGGACCCCGCCAAGGCGCAACGCCTGCAATAGCGCCCTTGATCTTGGAAAAATGCGCAACACTAGAGGAGTGAGGGAAATGACCGAGACGACCAGGACAACCGGCCTCAGCCGCCGCACGCTGCTCAAGGGCACCGCAAGTCTTGCCGGCCTCGCCGCCGGCTCCGGCGCCATCACCGGCTTTCCCTATGTGAAGTCGGCCGATGCCAAGGTGCTGCGCTATCTCGGCACCGCCGTGAACGAAGGCGACGACATCTCCAGGCAGTGCCTGAAGGACACCGGCATCAAGATCGAATACATCACCGCGACCACCGACGACGTCACCAAGCGCGTGATGACCCAGCCGAACTCCTTCGACGTGCTGGACACCGAATATTTCTCGCTGAAGAAGATCGTGCCGTCCGGCAACATCCTCGCGCTCGACGCCCGCAAGATCAAGGAGTTCGGCAACATCACGCCTGTGTTCACCAAGGGCGAGACGCCCGGCGGCAAGAAGATCGGCGGCCAGGGCACCGCGCCCTGGAAGGTGCTCTACCTCGAAGGCAAGGATTCCAAGAAGTTCGCGACGTCGGCGACCGAATTCGTCACGCTGATCCCGACCGTCTACAATGCCGATACGCTCGGCATCCGCCCCGACCTGATCAAGCGGCCGATCAGCTCCTGGTCCGAGTTGCTCAACCCCGAATTCAAGGGCAAGGCCTCGATCCTCAACATCCCCTCGATCGGCATCATGGATGCCGCGATGGTCGTGGAAGCCTCCGGCAAGTACAAATATGCCGACAAGGGCAACATGACCAAGGAAGAGATCGACCTCACCATGAAGGTGATGACCGAAGCCAAGAAGGCCGGCCAGTTCCGCGCCTTCTGGAAGGACTTCAACGAAAGCGTCAACCTGATGGCCTCGGGCGAGACCGTGATCCAGTCGATGTGGTCGCCGGCGGTGACGAAGGTGCGCTCGATGGGCATCCCCTGCACGTTCCAGCCGCTCAAGGAAGGCTATCGCTCGTGGGCCTCGGGCTTCTGCGTCTCCAAGGGCGTCTCGGGTGCGAAGCTCGAATGGGCCTATGAGTTCGTGAACTGGTTTCTATCAGGCTATGCCGGCGCCTATCTCAATCGCCAGGGCTATTACTCCGCCGTGCTCTCCACCGCGAAGGCGCATATGGAGCCCTACGAGTGGGCCTATTGGATGGAAGGCAAGCCGGCCGAGAAGGACATCAAGGCGCCCGACGGCTCACTGCTCGAAAAGGCCGGCGCGGTGCGCGACGGCGGCTCCTACGAGGACCGCATGGGCGGCGTCGCCTGCTGGAACGCGGTGATGGACGAGAACGACTACATGGTCCGCAAGTGGAACGAGTTCATCGCGGCGTAGCGCGACATGTCCGAAGAAGTCCTGCAACAGGCAGCCCCGGGCCTGATCCCGGGGTCAGGCACAGTGCGCGCCGCCAAGCCGACGCGCCTGTCGCCGTCCTTCATCTCCTGGCTTCAGGCCGGGCCGATGATGCTGGTGTTTCTCGCCTTCTTCCTCATTCCGCTCGCCTTCGTCGTCATCGTCTCGTTCTGGGACTACAACGAATACCAGCTGCTGCCCACTTTCTCCGGCCGCGGCTACACCGACACGTTCGAGGGCTGCATCGCGCAACTCCCCGATCTCTGCACGATCGGCAAGACCTATCTGAAGACGCTGAAGCTGTGTTTCATGGTCTGGGCCATCACGCTCTTCATCGGCTTCTGGGTCGCCTACTTCCTCGCCTTCCACGTCAAGTCCAAGACCTGGCAGATGGGATTGTCGCTGCTCTGCACGATCCCGTTCTGGACTTCCAACGTGATCCGCATGATCGCCTGGATTCCACTGCTCGGGCGCAACGGCCTCGTCAACTCGGGCCTCACCAAAGCGGGACTGATCAACCATCCGATCGAATGGCTGCTGTTCTCCGAGTTCTCCGTGGTGCTGGCGCTGGTGCACCTCTTCACCTTCTTTATGGTGGTGCCGATCTTCAATTCGATGGTGCGCATCGACAAGTCGCTGATCGAGGCCGCCTATGATGCCGGCGCCAGCGGCTTCCAGACCCTCGTCAATGTCATCATTCCGCTGTCCAAGCCCGGCATCGTGATCGGCTCGATCTTCGTCATCACCATCGTGATGGGCGATTTCATCACCATCGGCGTGATGGGCGGCCAGCAGATCGCCGCCGCCGGCAAGATCATCGAGACGCGGGTGAATGCGCTGCAGTTCCCGGCCGCGGCAGCCAACGCCGTCATCCTGCTCGCCATCACCTTCCTCATCATCACCATGATGTCGCGCATCGTCGACATCAAGAAGGAGCTCTAGAGCATGACGGAAGGACGCCCGGGCTCGTTCTACGTGCTCGCGATCTTCTTCGCGGCCTATGTGCTGTTCCTCTACGGGCCGATGATCGCGATCTACGTGCTGTCGTTTCAGGGGCCGCAGGGCGGCCTCACCTTCCCGATGAACGGCGTGTCGACCTTCTGGATCGCAAAGCTGTTCCAGGGCACCGGCATCGTCGATCTCGGCGCCGCCTTTCGCCGCTCGCTGCTGCTCGGCATCATCGTGATGATCGTCACCGTCGTGCTGTCGGTCGCCGCCGGCATGGCGTTCCGGCGCAAGTTCAAGGCGCAAAGCATCCTGTTCTACTCGGCGATCGCCAGCCTGATCGTGCCCTCGATCATCACCTCGCTCGGCATTTCCCTCGAATTCCGTATCATCGACGATCTGATCAAGGCGCATTGGAATGAGAATTTCGAGACCTCGATGGGCCTGCTCACCTCCGGGCTCGGCGCGCATCTGACCTGGACGCTGCCGTTCGGGCTGCTCATCATGTTCGCGATCTTCAACCGCTTCGACCCGCGGCTCGAGGAAGCCGCGCGCGATCTCGGCGCCACGCCGTGGCAGACGTTCCGCCATGTCGTGCTGCCGATCATCCTGCCGTCGGTGATCGGCATCGGCCTGTTCGGCTTCACGCTGTCGTGGGACGAGCTCGCGCGCTCCAGCCAGGCCATCGGCGCGGTGAACACGTTGCCGCTGGATCTGCAGGGCCTCACCACCACGGTGACGAACCCCGACATCTATGCGCTCGGCACCGTGATTTCGGCCGTCTCCTTCACAGTGATCGCCCTTGCGCTCGGCACCATCCACGTGCTCAACAAGCGGCAGGCGGCCAAGGGCTCGGACGCCGGCCAAGGACTCGTCTAACAACACGCTGGTCTGAGGGACTTGTCTGATCCGATGCGGCTTCACGTCGTCAATCCCAACACCACGGCGTCGATGACGGCGAAGATCGCCGCTGCGGCGCGCAGCGTCGCCCTGCCCGGCACGGAGATCGACGCGCGGCAACCGACGATGGGCCCGGTCTCGATCGAGGGATTTTACGACGAGGCCTTCGCCGTCCCCGGCATGCTCGGCTGCATCCGCGAGGCCGATCGCGACGGTGCGGACGCGCACATCATCGCCTGCTTCGACGACACCGGCCTCGATGCCGCCCGCGCCGTCGCCAAAGCGCCGGTGATCGGCATCGGCGAGGCCGGCTTCCACATGGCGAGCCTGATCGCGGCGCGCTTTGCCGTGGTGACGACGCTCGGTGTCTCCATCGTCCCGATCGAGCACAATCTGAGGAAATATGGCCTCGCCGAGCGCTGTGCCCGCGTCCGCGCCGCCGAGGTCCCGGTGCTGGCGCTCGAGGCGCGCAACGCCGATGCAATCGGACGAATCTCCGCGGAGATCACCGCCGCCATCCGCGACGATCGCACTGAAGCGATCGTGCTCGGCTGCGCCGGCATGACCGATCTCGCCGCCGAGCTCGCCGCCACGCACGACCTGCCCGTGATCGACGGCGTCGCCGCCGCGGTGACGCTGGCGGAATCACTGGTGCGGCTCGGCCTGAAGACCTCCCGGCTCGGCCCCTACGCCGCGCCGCGCGCGAAGACCTATTCCGGACCGTTTTCGCCGTTTCAGCCGTAGGCTCGGTTCGACACCAACAGGCCCAAACTTGCCCAAAGAGCGACGTCTTATCGCAATTGGGTTGATACTATTTTTGGTAGAGTGTATTTTTGTTCACATATTTGGCGACATTACTGCACCGCTAAGGCGTGCGAGAAATCATGATCGCGGATCACGAATTTGGTGGACAACATACCGAACTCAAACTGTCGATTATTGAGGGGTATCTAAAGGCCTTTACCACGGCGCTTCGTCCTCACTTCAAGAACCTTTGGTACATTGATGCGTTTGCCGGAAGTGGTACTCGGACGGTTCGAACTGAGCGACAAGGCGCTACTCTGGTCGAAAGACCCATCGAAGAGGTCGTCGAGCGCAGGCGCGGATCAGCTCAAATCGCGCTGGACGTAAGACCCGAGTTTGATTTTGTGGTCTTCATCGAAAAGAATCCCAATTATGTGTCTGCGCTGGAAGATTTGCGAGCCAAGAATCTCCGACGCAACATCGTTGTCGCGGAGGAAGATGCAAATTCAGCTCTGAAACAATTAGTTGCAAATAATAGCTGGGACGACAAACGAGCCGTCGTCTTTCTTGACCCATATGGAATGGAGGTCGAGTGGACCACTCTTCAAGCGCTCGCCGCAACGCAAGCAATCGACGTCTGGTTTCTATTTCCGTTGGCGGGATTATTTCGACAGGCTACAAGGAAGCTGACTGATATTGATGAGCATAAGCGCGCCGCGCTGACGCGAATGTTTGGCTCAGATTCTTGGGAAGAAGAGCTTTATCCTGAGGTCGGGAACCCCGACATGTTCGGCATGTTGCCTGAGCGACGAAGAGACCTAAATCCGGCTGGGCTGGAGCGCTACGTGCGAGGTCGGCTTAGCGAAATCTTCGGCGCAGTATTGAAGCCTCTCGCGCTACCAATCGACCGCGGGCCGCAGATGTTTTCGCTGTTCTTGTGCATCTCCAATCCAGCGCAAGAGGCGATTGGTCTCGCCACACGGATCGGAGATCACCTGTTAAATCCTAAGCGGCATCTCATCGTACGTCCGACCACGAAGTAGCCTGCCGGATGCCTTCTTATTTTTACCGCCCCATTGCTTAAAAAAGAACGCCGTGCCGTGACGGCGACAAGCACTCTGGATTTCGTCCACCCATTTTGGGTCCATCGAGCGGGCTCCGGGACCGCTCTCACCACCAACGATCGCCCAATGGATGCCGGAGAGATCAGCGGTGGCGACAGATCCGAGCAGCGGCTCGAATGAAATGAAACGAACCACTGCGCGAACCCGGCGTAAATCCTCGACGCGATCCAAGTAATCTGCGTTCTCGACGCTGGTGCCAAGCCAGACATTCTTCAGTGTTGGCAAAGCATGTGTGACCTGAGCCATCCGGTCGGGGCGCTTGGTTAAGATCTGATAGGTGTGCTGCGGTGTCGCCTGCATCGTCGTCCAGACCTCGCGGACAAAACTATCCGGCACATTCGCGTGGAATAGATCGGACATTGAGTTCACAAAAATTTGGCGCGGCTTGCGCCAGGCCTTTGGTGCTTCAAGTGCGCGCCTATCGAGGAATAGCTTGCCAGTCCAAACTGACCTTTCTCCACTCTTTCTCGTTAGGCCGCGGTATTTCTCGGCTCCCATGGCCTCAAGACGCGCAGCCATGCGCATCGCGTAGCAGTTGGTGCAACCAGGCGAGAGCACAGTGCAACCCGCGACCGGATTCCAGGTTGCGTCAGTCCACTCGATCGAGGTCTCGCCCATCGTCCATTCTCCGAGCGCTTAGGCCTGACAGAGTGAAGTAAATTATCCCTAAGGACTTGTGATTGCACTAGCCGCCGCAACCCACGGCCTGCCCGTAGTCGACAGCGTCGCGGCGGCGGTGACGGGCGGAATCACTGGTGCGGCTGGGCCTGAAGACCTCCCGGCTCGGCCCCTACGCCGCGCCGCGCGCGAAGACCTATTCCGGACCGTTTTCGCCGTTTCAGCCTTGATTCCCCAGCCGAGACGAAGCCTCGGAGGCGCCAAGGCCCGCTGATTGCTGGTTTTCTGGCCTTTGGCCTCTTTTTGGTCCCATTCCTTGCTGACACGTAACGCTTTCGGGACGCCCCGGCCGCCTCTGGGCTGCCGGTCTTCGCCACTCACCAAGTTTCAATTTTGGGTTTTGTCAGCGATGATCGATCTCGCCCAGGGCACACCGTCCAACCCGCTGCTCCGTCTCGGCGCCCAGCCCATCGCGCTGACCGCCGCAGCGCTCCTGCTCCTGATCGCCGGCGTCACCTCGATCGCGATCTGGCGTGCCTATACCGGCGCCGCGCCCGAGACCGACCGGGTGGTGGCATCGCGGCAGCTCCAGGCGCGGACCGCGCAGGCCTCCGAGCAGCTGGTCGAGAAGACCAAGGGGCTGGAGGCGACCCAGCAGGAATCGATCGACCAGCTCCAGGTGGTGCAGGATCAGCTCCAGACCATGAAGCGGCTGATGGCGGCGCAGCAGGCCGACACCAAGCGTCTGTCCGAGCAGGTGGCATCGCTGAACGAGTCCATCGACGGCCTGCGGCAGTCGTTCGCCAGCGCGCGAGCCACCGACGTCGAGGCGCCCGCGGTTACCCGCAGGAAACCAGTGCGGCACCGCGCCCAGGCCAGCGCGCGCAAGCGCTCGCGCGGCTAGGCAACTCACCGCAGCGCACTAATTTTTTCGACTTGTGAACTGGATCACATTCGCCCGTGTGATTCCGCGCGATGCTCGCGGTTACCGGATGGCGTGAGCCGATTTCAATGTCCGGGGCTGGCAAGGTCGTTGACGGTATACTGCGTCAACGGCCTTGTTTTTTAGTCGGTCATCCCTGTCGAGGGCGCTACTCGCAGACATCCACGCGGCGGATACGCCAGCCCGCGGGCGTCATGACGCGCTTCCGCGCGACGTAGCAGCCGCCATAACCATCATTGTAGCCGTAGCCGGTACCATAATAGTAGGGGCCGCCGTAATAGGGGTAGCCGTAGCCGTAATAGCCGCCGTAGAGACCGGCACCGGCAATGCCCGCCCCGATTGCCAGTCCAGGCCAGAAGCCGCCGCCGTGCCAATGGCCGCCATGGTGCCAACCGCCGCCGTGACCCCAACCACCATGGCCCCAGCCGCCATGTCGGAAGCCACGTGCCTCGGCCGCCTGCGGCACTGCGAGCCCGACCATTGCCACGGTCAGCGCCGCCATCATCATCCTGCGTAACATCACTCGATCCTCCGCGTGGACACGCTCCACGCTTCAAAGTGGGGTCAAGCTAGCGTCACTCGGGGATTCCGGACAGCCACACTGTCTCACTTCCGCGCGAGCGTTCAGCAGCCGCGGCAGATGCTCTTGAGCTTCTTGTCGAGCAGGCGATTCTCGGCATTGACGGCGGCGTCCGTGCCGCCGCCAGTGGCGGCAGCGCCTCCGCCGCCGGGGCCGGATGATTGAGCCGTGCCGAGGCTGTTGGTGCCGGGCGGCGGCGCCGGCGAATTGGCGACACCTCCAGCCGACCCTGCGGCGCCACCGTTCGTTCCGCCAGAGCCGCCGGCCGCCTGCGCGAACGCGACGGCCGGCATCGCCGCAAGCGCGAGGATCAGGATCAGGGTTCTTGTCGGGACGGCTACAGGCGATGCGGCCATGCAGAATTCTCCTTTACCGGTCAACCGCCGCGGCGGAATCCGGTTCCGGACCAAATGCCGTCGCCTGAGCTTGAATGAGCGCGACCGAGGCGCGCCTCGGAGGGATGCTTCGCAGCACGCCAGTCGGGTCCGCCGACCATCATGCCGCCGTCGCCGAGGTCTCGGTCCGGTCCTCGACCATGGTCACGAACATGTGGGATTCTTCGCTGGCGCTGCCCACCTGGATCCGGCGAGCACAGATGACGCGGCGCCCTCGCGCGGGATTGTCGATGGTGTCGACGATCGGCTCGAGCTGCTGCTTCTGCGCGAGGAGCTGCTGGTCGCGCCGCTCGATCAGCTCGGCCGCCTCCATCGAGAACAATTCCCGCGCGGTCTTGCCGATGATCTCGCCGCGCGTCATGCCGATCATCTTCTCGGCGGCCTTGTTGACGAAGACGTAGCGCAAATTGCGCGCGTCCTTGGCGATGATGCCCTCGGCCACGTTCTCGATGATGGTGGCGAGGAAGCGCTCCATCCGCTCCAGAATGCGCTCGCGCTGACGCTGTTCGGTGACGTCCTCCTGCACCGAGACCCAGCCGCCGCCGTCCATCGGACGCTCGTAGATCTTGATGGTGCGTCCGTCGTTGAGGGATATCTCGTAGACCGTCGGCTCGCGCCTGGCGATCCTGCCGAGAACCGCCGCGAGATATTTCGCGACGTCGCCATCGAACAGCCCGCTCTTGACCCGGTGCTGCAGGATTTCCTCGAGGGTGGATCCGGCCTGGATCGTCTCCGGCAGATTGTAGATCCGGCGGTAGTTCGCGTTCATCGCCACCACATTGGCCTTGCCGTCGAGCATGATCAGGCCCTGCGGCATGCTGTTGATCGCCGCCGAGAGCTGCCACTTCTTGGCCTGGTACTTGTCGTTGAACTTGTCGCGGTCGGTCATCGCGGCGTCGCGCGCCTGGGCGGTGCCGAGCTCGAGCTCCTCGAGCTCGAAGATGCGGGCGACGGCGTCGCGGAAGTTCTGCACGGCGCGCGCAAGACGTCCGATCTCGTCGTGACGGCCGAGATGCGGCACCTCGCTCTTGACGTCGCCTTGCGCGATCCGGTCGGTCGCCAGCGTGATATCGGCCAGCGCGCCGACCACGGAGGTGCGCATGACCACGACGTTGAGCGCCGCCAGCATCAGGGCGGCAAGTCCGAGCGCGAACAGATAGGCGGCCGCATAGCGGTTGTCATCGGCGAGTTCGTCCGCCTCGCGGGCGCGCTGCTCGTAGATGCGTTCGAGCGCCTCGATGTCGCTGTTGAGCTTTCTGCGCACGGTCCGGTTGGCGTCGTTGTCGCCCCATTCGCGAGCCGCCGCCGGGCTGATTTCCACGCCGCGTCGGACCAGCTCCCGGCGGAAGTCGATGAACTGGATGATGCGCTGGCGGAAGCTTGCGAACAGTTCGGCGTCGTCCTTGCCGACGTTCTTCTCCATGCTCTTCAGGGCGTCGGCGAGTTCGCGGTTGCGCCGTATCAGCCCATCGGCGAATTGCTTCGCCGTGCTGCGGTCGGCCGACATGTAGATGCCGCGTGAATCCATCACGATGGCGTAGATCAGCGCATTGATGCGCCCGACGCCGATCGCCGCCTCGGCGGACGAGGCGTGCATGTGACGATAGTTCGCCTGCAACCGCACGGACTGGACCGACATCACCAGGAGGAAGGTGGTGACGATCGCAAGGAAGGCGGCAATGCTGTAGACTTTCTCGGCGACCGTCAGCGTGTCGGCACCACGGGCGAGCCTTACGAACTTCTTCAATAGATTGGTTCCGGCGCCAAGGCCGGATTCCAGCGCCGTCGCCTCCATGGCGCCGCTCCTCCTGGTTGAGAACGCTCAACGATAAGCGTGATCGCGCTAGCGGAGGCTTAAGGCGCCAGACTGTATTTTTACGGTACGGAACCTGCCGCGCCGGCTCCTCAACCGATCCGCTTCAGCCCCTGCTTGAAGCGCGGACCGTTGGCCGCGTAGAACTTCGCCGCGCTTCCCATCTTCTGCACCTGAGCGTCGTCGAGGGTGCGAAGCACGCGCGCCGGCGAGCCGATGATCAGGGAACGTTCGGGAAATTCCTTGCCCTCGGTGATGACGGAACCGGCCCCGACGATGCTGTTGCGGCCGATCCTGGCGCCGTTCATCACGATCGAGCCCATGCCGATGAGCGCGCCCTCCTCGATGCTGCAGCCGTGCAGGATGACGTTGTGGCCGACCGTGCAATTCCGGCCGACCACAAGCGGAAAGCCGAGATCGGTGTGGCAGGTCGAGCCGTCCTGCACATTGGCGCCCTCGCCGATCTCGATCCACTCATTGTCGCCGCGCAGCACGGCGCCGAACCAGACGCTCGCGCCCGGCTTCAGGCGCACCCGGCCGATCACGGTCGCGGTGTCCGCGATGAAATAATTGCCGTCGGCGGGAAGGTCGGGCGCCTGCCCGTCGAGCTCGTAGATCGCCATGGAGGTCTCCTGTCACGTCGCCCCAGCCATAGCGAAACGGCGGCGAGGAGGCAAAGGAACCGGCGCGCCGGCGATCCGGCCGCGCGTCAGCCCAGGACGCCGGCCGCGCGCAGCGTCATCAGGAAGAAGGTGCCGCTCATCATGCTCCAGAACCCGGCGATGACGGTTGCCATCATCACGAATTCGGCGCGGCGGCTTTCCAGCCGCCTGCCGCGCAGCGTGTTGCGCATGATGATGAAGGGCGCGGCGAACACCAGGAACGGCACCGCCGCGAAGGTCTTCGGCGCCACGCCGTCCTGCAACAGGCCGAAGCCGGCGGGGCGCTGCGCCAGCGCCTGGTATCCGTTCACGAGCGCGCCCGCGAGCGCGAAGCCAATGCAGATCGCAAAAAACGTATTGAGAGCTTCAGGTGTCATCGGAACGGTCCGCCCTTACGCAACGCCACCGCCTTCCTCTGACAAAGAGTGCGGGTTAACGCTACATTATCCTTAAGCGAAGGTTAACGCCGCCGCCTGTTCCGCGCAGGGCCGTCCCCGCCCGCCGCAGGTGCGGAACGCTGCGCGAAATCGCTGCCGCATGGCATATTCGCCGCTGATTCGCCGGCCGGCGGCCGGCGTCCGGATCTCTTGCGCCAGCTCATGACGGTGTTTTCGGAAGCTCCCTTCAGGTCCCCCCGCACGCGCACCCGGGCCCATGTCGTCCCGATCGTGCTCGGCGGCCTTGCCGCGGCCGGCGCGGTCGCGCTGGTCGCCTATTTGCTGTGGCCGACCTGGGGCCCGCGCGGCGCCAATGCCCCGGACAAGCTGCCGGTGAGCGTCGGCGGCACGCTGTTCAACCTGCCCGTGAACGCAATCCGCATGAAGATCCAGCGGCACTCCGGACCGCAGGAGCGCATCGATCTCGACTTCCTCTATCCCTCGCTGGAGCCGCCGGGCCCGCCCAAGCACGTCACCGCCGAGACGGTGGAAGCGGCAGTGCGATCGATCGACCGCATCTTCCTGTCGATCGCGGCCCATCACGATGCGCTCTCGCCCGAGCAGCGCACGGCCACGATCTATCCGCGCTATCTCGACCCGGCCGCAGCAAGCCCGGCGGACGGCCTGACCATGCGGATGTTCCGCAGCGACACGCCCTACGGCAGCGAGGATCTCTATTCCGCGGCAAGCCCCGCGCTGACCGCGCGCTGCACGCGCGATGGGGCAACGCCGGGCATGTGCCTGTCCGAGCGCCGCGTCGGCGGTGCCGACCTCACCTTCCGCTTCCCGCGTAGCTGGCTGTCGCACTGGCACGACGTGGCGGACGCGATGGACCGGCTGACCGCGCAGCTGCGCGGGCCGAAGGGGTGAGCGGAGCCGCCCTGCTCTGCCGCGAGATCGGCCGGGCGGCGCCCCCAAAACAAAAACTGCGAAAACAACCCCATGCACAGTAGCCAAGCATTGACGGCATTAGGCATTTTCGTATTTTTCGAATAGCCATTGACCCGACGGGCAAAGCAGGGGCAAAATGACATCCTGATGAGCTCGTTTGAATGATGCGGTTGCGCATCCTCCGCCGCCACCGGAATTGCCCGGGTCGCCGCACCAATGTGTGACTGGTGTCACTGATCATGGATTGCACTGGGGCATTGTGCGAGTAATCTGACGCTATTGCATTCGGGGGCTGGAATGCGGTTTCGGCTGTTGGTTTTGTTGATTGTTGCGAGCTGGCTCGGGACCGGTGCGGCGCTCGCCGAGAAGCGCGTCGCGCTCGTCATGGGCAACTCGGCCTACAAGAACGTGGCGCGGCTGGCGAACCCCGCGAACGATGCCGCGCTGGTCGGCGGCATGTTCAGGAAGGCGGGCTTCGACGCCGTCGACGTCAAGCTCGATCTCACTGGTTCGGAGATGCGCAAGGCGCTGCGCGAGTTTGGCGGCAAGGCGCGGGATGCCGGGGTCGCGGTGGTCTATTACGCCGGGCATGGCATCGAGCTGGACGGCGTCAACTATCTGATCCCAACGGACGCGACGCTGGAGACGGACAGCGACGTGCTGGACGAAACGATTGCGCTGGACCGCGCGCTGTTCGCCGTCGAGCCCGCCAAGCAGTTGCGCCTGATCATCCTCGATGCGTGTCGCGACAACCCGTTTGCCAAGACGATGAAGCGTACCATCGCCTCCCGCGCCATCGGCCGCGGCCTTGCCAAGGTCGAGCCGACCAGCCCGAACACGATGATCGCCTTCGCCGCGAAAGCGGGCTCGACTGCTTCGGATGGCGATACGAAGAACAGCCCGTTTGCCACCGCTCTGGTGGAACGCCTGCCCACGCCGGGACTCGACCTCGGCAAGGCCTTTCGATTCGTTCGCGACGATGTGCTCAAGAGCACCGGCAACAAGCAGGAGCCGTTTGTCTACGGCTCGCTTGGCGGCGATGACGTGGCGCTCGTCCCTGCCAAACCGGCGGCAGCGCCAGGCCCGCAAGCCGATGCGCGAGACGGCGTGCGTCGGGACTATGAACTGGCGCTCCAGGCCGGGAACCGCGACGCATGGGAAGCCTTCCTGCAGGCTTATCCCGATGGGTTCTATGCGGGCCTCGCCCGTGCGCAGCTGAAGAACGTCGCGGCCGAGGAGGCGCGCGCAGCCGCAGCCGCGAAGGCACGCCAAGCCGAAGATGAAAAGGCACGGCTCGCAGCCGAGCGCGCGAACAAGGCCGAGCAGGAGAAGGCGGCTACCGCCGCCAAGGCCGCCGAGAACGCCCGCCTTGCAGCCGAAAAGGCCAAACAGATCGAGGAGGCCAAGGCGGCCGCAGCAGAGCAGCGTAGGAAGGACGCAGAAGCAGCAGTGGCGAAGGCGCTGGCTGACAAGCAGGCCGCGGAGAAGGCGCTTGCCGATAGGTTGGCGAACGAAAAAGCCGCTGCCGAGAAGCAGGCGACCGAGAAGCAGCAGGTTGCAGACACCGCACAGAAAGTCGCGGCTGTCGCACCAACCTCATCACCGCCGAGCCTATCTCCACAAGAGACAGCGAAATTGGTTCAGTCAGAGCTGCGCCGTGTCGGCTGTCTGGCATCCGCAGCCGACGGCGACTGGAATGCGTCATCGCAACGTTCGCTGACGTTGTTCAACAAATATGCGGGAACGAAATTCGACGCCAAGCTTGCGAGCTTCGAGGCGCTCGACGCCATCAAGGCCAAGCCGGGCCGGGTCTGCCCCTTGGTTTGCGATCACGGCTTCAAGGCCGATGGCGATGCTTGCGTGAAGATTGCCTGCCGAGCCGGCTATCGCGTTAACGACGATAACGAGTGCGAGAAGGTGCAGGACAAGAAACCGGTCGCGACTCGCGAGGATACCAAGAAGCGAGACACGGAGCGCAAGCAAACAGAAGCTGCACCAGCGAAGCCGCAGTCGTCTGGTCAAATGGTCTGTGCCAGTGGAATCTGTCGTCCAGTTCGGTCAGGCTGTCGCCTTGAATCAACAAGCTCTGGCAGCGGCTACAGAAATGTCGAAGTCTGCAATTGAAGACGCGTGCCCGGTAAGTCCTGCTCTAGGTTGCTTCGCTTCGCTCGCCATCACGACGTTGAGAGAGCGCGCCTCGATCTCATCCGTGCCCGGACGCAACGCAGCGCCGCTTCGACGGTGCGCTGCGGAGCCGGGGCCCATGTCGCAGCGATGCGTTGTGTAGCTCTCTGGGTCCCGGCTCTGCACTGCAACGCTTATCGGCGTTGCAGTGCGTCCGGGACACGAGAGAGTGCCGAAACTATTCCTGATCGACCAGATCGTCCTCGAGGATCGCCATCTGGAACTGAAACGAACGATCGTCGTCCTCGTCGTCGACGAAGAGCACGCCGATGAATTCCTCGCCGATATAGACTTCGGCGGAATCGTCCTTCTTCGGCCGCGGCACGACGCGGATCTTGGGATTGCCGAATACGCGCTTCAGATACGCATCGAGCTTTCTGACTTCTTTGACGTCCACGGCAAGTCTCCGATCGAAAATGGCTGGCCGCGTTTTAGGACGAGATGCGGCGAACCGCCAGCATGAATTGCCAAAGAATTTGGGGACGGAAAGGGCCGGAAAATCCGGCCCTTCGCAGATCAAGGGCCCGCTCAGAGCCCCATCGCGTTGATCATCTGGTCCATGGTGCGCGACGGCTCGGCGCAGCCGGCTTCGCCGACGATCTTGGCCGGCACGCCCGCAACCGTGACGTTGTGCGGCACCGGCTTGACCACGACCGAGCCGGCGGCGATGCGCGCGCAATGGCCGATCTCGATGTTGCCGAGGATTTTTGCGCCGGCCCCGATCAGGACGCCGTGCCGAATCTTCGGGTGACGGTCCTCGTTCTCCTTGCCGGTGCCCCCTAACGTGACGCCGTGCAGGATCGAGACGTCGTCCTCGATGATCGCCGTCTCGCCGCAGACGAAGCCGGTGGCGTGGTCGAGGAAGATGCCGCGGCCGATGCGCGCGGCGGGATTGATGTCGGTCTGGAACACCGCGGAGGCGCGGCTCTGCAGATAATACGCGAAATCCTTGCGGCCCCTCAGATAGAGCCAGTGCGCCAGGCGATGGGTCTGGATCGCGTGAAAGCCCTTGAAGTAGAGCAAGGGATCGATGAAGCGCGAGGTCGCGGGATCGCGGTCATAGACGGCGACGAGATCGGCGCGAAACGCGTTGCCGAGATCGGGTTCGTCGCGCAGCGCCTCGCCATAGGCCTGGCGCACCAGCTCGCCCGACAATGCGGAGTGATCGAGCCGTTCGGCGACGCGGTGAACCACCGAGTCCTCCAGGCGGCTATGATGCAGCACCGACGAATAGATGAAGGTCGCAAGCTCCGGCTCGCGGCGGACGATGTCCTCCGCTTCGCCCCGGATCCGGTCCCAGATCGGATCGAGCGATGCGAGCTTTCCCCCCGGATTGACCTGATGCACTGCCATGGAATTTGCTCTCTCGAATGGGCGTCTTTTGTTGGCTGTATAGCACAGTCTAGGCGACAAAGTCCTGACGGGCTTGCCTGAGAGTGAACAGCACCTTGCCCCATAAGGCATGCCAAGACCTTGAAACACAACAGGTTCTTCCGACGCCCAAGCGGCAAGGTCGGCTCAAGGTGGTCAGAGTTTCGTCAAAATTCAAGCCGGGGCGGCGTCAAACTATTGGTGAATTCCCTCTGAGCCGTTATTGCGGTGATTGATCCGAAAGCGAGGCCGGGAGCGGATTTGAGCATCACCACCGATCAATTGCGCGCACGCGCCGCGGGGTCGTCTTGGCTGCGCGTAGCGGCAATGGCTTTGCCGCTCCTGATGCTCGCGCCGGCGTTCTGGAATGGCTATCCGCTGCTGCAATGGGATACCGGCGGCTATCTGGCACGCTGGTACGAGGGTTATCTCGTTCCCAGCCGCTCCACGGTGTTCGGGCTCTATCTGCATTATGGCGAGAGTTTTGGTTTCTGGACCAACCTCGCGGTCCAGTCGCTGGCGACGCTGTGGCTGCTGCAGCTCACCCTGCGCGTGCTCTCGATGATGCAGACCTTCCGCTTCGTCACGATCAGCCTGTGCCTGATCGTGGCGACCGCGCTGCCCTGGCTTGCGAGCATGCTGCTCACCGACATCTTCGCCGGGCTCTCGATCCTGTCGCTGTTCCTGCTGGCTACAGGCGCAGGCCGCACCTCGACGCTCGAGAAGATCTCGCTGTTCGTCTTCACCGCCTTTGCCGCGGCGACCCACAGCGCCACGCTCGGCGTGCTGCTCGGCCTTTGCATTGCGGGCTGGATGGCGCGGCCGTTCCTTAAGCAGCGCCTTCCGCTCAGTGGGCTGGCGCAGGCGAGCCTCACCATCATCGCGGGCAGCCTGATGCTGGTCTCGGCGAACTACGCGCTGTCCGGCAAGCTGGCCTGGACGCCCGGCGGCTATGGCGTCGCCTTCGGCCGCATGATGCAGGACGGCATCGTCGCGCGCTATCTTAACGACCGCTGCCCGCGCGAGCGCTACAAGCTCTGTCCCTATCGCAACGAGCTGCCGGCGACCGCCGACGAATTCCTGTGGGGCAAGAGCATGTTCAACACGCTCGGCCGCTTCGAAGGCATGAATGACGAGATGGGTTACATCGTCGTGCAGTCGATCAAGGATTATCCGGCCTGGCAGGCCGGCGCGGCGCTGCGGGCGATGGGCCAGCAATTGCTGCATGTCGCGACCGGCGAAGGCACCGACGGCTGGATCCCGCACACCCGCGGCATCATCGAGCGCTACATCCCCGCGCAAGTCCCGCCGATGCGCGCGGCGCGGCAGCAGAACTGGCAGCTCGACTTCACCGCGATCAACTGGCTGCACGTGCCGGTGGCGCTGGCCTCGATGCTTGGGCTGCTCGCACTGCTGGCGCATGCGCTGGCGAACCGCCGGCTCGACGATTTGACGCTGCTGGCGGCGACCGTAACGCTGGCGCTGCTCGGCAACGCCTTCATCTGCGCCGTCATCTCCGGCCCGCACGACCGCTACGGCGCGCGCATGGTGTGGGTTGCGACGTTCGTGGTGCTGATGGCGCTGGCGCGGCGGTTTGGCGAGGATGCCAAGGCGCGATGAGATTGGGGTGAAGCACCTTCGCGCTTGGTTCGTCCGAGCAGCTATCACATTTGTCGCAGAGCAGCACTCAGAACTGACCCGGCATTCAACAGCCTCTCCGAGTCGGCAAAGAAGTAGAGTCCGATAACAGCCCTTGGCGGGTCACCCGTGGCACCTGAGTCCGTTGTTGGCCCTTTGCGCCGGCTCGTCCAGCGCCGCCACGTCCGAGCCGAAGGGTAAGCCGGACCTCACAGGTGCCCCCCAAAGTCGGCGCGAACGACCCGAGGCGACATCCGGCCCCCGTCAGCATCTCTTGTCAGGTGCTGTTTCGGTCGGAACGCTACTGAAAATACGAAGTTGATCTTCCGTCACGACGCGCTCGATCTTCTCGGACTTGCCCCTGATGCGGTATCTAACTCGTCCATCGGACTCGATGGGCATGCATCGAATGATGGTATAAATCATCGGCGGTTCAGCGGTGGCACGTCCTTGTGGACCTTGGGGTTGGTGGCGAACGTCTTCATTCAACTTATAAGCATACGACATGTGTGACCTCAACGTTTGCGGCTTGGAGTGACCTAACGCGTACTGTCGGCTCTGGTTCGTAAGATCGAATACGAGATGCTCTAGTCCTCGAGAATGGATTTTGTAGCCTCGAATATCTGTTCCGCTGTGCCTTTGATCGTGCCCTTGGCCCAGGCCTGAAACACGGTCACGTAGGCGCTCTTGTAAGCCTCTTCGTCTGCAGAGAAGTAGACCTCATCTGTGACGGTATCCAAGACAAGCGCTCCTTTATCGATGCAAATTTCTTCGATTAGAACCAGTCGCTCTTCTTGCTCGGCGAGATGCCGTTTGACAATGCTCATTGAAACTCCTGCTTTGCGCTGATCCACGTTCTTCGGGTGATCGCCGCCCAATGCACACGCGAATGACTTCATAGAGAGCTGGAACAAGCCGCTGAGAGGAGTGAGCGACATCACCTAAGGCATGACGCGCCTGACACGGGAGAAAGATGGCTCAGCCGGCTGGGGGCGTTGGCGGACGAATGCGCCACGAACGTCTCATCCGATCGCCGGCTGCTGGTCCAATCTGCCAGTTGCATCATCCCTCGGACGGGGAATTCCGTACGGGACCGACAATCAACCTGTAGGTGGGCACCGAAGCAGTGTTCCACGATTCCAGGGGCGCGCCGCAAACCGTGCACTCGAAGCTTGCGATTTGCCGACTGGGGGCTATTTCCTCGGTTCGACTATAGACGGCGCCGCACCGACAGGATCGGTGATGAGATTCGATCATGCCGATCTATGCGCCCGAAAGACGAAACAAGCTACGTCCAAATTCGATTTGGCTATTGAGCTCCGAGACAGAGACGCCTCGTCGTTTCACCTTCTCGGTCCGTTCAAGTTTTGCTGGGCAACCACCGGGCCGAATGTCGAAGAGAAGCTACGACAGCTCACTTGACGGTCGCTTCCACGGGTTGAAGCAAGAACCCCGCCCTGATGACTCAGGCGGGGGGGGGACCACAAGCTCTGCCAGTACATCCGTGGCTAGAGCAACAGGTCTGTCGTGCTCTTAACTAAGCAGCACGAAGATTTTCGGCAGCGGACTTGCCCGTACGACGGTCCGCGACAACGTCGTAAGACAGCGTCTGACCTTCGTTCAGGGTGCCCATTCCGGCGCGTTCGACCGCGCTGATATGAACAAAAACGTCGTTGCTGCCGTTTGCCGGCTGGATAAAGCCGAAGCCCTTTTGGGTGTTAAACCACTTCACTGTACCTGTATTCATCGGGTCTTCCTTTCGCATACGCGCAGGAGCTGGCGCGCGGACTTGCGGCCAGTGTTCCAGTTTGTCGATGTTGGAGAATGTCTGAAACGTGCGCGCCGTCAGGACCTGAGGCGAAAGCGGAACAGTTGTTCGGCCAGTATCGATGCTTGAGACCATACATCAATAGTTGTGAGACTTCAAGGAGAAGCCAACAGCACTTCTTATCATGGTTTGTGTCCTAGTCCGGTAGTTGAAATCCGTGGTGACTGATGCGGAAGCGACCTCGGGCGCTCGGAGTTGTAAAATGCTCTTCGTCGGCGCGACAAAATTGAGGCTGACGACAAGTTGCTCGAAATGCTTCCCTGAGGTTCCCTTTTCGCGCGCTTTCCTGCATAGTTCGGCATGGCAAAAGCAAAAGTAGACTTCAAACCACTTCGTAACTCAGAGGGCGACTGGACTATTGTTGCCGAGTACCCCGGCGCAGAACCCCGAGAGATCACGGGCTTCACGAGCAAAGCCGAGATCGACGATTGGATGAACGGGGAGCGCCGGATCGCTTGGCTCCGATCACAGGGTTACGCGAAGTGACGTGGTGATCCCTTCTTCCAACTGTCGCATTGTCGCTTCTGGCTTGTGGCGAAGATCTGGCCGTCATCGCTATTCTAGCCCGCTTGATTGGCTGGGTTATCGCTGACGGCCGAAGTTCTCGTCGCGGCAAGTCTGACAGCTCTGGTCAGGGCCAATGATTGTGCACAGTCACCGTTCTCAGTAATTTTTCAAATTGCCTTGGCGAGCGCAATCAGCCGAAAATCCTCGAGCGCCGCGTGCCGATGCGGAGCGACGTCGCGCTGGTAGATCTCGGTGTCGACGATCGCGCGGAAGGTGGCGAAGTCGCCGTATTCATTGATCGCCGCTTCGTCCCAGCGTTCGCCTGGCGAGCCGACGATGGGCGCCAGGACCGGGACGGAGAATACCCGCACCAGCGGCTTACCGGCCGCCAGACGCCGGAATGCCGGCCTGTAGCGTTCATTGAAGGCTTCGCGGCCTGAGCAGGGCGCGGCGTCGAAGCCATCCTCGTAACGCGCCTGAGCGCGGTAGCGCAGCAGATTGAGCATGTAAACCGGCTGGCCGGGTGGAATCGCGCGCTCGGCGGCGTCGAGAGCTTGCAGAGTGATTTCGATCGGGTTCATCGGACTTCCCATGTTTCGAGCGCCGCAGAATGCGCGCTGACGCTCTCCAATTAGAGGGTTCGGAAAGGCTCTTGTAGTGACTGGGCAGCCATGATTGTTTGGACTGCATGTCCACAACGACCTTGCCTCCCGATCTCTCCCGTCTGCTCGCCTTCGTCCGCGTGGTCGAGGCGGGCTCGTTCGCCGAGGCGGCGCGGCGGGCGGGGACGACCACCTCGGCGATGTCCAAGGCGGTTGCCCGCCTGGAACAGGCTCGCGGGGTGCGGCTGTTGCATCGCTCCACCCATTCGTTGGCGCTGACCGACGAGGGCGACCGGCTGATGACGGCGGGACGCGCGCTGGTCGAAAGTCTCGCCATTGTGCAATCCGCGCTCGGCGACGTCGCGCGCGACGATGGCGGACGGGTGCGCGTGACCGCCCCCGCCTCGTTCGCGCGCGCCTGCATCCTGCCGCGGCTGCCCGCATTCCTGCGGGAACGGCCGGAAATCGAGATCGAGGTCAAATTCCGCAACGAGATTCTCGATCTCGCCGCGGAAGGCGTCGACGTCGCGATCCGCTCAGGGCCCCTCGACCGCACGCCCGGCCATCAGGCGCGGCGGCTTTGCACGTTCTCCTGGATCGCCTGCGCCTCGCCCGCCTATCTGAAGGCGCGCGGCGGGCCGGCCACTCCCTTTGAGCTTTCCGCGCACGACCATGTCGGCTTCCGCAATCCCGCGAGCGGTCAGATCCTGACCTGGCGCTTCGCCGACCCGCGCGGCAAAGCACCCATTCGCCTCACGCCCAAGCCCAAGCACATTTGCGACGACGCGCATGCCTCGCTCGCGTTGATCGCGAACGGGTTCGGCATCGGCTGGGGGCCGGCGTGGCTGGTCCACGAAGACATTCGCGCCGGCCGGCTGGTCGAGGTGCTGGCGCCCTGGCGCGCGCCTGGGGAGCCGCTGTGGATGCTGCGCAGCTCGGGACGCCGCCCGCCCCTGCGCACACAGCGCGTCATGTCGTTCCTCAACACGCTTCCCGCCGCGTTCAGCGACAAGGCAGCGTGAGGCATCGGCCGTCAGCGAAATCTGGGCACCGAGAACCGAGCTCCAGCTCCCAGGAATTGGGACTCGCTATGCTGGAAGCCGCGACCGATAGGGCGCGGTCAGAAGCAGCATGAAAAGCGCTCTTTCAGCCTGGTACTTGGCGGCGGGTCGACTTGCTTCCCGGCCCTGCGCCGCGACGGCTCCTTGGCTGGTGCAGACGCTCCAGGCCCATCTTTTCCGCCTGCGCTGCACCAGGACCACCTCGAATATCGGAAACTCCGGACTGACCATTGCTGCCGCTTCTCGCCCAATATCCAACCAAACAAACTTGAACCCGGAGGATGGACTTGAGTCTTCACCCATTTGGGTGAAGAGGGAGTTCGCGCATACCGGGGCAAAGTCTGATCCAGACCGCCGCGTGTCGGACGGGACGGGCGATGAGGGGATATGCCCGCGGATGGAAAAACCGTCTAGCCGCCACGCAATGCCTTGCCGGCGAGCAGGCTGACGAGCTCCTGCTGACGTGAAAGTCCGGTCTTTGAAAGCACGGCCTTGAGCTGCGTGCGCACTGTCTCTCGTGCAACGCCGAACGTCGCTGCGAGTGCGTCGATCGATGCGGCCTGTGCAACGCCACGTGCGACCTGGGCCTCTGCCGGCGTCAGGTCGAAAAGCCCTTGCAGGACTTCCGCACTCGGTACCGCGCCGCGATCGACCGGGGTCACGACGAGCATGAAGGTGGCTCGCGTGAAGACATCGCGCGCCGATCCGCGCACCGGGATGACATGCAGGACCATCGGGACGCGATCGATCGCCGCTGCGATGGCGACGGACTTGACGATCCTGCTGTTGCCGACCAGCGGAGCTCCCACCGCTGCCAGGAACAACTCGTCCGCGGCAGCATCGGTCAAAGTCAGCCGCTCGGCGCGGTCGTGGAACAGCGACGGCATCAGCGCTTCGAACAAGCCGTTTGCCGCGAGCAATCGGCCGCGTTCGCGCAAGATTGCTCCGGGCAGCCCGATCGCCTGCAACGCATCGGCTTGCGCGCGCGCCTGCTCGAAACCAAGGCGGCTTGCGGTCAGTGACGCCCGCGCCAGGTGTGGCCGCAAGTCATCGAGGAACGAGACGACGTCGCGCGGCACCGGCCCATTGTCCTGGTGTCGCGGCATGACGATCGCGATCGAATCGCCGCTCGGTATCGGGATGATCGTCCCGGCTCTGTAGCCGAGCCCGTGCCTGCGGTAGAAGTCGCGGTACACTTCATTGGTCGCGATCTCCTCGTCCGACAGGAGGTCTCCATCATTGAGGAAGCCGGCGTAGTTGAGCGCGGCGGCACGCGGCAGCAACGGATCGCGCTCACTCCATCCCTCATTCAGGAAAAGCGGCATGGTCTGGTCGAAATTATTGGAGTTGACCGCACTGATGTAGCCGTCGCGTACTGCGAAAAGCAGGCCGCCATTGCCGCCGATAGCGAGACCGATTTCGCCGAGGACCTCGGGCCACAATGACGGTATCAGCCCGGCCTCGTAGATGCGATCAATCAGACGATCGAGATGCCCAGATCCACTCATGCGCTGCGCGAAGGAACCAATGGCACAATTATAGCTGGATGACCAAGGGACGCAATCAGCCACGTGGAGCGGGGCCCGAGATCCTGCGGTGGAACCAGCTGGCTCGTAAATCCCTGCCGTGGGTATCGCCCAGGTGGTGCGCGGTCCAGCGACCCGGCTGGCGTCTCCTCGCCTCGGACAACATGCCCTCATCCTCGCCGTGCCAAGAACTCCAGCACGCCGGTCTTGTGGACCTTTCGCCAAGCGCGCCGGCCCTGCTCGGCAACGCCTTCATCTGCGGCGCGTCTCCGGCCGGCACGACCGCTACGGCGCGCGGATCTTGCCCGGCTCGCCGGCCAGCGCAGCCGGAGCGGCTCCGGCAGTATAGGCATTTCAGCAACCTCGTGTTTAGCGCTGTGAACCTCTTCTACGGAGAAGAAGAGACGCTTAGGATCGATCGGCCTCCATGACCGGCATCGACGTGAAGCGCGTGAGAGTGACAAGCCCGGAGCAATGACGACCAATGAATGACCAAACATCCGAGGAGGTCATCGAACTCCGGGTCGACGACATCGCCCAGCTCTTTCACACGCTCGATCCCTTCCCGTTTCGCGAGCGCGACCTCGATCGAGAGGCGGAAGAGTACATTATCGGCTGGGCGCGAGAGCTGGCGGGGCAGAAGGCGATCCGGATTCGGATCCATCATCCCGACACTGATCTGCAGGTGAAGGCGGCGCTGGAGCTCCGCGAAGCCTTTCGCCACTATTTTGCGGATCGGGCGGAGGCAACCCAAAGAGATATCAATGAATTGTTCAGAATAGGCCGCCGGTCGCTGGCGATCGGGCTTGCCATTCTGATCACGTGTTTGCTCGTGGCGCATTTCGTCGTTGGCGCGTTTGTTGCCAACCCCTTGCGGCGTCTGCTTGAGGAAAGCCTCTTGATCCTGGGTTGGGTTGCGAACTGGCGCCCGTTGGAGATATTTCTGTACGACTGGTGGCCGCTGGTTCGCCGGCGCGATCTGTACCGGCGCCTCTCTCAGGCTATCATCGAAAGCCGACCGCGTATTGACGAGCGGAGCCCAGCCAGTGGGTCAGGGACTCAAGCCGGTTCAAAGCCAGAACGCGTGCAGTCAAGCTAAGTCGGTCCCTATGGAGCCACGGAATCGTCGATATTCGTCTCGTGGATCGTGCGCACGCGCTGCCGTCGGTCCCAGCCGCGCTCTGCTCGCGTCATCGCCAACGGCGGACGATGTGGCAATCATCGTTAGCAGCCAATGGCTGCTAGTTCGGGTCGACCGCGCATCGTCCTGCCTGCTGGTCGAGGTCGCTCAATGAATGCCGCGTTGCCTTGGTTCGAGTTTGCCCTCTGTGTCATCATGATCGGCTTGGCCGGGCCCGTGCTGACGCGGTACGGCGATGCTATCGCGCGGCTGACAGGACTGAGCCGCTCCTGGATCGGCCTGGTCCTGCTCGCGACAGCAACTTCGTTGCCAGAATTGTTCACGGGGATCAGCTCGGTTGCCATCGCGCGGGTACCCGACATCGCAGTCGGAGACGCACTGGGCAGTTGTGTCTTCAATCTTGCGATGTTGGTTCTGCTCGACGAGCTGAGCCGCAACGAACCCTTGTACCGGCGAATCGACCAGGGACACGTGCTAACGGCGGGGTTTGGTATCGTCCTGATCGGAACCGTGGGTGCCATCATTCTGATCGGTCGCGGATCTCTGAGTGTGGAACTGTTCCATATCAGCATCTACACGCCGCTTCTCGTCCTGCTCTACCTCGTCGCAATGCGCGCGGCCTTCGAATACGAGCGGCGCACACCCCCGCTTCCACAGACCGTCCAGACCGGATCTGACGTCACCTTGTCCGAGGCGCTGCTGCGTTATGCCGGAGCCGCCGCGGTGATCGCCGCCGCCGGAACCTGGTTGCCGTTCGTCGGAGCGCAAATCGCCGATACGATGGGCTGGCAGACAAGCTTCGTCGGCACTCTGCTGATCGCCGCGGCGACGTCGATCCCCGAGCTGGTCGTGAGCATCAGCGCGCTGCGGCTCAAGGCCGTCGACATGGCGATCGGCAACCTCCTCGGCAGCAATCTGTTCGACGTGCTCGTGCTTGCGATCGACGACCTCGCCTATCGCGACGGACCCCTGCTGTCCTCGGTGTCGCCCGTCCACGCAATCTCGGCCTTCGCGGCCGTCGTCATGTCGGGAATCTTCATCATCGCGATCCTGTACAAGCCGGAGACCCGCATTCGCGGCACAGTCGGTTGGGTCAGCATCGCCCTATTGGCTGTCTATCTGTTCAGTGCGTACGCCGCGTATCTGCACGGGCACTGACGCGCCCTCTAGTGGAAAAGGAACAGGGGACAAGGCGGCCGCTCGACCAATCGCCGCGTCGTCGAGCCAAACAACGCGTTGCTCCAGCCGCGATGGCCAAACGCGCCCATCACCAGCAAACCGATACTCCGATCAATCACCTCAATTCGGATCGCCTCGGATGGGTCCACCGACGACTCGATCGGAACGACCGTACAGTGTACTTCATGGCTCCGTAAGAACTCAGCCGCAGCATGAGCGCGTCGGGTCGCAAGCTCCGAGTCCGCCGCGATCGACGTCACGTGCACGCGAGCCTCGCGCCACAATCCCAGAAGCGCGTACATCTGCAAGGCGCGCATGGCGGGCAGGCTGCCATCATATGCGACCAGCACGTCGCTGGGACAGCGATAGTCGTCGCCGCAGATGACGACTGGCCGCGGCGATAGCAGCAGAAGACCGGATACCAATTCCGGCAAAGCCGCAGGCGGGTCGACTGAAAAGGTGGTATCGTGGCCCGTGACGATCAAATCTCGCGTCTCAGAAGCCGCACGGAAGACCTCGGGTGGATCACCTTCGAAAGAGAGCCACGAGAACTCGACGCCCCTCGCATCACATGCTGCAGCGTATGACGCGTGCATCCGCGCGTTGTTCTCGACCGCTTGCCGTCCCCGGATCTCTTCGAGCTTGGCTTGATACGCCGATGCGCCGATGCCGCCAATCATCGGAACAGTGAGGGAAGAGAGATCGATTCCAGAGAGACCGGAAACGAGCACCCCGCCGGAACGGGCGAGATCGAATGCAAGCTCCCGCGCGCAAAGCGAGGACGCCGTCTGGCCGAGAAGAAGAAGAATGCGCATTGATCCGCTCCAGTGATGCTAGGCAGCAGCTCTGCTTGTGACACCCTCCAGATCCAGCCTAGCGGAAGACGGGGCAAGCTGCATGACGCAGATCAATGAACCTTCACGTCTGGAGTTGGGCCGTTGCGCTTGAAGAGATGAACGGTTGCCTCAAAGGGAGCGGACAGCCCCCCGTGGCGCGACATTTCAGGATAGTTCGGCAACAACCTCGTCACTCGGACAACCTGCCCTCACCCCCGCCGTGCCAAGAAATCCAGCACGCCGTTCTTGTAGACCTTGTCGCCGACCGCGCGCATGTGGTCGCGATTGGGAATGTCGAGCACTTCGGAGCCTGGGATGATGGCGCCGAGCGCGCTGGCGGAGCCGGCGACGTCGTCGGTCGAGCCGACCGCGATCAGCACCGGCACGTCGATGCGCGCGGCTTGCTCCCGGGTCATGAGGTCGCGCGTGCCGCGCAGGCAGGCGGCGAGCGCACGATGATCGGAGCGGGTCTGGTCGGCGAAGGCACGGAAGGTCCGGCCCACGGGATCGGTGACCTCGTCGAGCGAGGGCGCCTCCAGCGCTTTCGCCACGTTCTCGCCGGGCCCGGTGCCTTCGATCAGGCCGCCGATGCCGATGCCGCCGAGGATCGCCGAGCGCAGCCGCTGCGGCTCGTTGAGCGAGAGCCACGCCGCCATCCGCCCGCCCATCGAATAGCCCATGATGTCGGCCTGCGGGATGGCGAGATGATCCATCAGCGCCAGCACGTCGCCGGCCATGGTCGGAATCGAATATTGCGCGGGCTCGTAGAGCTTCGCGCTTTCGCCGTGGCCGCGATTGTCGAGCGCGATGACGCGGCGGCCGTTCTTGCGCAGCTCCGAGACCCAGGTCGGATAGACCCAGTTCACGTTCTTGCTGGAGGCAAAGCCGTGCACCAGGATGATCGGATCGCCCTCGCCTTCGTCGAGATAGGCAATTTCAACAGCGCCGTTGTGAAAGCTCGGCATCTTTCAGTTCCGTGAGGGTGTTGAGGGAATGAATTGATCTTAGACCACGATCCGGAAAAGTGTGCAGCGGTTTTCCGGCAACATCGTGCTCAAACAATAGCCCGAAGCGGCTCGCGCCTCAGGCCGTTGCGACCGCGTTGGCGAGCGCGGCCTCGGTTGCGATCCGCGCCTTGCGCAGGCGGCGCGCCCGCCTGCGGTCGCACCAGGCCTGGGTCAGGCGCTCGGTGGTCGCCTTGATGGACGACAGCAGACCGAACAGCGTCAACACCGCGCCGAACAGCCACATCGCCAGGTCGAAGGCGCCGCCGATCAAGAGCAGCGCGCCGCGGCCGAGCAGCTTCATGACCGCACGCGTCTTGCTGCCTTGCGCTTCGGCAAGCCGCGCCGCGCGCGCGACGTCCTTCGGACCTTCGGCGATGCGCAACGTATCCATCGCCCCGCGCGTGCCGGTCTTCCCGGCGACGCGGGTGACGTCCTTGCCCAGCCGCACCAGTGCGCCGGCCTTCTCGGCCCGGAACGCAGCCTTGATCGCGCTCACCGTCTCGCCCGGACGGAGCACCGATCCCCTGGCGACCGCATTGCGGAGCATCGGCGTGTCGACGACCTCGCGCGCGGAGCGGCCGGCCCATGTTGCGAGCCCCTCGCCGAGCCGCCCGACCTTGCGCGCATCCTTCACCAGCGTCAGTCCGGCGCGCACCGGCGCCGCACCGCCGGCGGACACATAGGTTGCCGCCGTCACCGCAAGGCCGGCGGCCGCAAGCCCGAGCACGAGGCGATCGGTGTCCTCGCCCATGGCGAGGTGCTTGCCTTCCCGGACGATGTCCCTGATGTCGCCAAACACGAAGAGATCGCCGGCCACCGTTCCCGACAGGCTCGCGACATCGTCGGCATTGCCGGTCACGAGGCCGGTGGCAAATCGCTTGGCAAATTGCGACGTGGAATTCTCGGCCTTGACCGCATCGCTGACGCGGCTCAACAGGTCGTCCGGCAGCGCGATGTTGCGATCGCGCGCCAGCGCGACGAAACTGTCGGCGAGATCGGAGTCTCCGGCCGCGAGCGCGGCCTCGATGTTGTCCTGAACCACCCGCTCGTTCTGCCGCAGCAGCGCATCGAGCTTCAGCTCGGAGAGCGCGGCCGGATCGTCCTGGGCGGCGAGGATCGCGCCGGCCTCACGAGCATGCGGCGCCACCTGCGCGAGCAGGAAGCTGCACGCGGCAATGCCCGCCAACGCCGTACTGATTCGCAGCCACTTCATGTGGAACAGCCCGGATGCCCCTGGGATCGCTCGCGCCGACAATTCGTCTTTCGTCTCGAATGCACGCGCCCACACAGAGATAGTATGCCAAAATTGCGACACAACGTCCCCGACGAAAGAAGGGCTTCTCTCAGGCCGCAAGATTGTGTCGAATTTGCATGAGCAAATGAGCATGGGGCAATTGCGGAGCTTTCGGTTCCGCCGGACTAGCAATCAGCTGCACCCGCCAGTATGGTCCGCGGCGCCTTAAAGATGCCGCGTCAGTTCTTGATTGTGTCTGCCGCCATTGCCACTCCAGGATGAGTTACGATGTCCGACCATGTCGTCCCGCACTTCCACAACGATGCCGGTGTCCCCGTCATCGAGATCGGCTCGCAAGAGTTCATGTGTGTGGGCGCCAACCCTCCGTTCGACCATCCGCACGTCTTCCTCGACCTCGGCAACGACAACGAGATCATCTGCCCCTATTGCTCGACGCTGTACCGCTTCGCGGCCGACCTGAAGCCGGGCGAAGCCCGCCCGCCGGAATGCGTCCTGAAGGACAAGGTGGCCTGACCGCTTCCGTCGGTCAGGGGTGGCGCTCTCCCGAACGATTGTCATCGCCGGTGCCGGTATCGGTGGCCTGACGGCCGCGCTTGCGCTCGCGGCCCGCGGGTTCCGCATCGTCGTGCTGGAAAAGGCCGAGCGCCTCGAGGAAGTCGGCGCCGGCCTGCAACTCTCCCCCAATGCCAGCCGCGTGCTGGTCGAGCTCGGCCTCACCGAGCGCCTCAAGCTGCGCGCCGTCGTCCCGGAAGCGGTCTCGATCATGAGCGCACGGGCCGGGGGCGAGTTGCTGCGCATGCCGCTCGGCGAAGCCGCCTCGCTGCGGGCCGGCGCCCCCTATTGGGTGGTGCACCGCGCCGACCTGCAATCGGCGCTGGCCGGCGCCGTTGCCGATCATCCCGATATCGACCTGAAGCTGGGCGCGACCTTCGAGGACGTCGCGCCGCACGCCAAGGGACTGACGGTGGTCCATCGCAGCGGCACGATCCGCCGCAGCGATCTCGCCAGCGCCCTGATCGGCGCCGACGGCATCTGGTCGACGGTCCGCCAGCATCTGTTTCCCGAGGTGCAGCCGCGCTTCTCCGGGCTGATCGCCTGGCGCGGCACGCTCGATGCCACCCAGCTGCCGAAGGACTACACCGCGCGCCGGGTGCAGCTCTGGATGGGCCCGAACGCCCATCTGGTCGCCTATCCGATCGCCGGCGGACGCCAGATCAACGTGGTGGCGGTGCTGCCGGGCACCTGGAACATTCCGGGCTGGAGCACGCCCGGCGATTTTCGCGAGGTGATGGACGCTTTCGCCGCCCCGCGCTGGCCGCCGTCGGCGCGGATGCTGCTCGCCCCGGTCGACAGCTGGCGGAAATGGGCGCTGTTCGGCGTGCCCGACGGCTGTCCCTGGAGCAAAGGGCCGGTGGCCCTGCTCGGCGATGCCGTGCATGCGATGCTGCCCTTTGCAGCCCAGGGCGCCGGCATGGCGATCGAGGATGCCGCGGTGCTCGCCCGTCATCTGAGCCTTGAAGCCGCCGAGAGCAGCGCTGATATCGCCGCGGCGCTGAAGCAGTACGGCCGGGCGCGCGAGGCGCGGGTGCGTCGGGTGCAGCGCACCGCGCGGCAGCAGGGCCGCATCTATCATCTCAGCGGGGCGCTGGCGATCGCGCGCGATGTTGCGATCCGCGCGCTCGGTCCCGAGCGCATGCTGGCGCGGCAGGACTGGATCTACGGCTGGCGGCCGTGAACCGGCGCGGCCGCGGTCTCAGCGTGCCGTTCGGCCGGATTTCGGAGCAGGCTTGACCGCTGCGGCCGGCGCAGCCGCCGGCTCGGCGGGCGGTGCCGCCGCCTCCATGTCGCTCTCGCGGCATCTGTTCCTGCGCCAGGTCTCTTCGAGCAGCTTCTGCTGGCCCCGCGCCGCGACGTAATCGTTGCGATAGGCGAGCTCTGCGACCACGACGCCCCCCGTCCCCGTCTCGGCCTTCGCCATCAGCCGCTCGAGCTCCTGGATGCGGATGACGAGATTTTTGCGTTCGGGGGCAAGCTGCTTGCAATCCCAGAGGTCGTAGCGGGCCGGATCCACGAAGGCCGGGCTGATGGTGTCGCTGACGCTCGCGCAGCCGGCGAGCGCCGCGCAGAGCAGGCCCAGCGCAAGCAGTCCGCGCCCGGAGCGACAGCGGGAGAGAAACGAATCAGGCATGTCGGATGAACAGTCCCCGTGGATGAGAATGCCTAAAGCAATAACACATGTCCGGATTGAGGCTTTGCCTTGTGCCGCCGGCTCGCTTAGAGAAGAAACGTCCCCCGGTGACGCAAAGCGCCAATTCCAGACCGCCGGCGATGGACTTAAGTGTTTGATCTCGTTGGATCAAAGCGGGCATGGCGGAATTGGTAGACGCAAGGGACTTAAAATCCCTCGGTGCGCAAGCGCTGTGCCGGTTCGACCCCGGCTGCCCGCACCACGAGATCTGACGCTGGCCCCGCCGCCGCCTCCGCCTCCGCCTCCGCCTCCGCAGGCGGGCTCGCAGCCGCGCCGGGCACGCAAGCTTTCGTTTACCAAGCCGCCCTTCCGCGTGCCGAATCCGGGCGGCGCGAGCGGCCTTTACTCCACCTTAGATCGTCCTCGCCTAAAGCGAGCGATGTCTGCCCCGTCGATGCAGACCCAGGGAACGCAGGGCCTGGAGCGGCTGGCTTCGATGGTGAGAGCTCCGATGGACGCGCGCGAGGATTGGTCCCGGTCCAGGATTGGCGGAAGAGGCGCGGCGTCCGCATCTCACCTGCACGGGGTCGAGGTCTACGTCTTCCTGATCGCCTTCCTCGCCGTGTTCTACCTGTCGAACGGCCCGCTCCTGCTCGGCCATTACGATCTGGGCTGGCACCTCGCCGCCGGAGACCTGATCAGGCAGCGGGGCGAAGTGCCCTTGCAGGATCCGTGGGCGTTCACCGTCGGCGACAAGCGATGGTACAATCTGTCCTGGCTCTGGGACGTGATGGCCAGCGCGCTGTATCAGCAGGCCGGCTTTGCCGGGATCGTCCTCATGGTCGTCGCCTCCGGCGCGGTCATCGCCGGCTATCTCGCCTTCTGCGGCTTGAGCTGCGGCGCTTCGGCCCCCGCGGTCTGCATTGCGGTGTTCGCCGCGTGCCTGCTCTATCCCTGCTACGAAGCCTCGCCCAACATGTATCTGGCGGCATCGCCGAACATCGCGACGATGTTGTTCGCGGTGGTGTTTTACGCGGAATGCCTGCGGCGGGGGCGATGGTTCCTGCTGCCGCCGATGATGATCGTCTGGGTCAATCTGCATGGCGGCTTCATGCTCGCCTTTCCGATTCTCGGTGTCTTCGCCGGCGTCGCCTTGCTGCGGCGGGACTGGACAGGCTTTCGCGATTACTGCCTGGCGGGCGTCGGGTGCTTCATCGCGATCTTCGTCAATCCGCTGGGATGGCACATCTATGACGGCGTGACGGCGACGCTGGGTCATTTCGTGCAGGCCGACATCAGCGAATGGCGGTCCTATTTTCACAACGTGGAGCTGCCGGGGAGCCTTCCCGGCATCGCCTATGCGCTGACATTCGCGGTCCTGGAGCTGCGCTACCGAAACTCCACGCGCGTGCCGCTCGAGGCGCGCGTGCTGGCGTGGCTCTTCCTTTTTCTCGGTCTCTACCAGTTCAGATACACCGCGTTCTTCTTCATCTTCTCCAGCGTGCCGATGGCGCTGCACATCGACCGGCTGCTGCCGAAGCTCCGGGGCCTCGAGGTGCGGCGCGCGATGCTGGCGGCAGGCGTCGTCGGCATGTTGTTGCTGCCCGTCACGTTCATGCAGGTGAGACCGGCGCTGGCATTGCCGGACATGCTCTCGGAAGCGGATGCCCGCTATCTCGAGGCGCACAGCCCGCGCGGGCACCTGCTCAACCATTGGAACGTCGGCGGGCTCCTGATCTTCAGAACCCAGGGATCGGTGCCCCTCTTCGTCGACGGCCGGGCTGCGACCGCCTACCCCGACGCGCTGCTGCGGGACTATCTCGCGCTGGTGCGGTGGGACATCGAGGCGGCGACCTGGGACAAGGTGATCGCCAAGTACAGGATCGATGCGGTGCTCTGGATCAGAGCGCATGACCAGCTGCGGCACTTCCTGGTCGGCGAGAGGGGCTGGAAAGAGGAATATACCGGCGCGTATGTCAGCCTCTACACACGGCAACAGGCCGCTCCCAGATAAGGCCTGCCGGGGCTTGAGCCGGCCGAACCAGCGATGAACACACCGGCGATCGATGCCGGGGTCGGTCCTGCGCAGGGCTGACCGCTCACCAAGTCTTGTCCGCACCCGCTCCGTCTGCCAGCCATCCCGAAACGTGGGTTGTGCAGCGCAGCATAGGCAGCGGATAAAGCCCTTGAAATCGAGAGGTGAGCTTCTTGTCTGACGTCAATGCCGACGACTGGGTGTCCACGGGACACCGCCCGATGCGCTTTCCGGAATTCGTCATCGTGATCGCGTCCATCATGGCGCTGAATCCACTCGCGATGGACATGATGCTGCCGGCGCTGCCCAATATCGGGGCAGCCTTCAGGATTCCCGTCGCCAATCATCTCCAATTGGTGCTGTCGACCTTCCTGATCGGCTTTGGTGTCGGCCAGTTCGTCATGGGCCCCCTGTCGGACCGCTTCGGCCGCCGGCCGGTGCTGCTCGGCGGCATGGCGGTCTATGCGGTGGCGAGCGTGCTGGCGGTCGCCGCGCCCTCATTCGAGACGCTGCTGCTGGCACGTGCGCTCCAGGGACTCGGCACCGCGGCGACGCGCGTGATCGCGACTTCGATCGTGCGCGATTGCTATGTCGGCCGCCGCATGGCCAGCGTGATGTCGCTCGCCATGATGGTGTTCATCGCGGTGCCCGTGGTCGCCCCCTCGTTCGGACAGGCGGTGCTGCTGGTGACCGCGTGGCGCGGCATCTTCGTCGTGCTGATGCTGTACGGCCTGCTCGCACTCGCATGGTGCGTGCTGCGGCTGCCTGAAACCCTGCCCCAGTCCGAGCGCCGGTCGCTGGCGCCCGCCGACGTGCTTTCGGCGTTCCGGCAAACCGTCACCCATCGCCAGACCATCGGCTATGCCACGGCCGCCGGCAGCGTGATGGGCGCCCTGTTCGGTTATGTCTTCTGCGCCCAGCAGGTCTTCACCGACATCTATCGCCTCGGCCATTACTTCCCGCTCGCTTTCGCGGCGATCGCGGCCGGCGTCGCCATTGCCGGCTTCCTCAATGCAAGGCTGGTCGGGCGGCTCGGCATGCGCGTGATCTCGCACGGGGCGCTGACGCTCTACACATTCGTGGCCGTCGTGATGCTGCTGACGGAATGCCTCGGCGTGCTGCCGCTCGCCTTGTTCATGGTGCTCTCAGCCCTGATGATGTTCTCGTTCGGCATGATGGTCGCGAACTTCACCGCACTCGCGATGGAGCCGCAGGGCCACATCGCGGGGACCGCCTCGTCGCTTTACGGCTCGATCACGACGCTGATCGGGATCGTGGTCGGCATGGCGATCGGGCAGAGCTTCGACGGCACGCTGCTGCCGTTCTCGATCGGCTTCTTCCTGTCGACGCTCGCCGCGCTCGGGATCGTGCTGGTGGTCGAGAAGGGACGGCTGTTCAGGCCGCATCATCGCCCCATCGCCTGAGGAACTTCCCGGACCTCTCGATGTTGTACTGCAGCAATTGAAGGGATCGGCGAGATGGAACAAGAGAGCAGAGCGGATCAGCCCGCGTGGGAGACCGAGCGGCCTGCCCCCGGCGAAATATCCGAGGAGCAGCCGAACCGAAGCCTGCCATTCGCAAGCGAAGGTCTCGAGCAGGTGCGCGACAGCCACTGCTGATCGAGACCGATATCCTCGCAACGAAAAGGCGCCGCGGTTTCACCCGCGGCGCCTTTCGCTTTTCAAGCGCAGGCGGGGGTCGCCTACTCCTTCTTGTCGATGTTCCAGAACACCGGCGTCGCAGGACCGTCGAGCACGCCGGTCAGCGATTTGCGCCAGCCGCTCGGGATCAGATACTGCCCCAGCGGAATGTAGATCACCTGCTCATAGGCTTGCTTCTGGATGTCGGCGGCGATCTTCTTCTGATCGTCGACCGAGGCCGCGCGGACGAAAGCGTCCTTGAGCTGCTCGATCTTGGCGTCCTCCGCCCAGCCGAACCAGCCCTTCTTGCCCTGGCCGCCGATCGAGAGATTGGCGATCGGGTTGGACACGTCGGCCGCGACCCAGTTGGTGAAGAACATGTTCCAGCCGCCTTCCTTCGGCGGCTTCTGGCTGGCGCGGCGGCTCACCACCGTCTGCCAGTCGGTCGCCTGAAGGTCGACCTTGAAGCCGGCCTCGCGCAGCAGCTGGGCCGCAACGATCGGCTGCGCCTTCAGCGTCGTGACATCGCCAGGGGCCATGATCACGATCGGCGTACCGTCATAGCCGGACTCGGCCAGCGCCTTCTTGGCTTCCGCCATTCCGTTGCCCTTGATCAGGGTCTCGGAGCCCGCATCGGTTGCGAGTGGCGTGTCGCAAATGAAGAAGGCGCCGCAGATCTTCTGATATTTGGCGTTGCCGACCAGCGCGTCGAGCACGTCCTTCTGGTTCATCGCCAGCAAGGCGGCGCGACGCACCTTCACGTTGTCGAACGGCGGATGAAGGAAGTTCATCCGGCCGAGCGTCTGAAAGCCGAACTTGTTCAGGACCTCGATCGTGAGCTCCTTGTTGGGTTCCAGCACTGGCAACATGTCGAACGGCAGGTTCTCCATGAAATCGATGTCGCCCGACTGCAGCGCGTTCACCGCGGTCTGAGAGTCCGGCATGGTGATCCACTCGACGCGGTCGACCTTCACGACCTTGCCGCCGGAGGTCCAGCTCGCCGGCTCCTTGCGCGGCACGTAATCGGTGTTCTTGACGTAGACCGCCTTCACGCCGGGCTGGAATTCGCCCTGCACGAACTTGAAGGGACCCGAACCGATTTGCTCGGGGATCTGCTTGTCCGGCGGCGTCTCGGCGAGGCGCTTCGGCATCATGAAGGCGACGCGCGAGGACGGCTTGCCGATGGAGTCGAGCACGAGGCCGTAGGCCTCCTTCAGCTTCAACGTGATGGTCTTGGCGTCGGTTGCCTCGATGCTCGCGGTGAAGTCCATGAGCTTCTGGCCCATGCCGTCGACCGCAGCCCAGCGCTTCAGCGAAGCGACGCAATCCTCCGCCGTTACCGGCGCGCCGTCATGCCACTTCAGCCCGTCGCGGAGCGTGAAGGTGTAGGTGAGCTTGTCGTCGGAGATCTTCCAGTCCGCCATCTGCGGCTGGACCTTGAAGCTCGAATCGGTGGCCACCAGCGTGTCGTAGACCATGTAGCCGTGGTCACGCGTGATGTAGGCCGTGGTGAAGATCGGATCGATGATGCGCAGATCGGAATGCATCACCGCCGTGATGGTCTTGCCGGCGGCGAGCACCGGCGAGGCAAGCGCCGTCGAAAGCGCGACGACAGACAGCGCGAGTTTGGAGGCAAACGCGCGAGGCCCCCGGCGCATGAAGTGCAACATAAAAAGTTTCTCCTGACGTGAAACTGTTCAAAGGCGGGTTATTGATTGAGCATGTGGTTCATTCCCTGGGCGAACTAACCCCATGCAATGCCTTTGTCTTTCGAGACTTGCAGACAGTGCCGAGCGCGTCAATCCGGTTTCGCTGCAGGCCCTGGCGGCGTGCGCACGGGCTCCACAAGGATCGGTTTGGCACTACAACACTCTCCGCTCGTCTCGCCCCGCGGCGATGCAATGCGCGTTCCATCTTTCGAAGCTTGAGAGACATTGAGATGAATCCAGCCAATCTTCCCTTCGATTCCGAGGCCATGCTCGAAGGCTTGCGCACCTGGGTGGAATGCGAGAGCCCGACCTGGGATGCCAACGCCGTCGACAAGATGCTCGATATCGCAGCGCGGGATATGGCCATCATGGGTGCGACGATCGAGCGCATCGCGGGCCGTCAGGGCTTTGGCGGCGTGATCCGCGCGCGCTTTCCGCACCCGAGACAGGGCGAGCCCGGCATCCTGATCGCCGGACACATGGATACCGTCCACCCGGTCGGCACCATCGAGAAGCTGAAATGGCGGCGCGAGGGCAACAAGTGCTACGGCCCCGGCATCTATGACATGAAGGGCGGCAACTACCTCTCGCTGGAAGCGATCCGGCAGCTGGCGCGCGCATCCTTCACCACGCCGCTGCCGATCACCGTGCTGTTTACGCCGGATGAGGAAGTCGGCACGCCCTCGACGCGCGACATCATCGAGGCGGAAGCCGCGCGCAACAAATATGTGCTGGTGCCCGAGCCCGGCCGTGCCGACAACGGCGTCACCACCGGACGTTACGCCATCGCACGCTTCAATCTCGAGGCGACGGGACGGCCGAGCCACGCCGGCGCGACGCTGTCGGCCGGCCGTTCGGCAATCCGCGAGATGGCGCGGCAGATCCTTGCGATCGACGCGATGACGACGGAGGACTGCACCTTCTCGGTCGGCGTCGTGCATGGCGGGCAATGGGTCAATTGCGTTGCCACGACCGCCACCGGCGAAGCGCTCTCCATGGCCAAGCGGCAGGCCGATCTGGACCGTGGCGTCGAGCGGATGCTGGCGCTGTCGGGCACGACCAACGACGTCACCTTCAAGGTGACGCGCGGCGTAACGCGCCCGGTATGGGAGCCGGATGCGGGCACGATGGCGCTGTACGAGAAGGCGCGCGGCATCGCCAAATCTCTCGGCGCGGAATTACCGCATGCGAGTTCCGGCGGCGGCTCCGACGGCAACTTCACCGGTGCGATGGGCATCCCGACGCTCGACGGCCTTGGCGTGCGCGGCGGCAACGGCCACACGCTGGAAGAGTATATCGAAGTCGAGAGCCTCGTTGAGCGCGGTCGGCTGATGGCGGGACTCTTGGCGACGCTGGAGTGATGGTGCAGGCCGTCATTCCGGGGCGGCGCGTAGCGTCGCACCTGGAATCTCGAGATTCCGGGTTCGCGTCTGCGACGCGCCCCGGAATGACAAAGCATCGGAAGGGGCTACACGCTCCCAAAACAGCTGACCGCACTGCAAAAACCGCGACCCTGATGGCACGGGAATTGCTGAAATGTTAGGCTGATGGCAGAACAGACCCTCGCTGCCACGATTTGACTCTAATCTGACGGATCCAACTTGCTCGGATATCTCCTTCGCCGAATCCTCGCCGCCGTGCCCGTGATGGGCGTCGTCGCGCTGTTCGTCTTCCTCCTGCTCCGCCTCACCCCTGGCGATCCCGCCGCGATCCTCGCCGGCGACAATGCGACGCCCGAGCGGCTGGAGCGCATCCGGACCTCTCTCGGCCTCAACGAGCCGCTGATCGTGCAGTTCATCACCTGGGTCAACAAGCTGCTGCACGGCGACCTCGGGACGTCGCTGATCTCCAACCTGCCGGTGATCAAGATGATCAGCCAGCGCGTCGAGCCCTCGATCTCGCTCGCGCTGTCGACGATCATCCTCGCCGTCGTCATCGCAGTCCCGCTCGGCGTGATCGCGGCCTGGAAGCACGGCACCTGGATCGACCGCTTCGTGATGGGCCTGTCGGTGCTCGGCTTCTCGGTGCCGGTGTTCGTGGTCGGCTATGTGCTGATCCAGATCTTCGCCATCGAACTGCGCTGGGTCCCGGTGCAAGGCTTCCGCAGCGTCTTTAACGGCTTCGGGCCGTTCTTCGAGCGCATCATCCTGCCGACCTGCGCGCTTTCCTTCATCTACATCGCGCTGATCGCCCGCATGACGCGCGCGGCGATGCTGGACGTGCTCGGCGAGGATTACGTGCGCACGGCGCGCGCAAAAGGCATCAACGAGGTTGCGGTGATGATGCGCCATGCGCTGCGGAACGCCGCAGTACCCGTGATCACCGTGATCGGCACCGGCTTCGCACTGCTGATCTCCGGCGTCGTCGTTACCGAGAGCGTGTTCAACATACCCGGCATCGGCCGCCTCACCGTGGACGCGGTGCTGGCGCGCGACTATCCGGTGATCCAGGCGATGATCCTGCTGACATCGCTCGTCTATGTCGTCGTCAATCTTCTGATCGACGTCGCGTACACCCTGCTCGATCCCCGGATCCGGTACTGAGGCAAGGATTTAAGAACGAACATGTCGGTCGATACCCTTCCCCAGTCCTCCATTCCGATCACGTCGCCGCTGCGGCCGCGGTTCGGATTCCTCACCTCGACGCCGATCATCGCCACGGCGACGGTCCTGCTCGCCTTGATCGTGCTGGTCTCGATCTTCGCGCCGCTGATCGCGCCCCATGATCCGATCCAGCTCGCACCGTCGCAACGGCTCAAGCCGTCGTCCGCGCAATTCCTGCTCGGCACCGATGCCTACGGCCGTGACCTGGCCTCGCGCGTCCTCTATGGCGGCCGCATCTCGCTGCTGATCGGCATCGGCGCGGCCATCCTGTCGATTGCCATCGGGCTCGCGATCGGCCTCGTCTCCGGCTTCTTCAAGCTGGTCGATGCCGTGCTGATGCGCGTCATGGACGGCCTGATGGCGATGCCGAGCATCCTGCTCGCGATCGCCGTGGTGTCGCTGTCCGGCGCCAGCCTCTGGACCGTGCTGATCGCAATCACGATTCCGGAGATCCCGCGCGTCGCGCGCCTGGTGCGCTCCGTCGTGCTCTCGGCACGGGAGGAGCCTTACGTCGAAGCCGCGATTTCGGTCGGCTCCAGCCTGCCGAAAATCATGTTGCGGCACCTGATGCCGAATACGGTCGCCCCGCTGATCGTGCAGGGCACCTATATTTGCGCCAGCGCCATCCTCACCGAGGCCATCCTGTCCTTCCTCGGCGCCGGCATCTCGCCGGAGACGCCGACCTGGGGCAACATCATGGCCGAGGGCCGCCAGTACTTCCAGATCAAGCCGTCGCTGATCTTCTGGCCGGGCCTTCTGCTTTCGATCGCCATCCTCAGCATCAATCTGATCGGCGACGCCGCCCGCGACGCCCTCGATCCGCGCATGAAGCAGCGGGAGGGGAAGTGAGGTCCTCAGTTTCGTCACTCCGGGGCGCGACGACGTCGCGAACCCGGAATCCATTTCAACACCGACACTGCGGCCCGATGAATTCCGGGCCCGCGCTGCGCGCGCCCCGGAATGACGGCGGAGAGAATTGACGTGACCAACATTATCCTCGACATCAACAACCTCGTCGTCTCCGTCGGCAAGAAGCCAGGCGGGCCGAAGATCATCGACGACATCTCGATCCAGGTGCGCGAGCGCGAGACGTTGTGTCTTGTCGGCGAAAGCGGCTCGGGCAAGTCGGTGACCTCGCTCACCACGATGGGCCTGCTGCCGAAGGGCACACTGGTGCCCACCGCCGGCAGCATCAAACTGGTCGGCGAGGAGCTGCTCGCCGCCACCGATCGCCGCCTGCGACAGCTTCGCGCCACGCAGATGGCGATGATCTTCCAGGAGCCGATGACCGCGCTCAATCCTGTGGTGCCGGTCGGCCGTCAGATCGACGAGGTGCTGCGCGTGCACACCAGCCTCGACGCCAAGGCGCGCAAGAAGCGCATTCTCGACATGATGGAGCAGGTTCACCTGCCCCAGGTCGAACGCATCTTCGCGTCCTACCCGCATCGGCTCTCCGGCGGCCAGCGCCAGCGCATCATGATCGCGATGGCCCTGGTGCTGGAGCCGAAGCTGCTGATTGCCGACGAGCCGACCACCGCGCTCGACGTCACCACGCAGAAGCAGATCCTGACGCTGATCCGCGAGCTGCAGCGCGATCACGGGACCGCCGTGCTGTTCATCACCCACGACATGGGCGTGGTCGCCGAGATCGCCGACCGCGTCGCGGTGATGCGGCAGGGCCGCCTGGTCGAGACCGGCCCGCTCGACACCGTGCTGCGCAATCCGACCATGGAGTACACCCGCAATCTGCTCTCAGCGGTGCCGAGCCTAGTGCCGCGCGCGGCCCGACCCGAGACCAAGGAGCCGGTCGTGCTGGAAGCCAACGAGCTCAGCAAGGTCTACAAGGAGCGCGCCTTCTTCGGCAAAGGCCGTGAGGTCGTCGCCGCCGACAAGGTGACGCTGACCCTGCGCAAGGGCCGCACGCTCGGCATCGTCGGCGAAAGCGGCTCGGGCAAGTCGACAGTGGCGCGCTGCATCGTCCGCCTGATCGACCCGACCTCCGGCGGCATCCGCCTCGCCGGCCGCGAAATCGCCGACATCTCGCGGCGCCTGCTGCAGCCGCACCGGAAGAAGATCCAGATCGTGTTCCAGGATCCCTACCGCTCGCTCAACCCGCGCGTCACCGTCGGCGAGAGCATTGCCGAAGGCCCGATCAATTACGGCGTCGCGCACGCTGACGCTATGAAGCGGGCGCGCGAGCTGCTCGAGCTGGTCGGCCTGCCCCCCGACGCGGTGTCGCGCTATCCGCACCAGTTCTCCGGCGGCCAGCGCCAGCGCATCGCCATTGCCCGCGCGCTCGCGCTCGATCCGGACGTGCTGGTGGCCGACGAAGCGGTCTCCGCGCTCGACGTCTCGGTGCAGGCGCAGGTGCTGGACTTGCTCGACGAGATCCAGACCCGGCTCGGCATCGCCATCCTGTTCATCACCCACGATTTGCGCGTCGCGGCGCAAATCTGCGACGAGGTCGTGGTGATGCAGCATGGCCGCGTGGTCGAGCAGGGCCCGGCCGCCGAGGTGCTGACGCATCCGCAGCAGGCCTACACCAAGGCGCTGCTCGACGCCGCGCCAGGACGCGGCTGGGATTTTGCGAACTTCCGGCCGGTGGCGGAAGGTGTGGGGGCCGCACTGTAGCTCTCTCCGCTGTCATTCCGGGGCATCGCGAAGCGATGAGCTATGGTGCGCAATTGCGCACCTGAGAATCCATCGGACAGCGGATTCTGTAGCGCAATGGATTCCGGGCTCGCGCTCCGCGCGCCCCGGAATGACAGCGGAGTGTGGGCGCACCCGCGGCATTCCCAAAACGTCCTGACCCTATGCACGGCGCGAGTGCTTCCCGCCTTGCTCTCTCCTTCGCGCCGGGGCTAACGTCGCGCACTTTCAAAACGCTGGACTTGAATTGATGACACGTATCGCCGTCGGCGGCTTCCTGCACGAGACCAACACTTTCGCTCCCACCAAGGCGACCTTCGCCGATTTCCAACATGGCGGCGGCTGGCCGGCGATGACCGAGGGGGCCGACGTGCTGAAGGTGATGCGGCGCATCAATGTCGGCCTCGCCGGTTTCGTCGACAGCGCCGAGACCAACGGCTGGGAACTCGTCCCGACGATTGCCGCCGCGGCGAGCCCTTCCGCGCACGTCACCAAGGACGCCTTCGAGCGCATCGTGAGCGTGATGATCGACGGCATCGCAGCCGCGGGCCCGATCGACGCGGTCTATCTCGACCTGCACGGCGCGATGGTGACCGAGCACCTCGACGACGGCGAAGGCGAGATCCTGGCGCGGGTCCGCCGCGTCATCGGCAGGGATGTTCCGCTGGTCGCCAGCCTCGACCTCCACGCCAACGTCACCCCCGAGATGATCGAGCATGCCGACGCGCTGATCGCCTACCGCACCTATCCCCATGTCGACATGGCCGAGACCGGCCGCGCCTCGGCGCGCCATCTCGCTCTGCTGCTGAAGACGAATCAGCGCTTCGCAAAGGCGTTCCGACAATTGCCGTTCCTGATCCCGATCAGCTGGCAATGCACCAACGACCAGCCGACCAAGGGCATCTATGAAAAGCTCGCGGCCCTGGAGGGCGATGCGGTCCCGACGCTGTCTTTCGCGCCGGGCTTTCCCGCCGCCGACTTCCGCGATTGCGGGCCGAGCGTGTTCGCCTATGGCACGACGCAAGCGGAGGCCGATCGCGCCGCGGATGCGGTCATGCGGCTGGTCGAAAGCCACGAAGACGATTTCGACGGCAAGATCTGGTCGCCCGACGATGGCGTGCGCCACGCCATGGAACTGGCCAAGAACGCGCGCAAGCCGATCATCATCGCCGACACCCAGGACAATCCCGGCGCCGGCGGCGATTCCGACACCACGGGCATGCTGCGCGCGCTGGTGCGCAACAAGGCGAGCGCCGCGACCGGCGCGATCTACGATCCGGTCTCGGCCAAGGCCGCGCATGCGGCCGGCGTCGGCGCCACCGTGACGCTGTCGCTCGGCGGCAAGTCCGGCATTCCCGGCGACGAGCCCTACACCGAGACCTTCGTGGTCGAGCAGCTCTCCGACGGCCGCTTCATCGCGCCGGGTCCATATTACGGTGGCCGCGAGATGGAGATGGGCCCCTCTGCAGCCTTGCGCATCGGCGACGTCCGTGTCGTGGTGAGCTCGTACAAGGCCCAGCTCGCCGACCAGGCGATGTACCGCTATGTCGGCATCGAGCCGACGCAAGAGAAGATCCTCGTCAACAAGAGCTCGGTGCACTTCCGCGCCGATTTCGAGCCGATCGCGGAGAAGCTGATGATCTGCGCCGCGCCCGGCGCGATGCCGGCCGACACCGCCTCCCTGCCCTGGACGCGGCTGCGCCCGGGTATCCGCATCAAGCCGAACGGCCCCGCTTTCATTCCTCCCTCACGCTGACTGGACAAAGCACATGCCCACGATCGACCGCATCGACGGCTATGCCGACGAACTCACCGCCATCCGGCGCGACCTCCACGCCCATCCCGAGATCGGCTTCGAGGAAGTGCGGACCTCCGGCATCGTCGCCGACAAGCTGAAGAGCTGGGGCATCGAGGTGCACCGCGGCCTCGGCGGCACCGGCGTGATCGGCGTCATCAAGGGCAAGGGCTCCGGCAGCAAGCGCATCGGCCTGCGCGCCGACATGGACGCGCTGCCGATGGAAGAGAACACCAACCTGAAATGGAGCTCGAAAATCCCCGGCCGCTTCCACGGCTGCGGCCATGACGGCCACACCACCATGCTGCTCGGCACCGCGCGCTATCTCGCCGAGACCAGGAATTTCGACGGCACCGTGCACCTGATCTTCCAGCCGGCCGAGGAAGGCCTCGGCGGCGCCCGCGCCATGATCAAGGACGGCCTGTTCGAGAAATTTCCGTGCGACGAGCTCTACGGCCTGCACAACGCGCCCGACCTCAACCACGGCGAGATCGCGATCCTGCCGGGCCCGGCGATGGCCAGCGCCGACTTTTTCGACCTGCGCATCACCGGCTACGGCGCGCATGGCGCGATGCCCGAGCGCTCGAAGGACGCGGTGATCATCGCGACCACGCTGGCGCAGGCGATCCAGACCATCGTCAGCCGCAACGTCGATCCGCTGCAGGCCGCCGTGGTGTCGATCACCCAGATCCATGCGGGCTCCGCCTACAACGTCATTCCCGGCGACGCGCATCTTTGCGGCACCATCCGCACCTTCTCGAAGGAAGTCCGCGCCCTGGTCAGCGAACGCATCCGCACGATCTGCGCCGGCGTCGCCAGCGCCTACCAATGCGTGATCGACGTCGACATCCGCGACACGTTTGGCGTGCTGATCAACCAGGTCGAGCAGTCCAAGGTGGTCGAGGAGGTCGCGCGCACCATCGTCGATCCCGCCAACGTGATCACCCGCGCCCAGCCCAAGATGGGCAGCGAGGATTTCGCCGACATGCTGGAGACCATTCCCGGAGCCTATTTCTGGGTCGGCCATGACGGCTCGGTGCCGGTGCACAATCCCGGCTTCGTGCTCGACGACAAGATCCTGCCGATCGGCGCCAGCATGTTCGCGCGCATCATCGAGACGCGCATGCCAGTGGGTGCCAATGCATAAGAAGCGTGCCGACGAGGCGGTCACCTCGCTGCACGATCTGTCCGCGGTCGATCTGATCGCGGGCTATCGCGCCAAGCAATTCTCGCCGAGCGAGGTGCTGGAGGACTTGCTCGCGCATGTCGCGGCGTGGGAACCGCATCTGAAGGCGCTCTATGCATTCGATCCCGACGGCGCGCGCGAGGCCGCCAAGGCTTCGTCCGCGCGCTGGACCGGCGGCGAGCCGTCCGGTGCGCTCGACGGCGTGCCCGTCACGGTGAAGGACAACATCGCGACCAAGGGCGTGCCTTTGCCGCTGGGCGCGGCCAGCGTCAAGCTGGTTCCGGCCGAGAAGGACGCCCCGCCCGCGGCGCGGCTGCGCGAGGCCGGGGCGATCATCTTCGCCAAGACCACCATGCCCGATTACGGCATGCTGTCCTCCGGACTCTCCAGCTTCCACGCGCTGGCGCGCAACCCCTGGGACCTCACCAAGAATCCCGGCGGCTCCAGCGCGGGCGCAGGGGCTGCAGCAGCAGCCGGCTATGGTCCCTTGCATCTCGGCACCGATATCGGCGGCTCGGTGCGCCTGCCCGCGGGCTGGTGCGGCCTCGTCGGCCTGAAGCCGAGCTTTGGCCGCGTGCCGATCGATCCCACCTATGTCGGCCGCGTCGCCGGGCCCATGACCCGTACGGTCGATGATTGCGCGCTGATGATGAGCGTGATCGCCAAGCCCGACCGGCGCGACGGCATGAGCCTGCCCGCCGAGCCGCTCAACTGGAAAGGCTTGGAGAAGTCTCCGCGAAAACTGCGGATCGGCTTGATGCTCGATGCCGGCTGCGGCCTGGCGCCGGAGAAGCCGGTGCGCGAGGTCGCGGTGAAGGCGGCGAAGGCGTTCGAGTCCGCGGGCAGCGTCGTCACCGAGGTCGACGGCATCCTGACGCGCGAGATGCTCGACGGCCTCGACGATTTCTGGCGCGCCAGGATGTGGGACGATCTGTCGAAGCTGACGCCGGCCGACCAGGCCAAGGTGCTGCCCTACATCTTCAAGTGGGGCGAGTCCGGCGCCAGGCTCTCGGGCGTCGACGTGATCCGCGGCTTCAACCAGACCATGGCGATCCGGGCCGCGGCAGCAAAACTGTTCTGCGAGCTCGACTATGTGATCTCGCCGACCGCGCCGAACGTGAACTATCCGGCGGAATGGGCCTCGCCGACCAACGATCCCATGAAGCCGTTCGAGCACATCGCCTATACCGTGCCGTGGAATATGTCGGAGAACCCTGCGGTCTCCGTTAACGGCGGCTTCGACGCCAAGGGCTTTCCCATCGGCGTGCAGATCGTCGGCCGCCGCTTCGACGATATCGGCGTGCTCGGCATGGCCAAGGCGTTCGAGGCCCTGCGCGGCGCGCAGCGGCCCTGGCCGAAGCCGCCGGCGAAGTAAGCACCCTCTGTCATTCCGGGTTGCGCCCACTTGGCGCAAGCCCCAATGACTTGGGACAGACAACCTGCGGGAGCCTCTTGCTTACCCTCCCCTGGAGGGGGAGGGTCGGCTCACATTGAGCGCAGCGAAATGTGAGACGGGGTGGGGTGACGGCTCTCCACATCCGACACTGCCCGAGGGGAGAGATCACCCCACCCCGCTCGCGCTGCGCGCGATCGACCCTCCCCCTCCAGGGGAAAGTAAAGAAAACCAGCCTCTGCCGTCTGCGCAGCAAAGAAACAAGGAAGGAAACCATCATGGCGTATGAGACGATCAAGTACGAGGTCGCCGAGCAGATCCTCACCATCACGCTGAACCGGCCCGACAAGCTCAATGCCTTCAACGCGCAGATGCAGTCCGAGCTGATCGACGCGTTCGACGCCGCCGACAAGGACGACAATGTCCGCGCCATCATCGTCACCGGCGCCGGCCGCGGCTTTTGCGCGGGCGCGGATCTTTCGTCCGGCGCCGACACGTTCGACCGCGATGCGCGGCGCGGGCCGGTGAGGCGCCTTGCCGACGGCAGGGTCGATTACAGCGATCCGCAGGTGCGCGACGGCGGCGGCCAGGTCACCTTGCGCATCTTCAAGTGCCTGAAGCCCGTGATCGCCGCGGTGAACGGGCCGGCGGTCGGCATCGGCGTCACCATGCAGCTCGCGATGGACATCCGCATTGCCTCGGACGCGGCGCGGTTCGGCTTCGTGTTCTCCCAGCGCGGCATCGTGCCGGAGGCCGCCTCGAGCTGGTTCCTGCCGCGCATCGTCGGCATCTCGCAGGCGCTGGAATGGTGCTATTCCGGCCGCGTCTTCCCGGCCCAGGAAGCCCTCGCCGGCCGTCTCGTCAGCAAGGTCGTCGCCCCCGATGATCTCCTGCCGACCGCCCGCGCGCTCGCCAAGGAATTCGCGGCGAAGACCGCGCCGGTCTCGGTGGCGCTGATCCGCCAGATGATGTGGCGAATGATGGGCGCCGACGATCCCATGGAGGCGCACAAGGTCGACAGCCGCGGCATCTATGCTCGCGGCCGCTCGGACGACGTCAAGGAAGGCGTGGTGTCGTTCCTGGAGAAGCGTCCCGCACAGTTCAAGAACAAGGTCTCGACCGACATGCCGGACTATTTCCCGTGGTGGACCGAGCGGGAGTACAAATGACGCGTAGCGTCATCCCGGGGCGATGCGAAGCATCGAACCCGGGATCTCGAGATTCCGGGTCGCCCTTCGGGCGCCCCGGAATGACGGCGGTGAGGATCAGTCCATCATCAGCGCGACGCGACCGATTGCCTTGCGGTCGATCAACAGCCGCATCGCCTTCGCATAGTCCGCCAGCGGCAGGCGGTGCGAGACGTTGGGGCGCAGCTTGCCCTGCTCCGCCCATTGCAGCAGTGCCTTCAGGCGCACCTCTCCCAGCGCGGGATTTTTCCGCACGGCTTCGCCGGCACGCACGCCGAGCACGCTGGCGCCCTTGATCAGCAGGAGATTGGTCCTGGCCGAGCCGATGCCGCCGGTGAAGCCGATCACCAGGAGCCGCGCGCCCCAGGCGATGCAGCGCAGCGAATCTTCAAAGACCTGGCCGCCGACGGGGTCGAACACGACGTCGGCGCCGCGACCGTCGGTGATGCGCTTGACGGCATCGCGAAACGGCTCGCGGTCGTAGCGCACGAGATGGTCGGCGCCGCGCGCCTTGGCGACGGCGAGCTTTTCGTCGCTGGATGCGGTCGCGATCACGATCGCGCCGAGCATCTTGCCGATCTCGACGGCGGCCAGTCCCGTGCCGCCGCCGGCGCCGTGCACCAGCAGCACCTCGCCCGGCTCGACCCGGCCGCGATCGATCAGGGCATGATAGGCCGTGCCATGGCCGGCAAGATAAGTTGCGGCTTCCGCGTAGTCGAATGTCGACGGCTTAGGGGTAAGCTGAGACGGCGTGACGACGGCTTCATCCGCAAACGCACCGTGTCGCATCTTGACGATGACCTTGTCGCCGACGGCAACACCCTTGGCCTCCGGGCCGATCTCGGTGACGTCGCCGGCGGCTTCCATGCCCGGCGTGAACGGCAGCTCCGGCTTGAGCTGATATTGGCCGGCCGCCATCAGCACATCGGGAAAATTCAGCCCGGCGGCCCGGATCGCGACGCGCACCTCGCCGGGCTTCAGGACGCGCGATGGATATTCCTCGAGCCGCAATGCTTCGGGCTCGCCGAGCGAGCGGCAGACGACGGCCCGCACCATCAGGCCGCGCTCGCCTTGCTGCGCAGAAGCGCTTCGCGGATCAGCGGCAGGCGGTCGTTGCCGAAATACATGTCGGTCTTGTTCACGAAGATCGTCGGCGAGCCGAAGCCGCCGCGCGCGACCACCTCTTCGGTATTCGCCTTGAGCTGGTCCTTGATGCCCTGCTCCGAGATCCCTGCGAAGAATTTCTGCTCGTCGATGCCGACCTGCCTGCAAATCTCGGCCAGCACGGCGTCCTGCGAAATGTCCTTGTCACCGCCCCAATAGGCTTCGAACACGGCGGTTGCGAACGGCACCATGTCCTTGCCCAACCAGATGCACCCGCGCATCGCCTTGACGCTGTTCACCGGGAACACGGTCGGCGGCATCTTGATCGCAAGGCCTGCCGAGCGCGCCCAGTCCTGCAGATCCTTCTTCATGTAGCGCGCCTTCAGCGGCACGGGCTTCTCGCGCTGCGCATAGACGCTCGGATTGACGGTGTTGAAGATGCCGCCGACCAGGATCGGCCTCCAGACGATCTCCGCGCCCAGCTCCTTGGCCAGCGGCTGGATGTTGTGGAAAGCGAGATAGGTCCAGGGGCTGGAACAGTCGAAGAAGAACTCGATCATGATGGTTCCTTGTGTTTGTCATTCCGGGATGCGCCCGCAGGCGCAGGCCCGGAATCCATTTCACCACCGTCTCTGCGGCACGATGGATTCCGGGCTTGGCGCTACGCGCCGCCCCGGAATGACGGCGTTGCCGTCACCTCTTTCCCAACCCTTCCTCGCACGCTTGCCGAACATGATCTTGCGTGATTCCCTCGCCGAACGGCTCTTTCCTCGGCCCTTCCCTGTCGCCGCGGCTGGAATGGCGAGCGACTTTCGTTGTTCTGTACCTCGACGTTAGGACATGGCAGGAAGGGGCGCAACACAACCTGCCGGGAGGGCCGCCATGCTGTTTCCAACCACGATCGCCGGCTCCTTGCCGAAGCCGGAATGGCTCGCCGAGCCCAACATGCTCTGGGCGCCCTGGAAATCGCAGGGCGACGAGCTTCTCCGCGCCAAGCGCGACGCGACGCTGATCTGGCTGAAGATCCAGGAGGACGCCGGCATCGACGTGGTCACCGAGGGCGAGCAGGCCCGTCAGCATTTCGTCCACGGCTTCCTGGAGAAAATCGAAGGCATCGATTTCGCCCACAAGGTCGAGATGGGCATCCGGAAAGACCGCTACAAGGCGATGGTGCCGCAGGTGGTCGCGCCGCTCCGGCTGAAAGATCGCGTCCATGCCTTCGAGGCGCGCGTGGCCCGCACGCACACCAGGAAGAAGCTGAAATTCACGCTGCCCGGCCCGATGACCATCATCGACACCATCGCCGATCGCTATTATGGCGACCGCGTCAAGATGGCGTTTGCCTTCGCCGAGCTCTTGAACGAGGAAGCCAAGGCCTTGCAGGCCGACGGCGTCGATCTCGTGCAGTTCGACGAGCCTGCCTTCAACGTCTACATGGACGAGGTCAACGATTGGGGCATCACGGCGCTGGAACGCGCCGCGCAGGGGCTGACCTGCACCACCGCCGTGCACATCTGCTACGGCTACGGCATCAAGGCCAACACCGACTGGAAGGAGACGCTGGGCAGCCAATGGCGGCAATACGAGCAGATCTTCCCGGCGATCGACGCGAGCCCGATCCAGCAGGTCGCGGTCGAATGCCGCAATTCGAAGGTGCCGCTCGACCTGCTCGGGCTCCTGAAGAACAAGATCGTGCAGGCCGGCGTGATCGACGTCGCCAGCGACGAGGTGGAGACCGCCGAGGACGTCGTCCAGGTGATCGACGCCGTGTCGAAGTTCGTGCCCAAAAGCAACATCATCGCCACCACCAATTGCGGCATGGCCCCGATGCGGCGCGAGATCGCCGAAGCCAAGCTGATGGCGCTCGGCGCGGGCGCGGCGCTGGCACGCGAGAAGCTGGGATGATGGCGGCGACCTGCAAACGGCTCCGCTAGTCCAGAGCCGTCGGATGCAGCGCCGGCCGATATCCGGCGCTCAGCGCCCGCAATGCGGACGGAGGCGTCAGCAACATCGGGCCGGCCGGCTCGCGCTCGGTGCGGGTATAGCCGGCGGGAGACCATAGCCGCGCCCGGCCTTTCTTCATCAGAAAGCTCTCCTCGCCCAGCTGCACCATCGCGCCATCCGGCAAGTCTGCGAGCGCCACTTGCAGCGGGTGCAACCGCTTGCGGCCGCGATCGAGACGCTCCCGATGCAGCTGCGCGTCCATCTCCTTTGCGCTCACCTTGCTTACGCCATTGCCCTGCTCCCATGCTGCGCGGAAGCGGTTGGCATCGTCGCGGCGGCAGAAGAAGCAGGGGCGGTGCCCCGCGGCAAGCGCGGTGGCTTCGTCGAGAAAGAACAGCTCGGTCCAGCTCCGCCGCGCCATCACCGGCCGCCGCCAGCCGCGGAATTCGCACAGGCAGGTGATCCACGCCGGTGACGACCAGCGCTTCTTCAGCAGAGACTTCGTCGCGGGATCGTGGATGATGCCGCGATTGCCGGTGAACATGCCGCGATGCGGGGTGGCGATGATGTCGCCGGTGGGCGTGACGCGGTTTTGCAGGGGCATTTTTTCGGTACCGTCATTCCGGGGCGATGCGCAGCATCGAACCCGGAATCTCGAGATTCCGGGTTCGCTTCGCGCCCCGGAACGACGAACACCTCACGCCGCCCCGTCGCGCAGCGGCGGGTGGTAGGACAGCGCGGTGTCCCAGGGGAAAAAGATCCAGGTGTCCTGCGAGACCTCGGTGATGAAGGTGTCGACCAGCGGGCGGCCCTTCGGCTTGGCGTAGACGGTGGCGAAATGCGCGTCCGGCAGCATCTCGCGCACCAGCCGGCCGGTCTTGCCGGTGTCGACGAGGTCGTCGACGATCAACAGCCCCTTGCCGGTGCCGCCGCCAAGCTTCATGGCCTGTTCCGAAATGCCCTTGAGGACCTGGAGCTCGCCCTGCTTGTCGTGATCGTAGCTGGCGATACAGACCGTATCGATCACGCGCACGCCGAGCTCACGGGCCACGATCGCGGCCGGCACGAGGCCGCCGCGCGTGATCGCGATCACCGCGTGGAACGGACCGACCTCGTTGAGCCGCCAGGTCAGCGCCCGGCAATCCCGGTGGAATTGGTCCCACGAGACCGGAAAGGCCTTGCCCGCCCGCTCCTGTGCGCTCAGTTCCGGTGCGTCACCAGCCATTGTCGTCTCCTGCGTCGTAAACCGTCCAGCAAGCCGGGGCTTTAACGGCTGACGTTCAATCCTGCCAGCATCTCCTTCACCGCAGCCATCGCTGCCGCCAGCTTCTCCGGATCGCGCGAGCGCACCACCAGGTTGGTGTTCGGCTTCGATTCCTCGTCCATGAAGGGATAGCTGCCGATGATGGTGTCGGGATGGGCGGCGGCGATCGCCCGCAGCGGGCCGCCGATGTCGCCCTCGCGCGCGTTGGCCCGCACCGTGTCGGAGAGCATGCGCACGCCCGATTTCAGCTTGGGCGCGACGATGTCCATCATCGCCTGCATGATCGAGGGCACGCCCGCCATGACGATGACATTGCCGATCTTGAATCCGGGGGCCAGGATGGTCGCGCTCTGGATCAGCTCGGCGCCGTCGGGGATGCGGGCCATGCGCAGGCGGGCCTCGTTGAGGTCCTGCTCGCTCCAGCGCTCGCGAAAACGGGCGACGACCTCCGGGTGGTGGTCGATGCCGACGCCGAACGCCTTGGCGACGGCATCGGCAGTGATGTCGTCATGGGTCGGCCCGATGCCGCCGGTGGTGAAGACATAGGTGTAGCGATGCCGCAGTGCATCCAGGGCCGCAATGATGTCGGCCTCGTCGTCGGAGACGACCCGGACTTCCTTCAGGTCGATGCCGATATTGGTCAGGTATTCGGCGATGAAGCCGATATTCTTGTCCTTGGTTCGGCCGGACAGGATCTCGTCGCCAATGACCAGAATGCCCGCCGTGACGATCTCGCTCATAACTCAAGTCCCTCACCTGTAGCACCGACTTTGCCGGGGTAACGCGTTGAAGTCACGCGGTTTTGCTGCCGAAATAAGCAGTCCTCCGCCATTTTTTCGGGCAGGCCGCCGGCCACCCCCGGCAAATGCTGCCAAGCCATGCTTATCGCGCTGGCCCGGCCCTTGCTACCACATGAAAGTCATGCACTCTTGCCGCATGGCCACAGGACGTTGCGGTCTTCAACAAGGCCTTGCGGCCTGTCCAATGGCGCAACGCCTTGCGGAGACAAGTCGGGATCTATGGCAGTCGCGTTTGATGAAATGAACATTCCCGGCGGGGACCTTCGCCCCGCCTATCAGGAGCTGGCGCGCTGGCTCAAGGAGACGCCCCCCGAGGCGCTCGAATATCGCCGCCAGGAGGCCGAGCTCCTGTTCCGCCGGATCGGCATCACCTTCGCGGTCTACGGCGAGGCCGAGTCCACCGAACGCCTGATCCCCTTCGACGTCATACCGCGAATCATGTCCGGCAAGGAATGGACCCTGTTGGAGAAGGGCCTGAAGCAGCGCGTGCGCGCGCTCAACATGTTCCTGCGCGACATCTATCACAGCCGCGACATCCTCCGCGCCGAGATCGTGCCTGACGATCTGATCTTCCAGAATCCGGTGTTCCGACCTGAGATGAACGGCCAGCATGTGCCGCACGACGTCTACGTGCACATCGCCGGCATCGACATCGTCCGGGTCGACGCCGAGGACTTCATCGTGCTGGAAGACAACGCCCGCACGCCCTCGGGTGTGTCCTACATGCTGGAAAACCGCGAGATCATGATGCGGCTGTTTCCGGATCTGTTCGCCCGCCACAGAGTGGCGCCGGTCGAGCGCTATCCGGACGAGCTGCTCTCTGCCTTGCGCTCGGTCGCGCCGCTAAGTGCATCCAGCGAGCCGACGGTGGCCCTGCTCACCCCCGGCGTCTACAACTCGGCCTATTACGAGCACTCGTTCCTTGCCGACAAGCTCGGCATCGAGCTGGTCGAGGGCCGCGATCTCATCGTCAAGAACAACGAAGTGTTCATGCGGACGACGGAAGGGCTGAAGCGGGTCGATGTGATCTATCGCCGCGTCGACGACGACTTCCTCGACCCCCTCACCTTCCGGCCCGATTCCGTGCTCGGCGTGCCCGGGCTGATGTCGGCCTATGCGGCCGGCAACATCACCCTCGCCAATGCCGTCGGCACCGGGATCGCCGACGACAAGGCGATCTACTCCTACATGCCGGACATCGTGAAATTCTATCTCGGCGAGGAGCCGATCCTGAAGAACGTACCGACCTGGCGCTGCCGTGAGCCGAAGGATCTGGCCTACGTGCTGGACAATCTGAGCGAGCTCGTCGTCAAGGAAGTCCACGGCTCCGGCGGTTACGGCATGCTGATCGGCCCCGCTGCGACGAAAGCGACGATCGAAGCGTTCCGCGACAAGCTCAAGCGCGAGCCGGAGGGTTTCATCGCGCAGCCGACGCTGGCGCTTTCGACCTGCCCGACCTGCACCGCATCCGGCCTCGCACCGCGCCATGTCGATCTTCGGCCCTTCGTGCTCACGGGCAGCAAGAGCACGACCATCGTGCCGGGCGGCCTGACACGTGTTGCGCTGAAGGAAGGCTCCCTGGTGGTGAATTCGAGCCAGGGCGGCGGCACCAAAGACACCTGGATCCTGGACGAGTAGACAGATGCTGTCGCGTACCGCCGAAAACCTCTACTGGCTCGCCCGCTACGTCGAACGGGCCGAATATCTCGCGCGCACCATCGACGCAACGCTGCGCGTCACCGCGCTTCCCGCCGCCTATATCGGCAAGACCAACGAATGGGACTCGGCGCTGCTCACCGCCGGCGTCGCCGCCAGCTTCTACCAGACCTATGAGGAAGCCAACGAGCACAACGTCGTCGAATACCTCTCGTTCTCCGCGGACAATCCGTCCTCGATCAGGAACTGCATCGAGGCGGCGCGGCTGAACTCGCGTTCGGTGCGCACCGCGCTGACCAGCGAGATGTGGGACACCATCAACTCGGCCTGGATCGAGCTTCAGGCGGTGTGGAGCAAGGGCACCTCGACGCGCGAGGAACTCGCAAGATTCCTCCGCTTCGTGCAGGAGACCTCGCTGCGCTTCGACGGTTCTGCCTACCGGACCATGCTGCGCAACGACGCCTATTGGTTCTCGCGGATGGGCGTGCACCTGGAGCGCGCCGACAACACCGCGCGCATTCTCGACGTGAAATATCACGTGCTGCTGCCCGAGGAGGAGCATGTCGGCGGCCCGCTCGACTTCTACCAGTGGAGCTCAATCCTGCGCTCGGTGTCGGCGCTGACCGCCTATCACTGGGTCTATCGCGAGACGCTGAAACCCTGGCTGATCGCGGACCTGCTCATCCTCAACGACACGCTGCCGCGCTCGCTAGCCAGCTGCTATGGCAATCTCGTGCGCAACCTCGACCAGATCGGCGTCGCCTATGGCCGCCAGGGCGCGGCCCAGCGCCACGCCCGCGGCATCCGCAACCGGCTGGAGCACAGCAACATGAACGACATTTTCCAGCACGGCGTGCATGAATTCATTCAGGAATTCATCACGGACAATTCCAGGCTGGGCGAAATCATCACGAAGCAGTATTTGATCTGACCCACGCTGTCGTTCCGGGATGGTCCGAAGGACCAGACCCGGAACCTCGAGATTCCGGGCTCGGTCCTGCGGACCGCCCCGGAATGACGGAATCAAACCACCATGCGCCTGCGAATCCTGCACACCACGACCTATCGCTACGAGCCGCCGGCCACGAGCGTGATCCAGATCCTGCGCATGACGCCCGGCAGCCATGACGGGCAATATGTGGCGGAATGGCAGATCGACGTCTCCACCGACACCAAGCTCGACACGCATGAGGATGCGTTCGGCAACGTCACCCATGTGCTGTCCTGCGGGCCGGTCGGCGACATCCAGATCACCGCCGAAGGGCTGATCGAGACCCACGATACCGGCGGCGTGCTGCGCGGCACCGACGAACGCTTTCCGGTGGGCATGTTCCTGCGCTCGACCGATCTCACCTCCGTCAATCCGGCGATGACGGCGGTGGCGCGTCAGTTGCGCAGCGAGGCCGAGAGCGACACGCTCGGCTTCCTGCATACGCTGATGACCGAGATTGCCGACCACATGACCTTCGACGAGGACCCGACCCATAGCGGCACCTCGGCGGCGGAGGCATTCACGCTCAAGCGCGGGGTGTGCCAGGACTACGCGCACATCTTCATTGCCTGCGCCCGCGCCGGCGGCGTGCCGGCGCGCTTCGTCTCCGGTCACTTCCTGCGCGCGGACGGTCTGTTGCATCAGGACGCCGGGCACGCCTGGGCGGAAGCCTTCGTGCCCGACCTCGGCTGGGTCGGCTTCGATCCCGCCAACAGCATCTGCGCCACCGACGCCCATGTCCGCGTCGCGATCGGGCTCGACTATCTCGGCGCGGCCCCGGTGCGCGGCACCCGCTACGGCGGCGGCACGGAGACGCTGACGGTGGCCGTGAAGGTCGAGCAGGCCGGCCGCGGCGGGCCGTCGCAATCGCAATCCCAGCGGCAGAGCTAACCGCAGCCGTCGGATCGCATCAGCCATGCTACACTCGCGGGACCAGCCCTCCGCGAGGTACCCATGGCCACTGTAAAACTGCTTTCGGACGATGAGCTCTCCCCTGAAGCGCGCGCCGTCTTCGACGATATCCGCAAGGTGCGAAAGTCGGACTTCGTCAACAATTTCTGGCGCGCGCTGGCGCATGATCCGAAGACGTTGCGGCGGACCTGGGAGAGCATCAAGGAGGTGATGGCGCCCGGTGCGCTCGATCCCAAGGTCAAGGAAATGCTTTACGTGGCGGTTTCGATCGCACATGGCTGCAGCTATTGCATTCATTCGCACACCGCCGCTGCGCGCGCCAAGGGCATGAGCGAGGCCGAATATGCCGAGATGCTCGCCATCGTCGGCATGGCCGCGGAGACCAACCGCCTGGTGACGGCGCTCGGCGTGCCGGTGGACGAGGCGTTTCTTGTTGATGCCGGCGAATAAGCTGCCGTCTCACGCCGTCATTCCGGGGCGCGCGCAGCGCGAGCCCGGAATCCATCGGGCCTCATAATTCGTCGATGAATGGATTCCGGGCTCGCGACTTCGTCGCGCCCCGGAATGACGGTTGGAATCGGGGGTTTCATGCCTCCTTGAAATTGGCTAGTAATTCCGCGCAAACGCGTTCGGGGAATGGAAATGACCTATTGCTGCGGAATTCTGGTTCGGGACGGTCTGGTGATGATCGCCGACACCCGCACCAATGCCGGCCTCGACAACGTCTCCACGTTCCGCAAGCTCCACATCTTCTCCAAGCCCGGCGAGCGCATCATGGCGATCGCCAGCGCCGGCAACCTCGCCATCAGCCAGTCGGTGCTCTCCACGCTGACCGAAGGCCTGGAGGACCCCAACACGGGCGAGCTCGAAACGCTGATGAACGCGCCGACCATGTTCCAGGCCGCCCAGCGCATCGGCCGGGCGATCCGGGCGGTGCACGCCACCGAAGGCCCTGCCTTGAAGTCCGAGGACGTGTCCTTCGACGTCTCCTTCCTGTTCGGCGGCCAGATCAAGGGCTCGCGGATGCGCCTGTTCATGGTCTACACCGCCGGCAATTTCATCGAGTGCACCACCGACACGCCCTATTTGCAGATCGGCGAGCACAAATACGGCAAGCCGGTGCTCGACCGCGCCATGCATTACGACGTCGAGCTCTACGAGGCGCTGAAGACCGGCCTGATCTCGATGGACTCGACGATGCGCTCCAATCTCGGCGTCGGCCTTCCCATCGACGTGCTGGTGGTGCGGTCGGACGCCTGCGAGGCCGACCTCAACCACCGCATCGAGGCGGGCGAGCCCTATTTCCACGACCTGCGCTCGCGCTGGTCGGCGGCGCTGCGCGCAGCGCATCAGAACATTCCGCGGCCGCCCTACAAAACGAAAAAGAGCCAAAAACCTGACAACATGAGCAAAGGCAGGAAACGATGAGCGAAGCAAAAAAGATCGCATTGGTGACGGGCGCCGGCACCGGAGTCGGGCGCGCGGCCTCGCTGGCGCTGATGAATACCGGCTTCACCGTCGTGCTCGCGGGGCGCCGGCTCGACATGCTCGAGGAGACCGCAAAGCTCGGCCCGGCAGGAAAAAGCCTGTGCGTCACCGCCGACATGACCAAGCCGGATTCCATCGCCGCGCTGTTCGACAAGGTGAAGGCGACCTATGGCCGGCTCGACGTGCTCTTCAACAATGCCGGCATGGGCGCGCCCGCCGTGCCGTTCGAGGACCTCAGCCTCGAGCAATGGCAGGCGGTGGTGAACACCAACCTCACCGGGCCGTTCCTGTGCACCCAGCACGCCTTCCGCATCATGAAGGACCAGACCCCGCGCGGCGGCCGCATCATCAACAACGGCTCGATCTCGGCGCATGCGCCGCGGCCGTTCTCGGCCGCCTACACCTCGACCAAGCACGCCATCACCGGCCTGACCAAGGCCAGCAATCTCGACGGCCGCATGTACGACATCGCGGTCGGCCAGGTCGACATCGGCAATGCCGCGACCCCGATGACCGATCGCATGGTCAACGGTCCCGGCGTGCTGCAGCCGGACGGCACCACCAAGCACGAGCCGCGCATGGATGCCAAGGCGGTCGGCGACGCCGTCGCCTACATGGCCGGCCTGCCGCTCGATGCCAACGTGCTGACCATGACGGTGATGGCGACGAAGATGCCGTTCGTGGGGCGGGGCTGACCCAAAATTGCGAAAACAACCCCATGCACAGTAGGGATCTCATTGATTCCTTTGTGCTGGGTCTCGTGCCCCGGACGCAGCGCGGCATGCAATGACGCGCTGCTGAGCCGGGGCCCATGCCTCCGCGATCTCGCGCTTGGTCGTCTGGGTCCCGGCCCTGCGCCGCAACGCTGATGCGTTGCGGCTTGTCCGGGACACGAGAGCATCTCGGACTTCCGCGCCCAACGGCATTGCCTTTGCAAGGCCGGTGCGGCCATAATTGCCGAGGGTTCGGGGACATCATGCTGCGGCTGCAATCGGCACTCGGCATTTTCGCACTGCTGTTGATCGCCTTGGTGCTGAGCGAGAACCGTCGCGCGGTCTCGCTGCGGCAGGCGGCGATCGGCCTCGCCGCGACCTTCGTCACCGCCCTCGTGCTGCTGAAGCTGCCGATCGTCGCGCACGCCTTTGGCACCATCAACGACGCGGTCGGCGCGATCTCCGCGGCCTCGCGCGCCGGATCCGCCTTCGTGTTCGGCTATATCGGCGGCGGGCCCCTGCCCTTCGACGTCAAGGTGCCGGGCGCAGATTTCATCCTGGCGTTCCAGGCGCTGCCGATCGTGCTGGTCATGAGCGTGCTGACGACGCTGCTGTTCCACTGGCGCGTGCTGCCGCCGATCGTGCGCGGCATGGCCTGGCTGCTGGAGCGGACGCTCGGCGTCGGCGGCGCGGTGGGCCTGTCGACCGCCGCCAACGTCTTTCTCGGCATGGTCGAGGCCCCGCTGTTCGTGCGGCCGTATCTGGCACAGATGACGCGCAGCGAATTGTTCCTGGTGATGACCGGCGGCATGGCGGGCATCGCCGGCACCGTGCTGGTGCTCTATGCGACGCTGCTGGCGCCTCTCATCCCCGATGCCGCCGCGCATTTCGTCATCGCGTCCGTGCTGGGCGCGCCGGCCGCGATCCTCATCAGCCTGATCATGGTGCCTGAAATCTCGGACAAGCGCACCGGCGGCACGCTTGAAGATCCCGAAATGGAAATGTCGGGCACGATGGACGCGATCGTGAAAGGCACCACCGCCGGCCTCGAACTGCTGCTCAACATCGTCGCCATGCTGCTGGTGCTGGTGGCGCTGGTCTATCTCGTCAACGCCACGCTCGGCCTGCTGCCTCATGTCGGCGGTGCCGCGATCTCGCTGCAGCGTCTGCTTGGCCTCGTCATGGCGCCGGTGTGCTGGCTGATGGGATTGCCGTGGGATCAAGCGGTCACCGCCGGCAGCCTGATGGGCACCAAGACCGTGCTCAACGAATTGATCGCCTATGTCGACTTCTCGAAGCTGCCGCCCGGCGCGCTCGATCCGCGCTCGCGCCTGATCATGCTCTACGCGATGTGCGGCTTCGCCAATTTCGCCAGCCTCGGCATCATGGTCGGTGGCTTGGGAGTGATGGCGCCGGAGCGGCGCGAGGAGATCAACGCGCTCGGGCTGAAGTCGATCGTGTCGGGGACGCTGACCACGTGTCTGATGGGCGCGGTGGTGGGGGTGGTGGCGTGATCTTCACTCGTCATTCCGGGGTGCCGCGTAGCGGCGAGCCCGGAATCCACTTTACGGCACGCGGTGTCGTCCGATGGATTCCGGGGCGCGCCACGCGCGCCCCGGAATGACGTCAAGCCTTCAACTCTACCGTCTTGAATTCCGCCGGCAGGATCACCTCCAAGAGCTCGACGTCGTCGGAGTAATCCAGGATCATGTGCTTGATCTTCGGCGGCTGGGTCCAGGCGCTGCCTTCCTTCATCAGCGTCTCGCCCTGCCCGTCCATGTAGGTCTTCACCCAGCCCTTGAGCACGTAGACCATCTGGAATTCGACGTCGTGGAAGTGCAGCTTGGAGACCTCGGCGGGATTGCACGGGCCCTGCAGGCGGATCACATGCGCCTGCGCAAGACCGTGGGTCGCCTCGGCAATGCCGAGGTCGCGGTATTTCGCGTAGGCGCGCAGGCCGTCGGCCTTGAAGTCTTCCTCGCGGTGATGGCTGATGGCGATGCGTTGCCGCGGGCGCGCGGGCTTTTTCGGAGCCAGAGCCGCCGGCTGCTTGACCGGCACGCGCACAGCGGCCTTGGCGCTGCTTCGCTTCCGGGCAACGGCTTGCACCGCACCGCGCGATTTGGTCTTCGTGGCCATTGGGTGCCTCCCCTGTTGTTATTCCGGGAGGCTAGCACGGAAACGGGTCGCGTGGCGTGCGCAAAGCGAGGCGTACCCACCGTTGAGGATCGCGAGAGGTCGCGGGCACGGCGCGGACGCGCCTTTGCCCGCCCTATGGCACCGTCTGCATTTCAATGCAGCCGGAACACGCCGTCCACGGCGCGCAGCTCGGCCGGCTTGATCAGCTTGGAATGCGCCACGGTGACCGAATGGAGGGGGCCGTCGAGCTTCTCCTGCCAGAACGCCAGGAAATCCTTCAGCGCTGGGAATTTCGGAAACATGTCGTAGTTCTGCCAGACGTAGGTCTGAAGCAGCGAGGGATGATCCGGCATCCGATAGAGGATCTGTGCCGTCGTCAGCCCGTAACCCAGCATCTGTTTCCGGAAATCCTCGGAAACGGCCCCATTCCGCAGTCCCATGCCAAACCTCCTTTGCAGGAGCGCATTCAAGGGGCGGCTTGGTCGGTGTGCGCCTTACGAGCCACCCGGTACTGATGCGCTCACATGAGAGAAATGTGACGCAAACTGACAATTCATCTCAAGCCCAAAAGTTTAACAAGCTGTTGAAATTCAACGCGTTAGCAGCAGAGAAGACTCCGTGCTAATACGGGCGCGAGGCTCGGTTAACGATGGCGCGAGAAGCTGGCAATCCGCGCTTCCGAGTGCTGATTTTTTTGCTACAAACCCTTGCCCCCGCAAAATTCCTGTCCTATTTCAACTCCGCGCGTGCTAGCACTCGCGGGCACCGACTGCTAACAATCTCAAAACCTCAACCCGAGCAAATGCTTAGGAGGACTGCATGAAATTCCGTCCGCTTCACGACCGCGTCGTGGTCAAGCGCATCGACGCAGAAGAGAAGACCGCTGGCGGCATCATCATTCCCGACACTGCCAAGGAAAAGCCCTCCCAGGGCGAAATCGTCGCTGTTGGCCCGGGTGGCCGCGACGAGTCCGGCAAGCTGATCCCGATCGACCTGAAGGTCGGCGACCGCGTGCTGTTCGGCAAGTGGTCCGGCACCGAGGTCAAGATCGACGGCCAGGACCTGCTGATCATGAAGGAGAGCGACGTGATGGGCGTTCTCGAAGTCAGCGAGTCCAAGAAGAAGGCGGCTTAAGAGCCCCTCTCCTCCCTCCAGTCAAACATCCAAGGAAAAATCCAGATGGCAGCCAAAGAAGTCAAATTCTCGGTTGATGCGCGCGACAAGATGCTGCGCGGCGTCGACATCCTCGCCAACGCGGTGAAGGTCACGCTCGGCCCGAAGGGCCGCAACGTCGTGCTCGACAAGTCGTTCGGCGCTCCCCGCATCACCAAGGACGGCGTCACCGTCGCCAAGGAGATCGAGCTCGAGGACAAGTTCGAGAACATGGGCGCCCAGATGGTGCGCGAAGTCGCCTCCAAGTCCGCTGACGCGGCCGGCGACGGCACCACCACCGCCACCGTGCTGGCCCAGGCCATCGTGCGCGAAGGCGCCAAGTCGGTCGCCGCCGGCATGAACCCGATGGACCTCAAGCGCGGTATCGACCTCGCGGTCGAGGCCGTCGTTGCGGACCTGCAGAAGAACTCCAAGAAGGTCACCTCGAACGAGGAGATCGCCCAGGTCGGCACCATCTCGGCCAACGGCGACCAGGAGATCGGCAAGTTCCTCTCCGACGCCATGAAGAAGGTCGGCAACGAGGGTGTCATCACCGTCGAGGAAGCCAAGTCGCTCGAGACCGAGCTCGACGTCGTCGAGGGCATGCAGTTCGACCGCGGCTACATCTCGCCCTACTTCGTCACCAACGCCGACAAGATGCGCGTTGAAATGGACGACGCCTACATCCTCATCAACGAGAAGAAGCTCTCCTCGCTGAATGAGCTGCTGCCGCTGCTCGAGGCCGTGGTGCAGACCGGCAAGCCGCTGGTCATCGTCGCCGAGGACGTCGAAGGCGAAGCGCTCGCGACCCTGGTCGTGAACCGCCTGCGCGGCGGCCTCAAGGTCGCGGCCGTCAAGGCGCCGGGCTTCGGCGATCGCCGCAAGGCCATGCTGCAGGACATCGCGATCCTGACCGGCGGCCAGGCGATCTCGGAAGACCTCGGCATCAAGCTCGAGAACGTCACGCTCAACATGCTCGGTCGCGCCAAGAAGGTGATGATCGACAAGGAGAACACCACGATCGTCAACGGCGCCGGCAAGAAGGCCGACATCGAGGCGCGCGTGGCGCAGATCAAGGCGCAGATCGAGGAGACCACCTCGGACTACGATCGCGAGAAGCTCCAGGAGCGTCTGGCCAAGCTCGCCGGCGGCGTCGCGGTGATCCGCGTCGGCGGCGCGACCGAGGTCGAGGTGAAGGAGCGCAAGGATCGCGTTGATGACGCGATGCATGCGACCCGCGCGGCCGTGGAAGAAGGCATCGTTCCGGGCGGCGGCGTCGCCCTGCTCCGTGCCTCCGAGCAGCTCAAGGGCCTGCGCACCAAGAACGACGACCAGAAGACCGGCGTCGAGATCGTGCGCAAGGCGCTGTCGGCTCCCGCCCGCCAGATCGCGATCAACGCCGGTGAAGACGGCTCGGTCATCGTCGGCAAGATCCTGGAGAACAAGGCCTACAATTACGGCTTCGACTCCCAGACCGGCGAATATGCCGACCTCGTCAAGAAGGGCATCATCGACCCGACCAAGGTGGTCCGTACCGCGATCCAGAACGCAGCCTCGGTTGCAGCCCTGCTGATCACCACGGAAGCCATGGTCGCCGAGCTGCCCAAGAAGGCCGGCGCCGGCCCGGCCATGCCCCCCGGCGGCGGCATGGGCGGCATGGACTTCTGATCCAGCCGTTCAGGCACGGATACGAATGCGAAACCCCGGCAGCGATGCCGGGGTTTTCTTTGGGGGGCGTTACTAGCGTTGCCGTCAAGCCTCGCCAATCTCTGACAGCGCCATCAACGCCCCGGCAAAGGCTACGATTGCAGCTGCCAGCGCCATATTCGCCTGTATAAATGAGAAAAGCTGTAGACCGGCGGCTATTGCCGCCAAATGCTTGCTCTGTATCATGAAGCAATCCTGTGTTTGTGATTGCCGTCCGGACGACATTTTGTTGCGCCTAGATACGTTACAGGCGCCGCGACCGGAAAACGTGCGGCCCAGCTGCGCATAATATGCGGAGTAAATGCGGTATATGCCCCACCCCACTTTTGGCGCAGCTCTAGGAAAGCTCATCTACCAGAAGCGCAAGGCGCTCGGCCTTACGCAACTGCAGTTGGCCGAAGATGCATTTCAAACGCAAGCGAAGGTTAGGCGCGTCATCGAGCTCGAGAAAGGCACGGTCGCCAATCCCCATCCAAAAACGATCGATCCGATTATCGCAGTTCTACAGATCACCGAGGAGGAGCTTGAGGCGTGTGCCAAAGGCACCGACTTCCAGCCTGATCGCGAACTAGACCGCGCCTACCGGGAAGCTCGTAATCTAATCGAGGCAATATCGAGACAATTTGAGCATTCAAATCCACAAGCCAGCTTAGCAGAAGTGGACGACTTCCTGCGGCAAAAAGCGAGGGAGTGGGCGGAACTGCGAGCTCGCATACAAGCGATTGAGTCCACGGATAGCAAACTCGCAAATTTTACTACTGCCGCCTCTCACGCTCTTGCTGAAGGCAACTTTGAAGAAGTCGACGCTTTGCTCGCGCAAGCAGAAGATTTTCAACAACAGGAACGCACGCTCACCGAAGTGCGTAAGCAAGCTCAGATCAGAATCACACGCGGCGATACCAGCCTTTTGAAGGGTGACTTCGATGCGGCTAAGATTCATTATCGTCAGGCGGCGCAGTTCTTCGAGCCCTTCGATCAAAGCGAAATGGTCTACATTTTGGACGAGATCGCCGGGCACCTCTATGAAGTGGGACGGCGCTCCACTAATCCTCCGTTCTTAATTGCAGCCGATTTGCTTGAAGCAGCACTCAGAACTGAGCTAGTCCAGAATGATCCAGAAGAGCGAGCCAAGCTCTACTTTCGTCTTGGCCTTATCTATCGCAACGCTAGCATTACCGCCACATTGAGCGAACTTGCTGCTGAATTCATAGACAAAGCGATTGACTGCAATCGAAAATCTCTCGCAGCTTTACCAGACACACCCGACGCAAATCGGCTCGCATCCGCAAAAGTGGGACTAAGCAATTGCCTCCTGCAAAAAGGTCGTGAAACTCGAAGCCCAGAGATCATCGGTGATGCCATCGGGATCCTAATCGAAATACGACAACTCTTGCATGGAATCCCTGAGGCTCTCGAAGTGTTGGGTACTACTTGCAATGCGCTCGGAAACGCCTTCATGGAGAACTATCAACTGCAGAACCCCGAGCTTCAAGACCAATCTCTTTTGGACACGGCACTCGAAGCGTATAACGCTGCATTAGAAGCAGCCTCTAGATCATCGGATGCTAGCGTCTGGGGAACCGCGAAGGCGAATTGCGGAGTTGTACTGGCGACCAAAGCTAGAATGCAAGGGATCGAATCTGAAGCAGCGCGCTTTTTGCGCGTCCAAGCCATCTCCGCATATTTGGCTTCGATCGAAACTTTTCCAGAAGTCTCGTTTCCGATGCCCTTCGCCGAAGCTCACAAATCTCTGTCAGATCTCTTTTTCGATCAGTCCGTCGCTACGGACGATGAACTCAAGGAATTCTACCTGTTTCGTGCAATAGCATCGTCCAATTCAGCTGGTGAAATATTCAGCAAGGAGCGCTACCCAGATGATTGGGCGCATATTCAGACACAGCTTGGACGAATATTTCTATACCATGCAACGCTACGTGACGACACGTTAGTTACGGACCTCAACCAAGCGAAGGAACACTTTCAAGAGGCGCTCAAGATATTCCAGACAAGTAACGACGAGGTAGAAATCGAATTCTGCCACGAACGCCTCAAATACATTGATGAGCAGCTTGAAGATCGAGAGAATTAAGAATTGCGGCGTTCTCGAACGCTGTAATCGCATCAGTCATTTGACTAAGGCTACCACCTTTGACCGGTTGGCCGTTGCTCGACGAACGATGCCCCCTACTCCACCTTGCCCATCCGCTCGAAGCGCGGCTCGTCGTCTTCGTCGATTGACCAGATGATCCGCGTAACCTTGCCGATCAAATTGTCCATCGGCACGAAACCGAATGTCGACATGCGACTGTCGGTGGAATTGTCGCGGTTGTCGCCGAGCACGAAGAAGTGGCCCGGCGGCACCGTGAAGACGGCGGTATTGTCCAGGAAACCGTCGTCGTCGCAATCGATGGTGACATAGAACGCGCCGCTTGGCAGCGTCTCGCGCCAGCGCTTGACCTTCGCCTCGTCGTCGCCGCCACAGGCTGAGCCGGCGGGCTTCGCCTCCAGGGCGACGCGCGTCACCGGACGGTCGTTGAGGACGAGGCGGCCCTGCCGCATCTGGATGCGGTCGCCGGGCAGCCCGACCACGCGCTTGACGTAGTCGACCGAATTGTCCTTCGCCGTCCGGAACACGACGATGTCGCCGTATTCCGGGTCGGCGGCAAGGACGCGGCCCGAGATCCAGGATGGCGCGAACGGGAGGGAATAGCGGCCGTAGCCGTAGGCGTATTTCGCGGCGAAGACGTAGTCGCCGACCAGCAGCGTCGGCGCCATCGAACCCGAGGGGATGCTGAACGGCTGGTACAGGACGAAGCGAAACAGGAGCAGCGGCGACCACAGCACCGGGACCAGCAGGATCAGGATGAGAATCGCCTTCCATTCCCGCGACTGGGCTCGCGAGGGCCGGATGGTTTGCGAAAGAGTGGTCATGTGCTTGCCCCGGTCAGGTCCTCACGAGATTACGCAACCTTGGCGCGCACGCAATCCCTGCTCCGTGATCTTGGTCGCGCCTCGCGCGCACCGCGTTCAATGCGAAGGCCTTGAACGTCGCCGCCGTCAGAGCTGCGAGACTTCCTTGAAGCAGTGCCTGACCCAATCGATCGTCACGCGGGTGGCCGCGTCGCGCTTGAGATGGTTCTGCACCAGGAGCCAGACGTCGCGCCGTTTCGACAACAGCGTGGCACGCAGGCCGCGGTCGGCGAGCAGCGCGGTGCAGCTGTGCTCGGGCAGCACGCCAACGGCCTGGTGCGACTGGATCATGGTCCGGATGATCCGGACATTGTCGGTAACGCAGCGGACGTTCGTCAGCCGCTTCGCGCGCAGGAACTGCGCTTCCGGAATGCTGTCGAGCTCGTCCGGATAGACGCAGGCGATCGGCTCGCCGCCGGAGCGGTCGGCGGGCTCGAAGAAATACAGCCTGACATCGCCGAGCTTGGAGATGGTGAAGTCGCCCTTCTCCGGCTTGCGCAGGCGGATGGCGAGGTCGGCCTGCCAGCGCGAGAATTTCACGTTGCCGCTGGAGGTGAGGAATTGCAGGGTCAGGCCGGGATGATCGCGCAGGAAGCTGCTGGCCCGCGGCGCCAGCAGCTCTTCGGCGACCGCGTTGGTCGAGGCGATGCGCAGGCGCCCGACCGGGCCCGGCTGGCTCTCCTTGATGCGATCGATCGCGGCGGCGTGGGCGGCCATCGCCCCGACATGTTCGAGCACCGCCTCGCAGTGGCGCGTCGGCCGCCGCAGCCCGTCCACCGCATCGAACAGCGGCACGCCGAGATCGCGCTGGATCCGCGCCAGCCGGCGGCCGACCGTGGTCTCGTCGATGCGCAGCCGCGCGCTGGCGCCGGCATAAGTGCCCTCGTCCCTCACCGCAGCAATGATGCGCAGATCGTCCCAGTTCATTGCGGCGAGCCTAGCAGGCGACGCCGCGCCCTGCAAATTCGCAGCCATAAGCTGCAATAGTCCTGCACAATGGCAGGCCGTCGTTGCGTTAATGTCGCGCCCATCCGCTATCCTCTTAAGGCCTGACCCGCATGACCGCTCCGAAGACCCTGCTCGAACTCGCCGGCGCCGATCTCGATCCGCCGAAGCTCCACGAGGCCTGCCTCGTGCTGATCGACATTCAGAACGAATATTGCGCCGGTCCGCTGGCCCTGCCCGATGCGCAACCCGCGATCGCCGCGGCGGCGCGCTTGCTGGCCCGGGCACGGGAGAGCGGCACCGCGATCTTCCATGTCGCGCACAAGGGCCGCGCCGGCGGCCTGTTCGACCGCGAAGCCGCGCGCGGCGCGATCGTTGAGCGCCTGACACCGCTCGCGAGCGAGCCCGTGATCGAGAAGGCGCTGCCGAACTCGTTCGCCGGCACCGACCTGCAAGCACGCCTTGCCGCAACCGGGCGCAAGAACATCGTGCTGGCCGGCTTCATGACCCACATGTGCGTCTCCTCGACCGCCCGCGCCGCGCTCGATCTCGGCCTGCGCACGACGATCGCCGCCGATGCCTGCGCCACCCGCGACCTGCCGGACGGCCGCGGCGGCACGCTGGATGCCCGGACCATTCACGAGGTCGCGCTGGCCGAGCTCGCCGACCGCTTCGCGATCATCGCGCAGAGCGATGCGCTGACCTGACGGAGCCGGCCATGCTGCAACTCTATTTCTTTCCGATGGCCTGCTCGCTCTCGAGCCGCATCGCGCTGATGGAGGCCGGCATCGAGGCGGAATATCACCTCGCCCATATCTGGACCAAGCGGATCGTGGACGACGGCAGCGATTTCCGCGACCTGTCGCCGAAGGGCGCGGTGCCGGTTCTGGTGCTGGAGAACGGCGAACGGCTGACCGAGAGCGCGGCCGTGCTGCAATACATCGCCGACGTGAAGCCGGAGGCCCGCCTTGCGCCTGACAACGGCGAGCCCGCTCGCTATCGCCTCCAGGAATGGCTGAGCTTCGTCGGCGCCGAGATCCACAAGGCGTTCCTGTTTCCGACCTTCTGGTACAAGGACGACGGCTCGCTCGCCAAGCCGCGCGCAAGGATCACGCAGACCTTGTCGGTGCCATCTGCGCATCTGGCGGAGCGCGAATTCCTCGTCGGCAACAGCTTCACGGTGGCGGATGCGCACCTCACCTGGGCCTTGCTGCTGCTGCGTCCCGCGGGAATCGACATCGCGCAATGGCCGGCGCTGTCGGCCTATCTCGCGCGCATGCAGGCGCGCCCCGCCGTGCGGGAGGCGATCGCGACCGAGATGGCGCTGCGCAAGACCATGGCGGCGTGAGCGCGCCTCACTCCACCCGCGCCAGCACCGCGAGCTTGCGGATGCCCTTGTTGCGGTAGGCGTCGAGGAACGCATAATAGTCCTTGAACGACACGCAGCCGTTGGAATCGCCGCCCGGCCCGAGCATGAAGGTGTGCGCGAGCAGGCCGTCGCGGCCGTAGATCGCGCTCTCGCCTCCGATCGGGGTCAGGCGCAACGCCGGCACGCCGTGGAACAGCGCCTCGCGCGGCTTCAGCGTGTAGATGTGGGGCGGAGTCACACCGCGCATGCGCAGGCGGCGCGAGCTCGGATCGTCGCGGTTGGCGCCAAGGCCGGAATGCGCCTCGAGCCTGGTGCCGTCGGGCAGATACACCGTCTTGGCCATGATGTCGTAGACCGCGGTGTCGCGCTCATAGGGCGGCGCGCCGCCGAGCATCGGATTCTGCTCCTTCGGCGCGATGGCAGCGGTGATGCTGGCATCGGCCGAGGCATAGGCGAGCAGCCCGCCGGACGGCTCACGCTTGCCCCAGAGCTTTTCCACCATCGACTGGCGCGGCCCGGTGATCGACATCACCGCAGCCTTGGCGCGGTCCGCGAACGATGTCTTCGCTTCAGGCGCCGGCACGATCTGGGCCGGATCGGCCGAGGCGAGCTGGATCTGGGCATCCGGAGCACGCTTGGCCTTGTCGGTTGTCTTGTCAGTGGCGGTCTTGGCCGGAGCCGCCGGCTTCAGCGCTTCGGCGACCTTCGCGATCACGCTCTGCTTCGGCGCGTCCTTGGCCACCGCGACCTGGGTGGACGGCACGGCGCTCGCTGCATTCGAGGGCACGCCTTGCGTCGCGGCCGCAGCGAAGCGCTCGTTGAACATCTCCCGCGAGATCGGGGCTGTGACCTGCAATCGGTCGGGCAGCAGCGCGAAGGCTTCCTTGATGGCATCGCCTGCCTCGCGCAGCACGACCTTGGGTGCCCGCTTGATCACCGGCTCGTCGTAGCCGATGCCGCCCATGGTCGGGTAGACGCTCGCGCCGAAGACGTTGCTGTAGATGGTCCAGCCGGCGCCCATCACGACGCAGCCGATCGCCGCGGCGCCAAGCCAATTAATCGTGGTCATTTGCCGGGAAGATTTCCGCGAATGGCTTTGCGAGAAATTTTTCGACTTCCGTGCCGCGTTACTCGGCGCAGCGATACTCGTACTCATTCGCCTTGCGTCCAGGACGGTGTCACTCAGTCCCCCTTCAAAGTGCCGCTGGTCACGATCCGGGAACAGCATCTCGCAGAGGGTCGGAGCGTCATTAAGGCGACTTTTAGTTAAATGCGGATTAAGTTCGGGCAGATGTGAGGCGGCTCGTCAACGCTGTCTCATTCTGGGAAAAAAGCCCGCAGAATTACGGACTTAGGCGCGTCTGTTAACCATCATTCTCGGCCGGATCGGCGCATTCTGCGAACTTCTCCGGTCGCCCCTTTAAGCACATCCAACCAAGTCCTTTTCGTGGTCTTCAATGCCCGGATGATGACGGGGAAGCATTGCGCGAGGCTGCCGTGCATGCGCCCCTCCGCCTCTCTGCTTGGCTCGCTTGGCGGCCGCGTTGGGCCGCTCACGCCATCACGCGTCGTGCAGCGCAACTGACGTCGCACCGGTCTTCCCTGACCGAAATTTGATCGCGCCGGACTGGACAATGCCGCGGCAGGGAAATAGCTGGCAGAGCGGCACTTTTCAGCAGCCTCTGCGCGTGATACGGTACCGTATCAACATCGCCTTGAACTGTGCCAAGCACGCAAACGGAGGCTGGCATGAGTGGATTCGCGCGCGCGGGGTATTTCGCCGTAGCGTGGTCGTTTCTGTTGATCGGCTGTGCAATTGCGCAGCCTGCTGCCAATGCGGGCTGCACGGCAGCGCCATCCACCGCAGGCACACAAGTCTGGCGCTGCGGCAGCGGCATCACCATCGTCGCAGAAAACGGCGCCCGATTTGAACTAAAGGACGCCAACCGCGACGGACATATAGACTCCGTCGAATTGAGCAGCAAAGCGCTGCTGGTCGAGGTGCCGAGGAAGCCCCGGGGCAATGCCTTCAAGGTGCTGACGCCGCAGGCGATCGCCGCGGTGCGCGGCACCAGATGGGCCGTCGATGTCGCCGAGGCCAGGACCTCCGTCTTCGTCGCTGATGGCCGCGTCGGCGTCAGCCGCAGGTCCCGTGGGCGCGGCGTCGTTCTGGGCCCCGGCGAAGGCGTCGACGTGGAAGCGAGCGGCCCGTTGACCGTCAAGACGTGGGGCCAGCCGCGCGTCGACGCGCTGATGGCAAGGCTCGGCCAGTAGGACCTATTGGCCGATACGACTCAGAACAAAGAAGATTGCAGTTCATAGTGGCTAGACGCGTTCAGATCCTGGTGGCACTCGTCCTCACCGCGCTGTGGGGTGCGGGCATCTATGCCGCGCACGCCTACGGGCATCTGCGCTTTCTCGACCGCCTCGAAGCCACGCTGACCGATTGGCGAACCCAGGTTCGCGGCGTGCAGCGGCCGCCCGATCTCGTCACCATCGTTGCGATCGACGATACCGTGGTGAAACGCGGCGGCAGCTATCCGTTGCCGCGCGCCGACCTCGCCCGGGTCGTCGACACCATCGTGCAGTTCAAGCCGAAGGTGGTCGCGATCGATCTCCTGCTGGTCGACCGCAGCGCCGCGATCGGCGACGCCACGCTGGCCAACACGCTCGCCACCGGCCCCATGGTGCTTGCCGCCGCGGCGATCTTCCCCTCCGACAGCGAAACCGTGACATCCGTCAGCGAAGACGGTCCCCTCGCCGTGCTGCCGCAGGCCGAGCGCTTCCTGCAGCCCCTGCCCGCCTTCGCCGATCACGCCGAGGTCGGTGTGGTCAATGTCGCGACAGGACAATCCGGCTCGCCGCTCTCGGTGCCGATGCTGTTCCGGACACGCGACAAGGTCGAGTTGTCGTTCCCGTTGCGCGTTGCCGCCCGCGCGCTCGACGAGCCGCTGACGGTCGCGCCGGACCATCTAAGGCTGGGTGAGCGCGTGGTGCCGACCGACAGCGACTTCGCGCTGCCGATCACCTTCTACGGCCCACGGCGGACGATTCGCACCGTCAGCGCGCAGAGCATTTTCGACGGCACGCTCGACCGCGCCGCGATCGAGAACCGGATCGTCGTGATCGGCGCCTCGGTCGCCGGCGGCGGCGACTTCTTCCCGACGCCGTTCGACTCCCTGATGCCCGGCGTCGAGGTGATCTCGACGGCGATCACGCATCTCGTCGCCGGCGACGGCATCGTGCGCGACCGCAGGGTCCGCATCACTGAAGCGCTCACCGCGATCCTGCTGCCGATGCTGCTGGTCGGCCTGCTCGCCTGGCGCCGCAGCGCGCTCGGCATCGCGGCCGCCGCCGCTTTGATGGTCGCCTGGGCCGGCCTCAATGCGTTCGCGTTCACCCATGGCGTCTGGCTGAATGCGGCAACCACACTTGCCGCCGCAGTGCCGCCGGTTGCGATCTTTGCCGGTGTGCAGCTGTGGGCCGGAGGCCGCCGCACGCAATATCTCGCCGCCAAGAGCAGGTCGCTTGCCCGGTTGCAGTCGCCTGCAGTGCAGGAATGGCTGGCGCGCGACCCGAACTTCCTGTCGAAGCCGGTTCGGCAAAACGCAGCCGTGGTCTTCATCGATCTCTCCGGTTTCACGGGTCTGAGCGAGCGGATTGATCCGGACGAAGTCAGGAATCTTCTGAAGGCGTTTCACGCGCTGATCGACAGGATCGCGGTCGATTGCGGCGGCACGATCACGGGCTTTCTCGGCGACGGCGCCATGATCCTGTTCGGACTTCCGGGTGCGATGCCCGATGATTCGGCGCGCGCGCTGAAATGCGCGATCGACCTGCATCGCAGCGTCGACCGCTGGATCGCCTCGCTGCCATCGGCCATCGGCAATCGGCTCGGTTTCAAGATCGGCGCGCATTGCGGCGAGATCGTCGCATCGCGCCTCGGCGAAAGCCACCAGCACATCACCGCAACCGGCGACACCGTCAATGTCGCGAGCCGCCTGATGGAGGTTGCCGCCCGGAACGGTGCGCGGCTCGCGCTCAGCGATACGCTGCTGGATGCGGCCGACTTCCACGGCGCTCCCGACGGCGTTCTGTCGGGCCCCCTGCTCGCTCAGGTCCGCGGCCGTTCAGCCGTCGTGACGGTGTGGTTCTGGCGCGATCAGAGCGGCCCGGGCCAGGCTGCGGCCAGAGCCGAGATGATCGACTGAACCTATCGAGCTTCCGGCGGCGGCGAGCGGTCGAGCACGTCGCCCTTGGCGCCCTCCAGCAGGTCGACGCTGTAGGTCTCGACCACGAGCGGCCCGCGCTTGCGCTGCAATTGCGCAACCTGCGTGACCTTCGCGAAGCGATCGTTGAGGAAGGGGTGGCCGCCGGGACGCAGCTCGTCGACATAGAGCAGCTTGCCGGCGAGCAGCTTTGGATCGGGCTCGGCCATGTTGACCCAGCGGATGCGCTGGTTCTGCTGCAGCACGCAGGTGCCGCGCGGCAAATAGAAAGCGAGCCACCCCGTGGTGCCGTAGTCCTGCGCGAGCACGCAGCTCGCGCCATGGCGCGTGCGCACCTCCTCGATTCCCGCGGCGAGCTCGCGCCAGCCGACACCGACGCTGCGCACGGTGGCGTCGCGGCGATAGCCCGAGAGCCAGCCGGTGTTGGCCTGCACGATCAAGGCTGCGAACATTACGATGCCCACAGGCGCGGCCCAGCGCAGGCAGAAATCGACGAGGCGCCGTGCACGCGGCTTCCACTGCACGAGGTTGGCGGCGGCCGCGGCAGCAATGACAAAGGGCGGATAGACGGGCGCGAACCAGTTGGCCTCGACACGGGCATGCAGCGAATGCCAGACGAAATAGGCGACGATGGTCCAGAACATCGCCTCGATCAGCACGCGCGAGGCCAGCGCGCCGGCGCGCTGCCAGGTCAGCGCGTGCAGGCCCATCGCGCCGAGGATGAAGACCAGCGGGGTCGCGAACGCGATCTGGGTCGGGATCAGCTCGGCGATGAAGACCGGGCGGAAGTCCTCGATCCTGGCACGGCCGAGCTGTTTTGCGAACGAGACCCATTGATGGTCCGCATTCCAGAGGATCACCGGCGCGAACAACGCCAGCGCAACGAGGCCGCCGAGATAGGGCCAGGGCGAGAGAAACCAGCGCCGCAGCTTCGGCACGAAAGCGAGCCAGATCAGGATGCCAGCGCCAAAGAACATCGCGGTATATTTCGACAGCAGCGCCGCGCCGACGGCCGCCCCGACCGCGAGCCACCAGATGCCGCGGCCGGTCTCCAGCACCTTGGCGAGGAAGAACAGCACGAAGCTGGATGCGACCAGCAGCGGTGCATCCGGCGTCACGATCAGCGTGCCGACGGCGGCCAGCAGCGTCACGTTGAGCAGGACGGCGCTGGTCGCCGCGACGCGCACCCCGCCGAACAGGATCGCCGCGGAGCGGTAGATCGCATAGCTCATCGGCAGCGCCAGCAGGATCGAGACGAGGCGGACGCCGAGCTCGGTATCGCCGGCGATCATGGTGCCGGCCCGGATCACGTAGGCGACCATCGGCGGGTGGTCGTAATAGCCCCCGGCCAGGTTCTTCGACCACATCCAGTAATAGGCTTCGTCGAAGGTGATCGGCGTCAACGCGGCCGCGACGAGCCGTAAGCCGACCAGCGCGAGGATCAGCAGCGCGCCGTTGCGGACGATCCGCGCGTCAGCCCCGCCCATATCGCGCTATTTCTTGCGCCAGACGAACAGTCCGGACATCGCGTAATTCCACACCACACCCATCAGCGCTCCGGCCATGCCGGCCAGCCACCAGATCGGCTCCTGGTCATACACCGAGAAGGCAACGCCGACATTGGCGAGCAGGCCGACGCTGCAGACGATGTAGAAGGCGATCAGGCCGCGCAGCAGCGCAAATCCCTTCAGCCGCTGATCGCGATAGGTGAGGAAATTGTTGAGAATGAAATTGCTGGTCATGGCGACGACGGCGCCGGCGGCCTGCGCCTCCGCGAACGGCGCGTTGAACAGGCGAAGCGCGATGAACAGCGTGGTCAGATGCACCACGAGGCCGATGCCGCCGACCATCGCGAACAGGATGAAACGCAGCGATACGACGTCGTTGGTCAGCTTGGCGAAGACGAGACCGAGGAAGTCGAGCGCGACCATGGAATCGAGCTTGCTCTCCCCGTGTTGGCGCGCACCGAAAGTGTAGGGAATCTCGATTGCCCGCAAGCTGCCGTGCGCGGTTGCCACGATGTCGAGCAGGATCTTGAAGCCGTGCACGGACAGTTTTGGCGCGAGCTGCTCGAAGCGGTCGCGGCGGATCATGAAGAAGCCGCTCATGGGATCGGCGATCTCGACCCGGAGCATCTTCCTTGCGACCTCGGTCGCCAGCGCGCTGGCGCCGGCGCGCTGCTTGTTGAAGCCTTCGCTCTTGTAGCCCTCGATGTAGCGGCTGCCGACCACGAGGTCGGCTTGGTCGCTCGCGAGCAAGAGCAGCATCTTCGGCAGCTGCGTCTCGTCGTGCTGGAGGTCGGCATCGATCACGGCGACGTAGGGCGCGCTGGATGCCAGGATGCCCTCGATGCAGGCGCCTGACAGACCGCGGCGGCCGATGCGGCGGACACAGCGGACGCGGCTGTCCTGCTGCGCCAGCGCGCGCACAACGTCCCAGGTGCCGTCGGGTGAATTGTCGTCGACGAACACGACCTCCCAGGCGACGTTGACGAGCGTCGCCTCCAGGCGCCGGTACAGCACCGTGACGTTGTCACGCTCGTTGAAGGTCGGGACAATGACCGACAGTTCCGGGCCCTCGTGAGCCTGCTGCGGAATGTCGGAGCCCGGTCTGATCGCTTCGTTCATGACGGCAGCGTATATCTGCCGCATCCTGCGCTGCCAAGCCGGGAGGTCTGTGGGAAAGGCCTCACAAAAGGGGCCCAAAAATGCCAACGACCCCGGAACGGCGGGCCGCGCGTACATCCGGCGCAAGCCCAAGCTATTCCAAGGTCGTTCCAGCGCCGGAGTTTTCGCTCAACGGCACCGTTACAAGCAAGATAGGAAGGACAGGACTGCTCCGCAAGGGGCCGGAAACCGGAATTATGAGCCTTACTGGTTCGGCACTTCCCGGATGATCGGGCCGCGCGGGGCGGGCGCGGCGGGGGCTGCGGGTGCCGCAGTCGGGGCCGGCTCGGCTTTCGCCGGTTTGGGCGGCTTACCGTACTGGCCGATCGGCCCGAACACGACGGCAACCGCAAGCACGATAGCGGCAACGATCGCGCCCAAAATGCCCCCCACCGATTCAGACGCCATGGACACCCATCCCTGTTCCAGATGCGGCCAGTGATATCACGGATGCGCGCGGAGCCGGAAGGGCCACGGCCCTACTTCGCCGGTGGCCTGTGCTTGACGAAGGCCGTCACGATGTCCTTCTGCGCGGATTCGACCGCCCTGTTCGCGGTCGCGAGATGGGCGCCGGCATCGATGTCAGGATATTGCGTGGTGAGATAGTCGAGCAGCGCCACCCGGTAATATTGCCGCTCCGACCGACAGGCGCCCGCGACCGAGCGGCCAAAATCCTGCTCCGTCATTCCCTGATTGCTGTCGCGCGAATATTCCCGCGCCAGGCAATGCCAGTAATCGTCGCGGCCCTGCTGGGCGAGCTTCTGCGCGCCCTTGGCATCGTCGTCATCCGCCATGACCGGGGACATCATGGCGGCAGATGTCATCATGATGAGCGCCGCTCCCAGCATCCGCATCTTGTTCTCCTTGTTCGCAGATCGCACTGCCGAGCTTAGACCGGCGGCGAGAACTGGCCAATCACATCTCGTTTGACTAGGATGACGTCTTCCCTCCCCGTCGATGCGAGATCCTCCGTGGCCAAAGCAAAAACCGCGTCCAAAAAATCCGGCGACATCTTCATCGGCGTCGGCGGCTGGACCTTCGAGCCCTGGCGCGGCGTGTTCTATCCGGAGAAGCTGGCGCAGGCGAAGGAGCTGTCTTATGCCGCCTCGAAGCTGACCTCGATCGAGATCAACGGCACCTATTACGGCTCGCAGAAGCCGGAGAGCTTTCGCAAATGGGCGAGCGAGGTGCCCGAAGGCTTCGTGTTCTCGGTGAAGGGTCCGCGCTTTGCCACCAATCGCCGCGTGCTGGCGGAAGCGGGCGATTCCATCAAGCGGTTCTATGATTCCGGCGTGCTGGAACTCGGCGACCATCTCGGGCCGGTGCTGTGGCAGTTCGCGCCGACCAAGAAATTCGACGGCGCCGATTTCGGCAAGTTCCTGGAGCTGCTGCCGCGCAAGCTCGAGGGGCGCGCACTGCGCCACGTCGTCGAGGTCCGCCACGACAGTTTCTGCACGCCGGATTTCGTGGCGCTGATCCGCGAGTTCGAGACGCCCGTCGTGTTCGCCGAGCACGGCAAATATCCCGCCATCGCCGATGTTGCCGGCGATTTCGTCTATGCCCGGCTTCAGAAAGGCAATGACGAGATCAAGACCTGCTACCCGCCGAAGCAGCTCGATGCCTGGGCCGAACGCTTGCAGGCCTGGGCGTCGGGCGGTGAACCGGACGACCTGCCGAAAGTCGACAAAGCCAGGCCGAAGAAGGAGCCGCGCGACGTGTTCGCTTACGTCATTCACGAGGGCAAGGTGCGCGCACCGGCCGGTGCCATGGAATTGATCGCGCGGGTGAGTTGAGGGACCCATGGCAAAGGCGAAAAAGCTGTTCACCATCGGCTATGAGCAGACGCCGCCCAAGGCGGTGCTGGACGAGCTGGAAGAGGCCGGCGTCAAGCTCGTGGTCGACGTGCGCGCGGTGACGTCATCGCGCCGGCCCGGCTTTTCCAAGAAGCAGCTTGCGGCAGGGCTGGACGAACGCGGCATCGCCTATGTCCACCTCGCCGCGCTCGGCACGCCGAAGGAAGGTCGCCTCGCCGCCCGCAGCGGACAGTACGACGCGCTCGAGAAGATCTTCTCAAAGCACCTGAAGGCGCCCGAAGCCAGGGAAGCGATGGACGAGCTCTCGGCGCTGGTGAAGAAGGCGGGTCCGGTGTGCCTGCTCTGCTACGAACGCGACCATACCCATTGCCACCGCCAGATGATCGCGGAGATCATCGAGGAACGCGATGGGGTGACGGTGAAGAATCTGGCGGGACGGCAGGTGTAGTTGCCGCCGTCATTCCGGGGCGCGACGACGTCGCGAGCCCGGAATCCATTCATCCACCAACTCTGCGACCCGATGGATTCCGGGTTCGCGACGTCGTCGCGCCCCGGAATGACAAATTACCCTTCACCCGCGAGCCTGAACGTTCCTTCCATCATCTGCACGGATTGTCCGCCGACATGGGCGGAGACGATCTTGCCGCCCTGCTTGCGCACGCGCGTCAGCAGCAGGCTCGGCCGGCCCATGTCGAAACCCTGGCCGACGGTGAGCTTGAGCTCGCCGTCGCGCACGGGATCGAGATCGGCGAACAGCGCGGCGGCGGCGACGGTCGCGCTGCCGGTGGCGGGGTCCTCGACGAGGCCGCTGGCGCCGCGCATGAACATCCGCGCCTGGCGATCGCAGGGCGCCTCCGCCGCGGGCACGTCGCGCGTATAGAACCAGACCGAGCGGGCGCCATCACGCGGCAACAGCTTGCCGTAGGCTGCCGCATCGGGCCGCGCGCGCTTCAGCGCCTCGCGCGAATGCAGCTCCATCACCAGAAACGCGTTACCGACGGTGACGATCTGAGCCTCGTGATGGTCCGTCTTGATGTCGTCCGCGCCGAGCGAGATGCAGCTCGCGGCTTCGGCAGCCGACAGCCGTGAAAGCCGCTCCAGCGGCTGCGGCGCGGTCAGCTCGGTTCTGGTCACCCGGCCCTGCTCTCTCACGACGTCGACGGGCACGAGCCCGGCCTTCTCCTCGAACAGCAGGCGCGGCTTCGGCTCCTTCGCCATCGCGGCGAGCACGAAGGCGGTGCCGACATTGGGATGGCCCGCAAAGGCAATCTCCTGCACCGGCGTGAAGATGCGCACCTGCGCATCATTGGCCTTGTCGCGCGGCGGCAGCACGAAGGTGGTCTCGGAATAGTTGAATTCGGTTGCGATCGCCTGCATCTGAGCCGTCGTCAGCCCGCCGGCGTCGAGCACCACGGCGAGCTGGTTGCCGCCGAAGGCGCGGTCGGTGAACACGTCGACGGTGATGTAGCGGCGCTGCATCGTCACTTCCCCATGCAAGTCGCGGCCAATAGCCGGCCGCATCGCCGGCAGTCTACAAGCCCGCGATATCGCTCGTCATGCCCCAAAATTCGGTGCAATCGGAGCAATCGCAATGATGTGTCGGACGTCAGTCAGAAGCAGCGCTAGCCCAGCTGAAACACCGGCACCTTCTGCGCATAGCCGCGCACCTCGACCTCGCCGAGCGCGACGGCATCGCTGCCGGCCTCGCCCACCGCCTCGCGCACGGTCGCGGAGATCAACAGCTGCGAGCCGAACTCCTTGTTCAGCGCCTCCAGCCGCGAGGCGAAGTTCACGGTGTCGCCGATGACTGTATACTCCTTGCGCCGGGGCGAGCCGATATTGCCGGCGACGACCTCGCCGAAATGAATGCCGATGCCGATGCGCAGCGGCCAGCTGGTCTGCGCGTTGATGATATCCATCGCTTGCAGCATCTCGCGGCCGGCAGCAACCGCCCGCTGCGCGGCGTCAGAGGCCTCCAGCGGCGCACCGAACAAGGCGAGGAAGCCGTCGCCGAGGAACTTGTTCACGATGCCGCCGTGACGGTCGAGGATGTCGACCAGCACCGCAAAGGCGCCGTCGAGCCGGTCGACCACCTCCTGCGGGCTGCGCGATTGCGCGCCGGCGGTGAAGCCGCGGAAATCGACGAACATCACGGCGACGCGGCGGACGTCGCCGCCCCCGCCGGTGCCCGCCGCCATCAGCCTTTCCACCACCTGCGGAGAGACGTGCTGGCCGAACAGGTTCGTCACCCGGTCGCGCGCGGTCGCCGCCGCAATGCTGGCGGCGAACTGGCGGCGCAGCTGGGCGCCGACGGCGCCCGCCAGCACGCCGCAGATCAGGATGACGATGCTGCGCACGGCGTGGAAATAGATCAGCGGTTCGCCGGTCTCGTCGGCCGCGTTGTAGAGTAGCGCGACGGAGAAAAGTCCGGCCGCGGCGACGAAACCCGTGAACGCCGAGAGCCAGAAGTCGAGCCGCAGGGTCGATAGGATGACGAAGATGAAGTACATCAGCGGCACGGCGAAGCCGATCGCCTGGCTTGCGCCCATGGTCCTGGTCTGCAGGACCAGGATCACCGTGGGCAGCGAGGTCTCGATCAGCGTGCCGATATAGCGCCTGACCACCGGCAGGTCGCGATCGAGCCGGAGGTTCTTCCTGATCTGGGTATGAACCCAGACCTCGAACAGGATGAAGCCGGCCAGGAGACCGTAGACCTCGAAGATGCCTTTCGTTCCACGCCAGACCCGGTTCACCACGCCGGGGTCGATCAGATAGATCGCGGTGAGCAGCAGCAACATGACGCAGCCCGTCGCGATCAGCGCCCGCACCCGCAGCAGCTCGGTGCGCAGCACCTCCCGCGTCAGCTCGCGCTCGAAATCCTCCGATAGCACGGCGTGCTGCCGTGTCCTCCTGCTCGCAAAACGAACCATCATCCCCCCTTGTCATTCCGGGGCGATGCGACAGCATCGAACCCGGAATCTCGAGATTCCGGGTTCACGCTTCGCGTGCCCCGGAATGACTTTCAAGAGCCATTGTGCCTCAATCCAGCGTACGGCGGAAGCGCGTCACGGCGATGGTCATGGCGAGCAGCATCAAAGCCGCCAGCGCCAGCGTGTCGAAGTGCAGATTCTGCATGGTCGCGCCCTTCAGCATGATGGCGCGGACGATGCGCAGATAATGGGTGAGCGGCAGGCATTCGCCGACATATTGCGCCCAGGCCGGCATGCCCGCGAACGGGAACATGAAGCCGGACAGCAATATGCTCGGTAGAAAGAACATGAACGACATCTGTATCGCCTGCAGCTGATTCTGCGCGATGGTGGAGAACGTGTAGCCAATCGCGAGATTTGCGGCGATGAAGAGGGTCGAGAGTGCCGCCAGCAGGAGCAGATTGCCGAGCACCGGCACACCGAACAGGAACACTCCGATATTGACGATCAGGAAGGCTTGAATGAAGCCGACCAGGATGTAGGGAATGATCTTGCCGAGCATGACCTCGACCGGCTTGATCGGCATCGACAGCAGGCTTTCCATGGTGCCGCGTTCAATCTCGCGCGTCACCGACAGCGCCGTGAAGATCAGCATGGTCATGGTAAGGATGGTGCCGACCAGTCCCGGCACGATGTTGAGCCGTGATTCCGCAGCCGGATTGTAGCGTGCATGCGCCCGGATCTCGAACGGCAGCGCCGGCGCATCGCCGATATGCAGATCGTGCCGCAGAGCGGTCTGCACGAGCATCCCGAGCGAGCCGAGTGCGGAGCTTGCAGCGACCGGATCGGTGGCGTCGGCGGCGACCAGCAGCGCCGGCTTGTCGCCACGCCGCACCGCCCGTTCGAAGCCGCGCGGGATTTCGACGCCGAACAGCACCTTGCCGGACTTCAACAGGTTGTCGAAATCGTCCACGTCGTGCACTTCGTAGACGAAGCGGAAGTAGGCGGTATTCTCCAGCGCTTTCAGGACCGAGCGGGCAAGATCGGATTCCTCCTGAATGAGCACCGCGCTCGGCAGATGGTGCGGCGTGGTGTTGATGGCATAGCCGAACAACAGAAGCTGCATCACCGGGATCGCCACGATCATCGCGAACGAGACGCGATCCCGCCGAAGCTGAATGAACTCCTTCGCCATCATGGCATAGGTGCGGCGCCAGAAGCCGAAGCGGTCGCGGATGTCCGGTTCGGGCCCGGTTGCCTGGACGGTGCTCATTGGAAATTGTCCCTTGAGCGGTTCATCAGTTCGATGAAGACATCTTCCAGCGATGGATGCGATTTCTGCCAGTGCAGGCCACTCTTCTCGCGCCAAGGCGCGACGCTGGCCTCGAGCGCGGCAACGTCGCGGCCGGACACGTGCAGCGAGGTGCCGAACGGCGCCACCATGTCCACCCCGGGCTTGCCCTCGAGCTCGGCCGTGAGGCCGCCCAGCTCGCCGGTGACGGTGTAGGTCGTCAGCGCGGACTTCGCGATCACCTCGTCCACGGTCCCGCGCGCCAGCAAGTGGCCGTAGGCGATGTAGGCGATCTCGTGGCAGCGCTCGGCCTCGTCCATGTAATGGGTCGAAACCAGCACGGTGAGGCCCTCGGCGGCGAGTGCATGGATCTCGTTCCAGAAATCGCGCCGCGCCTTGGGGTCGACGCCGGCGGTGGGCTCGTCGAGCAGCAATAATTGTGGATTGGGCAGCGTGCAGGCTCCGAGCGCCAAGCGCTGTTTCCAGCCGCCGGAGAGCTCGCCCGCAAGCTGCCCCTCGCGCCCTGAGAGCCCGAGCCGCTTGACCATGTCGCGGGCGGCGCCGCGCGCGTCGGCCAGACCATAGAGCCGCGCCACGAATTCCAGATTCTCGCGCACCGACAGATCCTGGTACAGGCTGAAGCGCTGGGTCATGTAGCCGACCTGGCGCTTGATCTTCTCGGAATCGCGGCGGATATCGTAGCCGAGGCAGGTGCCCTCGCCGCTGTCAGGCGTGAGCAGCCCGCAGAGGATGCGGATGGTCGTGGTCTTGCCCGAGCCGTTCGGCCCGAGGAATCCGTAGATCGAGCCGCGCCTCACCTGCATCGACAGATCGTGCACGACCTCGCGGCCGCCGAACGATTTGCTCAGGCCCTTGACGTCGATGGCGATGCCGTTGCCGCCCTTCATCGCTTGTCCGCCACCGGAGTCTTGGGGTTGAGATAGACGTCGATCGGCTGGCCGACCCGCAGCGCGTCGGGGCGCGAGGGCCGCGCCTGGATCAGATAGACCAGCTTGCTGCGCTCATCGAGGCTGTAGATGACAGGCGGGGTGTATTCGGCCGAGGTCGCGATGAAATAGATCTTTGCGGTGAGATCGGCCGCGCAATTGTCGCAGGAGACGCGCACCGTATCGCCGATCGCAAGCTTCGGCAGCGCCGTCTCCGGCACGAAGAAGCGCAGCTTCATGTTGCCGGGCGGCATGATCGACAGCACCGGCCGCTGCGCCGCCACCATCTCCCCCTCGCGGAAATAGATCTGCTGGATGGTACCGGCAACGGGCGCAAAGCCCTTACGTCGCGCCATCCGCGTCTCCGACGTCGCCACCCGCGCTTCTGCTACACGCAATGCGGACACGGCGGAGTCGAGATTGGCCTGCGTGCCCGACCCGGTCTTGCTCAGCGAGGCCGCGCGATCATAGGTCTGCTGCGCGTTCGCCAGCGTCGCCTTTTGCTGGTTGAGATCGGCGCGCTGGAGATCGTCGTCGACGGAATAGAGGGCGTCGCCGACCTTGACCTCGTCGCCCTCGCGGACATTGAGCTTCGTGACCCGCCCCGCTTCGTCCGGACTGACGAAGATCATGTCGGCCTCGACCCAGCCCTGGAAGCCGGGCTCGCGCTTCTCCTTGCACCCGGCAAGCGAGGTCGCGAACACGACAGCCAATGCAATACTGAAAAATGCGCGCGACGACCTCATGTCGTCCTCCGTTCGCCAAAGATCAAATCGAGATGGACGCGCAGCATGTCCTGTGCGTCGAGCGGCGCATGCCGCGCAAACAGGCTCTGCCAGATCACCGCGATCATCGCCGGTGCGACCAGGATCTGCGGATAGCGCGCGAGATCGTGCTGGCGGATCTCGCCGCGGGCAATGCCGAGCTCGATCAGCCCGCGCATGGCGGCGATGCCGCGCGAGACGACCTCGCGGTAGTAGAAGTCGGCGACGGCCGGAAAGCGCGGCCCCTCCGCCACGATCAGCCGCACCAGATCGCCGCGCCTGGTGCCGATGACCTCTTTCAGGAAGTTGCCGGCAAAGGCCTCGATGAGGTCGCGCACCGAGCCGGTCGGCGGCGGCAGCGCAGTCAGCCGCGCCACGACCGGCACGATCACGACGCGCACCAGCTCCTCGAACATCGATTCCTTGTCCTTGAAGTGCAGATAGATCGTGCCCTTGGCGACACCGGCACGCTTGGCGATGTCGTCGAGCCGCGTTGCGGCAAAGCCGCGGGCGATGAACTCCTCCATCGCCGCCTCGACGATCGCCGCGCGCCGCTCGGCCGCGCGCGTAGCGCGGTTCGAGGCGGGCAGCTCTCCGCGGATCGTGGACGGACGGTCTCCACGCGGAGGAGACGGTTTGGCGGGCTTGGTCAACTTGGTCATCATTGGTAATTTCTGACTGACTAGTCAGTCATTGTCAAGTCCAGAGCTGGATGAGGCCAGGCCCAATGGATTAGTGTTGACTAATGTATTAGCATACACTAATTGAATTTCATGACCGAAGCCGCTCCCAACCCCGTCACCACCGTGATGCGTGCCCTCGCCGATCCGACGCGGCGGGCCGTATTCGAGCGCTTGTTCGAGAGCAAGGAGATCAGCGTCGCGGAGCTGACGCGGGGCAGCGGCGTGACCCAGGGCGCGGTCTCGCAGCACCTGAAGTCGCTGAAGCAGGCGGGTCTCGTCGCCGAGCGCGCCGAGGGCCGCAACGTCTATTACCGTGCCGCGCCGCAGGGGCTCGAGCCGCTGGTCACCTGGATGGACCATTACGGCGTGTTCTGGCGCGAGCGTTTCCAGAACCTGCGTGACCTGTTGAAGGAGATCGATCCGTGAGTGCAGTTGTTTCCAAGGTCCAAACTCAAGACATCGTCATCGACGAGGTCTTCCCGCACGCCGTCGCGACGATCTGGAAGGCGCTGACCAGCGCCCAATTGGTCGCGCGCTGGCTGATGCCGCCGACAGGCTTCGAGGCGGTCGTGGGCAACGCCTTCACCTTCAAGACCAATCCGGCCGGCGCGTGGGACGGCACGATCCATTGCCGGGTCCTGGAGGTCGTGCCGAACCAGCGTCTTGCCTACGCCTGGAAGGGCGGCGACGAGAGCAATACCGGTTACGGCTCGGCGCTCGACACCGTCGTCACCTGGTCGCTCACACCGGTTGAAGCAGGCACGCGCGTGCGCGTGGTGCATTCGGGCTTCGTGACACCGAAGAACGATACCGCTTATCGCAACATGAGCGACGGCTGGGTCAAGGTGCTGCAGCGACTCGACGCCATCTCCGGCGAAGACGAGTAAGGACGCATCATCATGGACAAGCCCTATACCGGCGGCTGCGCCTGCGGCGCGATCCGCTATTCGATTCTGGGTGAGCCCCTGTTCAGCAATCATTGTCAGTGCCGGGACTGTCAGCGGGAAAGTGGCAGCGGCCATGGCTCCTACGCGACGTTCGCGCGGACAGGCGTCACGCTCACCGGCGAAGCCAGGCATTGGGACATGGTCGCCGACAGCGGCAACGTGAAGAGGCGCAGCTTCTGCCCACAATGCGGCGTGGCCGTCTATATGACCTTCGCGGCACAGCCCGATGTCTTCACGATCCGCGCCGGAAGCCTCGACGAGCCCGCCCGCTACAAGCCGCAGGTGGTCACTTTCGCCGCGCGCGGCCACGACTGGGATTGTCTTGACTCCGACCTGACGAAATTTGCCGGCATGCCGCCGGCGTGAGATTGGGCGCGCCGAGACTGGTCGGCGGCTCAAATGCACGCCCGGATATAAGGCCGGTTGATCTCCCACAGCTCATCAAGCAGGCCCCGCGCCGCCTCCTCGGATTGGATGACGGGGTCGAGCAGCAACGCTTGCAGCGCCATTTCCTTCGAGGCATGCATCGCCGCTTCCACAGCCATCTGCTGAACCTGAACCTGGACCGTCATCAGCTTGGCCACGGCGTCGGGCAACGGCCCGAGCGAGACCGGGTGGATGCCTGCGATATCGGCCACCACCGGCACCTCGACCGCGGCATCGGCCGGCAGGTTCGGGATCACCTGTTGATTGTAGATGACGGCGGACTCGATGAGTTGCCTCCGGTTGTGAACGATGGCGGCGATGATGCTGGTCGCACGCTCCCCTGAGGGCGCCGACCACCAATCCGGGACCTCGGCCTGGCCTGCGAGCACGTCATCGATCAGCCTCGTCAGTTTCGCCCGTTCGCTCTCGTCCCAGTCGTAATTGTAGCCAGCCTCGCCGGCCTCCCAGCCGAACGAGAGATACTCGCCAACGTGACCATCCCCGCATCCGAGCCAGTAGCCGAAGGCATGCAACAACTTCCGCGTCAGGGGTGAGAAGGTGGGATCGAAATCCCGCTCCTTCTCACGCAACAGCGGATAGAGGTCCTCGCCCGTCTCGCGATCCCGAATTTCGGTCAGGCACTGGAAATGATTGAGGCCTGCACCCCACACATCCACCTGGTCTTTTCGCATCCCCAAAATTCGGGCGACATTCTCGCGGGCAAGGAATATTCCGTGGCAGAGGCCGACGCTGCGAATCCTGCTGTACCGCCCGAGCGCCAGGATGATGCGGCTTTCCGGATTGGAGAAGTTGATGAAGGTCGCGCGCGGGCAGCGGCGCTCCATCTCGCGCACGAAGTCGAACACCACCGGCAAGGTCCGCAACGTGAAGAACAGACCGCCGGGCCCACCGTTCTCGCCCAGCGTATGGCGGATGCCGAACTTGCGCGGAATCTCGAAATCGAGCCGCCACAGTCGGTTACGATCGATCGCGGTGGAATGCACGACGAACTCGGCGCCGTCGAGCGCCGCGTGCCAATCCGTCGTGGCCTCGATGGCATAGCCGGCGCCGGATTTCTCGTTGAGCAGCTTCGCGAGCTGCGTCGACCGGCTGAGCCGGTCGACGTTACGTCCGACCAGAGTCAGTGTTGAACCTGAGAGATCGCGGCTCGAGAACAGGTCCCGGAACATGCTCATCCCGAAGGATGCGCTGCTGGCGCCGAGAAAGACGATCTTCGTTGGCCGGGTCACGCTCTGCTCGCCGCGCGTTAGCCGAAATCGAGCACCATGCGGCCGTCGATCTTGCCGGCCTTCATCCGCTCGAAGACGTCGTTGATCTGCGCCAGCGGCACCTTGGTCACCTCGGCCTTGACCTTGCCGTCCGCTGCGAAGGCGACGGCCTCATCCAGGTCGCGCCGCGTGCCGACGATGGAGCCGCGCACCGTGATGCGCTTGAGCACGACGTCGAAGATCGGCGTCGGGAATTCGCCCGGCGGCAGGCCGACGAGACTGACGGTGCCCTTCCTCCGCACCATCTTCAGCGCCTGGCCGAACGCGGCGGTCGAGACCGCCGTCACCAGCACGCCGTGCGCCCCGCCGCCGGTCGCCGTCAGCACCTTGTCCACCGCGCCGTCCGCGAGCGCATTGACCGCGAGATCGGCGCCGGTCTCGCGCGCCAGCGCGAGCTTGTCTTCGGCGATGTCGACGGCGGCGACCTTCAGCCCCATTGCCTTGGCGTACTGGATCGCGACATGACCGAGCCCGCCGACGCCTGAGATCACCACCCACTCGCCAGGCTTGGCCTCGGTCTCCTTCAAGCCCTTGTAGGTGGTGACGCCGGCGCACAGGATCGGCGCGATGGCGGCGAAATCGACGTTTGCCGGCAGCTTTGCCGCAAAGGCAGCCGAGGCGATGACATATTCGGCGAAGCCGCCGTTGACGCTGTAGCCGGTGTTGTGCTGGTGCTCGCACAGGGTCTCCCAGCCGGTCTCGCAATATTCGCAAGCCATGCAGGCATCGTGCAGCCAGGCGACGCCGACGGCGTCCCCCACCTTCAGATTCTTCACGCCGGCCCCGAGCGCGGCGACGATGCCGGCAGCCTCGTGGCCGGGAATGAAGGGCGGAACCGGCTTCACGGGCCAGTCACCCGAGGCCGCATGCAGATCAGTGTGACAGACGCCGCAGGCCTTGACCTTGACCAGAACCTCGCCGGGACCGGGCTGCGGCATCGGCACGTCCTCGATCACCAATGGCTTGCCGAATTGCTTGACGATTGCGGCTTTCATGGTCGGCATCTGCGGCTCCTCTGCGGGTTGCGATGCAGACTAGCAATGCCGCTCCGCGCCCCTTTGACGGGGGTCAAACAGCGCAAAATTTGCGCAAGGCAGCCCCGATCATGACACCACGATGACGCTGCGCGGAATCTCGACCTGTCAGCTATGGAACTTGAGGCCGTCGAGGATCTTGTCGACCACCTTGCGATCGGCCCGCATGGCGATGCCGACGAGATTGAGATCGTTGCGCGCCACCGCCCTTACCGCCTCGCGATTGGCGGCGTCGTGCGTGGTGCTGAACATGTCCTCGGTATAGACCGCCGGCTTGACGTTGCGCGCGAGCGCACGCTCCAGCGCGCGCGACAATGCGGGCCCGTCGGCGCCGTAGATCAGGATCGGCTGGCCGATCAACGCATGATATTTCGTGCCTGAGGCGTCTTCGTAGGCTTCGCCGATGCATTCGGGAAAGGCCGCGGCGATGCCGCTGGTGAGGAAGGAGGCGACGTTGAGCTTCTGCCAGACCTGAAGATCGGTGCGGATCACGACGGCGATCTTGGTATCGAACTGCATGCAATTCCTCGATTGTCATTCCAGACGCGCCACCTGGCGCGAGCGGAATCCATTCGTCCACCTACTCCGTAGCACGATGGATTCCGGCCTTCGATGCTATGCATCGCCCCGGAATGACGGCAAGATAAATCAACCCTCATCACCCCTTGGCGTCGCAGGCCCAGGCGCGGATCACACATTCCTTGCCGCCGTATTTGTAGCATTCGCGCGTGGCGGCGTTGAGCGAGGCGGAAATCTTCGGCTTGACGGCGTAGCCGTAGGCGCCGCAGGGGTTGGCGAGGTCGATCGACATGGCCGCGCAGGCGTGCTTCATCGTCACGGTGGTGCAATCGCCCTTGCACTGCTTCTGCGCCGCGGCGCGCGCCTCGTGCTCGGCGCCATAATCATACGCTTGGCCATAGGCGCCGCACTTGCCGACCGCAAAGGCGCCGGCGGCATGGGCTTCGGTGATGTAACGGGCACCGGCGACACAGACGGACAGCGCAAAGAAAAACATCGCGCAACGGCGCGCGACGACGTTCGAAACCATGGAAAATCCCCTCCCCCCAAGGCAGGTGCGGCTGACTCTAAGCCGCGGTCGTTTCCAGATGGTGAACGGGTGGTTGAATTCGGCAGGCTTGGAGGATGCCGTAGACCCGTAGGGCGGACTAGCGAAGCGTAATCGGCCTCTTGTTTCCGCGGAGAAACACAGCGGCGGATGACGCCTTCGGCTAATCCGTCCTACGCATCCTCATCCCCGTCTTGCCGCTTCCAGCGCCTGCGGCGTGTCGATGTCGAGGAAGGCGCTCTCGCCCTCGACGGGCACTTCGGCGACCGCCTCGGTGTGCTTGGCGATCAGATGCCGCGCGCCGACGTCGCCGTCGAGCATCATCAGCTCCTTGAAGAAGCGGCGCGACCACAGCACGGGATTGCCGCGGCGGCCTTCGCTGACGGGCACGACGATCAGGTTGCCGCGGTCGGGCGCGAAACTGTCGATGAGACGGTCGATCAGGCCGGCATCGATTAGCGGCATGTCGCCGAGACACACCACGGCGCCGTCGCAGGCCTCCGGCACGGCGGCGATGCCGGCCTTGACTGAGCTCGCGATGCCGCCGGCGAATTCCGGATTACGGACGAACCGCACCTTCAAGCCTTGCAGGGCCTGCTCGACCAGCTCGGCCTGATGGCCGGTGACAACGATCACCTCGGAGGCTTTCGAGGCCAGCGCCTGCTCGGTCGCGAGGCGCACCAGCTTCTTGCCATCGAGTTCGGCGAGCAGCTTGTTGGGTCCGCCCATGCGGGTGGAGCGGCCCGCCGCAAGCACGATCGCGGCGACCTGGCTGTTGCCCTCGATCTCCGGCTTGGCGCGCGGCTGCGGGCGCGTGACGATCTCCATCAGCAGGCCGCCGACGCCCATGCCCATCAGCTCGGCGCGCGTCACCTTGATGCCGGCGAGGAGCCGCATCAACACCCAGTCGAAGCCGTTCTCGACCGGCGAGCGCGCACAGCCCGGCGCGCCCAGCACCGGCACGCCGCCGGCGCGCGCGATCAGCAGGAGATTGCCGGGATCGACCGGCATGCCGAAATGCTCGATCGCGCCGCCGATCGCGGTGACGGCCGCGGGGATGACGTCGCGGCGATCGGCGATCGCGGACGCCCCGAACACGATGACGAGCTCGGCCCCGAGCCCAAGCAATTCCTTGATCGCCGCCGACAGCTCGTGTTCCTCGTGCGGGACACGGCGCTCGGCGATGATGCTGGCACCCGCGGGCGCGAGCCGCTCGGCGGTGACCCGCAGCGTCTTGTCGATCACCTTGGAGGACAGGCCCGGCAGCTGCGTCGAGACCACGCCGACGCGCTGGATCACATAAGGCGCGATCTTCAGCACATCCTTGCCCGCCGCCTTCACCGCGGCATCGCGCAAGCCCCCCTCGACGCCGAACGGGATGATCTTGACGGTGCCGACCATCTCACCCTCGACCACCGGCTTGTAGGCGGAGAGCGTCGCAAAGGTGATGGCCTCGTCGATATTGTTGATGCGATCGACTGCGGCGCGGTCGATCACCAGCACGCCCGGACGCGCGGCGAACAGGTTGGCGCGACCAGTGAAGGCGCGCTCGACATGAATGCCCTCGCCGCCGACGGCAAGCGCGATGCTGGCGGCCGCGACGTCCTCGGAGACGTCGCCCGCCTCCATGCGCACCACGACGATGTCCTTGATGCCTGCGCGCTCCAACGCCTCGACCTCGGCGGGGCCGATCGTCGTGCCCTTCTTCAGCACCAGCGGCCCCTGGCGCAAGGTGTGAACGGTCACCCCGCCGATCGCATCCCTGGGGCTCGCCGGGCCGAATTTCATGCCGCTTCTTCTTTCTCCTTGGGCGGCAGGCGGAGCACCGCGGTGATCTCCGCCATGATCGCGACCGCGATCTCGGACGGAGAGACCGCTCCGATCGCAAGCCCGATCGGCGCATGGATACGCGCGATGTCGCTTTCCTTCGCGCCCCGCGCCCGCAGCCGATCGGCCCGCTTGGCGTGCGTCTTCCGCGAGCCGAGCGCGCCGATATAGAAGCAGCCGCGCTCGAAGGCATGCAGCAATGCGGGATCGTCGATCTTGGGATCGTGCGTCACCGCGACGAAGGCGGTATAGGCATCGACATTGAGCGGCGGCAGCGCGGTATCAGGCCATTCGGCCACCAGCGGAATATCGGGGAAGCGCTCCGGGCTTGCAAAGGCCGTGCGCGGATCCACCACCGTGACGTCGTAGCCGAGCGAGCGCGCCAGCGGCGCCAGGGCCTGGCTGATATGCACCGCGCCGACGATGACGAGCTTTGCGGTCGGCGCATAGACGTTGAGGAACAGCTTCTTGCCGCCGGCTTCGACGCTGGCGCTCTTGCCCATGCGAAGCTGCTTCTCCAGCTCGCTGCGCAGCGGATCCCTGGCAAAATCCTTCGCCTTCACCAGGCGCTGTTCGCCGCTTTCGGTGTCCGTCACCAGGATCGCCGGCCGGCGCGCGGCCCGCTCGGCATTGAGTTCGTGCAGGATCTCGAGCTTCACGGCTAACCGACCTTCTCGACGAAGACGCGGATAGTTCCGCCGCAGGACAGCCCGACATTCCAGGCGGTCTCATCGGCGACGCCAAACTCCAGCATCCTGGGCTTGCCGCTCTGGATCACATCCATGGCCTCGGTGACCACGGCGCCCTCGACGCAGCCGCCGGAGACCGAGCCCAGGAACGTGCCCTCGTCGTTGATGACGAGGCTCGAGCCCGCAGGGCGCGGCGCCGAGCCCCAGGTCTCGACGACCGTCGCCAGCGCGACGCCACGGCCGGCCTTTTGCCAGTCCTCCGCCGCCTTCAGGATATCCTCGTCGCGATCGAGCATGGGTGCCTCTCAAGCTGCGGAGCGGATCAGGCTGCGGTGATGCGGCGGCAGCGGCCGGGAGAGCGTCGTGATCAACTCCTGGATCGAACTCAAATTATGTACCGGGCGGAATTCGTCAACGTGCGGGAGCATCATTTTGATGCCCTGCGCCTTGGCCTCGAAGCCGCCGAACCGGAGCAGCGGGTTGAGCCAGATCAGCCGCCGGCAGGAGCGGTGCAGCCGGTCCATCTCGAAGGCCAGCTTGGAATCGGCCTCCCGCTCCAGCCCGTCGGAGATCAACAGCACGATGGCGCCCTGGCTCAGCACGCGGCGCGCCCACAATTTGTTGAAGTTGTGCAGCGAGGCCGAGATCCGGGTGCCGCCGGCCCAGTCCTCGACCGAAGCCGAGCAGCTCGCCAGCGCCTCGTCGGGATCGCGCTGGCGCAGCGCGCGGCTGACGTTGGTCAGACGGGTGCCGAACAGGAACACCGAGACGCGCTTGCGGGCATCGGTGATGGCGTGCAGGAAATGCAAGAACAGGCGGGTGTACTCGCTCATCGAGCCCGAAATATCGAGCAGCGCCACGATCGGCGCCGGCTTCTCGATCCGTCCCAGGCGGTGGATGTCGATGATGTCGCCGCCGGTGCGCAAGGATGCGCGCAGCGTTCGGCGGAGGTCGAGACGAAGCCCGCGCGGATCGGACCGGTGTCGGCGCGTCAAAAGCTGGGCCTGCGGCAGGTGCATGCGATCGATGGCGCGCAACGCCTCGGCGATCTCCGCCGCGCTCATTTGCGCAAAATCCTTCTTCTGAAGGATTTCCTTGTCGGAGACCGACAGGCGCAGATCCTGCTCCTGGTGCTGCGGCGTCTCCGTCATGCGCGGCTGCGACATCGCCTCCTGCACGCGGCGCGAGCCGGCCTTCGGCTTCTTCTTGGCCTCGTCCGGCAGCGGCACCGAATCCAGCATGTGCTTCCACTCCTCGGAGGCGCGGAAGAACAGGTTGAAGGCCTGGCTGAAGATCATCGCATGTTCGTGGCGCTTGACGAAGATCGACTCCAGCGTGGTGAAGACGTCGGCGCGGTTGCCGATCTCGATCACCTGCAGCGCGCTCATGGCGTCGATGACGGCGCCCGGCCCCACCGGCAGGCCCGCCGCGCGCAGCGCGCGGGCGAAGCCGACGATGTTATCGGCGAACTGCTCGGTTTGCTCCGGGGCAAGGTGGTTGATGGCCATGAGTCTATCCTCGCTCCGTCATTCCGAGGCGTCGCGAAGCGACGAACCCGGAATCCAGAAGTTGTGGCGCGAGATTCCGGGTTCGCGCTACGCGCGCCCCGGAATGACGGAAAATCAATTCTCGCTCGTCGCTTCCTTCAGCACCTTCTGCAAGGCATCGCCCTGCATCCGGGTGATGTCGTCCTGATATTTGAGCAGCGCGCCCAGCGTGTCGCCGACCACCTGCGGGGTCAGCGATCGCGCATCGAGCTCGGACAAAGCGGTGGCCCAGTCGATGGTCTCGGCAACGCCCGGCGATTTGTAGAAGTCCTGATTGCGCAGCGCCTGCACGAAGCGCACCACCTGCTGCGACAGCTTGGCGGAGATGCCGGGCACGCGCGACTTGACGATCGCGAGCTCGCGCTCGGCGGCGGGATAATCGACCCAGTGATAGAGGCAGCGCCGCTTCAGCGCGTCGTGGATCTCGCGGGTGCGGTTGGAGGTGATGATCACGATCGGCGGGTGCGGCGCCTTCACGGTGCCGAACTCGGGGATCGTCACCTGGAAGTCGCTGAGGATTTCGAGCAGGTAAGCCTCGAACGCCTCGTCGGCACGGTCGAGCTCGTCGATCAGCAGCACGGGCGGGCCGGCGACGTCGGGCTCCAGTGCCTGGAGCAGCGGCCGCTTGATCATGTAGCGGTCGGCGAAGATGTCACTCGAGAGCTGGTCGCGATCGGTATCGCCGGCAGCTTCCGCCATCCGGATCGCGATCATCTGCGCCGCGCTGTTCCACTCGTAGACCGCCGAGGAGACGTCGAGGCCTTCGTAGCATTGCAGGCGGATCAGCTTCCGCCCCAGCGCCGCCGAGAGCACCTTGGCGATCTCGGTCTTGCCGACGCCGGCTTCGCCTTCCAGGAACAGCGGCCGTCCCATCCGCAGCGAAAGATACGTCACTGTCGCCAGCGATCGCTCGGCGAGATAGCCGCGCGAGGTCAGGAGTTCGAGCATCGCATCGACCGATGCCGGCAATCCAACTGAAGTACTGGCACCGGAAGTATTGGCCACTGAAGTCATGAAACGCCAGTCTCGGTTACGCCCTCATCGGGGCAGGCTTCGGGCCCGTCGGTCGCCCGCTCATTCCTTGGCGTTGGCCGCATCGACGGCGCGCCGTGTCAGCACGCCAATGAGATGCGCGCGGTATTCGGCGCTGCCGTGGATGTCGCTGTTGAGGCCTTCCGCCGGCACGTTGATGCCCTCGAGCACCTTCGCGGAGAACCGCTTCTTGAGCGCTTCCTCGTACGCCTCGACGCGGAACACGCCGTCGGAGCCGGCGCCGGTCACGGCGACCCGCACGTCCGACGGGCGCCGCGCCACGAATACGCCGACCAGCGCGTAGCGCGAAGCCTGATTGCGGAACTTGATGTACGCAGCCTTCTTCGGCAGCGGAAACATCACCTTGGTGATGATCTCGTCCGGCTCAAGCGCGGTCGTGAACAGGCCCTGGAAGAATTCTTCCGCCTTGAGCCGGCGCTTGTTGGTGACGATCGTCGCGCCCAGCGCGAGCACCGCGGCCGGATAGTCCGCGGTCGGATCGTTGTTGGCGAGCGAGCCGCCGATCGTGCCCTTGTGGCGCACGGCCGGATCGCCGATCTGGCTGGCGAGATTGGCCAGCGCCGGGATCGCCTCACCGACGATCGCGGAGGACGCGACCTCGGCGTGCTTGGCGGTGGCGCCGATCACCAGCGAGCGGCCCTTCATCTCGATCGTGTTGAGCCCCTCGATATGGGAGAGGTCGACCAGATGCGGCGGGCTCGCCAGGCGCTGCTTCATGACGGGAATCAGCGTGTGGCCGCCGGCGATCACCTTGGCGTCTTCGTTCTTCACCAGGAGGTTGGCGGCCTGCCGAACGGTGCCGGGGCGATGATATTTGAATTCGTACATCTGAATGTCCTGATCGCGGGATGCGCGTTACGCGAGGTCGGATTTCGCCATCGCCTTGGCGCCGGCGGAGATCGAGGCGACGATGTTCTGGTAGCCGGTGCAGCGGCAGAGATTGCCTTCCAGTTCTTCCCGGATCGTATGGTCGTCGAGCTCGTGGCCCTTGCGGTGCACGATGTCGATCGCGGTCATGATCATGCCCGGCGTGCAGAAGCCGCACTGCAGGCCATGGTGCTCGCGGAAGGCTTCCTGCATCGGATGCAGCGGCGCGCCGTCGGCGGCTAGCCCCTCGATCGTCTTGACCTCGTGGCCGTCGGCCATCACCGCAAGCGTGGTGCAGGACTTCACGGCCTTGCCGTCGAGATGCACGACGCAGGCGCCGCACTGCGAGGTGTCGCAGCCGACATGGGTGCCCGTCAGCTTTAGATTCTCGCGCAGGAACTGCACCAGAAGCGTGCGGGGATCGACATTGGCCGTGACTGGATTGCCGTTCACGATGAGGGAGATTTTTGCCATAAGCACTCTCTATCAGCGCCCCGACGGGTCCCATCGAAGCGGTTCTTATAATTATTCCAACCCATCATATGGGCCATTATGCCCGGGGGCAACATCGCCCCGGACGCAAGGCGCCATGCCGGAGGCGCTACCCTAGAGATATTGGACCTTCAGCTCTGTACGGCCTTGGCGAAGTTCGCGAAAAACTCGTCGGCAAGCTTCTTGGCGGCACCGTTGATGAGGCGCTGGCCGAGCTGCGCCAACTTGCCGCCGATCTGCGCCTCGACGTCGTAGGAAAGCAGCGTGCCGCCGTCCTTCTCCGCCAGCCTGACCGCCGCGCCGCCCTTGGCGAAGCCGGCGACCCCGCCCTCGCCCTCGCCTGAGATCTTGTAGCCGTTCGGCGGATCGAGATCGGACAGCGTGACCTTGCCCTTGAAGCGCGCCGACACCGGGCCGACCTTCATTTTCGCCGTTGCACGAAAGCCGCCGTCGTCGGTCTTCTCGAGCTCCTCGCAGCCGGGGATGCAGGCCTTCAGCACCTCGGGATCGTTGAGCTTGGCCCAAACGGCCTCGCGCGGCGCCGCAAGCTGGACTTCGCCGTTCATCGTCATGGCCATGAGGGTGCCTCCCGGATCACGTAACTATAGTGCTGATCAAGTAACGCAGGGACGCGGCAAAGGAAAGGGCGGCGCTCGGTCAAGTGCAATGCATATTCGCAACTGCAAAAAGGCGTGTGCGGGCGGTTGGGGATTGGCATGGCCGGGCCATGATGATTAGGTCGCGCGCAACATGAGCACATCCCTCTCCCCCCTGCTCGCACCGATGCTGTCGAGCGCTGCCATGCGCGCGGTCTGCGACGACCGGTCGACGCTGCAGAACATGCTTGATTTCGAGGCAGCTCTGGCACGCGCCGAGGCCGCCACGGATGTGATCCCGGCATCCGCCGTGGGGCCAATCGAGGCCGCCAGCAAGACCGATGCCTTCGACATGGCCGCGCTGGCAGAGGCCGCGACACGATCGGGCAATCTCGCGATTCCCCTGGTCAAGACCCTGACCGCCAATGTCGGCAAGGCCGACAAGGAGGCCGCGCGCTACGTGCATTGGGGCGCCACCAGCCAGGATGTCATCGATACCGCCACCATGCTCACGCTTCGCGCCGGCATCGATGCGCTCGACGCCGACCTCGGCCGCGCCATCAAGGGCTTTGCCGCACTGGCGCGCCACCATCGCAACACTGCGATGGTGGCACGGACCTGGCTCCAGCACGCGCTGCCGATGCCGTTCGGCCTCAAGGCCGCCGGCTATGCCTCAAGCCTCGCCCGCGCCCGCTGCCGCCTGCGGCGGCTCCGCCGCGAGGGCCTCGCGCTGCAATTCGGCGGCGCTGCCGGCACGCTCGCGGCCCTCGGCGACAAGGGCCTGGCCGTGGCGGAACGCCTCGCGCGGGAGCTCGGTCTACCGCTGCCGGAAGCGCCCTGGCACACCCATCGTGACCGGATCGCGGAGGCCGCTTCCTGCTTCGCCATTCTGGCCGGAAGCTGCGGCAAGATCGCGCGCGACGTCTCGCTGCTGATGCAGACCGACGTTGCCGAAGCCTTCGAACCCGCCGGCGAAGGCCGCGGCGGCTCCTCGACCATGCCGCACAAGCGCAACCCGGTCGCCGCCGCAAGCGCGCTCGGCGCCGCCACGATGGCTCCGCAGCTTGCCGCGACGATCTTCGCGGCTCAGGTGCAGGACCACGAGCGCAGCGCCGGTCCCTGGCATGCGGAATGGCCGACGCTGCCGCAGTTGATGCTGGTCACCTCGGGCGCGCTGTCCGCCATCGTCGACATCGCGGAAGGCCTCGACGTCGACGCCGCGCGCATGGGCGGTAATCTCGATGCGACGCATGGGCTGATCATGGCGGAGGCGGTCACCTTCGCGCTGGCGGAGAAGATCGGCAAGAGCGAGGCGCATCACCTCGTCGAGGCCGCCAGCAAGCGCGCGGTCGCCGAGAAGAAGCATCTGCGCGAGGTGCTCTCGGCCGATTCGCAGGTGAATGCGCAGCTTTCGCCGGAAAAAATTGCGGCATTGTTCGAGCCGATGGCCTATCAAGGGGCTTCCCAAGCCCTGATCGACCGGCTGCTCGACGGCCTCGACCGCGAATAAGAACCGCAAGATACCACGGAGACGCCGCATGCCCATGATCGATGCCGACGGATGCCTGCTCAACGTCTCCGTCGAAGGCCGTGACGGCGGGCCGACCTTGATGCTGTCCAATTCGCTCGGCTGCACGCTTCAGATGTGGGAGCCGCAGATGAAGGCGCTGACGCAACTGTTCCGCGTCATCCGCTACGACCGCCGCGGCCACGGCAAGTCCAACGTGCCGCCCGGCCCCTATACGATGGAGCGCTTCGGCCGCGACGTGCTGGCGATCCTCGATGACCTCAACATCGAGAAGGTGCATTGGTGCGGCCTGTCGATGGGCGGCATGGTCGGACAATGGCTGGGCGCCAACGCGCCGGAGCGTTTCGGCAAGCTCATCCTCGCCAACACCTCCTGCTACTATCCCGATCCAACTAATTGGCATAACCGCATCAAGGCGGTGAAGGAGGGTGGCATCGCCGCCGTCGCCGATGCCGTGATCGCGGGCTGGCTGACCCAGGATTTCCGTGAACGCGAGCCTGACATCACCGCGAAGATGAAGGCGATGCTGCTCGCCTCTCCCGTCGAGGGCTACCTCGCCTGCTGCGAGGCGCTGTCGACGCTCGACCAGCGCGCGCTGCTGCCCAAGATCAAGAGCCCGACGCTGGTGATCGCCGGCCGCCACGACGTCGCAACACCGATCTCGGCCGCCGAACTGATCCGTTCGAACATTCCCGGCGCCAGCATGACCATCATCGACGCCGCGCACATTTCCAACGTCGAGCAGCCGCACGCGTTCACGGACGCCGTGGTGGGATTTTTGACGCAGCGCTGACAGCAACCGTCATTGCGAGGAGCGCAGCGACGAAGCAATCCAGACTGCCTCCGCAGATGCTTTCCTGGATTGCTTCGCTGCGCTCGCAATGACGAAGGAGGAAACATCATGGACGACCAGAAGCGCCGCGATGCCGGCATGAACGTGCGCCGCAAGGTGCTGGGCAATGCCTGGGTCGACAAGTCGATCGCGAACCGCAACGCCTTCAACACCGATTTCCAGGATATGATCACGCGCTATGCCTGGGGCGAGATCTGGACGCGACCGCATTTCGACGAGCGAACGCGGCGGGTGCTGGTGATCGGCACCATGGTCGCGCTGGGGCAATGGGACGAGTTCCGCCTGCACGTGCGGGCGGCGCTTGCCGAGGGCGGCTTCACGCCCGACGACATCAAGGAAATCCTGCTGCAGCAGGCGATCTATTGCGGCGTGCCGGCCGCGAACCACGCCGTCAAGGAAGCCTCAGCGATTGTGCAGGAGCTCGGCCTGCTCGAGCCCTAACGGCGCCGCGGTCTCGACGGTCTTCTGCTGAACGGTCTTGGGCGCGCCCTCGGGCCGTTCGATCACCACCACGATGGCGGCGCCGAGCAGGAGCAGCAGCTCGGTGGCGTGCAGGCGAAGCGCCGCCATCTCGCCGACCTTCGAAGCCATGATCATGCTGGCAAACGAGATCAGGCTGCCGATCGCCAGGGCGATGCCGAGCGCCTCGTCGCTGCCGCCGTTCTTGCGGATGCGAGGAATGCCAAGCAGCACGAGATAGATCGCAAAGAACGCCACGACCGTCAGCCGGCCCAGCGCCAGCAGCCAGGCGGCGCGCACCGTGTCCATGCCGGCCATCTGGAGATGGTCGCTGAGGTACAGCGCAACCGCGACGCTCGGCCGCTCGTAGAGGCCGTGCACCGGTGCGACGATGATATTGAAGACGACAAGGGCCCAGACCGGGATGAAATAGGCCGCCAGCAGCGCGCCGTTGACCGAACCGATCCGCCAATTCTTGAACATGCCGCTTCCCGCTTCGCCTGCCTTCGCCTTCGATCGAAAGCTTTGCGGGGAGCTAACTCGCATCGGACTGTGGCGGCAATTTAAACCCTTTGTTTACCTTAACTGGCCTCGCCCGAGGCGGCCATTCCGGGCAGTCGAAGCCGAAATCTCGAGATTCCGGCTTCGGCTCGGCGAGCCGCCCCGGAATGACGACGCTAGAAGGCCACAAAAAAGGCCCCGCCTTTCGGCGGGGCCCTCGTCGCCCTCTTATTATTTCTCGGCTATCAAGCGCACTATTCCTGGTCGCGCTGGCCGCCCTGCTGCTGGCCGGGACGATCGCCCTGGCGCATCGGGTCGTTCTGCTGCTGCTGTCCGGGTTTCTGACCGCCGCCCTGCTGCTGCCCGGGGCGCTGCTGGCCGGGGTTCTGACTCTGCTGGCCCGGATTCTGGTTCTGTTGCTTCGTCATTCGGGGAACTCCCTTGTTGGACGTCAGAGATGAGACAACGGCCGCCGCCGAGTTAGGTTGCCGTCGGAACCCGGTTTCTCGCACCTGCGGAACCCATCGGAAGCCAAATGACCTCTGTACAAGACCTGCTGCCGCCGCGTGAGCTGTTGCAGCCGTCAGTTCCCTCCTGTTACAAACGTGCAGAATGCTAAGCGGCTGCCGGGGCCCAAGAAAACCACCCTCCAACCCACTCTCCCAAGAGCTCGCTTTGAGCCCGCCTCAGGTTTGGTACGGCAGCGCATGGATTATTTCGCCCAACAGCTCATCAACGGTCTCGTCCTGGGCTCGATCTACGGCCTGATCGCCATCGGCTATACGATGGTCTACGGCATTGTCGGCATGATCAACTTCGCCCATGGCGACGTCTTCATGATCGGCGGCTTCATCGCGCTGATCACCTTCCTTCTTCTGGTCTCGACCGGCCTGACCGCGGTCCCGGTGATCCTGCTTGTCGTCATCCTGGTCTCGATGGCGATCACGGCTCTGTATGGTTGGACCATCGAGCGCATCGCCTACCGTCCGCTGCGCCACTCCTTCCGCCTCGCCCCGATGCTGTCGGCGATCGGCATGTCCTTCGTGCTGACCAATTATTCGCAGGTGGCGCAAGGCGCGCGGGTGAAGCCGGTGCCGCCGGTGATCACCGGCGGCTACACGCTGCATGAGAGCGCCGACGGTTTCGTGATCCAGCTCTCCAACATCCAGATCGTGGTGGTCATCACCACGATCGTGCTGCTGGCGATCTTCACCTGGCTGGTGTCGCGCACCCGGCTGGGGCGCGACATGCGCGCCTGCGAGCAGGACCAAACCATGGCGGCGCTGCTCGGCGTCGACGTCGACCGCACCATCTCCATGACCTTCGTGATCGGTGCCGCGCTCGCCGCCGTCGCGGGTCTGATGTACCTGCTTTATTACGGCCTCGTCGACTTCTTCATGGGCTTCGTCGCCGGCATCAAGGCGTTCACCGCCGCCGTGCTCGGCGGCATCGGCTCGCTGCCCGGCGCCATGCTCGGCGGCCTCGCGATCGGCCTGATCGAGACGTTCTGGTCGGCTTATTTCTCGGTCGAATACAAGGACGTCGCGGCGTTCTCGATCCTGATCGTGGTGCTGATCTTCATGCCGACCGGTCTGCTCGGTCGTCCCGAAGTCGAAAAAGTCTGACGGTCGCGCGTGGCAACTTCCTCACCCATGACTGCCGAACCTGCAACGGGCATCGCCTCCATCCTGAAGACGGCTTTCGTCAACGCTCTGATCGCGCTGGTGTTGTTCTCGTTGATGGTCGGCATCCGCACCGAGGCGGGCGCCTCCGGCCAGCTCACTTATTGGACTCGCTTCGGCGAGCTCGCTTCCCTCGTCGCCGCCGTGTTCGGCGGCTCGATCGTGATCGAGCTGCTGCGGCAATGGATCGGCCCGACCGGCACCGAGAAACTGGTGCCGCCGGCGGTGCAGAGCGGCATGTCTTTCATCGGCCGCTACCTCGCGCCGGCGCTGCTGATCTTCACGGTTCTGGTACCGGTGATCTTCTATGACCAGCGCTACATCCTCGACCTCGCGATCCTCGTGCTCACCTACGTCATGCTGGGCTGGGGACTGAACGTCGTGGTTGGGCTCGCCGGCCTGCTCGATCTCGGCTATGTCGCCTTCTATGCGGTCGGCGCCTATTCCTACGCGCTGCTTGCGACCAATTTCGGCTGGTCGTTCTGGGTCTGCCTCCCGCTCGCCGGCATCCTCGCAGCGTTCTGGGGCGTGCTGCTCGGCTTTCCGGTGCTCCGCCTGCGCGGCGACTATCTCGCCATCGTGACTCTCGCCTTCGGCGAGATCATTCGCCTCGTCATCATCAACTGGCAGGAGCTCACCGGCGGCCCCAACGGCGTCTCCGGCATTCCCCGCCCCTCCTTCTTCGGTATCCCGCTCGACAACAGCGACGACGGCCTCGCCGCCAGGCTGCACATCGAATATTCGCCGACGCACCGCATCATTTTCCTGTTCTACCTGATCCTGGCGCTGGCGCTGCTCACCAACTGGGCGACGATCCGCCTGCGCCGCCTGCCGATCGGACGGGCCTGGGAGGCCTTGCGCGAGGACGAGGTCGCCTGCCGCGCGCTCGGCATCAACACCACCACCACCAAACTGACGGCGTTCGCGACCGGCGCCATGTTCGGCGGCTTCGCCGGGGCGTTCTTCGCCACCCGCCAGGGCTTCATCAGCCCGGAATCCTTCACTTTCCAGGAATCGGCGCTGGTGCTGGCCATCGTCGTGCTCGGCGGCATGGGCTCGCAGCTCGGCGTCGCGCTCGCCGCGCTCGCCATGATCGGCGGCTTCGAATTGTTCCGCGGCCTCGAGACCTACCGCATGCTGGTGTTCGGCATGGCCATGGTGCTGATCATGATCTGGCGGCCGCGCGGCCTCGTTGGCCATCGCGCGCCGACCGTCTATCTGACCAAGGCGAAAGCGATCTCCTCCGACCTCGTCAAGGAAGGGCACGGATGAGCGGCGACAAGATTCTCAGCATCGACCGGCTCGCCATGCGCTTCGGCGGCATCGTTGCCGTGCAGGACCTTTCTTTCGCCGCCGAGCGGAAGAAGATCACCGCGCTGATCGGGCCGAACGGCGCCGGCAAGACCACCGTGTTCAACTGCATCACCGGCTTCTACAAACCCAGCAGTGGGACCATCCGTCTCGCCCACGACGACGGCAGGACGATCGCGCTGGAGCGGCTGAGCGATTTTCGCATCGCCAAGCAGGCCAAGGTCGCACGCACCTTCCAGAACATCCGGCTGTTTCCCGGCATGACCGCGCTGGAGAACCTGATGGTGGCGCAGCACAACGCGCTGATGCGCGCCTCCGGATTCACCCTGCTCGGCCTGCTCGGCGTTCCCTCTTACCGTGACGCCGAACAGCGCGCCATCGACCTCGCCACCGACTGGCTCAAGCGGGTCAAGCTGATCGACCGCGCCGACGATGCCGCCGGCAATTTCGCCTATGGCGACCAGCGCCGGCTCGAGATCGCGCGCGCAATGTGCACCGAGCCCGCGCTTTTGTGCCTGGACGAGCCCGCCGCCGGCCTCAACGCGCGGGAGAGCGCGGCCTTGAGCGAGCTGCTGCTCTCGATCCGCGACGAACTCGGCACCTCGATCCTGCTGATCGAGCACGATATGTCGGTGGTGATGGAGATCTCCGACCACATCGTGGTGATGGACCACGGCGTCAAGATCGCGGAAGGCACGCCGCGCGAGATCCGCGACGATCCCAAGGTGATCGCGGCCTATCTCGGCGCCGACGAGGAAGAGGCGGCAGCCGTGATGGAGGCCGGATCGTGACGCCGGCGCCCTCTCCTCTGCTCGCAATCCGGGGCCTGCGCGCCGCCTACGGAAAGATCGAGGCGCTGAAGGGCGTCGACGTCGATATCGATGCCGGCGAGATCGTGGCGCTGATCGGCGCCAACGGCGCCGGCAAGTCGACGCTGATGATGACGATCTTCGGCAAGCCTCGCGCGCGGGCCGGCCAGATCCTGTACGAAGGCCGCGACATCACCAACGTCCCGACCCACGAGATCGCGCATCTGCGCATCGCGCAATCGCCGGAGGGCCGCCGCATCTTCCCGCGCATGAGCGTGGCGGAAAACCTCCAGATGGGGGCGGACGCCACCGACTGCACGGAGGCCGAACGCGAGGCGACGCTCCAGCGCGTCTTCACGCTGTTTCCACGGCTGAAGGAACGCTATGACCAGCGCGGCGGGACCCTCTCCGGCGGCGAGCAGCAGATGCTGGCGATCGGCCGCGCCCTGATGAGCCGTCCGCGCCTGCTCCTGCTCGACGAGCCCTCGCTCGGCCTCGCGCCGCTGATCGCGCGCCAGATCTTCGACGCGATCCGCACCCTGAACCGGCAGGACGGCCTCACCGTCCTGATCGTCGAGCAGAACGCCAACCATGCCCTCAAGCTCGCCCATCGCGGCTATGTCATGGTCAACGGCCTGATCACGCTGGCCGGCACCGGCGCCGAATTGTTGCAGCGCCCTGAGATTCGCGCCGCCTATCTGGAAGGCGGCCGGCACGGCTGACCGAGCCGCACGCGCTCCCGCGTGCGGCCGAACGTGGCGAGATATCTGCGCCAATGCCCGTATTTTGCCGGTGACTTCTCCGGAAATTCATTCAAGAATGGCGCCGGTTTGGACCGGGCCTGCCCGGCAACTTCCACAGGCGACCACCCGCGAGGTATCTCATGAAATCACTGAAGCTCATCGGTCTGGCATTCGGCGTATCGATCGCGCTGTCGAGCGCGGCGTTCGCGCAGGATGTCACCATCGCAGTCGCAGGTCCGATGACCGGCGGCGAATCCGCCTTCGGCCGCCAGATGAAGAACGGCGCCGAAATGGCCGTGACCGATATCAATGCCGCCGGCGGCGTCAACGGCAAGAAGCTCGCGCTTTCCGTCGAGGATGACGCCTGCGACCCGAAGCAGGCGCGCTCGATCGCCGAAAAGATCGCTGGCGCGAAGATCCCGTTCGTGGCCGGGCATTATTGCTCGTCGTCGTCGATCCCGGCCTCGGAGGCCTATGCCGACGGCAACGTGCTCCAGATCACGCCGGCCTCGACCAACCCGCTGTTCACCGAGCGCAAGCTCTGGAACGTGGCGCGCGTCTGCGGCCGTGACGATCAGCAGGGCCTGATCGCGGCGCAGTACATCGCCAAGAACTACAAGGGCAAGAACATCGCGATCCTCAACGACAAGACCACCTACGGCAAGGGTCTTGCCGACGAGACCAAGAAGGCGCTCAACAAGGCCGGCGTCACCGAGAAGATGTACGAGTCCTACAACAAGGGCGACAAGGACTTCAACGCGATCGTCTCGCGCTTGAAGCGTGACAACATCGACCTCGTCTATGTCGGCGGTTACCATCAGGAGAGCGGCCTGATCCTGCGTCAGATGCGTGACCAGGGCCTCAAGACCGTGCTGATGGCCGGCGACGCGCTCGCCGACAAGGAGTACGCCTCCATCACCGGTCCGGCCGGCGAAGGCACGCTGTTCACCTTCGGTCCCGATCCGCGCAACAAGCCGACCGCGAAGAAGATCGTCGAGGCTTTCAAGGCCAAGAACATCGATCCGGAGGGCTACACCCTCTACACCTATGCGGCGATGCAGGTGTGGTCGCAGGCGGCCAAGAAGGCCGGCACCACCGACGCCAAGAAGGTCATGGAAGCGATGAAGGCCGGCAAGTGGGACACCGTGATCGGCCCGATCGAGTATGACGCCAAGGGCGACATCAAGCAGATCGACTACGTCGTCTACAAGTGGGACGCCAAGGGCGGCTACGCCGAGATCAAAGGCAACGGCACCTGAAGACGGCTCCGGGGCTCAAACCTCGCATGCGAACCTCAACAACGCCCCGGCTTGCCCGGGGCGTTTTTCTTTGTGCGGCAGAATCAGACGGCTGCGGGCAGCTCGCCGGCGGGCGCCGCCTGGGCCTTACGAAGCGCTTGCAGGAGATCGTTCGGCCGAAACGGCTTTTGCAGGCAGATCACGTTGGCGAGGTGGGGCGATTCTTCCATGAAGTCCAGCGCCGTCATTCCGGACACCGCTACGACGGGCAGCCCCGGCGCACGTTCGCGCAGGGCCGCGATGACGTCGACGCCGCTGATGTCACCGAGGAAGATATCGACGATCGCCGCGTCGAACGGACCTTCAGCGAAGGCCTTCAGCCCGGCCGCGCCGCTGTCGGCCTCGGCAACCTCGTAATGGTTGACCCGAAGCACGATCGCGACCATCGCACGCACGTCCTTCTGGTCGTCGATGATGAGAACGCGAGACATGGGAACAACTCCCGCAGATCAAACAAACCGTATGTTTCAAGCCTGGAACCCGGGACCGTGGCGGGGCATTATGACACCGTGCGGTAAAGCGCATCTTACCCGATCCCTATTCCGCGTTCCCACCCGAATTAGGTAAGTTGTAACCTTCGGTTGAGTCGTCGCTGCATCAGTTCACGACCCGTGTCCGGAACGGGCTATCCTGGAGGTCAAGGCTGCCAGATCTTGGAACTGCGGAGATGCTCAACACGGGTCTGCACGAGATGAACGCGCCTGCGATTGACCGAAGCACATTTCTTTCCACTCTGCCGGCCACCTCAACCGACCGGAACGCGGCTCTGTGGATCGTCGGCGTCTCCTCGATCCTGTTCGCCCTGGCCGTGCCGTTCGCCGGTATCCCGCTGCCGCCGGTTCCGGCCTTCGTCGCGAGCTATCAATCCGCCCTGGCCGTGAGCGACATCATCACCGCAGTGCTGCTGTTGTCGCAGTTCTCGGTGTTGCGGACCCGCGCGCTGCTGTGGCTGTCGACCGGCTATCTCTTCACCGCCGCGGCGGCGCTGGCCCACGCCCTTACCTTCCCCGGCCTGTTCACCCCGACCGGACTGTTCGGCGCGGGCAGCCAGACCACCGTCTGGCTCTACATGATCTGGCACGGCGTCTTCCCGCTGTTCGTGCTCGGCTATGCCTGGCAGAAGGAAAAGGACGGCGGCCCCACGATCAAGGGTCCGACCAGCAACGCGATCTGCGCCATCGCGCTCGGCGTCGTCGCGGCCATGGCTGCCTTTGCCTGGATCGTCACCGCCCAGCACGATCTGCTGCCGGTGCTGCTCCGCGACGGCCGTTACACGGCGACCATGATCGGGGTCGTGTCCTTCGTGTGGTCGCTGAGCTTCGCCGCGCTCGTTTCGCTGTGGTTCCGCCGCCCGCATTCGGTGATCGACATCTGGCTCATGGTCGTGATGTGCGCATGGCTGTTCGACATCGCGCTGTCTGCGATCGTCAACGTCGCGCGCTTCGATCTGGGTTTCTACGCCGGCCGTCTCTACGGCCTCTGCGCGTCGAGCTTCGTGCTCGCGGTGCTGCTGATCGAGAATGTCCGCCTTCAGGTGCACACCGTCGGGCTCGTCGGCAGGCTGCGCCAGCAATCGGCCTCGGAACGCGATTATTACGGCAAGCGCCTCGCGCTGTACGGCGCCGTCGTCGAATCCTCCAACGACGCCATCATCACGAAGACGCTCGACGGCGTCATCACCGGCTGGAACAAGGCCGCGGAGCATCTGTTCGGCTATTCCGCCGCGGAGGCCGTCGGAAGGTCGATCGACATCATCGTGCCGCCGGACCGCAAGCACGAAGTCAGGAGCATCCTCAACCGGATCGCCGGCAACGAATCGATCGCCCAGCACGAGACGGTGCGGATTCGGAAGGATGGCCGCGCGCTCGACGTCGTCCTGAATGTTTCGCCATTGAAATCGGACAACGGAGAGATCATCGGGGCCTCCAAGATCGCTCATGACATCACGGAGGAGAAGGAGGCGCGCGAGAAGCTGCGGCGCGAGACCGAGGAGCGCCGGCGCATCTTCGAGACCTCGCAGGACCTGATCCTGGTCACCGACGGTTTCGGCAATTTCGTCCAGGTCAGCCCGAGCGTGAAGGACATCCTCGGCTTCAACCCGGAGGACATGATCGGGCACAGCGCGACCGAGTTCATCCACCCTGACGACCTCGAGAAGACGCGGGAGGAGATGCGGGCGGCGCGGCGCGGCGCGGTCAAGCGCAGCTTCGAGGCGCGCTACTATCACCACGACGGTCACGAGGTCACGCTGAACTGGATGGGCACCTGGTCCGAGCCCGTGAAGCGCCATTTCTTCATCGGCCGCGATCTCACGGAGAAGCAGGCCGCCGAAGCCCAGTTCCGGCACGTCCAGAAGATGGACTCGATCGGCCAGCTGACCGGCGGTGTCGCCCACGATTTCAACAACGTGCTGACCGTCATCACCGGCACGATCGGCATCCTGGCCGACGCGGTCGCCGACCGCCCCGAGCTGGCTGCGATCACCAAGCTGATCGACGACGCCGCCGAGCGCGGCGCGCAGCTGACCAAGCATCTGCTGGCCTTCGCCCGCAAGCAGCCGCTCCAGCCCCGCGAGATCGACGTCAACGCGCTGGCGCTCGAAGCCGCCAAGCTGTTGCACCCCACCCTGGGCGAGCAGATCACCATCGTGCCGCAGCTCACCGAGGATGCCTGGCCGACGCTGGTCGATCCCGGCCAGTTGTCAACCGCGATCCTCAATCTCGCGCTGAACGCTCGTGACGCCATGCCGGAGGGCGGCACGCTGGTGCTGGAGACCCGCAACATCTTCCTCGACGACGGCTATGCCAGCATGAACCCCGACGTCGTCGCCGGCAATTACGTGATGATCGCGGTCAGCGACACCGGCTCCGGAATCCCGCCGGAGCTGATCGACCGCGTGTTCGACCCGTTCTTCACCACCAAGGAGGTCGGCAAGGGCACCGGGCTGGGCTTGAGCATGGTGTTCGGCTTCGTCAAGCAATCCGGCGGCCACATCAAGATCTACAGCGAGCAGGGCCACGGCACGAGCGTGAAGATCTACCTGCCGCGCTCGAGCGGCGTGCAGGAGAGCGAGTTCGAGGCGCTACAGAATGTGCCCGTTACCGGCGGCAACGAGAAGATCCTGATCGTCGAGGACGATGCACTGGTGCGGCAATATGTGGTGACCCAGGTCAAGAGCCTCGGCTACACCGCGCTCGAGGCCGCCAACGGCGCCGAGGCCCTGACCATCCTCGACAACGACAAGACCATCGACCTGCTGTTCACCGACATCATCATGCCGGGCAACATGAACGGCCGTCAGCTGGCCGACGAAGCCGTCCGCCGCCGCCCCGACCTGAAGACCCTGTTCACCTCGGGCTATACCGAGAATGCCATCGTCCATCACGGCCGGCTCGATTCCGGCGTGCTGCTGCTGGCAAAGCCCTACCGCAAGACCGAACTCGCCAAGATGCTCAGGACTGCACTGGCGAGTTGAGCCTGCGGCATCCCTGCGCTATCGCAAGGCGAGCTCCTTTCAGCGCGCGAGGCCATCTTGAAGAACCTGCTCACCGACATTGCCGGGGTCCGCGTCGGGCATGCCGAGGACGCCAAAGTCGCCAGCGGCACCACCGCGATCATCTTCGATTCCCCCGCGATCGCGGCGATCGACGTGCGCGGCGGCGGTCCCGGCACGCGCGAGGACGCCCTGCTCGATCTTGCCAACACCGTCGAGCGGGTCGATGCGATCGCGCTGTCCGGCGGCTCCGCTTTCGGCCTCGATGCCGGTGGCGGCGTCCAGGCCTGGCTCGCCGAGCAAAGGCGCGGCTTCAAGGTTCGCGAAGCCCTGATCCCGATCGTGCCGGGCGCGATCCTGTTCGATCTGCTCAACGGCGGTGACAAGGCCTGGGGCCGCTTCTCGCCCTATCGCGACCTCGGCTACGCCGCGGCCGCTGCCGCCGGCACCGACTTCGCGCTCGGCAGCGTCGGCGCTGGCCTCGGGGCCACCACCGCGACGTTCAAGGGCGGGCTCGGCTCGGCTTCGGCGGCGACTCCTGATGGCGTGAAGGTCGCGGCGATCGTCGCCGTCAACGCGGTGGGCACCGTTACCGTCGGCGACGGGCCGTGGTTCTGGGCGGCGCCGTTCGAGCTCGGCGGCGAATTCGGCGGCCGCGGCCTGCCTGACACGTTCACCGACGACATGCTTCGCATGCGCATCAAGGGCGGTCCCGCGGCAAGCGCGCGCGAAAACACCACCATCGGGGCCGTCGTCACCGACGCGGTGCTGACCAAGCCCCAGGCCAAGCGCCTGGCGATGATCGCGCACACCGGCTTTGCCCGCGCCATCTATCCGGTGCATGCACCGACCGATGGCGACGTGCTGTTTGCGGCGGCGACCGGCGAGAAGCCAATCGAGCCGCTGGTCGGCCTCACCGAGCTCGGCACCGTCGCCGCCAACGTGGTCGCGCGCGCGATCGGCCGCGCCGTGTACAGCGCGGCCGCGTTGCCGTTCCCGGGGGCGCAGCCGGCGTGGAGGGACAGATTCGGCTAGAAACGAAACGGCTGATGCGGCGTTACCCTGGCGGCCTCAGGTGTGCTGCCATGCCGTCTTCCGTGATCCGGTTCTTCCGCTATGCGCCCGACACGCGGGAGCTGAAGGTGACTTTCGTCAGCGGACGCCTCTATGTCTATGAGGACGTTCCGCCCGAGGTTGCCGCAGCGTTCCGGCAAGCGCGCTCAAAGGGCGCGTTCTTCAACCACGAAATCCGTGACCGCTACGGCTATCGTGACATCACGCACGAATATGCCGGATGATCTCGGATGCCGCTCAGACGCTCATCGACATCGACGAACCGGCCGCCGCCGAAGAGCCCTGGCCCTGGCCGCCTTGCTGCTGCATCAACTGCGCGAACAGATCATAGGCCGAATTGCGGGGGCTGGAGGGGCCCGGCACCGTCGTCGACATCTTGAAGCCGTCGGCATAGGTGACGGTGGTGGTGGTCGAGCCGTCGGCAGCGGTCGTCGTCGTCGAGGTCGATCCGCCGACGGACTTCGACGATGAATCCGATCCATCGCCCGAGCCGCCGGCACTCTCCGCGTGATGGTGGCCGTGGTGACCGCTCTTCAGGGCCTTCGACATCTCATCGAGACTGACGTTGCCGTCGGAGTTCGCGTCCATCTTAGAGAACACGTCATCGGCCTGCGCTAAGTTGGTCCCGCCAGCTCCCAGTGCGTCCTCGAACTCGGACTTGGTGATGTTGCCGTCGCCATCCGCATCGATCTGCGAGAACAGATCCTTGAGTGCAGCATCCCGGCCTTTCGACGTCGCGTTCGACGACGTCGAGGTCGCCACGCTGCTGCCGTCGGACGATTGGCCTTGTGCCGCGATCAGCGCGCTCATCGTTTCCGGCGAAATCTGTGGGCGATTGCCCGAATTGACCGACGAAGTCGCGCCGCTGGTCGTATTGCTGCTGCCGCTGTCGATCGCGAACGGATTGGTCGCGCCCTGCGCCGAGTTCGTCTTGGGCGTCGAGGAGGACGATTTCGAGTTCGTCAGCGACTGAATCGCATCGAGTGCGCTCGATACGGCCCCGACGGCCCCAAGGGCAAACAACATTGCACAACTCCAACCGATGCGGCATGCCGCGGCCAATGTTCTGCAGGTGTCGTCAGCAAGCGTCGTGCCAGCGCAAAAAGTTCAATGAAATCCGGCTACGCCGCGCATCGGACGGCCGGGGAACACCGGCAATTCGTGCCGACTGCGGCAGAATTTTCCGCCCACAGCAAGCACGCCTGTCCTGCATTGCCCGCCGCGGAGGCGCATGTTAGGCGAGGCCATCTTTCACGGCCGCACCGGGAAACCGCGCCATGACCCAAGCCTTTACCCCCCGCCCGCTGGCCATCGCGCCCTCGATTCTGGCCTCGGATTTCTCCAGGCTCGGCGAGGAGGTGCGCGCCGTCGACGCCGCCGGCGCCGACTGGATCCATCTCGACGTGATGGACGGTCACTTCGTTCCCAACATTTCCTACGGCCCCGACATCATTAAGGCGATGCGCCCGCACACCAAGAAGGTGTTCGACGCGCATCTGATGATCTCGCCATGTGACCCCTATCTCGAAGCCTTTGCGAAAGCCGGCTGCGACCACATCACCGTGCATGCGGAGGCAGGCCCCCATCTGCACCGCTCGTTGCAGGCGATCCGTGCGCTCGGCAAGAAGGCCGGCGTCTCGCTCAATCCAGGCACGCCGGTCAGCGCGCTCGAATACGTGCTCGATCTCGTCGACCTCGTGCTGGTGATGTCGGTCAATCCCGGCTTCGGCGGCCAGGCCTTCATTCCCTCGGCGATCGGCAAGATCCGCGACATCCGCGCGATGACGGCGGGACGCCCGATCGACATCGAGGTCGATGGCGGGGTCGGCCCCGATGTCGCCGGCGCGCTCGCTGCGGCCGGCGCCAACGCCTTCGTCGCCGGCACATCCGTATTCCGGGGCGGCACGCAGGATGCCTACAAGGCCAACATCGCCGCGATCCGCAATGCGGCGCTGGGGGCCCGCGGCGAAGCCATCTGAGAACCATTCGCGGGTCCCGAACCGGCGCCACCGCCGCCGCGACCAAAGGCAATGAATGGAATTCACGCCCCCCCGTTTTCCGCAGGCTTGGAACGCCTGCGCGCCGAATCCCTGCAGGACGGAGAGCGGGTGATCTGGCAGGGCCAGCCCGACGGCGTCGCCCACATGATGATGTGGCGGTATCTTTGGTGGATCGGATTTCCCTGGCTGTTGCTGACCGCCATCGGCTTCGATTGGATCGGCGGCGCGGCCCACCCTCTCGCGATGCTCGGCATTGCGATGGTTGCGGCCCCGCTGGTGATGCTGCTTCAGGACCTGCAGACGCTCTATCTCATCACCGATCGTCGCGCGCTCATCTTGCGAACGGCCTGGGGCAGACGGACGGTGAGCCAAACGCCATTCCAGGCGATGGACCCGGTTTGCGAAATCCTCGACATCGGCCGTGGCGCCGGTCACCTCAATTTCGCGTCGGGAAGGTCGACCCGCTCGCCCGATACCGACTATACTGGACGCTACGGATTTCGCTGTCTTCGAGAAGCGCCGCGCATACGGGAGATCCTCGAAGGTGCGCGCACGGGCGCGATGCGACAGCACGGAAAAAAAGTCGCGGCTTTTACGGGTGCTGCAATGCGCAATGCCTAAAATTGCAGTCTTGATCCGTACTCATCCGGACTTCACTGATTCGCGCAAATCACCGCAAGTGATTCCTGCCTGCTTTTGACGGGAGGACATCATGACGGCGATCCTGCTCTGGACTGGTGTAGCGTTGTGGTTGGCGTTCAACGCGGCGATTGCGGCTCGCAGCCTGCGTGTGGCGCGACCGCTGAAGGCCGAGGCTTCTGCCCGCGTCATTCACCTTCATCGTCGTCGGGGCTGAGCGCCATGCAAATCACGCTCGTGAAGCGCCAGCCGAAGCGCAGGTGCCGGATCCCGCGCCGCCCGCATCCGGGCCTTGATTATTTCTTCGGCCGCCTCGATCGCGCCGACGGCGCGATGGACGACGATGCCAGGCTCGACACCACGGACCTCGATCATTCGTTGGCGTCACAGCACTGATACTTCCCTCTTTCGGATCGCCCCATGAAACCGCACTGCCCGAACTGCCTGAAGGAAATGACCAAGGCATCCGCGTCGCGTAACCTGTTCAATTGCGAGCCCTGCCGCGAGATCATCCAGTTTTTCGGCGGCAGCGCGGATCACGGCGAGCCCGGCCCGCAATTCTCTTGGCCGATCCGCCGCAAGCGGGTCGCCCACGCCGTTCACGCGGCCTGATCCGCCCGTTCAAATCGGCAGCCAGCCTATCCAGGTGCTTCGCCAGCGTCGCCGGCCATCCGCGGCGGCCGTACCACGGTGACGGTGCAGGCCGCTTCCGCGGCCACCTTGGCCGAGACACTGCCGAGCAGCGTGCGCCTGAATGAGTCTTGCCGGGCTCCGATGATGACGTGGTCGACCTGGTTGACCTCGGCGAATTCCAGGATCGCGGCGGCGGGATCAACCGCCTCCAGCACATGAGCCGTCAGCCGGCTCTCATCCAGTTTGAGCGGCGTCGCCCAGTGCCGGAGTGCGACCAGGCGGTCGATATGCTTGTTGGAGCCCTGCTCGTCCAAGGTGCGGTCGACCGCGATCCGGCTCAGCTTGAGCACGTTGAGGCAGGCGAGCCGTGCTGACGGCAGGGTGGCGAGGATGCGCTCGGTGGTCACGCGCAGCGCTTCGTTGAGCTCCGGTGCGCCTTCCACCGTGTCGAGCGCGACCGCGAGGATCGGGCTCGATGCGATTTGGGCGGCGACATCCGACTTCGCGCGCGGCGCCATGACACCCAGATTGAACCGGCGCCGCCAAGCGACGCTGAGCGGGTCGCGTTTGACCCGCTCCGAGCGCGTGGTGAGCTTGACCTGGTCCGGGTGGGCGAGGTCGAAAGCAAGCTGGGACGCCGTCGGATAGCGCCACACCGGCTCGATCTCAAGACATCGCAGCACCACCTCCTGGAGCCAGGGCGGATAGTCGGCACGGAGCTTGCGCGGCGGATGCGGATCGCGCCACAGCCGGCGCCGCATCGCGCGCAGCGTCTCGCCCTCGCCGAACGGCCGCTCGCCGGTGGTGAAGAAATACAGCAGCACGCCGAGCGAAAACAGATCGCTGCGCGGATCGTCGCGCACCCCCGACAGCCGCTCGGGCGCCATGTAGGGCGCAGTGCCGTAAGGCAGGCGGAACTCCTCCTGCAACAGATCCGGCAGGTGGTTGTGATGCGACAGGCCGAAATCAATCAGCACGGCCTCGCCGCTCTCGCGGAACATGATGCTGCTCGGCTTGATGTCGTGGTGGATCACGTTCTGCCGGTGCAGGTCGGCCAGCGCGCTCGCGATCCTGGCGACCAGCTGCCGGGCTTCGTCATAAGGCAGCGGCAGGTCGGGCAGCCGCTTGTAGAGCGTGGCGCCACCGATGCGCTCGATCACGACATAGGCCTGGTGCGCGAAATCGCCGGTGCCGAAACAGGTCGGGACGTGCGGCCCTGCAAGCCGCGGCAGGATCATCATCTCCATCTCGAAGGAGACGATCGCGGCGGGATCCTCGCCCTCCGAGACCCGCGGTATCTTCATCAGCAGGGGCACGTCGATGCCGGGATGGGTGACGATCCACAGCGTCGCCATGCCGCCGGCGTGAACGCATTCGCCGATGGTGTAGCCATCGATCACCGCGCCGGATTTGACCAGAGGCTTCGGCATTGCCTTCAGCGCCCCTGCGACAGCCGATCGGCGAGCCAAGGCGGCAGACCGTTGTCGCGAATTCTGCCGGCTGCGGTCGCGATGTCATAGGGCGCCCGGCAATAGGTGATCTGGCACGATTCGGTGTCGAACAAGACGAAGGCTGCCGACGGATCGCCGTCGCGAGGCTGGCCGACCGAGCCGAGCACGGCGAGCCATTGCCGTCCGCGCAGCAGCTGCACCGGGACGTCGGTCTTGGGCACGAAGCTCGTCATCTTCGCCGTCACCGACATCGAATAGAGCGCGGGACGATGGACATGGCCGCAGAACGTGACATGGGCCGGTGTCGCGATCAGGCTCTTGGCGGCCTCCACCGTCGAGCGCACATAGTGCCAGCGCTGGGGGTGGGAGGCTTCCGAATGCACGAAGAGACGATCGTCGTCCTCGACCAGCATCGGCAATTCGGTCAGGAACCTCCGCTGCGCGGTATCAAGCCGGCCGCGGGTCCATTCGATCGCGACCTGCGCCTCGGCGTTCATGGTCTCCGCGGAGGAATTGACCGCCTGGTCGTGATTGCCGCGCACGGCGACAGCACCTTGGGCAACGAGCTCCATCGCGGTATCCACCACCCATTCGGGATCGGCGCCATAGCCGACGAAATCGCCGAGCAGGACGAATTGCTCCACGCCCTTCGCACGGGCGGCCTTCAGGCAGGCCTCGAAGGCCTGCCGGTTGCCGTGGATATCCGAAAAGACAGCGAGAAGCACGCACCCTCCACCCTCGAATTCTTATTGAAAGCCGATAAGGCCAATTTGAGGGAGGTCAAGACCATGCGCCAGCGCGGCGGCCTTTGCCAGCGCCCGCCGACGATGGCGGAGAGCCTATTGCTCGTCTTTCGGGGGCATTCGGGGCGGCGGCAGCGGGGTGAACACGGCGCCTTGCGCGCCGACCGGCGGGGCGATGAACTCACCGGTCGAGGAATCGCCGCCGGTCGTCTCCAAGATGGTCTTGGGCGTCACATATTCGCGGACCATGTCGATGATGCTGCCATCGCCGCCGCCGAAGTCGGCGGCGCGGCCGCCTTGCGGATTTCCGAGCGCGATCTCGTTCTCCGCGGCATGGGTCTTGTCGGCGAGCCTGTCGTTGTAGGGCACGCGGAAGGCACGCGGAATGCCGCTCGGGCGATTGTCCTCGTCGAGCTGCTCGACCCACAGATAGATCGAGCCGGGATCGCCCTGAAGCGAGTGCGGCTCGACGATGCGGGCCTTCAACAGCTTGAAGGACGCCGGCAGCCGCTCGGAACTGGCCCAGCCGAGCAGCCCGCGCATCTCGGTGAAGCTGACGACATAGAAGGCGCTGGTCACGATCACCGCGACCGCCTTCAGCGACCAGTGCAGCCGCGCATAGACCAGCACGACCAGCAGCAGCGCGCCGATCACGGCGTAGGCGACCGACAGCGTCAGGATGACGGTCTGCAGATCAGTCACGGCGTATCCTCGTGGGGTTCCTGCTCACGCCTGTCCTCGGGTCGAGATCGGCGCCGTTGCGCCAGCCGCTACGGAACGTCTCCAGCAGCGATTTCGGCCGCTGGTCGACGTTGACGACCTTGCCCTCGTCATCGATCCGGAACCGGACCGCGGTCTTCTCGTCGCCGGTGTGGTCGAGCGTGAATTTGTTGTCGAACACCACCTGCGCCGTCGGATTGAGCTTCTGCACCTTCACGTTGGCCGTGACGGGCTCGCCGGTCGTCGCCACGAAATGCGAGATGTTGACGGTGTATTCGCCGGCCAGGATGCCGCGCACCGTGACGATCTCCTCGCGGATCGGCGAGGCGATCTTCTTGCCGGCGACGATGATGAAGTCGTTGGCCCCGCCGCGGTCGTCGCGGTCGAGGGTGAGGAAGCCGGCCTCGCGGTGGCGATACCAGGCGATGTTGCCGGCGGGATCCTGCACGAACAGGTCGAGATCGTCGGGGTGATTGTCCGGCCAGTCCAAGGTGATCATGAACTCGGCCTTGGAGTCGATCTTGCCCTCCTTGGCGTCCGGAGAGACCGCCAGCAGCGCCAGGAAGAACAGGAACGCGATCACCTGGAGCGCCTTGAACAGCATCACGCCCAGGGGGTCGAACGCCTCCTCGCGCGGATAGAGACCGAAATCATCCATCATGACGAGGTGGCGCCCTTGACTGCGCCTTTGCGCTCGAGCACCGGCGTCACATAGGTCTCGGTCAGCACCACCGCATCCGAGAACACCCGCTGGGTCGCGGCGTCCAGCATGTAATACTGGATGCGGACCAGGATCGAGCCGACGAGGCCGGCAAGCGTCGTATACATCGCAACCGCCATGCCGTCGCTCATCAGGCCCATCGAGGAACGCATCGCGACCTTGTCGGCGGCATCCAGCCCCGCGATCGGCGCCAGCATGATGATGAAGCCGATGATGGTGCCGAGCAGGCCGAGCTTCATCAGCGTGTCCGAGACGAAGGCGCCGAACCCGTTGGAGCCGCGCAGGCGATCGGCGAGCGTTCGCAGCAGCAGGGTCTGGTCGACCGGCCGATAATCCTGCGCCGCGGCCTTGGTCACCAGGCTTTCGATGTGATCTCGTACCAGCCCGCGCGGCAACGCCGCCGCACGCGCATCGAGCACCTTGCCACCGTCGGGGGCCGCGAGCACCGCTCGGCAGCGCCGCGCCGCCGCGCCCTCCCGCGCGATCGCCCGCGTGCGCAGGAAGCAATGGCCGCAGGTGAGGACATAGAGTACCGCGATCACGCTCGAAATGTAGGTGCGGTCCGAGGTCAGCATCAGATGGATCAGACCGAACCGCCACAGCAGCACGACGGCGAAGATCGAGAGTCCGGTGAAGATCATCCAGAACAGGAGCGCGCTGCGCTCGGACGGGTCGGTCGTGACAGGCGCGATCGGTCCAATCGTCATCGAACTCATGCTGCACCGCTCCTCGGGCCGCAACGATTGGCCCCATAAATTTCCACCCGATTAGATCAAAGCCGCCGTATCAGGTCCAAAGACCCATGCCCAATCCGGCTTGGGAAATTTGCCCGAGCTGCGATCCTGCCGAACCCCGCAATTGGCAAGGCGCGGCGGCGTTGTTAGGCTGACCTTATCAAACGTCGAGGGTGATCGCATGCGCCTCGTGCTTCAGCTTGTCGCCCGTCTGCTGCTCATCGTGGCTCTTTGCCTGGGCGCAGCAACCATATGGGCCACGTTCGACGCCTATCGCAGCGTCGATCGGGCGACCGCAGCCTCGGCGCAGCGCGTCGCGCAGGCGCTTCAGGGGCTGTATTGGCGCGAGCTTTTGTTGCGCAGCAGCAGGGCCCGCGAGCATATCCTGCCGGTTCCGGACTGGCGCACCCTGGAGACCATGAAGCTGATCTCGCCCGGCGTCTGCGTCGAGTTCCAGCCGGCCACCGCTTTTGAGAAGCCGCTGTGCGGCCAGAGCGAGGGGCTGGGCAAGGCGCCGCCGCGCTGGTTCGCCGCAATCGTGCCGATGATCCTCGGCAGCCACGCCGAGGTGATACGGCCAGTCAGTCCCCGGGCCGCTTCCGCCGGCACGGTGGTCGCGACGCCGGATGCGGCCGCCGCGATCTCGCTCGCCTGGGAATACATCCTCAACGTGATCGACGTCGCGCTGTTGATGGCGGCGGCGATCGCCCTGCTGGCATCGCTCGCGATCGCGCATGCGCTGGCCCCGGCGCGCGCGATCGTGACGGCGCTGCAGCGCATGGCGCGCGGACAATACCGCACCCAATTGCCGCGCTTCCGTTCGATGGAGCTGGCGATGATCGGCCGCGCCGTCGAGGAGCTCGGCGGCCGCCTGGAGGAAGCCACCGAGCAGCGCGCCGCGCTGACGCGGCGTCTGATCGAGATCCGCGACGACGAGCGCCGCGCCCTCGCCCGCGAGCTGCACGACGAGTTCGGGCAGAACCTGTCCGCCATTCTCGCTTTCGCCAATACGATCGAGACGGCGAGCAAGAAGGGAAACCCCGACATCGGCATCGCGCAGGATGCGCGCATGATCTCGCAGGCCACCCATCATCTGATGGCCTCGTTGCGCGATGCGCTGAAGCGTCTGCGCAATCCGCTGCCCGAGGAGCTCGGGCTCGAGGCGAGCCTCGTCAATCTCGTCGACAGCTGGCGCTCGCAGAGCGCGGCCCGGCCGACCATTCGGCTCGACCTCAGGGGCGACCTGACGGACGTGCGGGGAGCGGCCGCCACCACCGCCTATCGCGTGGCGCAGGAATGCCTGACCAACGCACTGCGCCACAGCGCGGCGCGCGAGATTTCCTTGCGCATTGAACGCCGGACCGGCGACGACGACGCGCTGCTGATCCGCGTCGAGGACGACGGCGGCGGCGATGCGGCGCGCGTCGCACAGTCGGCGGGCTTCGGCCTGACTGGCATCCGCGAGCGCGTCAATGCGGCCGGCGGATCGCTCTCGATCCTGCCTGCCCGCGGCGGCCTCAGCGTCGCCGCCACCATCCCGCTCGCCGCGTGAGGCCGCCATGAGCGAGGTGGCAACAACAGGCATCTCCGTGCTGCTGGTCGACGACCATCCGATCGTTCGGCAAGGCTACCGGCGTGTGCTGGAAAGCCAGGGCGATCTGCATGTCGTGGCGGAAGCCGACAACGCCGCGGACGCCTATGGCGCCTTCAAGGCGCACGACCCCGATGTCGTGGTGCTCGACATCTCGATGCCGGGCGCGAGCGGGCTGGAGGCGATCCGCAACATCCGCGCCCGCAGCCCGCGGGCGCGGATCCTGGTGTTCACCATGCACAACGAGGCCGTGCTGGTGAAAGCCGCCTTCGGCGCTGGCGCCAGCGGCTTCGTCACCAAGAGCAGCGAGCCGTCCTCGGTGGTCGGCGCCATCCGTGCCGTCGCCCGCGGCGAACGCGCCATGAGCGACGACATCGCGCATATCCTGGCCGAGGACAGCCTGTCGTCGGGTTCGGTGCTGGATCAGTTGGGGGAGCGCGAGATCGAGATCCTGCGCCAGTTCGCCGGCGGCGCTACCACCGAGCAGATCGCGGCGCATCTCAATCTCAGTGTGAAGACGGTGCAGAACTATCACTACCTGATCAAGACCAAGACCGGCGCCCGCACGGATGCGCAGCTGGTGCGGCTGGCCGCGACGTGCGGTCTGACGAGGATCTAGCAGCAGAGCTGCCGCACCGCCTCGGTCACTTGAGGCTTCTCAATCTGCCGAAGCAAATTGGAACGGAGACCATCCGGCGCCGGTTAACACGGCAAAGGAGTCCAGGGTCATGAGTAAGGGTCATCACAAGTCAGTCGACCATCCCTCCATAATTACCGTCGGTGAGCTGATCGACGAACTGTGCCGCCTGCCGGATACCGCTGTTATCCATTTCCGCTGCCCGATGCTCGGCCAAGAGCTGGCATTCGAGCGCCTTCGAAAGCGGTCAAAGGACGATGTCGAGATCGCAATCAATGCGTATCCGGAGAGTCCGCCGGTCGCACCATCCTCGGAGTCCGCCCTCCACGCCCGAAGGCACTCCGCTTCCTCGGCCTCGCTTCGCAACGGTGCCGTTCTTAACAAAGTGAGAAGTTGATCGGCCGCACCGCGAATTGAATCGTCCTGCGGCCTCAGGCCGCCTTCAATCCGCGCAGCAGCAGCGCCAGCGTCGCATCGACGCGCGCGGGAAGATCGGCATCCTTCCACTCCTCGGCATGAGCCGGATGGTGGAAACGCACGGTCGCATCGAAGATCGCGCGCGCCGTGATCTTCGCGTCGGCGACGTCAAACACGCCCTGCTTCACGCCGTCGCTCAGGATCGCCGCGATCTGGTCGATCATGGTGTCCTTGTGACACTTCACGGCCGCGCAGGCTTCGCGCGCCAGCGTCAGGTAGGTGTCGAACATCTCGGGGTCGTCGAGCACGCGCGAACGCTTGGCAGCGAACAGCGTGCGCAGCCAGCGCTCGAGCCTGGCCGGCGCCGAGCCCTGCTCCTCGACGATCGCGCGCAACGGCGCGTCGATGCGGTCCAGCCAGCGCTTGGCGACGGCCTCGCGCAGCGAGGCCTTGCTCGGGAAATGGCGGTAGACGCTGCCGTGGCTCACATCGAGCGCACGGGCCACGTCGACCACGGTGGCCTTGGCAAGTCCGAAGCGCCTGAGCACGTCCTCGGTGACGTCGAGGATCCGCTCCGGCGTCAAGACAACAACTTCATTCATGCCAGCACCATGTTCCCGTTGAGGGCTCAGTTTCCCGGCAGTAGGGCTACTTCCGAAGCGCCCTGGCCGGTCGTTTCGGAAAGCCTATGCCCTAATGAGGCAGTTTTGCAGCTTGCGCCGCGATCTGGCGCGCCACCAGCAGATTGAGCCAATGCCCAATCACGCCGGTCAAATTGAGGATTTCGGTCGTCATCGTCTTAAGTCTCCATTCGTCCGCGGTCCCGTTCTTCAATCGCCCTCCGATCCGCTTCGGATGTCGGGCTCCCCGGGGCTTGTCGCGGGACGCCCAATCGGAGCGTCCGGGAGCAGATATACACGTCTCGATGACAGATTTCAATATCTGTCAGTCAATGATCCGTGATTGACAGTGGGTTTTTACCGGCCCCCACCCCCGCCAACCGGTCCGGTGGATAGCTCGGCGATCCTCCTCTTTGGCGGGTCAGACCGTTTGTTTCGCCCTGTCCGCTCTGTTAAATCACGGCGTAAAAAGCATTTTGGCCGGCGCCGCCTCCTCAGGATCGCCCGCCCACCTTCCTGGAGCCATCAGATGATCCCCCGCTACACCCGTCCCGAAATGGCCTCGATCTGGGAGCCGCAGACCCGGTTCAAGATCTGGTTCGAGATCGAGGCGCATGCGGCGGACGCGCTCGCCGAGCTTGGAACCATCCCCAAGGAGGCGGCCAAGACGGTCTGGGCCAAGGCCAGGAACGCCACCTTCGACGTCGCCCGCATCGACGAGATCGAGCGCGAGACCAAGCACGACGTCATCGCCTTCCTCACCCATCTTGCCGAGATCGTCGGCCCCGAGGCGCGCTTCGTGCACCAGGGCATGACTTCCTCCGACGTGCTCGACACCTGCCTCAACGTGCAGCTCACCCGTGCCGCCGACCTCCTGCTCGCCGATCTCGACAAGGTGCTGGCCGCGCTGAAGAAGCGCGCCTTCGAGCACAAGATGACACCGACCATCGGCCGCAGCCACGGCATCCATGCCGAGCCGGTGACCTTCGGCCTCAAGCTCGCTTACGCCTATGCCGAGTTCTCGCGCGCCAAGGAGCGCCTGATCGCGGCGCGCAAGGAAGTCGCGACCTGCGCCATTTCCGGCGCCGTCGGCACCTTCGCACAGATCGATCCGCGCGTCGAAGAGCACGTGGCGAAGGCGATGGGCCTCGTCCCCGAGCCGATCTCGACCCAGGTGATCCCGCGCGACCGCCACGCGATGTATTTCTCGACGCTGGGCGTGATCGCCTCCTCGATCGAGCGGATCGCGGTCGAGATCCGCCACATGCAGCGCACCGAGGTGCTGGAGGCCGAAGAATTCTTCTCCGAGGGGCAGAAGGGCTCCTCCGCCATGCCGCACAAGCGCAACCCGGTGCTGTCGGAGAACCTCACCGGCCTGTCCCGCATGGTGCGCGCCTATGTGACGCCGGCGCTGGAGAACGTCGTGCTTTGGCACGAGCGCGACATCTCCCACTCCTCGGCCGAGCGCATGATGGGTCCGGATGCGACGGTGACGCTCGACTTCGCGCTGGTGCGCCTCGCCGGCCTGATCGACAAGCTGCTGGTGTACCCCGCCAACATGCAGAAGAACCTCGACCGCCTCGGCGGCCTCGTGCATTCGCAGCGCGTGCTCCTGGCGCTGACCCAGAAGGGCGCAAGCCGCGAAGACGCCTACAAGCTGGTGCAGCGCAACGCCATGCCGGTCTGGCGCGGCGAAGGCGATTTCCTCCAGCTGCTGAAGAAGGACGTGGAGGTGCGGAAGTATCTCTCGGACGCCGAGATCGAGGAGCAGTTCGACCTCGGCTATCACCTCAAGCACGTCGACACGATCTTCAAGCGCGTGTTCGGCGAGAGCTGATATCCCGTCATTCCGGGGCACGCGACGCGTGAACTCAGGTGCGCAATCGCGCACCTGAGAATCTCGCGCTACGATTTCGAGATTCCGGGTTCGATGCGTCGCATCGCCCCGGAATGACAAGTGAACCCCCAGAACACGGATCCCCCATGCCCATCGTCAACCGCGTTGCCGCCCTCTCCGACGAAATGGCTGCCTGGCGCCATGACTTCCACGAGAACCCGGAGCTGCTCTACGAAGTCCACCGCACCGCCGGCATCGTTGCGGACAAGCTGCGCGAGTTCGGCTGCGACGAGGTGGTGACCGGCATCGGCGGCACCGGCGTGGTCGGCGTGATCCGCGGCCGCAAGTCCGCCTCAGGCAAGACCATCGGCCTGCGCGCCGACATGGACGCACTGCCGATCATGGAGACGTCGGGCGTGCCCTACGCCTCCAAAGTGCCCGGCAAGATGCATGCCTGCGGGCATGACGGCCACACCGCCATGCTGCTGGGCGCCGCCAAATATCTCGCCGAGACGCGCAATTTCGACGGCACCGCGATCATGATTTTCCAGCCCGCCGAGGAAGGCGGCGGCGGCGGCAAGGCCATGGTCGAGGACGGGCTGATGACGCGCTGGAACATCCAGGAGGTCTACGGCATGCACAATATGCCGGGCCTGCCGGAGGGGCATTTCGCAACCACACCCGGCGCGATGCTCGCCTCCTCCGACAACATCCAGATCACCGTCCGCGGCAAGGGTGGCCACGCCGGCGCCGGACCGCACAAATCGGTCGACAGCGTGCTGATCGGCTCGCAGATCGTGAATGCGCTGCAATCGATCGTGGCGCGCAACGTCGATCCGCTGAAGTCCGCGGTCATCTCGATCACGCAATTCCACTCCGGCACCGCCTTCAACATCATCCCGGAGGTCGCCGAGCTCGCCGGCACCGTGCGCACGCTCGACCCTGAAGTGCGCGATCTCGTCGAACGCCGCATCGGCGAAGTCGCCGACAGCATCGCCCGCGCCTATGGCGGCTCGGCCGAGACGAAGTACACGCGGATGTATCCGGTGACCATGAACCATGCCCGCGAGGCCGGCCTTGCCGCCGACGTCGCTCGCGACATCGTCGGCACTGAGCGCGTCAACGACAAGTTCATCCCGATGATGGGCGCCGAGGATTTCTCGTTCATGCTGGAAGCACGCCCCGGCGCGATGGTGCTGGTCGGCATGGGCGACGGCAACGAGTGCCACCACCCCGCCTATGTCTTCAACGACAATATCCTGGGCCACGGCGCCTCGTTCTGGGCACGCCTCGTCGAGACGCGGATGCCGGCGGGGTAGAGGCTTCGTAGGGTGGGTTAGCCGAAGGCGTAACCCACCACTTCTGTTGCCGCAGAGACGAAAGAGGTGGATTACGCCGAGCAGATGCGCTTTGCGCATCTGCAGGGCTAACCCACCCTACGCTCTCACGTCGAATAAGGTGGGCATGGCGCTTTGCGCCTTTGCCCATCCTACGAGTGCGAAGCGCCATTCACCTACGCGTGCACCACCTCATGGCGCATCACGAACGGTGCAAGCAGCTTTTGAACCTCGCCGGCGACCATCTCACGCCGGTCCTCCGGCACCCCCGTCAGCGTGACGGTCGCGATCGAGCCGTGGCTGCCATGGGCGCCGACCTTGACCCTGCAATCGATGCCGCGCTCGACCAGCGGCGCCAGCACCTTGGTGAACACGCGTTCCGCCGCGTCCCAGCGCAGCTGCGGCTTGAACACCTTGCCGACGCCCGTCACGGGCATCGGGTCGATCGGAATCACCTGCACCGGGACGGCGGCGCGCTCCGGCGTGCGCTCGCGCACCCACGATTCCAATTCGCCCGGCTCGACCTTGGCGCCCGGCTTCAGCTGCACATATCCCACGGGCAATTCGCCGGCATAGGCGTCGGGTTGGCCGACCACGGCGGCAAAGCCGACGGCGGGATGGCGGAACATGATCTCCTCGATCGGCGCCGGATCGATGTTGTGGCCGCCACGGATCACGAGGTCCTTGGCGCGGCCGGTGATCCAGAGATAGCCGTCGGCATCGAGACGGCCGAGATCGCCGGAATTGACCCAGACCTCTTCGACGAAGGCACCTTTGTTGTGCTCGTCGTTGAGATAGCCGCTGAACACGCCCGGCCCGGCCATGATGACGACGCCGATCTCGTCCGGCTTGCAGTCGCGGATCAGGCGGCCGTCGGCGTCCAGCTGCACGATGCGCACGCGCGAATAAGGCATCGGCAAGCCGACCGAGCCGAGCCGGATCGGCCGTGACGGATAAGCCAGCGTGTGCACGCTCGAGGTCTCGGTCATGCCGTAAACCTCGACCACCGGGAGCTTCAGCTTGTCCTGGATCGCCGAGCCGACGGCGACGGGGATCGCCGAGCCGCCGCCGGCTGCATATTTCAGGCTGGAGATATCCGCATTGCCGGGCGGCACCGCGAGCGTCGCGGCCAGCACCGTCGGCACGCTCGACAGCGCCTCGGGCTTGTAGCGTTCGACCAGTCCCCAGATGTTCTTCACAGCATTCGGATTGCGCCAGCCGCTCGGCGACAGCACGATTAGCGAGCCGCCGCCCGACAGCGTCGTCAGCACCTGAGTCAGCGAGCCTCCGACGTGAAACAGCGGCATGCCGAACAGCAGATTGACGCCGGGCTTTCCCTTCAGCAGCAGATTGAGCGCCCAGGCCTGATAGACCTGGTTGGCATGAGTGTGCCGCACCAGCTTCGGCGTGCCGGTGGTGCCGCCGGTGTGGAAATAGGCGGCGATGTCACGGCCGAGAATCTTGCGGCCGCTGACGAGCCGGTCGGACGGCTGCTGCTTGATCAGGTCGGCAAAGGCGAAGATGCCCTTGTCAGGATCGCCGCCGCCGAACACCTGCACGATCGCCTTGAGGTGCTTGAGCTGCGGGCGGATCTGCTCGACCTTCTGCCAGATGTCGGTGCCCGGCATCGGTCCGAGCGCCACCAGGATCTTGGTGTTCGCGGCTTCCAGGATTTCCGCGATCTGGTGCGGCTCCAGCAGCGGATTGACGGGATTGGCGATGCCGGCGGCCTCCGCACCGAACAGCGTCACGAAAGCATCGGGCACCAGCGGCAGCATGAAGCTGATGACGTCGCCCTTTTCCGCGCCGAGCGCGTGAAACATGTTGGCGGCCTGCGTGACGCGCGCGATGAAATCGCGGTACGTGACCACAGCCGGCGTGTCGGCGGGATCGGCATTCTGCAGGAACTGGATCGCCGCGCCGTCGGGGTTGCGCTCGGCACCCAGCTTGATGGCATCATAGGTACTCTCGGCCGCAATGCGCTCTGCGTAAGGGACCTGCTCGAAAGCGCGGACGTCCGCGTCCGTCAAAAGTTCCGGATAGTCGTTGCCGATAAGCCGATCGAGCGCATGGATGCCCGCCATGGAATTCCGTCCTCCCTCAGATGCATGTCGCCCGCCCGCTGTCTTTTGACATCTTGTTCGGCGAGGCCTCGACCAATGGCCGGTCGAGCGAGCGCAGAATGATCGATGATTTGCCGTTCGTCCATGGCCTATCCGCTGCAGCGGCGGGCCTCGATCGACACCGAAATTGAACCTTCACACCCAATTCCGGGACCAAGAACTGGCGTCGGATTTGGCGGCCAGCGTCCTGCCGCAAGACTCGAGGTGATCATGCCTAGGCATTGGAGCAACTTCATCCCCGCCCTCGGCGTAGCGCTCGCCATGGCAGCGGCGATCGCCATGCCGGGCGCGGCGTCGGCCGACGCCCAGCTCGACAAGATGCGAGTCAAGGTCGCTGCTTTCATTGCCGACAAGATGGAGAAGCTGGGCGGATCGCGCATCGTCTATCGGGTGGACGCCGACGGTTTGCGCGAGGCAGCCGTCGCGGACCTGCGCGACGACGTCTACAAGATCCTGCGCGAGGGCCGGATCGCCTTCTCCGGCCTCGCGATCCGCGACGGCGGAGTCGAGGTGAATATCCCCGATGCGAAGGGCCGCGAACAGCTCACACGCAAGCTCGCCTTGGCAGCGGAGGGCTTGCCAACGCACGCGCTCACCGTCAGCGGCAGCGGCGACGGACCGGTCAGGCTGGCGCCGACCGAGGCCGCATCCGCCGCACGGCTGCACGAGCTGGTCGACGATTCCATCGCCATGATCGAGCAGCGCCTCAAAGATGCCGGCGTCACGCTCGCCAGCGTCCAGCCCGAGGGCGCGGATCGCATCCGGATCTTCCTGCCGGGCGCGACCGAGCCCGAGCGCATCACCGCGATCTTCGCCAGGAAGGTCAAGGTCAGCTTCCGCCAGGTCGACCTGTCGATGCCTGCCGAGCAGGCGCAGCGGGGCGCGCCGCCGGACGGCACGGAAGTTCTGCTCGGCTTCAAGGACAACGAGCCCTACCTCGTTGCCAAGCGCAGCGCGCTCGACGGGGACGACATCAGCTCTGCCGGTCCGGGATTTGCAGTCGGCACGAACGAGCCCATCGCCTCGTTCCGCTTCAACGGCCGCGGCACGCGGCGCTTCGCCCACATCACCAGCGAGAATGTCGGCAAGCCTTTCGCCATCGTGCTCGACGACAAGGTGATCTCCGCCCCCGTGATCCGCGAGTCGATCACCGGCGGCTCGGGCCAGATCTCCGGAAACCTGACACTGGAAGAAGCCAACAGCGTCGCCATGATGCTGCGGGCCGCTTCGCTGCCGGGGCGCCTTGGCCTCGTCGAGCAGCAGGTCGTGCAGCCCGCCACGAAGCCGTAAGCCGAAGATCGTCCGGCGCCCCCGCCTGGGGGTGCATCCAACCCCTCCGCGGCGCCGCCTCCCGGTCCGAATCACGGCCGCGACGGCCTGATGGGCAATTGCCGAAAGGCCCGATCGGGCTAGAATTTGCCTCTTGCGACATGGCGGCCGAAGGCTTCATTTCAGCCGGCCGTCATCCGATTTCGGCTATAGGTGTCGAGCACACCGACCAGGACTGAAGGCCTTACGCGGGGTTAGTACCATGCCGTCCGGCAGCGCAGACATTTCCTCGATCCTCGACCGCATTCTCGACGCGGCCACGGACAATCTCAGGATCGCGAAGATCCTGGTTCAGATGGGCCTCGATCCCAACGACGTCACCTACGACGCGATCTTCAATCGGCTGCTGGAGATCTTCGTCAGCAACATCACGCTGGCCAATATGTTCGCCGTGGTCGGGGCGGTCTTCTTTGTCGCCACGCTCTTGATGCGGACGATGGTGCCGCTGCGCGTCGCCAACATGGTCGGCTGCGCGTTCTTTGCCATCTTCGGCGCGCTCTCCGCCAACGTCGCAACGTTCCTGCTCTACCTGCTGATGCTTCCGATCAACGCCCTGCGCCTCCGGCAGATGCTCAAACTGGTCAAGAAGGCGCGCCATGCCGCCGAAGGCGACATGTCGATCGAATGGCTGAAGCCGTTCATGACCGAGCGCCGATATCGCCGCGGCGACACGCTGTTCAAGCTGGGCGATCCCGCGAAGGAGATGCTCCTCACGGTCACCGGAAAGTTCCTGGTCAAGGAGATCAACGTCGAGATTGGGCCCGGGGCGCTGATGGGCGAGCTCGGCTTCCTCACGCCCGACAACCGGCGCACCGGAACGATTCAATGCATCGAAGACGGCCAGGTGCTGACGATCACCTATGACCGGCTGCTCGAGATCTACTTCCAGGATCCGCAGTTCGGCTATTACTTCCTGGTGCTGACCAGCCAGCGCCTCCTGCAGAACATCGACCGCCTGCAGAAGCAGCTGGCCACGGAACGGGCAGCCACGACGAACAGGATCGCGTGAACGTGGGCACCCCACGCCGGACCGCATCATGTCGGTCCCGGAATTCTGCGGATGCCGCTGGTACCTGGCTCCCCTCCCATGACGCCGAGCGGCCCCGCCGCAAAACCGCCCCAAAAACCGAATGGTAACCATGGCGCCTTAAGGTGACGACGTGACCCATTCTCCGACCATCCTGGTGTTCGATTCCGGCCTTGGCGGGCTCACGGTGCTCCGTGAGGTCGTGGCCGCGCGCCCGGAGGCGCACTTTGTCTACGTCGCCGACGACGCCTTCTTTCCCTACGGCCACCACGGCGAGGACGAGATCATCGCCCGCGTCGTGCCGCTGATGGGGGAGCTGATCGGCACGCACGACCCTGATATCGTCGTCATCGCCTGCAACACCGCGTCCACCCTGGTCCTGTCGCACTTGCGCGCCGCCTATTCCGTACCCTTCGTCGGCACCGTGCCGGCGATCAAGCCGGCCTGCGCGAGGTCGAGGACCCGCCGCGTCTCGGTGCTCGGCACCAAGGGCACGGTGAGGCGCGAATACACCAAAGCCCTGATCCGCGATTTCGCGCAAGGCTGCGAGGTGACGCTGGTCGGCTCTCCCGAACTCGCCTCGCTCGCCGAGGCCGCGCTGGGCGGCGCTTCCGTCAGCGACGGCGACATCCTGGCCGAGCTCGCGCCCTGCTTCGTCGGCGATACCGAGGATGCCGGCGCGCGCACCGACACCGTCGTGCTCGCCTGCACGCATTATCCGCTACTGCTCGACCGGCTGAAGCGGCTGGCACCCTGGCCGGTGGACTGGATCGATCCCGCGCCGGCGATCGCCCGGCGCGTCTCCGATTTGCTCGGTCCACGCAGCGGAGACATCGCACAGGCCGGCGCCGAGATGTTCTTCACCTCGAACCGCGTGCACGGCCTTTCGGCCACCCTGACGCCGTTCTTCGGCGGACGCGCACTGGCCTGACTTTCCGCCTCGGCGCCGCGCTGCTACGTTTTGCCGTCGTCCCCCAGCTGCAGGTCTTTCGATGTCGGTCCCGTCCACGCCGCTCAACCGTCTCCGCCAATTGTGGAGCGAGGGCCGCCCCGCCTTCGGTGCGATCGCGACCATCCCGAGCGTGCAGATGGTGCAGATCATGGCGCGCTCGCTCGATTGGATCATCGTCGATCTCGAACACGGCCCGATCGGACTGACCGAAGCGCATGCGATGATCGCCGCCACCACGGGCACGCCGTGCACACCCCTGGTGCGGATCGCGGCGAACGAACCGTGGCTTGCGAAGGCACCGATGGACATCGGCGCCTTCGGCATCAACTTCCCGATGATCACCAGCCGCGCGGACGCCGAGAAGGCGGTGCGCAGCGTGCGCTATCCGCCGCGCGGCGATCGGCTCTGGGGCCCGTTCCACGCCCCGTTCCGGTGGGGCCAGTCGATGCCGGACTACATGGCCAGCGCCGACGACGAGATGATCTGCATGGTCACCATCGAGCATATCGATGCCGTCAACCGCATTGACGAGATCATGGCGACGCCCGGAATCGACGTCGCGGTGATCGGCCCCGGCGATCTCGCCACGTCCATCAACAAGCGCGGCCAGATGGACGATCCGGAGCTGCTGGAGCTGATCGCGCGCGCCGAGGCCGGCATCCTCAGAAGCGGCGTGCCGATCGGCGGCGTCGCTCGCACCGCAGATCAGGCCAATGCCCTGATCGACCGCGGCTATCGTGCGATCGCGCTCGGCTTCGACTGGTCGTTGTTCCAGCGCGGCATCATGGCGGCGTTCGAGGGAATCAAGCTCTGAATAGCCGCAACGCGGGTGAGGGAAACCGCGGCGCTACTGGGATGTGCAATTCAGGAGAAATAGGCTCAAGGGACTTTGCGCGCGCGACGCCAAGACCCAAGCAACAAGCCATTGAAAATGATCTAGATTTTTGCCACCACCAAGCCGGCAGCCGCGCCAGCGCCGTGATGCGGCGAACCGGTCGCCCCCAAGCGGGTTGGTTCATGCTAGAGCGAGCGGGCGGGCCCCGCTCGCTGCCCATATTTTGAGCTTTGATTTGGAACCGAAAGACCAATGCGCGGGACGCCCAAAACCATATCGCTGCGGCGTCGCCTGATCTGCGACCTGATGCATGCCTCGATGGGCGTGCCTTTCGTTTCACTCTCCCGCTCGCTCAATATCCGTTCCCTGCTGGAGGCCCGCGCACGCGCAACGGCGCCCGCCGGCTGGGCCGCGATGTTCGTCAAGGCTTTCGCCCTGGTTGCGCGGGACGAGCCGATCCTGCGCACCGTCTACGTCAAATGGCCTTGGCCGGGCCTCTACGAGCTGCCGAAGAGCGTGGCGACGGTCGCGATTGCGCGGGTGGACAATGGCGAGGAATGCGTGCTGCCCCAGCGAATTGCCGCTCCCGAGGCCCTTTCACTCGCAGCGGTCGACGCCGAGATCCGGCGCGCCAAGACGGCGCCGATCGAGGACGTCCCGATGTTCCGCAAGATCATGCGGGCGACTCGCCTGCCGCTGCCGCTGCGCCGCCTGTCCTGGGCGATCGGCCTGAATTTCGGCCGGCAGCGCGGCAATTGGTTCGGTAGCTTTGGGGTCAGCTCGGTGGCCGCCTATGGCGGCGGCGAGCTCCATCCGATCACGCCCGGCCCCTTTGTCGTCAGCTATGGGGTGGTCGAGCCCGACCAGACCATCCGTGTCGTGATCCGCTGGGATCACCGGGTCACGGACGCTGCTCCGATCGCCCGGGTCCTGACCCGGCTGGAACAGGTCCTGAACACTGAAATCGCTGCCGAATTGGGTGCGGCCGGCGCCAAGCCAATTCGGGCGCTAAGAACCTGATTCTGGGTCCATTCGCATTGACAGTGAGCCCCAAACTCTCCTAAAAGCCGCCTGCTCGCGGGCCGATTTCGGCCCGCGAAGCGTTTCGCGACCCGTGGTCCTTTCCCTTAAGCTTTGGGGATCGGGCCTGTCGGTGCCGGGCCTAGGTCCGTCACACAGGAGGGCGCGTTTCCTCAAACCATGCAACCGAAGAGGACGCGATGACTAAGCGCAGTGAGGCGAAGTACAAGATCGATCGCCGTATGGGCCAGAACATCTGGGGCCGCCCGAAGAGCCCCGTGAACCGTCGTGAATACGGCCCCGGCCAGCACGGCCAGCGCCGCAAGGGCAAGCTCTCCGACTTCGGCGTGCAGCTGCGCGCCAAGCAGAAGCTGAAGGGCTACTACGCCAACATCAGCGAGCGCCAGTTCCACGGCATCTATGTCGAGGCAAGCCGCCTCAAGGGTGACACCGGCGAGAACCTGATCGGCCTCCTGGAGCGTCGTCTCGACGCGGTCGTGTACCGCGCCAAGTTCGTCTCCACGATCTTCGCCGCCCGCCAGTTCATCAACCACGGCCACATCAAGGTGAATGGTCGCAAGGTCAACATCTCGAGCTACCAGCTCAAGGTCGGCGACGTCGTCGAGGTCAAGGAAGCTTCCAAGCAGCTCGCCCACGTGCTCGAAGCCAGCCAGCTCCCCGAGCGCGACACGCCCGACTATCTCGAAGTCGACCACGGCAAGATGACCGCCAAGTACATCCGCATCCCCGGCCTCTCCGACGTGCCGTTCCCGGTGCAGATGGAGCCCCATCTGGTCGTCGAATTCTATTCGCGCTGATATCTTCGCGATCCATTGCTCAAAGGCCCCGGTTTCCGGGGCCTTTTTATTGTGATAACCTGGTTTCGATGTCCCAGACGACCGACCAGCTCGCCAACATCACCCCATCGGCAACGCCTTCCGAGGCGGAGCTTGAAGCATGGGCCAAGCTGCCCCGTGACGAGCAAGTCCGCCGATATCAGGCACTGTTCGCCCAGCCTGATTGCAACAACTTCACCTCGGACACGCCGGACGACATCCTCGCTGCCGCGCGCCAACGTGTTGCTCAACGCCGCCATGGCTGAGTACCGGCTATCGGAGCGCACCCGAGCCGACCTGATCGCCATCTACGATTTCACCGAGAGCCGGTTCGGCAAGTATCAGGCTGAAGCCTATTATGCGGGTCTTGTCCGTTCCTTCGGACTTCTTGCCGACTTTCCCCTGATCGGCCAGCAGGTGGATGAACTCGCGGCAGGATATCGACGTTTCCGCTTCCAATCCCATCTGATTTTCTACACCGTCCAGCCCGACCACGTTGAAATCCGCGCCATCCTTCACGGCGCACAAGAGATCAGACCGCAATTGTTCGACTAGATGAAATGACGAGATCAGCCATGCTCTACACCCCTCCCCCCGTCGATCCCAAGGCGCCGCCGGTGCGCATCAATCTGCTCTCGGACACGCAGACCAAGCCGACGGCCGGGATGCGCGAGGCGATGGCGCGCGCGGAGGTCGGCGACGAGCAGGTCGGCGACGATCCGACCGTGAACGCGCTGTGCGAGCGCGTGGCGGATCTGCTCGGCAAGGAGGCGGCGGTCTACATGCCCTCGGGCACCATGTGCAACGTCACCGCGACGCTGGTGCATTGCCGCCCCGGCGACGAGATCCTCGCCCACGAGACCGCGCATATCATCGCCCGCGAAGGCGGCGCGCATGCGGCGATCGGCGGCTTCCAGGTGACGCAGTTGAAGGGGCCCGACGGGCAGTTCACGCCGGAGACCTTTCGCAAGGCGCTGCATCCGCGTACGCGCTACCAACCGCCGCAGACCGTCGTCAGCGTCGAGCAGACCGCCAATATCGGCGGAGGCACGATCTGGAAGAAGGCCGCGCTCGACGAGATCGTGGCGATCGCCAGGCAGCACGGCCTCGTCACCCACATGGACGGCGCTCGCCTGCTCAACGCCACCGTGGCCAGCGGCATCTCCCCGCGCGACATGACGGCAGGCTGGGATTCGGCCTGGATCGATTTCTCCAAGGGTTTGGGCGCGCCGATCGGCGGCGTGCTAGCGGGCTCGCGCGCCTTCATCGATGCGGTCTGGCAGTGGAAGCAGCGCCTCGGCGGCTCGATGCGCCAGGCCGGCATTTGCGCCGCCGCCTGCATCTACGCGCTCGATCATCACGTCGAGCGCCTGGCCGACGACCATGCCAATGCGCGCGCGCTCGCCCGCGGACTGTCGCAGATCTCAGGCATCGAGGTCCAGGAGCCCGAGACCAACCTCGTCTTCTTCAAGCCCGACGGCGCCGGCATTGCCGGCGACAAGATGGTCACCGCGCTGCGCCAGCGCGGCATCACGCTTGCGATGATGGACGGCCGCATCCGCGCCTGCACCCATCTCGACGTCAATGCGGCCCAGATCGAGGAGACGATCGGATACGTCCGCGAGATCGTGCGCGGCGCGTAAGCATGATGCGGAAAGCTGCGAAGCGGTTTTCCGGATCATGCGTAAACACCACCTAAAGCGCGATGATGGTTCATCCAAATCTCGTCGCGCTTCGGTCAGCGTCCCATCGCCTCATAGACCAGCCGCGTCAGCTCGTCCTGGATCGGACCCCGCTGCGAAGGCGACTGCATCATGCAAATGACGAACATGTCGTCGGCGGGGTTGATGAAGAAGAAGGTGCCGCCGACACCGTCCCAGCGATATTCGCCAGCGGGCAGCGGCGGCTTCGCGCGCGTGCGCACGGCAAAGCCGAGACCAAAGCTGCTGTCGGGGCCCGGAAAATAGAATTCCGGATCTCTCGCGATCCCATTGGCTCCGTCGAGCTGGTCCGACGCCATCAGCGCCACGGTCTCGCGCTTGAGATAGCGGCGACCTTCGAGTTCGCCGCCATTGAGCAGCATCTGTGCAAAACGTGCATAGTCGCCGATGGTGCCGACCATGCCCGCACCACCGGATTCCCAGCGACGCGGCGCGGTCGCCTCGATGATGCCGGCGACCGGACGATCGAACCAGTCGCCGGGCAAGGGTTCGGCGATCAGCGGCCGCCTGGCATGGTCGGCGACGAAGAACGCCGTATCCCGCATGCCGAGGGGATCGAGCAGCCACTCCTTCTCGAACTGATAGAGCGACCGGCCCGACGCCGCCTCGATCACCCGGCCCAGCACGTCGGTCGAATGGCCGTAGTCCCACAGCGTCCCCGGCTGCTCGGCCAAGGGCAATCGCGCGAGCCGCTCGGCGAATTGCGCATTGTCGGGATCGCCGTCGAACAGGCCGGCTTCCGCATAGAGCCTGCGGACGGGACTGCTGCCGTAGAAGCCATAGGTGATGCCGGACGTGTGCCGGAGCAGATCGCGCACCGTGATCGGCCGCGCCAGCGGCTGGAGGGCCAGCTTGCCATCTGCTTGCGGGACGCCGACCTGGACATCGGCGAAGGCCGGAATGTATCTCGCGACGGGGTCATCGAGAGCGAGCTTGCCGTCGTCGACCAGCATCATCGCCGCCACCGAGGTGATCGGCTTCGACATCGAATAGAGACGGAAGATGGTGTCGTCCGTCATTGGCTGCGCCGTCGCGACGTTGCGCTGGCCGAACTTGCGGTAGAGTGCGGGCTTGCCGTGCTGCTGGATCAGAAGGATCGCGCCGGGGATCCTGCCGGCGGCGACCGCCTCGTCGAGCAACGCACTGACGCGCGCAAGTCCCGCCGTCGAGAAACTGCGGGCAGCCGGCGCTTCGGCACGAAGCTGGCTCGCCGCGCCCGCCAGCAGGACAAAGGCGGCGGCGAGGACGATCCGAACGAAGGCCTCACTTCTCCATGGCTTCATAAACCAGCTGCTTCAGGGTCCGCTGCACGCGCTGGCGCTCGCTCGGGGTCTGCTCCAGCAGCAGGACGAACATGTCCTGCTTGCGATCAACCACCAAATAGCAACCGCTGGCGCCGTCCCATTTCAATTCCCCGAGATCGCCGGGCGGCGGAGGTTTGGCATTACCCGGATCGGTGCGCACGGCAAACCCAAGTCCCATGCCAAAACCGTCACCGGGAAAATAGAAGTAGTCCCGCTCAACGCCGGAGTCCTTGCCGGCATGGTCCGATGCCATCAGCTCAAACGTCTGCGGGCTGAGATAGGTCTTGCCCTCGAACGTTCCTCCATTGACCAGCATCTGCGCAAAGCGGGAAAAGTCCGCCATGGTCGAAACCATGCCGCCGCTGGCGGATTCCCACTTCTGGCGAACCTCAGTCCTGTACTCGCGGCCGACCCGGAAATTGCTGTCGTTCGGCAGCGGCTGGGCGAGCCGTTTCAGCCTCTCCGGTTCGGTGACGAAGAAGCCTGTATCGGGCATACCGAGCGGATCGAGCAGCTTTTCCTTCTCGAGTTCGAACAATGTCTTTCCGGACACGATTTCCATGATCCGCGCCAGAATGTCAGTGGAATGGCCGTACTGCCAGAGTGCGCCGGGTTGATTGTGCAGCGGCAGCTTGGCGATCCGCTCGGCGAACTCGGCGAGATCGAATTCGCCCGCATAGATGTTAGCGTCGCGATAGGCCTTGCGAACCAGACTATCGCCGTAGAAACCGTAGGTTATCCCGGAGGTATGGCGCATCAGATCGAGAACGGTGATGGGCCGGGCCAGTGGTACCAGCTCAAGCGTCTTGGTGCCGTCCTCGGCCTTCTTCTCCTCACCGACCTTCACATTTGCAAAGGAGGGAATGTATTTCGAAACGGGATCGTCGAGCTTGATCTTTCCGTCCTGGATCAGTTGCATCGCCACAACGGAGGTGATCACCTTGGTTAGCGACGACAGGCGGAAGATCGTCTTGTCGGTGATCGGGGCCTTGCTGACGACGTCCTGCACGCCGAAGACCTCGTGATAGACCGGCTTGCCGTGCTGCTGGATCAGCACGTTCGCACCGGCAATCTTGCCGGTCGCGACCTCGTTCTTGAAGAACTCGGTGATCTTGGCGAGCTTGTCCTGATTGAAGCGCGCGCCGGCCGGTATCTCGTAAGTGCCCTCCGCCCGCGCCAGCGATATCGCGCCAAGCGACACCAGCACGCCGCAAGCCAGCGCACATAACCCAGATCGTGAAATCATATCCCCTCCCGGAACATGGTCCGGCGGAGTGTACCGGCAGCGCCATCAGGCACAAGGGCTGCCATGTCGCGCGAGCGCCCCGGCATGAAGCCTGGCGCTCGGCTCGGAGAAGCAACAGAACACCACGCGGGCAACAGAGGGAGATGCAGAGAGCCCTTCGATCACCGTGCGCACGGCGATATTTGCGGCTCGATCGGCAGGAAAGCGATAAATACCGGTCGAAATCGCCGGAAACGCCACGGAAGTCAGCTCGTGCGTCCCGCACAGCTCCATGGAGCGCCGATAGCAGGAGGCGAGCAGATCGTCCTCGCCAAACCTGCCGCCATTCCAGACCGGCCCGACGGTGTGGATCACATGGGCGGCCTTGAGCCGGTAACCTTTTGTGATCTTGGCATCGCCGGTCTCGCAGCCGTGGAGCATCCGGCATTCGGCGACCAGATCGGGCCCGGCGGCCCGATGGATCGCCCCATCCACGCCGCCCCCGCCAAGGAGCGACGTGTTGGCGGCGTTGACGATGGCGTCAACGCCGAGTGTGGTGATGTCAGCGACGATGACCTCGAGCTCGGCGCCGCCAATCCGGCGCCTCAGCACGGTCACGTCATCAGGCCGCGACGACGACGCCCTTCTCGGAGAAGAGCTGCTGCAGCTCGCCGGCCTGGAACATCTCGCGGACGATGTCGCAGCCGCCCACGAACTCGCCCTTCACATAGAGCTGCGGAATGGTCGGCCAGTTCGAATATTCCTTGATTCCGTTGCGCAGCTCGGCGGATTCGAGCACGTTGAGGCCCTTATAGCCGACGCCGATATGGTCGAGGATCTGGACGACCTGGCCCGAGAAACCGCACTGCGGAAATTGCGGCGTACCCTTCATGAACAGAACCACGTCGTTCGACTTCACTTCGTTGGCGATGAATTCCGCGATGCTCATATCCGTGTCCTTCTGGGGCAGAGCCCTCACCAATATCCCTCGGGCCGGCTCAGCCGATCTAACCCGATACCTGTCCATATATGTAGCCCAAACCGTTGTGCATCCAAAGTAAAATGGCGGCGAGAGGTCCCCTGCGACCGGTTTGGCCGGGGCCGGGCCCATAGGCTGACGACATCAATATCATCGCCGGAGAGGACTTTCATACCGTAACGGAGCCCCTATCTAGGACGAACCTCGGTTGTGGAACCGGGCAACGCCAACAACGTTCTCTTGTCCTGTCTGGAGAAAAACGTGACGAAACAAGCCTCCGCCACGGCCGCCGCCCCGCTTTCGTCACTGTCCGGTCCGGGCGGTCTCGCCCAGAGGCTGCAGGACGCGTTCGTTGCCGTCCGCAACGAGACTGAACGCCGGGCAGCGCCGCTCTCGCCGGAGGACCAGCAGATCCAGTCCATGCCCGATGCGAGCCCGGCGAAATGGCATCGGGCGCATACCACCTGGTTCTGGGAGCAGTTCCTGCTGGGCGAGCACGCCGCAGGTTATCAGCCCTTCCACCCCGATTTCGCGTTCCTGTTCAATTCCTATTACGTCAGCGCCGGCCCGCGTCATGCGCGCAATCATCGCGGCGACATCACCCGTCCCAGCGCCGATCAGGTCGGCGCCTATCGCAAACATGTCGATGCGGCCGTGGTCAAATTCTTTCGCGAGACCGGCGCGGACAAGCTGCGCGAGATCGCGCCGCTGGTCGAGGTCGGGCTGAACCATGAGCAGCAGCATCAGGAATTGATGTTCACCGACATCCTGCACGCATTTGCGCAGAATCCAGTCTATCCGGCCTACGATCCGGACTGGCGTTTTCCATCCGCCACGCGCACGGGCGATGAATGGCTGCAACTCAACGAGGGCATCCACACCGTCGGGCATGTCGACGACAGTTTCCATTTCGACAATGAGAAGCCCGCGCATCGCGCCCTCGTCGGCCCGGTCAGGCTGGCGCGCAATCTCGTCAGCAACGGCGAATGGCTCGCCTTCATGCGCGACGGAGGCTACCGGACCGCGACGTTGTGGCTGATGGACGGCTATGCCGCGGCCAGCAAGGACGACTGGCAAGCCCCGGGCCATTGGCGCGAGGTCGATGGCGCATGGCAAGTCATGACGCTCGCCGGCCTCAAGCCGGTCGATCCGCAAGCGCCGGTCTGCCACATCAGCTATTACGAGGCCGACGCCTTCGCGCGCTGGGCCGGAAAGCATCTGCCGACCGAAATGGAATGGGAGGTCGCAGCGCGCACCGGCCAGCTCAACGACGCCTTCGGCATCGTCTGGCAGTGGACGCGATCGTCCTACTCACCCTATCCCGGCTACCGCGCCATCGAAGGTGCGCTCGGCGAATACAACGGCAAGTTCATGGTCAACCAATTGGTGCTGCGCGGCTCCTCGCTTGCAACGCCGGAGGGCCATAGCCGTATCACTTATCGGAACTTCTTCTATCCGCACCACCGCTGGCAGTTCACGGGACTGCGGCTCGCCGACTACGAGTAAACATTTTTATCCGACGACCAATGCGCGCCGGACAGCGCGTTCAGGAGAGTATCATGAATGTGCACGCCAGCGCTTTGGCCGAAGCCCATCTTCCCGACGAGCAGACCACCGCCTTCGCCCGCGAGGCCATCGCGGACCTGTCACAGCAGCCGAAGAAACTGTCGCCGAAATATTTCTACGATGCGACCGGCTCGGAGCTGTTCGAGGCGATCACGAAGCTGCCGGAATATTATCCGACGCGCACCGAGCTTGCGATCCTGAGGGAGCGCGGCAGCGAGATCGCAAAGATCATTCCGGAGCACGCCGCCCTGGTCGAGTTCGGCGCCGGCGCGACCACCAAGGTCCGCCTGTTGCTGAACCATTGCAGGTTCGCGGCCTATGTCCCCGTCGATATCTCCGGCGACTTCCTGAAGGCGCAGGCGAATGGCCTGAAGCGGGATTTTCCCTCGCTTTGCATCTATCCGGTCGCGGCCGATTTCACCACGCCGTTCGAGCTGCCCAAGCAGGTCGCGTCGATGCCGAAGGTCGGCTTCTTCCCGGGCTCGACCATCGGCAATTTCGAACCGCAGGAAGCCCAGGCCTTCCTGAACAGCGCGCGCAAGATTCTCGGCCGGGGTGCGCAGATGATCATCGGCGCCGATCTCGAGAAGGACGAGCGCCTGCTCTATGATGCCTACAACGATGCCGCCGGCGTCACCGCGCGCTTCAACCTCAACGTTCTCGTGCGCATCAACCGCGAGCTCGGCGGCAATTTCGATCTGTCCGCCTTCACCCATCGCGCGATCTACAATCGCGAGCGGCACCGCATCGAGATGCACCTGATCAGCAGGAAGAGCCAGACCGTGCGCCTGCTCGGCACCAGCTTCTCGTTCAAGCCGGGCGAGAGCATCCACACCGAGAACAGCTACAAATACAGCATCGAGCGCTTCGCCGCGCTGGCGCAGGGCGCCGGCTGGCGGGTGCGGGAGAGCTGGACGGATGCGGCGAAGATGTTTTCGGTGCACGCGCTGGAAGTTGCGGAGTAACCTTCCACTTCCCGCTATCTCGGAGTGCTTTCCTGCGGCACATCCTTCGAGACGCCCGCTTTAGGGGGCTCCTCAGGATGAGGCCGGAGTGCGCGGCAGCAGTGTCCATGCGCTTCGGCGCTGATTAGCCCCATCCTGAGGAGACCGCGAAGCGGGCGTCTCGAAGGACGAGGCGTGCGCTCAGACGCTCCACAAGACGAACTACCATGCCGACGAGCGGCCGAGGGCTCAGTGCTCCCGGACCTCCTCCGGTGCCGCTCCCAGCGACACCGACTCCCACACCGCCACGACGATCATGATCATGGTCGTCGCGACCGATAGCCAGAGCGGCGACAGGTCTGACGCGAACCAGCTCAGCACCAGCAGCAGCGCGATCCCGACGCCGTGCGAGAGCTGGAGGAAGCCGCGGATCGCGTGCTTGAACAGGATGGTGCCGACCAGGAACACCAAGGGCCCACCGATCGTGCTCACGATCGTGCGCATGTCGGAATGTCCGGCCGGATGCTTCAGCACCAATTCGTCCGACACGGCCGTCAGGATGATGCCGGCCACGATCGGCGTGTGCAGATAGGTGTAGGCGAGCCGCGCCAGCCGGCCGGATTCAGAGGATTTCGAGATCCGCTCGGAGCCGGCCTCGGCGCCCTTGTGAAAATAGACCCACCACATCGCGATGGCGCCGATCAGCGCCGAGACGAAAGCAAGGATGTTGCTCGCGGTCCATTCCAGCTCGGCGAATGTTGCGCCGTTGACGATGATGGCTTCGCCGAGCGCGATGATGACGAAGAGAGAGCAGCGCTCGGCCATGTGCGCGCCTTCGACGGCCCAGGCCTCGATCGACGAGAAGCCCAGCTTCGGCACCCAGAACCGTGCGGCCGGCGCGATATATTCCCAGCTCACCGCCGCGATCCACAGCCATAGCCGCGTGTCTCCACCGGACAGACCGCCGGCAATCCACAACACGGCGGAGACCGAGAACCAGGTCAGGATGCGGATCGCATTGTGTCGCACTGCGGACCGGTGATGCGGGGTCGCAAACATCCAGAACGCGGTCCGTCCGACTTGCAGGGTCACGTAGGCGATCGCAAACCACAGGCCCCGTCCCTCGAACGCAGTCGGGATCGTGGTCGACAGCACGAGGCCGCCCAGCATCATGGCAAAAAGCAGGATGCGGACCGGAGTCAGCTCGGGATTGAGCCAGTTCGTGACCCAGGCGGTGAAGACCCACACCCACCACACCGCCAGGAACAGCACCATGACGTGCACCGCGCCGAGCGGCGTGAAATGGTGCAGCAGCGTGTGAGAAATCTGCGTGACGGCGAAGACGAAGACGAGGTCGAAGAACAGCTCGACAAAAGTGACGCGGCTGTGCTGGTTCGGTCCGGTGACGCGAAACATCGCGCCGCGAGGATTGTCCGCAGCCATCGTCATCCCCCGCTAAACTTGGATCAGGTGCCGGGTGCCCCGGGCCCGCCAGGCACCCCGGTCTGCAGCGCCAGCGCGTGCAGCACGCCGCCCATCTGGCCGCGCAAGGACTGATAGACGATCTGGTGCTGCTGGACGCGGGACTTGCCGCGGAAGGATTCCGAGATCACGGTCGCGGCGTAATGGTCGCCATCGCCGGCGAGGTCTCGGATGGTCACCTCGGCATCGGGGATTGCTGCCTTGATCATCGCCTCGATATCGTGGGCGTCCATGGGCATTCGGGTCGTGCTCCTTGTCTCGGCTGCGAATCAGCCTCGTCGTCGAATCGCTGCCGGGGTCCCCGGCCCGGCAGGGCCAAACTTAGCGTGAACGGCCTTCTAGGTCACGCTTTCCGGCACTATATCCCTGATCGCATCAGGATAAAGGCACGACAAAGTGCCGCGCGTGGCAGATCGATCGAAAAGGCGTGACATCATGAAGCTTCCAGGGCCCGACCACCCCATCACCATCACCGCAAATCCCCGGCGTGTCCGCGTCACGGCCGGCGACATCGTGATCGCCGAGACCGACAAGGCGCTGACCCTGAAGGAAGCCAAATATCCGGCGGTGCAATATGTGCCGCGCCAGGACGCCAACATGGCCCTGCTCGAGCGCACCGAGCGCACCACCCATTGCCCCTACAAGGGCGATGCCAATTATTACAGCGTCAAGGCCAACGGCAAGACGCTCGACAACGCGATCTGGACCTACGAGACGCCCTTCCCCGCCATGGCGGAGATCTCCGGCCATCTGGCGTTCTATCCCGACAAGTTGAAGATCGAGGAAGTGGGGTAGTTTGGGATGCGTCATTCCGGGGCGATGCGAAGCATCGAGGCGGGAATCCCGGGAGTCCGGGTTCGGTCCTGCAGACCGTCCCGGAATGACGAAAGGGAAGGCTACGCCCTGAAGATCGTCAGCCCGAGGACCAGCAGCACCAGGAAGATCACGACGAAGACGTAGAACAGGAAGCGGGCGACATCGGCGGAGGCGGCTGAGATGCCGGTGAAGCCGAGCACGCCGGCCACGATCGAGATCAGCAGGAAGATCAGCGCCCATTTCAGGATCGTCATCGCTAGCTCCGAACTGCCGCGTCTCACGGCCTTCGCTGTTTTCGCGAACGCTAACATCGCTGCCAGGAACTGGTTCCTAGAGGTGGTCGGGGGCGACCTACCAAACAAACTGCCCTTGCTGAAGCGAGTTCCCGGCGGCACAGTCCGGCCGGGACCAGGATCGGGGGCCACGATGACGATGTCACATTCGGCGACGATCGGCGCGGAGGCCCATGCCGCGCCCCAGAGCAAGGTGCGCAATATGGCGATTGATCGCGCCCGCACCTTCCTCACTTTGGTGGTGCTGCTGCATCACGCGGTGATTCCCTATACCTATTTCGGCCATACCGATCCGAGTTATTTCTTCGGCTTCGACATGGTCGTGCTCGCCACCGACAGCTTCTTCATGGCGATGTTCTTCTTCCTGTCGGGGCTGTTCGCCTGGTCCGGCATCGCCCGGAAGGGAATCCGGAGCTATCTGGCAGATCGCCTGCTTCGGCTTGGCCTACCCTTCGCGATCTGCGCCTTAACGGTCATTCCGGTCGCCTATTACGCGATCTCCCTGCGGCAGGATCCCGAGATCGGGTTTTCGGAATTCTGGTGGAATATGGTCACGAAGGGCCCGTGGCCGAGCGGGCCGATCTGGTTCCTGTGGGTCTTGTTCGCCTTCGACCTGGTTGCCTGCCTTTTGTACCGGCTGTCACCCAATCTGCTCGATCCGATCAATCGCCTCTCGCTGCATGGTCGACGCCGGCCCGCCGTGTTCTTCGCGGTCATGCTGGCCGTCACCGCGGCGTTCTACATTCCCGGGCTGGTTCACTACGGACACAGCAGCTGGTTCGAGTTTGGGCCGTTCTCGGTCCAGCACGGGCGCGTGATGCTGTACGCGACCTATTTCTTCTTCGGTGCCGGCATCGGCGTTGCGCAAATGGATCGCGGGCTGCTCGCTGTCGATGGCCGCATGGCGAAGGTCAGCTGGGACTGGATGGTCCTGGCGATCGTCCCGTATTGCCTGTTGTGGGGGCTGATCTTCATCAAGCGTCAAATACTGGGCAACCCGTGGCCGTTGCCGGACTGGTATGAAGCGCTCTATGCCATCTGCTTCACGGTCTTCAGCGTGGCCATCATGTTTCTGATCCTGGCCATTTTCCAGAGATTCAAGCAATCAGGCTCAGCCATGCTGCTCGATCCGATGCAGGGCGACGCGTTCGGCATGTTTCTGGTGCACTATCCGATCGCACTGTGGCTGCAATACTGGCTGTTCGACTATGATCTGCCGGCGATCGTCAAGGCCGCGATCGGGTTTGTACTGACTGTCGCAGCGAGTTGGGCGCTGACGCGCGCCTTGCGGCAGATCCCGGGCGCGTCGAAGGTGTTGTGATGAGCCGAGTCATTCCGGGGCGATGCGCAGCATCGAACCCGGAATCTCGAGATTCCGGGTTCGCGCTTTCGCGCGCCCCGGAATGACCATCACGCCGCCTTCCCGCTCATATAGTCCGGCAGCCACCGCTCGAACGAGGCCCGCAGCGTGTCGATCGCCACCGGCGCCTCGCCCGCGATCGCGATCGCATCGCCGCCGGTGGTGCCGATGCGCACGCAGGGCACCTCGCAGCCGCGCATCTTGGCGAGCACGCGGCCGGCTTCGGCTTCCGGCACGGTGACGAGATAGCGCGCCTGATCCTCGCCGAACCAATAGGCCTGCGGGACCAGCGCGGTCGGCGCCGCCAGCAGCTTGGCGCCGATGCCGCCCGCCATCGCCATCTCGGCCAGCGCGATCAGGAGACCGCCGTCCGAGAGGTCGTGCACGGCAGTCGCGGTGCCCGCATGGATCATGCCGCGCACGCAATCGCCGTTGCGCTTCTCGGCGGCGAGATCGACCGGCGGGGGTGCGCCCTCCTCGCGGCCACAGATGTCACGCAAATAGACCGACTGTCCGAGCCAGCCATGGGTTTCGCCGACCAGGAGGATCGCTTCGCCCTCGGCCTTGAAGGCGAGCGAAGCGGATTTGGTGAAATCGTCGAGCAGGCCGACGCCGCCGATCGAGGGTGTCGGCAGGATCGCACGGCCATTGGTTTCGTTGTAGAGCGAGACGTTGCCGGACACGACCGGGAAGTCGAGCGTGCGGCACGCTTCCGAGATGCCCTTCAGGCAGCCGACGAACTGGCCCATGATCTCGGGCCTTTCAGGGTTGCCGAAATTGAGATTGTCGGTGATCGCGAGCGGCTTGCCGCCGACCGCGGTAATGTTGCGCCAGGCCTCGGCGACGGCCTGCTTGCCACCCTCGAACGGGTCGGCTTCGCAATAGCGCGGCGTGACGTCGACGGTGAGCGCGAGGCCCTTCGGCCCGTCCTCGACGCGCACCACGGCGGCATCGCCGCCGGGGCGCTGCATGGTGTTGCCGAGAATGACGTGATCGTACTGCTCCCAGACCCAGCGCTTAGAGCACATGTCCGGCGTGCCGATCAGCTTCTCCAGCGCAGGCCCGAGACCCATCGGCGCCGGCACCTCGCGGGCATGCACGACCGGCAGCGCGGCCGAGGGGACATGCGGGCGGTCATAGACCGGCGCCTCGTCGCCGAGCTCCTTGATCGGCAAATCGGCCATGACGTCGCCGCCATGCTTGACCACGAAGCGCTTGCTCGGCGTGGTGTAGCCGACCACGGCGAAGTCGAGGCCCCACTTCTTGAAGATCGCCTCGGCTTCCTTCTCCTTCTCGGGCTTGAGCACCATCAGCATGCGCTCCTGGCTCTCCGAGAGCATCATCTCGTAGGCGCTCATCCCGGTCTCGCGGGTCGGCACCGCATCGAGGTCGAGGTCGACGCCGAGGTCGCCCTTGGCGCCCATCTCGACCGCCGAGCAGGTCAGCCCCGCCGCGCCCATGTCCTGGATCGCGATGACACAGCCCTTCTCCATGATCTCGAGGCAGGCTTCCAGCAGCAGCTTTTCGGCGAAGGGATCGCCGACCTGCACGGTCGGACGCTTTTCCTCGGACTTGTCGTCGAACTCGGCCGAGGCCATCGAGGCGCCGTGGATGCCGTCGCGCCCGGTCTTGGAGCCCAGATAGACGATCGGCATGTTCACGCCGGAGGCCGCCGCATAGAAGATCTTGTCGGTATCGGCGAGGCCGACCGCCATCGCGTTGACGAGGATGTTGCCGTCATAGCGGGTGTGGAAGCGCACCTGGCCGCCGACCGTCGGCACGCCAAAGGAATTGCCGTAGCCGCCGACGCCGGCGACGACGCCGGAGACCAGATGCCGGGTCTTGGCATGCTCGGGCGCGCCGAAGCTCAGCGCATTGAGGCAGGCGATCGGGCGCGCGCCCATGGTGAAGACGTCGCGCAGGATGCCGCCGACGCCGGTGGTCGCGCCCTGATAGGGCTCGATATAGCTCGGGTGGTTGTGGCTCTCCATCTTGAACACCACGGCCTGGCCGTCGCCGATGTCGATCACGCCGGCATTCTCGCCGGGGCCCTGGATCACCCAGGGCGCCTTGGTCGGCAGGCCGCGCAGATGGATGCGGGAGGACTTGTACGAGCAGTGCTCGTTCCACATCGCCGAGAAGATGCCGAGCTCCGTGAACGTCGGCTCCCGCCCGATCAGCTTCAGGATGCGCTCGTACTCGTCGGGCTTGAGCCCGTGGGCGGCAACCAGCTCGGGGGTGATCTTGGGTTCGTTCTTCATGGCTTCAGGGGCTTTCGGCGGCGTTTGGCCGTTCTTAGGAAGATCGGAGGGCCGGGAAAAGCCCTTTGTGGCGCATTTTCCCGCTGTCCCACGTTTTGCAGGCAGGGACGGCGGGAACAGGAATTGCACGGCGCGGACGGATCGGATTTAAGGGCTGAAGACCCGCAATTGAAGGCCCATTTCCTTGCACGAATTGACCAAAGCGCCCCCGCCCCGCCGCCCCGACCTCCACATCGCCACCGAAGGCGAGTTTGTGGGCTGGCGGACCTGGATTCGCGACAGTTTCGAGGCCCATGTCGGCCCCTTCTGGCATCAGATCGAGGCGGACGGCACCGTCCGCTGCGCCTTCAGGGTCGAGAAGAAGCACCTCAACGGCTCCGGGAACGTCCATGGCGGCTGCTACATGGCCTTTGCCGACTATTCCCTGTTTGCGATCGCCACCCACGTCCTGGACAGCCGGGCGGTGACGACCAACTTCGCCTGCGAATTCCTCGACGCGGCACGGGAGGGCGAGCTGATCGAATGCACCGGCGAGGTCACCCGCGCCGGCGGCTCGCTGATCTTCCTGCGCGGTAAGATGATGTCCGGGGGGCGGGTGCTGCTGACCTTTTCCGGCACGATCAAGCGGATGAAGCGGAAGGCGCTCCCTCAGCCAAACGCATAGCTCGGCGCCTTCCCTTTTCGCACGCCCTCGCCCACAGTCGGAGCGAGCGCTTGTGCGCCGGGGAGCAGGAACAAGGTGCCGCAGAGCACACCGTCGAGGGGTCGCACAGCGGCCTCCGCAGCATCGCCGTTGCCGTCCATGCCCGCCACCGGCGCGCGTCATTGGCGCGACTATGCGCTTCTGCTCGCACTCGCCTGCTGCTGGAGCTCGACCTATCCGCTGACCAAGCTGGCGCTTCCCACCATCCCGCCCATCACCTTCATCTCGGCGCGCTCGCTGATCGCGTTCGTCTTTCTGTTCGCGATCCTGCGGATGCGCGGCGTCAAGCTGCCGACCGACGTGAAGGCCTGGAAGCTGTTCGCGACCCAGCAGCTGATCAACTCGACCTTCCCGTTCCTGGTCATCACCTGGTCGCAGCAATACGTGCCGGCGTCGAACACGGTGGTGCTGGCCTCGACCACGCCGATCTTCGCCTTCCTGATCACCTCGCTGATCACGCGGCACGAGCCGGCGACGCTGCTCAAGCTCGCGGGCGCGATCTTGGGATTGGCCGGCACCGTCGCCATCGTCGGGCTCGATGCTCTGCATGGCCTTGGCAGCGAGATCGTGGCGGAGATCGCGATCCTGCTCGCGACCATCTCCTTTGCCTGCGCGACCATCTTCGGCCTCCGCCTCTCCGAGTACGATCCGATGGTGGTGGCAACCGGCTCGCTGCTGTTCGGCGGCCTCATCCTGCTGCCGCCCTCGCTGATCATCGACCAGCCCTGGACGCTGCACCCGACGCCGACCGCCATCGTCGCCACCATCGTCATGGGCATCGTCTCGAGCGCGCTGGGATTGATGCTGTTCTACGTCTGCCTCGGCCGGCTCGGTACGCTGACCACGAACGCCCAAGGCTATCTGCGCATCCCGATCGGCGTCGGCCTCTCCGTGCTGCTGCTCGGCGAGAGCGTGCCGTCGAACCTGGCGCTGGGGCTGCTGCTGGTGATGGCCGGCGTCGCCGCCATGACGGTGCCTGCGGAGCGGTTGAAGTGGCGCTAGCGTTTACTTGGCGTCGTCCGCCAGCATCTTCCGGTACTTTTCGACATCGCGCGTCACGAGCTGTTGCAACAGCTCCGGCGCGTGCTCGTTGGCATCGGGCGCGACGGTCGAGAGGTCGGCAAAGCGCTTCTTCACCGCGTCGGTCTCGACTGCCGTGCGCGCGGCGGCGTTCAGCTTGGCGATGACGGCCGGCGGCGTGCCCTTGGGCGCGAACAGGCCGTTCCAGCCCTGCGCCTCGAATCCGGGCAGGCCGGCCTCCGCGGAGGTCGGCAGGTCCGGCAGCGTGGCGAGCCGAACGGTCGAACCGACCACAAGGCCCTTCACCAGCTTGTCGTTGATCGACTGCGACACCGAGGCGGCCGCATCGCAGACGCCGTCGATCTGGCCGCCGACCGCGTCAGTCAGTGCCGGCGCGGCGCCGCGATAGCCGACCAGCGTCGCGTCGATCCCGGCTGATGTGACGAAGCTCTTGCAGATCAGATAGTTCGAGGAGCCGACGCCGGCATGGCCGAGATTGATCTTGCCCGGATTGGCCTTGGCATAGGCGATGAACTCCTTCAGGTCCTTGGCCGGAAAGTCCTTGCGCAGCGCGATGATGCCGAACGTCTTCGCCACCATGGCGATCGGCACGAAGGAATCCGGCGTGAACGGCAGCTTCGGATAGATCGTGTAGCTCGCGGCATTGGTGCCGGCATTGCCGATCGCGATGGTGTAGCCATCGGGCTCGGCGCGCGAGGCGCGCGCCAGCGCGGTCGAGCCGCCGGCGCCGGCGACGTTCTCGATCACGATGGTCTGGCCGAGCGCGATGCCCATCTGCTCGGCCACCGCGCGCGCGATCACGTCCGAGGTACCGCCGGCCGCGAACGGCACGATCATGGTGATCGGACGCCTGGGATAGTCCTGGGCGAACGCGGCCGTCGCAAAAGCTGCGGCGGCGACAGCGACCGAGAGCCGCTTCAGCGCGAACGCAATCACGCGGCCTTCTCTAGATGCTGGACCAGGCCGGCGAACAGGCCGCGGCCGTCGGTGCAGCCCATGATGTCTTCGACGTGGTTTTCCGGATGCGGCATCATGCCGAGCACGTTGCCCTTGTCGTTAATGATGCCGGCGATCGAATGCGCTGCGCCGTTGATGTTGTTGAAATCGTCGACCTCGCCGGCGGCGGAGCAATAGCGATAGAGCACTCGCCCCTCGCCTTCGAGCCGCTTGATGGTCTCCTCATCCGCCTCGTAATTGCCCTCGCCATGGGCGACCGGCACGCGGATGACCTGCCCGGCATTGTAGCCGCGGGTGAACGGGGTGTCGGAGCGCTCAACGCGCAAATGCACGTCGCGGCAGATGAATTTCAGCCGCGCATTGCGCATCAGCACGCCCGGCAGCAGGCCGGATTCACACAGGATCTGAAAACCGTTGCAGACGCCGAGCACGAGACCGCCCTTGGCCGCATAGTCGCGTACCGCGTCCATCACCGGCGCGCGGGCCGCGATGGCGCCGCAGCGCAGATAATCGCCGTAGGAGAAGCCGCCCGGCACCACCACGAGATCGGTGCCCGCAGGCAGCGTCGTCTCGGCATGCCAGACCATCGCCGGCTCGCTGCCGGAGATCAGCCTCAGCGCACGCGCCATGTCGCGCTCGCGGTTGATTCCGGGAAAGACGAGGATGGCGGCTTTCATGGCAGGGGTTCCGACGAGGCTGGGAATCGGGCTGGCCGAAGGGCCAATTCGTGAAGAGACATAACCATTTGACGGGGATTTTACCAGTGCTAGCCTCCGCAGAGGGTCTTGTACACAGGCCATGCACATCGGTCGGCGACGCGCCGCTCGGCCGATCGATTGCCCGGGATTGAAGCCATGAACGTCCCGTCGCTGCCCACCTCCCCCGCCGAGCCGGTCTCCGCCGAGGGCGTCGTCGCGGCCGGCGCCTATGTCGATGGCCGGCGCGTTGCCAATATCGCGATCAGCGAAGCTTCGAGCTGGCGGGCCAAGCCCGGGCATGTGGTCTGGATCGGGCTGCACGAGCCCGACATGGCGCTGCTCGGCGCGGTGCAGAAGCAGTTCGATTTGCACGACCTCGCGATCGAGGACGCCAACCACGCCCATCAGCGGCCGAAGATCGAGCAATATGGGGAGGCCCTGTTCATCGTCGCCCGCACCGCGCAACTGATCGAGGGACGCATTGCCTTCGGCGAAACCCACATCTTCGTCGGCGAAGGCTATCTGGTCTCGGTGCGCCACGGCGCTTCGACCTCCTACACGCCGGTGCGCGAGCGCTGCGAGAGCTGCCCGCGGGCGCTGGCCCGCGGCGAGGATTACATCCTCTACGCCATCCTCGATTTCATCGTCGACAACTACTCGCCCGTGCTCGAAAGCATTCACGACGAGGTCGAGGGCATCGAGGACGACGTGCTGTCCAAGCCGCTCAGCAAGGCGCAGATCGAGCGGCTCTACATGCTGCGCCGCGACCTGCTGCGGCTCAGAACCGCGATCGGGCCGCTGGTGGAGGTCTGCCGCCGGCTGGAGCATGACGAGCTGTCGATGGTGCGGAAGGCCATGCAGCCGCTGTTCCGCGACGTCACCGACCATGTCCGCAACATCCAGGAGCGCATCGATTCCATGCGCGAAGTGCTGGCATTCGCCTTCGAGGCGAGCCTGCTCGTCGGCCAGGCGCAGGAGACCGCGGTGTCCAAGAAGCTCGCGTCCTGGCTCGCCATCATCGCGGTCCCGACCGCGCTCGCCGGCATCTACGGCATGAACTTCAAGCACATGCCGGAGCTGGAATGGGAGTACGGCTATTTCATGCTGCTCGGCGTGATGCTGACCGCGTGCGGCTCGCTGTATTGGCGGTTTCGCAGAGCGGGCTGGCTGTAATTGCTTCGTAGCCCGGATGGAGCGAAGCGCAATCCGGGACAGTGCCGCTTGCAGATAGAACCCGGATTTCGCTTCGCTCCATCCGGGCTACCAGGCTGGCGGGCCTAGCTCAGCAACTCCACCCGATAATTCTCGATCACGGTGTTCGCCAGCAGCTTGTCGGCGGCTTCCTTCAGCGCGGCTTCCGCCTTGGCCTTGTCGGCGCCGGCGAGCTCGATGTCGAACACCTTGCCCTGGCGGACGCTGGCGACGCCGTCGACGCCGAGCGACTTCAGCGCGCCTTCGATGGCCTTGCCCTGCGGATCGAGGATGCCCGTCTTCAGGGTAACGGTGACACGTGCCTTCACGTCAGGATCCTCTTTCAGCTCTTCACCAGCACCGGGCCGGAGCCCTGCGGACGCTCGTTCTCCATGAGGATGCCGAGGCGCTTTGCAACTTCCGTATAGGCTTCCAACAGACCGCCGAGGTCACGGCGGAAGCGGTCCTTGTCGAGCTTCTCGTTCGACTTGATGTCCCAGAGACGGCAGCTGTCCGGCGAGATCTCGTCGGCGACGATGATGCGCATCATCTCGTTCTCGAACAGGCGGCCGCACTCCATCTTGAAGTCGACTAGGCGGATGCCGATGCCGAGGAAGAGGCCGGTGAGGAAGTCGTTGACGCGGATGGCGAGCGCCATGATGTCGTCGATCTCCTGCGGCGTCGCCCAGCCGAAGGCGGTGATGTGCTCTTCCGACACCATGGGGTCGTTGAGCTGGTCGTTCTTGTAGTAGAATTCGATGATCGAGCGGGGCAGCTGGGTGCCCTCCTCGATGCCCAGGCGCTGCGACAGCGAGCCGGCGGCGACGTTCCGAACCACCACCTCGAGCGGCACGATCTCGACCTCGCGAATCAACTGCTCGCGCATGTTGAGGCGGCGGATGAAATGGGTCGGCACCCCGATGTCGTTGAGGTGCTGAAACAGGTACTCCGAGATCCGGTTGTTGAGGACACCCTTGCCCTCGATCACCTGATGCTTCTTCGCATTGAACGCGGTGGCGTCGTCCTTGAAGTGCTGGATCAGGGTACCGGGCTCCGGGCCTTCATAGAGAACCTTTGCCTTGCCTTCATAAATGCGACGCCGACGGCTCATGGGGATGTACCGTGTTTTGTTGAAATCCATGTATTTGGTGTGCTCCGATTACCAGGATTTGCGACCCACAGCGGAGCTGCCGTGAACGGCCCGGAACCCATCCATAAGCCCTTGGAAACAGAACGAGAACCAAGCCTTCAGGCAACCTATCCGATTGGCTGTCCGAGCACAATCGATCCGGCCGTCCGGCGCCAACTTATACCGTCTTGCCTGCGGCTTAACGGCCCGTTGTTTTGCCGATTCGTGCTATCTATGTAGGCATGCAGCCGGGGCGCCGCAACGGAAGGCTCCCGCGCCATTCAGCAGGGATTTGGAACAAGGCATGAGCGAGTTCGACAAGCGCCAGGAAGGCTTCGAGAAGAAATACGCCCTCGACGAGGAGCAGAAGTTCAAGGCGGAGGCCCGCCGCAACCGGCTGCTCGGGCTGTGGGCGGCCGAAAAGCTCGGCATGTCCGGCGATGCCGCCACCGCCTATGCCAAGGAAGTGGTCGCGTCCGATTTCGAGGAGGCCGGCGATGCCGACGTCGTGCGCAAGCTGACGGCCGATTTCGCCGCCAAGAACGTCGCCGTCACCGAGCAGGCGATTCGCGCCAAGATGAGCGAGCTGCTCGCGGTGGCCGCCGCCGAGGTGAAGGCGGGCAAATAAGCGCCCGCGCATCCCCCACACACCGTGATTCCGGGGCAGTCCGTAGGACCGAACCCGGAATCTCGAGATTCCGGATCGCCGCTGTCGCGGCGTCCGGAATGACCCCAAACCTCACTCCTCCTTGAAGCCGTATTCCGGCACGTTGCCGCTGGCGCCGTAATATTTGTACGGCAGGAACTTGCCACTCATGGTGATCTTGACCCGGTCCCCCTTCGGGTTGGCGACGCGTTCGAGCGCCATGTCGAAGTCGATCGCGGACATGATGCCGTCGCCGAACTCCTCCTCGATCAGCGCCTTCCAGGCCGGACCGTTAACCATCACCATCTCGTAGAAGCGGTAGATCAGCGGATCGGTCGGCGGCATCGGCGTGCCGGTGCCGCGCATCGGCACCTCGTTGAGCATCGCAACTTCCGCCTTCGACAGGCCGAACAGCTCGCCGGCATTGGCGGCCTGCGGCTTGGTCAGCTTCATCTGGCCCATGATCGCGCCGACGATCAGCACTTCGGAATAGCCGCCGATCTTCTCGCAGATGTGCTTCCAGCTCCAGCCCTTCTCGCGCTTGATGTCGAGCAGCTTCTCGGTGAGGTCTTCGCGTTTCATGTCAGGGTCTCCTCTTCAGGCAGTGAGTCCGGGACTGGGCCCGGGTATCCAGGTCTGTCTTTGCTCCTCGCCGTTCGCGGCGATCGTCAGCCCGGGCTTGCCGATGTGAATCACCGGCACGTTGCGCGGATCGTGACCGGGTGTCTCGGCCGTAAAGGTCTTGCTGCGCGTCACCAGGAAATCGATGATGTGGTTGCGCAGGGCGTAGTAGAGCGGATGGCGATGCAGATCGGTGCGGCCGCGATCCCGCGGCAGCGGGTTCTCGACCACCTCGGCCAGCACCGCGCCGGGACCGTTGGTCATCAGGAAGATCTTGTCGGCGAGATAGATCGCCTCGTCGACGTCGTGGGTGATCATGAACGCAGTCTGCCCGGTCTCCAGGCAGATACGCCGCACCTCGTCCTGCAGCGTGCCGCGCGTCAGCGCGTCGAGCGCCGAGAACGGCTCGTCCATCAGCATCATCTTCGGCGTGATCGACAGCGCCCGCGCGATGCCGACGCGCTGCTTCATGCCGCCCGACAGTTCCGAGGGGCGCTTGTGCTCGGAGCCGGTGAGACCGACGAGATCGATGAAGGTCTGCGCATGCGCCTTGACCTTGGCACGGTCCCAGCTGCGCCATTTCGAGCTGACGGCGTAGGCGACGTTGCCGAGCACGGTGCGCCAGGGCAGCAGCGCATGGCTCTGGAAGATCACGGCGCGGTCGAGGCTGGTGCCGGAGATCGCCTGGCCGTCGACGATGACCGCGCCCTCGCTCGGCGCATCGAGGCCGGCGAGGATGTTGAGCACCGTGGTCTTGCCGCAGCCGGAATGGCCGATCACGCAAGCGAACTCGCCGCGCGCCATCGACAGCCACAGGTTCTCGAACACGGTGGTCGTGGCGCCGCCCGCGCCAGGATAGCGCTTGGCGATCGCTTCGATTGAGATGAATTTGTCGGTCATGTGTAAATCTCGTGTCCCGGGCGCGGTGCGCCACGCAGTGGTGCACCGCAGAACCGGGACCCATGTTGCCGCAGTGGGTCCCGGCTCTGCACAGCGGCACTTCGCGCCGCAGTGCGTCCGGGACACGGCCGAGTCTGTGTCGTCGCCATTGCCCTACTCCGGAAACGTGACCATGCGCGTGAACCGCGCCAGGATCTGGTCGAGCAGCATGCCGACGACCCCGATCAGCAGGATCGCGATGATGACGTTGGTGATCGAGAGGTTATTCCACTCGTTCCAGACGAAATAGCCGATGCCGGTGCCGCCGACGAGCATCTCGGCGGCGACGATGACGAGCCAGGCGATGCCGATCGAGATGCGCATGCCGGTCAGGATTGTCGGTGCCGCCGCCGGCAGGATCACGGTGAAGGCGCGCCTGACGGTGCCGACCTCGAGCGTGCGCGCGACGTTGATCCATTCCTTGCGCACGCTGGCGACGCCGAACACGGTGTTGAGCAGCATCGGCCAGATCGAGCAGATGAAGATGACGAAGATCGCCGAGACCGAGGAATCCTTGATGGTGTAGAGCGCGAGCGGCATCCAGGCCAGCGGCGAGATCGGCTTCAGCACCTGGATGAAGGGATCTAGCGCCTTGCTGAGCAGCGGCGACATGCCGATCAGGAAGCCGAGCGGGATCGCGACCAGCACCGCCAGCAGATAGCCGGTGCCGACGCGCGCGATGGAATAGCCGAGCTGGATGCCGAGGCCCTTGTCGTTCGGTCCGTTGTCGTAGAACGGTCGCTTCAGATGCTCCCAGAGCTTGGCGCCGACATCGAGCGGCCCGGGCATGGCGGACTTGCCTTGCGTCGCAGTCAGGCCCATCAGCTTGGCATATTCGGGGCTCATCGTCGTGGTAGCGCCGGTCGAGCGCGTCGCCAGATGCCAGATGCCGAGGAAGGCGGCGAGCAGCACGATCGAGACGAGGCCGGCGCGGAGGCGGAGGGATGATGTCATCGCGTATATCCCAGGTATCGTGTCCCGGGCGCGGCGCAGTGCGAAGCGGTGCGACGCAGAACCGGGACCCATGCGGCCCGACTGGGTCCCGGCTCTGCGAAGCAGCACTGCGTGCTGCATCGCGTCCGGGACACGAGGGCGGCGCCCATCATCACGACGACTTCCTGATCTTGAAGCTTGCCACGTAATCCTCCGGCTTGGCCGGATCGAAATTCTTGCCCATCACCGCGAACGATTTGTAGGCGCTCGCGGGTGGCGACAGGCCCATCTCGGTCATCAGCTTCTTGGTGTCGGTGGCGAGATAAACCTGCTCGGCCACCGCCTTGTAGTCGACGTCGCCCTTGATCTGGCCCCAGCGCTTCATCTGCGTCAGCATCCAGACCGCAAAGGACTGCCATGGGAACGGATCGAAATCGACGCGCTTGGCGTCGGTCTTCACGCCCCCGAGGCCGTCGGCATAGGTGCCGGTCAGGACCTGCTCCAGCACCGTCACCGGCGCGTTGATGTAATTGGCCGGCGCGATCGCCTCCGCGATCTGCTTGCGGTTCTCCGCCTTCGACGCATAGGCGGTGGCATCGACGATGGCCCGCGTCAGCGCCGCAAAGCTGTTCGGGGCAGTCGTGATGAATTCGCGGCTGGCGGCGAAGCTGCAGCAGGGATGGCCGTCCCAGATCTCCTTGGACAGGATGTGCATGAAGCCGACGCCGTCATAGATCGCGCGCTGGCAGATATTGTCGGGCGCGAGAAAGCCGTCGATGTTGTCGGCGCGCAGGTTCGCCACCATCTCCGGCGGCGGCACCGAGCGCAGCTGCACGTCGGTATCGGGGTCGAGACCGTGCTCGGCGAGATAATAGCGCAAGAGGTAATTGTGCATCGAATAGTCGAAGGGGATGGCGAACTTCATGCCCTTCCAGTCCTTCGGATCGCGCTTGTCCTTGTGCTTCATGGCGAGCGTGATGCCCTGCCCGTTGATGTTCTCGATCGCAGGCACCGCAAACGGAATGGCATTGGCACCGAGGCCGAGCGAGATCGCGATCGGCATCGGCGCCAGCATGTGGGCGGCGTCGTACTCCTTGTTGATGGTCTTGTCGCGGATCACGGCCCAGCCGGCGGTCTTGACCACCTCGACGTTGAGACCGTGCTTGGAATAGAAGCCGAGCGGAGCCGCCATGATGATCGGCGTGGCGCAGGTGATCGGAATGAAGCCGACCTTGAGATCCTTCTTCTCGGGCGCGCCTGCTTGCGCAAACACCTCTGTCGCCGTCTTGAGCGGGAAGAACTGCGACAGTGCCGCGAGCGCAGTCGACGCGCCCACGGACTTCAGGAAAGCACGTCGCGCCACGTCCTGCGGAAACATCGCGCGCATCACCGCGGAGGCGACCACGCCCTCGTAGCGCTTCTCCTCGCTCCCCACTGGCTCGCAGCGTAGCGCTCCCGCCTGCTCGTGCTCTGCAGCAGAACGATGCTGGCCGCAGGCGCAACCGGCCTGGAGATTGCGGTCGGAGTCAAACGGATCGTCGAACGTGGACATGCTGCTGCGCCCCTTTGTCACATCGCGCGGCGAACGCCGTTGTCCGCCGCGTCGGCTCAAACTCCATCGTGGTCCGGCCAAGCCTTGCGCAGCCGGACCACGAAAAACATGCAGGTTCTATGCCGCCTTGCCTGTTACCTGGGCAGCCACCGGCAAGCCCTGCTCGATCGGCAGCGACGGATCGCGCGACCATTCGTTCCAGGAGCCGAAATACATCCGCACGTCCTTCACGCCGGCGTTCTTCAGCGCCAGGAAGGTGTTCGAGGCGCGCGCGCCCTTGAAGCAGTAGAGATAGACCGGTGTCGCCGGCGTGATGCCGACGGTGGCACATTCGGCCAGGATCTCGTCCTTGGACTTGAAGCGCGGGCCCTCGGCGGTCGGCTTCATCATGCGGTACCATTCCAGCCACACCGCACCGGGGATACGGCCCTTGCGCGGGCAGAAATCCTTGCCGTACGGGGACGAGCTGTCGCCAATCCACTCGTCGACGTCGCGCACGTCGAGGATGGCGATGCCGGGCTTGCCGACGGCGGCGAGCATGGTCTTGGCGTCGATCAGAATCTCGCCGGCCTCGGGCACGATCGCGAACGAGGCCTTTGCCGGCGTCGGAACGTCCTTGGTCACGGGAAGACCCGCGGCGGCCCAGGCGTCGAAGCCGCCATGCAGCACTTTGACCTTGGGATAGCCGAGCATGGTGAGCAGATAGTAGCCGCGGCAGGACTGGCCGAAGCCGGAATTCATCGATTGCTCGTAGACCACGGCCGTTTCCTTGCCGGAGAGGCCGGCCGCGCCGAAGGCGTCGGCGAATTTGGTCTTCAGCTCGCTGATGCCCTCGGGCGTCGAGGTCGCAAGAAAGGTGAAGATCTCGTGCACGTTCACGGCGCCCGGCAAATGCCCGGCGGCATAGGCGTCGGGATTGCGGGTGTCGATCACGACACACGGCTCCGTCTTCAAGAGATCGGCAAGTTCGCTGGCAGAGATCAGAACGTCCGTCATTGGCAGCCTCTCCGTTGAGGTTAAGTGGTCTTCTGGGGTGGACTCGTGAGCTCAGGAATCAGCGAGCATCTTGCGCAGCTGCTTGGTGGCCGGCGTGACGATCGCGATGAAATAGGCCTCGCGCAGGCGCCGCTGCGCGCGATGGCCCTTCAGATAGCCGCGCGCGCCACAATGCAGCATCGCCGCATGCGCCGCCGCGACGCTGGCTTCGCCGGCGCGCAAGCGCAGCGCGATCACCTTGCGCCAGTAGGTCTCCTCCTCGTTGTAGGGGTCGCGCGCCAGCGCCATGGTCTCGGCCTCGATCTCCGCGGCGAGATCGCCGAAATGCACCGGCTGCTGCGGCAGATAACGGTTGATATGGCCGAGCGGACCATCAACCTCGCCCATGATGTTGATGCAGTCCTTGATCAGCCCGAGCGCCATGCCGGCCTGCAGCAGGATGAAGCCGGCGCGGATCTTCTTGACGAAGGGCCCGGCGGGATCGGCGAGGATCAGCTCGTCCGGCACGAAGACGTCGCGGAACTGGACGCCATAGGTGCCAGTGCCGTCCATGGCGAGGAACGGCTTGCACGGCGTCAGGGTAATCGCGGGATCCGAGCAATCGGCGAGAAACATCACGGTGCCGGGCTCGCCGCTTGCGATGCCGGGCTCGCCGCTCGCGGTGCCCTGGTCGTCCTCACGCTCGAAGATGGTGCCGAAATAATGGTCCGGGCCGAGATTGGAGACCCAGGGCAGCGCACCGCGCACGATGTAGCCACCCTCGACCTTGCGCCCCTTCAGCTTGAGCTTCTCGATACCGAAGAAGCTCTTCATCGGGTTGGAGAGCCCGGTGCCGCCGAGCACCCGGCCGGTCGAGAAGGCATCGCCGAAGCGTTTCGCCAATTTCATATTGGTCGAGTTGGCGGCGTACCAGACCAGCGTGTCCTGGCACCAGGCCATGAAGGCGGTCGCCCCGCAGACCTCGCCGATCGCCGCCATCGTCTGGATGGCGCAGCGCAGATCGGCGGGACCTTCGTGGGGCACGTGACTGCCCCACGCCCCGACCGCGCCGAACTTGCGCAGCACCTCGGCCGGATAAACCGAACCGTCGTCGATGCCGGCGGCGAGCGGGGCGAGCTGCTCCCGCGCGATCCGCGCCACCTCGCCTGCAATGGACGGTGCGGGCTGATCCAGAACGTCGACCCGCGATAAAGCCAGTGAACCCATGATCGTCTCCCGCACCTTGTCCTGGTTGCCGCCTGCTAGATGCCGACCTCGAGATTGACCGGCCGGGTGAAGGTGTTGGCGACCGGCGACCATTTCTTCACATGCGCGACCAGCGCGTTGATCTCGTCCTGCGCGATGCCCTCGCATGCCATGTCGACCTTGACGCGCACGTCGGTGAAGCCGACCGGCTTGTCCGAGGTGTCGCCGGTGCCCCAGACCGCGGTGATGTTGAGGTCGCCTTCGAGCTCGAGCTCGAGCTTGTTGACGATCCAGCCGCGGTGCACGGCGTTGGCGTGCAGGCCGACGGCGAGGCAGGAGCCGAGCGCGGCGAGCGAGGCTTCCGACGGATTGGGCGCGGTGTCGTCGCCGAGCAGCCCCGGCGGCTCGTCGACGATGTAGGGCGGCAGATTGCGGATGTAGTTGGCGTGGCGGAATTTTCCTTCCGCGACCGTCTTGCACTTCAAGGTCTTGACCACCTTCGGATTCGCCTTGCCGTTGGCGATCAGCTGCTCGAGCCCATTCTTGTCGATGGGCGCGAGGCACCCCGTCAGCACTGTCTTCTGAACGACCGCAGTCATCGTCTTCTCCCTGGCAGAGGTGGAAATCGGCAGGATACCGAACGGTCTGTTTCCTTGCATGGAGCGTGCCAGAACCGGCCAGAAAGCGAAAGGCGAAGCATTGGAGCCGCTTAGCGTCGCTGCCGGTGGATTGATCAACCCCCTCCTGCTCAAAGGCGGAGCAGATGCTCGAGCGGATGCGAATCTTTTCAGCGCCAACCAGATGCGGCTTGCTGATGTGATGCAGCTGCGATTAAGTTGCAGCTTATGGCAAAGACGTCATCGAAGAAGACCTCGCCCCACGCCGCCACCGGCGACGACGAATCCGCACGCGGGCGCCTGCTCAGCGCCGCGTCACATCTGTTCTGCAAGAACGGAATCAACGCCACCGGCATCGATGCGATCATCGAGGAGGCTGGCACCGCGAAGACCACGCTCTACAAATTGTTCGGCTCCAAGACCAATCTCGTCAACGCGGTGCTGGAAAGCGAAGGCAAGCAATGGCGCGAATGGTTCATCGCCGCCATGGAGCAAGGCGGCGGCGACGCACAAGCCAAGCTGACGCGCATCTTTCCGGCGCTGAAGAGCTGGTTCGCCGAAGAGCGCTTCTACGGCTGCCCCTTCATCAACGCGGTCGGCGAGCACGACAAGGACGCCAAACAGTTCCGCAACATCGCGCTGAAGCACAAGAAGATCGTGCTCGGCCACATCGAGAAGCTCGCCGGCGAGCTCGGCTCGAGCGAGCCCGCCGTGCTGGCGCACCAGCTCGGCCTCCTCATCGACGGCGCGATCGTCGCGGCGATGATCTCGCGCGACCCGGGCGTGGCGGATACGGCGGCACTGACGGCGGGGCCCCTGCTCGGCCACTCGAAGGCGAAGAAGAAGCGCGCGGAGCAATTCGAAGCGGTGTGATCGCTTTCACTTCGTAGCCCGCATGAAGCGCAGCGGAATGCGGGGATACCGTCCCGGATTGCGCTCCGCTCCATCCGGGCTACGATGATCTCGTCGGGTGAGCAAAGGCGCAAAGCGCCGTGCCCACCATTCCTCCGTGACCGTGGGCACGCTTCGCTTTGGCCACCCTACGAGACCGACGCGCGATCTACGCGCCCTGCTCCATCATCCCAGCAAGCCGCACCAGCTCTGTCTCCAGATCGCGCTCCACATCCACTGCCCGAATGTCGAGCACCCGATAGTCGCGCGCCTCGAGCCAGCTCCGCCGCGCCGCGCGATCGGCCGCGATCGCCTCGCCCTCACCCGGATTCACCAGCTCGATCGCGATCCGGTGCGGGAAGGAGACGAAGTCCGGGATGTGCCGTCCGACCGGCGTCTGGCGCTTGAACCCACCTGCGAAACGGCGGTCGCGGGTCAGGGCCTGCCAGAGCAGGCGCTCGGCGTCGGTCGGATTGCGGCGGAGCAGGCGGGCAAGGCCGCGCACGGTTGAGCCGCTGTCGGAGACGCCGCCGCCCTGCCCGTGCTCGGCCAAGAGCGCGCGCAGGCGCGTCGCCTGCTCGCCATCGAGCACGCCGCCCTTGGCCGGACCCTTGCGTCCTTCCGCGATCGCCATGATCACCCCGTGCAGGGTGTGCATGTCCTGCTTGGTCGGCTCCATCCGGGTGAAGATGTTGCGCAGGTTGACCAGCATGGTGTCGCGTTTCTCGGCCGGGCGCAAGAATTCCACCTTGTCGAGCTCGCGCACGAGGTTGTCGAAGAACGCCTGCATCTGGTGCTGCGAGGCGCGCTCGGATCTTTCAGGCATGGCGTGCGGCAGCTCGCCCGAGGTTATCCGCTTGAACCATTCATAGCCGACCAAGAGCACGGCCTGGGCGAGGTTGAGCGAGGCGAAGCCCGGATTGACCGGGAAGGTGATGATGCGGTTGGAGAGCCCGACCTCCTCGTTGGTCAGGCCCCATCGCTCGCGGCCGAACAGGATACCGGCCTTGCCTCCCGTGGCGATGTGCCCGGATATTTCGGCGGCCGCGGCTTCCGGCCCGACCACGGGCTTGGCCTGGTCGTGCGGGCGCGCCGTGGTGGCGAACAAGAGATCGAGGTCGGCGACGGCCTCTGCCACCGTGCCGAACAATTCGACCTTTTCTAGAATGTGGTCCGCGCCGGCGGCGGCGCGCTGGGCGGCGATGTTCGGCCAGCCGTCCCTGGGGTTGACGATGCGCAAGCGGCTCAGGGCGAAATTGCCCATGGCGCGCGCGGCCATGCCGATGTTCTCGCCGAGCTGCGGCTCGACCAGGATCACGATGGGACCGTCGAGGGAAAGTCCCGCCTTGCTCTTGTCAGTCCCCGACATCTCGCTTCGCTTTCACTCTCAAGGCCTTGGCAAGGCGCTCTTAGGAATTGATTCAGGCCGGCCTTTCAGGCTCGCGCTGGGCCGGCCGGGTTGTCCGACCGTCGTTTGCCTGTCCTGACGAAATTCTCAAGGGAAATAACGGGTTGGATTCGACCTTTGAATCGCGCCTGAAACCTCGTCCCTGCCGGTCCGGCGCGGCCCGACCTTGCTCCCCATCCGTGGGGGCTGGATCGGCTAAAAGTGCATAATCCCTTGGCTTTCGCCCGGTGCTATCAGGTGCTAAGAGGCGGCGGATATTCACGTGGCGCCGATGGCGCCGTTCCCAAGAGGGCTCCCCCGATCATGGCAAAAATCAAGGTATCCAATCCCGTCGTCGAGCTCGATGGCGACGAGATGACCCGGATCATCTGGCAGTACATCAAGGACAAGCTGATCAACCCGTTCCTGGATGTCGAACTGCTCTATTTCGACCTGGGCATGGAGTACCGCGACCACACCAACGATCAGGTCACCATCGACGCGGCCGAGGCCATCAAGAAGGTCGGCGTCGGCGTCAAGTGCGCCACCATCACCCCCGACGAAGCCCGGGTGAAGGAGTTCAACCTCAAGCAGATGTGGAAGTCGCCCAACGGCACTATCCGCAACATCCTCGGCGGCGTGATCTTCCGCGAGCCGATCATCTGCAAGAACGTGCCGCGGCTGGTTCCCGGCTGGACCAAGCCGATCATCATCGGCCGCCACGCCTATGGCGACCAGTACCGCGCCACCGACATCAAGTTCCCGGGCAAGGGCACGCTCTCGATGAAGTTCGTCGGCGAGGACGGCACCGTGATCGAGAAGGAGGTGTTCAAGGCCCCCGGCGCCGGCGTCGCCATGGAGATGTACAATCTCGACGATTCCATCGTCGACTTCGCCCGCGCCTCCTTCAACTACGGCCTGCTGCGCGGCTACCCGGTCTACCTGTCGACCAAGAACACGATTCTGAAGGTCTATGACGGCCGCTTCAAGGACATCTTCCAGGACATCTTCGACCGCGAGTTCAAGAAGGAGTTCGACGCCAAGGGCCTGACCTACGAGCACCGCCTGATCGACGACATGGTGGCCTCGGCGCTGAAATGGTCCGGCGGCTATGTCTGGGCCTGCAAGAACTACGATGGCGACGTGCAGTCCGACACGGTCGCGCAGGGCTACGGCTCGCTCGGCCTGATGACCTCGGTGCTGCTCACCCCCGACGGCAAGACCGTGGAAGCGGAAGCCGCCCACGGCACGGTGACCCGCCACTACCGCGAGCACCAGAAGGGCAAGGAGACCTCGACCAACTCGATCGCCTCGATCTTCGCCTGGACCAGAGGCCTCGCCCACCGCGCCAAGCTCGACAACAATGCCGAGCTGGCCAAGTTCGCCAACACGCTGGAGAAGGTCTGCGTCGACACCGTCGAGGCCGGCTACATGACCAAGGACCTCGCGCTCCTGGTCGGCGCCGACCAGCGCTGGCTCTCGACCACCGGCTTCCTCGACAAGGTCGCCGAGAATCTCGGCAAAGAATTGGCTTAAGCCGCCGGCAATTCCGCCCCTAAGGGGCCGGACATCATCGCGGGCCGCGCCAAAGCGCGGCCCGTTTGCTTTTCAGGCGCGCTCAGTCAGCGGCCCGTGCCTTCCTCCTCCGCCTGCGCCAGCTCGGCGAGTGCGAGATCGCCGGTGTCGGCGAGCCTTGCCTTGGCGGTGGTGTGGACGTGGTCGGCGAGCGTCGGCATGCGCGCGATCAAGGCGTGAAAATCCTGGGCATCGAGCACGAGCAGGCGTGTCTTGCGGGTCGCCGTCACCGTGCCGCTGCGTTTGGTCTTGTGCAAGAGCGCGATCTCGCCGAAGAAGGTGCCGTCGCTAAGGTGCACATGCTGGCTCGGCAGCGCGATCTCGACCTCGCCGGCGGCGATGAAGTACATCGACGAGGCCGCATCGCCCCGCCGCACCAGGACCTCGCCCTGCTCGATGGTGCGTGCGCGGAGCAGGCGCATGATGTCGGCGATCTCCGCGGCCGACAGATGCGAGAACAGCGGCACCCGCGCCAGCATGCCCCAGGTGACGACGAAGTCGCGCCGCTTGACCTCTTCCGCGAAGGCGGTGGAGATGATCGCGACCGGCAGCGCGATCATGGCGAAGCCGCTGACGATGGCGAATGTGGAGATCAGCTTGCCGAGTGGCGTCACCGGCACGACGTCGCCGTAGCCGACGGTGCCGAGCGTCACGATTGCCCACCACATCGCCTGCGGGATGGTGCCGAGCTTGTCCGGCTGCACGTCGCGCTCGATGGCGTAGAGCAGTGAGGCGAAGGTCAGGACCGCGCCGATCAGGATCACGATGCAGCCGATCAGCGCCCGCCGCTCGGCATGCACGGCGGCGAGCAGCGAGCGCATCGCCGGGGAATAGCGGATCAGCTTGAAGAACGGCAGCACGCCGAGCGCCGCGAGCGTCGGGTGCTCGCCGGTGGCCAGCACGATGGCCGCGGGCAGAAACGCCATGAGGTCGATGAGGCCGAGCGCCGAGAAGGCATAGCCAAGCCGGTCGGACAGCGCGGATCCCTTGCGCTGGGTGTGGCCGGCCACCGTCCACAGCCGCGCGGCATATTCCAGCGCGAACACGATCACCGAGAGGATGGTGATGCCCGCGAACAGCACGCCGAACTGCGCGTCGAGCTCTGGCACCGAGGCCAGGATCATCGCAGCCACATTGAGCACGATGAGGCCGACGATGAGCTGGATGAAGCGCGACCCGGCCGAATAGGCCAGCGGGTCGTGCTCCAGCAATTCGTAGAGGCGATCCCTCACGTTGGGATCGCGAAGCCCACGTCCTCGCGGAACGGAGGACATGGCGACTTAAGCGCCTGCCATCGCTTTTTCGATCGCAGCTAATGCCTCGGTCGCCTTGGCGCCGTCGGGGCCGCCGGCCTGCGCCATGTCGGGCCGGCCGCCGCCGCCCTTGCCGCCGAGCGCCTCGGAGGCAATGCGGACGAGGTTCACGGCGTTGAAACGCGCAGTGAGATCTTGCGTCACGCCGACCACGATTCCCGCCTTGCCGTCCTCGGTGACGCCGACGATGGCGACGACGCCGGAGCCGATCTGCTTCTTGCCGTCGTCGGCCAGGCTCTTGAGATCCTTCATCTCGATGCCCTCGACCGCGCGCGCCATCAGCTTGACGTCGCCGACCTCGCGCACGGCCGAAGCCGCGCCATTGCTCCCGGCGGAGGTGCCGCCGCCCATCGCCAGCTTCTTGCGCGCGTCGGAGAGCTCGCGCTCGAGCTTCTTGCGCTCCTCCATGAGCGCGGCGATGCGCGCCGGAACGTCGTCGAGGGAGGTGCGCAGCTCGTTCGCCGCGGTCTTCGCCAGCGCCATGGTCTCGTTGGCGTGCCTGCGCGCGTAATTACCGGTCAGCGCCTCGATGCGGCGCACGCCGGACGCCACCGCGCTCTCGCTCGTCACCGTGATCAGGCCGATGTCTCCGGTGCGCCTGACATGCGTGCCGCCGCACAGCTCGACCGACCAGCCGAGCGCGTTGGCGCCGCGCTCGCGCGCCGTTCTGCCCATCGAGACGACGCGGACCTCGTCGCCGTATTTCTCGCCGAACAGAGCGCGAGCGCCGGCCTCGCGCGCCTCGTCGACGCCCATCACCCGCGTGGTGACCTCGTCGTTCTCCAGCACCACCTCGTTGGCGATGTCCTCCACGCGTGCGAGCTCCTCCGCCGTGATCGGCTTCGGATGCACGAAGTCGAAGCGCAGCCGGTCAGGCGCGACCATCGAGCCGCGCTGGGCGATGTGGTCGCCGAGCACCTGGCGCAGCGCCTCGTGGATGAGATGCGTCGCCGAATGATGCGCGCGGATCGAGGTGCGCCTAGTATGATCGACCTCGAGCTGCAGCGCGGTACCGAGCTTCACTTCGCCCTGCTCGACCTTGCCGATATGGACGAAGAAATCGCCGAGTTTCTTCTGCGTATCGGTGACGCGGAACTTGATGCCACCCTCGCCCGTCAGCACGCCGGTGTCGCCGACCTGGCCGCCTGACTCCGCGTAGAACGGCGTCTGGTTCAGCACGATGGCGCCGATGTCGCCGACCTTCAGGCTGGTGACCTCAGTGCCGTCCTTGACCAGCGCCGACACCACGCCCTCGGCGCTCTCGGTCTCGTAGCCCAGGAATTCGGTGGCGCCGAGCTTCTCGCGCAGCGGAAACCAGATCGCCTCTGAGGCCGCCTCGCCCGAGCCTTTCCAGGACTCGCGCGCCTTGGCCTTCTGCCGCTCCATCGCGTCGGTGAACGCGGCCTGGTCGACGCCGATGCCGCGCGACTTCAGCGCGTCCTGCGTCAGGTCGAGCGGGAAGCCGTAGGTGTCGTACAGCGTGAAGGCGACGTCGCCGTCAAACATGTCGCCCTTCTTTAAGGACGCGCTCTTCTCGTCCAGAATCGCCAAGCCGCGCGACAGCGTCTTGCGGAAGCGGGTCTCTTCCAGCCGCAGCGTCTCCTCGATCAAATTCTCCGCGCGCATCAAATCGGGATAGGCCTGGCCCATCTCGCGCACCAGCGCCCAGACCAGCCGATGCATCAGCGGCTCTTGCGCACCCAGCAGCTGCGCATGGCGCATCGCGCGCCGCATGATCCGGCGCAGCACGTAGCCGCGGCCCTCGTTCGAGGGCAGCACGCCGTCGGCGACGAGGAACGCGGAGGAGCGTAGATGGTCGGCTATGACGCGGAACGAGGCGACATTCTGCTCGTTCGGCCCGCTGCCGAGCGCGGACGAGGTCGCCTCGATCAGATGGCGGAACAGGTCGGTCTCGAACACGCTCTCGACGCCCTGCAGAATGCAGGCCATGCGCTCCAGGCCCATGCCGGTGTCGATCGAGGGACGCGGCAGCGGCTGGCGCTCCTCCTTCGTCACCTGCTCGAACTGCATGAACACGAGATTCCAGAATTCGAGGAAGCGGTCGCCGTCCTCTTCCGGCGAGCCGGGAGGCCCGCCCCAGATGTGATCGCCTCGGTCGATGAAGATCTCCGAGCACGGGCCGCACGGGCCGGTATCGCCCATCGCCCAGAAATTGTCCGAGGTCGGAATGCGGATGATGCGGTCGTCGGAGAAGCCGGCGATCTTCTTCCACAGGCCCGCCGCCTCGTCGTCGGTGTGGTAGACGGTGACGAGCAGCTTGTCCTTCTTGAGCCCGAACTCCCCGGTGATCAGCTTCCAGGCAAGCTCGATCGCGCGCTCCTTGAAATAGTCGCCGAACGAGAAATTGCCGAGCATCTCGAAGAAGGTGAGATGGCGCGCGGTGTAGCCGACATTGTCGAGGTCGTTATGCTTGCCGCCGGCGCGCACGCATTTCTGCGAGGTGGTGGCGCGCTGATAGGGCCGCTTCTCGACGCCGGTGAAGACGTTCTTGAACTGCACCATGCCGGCATTGGTGAACATCAACGTTGGATCGTTGCGCGGCACGAGGGGCGAGGACGCCACGATCTCGTGGCCGTTCTCGGCAAAGAAGTTCAGAAAGGTCGACCTGATCTCGTTGACGCCGCTCATGTTCATCCAATCGGGTGTGCTAGAGCATGATCCGGAAAAGTGTGAAGCGGTTTTCCGAAAAGATCATGCTCAAACAAAGAGCTAAAGCGCGATGACGCGCTTTAGAACCCGCTTCTCGCCATCCAAACCGTAACGTTAAGGCTGATATCTGCGGGCCAAAGCGCTTTTAGACAAGGCCAGCTTTCCTGTCCAGAAACTGTGCAAGCAGATCAGAGGGTTGCCGCAGCCGCTCAATTCCGCTGCAATCCCGTTGATAGGGCGCGCGGACGCGTTGACAGGCTTGGCTGGCCTGTGGTCTCTACCCATCTGTATCGTACGGCCACGTCGGGAGAGACCGGCTTTAGGCAGCCGGCGCCGAAGGAGCAACCGCCCCGGAAACTCTCAGGCAAAAGGACCGCGTGGCTTTGACAGCATCTGGAAAGAGGCGCCGACGGGTCTAGACCCGGACTGCGTCCGCCGACGGGATAATACTCTCAGGCACAGCGACAGATGGGGCTTCGACTGGTGTCCTCAGGGGAATCGTCCCCGGGGAACCGCCGAGGGCCCCCATGATGCTAGCGCACGACCAAGACTCCCTGAAACGGACGCCCCTTTACGACCTTCACGTCTCCCTGGGCGGCAAGATGGTGCCGTTCGCGGGCTATGACATGCCCGTGCAATACCCCGCGGGCGTGCTGAAGGAGCACCTTCATACCCGCACCAAAGCCGGCCTGTTCGACGTCTCCCATATGGGCCAGATCGCGCTCCGGCCGAAGTCCGGCAAGCTCGAGGACGCCGCCCGCGCGCTGGAGCGGCTGGTGCCGCAGGACATCGTGGCGATTGCGCCGGGACGGCAGCGCTATGCCCAGTTCACCAACAAGGACGGCGGCATCCTCGACGATCTCATGGTCGCCAATTTCGGCGATCACCTGTTCCTGGTCGTCAACGCCGCCTGCAAGGCGGAGGACGAGGCGCATCTGCGGGCGAATCTGTCCGACGACTGCGTGATCGATCCCCTCGCCGACCGCGCGCTGCTCGCGCTGCAGGGCCCGAAGGCCGAAACGGTGCTGGCGACATTGTGTGCGGCGGCGCCGTCCATGAAGTTCATGGATTCCGGTCCGCATGAGGTCGCCGGCATCAAGTGCTTCGTCTCGCGCTCCGGCTACACCGGCGAGGACGGGTTCGAGATCTCGGTTCCGTCGGGCGATGCCGACCGCCTCGCCAGGACGCTGCTGGACAATCCCGACGTGCTGCCGATCGGCCTCGGGGCCCGCGACAGCCTGCGGCTGGAGGCCGGCCTCTGCCTCTACGGCCACGACATCGACACCACGACCACGCCGGTCGAGGCCGCCCTGGAATGGTCGGTGCAGAAGAGCCGCCGCAGCGGCGGCGCGCGCGCCGGCGGCTTTCCCGGCGCAGACAAGATCCTCGCGCATTTCGACAACGGCGCGTCCCGCCGCCGCGTCGGCCTGCGTGCCGAGGGCCGTGCCCCGGTGCGCGAGGGCGCGCTGCTGTTTGCCGACGCCAATGCCGGCGAGCCGATCGGACGAGTCACCTCGGGCGGTTTCGGCCCGAGCCTGAATGCGCCGGTGGCGATGGGCTACGTGCCCACCAATCTGAGCGCGCTCGGCACCAAGCTGTTCGCCGAGGTGCGCGGCCAGCGGCTGCCGCTCGCCGTCGCCGCCATGCCCTTCGTCAAGAACACCTACAAACGCTGAGGATTCGAAATGACCACGACGCTGTACACCTCTGATCACGAATGGCTGGCGATCGACGGCGATGTCGCCACCGTCGGCATCACCGACTACGCCCAGCAGCAGCTCGGCGACGTCGTGTTCGTCGAACTGCCCAAGGTCGGGCGGAGCTTGAAGAAGGCCGAAGCCGCCGCCGTCGTCGAGTCCGTCAAGGCGGCTTCGGACGTCTACGCCCCGATCTCGGGTGAAGTGCTCGAGGCCAATGCCGAGCTCGCATCCGAGCCGGCGCTGGTGAACTCGGACGCGCAGGGCAAGGCCTGGTTCTTCAAGATCAAGATTGCCGACAAGAGCGAGCTCGGCGGCCTCATGGACGAAGCCGCCTACAAGGCCCACACGGCGTGAAGACATGACCCGAGCCGTCTCAACATACTCACTGTCATGCCACGCGAAGGCGGGGCATCCAGTAAACGCAGGCGGTTCGGCTGGAGCCGAGAAGCTGCGGCGTACTGGATCGCCCGCCTTCGCGGGCGATGACAGCAACTCCTAAAGCGAGGACCCAATGATGACCGCGCACCGCAAGACCAACGGCGACACCGCCGCCAGTTTCGTTCGCCGCCATATCGGCCCGTCGGCGCGCGACGTCACCGCCATGTTAGAGACCGTCAGCGCCAAGAGCGTCGACGCCCTGATGGCGGAAACGCTGCCGGCCGCGATCCGGCAGGCCGCCCCGCTCGATCTCGGCAAGCCGCTGAGCGAGACCGAGGCGATCGCGCACATGACGGAGCTGGCGCGACAGAACCAGGTCTTCACCTCGCTGATCGGCCAAGGCTATTCCGGCACCATCCTGCCCGCGGTGATCCAGCGCAACATTCTGGAAAATCCGGCCTGGTACACGGCGTACACGCCTTACCAGCCCGAGATCAGCCAAGGCCGGCTGGAAGCGCTGCTCAACTTCCAGACCATGATCTGCGACCTCACCGGGCTCGACGTCGCCAACGCCTCGCTGCTCGATGAGGCCACCGCCGCCGCCGAAGCCATGGCGCTGGCGGAGCGGCACTCGCAGGTCAAGGCAAAGGCGTTCTTCGTCGACCAGGACGTGCACCCGCAGACGCTGGCGGTGATGCGCACCCGCGCCGAGCCGCTCGGCTGGAGCCTGATCGTCGGCGATCCCCTCACCGATCTCGACAAGGCGGACGTGGTCGGCGCGCTGCTGCAATATCCGGGCTCCTCGGGCGCATTGCGCGACCTCAGGCCCGCGATATCGGCGCTGAAGGCCAAGGGCGCGCTCGCGATTCTCGCCGCCGATCTCTTGGCATTGACGCTGATCGCCTCGCCCGGCGAGCTCGGGGCCGACATCGCGATCGGCTCGGCGCAGCGCTTTGGCGTGCCGATGGGCTATGGCGGACCGCACGCGGCCTATATGGCGGTGCGCGATGCGCTCAAGCGCTCGCTGCCCGGCCGCATCGTCGGCCTCTCCGTGGATTCGCGCGGCATGCCGGCCTATCGGCTCGCGCTGCAGACCCGCGAGCAGCACATCCGCCGCGAAAAGGCGACCTCCAACATCTGCACCGCGCAGGTCCTGCTTGCTGTGATCGCCTCGATGTATGCGGTCTATCACGGCCCCGAAGGCCTCTCGCAGATGGCGCGCAACGTGCATCGCCGCACCGCGGTGCTGGCGAGCGGCCTGCGCAAGCTCGGCTTTGCGCCGCAATCGGAGACCTTCTTTGACACGCTGAGCGTCGATGCCGGCGCCAAGCGCGCCGAGATCGTCGCGCGCGCGGCCGCCGAGAAGATCAATCTCGGCGTCGGCGAAACCGCCTTGCGCATTGCGCTCGACGAGACCACGACGCCTGCGACGGTCGAAGCGGTCTGGCGCGCCTTCGGCGGCACGCTCGCCTATGCCGAGATCGACGCGACCACGCGCGAAGCGCTGCCGGAGGCGCTGAAGCGCACCACCGCGTTCCTCACCCATCCGGTGTTCCATGCGCATCGCTCCGAGACCGAGATGCTGCGCTACATGCGCAAGCTCTCAGATCGCGACCTCGCGCTCGACCGCGCCATGATCCCGCTGGGATCCTGCACCATGAAGCTGAACGCGACCACCGAGATGATGCCGCTGACCTGGCCGGAATTCGCGACGCTGCATCCGTTCGTGCCGCGCGAGCAGGCCGCGGGCTATCACGCCCTGTTCGCACGGCTTTCGAGCTGGCTGTGCGACATCACCGGCTATGACGCGATCTCGCTGCAGCCGAACTCCGGCGCGCAAGGCGAATATGCCGGGCTGCTCGCGATCCGCGGCTATCACGCGTCGCGGGGCGAGACGCACCGCAAGATCTGCCTGATCCCCTCCTCCGCCCACGGCACCAATCCGGCGTCAGCCGCGATGGCCGGCATGGACGTGGTGGTGGTCGCCTGCGAGAAGAACGGCGACGTCGACGTCAACGATCTCTGCGCCAAGGCCGAGAAGCATTCGAATGATCTCGCCGCGATCATGATCACCTATCCCTCGACCCATGGCGTGTTCGAGGAGCATATCCGCGAGATCTGCGAGATCGTGCACGGCCATGGCGGCCAGGTCTATCTCGACGGCGCCAACCTCAACGCCCAGGTCGGCCTGAGCAGACCCGGCGATTACGGTGCCGATGTAAGCCATCTCAACCTGCACAAGACCTTCTGCATCCCGCATGGCGGCGGCGGCCCCGGCATGGGTCCGATCGGCGTGAAGGCGCACCTGGCGCCGTTCCTGCCCGGACACCCGGCAACGCAGGCGGATGCCCCGGTCGGCCCGGTCTCCGCCGCGCCGTTCGGCTCGGCCTCGATCCTGACCATCTCCTACATCTACATTTTGATGATGGGCGGCGAAGGCCTGAAGCGCGCCACCGAGATCGCGATCCTCAACGCCAATTACATCGCAGCGCGCCTCGATCCGCACTTCCCGGTGCTCTACAGGAATGAGAAGGGCCGTGTCGCCCACGAGTGCATCGTCGATCCCCGTCCGCTGAAGACGAGTTCTGGTGTTACGGTGGACGATATCGCAAAGCGCCTGATCGACTACGGCTTCCACGCCCCGACCATGAGCTTCCCGGTGCCGGGCACGCTGATGATCGAGCCGACCGAGTCGGAATCGAAGGCCGAGCTCGACCGCTTCTGCGACGCCATGATCGCGATTCGGAAGGAGATCGCCGAGGTCGAGGCCGGCCGCTTCAAGATCGAAGCCTCGCCGCTGCGCCACGCGCCGCACACCGTGCACGACATCGCCGATGACGACTGGACGCGCGCCTACACCCGCAGCGAGGGCTGCTTCCCCGCCGGCACCTCGCGCACCGACAAGTACTGGAGCCCGGTCGGCCGCGTCGACAACGTCTATGGCGACCGCAACCTGGTGTGCTCCTGCCCGCCGGTGAGCGATTACGCAGAAGCTGCGGAGTAAGACGCGACGGAGGTTTCGTAGGGTGGGTTAGCGGGCGGTCGCGCGAAGCGCAGGCCGCCGGCGTAACCCACCACTTCAGCTTTCGCGGAGATAAACAGTGGTGGATTACGCCTCCGGCTAATCCACCCTACAACGCTGAATGCGCCGCTAGGGCGAGATCAACAACCGGCGCTCGCCATCCCACCGCCACAGCCGTTCATTGGTGAGAAGTGTGCCGCCCCACCAGCGTTTGATTGGGTTGTGACGGCGAAAATCCTCCCGGCCCGCCAGGACCGCTTCGCCAAACGCCGTCAGCGACAGCCGGCTGCGGCGAAAGGCAGCGTTGCGACTTCTCACGTTGTCCGGATCGAGTGTCGCCAGCTTGCCGTCCAAGCCCGCGATCGCTGGCGCCGGGCCGAATGCGAGTCCTTCGAGCAGCGTGCCGAGCTCCCACTGATCGAAGATGTGTGTCCCCAACGCGCCCGGCCGAAACAGCGCATCGGTACGATCGTGTCCGCCCGCAATCCGCTCGAGAAGCCGCGTCTCGGTCGCCCCCAGTCCCGTCGCCGGCGACGGCAATTCTGCGAGTAGGTCTTCCATGGCCGGCTTCAAAAAATGCAGCTTGCCGAGCGGCCGGCCGAGCAGCCCGGCGCAAAGCTCTGGCGTCGGCGCGCGGTAAGCTTCCCAGGCCATGCTGGCGATCCCAAGATCGCTTTCCACGATATCGAACTGCCGAACGTCACGATGACGAAGTTCCGAGGGATCTGCTTCGCGCAGATTGAAATCGACGCGTCGCAGTCTCAAACTTCCAGTGAGTGACGGCTCGGAGCGCACATAATCGAGGATCCAGATCAGCTGCAATTGACTGTTGGGTTCAGGATCGAACCACAGTTCGATGAAATCGACCCCGTAAGTTTGGCAGACCCAGAGCAACCCACCCGCCCGATCCTGGCGCCTGAGAAGGGGCGATTGATCGACCCTGACGCAATCCGACCAGTGCATCTCGTTTAATGGCCACCTGGCGCCGAGATAATCGATGAGGTGGTGAGGCGTGGGAAGCGGCCCCGAAACGAAACGATAGATGAACGGGACCACCATGTCGGCGCGATCGGCGAGAGCAAGACCGACGCCCGCCGAACTGGTCAGGATCACACGCTGCATGGCCGCCGCACCCCACCCTCAAAACGAAACGGACACCGAAGACGTCGGCAACTCAACGTCCTCAGTGCCCGCTCCTCGCGAAAAACTCTTCGCGTTAAGGCTTACTCGTCCGCCGGCTCCTCGCCGTCGGCATCGCGCTCGGGCGTGCCGGCCAGGATCTGCTCGGCGATCAGGCCAGAGTTCTGGCGGATCGCGGTCTCGATCTTGGCGGTGATGTCGGGATTGGCCTTCAGGAACGCTTTCGAGTTCTCGCGGCCCTGGCCGAGGCGCTGGCTGTCATAGGAGAACCAGGCGCCGGACTTCTCGACGATGCCGGCCTTGACGCCGAGATCGAGGATCTCGCCCATCTTGGAGACGCCCTCGCCGTACATGATGTCGAACTCGACCTGCTTGAACGGGGGCGCCAGCTTGTTCTTGACCACCTTGACGCGCGTGGTGTTGCCGACCACCTCGTCGCGCTCCTTGATCGCGCCGATGCGGCGGATGTCGAGGCGGACGGAAGCATAGAATTTCAGCGCGTTGCCGCCGGTGGTGGTTTCCGGCGAGCCGTACATCACACCGATCTTCATGCGGATCTGGTTGATGAAGATCACCATGGTGTTGGACTTGTTGATCGAGGCCGTGAGCTTGCGCAGCGCCTGGCTCATCAGGCGGGCCTGCAGGCCCGGCAGCGCATCGCCCATCTCGCCCTCGAGCTCGGCCTTCGGCACGAGCGCCGCGACCGAATCGATCACCAGCACGTCCACCGCACCGGAGCGCACCAGCGTGTCACAGATCTCCAGCGCCTGCTCGCCGGTGTCGGGCTGCGAGATCAGGAGCTCGTCGATGTTGACGCCGAGCTTGCGGGCATAGACCGGGTCGAGCGCGTGCTCGGCGTCGATGAAGGCGCAGATGCCGCCCTTCTTCTGCGCTTCCGCGACCGTATGCAGCGCCAGCGTGGTTTTACCTGAGGATTCCGGCCCGTAGATCTCGACGATGCGCCCCTTGGGCAGGCCGCCGATGCCGAGCGCGATATCGAGCCCGAGCGAGCCCGACGACACCGCCTCGATGTCCATGGACCGGTCGTTCTTGCCGAGCTTCATCACCGAGCCCTTGCCGAACTGGCGCTCAATCTGGGAGAGCGCGGCGGCCAGAGCTTTACTCTTGTCCATGGAAGATCCTTCGACGATACGCAGGGCAGTGGCGGACATAGGTCGTGCTCCTTATGGCGAGGATTCGCGCGAGGGACAAACAGTTGCGAGGGCGGCGCGTCGATAAATGCAATGTACTCCATTTGTTCTAGGTTCGCAATATGTTCTTTTGCGATTGGACGGCCGTCCCGTGTTTCAGCCTAACCCCAGGTTGAATGCCGGAGGTCCTTATTGCCGGTGAGGTTGCTCGTCGTGAGCAACCAGCGATGGTCAGCCATCCGGCTCGTCCGTGCGCTGTGCACACAACTGAACAGACGCCGTTCCGTTTATGGATCCTGATCAATCATCACCCCGCGCGGGACCGCGGCGGCTACCGATGATGAGAACCCCGATTGCGCTCACGTCCTTCCGCGCACGGACAGGATCGTGCCATGTTCAAGCGGCGACGTTTCAAGCAACAACTGACCCTTCAAGACCGGCTCTCGGCGTGGGTGAAGCAGGTCAAGGAGGACGCCGCCAGCCTGCCTCCCGGCCCCGAGCGGGACGCCCTCCTCAAGAAGGCGCGCCAGGCTGAATTAGCCAATCATCTGCACGACTGGGTCAAATCCCCCGGGCTGCAACCGCCGAAATAGTCGCGCGGCCGCAACATTCCGCCCCCGGACGAAGCTGGCGCGCATCGACGAGGCTGGCTCGTCGTCATAATTTCGCAATCCTGCGGCACCGAACCTTTTCGCGGTCCCAGGCCTTCTCCAGGACGAGACCGCAACTCTGGGGATCAGACATGACGGACAATGAGCACCGCGAAACGATCAGGCGCAAACCTCTGCCGGAGGCGGCGCTTGAGGAGATGATGAAGTTCGAGCGCACGGAAAACGAGTTCCGCAGGAAGGATCGCGAAGAGCGCGCCAGCGAGCTCCATCTTCCCCTGAATGACATCAAGATCCACTAGAGCCTGCAGCGACCGGCTTCGGAACCGACAGCGGCGTGGCGGCTGACGCTTCCAGCCGGTTCGGGATCGACCGACCTGCAGGGGTGCGTCATGGCGACGAGGCGGCCGCCGCGTGGCCTTGCCGGCGCCACAAATCATTGAGGTATTCAAACACCTCGATCACCACTGAGAGAACACCAGAATTTCCATGCGACCTACTGTGCATGGGGTTGTTTTCCAATTTTTTGAGATTGGCCGCATGCCGACCTGCGATCATCGCAGGCCACGACTGCCGGCGGTGCCCGCCCTACAGCAGCGCCAGCAGCACGAGGCCGATCACCAGCACCACGAAGCCAGCCGCTGTCGCGGCGGCGAACGACCGCTCTACGTTATCCATGATGCCACCCCATCGTCGGCGAGCCACGTTTCCCCCATGGCTGCGCCGAACGGTCTGGAATCTTGCCGACCTGTGTGACCGCAGTTGTGCGAACGGATGTCGAAATTGGGACCGCTGCGGGGCCAGTCTGCGGCCTCGGCTCGGGCCGCCAACCTGCCGCCTGTCAGGCTGCCGTAAGCGGAGCCGGCTAGGATGATGCGGCTATGGCGTTGCAGCCCAGCACCTCAGCCTCCAACGACTCTCCGCCCCGCTTGGCTCTCCCCAGGCGGGGCTTTTCATGCCTGGCTGCCGGCGCGCGGATCCCCCTCCTCCCGGGTCAGGCGCAGCGCGAAGGCGCGGATCGCGGGCGCGGCCAGGAGCACGATCGGCAGCATCGCGGCCCAGGCGATCAGCCACGACGCCATCCAGTGGCCGAGGAAGATCGTCGCGCTGCCGGCGGGCAAGCTGGCGATCCCCGCCGCGATCAGCGAGGTCAGCCCGGACTGGATGATCCCGAACACGAAATGACTGTAGCGACGGGGAATGCCGAGCATGGCGGACCCATGTTGTTTGCCGTCATCACGCAAGCAAGGCACATGCCGCCGCGTGCATCGGAAGCCGTTGGCGGGGACTGGTCTGCGTCGCGTGCCGCCCATCGGCGCAAAGAACGCGACTGGATGCAGCCCAGGAACTCTGTTCTTGGTCGGAGAACCACGGGGTAACCTACCGTCAACCAACAGATTTTCCTTGTCGCGGGAATTTGACGACGATCATCATGTCTGCGGGCGGCGGCATCATCCGTAGCCGCCCGGAATTGATCTGACGCGGGTTTGGGATTGGACTGCGCGCGCCCGTGGCCTTGGGGCGAGGCCGTCACGCGCGATCGGTGCCAGCCATGCCGCTCTATTTCTTTCGTATCCGGAATGGCCGTTATTCCGGCTGCGCCGACCAGGCGACGGAATTTGCCGATCGCGATTCGGCCTGGAAAGAGATGACCAATGTCTGCGCCGACATGACCGCCGGCATTGCGCGCAAGCTCCAGGAAAATTCCGAATGGCACATGGAGCTGCTGGACGAGGCCAAGGAGCCCGTCTTCCGGATCCGCATCGTCGCCGAAACCCTCGACTAGGACGAGGCTCGAGGCCGGCTTCAGTCCGCGCTGGGCAGCCGCCGCATGGTGAATTCGATGTCGCCGCCCGGCAGTTCGCGCCAGGTCTCGACCGCGCTCATATAGCCAGCCTTGGGGTAGCGGGCGAAGAAGGCCTGGGCCCGTTCCCGCGCCGCCGCGCGCGGCAGCGTGAAGGTCTCGCGCAGATAGCCGTCGCCGAAAGCTGGGCCGGGCTTGCCGGCCGCCTTGCGCCGGCGCGCCATCCGCTCGGCGAGATCCCGCGGACGATCGGCCATGTCCTGCCCTCCTCTACGCGCTACGCTCAGAGGCAAATGTAGGGCGCGGGCCGGCCGAAGAGGAGTCCTGTCCGAAGGCCTGTGCCGCCCCGGACGAAGCTTTGGTCAGTTGGCGGCCGTGCCGCTCTTGGTCTTCTTCGGCGCGCTGCTCGCGGCCGATGCCTTCGGCGCCGCCGGCTGCTTCGGCGGATCCGCGCGCATGCCGCCCCAGGGATCGTTGGACGCCTTGGATTCCGGGATCTTCTTCAGCGTTTCCTTGTAGGCCTTCTCGCGCTCGGCTTCCGCAGCCTTCTCCTCGGGGGACTTGCTCGGGCCATCCTGCATCAGATTGATATTGGGCATTTGCGCATAGGCAGGTCCCGCCAGCGCCGCCAGCAGCACCGCCGCCATACGGAAAAGCTTCATCGTCTACTCCTTGATCATCCATGAGGCACGGATCGCCCGCGCCGGGGGCCGTCAGCGGCCCGCTAGGACCGGTCCGACCGGCACGATTTGGGCCCATGCAGCCAATCGTCCCAGATCGGGCCGCATTTGGTGCACCCGCTCAGCGCGAAGCCGAGGGCGATCATACCAAAGACGAGGACACACCGACGCAACATCATCCACCCGTTCCCAAGCAAGGCATCATACCGGGCCAAGTCGGGCATTTTCAAGCCGACTGCACCGCCGCGAGACCGGTGACTTTGCCGCGCCGATGCGCACACAATGGGACGAAACATCCGGCAATACAGGAGAGCACCACAGCAATGCAAAGCCAGCCAGACGCCGAATTCGGCCTCCCCGACGCCAGACGCATCCTCGGCGAGGTCTTTGCGCCCTGGGTCCAGGACCTCAACCTCGCGGTGGAGCGCATCGAGCACGTGCAGCCGGCGGACGCGCCGGACTGGCAGCCGGGCGCGCTGCTGCGCATGCCGTTCTCGGAGCGGTTGTGCCGCCATGGCGGCGTGGTCTGCGGCCAGGCCCTGATGGCGCTCGCCGATACCGCGATGGTGATCGCGATCCTTGCCGCCAATCGCGGCTATCGTCCGATGACGACGGTCGACCAGACCACGCATTTCATGCGCGCGGTGTCCTCGTCGGACGTGCTGGCGGACGCGCGCGTGGTGCGGCTCGGGCGCACGATGAGCTTCGGCCGCGTCACGCTGCTGTCGGCAACCGACAGCAAGCCGGCTGCGATGATATCCAGCGCGTTCGCGATGCTGCCGGGCTGATCAAAAGCGAGAGCCGCGCGCGCAAAGCGCACCGCGGCTCTCCATCACGATCGCATCGAGACCCCAGCCGCAACTGCGGCCGGCGCTTCGGTCCGCACTTCCAGCTACTTGCCGAGCACCTCGTCAGCCGCCGTGACGATGCTGGCGGTCGGATTCTTTCCGCAATAGGCACCAAACTTCTTGGCGTTCGCGATGAACACGTCGGTGTCGATGATCGCGTTGTCCTCGTCGCCCTTGTACCAGCCATCCATCCAGGTCAGCACGACCTGGATGTTGTCTTCGCCGCTCTCGAGGAACTGCTTGCAGCTCATGGTCGAAAGGTCCCATTTGACGGCGTGGGCGGGCATCGACGACAGCGAGAGCGCAGCGGCGAACAGAAGCGAAAACGTGGTCTTCATCGGAATCTCCATCGGCGCCGTGACGCCATAAAAGAAAAGCTTGCAGGGAAATCGGCGGAGAGGCTCTCCGCTCGAACGTCGTAAATGAAGTCTGAAGCGCCGTGCGAGCAGCGCCGATATTGAGTTTAGTTCAACGTAATTTCTATGCATTACTCCACAATCATCGTGATGGACCGACGCCGATGATCGAGAAGCGTACAGCGCAGCGCCACCGTGTTTTCAAGGGTGGAACGATCACCTTCGAAAACAACGGCTTCGCCTGCACGGTGCGAAACATGTCGGCGGGCGGCGCGGCGATCGACCTCGACGCCCCCGTCATGTTACCGCAATCGTTCACGCTCTCGATCGCGCGCGACGAGTTCGTGCGGAATTGTCGCACAGTTTGGCGCCGTGACAAGCGCGTCGGCCTCGCCTTTGTGCGTTAGCGCCCGCGATGTGAACGAGCGTTCGCATCGCATCCACAAGGCAATGATGATTGCGCGGCACGGCGACGGCAACGCCAGCGCAGGCTTGCGGTCACGCGCGCGGCAGGCGCGACCGCCTCGTCTTGGATCCCGCAGGTAAAGCTGGGCGGCCGCCGGCCCTGCGCCGAGGCAGCGGTCAGCGCCGGCACGGCGGCCGCGATGACCAAAACCCTCATCGGCGCAATCCCCTGCGTCTGGGGTACAAGCTGGCCCGCAATCGCGGAATAGCAATGCCGCGGGTTCTAGGGCTTGTGGAGGCCTCAGCAAATCTTGATCGGCAAGGACTTCGCCCAACCGCATTCGTGCCTATCTGTCCGCCCGCAGGGGACTTTCACGGATGTTACGGATCATTGCTCATGCGGCGCTGCTGGGCGGCGCGCTCGCGCTCGGTGCCTGCGGCTTTGCCGACAGCCGCGCGCCGGTGCCCGAGTTCATGCGCATGAAGGAGGCCGAGCAACCCCCGCCCGAAGCGCCTCCCGACGTCAAGCGTGTGGTGCGCGAGCAGATCGATGTGGTTTTCCTAGCCACCTCCTATCCGCGCGAGGTGCACGTCGCCCCGCCCCGTCGCGAGGTGCGCGGGCCGGGCTGGACCGCTTGCGTGCGCGCCCAGCTCACCTCCGCGACCGGCACCTCGCTCGGCGCCCAGACCTACATCGTGACGATCAACGGCGGGAAGGTCGTGGACCGCCGGCGGGCCGAAGCCGACGACATCTGCGGCACCGAGACATACGAGCCGGCCTAGGAACCGGCGCCGACCGACGGTTCCGGGAAAAACGAGCATTGCGGCGGGAACGATCGCCGCCTCCCCTTCTTGTTACCGCCGAGGGCAGTTTCGAGGAGGACACGATGAAGACATTTGCGATTGCGCTGTTGGCGGGCGTGGGCGCCCTGGCAGCCGTCTCGGGCGCGAAGGCTTCCGATATCTACACGACCAGCGAGTACACCAATCCGGATCTGGTTCAGCAGGTGCGGCTCGTCTGCGACGACGCCGGCCGTTGCTATCGCACGCGCAGCGGCTCGCGCGTGATCGTGCGCGATTCCTACAATTACATGCCGCGTGATCGCTACTATGAGCGTCGGACGTATCATCGTCACTACGATGACGGCCCGCGCGTCGGCATTCGCGCGCCTGGCGTCAGCGTCGGCGTGGGCGTGGGCGACCGCTGGTAATCCGTGAAGACGTAAGGGCCGGGACCGGACGAGACGATTCGCCCGGTCTCGTTCACATGTCCCTACGAGGTACCGCCGTCATGCGGCGGTCGATTGCTGCTGGAACTGCTCGTAAGCCGCGATCGCATCCGCGGCGTACATCAGCGAGGGCCCGCCGCCCATGTAGACGGCCATGCCGAGCGTCTCCTCGATCTCTTCGCGGCTCGCGCCGAGCTTGACGAGCGCCTCGGCGTGAAAGCCGATGCAGCCGTCGCAATGCGCGGCGACGCCGAGCGCCAGCGCCATCAGCTCCTTGGTCTTCTTGTCCAGCGCGCCGTCACGCGTGGCAGCCTGGGCGAGTGCGGAGAATCCCTTCATCGTATCGGGAATGTCGCTGCGCAGCTTCTTCAGGTTGGCGGAGATGTTCCTGGTGATGTCGACGTAGTTCTTGTCCATCGGACCCTCGTTAGCTGGATTTGGCTGTGGTCGGAGCCACCTCACGCGGCGCGCGCAAGGCGATGTAGATCGCGGGAATCACCAGCACGGTGAGCAAGGTTGACGAGGCGAGCCCGAATAGCAGCGAGATCGCCAATCCCTGAAAGATCGGATCGAGCAGGATGGTCGCAGCTCCGATCATGGCCGCAAGCGCGGTGAGCAGGATCGGCTTGAAGCGGACCGCGCCGGCCTCCAGCACCACCTCGCGCAGCGACTTGCCGTCCCCGCCGCTGTGCCTGATGAAGTCGACCAGCAGGATCGAGTTGCGCACGATGATGCCGGCGAGCGCGATGAAGCCGATCATCGAGGTCGCGGTGAACGGCGCCCCCAGCAGCCAGTGCCCGATCAGGATGCCGATCAGCGTCAGCGGAATCGGCGTCAGGATGACAAGCGGCAGACGGAAGCTCCTGAACTGGGCGACGACCAGCACATAGATGCCGAGGATGGCCGCACCGAAGGCAGCCCCCATGTCGCGGAAGGTCACCCAGGTGATCTCCCATTCGCCGTCCCACAGCAGCGTGGGGCGCGACTCGTCCGATGGCTGGCCGTGCAGGCTGATGGCGGGCCTCGGCAGCTTGCCCCAATCATGCGCATCCACCCGATCGGCAACCGCGAGCATGCCGTAGAGCGGCGCCTCGAAGCGCCCGGCGAGCTCGGCCATCACCATGTCGGCGAAGCGGCCGTCGCGGCGGAAGATGGTCGGCGAGCCTTCTTCCATGGTCGCCTTCACGACCTGGCCGAGCTCGACCACGGTCTTGCTGCCGGGCACGGTGTTGGCCGGCACCGGCGTCGAAGCCAGCGCCTCGTCCCAGACCAGATCGCGCTTTCCGAGATGCACCGCGATCTCGATCGGGTTACGGTCCTCGCCGCGATGCGAATAGCCGATCGAGGTGCCGCCGAACAGCGTCTGGATCGTGTCGTAGACGTCGCGCTGCTCGACGCCGAAGAATTCGAGGCGGTCCTGGTCGATCGAGAGCCGCAGCCGTGGCCGTTTCTCGCCGATGGAATCGTCGATGTCGACGATGAACGGCACTTCGGCGAAGATCTTCTTGAGCTCGGCCGTCACCGCCCGGCGCGTCGTCGCATCGGGACCATAGACCTCGGCGAGCAGCGTCGACAGCACCGGCGGCCCGGGCGGTACCTCGACCACCTTGATGCTGGTGCCCGCGGGCGGATCGAGCGCCTTCAGCTTCTCGCGCAGTTCGAGCGCGATCTCATGGCTCGCGCGTTTTCGCTCGCCGCGCGCAGCCAGGTTGACCTGCACCTCACCGAGTTCGGGCCTCTCTCGCAGGTAGTAGTGCCGCACCAGGCCGTTGAAATTGAAGGGCGCCGGCGTGCCGGCATAGGATTGCACCGAAGTGACCTCCGGCAATTGCCGTGCGATCTCGGCCGCGCCGAACAGCGTACGCTCGGTCGCCTCCAGGCTCGCGCCTTCCGGCAGGTCGACGACCACGGCGATCTCGGACTTGTTGTCGAACGGCAGCAGCTTGACCGTCACCGACTTGGTCGCGAACAGCGTCATCGACAGCAGCGTCGCGATGCCGACGCCGAGCAGGAACAACCAGGCCGACCGCTTGCTCCGCACGATCGGCGTGGCGAAGCGCCGGTACAGCCGGCCGAGCCGGCCTTCGTCGTGCTCCGCATGCGCCGAGGCAACCTCGCCCCTCGGCGCGAGCTTGAGCATCAGCCAGGGCGCCACCACCATCGCGACGAAGAACGAGAACAGCATGGCGGCCGACGCGTTGGCCGGGATCGGCGCCATATAGGGTCCCATCAGGCCTGACACGAACAGCATCGGCAACAGCGCGGCGACCACGGTCAGCGTCGCGACGATGGTGGGGTTGCCGACCTCCGCCACCGCCTCGATGGTGGCCTGCAGGCGCGGCCGGCCGTCGCGCATGGCCCAGTGCCGCGCGATGTTCTCGACCACGACGATGGCGTCGTCGACGAGAATGCCGATGGAGAAGATCAGCGCGAACAGGCTGACGCGGTTGATCGTGTAGCCCATGAGGTTGGCGGCGAACATCGTGAGCAGGATCGTGGTGGGAATCACGACGAACGTCACCAGCGCTTCGCGCCAGCCGATCGCGACCGCGATCAGGACGACGATCGAGACGGTCGCAAGGCCGAGGTGGAACAGCAGCTCGTTGGCCTTCTCGTTGGCGGTCTCGCCGTAATCGCGCGTCACCGTCACCTGGACATCTTCGGGGATCAGGCGCGACTTCAACCCTTCGAGGCGCTCCGCGATATTCTCGGACACCACGACCGCATTGGCGCCGGCCCGCTTGGCCAGCGCCAGGCTGACGGCCGGCGTCCGCGCCCACTGCCCGGCGGCCCCGCGCGAATCCGTCCAGACGCGATGCTCGGTGGTGCTCGGACCGACGACGACGGAGGCGACGTCCTTGACGTAGACCGGTCGGCCGTCGCGGCTCGTGATCAGCAAGAGTCCGATGTCGGGGATGCCGGACAAAGTCTGCCCCGCCGCGACGCCCCGCACGATGCCGGCATCACGAACCTGCCCGGCCAGGAACGAGCGGTTGGCATCCTTGACCTTGGCCACGAGCTGCTGAAGCGTGACGCCGAACAGCGACAGCTTCTCCGGATCGGGCTCGACGCGGATCTGCTGCGCGGCGCCGCCGGATATGTAGGTCAGGCCGATGTCGTCGACCTTCATCAGCTCCGCGCGCAGCTTGTCGGCGAGCTCGTAGAGGTCCTTGTCGGTCCAGCGGCTGGCGACCTCGGGCTTCGGCGACAGCGTCAACACCGTCACCGCAACGTCATTGATGCCCCGCCCGACGATCAGCGGTTCCGGAATGCCGACGGGAATGCGGTCGAGGTTGGCGCGGATCTTCTCGTGCACCCGCAGGATGGCATCCTCGAACTTGGTGCCGACCAGGAAGCGCGCGGTGACCATCACGCGGTCGTCCTCGGTCTGGCTGTAGACGTGCTCGACGCCGTCGATGCCCTTGACGATCGATTCCAGCGGCTTGCTCACCAGTTCCACCGCGTCGGGCGCGCGCAGGCCGTCGGCATTGACGCGGATATCCACCATGGGAACGCTGATCTGCGGCTCCTCCTCGCGCGGGATCGCCACGACGGCGATCAGCCCCACGACCAGCGCCCCGATCAGGAACAGCGGGGTGAGCGGCGATGCGATGGTTGACCTGGTCAACCGTCCTGACAATCCAAGATTCACGGCCGCACCAATTGGTCGCCGGCCTGGATGCCCGACAGGATTTCGAGACCGTCGGGAAGCGACGGCGTCGGCACGTCGCGACCGCGCTGCACCGGCACGTCGATCGTCTCGTCGCCCTTCCGGATCCGGACATAGTCGATACCGAACCGCGTCGTCACATAGCCTGCGGGAATGACGAAGGCCGTTCGCGTTCCGGCGGCGACCCAGACCCGCAAGCGATCGCCGACGAAATATTCACCGAGCCCATCGACCGTGGCATCCGCAATGACGCGCCCCTCCTCGATCTGGGGATAGACGAGGTCGACCACGCCCCATTTCGAGGCTTCTCCCGCCAGCTCCGCGCCATCGACGCGGACCTTGTCGCCGGCCTTGAGGAAGCGCGCATGGCGCTCCGGCACGCGCAGCCGCAGCTTGAAATTCTGCTGGGCGACGGTGACGATGGGATCGCCCGCGAGCACGACGGATCCCACGGTGATCAGCCGCTTCAACACACGCCCGTCCGCCGGCGCGAGCACCTGTCCCTGGTTGAGCTGCTCGTTGATGACGGCACGTTCGGCGGTCTTGGCCCGCAGCCCGTTCTCGGCGACGTTGAGCGCCGTGCGCTGCTCGTCCAGCTTGATCCGCGGCAGGATACCGCGCTCGACCAACCCCTCGGTTCGGGTGAAGTCGAGTTGCGCCTGGTTGGCCTGCGCCTGCAGTGCCTCGATCTGGGCGTCGAGTGATTTCATTTGCAGCACGAGCTTCTCGTCACCGATGGCCGCGATCGCCTGGCCGGCGGCAACGCGATCCCCTTCCCTGACCTTGAGCTGAGCCACCGTGCCGCCGATGCGTCCGCGCGCGGGAACCACGCTGGTGCTTTCGACCGTGGCGAATACCGCCTTTTCGTCCGCGATCGATTGCCGCGCGACCACGAGTGTCTCGGCTGCCGTCGCTGCTGTTGCAAACAGGCCTGTCGCCGCCAAGGCAGCCAGCAGGCCCAAATATCTCGCCATACATCGCATGGGATTTTTCCGTGTCACGACCAAAGCATCACCACGCCGCAGCGCAGCTCATTTCATCTGCATGGGAGAGAAGCGTGTTGATCCTGGTCAAGGCGCCCTCCCCCGAGCTCTCGTAGGCTTGTTCCTGGCGGACTTCGGTGCGCAGAACGCCTGGTACAGCGTCTTCAACACTTCACGCGCCGGCTCGCTGGCGATCGAATAAAAGATCGTCTGCGCGTCGCGCCTGGATGCGACCAGGCCATCCTTGCGAAGGAGCGCAAGATGCTGGGAGACCGTGGAGTCGCGCAGACTGAGGAACTCGGCCAGCTCGCCGACCGACCGCTCGCCGTCGATCAACTGACAGATGATGAGCAGACGGTGACGGTTCGAGAGCGCCTTGAGCAGCACGCTCGCCTGATCCGCCGCCCGCTCCATGACTTCGGTATTTATTTTCATACTTGCGTATATACAAAAATACGAATATATAGTCAAGCGCTGCATGACGGCCGGAACTGAACCGGCGAAGCGGCTTGGTCCAACGGAGGTACCCATGGCGGAAGTTGTCGTAATCGGAGCCGGTCTGAGCGGAACGCTGATGGCCTATGAATTGCTGCCCCAGTTGCGAAAGGAGGACCGCGTCAGCGTCATCTCGCAAGGCGCGGTCTATCACTTCGTACCCTCGAATCCCTGGGTGGCCGTCGGCTGGCGCAAGCGCGAAGAGATCGAGATCGATCTCGCAGATGTCATGAAACGCAAGGGCGTGCGGCTGCTGACGCAGGGCGCAAAGCGCGTCCACCCCGAGGAGAACCGTGTCGAACTCGGTGACGGCACGTCGATCGACTATGATTATCTGGTCGTCGCGACCGGCCCCGAACTCGCCTTCGACGAGATTCCGGGTCTCGGGCCGCAGGGTCATACCCAGTCGATCTGCCACGTCGATCACGCCGCACATGCCCGTGACGCGTTGGAGAAGCTCGCAGCCAACCCCGGCCCGGTCGTGATCGGGGCGGTTCAGGGCGCCTCCTGCTTCGGCCCGGCCTACGAATTTCTCTTCATTCTCGAGACCGAACTGCGCCGGCGGAAGCTGCGTGACCGGGTACCGATGACGTTCGTCACCTCGGAGCCCTATATCGGCCATCTCGGTCTCGACGGCGTCGGCGATACCAAGGGCCTGCTGGAACGCGAGATGCGCGAGAAGCACATCAAGTGGATCACCAATGCCCGCGTCGACAATGTCGCCCCTGGCTTGATGTCGGTGGAGGAGTTTGCCGACGACGGCACGTCCCGCAAGGCTCATGAGCTGCCATTCGCCTATTCGATGATGCTGCCCGCCTTTCGCGGCGTCGAGGCGGTGCGCGGCATCGAGAAGCTGACCAATCCGCGCGGCTTCGTCATCGTCGACAAGCACCAGCAGAACCCGGCCTTCCCCAATATCTTTGCAGTCGGCGTCTGCGTGGCGATCGCGCCGATCGGCGCGACACCGGTGCCGGTCGGCGTGCCCAAGACCGGCTTCATGATCGAATCCATGGTGACGGCGACCGCGATCAACATCGGTGCCCTGCTCCGTGGCAAGGCGCCGACGGCGCAGCCAACCTGGAACGCAATCTGCCTCGCCGATTTCGGCGATTCCGGCGTCGCCTTCCTCGCGCAGCCGCAGATTCCGCCGCGCAACGTCAATTGGTCTTCAAAGGGCGAATGGGTGCACTTCGCCAAGGTCGCCTTCGAGAAATACTTCCTGCGCAAGATGCGGCGCGGCGAGAGTGAGCCGTTCTACGAGCGCTTCCTGCTCGACCGGCTGAACATCGCCAAGATCAAGGAGGTCCGAACCGGCACATGAGCACGACACGCCAGATCGTCTGCGGACATTGCGGGCGCATCAACCGCCTGCCCGCCGGGCGCGCACCGGAAGGTGCGCGCTGCGGCGCCTGTCACCAGCCGATGTTCACGGGCCAACCGATCGAGGTGGACGAAGCCGCCTTCGGCCGTCATGTCGCCAGCAACGACATTCCCGTGCTCGTCGACGTCTGGGCACCATGGTGCGGACCCTGCCGCGCCATGGCCCCGATGTTCGCACGCGCGGCGCAACAGCTCGAGCCCGGCGTCCGTCTGTTGAAGCTGAACTCGGACAATGCACCAACCCTGTCGTCGCAGCTCAACATCAGCGGCATTCCGACGCTGCTGCTGATGCGCGGCGGCCGGGAGATCGCACGCCATTCCGGCGCGATGGATGCGCGCAGCATCGTCGCCTGGACCGAAGCCAACTTGACCCGTTCGTAACGTCGCAAGATCAAAAAAGGAGCCTGCCATGAATGTCGATAAAGCCGTCCTCGCGTTTGCGGGGTTCGTCGTCCTGCTCGGTCTCGCACTGGGCACCTATGTGAATGCCTATTGGTACCTGCTGACGGCCTTCGCCGGACTCAACATGCTGCAGGCCTCGTTCACGGGCTTCTGCCCCGCCGCCATCGTGTTCAAGAAGCTGGGCCTGAGCAGCGGCTGCGCGTTCTCCTGAACGTGCGGACGCAGCCTGTAATGCGGGGGAATTTGCCATGACCGACGACACCTTCATCGAGGGACCTCTCTACGAGAAGCGAAGAAAGGTCTATCCGCAGTCGGTCCATGGGCCGTTCCGCCGCATCAAATGGGCGATCCTCTGCGTCACGCTCGGGGTCTACTATCTCCTGCCGTTCGTGCGCTGGAATAGAGGCCCCGGGCTGCCCGATCAGGCCGTGCTGATCGATCTGCCGCATCGCCGCTTCTATTTCTTCTTCATCGAGCTATGGCCGCAGGAGGTGTATTACTTCACCGGCCTGCTCATCCTCGCCGCGATGATGCTTTTCCTGATGAACGCGGTCGCGGGACGGCTGTGGTGCGGCTATCTCTGCCCACAGACGGTGTGGACCGACCTGTTCTACGCCGTCGAGCGCTGGGTCGAGGGCGACCGCCGCGAGCGCATGCAGGGCGACAAGCACTACTGGACGTTCAACCATATCCGAAAGGTCGCGCTGAAGCATTTCCTTTGGATCATGATCGCCTGGTGGACCGGCGGCGCCTGGGTGCTCTATTTCGACGATGCGCCGACGCTGGTGATGGAGCTCGCGACCTTCCAGGCCCCGTTCATCGCCTATCTCTGGATCGGCATCCTGACTGCGACGACCTACGTCTTCGCCGGCCATGCCCGTGAGCAGATGTGCATCTACATGTGCCCGTGGCCGCGCATCCAGGCGGCCTTGACCGACGAATGGGCACTCAACGTCACCTATCGCCGCGACCGCGGCGAGCCGCGCATGTCGGTGAAGAAGGCGGAAGCTGCCCGTGCGCAGGGTGGCCTCGCCGGCGACTGCGTCGACTGCCACCAGTGCATCAACGTCTGCCCGACCGGCGTCGACATCCGACACGGCATCCAGCTCGGCTGCATCCAGTGCGGCCTGTGCATCGACGCCTGCGACAACGTCATGCGCGAGATCGGACGTCCCCAGGGGCTGATCGGCTACGACACCGACATCAACATGCAGCGCCGGCGCGAGGGCAAGCCGCCGATCTATCGCATCGTCCGTCCGCGCACGGTGATCTACACCGCAGCGATCGCCATCGTCGGCAGCATCATGTTGTACACGCTCGCCACGCGCGCGACCATGGACGTCAACGTGCTGCACGAGCGCAATCCGCTGTTCGTCCAGCTGTCGGATGGCGGGGTGCGCAACGACTACACCGTGCGCATTCTCAACAAGGGCGCGCAGCGATCGTTTGCGATCGAGGTCTCCGGGCTGCCCGGCGCGACCATTCGCGTTGCCGGCATCGAGGCCGCGCCCGGGGCCAAGCCCGTCGTCGAGGTCGGGCAGGACCAGACCCGCGAGGTCCGGCTGTCGGTGCAGGTCGGGCCCGCCGACCTGCCGAAGACCTCGCGCGATCTCGAGGTCACGATCACCGATACCGCCGGCGGTGGACGGGCGAGCGCCCGCGACCACTTCTTGCCCGGCGACAAGTAGGGTCTTCATTGAGCATCCGGCAACGGATGCTCAATGAGACGTTAACATTACCGTTCGAATTGAAACGGCGCGCCAACGGTATTTTCCAATCTTTGCGCTAAGCATGGCCACGTGACGCGGTATTTGCCCGCGTGAACGGGACGAGGGGACGTGGTCGACATCGCGCAGCAGGCGGCGATTCATCCGGCATCCGCACAGGATGCCATGGCGGCGTGCGTCCCGCTCGTTGCGATCGACGCCGGTCAATGGCGCGCACTCGCGCAGCGGGCGGTCGAGCCGAACGGATATTACCTGCCCGCCTGGGAACTCGCCGTCAGCGCCACCGCGCGCGGCCGCATGGACGCCTCGGCATTGCCTGCATTCGACGGCTCTTCGACGCGGCTGATCGGCCTGATGCCCGTGATCTCGCTGTGGCGAGCCTGGAGAATTCCCCTGCCCGCGCTGGTGAGCGCGCATCCCTACGGCACGTTGTGCAGCCCGCTGATCGATCGCGACGCTCCGATCGCGGCAGCCACACAGCTGTTGCAGCAGGCGCGCAAGGCCGGTGCGCACGCGCTCGTGCTGAACGACGTCGCGCTCGACGGCGCCGCGATGAAGGCGCTCGAGCAGGCCTTGAGCCGCGACGGCCTGAAGCCGCGCGTCCTGTCTTCCTACCTGCGCGCCAGCCTCGATGCGACGCAGGACGACGAAACGCTGTTGCGCGATGCGCTCGGAGCGAAGAAGCTCAAGGAGCTGCGCCGCCTGCGCCATCGCCTCGAAGAGCACGGCCCCGTTACGTTCGAGGCCGCACGCCGGCCCGACGAGATCGGCCCCGCGCTCGAAACGTTCCTGCAGCTCGAAGCCAGCGGCTGGAAAGGCGAGCGCGGCACCGCGCTGGTCCAGCATGCCGGCGATGCGGCCTTCATTCGCCGCGCCGTCCCGGCGCTGGCGGAAACCGCGCAGTGCGAGATCATCACGCTTCGCGCCGGCACGACGCCGGTGGCCGCCGGAATCGTGCTGCGCCACCAGGATCGCGCCTTCTTCTTCAAGCTCGGCATCGACGAGCGCTTTGCCAGATATTCGCCGGGCGTACAGCTCACGCTCGAGCTCACCCGCCATCTCTGCGCCGATCCCGCCATCGCCAGCGCCGATTCCACCGCGAGCGCCGACCATCCCATGATCAACCCGATCTGGCGGGGACGCTTCGCGGTCGGCGACGTGCTGATCCCGCTGCGGCGGCATGATCCGGTGGTGGCGCTCATTCACGGAGCGCTGGTCGGCCTCAACGCCGCGCACGAGACCGCGCGACGCCTGGTTCGCCGGCTCCGCAAATCAGCGAAGACTACTCCGCCGCCTGCGCGTTGATCTCCGCCGAGACCTGGCGGATGGCGCGCGCGAGCAGGTTCGGATCCTGCGCGCCGGAGACCGCGTATTTCTGCGCGAAGACGTAGGTCGGCACGCCGGAGATGCCCTTCTCGGCGGCCTCCTGGGCGTCCGCCGAGACGCGCGCGACGTCCTCGTCGGTGGCAAGGCGCCTGCGCACGTCCTCGGCATCGAGGCCGATATCGGCGGCCGCCTGCACCAGCACGTGCACGTCGGTGAGATCGCCGCCGTCGCGGAAATACAGCTCCATCAGGCGCTGCTTCATCTCGGGCGCCTTGCCGATCGCTTCCGCCCACAGGATGAGACGATGGCAGTCGGTGGTGTTGGGTTGGCGCGCCACCAGCTCCGGCTTGTACACGAGGCCCTCCTCGCTTGCGGCCGCAACGACGCGCCCGGCAATGCCCTTGTAGGCTTCGACCGAGCCGAACTTCTGGGTGAGATAGGCCTCGCGGCTGATGCCCTCGCGCGGCACCCAGGGATTGAGGAAGAACGGGCGGAAATTGAGCTTGACCGGAACGTCGGGAACGAGCGCCAGCGCGCTCTCGATCCGGTGCTTGCCGATATAGCACCAGGGGCACACCACGTCGGAAACGACGTCGATCTGGAGCGGTTTCAGCGTGCTCATGTCAGGCGCCTCCTTCGGGCGGGTCACGGGTTCGCCGGAAGATAAGCCGAACTGGAGGAGGCGCAAGGCACCGATCCCGCATGGCTCGGGACTGCACCTCTGCGGTTATCGTGATGGCTCCGGCCCGCCGGGATACTCGCGGCCAGGAGGGCTACCGCCTGTAAACGCCGCTATGACAGCCCGGCCGACATCTGCTTCAGCCGTTCGGCGGTGCGCTCGTCCGCCGGGAAGAAGGTTTCCAGCGCCAGCTCCGACAGCGTGATGTCGACCGGCGTGCCGAACACCATGGTGGTGGAGAAGAAGCTCAGGATCTCGCCCTGGTGGCGCAGCTTGAAGGGGATCGCGACATTGTCGCTCGACAGCGGCCCCGCGCGCGCCGGGATCGGATAGCTCTTGAGGTCGCTGTAGAGCTTTATCAGCTCGGGGTCCGCAGTCGCCTCGCATTGCCGGTGCAGCCGCTCCAGGAGGTGCCCGCACCATTCCGCGAGGTTGACCGTGCGCGGTGCCAGCGCCTCGGGATGGAAGGCGAGCCGCAGCACGTTCAAGGGCTGGCCGAGCAGCCGCTGGGGAATGCCGTCGAGCAGCGGCGCCACCATGCGGTTGGCCGACACCAGGTTCCAGTGCCGGTCCACGGCCAGCGCCGGATTGGGCTCATGGGCTTTGAGCACGAGATCGATCGCCTGGCGGGCTGATTTCAAGGCAGGATCCTCCAGGGGCCGCTGCTGGAAGGCCGGCGCATAGCCGGCCGCGACCAGCAGCACGTTGCGTTCGCGCAAGGGCACGTCGAGGCGTTCGGCGAGCCTCAGCACCATGTCGCGCGAGGGCGCCGCGCGACCGGTCTCGACGAAGCTCAGGTGACGCGCCGAGATTTCGGCCTCGCCCGCGAGATCGAGCTGGCTCATGCGGCGGCGCTGCCGCCATTCGCGCAGATGATCGCCGATATGGACTGGTTGGCTGCGCTCGGTACGTGCCGTGGATGCATGTGCGTTCATGACCGAAAATCTAGCATGCAGGTGCCGGCCCTTCCATTACCTGCGAGGTCATGGTTTCGATCCTTTTGACCGCCGCCGCGGAAATGTTAATGAAGCACCGTCATGCGCCGAATGAACACCAGCGAACTCGAAAAGCAGGCGAAGGGGGTGGCCGCCCTGATGCGCATGTTCGCCAATGAGCATCGTCTGCTTATCGTCTGCAAGCTCGTCGAATATGGCGAAATCAACGCAAGCGCGCTTGCCGAGGATGTCGGCCTTTCCGCTTCGGCTCTATCGCAGCACCTGGCGAAGCTGAAGTCCGAACGCATCGTTGCCTGTCGGCGCGATGGTCAGACGATGTGGTACCGTATCGCAGACCGGCGGATCGAAGAGCTGTTTTCGACGCTGCACAGGCTGTTCTGCAAGACACCGGGACGGTGACCTGCGACCCGGACCAACGACTTGCGCCGTTCACTTCCGCCTGGCTTCGGCCGATTCGACCCACCAGAAGAACAGCGCGGCGCCGACCGCAAGCGCGGCGAACCAGACGATGTCTGGAACGTGCGTCACGTCCGGAAGACGGACTTTGCCCAGCGTCCAAACGTTGAGCACGTGCGCCTTCAACCAGTCGAAGCTCAGGGCGTAGAGGATGGCCCCGGCGACCATGCCGAGCGCACCGACCAAGGCATGAACGCTGCCGGTCGCGATGGCGCCGAGCGCCGTTCCCGGGCAATAGCCGTAAACCACCATGCCGACGCCGAACAGGGCTGCGCCGAGCGCGACCGCGAGCATGTTGGCATCCTTCACTAAGTATTTCGTGTTGCCGGTATCGACCAGCAGCAGCACACCGATCCCGCCGACCACGATCGCGGTGCCCATCACCTTCAGCACGGTGAAATCCCGCAGCCGGAACTGATTCTCGATCACGTTGCAGTTGGTCACCTTGCCGCGTTGGAGCAGGAAGCCGAACGCCGCACCCATCAGCACCGGACCAAGGATCGTCATCATCGCTGTCATCGGAGGTCCCTCACCGCTTGCGGAACATGAGCGCGGAAATTCCGAGCCCGGTGGCGAACATCACCGCCAGGAATAGCCAGCTCGACACCGCGAGCTGCAACCCGCCGGAGATGCCGTGGCCGCTGGTGCAGCCGCCGGCAAGCCGCGCGCCGTACATGATCACGGCTCCGCCGAGGAAGGCGCCGATGAAGCGCTTTGCAATCGACGGCCCGAATCGTTCCTTCCAGACTTCAGGCACGAGCTCGAGCCGCCACGTCCCCGACATCACCGCGGAGATGAAAGCGCCTGCCGGAATGCCGACGAGGAACCAGACACCGTAGTCCCATTTCAGCGGCATGCTCTTCCAATAGGCGTTCTGTGCCACCGCCTCGGGTCCGACCACGGGAATGGCAAACAGGGAGGCGATGCGCGAATAGGCGGTGGTGACGCCGAGCGGATCTCCGAACACGGCAAAGGCGATCCAGCTCAAAAGGCCAATTCCCGCACCGACGAGATAAGGCGACCAGTCAATCCGCGCCGTGCGCGGCGCTTCGCGAGCGTAGCTTTCCGTGATGGTGGTCATGTGCGTTTCCCCGGAAGCGTTGTGTTGTGCCAGCATCGTTGCGGCAAGATCAGACTGCACCGGCAAACATCATATTCAAAACATTTAATTTAGCAATCTCTAAAGTCTTTTCAGGTGCCGGACGCCGGCGAGCCCGTGGCCGGTCGGGCTTGCGGCATACCGGCGCGGTCGACGATCAGATCCGTGAGACCCGCCCCCAGCCACATGCCGCCGAGCACGAGCCAGGCGGTGAGCGCGAAGACCGAGGCGCCGGTCACGCCGGCGCCGACCGCGCAGCCGCCGGCGAGCATGGCGCCGAACCCCATCAGCACCGCGCCGAGCAGGTAGCGGCGCATGCCGAGCCCGTCCGAGAATCCTTCCAGCTTCAGCTCACCCGCATGCGCCGCCGCGGCGAACGAGCCGAGGAACACGCCCGGAATAATGCCGAGGTCGAAGCCGAGCCGCAGCTGCGAGCTGTTCAGAACCAGCATCAGCAGTTCGGCCGACGGTCCGCTGAAGGTGAGGCTCTTCAACGTCACCGGCGCGAATGAGGCCTGCGACAGCTGGTAGGTGAAGAGCCAGCCGGCGACGACGGCCGCGCCGGCCGCGAGCGCGGCAAGGATCAGGTGGCGCGGCAGCCGGCTGCGAAAGGCGAAGGACAACCCCGCAATCAGCCAGACGCCTCCGAAGGCGAGCTTCTCGGGCGTGCCGGCGCCGAACATCGCCATGATGTCGCGCGACGGGCCGCCGTCGACCAGCCACAGATTGGTCACCCACTCGCGCGTGGGCGACAGCAAGCCGCGATAGGAGGCCTGAGCGGCGACCGCGAACACCAGTCCCGACAGCAGCGCCCTGAGATTGCCGTTGGCCGAGAGCACGAGCAGCCGGCTGGCACAGCCGCGAGCCAGGATCATGCCGCAGCCGAACATCACCCCGCCGGCCAGCGCACCGGAGATGCTGCCCTGCTGCGCGAGCTGGCGCGCCTCGGAGACGTCGAGCCAGCCCAGCGCGACCAAGCCTTGCGTGCCCACCAGCGCGGCGGCGAAGGTCAACAGCCACACCGCAAGGCGCGGCCCGCCGGTACCGCGGGAGAACTCGACGGCGGCTGCGCGCAGGCAGAAGCGACTGCGCTGGGCGAAGAATCCAAAGAGACCGCCGACCAGGAGGCCGCCCAGCCATGACAGCCGCTCTTCTCCCATGAGATCGATGAGTGTCGTCAGCACGGCCGCCTCGGTATGCCCTGGACTTGCCAATCTATCGCGAGGTGCGGCCGCGCTGTATGAGCGAGATCAAGCCCAGGGCGCGGCCTACGCCCGCTCAGGGACGCAGATAGGCAAATCCCTGCTGTTGCAGCTCGACGAGCCGCACCACGCCGCCTTTCTCGGCGACAACGAAGCCGGGCGTGAGGTCGTCCAGCTTGACGCCCTGCGCCTTCATCGTGTTGGCGCAAGCGTCGAAGCCGACGCCGGCAGCGACGAGCTTCGTCATCATCGCAACGGTGTGATCCTGGGCCGCAAGCGCGTGGAAGGCCCGCAGCGCCGGCCCATGCACGACCAGCCTGATGTCGGCCTTGCCGGGCCCACCGACGCCGTCGACATGGTTCTGCAGGTTGCCGAGAACGAAGACGACACGATCGGCATCGGCGAGATGATAGGCCACGCGCTGTCGCGCGGGCGTTTCCGTCGCCGCGGACGCCTGGCGCACCGCGAAGATGCCGAATAGTCCGGCAAGGCCGGCGCGAAGCATGGATCGACGCTGCATGGCGCCCCTCCTATCGTGTCTGCTTGATGAACTCGGCGATGCGGTCGGCGACGTCTTCCGCAAACAGATCGCGAAAGAAGTGATCGGCATCCTCGATTGTGTCGAGCTGAACCCTGCCGCCGCTCGAAGCGGCCAGCGGCGCGAAGGACGCGGCCACATCAGGCACGACCGTGTCCTTGGTCGCGGCGAACACCAGCACCGGCAGCTTCGCGCGGGCCACGAGGGCGGCGGTGTCCTGGCCGGCATCGGCACCGTAGAACGAGGCAAAGGCCCGCGCAGTGACCACGGCGTTGCGGCAATAGATGAAGCCGGGCACGTCCAGCCACTCTCCGCCGCGCCCGGCCGCGACCGCCTCCGTCGCCCCCTCCAGCAACGGCGCGAGCGGCTTGCCATAGGTCTTCGCGTAGGCGGCGCGCAAATCGGCCTCCGCCTTTGCGGTCACGGGCGCCAGCAGCACCGCACCCGCCACTGGCGTCTCGCTTGCCGCGAGATAGCGCGCGACCTGGTTGCCGCCGCGCGAATGCCCGAACGCGAAGACGAGCCGGGACACGCCTCTTGCCCGCGCAACCCAGGCGCCGATCTCGGCGATCGCATCCTCGGCGACATAGTCATGTCGCACCGCGCAATCATACATGCCCTTGCGGCGATCGGCTCCCAGCGACAGCGTGTGCGCGAGCGAGGCGATGCCGCGCTGCTCCAGCGCCTTGGCAATACCTTGAACGACCTCCATGTCCTTGTGCGCAAGCGTGCCGTGGGTCATCACGACGAGCGGTGTGTCCGGCCCCATCGAGGCTGGCGTGCGCAGTGTCGCGAGCGTCGTGCGGCCCTCGACCGACAGTTCGAGCTCCTGCTCGGCCGCAGCTGCGGACCCCGCGAATGCAAGCACGATAGCCAGTCTCATCAACCATCGCATCGGCGGCTCTCCTCACGGCCGGACAATCGTCCAGTTCTTTTCAGCAAGATCCATTAGCGCGGCAACCCCGACCTGGGCGACGCTGACGCCTTCGAGCAGCGGAGGCCGCCTGCCCTCCTTCGCCGCCAGCGTCTCCAGCGTGTTGCCGCAGGCAATGAAGCTCACATTGGGCATCGATTTCAGGAAGTTCACCAGGCGCTCCCTCACCGGCGAACGGTCCTCGAGCAGCATGTCGAGGCCGCCATTGAAGGCGACCACTGCGATCTCGACGTCCTCGCCCTGCCCGGAATAATGCCGCGAGACGTTGGCGGCGACATCGAGGACGGCGCGCATCTTGACCGGGTCGTCGTCGCTGATCTGCAGCACGAGCCTGTGAAGCTCAGCGGCCTCGGCCGCGGCCGGCGAGATCGTGATGAGCGAGCCGGCAGCGAGAGCCGCATGCAGCAGCGTGCGGCGGCTCGCCCGGCCGTGTCTCACTCCACGCCCCGCGACTTCTTGTCCTTGCCATCCTCAGGCGTCACGTCGATGGCGGCAGCGCGACCGGTGATCTTCACCGGGGCGATGCAGTTCTTCATGCAGGGATCCTTCTGCCAGAACGCCTTCTCGCTGCTGGCGCGATCGTCCATCACGAAGCCCTGCTCGTTCGGCATCTTGATCGTGGCAAGGGTCTTCTTGTTCAGCTCGAGATTCTGATCGGTGACCACGTCGTTCAGATAGAGGACGTAGGCGACCAGCGCATAATATTCGTCGACGGACAGCGACCCCGTGTTGCCATAGGGCATGGCGTGCCTGACGTAGTCGAACACGGTGGAGGCGTAGGGCCAGTACGAGCCTACCGTCTTGACCGGATTGTCGCTCGTGAGCGAGCCCTTGCCGCCGGCCAGCACAGGCCAGCGGCCGCTGCCCTCGCCGAACTCGCCGTGGCAGCTCGCGCAATTGTCCATGAACAGCTTCTCGCCCTGGGCGGCGGTGCCCTTGCCTTCCGGCAGGCCCTGGCCGTCGGGCCGCACGTCGATGTCCCAGCCGCGGATCTCATCCACGGTCGGCGCGCGACCGATGTGATAGCGCGGCCCGCCCTTGGCATCCGCCTTCTGCTGCGCGAGCGCCGGCGTGCTCAGCGCGCAGGCAAGCAGCGCGGCCGTGATGAGCTTAAGCGACTTCGACATTCTCGACCTCACCATTGGCCTGCACATGCCAGGTCTGGATGCCATTGTTGTGATAGATGGAGTTGACGCCGCGGATCTTGCGCAGCTCGGCCTTGCTCGGCTGCACGTATCCGGTCTCGTCCTGGACGCGCGATTGCAGCAGCAGGGGATCGCCGTTCCAGTCGAATTCGTAGTAGAAGCGCGTCAACGCCTTGTCGAGCACCGGCCCGTCGAGCCGCGCCGGCCACCAATTGCGGCCGCCATCGAGCGACACGTCCACGCGCTTGACCTTGCCGTTGCCGCTCCAGGCAAGCCCGGAGACGATGGTGAAGCCCTTGCCGTGCCTGATCGGCGCCTGCGGGCTCGGGCTCGTGATCACGGACTTGGCGTCCATCGACCAGGTGAAGCGGCGCGCCTTGCCGTTCGGCATGAGGTCCGTGTATTTGGACGTCTCCTCGCGGGTGTGCCAGGGCTGGTCGCCGACCTTGATGCGGCGCAGCCACTTGACCCAGAGATTGCCCTGCCAACCCGGCACCACGAGGCGCATCGGATAGCCCTGCTCTGGATAGAGCGCCTCGCCATTCATCTTGTAGGCGATGATGCAGTCGTCCAGAGCCTTCTCGATCGGTAGGCTGCGGTCCATCGCGGCGGCATCGGCGCCCTCGACCAGCAGCCACTTTCCGTTGGTCTTGACGCCGGCTTCCTCCAGCAGCGTGCGCAGCGACACGCCGGTGTACTGCACGCAGTGGATCATGCCGTGGGTGAACTGGCAGCCATTGAGCTGGGCGCCGCGCCATTCCATGCCCGAATTCGCCGCGCACTCCATGAAGTGGATGCGATTGACGCGCGGATAGCGCTTCAGCTCCTCCAGCGTGAGGATCAACGGGCGCTCCACGAGCCCGTGGATCATCAGGCGATGATCCGCCGGATCAACCTCGGCAATACCGCCGTGATGCCGCTCGAAGCAGAGCCCATTCGGGGTGATGATGCCTTCGAGCTCGTGCAGCGGCGTGAAGCTCACCGAGGATTCGCGCGAGGCGGTCAGCCATTCGACGTCGCGCCGCACCACGTCCTTCTCGAATTTCGACGGCTTGCCATACGGGCGCACGGCGACGCCCTCGCCGAGCGACCTGGTCCATTCCGGCACGTTGGGCGGCTGATTGGCGGGATTGCCGCCGCCCGCAAGAGCGGGCTTGGCGAGCACCGATGCGGCAACACCGGCGCCAGCGGCCAGGAAGTTGCGTCGGGATTGGCGGGAACTGTCCATCTTCGACATCGCTTCTCACGCTCCGGTAACTTTGACGGCCCGGTTGGGTTCGAGCCGAACGGTTTTCTGTCGCGTCAGGTAGTTCGCGACGACGTCCCAGATCGGCGGACCCTCGGTTCCTTCGTTGACGCTGGCCCAGCCCGCAACCTGGTATTCCCTGGCGGGATCGATCGGCGCGCCGGTCTTGGCCATCTGCATGTCCGAGATGCGCTGCCCCTGCGGCTTGGCGACGTCTATCGCGTAGGACAGTCCGCCGATCCGCACCATGTCGCCGCCCTGCTGGTAGTAGGGATCGACGTTGAAGAGATTGTCGGCGACGTCCTCGATGATCTCCTTCAGCCGCGCGCCGGTCATGCCCATGCGGTAGACCGCGGGATAGGTGATCGCGGTTGCGTTAGTGACGTCCTCGAAGGTGATGTCCTGCCCCGGCAGCACGCTGGTGCCCCAGCGGAAGCCGGGCGACAGCGCGATCTCGGCGTCGCGCTCCTGCAGGAGCGCCTGGCAGATCAGATCGTCGAACGTGCCGTTGAAATTGCCGCGCCGGTAGAGCAGCGAGTCGGTTCGGCCGAGCACCTTGGAAAGATCGGACGCGAACGGCTTGCGCACCTCGGCGATCTTGGCCGCCATCTCGGCATCCGCCGCGATCACGTCGGAGAACAGCGGAATGAGCTTGTACCTGTAAGCTTTCACCTCGCCGTCGCGGACGTCGAGGTCGAGCCGCGAGACGAACTTTCCGGACGAGCCCGACGCGATCAGCAGGGTCTTGCCGACCTTGACGGCCTCGGGCAGCGCGTCATGGGTATGTCCGGTCAGGATGACGTCGATGCCCTTGACGCGGCTCGCAAGCTTGCGGTCGACGTCGAAGCCGTTGTGGGAGAGCAACACGACGAGTTGCGCGCCGCCCTTGCGCGCCTTGTCGACCTGCGCCTGCACGTCCTCCTCGCGCACGCCGAACGACCAGGTCGGAATCATCCAGCGCGGATTGGCGACCGGCGTATAAGGGAAGGCCTGGCCCAGCACCGCGATCTTGACGCCGCCGCGCTCGATCATGGTCGAGGCCTCGAACGCCGCCTCGTTCCATTCGGTGTCGCGGATATTGAGGCCGAGGAACGGGAAGCCGAGGCCTTCTATCGCCTGCTTGACCCGCTCGGTGCCGTAGGTGAACTCCCAATGCCCGGTCATGGCGTCCGGCTTGAGCAGCGCCATGCAGTCGATCATGTCCTGGCCGCGCGTCTTCAGCGACGACCACGAGCCCTGCCAGGTGTCGCCGCCGTCGAGTAGCGCGACCTTGTCGCCGCGCTCGGCGCGGATCGACTTGATCACGGTCGCGGCGCGATCGAGGCCGCCGATCCGGCCATAGCTCTTGGCCAGCGCCTCGAAATCCTCCGACGTCAGGGCGTAGGCAGCCGACGAGCCGGGCGCGATCCCGAACCGTGTCAAGAACTCCTTGCCGGTGACGTGCGGCGGAAGGCCCTTGGCCTCGCCCACCCCGAGATTGGTCGAGGGCTCGCGGAAATAGAGCGGCATCAGCTGGCCGTGGATATCGGTCACGTGCACCAGCGTGACGTTGCCGAGCGGCTCGAATGCCAGCAATTCCTTCTCGGACAGGCGCTGCTGAGCGACCGCCCGGGTCAGGCCGGAGCCGACACCGCTCGAGAGGGCCGCCGTTGCCGCGGCGACCTGAATGAACTCGCGGCGAGAGATCATGCGCAAGACTCCTGCAAACTCATCGTTTCAGTTGCGCACCGACGGCGTCTCGACCGGCAATCCGATGCCGCGCCAGGCCACATAGAGCTCGAGCGCGAGGAACTCGTCCGAGAGCGGCTTGAACGGCTCGGCGCGGACGTCGAACATGCAGCCTTCGAAACGCTCATGAAGCGGCACCAGGCGCTGGTCGCGCAGCCGATAGGTCGGAAAGCCGTTGGTCTGGCCCTGGCTCAGGAAATCGGCGCGCATGAACTTGCCGTTGTTGCGCTCGTGGCAGGACTCGCAGGCCAGATCGAGCTGGCCGTAGCGCGTGTAATAGATCTGCTTGCCGCGCTCGAACCAGGGCGACATCGGCCCGTCGGTCTTCACCGCGACCTTCATGCCGTGCGACTGGTAGCGCACGAAGGCGGTCATGTCGGTCAGCTCCCGGGATTTGAATTTCCAGGGCTCCGCCTTCATCTGCTCGCTGCGGCAGATGTTGATGCGTTGCTCGAGATTGACCGGCTTCTTGAGCTTGTCGTCCCATTTCGGCATGGCGGCGCCGACGCCCTTCATGCTGGTCGCGGCCTCGCCGTGGCAGCTCATGCACGACTTGCCCTCGCTGCCCTCGACCTTCTTCCAGGCCTCCGCCGCGCGCTCCACGGCGAGGAATCCCGGATTTTCCAGATCGTCGTCCTGCAGCGCACGGGTCTCCTTGCTGCGGAACTCGTAGCCGGAGATGATGGTCTTGAAGACGTGGCCGGGCGGCGCCGCGATGCCCTTGCGCTCGGCCTCCTCCGCGGATGCGAGCGTCGCAACCGATGCGGCGGCCACGATCGCAACGGCCAACCCTGTGTATCGTGGCGCCATTCGAGCCTCCCTCAATGCGCGATGCGCATCATGCCTTGAGCGCGATCTTCTCTTCGGCCGTGATCACCGTGCCGTCGTCGTCCGCCCAGGAGAACTTGAACGTGCCGGCCTCGTCGATCCTGGCGTCGAACTGGATGTAGGGGTTGGCCGAGATCGCCGGCTCCAGCGCGCAGCCGAACACCGGCTTGCCGTTGAACTCGCAGGCGAACTTGTTGATGATCTTGCGCGGAATGGGCTTGCCCTGCGCATCCTTGCGCTGGCCCGATTCCATCACGTGCGAAACCAGGGTCTTGATCTGGATGACCTCGCCCTTGGCGGCTTCCTTCGGAAGCTTGATGCGCGGTTTTTCTGCCATCTGTCTTCTCCTAAGCCGTTAGCCGCCGCAGCCGCCGATGGTGACCTTGACGGTCTTCTGCTCCGTGAACAGCGAACCGTCGCTCATCTTCGCGATCGCAACCACGTTCTGCGTGGAGGCGAGCCGGATCCGGATCGAGGCTTCCGCCTTGCCCGACAGCGGCGTGAAGGACAGCGTCGCCACGCCCGCATTCGGGTTGCCGTCCGCGATGATCAGAACGTCCTTGACGTAAGATTCCGCGGTCATCGGGCTGTCGATGTTGATCGACAGCGGCACGGTGTTGCCGTTCTCCGCGATTTCCGGCAGATCGAGCGAAATCTTGCCCTTGGCCGGCTGCTTGCCGCCGGTGAACTTCTCGATCCACTTCGCCGCGTCGTTCGAGACCTCGGCATCGGCTGCCATGGGCATCAGGGTCAGCATGACGAAGCCGCCCCCGAGTGCAAATGCCTGCCGTCGATTGATGGCTTTCATTCCTGATCCTCCTCGCCGTCAGTTCAGCGTCTTGAGAAAAGCGATGACGTCCTCGACCTGCCCGGCCGTCAGAATGGGCTTGCCGACGAATTCCGGGCGCACCCGGCTGAGCCCATCGTTCTTGAAGAACGCGGGCATGACCGTGCCGGTGAAGATGCGCTTGGGGTCGGCGATGATGAGGCGCAATTGCGCCTCGCTGTAGCGGCCGGCGACACCGTCGAGGGACGGACCGAACTCGCCATGGAATTCCTGAGATTTCAGGCTGGTGACCTGATGGCAGGCCAGGCAATTGCCGAGCGTGCGTGTCAGGAACACCTTCTTGCCGGCGGCGGCGTCTCCGGGCGCGCCGGTCAGTGATTTCGGCAGAGAATCATCGACGACGTCGAGCTTGATCGACTCCTGCGCACAGGCGCTTCCGATCGTGAGACACCAAGCAAACGCAGCTGCAAGCGAGCGCCGCATGTTTCCTACCCCAGGGATGGCGAGGTGACGCCCGCCTCGTTCATGACGAATCCAACGATCCATCACATTCATTTATTATGATATGATCATGTCTTTAACGGCGTCAAGACATATTTGCGCGCGGCGGCGAACTAGCCGCCGGTGGCGAGGAAGTCCTTGAACGAGCCGCGCTCGTAAGCGCGATCCCGCACGAAACGAAACATCGCGAGAAAATGCGGCGGCTTCAGATAGCCGGGCGCCCGCGCGACTTCTCGCGCCATCGGCTCCCGCTTTTCGATGCCGCTGGACGAAGGCGGAAAGAACTGGAACGTCGGGGTGAACCTGATCGCGTATTTCTGGGCAAGGTCCTTCTCGGACAGCTCCTGACGGTCGAAATCCGTCACCTTGCGGGATCCGATCAGATTGAGCTGGAGAACCTCGAAATTCTCGCGGATATAGCTCGCAATGCCGGCATCGGCGAAATTCACCAGATGCGTTTCGCGGCAATAGGGACAGCCCCGCAGCTCCCACATGATGGCGAGGCGCTTGCCGTTGGCCGCGGAGCTGTCGAGATCCTCGCGCAGATCGAGAAAGCTCTGCAGGAACCAGGGCTCGTGATAGAGCCCGTCATCTCCGAGCGCGGGTTCGGCCACCGCCGCGCGGCAGCTTGCGGCAATCGCGGCGGCCGGAGCCAGTGCCAGAAGATCTCGCCGCGTCGGCCTGAAAAGATGCATCGGGAATTTCAACCTTGGACAACATTGCGGGTCGAAGCAGCTCTATTATAATATTCGAATACTCGAATGTAACAAGGGTTTCCCATCTTGCGCTGCATCATCATCGTGCTGTTGACGTGGCTGGCCTCCGGAGCGCTTGCGCTTGGCGCCGAGGGCGCCCCTGCGAAGGATTTCGCAGCGGCGATGCAGCCGATCAGGGCCAATCTGCGCAGCGCCGCGAGCTATGCGCGGACCGGAAACATCGCGCTGGCGCAGATGGAAGTCGAAGAGGCCACAGCGGCCTGGAAGCTGCTCGCGACGAATGCGCCCCCTCCCAGCCCCACCCATACGCCTGCCGCACTGTCGGAATTTCTCGGCCGCGGCGGCGAGCAGCTTGGTGCGGTCACGCGCGCGCTCGATGGCGGGGACGTTGTCGCCGCCGGACGAGAGCTGCTCCTGCTCCGCCGGTCGTTCCACGACCTCAGGCGTCGATCCGGCCTCTACGATCTCGCCGATTGCGTCTTCGAGATCGCACCCGCGATGGAGAGACTGCGCGTTGCGGCCACGCACTATGGCGAGCACCCTGTCCCGGCACGGGCCGAGGATACCATCGCCAGCGCAAGCGCGTTGGGCGACCGTCTGCAACGCTGCAACGATTGGGCCCAGGCGGACGTTGCTGAAACAAGCGAGTTCCGTCGGCTGATCGACGGCGCGATCGCCAGCAGCACCGAGATCTCCCATGCGGCGATGGCTGGAGACGGGCCGCTCGTCCATCGCTACCTGATCGAGCTGCAGTCTTACGCGCAGCTGCTCGATTTCCGCTTCGGCTGAAACCGTGATGGTCAGCCGATGCTGGTCAATGCAGGGAAATGCTGCAGCAGCCATTCCGAGACGGCTGGCATCAAGCCGGTCAGGAACATCAATCCGGTCGCAACCAGAAAGGCGCCCATCGTCTTCTCCACCAGAGCCAGGTGCCGGCGGGCACGGCCGAGCGCGGCGACGAAGCGACCGGTGAAAGCGGCAGCGATCAGGAAGGGAATGCCGGTCCCTGCCGAATAGGACAGCAGCAGCAGAGCCCCCCTCGCAGTGGTGTCCTCGGACCCCGCCATGAACAGGACGGCCGCGAGGATGGGACCTGCACAGGGTGTCCAGCCGAACGCGAACGCCAGACCCATGACGAAGGCGCCCGCAACACCGGCAGGCCGGTTCTCGACCTGCAGCGTCGCGCTGCGATACAGCAGCGGAATCCTGAGCACACCGAGAAAGTGCAGCCCCATCAAGACGATCAGGGCGCCCGCGACGATGCCGAGCGTCGAGATATGGGCGGAGATGAAGCGCCCCGCAATCGAGGCGGTCGAACCCAGCGCCACGAAGACCAGGGAGAAGCCGGCCACGAACGCCAATGCAGAGACCAGGATGCGCGGCCGCAATGCCGGCTGCCCATCGGAGAGATCCGAGACCGAGACACCGGCCATGTAGCACAGGAACGGCGGGACCAGCGGCAGGATGCAGGGTGACAGAAACGACAACAGGCCAGCGACAAAGGCCGCCCCAAGCGTGACATCCAAGGTCATTGCCTCCCACCTATTACATATGCGAATTTAATGATATAAAGATGCAAGGAAGTCCAGAGGCCCGAAGTCGGGAGGTCATGACGCGGGATGAGCCGGCACGTCGCATTTCTCCTGGCATTGCTCCTGGCCGCGATCACGCTTGCCCTGCCGGCGACGGGGTCCCGCGCGGCCGAGTTGGTCATGTTCGAGCGGGCCGGCTGCGTCTGGTGCGCGCGCTTTGATTCCGAGATCGCGCCGATCTACGGCAAGACCGAGGAAAGCCAGGCCGCGCCGCTGCGCCGCGTCGATCTCGGCCGCCCCCTGCCCGCCGATCTCTCCGGAATCGATCCGGGTGCCTTCACGCCGACCTTCGTCGTGGTAAAAGAGGGCCGGGAGATCGGCCGCATTCGCGGCTATCCGGGGGATACCTTCTTCTTCGGCCTGCTGAGCCGCATCCTGACGGGTTCGGGATCGATGCCGGGCAGGTCGTGACCCGAAATGCCATGAGGAACTTGATGCGATGCCGTTGCCAAAGCTGAAGGAGATCGAGGGATCCGCCGAACTCGAGCAGATGATCGAGAAGGCGCGCGAGGCGAGCGACATGCTCAAGGCGCTGTCGCATGAATCCCGCCTGCTGCTGCTCTGCATCCTCGCCGAGGGCGAGAAGTCGGTGACCGAGCTCGAGCAATTCCTCGGCGAGCGGCAATCGACGGTATCCCAGCAGCTCGCGCGGCTGAGGCTCGACCGTCTGGTCACCACCCGGCGCGACGGCAAGACCATCTATTACAGCCTCGCCAGCGAGGACGTCCGCAAGATACTGACCGCCGTCTACGACGTGTTCTGCGAGCCGGTGCGCCGGCGGCGCCGGTAATTATCCGCTCTGGCTTTCCGCAACCTTCGGGCGCAATCTGCCCGGAAGGACAACAAACATCTCCGGGAGGAATGCTGAACCCGTCGACCATAGCGTTTGCATGCGGGCTTGCAGCCGGCGCCATGCTCGGTGTTGCGGGTCGCGCGGGACGATTTTGCACTCTGGCGATGCTCGAGGATGCGTTCTTCGGGTCGGATTTGCGCCGGCTGAAATCCTTTGCGCTGGCTGCGGCCGTGGCGCTGTTGGCGACCCAGGCGCTGGCCGAGTTCGGCATCGTCGATCTGTCGCGATCGATCTACGTGACACCGTCGATCGGGCTTGGCGGTGCGATTCTGGGCGGGCTGATGTTCGGCATCGGCATGGCGCTGGTCGGCACCTGCGGCTTCGGCACGTTGGTCCGCGTCGGCGGCGGAGATCTGCGCGCCATCGTGGTCTTTCTCGTGCTCGGCCTCTCGGCGCTCGCAACCATGCGCGGGATCACGGGCATGCTGCGCGTGATGCTGATCGAGCCGTTGTCTGTGCGGCTCTCCGCAGGCAGCGATCAGACGCTGACCTCGCTTCTCGGCGCCGGAGGCGCGATGCGCGCGCTGCTCGTCGTGTCGATCGCCACGGCCCTCGCCGTCTGGGCTCTCGCCGACGGCAGGCTGCTGCGATCGCCCCGACTGCTGGCCTCCGGCCTTGCCGTCGGCGCCGCGATCGCATTCGGCTGGTTCGCGACCGGCTGGCTCGCCGATGACGAGTTCGATCCCGTCCGCGTCTCCTCGCTCAGCTTCGTCGCGCCGCTCGGCGACACCATCCTCTACATCGCGACCTTCTCCGGGGCGCGTCTGAATTTTGGCATAGGCTCCGTCGCAGGCGTGGTGGCAGGCTCATTCGCCGCAGCGATGCTCGCGCGCGGCTTCCGTTGGGAGGCCTGCGATGACGCCCGCGAATTGAAGCGTCACATGACCGGCGCGCTCCTGATGGGCATCGGGGGCGTCATGTCGATGGGATGCACGATCGGGCAAGGGTTGACCGCGTTCTCGACCCTCGCCGTCTCGGCGCCGATCACCCTGCTGGCGATCGCCTGCGGAGCCCGACTCGGGCTCGAGTTCACGATGACCGGCGAGTGGCTGCCGGCATTGCGGCGGCTGTTCGGCGCCTCGACATAGCCAGGACCACCGCGATTTCTCGCGAATTGCGAGCTGCGTCGAACGTCCCACAGTGCCCTGAATAGCGCCCTGCCTTACCCCTGAGGTAATCGAATTGGCCCGCGGGCCGGCGCATCTTCTGTTGCAACAGGAGATGACCATGATCGCGCTGCTGCTCTACCGGACCATCGCAGACCACCTCGTTCCCTGGGCCATGGCGCTCGCGACCCGCATGCTGGCACGCAGCCTCAACGTGCCCGAGCCGCTGGTGCATTCGACCGGCGATTACGTGGTCGCACAGGTCATCGCCTTCGAGCACGGCGTCGGCAGAAGCCTCTGCCCCTACCGTCTCGCCCGCCTGCTCCGCGCCTGGTGGCGCGGACGGCAGTGAGCTCCACCCCACCCCAAGCAAGGAGACCTACCATGATCGTTGCATCCACCTTCCTCCGCCGCGCCCTGCTCGCCGATGCCGTCTTCAGCGGCGTCGCCGCCCTCGGCTTCACCTTCGGCGCCAGCACGTTCGCTGCGCTGTTCAACCTGCCCGAAGCGCTGCTGCGCGAGACCGGCCTGTTCCTGATCGCCTACACCGCCCTGGTCGGCTGGCTCGCTTCGCGCGCCGCGGTGGCGAAGGCGCTGGTGCTGCTGGTCGTGGTCGGCAACGCGGCCTGGACCGTCGGCAGCATCGCCCTGCTGCTCTCCGGCGCGGTGTCGCCGAACCTCGCCGGCGAGCTCATGGTCGTGGCGCAGGCGATCGCGACCGGCGTGTTCGCCGAGCTGCAATATGTGGGATTGCGCAGGAGCGAGAGTGTGGCGGCGGCGTGAGGCCAGTCACCGTCATTCCGGGCTGGTGCGCGAGCACCAGACCCGGAATCTCGAGATTCCGGGCTCGATGCTGCGCATCGCCCCGGAATGACCCCTGACGATGCGCTGCTTCGTAGCATGACAGCGGAGCTGGAAGCGCAGGCTAGACCCGCGCGCGGGCCTTGCCGACGGCGTGACCGTTGAGCTTCCTCTTGGCGGCCTTGTTCTTGAGGCCCTTCGCGCCTGCCTTCTGCGCCTTGCGGTCGGCCCGCGCCTTCACCTTGGCACGTTCGGCCCGCGCCTCCGCGCGCAGCTTCTTGCGCTTCTTCTCGCAGGAATCGCACTTGCAGCCGATCGGCTTCAGATAGGCTTTGAAGTAGTCAGTGCCGTAATCGTAGTTGATCTCGTCGCCCGGCTCGATGTTCTTGATGGCGCGGATGAACACCTTGCGCTCGCGCGGCCGGACGTCGGATTCGGCGTTGGGCCGGCAGGAATGGTTGATATAGCGGGCGAGATTCTTGCGCACCGAGCCGTCGATGGTCCAGCGTCCGTTGAGCTCGAACAGATACTTGTTCTCGATCTCGTCGTGCGCTGGGATCCGCGAATCCAGGATCGGTCCGAAATAGCGGATGATCCGGGTGCCCTTCTTGATCGGCTTGGTGGCGAAGAGGCCGAGCCCGGTCTTGGAGCGGCCGACACGATAAGGTTTGTTCGAGATGGCTGGCATGATCGAGAGAATGAGGACGCGAACGAGGCGGGAGAAGCCCAAGCGAAGCCGTTCTTCTAGAACGATTCCGCGGCGCTGTCAGGTATATCCCACGCCTGTTTGAACCTTGCCCACAATCAAGACGTCAGATCGGACGAAGTTCCCGTACCATCAAGAACCCCATGATGAACCATATCACCCGCATTGGCCTCGCGGCCTTGACGATCTGCGTCGGCCTGACCAGCGCCGACGCCCAATCCGTGAGCAGCACCTACACTTCGACGGCGCCAAAGGATTGCCGCCAGGTCGGGAGGGCCAGCGAACTCGACGGCAGCACCACGAGGGCATGTCCGGGCAGGAACGGCCTCGTGGTGCTGGTTGCCGAGGACGATCTTCGCGAAATCGTCTCGGTCGGCCGCAATCGCAAGCAAGCGGCCGAGGAACCGGCGGCCAAGGTCTGGTTCGCGCCGTTCAATTCGTCGGAGACCACGATAGAGTGGCGTGCCGTGGGCGCAAAGCCGTTCGCGATCATCCAGCGCTGGCACATCGCCGACAACGGCGATCCCGACAAGCAGGGACGGCCCAACACCAAAGCCATGCTGGTCGTGACCCGGCTGCCGCCCGGCCCGGTCTGCCACGTCGCCTATGTCGATGCGATCGCCAATCCCACCGCCAACGAGCTTGCGCGCAAGGCCGCGGACGATTTCGCCCGCGGCTTCACTTGCGGCAAGGACGAGGTGAAGATCGTCGGCACGCGCGGCCGCGCCGTCGAACTGGCAACGATGCGCTAGTCTCCCGACTTGGCTCGCCGATAGCGCGCCAGCAGCCGCTCTCCTTTCGCAGCGATGCGCCGCGCCGCCGCGACCGTTTTCGGAACCGGCTCGCCCCAGGCATGCGCCGACAGCGCGTGGCGGGTCGGCCGCCCCTTTGCATCGACCAGCGGCGGCAGCTTGGCGCGGCCATAGAAGCGCACGGCCCAGCTTCCTTTCCGCCGCATCTCCTGCGGCGTCATCTCCGACTCTTTCTTGGTGACGCCGGGCCGCAAATCGGCGCCCTGCTTGCGCGCGATCGCCTTGCGACCCGCCGCGGTCAGGCCGCCGCGCGGATCCTTCTCGCGCGCGGATGCGCTGCGGTTGCGAGACTTGGCCTTCTTCGCGGTGCGTTTGCGGGTCTTCCTCGCGGACGTCTTCTTTGCTTTCGACGATTTCGATTTCGAAGCTTTCTTCGAGGCTTTCTTCCTAGAGGTCTTCTTTGCTGCCATGCGCATGTTGTCCACGAGGTTGGGATAGCGGCGGCTGGCACGGCGGGCGCGCGCTTTCGCCGCCGATTTCTGCGCGGGGCTGAGATGCTTGGAAGCCTTCCCTGTCCGTTTGCGGGGATTGGCGCGTTTCCAGGGAGCGCGTGCTGTTCTTGCCATGCGGCGTCAACGCCTGATCACGGCAAGGGTTGCGTTGATCCTTGATGGATCAGTGTCCGGGCGGTTTGCTCGTGATGGGCGCGGTCAGCATCGCCTCGAGCAGCCGCTCGGCCGTGGTCCCCTTGGGGAGCCGCTCGAGGATATCCTCGAGCCGGCCGTCGAGCAGCAGCATGGTGAAGCCGTGCACCATCGACCAGGCGCGTGCGATGGCGGCGCCCTGGTTCAGCGTCAGCGCGTCGCCGCTGATCTGCTCCTGCCGCATCGCGCCGATGGCATTCGCGAGCCCGGCAAAGGAGGCTTCGGCGGCCTCGTGCAGCGAGGGCCTGGAATAATCCAGCCGCTCGGAGCGGAACATGATGCCGTACATGCCGGGATGAGCCTGCGCATAGGCGACATAGGCCTTCGGCTGCGCCAGCGCGGCCTCGAGCGGCGTGGTGGCGGCATTATAGGACGCGGCCATTGCGGCGTTGAACTGGCGGAAGCCGACGGCGGCGAGCTCGCTGAGGAGGCCGGTGAGATCGCCGAAATGATGGGTAGGGGCGGCATGCGAAACGCCGGCCTCGCGTGCCACCGCGCGCAATGTGAGGCCCGCAAGCCCGTCGCGTTCCAGCACCCGTTCGGCGGCCTGGAGCAGCGCCTCGCGCAAGGCGCCGTGATGGTATGGCGTCTCGGCCTTCGCGCTCGTCGCGCGGCGCGAGGTGCGCGATGCCGCGGTCGACGTCGTTCTGCCGGGGGCACGCGGGCCTCGCGTGGTTTCGCTCTTGGTGTCGGTCTTGGCCATTCGCAAGCTATATGACGCAATATTGACAGTGTAAAGATTTCGCTTGACCGGAGTGGTGATCGGCGCTATCTGATCTTTACGATGTAAAGATGGGGAGGGATATGCCGTGCAGAACGACGCCACCGCCGAGCGCCGCAACAATATCGCACCGATCCCGTTCGAGGCCGATGCGCCCTTCCTCAAGATCATCGGCGAATTGCCGCGCGATCTGAACGGCACGCTCTATCGCAACGGTCCCAATCCGCAGTTCGAATCCCCCGGCGCGCACTGGTTCGTCGGCGACGGCATGCTGCACGCCTTCCACCTCGAGAACGGACGCGCCAGCTATCGCAACCGCTGGGTCCGCACGCCGAAATGGCTTGCCGAGCACGACGCCGGCCGCGCCTTGTTCGGCGGCTTCGGCCGCAAGCTGCCGGATGCCCCGGCCGATCTCACCGACGGCGGCGTCGCCAACACCAACATCATCTTCCACGCCGGCAAGCTGCTCGCGCTGGAAGAGGCGCATCTGCCGACCGAGATCGAGCCGGGCACGCTGGCGACGCGCGGCTATCACAACTATCAAGGCCGCGTCGCCGGCAGCTTTACGGCGCACCCGAAGATCGATCCCGTCACCGGCGAGCTGGTGTTCTTCGGCTACAACGCCGCCGGTCCGTTGACCCCTGCCCTCTCCTACGGCTCGATCGATGCCTCCGGCAAGGCGACGCGTTTCGAGAGGTTCGAGGCGCCCTATGCCAGCATGGTGCACGACTTCATCGTCACCGCGAACCATGTGCTGTTTCCGATCCTGCCCATCACCGGCAGCATGGAGCGCGCCATGAGCGGGCGGCCGCCTTACGCCTGGGAGCCGGACAAGGGCGCCTATGTCGGCGTGATGAAGCGCAGCGGCACGGCAAAGGACATCGTCTGGTTCCGTGCCGAAGCCTGCTACGTCTTCCACGTCATGAATGCGTGGGAGGACGACAATCGCATCGTCGCGGATGTCATGCAGTTCGAGGAAGCGCCGCTGTTTCCGCATCCCGACGGCCGGCCGACCGATCCGGAGAAGTCGCGCGCCCGGCACTGCCGTTGGACGTTCGACCTCTCGGGCAATACCGACCGCTTCCAGCAGACCTATCTGGACGATCTCACTGGCGAATTCCCACGCATCGACGACCGCCGCGCCGGACTGAAGAGCCGTCACGGCTGGTACGCCTGCGCCAATCCGAAACTGCCGATGTTCGGCGCGCTCTCCGGCATCGTCCACGTCGACGGCAACGGCAGACGGCTCGGCCAATACCTGCTGCCGGCCGGCGACACCATCTCCGAGCCCGTGTTCGTCGAGCGCGCGAAGGATGCGGCCGAGGGCGATGGCTGGCTGCTCGCGGTAGTCTGGCGGGCGCGAGAGAATCGCAGCGACCTCGCGGTGTTCAACGCCACCGACGTCGAGGCGGGTCCCGTCGCGCTGGTGCAGCTCGGCCACCGCGTGCCCGATGGCTTCCACGGCAATTGGGTCGGGGCGGCGTAGCCCTCGTCAATGCCGGCGCAACGCAGTCGCGAGCCCGGAATCCCCGTGGATATTGCGTCATCAAGGAGGCCCGATGCACATGCTCCCGATCGCCGCGCAATCCGTCGCTGTCCTCGCCCCGGCGGGCGCCGCACTTGCATTCCTGGCGATCCGGCTACGCCGGCGAAGCCTCACGTTCTTCGAAGGCGGCATCCTGCTCGCTGCCGGCCTTCTCCTCGCCGCCACACTCCCGATGTTGCCGCCCCTGCCCTGGACAGGATTGGTCGACGAGATGACCGACCAGCTCGTTGCAGCGCTTCATTTTCTGGAGGTCGCCTACGTCGCCTTGACATTGTAAGAGATGGTTGACCGCGCCGCCCTGGTTATTGCGGTTCCGAATTTCGCGCTGCCGGGTCCCGATCCGGGCGTTCCGGTCGGTTTAGGGGGCCCCTGCGCCATCTCGCAACAGCGCGCCTGACCTCACAAAGTGATATGCTGGGTATCGCCGGATCAAGTAGGGTGCGCCGGTCCGCGCCTTGCCCGCGCCGCTGAACAGGAATGACGATGAAGGACGTATTCGCCCGCCTCGCCTCCGACCTCCTCTCCGTCATCATCTTCCTGGCCGTCTATCTCGTCACAGACAACGTGATCCTCGCAACGGCGGTGGCGATTGCCGGCGCGATCGCGCAGGTGATCTATGCGCGGCTCAAGGGACAACCGCTCCACTACATGACCTACGCAAGCCTCGCGCTGGTCGTCGTGCTGGGCGGTATCACGCTACTGACCAACGATCCGCGCTTCATGCTGGCAAAACCCTCGATCGCACATTTCGCCATCGGCGCGATCATGCTCAAGCGCGGCTGGATGCTGCGCTACATGCCGCCGATGGTCGTCGAGACCGTTCCGGAATATGTCACCGTTGCGGGCTATGCCTGGGCGGTGCTGATGTTCGTGATCGGCGCCGGCATGATCGTGGTCGCCGCCACCGGCGACCTGAAGCTGTGGGCGTTCTATCTCATGGTGGTCGCAGGCGGCGCCAAGATCCTGGCCTTTGCCGTGCAGTACTTCGTTCTGCGGCTGATCGTTACCAGCCGCCGGCGCGCCGCCGCCCGCGCCTAAATGCCCTATTCGAGGGTTAGGCAGGGGCTGCGAGTTGGGCTATAGGCTCGGCTCCGGGACTGGCCGCGGATCGTCGCGGTCGGCCGAATTTGTTCGGGAGACGGGAATGGCCGTAGACGGCAACTGGAATCTGACCATGACGACGCCGATGGGCGAGCGCCAGGCGACGCTGAGCCTGAAGGCCGCCGGCGGCACGCTCACGGGCACGCAGGGCGCGGAAGGTAATACCGCCGAGATTTTCGACGGCACCGTCTCCGGCGACAATGTCTCCTGGAAGGTCTCGATCGACAAGCCGATGCCGCTTACGCTCGAATTCACCGGCACCGTCTCCGGCGACGGCATGAGCGGCGAGATGGGCATCGGCCCGATGGGCAGCTTCCCGTTCACGGGCTCACGCGCGTAAGGCCGCGCACCATCATGCGCGTGCTCCGTCTCATCGCGGCGGCGATCCTGTCCGTCGCGACGCAAGCGGCGCGCGCGGACGACACCGGGCCGGCGTGGCGCGCAAGCGCGCTCGCCATGGTGCCCGCCGGCTACGTTGCCGGCATTGCGTATCGCACCGAAGGCTCGACCGGCTATCTCGCGGTCTATCCGGCAACCTCGAATGATCCGAAGGCACCGGCCAGCGTGTTCGCCGCACGCCAGACCCTCGTCGTCGCGCTGACACCGGATGCGACACGCGCCTTGTCAGCCGAGATCAAGCCGCGCAGCGATCCCGATAGCGATGACAGCGACTTCGCCAAGCTGCACGCAGAGCTTGCCGGAAAGCGCGCGACGCTTCCCGATCGCACCGAGCCCTGCAGTCTCGGCGCCTGGTCCATCGACAAGGATCCACACGGGCTCAACGTGCGCGCCGAGCCGTCAACGACGGCGCGCGTGCTCGGCACGCTGCCGCCTCCCTACCGGCTCAAACTGGGCGGCGCCGAGAACACGCCCGACGGCGGCTGGCTCACCGAATTCCGCATCATCGGCTTCAAGAACGGCTGGTTTCTGATCGAAGGCGCAAGGCCGCCCGGCAAGGACTACGAGGACGAGAAGCGATATCCGCGCAGCGCGCCAAAGCCCTATGCCGGGCGCGGCTGGGTTGCTTCCAACAAGGTCGGCGCGAACTACGCCAATGGCGACACGCGCGCGGGCGGCCTGTTCCAGGCCCCCTTTGTCGACGCTCAATGGATGCCGGCGCAGCGCGAACTCGGCGGCCCGATCGACGGCGACGGCGGACCCAGGCGCCTCCTCGCCTGCAGCGGCTTCTGGGGACTGGTCGAGAGCCACGACGGCGTGCGCGGCTGGTGGCGCGCGCTGTGCTCCAACCAGGTCACGAATTGCAGCTAGTGAGATAGCGTTCGCTCGCGTGTCCCAGACGCGGTGCAGCGTGCAACGCTGCTCTGCAGAGCGGGACCCATGCCTCTACGATGGACCCCGGATCAGCAGCGCAGCATTTCATGCTGCGCTGCGTCCGGGGAACGTCCCTCAGCCCAGGTTCAACTCCTTGAAGAAGTCGTTGCCCTTGTCGTCGATGATGATGAAGGCGGGGAAGTCGACGACTTCGATGCGCCAGATCGCTTCCATGCCGAGCTCGGGATATTCGAGCACCTCGACCTTCTTGATGCAGTGTTCGGCGAGATTGGCCGCGGCGCCGCCGATCGAGCCGAGATAGAAGCCGCCATATTTCTTGCAGGCTTCCCGCACGGCCGGTGCGCGGTTGCCCTTGGCGACCATCACCATCGAGCCGCCGGCGGCCTGGAACTGGTCGACGAAGGAATCCATGCGCCCCGCGGTGGTCGGACCGAACGCACCGGAGGCGTAGCCGTCGGGCGTCTTGGCGGGGCCGGCGTAATAGACCGGATGGTTCTTGAAGTAGTCCGGCAACGGCTCGCCCTTCTCCAGCCGCTCGCGCAGCTTGGCATGGGCGCTGTCGCGCGCGACGATCATGGTGCCCGTCATCGAGACCCGGGTCTTGATCGGGTACTTCGAGAACGTCGCCAGAATGTCCTTCATGGGCTGGTTGAGGTCGATCTTGACGACCTCGCCGCCGAGCGACTGCTCGATCTGGGGCAGGTACTGCGCCGGGTTATGCTCGAGCTCCTCGAGATACACGCCGTCCTTGGTGATCTTGCCGAGCACCTGGCGGTCGGCCGAGCAGGACACGCCAAGGCCGATCGGCAGCGAGGCGCCATGACGGGGCATGCGGATCACGCGCACGTCGTGGCAGAAATATTTTCCGCCGAACTGCGCACCGACGCCGAGCGACTGCGTCATCTTGTGGATTTCCTTCTCCATCTCGACGTCGCGGAAGGCATTGCCGTCGGGCGAGCCGTGCGTCGGCAGCGCATCGAGATAGCGAGCGGAGGCGAGCTTCACCGTCTTCATGCAGAGCTCGGCCGAGGTGCCGCCGATCACGATGGCGAGGTGATAAGGCGGGCACGCAGCGGTGCCGAGGGTCAGGATCTTCTCCTTCAGGAACGCGAGCAGCCGGTCCTTGGTCAGCACCGAGGGCGTTGCCTGGAACAGGAAGCTCTTGTTGGCGGAGCCGCCGCCCTTCGCCATGAACATGAACTTGTAGGCGTCATCGCCTTCGGCGTAGATCTCGCACTGCGCCGGCATGTTGTTGGCGGTGTTCTTCTCCTCATACATCGAGAGCGGAGCGACCTGCGAGTAGCGCAGATTGCGGCGCAGATACGCATCACGCGCGCCTTCCGACAGTGCCGCCTCGTCGTCGCCGTCGGTGATGACGTTGCAGCCCTTCTTGCCCATGATGATGGCGGTGCCGGTGTCCTGGCACATCGGCAGCACGCCGCCGGCCGCGATGTTGGCATTCTTCAGGAAGTCCAGCGCGACGAACTTGTCGTTGGGGCTGGCCTCATTGTCCTCCAGGATGGCACGGAGCTGCTTCAGATGGCCGGGGCGCAGGTAATGGTTGATGTCGCCGAAAGCCGCCTCCGACAGCGCCCGCAGCGCCTCGCGCGACACCACCAGCATGTCCTTGCCCAGGACCTTCTCGACCCTGACACCCTCGGACGAAATCTTCCTGTAGGGCGTTTCGTCCTTGCCCAGCGGGAACAGGGGGGTGTGCTTGTAGGGCGGAACGGGCTTGGACTGGTCGGGGAAGGCGGTCGGGGCGTTCATGGGCGAATCCAGGGTTTGGGGCCACGCGCGGGCCCTCGCATAGAAGCGTTCTAAGCCCATTTTGGACGGAAAAGGAAGGGACCGGGACGCATGGGAGCGGGCGGCGCCCGCTCTTGAGAAGGCGTGGCGCAGCACGTGGAAAGGCCAGACCTCACCCTTGCACTTGGCGTCCGCCGACGCTTGAATGCGCGCCGTAAGGGGCTTTTCATCATGACATTGAAACTGAACGTCCGCGGCGCGATCTTGGTCGCCGCCGCCATCACCGGCCTTGTGACCTTCACCTCGCCGGCCCGGGCCGACCGCTGCGATGACAGCGCCAAGGAGCTGGCAAACCAGGTCGACCGCCTGAAGGTGAATTTTCGTGCTGCAAACGTCGTCTACATGACGCATCCGGCGGCCAAGGAGCTGTCGGTCGCCTGCCGCGGCGACAAATATTCGATCGAGCTCTATGCCAAGGGTGATCGCAAGCCCAAGCCGGAGTTCTATACGCTGGTGGGATCGATGGCCGCGATCGTCTTCACCGTGACCAAGGACGACACCACGACGGGCGCGACACGTTGCCTGAAGCGCATGGGCCTGCTCCGCGGCGACAAGGTCAGCATGCGCTATCGCCGGCTCAACATGGAATGCATCCGCACCAAGACGGAGGCGTCGATCGCGATCACGCGCGGCAAGGACGAATAGGCGGCGGCTCTTCTTCGCGCTTGCTGCGAATATTGTGCAGGTGTAGCGCGACGCTGCTCACCACGGACCCCGTCATTGCGAGCGAAGCGACTTGTCCGCCAAAGCCTTGGCGAAGGCGGAAGCAATCCAGAAATTTCTCCGCGGAGACAGTCTGGATTGCTTCGTCGCGAGAGCTCCTCGCAATGACGGGGAGAGATTTTTCGTCGCCCTCATCCAGCGTCGATGAAGCGAGCAGCCCATTCCCCCGCGCAATCCCTCGCATTTTAACGATCGCCTTGAAGGAATCTTCGCTCCTCACAGCGCAGGCTGAATTGTTTCCATATGTGAGGATTTGCGGATGAAGGTTTCTACCGTAGCACCGCCGCCGATCGCGATCGTGGTTCCCAGCTACGACACGACCAAGCAGCAGGACGATCAGACCAAGACCAGGGACGCCGACCCGACCTACAAGCCGCAGCCGCCCGTGCCGCTGCCGCCGGGTCAGGGCACGCGGATCGATCAGCTGGCCTGATCAGGCTTGCCACCGCGCTGTTGCCCTCGGCGTTCGCTGCCCTGAGGCGGCCATATACCCTTCGCGCACCAGCGGCGCGGAAACCGCGCGTTTTCTTGACGCGAACCGGTATCCACTTCGCGTGAAAACGCTTTACCCGTCCAGCTCCTTGTAGCGGCGGAAGATGCCCTGCTCGTTGAAGGGAATGCGGCGCGGGCTTGCGAGATAGGCCTTGATGTTGGGCCGCGCGGCGATCCGATCGTGCAGGCCGGCGAGGCCCGGCACGTCCGTCTCGAACGCCTTCATGCGCTTGGGAAAGCCATAGCGCAGCCCCGCGACGATCTGGAACAGCGAGAGATCGACATAGGTGAGCCGGCGGCCCGTGACATAGATGCCGCCATTCGCGTCAAGCAGCTGCTCGAAATAGCCGAGATATTTCGGCACCCGCTCGTCCCAGAATGCGGCCGTGCGCTTCTTCGCCGGCGGCTTCTGGTCCTCGTAATAGAGCGAGGGCCCGAGCGGATGATGGGTGTCGTGAATCTCGACCACGAAGTCGGTGATGGTGAGCTGGAGCTGGTGCACCCAGAGCTTTCCCGCCTCCGTCTTCGGCGCAAGCCCGTGGCGGCTGCCGAGATAGAGCAGGATGTTGGCGGTCTGGCCGATGACGAGCTTGCCGGCCTTCAGGAACGGCGGCGCAAAGGGCGGCGTGCCCCTGCGCGCGTCCATCATCTTCATCATCGCCGCCGTCCCGCGCGCTCCGCGCGCGACATCGACGTAAGCCGCGCCTGCCTCCTCCAGCGCCAGCCGCACATATTCGCCGCGGCCCTGAATCTCGGGCCAGTAATAGAGTTCATATGTCATGGGAGGGGTCCGCGAACGTGAACACGTGCGGACTAATGTAACATGCCGTCGCAGGTTCCGTCAGGGTGAGACGGAGCACTCGCGCCACATGCGTTGTCATTACGGGGTGTAGCGACTTGGCCGCCGAAGCCTTGGCGAAGGCGGAAGCAATCCAGTCTGCCTCGGCGGAATAGTCTGGATTGCTTCGTCGCAAGAGCTCCTCGCAATGACGCGCGGAGAGAGTGTCGGGCCTCAGTTCAATTCGCAGCGAAACAATACAGCAGCCCGTCGCCGCCGGTGCTCCGCAGGTCGGCCTGCGAGCAGCCACCCTCGGAACCGCGCGAGGGATGCGAGCTGTTCCAGGACTTTGACGGTTCGTCGTCGCGCAGGCCCTGGCGATCGGCGTGGCCGACCACCGCCGCACCTTGCGTGCTCGACGTCCAGTTCTTGCACGTCTTGTCGTCACCGGCCGCGAACGCGGTGCCGTCGGGTTGGGTTCCCGTCAGGATATCGTGCCGGTTCGGCGTGTCGCCGCGGCCGTTGATGATTTCACCCTTCTCGCTGAGGGCCGTCTGCTTGGTCAGGTTGTTGGCGGGACCGTGCAGCTCGGCCACGTCCTTGGCAATCACCGCACCCTTGGCATTCTGCCACGGTCCCTTGCCGATGCGATCGCGCGCATTGACGGCCGGCTTGCCCTCGGCGGCCTGTGTCGAGAGATAGGCGCGCCAGGTCTTCGCGCCGGCGCCGGAGGCTTGAGCCAGCTTCTGGCACTGCGCATCGGCTCCCTCCAGGCCGCCGAGGTCGGCACCCTTGCCAGGGCCGCTGGAGGTCACGAAGAACGTCATGTCGGCCGACTGCGCCTGCGCCGACGGCGCCGCAAACCATGCAAGCGGAACCGCGGCCAGCGCGGAAATCGTCAGGGATCTCCTGATACGGATCATGTTGTCCTCCCGCTTTGTTTGTCGTCGGTTGTTTTTCGTTAGCCTTGATTTCAACCCGCTGCCCCCCGCTTATTCCGTTGCCGCGATGCAGGGGGCGCAAAAGAAAAGGCGCCGTGCGGGAAGCACGGCGCCCTTGTCTTCAATCGCTTTGCGATCAGTTGGTCTGCTGGATCGCCGACAATTCCCAGCCGCTGCCGGGCCGACGGGCGAACGTCCAGACCTCGGTGACTTCGCCCGGCTGCTCGCTACCGGCGACCAGCGTGCCGCTGTTGCGGTCCAGCGTCTTGTCGGTGAGCGCGAAGCGCAGCGCCACCGTGGCGTAGTCGGTTTCGCCTTCGCGCCAGGCTTCGGCGAGGTCACCCTGCAAGAGCTTGACGCCGGTCACCTTGTTGACGACGTTCCGCGCACGGTTCTGGGCGAGGTCCTGCTCGAAATAGGAGACCATCTCAGGCGTCGCGAGCGTGTGCAGCTTGGCCACGTCCTCGTTCGACCAGGCCGCCTGGACCTCGCCGAGCAGGCGCTCGAACGCCTCGTAATCGTCCGGCTTGATCTCGAGCGGCGCGTTGTTGGCATTGGCGCCGAAACCGAAGCCGCCAAGACCACCGCCAAGGCCACCGGCAAGACCGCCACCGAGACCGCTGCGCTGGTTCGCCTGCGGTCCGGGAGCTGCGCCCGCATCGGCATTGGCATAGGCCGCCTGCGGCGAGTGACGGCGCTGCCACCAGGACATCGCCAGCCGCACCACCAGCACCACGAGCACGATCTGGATGATCAGGCCCAGGATCGAGGACAGACCGCCGAGGCCGCCGAACAGGCCGCCGCCGAACAGCATGCCGAGCAGGCCGGCGCCGAGGAAGCCGGCCGCAAGGCCGCCCATGAAGCCGCCGGCGCGGCCGAACATGCCGCCGCGCGCAGGCGCGGCAGCAGCCGAGTTCATGCCTGCGCCCGGCTGGGTGTAGGTCCGGTTGAACTGCGAGGCCGAGCCCGGCGCCGTCGTGGTCGGGGGCGGAGCGGAATAGGTGCGCGAGCCGCGCGAACCGGACGAGCCGCCGCCGCCGACGCGCGCGTCGGCGGACGAGATGACGAGCGCTGTCGGCAGCGCAAGCGCCAGCATGACGGCGAGCGTCTTGAAGAGATTGCGGGAGCGTTGCGAGAAAGTCATGTGCGTTTCCCATATCCCCGGCATGGGGACGTGCCCCTAAGATGGGCAGACTTCCCGAAAAGTGAAGCCGGTTTCGGAACTTGTGGCTGCGGCCCTCAGTCGCGGGGCTGTGGCAAAAGCCCATATTTGACGGGGGTTTGTCCGGGGCGGGCGGGGAACCATGGTCGCGGGTTACCGGCCGTTTCGAGAACAGACTTCCGCTCTCTGCCCGTCATTGCGGCGGGGAAGCAGGTGAGCGCAATGACGGAGAATGGAGGCACGCCTGCCCCTCAGCCCTGCTTCGTCATCGTCTCCTTCACCGCCGCCACGAGCTGGCTGAGCGTGAACGGTTTTGGCAGGAAGTCGAACTGCTGCCCCTCGGGCAGGCTCTTCTCGAAGGCGTCCTCGGCATAGCCGGAGACGAAGATGAACTTGATGTCGGGGTTCTTCTCCCGCATCGCCTTCAGCAGCGTCGGGCCGTCCATCTCGGGCATGACCACGTCGGAGACGACGAGATCGATCGCCCCGCTCTGCTCCTCCAGCATCTCCATGGCTTCGACGCCGTTCTCGGCCTCCACCACGGTATAGCCGCGCGAGCGCAGGCCACGTGCGTTCAGCGCGCGCAGGCCCTCCTCGTCCTCGACCAGCAGGATGGTGCCCTGTCCCGTGAGATCGGTGCGCGGCTTGGCCTCGACGGCAGCGGCGTCCTTCGCGGCGCCATTGGTCGCGCTGGCGACAGCCGGCTGCTCGACCTGCACCTCCGGCTCGGCGTGATGGCGCGGCAGGAAGATGTGGAACGAGGTGCCCTGCCCCGGCTCGGAGTCCACGTAGATGAAGCCGCCGGTCTGCTTGACGATGCCGTAGACCGTGGAAAGGCCGAGGCCGGTGCCTTTGCCCACTTCCTTGGTCGAGAAGAACGGCTCGAAGATCTTGTCGCGGATGTCGGCGGGAATGCCGGTGCCGGTGTCGGCGACCTCGATCCGGACGTAATCCGCCGCCGGCATGCCCTTGTAGGCGAGCTTGCCGGCGTCCTCAGTGGAGACGTTGGCGGTGCGGATGATCAGCTTGCCGCCGTCGGGCATGGCGTCGCGCGCGTTCACCGCGAGGTTCACGATCACCTGCTCGAACTGGGAGACGTCGACCTTCACCGGCCAGAGATCGCGGCCGTGAACGAGGTCGAGCTTGACCTTCTCGCCGATCAGCCGGCGCAGCAGCATGGTGAGATCGGAAAGCGCGTCGCCGAGGTCGAGCACCTGCGGCCGCAGCGTCTGCCGCCGCGAGAACGCCAGCAGCTGACGCACCAGCGTCGCGGCGCGCGTGGCGTTCTGCTTGATCTGCATGATGTCCTGGAACGACGGATCGGTCGGCTTGTGCGCGTTCAGCAGGAAGTCGTTCGCCATCATGATGGCGGACAGCACGTTGTTGAAGTCGTGGGCGATGCCGCCGGCGAGCTGGCCGACCGTCTCCATCTTCTGCGACTGGTTGATCTGGTTCTCCAGCGCGCGCCGCTCGGTGGTCTCGAGCATGTGCACGATGGCGGCTTCCGCGTCGTTCTCGGCCGAATCGACCGGCGTGACGAAGAACTGGCCCCAGCGCTCCTTGGTTCCTTCCAGCGCCACCTCGACCGGCGCGATGTCGGCCTGGCCTTCGGCGGCCTGGTTGATGGCCGCGATCAGGAGGTGGCGGTCGCGCGCATTGACCGCGCGGAAGATCGACTTGGAGGCGCTGTCGAGCCCCAGCGCCTGGCCGAGCTTGGCATAGCGGGCATTGGCGCGCACGACGTTACCGGCGCGGTCGACGGTCGCGATCGCCATCGGCGTATGGTCGAAGAAGCGCATGAAGCGCACTTCGGCGGCACGATCAGGGTCGCTGCGCTCGTCGCGGGCGCGGCTGATGACGAGCGTGCGCGACGGCCCTGGCGCGCCATCGGCGCCGAAGGCGAGCTTGTGATAGAGCCGCACCGGCATGGTCTTGCCGGTGCGCATGCGCAGATCGATGTCGAAGACTTCCGTCTTCACCTCGCCCGGCACCGCCACGATCGACGTCAGCAGCGAGGCGCCGTCCCCGGAGACGATGTCGGTCAGCTTGAGGCCGCCCGAACCGATCTCGGCGAGGTCGTAGTCGAGCCAGTTCGCCAGCGTCGCGTTGACATAAGCGAGCTCGCCGGCCGGATTGACCGAGAAAAAGCCGCACGGCGCGTGATCGAGGTATTCGATGGCGTGCTGGAGCTCCTGGAACACGTCCTCCTGGCGCTCGCGGTCGCGGGTGATGTCGGCGATCGACCATACCGCGTATTTCGCCTCGCGCTTTTCAGTGCCGAGCGGGCGAACGCGCATGCGCAGCCAGCGGCCTTGGCTGCCGTCGTGGCCGGAGATGCGCACCTCCTCCTGCTGGCGCTTGCCCTCGCGCGCGGCCTTCAGCAGCCGAAACACGGCTTCGGAGACATCGGGGTTGCCGATGAAGACGCGTTCCACCGGGCGCACGTCCTGCGGACCGCTGGCGCCGGTCAGCGTCAGATAGGCGGCATTGGAATAGATCACGTGGCCGCGGGCATCGGTGACCGCGAGCCCGTCGAAGGCGTGATCGGAAATGCGGCGAATGATCGGATCGTCGAGATTGCGATCGGCAAAGCGGATGATGCCGGCGGCAAACGCGAACAGGTTGAACAGCCCCACCATCGCCAGCACGGCGAGGACACCGAGGATATAGGGCTGCGCCTGCACCCGCCCGAGCGTCATCAGTCCGACGGCGACGGCGACGAGGCCGGCGGCCACCAGCAGCACCAGCGCAATGCTGCCCGAGCGCGGCGACGGCTCGTGCGCCGCACCGGGCTCGCGTGTGAGGTCGTGGTCGGTCTCGGCGGTCATCTCAAGCTGGCGCGGCCTGTCGGCAGAGAATCAACGCGCCACGGGGCGCGGGGGGTCCTCCCTGCCTGAATCGGACCCTGAGGTGCAAGGGCAGCAGGGGCGAAAGGTACGCTGATTCCCAGATTACGGCCATTTCCGGTATTTTTCGGGTGCTTTATCCCCGCCCCGCGCCAAATCCGCGCTTCAGCCGCATGACGTAGCCGATCACCTCGGCGACCGCGTGGTAATGCTCTGTCGGGATTTCCTGGTCGATCTCGACGGTGGCATAGAGCGCGCGGGCCAGCGGCACGTTCTCCACGATCGGGATGTCGTGCTCGCGCGCGATCTCCCGGATCTTGAAAGCGAGGTTGTCGACGCCCTTGGCGACGCAAATCGGAGCCGTCATGCCGCGCTCGTAGGACAGCGCCACCGAATAGTGGGTCGGGTTGGTGATGATCACCGAAGCCTTGGGAACCGCCGCCATCATGCGCTTCTTGGCGCGCTGCTGCCGCAATTGCCGGATCTTGCCCTTGATGTGCGGATCGCCTTCGGACTGCTTGAACTCCTCCTTGATCTCCTGGAGCGACATCTTCTGCCGCTGGAACCAGCTGCGATACTGGAAGAAATAATCGGCGATGGCGACGATCGCGAGCGCTGCGACCACCGCGCCGAGCAGTTGGATGGTCATGCTGGTGCTGGCGCCCAGCATGGCGACCGGATCGAACCGGACCATCGCCTCCATGCGATGCCGCTCCGGCCACAGGATCATGGTCATGACCACGGCCAAAGCAACGAGCTTGCCGATGCCCTTGAGAAAATTGGCGGCCGCCTGCTTGCCGAAGATGCGCTTGAAGCCGGCGCCGGGCGAAATCTTGTTGAATTTGGGCTTGAGGGACTCGGCCGACCACACCAGACGGTGCTGGAGCATGTTGCCGGCGATGGCCGCCAGCACCAGCATCAACAGGGGCACGCCGAGCGCGGCGAGCACGGCGAGCTCGATCTGCTGCATCAGGGCGAGCAGAGCCTTGCCGTCGGTCTTGATCATCCAGGAGTTGGCGAGCAGGTTGCGCATCGGCGTCAGCAGCCCGCTGCCGACCGAGCCCGAGAAGGTTGCGACCACGAGCGTGCCGCCCGCCATCATGAACCAGGTGTTGATCTCCTGGCTCTTGGCGACGTCGCCGCGTTCGAGCGCATCGTCGAGGCGCTTTTGCGTCGGGTCTTCTGTTTGACTTTCGGGATCGTTGTCTTCCGCCATCGTTCGACCCCCGTCACTTGAGCGGCATCATCTGGTGCATGACACCGATGAAATAATCGAGAAAGGTGCCCATCATCGCGGTCAGCACCACGGCGAGCACCAGGAAGCCCGCGAAGATCGACAGCGGCACGCCGACGAAATAGACCTGCATCTGCGGCATCAGCCGCGCCAGTATCCCGAGCCCGATGTTGAAGACGAGGCCGAACACCAGGAACGGCCCGGATAGCTGCAAGCCGAGGCGGAACGCCGCCGCAAAGGCGCGCGTTGCCAGCGAGGCGACATCGCCGCTCGAGACGGTCTCGCCCGGCGAGAAGATCGTATAGCTGTCGTTCAGCGCCGCGATCACCAGATGATGGCTGTCGGTGGCAAACAGCAGCGTCACGCCGAGGATGGTCAGGAAGTTGCCGACCAGCACACCCTGCTGTCCCTGGGTCGGATCGACCGAGGTGACGAAACCGAGCCCCATCTGCTGCGCGATCACGGATCCGGCGACCTGGAGCGCCGACAGCGTCACGCGCGCGGTCGCGCCCAGCACGATGCCGATCGCAATCTCATGCAGCATCAGGACCAGGAGCGGCGCCAGCGACCCCATGTCGACCTGGTAGGCGTTGCGATGCAGCGGCAGGATGATCAGCGTGAGCAGCAGCGCGATCGACAGCTTGATCCGCGTCGGGATATTGGTCTCGCCCAGCCCCGGCAGCAGCATCACCATCGCGCCGACCCGGGCGAAGGCGAGCATGAAGGACGCGGCGAGCTCCGGCAGCAGCGAGACGTCGATGCGCATAATTGCTGCATCTTGCCTCAGCCGCCGATGATTCGCGACGAGATCCGCAGCATGTGGGAATGGAGCGCGTCGGCCATGAACGGCAGCGCCAGCAGCATCGTGGCAAAGATGGCCAGGATCTTCGGCACGTAGATCAGCGTCTGTTCCTGGATCTGCGTCAGCGCCTGGAACAGCGACACGACGACGCCGACCACCAGACCGACCACCATCAGCGGGGAGGACACGATCACGATCGTCCAGATGGCATCGCGCGCGACGTCGAGGGTCTCGGGGCCGGTCATTCGCAGAATTCCTACTGATTGTTTTTCGTCATTCCGGGGCTCGCGCAGCGAGAGCCCGGAATCCATACTCCCGATCGTGGTTATGGATTCCGGGCTCGCGACTTCGTCGCGCCCCGGAATGACAACCTCGTCAGATCGGCATCTTCATGATGTCTTCATAGGCCGCGATCACGCGGTCGCGGACCGACACCAGCGTGGACACCGCGACGTCGGTGTCGGCGACCGCGGTCACGACGTCCATCACATTGGCCTTGCCGGAGGCCATCGCGATCGTCTGCGCGTCCGCCTTGCGGCCGGATTCCATGACGCTGCCGACGGCGTCCTTCAGCATCGAGGCAAAGGATTGCCCGCTTGCCTCGGTGCTCTTGCCGGCACCGCCGGTCTCCAGCACCCGGGCAAGGCTCGCGTAAGCATTGGCTGCGATTGTCGGTGATGCCATGGCTCAATTGTCCTGTTCAGCTCTTGAGGATGTCGATCGTGCGCTGGATCATCCGGCGCGTCGCACTGATGATGTTGAGATTGGCCTCGTAGGACCGCTGCGCATCGCGCATGTCGGTCATCTCGACCACCGAGTTCACATTGGGGTATTTGACGTTGCCGCTGGCGTCCGCGACCGGATTGTTCGGCTCGTATTTGACGCGGAAGTTCGACTGGTCGGGCTTGATCCTGCCGAGGGTGACGACCTGCGCGTCCAGCGTGCGGTCGAGCGCGGAGGAGAAGGTCGGAACCTTGCGCCGGTAGGGGTCGCCGCCTGGGGTCTGCGCGGTCGAATCCGCGTTCGCGATGTTTTCCGAGATCACTCGCATGCGGCCGGCTTGCGCCCGCAGACCGGAGGTCGCGATCGCCATCGAGCGGGCGAAGTCGCTGCTGTCATTGGCCATGATGCGCCTCCTCTAGCTGTTCTGTTCCGAAGATCATGCGGCTAGGCCTTGCCGATCGCGGTCTTGAGCAGACGCAGGCTCTTCGAATAGAGCGAGGTCGCCGCCGCGTAGTCCATCTGGTTGCTGGCGGCCTTCATCATCTCCTCTTCGAGATTGACGGCGTTGCCGGCAGGCCGGGTTTCGAAGCCCGCGTTCTTGTTCTGGTCGAATACGGAAGCCGCGCCTGACGGCGTCATGTGCGAGCCGCTGGTGCGGGTCAGCGCCAGGGGGCCCATCGACCCCGTGACCGCCCCGCTCTTGTCGAGCTTCGGCTCGACCAGGTCGCGCGGCCGGAATTTGGGTGTGTCGGAATTGGAGACGTTCTCGGACAGGACGCGCTGGCGTTCCTGGTGCCACTGCATCTTGGTGCGAAGCGCCGACAGTTCCGGGATGTCGTTGATGGCCATCGTCGCGGCTCCTTCGTGTTACGCACCTCGAGGTCCGTAGCTAGGCAGAATTTGCCGCGTGTATGGTTAACAGCTGGTTAAGAAATCCCCGACGCATGTCCCCGAGCGGGACAGGATTTCCGCGCCCCGTGATTCTACGCCTCCGAAATCAGCATTAACCCAACCGTTTGGCGGCCGTGCACAGGCCAAGAAGTCGTTTTGGATCGAGCGATTCATGGGTTATTAAGAGTTGGGGACGGCAAAACTTGCCGTGGGACGTTAAGAAATCGCAGTTTGGGGCATCGTAGGCCGGTGGTTGGCGTATCCGACCATGGGCACGAGAGAAGCGCCATTTGTCGGGGACTAGTATGCAAGGCAGCCCTATCACCTTCATCGTCGCGTTCATCGTCGTTCTGGCGTTGATCGGCGTCGCTGCTTGGCTGGTTCGCCGATTCGCCACCAGCCGGCTCGGCGCCAACACCCAGCGCGGCAGGATGCCCCGCCTTGCCGTGATCGATGCCGCCGCGGTCGACGGCCGCCGCCGCCTGGTGCTGGTCCGGCGCGACAATGTCGAGCACCTCCTGATGATCGGCGGCCCCACCGACATCGTGGTCGAGCCCAACATCGTTCGCGCCGCGCATGGCCGCGATCAGCTTCCCCAGCGTCCCAACGCCGCCGAGCCGCCGCGCCTTGCTCCGATGCCGGACGCCGGCGGCTGGGCCGACGAGGCGCCGCGGCCCGAGATGCTCGATCATCCCGAGCCGCAGATGCCCGAGCCGCCGCCGCGGCCTTCGCGCCCGTCCTTCGCCGACGAGGTGCGCCGGCCCGCCCCCGCTCTGGCCGAACGCCGCAGCGATCCCCTGGCGGGCTTCACGGCCGATACGATCGCGCCGCGCCCCGAGCGCGAGCCGCGGCCAGAGCCGCTGCCGCCGCGCGTTCCGCGCAGCGAGCCGCCGCTGATGCCGAGGCCGCCGCGCCAGAGCGAGCCGATGAAGATGCCGCCCGTGCGGGCCGAGCGCGCCGCTGCCCCGCCGCCTCCTCCGCCGGCTCCGCCCGTTGCACCGCCGGCGCCCGCCGCGGGCCCGTCGAGCGCCGAGCAGAACCTCGCGGAAATGGCGCAGCGGCTGGAGGCAGCGCTTCGCCGCCCCGCCGGCGAAACGGTCGCCCCGCCCGTCGCGCCGGAGCCGCCGGTCGCTCCCCCGCGGGCGGCTCGCAGCGAGCCGACAGCGCCACCGGCCCCGCCGCAAAAGCCGGCCGCGGAAAAGACCAGCTTTGAAAATCTCGAAGACGAGATGGCCTCGCTGCTCGGCCGTCCGAAGCCGTCTTCGTGAGGCTGCCGTCCCTCCCGCGTAGAGTTCTTTTCCTTTCTGTCCTGTTGGTCGCGGCCTCGCTCGCAGGCCTTGCGCATGCGCAGGACATCAGCATCAACCTCGGCGGCGGCGCTGGCGGCGGCGGCGTCACCGAGCGCGCGATCCAGCTCATCGCGCTGCTCACTGTGCTGTCGATCGCACCGTCGATCCTGATCATGATGACGTCGTTCACGCGCATCGTGGTCGTGCTGTCGCTGCTGCGCACCGCGCTGGGCACGGCCACCGCGCCGCCGAACTCGGTGATCATCGCGCTGGCCATGTTCCTCACCTTCTTCGTGATGGGCCCGGTCCTGCAGAAATCCTACGACGACGGCATCCGGCCGCTCGTCGCCAACCAGATCGGCGTCGAGGATGCGCTGCAGCGCGCTTCCGTCCCGCTGCGCGGCTTCATGCAGAAGAACGTGCGCGAGAAGGACCTCAGGCTGTTTCTGGATCTGTCGGGCGAGCCGGCACCGGCCACCCCCGACGACCTCGCGCTGCGCATCCTCGTCCCCGCCTTCATGATCTCCGAGCTGAAGCGCGCCTTCGAGATCGGCTTCCTGTTGTTCCTGCCCTTCCTGATCATCGACCTCGTCGTCGCCTCGGTGCTGATGTCGATGGGCATGATGATGCTGCCGCCGGCGACGATCTCGTTGCCGTTCAAGCTGATCTTCTTCGTCCTGGTCGACGGCTGGTCGCTGGTGGCGGGCAGCCTGGTGCAGAGTTACGGGGGGTGACGGCGGGCTCCAGCTGCCGCGCCGCTGGCGCATCCTCTCCGCTCTCCCGCAATAGCCACCGCCCCCTCCCCGTCATTGCGAGGAGCCCTTGCGACGAAGCAATCCAGGACTGCCTCCGCAGAAAGATTCCTGGGTTGCTTCCGCCTTCGCCAAGGCTTCGGCGGACAAGTCGCTGCGCTCGCAATGACGGAGGATCGCGCGACTGATTGGCCCTACCGCGTCATCTTGATCTGCCGCACCACCGGGATCGTCGGCAGCGAGCCGGTGTGGTCGGCTTCTTCCTTGGCCTGCGGTGCACGGGCGGAGGCGTCGGGGAAGCGCTGCTTCATCTCGCGCAGGAAGCCGTCGAGCGTGTCGACGCTGGCGGCGAGCTTGGCGATCTCGGCGAATTCGGCGCTGGAGGCCGCGGCCGGCTTGCTGGCGATGTCGAAGGCGAGACGGTCGGCGCTCTCGCTCATCAGCGGCGCGTATTTCTCGCGGAAGCGCGACAGGCCGATGGAGTCGTCGGCGAGCGCATAGCCGACGGCGGCGCGGATGATGTCGCTCTTCTCCACCGCATTGAGCGGCTTGAAGTCGCGGAAGCGCTCGCCGTAATAGAGCTCGATCTGCTCGGCGGCCTCGCGCCAGCGCCGTGCCGCCCAGAAGATGTCGGAGCGCAGGCGGAGCACTTCGCGCCCGGCGACGTTGGAGACGATGTCGAGCGCGAGATCGTGACGGCCGACGTCGCTCTGCGCGCGCGCTTCCAGCAGCAGGCGCTGCTGCCTGAGCTCGCCGGAGAGATCGCTGATGCGGCTGGCACGCAGCGCGGTGATCGCCATGTCGGGCTTGCGGTTGGCGAGATAGATCATGGCGAGACGCGCGGCGACCTGGGCACGCGCGGCGCCTTCGAGGCGATGGTCGACCTGGTATTGCAGGAGCTCGGCGGCCTGGTCGAGCAGATCGATCGAGGCGAGACGGTCCGCGAGCCGGCGGATCAGCTCGTCGCCGCGGCGGCCGATTGGCGTCAGCTCGCGGAACTCGTAGAACATGCCGAGCGCTTCGACCGGCGGCAGGTCGTCACCTTTCGGTCCGAGGAAGATCTGCGTGAACAGCTCGGAGGCGAGGTCCTGCGCCTGACGGGAGGCTTCCGCGTTCGGCTGCAGCCTTGTCGCGGTGCGCGCCGCGGTGAGCGCGTCGCGGTAACGACCGCTCTCGGCATACATTTGCGACAGCATCTGCAGCGTCTTGACCTCGATCGAGTCGCCGCGCCAGGTCATGGAGAGGGTCTCGAGCTCGCGCAGCGCGTCGTCCTTGCCGATCTCGTCGCGCCTCTGCCGCAGCGCGATCTCGAGCTGCTTGGCCTCCGCCGCCGCCGGCCGGTCGGCCGAGGCGGCTGCGAACCTGTAGTCGTCGAGCGCGTCCTTGTCGTGGCCGAGCGCCTCGGCGAGCCGGCCGCGCAGCACGGCGAAGCCGGGCCCTGCCTCGGGCGAGACGCCGACCACTTCGAGCTCGCTGCGGCGCTTGGAGGCGCCGGCATAATCCTTCACCTCGAGCGAGGCGCGCATCGCATCCATCGTCACGATGCGCTGGATGTCGAGCGGCAGCGAGGCGATGGCGAATTCGACGTTCTTGAACTTCTCGCGCGCGTCCGCCCATTTGCCCTGCCGCGCAAAGGCGAGCGCCTTCCAGAGCTGGGAATCGTGGCTGTTGCCGATCACGGGATTGGCGAGGTCCTTCAGGCCCTGCGCCGGCCGGCCGATCAGGATGCTGGCGATCGCATGGATGATCAGCGCGCCGCTCTCCTCCTTGTTGAGGGGATCGGTCAGCATGACGTCGGTGACGGCCTTGGCCTCGTAATACATTGCGCGCGACATGTAGAACTGCGCGAGGTCGAGCCGCGGCAGCGAGCGCAGCGCCGGCTCGACCGCCGAGATCGCCGTCATCAGCTCGCTCTGGCGAGTCATGAAGTTTTCCGACTGGCCCTTGCGCCAGGCTTCAGGGCTGAACACCGGGCGCACCGCGGTCGGCGCCCGCTCGGCCGAGATGTCGACCGGCGACAGCGTCAATCCGCCCTTCTTGCCGAGGATCACCTTGTCGGCGCCGACCTCGACGCCGACCTCGTCGGAGTTCGGCCGGATCGCGATGCCGTGCGCGGATTCCAGCAGCGAGAGATCGACCAGGTCCTGCCGCTTGATGAAGCCGCGCACCGGCCGCTGCCCGGTGACGACATAGAGCGTGTCGCCGGCATCGGGGTCGGTGAGCTTGTGCAATTGGCCCGGGTTGGCGAAGGGGATCGCGATGTTGGCAAGCGCGGGGTCGGTGATGTTGCGCGACATCATCAGCGGCAGCGGCGTCGACTGGATCTTGTCGGCCAGCGTCAGGAGCCAGTTGGTTTCCTTGCCGACCTCCTCGCTCGCCAGCGAGTAGACCAGTGGGCGGGTGAGACGGATGCGCACCGCCTGCCCCTTGTCGAGGGGGATGCGGCCGACCTCGCCGATCATCGCGCCGCCCTTGGTGCGGATCGCCTCGACGTCGATCGGCTTCGGCGTATCGAACACCAGCCAGACGGTGTCGCCGCGGCGGAACGCGGCCGCGGCCGTTGCGACCTGAATCGGGAACGTCACGCGCAAGCCGTCGCTGTCGCGACGCGCATCGACGCCGGCGACCGTGGGCTGCGGCGCAGGCTTGACAATTTCCTTAGCCGTGTCCTTGGCGGCTTCCTTGACCGGCTCCTTCGCGGCCTCTTCGGCCGGCGCGGGCTTGGCCGGCACGGTCGCAGCTTCGGCAGCAGGGGGCGCCGGCTTCGCAACGTCCTTCGCGGCCTCCTTGGCCGCCTCCGGGGCGCGCGCCGCCTCAGTTGCTGGCGCCGGCACCGGTTTCGGCGCCTCGGCTGGCGGCATCGCCGCCGGCGCTTCCGGCTTCAGCTCGGGCTTGACGTCCGGCTTGACGTCGATCTTGGCTTCGCGCGCGATCGTCTCGGAGGTCGGCGGCACGATCTCGCGTTGGGCATCCTTCGGCTTCTCGGCCGCGGGCTTGTCGGGCGCAGGCCGAGGTCCGGAACCTCCGGGCTTCATCTGCGTGAGCGCCGCCTCTGGCGTCGCGGCAATCTTGCCCTTGTCGGGCTGGAAAGACACGTCGACGATGTAGTTCTTCTCGTCGCGGAACGAATGCACGTCGGAATCGCCGATCAGCGCGATCTCGACATTGGTCTGGTCGATGTCGGCCTTCTGCTTGATCGAGGCAACGTTTGGCGGCGCCGCGACGACCGCGTCCGCCAGGTCGAAGTTGAGGTTGGCATTGAAAGCCAGCGTGAGCTTCTGCTCGTTGAGCACGGAGGAGACGCCGACACCGTCGGGCATCTCGAACACGAAGCGCACGAAGGTCGGCTGCACCGACGCACGCACGCGGATCGGCGGACGCTTCCTGGTCTCGGCCGCGACGCGCTGGGCGCGCAGCGCGCGCTCGGCAATGCGCGCACGCTCGGCGAGCTCCTTGACGACGTCCATCGGCAGGCTCGGCGGCGGCCCCTTCCAGCCCTCGGGCAGAAGATCGATGAAGGTACGCTCGCCGGCGTTCATGGTGTTGACGGTGACGCGCCGCGCCAGCGACAGGCGGATGGCGCTGCCGTCGGGATCGCGGCGCGCGGAATTGATGTAATCGGGGGCGCCTTCCGGCACGCGGTCGACGGGAACGTCGACCGGCCGGTCGAAGCGGATGATGAGGATGGAGCCCGCGGTCGCCACCTCGGAGGGAACGTCCTCGCCGAGCTTGATGACGAGGCGGGCAAAGCCGCCGCCGGCCGAAAAAGTCGCCTCACCCCTGACGGGATCGGCTGCCCGGACCGGCGCACCGAAACCGATCAGCAGGCAGACCGCCAGCATGCCCGCCGCGCGGACATGACGCGACAGGCCCGGCGCGAAAGCGCGGGCTCGCGACACAAATCCAGCGGCAGCCTCTCGCGCCATTGGCGGCATTTCTTCCGTTTCGACGGTCGACGCCGGTCCTGATCCCGGCCCCAGCCTCGACTCTAAGGTTTTGCCAATTAAGGACTTCTTAAGTATGCGCCCTCAATTCGGCTTTTGCGTCGGCTTGCCGTCGATCTTGGGCAGCTCCGCGGCCGAGGCCGATTGGTCGCCGCCGCCATTGGCACGCCGCGCCATCTCGACCGTCAGCTTCTCGGCGGCCTCCGACGACATCAGCCCGAGGATGTCCGACATCTTCCGCGGCGCGATGGCCGAGGCGATCTCGATCAGCACGCCCATCTCCAGCCGGTCGAACACCCGTGCGGCGTCCTTCGGCTTCATGCCCTCGTACATGGTGACGAGGCCCTTCATGCGCTGGGCTTCGGCGGCCTTCTGCTCGGCCTGCGTCGCGGAGATGCGGGTTTCCACCGCCTTCATCTCCTCGACCTTGCCTTCGATGCGCTTCTCGGCCGACTTGAGCAGGCTTTCGCGGATGTCGATCTCGCGCTGGCGGGCCTCGATCTCCTGCCGGCGCGCCTGCAACCGCTCGAGGATCGCGCGCTCGGAGGCCGAGAGCTGCGGCTGGGTCTCGTCGATCTTGACCGGGGTGCCGCCCTCCATCTTGGTCTCGGGCGCGGCCGGCTTCGGCGGTTCCTTCGGCGCGCCATGGGTCGATCCCGTGATATCGGGATCGTCGCGGCCGGTCGGAAAATTCAGGTTCTCTTCCGCCCAGGACTTCTTGCCTTGGTTCGGCTTGTAGTCGAACACGTAGCCGCCGTTGATCGCGAGGCCCGCCACCTTCAGCGTGGCGAGACCCGCGACGGCGATCAGGACGACCGGGATGACGCGGATGTTACGAAAGGATTTCATGCCCTGACTTCATGCGGCAAGACCGTTGGAGCGTCGGCGCTCGGAGAAGGCTTCGGCCGCCGCCGCCACCGCCTTCGCGGTCGAGGGCTTGGGCGTGGGCGCGGAGACCGCTTCCGGATTGGTGACGGGGCGCGCGGCGATCGCGATCTTGGACAGGCGCCGCACCACGTTGTCGGCTTCGCCGAGCTGCTTGTAGAGCTGGTCCGACATCTGCGTCGCCGCGGCGAGCTGGCTGCCGAGATTCTCGTTGACGTCGCGCACCGCTAGCTTCAGCCCGCCGATCGCGCGCTCGGCGATCTCGGTCGCGGTGATCAGCTCGCCGATCACCGCCTTCAGCGAATGCTCGTCCGCCTTCAGCCGCGTCAGCCGCTTGTTGAGCATGACGCAGTAGACGATCGTCAGCATCAGCAGGATAGCCACCAGCGTCTCGATCGCCATTCCCAGGGAGTGGTTCATGGGGCCTCCATCATCTTGTTCTGCTCGTCCACCTTCTCGAACATCGCAAGTGTCGTGCTTGGCTTGCGCAAGGGTTTCGTCACGCGGATCGCGACGCGGTCGCCGACCCGGCCCATCCGCCCCTCGGTCAGCGTGACGTCGCCGCAGCGGACGGTGACGTTGGCATCGGCGCGCATGTCCAGCGGCAGCGTGTCGCCGACCTTGAGCCGCATCAGCTGCTTGAGCGGGATGTCGGCCTCGTAGAGCACGGCATCGACGGCGATCTCGGCCTGCACGATCTCGGTGGCGAAATGGCCTTCCCAGACCGGGTCGCGGCCGAATTTTTCGCCCATGAACATCTGGAGCAGGACGCCCCGGATCGGCTCGATGGTCGCATAGGGCAGCAGCAGCTCGATGTTGCCGCCGCGGTCTTCCATGTCGATGCGCAGGCGCACCAGGATCGCCGCATTGGCCGGACGGCTGATCGCGGCGAAACGCGGGTTGGTCTCGAGCCGGTCGATCGTGAAGGTCACCGGCGACAGCGGCCGGAACGCCTGCTCGGCGTCGGTCAGCACCACCTCGACCAGCCGCTTGACCAGCTCGGTCTCGATCGTGGTGTAGGGCCGGCCCTCGATGCGGAGCTGGCTGGTGCCGCGGCGCCCGCCCAGCAGCACGTCGATCATCGAATAGATCAGGTTGGAATCGACCGTCGCCATGCCGAAGTTTTCCCATTCCTCGGCCTTGAACACGGTGAGGACGGCAGGCAGCGGGATCGAGTTCATGTAGTCGCCGAAGCGCACCGAGGTGATGCGGTCGAGCGAGACTTCGACGTTGTCGGAGGTGAAATTGCGCAGGGACGTGGTCATCAACCGCACCAGGCGGTCGAAGACGATTTCGAGCATCGGCAGACGCTCGTAGGAGACCATCGCCGAATCGATGATGGCGCGAATGCCGGAATGGTCGTCGAGCGTGACGTCGCCGACGGTGAAGCCGAGGAGATTGTCGATCTCCTCCTGCGACAGCACCCGCTCGCCGGAGTTCTTGCCGCTGCCGAGATCGCGGCTGCCGTCCTCGACCATGGCGGCCCATTGCAGGGCCATGGTCTCCGACAGCTCGTTTTCGGCGGCAGCCTTCGCGGCCTCCGCGGGATCCTCGGAATCGAGCGACGCCTCCCATTGGGCGGCAATCGCATCCTGGTCCATTTGCTCGTTGCCGGCCATGGCGCTAGTCCGTTGCCTTCCGCAGCGCCATCACTGGACCACGACTTCCTTGAACAGCACCGCGCTGACCTGGATCGGGGCGACCGCGGCGTTGACGCGCTTGGTCAGCTCCTCCTTGAGGCGGAAGATGCCGGCGGACCCGTTGAGGTCGGAGGGGCGCAGCTCGCGCACATAGGTCTGGAAGATGTCGGTGACGCGCGGCATCGTCGGCTTGATCGCCTCGATCTGCTTCTCTTCCTTCAGCTCCAGCACGATCTTCAGCCGCAGATATTGCACGCGCTCGCCGGGCGAACCGGCGAGGTTGACCATCAGGTCGGGGACGTCGACGAAGGCCGGCGGCTTCGGCGGCGGCGCGGCCTCGGCATGGTGCTCGGCATCGCCGTGACGGAAGAAGAAGAACCAGGTCGCAGCACCGCCGCCGAGGATGGCGAGCACGCCGACGGCCATGATGATGAGCTTCAGCTTGTTCTTCGGCGGAGCGCCTTCGGTGCCCTCACCGGCTGCGCCGCCTTCCGCTTCGTTCTCTGCCATGGTCGCCGCGCCCGGATCTCTCAAAGGGGTCGAAAGAGCGAAGGCTCAAGACAGTGACGCGATACAAATGCCCCGGCGCAATGCGCTCCTTTTCATGGCAAACGCTACGGTAATAATGGTTAACGGAATCTTTCGATCGGGCTTGCGCTAGGAAAAATCTGCCGGGCAGACATGGCTAACAGAACCTTTCTGCCGCCCTCCCGCGCCCCTCGAAAATCGGCAAGACATTGAAATCGCGAATTTTTCCAGGTTGGCACGGCTTTCGCTGAGAAAGGGCCGAGACCCACCGGTTTGGGAGAACCTGAAGGTCTCGTTCACGGGGTCGGCCAAGGCGCTTGGGAGAGCGCGATGGCGGATCCACGCAGGGGAGATTTCCGATGCAGAACGCGCTTCTGATCGGCTTGTCACGGCAGATGACGTTGGAACGGCAGATGGATGTCATCGCCAACAACGTCGCCAATGCCAACACCAACGGCTTCAAGGCCGACCATTCGCTGTTCGAGGAGTACCTCAACTCGAACGCGCGTGAGGACAATTTCATCGGCGCCGACCGCCGCGTCTCCTACGTGCAGGACCGCGGCACCTTCCGCGACGTCGGCCCAGGGCCGATGGAAATGACCAAGAACCCGCTCGACCTGGCGATCACCGGCGACGCCTATTTCGCGGTGCAGGTCAATGGTGGCGAGCGCTACACACGCGACGGCAAGTTCTCGCTCAACTCGACCGGCCAGCTCGTCACCTCCGACGGCAACCTCGTGCTCGGCACCGGCGGCCCGATCACCTTCCAGCCGACCGACCACGACATCAACATCGCCCCCGACGGCACCATCACGGTGCTGGAAGGCACCGCCAGGACCGACTCGATCCGCGGCAAGATCAAGATGGTGGCGTTCGACGATCCGGCCAAGCTGACCAAGCTCGGCGCCAATCTCTACGACACCGGCCGAGCGACCCTGCAGCCGGCCACCAAGTCCACCGTGGAGCAGGGCTATGTCGAGAAGTCGAACGTGAATTCGGTCATCGAGATGACCCGCATGGTCGAGGTCATGCGCAGCTACACCGCCGTCGCCAACCTGCTCCAGCAGCAGAGCGACCTCCACAAATCGGCGATCGAAAAGCTCGCCGACGTTCCGGCCTGATTGAAGGAGAACTGAGATGCAGGCACTTCACACCGCAGCGACCGGAATGGCGGCACAGGAACTCAACGTTCAGGTGATCTCCAACAACATCGCCAACCTGCGCACCACCGGCTTCAAGAAGCAGACCGCGGCGTTCCAGGATCTGATCTACGAGCACGTGCGCCGCGTCGGCGCGCAGGCCTCGGACCAGGGCACCATCCTGCCCGTCGGCGTCGACATCGGCGGCGGCGTCAAGACCGTCGGCACACCGCGCAGCATGACCCAGGGCACGCTGTCGCAGACCGGCAACGATCTCGACCTCGCCGTGTCGGGCGAAGGCTTCTTCAAGATCCTGATGCCCGACGGCACCTACCAGTACACCCGCGATGGCACCTTCCAGATGGACAATCAGGGCCGCGTCGTCACCGCGCAGGGCAACCCGGTGCAGCCCACCATCACGATCCCGAACAACGCGTCCGGCATCAGCGTGAGCGAGCAGGGCCAGGTCTCGGTGACGCTGCCGGGCTCCTCGACCTCCTCGATCGTCGGCCAGATCGGCGTGACGCGCTTCATCAACAAGGCCGGCCTGCAGCCGGTCGGCAGCAACCAGTTCACCGAGACCCCCTCGTCGGGCCCGCCGCAGGACGGCACCGCGAATTCCGAGGGCTACGGCAAGATCACGCAAGGCAGCCTCGAGCAGGCCAATGTCGACGTGGTCTCCGAGATGAGCGACCTGATCGCCGCCCAGCGCGCCTACGAGATGAACGCCAAGGTGATCAGCGCCGCCGACCAGATGATGCAATCGACCACGGCGCTGTTCCGCTGAGGCCAACTGAAGCAATGACGATGATCCGCACCACTCTCGCCACCATCTCCGCCCTGCTCGCGCTGGCCCTGCCGGCCGCGGCCGCGGACGACTTCATCGCCGCACCTGCGCTGCGCGCGAGCGTCAGCGTGACCTCGGACGTGGTGCGGGTCGGCGATCTCATCGACAATGCCGGATCGGCCGCGACGATCCCGGTCTACCGCTCGCCCGATCTCGGCACCACCGGCACGCTGACGGTCGGCCAGGTGCTGTCGGTGCTCCGCGCCAAGCAGGTGATCGGCGTGATGACCGGCGACATCAAGGAAGTCCACGTCACCCGCCTCGCCCGCACGCTGGCGGGCAAGGAAATCGAAAGCGCGGTCGCCTCGGCGCTCGAGCGCCGCTTCGGCCTCGGCGATGCCGCCAACATCACCATCACCTTCGACCGCGCCGTCACCGAGATGCGCCTGGACGCCGCCTACAGCGGCGCGCTGCAGCCGGTCGCAACCCGCTACGATGCCCGCAGCGGCCGCTTCGACATCGCCTTCGAGATCGCCAACGACAGCAATCCGATCCCGACCAAGCTGCGCTTCGCCGGTACTGCGATCGAGACGGTCGAAGTGGCCGTGCTGACGCGCGACATCGACCGTGCCGACGTGCTGAAGTCCTCCGACATCGCGCTGGAGCGCCGGCCGAAGGCCGAGGTTACCGGCGAGCCGGCTTCGCGCGAGCGCAGCGTCGGCATGCAGCTGCGTCGGGCGATGCGGGCAGGCATGCCGCTTCGCGCCGCCGACATCGTCAAGCCCGACTTCGTGGTGCGCGACCAGAGCGTGACCATCATCTTTCAGGCGCCCGGCCTCTATCTCACCACGCGCGGCAAGGCGATCGAGAGCGGCGCCGAAGGCGACACCGTCAGCGTGCTCAATCTGCATTCCAAGCGCACGCTGACCGGGGTAGTCACCGGCCGCGGCCAGGTGACGATCCAGGGCGCGAGCCAGTCCGCGCCGATGGCGCCGGCGGTCGACCAGACCTCTTCGCTCCGGCGCGACGAGACGCCGGCCCCCGTCGACACCGCAGCTCTCCTCCGGAACCTGGTGCAGGCCCCCGCCTCGCCGGCCCAGATCGCAGAAGCCCAACCCCCGCAAGCTCGCGTCTCGCAAGCTCAAGCCAAGTAAGAGTTCATCATGTCCGCTTTCAGTTCGGCTTTCCGCCTTCGTCGCATCGCGATCTCTGCCCTGCTGCTCGCCTCCTGCGCGCTGGGCGGCTGCTCCTCGATCGACCGTCTGTCCCAGATCGGCGAGCAACCGAAGCTGTCGGCGATCGAGAATCCGACGGCACAGCCCGGTTACAAGCCGGTGCAGATGCCGATGCCGAAGCCGGAAGTCGCCTCCTACAATCCGAACTCGCTGTGGCGCAACGGCAGCCGCGCCTTCTTCAAGGACCAGCGCGCCCGCCAGGTCGGCGACCTCCTGACCGTGACCGTGAACATCACGGACAAGGCCAACATCGAGAACGACACCTCGCGCAGCCGCACCAACAAGGAAGATTCAGGCATCACCGACTTCATCGGCGCGAAGACGCTCGGCACGCAGGCGCAGAAGGTCCTGCCGGGCCGCATCCTGACCGCCGACTCGACCTCATCGAGCGAGGGCAAGGGCAGCGTCGACCGCAAGGAAGCCTTGCAGACCAACGTCGCCGCCGTGGTCACCCAGGTGCTGCCGAACGGCAACCTGGTCGTCGAAGGCAAGCAGGAGATCCGCGTCAACTTCGAAATTCGCGAGCTGATCGTGGCCGGCATCGTGCGCCCTGAGGACATCCAGAGCGACAACACCATCGATTCCACCAAGATTGCCCAGGCCCGCATCGCCTATGGCGGCCGCGGCCAGATCATGGACGTGCAGCAGCCACGCTACGGCCAGCAGGTGATGGACGTGCTGCTGCCCTTCTAAGCCTCTTCAAGAGCTCCCACATCGTGTTCGCGAAACCTAGGCGCGAACGACGATGTACGACGCGGCCCTCGCTAGCTCCCCTGGCGAGGGCCGCATGTATTTTGGCGGATGGCATATTGGCCGCGAGTGAGATGGTGCATCGGGCGACGCTCCATCCACGTCATTGCGAGGAGCTCGCGACAAAATTGCGAAGCAATTTTGCGCTGACGCGACGAAGCAATCTAGACTGTCACCACAGCGAACCCACTATGGATGATCAAAGCTCCCGGCCGCTTCGTGACACAAGTGCGAAGGTGGAACTCTACTTATCTTTGAAGCACCAAGAAAGAGTGTTATCTCGATCAGGTCGAATTACTTAGCAAGGGGCTCTGGGAGAATTGGCCTCTCCATCTGGGTTCATTATTTTCATGCCGTGGCTGACTCTCCCCGCCCAAATTCGGGTGGGCCGGTTTCGCTTTAGCCCCATTCGCTTGGACGATGTCGGAGCGGTGGTGGATCGATCCATGATCTCAACGGTTAAAAGCGCTCTGAAGTGTTACGTACGAAAGAATGGGCAACCGATCCAAAGCTGCACTATTCTCTTGCGGCTAAATGACCACAATCCGTGGAATATTCCACGGGCGCATTGGAATCACGCTACTGAAGCCGCCAAGACTCTCGCTATCGCCTGCCTTTCAGAGCAGCGCTTCCTTGAAGGACATTTTAGCCCTCATTTGAATTCGACGATGTTTCATATAATCGGCCAGGGCATCTCCGCCGGCTCCGACCAGATCGCTCCGTTCTTCTCACGTCGTGGCGGCGGCCTCCAAATTGGAGGGATGCGCTTCAAAGACATCGTATTTCAGCGCCCTCCTCAAATCGAGGGCACCGATTGCAAGTTGATCAATACAGCGCTGATCAAGGCCATCGGGAAGTCTCGCCGTCTCAAGCTTCCAGTGGCTGACGCTATCGACTCCTCTCTTGAACTGTTTCTTCTCGGACATTCGGAGACACCCGAGCTGGATTGGGACCGCTGCGTGATGCTTTCAGCGATGGCATTTGAAAGGCTCCTAATGCCACCACAGAGCACTGCCCAGGCAACGGCCGCTGCTTTTGCGTCGCATTGGACACCATTCGCCAGAGTAAGACTCTCTAGTGCGAAACGGGTGAAGCCCGACGCGAAATACAAAAACGAGCAGGCAGATTGGCCGCTGCATCGAAAGTGGGCCAAGGAGCTATACGAAGCACGAAGCGCGACCGCTCATAGAGGAATTCAGACCATCTTCAGTCGGAATTGGCTGCCTTGGCAACATCTGGTCGTGGCCGCCTTCGCATACCCGCTGACCATCAAGTTGATGCTATCCGAAAACAATCTTTATGCATTAAGCGATCGCGAGCTTGGCGCATGCGAGGCCCTGGATGATCTGCTCGACAGCAATTGGGGTAAGGGATGGAGAAAGCCTCCCGAATGGTCTGAAATACTGTCGAAATCAGAAGCTCATCGAGAAATCCGCGCGATTATTGACCGCGCGACCGCAGAACCTGGACGTTCCCAACGCAGGAAGAACCGCACGTAACGCGACAGGCGCATCACGTTCTTCAATCCACCACGAAAATCTCTCAGGGACAAAGCAATCCAACTGCCTGCGCGTAGATGCTCTGGATTGCTTCGTCGCAAGAGCTCCTCGCAATGACAGCGGAGGGACCGCGTTCCTCACGCCGCATTCGCGACGGCGCGGATCTCCAGATGCACGCCGGTCTCCTTCTGAAGCGCGTGGATCACCGCCATCAGGTTCTCAGCCGTCGGATTGCCGCGTGGCCCGAACATCCGCATCAGGCTTTTCGGCGGACGGTCCAGCACCTCGCTGAGCCGCTCGAAACCGATGGTGGCATTGATGTAGGTCCGCAGCGCGGTGCGACCGTAGTCGACGTCGCCCTGCAACAGGCCCTGCATTGCCTCCTGAAACAAGGCTTCGCGAAAGGCGGGATCGCGCGCGGCACGCGCGCGAATGGTCTCTTGAAAACTATGAGTCAATGGCATCCGCCTATCCCTCATTGCGCTTGCGCGCCTTGTAGTCGCGCCACCGGCGAAGCGCGACACTGATATCGGTCTGCTGCCTGTGCTTGGTGCCGCCCCCCAGCAGGATCACCAGCACGCTGCCATCCCATCCAAAATAGACCCGGTAGCCGGGGCCACGATTGATCTTCAATTCAGCAGCGCCCTCGCCGATCGGCTTCACGTTCGAGGTGTTTCCATCAGCTAGCCGCCCAATTGCAACGGAAACGGCAGCGGCCGCTTGCGCGTCGAGCCCGTCATGCCAATCCCGAAACGGGCTGCGGTCGCCGATACGATACTCCGCTATCTCAAGTCTTGGTGCCATACTCGTTACCAATTTTCAATTTCAGAATATTCGGATTTTTGAAATTCCGGTTGACAGGCCCCGATCACTTCATTATGTTCCCGCTTTGTTCCATTCCACAAGAGGGCGGATCGCGATCGTCACGGAACGCGGGATGGAATGCGGTGGCCGCGACGGCGTCGACGCGCATGGCAGCTGCAGGGCGGGAGACCGTGAGCAGCGACAGGCGCGATACGACACGGCGCTGACAGCGTCTTCACATGGGCTTCACGGTGAGCGCACGCCAGCCGTGGAGAACCCAGCGAGGACGTGCGCGGACGGAGAAGTCGTGTGGTCCCGACGCCCGGGGTTCTGGCGTCAAGTCTTGCGGCGATGTGGCGGCCGACCGGCGCGCGCATCGATCAGCCGCATGGCGACGGGGGCAATAGTGCAACGCTCCCCGAGGAGAGCACGAAGGACACCGTGAAAACCATCGCGCAGGGAAGGCCGGGCGACCGGCACCACCTGTCGTCCACCCCGTGCGCGCTTCTTAAGCACACGCGGGACTTCGGGTGTCAGCCGGCGCCCGGCCTTCCCTGCGCCTTCTTGATCTTCAGGAGGGCAAGACGATTGCAAAGCTCGGGCGAAGCTGCCGCGAGGATGCGCAGTCGTGTCTGCAGATGAACGCGGGTCGTTAGAACGATGTCATCCCTACACATGCCGTCATTGCGAGGAGCTCGCGACAAGATTGCGAAGCAATTTTGCGCTGACGCGACGAAGCAATGCGCTCGCAATGGTCGCGGAGGGTTCCTGCCCCCTCACGTAAACTCCGCCTCCACCGCGCCCAGCCCGTCCAGCTCCATCCGCACCTTGTCGCCGGCCTTGAGCCAGAGCGTCTTGACCAGGCTGCCCGTCAGCACGAGTTGCCCCGCGTGAAGACCCTTGCCTTCCGCGGCGAGATGGTTGGCGAGCCAGGCGAGCGCGTTGTGGGGGTGACCGAGCACGTCGGCGCCGGTGCCGTGGCTGACCTCCTCGCCGTTGACGATGGCGCGGCCCTTGACCGCTTTCAGATCCGGCACGGACGAGCGGGGCACCGACGGCCCCAGCACGCAGCCGGCCGCAAAGAAATCGTCCGCGATCAGCGTCGGGGCGCCCATGGTCTCCCACTTCACGTAGCGGTCGTCGACGATCTCGATGGCGGGATGATAGGCCTCGACCGCCTCGCCGACCCATTCGGCCGTGAACGGCGCCTCGCCGGCGGCGAGATTCCGCTTCAGCCGCACCGCGATCTCGCATTCGACGCCGACCCGGACATAGTCGGAGGCGGCCAGCCTGGCGCCGCTGTCATGCACGCCCTTCTGGAACACGCCGCCGCCGCAGGGATGCGGGATGCCGATGTAGTCCTGCATCACCTGGCTGGTGCAGCCGATCTTGTAGCCGACCTGCGGCCCGACATGCGCCAGCAGCAGATCGTGCAGCGCGCGCTGGACCTGATAGCCCTCGGCCTCATCCATGGGCGGACGCTCCAGCGCCGCGAGCGGCGCATGATTGCGGCGCGCCAGCGCGATCGCCTTGGCGGCTTCGAGAATCCTGTCCATCGGCGCCGCCTCCCACGCTACGCATTCAAGGGCGGCACTTCAGCATTCCCGCCCGGGCATGACAAGCGCAGGGCGGCGCTCGTCCGTGCGATGACGGGACGTTCGCCCCGCTTAAGGAAATATTGAGTTGGTCGGGTCTTTATGGAGCCACGCGCCGCCCTACGCGCGGCAGAGACCCTGATTGCAGCGATGCGTGAAGCCGCTGCGCCGCCGTCTCAAGATGCCGGTCGATCTCCTTGATGCGACTCGCAAAACATCCCGCACCTGACGTGAAGGCTTTTTCTCATGCGAATTCACGTGAGCACGGAGGATTTGACTCTAGCCCATTGATCGCGATTCATTTTTTCGCGATCTCTGCAATATCCCTGGGCAATCGGCCCCACGACGATCGCGTTGTGGCGCAGGAACGCGCCACAACCGAGTGCAACGGCACCGTCTCCGTCAATTGCGTCCAAGTGCGATGCGGATGGCGACCTCGACCGGCGAGTAATCGCCCTCCTTCCGCTCCAGCCGGTAGGGCTCGGCGAGATGCAGCGGCGGCTGCGCCAGGAAGCGCGGTCGCGTTCCCCGGTGCTTCTGCGCGGCATGAACCAGGAAGGGATGACAGAGATAGACCGTCCCCGCCGCCCCGGTCGCCATCGCAACCGGGCAATCGGCCCCCATCCGCTCCAGCATCATGTGCGCCCGCCCCGCATCGCCGGCGGGTGCCAGATAACGCGCCATCGGCAGATGCGAACCGACCCGGATCCGCGTCGGCGCATCGTCGTCGCCGACATCGGAGAACAGGAACAGCAGCAGCAGCGCCCGGCCCCGCGAGGTGACGTTGACGCGCCAGGCCGCGAAATCCTGCGCCTCGTCCGGGTTGCAGCCCTCGCCGGGAAAGCTGAGATCGACGTGCCAGCCATCGTCGCCCGGATCGTCCGGATGGGGAAAGCGCACCGGAAAGGTGCCGATATCGCCTCGCGGCCGCCATCGTCCCTGTCCGACGATCTGGTCGAACGCGGCATGCAGCACTGCGGTGTTGATGGCATCCCGGAACGGCGGGCCGCCATAATAGGGCAGCCGCACCACGGGCCGGGTCCAGCTTGCGGGGTCGTGCTCGCTGCATGGCAGATCGCGCCACATGATGGCACGCGCCGCCTCGGCCAGGTCGGGCGGAAAGGCGTTGTCGATCCGAATGAAGCCGTCGCGAACGAATTGGTCGATCTGCGCGTCGTCGAGCGCGCGGGGATTGGCCGTCATGATGATCTCTCGATATTTCGCCCAGCCCCCATCGTCCGCTCGCTGCGGAACCGGCTGGGGCGATCGGTGGGGATCCGCAAGTCGCACTTGCGGGACGCAATGCCTCCGCGGCGGAGGCGCCCTGCGCTCAACCCAGGAAGAAGACCGCTGCGATGTCGAGAGTGCAAATCATCATGGCGGCGCGAATCTACGCGGCGGGCAGGCGACATTCAAGCGGCAGACAAAAACGCCGGACGCGGCGCGAAACCGCGCACCATCCGCCACGAAACAAAAGAGCCGCATCTCTGCGGCTCCGCCTCTATTCGTCGCGATAGACCTTCTCGCGTTTCTCGTGGCGCTCCTGCGCTTCCACCGACAGCGTCGCGATGGGCCGGGCCTCGAGCCGCTTCAACGAGATCGGCTCGCCGGTTTCCTCGCAATAGCCGTAGGTGTTGTCCTCGATGCGCTGGAGCGCGGCGTCGATCTTGGCGATCAACTTGCGCTGGCGGTCGCGGGCACGGAGCTCGATGGCACGGTCGGTTTCGGACGATGCCCGATCGGCGAGATCGGGGTGGTTGACGTTCTCCTCCTGCAAAGCTTGCAGGGTCAGCTTGGACTCTTTGAGGATCTCATCCTTCCAGGCGAGGAGCTTCAAACGGAAGTACTCCTTCTGCCGGTCGTTCATGAAAGGCTCTTTTTCGGTCGGTCGGTAGTTTTTCAACTTTTCCAAGGGCGGCCTATCTGTCTAAGCAACGACTCGCAACGGAAACAGGGTCCGTTGAACCGGGCCTTATATAGTGGCCTCCTGTGACAGACAATATTTCCCTGAGAGTCTGGCCGGTGCCCCCAAGTCCTTGCACAGGAAGGTTTATCCTAAGGTTTATCCTGGAGGGCTCGGGGGCGGCCGAAAGCCTAGTAGCCGACTGTGAGGCGCTGCCTCGGATGGGCCGGGCGCTCGATCTCGTCGGCGAGCGCGATGGCGTAGTCGGCGAACGTGATCCAGCTCTTGCCGTTCGCATCTGCGAGAAGCTGATCGGTCCCGAGCCGGAACTTGCCTGTGCGTTCCCCCTCGATGAACAGCGCGGACGGCGAAAGGAAGGTCCAGTTCAGCTCCTTCTCCTGCCGCAACAGGTCGAGGAAGGCCCCGCCTGCCTCGGCTTCGGCCTTGTACTGGGCCGGAAAATTGGGAGTGGTGACCAGCTTCACGCCCGGCGCGACCTCGAGGCTGCCGGCACCGCCGACCACGAGATAACGGCCAACCTTGGCGTCCTTCGCCGCGCCGATCAGCTTGCGCGCGTCGCTGGCCAGAAAGTGCACGGAACTGACGGCAACGTCGTGGCCGGCCCACAGCTTGGCGAGGCCGGCCTGATCGAGCACATCCCCCTTGGTGGGCGTGACATTCGGCAGGGTCGCGATCTTCTCCGGGTTCCGGGCGATGGCGGTGACCGCGTGGCCGCGGCGGGACAGTTCCCGGGTGATCTCCGACCCGGCCCGGCCCGAGGCGCCGGCGACTGCGATTTTCATGGAAGGCTCCTTTGCTTCTATAGTAACCAATAGAAACTAGATATCGTAAAGAATGCTGGTGTTAAGAGAGCACTTTGTGCTTACCTGCTTACACGAGGGTAACCTCCGCCGGCATTGCAGCGACGAACACGGATTCCGAGGACCGACGATGAAACCCGACGTCTACGCGGCCAACTGCCCTACGCGCCAAATCCTCGACCGGGTCGGCGACAAATGGGCGGTGCTGATCCTCCTGCTGCTGCGCGAGCAGCCGATGCGCTTCAATCAGCTGCGGCGCACGATCGAAGGTATTTCGCAGAAGATGCTGAGCCAGGTCCTCAAATCGCTCGAACGCGACGGCCTGCTCAGGCGCCATGCCATCGCGACCGTACCCGTGACGGTCGAGTATTCGATCACGCAGCTCGGGCTGACGCTGGCCGGCGCGGTCGATCCGCTGCGCGATTGGGCCGAGCAAAATCTGAAAGACGTTCTCACCGCCCAGCGCCGCTACGACGCGCGGCAGAACGAGGAAGCGGCGTAGTTGATGGGATGAGTGTTACGCCTGCCCGGCTTTGGCCAGCTCGACCTCGACGCGCAGCTCGATCTCGGCCAGCACCGCATCGAGACCGGCATCGCCTGAGGACGATTTCAGGTTCGCTGCGGCATCCCGCAGCCGCATCACGGTCGAGGCGTCGAGATTGCCGGACAAGAGGCCCATCTTGAGGTCGTCGAGCACGTCGAGCGCAGTCCTGCCGCGAGCGACCGAGCGCTTGCGACGCTCGACCGGATCCTCCTCGACACCTTGCAGGGCCAGCAGCCCATCGATGTTGGCGGCGGCCTTCGGTGCAGTAGCACTCCGAGCCTCCTGCGCCGACGAGGTGTCCGGCAGCACGAAGGTGCCGGAGCCGGTCCGCCTGGCCTGGCTCGCCGGCGTTCCAAGCGTGGTGCCATTCGGTCCGTAGATGCGCATCGGAGGGAATCCGGGTGATCGATGCCGTCACCTTCGCCGTCTTATGGTTAACGGCGCGTAAACAGCCCGGCAAAATCTGCCGACGGGCGGCAGTTTCGCTCCTCAGGGACAACGCCGGCTGACACCGGTCGAAACAGATTTATTCAACCTATTCAGCCACCTAACCTTGCTGACGCAGATTGGCACAGCCCTCGCAAGGACAGCGCCGGACCAGCTCGTCATGGGAGTGTCGTGCAGGTCTTTCCGATTTGAGGGGCCCGCTTTAGGAGCCTTGGGGAGCAGAGGATGCCAGGCGTTCGTTGGGTAAGGATCGTCGGGGTGGCCTGCGCGGCGCTGGCGGCGCTGTCGGTCGCGCCGGCGGCGGCGACCTCGCGCATCAAGGATCTCGCCAACATCGAAGGCGTGCGGCAGAACCAGCTGATCGGCTATGGCCTCGTCGTCGGCCTCAACGGCACCGGCGACACGCTCAACAACATCCCCTTCACCAAGCAATCGCTGCAGGCGATGCTCGAACGGATGGGCGTCAACATTCGCGGTGCCACCATCCGCACCGGCAACGTCGCCGCCGTGATGGTGACAGGCAATCTGCCGGCCTTCGCCACCCAGGGCACGCGCATGGACGTCACGGTCTCCGCGCTCGGCGACGCCAAGAACCTGCAGGGCGGCACCCTGCTCGTCACCCCCCTGCTAGGTGCCGACGGCAATGTCTACGCGGTGGCGCAGGGCTCGCTCGCGATCTCCGGCTTCCAGGCCGAGGGCGAGGCGGCCAAGATCGTGCGCGGCGTTCCGACCGTCGGACGCATCGCCAACGGCGCCATCATCGAGCGCGAGATCGAATTCGCGCTCAATCGCCTGCCGAACGTGCGCCTGGCGCTGCGCAACGCCGACTTCACCACCGCCAAACGCATCGCGGCCGCCGTCAACGACTATCTCGGCGTCAAGACCGCCGAGCCGATCGATCCCTCGACGGTGCAGCTCTCGATCCCGCCCGAGTTCAAAGGCAACGTCGTCGCATTCCTCACCGAGATCGAGCAGCTGCAGGTCGACCCCGATCTGGCCGCCAAGATCATCATCGACGAGCGCAGCGGCATCATCGTGATGGGCCGCGACGTTCGCGTCGCCACCGTCGCGGTGGCGCAGGGCAACCTCACCGTCACCATCTCCGAGAGCCCGCAGGTGAGCCAGCCCAACCCGCTCTCGCGCGGCCGCACCGTGGTCGCACCGCGCAGCGCCGTCACCGTCACCGAGGACGGCAAGAAGCTGGCCGTGGTCAAGGACGGCGTCTCGCTCCAGCAACTCGTCGACGGCCTCAACGGGCTCGGCATCGGCCCGCGCGACATGATCAGCATCCTGCAGGCGATCAAGGCCGCCGGCGCGATCGAAGCCGACATCGAGGTGATGTGATGCAGACCAGCACGATCAACACGCCGCGCCTCGCCACCTCCTCGGCCTTTTCGGTCGAGAGCCGCAACGGGCGGCCCGATTTCGACCTCGCCAGCGCCCTGCAGAAGGTCTCGCCGAAGGAGCAGGCCAGGGCTCAGAAGACCGCCACCGATTTCGAGGCGATGTTCCTCAACAGCATGTTCTCGCAGATGACCTCGGGCCTGAAGGGCGAAGGCCCGTTCGGCGACACACCCGGCACCGGCGTGTGGCGCTCGATGCTGACCGAGCAATATTCCAAGAACTTCGCCAAGGCCGGCGGCGTCGGTGTCGCCAGTGAAGTCTACCGCACCCTCATCATGCAGCAGGCGAAAACGATCCGCACGGCATAAGGTCAAACGAGATGAACCACTTCAACGCCTCACGTCAGCCGATGCAGGCCCAACGCCCGAACATTGCGCCGGGCAACGCCGAGGCGCGCAAGCTCGCCGAAGACCTGATGGATGCGATGAGCGCCCTGCTCGGGCTGATCGAGCGCGAGACCGAGCTCGTTCGCGCCGGCAAGGTCCGCGAGGCGATGACGCTCGAGAGCAAGAAGCAGGAGCTCTCGCGAAACTATGTCGGCGCCGTCAGCCAGTTGAAGGCGAACCAGACGCAGCTTGCGAAATCCGCCCCGGAGCTGCTCTCGACGTTGCACCGCCATCACGACGCGTTCCGCGCCATGCTCCAGGTCAATCTCACCGTGCTCGCGACCGCGCACGCCGTTTCCGAAAGCGTCGTGCGCGGCGTCAATGCCGAGATCCAGAAGCGCAACGTGCCGAACACCTATACGGCCGCGGGCCGGCGCGCAGCTCCGGGCCCGCGCCACATCTCGCCGCTCGCGGTCAGCCGCTCGCTCTGAGCGGCACCAAAACAACCGACAATTTTACGAAAAACCGCGCGGCGATTTCGTCGCGCGGTTAGGCACGTTTCCTTACCGGGTCTTCAGTCCTGACGTTCCATGGTTGCGTTATTAGAGGGGTTGGGATTTGACTCAATCAAGGCAACCAGGAGGCTGCCATGAGTACAGATTTCAGCATCAGGCCGGTGGGGATCCCGGCCCCCGTGCAGATCGTAACGACGTCCAGCGTGGCGGCGAACGAGGCTGTGCAAACCGATCTCCCGGTGAGCCAGACGGTCGCCGCGGCAGATGCGCGCGCCCCCGTGCGCAACGATCTGCCGAACCACGAGAACATCTCGCGCCAGGTCGTGTTCGACCAGGCGGCCGCGTCCTTCGTCTTCCAGGTCGTCAACGACAAGACCGACGCGGTGGTCAACCAGTTCCCCGACGAAGCAATGCTGCGCCGGCGGGCCTACTTCCATGCGCTGGACATGAAGTCCGAGCCTGCGCGTCCACTCAGCACGGACGTCAGCGCCTGACCATCGCGTGACGAGATCGCGGGATCGGTGACGATGTTCTGCTTCGCGTCTGACCGGCACCGGTCAGCGCGACATTGGTACTGCCGAAGCAAAACTGTGGATCTTGTTCGTCACCTGCCCTGATGGCGAGGTGTCGCCCCGGCATGGCGCGACGAGCCAGAGACAGGCGACAAGACGTTCGATCCGGATGAGGGCGCTAGAATGCTCGTGATGTCGACCATCACGAGTTGCGGTCACGGCCGCCCGGACAGACCCGCGGCGATATTGCGGTTGATCTCGATCAGCGGACGGAAGTGATCGAATTGCGGGCTCATCTGCAGCGCGGCGGTCTGGCTCAGCACGAACACGCTGATGTTGGCGATCTTCTGCCGGACGTCGATCGGCTGCGGATTGTTGTCGCGCATCGCCTCGCTCAGGAAGATGGTCCAGAGCTTGCGGTTGAACATCAGGGCCTGCATGGTCTGCTCGCTGAGCGGATCGGCGTTGTTCACGGCGTCCTGGAGCTTGTTCGCGGCCTTGAGCAGGGTCTGCGCCTCGATGTCCCGAGGAGATGCGGTGGTCGTTGCAACACGCGCATAGGCCGAGGCAGCGGAATTCGACATCAATCACACCCTGGAGGTTACCTAGCGCGTTGTACGCGCTTAAGGATTTCTTTCCCAACCCTAGGCAGCACCGCTTAAGATTTGCTTACGTGTGTGCTTTGGAAGCACTCCGGACAATTACGGGGCACGGAGGTCTTCTCAGCGCAACGCTAGATCCACGCACGCACGATGTAAACTCGCTTGCCGTGATGCGTGGCGATCTCGGCTAATCTTGTCTTAGCGATCTCCCTCAAAAGAACGGCGGAGCGTTGGCTCCGCCGCGAAATTCGAATGGTGACGTTGCGCGCGAACTAGCGCAGCAGCTGCAGCACGCTCTGCTGCGACTGGTTGGCCAGCGACAGCGCGGAGACCGCGATCGACTGGCGGGTCGACAGCGCCTGGCTGTTGGCCGCCTCCACGTTGGTGTCGGCCAGCGTCAGGTTGGCCGAGCCGGTCTGCAGCACGTTGATCAGGTTCTTGGAGAAGTCCTGACGCACCTGCACGATCGACAGGTTCGAGCCGAGTGTCGAGCCTTCCGAGCGCAGCGTGCTCGAGGCGGCGTTCAGGCTGGCCAGCACCCTGTTGGTGGCGCCGTTGTCGATGAAGTCGACGCCGTTGACGAGATTGCTGAGACCGAGGCCGGCGGCATTGAACACCACGCCGTTGATGCTGAGCGTCGAGCTGCCGGTCTCGTTGAAGACCAGCTTCAGCGTGTCGCCGTTGAGCAGGTTGACGCCGTTGAACGAGGAGTCCTGCGAGGTGGTGTCGATCTGGGCCAGGATGTTGTTGAACTGGTTGACCAGGTTGGAGCGCGCAGTCTGCGCCACCGGGTCCTGGATCGGCGGCTGCGCCGTCGTGAAGGCCAGGACGCCGGTGATCGTGCCGCCGACGGCGCCGCCGGCGAGCGTCGAGCCGAGGGTCGAGGAGGCGTACTCGTTGACGGTGGTCACCGTGAGCACGCCGTTGGCGTCGATCGTCGCCGTCAGATGATTGGCCTGCAGCTGCGCGTTGAGCTGGTCCAGGGTCTTGACGGTGCCGTTGGTGCCGTCGCCGAAGGTGACGTTCACCGGCGTGCCGCCGTTGAAGGAGGTGAACGTCAGCGTCTTGCCGCTGATGCCGCCGACGCCGGAGGTGCGCGCCGCGGTGAAGGCGGTCGCCGTTCCCGTGTTGCCGCTGAGGCCGAAGGCGCTGAGGGCGTTGCCGGTGCCGGTGATCGAGAGATCGGCGTTGACGCCGGTAGAGATCGCCAGCTGGCCGCTGGAGTTCACCGACGACGGGATCTGCCCCGACGTGGTCGAGAGCGTAGCCGCGCCGTTGAAGATGCTCGCGGTCTTGACGCCGGTGGCAAGGTCGATCGAGTTGAGCAGGTCGGTCAGCGTCGCGCTCTGCAGATAGACGGTCGAATTGCCGTTGCCGTCGGTGACGACGTTGCCGCTGACGCCAAAGCCGTTGGCGACGCTCGCAGCCGATTGCGGCGTCTGCGCGTTCTTGAAGGTGATGGTCTTGCCGTCGATGTTCAGCGTCGAGCCGTCCTGAACGAGAGTGCCGAGCGAGCCGGCGGTCGTCGAGCGGTTCGCACTCACGCTCGCATTGCCTGCGCCGGTCGCCGAGGTCAGGCCAAGCTTGTTGAGGAAGTCTGCCTTGCCCGTCAGGCTTAGGTCGGCGCCGGTGGAGCTCTTCAGCGTGATCTGGCCGCCGCCCGAAATCGAGGATGGTGTCTGGATAGTACCAACCGTCGCGCCGCTCGTCGCGATGGTCGCCGCGCCCGCACTGATAGTTGCTGCCTTGACGCCGCTGGCGAGGTCGATCGCGGTGAGGACGTCATTGATGGTCGCCAAGGGCGCCGCCGCCGTTCCCTCGTAGACGATTGAATTGCCGTTGCCGTCGGTGGCGATGTGGCCGCTGGCGTCGAGGCCCCAGCCGGTCGGCTGCGTGCTCGGAGCAACCCCGGTGCGGAAGGTGATGGTCTTGCCGTTCACCGTGATGGTATCGCCGTCGGCGGGCGGAGCGCCGAAGGTGGTGGACGCGGTGGTGCCGACAAGCGTGGCGGTGCCGCTGAGCACGGTGGTGCCGTCAGCCGCAGTTGCCGCAAATCCGACCAATGTGCCGGCGTTTGAGCCCAGCGAGGCGCCGAGCGCGGCGGTTCCCGTCACCGGGGTCACGCCGCCGGCCGCGCCGGTATAGAGGACGTTGCTCTTGGCGGTCGCGCTCGCATAGGAGGTCGTGCCGCGCAGGTCGGCGGGCGTCGCGCCGGGAATCGTGGTGGAGACGTTCGACTTGGTGGAATAGCCGACCGTGGTCTGCAGCGCCTGGTTGGCGATCGATTTGGCGCTGTCGATCAGCTTCTGCAGCGAGGTGATGCCGGTATTGGCCGCCTGCAGCACCTGGACACCGTTGTTGATGCCGTCGAGCAGGTTGCTGATGTCGCTCGCCCGGTTGTCCAGCCCCTGCGCGGTGAAGAAGTTGGTGGGATTGTCGAGCGCCGTGTTGACCTTCTTGCCGGTCGCAAGCCGCTCCTGCGTCGTGGCCAGCAAGTCGGCCGTCGACTGCAGCGACAACAGGTTCTGGCGAACTGACGCCGAGAGAACGATGTTGGACATTGGCGAGTCTTCCTCTTGAACCGGATACGAATCGGCCGCTCGGGTCTGCAAAGCGGGCTTTCGTCCAGTTTTAGGGGGTGTCCTTTAAAGTATGGTTAACGCCGGTTTAAGGGATACGGTTAATGCGCGGTGAACGCCCCTGCCCGGCTCGGCACGCAAAAAAAGAGCGGCGGGGTAACTGGCCCCGCCGCTCGGTTTTAGTGAGTGATTTCAGTCGCTTGTTAGCGGAGCAGCTGGAGCACGCTCTGCTGCGACGTGTTGGCCAGCGACAGCGCGGAGACCGCGATCGACTGCCGGGTCGACAGCGCCTGGCTGTTGGCCGCCTCGACGTTGGTGTCGGCCAAGGTCAGGTTGGACGAGCCGGTCTGCAGCACGTTGATCAGGTTCTTGTTGAAGTCCTGACGGATCTGCACCACCGAGAGGTTCGAGCCGAGGCTCGAGGCCTGCGAGCGCAGCGTGCTCGAGGCGGCGTTCAGGTTGGTCAGCACCCGGTTGGCGGCGGCGTTGTCGATGAAGTCGACGCCGACCGTCAGCGACGCGAGGCCGAGACCCTTGGAATTATAGGTCACGCCCGTGATGTTCAGGCTCGACTTGGCGGTCTCGTCGAACACCAGCTTGAGCTGATCGCCGTTGAGCAGGTTGACACCGTTGAACGAGGAGTCCTGCGCGGTGGTGTCGATCTGGTTGAGGATGTTGTTGAACTGAGACACCAGATTGGCACGCGCGGTCTGGGCAACGCCATCCTGGACGGGGGTGGAGGCCGTCGAGAAGGTCAAGGCCGAGGTGAGCGTGCCGCCGATCGCACCGCCGGCAGCCGCCGAGCCCAGCGTCGAGGACGCGTAGTCGTTGGATGCCGTGATGGTCAGCAGGCCGTTGGCGTCGATCGTCGCAGCCAGGTTGTTGGCCTGAAGCTTAGTGTTGAGCTGATCGAGCGTCTTGACCGTGCCGTTGGTGCCGTCGCCGAAGGTGACGTTGACCGCCGTGCCGCCGTTGAAGGAGGTGAAGGTCAAGGTCTTGCCGGCAATGCCGCCGATGCCGGAGGTGCGCGCCGCGGTGAAGGCGGTGGCATTACCGGTGTTACCGGCGAGACCGAACACGTTCAGCGCATTGCCGGTGCCGGTGATCGACAGATCGGCGTTCACGCCGGTCGAGATCTTGAGCTGGCCCGAGGTGTTGATGGTCGAGTTCGACTGGCCGGTCGCCGTGGCCAGCGTCGCGGTGCCGTTGGCGCCGATCGTCGCGGTCTGCACGCCGGTGGCAAGGTCGATCGCCTTCAGCACGTCGTTGACAGTACCGGCCTGCAGATAGACCGTCGAGTTGCCGTTGCCGTCGGTGAGGACGTTGCCGCTGACGCCATAGCCGGTCGGAATGCTCGGCGCGCCGGTCGAACCCGGGATCGGCGCGTTCTTGAAGGTGATGATGTGGCCGTTGACGTTCAGCGTCGAGCCGTCGGTGACGGTCGCACCCAGCGAAGCCGAGCTCGTGGTCCGGTTGACGTTGACAGTGGCATTGCCTGCACCTGTTGACGTCGTCAGGGCAAGCGCCTTGAGCAGGTCGGCCTTGCCGGTGACGCTCAGATCCGCACCCGTCGAGCTCTTCAGCGTGACGGCGCCGGCCGCAGCGGTCGATGCGGTCTGGCCGTTGCTCGTGGCGATCGTCGCTGCACCCGAAGTGATCGACACCGTCTTGACGCCGCTGGCCAGATCGATCGCGGACAGCAGATCGTTGACGGTCGCGGCCGGGGTACCGGCAGTGCCGAGATAGACGGTCGAGTTGCCGTTGCCGTCGGTGACGATGTTGCCGCTGACGCCCGAGCCGGCGGGAACGCCGGTCGCGCCCGGAGCCGAGCCGCTGCGGAACGTGATGGTCTTGCCGTTCACGGTCAGCGTATCGCCGTCAGCGGGCTGGGCGTTGCCGGCAAGGCCGGTCGCGGTCGTGCCGTTGGTGGCGATCAGCGTGAAGGTGCCGGCCAGCGCCGTGGTGCCGTCACCAGCCGTCGCGCCCGTGCTGGCAAAGGAGCCGATGGTGGCGCCGAGCGTGGTCGTGCCGTTCGCCGCTGTGGTGCCGCCGGCGGTGCCACTATAGAGCACGTTGCTGGACGCGGTGGCGCTGGCGAACGACGTGGTGCCGCGCAAATCGGCCGCGGTCGCACCGGAGATCGTGGTCGAGACGTTCGACTTGGTGGAGTAACCGACCGTGGTCTGCAGCGCCTGGTTGGCGATCGATTTGGCGGAGTCGATCAGCTTCTGCAGCGAGGTCAGGCCGGTGTTGGCGGCCTGCAGCACCTGCACACCGTTGGCGATGCCGTCGAGCAGGTTGTTGATGTCGCTGGCGCGGTTGTCGAGCGACTGGGCCGTGAAGAAGTTGGTGGGATTGTCGAGAGCCGAGTTGACGCTCTTGCCGGTCGACAGACGGTTCTGTGTGGTGGCGAGGAGATCGGCGGTGGACTGGAGTGATAGCAGGTTCTGGCGAACCGACGCAGAGAGAACAATACCGGACATGACTCTTACCCTTCTGGCTTACGCGTCTTCGTTCGATCGCTTCTGGATCGAGTGACGGGGCCAGCGTGCCGTGACATGGCTAACAAAGGGTGAAACGGGAGAACGCGACATAAGCGCCGGTTCACCATAAGCCAGCGGAAGGTGCGGACGGAGCTCGCAATCCAGCTGAAATCATTGGGAATTCCGGGCGCTTACCCTCCATTAACCATAACCGCTGGTTACTTTTCGAGTGACGGCTGCTCCATCGAGATCTCCGACATTACGCAAAAAGAAAAACGGCGGGGCCGAAGCCCCGCCGCCGGATCTTACTTGCGATGTCGTCCGCTATTAGCGGAGCAGCTGCAGCACGCTCTGCTGCGACTGGTTGGCCAGCGACAGCGCCGAGACCGCGATCGACTGACGGGTCGACAGCGCCTGGCTGTTGGCCGCCTCGACGTTGGTGTCAGCCAGCGTCAGGTTGGACGAGCCGGTCTGCAGCACGTTGATCAGGTTCTTGTTGAAGTCCTGACGAACCTGCACGATGGTCAGGTTCGAGCCGAGGCTCGAGGCCTGCGAGCGCAGCGTGCTCGACGCGGCGTTCAGGTTGGTCAGCACCTTGTTGGTGGCAGCGTTGTCGATGAAGTCGACACCGCTGGTCAGCGAGGCGAGGCCCAGACCCTTGGAGTTGTAGGTCAC